>NZ_AP023069.1:0-2167602 GCF_013030075.1 Neisseria gonorrhoeae
ATGACATTAGCAGAGTTTTGGCCGCTGTGCCTCCGCCGTCTTCACGATATGTTGCCTCACGGGCAGTTTGCGCAATGGATTGCGCCCCTTACGGTTGGTGAGGAGGGTGGCGTATGGGTGGTGTACGGCAAGAACCAGTTTGCCTGCAATATGCTCAAGAGCCAGTTTGCCGGAAAAATAGAAGCGGTGAGGGAAGAGTTGGCTGCCGGCCGTCCCGCCTTCGTATTCAAACCGGGAGAAGGCGTGCGTTATGAGATGGCGGCGGTTGAAGGTGCTGTCGAACCTGCCGAGCCGTCCTTGCACGCGGGGTCGGAGGAGATGCCCGTGCAGGAGGTTCTGTTGGACGAGCTGCCGTCTGAAAAGCCTGTCAAACCCGCTGCGTCGAAAACGGCGGCGGATATTTTGGCGGAACGTATGAAAAACCTGCCGCACGAGCCGCGTCAGGCTGCCGGGCCTGCTTCCCGGCCGGAATCGGCGGCAGTTGCCAAAGCGCGGACGGATGCGCAGCGTGATGCGGAAGAAGCGCGTTACGAACAAACCAACCTGTCTCCGGATTACACGTTTGATACGTTGGTAGAAGGTAAGGGCAACCGCCTTGCGGCGGCTGCGGCGCAGGCGATTGCGGAAAACCCGGGGCAGAGTTACAACCCGTTCTTCCTGTACGGCAGCACGGGTTTGGGCAAAACCCACCTTGTGCAGGCGGTCGGCAACGAGCTGTTGAAAAACCGTCCCGATGCCAAAGTGCGCTATATGCATTCGGACGACTACATCCGCAGCTTTATGAAGGCGGTTCGCAACAATACCTACGACGTGTTCAAGCAGCAATACAAGCAATACGACCTGCTGATTATCGACGATATTCAGTTCATCAAAGGAAAAGACCGTACGATGGAAGAATTTTTCTATCTGTACAACCATTTTCACAATGAGAAAAAACAGCTCATCCTCACTTGCGATGTTTTACCCGCCAAAATCGAAGGTATGGACGACCGCCTCAAATCCCGCTTTTCGTGGGGGCTGACTTTGGAACTCGAGCCGCCCGAATTGGAAATGCGTATCGCCATTTTGCAGAAAAAGGCGGAAGCGGCGGGCATCAGTATCGAAGACGAAGCCGCGCTGTTCATTGCCAATCTGATCCGTTCCAACGTGCGCGAACTGGAAGGCGCGTTCAACCGTGTCGGAGCGAGCAGCCGCTTTATGAACCGTCCCGTCATCGACATCGATTTGGCGCGTACCGCTTTGCAGGACATTATTGCCGAGAAGCACAAAGTCATCACCGCCGACATCATCATCGATGCGGTGGCGAAATATTACCGCATCAAAATCAGCGACGTACTCGGCAAAAAACGCACGCGCAACATTGCCCGTCCGCGTCAGGTTGCTATGAGCCTGACCAAAGAATTGACCACTTTGAGCCTGCCGTCTATCGGCGATTCGTTCGGCGGACGCGACCATACGACCGTCATGCACGGCATCAGGGCGGTGGCGAAACTGCGCGAGGAAGACCCCGAGTTGGCGCAGGATTACGAGAAACTGCTGATTCTGATTCAAAACTGACCGGACACGCCTTTCAGACGGCATGACATTGACCATGCCGTCCGAAGGGTAGGAAATCCAACCGATTTAAGGAGCGAAAATGTTGATTTTACAAGCCGAGCGCGACAGCCTGCTCAAGCCGCTGCAAGCCGTTACCGGCATCGTCGAACGCCGACACACCCTGCCCATCCTGTCCAATGTGCTGATTGAGGGCAGGGGCGGTCAGACCAAACTCTTGGCAACCGATTTGGAAATCCAAATCGACACCGCGGGTCCCGAGGGAGGTGCGGGCGACTTCCGCATCACTACCAATGCCAAGAAATTTCAGGACATTTTGCGCGCGCTGCCTGCCGGTGCGCTGGTGTCGCTGGATTGGGACGACAACCGTCTGACGCTGAAGGCGGGCAAATCGCGTTTTGCCCTGCAAACCCTGCCTGCCGCCGATTTTCCGATGATGAATGTCGGCGAGGACATCAGCGCGACTTTCTCGCTGGGGCAGGAGCGTTTCAAAACCATGCTGTCGCAAGTGCAGTACAGCATGGCGGTGCAGGACATCCGCTATTATCTCAACGGTCTGCTGATGCAGGTTGAGGGCAGCCAGTTGCGCCTTGTGGCGACCGACGGACACCGCCTTGCCTATGCAGCCTGCGCGATTGATGCGGATTTGCCGCGCGCCGAAGTGATTTTGCCGCGCAAAACGGTGCTGGAACTGTTCAAACTGTTGAACAACCCCGACGATCCGATTCAAATCGAGCTGCTGGACAAGCAGGTGCGTTTCCAATGCAACGGCACGACCATCGTCAGCAAGGTCATCGACGGCAAATTCCCCGATTTCAACCGCGTGATTCCTTTGGACAACGACAAGATTTTCGTGTTGTCCCGTGCCGAACTTTTGGGCGCGCTGGAACGTGTGTCCATTCTTGCCAACGAAAAATTCCGTGGCGCGCGCCTGTTCCTGCAACCCGGCCTGTTGAGCGTCGTGTGCAGCAACAACGAGCAGGAAGAAGCGCGCGAAGAAATCGAAATCGCCTATCAGGGCGGCGAACTCGAAGTCGGTTTCAATATCGGCTATTTGATGGACGTGTTGCGCAACATCCATTCCGACGATATGCAGCTTGCCTTCGGCGACGCCAACCGCTCGACGCTGTTTACCGTGCCGAACAATCCGAATTTCAAATATATTGTGATGCCGATGCGGATTTGACGGTTTTCCGGAACACGATGCCCGTATTGGAGATATGCCCCGAACCGTGCAGACGGATTCGGGGTTTTGTTCGGCTGCCGGAAAGGCAATGCCGTCTGGAATGCGGCGGATTGGGGTTGGGAGCGTATGGGGGAAGTGCTTGTGCGGGTCAGCCTCGGAGCAAATCCCATAAATCGTTTTGCAGGTCGGCTTCGCTTTCGCCTTCGGCGGGCGCGGCGCGGATATAGCCGCCGTCGGGCTGCATCAGCCACGCGTGGGTATTGTCTGCCAGTGCCATTTCCAAACCTTCGCGGATGACGCGTTTTTTGAGTTCGGGCGCGGTAATCGGGGTGGCGGTTTCGATGCGGCGGAAGAAATTGCGCCCCATCCAATCCGCGCTGGAAATAAAGGTGTCGTCCGCGCCGTTGTTGTGGAAACAATATACGCGCGCGTGTTCGAGCTGCCTGCCGACGATGGAGCGGACGCGGATGTTTTCGGACAAGCCTTTTACACCCGGGCGCAAGGTACACATACCGCGCACAATCAAATCGATTTGCACGCCTGCCGCGCTTGCCCGATACAGGGCTTCTATGACAGTCGGTTCGATGAGCGAATTCATCTTGGCGGTAATCCGCGCCGGTTTGCCGGCTTTTGCGTGTTCGGTTTCGCGAGCGATGCGGCCGATAACCATTTTGTGCAGGGTAAACGGACTTTGGTAGAGTTTGTTCAGCCGCCCGGGTTTGCCCAAGCCTGTGATTTCCATAAATAATGTGTTCACGTCGGCGGTGATTTGTTCGTCGGCGGTAATGAGGCCGAAGTCGGTGTAGATGCGCGATGTGCCTTGGTGGTAGTTGCCCGTGCCGAGGTGGGCGTAACGCTTGAGCACGCCGTCTTCGCGGCGGATGACCAGTGCCATTTTGGCGTGGACTTTGTAGCCGAACACGCCGTACACGACGTGCGCGCCCGCCTCTTCGAGCTGCTTCGCCCAGTTGACGTTGTTGGCTTCGTCAAAACGCGCCATCAGTTCGACGACGACGGTTACTTGTTTGCCGGCGAGTGCCGCCTTCATCAGGGCGGGGACGAGTTCGGAGCGCGTGCCGGTGCGGTAAATCGTCATTTTGACGGCAAGAACGGCGGGATCGGCGGCGGCTTCGCGTATCATATCGACCACGGGATCGAAAGATTGGTAGGGGTGGTGCAGCAGGATGGGCGATTGGCGCACCAAATCGAAGATCGGGCTGTTTTTGCCCAAGGCTTTCAGACGGCCCGGCGTGTGCGGCGGAAATTTCAAATCGGGGCGGTTGACTAGGTCGGGGACGGCGTTGAGGCGGACGAGGTTGACCGGGCCTTTGACCTGATAGAGTTCGGCGTCGGTCAGCCTGAATTGCGCGAGCAGAAAGTCGCGGATGTAGGCGGGACAGGTGTCGGCGACTTCGAGCCGCACGCCGTCGCCGTATTCGCGGTCGTGCAGTTCGTTTTGAATGGCGGCGCGGAGGTTTTGTACGTCTTCTTCGTCAACGGTCAAGTCGCTGTCGCGCGTGAGGCGGAACTGGTGGCAGCCTTTGACGTTCATGCCCGGGAAGAGTTTGCCGACGTGGGCGTGGAGGATGGACGACAGGAAGACGAAGCCGTGTCCGCCGCCACACAGTTCGGACGGCAGGGGAACAACGCGCGGCAGGATGCGCGGTGCTTGGACAATCGCCATACCCGAAGGCCTGCCGAACGCGTCCGTGCCGTCGAGTTCTACGGCGAAGTTGAGCGATTTGTTCAGCGGGCGCGGGAAAGGGTGGGAAGGGTCGAGTCCGATGGGGGTCAGGATCGGCAGCAGTTCGCGGTCGAAATAGTCTTCGATCCATTTTTTCTGCGTGCCCGTCCAATTGCGGCGGCGGTAAAAATGGATGCTTTCCCGCGCCAACTCGGGCTGAAGGACGTTGTTGAACAGGTCGTACTGGTGCCGTATCAGGGAGCGCGCCGCTTCGGTAACGTCGGCGATGGTTTCAGACGGCGTTTTGCCGTTGTCCGGCCTGCGCCGGGGGTGCAGCTTGTTTTCACGCTTGAGCCACGCCATGCGGACTTCAAAAAACTCGTCAAGATTGGACGACACGATGCACAGGAAGCGCAGGCGTTCCAAAAGGGGGACGTTTTTGTCTTCCGCCTGTGCCAACACGCGGCGGTTGAATGCCAGCAGGCTCAGTTCGCGGCAGAGGATGCGGTTTTGTTCGGTCATAAGGTTCTCCCAAAGATGGTTGTTGTTCGGTCGGAGCGGGCGGACAATGCCGTCTGAAGGCTTGGCGGCATCTGCGCCGGTTTCAGGCGGCATGACGTGACGGACGGTCTGTTTCAGGCATCGGGGCAATGTGAAAACGGATACCGGTACGTGCGGTATCCGTCTGTTTCAAATCACTTCCAACACAAAATAATGACGCAGTTTTTCGTACACCGCATCGCTGACGTTGATGCAGCCGTTGGTCATAATCCTGTCGGACACGGACGGGGAGGCGATGCGTTCGTTTCGCCTTTCGGACGGTATCTGATTCCAAACGCGGTGCAGGGCGAAAAGAAAATCGCCCTCCTGCTTGAAACCGATGACTTCGCCGCCGTAACCGGGCTTGTCGGTACTGTTCAGCGTCAGTCCGAACGTCCCCTTGGGTGTGGCAGTGCCGATGAGGACGGGGTGGCACTGACGGTCGTCGGCAAAACAGAGTTCCGCCTTGGATGTGTCGACGATGACTTTTTTCTTTTGAATATAGGCACTGACCGCATCCGGCTGCCCCTGTGCGAATACGGGGGCAGTCGTCAGCAGGCAGCACAATATCCCTGAAAGCAGGCGGGGCGGCATAGCGGCTTATTGGCGGATACGTTTCGGTTTTGCCGGCACGATTTCGCGGATGATGACTTGCGGCTCGGCTTTGGGTGCGGGCGGCGGGCAGACGGCATCTTTCGGGAAGACGGGGTTCCAGTAGAAGCTGCGGGCAAATTTGTCTTTATCGAAAATCACTTTGTATTGGCAGGTAGTAACGCCTTCCACGCCGGAAGTGTTTTCAGGGTCGATACCCACGCCCGGGGTGTGGAAGTGGAACAGGTAATCCCATTCGCGCACGCCGTACATACCTTCGTCGTAATGCGGGCGGCCCGGGATTTTGTAGATGTCGTCTTTGGTCAGACCGGGGCGCATCTGATCCAGTTCGTCATAAGTCGGGAATGTGCCGCGCTTGTTGTCGAGCGTTACGGAATAGGGTTCCGGGAAAACCGGATTGTCGGTCGTGCCGTCGGCTTTGACGTTGCTTTATGGTTGCGCAGGCAGACAGAATGCCTGCCGCCAATACTGCCAAGCTCGGTTTGACGATTTGTTTGATTTTCATATGCAGAATCCTTTTTTACCCGATGCCCGTCTGCCTTTTGTTCGGAAGAGCCGCATCAGGAGAGTTTTAAACGTTTGATTTTGGTTCGTAATATTAGCATAAAAAACGTGCGTATCAGTAAACGCGGTGTATTTGTACGGCATACGGAATGATGCGCGTGCGAATTTACGCATCCTGCCGGCAATTTGCCGATTCGCCGACATCGGCAACCTGTTATAATTCCTCCTTTAAATTCCTAACGTTTTCAAGCGAAAAACAGAATGACCATGCAAGAACATTACCAGCCCGCCGCCATCGAGCCTGCGGCGCAGAAAAAATGGGACGACGCCCGTATTTCCAACGTCTCCGAAGACGCTTCCAAACCCAAATATTATTGCCTTTCGATGTTCCCTTACCCTAGCGGCAAGCTGCATATGGGGCATGTACGCAACTACACCATCGGCGACGTATTGAGCCGCTTCAAACTTTTAAACGGCTTCAACGTTATGCAGCCTATGGGTTGGGACGCGTTCGGCATGCCGGCGGAAAATGCGGCGATGAAAAACAACGTCGCCCCCGCCGCTTGGACCTACGACAACATCGAATACATGAAAACCCAGCTCAAAAGCCTGGGTTTTGCGGTTGACTGGGAACGCGAAGTCGCCACCTGCAAACCCGAATACTACCGCTGGGAACAATGGCTGTTTACCAAGCTGTTTGAAAAAGGCATCGTCTATCGCAAAAACGGCACGGTGAACTGGGACCCGGTCGACCAAACCGTCCTTGCCAACGAGCAAGTCATCGACGGACGCGGCTGGCGTTCGGGCGCGTTGATCGAAAAACGCGAAATCCCGATGTATTACTTCAAAATCACGGATTACGCCGAAGAGCTGCTCAACGATTTGGACAAGCTGGAACACTGGCCGGAACAAGTCAAAACCATGCAGCGCAACTGGATCGGCAAATCTCGCGGCATGACCGTGCGCTTCGCCGTTTCAGACGACAGCAAGCAAGGTTTGGAAGGCGATTACGCGAAATTCCTGCAAGTTTATACCACCCGCCCCGACACGCTGATGGGTGCGACTTATGTCGCTGTTGCCGCCGAACATCCGCTGGCAACAGCCGCAGCCGCCGACAAACCCGAATTGCAGGCATTTATCGCCGAATGCAAAGCCGGTTCGGTTGCCGAAGCCGATATGGCGACGATGGAGAAAAAAGGCGTGCCGACCGGCCGCTACGTCGTCAACCCGCTCAACGGCGACAAGCTGGAAGTGTGGATTGCCAACTATGTCTTGTGGGGCTACGGCGACGGCGCGGTGATGGCTGTTCCGGCGCACGACGAACGCGATTTCGAGTTTGCCGCCAAATACAATCTGCCGAAAAAACAAGTCATTGCCGTCGGCGACAACGCATTCGACGCAAACCGATGGCAAGAATGGTACGGCGACAAAGAAAACGGCGTATTGGTCAACAGCGGCGACTTGGACGGCTTGGATTTTCAGACGGCATTTGATGCCGTTGCCGCCAAGCTGCAAAGCCAAGGTGCGGGCGAACCGAAAACCCAATACCGCCTGCGCGACTGGGGCATTTCGCGCCAACGCTACTGGGGCTGCCCGATTCCCATCGTCCATTGCGAAAAATGCGGAGACGTTCCCGTCCCTGCCGACCAACTGCCCGTCGTCCTGCCTGAAAACGTCGTACCCGACGGTATGGGTTCGCCGCTGGCAAAAATGCCCGAGTTTTACGAAACTTCCTGCCCGTGCTGCGGCGGCGCGGCGAAACGCGAAACCGACACCATGGACACCTTCATGGAGTCGAGCTGGTACTTCTTCCGCTATATGTCGCCCAAGTTTTCAGACGGCATGGTATCGGCAGAATCCGCGAAATACTGGGGCGCGGTCGACCAATACATCGGCGGCATCGAACACGCGATTTTGCACCTCCTGTACGCGCGCTTCTTCACCAAACTGATGCGCGACGAAGGTTTGGTCAATGTTGACGAACCGTTTGAACGCCTGCTCACGCAAGGTATGGTCGTCTGCGAAACCTACTACCGCGAAAACGACAAAGGCGGCAAAGACTGGATCAACCCCGCCGATGTCGAGCTGACTTTCGATGACAAAGGCCGCCCCGTTTCCGCCGTCCTCAAAGCCGACGGACTGCCCGTCGTCATCAGCGGCACGGAAAAAATGTCCAAATCCAAAAACAACGGCGTCGATCCGCAAGAACTGATTAACGCCTACGGCGCGGACACCGCCCGCCTGTTCATGATGTTCGCCGCACCGCCCGAACAGTCCCTCGAATGGAGCGACAGCGGCGTCGAAGGTGCACACCGCTTCCTGCGCCGTCTGTGGCGTACCGTTTACGAATACCTGAAGCAAGGCGGCGCGGTCAAAGCATTTGCAGGCAACCAAGACGGTTTGTCTAAAGAACTCAAAGACCTGCGCCACAAACTGCATTCCACCACCGCCAAAGTCAGCGACGACTACGGCCGCCGCCAGCAGTTCAACACCGCCATCGCCGCCGTGATGGAACTGCTCAACCAATACGACAAAACCGACACCGGCAGCGAACAAGGCCGCGCCGTCGCCCAAGAAGTATTGGAAGCCGCCGTACGCCTGTTGTGGCCCATCGTGCCGCACATCTGCGAAACCCTGTGGAGCGAATTGAACGGCGCGAAACTGTGGGAAGCAGGCTGGCCGACAGTCGACGAAGCCGCCCTGGTCAAATCCGAAATCGAAGTGATGGTTCAAGTCAACGGCAAACTGCGCGGCAAAATCACCGTCGCCGCCGACGCCTCCAAAGCCGACCTCGAAGCCGCCGCACTCGCCAACGAAGGCGCAGTGAAATTCATGGAAGGCAAGCCTGCGAAGAAAATCATCGTCGTACCGGGCAGACTGGTGAACATCGTCGTCTAAACCGCTTTTAAGGTTTAGCCATACGGATAAAGGCCGTCTGAAACTTGGAAACAGGGTTTCAGACGGCCTTTTTAAGGCAGATTGGGTTGTCTGCAAGACAGACCTCAAATATAGCGGATTAACTTTAAACCGGTACGGCGTTGCCCCGCCTTGCCCTGCTGTCTGCGGCTTCGTCTCCTTGTCCTGATTTTTGTTAATCTACTAAAAATTAATCTCAAAATCCAAAATATGAATTTATTTTTCGATACCCAATTGGGAAAGCAACAAAATAAAGCAACCCACAAAATCCGTGTAATGAGCGAGGCTTGGCTGGAAAAAAACGGCTATTGCCCCTGTTGCGGAAGCAAGCCGATGCAGAGATTTGCCAATAACAAACCTGTTGCAGACCTCTTTTGCCCAAATTGCCACGAGCAATATGAATTAAAGAGTAAAAATCAAAAAACCATAGGCAACAGCGTGCCTGACGGTGCATATCGCACTATGTTGGAGCGCATCCGGTCAGATACCAACCCCAACTTTTTCTTTCTTGCATATAAAAAAGCGGATTACTCCATACGGCAATTGGTGCTTGTACCCAAACATTTCATCACGCCGGATATGATTATTCCCAGAAATAAAGGCATTAAAAACCGACCGCACCACATTATGTGTTCCATCAATCTCGCCCCTTTGCCTGAAAGCGGAAAAATATTCTTAATAGACGATTCCCGCATTATCGAACCCGAAACCGTTCTGAAAAAATGGCAATCCAACCTGTTTTTACGCAACCAAAATGCGGAGCGCAAAGACTGGCTTTTGGCTGTTATGAAATGTATCGACCAACTCACCGAAGAATTCACATTGTCGCAAATGTATGAATTTGAAAACAAACTATCCATCCAATTTCCCCAAAACAACCATATCAAAGACAAAATCCGCCAACAGTTGCAAATTTTGCGTGATCAAAATATGATCGAATTCATTGGTCGCGGACTTTACAAAAAAATCGACAAATTGCACCCAACTCCCAAGGCGTTTTGATTTCAAATCATGATACTGAATTTACGAGAAATATTTATTCTTCTGCCATTCTAAAAACGGTTGAAGTACAACGCAATATTGCCGCAAAGGGCAGCAGTCGTAAAAAAGTCGGAGAATTATTGGCAATTTATGATTGATTTTGACAAACCGGCTGAAGAAGCTGCCATTTATCAAAGTCGTTTGAAAAAATCGTTTCAGACGACCTTGTCCTCTACAACGAAAATTCCCTTAACGTCATGCGGAAGATATTGGAAAAACATCCAAACGGCTGTTTTGATATGATTTTCGCAGACCCGCCTTACTTTCTTTCCAATGACGGTTTCAGTTGTCAAAACGGGCAAATGGTTTCCGTCAATAAGGGCAACTGGGATAAATCCAAAGGAATGGCGGCAGATTTGGAATTTTACGAAGAATGGCTCCGACTGTGTTACGCCTTATTAAAACCAAACGGCACAATTTGGGTTTGCGGCACATTTCATAATATCTATTTAATCGGCTACCTGATGCAAACCGTCGGCTACCATATTTTGAACAATATTACTTGGGAAAAACCCAATCCTCCCCCTAATTTGTCCTGCCGTTTCTTTACCCATTCGACAGAAACAATCTTATGGGCAAAGAAAAATAAAAAAGCCAAACATACGTTTCATTATGAAATGATGAAAGCACAAAATAATGGCAAACAGATGAAATGTGTTTGGACATTTCCTCCACCAAATAAAACCGAAAAAACATTCGGCAAACATCCGACACAAAAACCACTCTCCTTACTTGAACGCTGCATACTATCGGCTTCAAATATCGGAGATTTAATTTTTGACCCTTTTATGGGCAGCGGCACAACAGGCGTTGCCGCCTTAAAACATGGTCGGAGATTTTGCGGTTGCGAACTGGAAGAAGATTTTTTGAATTAGCAAAGAAAAGGTTAGAAAAATGATTATTGGCGGAATCGGCGGTGCAAGGACACAAACAGGACTCAGATTCGAAGAACGTACAGACTTACGAAAGTTGTTTGAAGAAATTCCCGGGTACGACTTAAGAAAAACAGATGATAATGCGGGTTATGAAGTTTGGTTTAATGGAGAATTGAAGGCTTATTGTTTCAAAAAATATGAGTTTTACCGATTTTTGGAAAGACTGGAATACAATATTAATTGGAAAGACCATCTGTCTAAAAGATTACTGCCCGATAATGGCTTATTTATCATCATCCGTGATACCTTATTTATTATTGAGATCAAATTCCAACAAACTCCCGGTTCAGTAGATGAGAAATTACAAACTTGCGATTTTAAGAGAAAACAATATACAAAGTTAGTTCACTCTTTAGGTTGGCGGGTTGGATATGTCTATGTTTTGAATGATTGGTTTACAAAACCGGAATATTAAAGATGTTTTAGATTATATTATCAGTGTTAACTGCCATTACCAATTTAACACGATTCCCTTAAGGTGGTTTGGACTGCCTGATGGTGAAACAAATGAATAAATACCATATTTAAAACACAACCGTTCAAGGTCGTCTGAATATCATTTCAGACGACCTTTCACCAATCCCCGCCGTTTTCCATCTTTCTGCTATTGTGATAAAGTAGCCCGACCTTTTGTTCAAAATACGCGGATTCCGCGACACTGAATGCAGCATCTGCCAAAGATTATTTGAAAACGGTCGAGTTAGACAAGTCTGCCGACAATGTCGATACCACATCCAAAACTATCCGCAGGGTTTAGGCGGTATTCCAGAGTACGGTGTCTTATGCTGATGCTGTAAACAATGCCCGTATAGAAAATCTAAAACGGTTGTTGCCGACCGTTATGCCGGTTTATGAGCAAAGTGTCAGAAATAAGGGGCGCGTTAATAAAAAACGTCGGCGTTAAGGGAAGGGGATCGAGAATTTGAGCCGTTGTTTCAAAATGCCGTCTGAAATCGTTTGAGATTCAGACGGCATTTAAACAGTTCTGCGCCCCGCCCGTTTTGCCTTCAAGCCCGCGCCGCTTAAATCCAATCCCCCCCCTGCAACGGGCGCAAAAAATCCCCGTGCCTCGCGGTCGGGGATGTTTCGGGTTTCGCGCCCGTCTGCGCCGTGCCTTGCTGTCGGGCTATGCCGTCTGTACCGCCGCCGTTTCGGCTTGGTTTGATGCGGTCGGGCATTTGTGCGGCTACGCCCTGATATTCAGTTCGGCGGTCTTGCCTGTCTTGGCAGGCATATTCAGCAGCGCGTCTATATGTGAACTTGCTGATTTTGCCGTTTGCCAAGTCGGCTACGCAATGGCTTCGATGCCCTTGTTTTTGACGATGGTCAGCAGCTTAAACGCTGCGCCGCCGGGCTTTTTAACGCCCCGCTCCCAAGCCGAAACGTGATTTTTCCCCACGTTGAGATAGATGGCGAAAGCGGCTTGCGATAGTGCCTCCTTCTCCCTGATTGCCTTGATGTCCCCGCCGCTCAACGGCTTGATTTCGGTCAGGCAGGACTTGTCAAAGCCGCGCATAGTCTTTTTGTCGATTGCGCCGATGTCGTGCAATCCCTGCATGGTTTCGTGTATTGCTGCGAAAATCCCGCTTTTATATTTCATGGCTGTATCTCCGTGAAAGTGCCGTTTGACTTGGCTTGCTCTATGTCGGTTTCTGTCATTGCCAAGATGATGGCGGCGGTTTTCTTTAATTCTGTAAGTTCTTTATCAGTGATGTTTTCGCGGTCGTTCTTGGCAAAGGCGGTCATGAAAAACGCCCGTTCTCCATGCCTGAAAAATATCAGACTGCGATAACCGCCGCTTCTGCCTTGCCCTTGCCTTGCTATACGCTGCTTAATCACGCGCCGCCCAAATCTGCATCTATCAGCCCGTTATCTGCCCGCTCTACCGCCTCTATCAGCTCTGAATCACTGATTTTGTGCTTCTTGGCAAATTTCACTATCCATTGGTTTTTGAATATCCGCATTGTGCAACCGTTTACTTAGTGATACTGGGGATTATACCAAAGACAGGCAACACGGCAAGCCGCCTTTTTATACCCTGCAATTTCTCCGTTTATGCCGCCTGAAACACCGGCGGCTAATTTGATTATTTTTTAATCAATCGCTTTTAATGGCTCAAATTGCGTTTTTAGCGCGTTTCGCTGTCTTCCTATGCCCCGCAATATAACCAACCGGTTTAACCGCCATTCCTGCTCAAAATAGGCGCGGTTCCGTGCGTTTTGGCTTTTCATTCCGCTACGCTCCCACTGCCAAGACGGTAAAAAACCGGAAAACCCCAAAAGTTGTTACCGATTCGTTACCATTTGTTACCGCATTTGTTACCAATTTTTTATCTTTTTCTTATTTTTATAGTGAATTAAATTTAAACCGGTACGGCGTTGCCTCGCCTTGCCGTACTATTTGTACTGTCTGCGGTTCGCCGCCTTGTCCCGATTTAAATTTAATTCACTATATTTCATATACTTATTTATCTAACTTTTCCCCGGTAACAAGGTAACAACTAAGGGTATCGCTTCCTAGTATAGGTTTTTTCCAAAAACCCAAAAAAACCGCTCTGCATCTTGGACGGTTTCCCCCTCGTTCCCTACGGTTCGTCAGTATTCCCCGCAAGCTCTTTTCCGCTTGGCATTCCTGATTTGGTGGTCGTTCAGCTTTATTTTTGCGGTATTTTTCGGATACCGTAAAAAATCAGGTTAGTTCAATTAGGGCGGATTGGACGGGATTGCACAGTCAGGAAGGGGACGGCAGGATAACAATCAGCCTGAAATCCTTGTATTGATTGGGATTGGTTGATGGCATCAGACAGGATTAAACGAAAAAAAACGCCTAGAATTTCTAAGCGTTTTTGTGTGTTGGTGCCGACAGCGAGATTTGAACTCGCACAGCCTACGGCCACTACCCCCTCAAGATAGCGTGTCTACCAATTTCACCATGTCGGCATTTGAAAAACTGTTATTTCTGCTGCTGAGGAACAGGGGCAGAAGGTTCGGTATTGCTTACGGGTTTGGGTGCTTGCTGAGTCTGTCGTATGTTGCTGAAGTCCAAACCGTGTTTTGTCGTGTGGGTGTGAATATACACCATAGCCATGCAGGTTGCGAAGAAAAATGTTGCTGCAACGGCGGTCGAGCGGCTGAGGAAGTTGGCGTTGCCGGCAGAGCCGAATACGCCTTGCGCGCTGCCGCTTCCCGATCCGAAGGTCGCGCCGGCATCCGCGCCTTTGCCGTGTTGGAGCAATACTAACACGATGACGGCCAAAGCGGAAATAATATTAATAATCCAAATTAGGGTTTTGAAGGCTTCCATATTTTTCTACGCATTTTGTGCGGCACTGATGATGGCGGTAAAGGAGTCGTACGACAATGACGCGCCGCCGACGAGTGCGCCGTCCACATAAGGTACTGCGAAGATGTCGGCCGCGTTGTCCGCTTTCACACTTCCGCCGTAAAGGACGCGGATTTTAACATCGCTTCCGCACAAAGACAAGATTTCTTTGTAGATGAATGCGTGCATATCGGCAATCTGTTCGACGGTGGCGACTTTGCCTGTGCCGATTGCCCAGACGGGTTCGTAGGCGACGGCGATGTTTTTGGTATCCAGCCCTTGCAGGATGGAAAGCTGATGGGCGATGACTTCGTGTTCTTTGCCGGTTTCGCGCTCTTCGAGGCTTTCGCCGACGCACAATAATGGGATGAGTCCGACGTTGAGGACGTTTTCCATTTTGCGGCGTTGGATTTCGTTTTTTTCGCCGAAATAAAGGCTGCGTTCGGAGTGTCCGATGAGGACGATGTCTGTGCCGGTGTCGGCGAGCATTTCGGCGGACACTTCGCCGGTGTACGCGCCGTTGTCGGGGAAGCGGCTCACGTCTTGGGCGCAGGTGAGGATGCGGTTGTTTAAGACGATTTGCATGGCGTTGTGCAGTTGCAGCAGGTAAACGGTCGGGGCGGCGAGTCCGATGAGGACGCGTTCGGCGGTGGGGAGGATGCGGAAGCGGTGCATCAGTGCGTTGTTGTTTTGGAGCCGGCCGTTCATTTTCCAGTTGCCGATGACCCATTTTTGATCCCACATTCCGATTTGGCGATACATCTTTTTTGCTCCGTGTCGTGTTTTTCTGTCTGCCGCGTGTGGCGCGTTGCAATGTGAAGTTTAGTGGATATGCGGCGGGTTCGCAACTTGGGGCGGGCGGCTGCGGGGGCGGTTTGGAATGTTGTTTCGGGCAGGATGTTTTATAATGGCTGCCTGATATGTATGCAAATATGGGAGATATGATGCACGCGCTTCATTTTTCGGCTTCGGACAAGGCCGCGCTTTATCGTGAGGTGTTGCCGCAGATTGAGTCTGTGGTGGCGGACGAGGCGGATTGGGTGGCGAATTTGGCGAACACGGCGGCGGTTTTGAAGGAGGCGTTCGGCTGGTTGTGGGTGGGTTTTTATTTTGTCGATACGCGTTCGGACGAATTGGTTTTGGCACCGTTTCAGGGACCTTTGGCGTGTACGCGGATTCCGTTCGGGCGCGGGGTGTGCGGTCAGGCTTGGGCGAAGGGTGAAACGGTGGTTGTTAAGGATGTGAACGCGCATCCCGACCATATTGCCTGTTCGTCTTTGTCGCGTTCGGAGATTGTCGTGCCGCTGTTTTCAGACGGCCGCTGTATCGGCGTGTTGGACGCGGACAGCGAACATTTGGCGCAGTTTGATGAGGCAGATGCTTTGTATTTGGGCGAACTGGCGAAGATTTTGGAGAGGCGGTTTGAGGCTTCGAGTCAGGCGGCTTGAGACTGGCAAAACGGGCGGGCTTCGCGTGCCGAAGTTGGCGCGGCGGTAGTGTGGTTTTATAATGCCTGCCATTGATAAAACAATTATTTGACGGAGCACTAAATGGATTTTGAAAAAGCGCGGTTCAATATGGTCGAACAGCAGATCCGTCCTTGGGATGTATTGGATTTTGACGTGTTGGACGCTTTGGAGGAGATTCCGCGCGAGCTTTTCGCGGATGAGTCTTTGCAGGGTTTGGCGTATGCGGATATGGAGCTGCCGCTTGCCAACGGTCATAAGATGCTCGAGCCGAAAGTCGTGGCGCGGCTGGCGCAGGGCTTGAAGCTGACGAAAAACGATACGGTTTTGGAAATCGGCACGGGTTCGGGCTATGCGACGGCTCTGTTGGCAAAACTGGCTGGCCGTGTGGTTTCGGACGACATCGATGCCGAACGGCAAAAGCGCGCCAAAGCGGTTTTGGACGGCTTGTCTTTGGAAAACATCGATTATGTGCAAAATAACGGGTTGACCGAACTTTCCGCAGGTGCGCCGTTTGATGCGGTTTACGTCGGCGGCGCGGTAACCCTTGTGCCTGAAGTGTTAAAGGAACAGTTGAAGGACGGCGGGCGTATGGCGGTTATTGTGGGACGCAGGCCGGTGCAGCGCGCGCTTTTGATTACGCGCAGGGGCGATGTGTTTGAAGAGAAGGTGCTGTTCGATACTTTGGTGGCGCATTTGGACGACAAGGATGCCCATCCTTTCGACAGTTTTAATTTTTGATGTTCGGATTGTGATGCCGTCTGAAAGCGGGTTTGGGGCTTCAGACGGCATTTTGCTTGGTTTTTTTCGGGGGGTTTGTGATGGATATTGTGCAACTTCCGTCGGCGGCATTGAAGGCGTGGATGGACGAAGGGCGGATGTTTTGTTTGTTGGACGTGCGTACGGATGAAGAAGCGGCGGTTTGTTCGCTGCCAAATGCGCTGCATATCCCGATGAATCTGATTCCGCTGCGGCAAAACGAGTTGCCGGACGATGTGCCGCTTGTGGTGTATTGCCATCACGGTATCCGCAGCCTGCATACGGCGATGTATTTGGCGGAGGCGGGTTTTGAAAACCTGTACAACCTTCAGGGCGGCATCGACGCGTGGGCGGTTGAGGTTGACGCGGAAATGGCGCGGTATTGAAGGCGGCTTCAGACGGCATTCCTTAAATGCGTGTACCTCTGGTGTTCCATAAAGGTCGTCTGAAAGTGCAGCTTCTGCGAAGCTAAAGCGCAGTATCAACGAAGTTAAAATTTGCCTGAACCTTAAAGGCAGCCTGCACCCCAATTCCCTCGCCCCGTGGGAGAAGGCTAGGGAGAGGGCGGCAAACTGCAGGTTTGCTTGGGCGGCATTTTCAATGTGCAGGCTGCTTTTAGCTTCGCAGAAACTCCGTTTTCAGACGACCTTATTTAAACCGATAGGTAAACGCCGCGTTCACTGTCCGCAGTGCGCCGTGGCTGTGGCGGTCGGGCTGGGTGCGGTAGTGTTTGTTGAACAGGTTGTCCACGTTCAGCGACAGTTCGGTGCGCGGATTGAAGCGGTAACGCGCCATGATGTCGGCGACGGCGTAGGCTTTCTGGCGGCTGTTGTCGGCGGCGCGGGCTTTGGCGGCGGGATTGGGGATGCGGAGCGCGGCTGGGTCGGTGTGGGTTTCGCCCTGCCGGCGCACACCCGCACCGATGGTCCGGCCGCTGGGGGCTTCGGGGGCGAAGTGGTAGGCGGTGAAGAGTTTGAAGCTGCGTTCGGGTACGCTGTCGGGGTTCAGGCGGCTGCCGTCTTGGTCGCGGGGTTTGCTTTGGCTGTAGCCTGCCTGTATCTGCCATTCGGGCGTGATGCGGCCGCCGACTTCGATTTCCCAGCCGTGGGTTTTGGCTTGGTTGGCGGCGCGATAGTAGGTGTTGCCGCTCTGGTCGCGTCCTGCTGCGGTGGCGAGGTTGTTTTTACGGGCGCGGTACACGGCGGCGGATGCGTTCAGACGCCCTTCAAGCCATTCGCCTTTGATGTCGGCTTCCAGATTGTTGCCGGTTACGGGTTTCAGGTAGCTGCCGTGTTCGTCTTTTTGCAATTGCGGGACGAACAGGCTGCTGTACGAGCCGTAAAGCGACAGGTTGCCGGTCAGATCGAACACGATGCCTGTGTAGGGGGTGAAACGGTTGGCGGACACATAGGTCATGCCTTGTGTGCGGCTGTTGTAGCTGCCTGCGCGGTAGCGGCTGTATCTGCCGCCGAGTATCAGCGAAAGGTTGTCGGCGGCGCGGAAACGGGTGGCGAGATAGCCGCCGATTTGCCGCCTGGTGTCGTATTGCGGGATGGTTTGGGCAAACGATGATGGCTGCGGATAGGCGCCCGTGCGGGAAAATTCGTAGGCGTTGGGAATGGCGTTGGGAATGATGCTGCGTTCGCCGTATTTGTTGCTGGCGTATTTGTAGCCGTTGATACCCGCGATTAAATCGTGCTCGCGGCCGAACAGGCGGTATTTGCCGGTCAATGACATGCTGGCGCTGTGGGTGCGCGGATCGGCGTGCCAATAACCGGGAATCAGGTCGGTGGCGGCAGTGCTGTGGTCGATGGAAAGTACGCCTGCCACACCGTAGGGCTGGCGGAAGCGGCTACGGGTGTAGTCGTATTCGGCTTTGAGTTTCCAGTCTTGGTTGAAGCGGTGTTCTATGCCGGCGAACAGGTTGAGCGCACGGTTGCGGCTGTTCGACCAATTTGTGGCGGGGTTGTCTTTTGGGCCGAAGGCGGTGGCATAACCTTGGCTGTCGTACACGGCGTAGCTGAGCGGCGCGTCTGCGGTTTCTTTCGCCTGCTGGTAGTCCATGCCTGCGTGGACGCGGGTTTGCGGTGCGATGTCGTATTCCAAAATGCCGTAGAGTTCGGCATCGCGGCTGCGTTCGAGCTGCCGCCACGAGTCGCCGCGTCCGAAGGTGGAAACCAGGCGGCCGCGCAGCGTGCCTTCGGCGTTCAGGCTGCCCGATACGTCCGCGCCCAGCCCGAAATGTTTGCGGTTGCCGGCTTCGGCGCGGACTTCAAACAATGGCTTGCGGGTCGGGTGTTTGCGTACCAGATTGACGGTGGCAGAAGGCTCGCCCGTGCCGTCCGGCAGCCCCGCCACGCCGCGCACGACTTCTACGCGCTCATAGGCGGCGGTGTTGGCATTGCCCGTATCGGCCAGCGCGTCGGCAACGGGGATGCCGTTGATTTGGTAGTTGGCGATGCGGCTGCCGCGCGCGAACAGGTAGTTGTAGCCCGCGCGGTCGGAGCCGTAAATCTGGCGGCTGGTGCCGGTCGCCTGCAACAGGGCGCGGTCGAGCGTTTTGATGTTTTGGTCGCGCATTTGTTGCGATGTGATGACGCTGACGCTCTGCGGGATTTCGCGCAGGGTCATGGGCAGCCCGAACGGGGTGTGCGTGCCGGAAACGGTGTAGCCGTCGTTGGAACTCGCGGTGCGGTCGGCGGTAACGGTGATGGTCGGCAATTCGGTGCTTTCCTGCGGTTTGGGGTCGTCTGAAACAGAAACATCGGCCTGCGCGTACACGGGTAGCAGGGCGGCAAAAAGCAGGGAGTATTTGAAGCGTGTCATGGGGTTTCCTTTGTGTGTTGGTGTGCGGTGGGGTTGTATAGCGGATTAACTTTAAACCGGTACGGCGTTGTCCCGCCCCGGCTCAAAGGGAACGATTCCCTAAGGCGCCCAAGCACCGGGCGAACCGGTTCCGTACCATTTGTACTGCCTGCGGCCCGCCGCCTTGTCCTGATTTTTGTTAATCCTCTATGCTTTTGGCATATTGAAGGTGTAGGCTGCTTTTAGCTTCGCAGAAACTCAGCTTCCTTCGGAAACTTCGTTTTCAGGCGGCCTCGGACGGGTCGGGCAGATCAATCAGCACCACCGAGCAGCCGTTTTCCGAACGCGGGCGGTGCGACACCGACTTCGGCACGACCGCCATCTCGCCCTCGCGTATCGTCATGTTGCCGCCGTCGGCGAAGTCCACCGCCATGTCGCCCTCCACGGCAAACAGCACTTTGTCGCTGTATCCGTGCGTGTGCCAGCCGTAATCGCCCAAAAGTTTGACCAGGCGGAATTGGAACCCGTGGCGGTTGATGATTTCGGGCTGCCAGTATTCTTTGATGGCGGCAAGGTGCTGTTTCAGGTTGATGGTTTCGTTTTGCATGGGGTTCTCCTTGTGGTTTGTTTTGAATAAAACTACTGCGCCGCAACGGGTTCTGCCTTTTCAAACGCCGCCTTCAACTGTTCCGCCGCCTGTATCAACTGCCGCGCGCCGCCCGCGACAATGTAGTTCGCGGCAGGCATGACGATGATTTGCTTGCGCTTCCAAGCGTTCGTGCCGCATACCAGCGCGTTATCCAACACTTCCACGGCAGCCGGCCCTTCCTGCCCGATGGCGGCGGTGCGGTCGATGATGAAAATCCAGCCGGGGTTTTTCTCTTTGATGTATTCGAAGGAAACGGGCTGCCCGTGCCCTTCGTTGCGTAAAGATTCGTCCACGGGCGGCAGGCCGATGTCGCCGTGTATCCAACTTGCCAACCGCGATTGCGTGCCGAAGGCGGACACCTTGTTGCCTGTAACCGACAGCACCAGCCCGCGTCCTTTGCCTTTGGCGGCTTCGCGCTTTTGGGCGAACAGCGCGTCAATCTGCGCATTCAATTCCGCCACGCGCGCTTCCTTACCGAAAATCCGCGACAGGGTCTCCATCTGCTTCTCGCCGCTGGTGCGGATATTGCCGTTGTCCACCGTCAAATCTATGGTGGTCGCGTTTTTCGCCAACTGTTCATACGCTTCCGCACCCGGCCCGCCGGTAATGACAAACTGCGGATTGTGGCGGTGCAGGGATTCGCAATCGGGCTCAAACAGCGTCCCCACCGTTGCCGCCTTGTCAAATGCAGGCTGCAAATAGTCCACGCGCACCGGCGCGGTGGTTGCGCCCACATTCACGCCCGGCTCGGTCAGCGTATCCAACGCCGCCCAGTCGTACACGGCGACGCGTTCGGGATTCTTCGGCACAACGGCATCGCCCCGCGCGGTCGGCACGGTCAGCGTGGCGACAGGTGTGGATGCGGCTTGGGATGCGGCGGATACAGTTTTTTCGGCGGCAGGTTCGGGCGAACAGGCGGCCGGCAGGACGGCGCAGGCTGCCCAATAAAAACGCGGTTTCACGGTGTGCGGTTCCTTTGCATACGAATAAGAATGTTTATTATTAAGCAAACAACCTGCAGAAACCACGCCGCAAAACGCAAAATTCCCGATACGGCAAAACAAATTCCCGAAACGGAAAAGGTCGTCTGAAACACCCTTTCAGACGACCTTTTCCGTTCCAACCAATCCCTGCGCTTGATTATTGGTAATAATTCCTATTTAATTCATTTGTTAGACAACTCGTTCCTATCCAATCATGAACACCGCCGCCATCTACCGCCAGTACCAAACCTATGTCCGCTCCGATAAATCCGGCTGGGCGTTGGACGGCTGTTCCGACAGCGCACTCATTGCGCAGGCAAAACAGCCCGGTTTGCATCTGAAAATGTGCATCAACCGCTTCGACTCGGGCATCACCTTATCACGGATGCGCGGCGGCGGAACGGGTGCGTTTCCCACCGAAATCCACAATTTCAGCCACAACTGCGCCTTGTTCGTCATGGTATCGGGGCAGAACCGGTTACAAATGGGCGGCAGGGAATACCGCCCGTCTGCCGGCGAAATCTGGCTGGTACGCGGCGAACTGGCGGACGTATCCGAAACCCTGCTGCCAGACAGCGGCGGCATGTGTGCGCTGCATTTGGATTTTTGGCTGGAAAAACTGCGCCGCTGGCACGACGAAGGTTTACTGGACGAACGCCTGTTTTCGCCGCAAACGATAGGCCGATTCGCCCTGCAACGGCTGGCGCAAAACGCGGGGACACTGACGGCGGCGGCCTGCCCCCTGCTGCAACGCCCGTTCGAATCGGACGGCTTCGGCCTGCTCGCCGACGAAGCCGACGCGCTGGAACTCTCCGCCCGATTATTACGCTTCACCTTCCGCCGCCACGACAACGGCTACCGCCGCCGGCGCATAGACGAAGCCGCCGATATTTTGAACAGCGAATTCGCCCGCCCGCTGACCATCGCCGAAATCGCCCGCCGCGTCGGGCTGAACGAATGCTACCTGAAACGCTATTTCAAAGCGCAAACCGGCGAAACCGTCGCCGGACGCCTGCGCCGCCTGCGGCTGGAACACGCGCTCGCCCTCATCGAATCGGGCAGCACCATCCAAGCCGCGATGCACTTTTGCGGCTACCGCCACGCGGGACGGTTCAACGAAGCGTTCAGGCGGCATTACGGATTTTTGCCTTCGGATGTGAAAAAGTGCTGATGGGCCGACGGCATAGATATTTTGATTTGAAACAACCATTAAAAAAGATCGTCTGAAAAAGCAATTTCAGACGATCTTTTTTCATTCGCGGCGGCAGTGTCGCCCCCTGCCCTTATCCCAAAAATTCTTTCAAAAACAGCAACACGCAGGCGAGTTTGTCGGCGGATTCGCGTTGGGTGCCGTTGCCGGTATGGCCGCCGCCGTCAGGCGAGTAGAGCCAAGATTGCGGCGAGGTTTCGCGCAGTTTGGCGTAGAATTTGAGCGCGTGGGCGGGATGGACGCGGTCGTCGCTGAGGCTGGTGGTAATGAGTGCGGGCGGATAATCGATGCCGTCTGAAAGATTGTGATACGGCGACAATTCGCCCAGCCGGCGTTTGCAGGCTTCGTATTTCTGCGGATTGCCGTATTCGTCCGTCCAACTTGAACCGGCGGACAGCAGCGGATAACGGATCATATCGGTCAGCGGTACTTCGCACACCAGCGCACCGATGCTTTGCGGTTCGCGCACGAAGGCGGCGGCGGTAATCAGGCCGCCGTTGCTGCCGCCCTGCAAGCCGATGTGTTTGGGCGAACTCATGCCGCGTTCGGACAAATCACGCACGACTGCCAACAAATCATCAACGCTTTTGTGTTTGCTGATTCCCTGCGCCGCCTGATGCCAGCGCGGGCCGAATTCTCCGCCGCCGCGGATGTTTGCCAATACAAAGGCATTGCCCTCTTCCAGCCAATATTTGCCGACGCTGCCCAGATAATGCGGCAATTCAGGAATGCCGAAACCTCCGTAAGCATAGACTAAGGTCGGCGTGTCGGGCGCGGCGTTTTTGCCGACGTGGAAATAAGGAATGCGTTCGCCGTCGGACGACACCGCCCAAAACTGCCGCACTTCGATGCCGTCTGAAACAAACTGCTGCGGCTGGAGGCGCATGACGGTCAGTTCCATCACGTTCAAATCCAGCGCAAACAGCGTCAGCGGCGTGGTGAAATCGCTGGCGGCAAGATAAACCACGTCGCCGCCCCACGGTTGGTCGGTCATTTCCAACGCGCCCGAGGGCAGGTGCGGCAACTCGGCTTCCTGCCATTTGCTGTCGGCAAACCGCCACGCTTTCAGACGGCCTTGTACATTCTCCAGCAGGCTTGCCACCACAAAACGCTTGGTCGTTTCCACGCTTTCCAATGCCTGCGTTTCATCGGGCGCAAACAAAAGCTGCGCCGCCCCGAGTTCGCCCCGATTCAGTTTCACCGCCACCAACGCGCCACTCGGATAGCTTTGGTTCGCGCGGTGCCAGTCCTTGCGCAGCGTCAGCAAAAGATGTCCCGCCAGATAGCCGACCACATCGCAATCATTAGGCAGGTTCAACGGTTTCGCCCCGCCTTCGGACGACACCTGCAAATACGTCTTGGTGTAAAAACCGTCCGACGCTTCAATCAAATCAATCGGCGAACCCTGCGGATCGAGGTAACGCCACGCGTTTACCATCATCGCGCCTTTATCGATTTGGTACGCCGGCAGGCTTTCCTCGAAACTCTTGCCGCGTTCCACCAGCCACACTTCGCGCGGATAGCCCGATTCGGTCAACTGGCGTTCGTCCCAAGCCGGACACACCCACACGCTGTTTTCATCGCGCCACGACACATGGTTTTTGCCTGCCGGAAAGTGAAAACCGCCCTCTACCAATTCCCCTGCTTCCAAATCCACTTCCAGCGTATACGCCGTATCGCCGCCCGATTTGTTCAAAGTCAGCAGCGCGCGGTTGGGCTGCTCCACCAAGTGCGACACGCCGCCCAAATACACATCGTCGCCGAGCAACTCATCGAAATCCGCCACCGAAAACAGGATTT
This sequence comes from Neisseria gonorrhoeae, assembly GCF_013030075.1. Lineage (NCBI taxonomy): Bacteria > Pseudomonadati > Pseudomonadota > Betaproteobacteria > Neisseriales > Neisseriaceae > Neisseria > Neisseria gonorrhoeae. The sequence continues at coordinate 23,966 of NZ_AP023069.1, forward strand.
TCCACTCGGGATAGCCGGAACGGTAGGTCGCCGCCGTACACATGCGGTACACGCCCTTCGGATATTCCGCATTCTGATGGAAATGGTACATCCGCGCGCGGTGTTCCTGACAAAACGGAATCTGCCGCGTGTCCTGCATTTGATTCAAAATGCCGTCTGAAAGTGCGCGCGCCTTGTCGTTTTCTAAAAAACGCGCGCGCGTTTCGGCATTCGCTTCAGCAGCGAAGTTTTGCGTTTCGGCGGAATCGAGGTTTTCAAAATGGCGGTAGGGGTCGGGGTAGGATTTCATCGGGGTCCTTGAGGGTCGGGCAGGTCTTTGTCATCGGGGAAATGCCGTCTGAAACGGGGTTCAGGCGGCATTTCTGCGGCGGCTTTCCGTTGCGGTCAGCGGTGCAGGCGACGCACCAGAATATGCGGGTTTCGTCCGTTGCTGCGGTAGTCTTTGCGCCGCGTTTCGGGCAGCTCGTCTTCCGATGCCGTCTGAAAGCCGCGTTCGGCAAACCATTCGCCGGTATTTGTGGACAGTGCGAACAGCCTGCTTATGCCTATGCCGCGCGCCTTATCGATAATGTGGGCAAGCAGGCGTTCGCCGTAGCCGCCGTCCTGTGCCTGCGGCGAGACGGCAAGGCAGGCGATTTCGCCGCAATCGGCTTCGGCAAAGGTTTTGAGTGCGGCACAGCCGTACAGGTTGCCGTCGTGTTCGAGGATGGAAAATTCGGAAATGTGGTTTTCGAGGTATTCGCGGCTGCGGTGCAATAGGATGCCCTGTTCTTCCAGCGGGCGGATGAGGGCGGCGATGTGCGGGATGTCGCCGCTGTGCGCCTGCCGGATGGAGACGAAGGCTTCTTTGGCAATGGACGTGCCGATGCCGTTGCGGGTGAAGAGTTCTTGCAGCAGGCTGCCGTCGGCGGCCCCGTTGAGGATTTGGACGCGATGCACGCCGCCTTCGAGCGCGGCAACGGCGGACGAAATCAGTCGTCGGGTTTCGCTGGCGGCGTGTTCCGCCAGCGATTGCGCTTCCTGTGCCGAGAGGGTTTCGGCGAGCGTGCCGTCGGGGCGGGAAATGCCGTCTGAAAGGGTCAGGTAAACGAGTTTTTCGGCTTGAAGCGAGACGGCGACGGAAGCGGCGGCCTGCACCATATCGAGATTGAAGGTTTTGCCGCCGTAGGAATGCCCGAGCGGCGGCATCCAGACGATATTGCCCGCGTCGAGTTGGAAACGGAGGGCGGCGGTGTCGGTTTTGCGGATAACGCCCGCGTATTCCATATCGGTTCCGTCAATCACGCCTATCGGACGGGCGGTCAGGAAGTTGCCCGATACGAGCGGGACGGAAGGCGCGCGCGCGAATCCTGAAACGCTGCCGCACAATGCGGCTTCAAAACGGCTGCGGACGGTGCCGGCAAACTGCTGCGCCTGTCCGAGCGAGGTTTCGTCGGTAACGCGCAAACCCCGGCAATAATGCGGCGTGCGGCCTTGCGCGGCGGCGAGGCGGTCGAGGAAGTGGTACGCGCCGTGGATGAGGACGAGTCGGATGCCCAGTTGCGACAACAGCCCGATGTCGGCGGCGAGCTTATTTAAGGTGCCGCCTTCGAGCAGGCGGCCGTCTATGCCGGCGACCAGTGTCGTGCCGCGCATTTGGCGGATGTAGGGGGCGGCTTCGCGGAAGTGGGCGACAAAGCTGTCGGGCGCGTTCATAGGATGAAGAGGTAGGAAAGCTGCATAATGAGGACGATAAGTGCGAACAGGGTTGCAATAGTCCAGTTGAGCCCTTCCTGACGGGCGGGCGGTACGGAAACCTGCGGTGCGGCGGCAGGTGCGGCAGCGGCGGTTGCGGGCGGCGTATCGTGCAGGGTTGTACCGCCGTTGAGGATATCGGCGATTTCGTCGCGGGAAATCTGTTTCTTGCTAATGGCGTGCGTGCCGATGCGGTGGACGAGTTTGACATCCGAAACAGCTTCGGGCAAATCGTTGAATATAGGTTCTTTCGTGCTTGCCAGATGGTCTTTGGCTTTAAACAGCCCTTCGCATTTTTGGCAGACGACGAAGCCTTGGGCGACGTTGAGCTGGGTTTCTTTGACCCAGAGGCGGGTTTTGCAGTGCGGACAGAAACAGGCGGGCATGATGTTTTCTCGGTGTGTGTCGGTTTGATGCCGTCTGAAGCGGCAGGTGGTTCGGACGGCATATGCTTTATTCTACGCCGTACTGCCGGCGGTAGGTGCGGACGGGTTCGAGGAACTGTCCGAATTCGGGGTTGTTTTGCAACAGGATAAACAAATCGTTCAGGCTGGCGATGGGGGCGACGGGCAGGCCGTATTGTTTTTCCACTTCCTGAACGGCGGACAATTTACCCGTGCCTTTTTCCATGCGGTCGAGCGCGATGGCGACACCGGCGGGGGTTGCACCCTCCGCTTCAATCAGTTTGATTGATTCGCGTACGGATGTGCCGGCGGAAATCACGTCGTCGATAATCAGCACGCGCCCTTTAAGCGGCGCGCCGACCAACACGCCGCCTTCGCCGCGGTCTTTGGCTTCTTTGCGGTTGTAGGCAAACGGGACGTTCACGCCTTTTTCCGCCAGCATCATCGCGGTTGCCGCCGCCAAAATAATGCCTTTGTAGGCGGGGCCGAACAGCATATCGAATCGGATGCCGCTTTCAATGATGGATTGTGCATAGAATTTTGCCAGTTGCAGCGTGGACGCGCCGTCGTTGAAGAGGCCGGCATTGAAGAAATAGGGCGACCGCCGTCCGGCTTTGGTGGTAAATTCGCCGAATTTCAAAACATTTTGGGCGAGGGAGAATTTGAGGAAATCTTGGCGGAAATCAGTCATTTTGTGCTTTCTGTCAGATATTGGGACGCAGTTGCGATTCTACCGCCCCGTGCGGCGCGCTTCAACTGCCGCCGCCTTGCCGCAAGGCGCGTTTCAACTGTTTCAACACCTGCCAGTTTCGGGCTTTGAGTTCGGGTTGGCGCAACAGCCGGGCGGGATGGTCGATGATGAAGAAGGGACGGCTGCCGCACAAAGTTTCAATCATCGCCTGCCGTTCCAGGTTGACAAACGCCTGTCCGAGGAATAGGACGGCGGGGGCGCGGCAGCCGTCGAGTTCCCCGGCGATTTGACCCAGCGCATCCGCGACGGCCTGTTCAGACGGCATCGGGTTACCGACGGCGGCGGTTTTCACCCAACAGGTTTTGTGGACATAGGCGGCATCCAGTCCTGCGGCTTTGAGGATGTTGTCGAGCAGGATGCCCGCTTTGCCGTGGAACAGTTGCCCGTAAACCGCATCCTCGATCGGCGGACACAGGCTGACGACGGCAAGCTTGGTAATGCCCGAAGCGGCGGGAACGGGGGCGATGCCGTCTGAAAGGCCGGGCGGGGGCGTTTCGGTTTCAGGCGCGGGTTTGCGCGTATGTACGGCGGCGGTTTCCAACGCTTTCATCGTTTCGAGCCGCGCCTGAACGTTATGGGGTTGGGAAGGGCGGATCGTGGCGGCGCGGACGGTTTGGGGACGTGCCTGTGCCGGGGTTGCGGGTGTGTTTTTGGGCGGCAGGACGGCGGCGGCCTGTTTCAGCCACATCGGACCCAAGCCCAAAGCCTCGTGCAGGTGGAGGTAGCGCGCGCTTAACATATTTTCTCCATTAAGACGGCATCTTCGGTTTGCCCGTCGGCGGCGCAGTAATAGTTTTTCCGCCTGCCCGCAATGCTGAAGCCGTGTTTGGTATACAGTGCCTGTGCGGCGGCGTTGCCTGCGCGGACTTCGAGCAGCAGGCGTTGCGTGCCTTCGGGCAGATGTGCGTACCAATATTCGAGCAGGGCGGACGCAACGCCCCGTCGGCGGCATTCGGGCGCGGTGGCAATCAGGTGCAGTTCGGATTCGTCGGGCAGGTTCTGCCAAACGATAAAGGCGGCAATCCTGCCGTCTTTTTCCGTAAGGAAAACCTGTTCGGACGGCGAAACAAGCGCGGACTCAAATTGGCGTTGCGTCCACGCGGACGGGTTGCAGACGGTATCGAGCGCGGCCAGTGCGGCGCAGTCGGACGGTAAGGCTGGGCGGATGTTCATGTTCGTGCCTTCCGTTCCGCCTGTTCTTTGGCAGTCAGGGCGATTTTGTTGCGGACGTAGAGCAGTTCGGCGTGTGCCGCGCCAGTTGCGGGATAGCCGCCGCCGAGGGCGAGCGCGAGAAAATCGGCGGCGGTCGGCATATCGGGTTTGCCTGAGAAGGGCGGACGGTTTTCCAGTGCGAACGCACTGCCGATGCCGTCTGAAAAGACGTACCCCTCGGGGAGGGCAATGTCTGCCGCCCTACCGACTTGATAATCGCTCAAACGGCGGCGGTTCAGCGTGTCGAACCACGCATAAAACACTTCGCCCATACGCGCGTCCGCAGCGGCGAGTATGCAGCTTTGCGGCGGCGGCAGCGAGGCGGCGGCATCGAGCGTGGGGATGCCGATTAAAGGCGTGTCGAACGGCGTTGCCAAACCTTGCGCCACGCCGATGCCGATACGCAGTCCGGTAAACGCGCCGGGGCCTTTCGCATAAACAATCGCCCCCAAATCGGCGGCGGTAATGCCCGCATTTCGGAATAGGGTGCGGATTTCCGGCAGGATCAGTTCGGACTGGCGGATGCCGACTTCCTGATGGAACAGACGGATTTCGCCGTCGGCGCGCAGCGCGAGCGACAAATAGGAAGTTCCGGTATCGACGGCGAGGACGGGGCGGTTGAAATCGGCTTGCATGGTGTGGTTCTCGTTGGTTCAGACGGCATTATATAGTGAAATCGGCTTGCCTGCCGTGCCGTCGTGTCCTAGGGCGGTATGGCGCAAAAATGCCGTCCGAACGGTAAATTATCGTGTTCGGACGGCATTTTTCAAATACTACTGTTTGTCGGCGATGCCGATTTCGTGAACCTTTTCCCCTATCTTCACGGTTGCCGAGCCAGCGATTTCTTGGGCGCGGTCGCCGAAAAGGGCGAGGCGGTAAGTGCCTTTCTCTTCGCCGCCGTAGCGCGTGTCGCCCAAAATGACGGCGTGTGATTTTTCATCTGCTTTGAGTTCGGCGGAGGCAAGCTCAACATTCTGCTCGGGTGTTTTCAGGTGTTCGATTTTGCCGTGTCCCTGTTTGGCGGCGAAATCTATGGTATAGGTCAGTTTTCCGCCGGCATCGTCGGAGCTGAATGCTTTGCCGTGATACTCGGCTTTGCCGTCAGGCAGTTGGTTGAAGGCGGTATGTTCTCCGCCCAAATCGCTGACAAGGAAGGAGCGTTGGTTTATCAGGCTGTCGATTTTGTCGGGGTTGTTGATTTTTTCAATCCGTAGGGCAACGACGGCGGAGTGATCCTGTTTGTATATTTGAAATTCGCCGCTTGCCAGTGTGATGGTTTGTCCGTCCACTTCGATTTTTTGCACGAAGTCGAAGCGGCTGATTTTGTCGTTCTTCAGTTTGCCCGTGTTGAGGCTGTTGTCTTTGCCGCCGGCTTTGAAAGTTTTTTCCGCACCTTGTGCCGACAGGGTCAGTGTTCCGTTTTGGGGAATGGAGGCTTCCAATGTTAGGGATTTCAAACCTTTGTCTTTATGGTCGAGCGGCGCGGTTAATGCATCGGCAAGCCCCGTGCCGATGTCGGCGGCGACACCACCGCCTCCGCCCCTCCGCTGCTGCAGGCGGTCAGAATCAGGGCCGGCGGTCAAAGAAAGGCAGCAGAAGGTAGTTCGGTTCACAGGTTTACTCCTAGTCATACACAGAATAGATAATATATAAACGTTTTGGTTATGGTATCTTTTTTTGCATACTGCATCAATGAGGCAGGTCAGAGAAGCAAAAATCAAATGCCGTCCGAACGGCGTTCAGACGGCATTTTGTTTACAGGCAACCTGTTATTTGACGATTTGGTTCAATTCGCCCTTGGCATAACGGCTTGCCATTTTTTCCAACGAAACAGGTTTGATTTTGCCTGCCTGACCTTCGCAACCGAACGCAAGATAACGGTCGAGGCAGATTTGCTTCATCGCTTCAATGGTTTTGCCCAAGTATTTGCGCGGATCAAAGTCGGACGGGTTTTCGGCAAGGTAGCGGCGTACCGCGCCGGTGGAAGCGAGGCGCAGGTCGGTATCGATGTTGACTTTGCGCACGCCGTGTTTGATGCCTTCGACGATTTCTTCAACCGGCACGCCGTAGGTTTCGCCGATATTGCCGCCGTATTCGTTGATGACTTTCAGCCATTCTTGCGGAACGGAGCTGGAGCCGTGCATCACGATGTGTGTATTGGGCAGGGCTTGGTGGATTTCCTTGATGCGGTCGATACGCAATACGTCGCCTGTGGGCGGACGGGTGAATTTGTATGCGCCGTGGCTGGTGCCGACGGCAATCGCCAATGCGTCAACGCCGGTATCTTTAACGAAACGCACGGCATCTTCAACGCTGGTGAGCATTTGGTCGTGTGAGAGTTTGCCTGCCGCGCCCACTCCGTCTTCTTCGCCTGCTTCGCCGGTTTCGAGGTTGCCCAATACGCCGATTTCGCCTTCGACGGACACGCCGCAGGCGTGGGAGAAGTTGACGACGGTACGGGTGGCGTTGACGTTGTATTCGTAAGAAGAAGGGGTTTTGCCGTCTTCGAGCAAAGAGCCGTCCATCATCACGGAGGAGAAGCCCAGTTGGATGGAGCGTTGGCACACGTCGGGCGATGCGCCGTGGTCTTGGTGCATCACGACGGGGATGTGCGGAAATTCTTCGACTGCCGCCAGAATCAGGTGGCGCAAAAACGGCGCGCCCGCGTATTTGCGCGCACCTGCGCTCGCCTGTACGATGACGGGCGCGTTGACTTGGTCGGCGGCTTCCATAATGGCGCGCATTTGTTCGAGGTTGTTGACGTTGAACGCGGGCAGGCCGTAGCTGTTTTCGGCGGCGTGGTCGAGCAGTTGGCGCATGGATACGAGTGCCATTTGTGTCTCCTTGGGCAATAGGTAAATAAGGCGGATTATAATGTTTTTTACGGCAAAAAACCATAAACGGCTCATTGATTTTATATTAACGATAACGGCGGGCAGATGGGGCGGATTTTGGGCGGTTCGGGATTTTGGTGTGTTGTTTATGATAATGTTTTCACTGGTTTTTTGATATTTGTGTGGGACGGTTATGGTTTTGGACGGGTTTGCGGCGTATTTTGACGCTTATTTGGAAAACATCGTGCGCGAGGGCAAGTCGGAGCACACGGTTGCGGCATACCGGCGCGATTTGGAAGAACTGTTTGCACTGTTGGCACAAATGCCGTCTGAAGATGCAGGCGGCGTGCCGCAGGACTTGTCGCGGCGCGATTTTACGGCGGCGTTGCGGCGGCTGTCGCAGCGCGGTTTGGACGGTCGGACGCTGGCGCGCAAGCTGTCGGCGTGGCGGCAGTATTGCGCCTGGCTGGTCAAACGCGGGCTGATGCGCGCCGACCCGACCGCCGACATCAAACCGCCGAAGCAGCCCGAGCGCGTACCCAAAGCCCTGCCGCAGGAATGGCTGAACCGGATGTTGGATTTGCCCGTGGACGGCGGCGACCCGCTGGCGGTGCGCGACCACGCGCTGTTCGAGCTGATGTACGGCAGCGGTTTGCGCGTGAGCGAGATACACGGCTTGAATGCAGATGATGTATATTTGGACGAAGCGTGGGTACACGTTACCGGCAAAGGGCGCAAGCAGCGTCAGGTTCCGCTGACCGGCAAAAGCGTGGAAGCCTTGAAAAACTATCTGCCGCTGCGTCAGACGGCATCGGACGGCAAAGCCCTGTTTACCGGCAGGAACGGCACGCGCCTGAGCCAACGCCAAATCCAAAAACGCCTCGAATCGTGGGCGGCGCAATACGGCGACGGCAGGCACGTTTCGCCGCATATGATGCGCCACAGCTACGCCGGCCACCTGTTGCAGGCTTCGCGCGACATCAGGGCGGTGCAGGAGCTGCTCGGACACAGCAGCCTTTCGACCACGCAGATTTATACCAAGCTCGATTTCGACCACATCGCCCGCCTCTATGACGAAGCCCACCCGCGCGCCAAGCGGCAGGACGAATGACGTACGGCAAAATCAGCCGTCAGCCGCACGCTCTTGATATATAATTGACCGTTGCACCCGGACGACACATAAAAAAGACACACCATGAACCCAAGCCCCCTACTCGACCTGATTGACAGCCCGCAAGATTTGCGCCGCCTGGACAAAAAACAGCTGCCGCGCCTTGCCGGCGAGTTGCGCGCCTTTCTGCTGGAATCTGTCGGGCAGACCGGCGGGCATTTCGCCAGCAATCTGGGTGCGGTCGAACTGACCATCGCCCTGCACTATGTGTACGACACGCCCGAAGACAAGCTGGTGTGGGATGTCGGACACCAAAGCTACCCGCACAAAATCCTGACAGGCAGGAAAAACCAGATGCACACCATGCGCCAATACGGCGGTTTGGCGGGTTTTCCGAAACGTTGCGAGTCCGAGTACGACGCGTTCGGCGTGGGGCATTCCTCCACCTCCATCGGCGCGGCTTTGGGCATGGCGGCGACGGACAAACTCTTGGGCGGCGACCGCCGCAGCGTCGCCATCATCGGAGACGGCGCGATGACGGCGGGGCAGGCGTTTGAAGCCTTGAATTGCGCGGGCGATATGGATGTGGATTTGCTGGTCGTCCTCAACGACAACGAAATGTCGATTTCCCCCAACGTCGGCGCGTTGCCCAAATATCTTGCCAGCAACGTCGTGCGCGATATGCACGGACTGTTGAGTACCGTCAAAGCGCAAACGGGCAAGGTATTAGACAAAATACCCGGCGCGATGGAGTTTGCCCAAAAAGTCGAACACAAAATCAAAACCCTTGCCGAAGAAGCCGAACACGCCAAACAGTCGCTGTCGCTGTTTGAAAATTTCGGCTTCCGCTACACCGGCCCCGTGGACGGACACAACGTCGAGAATCTGGTGGACGTATTGAAAGACTTGCGCAGCCGCAAAGGCCCTCAGTTGCTGCACGTCATCACCAAAAAGGGCAACGGCTACAAACTCGCCGAAAACGACCCCGTCAAATACCACGCCGTCGCCAACCTGCCTAAAGAAGGCGGGGCGCAAATGCCGTCTGAAAAAGAACCCAAGCCCGCCGCCAAACCGACCTATACCCAAGTATTCGGCAAATGGCTGTGCGACCGGGCGGCGGCAGATTCCCGACTGGTTGCGATTACCCCCGCCATGCGCGAGGGCAGCGGACTGGTGGAGTTTGAACAACGATTCCCCGACCGCTATTTCGATGTCGGCATCGCCGAGCAGCACGCCGTTACCTTTGCCGGCGGTTTGGCGTGCGAAGGCATGAAGCCCGTCGTGGCGATTTATTCCACCTTTTTACAACGCGCCTACGACCAACTGGTGCACGACATCGCCCTGCAAAACCTGCCCGTTTTGTTTGCCGTCGACCGTGCGGGCATCGTCGGCGCGGACGGCCCGACCCATGCCGGCTTGTACGATTTGAGCTTCTTGCGCTGTGTGCCGAACATGATTGTTGCCGCGCCGAGCGATGAAAACGAATGCCGCCTGCTGCTTTCGACCTGCTATCAGGCGGATGCGCCCGCCGCCGTCCGCTATCCGCGCGGCACGGGTACGGGCGCGCCGGTTTCAGACGGCATGGAAACCGTGGAAATCGGCAAGGGCATTATCCGCCGCGAAGGTGAGAAAACCGCCTTCATTGCCTTCGGCAGTATGGTCGCCACCGCATTGGCGGTTGCCGAAAAACTGAACGCCACCGTCGCCGATATGCGCTTCGTCAAACCGATAGACGAAGAGTTGATTGTCCGCCTTGCCCGAAGCCACGACCGCATCGTTACCCTTGAAGAAAACGCCGAACAGGGCGGCGCAGGCGGCGCGGTCTTGGAAGTGTTGGCGAAACACGGCATCTGCAAACCCGTTTTGCTTTTGGGCGTTGCCGATACCGTAACCGAACACGGCGATCCGAAAAAACTTTTGGACGATTTGGGTTTGAGTGCCGAAGCGGTGGAACGCCGGGTGCGCGAGTGGCTGCCGGACCGTGATGCGGCAAATTAAACCGCTTGACCGCGCCGTCGTTATCGGGCGGCGTTTTTAAACGGCGTTTGTTTCTGCGGTTTTTTTATTGAAACCCCGCAGGCGGCAGGAAGGGTTCGGGCGGCGGCTTTCGGGCGGTGCTTGGTGTGCCGTTGCGCGTTTGGAAATTTATTCCGCTTGTCCGTATAACGGCGGCGGTGCCGTCTGCCGATACAAGGCAAAATGCCGTCTGAAACGCTTCAGGCGGCATTTTTCGGCGTGAGGGTTTTAGGCTTCGACAATTTTGCCGCGCAGGGAAAAGGTGTAGGCTTCGGTGATTTCCAAATCGATCATTTGGTTGATCATGTCGGGCGTGCCGGTAAAGTTGACGACGCGGTTGTTGGCGGTACGGGCTTGGAGCTGGTCGGGGTCTTTTTTGGAGATGCCTTCGACCAGGCAGCGTTGAACCGTGCCGATCATGGTTTGGTTGATGCGGGCGGTTTCGGCTTCGATGACTTCGTTCAAGGCTTCGAGGCGGCGCACTTTTTCTTCGTGCGGCGTGTCGTCCGGCAGGTTGGCGGCAGGCGTGCCGGGGCGCGGGCTGTAAATAAACACGAAGCTCAAGTCGAAGGCAATGTCTTTCACCAGTTTCAAGGTTTGCTCGAACTCGCGTTCGGTCTCGCCGGGGAAACCGACGATGAAGTCGCTGCTCAGGCACAAATCAGGACGGATGGCGCGCAGTTTGCGGATGATGGATTTGTATTCCAAAGCGGTGTAGCCGCGTTTCATCGCGCTCAATACGCGGTCGGAACCGCTTTGAATCGGCAGGTGCAGGTGGGAAACCAGTTTGGGCAGGTCGCGGTAGCACTCGATAATCGAGTCGGTAAACTCGCGCGGGTGGCTGGTGGTGAAGCGCATACGTTCGATGCCGGGGATTTCGTGGACGATACGCAGCAGGGTGGCGAAGTCGCAGATTTCGCCGTCGTCCATTTCGCCGCGATAGGCATTGACGTTTTGTCCCAAGAGGTTGATTTCTTTCACGCCTTGCTGGGCAAGGTTGGCGATTTCGGTCAATACGTCGTTGAGCGGGCGGGAGAATTCTTCGCCGCGCGTGTAGGGGACGACGCAGAAGGAGCAGTATTTGGAACAGCCTTCCATAATCGACACAAATGCCGCGCCGCCTTCGACGCGGGCGGGCGGCAGGTGGTCGAATTTTTCGATTTCGGGGAAGGAAATATCGACTTGCGACAGCCCGCTGGTTTCTTTGTCCACAATCATTTTGGGCAGGCGGTGCAGCGTTTGCGGGCCGAAAACCACGTCAACATAAGGCGCGCGTTTGATGATGTTTTCGCCTTCTTGCGAGGCGACGCAGCCGGCAACGCCGATGATGAGGCCGGGGTTTTTTTCTTTGAGCGGACGGACGCGCCCCAAGTCGGAGAACACTTTTTCCTGTGCTTTTTCGCGCACGGAACAGGTGTTGAACAAGATGATGTCGGCTTCGTCGGCTTGGGTAACCTGTTCGATGCCGCCGTGTTCTTCGGCAAGGACGGACAGCATTTTTTCGCTGTCGTACTCGTTCATCTGGCAGCCGAAGGTGCGGATAAATACTTTTTTCATGGTTTGTGTCTTTCTCGGGCAGCCGTAATCGCGGGGCTGATGGTTGTTGGAATGAAAAAATTTCAGACGGCACGACGATGCCGTCTGAAAATCGGTGCGGATTATAGCACGATGTGGGTTTGGGAGGCAAAATATTGTTTTAAAATATGAATTTAATCGGTCGGAACGGCTGTATAATGTTTGGCTTTAACGGGAGGTGTGTGTATGGGCGGCATTGCTGCTGTGTGCGTGTACCAGCAATTTCGGCGACAGGGAACATCAGTTCCTGCGTTATAGTGGATTAAATTTAAACCAGTACAGCGTTGCCTCGCCTTGCCGTACTATTTGTACTGTCTGCGGCTTCGTCGCCTTGTCCTGATTTTTGTTAATCCACTATATCAGACGGAAGAGGGAATCGCACAAACGGTTGTTAAAGGCAAAACGACCCGGGCGGAGGTAGAGGCACGTTTCGGGAAGCGCAACCCTTTCGGCTGTTATGCCTATCACGAGGTCAGCCTGCCGATTTATAATTTTTTGCCGACCAATTTCATCTATATGAAATCGGAGCGGCGGCATTGGGAATGGTGCGTGGATTACGACGGGGAGGGAGTCGTCCGGGACTACCGCTTTACACATATAAAGAGGAAAAAGACGAGCGTTCCGTCATCCGGGATACGGTTGGCGTAATCCGCAAAGAAGCGGGCAAATCCTTGTCGCAACCTGAAAAATGATAAAATGGGGCTTTCTGCTTCCAAGCCCGAAACCTGCCGTTCAGACGGCATTTGAGGATAAATATGAACCGTAACGAAATTTTATTCGACCGCGCCAAAGCCATCATCCCCGGCGGCGTGAATTCGCCCGTGCGCGCATTCGGCAGCGTCGGCGGCGTGCCGCGCTTCATCAAAAAAGCCGAAGGCGCGTATGTTTGGGACGAAAACGGCACGCGCTACACCGATTATGTCGGCTCTTGGGGGCCTGCGATTGTCGGACACGCGCATCCCGAAGTCGTCGAAGCCGTGCGCGAAGCTGCGTTGGGCGGTTTGTCGTTCGGCGCGCCCACCGAAGGCGAAATCGCCATTGCCGAACAAATTGCCGAAATTATGCCGTCTGTCGAACGGCTGCGCCTCGTCAGCTCCGGCACGGAAGCGACGATGACTGCCATCCGTCTGGCACGCGGTTTTACCGGCCGCGACAAAATCATCAAATTTGAAGGCTGCTACCACGGCCATTCCGACAGCCTGTTGGTGAAAGCAGGCAGCGGTCTGCTTACCTTCGGCAATCCTTCTTCCGCCGGTGTGCCTGCCGACTTTACCAAACATACTTTGGTACTCGAATACAACAACATCGCCCAACTCGAAGAAGCCTTTGCCCAAAGCGGCGACGAAATCGCCTGCGTGATTGTCGAACCCTTCGTCGGCAATATGAACCTCGTCCGCCCGACCGAAGCCTTTGTCAAAGCCTTGCGCGGATTGACCGAAAAACACGGCGCGGTGTTGATTTACGACGAAGTGATGACCGGTTTCCGCGTCGCGCTCGGCGGCGCGCAGTCGCTGCACGGCATCACGCCCGACCTGACCACGATGGGCAAAGTCATCGGCGGCGGTATGCCGCTTGCCGCGTTCGGCGGACGCAAAGACATCATGGAATGTATTTCCCCGTTGGGCGGCGTGTATCAGGCAGGTACATTATCAGGCAACCCGATTGCCGTCGCCGCCGGCTTGAAAACGCTGGAAATCATCCAGCGCGAAGGCTTCTATGAAAACCTGACCGCCTTGACACAACGCCTTGCCAACGGTATTGCCGCCGCCAAAGCGCACGGTATCGAGTTTGCCGCCGACAGCGTGGGCGGTATGTTCGGTCTGTATTTCGCCGCACACGTGCCGCGAAACTATGCCGATATGGCGCGCTCCAATATCGACGCTTTCAAACGCTTCTTCCACGGCATGCTCGACCGCGGCATTGCCTTCGGCCCGTCCGCTTATGAAGCAGGTTTCGTTTCCGCCGCGCATACGCCCGAGCTGATTGACGAAACGGTTGCGGTTGCGGTTGAAGTGTTCAAGGCGATGGCTGCATGATGTTTTGACGGACAGAGTTTCTCTGTTCGATTTGTTTGGCAGATTGAAGTAAGAATGCACACCGCCGTCATTCGTCATTTCCGCGCAGGCGGGAATCCGGACCTTTCAGTTTCTGTAATGATTGAAAATAACGGCAAGCCCGACCTTCCGGATTCCCGCCTGCGCGGGAATGACGGGCGTGTACATTTTTGATTTCAATTTACTGTAAAAATGCCGTCTGAAATATATAGTCAATTAAAATCAAAATAGGACAGTAGCGCATCGTCAAATCGGGCGTAATCAGACAAAACGGTTCGCAGATACCGCTTAATATTCGCCCACACTTTCTCAATCGGGTTGGGCTCGGGCGAACAAGGTGCGGGAGGCAATACCTTATGTCCCAATTTTTCCGCCGTTCCCCGTAAGGCACCCATACGGCGAAATCGCGCATTATCTGAAATAATCACCGATTTTTGAGCCAATGCGGGCAGTAGGCATTGCTGAAACCGCGCTTCAAAAAAGACCCCGGCCACCGTATTTTGACAAACCATCGGAGCAATCGGCCGGTTGCCGACTTGTGCGGACACCAAAGATAAGCGCCGGTATCTTTTCCCACTTATCCGCGCTTTCGCCATTTGCCCTTTCAGGCTGCGGGCATAGGGGCGGAACAGGCGGCGGTCGAATCCTGTTTCATCCGGACAAACACGTTGGCAGTCGGAAAATCCGGCCGGCCGTGTCAAATAATGCGTTACTTTGGCCGGGTCTTGTCCTTTGTAAGCGGCGGTCTTTTTTTGCGCGCCATCCGCATCTGTTTGGGCGCATGGCAAACGGCGGCTGCCGTACAATCAAAATGTTTGGCGATTTCATGCAGACAGGCATCCGGATGCCGCCCGACATATCGAGCCGGTTTTTGCCTATCCGATTTGGCGGCATTTAGGCCGGTAACTTGATGTTTTAGGCTGCCTGTTTGTTTTTTAAGGCGAATCCGCAGGTAAAGCGTGTTTCTTGACAAGTTAAACGTTGCTGCGGTTTGGCCGGTGTTTTTGCATTGTCCGTAATATAGCGGATTAACAAAAACCGGTACGGCGTTGCCCCGCCCCGGCCCAAAGGGAACGATTCCCTAAGGTAATGAAGCACCGGGCGGATCGGTTCCGTACCATTTGTACTGCCTGCGGTCCGCCGCCTTGTCCTGATTTTTGTTAATCCGCTATGGTTTAAAGCTTTGTTTCTTAAGTCCGCAGAGTATGCCATGGTTAAACCTTCAACGTCGAGTGTTGTACTATTTTGTTTTTAATTGAATATAAATAGCGTTTCAGACGGCATTGTTTGTTTCTTATTGCGCTTCGGCTTTCGGGGCGGAAATCAGGAAGTGTTCGCGGTAGTGGCGCATTTCTTCGATGCTCTCCAAAATGTCGTCCAATGCCTTGTGCGAACCGCGTTTGACGACGCTTTTGGCAATGGGCGGATTCCAGCGTTTGGCGAGTTCTTTCAGCGTGGAAACGTCGAGGTTGCGGTAGTGGAAGTAGTTTTCCAGTTTCGGCATATATTTGACCATAAAACGCCGGTCTTGGTGGATGGAGTTGCCGCACATCGGTGTGGCGCGTCCGGGTATCCATTCCGACATAAAGTCCAGCAGTTTCTGTTCGACTTCGGCTTCGGTATGCGACGATTCGCGCACGCGCTGCGTCAGCCCCGTCCTGCCGTGTGTGGCGGTGTTCCACTCGTCCATATTGTCGAGCAGATCGTCGCTTTGGTGGATGGCGTAAACTTCGGATTGCGCCAACACATTCAAATCCGAGTCGGTAATAATCATCGCGACTTCGATAATGCGGTCGGTTTCGGGATTCAGCCCCGTCATTTCCATATCGAGCCAGCAGAGGTTGTTTTTGTCCTGCACGGTGTTTCCTTTCCGTTTCAGCGTTTTACGCCGTTCAAGCGCGCCCAGCCTTCGTCAGTTTCCGCCGGGTCGAGATCGAACCATTGGCTGTAAATGCCGCCGAGTTCTTCGGCCTGTTCATCCAACAAACCGGACAACACGATGCGTCCGCCCTGTTTGGTGCGGGCTGCAAGCATTTCGCCGAGCATACGCAAAGGGTTGGCGAGGATGTTGGCGACAACTACGTCGAATTGCCCTTGAGGCAGACTGTCGGGCAGGAAGAATTGTGCATCGACGTTGTTCTGTTCGGCGTTGTCCCTGCCGGAGCGGACGGCCTGTTCGTCAATATCCACGCCGACGGCGGAACCTGCACCGAGTTTGAGGGCGGCGATGGTCAGGATGCCCGAACCGCAGCCGTAGTCGAGGACGCTTTCGCCGTTTTTGAGTTGCGTATCCAGCCATTTGAGGCAGAGGCGCGTGGTCGGGTGGCTGCCGGTGCCGAAGGCGAGTCCGGGATCGAGGCGGAGGTTGACGGCGCAGCCTTCGGGGGCTTCGTGCCAAGAGGGGGTAATCCACAGGCGGTCGGAAATTCGGATGGGGTCGAATTGCGATTGCGTGAGGCGCACCCAGTCTTGGTCTTCGATGGTTTCGCCGGTGTATGCCAAGTCTTTTAACCCGCATTCTTGTGCGGCGGCATCGATGACGGCGGCGGCTTCGTCGTGTTCGCCGAACAGGGCGATGACTTTGCTCTGCTGCCAGATTTGTTCGGTGGGCATACCGGGTTCGCCGAAAATCGCCTGTTCGTTTTGCGTGCCGGCGCAGGCATCTTCGATGGCGGCGGAGAGTGCACCGTGTTCCATCAGCGCGTCGGCGAGGCGTTCGGCGACGGCATCGTTGACGTTGACGGTGATTTGTTGGTAGGGCATAACGGGCTTTCTTGGAAATATCGAAATCGGTTTCAGACGGCGGGGCAAGGGAAATGCCGTCTGAACGCGGAAGGGCGGCTTCAGACGGCATATCGGCGGCGGCTTATTTGTCCTGTTTGGTTTTGCGCGCTTCCAGCCAGTGCTCCAGGTAATGGATGCTCACTCCGCCTTCTTGGAAACCCGCATCGGCGAACAGGTCGCGGTGCAACGGCGTATTGGTTTTGATGCCGGTTACCGCCAGCTCGGCGAGTGCGACGCGCATTTTCGCCATTGCCTGTTCACGCGTTTTTCCGTGTACGCAGATTTTGCCGATCAGGCTGTCGTAGTACGGCGGGATGCGGTAGCCTTGGTAGATGTGGCTGTCCACGCGGATGCCGAAGCCGCCGGGCAGGTGGCAGCTTTCAATCGGGCCCGGGCTGGGGATGAAGTTGTACGGGTCTTCGGCATTGATGCGGCACTCGAAGGCGTGGCCTTCGATTTTGATGTCTTTCTGTTTGTATTGCAGCGGCAGGCCGGATGCGATGCGGAGTTGCTCTTGGACGATGTCCACGCCGGTAATGAGTTCGGTAACCGGATGCTCGACCTGAACGCGCGTGTTCATCTCGATAAAGAAAAATTCGCCGTCTTCGTATAAAAATTCAAACGTGCCCGCGCCCCGGTAGCCGATGCGTTTGCACGCGTCGGTACAGGCTTTGCCGATTTTTTTGCGTGCCTCTTCATCGATAAACGGGGCGGGTGCTTCCTCGATGACTTTCTGGTGGCGGCGTTGCAGCGAACAGTCGCGCTCGGCAAGATAGACGGCGTTGCCGTGTTCGTCGGCAAGCACTTGGATTTCGACGTGGCGCGGGCGTTGCAGGTAGCGTTCCATATAAACCATCGGGTTGCCGAACGCCGCGCCCGCTTCAGCCTTGGTCATTTCGACAGACTGGAGGAGGTCTTCTTTTTTCTCGACCACGCGCATACCGCGCCCGCCGCCGCCGCCCGATGCTTTGATAATCACGGGATAACCGACTTTGTCGGCGATTTTGAGGATTTCGGCATCATCGTCGGGCAATGCGCCGTCAGAGCCGGGGACGCAGGGCACGCCTGCCGCTATCATCGCGTGTTTGGCGGAGACTTTGTCGCCCATCAGGCGGATGGTGTCGGGTTTCGGGCCGATGAAGGTAAAGCCGGACTGTTCGACCTGTTCGGCGAAATCGGCGTTTTCGGCAAGGAAGCCGTAGCCCGGGTGGACAGCGTCCGCGCAGGTTACTTCGGCGGCGGCAATGATGGCGGGAATGTTCAGATAACTTTGCGCAGAAGCGGCAGGACCGATGCACACGGATTCGTCGGCGAGTTTGACGTGCAGGCTGCCTTTGTCGGCTTCGGAATGCACGGCAACGGTGGCAATGCCCATTTCGCGGCAGGCACGGAGTACGCGCAAGGCGATTTCGCCCCGGTTGGCGATTAAAACTTTTTTCAGCATGATGACCTTTCCTGCGGTTCCGGCAACCCGTCCGTAAAAAAAGGGTGCGGGAACGCTGAAGGGGGGAAAGCATTTCAGACGGCATCGGAAGTTTATGCCGTCTGAAAACAGGATTATCCGATGATGAAGAGCGGTTCGCCGAATTCGACGGGCGTACCGTTTTCGACCAGAATTTCTTTGACCGTGCCGGATTTTTCGGCTTCGATTTCGTTCATCAGCTTCATCGCTTCGATGATGCACAGCGTGTCGCCGGCTTTGACCTGTTGACCGACTTCGACAAATGCGGCGGCATTCGGGCCGGGCGCGCGGTAGAACGTGCCGACCATAGGCGATTTTTGAGCGTCGGACAAATCGCGGGCGGCCGGCGTTACGGCCGGCGCGGCGGCAGGTACGGGCGCGGCGTAAACGGGAGCTGCCGCAGCTGCAATGGTACGGGTAATGCGGACTTTTTCCTCGCCTTCGGTTACTTCGATTTCGGCGATACCCGATTCTTCAACCAAATCAATCAGTTTTTTTAATTTGCGCAAATCCATTTCTGTTCCTTTAAAGGCTGCCGGTGTTCCGGCGGGTTGTTGCGTTGGTTTTTCAGAAAACAGCCGGCTTGCGGCAACGGCGCAAACCGGGCGGAATGGTGTTCGGATACGGTTTTCCTGTGGTGGGAAACGACCGTGAAATTGTGTTCATTTTCCCGAAGTTGTCGGTAAATGTCCAGTAAAATATCAAAAAACGGCGGTTTTTGGGGGAAATGTGCAGGAAGTTTGATTTTGCGCACAAGATGCCCCGAGTCAAGAGTGTTTATTCTAATCTGTTGGTTTTTCGGGCAAAGATGCCGTCTGAAAAAGGGCTAAAGTGCGTATAATGGCGGCTTGCCCGAACGAGAGTGTAAAAATGGATATTTCAGATTTTGACTTTACCCTGCCCGAACACCTGATTGCCCAGCATCCGCCCGAGGTGCGCGGCAGCAGCCGGCTTTTGGTCGCGCTGCCCGATATGCCGCTGCAAGACCGGGTGTTTGGCGATTTGCCCGATTATGTCGAGGCAGGCGACGTTTTGGTATTCAACAACACCAAAGTCATGAAGGCGCGGCTGTTTGGGCAGAAAGACAGCGGCGGCAGGATCGAAGCCCTGATTGAGCGTGTGTTGGACAACCATACCGCATTGGCGCACATCCGTTCGTCCAAGTCCCCCAAGCCCGGTATGGGGCTGGTGTTTGAAGGCGGTATCCGTGCCGTGATGGTCGGGCGTGAGGGCGAACTGTTCTGCCTGCGTTTTGAAGGCGGTCAAACCGTTTACGAACTTTTGGAACAGAACGGACACCTGCCCCTGCCGCCTTATATCGAACGTGCCGCCGATGCGGACGACGACAGCCGTTATCAAACTGTTTATGCCAAATATCAGGGCGCGGTCGCCGCGCCGACGGCGGGCCTGCATTTTACGGAAGAACTTTTGCGCCGTCTGAAAGACAAAGGCGCGGTAACCGCAGAAGTAACCCTGCACGTCGGTGCGGGGACATTCCAACCCGTGCGCGTCGATAAAATCGAAGAACACAAAATGCACAGCGAATGGTTTGAAGTGCCGTCTGAAACCGTCGCCGCCGTTGAGGCGGCAAAAGCCCGGGGGAACAAAGCCTGGGCGGTCGGCACGACTTCCATGCGCGCCCTCGAGTCTGCCGCGCGCGCAACGGGATATTTGAAAGACGGACAGGGCGACACCGATATTTTCATCACGCCGGGCTACCGTTTTAATGTTGTCGACAGGCTGGTTACCAATTTTCATCTGCCGAAATCGACGCTGCTGATGTTGGTCGGCGCGTTTTCGGGTATGGGTCATATCCGCGCCGTGTACCGTCATGCGATTGAACGTGAATACCGTTTCTTCAGCTACGGAGATGCGATGGTTTTGGGGCGGAACGAAGGGGGCGGGCTTTAAACTGCTGCTGTCCGTTGCAAGGCAGATGCCGTCTGAACCGTGGTTCGGGCGGTATTTTTATGGATGTCCGGCAGTTGGATAATCCACCGCCCCAAATTAGGGTGCTTAAAGGTCAAAAGAAAGTGAAGGCTATGTGCAACAAAATGCCGTCTGAAACCGCAAAACGGCTTCAGACGGCATTGTTCAACCTGATTCAGGCATCAGTTGCGGTTTTTCAAACGACCGTGCAGCTCTTGAACGCTGTACACACCCAGATAATCCCGGCTTTTCGCGCCTTCGCTCATCGCTTCGCCGCCGGCGGTGGTGGTGTATTGCGGCACGCGTTGCTGCAATGCGCTTTGGCGGATGATGTGGCTGTCGGACACGGATTGCGGATCGCTGGAAACGGTATTTACGACCAGTGCGATTTCGCCGTTTTTCAGCGCGTCGCCGATGTGCGGGCGGCCTTCGGGGACTTTGTTGATGGCCTGCACAATCAGCCCGTGTTCGGTCAGGTATTGCGCCGTGCCGCGCGTGGCGCAGATGCCGTAGCCTAAGGCTTGGAAGTTTTTGGCGGTTTTAATGACGCGTTCTTTGTCTTCTTCGCGCACGGAGAGGAAGATTTTGCCGGTCGGGTTGAGGCGTTCGCCCGCGCCGAGTTGGGCTTTGTAGTAGGCTTCGCCGAAACTTGCGCCCACGCCCATCACTTCGCCGGTGGAGCGCATTTCCGGACTCAAAATCGTATCCACGCCCGGGAATTTGATGAATGGGAACACGGCTTCTTTAACGGCATAGAAATCGGGGACGACTTCTTTTTCCACGCCTTGTTCTTTCAGGGAAATGCCTGCCATGCAGCGCGCGCCGACTTTGGCGAGCGGCACGCCGGTGGCTTTGGAGACAAAGGGGACGGTACGGCTGGCGCGCGGGTTGACTTCCAACACGAACACCACGCCGTCCTGCACGGCAAACTGCACGTTCATCAGTCCGACCACGCCCAGCGCGTACGCCATCGCTTTGGTTTGGCGGCGGATTTCGTCTTGGATTTCTTCGCTTAAGGAGTAGGGCGGCAGCGAGCAGCCGGAGTCGCCGGAGTGGATGCCCGCCTGTTCGACGTGCTGCATGATGCCGCCGATAACCACATCTTTGCCGTCTGAAACGCAGTCCACATCGACTTCAATCGCGTTGTTGAGGAAGAAATCGAGCAGCACGGGGCTGTCTTCGGAAACCTGCACGGCTTCGCGCATGTATTTTTGCAAGGCTTCGGCGGAGTGGACAATCTGCATCGCGCGTCCGCCCAAAACATAAGACGGGCGCACGACCAGCGGATAACCGATTTCTTCGGCTTTGACGAGTGCTTCTTCTTCGTTGTGGGCGATGCGGTTGGGCGGTTGGCGCAGGCCTAAGTCGTTCAACACTTTTTGGAAGCGTTCGCGGTCTTCGGCGGCATCGATGCTGTCGGCGGATGTGCCGATGATGTTCACGCCGTTTTCAACCAATGCGTTGGCGAGTTTCAGCGGGGTTTGACCGCCGTAATGAACAATCACGCCCCACGGGTTTTCGGTGCGGACGATTTCCAACACGTCTTCCAATGTCAGCGGCTCGAAATAGAGGCGGTCGCTGGTGTCGAAGTCGGTGGACACGGTTTCGGGGTTGCAGTTGACCATAATCGTTTCAAAGCCCGATTCGCGCAGGGCGAGTGCGGCGTGAACGCAGCAGTAGTCAAACTCGATGCCCTGACCGATGCGGTTCGGGCCGCCGCCGAGAATCATCACTTTTTTACGGTCGGAAGGACGGGATTCGCATTCTTCTTCGTAAGTGGAGTAAAGATAGGCGGTTTCGGTGGCGAACTCGGCGGCGCAGGTATCGGCGCGTTTGTAAACCGGATGCAGCTTCAGCGCGTAGCGGTGTTCGCGAACTTCTTTTTCGCTTACGTTCAACAATTGTGCCAAACGTTTGTCGGAGAAGCCTTTGCGTTTCAGACGGCGTAGGGCGGCGTAATCCAAATCTTGCAACTGGCCGTCTGAAACCGATTTTTCTTCCTTCATCAAGTCTTCGATTTGCGCCAAGAACCAAGGGTCGATGGCGCAGATCTCGTGGATTTCTTCCGGCGTGAAGCCCGCGCGGAACGCGTCTGCCACAAACAGCATACGTTCGGGGCCGGGGTTGGCCAGTTCGCGGCGGATTTCCGCTTTGTCTTCGCTGCGCGGATTGAAACCGCACAAGCCGGTTTCCAAACCGCGCAGGGCTTTTTGGAAGCTTTCCTGAATGGTACGGCCCATCGCCATTACTTCGCCCACAGATTTCATCTGCGTGGTCAGGCGGTCGTCTGCGGCGGGGAATTTTTCAAACGCGAAACGCGGGATTTTGGTTACCACATAGTCGATGGAAGGCTCGAACGACGCGGGCGTGCGGCCGCCGGTGATGTCGTTGCGCAACTCGTCCAGCGTAAAGCCGACCGCCAGCTTCGCCGCCACCTTCGCAATCGGGAAGCCCGTTGCTTTGGAAGCCAGCGCGGACGAACGGCTCACGCGCGGGTTCATCTCGATCACAATCATCTCGCCGTTTTCAGGGTTCACCGCAAACTGCACGTTCGAGCCGCCCGTGTCCACGCCGATTTCGCGCAATACCGCCAACGAAGCGTTGCGCATGATTTGGTATTCCTTGTCCGTCAGCGTTTGCGCCGGCGCAACCGTAATCGAGTCGCCCGTATGAACGCCCATCGGGTCGAAGTTTTCAATCGAACAGATGATGATGCAGTTGTCCGCCTTATCGCGCACCACTTCCATCTCGTACTCTTTCCAGCCGAGCACAGACTGCTCAATCAGCAGCTCATGCGTAGGCGACGCATCGAAACCGCGTTCGCAAATCGCCAAAAACTCATCCTTATTGTAGGCAATGCCGCCGCCCGAACCGCCCATCGTGAAAGACGGACGAATCAGCGTCGGAAAGCCGACCTGTTCTTGCGCCGCCAAGGCTTCGTTCATGGTGTGGCAGACAAAAGATTTCGGGCAAGAGAGGCCGATTTTTTCCATCGCTTCTTTAAAGCGGCCGCGGTCTTCCGCCTTGTCGATCGCGTCTTCCGTTGCGCCGATTAACTCGACATTGTATTTCGCCAGCACGCCGTTACGCGCCAAATCCAGCGCACAGTTCAGCGCGGTCTGACCGCCCATCGTGGGCAGAATCGCATCGGGCCGCTCCTTGGCGATAATCTTCTCCACCGTCTGCCACATAATCGGCTCGATGTAGGTAACATCCGCCATTTCGGGGTCGGTCATAATCGTGGCGGGGTTGGAATTCACCAAAATGACTTTATAGCCTTCTTCACGCAAGGCTTTGCAGGCCTGTGCGCCCGAATAGTCAAATTCGCAGGCCTGACCGATAACGATAGGGCCGGCGCCGATGATAAGGATGGATTTTAGGTCGGTACGTTTGGGCATGGGTGGTTACTCTTGAATTAAAGAAGGTTGTTTTGTTACATAGCTTTTAAGAAAAGTATTTCCCTTTTCTAAAATTGAAGCTAAAACATCATCTTCTATGTTAGATAAAATATTCTCTAAATCTGCGCTTGATTTAATTTTAAAGAATTCTTTTGTTTGAGAATGGTATACAAGAGAAGGTTTATTTAGCTGTAAAAGTTCTGCTATATTATTTAATGAACCAATACTCTTACCATCCCATAAAATAAAGCCATAATCAGCAATTTCTGCCATTTTCTTATCTTTTGCTGTATAAAATACCCTTCCAGTTCCTTTGCTGTCTACTTGGACAAACTGCCAATTTCCCACATTATTTCGGTAAATTTTGCCAGAAAAGTAAATATGCACATTAGCATAATCTTGTTCTTGTAGAAATTCTTGGATAGCTTTATCAGCCCCATTAGCATCTCCAATAACAATATCAAAATTATTGCTAAGAATATTGTTAATTCTTTCTCGTATTTGTGGATTTAGTCGTGAAATGCTGCGTGAACCAGAAAAGAAAATAGTGCGCATTTTTATCCTCTAGTCTTTGTCATTGCTAAAACAATTACAGATCTAGCATTTTTTGAAAACAATTTTTCAGTTGATATTTCCAATGTTGCTCCGCTATCAAATAAATCATCGATTACTAAAATATTCTTATTGGATAGATCTATATTGTCAATTGTGATGGAATTATTCAGTATTTCTAGTTTTTCTGATTTTTCTTCAATATTTTTGAGTGGTGTGTGTGAGCTAGATTTTCTTAAAATAGGAGAATATGGAATATTCAAGCGATCACTTAGTTCTTTGGCAATTAATTGAACTGGTTGATTAATACGCTCTGTTGTAAAAGGGGCGGGAACAATTAAATTTATAGATTCTAAACCACTAAATTTTTGTAAAATATAGTCTACCAGCAAAGAAACATTTTGGGTTTGATTACGATATTTTAATTGATAAACCCATTCTCCAATCACACTTCTCTTGCTATCAAAGTGAGGATGCCCTAATTCATCATAACCTAACAAAATACTTTTTTGCATATGATGGTCTAAAGCAAATCCTTTTGTCCAGTTACCATTTAGTTCTATCGCCATTTCATTGACTCCTTGTCAAAATTAAGTATAACGAGCAATCCTAGCAAGCCGTAGCCCGCATGTAGGGTATGTGCGGTACGCACGCACGCGTTCTTCATTTTCCCTGTAACCCCAACCCACCGCATGCGCGCCTTGCGGCACACTCTCTGCCGATGAGTTCAAAGATTGTCTGAAAAAACGCTCGCGGCGTTTGTTCCATCTGCTTGACAATAAAGGCTACCTGAAAAATTCCCGCTGTTGATATTTCGTGCATTCTTTTTCAGACGACCTGAAATCAACGGTTGCAAATTTAAGTTATTTTTCAAACCACCGGCAACCGAAAAATCTGCCGAAACCCACTCCCTC
Organism: Neisseria gonorrhoeae; assembly: GCF_013030075.1. Lineage (NCBI taxonomy): Bacteria > Pseudomonadati > Pseudomonadota > Betaproteobacteria > Neisseriales > Neisseriaceae > Neisseria > Neisseria gonorrhoeae. The sequence continues at coordinate 48,696 of NZ_AP023069.1, forward strand.
CCCCGTGGGGGAGGGCTGGGGAGAGGGCATTCTCCGAATGGTGGCAATCTTTCCTAATACCTTCGCCGCCCAAATACAAGCCTTGCGGCTTGTTGCCCTCTCTCTAGCTCTCTCCCACGGGGAGAGAGGACGGGTCGGCTGTTGGGGTTGAGGTTTGCTGCAAGGAAAACAGGTTGTGCAGGTTGCTTTTTATTTTTCAGACGACCTGAAACAACAGCTGCAAATCTAAGTTGCCTTTCAAATCGCCTGCAACCGAAAAATCTGCCGAAACCCACTCCCTCCCCTGTGGGGGAGGGCTGGGGAGAGGGCATTCTCCGAATGGTGGCAATCTTTCCTAATACCTTCGCCGCCCAAATACAAGCCTTGCGGCTTGTTGCCCTCTCTCTAGCTCTCTCCCACAGGGAGAGAGGACGGGTCGGCTGTTGGGGTTGAGGTTTGCTGCAAGGAAAACAGGTTGTGCAGGTTGCTTTTTTGCTTTTCAGACGACCTTTTTAAACGCTTAATTCAGTTAATTTTACCTTATTTTTTTCAAAATCTAATCAAAATCAACCGTTTGCTACCGTGCTGGCTGCTTTTCCAATTCCTGCAATACGCGCAGGATTTCCGCCAGTACATCGTTTGTCTGCTGCAAAATTTCGTGATTCCAAAAACGCAGCACGGTAAAGCCCAAGCTGTTGAGATATACCGTCCGCGCGTGGTCGTATACGGCTTGTTCCGCGTGCTGCCCGCCGTCTGCTTCGACAATCAGCTTGGGCGTTACGCACATAAAATCAACAATATAATTCCCCATCGGCTGCTGTCGGCGGAATTTATAGCCGTTCAGACGGCCTGCCCGCAGGTGTTGCCACAATTTTGCTTCCGCCTCGCTCATTTCTTGACGCATGGCTTTGGCGCGTTGGCGTAGGGCGGGGTTTTCGGCGGTCAATAGTTTCTCGGGCGGGTTCATTTTTGTTATCGGGTTGCTGTTTGTGTAAGCCTTACAGCTTGTTGCCCTCTCTCTAACTCTTTCCCACAGGGAGAGAGGACGGGTCGGCTGTTGGGGTTAAAGGGGCTGCAAGGAAAACAGCTTGTGCAGGCTGTTTTTTATTTTGCATAATCCGTCTGAAAATTAATAACTGCTGATTTCCAGCAGGTTGCCATCGGGATCGCGCAGGTAAACCGATTGGATTTTGCCCATTGCGCCTGTGCGCGCTACGACGCCGCTTAAAGGTTTGATGCCGTGTGCGGATAATTCCTGTAAAACCGTTTCCAGTGGGGCGTATCGGTCAGCAGGCATAAATCCGCTGTGCCGCAGGCGGCGTGTTGCGCGTTAGGCTGAATTTCCGCACCGCGCCCGTGTAGGTTGATTTTCTGACTGCCAAACAACAAAGCTTTACGGTTGTTGCCAAATGAAACTTCTTCCATGCCCAAAACTTGTGTGTAAAACGCGATGGTTCGGTCAATGTCGGCAACAGTCAGTACTAGATGGTCGAGTGCGCTAATTTTCATTTCCAGCTTTCTTTTTCAGACGGCAGCAGCATACTGTTGCCGTCTGAAAATCATTATGCTTGTTTTGCAGCCTTCATATTGCCAATGAATTTGTCGAACAAATAGCCGACATCTTGCGGACCCGGGCTGGCTTCGGGGTGTCCTTGGAAACAGAACACGGGTTTGTCGGTCAGCTCGATGCCTTGCAAGGTATTGTCGAACAAGGATTTGTGGGTAATGCGTGCGTTGGCGGGCAGGGTGTCGGCATCGACGGCGAAACCGTGGTTTTGGCTGGTAATGACGACTTTGCCGCTGTCCAAATCTTGCACAGGATGGTTCGCACCGTGGTGGCTGAAGCGCATTTTCAGGGTTTTCGCGCCGATGGCGAGGCTGATGAGCTGGTGTCCCAAGCAGATGCCGAAAATCGGTTTGCCGCTTTCCATCAGTTTTTGCACGGCTTCGATGGCGTAGGTGCAAGGCTCGGGGTCGCCGGGGCCGTTGGACAGGAACACGCCGTCGGGATTGAGTGCCAACACGTCTTCCGCGCTCGTTTGTGCGGGGACGACGGTCAGGCGGCAGCCGCGCGAGGCGAGCATACGCAGGATGTTGGTTTTCACGCCGAAATCGTAGGCGACGACGTGGTAAGGCTGTTTGTCAGGGGTAACGAAACCTTTGCCCAATTCCCATTCGCCTTCCGTCCATTCGTAAGTTTCCGTGCAGGAAACTTCTTTTGCCAAATCTTTGCCGACCATGCTGCCGAATGCGGCGATGAGTTCTTGCGCTTTTTCAACGGTGGCATCCGCACCTGTCAGAATCGCGCCGCCTTGCGCGCCTTTTTCGCGCAACAGCATGGTCAGGCGGCGGGTGTCGATGTCGGCGATGGCGACGGTTTCGTTGCGTACCAAATAGTCGTGCAGGCTTTCGGAGGCGCGGAAGCTGCTGTGCAAGAGCGGCAGGTCGCGGATAATCAGGCCGGCGGCATAAACGCTGCGGCTTTCTTCATCTTCGGCGTTGGTGCCGGTGTTGCCGATGTGGGGGTAGGTGAGGGTAACGATTTGTTTGCAGTAGGACGGATCGGTCAGGATTTCCTGATAGCCGGTCATCGAAGTATTGAACACGACTTCGCCGGAAGCCGAACCTTCGTAACCGATTGATGTGCCGTGGAATACGCTGCCGTCAGCGAGGACGAGGAGGGCGGGGGTGCTCATGATGGGAATCCTGTTTTTAATAAAATTCTTGACAATGCCGTCTGAAGGGACTTCGGCAGGGGGCATCCGGTCGGAAAAATCCGGTCAAAAAAAAACACGCCGCAGAACAAAACCGCGTAACGTGCTTTTCGGGCAAGTGCCTATACCCTGAAAGCAGCATATTTTAAGACGAAACATACCCGATTTCAAGCGCAAACGCGGCAGGCGGGCTGATATGTTCGCGCGAAAACGGAAATCCGGGGCATAAAACCGCCCGCTCCGCGCCCCCTATGCCCGTTACGCATTTCCCCACGTCCGCCCGGCGAAACTATGGGAATACCCGAACCGTCATTCCCGCGCAGGCGGGAATCCGGACCTGTCGGCACGGAAACTTATCGGGTACAACGGTTTCTTGAGATTTTACGTCCTAGATTCCCGCCTGCGCGGGAATGACGGCGGAGCGGTTTCTGTTTTTTCCGATAAATTCCTAAAACTCAAAATTTCATCATTCCCTCAAAAACAGAAAACCAAAAACAGAAACCTAAAATTCCGTCATTCCCACGAAAGTGGGAATCCGGTTTTTTGAGTTTCAGTCATTCCCGATAAATTGCCTTAGTATTGAATGTCTAGATTCCCGCCTGCGCGGGAATGACGGCGGAGCGGTTTCTGTTTTTTCCGATAAATTCCTAAAACTCAAAATTTCATCATTCCCTCAAAAACAGAAAACCAAAATCAGAAACCTAAAACCCCGTCATTCCCACGAAAGTGGGAATCCGGTTCGTTCGGTTTCGCTTGTTTTAAGTTTCGGGTAACTTCCACTTCGTCATTCCCGCGCAGGCGGGAATCCGGTGCGTTGAGTTTCAGCTATTTAGAATAAATTTTGAAACTCTAATCCCGTCATTCCCACGAAAGTGGGAATCCGGTTTTTTGAGTTTCAGTCATTCCCGATAAATTGCCTTAGTATTGAATGTCTAGATTCCCGCCTGCGCGGGAATGACGGCGCATAAGTTTCCGTGTTGATTTGAGTACGCCGCAGGGTGTTGCGTAGGGAGGGCTTCAGCCCGCCGATTCCATCAATCCCGCATTTCCGCCGTTTTCACCGAATCCGCCCCTTTTCACAATCCAGTCCTACGCAACTGAACCGTCATTCCCGCGCAGGCGGGAATCCGGACTTGTCGGCACGGAAACTTATCGGGTACAACGGTTTCTTGAGATTTTACGTCCTAGATTCCCGCCTGCGCGGGAATGACGCGTTTCATTTGCCGCCCCCTCCCGAAAAACGCAAAAAAATGCCGTCTGAAGGTCTTTCGGACGGCATTTGCGGAAAAACCGGCCGCGCAGGCGGGTCAGAAGAAGACTTCGCGCCAGCTTAAGCGTTTGATACCGCACATCGGGCCGGTAATATCCAAGCTGTCCAAATCGTTCATCAGCAGGGTGCGCACACCTTTTCCGGAGAAGCACCGGTTATTGCGGGCGGGTTTTTTACCCTCTTTGAATGTTCCGCTGCCGCCTGCATCACCGTCTGCCGTGACGGGGAAATCGTCTGTTTTCTTTTCGTCCAGGTAACGCACATTAACCGGTTTGTCGTAAACATATCCGTTCGGGCAGACGGTTTTGCTGTTTTTCCACATGCAGCCTATGGGGATGGACTTGCCGTTCATTTTCTGATGGCCGGAATATTGCGCAACCGAATTGTGATCCGGCACAATCGGGCGCGCGCTTCTCGGAGTCAATGCGCCGCCGTCGGCGGTATTGATGCCCAAAATGGCGGTTTCCGCGCCGCAGCCGTCGTCTTTATATTTGCGGATGGTTACGAAGGCGGTACGCAATACCACGGTCGGTTTGACGGTAACGCGCCGTCCGCCTGTCAATTTCACCGCCCAGCCCTTGCTGCCCGAACCGTCGGATCTCTTGTTCAGGAATAATGTTTTATTTTCCTGAGTAAGGTGTTGCTCGAGCAGCCCGCTCCCCAAAACGCCGCGGCTTGCATTTACATTATTCGCCGCCTTATCGTCGTCAAAGATACCGTAAATATATTGTTCGCCCGTATTCAGTACATCATCTTCGGTCAAATCGCTGCCCGTACCGAAGATGACGACGCGTTTGTCTGCCAGTCGGGAAACGGCGGGCGCGGAAGTAATCGGCTTGTCGCCTTCGAAAATAGTCCTTACAGACCATTTATCAGGATTGGAATCGCTCAAATCAAAGCGGTACATATTGCCGCCCCGGTCGCCGGCATAGGCGATATCGACTGTGCCGTCCAAATCTTTATCCACCAGCGTGGGGGACGAAAGCCCGCCTTTGCCGCCGGGTGCTTCGATTTTTTTAATCAGACTACCACTGGTGTTTTCCAAATCATACACATACAGCGCGGTTGTATTATCGCCGCTGCCAATATTTTTAGCCGCATAACCGGAAGCGAGGAAGGCGGCGTATTTGCCGTTTTGGGTTTTGCCGATTTGCGGCGTACCGACGGTGTAGCCTAATTTCACGCGATTATTGTCATTCTTATTGTTATTGTTATTTTTGTCGTTTTGGACATCAAACATGGAAACGCCGGTCAGGTTGCTGCTGTCGATTTTGCTTAAATCCAAGGCATACGCGCCTCTGCCGCCCAGGCCCATCGCACCAAACATAAAGAAATGTTTTTGCTTGTCTTGGTCATCTGTAATGCGGCGCAAGACAAAGCCGCCGTCCACGCCGTAGCGGTCGCCCACATAGCCTTTTTCGGCAAAGGTGCGCAGCTCTTGGGCGAGGGTGGAGTCTTTGAGAGTGGAAGTGTCGTTATCAAAATATTGGCGCGGCATCGTGCCGGGGATGTAGCTGAGCTTCAGTTCGTAGCCTCGTTCATCCGTGCCGGTTTTTTTGAAGATATGCACCATCCCGTCGTTCGCGGCGGTTGCCAAATACCCGCCGACCGCGACAATCGGGCTGTTGACGATGTCGCCCAAATCGCGGGGTTTGTCATTGTCATCTTCTTTTGTGCGGATGCGGTATTTTTGGCTGTATTGTTTTTTGTCGCTTTGTTTTTTGTTGTTTGGTTGGTTGAATGTTTTAAATATATCGTCATTACCGTAATACCGGACCGTCCAAGGCAGCAGCACTTTTGCCCACTCGTCGGCCTCAGGTGTGACGAGCCTGTCCTTGTAGATGCCGAAAGTGTCGTTTTTGCCGTCATTGCCATTCAAACCCACGATCCTGTCGCGAGTCGGGGCGATCCGGTACACGCCGCCCGGCAATCGGATCACGGTCTGCCTTGAGTTGAAATTCGGCTCGCGGGATTTGATATCCTGCGTATTCAAAGCGGCGAGGGAATGCCGGCCGGGCCGGGCGGGGTCGGTTTGAGTTTTCAGCTCTTGGAGGAAGATGCGGCTGCTCGAGCTGCCGGGGTAGGTGGAAACCGAAGCGGAATACATCTGCACCTTACCATTTTGCACAGGGCCGAACCACAGCGCGGGGGCGGTCAGTGCCGGCGAAGGGGCTTTGGTATTATTATTGGGGTTCGGTTTGTTGATGCAGCGCCCGGCTTTGACTTCCGGCAGGCCGAGCTTGACCGGAATCTGCCCGTTATCTTTAATGTCCCACTTAGACCAAAAATTTAGAATGCCGCTAAGCCCCGTATTTTGTGTCTTCACATCGATGCTCGGCTTCAAGACACCCAACCGCACTGTTTTGCCGGTGATATCTTTAATCTTTTCTTTATCCAGCAGGTGCAGCTTGGCGTTCAGATAATAGGCCATGGCGGTCGTTTCGTGCTGCCAGTTGCCAAGGGAAATACGGTGATCTTCTGTCGTATAGACGAGGTTTTGATTACTATTACTATTGTTTTCATCAAAAGAAGATATCAATCTGCTGGATGATCTGCCATCTTTGGCGGTACCCTCGGCGCCCAAATTGAAAGACACGCCCAACCATGGATAATCCTTCAATTTGTAAATGGGCGAATTTTCGCGGCTTGGCTCTGTGTGCCTATCCAGCCCGCCTCTTGTTTCTACCAAGTCGGTATTATCGAAGGAAAATCGGGTTTTATAGGTAAGTTTGGGACAGTCTTTGGTACTTCCGCAACGGATACCGGTGTAGCCGTAGCCTGCCAGCCCGGGCCGGGTGGTACGAATCCAATTGACGGCATTGTTGCGCTTTTTCAGCCCGTCGGCATCAAAACCGGAAACCTTGCCGTAGGGCGGCAGGTAGGTGGCTGTGCCAAAAACGGCAGTACCGCTTTGTTGAGAAACAAGGGTATCGTTATTGTTGAATGAGATAAAATTGTGTGTGATGTTGAACCTGCCTTTCTGGCTCGTATGGCTAAATGTCCGCTCCCTGCCTTTGTCCTTTAATGCTGATTGACTATATTGAGTCTCCCACTTTACCTCGGGCTGCTTTCGCTCGTTCATGATAATAGCGTATTTATGGGTTTGCGCCATCGCCCCCCCCCCGCCGGTATGGGAAAACATCAAGATGGCGGCATAAAGCGCGGTATGGCGGAAAACCCGCCTTTTTAAAGTTTTATTCATCGTATTTCCTTTTCGGTCAAACCCCCCGCCCTTCGGGGCGGCAGGATCAGGCTTTGTCCGGGAGGGGTGCAAGCCCTTCCGAATCAGGGCGGCGCCTTATGTGCCGCCCTGCGTGTTGGAACATATTTTATCCCTTAAATCTTGCTTCGCGGGATACCGTCGGCGGCAGGCGCGCCGCAAACGGCGGGATTCGGCAAACCGCCCGATCCCGCGCCCGCCGGATTGCCGGTTGCAAAGCCCCCTTCGCCCGGCTGCCAAAGGGGGATGTTCGCAAAGGTAACGCGCCCCTCTGACGGGGTGCAATGTATAGGGTTGCCGCATTATTCTACCCTTGCGCGCTTATCCATGGTACAGCGGTTTTTGGCAATCCGCAACCGCCTCCTTGGCCCGCCATTGCCGCCTGCGCGGCAATGGCGGGCCGGGGAGGCGGCATTCTCCAAGTTGCGGCAACCTTTCCCAACAACTTAACCGCCCCAATACAAGCCTTGCGGCTTGTTGCCCTCTCTCCAGCTCTCTCCCACAGGGAGAGAGGACGGGTCGGCTGTTGGGGTTGAGGTTTGCTGCAAGGAAAACAGGTTGTGCAGGCTGCTTTTTATTTTTCAGACGACCTGAAACAACAGCTGCAAATCTAAGTTGCCTTTCAAATCGCCTGCAACCGAAAAATCTGCCGAAACCCACTCCCTCCCCCGTGGGGGAGGGCCGGGGAGAGGGCATTCTCCGAATGGTGGCAATCTTTCCTAATACCTTCGCCGCCCCAATACAAGCCTTGCGGCTTGTTGCCCTCTCTCCAGCCCTCTCCCACGGGGAGAGAGGACGGGGAGGCTGTTGGGGTTAAGGGTTTTGTAAACTAATCAGGTTGTGCAGGCTGCTTTTTGCTTTTCAGACGACCTGAAATCAACGGTTGTAAATCCAATCTGTTTTTCAAACCGCCTGCAACCGCAAAATCTGCCGCAATCCGCTCCCTCCCCCGTGGGGGAGGGCCGGGGAGAGGGCATTCTCCAAGTTGCGGCAACCTTTCCCAACAGCTTAACCGCCCCAATACAAGCCTTGCGGCTTGTTGCCCTCTCTCTAGCTCTCTCCCACAGGGAGAGAGGACGGGTCGGCTGTTGGGGTTGAGGTTTGCTGCAAGGAAAACAGGTTGTGCAGGCTGCTTTTTACTTTTCAGACGACCTGAAATCAACGGTTGTAAATCCAATCTGTTTTTCAAACCGCCTGCAACCGCAAAACCTGCCGCAACCTGCTCCCTCCCCCGTGGGGAGGGCCGGGGAGGCGGCATTCTCCAAGTTGCGGCAACCTTTCCCAACAACTCAACCGCCCCAATACAAGCCTTGCGGCTTGTTGCCCTCTCTCCAGCCCTCTCCCACGGGGAGAGAGGACTATGAAGCCCGCCGGCAGGCGCGGGGCTTGGGACGGCATTGCTGTTGCGGTTTCGGGCGCGGCTTTATTCGACGACAATTTTAGGGAACCGGCTGCTGAAGTCTTTGCCTTTGTCGGCAATGCCCAGGGCGATTTGGAATGCGGCATCGGTGTAGATTCGGGCGATGGCGGGGTGTTCGTCGAACAGTTGCGCCGGTGTGCCGCCGTCCATGGCTTCGCGCACGGGCAGGCTTAGGGGAAGCTGTCCGAGCAGGGGGACGTTGAGGCGGGCCGCCAAATCTTTGCCGCCGTCCGTGCCGAACAGTGCTTCGCTATGCCCGCAGTTGGAGCAGATGTGGACGGACATGTTTTCCAATACGCCCAAAATGGGAATGTTGACCTTGCGGAACATATCCACAGCCTTGCGCGCGTCTATCAGCGCGATGTCCTGCGGCGTGGTTACGATGACGGACCCGGTTACGGGGATGCGTTGGGACAGCGTGAGTTGGATGTCGCCCGTGCCGGGGGGCAGGTCGATGAAAAGATAGTCCACTTCGTCCCACTCGCTTTGGAACATCAGCTGCTGCAAGGCTTGGCTGACCATCGGCCCGCGCCAGACGACGGCTTGGCCGGTATCGACTAGAAAGCCGATGGACATAACCTGTATGCCGTCTGAAGATTCGACGGGAATGAGTTTTTGGTTTTTCTGATCGGGTTTGCGGTCGTGTACGCCCAGCATCGTGGGCTGGCTCGGACCGTAAAGGTCGGCATCGAGCACGCCGACGCGCGCGCCCATGCGCGCCATTGCGGCGGCAAGGTTGGCAGTGGCGGTTGATTTGCCCACGCCGCCTTTTCCCGATGCGACGGCAATGATGTTTTTCACGCCTTTGATGGTGGCGACGCCGGGCCGGACTTTGTGTGTGCCGATTTCGGTGTCTATGGACAGATGGATGTGTGTGTCGCCTGTCAGCGGCATCAGGGTTTCTTGTACGGCATCGGCGAGGGCGGCGGCGATGTGCGCGACAGGGAAGCCGAAATGCAGGGCGATGTGGATGCCGTCTGAACGCTGTCCGACCGAGCGGACGGCCTTTTCGCCGCCGAGCGTGCGTGCCGTATTCGGAACGGCGACGGTGTCGAGGAGGGTGCGGATGTTTTGTATATTCATGATGTGTGCCTCTGTTCGCAAGTCGTGTGAGGGGAAGATAGACGGAAAGTGTACATGATTTCGGGCGGTTTGCTTTTTTCTTGTGCGAACTTTTACACGGTATGCGGCGGATTGTGAAAATCCGTTGTCAAAATATCCCGTGCAAACAGCAGTCTGCAATTAAGCCTGTAAAATTTGCTTGACGGCGGGGAACGGGGCTGTATAATGCACGGCTTATCGGGTCGTTAGCTCAGCCGGTAGAGCAGCGGACTTTTAATCCGTTGGTCGAGCGTTCGAATCGCTCACGACCCACCAGATAACCGGAAGCCAAGTTTCGAGACTTGGCTTTTTTGTTTGCCTGCCGGTTGCGCGGGCGTACCGTTTGCGGGGGTGTATGAAAAAGAAACTGCTTTCGGGCATCAAATTTGCCGTTCGGACGGCATTGGTGTTTTTGCTGGTGTCGCTGTTTTTGGATTGGGTACGCAAGCCCGACGAACCTGCCGGGGCGGCAGGGCGGCCTTTGACCCTGCTGTCGGGGCAGCGGCTGACTTTGGGACAGTTTAGCCGGGATAGGACGGTGCTGGTGTATTTTTGGGGAAGCTGGTGCGGCGTGTGCCGTTATCAGTCGCCGATAATCGATGATTTGGCGGCGGACGGCGTGCCGGTCGTCGGCGTGGCGGTACGTTCCGGCAGCGCGTCCGAAGTGGCGGCATATATGGCAAAACGGGGCTTGGGCTTTCCGACTGTCAGCGATGAGGACGGGGGTTTGGCAAGGTCTTGGCGGATTGCCGCAACGCCTGCCGTCGTTTTGGTCAAAAATGGGAAAATGGTCCGCTATACGACGGGAATCAGCAGTTATTGGGGCTTGCGCGCACGAATTTTTCAGGCGGATTTTTTCGGTTAACTTTTGTTTTTGTCAAACTTTCCGCTATGTAGAGAATCAAACGGCATATGCCTTGCGCGGCGGATGCGGCGGCTTTTGTTTTTTGGGAAAGAGCCGGCGCGCCTGCCGATGTAATCCCTTGTTGTGATTGTGGGAAAAATAGATTAAAATATAACTATTAAAATATTTTCAGATAGGATTATCGGAATTAAAGTCTTTTATACCCGGTCGTCCGATGAGGTTTATAGCGTATTGTTGCTATATGTTCGTTTTGTTATATAACGGTTGCATCAAAAATTACGCCCACAGGCTTTCCCGACGGTTTGAAAGTTTGATTTTCGATAACTTGGAGACTTAAACAATGCCTACCCAATCAAAACATGCGTCTATCAATATCGGTCTGATACAGGCAAGGGAAGCCCTGATGACCCAATTCAGGCCTATTCTGAATCAGGCGAATATTACCGATCAGCAATGGCGGATTATCCGTCTTTTGGCGGAAAACGGCACATTGGATTTTCAGGATTTGGCGAATCAGGCGTGCATTTTGCGCCCCAGCCTGACCGGTATCCTGACCCGCCTTGAAAAAGCGGGGTTGGTCGTCCGCCTGAAACCTTCCAACGACCAACGGCGCGTTTATCTGAAGCTGACTTCCGAGGGCGAGAAGCTGTATGAGGAAATCGGCGAAGAAGTGGACGAGCGTTACGACGCTATCGAGGAAGTGCTGGGCCGCGAGAAAATGCTGCTGCTTAAAGACCTGTTGGCAGAACTTGCCAAAATCGAGGATGCGTTGAACTCGTAATACGCCGTAATGCGCGGAAACGTCCGACCGACGGCTTTTTGAATCAGAACTGCTGCACATGGGGGATGCCTTGTGTGCAGCATTCTTATATAGGGGACGGTTTAAAGGGGAAAAATGGCGGATTTGCAGAAAACTTTTCAAACTTCGTTCCGTGATGCGATGGCATCCTGTGCGGCAGGCGTTCATGTCATCACGACAGACGGTGCGGCAGGGCGTTACGGCATTACAATGACGGCGGTTGCGCCGGTTACCGACGAGCCGCCGACCGTGATGCTGTGCATAAACCGGAGTGCGCGAATCATTCCGATCCTGTCGGAAAACGGCAGCCTCTGCATCAATATGCTGGCGGACGAACATCAGGATGTTGCCGAACATTTTGCCGGGCTGACCGGCCTGTCGCCCGAAGAGCGGTTTGCCTACCATATTTGGCATCGCGGCAAAACGGGACAACTTGAAATAGAAGGCGCGTTGGCGCACCTGCACGGGCATATTGTCGGCAAACATGAAATCGGCACGCATTTTGTGTTTTACGTCAGGCTCGACGAAATCAAAAACTGCGGGTGCAAACGCCCCGCGCTGCTGTATTTCAGACGGCAGTTTAGGCCTTTAGACTGATATTCGGACAGATATATGAAAGCGATGATACTGGCGGCAGGACGCGGCGAGCGTATGCGCCCTTTGACCGACACCACTCCGAAGCCGCTGCTCGATGTGGCGGGTAAGCCTCTAATCGGTTGGCACTTGTGCCGTCTGAAGCAGGCGGGGTTTACCGAAATCGTCATCAACCACGCTTGGCTGGGTCGGCAGATAGAAAATGCTTTGGGCGACGGCTCGGCTTATGGCGTGAACATCGCCTATTCGCCCGAACCCGCAGGCGGTTTGGAAACGGCAGGCGGCATCGCGCAGGCATTGCCGCTGTTGGGTGGGCAGCCGTTTTTGGTGGCCAACGGCGACGTGCTGACCGACATCGATTTTACCGCCGCGTTTCAGACGGCATCGTCCCTGCCCGGGCACATTTCCGCACATTTGTGGCTGGTGGGAAATCCCCCGCACAACCCCGACGGCGATTTTTCCCTGCTGCCCGACGGCAGCGTGCGGCCGGAAGTATCCGGCGGCAACGGACTGACATTCAGCGGCGTGGGTATTTACCGTCCTGAAATGTTTGACGGAATCGAAGCGGGCAGTGTGGCAAAACTCGCGCCCGTATTGCTGAACGAAATGCGGCAAAACCGCGTGAGCGGTCAGAAGCATACGGGCCTGTGGCTGGATGTCGGCACGGTATGCCGTCTGAAGGAAGCGCAAGCCCTTGCAGCGGCTTGGAAGTGAAAACTCGGTTTCAGGCGGTATGGCGGATTCGGTTTAACGTTTCAGTGCCAACGTCAACACGCCGCCGTAACCAGCCCCAAGTCTATCCATTCCTGCGTGTTCGGGCGTTCGTCTAAGAAAATCACCGCCATCAGCGCGACCAAGACCAGGCTGAATTTGTCGACGGGCGCGACTTGCGGGGCTTTGCCCAGTTGCAGGGCTTTGAAGTAGGCGAGCCAAGATGCGCCGGTGGCGAGTCCGGACAAAACCGGAAACGTCCGGTTGCGCCCCGTGAAGCCGTTTACGCCCTGCCATTTGCCGGTGTAGGTCAAAAACAATACCAAGGCGGCGAGGATGACCAAGGTGCGGATAAAGGCGGCGAAATCCGAATCTATGCCCTGCAAGCCCATTTTGGCGAAAACGGCGGTCAATGAGGCGAAGCCTGCCGATGCCAATGCCCAAAACAGCCATGCGTTGCTGCCCATGTTTTCTCCTTTGATTGTGAACAATATGAACGGTATTTTTGTTGCTGCGTCAAAAATTTCACTGCGGGTTTGGTGCGGATAACGTTATAATATGCCTGATATTATTTTCAATCCACCTGTTTGTCGCCTGATGCTTTCAGACGGCATGTCCCTCCTCATTTCTAAAGGAAAATCATGAGCTTCAAAACCGATGCCGAAACCGCCCAATCCTCCACCATGCGCCCGATTGGCGAAATTGCCGCCAAGCTGGGTTTGAACGTTGACAACATTGAGCCTTACGGTCATTACAAAGCCAAAATCAATCCTGCCGAAGCGTTCAAGCTGCCGCAAAAACAAGGCAGGCTGATTTTGGTTACCGCCATCAACCCGACTCCGGCGGGCGAAGGCAAAACCACCGTAACCATCGGTTTGGCGGACGCATTGCGCCATATCGGCAAAGACTCTGTGATTGCTTTGCGCGAGCCTTCTTTGGGTCCGGTGTTCGGCGTGAAAGGCGGCGCGGCAGGCGGCGGCTACGCGCAAGTTTTGCCGATGGAAGACATCAACCTGCACTTCACCGGCGACTTCCACGCCATCGGTGCGGCGAATAACCTCCTCGCCGCCATGCTCGACAACCATATCTACCAAGGTAACGAGTTGAACATCGACCCCAAACGCGTGCTGTGGCGGCGCGTGGTCGATATGAACGACCGCCAGTTGCGCAACATCATCGACGGTATGGGCAAGCCTGTTGACGGCGTGATGCGTCCCGACGGCTTCGACATCACCGTCGCCTCCGAAGTGATGGCGGTATTCTGCCTTGCCAAAGACATCAGCGATTTGAAAGAGCGTTTTGGCAATATTCTCGTCGCCTACGCCAAAGACGGCAGCCCCGTTTACGCCAAAGATTTGAAGGCACACGGCGCGATGGCGGCATTGCTAAAAGATGCGATTAAGCCCAATTTGGTGCAAACCATCGAAGGCACTCCGGCCTTTGTACACGGCGGCCCGTTCGCCAACATCGCCCACGGCTGCAACTCCGTTACCGCAACCCGTCTGGCGAAACACCTTGCCGATTACGCCGTAACCGAAGCAGGCTTCGGCGCGGACTTGGGTGCGGAAAAATTCTGCGACATCAAATGCCGCCTTGCCGGTTTGAAACCTGATGCGGCAGTCGTCGTGGCGACTGTCCGCGCCCTGAAATACAACGGCGGCGTGGAACGCGCCAACCTTGGTGAAGAAAACCTCGAAGCTTTGGCAAAAGGTTTGCCCAACCTGTTGAAACACATTTCCAACCTGAAAAACGTATTCGGACTGCCCGTCGTCGTTGCGCTCAACCGCTTCGTGTCCGACTCCGATGCCGAGTTGGCGATGATTGAAAAAGCCTGTGCCGAACACGGCGTTGAAGTTTCCCTGACCGAAGTGTGGGGCAAAGGCGGCGCGGGCGGCGCGGATTTGGCGCGCAAAGTCGTCAATGCCATCGACAACCAACCTAATAACTTCGGTTTCGCCTACGATGTCGAGTTGGGCATCAAAGACAAAATCCGTGCGATTGCCCAAAAAGTGTACGGCGCGGAAGATGTCGATTTCAGCGCGGAAGCGTCTGCCGAAATCGCCTCGCTGGAAAAACTGGGCTTGGACAAAATGCCGATCTGCATGGCGAAAACCCAATATTCATTGAGCGACAACGCCAAACTCTTGGGCTGCCCCGAAGGCTTCCGCATCACCGTACGCGGTATCACTGTTTCCGCCGGCGCGGGCTTCATCGTTGCGTTGTGCGGCAATATGATGAAAATGCCGGGCCTGCCGAAAGTTCCGGCTGCCGAGAAAATCGATGTGGACGAACACGGCGTGATTCACGGCTTGTTCTGAACGGTTTTTGAAACCGGATGCCGTCTGAAGCCGTTTCAGACGGCATTTTTTCGGAACGCGGGCGGCGGTATGCTATAATTCTCCGTTAAATTTCTCTATTTTCAGGAAAAACCATGAGTTTGAAATGCGGCATCGTCGGTTTGCCCAACGTCGGCAAATCCACCCTTTTTAACGCGCTGACCCAATCGGGCATCGAAGCGGCAAACTATCCCTTCTGCACCATCGAACCCAACGTCGGCATCGTCGAAGTGCCCGACCCGCGTATGGCGGAGCTGGCGAAAATCGTCAATCCGCAAAAAATGCAGCCCGCCATCGTCGAGTTTGTCGATATTGCCGGCTTGGTTGCGGGCGCGAGCAAAGGCGAAGGCTTGGGCAACCGGTTCCTTGCCAACATCCGTGAAACCGATGCCATCGTCAACGTCGTGCGCTGCTTTGACGACGACAACATCGTCCACGTTTCCGGCAAAGTCGATCCGATTGCCGACATCGAAACCATCGGCACCGAATTGGCGCTTGCCGACTTGGCAAGTGTGGAAAAAGCCATCGTCCGCGAAGAAAAACGCGCCCGATCAGGCGACAAAGACGCGCAAAAACTAGTCGATTTGTGCAAAAAACTGCTGCCGCATCTGGACGAAGGCAAACCCGTGCGTTCCTTCGGTTTGGACGCGGAAGAACGCGCGCTGCTGAAGCCGCTGTTCCTGCTGACCGCCAAACCTGCGATGTATGTGGGAAACGTTGCCGAAGACGGTTTTGAAAACAACCCGCACCTCGACCGCCTGAAAGAATTGGCGGCAAAAGAAAACGCCCCCGTCGTTGCCGTCTGCGCCGCGATGGAGAGCGAAATCGCCGAATTGGAAGACGGTGAAAAAGCCGAATTTCTCGCCGAAATGGGCTTGGAAGAACCGGGCTTGAACCGCCTCATCCGCGCGGGTTACGACCTTTTGGGACTGCAAACCTACTTCACCGCCGGCGTGAAAGAAGTCCGCGCGTGGACGATACACAAAGGCGACACCGCGCCGCAAGCCGCCGGCGTGATCCATACGGATTTTGAACGCGGCTTCATCCGCGCCCAAGTGATTGCCTACGATGATTTTGTCTCGCTCGGCGGCGAAGCCAAAGCCAAAGAAGCCGGCAAAATGCGCGTGGAAGGCAAGGAATACGTCGTGCAGGACGGCGACGTGATGCACTTTTTGTTTAACGTGTAACCCAAATGCGGCAGGTTTTCAGACGGCTTTGCCGGAAATGCCGTCTGAAGCCGGTTTTGGTGGTTTTCGACGTTCCCATACCGCCGGAATGCAGCCGCATCAAAATAAAATCCCGCCCGCATTTCCGATTTGCCCTCCCCGATTCCTGCAAAACAAACCGCCTGCCCTGCCGTTACGGGAAGCCGTCCGGTATTCCGAATATCCCGAACCCCGATACAAAATGACCTTTCAGACGGCATTTGCACAGCCCGCCGCGTTTCAAGTAAAAACATTATGAGCCAAGCCTTACCCTACCGCCCGGACATCGACACATTGCGCGCCGCCGCCGTCTTGTCCGTCATCGTGTTCCATATCGAAAAGGATTGGCTGCCGGGCGGGTTTCTCGGTGTCGATATATTCTTTGTGATTTCAGGCTTTTTGATGACGGCGATCCTCCTTCGCGAAATGTCCGGGGGGCGTTTCTTCCTCAAGACATTTTATATCCGCCGCATCAAACGGATTTTGCCCGCATTTTTCGCCGTATTGGCGGCAACGCTGGCAGGCGGCTTCTTTTTATTCACCAAAGATGATTTCTTTCTTTTGTGGAAATCCGCGCTGACCGCCTTGGGTTTCGCCTCCAACCTGTATTTTGCAAGGGGGAAGGATTATTTCGATCCCGCGCAGGAAGAAAAGCCCCTGCTGCACATCTGGTCTTTGTCGGTCGAAGAACAATTTTACTTTGTCTTTCCGATATTGCTGTTGCTTGTCGCCCGCAAAAGCCTGCGCGTACAGTTCGGCTTCCTCGCCGCATTGTGCGCCTTAAGCCTTGCCGCTTCCTTTATGCCTTCCGCGCTCGATAAATATTACCTGCCCCACCTGCGCGCCTGCGAAATGCTGGTCGGATCGCTGACCGCCGTGCGGATGCGGTACCGGCAACAGCGGAATCCCGCCGTCGGGAAACGGTATGCCGCCGTCGGCGCATTGTTTTCCGCGTGCATACTGTCCGCCTGCCTGTTTGCCTATTCGGAACAAACCGCCTATTTCCCGGGCCCCGCCGCCCTGATTCCCTGTCTGGCTGTTGCCGCGCTGATTTATTTCAACCATTACGAACACCCGCTTAAAAAATTTTTCCAATGGAAAATCACCGTTGCCGCCGGTTTGATTTCCTATTCGCTTTATCTGTGGCATTGGCCGATATTGGCCTTTATGCGCTATATCGGCCCGGACAACCTGCCGCCTTATTCGCCGGCGGCAGCGATCGTCCTGACCCTGGCGTTTTCCCTGATTTCTTATCACTGCATCGAAAAGCCGTTTAAAAAATGGAAAGGCTCGTTCGCACAATCCGTTTTATGGATTTATGCCTTGCCTATGCTCGTTTTGGGGGCGGGCTCGTTTTTCGCGATGAGGCTGCCGTTTATGGCGCAATACGACCGCTTGGGGCTGACGCGTTCCAACACCTCCTGCCACAACAATACCGGCAAACAATGCCTGTGGGGGGATACGGAAAAACAGCCGGAACTGCTGGTTTTGGGCGACTCCCACGCCGACCATTACAAAACATTCTTCGATGCCGTGGGCAAAAAAGAAAAATGGTCCGCCACTATGGTTTCCGCCGACGCCTGCGCCTATGTGGAAGGCTACGCGTCCCGTGTGTTCCAAAACTGGGCCGCCTGCCGCGCCGTTTACCGCTATGCCGAAGAACACCTGCCCCGGTATCCGAAAGTGGTTTTGGCGATGCGCTGGGGCAGCCAGATGCCCGAAAACAGCCGCTCCCTTGCCTACGATGCCGGTTTTTTCCAAAAATTCGACCGTATGCTGCACAAACTCTCATCCGAAAAACAAGCCGTTTACCTGATGGCGGACAACTTGGCTTCGTCTTACAACGTCCAGCGCGCCTATATCTTGTCTTCACGCATACCGGGTTGCCGCCAAACACTGCGCCCGGACGACGAAAGCACCCTGAAAGCCAATGCCCGCATCAGGGAATTGGCAGCCAAATACCCCAACGTCTATATTATTGATGCCGCCGCCTATATCCCCGCAGATTTCCAAATCGGCGGATTGCCGGTTTACTCGGACAAAGACCACATCAACCCTTACGGCGGCACAGAATTGGCGAAGCGTTTTTCCGAAAAACAAAGGTTTCTCGATACGCGCCATAACCATTGATTCGCTTAAATTTGTTACAATCGGCGGTTTGCAAAACCGCTAATTTTTTTGAAAGAGACCGATGAGCGTCATCCAAGACCTGCAATCGCGCGGCCTTATCGCGCAAACCACCGACATCGAAGCCTTAGACGCTTTGCTGAACGAACAAAAAATCGCCCTTTACTGCGGTTTCGACCCGACAGCCGACAGCCTGCACATCGGACACCTGCTGCCCGTATTGGCATTGCGCCGCTTCCAACAGGCGGGGCATACGCCGATTGCACTGGTGGGCGGCGCGACCGGTATGATCGGCGACCCCAGCTTCAAAGCCGCCGAACGCAGCTTGAATTCCGCCGAAACCGTTGCCGGCTGGGTAGGAAGCATACGCAGCCAATTAACCCCTTTCTTGAGCTTTGAAGGCGGAAACGCCGCCATTATGGCGAACAATGCCGACTGGTTCGGCAGCATGAACTGCCTCGACTTCCTGCGCGACATCGGCAAGCATTTCTCCGTCAACGCCATGCTGAACAAAGAATCCGTCAAACAGCGCATCGACCGCGACGGCGCAGGCATTTCCTTTACCGAGTTCGCCTATTCCCTGCTGCAAGGCTACGACTTCGCCGAGTTGAACAAACGCCACGGCGCGGTTTTGGAAATCGGCGGTTCCGACCAGTGGGGCAACATCACCGCCGGTATCGACCTGACCCGCCGCCTGAACCAAAAACAAGTGTTCGGTCTGACCCTGCCTTTGGTTACCAAATCCGACGGTACCAAATTCGGCAAAACCGAAGGCGGCGCGGTGTGGCTGAACGCGAAAAAAACCTCGCCGTACCAGTTCTACCAGTTCTGGCTGAAAGTCGCCGATGCCGATGTGTATAAATTCCTGAAATACTTTACCTTCCTGTCCATCGAAGAAATCGGTGTCATCGAAGCCAAAGACAAGGCAAGCGGCAGCAAGCCCGAAGCGCAACGCATCCTCGCCGAAGAAATGACCCGCCTGATTCACGGCGAAGAAGCCCTTGCCGCCGCGCAACGCATTTCCGAAAGCCTGTTTGCCG
Source organism: Neisseria gonorrhoeae (assembly GCF_013030075.1). Taxonomy (NCBI): domain Bacteria; kingdom Pseudomonadati; phylum Pseudomonadota; class Betaproteobacteria; order Neisseriales; family Neisseriaceae; genus Neisseria; species Neisseria gonorrhoeae. Next base: position 68,077 of record NZ_AP023069.1, read on the forward strand.
AAGACCAAAGCCGGCTTACCGAAAGCGACTTCGAGCAGCTCGCCCTCGACGGCCTGCCTGCATTTGAAGTTTCAGACGGCATCAACGCCGTCGAAGCCTTGGTCAAAACCGGCTTGGCAGCGTCCAACAAAGAAGCGCGCGGCTTTGTCAATGCCAAAGCGGTTCTGCTCAACGGCAAACCGGCTGAAGCCAACAACCCCAACCACGCCGCCGAACGCCCCGACGATGCCTATCTGTTGATAGGCGAATACAAACGTTTCGGCAAATACACCATCCTCCGGCGCGGCAAACGCAACCACGCGCTTTTGGTTTGGAAATAATCCGATTGCCGCAGAAATGCCGTCTGAAGCTTTCAGACGGCATTTTTATCAAATGCAAAACACCCTGCGCCTGCCGATATGTCGTCATTTCCATGCAGGCGGGAATTCAAACTTGTCCGCACGGAAACTTATCGGGCAAAACGGTTTCTTCAGTTCTACGTTCTAGATGCCCGCTTTCGTGGGAATGACGGTTCAGTTGCTACGGTTACTGTCAGGTTTCGGTTATGTTGGAATTTCGGGAAACTTATGAATTGTCATTCCCGTGAAAGTGGGAATCCAGGACTCAAAATCTCAAGAAACCGTTTTGCCCGATAAGTTCCTGCACTGACAGATCTAGATTCCCGCCTGCGCGGGAATGACGGGTTTCGAGATTGCGGTGTTGTCGGGAATGACGGGTTTTAAGATTGCGGTGTTGTCGGAACGCAACCGAACCGTCATTCCCACGGAAGTGGGAATCTAGGACGCGGGGTTTCAGTTATTTCCGATAGATTCCCGCCGCGTCAGGGGTCCGGATTTCCGCCTGCGCGGGAATGACGGGTTTCGAGATTACGGTGTTGTCGGGAATGACGGTTCGGGTATTTTACTGCGCCCGCCCCGCGCCTGTAAACGGCGGGCGATTAAAAATGCCGTCTGAAGGTTCAGACGGCATCGGTATCGGGGAATCAGAAGCGGTAGCGCACGCCCAATGAGGCTTCGTGGGTTTTGAAGCGGGTGTTTTCCAAGCGTCCCCAGTTGTGGTAGCGGTAGCCGGCGTCCAGGGTCAGCTTGGGCGTGATGTCGATGCCTACGCCTGCCACTGCGCCGAAGCCCAAGCTGCTGATGCTGCGGCTTTCGTGATGGGGAAGTTTGCGGATCGGAGCATTTGTGGTAACACTTGACGCAGCATTCTGTGGGTAAGTGGTAACAGCAATGGTTTCTTGTTCAACCGAACGAACCTGATGTCTGACGTGTCCGTAGGCGACGCGCGCGCCGATATAGGGTTTGAATTTATCGTTGAGTTTGAAATCGTAAACGGCGGACAAGCCGAGAGAAGAAACGGCGTGGAATGTGCCGTTTTCCTGATGTTCCGTCTTTCGGGTTTGTATGTTAAGATGGCCTCTGCTGCCAGAAGAGGTCTTATCGTTTCTTCCCAACTCTTTTATGTTCACGGAATATTTATTGTCGTTCCATTTTCTGTAACGGGCATAATCTGCCGCTATCCTCCAGCCGCCGAAGTCGTAGCCGACCGACACCCTGGGGTGGACGGAATGCGTACGGATGTTTCTGAAATAATCGCTTACCGTGCTTATTTTGCCTTTTTTTTGAGCGGTTGGTTCCGGATAATCGTGGGTAATGCGTTCGGCGGCATAGGCTAAATCCGCCTGCACATACGGGCCGCGGCCGCCGTCTTCACTTGCCGCCTGCGCTGCGGAAGGGAAGAGAAGAGAAGAGAAGAGAAGAGAAGAGAAGAGAAGGTTTTTTGCGGGCTGGATTCATTTTCGGCTCCTTATTCGGTTTGACCGGTTAAAAAAAGATTTTCACTGATGTTGAAGGGCGGATTATATCGGGTTCCGGGCGGTGTTTCAATACATAGCACCGCGCCTGCTGCGCGTTTTATGCGTTTGGCGCGTTCGGCGGCGGGAAATTTGCCTACTTTTCCCGCGTCGGGCGGGCGGAACGGGCGGCACACTGTCTATAAACCGCAATACCGTTTACAATGACCGCCTGTTTCACCACATACCCGAACGCAACAATGTTTCAACACACGGGACGGCACATCAAGCACCGCCCTATGTGTCGTCCTGATTTGGAAGGGGTTGCACCCCTCCCGAATAAAGTCTGATCCTGCCGCCCCGAAGGACGGATGTCCGAGTGGCGGGGTTTCAACCGAAAAGGAAATACAATGAAAATCAGGCCGGGGCGGCACAACGCGCCCGACTTTCCGCACGGGGCCGCCGTAACCATAGGCAATTTCGACGGCGTACACCTCGGACACAAACACATCCTCCAAAAACTCCGCCTCGAAGCCGATACGCGCGGATTGCCCGTCGTGGCCGTCGTTTTCGAACCCCAACCCAAAGAATTTTTCGCACTCCGTACCGGCAAAACCCCGCCCTGCCGTATCAGCCCCCTGCGTACCAAACTGGAATTGCTGGAAGGGACGGGTTGCGTCGATGCCGCCTGGGTTTTGCGTTTCGATCGGAATTTTTCCGAAATATCCGCGCAAGCATTTATCGACCGCCTGCTGCGTCAAACCTTGAATACGCGCTATTTGCTCGTCGGCGATGATTTTCGTTTCGGCGCGGGGCGCGAAGGCTGTTTTGAACTTTTGGCACAACAGCCCGATATGCAAACCGAGCGCACGCCTTCCGTCATCGTCGAAGACATCCGCACCAGCAGCACCGCCGTCCGCCAAGCCCTTTCAGACGGCAACCTTGCCTATGCGAAAAAACTTTTGGGACACGACTACGTTTTGGGGGGCAGGGTGGTGCACGGCAGAAAACTCGGGCGCACCTTAAACGCCCCGACCGCCAACATCCGACTGCCCGGCCACCGTTATGCACTCGGCGGCGTGTTCGTCGTCGAAGCGGACGGCGCATTCGGCACGCGGCGCGGCGTGGCGAGCTTCGGCTTCAATCCCACCGTTGATGGCGGCTGTTCTCAAAAGCTTGAAGTCCACCTGTTCGACTTTCAAGGCGACCTGTACGGACAACGGTTGAACGTCCGCTTCCTGCACAAACTGCGCGACGAGGAAAAGTTTGACGGTATGGAAGAACTGAAAAGGCGGATTGAAGCCGATATGGAAGCCGCAAAGTGTTGGTAGAAAAACCTTATACAAACCATCCGATTGGGCTACAATCAGCCTTTTAACTGTTCGGACGGCACAGGGGTTTCCCGTTGTGAAATACTGTTTGAGGCGCAATGCCGTCTGAAACCGAAATATTGTAACAATAGAGATTAAAAAATGACCGATTACAGTAAAACCGTCAACCTGCTCGAAAGCCCGTTTCCGATGCGCGGCAATCTTGCCAAGTGCGAACCTGCGTGGCTGAAAAGCTGGTACGAGCAAAAACGTTACCAAAAACTGCGCGAAATCGCCAAAGGCCGTCCGAAATTCATCCTGCACGACGGCCCGCCGTATGCCAACGGCGACATCCATATCGGTCATGCCGTCAATAAAATTCTTAAAGACATTATTATCCGCAGCAAAACCCAAGCCGGTTTTGACGCGCCTTATGTACCGGGTTGGGACTGCCACGGCCTGCCCATCGAAGTGATGGTGGAAAAACTGCACGGCAAAGATATGCCTAAAGCCCGTTTCCGCGAATTGTGCCGCGAATATGCCGCCGAACAGATTGCCCGTCAGAAAAAAGACTTTATCCGCTTGGGCGTGTTGGGCGACTGGGACAATCCTTACTTGACCATGGATTTCAAAACCGAAGCCGATACCGTGCGTATGCTCGGCGAAATCTACAAATCCGGCTATCTCTACCGGGGCGCGAAACCGGTTCAGTTTTGCTTGGATTGCGGCTCTTCGCTGGCGGAAGCGGAAGTGGAATACAAAGACAAAGTATCGCCTGCGATTGATGTTGCCTATCCGTTTAAAGACACCGTCGCGCTTGCCGCCGCATTCGGCTTGGCAGGTATCGAAGGCAAAGCGTTTGCCGTCATTTGGACGACCACGCCTTGGACTCTGCCTGCGAGCCAGGCCGTGTCTGCCGGCGCGGACGTGGTGTATCAATTAATCGATACGCCCAAAGGCAAATTGGTGCTGGCGAAAGATTTGGCGGAAGGCGCTTTGAAACGCTACGGCTTTTCAGACGGCATCGCCATCCTTGCCGAAACCACCGGCGACAAGCTGGAAAACCTGCACATGAATCATCCGTTCCTCGAACGCGATATTCCCATGCTCAACGGCGAACACGTTACCACCGATGCCGGTACCGGCTTGGTGCATACTGCGCCTGCGCACGGTTTGGAAGACTACGCCGTCTGCAATAAATACGGCATCGAGCTTTACAACCCTGTCAACGCCGAAGGCAAATACATAAGCGAAACGCCTCGTGTCGCAGGCATGAGCGTTTGGGAGGCGAATCCCGTCATCCTGCAATGGCCGGAAGAAACCGGCAACCTCTTGGCAAGCAGCAAAATCGAACACAGCTACGCCCACTGCTGGCGCCACAAAACCCCGCTGATTTACCGAGCGACAGGTCAGTGGTTTGTCGGCATGGACAAAGCCGGCAGCGACGGTAAAACCCTGCGCGACAAAGCCATCAAAGCCGTGGACGACACCGAATTCTTCCCGCCATGGGGTCGTGCGCGTTTGGAATCCATGATTGAAGGCCGTCCTGACTGGGTGGTTTCACGCCAACGCTATTGGGGCACGCCGATGACTTTCTTTGTTCACAAAGAAACGGGCGAGCTGCATCCGAACTCTGCCGAACTTTTGGAAAAAGTCGCGCAACGCATCGAAGAAAAAGGCATCGAGGCTTGGTTCTCCCTCGATAAAAGCGAATTATTAAGCGCCGAAGATTGCGAACATTACGACAAACTCCCCGATACCATGGACGTATGGTTCGACTCAGGCTCGACGCATTATTCCGTTGTAAAACAACGCGAAGAATTGGAATGGCCGGCTGACTTGTACCTCGAAGGCAGCGACCAACACCGCGGCTGGTTCCAATCCTCTATGCTGACCGGTTGCGCCTCATCCATGGGACGCGCACCGTATAAACAGCTGCTGACCCACGGTTTCGTGGTTGACCAAAACGGCCGCAAAATGTCGAAATCCATCGGCAACGTCGTCGCGCCGCAGGAAGTCTATAACGAGTTCGGCGCGGACATCCTGCGCCTGTGGGCGGCATCCACCGATTACAGCGGCGAATTGGCGATTTCCAAAGAAATCCTCAAACGCGTAACCGAAAGCTACCGCCGTATCCGCAATACCTTGAGCTTCCTGTTTGCCAACTTGAGCGATTTCAACCCGATTGAAGATGCCGTGCAACAGGCGGATATGGTGGAAATCGACCGCTACGCCTTGGTATTGGCGCGGCGGCTGCAAGAGCGTTTGGCAGGCGGTTACTATCCGCGCTATGCCTTCCACTTCGCCGTGAAAGACATTGTTTCTTTTTGCTCGGAAGACTTGGGCGCGTTCTACCTCGACATCCTGAAAGACCGCCTCTACACCACCAAAGCCGACAGCCGCGCCCGCCGCAGCGCGCAAACCGCCCTGTACCACATCACGCGCAGCCTGGTTCTCTTGATTGCACCGATTTTGTGCTTCACCGGCGAAGAAGCGTGGGACATCATCGGCGGCGGCGAAGAAGACAGCGTCCTCTTCCATACTTGGCACGAGTTCCCGGCCATCAACGAAAAAGCCGAAGCCGAACTGGTGAAAAAATGGACGGCAATCCGCGAAGCGCGCGAAGCAGTAACCGCCGCCATCGAGCCTTTGCGCGCCGACAAAACCGTCGGTTCGTCCTTGCAGGCGGAAGCCGAAATCACCGCGCCGGAAGAAATGGCCGGCTATCTGAATGCTTTGGGCGAAGAATTGCGCTTTGCCCTGCTGGTGTCTAAAGCAGAAGTGAAAGTCGGTGATGAACTTGCCGTTGCCGCCAAAGCCGGCGACGGCGAAAAATGCGAACGCTGCTGGCACTACACCCGCGATGTGGGCGCGGTTGCAGGCTATGAAACCGTCTGCAAACGCTGTGCGGAGAATGTCGGCGGAGAAGGCGAAACGCGCCATTACGCCTGATAAAGTTTGAGCAAATGCCGTCTGAAACCGCCAAACAGTATTTCAGACGGCATTTTTTGTGCCGCGATTTGTCTTCATAATGGCGGAGGGGTTTTAAGATTACGGTATTGTCGGAACGCAACCGAACCGTCATTCCCACGGAAGTGGGAATCTAGGACGCGGGGTTTCAGTTATTTCCGATAGATTCCCGCCGCGTCAGGGGTCCGGATTTCCGCCTGCGCGGGAATGACGGGTTTCGAGATTGCGGTGTTGTCGGCAATGGCGGTACGGGTATTTCCCCGCACCTGCCCCGCGCCTGTAAACGGCGGGCGATTAAAAATGCCGTCTGAAGGTTCAGACGGCATCGGTGTCGGGGAATCAGAAGCGGTAGCGCACGCCCAATGAGGCTTCGTGGGTTTTGAAGCGGGTGTTTTCCAGGCGTCCCCAATAGTGGTAGCGGTAGCCGGCGTCCAAGGTCAGGCCGGGCGCGACGTCTATGCCCACGCCCGCCACTGCGCCGAAGCCCAAGCTGCTGATGCTGCGGCTTTCGTGATGGGGAAGTTTGCGGATCGGAGCATTTGTGGTAACACTTGGCTTAACACCCTGTTCCTTTGGGTAAGTGGTAACAGCAACGGTTTCTTGTTGAACCGAACGAACCTGATGTCTGACGTGTCCGTAGGCGACGCGCATGCCGATATAGGGTTTGAAGCGGGAACCGGTATCGAAATCGTAAATGGTTGACAAGCCGAGAGAAGAAACGGCGTGGAACGTACCGTTTTCCTGATGTTCCGTCTTCAAGGTTTGCTCGTTGCGAAGCCTTTCATCACCTCCTATTTTCACCAGTTTTGTGTTGACGGAATATTTATTGTTGTTCCATTTTCTGTAACGGGCGTAATCTGCCGCTATCCTCCAGCCGCCGAAGTCGTAGCCGACCGACACCCTGGGGTGGACGGAATGCGTACGGATGTTTCTGAAATAATCGCTTACCGTGCTTATTGTGCCTTTTTTTGTACCGGTTGGTTCCGGATAATCGTGGGTAATGCGTTCGGCGGCGTAGGCTAAATCCGCCTGCACATACGGGCCGCGGCCATTGCCTTCACTTGCCGCCTGCGCTGCGGAAGGGAAGAGAAGAGAAGAGAAGAGAAGAGAAGAGAAGAGAAGAGAAGAGAAGAGAAGGTTTTTTGCGGGCTGGATTCATTTTCGGCTCCTTATTCGGTTTGACCGGTTAAAAAAAGATTTTCACTGATGTTGAAAGGCGGATTATATCGGGTTCCGGGCGGTGTTTCAACACAATATGGCGGATGAACAAAAACCGGTACGGGTTGCCCCGCCCCGGCTCAAAGGGAACGGTTCCCTAAGGTGATGAAGCACCGGGCGGATCGGTTCCGTACCATTTGTACTGCCTGCGGCCCGCCGCCTTGTCCTGATTTTTGTTAATCCGCTATAAAGACCGTCGGGCATCTGCAGCCGTCATTCCCGCGCGGGCGGGAATCTAGGCCGGTCGGTGCGGAAACTTATCGGGAAAAAAGGTTTCTTGAGATTTTACGTCCTGGATTCCCACTTTTGTGGGAATGACGTGGTGCAGGTTTCCGTACGGATGGATTCGTCATTCCCGCGCAGGCGGGAATCCGGACCTTAGAACAACAGCAATATTCAAAGATTATCTGAAAGTCCGGGATTCTGGATTCCCGCTTTCGCGGGAATGACGGTTCGGTTGCTACGGTTACTGTCAGGTTTCGGTTATGTTGGAATTTCGGGAAACTTATGAATCGTCATTCCCATGCAGGCGGGAATCTGGAATTTCAATGCCTCAAGAATTTATCGGAAAAAACCAAAACCCTTCCGCCGTCATTCCCACTTTCGTGGGAATGACGGGATGTAGGTTCGTAGGAATGACGTGGTGCAGGTTTCCGTGCGGATGGATTCGTCATTCCCGCGCAGGCGGGAATCCGGTCCGTTCGGTTTCAGTTATTTCCGATAAATTCCTGCTGCTTTTTATTTCTAGATTCCCACTTCCGTGGGAATGACGGCGGAGGGGATAAGTTCTTGCAATCTAAAATTTCGTCATTTCTATAAAATAGCAAACCGAAACAGAAACTTAAAAACAGAAACCTGAAACAGCAACCTGAAACCCCGTCATTCCCGCGCAGGCGGAAATCCGGCGGGCCGTAGGGTGTGCTTCGGCCCGCCATTTCCATCAATCCAACATGTCTACCGTTTTCATCGAATCCATCGAATCCGCCTTTTCGACCACCCGGCCCTACGCAACCGAACCGTCATTCCCGCGAAAGTGGGAATCTAGGACGCGGGGTTTGGGCAACCGTTTTATCCGATAAGTTTCCGTGCGGACAGGTCCGGATTCCCGCCTGCGCGGGAATGACGGGTTTCAAGATTACGGCATTTGCCGTTTCGGGTACAGGAAAGGGGGTTTTCGGGTAGAATGGCACTCTTTTATCCGGCTGTTGAAAAATATGTCTTCATCTGTTTCAAGTAAAACGCGCTATTGGGTATTGGCACTTGCCGCCATCGTGCTGGACCAGTGGTCGAAGTGGGCGGTGCTGTCGTCGTTTCAGTATCGGGAACGCGTCAACGTCATCCCTTCGTTTTTCGATCTGACGCTGGTGTACAACCCGGGCGCGGCATTCAGCTTCCTTGCCGATCAGGGCGGCTGGCAGAAATACTTTTTTTTGGTGCTGGCGGTGGCGGTGAGCGCGTATTTGGTACGCGCCATCTTGCGCGACGAGTTTGCAGCCCTCGGCAAAATCGGGGCGGCAATGATTATCGGCGGTGCGTCGGGCAATGTCATCGATCGCCTGATACACGGTCATGTCGTCGATTTCTTATTGTTTTATTGGCAAAATTGGTTTTATCCCGCCTTTAATATTGCCGACAGCTTTATCTGCGTCGGTGCGGTGTTGGCGGTGCTTGACAATATCGTCCATCGCAAAGATAGCAAAAAAACGTGAATGCCGTCTGAACACGGAATGCAAAACTTATGAACGGAAAAACCATCATCCTTGCCAATCCGCGCGGCTTCTGCGCCGGTGTGGATCGGGCAATCAGTATTGTCGAACGTGCTTTGGAAGAATTCGGCGCGCCGGTTTATGTGCGCCACGAAGTCGTCCACAACAAATTCGTCGTGGACAACCTGCGCGAAAAAGGCGCGGTGTTTATCGAAGACTTGGCGGAAGTGCCGCCGGGCGCGACACTGGTTTATTCGGCACACGGCGTATCGAAGGCGGTGCAGCAGGAAGCGGCGGAGCGCGGTTTCCGGGTATTTGATGCGACTTGCCCGCTGGTGACGAAAGTGCATAAGGAAGTCGCCCGACTGGATGCCCAAAACTGTGAAATCATCATGATCGGGCATAAGGGGCACGCCGAGGTCGAAGGCACGATGGGGCAGCTTGCACCGGGCAAAATGCTTTTGGTCGAAACGGTCGGAGATGTGGCAAAACTCGAAGTCAGAAACCCCGACAAACTCGCCTATGTCAGCCAAACCACGCTCTCGGTCGATGAAACCAAAGACATCATCGCCGCGCTGAACGCGCGTTTCCCCAATATCCGCAATCCGCACAAGGAAGACATCTGCTATGCGACGACCAACCGGCAAACCGCCGTCAAAGAGCTGGCGGAACAGTGCGACATCGTGATTGTGGTCGGTTCGCCCAATTCGTCCAACAGCAACCGCCTGCGCGAAGTGGCGGCATCGCGCGGAATCGATGCGTATATGGTGGACAACGCGTCCTACCTGCAACGCACGTGGTTTGAAGGCAAAAGCAAAGTCGGCGTAACGGCAGGCGCGTCCGCGCCCGAAGTGTTGGTGCGGGAAGTATTGGCAGCCATACGCGGATGGGGGCATGAAACCGTGCGCGAAGGGGGGGGCGCGGAAGAAAGCATCGTGTTCGTCCTGCCCAAGGAGCTGCGCCGCGAGGGCGAAACCAAACCCGATTTGTGCAAACGTTGACGCAGGCGTTAACGCAGGCATCGGATGTTTGGGCAACACAAATGCCGAGACCTTTGCAAAATTCCCCTAAAATCCCCTAAATTCCCACCAAGGCATTTAGGGGATTTCCCATGAGCACCTTCTTCCGGCAAACCGCACAAGCCATGACTGCCAAACACATCGGCCGCTTCCCGCTATCGGAGTTGGACCAGGTGATTGATTGGCAGCCGATCGAACAATACCTGATCCGTCAAAAAACCCGTTACCTCCGAGACCGCCGCGGCCGTCCCGCCCATCCCCTGTCGTCCATGTTCAAAGCCGTCCTGCCCGGACAATGGCACAGCCTCTCCGATCCCGAACTCGAACACAGCCTCATCACCCGCATCGGTTTCAACCTGTTTTGCCGTTTTGACGAACCGGGCATCCCCGGTTGCAGCACCTTATGCCGCTACCGTAAATTCCGCTATGCGCGGGCAGCCTATTTCGGGCTGCTCAAAGTGGGTGCGCAAAGCCACCTGAAGGCGATGTGTTTGAACCTGTTGAAAGCCGCCAACAGGCTAAGTGCGCCCGCTGCCGCCTAAAAGGCGGCCCGGATGCCTGATTATCGGGTATCCGGGGGGGGGATTAAGGGGATATTCGGGTAAAATTAGGAGGTATTTGGGGCGAAAACAGCCGAAAACCTGTGTTTGGGTTTCGGATGTCGAAGGAAGGGCTTTTTTGCAAAGGCCTCATGCCGTCTGAACAGGCTTCAGACGGCATTTTTGCCGCGTGCCGGATGCGGAAACCAATCAGGCGTAATGTCGTGCAAGAAAACCGGGCAGTTCGGACAAACCGTCCAATACGGCGAGATGCGGTGCGCCAAGGAGCTGTTCGCGCGAATGTGCGCCGGTGGCAACGCCGACTGCCGCCGCGCCTGCGTTTGCCGCCATATGCAGGTCGTGCGCCGTATCGCCGACAACCAATGCCTCTTTCGGGTCGAGTCCCAGTTCGCCGCAGAGTCCGAATACCATTTCGGGCGAGGGTTTGGAGGGGTATTCCCCCGCGCAGGCGGTGGCCAGCCAATAGCCGCCGGTGGCGGTTTGGCTGATGGCGTTGTCCAAACCCGCCCGCCCTTTGCCCGTGGCGACGGCAAGCCGGAAGCCTTGCGCTTTGAGCTTGTCCAGACAGGGCAGGGCATCGGGAAAGAGTGTCATATTGCGGTTGTTGGGATTGAGGTAATGCGCGGAATAAGTGCGCGCGATGTCGGCAACGGCAGCTTCAGAAGGCATTTCGAGCAGGGCGCGGATGATTTCGGGCAGGCTGTATCCGATCAGGCTGCGGACGCGCTCCGCTTCGGGCGGCGGAAAACCGCATTCGGCGAAGCTGCGGCGCATGGTGTCGATGATGGGCTGGGTCGTATCGGCAAGCGTGCCGTCCCAGTCGAAGATGATGAGTTTGGGCGGGGTCATGGCAGGTTGGTTGCAGTAAAAAAGCAGATTTTATGCGGAAAACGCAGACGTGTCGCATTTTCGACAAAATTTGTCGGCTGAGCGATATGTTTTTCCGAACAAGCCGCGTTGTGCTTTATTAAAATAGAACCATTATCATTTATACAGATGGGACAGTTTATGTCAGTTTTCCGCATCAATATGGCCGCCGCCACGGTTTTGGCAGCACTCTCGTCTCCGGTTTTTGCCGCACAAACGGCGGATTTGGAAACCGTCCATATCAAAGGGCAGCGTTCGTACAACGCGATTGCCACCGAGAAAAACGGCGATTACAGCTCGTTAAAGGCAGCTATATGGATGACCGCCTCAATACCCGCGTCTCCCCCTGCCGCCTGAAAGACAAAAACGCCGCCGAACCCGAACAACCGCAACACCCGTTACGCCGCATTGGGCAAACGCGTGATGGAAGGCGTTGAGACCGAAATCAGCGGTGCGATTACACCGAAATGGCAAATCCATGCAGGTTACAGCTATCTGCACAGCCAAATCAAAACCGCCGCCAATCCACGCGACGACGGCATCTTCCTGCTGGTGCCCAAACACAGCGCAAACCTGTGGACGACTTACCAAGTTACGCCCGGGCTGACCGTCGGCGGCGGCGTGAACGCGATGAGCGGCATTACTTCATCTGCAGGGATGCATGCAGGCGGTTATGCCACGTTCGATGCGATGGCGGCATACCGCTTCACGCCCAAGCTGAAGCTGCAAATCAATGCCGACAACATCTTCAACCGCCATTACTACGCCCGCGTCGGCGGCACGAACACCTTTAACATTCCCGGTTCGGAGCGCAGCCTGACGGCAAACCTGCGTTACAGTTTTTAAAGACCAATATGCCGTCTGAAACGGCAGCCGCAGCATAATCAAACCACAACAAGCTGCGCGGCATACCCTATGCGCTCACAACCGGAGTATGGCATTGCGAAGGAAAACAGACCGAACCGGCAGGCAGACCGCTTTGCCGGTTCGGTTTTACCGCTTGCCGCCAGTCTGACCCACAAGCCGAACATCATGAAACCCATACCGACCGACACATTCCAACCTGCCATACTGCCCCAAGCCTTTGAAACCGAAATCAAATCCACCTGCACGGGGCGAATCTATCGGATTCAGACGGCAACACTCGGCGAAATGCAGTCTGAAGGCTATCCCGTCCTCTTTGTCCTCGACGGCGAAGCCTTTTTCCCGCGCTGTACAACATCATGCAGTCGCTGATGAACAACCCCGTTACCCGAAGCAACGCCCCCTGCCTGATTGTCGGTATCGGCTACACGACAGGCAGTGTGCGCGACCTGGCGCAGCGTGCCGCCGACTACACGCCGCCGCTTGGAGACAACGCCACAGCAGACGAACGGCGGCAGTTCGGACAGGCAGACCGCTTCGCCGACTTTATCGACAGCGAACTGACCGCCTTTTTAGAAAGCCGCTACACCCTTAACCGTAATGAAACCGCCGTATTCGGACACTCGTTCGGCGCACTGTTCGGACTGTATTCCCTGCTTTCCCACCGCTGTTTCAGACGGCATTGGCTCGTATCCCCCTCGATTTGGTGGCACAACAGGCGGATACTCGACTTTATGCCGTCTGAAAACCGGCTGGACGGCATCGATGCCTGCCTCAACATCGGCGCACTCGAGCGGAGCAGCGGTTGCAAACGCAGGGAAGAACGCGACATGGCAGGGCAGGCCGAACAAATGGCGGCAGAGTTGGACAGGCGCGGGACCGCCGTATTTTTCCGGGAATATCCGAATGCCGACCACGGCAATGTCCCGTTTTACTCGCTGACCGACTGCGTCGAATATTTGAGGGAAGCGTGGCAACGGTAGGGGGAATCAAATATATGACTGCTTTGTTTTGCATCGGAAAATATAGCGGATTAACAAAAACCGGTACGGCGTTGCCCCGCCTTAGCTCAAAGAGAACGATTCTCTAAGGTGCTGAAGCACCAAGTGAATCGGTTCCGTACTATTTGTACTGTCTGCGGCTTCGTCGCCTTGTCCTGATTTTCGTTAATCCGCTATAACAAGAGCTACCTAAGGGTTATTGCTCCCGTTCTCATTTCGCAGTGCTACAATTTTTGATAGTTCGCGCCGACTTTGCCCGTGGTTGTCGCTCCCGTTCTCATTTTATCTTGATATAAAAATCCCTGTTTCAGGCCGTCTGAAACAGGGATAGATTAATTTAACGGACGGGCGGGCGTTTTTTCAGGCGGCACGGTCTGATTTCTTTGCCCGGTTCGTCGATTTGGTATTTTTGGAATGAAAGGGCGGTTTTGACACCGATACTTTTGAAAATGCCGTTTTTCCCTTTGGCGCTGTCTGTGTCATGTACACGGATATCAATCGCCCCGGTTGATTTATTTAGGCTGGCGAAATAACCAAAAAATACGTTTTTCTTGGCAGTTACTTTTATTCAATCATTCGAATAAAGTACGAATGAAACCGGTTTTGGGCTTCAGACGGCATTTGTATTTTTGGTTACCAATTCACGCGCACCGACCGGCTGCCGAGCAATGTTTCCAGTTCGCCGAACAATGCGGAACTCGGTGTAACCGTCCATTTCGGAGGCACTTGAAGCCTGCCCGACGCTTTTTCGTTGGCATACGACAATTGAAGCGGGATGCGCGGCGTGTCGGGCAGTTGGTGGGCGGCGAGCAGCCGTACCAGTCCGCCGATGTCGTGATGCGGGGCAAGGGCGAGGCTGAGGCTGCGGGCGTAGCGTTCGCGCGCCGTTTGCAGGGTCATGACTTGGTTTGCCATGATGCGCAGCCCGTCGCCGCCGCCGTAATCGTCGCGGCTGACTTTGGATTCGATAATCAGCACTTGGTCGGCTTTGAGGCAGTCGGCGCAGTTTTCCAGCGTTTGTCCGCCGACCATGATTTCAGCCTGCCCGCTCGAATCTTCGAGGCTGACGAAGGCGATTTTGCCGCGTTTGCCCATCATGGTGCGCACGGCGGTAACGAATCCGGCGAGGCGCACGCTGTCTTGCGGTTTCAGACGGCCTAATTTGGTCGGGGCGATTTGGCGGACTTCTTGGGCATACGGGCCGAACGGGTGGCCGGACAGGTAAAAGCCGATGACGGTTTTTTCTTCGGCGAGTTTTTCCGATTCGCTCCACATGGGTGCGTCGATGAGCCGCACCGGTTCGATGGCGTCTTCCATCATGTCAAACAGCCCGCCCTGATTGGCGTTGGCGGCTTTTTGGTCGGCGTTGTCCATGGCAAGGTCGATGTTCGCCAAGAGCATGGCGCGGTTGGGTTCGATGCTGTCGAACGCGCCGCCGCGTATCAGGGCTTCGAGGGTGCGGCGGTTCATGTGTTCTTTGCCGACGCGCTCGCAGAAGTCCAACAGGCCGGTAAATTTGCCGCCGCTTTGCCGCGCGGCGATGATGGATTCGACGGCGGCTTCGCCCGTGCCTTTAATCGCGCCGAGTGCGTAGCGGATTTTCATGTTCGGATACGGCGTGAAGCGGTAGTCGGATTCGTTAATGTCGGGCGGCAGGAACTCGATGCCGTTGGCGCGGCAGTCGTCGTAGAAATGTTTGAGCTGGTCGGTGTTGTCCAATTCGGACGACATCGTCGCCGCCATAAATTCGGCGGGATAGTGGGCTTTGAGCCATGCGGTCTGGTAGGAAATCAGGGCGTAGGCGGCGGCGTGGGATTTGTTGAAACCGTAGCCGGCGAATTTTTCCATGTAGTTGAAGATTTCGTCGGATTTTTCGCGCGAAATGCCTTGTTTTGCCGCACCTTCGGCGAAGATTTCGCGGTGTTTCACCATCTCTTCGGGCTTTTTCTTACCCATGGCGCGGCGCAGCAGGTCCGCGCCGCCGAGCGAGTAGCCGCCGATAATCTGCGCCGCCTGCATCACTTGTTCCTGATACACCATAATGCCGTAGGTCGGCGCGAGGATGCCTTCCAGCAGCGGGTGGATGTATTGGAATTCCTGTCCCTTCATGCGTGCGACGAAGTCGGGAATGTTGTCCATCGGGCCGGGTCGGTAGAGCGATACGAAGGCGATGAGTTCTTCAAACTTGGTCGTATGCGCCGTTTTCAGCATTTTTTTCATGCCGGTCGACTCGAACTGGAAGACGGCGGTGGTGTTCGCATCGCGGAAGATTTGGTAGGCAGTCTGGTCGTCAAGCGGAATCTTGCCGACATCGACGATATCGCCGGCGGTGTTTTTGATGTTGTTCTGCGCCATTTCGATAATGGTCAGGTTGCGCAGGCCCAAAAAGTCGAACTTCACCAAACCCACGTCTTCCACGTCGCCCTTGTCGTACATGGATACGGGCGAGGCGGATTCGTCCGCCTGATACACGGGGCTGTAATCGGAAATCTTGCCCGGCGCAATCAACACGCCGCCTGCGTGCATACCCAAACCGCGCGTCAGGTCTTCCAGTTTTTTCGCCAGCGTAATCAGTTCGTCCGCTTCTTCCGCTTCAAGCAATTCCTGAATCTGCGGCTGCGCCTTCATCGCGTCGTCCAAACTCAGGGGTTTGTTGGCTTCCAACGGAATCAGCTTGGACAGTTTGTCGCACAGCATAAACGGCAGTTCCAGCACACGCCCCACGTCGCGGATGACCGCTTTGGACGACATCGTGCCGAAAGTCACAATCTGGCTGACCGCCTGAGCGCCGTATTTTTCGCGCACGTATTCAATCACGCGGCCGCGGTTTGCCTGACAGAAGTCCACGTCAAAGTCGGGCATGGAAACGCGTTCGGGGTTTAGGAAACGCTCGAACAGCAGCGCGTATTTCAGCGGGTCGAGGTCGGTAATCTTCAGCGAATACGCCACCAGCGAACCCGCGCCCGAACCGCGTCCCGGCCCGACCGGACAGCCGTGCGTTTTCGCCCAGTTGATAAAGTCTTGTACGATAAGGAAATAGCCGGGGAATTTCATTTGGATGATGATGTTCAGCTCAAAGTCCAGCCGCTCCTGATATTCCGGCATTTTTGCCGCCCGTTCCGCCTCGTCGGGATAAAGCTGAACCATGCGTTCCTGCAAACCCTCGTTGGAAAGTTTGATGAGACAGTCATCGAGTGATAAACCGTCGGGCGTGGGGAAAAGGGGTAGGAAGTTTTTGCCCAATGTGATGTGCAAGTTGCAGCGTTTGGCGATTTCCACCGTGTTTTCCAAGGCTTCGGGCAAGTCGGCGAAACGCTCCAGCATCGTTTCCGGCGGAATGAAAAACTGGCTCGGCGTGAAATCGCGCGGACGTTTCTTGTCCGTCAGCACCCAGCCGCCCGCGATGCACACCCGCGCCTCGTGCGCGTTGAAATCGTCGCGGTTCATAAACTGTGTCGGATGCGTTGCTACCACCGGCAAACCCAGTTCCTCCGCCAGCTTCACGCTGCCGGAAACGCAAGCCTCCCATTCGGGGCGTTCGGGCAGGCGTTGCAGCTCTAAATAAAACGTATCGGGAAACCATGCCGCATATTTCAACGCCGCCGCACGCGCCGCGTCTTCATTGCCGTTCAACAGATTCACGCCCACTTCGCCGTAATGCGCGCCGCTCAAACAAATCAAGCCGCTGTTGTCGCCGTTTTCCAGCCATTCGGGATTGAGTTCCGCATGATGGATATTGCGGTCTTGGCCGACATAAGCCTCCGTCAAAAGCTCGCTCAAGCGCAGATAACCCGCATCGTTGCGGATAACCAGCATGGCGCGGAACGGCTTGTCGGGCGCATTCGGATTGCCTATCCACACGTCCGCCGCGCCGACGGGCTTAATCCCTGCGCCGCGGCAGGCTTTATAGAATTTCACCAAACCGAATTCGTTCATCAAATCGCTGATGCCCAAAGCAGGCAAACCGTATTCTTGCGCTTTGGCAATCAGTTTTTTAATCCGCACCATACCGTCGGTAATGGAGAATTCGGTATGCAGGCGCAGGGGGATGTAGGTCGGCTCGGTCATGGCAAAATCGGCGTGGACAATAAAAGGCGTATTGTAGCAGGGTTGTCTTTAGATGGCGGTGCAGGTAATGCCGTTTCGGATTCAGACGGCATGACCTGCAAATGTTTTTTGAGCTTTTACGACGGCAAAAAAATGCCTCCTGCCGTGTGGCGGAGGCTTCCCAAGGAGTATTGATAGATATAAAGGACTATCAAACTAGTTATAAGGAACTATATACCTTATTCGGACGGACGGCAAGCAGTTAAATAGATTTTACGTTCAAACAGGTTTTTGATTTCGTTTTGATGCCGATTGCCGGTGTATCGGGCAGTCCGCGTTTGAGGATGTGCATCAGCGTCAATGCGGATTCGTCGGGGAACAGGATTTGCAGCCTGCCGTTGGGCAGGATTTCTTTGGACGGATGGCGGCATACGGGGTTTCAGACGGCATTTTTACGGAACAGGCAGTGCGGACACATCGCCGGTTTTGCGGCAATTTTGGGTGCGGCGGCGGCAGGTGCTACAATAACGCCCTCTTTCTAAAAGGGGACATTATGGAAGCCACCGTCTATCTCGAAGACAACGAATACATCGCCTTGTGCGACCTCTTGAAATTGGCCGGACTTGCCGAAAGCGGCGGACAGGCAAAAGCATTTATCGCCGAAGGGCTGGTGTTGCGCAACGGCGGAACCGAAATCCGCAAAACGGCCAAAATACGCGGCGGAGAAGCCATCGAGTTTGACGGCGCGCGCTTGGAAATCGCCGATGGATACGACCCTGAAGCATAAAGCCGAAGCCCTTTTGGGCGAGCCGCTTTTGGACGAACCCGTCCGCCCCGAGTCGTGGGAATGCTGCGGCAGCGACTGCGGCGAGGCGTGCATTCAGACGATTTACTGGGCGGACAAGGCACGCTACGATGCGCAACGGAAAAAACTGAAGGAAGCGGGTTGGCCGGACGATGCCGTCTGAAAACGGTTGGGCTTGATAAAACCACGTTTTCAGACGGTCTTTTATAGTAGATTAAAATTGAAAACGTTCATATCGCCATTCCCTCGAAAGCAGGAATCCGGAAGTTTGAAATAGCGGTTAACCTTAAACATTTCCAATAAATCAAAGTCTGGATTCTCGCCTGCGCGGGAATGACGGCATAGCGGCTTTTCCTTTGCATTTGCCATACACCTGTTTTTTAAAATGACCGCCGCCGCCACACTGTCCGACAACATTGAAACATCCCGTCCTTCATTCACCACCACATAACACCCCATGATAGACCTGCACTGCCATTCCACCGTTTCCGACGGTATGCTCCCCCCCGCCGAAGTCGTCCGCCTCGCACATCAAAACGGCTGCACGCTGCTGGCGTTGACCGACCACGACCACACGGGCGGCATCTCCGAAGCGCGTGCCGAAGCCGACAGGCTCGGTTTGCGCCTGATTAACGGCGTGGAAATTTCGGTAACGTGGCGCGGGCGTACCATACACGTTGTCGGTTTGGATTTCGACGAGCAGGACGAAAACCTGCAAAACCTGTTGGCAGATGTCCGCAAAGGCCGTCTGAAACGTCTTGAAGCCATCGCCGCCAAGCTCGAAAAGAAAGGCATCGGCGGCGCATACGACGGCGCGCTGGCGCTGGCGGCAAACAAAGAAATGGTCAGCCGCACCCACGTCGCCGAGTTCCTCATCAAAAACGGACACGTCAAAAACAAGCAGCAGGCGTTCACCAAATACTTGGGCGACGGCAAATCCTGCGCGGTACGCCACGAATGGGCGACGCTGGCAGACTGCGTCTCCGCCGTCAACGGCGCGGGCGGCATGGCGGTGATTGCCCATCCGATGCGTTATGATTTGTCGGCAACCGCCAAGCGCAACCTGTTTGAAGAATTTAAAAACCTCGGCGGCGCGGGCATCGAAGTCCACAGCGGCAACTGCTGCAAAAACGACCGCCTCAACTACGCGCTTTTGGCAGACCGCTTCGGATTGTTGGCAAGCGCGGGCAGCGACTTCCACCGTTTAGACGACTTCAGCGGCGGCATCCTCGGCGCGTGTCCCGATCTTCCGGAAAACTGCAAACCGGTGCGGGCGCATTTTTCCCGACATTGAATGCGGATGAAAATGCCGTCTGAAAGGTCTTCAGACGGCATTTTTTGCGTTTTAAACGTTGTCGTACGGTTTTCGGACGGTTTTGCCGATGGCGGCGATGCCTTTTTCCAGCGTTTGAGCGTCCTGTGCGATACTCATACGGATGCACTCGCCCGCGTGCGGGTAGTCTTGCGTGTCGATGCCGACGAAGAAATGTTCGCCCGGAATAATCAGCGTACCTTCGGCTTTGAGCATTTCGTACAGGGTTTGCGACGAAACGGGCAGGTTTTCAAACCAGAGCCACAGGAAAATCGCGCCTTCGGGTTTGTGGATTTTCATCGGGTACGCGCCCAGCTCGCGCTTGAGCAGCGAAACGGCGGTTTGCGCCTGATTGCGGTAAAACGGCCGGATGACTTGGTCGGCAAGCCGTTTCATCTCGCCGCTTTCCAGCAGCGGGGCGGCGATGGCCGCGCCGAAGCGCGTGGGGGCAAGGTTCACAATCGCGTTCAGGCTGCTGACGGCTTTGACGGCTTCGGGCGCGGCGACGATGATGCCGGTGCGAACGCCCGGCAGGCCGACTTTGGAAAGGCTGAAGCAGAGGATGATGTTTTCGTGCCAATTCAGCGTTACGCCGCTGTCAATAATGTTGGGGAACGGCATTCCGTAGGCGTTGTCGATAATCGGCGGAATGCCGTGTTCACGCGCCAAAGCGTCCAAACGCGCCATTTCGCCGTCGGTCAACACGTTGCCGGTCGGGTTGGTCGGGCGCGAACAGCAAATCGCGCCGATTTTGCCCGCTTTGAGTTCGGGCAGGTTTTCCAGTGCGTCAAAGTCCACGCGGTATTTGAAGAAGCCTGCTTCGCCTTCGTGTTCGACGTTTTCGATTTTGGGTTTGACGGAAACGAAGTGCCGCCCTTCGACATGCACGTCGGCATAGCCGATGTATTCGGGCGCGAGCGGCAACAAAATGGCTTTTTCTGCGGATGTGCCGTCTGAAAGCTTGAATTTGCCGCCGAAGAGGTTGAATAAATAGAAAAACGCGTTTTGCGAACCGTTGGTCAGCGCGATATTGCCGACGGTCAGGTTCCAGCCGTATTCGCGGTTGGGGAAGGCGGTCAGCGCGTCAATCAGCGCGGCATCGCCTTGGGGATTGGAGTAGTTGCCGATGTTCTCGACGGCGTGTTCCGCCGCCAGCTTGGAAAATATGTCGGCGAACGCCCGATCGATTTCGGGAATGCGCGCCGGGTTGCCGCCGCCGAGCATATTGACGGGCTTGTCGCTTTTGAGCGCGTCGCCGAGGTCGTCCATCAGTTGCAGGATGCCGCTGTGTTGCGTGAATTTTTCGCCGAATGCCGAGAACTGCATGTCAAACTCAGTGTGTGTAAGGCAGATTGGTTTGTACGGTATGCCGTCTGAAGGTTCAGACGGCATTTTTTCTGTGTGTTTCGCATACCCAAAGCAGGTCGCAGATGCCGCCGGTCGGGGTAAAGCCGGTCGGGGCGTTGACGAGCAGGTCGCGGATTGCCTGCTGGTCGTAACGGTCGCAGGCGGTGCGGATGCGGTCGAGCAGGGCGGAGAGTTCGTGCCACGGCAGCATGGTCTCGTCGGCGGTCATGATGCGCGGATGGCCGGTTTTGCGGACGTTGTCGCCGATGAGCAACTCTTCGTAGAGTTTTTCGCCGGGGCGCAGCCCGGTAATGAGGATTTCGATGTCGCCGTCGGGCTGTTCGGGCGTTTTGGGTTTGAGTCCGCTTAAGGTAATCATTTGGCGGGCAAGGTCGGTGATTCTGACGGATTCGCCCATATCGAGGACGAACACGTCGCCGCCTCTGCCCATCGCGCCGGCTTGGATAACCAGTTGCGCCGCTTCGGGTATGGTCATGAAATAGCGCGTGATGTCGGGGTGGGTCAGGGTGATGGGGCCGCCTTCGGCAATCTGTTTTTCAAACAGCGGGACGACGGAGCCGGACGAGCCTAAAACATTGCCGAAACGTACCATGCTGAAGCGGGTTTTTTGTCCGGGTTCGGCGGCGAGTGCCTGAAGGCAGAGTTCCGCCATGCGTTTGCCCGCACCCATCGTGTTGGCGGGGCGGACGGCTTTGTCGGTGGAGATGAGGACGAAGGTTTCCACGCCCGAAGCCGTGGCGGCAAGCGCGCATTCGAGTGTGCCGAAGATGTTGTTGCGTATGCCCTCGACGGTGTTGAACTCGACCATAGGGACGTGTTTGTAGGCGGCGGCGTGATAGACGGTCGCAACGGAAAAGGCGGTCATAATGTGCGTGAGCAGCGTGCGGTTTTGCACCGAACCCAAAAAGGGAAGGATTTCGGCGGCGATGCCGTTTCGGGCGCAGTATTCGCACAATTCTTTTTCAACGGTGTACAGGGCGAATTCGGACAGCTCGAACAGCAGCAGCCTTTCGGGGCGGCGGCGGATAATCTGGCGGCAGAGTTCCGAACCGATGGAGCCGCCCGCGCCGGTTACCATGACGGTTTTGCCTTCGGTGTCGGCATTCATGAGGCGGTCGTCGGGTGCGACGGAATCGCGCCCGAGCAGGTCGGACACAGAGATTTTTTTGAGCGTGCCGATGCTGATTTTCCCGTCCATCAGGTCTTTCATTCCGGGAATGGTCAACACTTCGCACGGATAGGCTTTCAGTTTGCTGATGATTCGGCGGCGTTGTTCCTGAGTCGCGCTGGGAATGGCGAGCAGGATTTTTTCCACGCCGTAGCGTTCGATGAGGAAGGCGATGGCATCGGGCTGGTAAACGGCAAGGTCGTAGATGACGGTGTGCCAAAGCTTGGGGTTGTCGTCCACAAAGGCGGCGGCGGAATATTCGCGCATCTGTTTGACGGCTTCAAGGAGCTGCCGACCCGAACGCCCCGCGCCGTAAATGATGACGGGGTCATGTGTTTTTTTCTGGTGGTCGGACAGGAGTCCGCGCAAAACCATACGCGAGCCGGTCACGGAAACAAACAGCAGTAAGAAATAGACAATCGGCAGGGCGAGGCGCAGCCTTTCTTCAAAAATCAATGTGTTGAGGAAGAACAATACGGCGGAGGCGAGGCTGCCGGCAAAGGCGGTGGTCAGGACGTGGAAACTGACAAAGCGTGTAACGGCGCGGTAAAGCCCCATTCGGATAAATAATGTGATGGTCAGCAAGGCAGTCAGCAAAAAAGACTGCCAGTTGGCAAAATCGAACCATTCGTCCGAGTAGTCGGCCTTCAGGCTTTGGGTGAACCAAAAGGCAATGAAAATCATCAGAAAATCGTGTATGAGGAAACAGATTTTCTTGATGTTGCGCGGCAGGGCGATCAGGGTTTCCAGATTCATATCGTGGGGCGGTATGTGCTTTCAGGCGGCATATGCCGTCTGAAGGGTTATCGTGCGGCTTCGGTCAGGACGGCTTCGATGTGTTTTTTGCAGAACGCGATTTCGTCGTCGGTCAGCGTCGGGTGCACCAAGAACGTCAGGGCGGTGCCGCCCAGTTCGACGGCGTTTTTCAGCCGCTCTTTGGGCCGCCACGGCGTGTTGTCGAAGGCTTTTTCCAAATACACTTCGGAGCAGCCGCCTTGATAGCAGGGGACGTTGCGCGCGTTCAGTTCGCTGACGATGCGGTCGCGCGTCCAGTCGTCTTTCAGGTGTTCGGGTTTGACGAAGGCGTAGAACTTGTATTGCGCGTGTCCGATGTAGCCGGCGACTTCAATCAGGCGGATGCTTTTGAATTTGCGCAAACTTTCTGCCAGCTTGGCGGCGTTTTCTTGGCGGCGCGCCGTCCATTCGGGCAGGTGTTTGAGCTGGATGCGGCCGATGACAGCCTGCATTTCCATCATGCGCCAGTTGGTGCCGAAACTTTCGTGCAGCCAGCGGAAACCGGGCGCGTGTTCGCGGTGGTACACGGCATCGTAGCTTTTGCCGTGGTCTTTGTACGCCCACATTTTTTCCCACAGGGTTTTGTCGTTGGTCGTAACCATACCGCCCTCGCCGCCGGTGGTGATGATTTTGTCTTGACAGAACGACCACGCGCCGACGTGCCCGATAGAGCCGACGGATTTGCCTTTGTAGGTCGCGCCGTGCGCTTGGGCGCAGTCTTCAATCACCCACAAATCATGTTCTTTTGCCAAAGCCATGATGCCGTCCATTTCGGCAGGCATACCGGCAAGGTGGACGACAATGACGGCTTTGGTATTCGGGGTCAGCACGGCTTTGACGGTTTCCGCGCTGATGTTTTGGCTGTTCAAATCCACGTCGGCAAACACGGGGTTTGCGCCCGCGTTCACAATGCAGGAGGCGGAGGCGAGGAAGGTGCGCGAGGTAACAATCACATCGTCGCCCGCGCCTATGCCGATTGCTTTGAGTGCGGCATCGAGCGCAAGCGTGCCGTTGGAAAGGGCGACGGCGTACCGCGTGCCGGCAAAGGCGGCAAATTCTTTTTCAAATTCGCGGCATTCGCTGCCCGTCCAGTAGTTGACTTTGTTGGACAGCAGGACTTTGGAAACGGCATCGGCTTCTTCTCGGGTGAAGCTCGGCCATGGGGAAAGGGCGGTGTTCAGCATGGTGTTTGGTCCGTCGGGTTCGGACGGCATTTCCGACCCTATGCCGTCTGAAGGGGGCGTGTTCCGAAGAATCGGGCGCGCGCCGCAGGTGTTGTCAAAATCGGTTTGTACGGAAGTTTATTTTAATCGCTTATGCCGTCCCGGTCTTGGGGTTTTTGCCCGTAAGGGGCTTTGCCGGGTTGCCCGCGACGGTCATGCCGTCCGGGATGTCGCATACGATAACCGCCCCTGCACCGGCGGTAACCCCGCTGCCGACGGTTGTCTGCTGGCGGCTGCACGCGCCCGTGCCTATCCGGCTTTCTTCGCCGATACGCGTGTTGCCTGACAGGTGCGCGCCCGGGCTGATGTGGACGAAAGCGTCAAGCAGGCAGTCGTGATCGACGGTGGCGGCAGTGTTCACAATCACGCCGTCTTTCAATACGCTGCCGGCCTGTACGACGGCTTTCGCCATTACGACGCTGCCTTGTCCGATTATTGCAGAAGGCGAGACGGTCGCGTCGGGATGAATCAGAACGGGCAGTTTGAAGCCGAGCGCGGCGGCTTTTTCGGTGATTTGGCGGCGGATGCGGTTGTTGCCGACGGCGACGGTGATGTCGAATTGTTCGGGCGATAAACTGTTTTCAAGCAGCAGCGTCGTGCCGATGACGGGGAAGCCGTTGACGCTGCCTTGGGTGCGGTCGTCCAGAAAAACGATTTCGCCGTATGTGCCGAGTGCGGCGGCAAGCTCGGCAACGACTTTGCCGTGTCCGCCCGCGCCGATAACGGCGAGTTTGCGATTCCCCGCGAAAGGGGGCATGGTGGCTTCCCCTTGCGCCGAAATGCCTTCTTTAATCAAGACTTTTTTGACTGTCAGAAACAGGATTTTCATATCCAGCCAAAAGCTGAAATTGTCGGTGTACCAAACATCGCAGGAGAACTTTTCGTCCCACGAAAGCGCGTTGCGCCCGTTGACCTGCGCCCAGCCGGTAATGCCCGGTTTCATTTCGTGGCGGCGGTTTTGAAATTTGTTGTAAAGCGGCAGATACTGCATCAAAAGCGGGCGGGGGCCGACCAGGCTCATCTCGCCTTTGAGGACGTTCCACAGTTCAGGCAGTTCGTCCAAACTGGCGGTGCGCAGTTTTTTGCCGAAGGGCGTGAGCCGCTCGCTGTCGGGCAGCGGAATGCCGTCTGAATCAAGCGCGTCGCGCATGGAACGGAATTTGACCATTTTAAAAGGTTTTCCGTCCTTTCCGGGGCGTTCCCGAATGAAGAAGACGGGCGAACCTAAGTTTTTGCGGATGAGGTATATTAAAACCAAAAACACGGGCGACAGGGCAATCAGCCCCGATGCGGAGGCGACAATGTCGATGAGGCGTTTGAAAAATTTATTCATCAGCTAATCTTTCAATCAGGTTGACGATTTTCCGATAGGAAATGTCGCGCTTGAAGCGGCGGACGATTTCTTCGGACTGAACAGGATCGTTTTTGCGCTTCAAAATATCTTTGGCGGCTCGAACGAAACCGTCCACATCGCCGGAACGGTAGTTCGCATGCGGCAGCAGGGTAAGGACTTCGGCAACTTCGTCGTTGACCTGGCTGTTCAGAATCGGTTTTTGCAAAGCCATATAGTCGGAGAGTTTGTTGGTAATCGACTGCATGGCGTAAGAGTGGATGGCGTTGACGGCAATGTCGCAGCCCTTGGCGACCGACATCATTTCGGCGTAAGGAATGTAGCCGTAAAACTTGATGCCGTCGCAGGCATATTGTTTGAGCCTGTCCAAATCGGGGCCGCCGCCCATGATGTGCAGCTCTACATTTTCGCCGTCGTCCAAAAGTTTCCGAACGCCTTTGCACACGGTTTCCACGTCATAGCTGTAACTGAGCGTGCCCAAGTAGAAAAAGCGGGTTTTGTCGTCGCCAAAATCTTTGGCAGGTGCGGCATCGAGTTTGGGAAAGTCAGCACCAATATAGATGACTTCGCCGGGTACGTTCGGATTGGTTTCTTTGGCGCGGTCGAGATAAGTCTGCGATACGGCAACCAGCGCGTCGGCGTAGCGGTAGGCCCGGTTGGCGCGTGAAGCAAAGGGCAGCAGCTTGTGCGGTACTTTTTTCAAAAACGGTACGACCGAGGAGAAAGACTCCGGCCATACGTCCTGCACATCGACAATCAGTTTGTAGCCCAAACGCGCTTTGTGTTTGCCCAACAGCAGGTTGGTGGCAATCAGCGGATAGGCGGAATAGACGACGTCTTGTTCGCCCGGACGGCAGTTTTCCAACCATTTTTCAAAATGTTTGACGAAGCGGTGATGGCTGGTCACGCGTCCCAAAGATACGTTTTTGCTATATCCGCTTTCTTCCAACAGTATGACTTTCAGACGGCCTTGTGAGGCGGCCTCGGCATCTTCGGGCCGTCTGAAAGATTTGTCGTAGTGCTTGAAGTTGCTGGTAATCAGCAACACGTCGTGCGATTGCGACAATAGTTCTGCCAGATACCAAAAGCGGTTGAAATGCGGTTCGGACGGCAGCGAGCAGTAGGGGGCGGCTATGGTAATGTTCATGTTTCAGACGGCCTTACATTTCGTACGCAGCCATGGTGGTGCGGTAGATTTCGTCGTCGGAGCATAAGGTTTCGACATGTTTGTGCAGGGCTTTGCCCATTTGGCTGCGCAACTCTGGATGCTTGATGAGTGTATCGACGGCTTCGATAAACGCTTCGTCATCGCCGAAAGGAATGCAGTAGCCGGTTTGGCCGGTAATGACCATTTCGGAAATGCCCGCCATGTTGTAGGTCACGACAGGCGTGTCGTAAAGGCCGGCTTCCAAAATATTGTTGCCGACACCTGCGCCGTGGTCACCTACGCAATGCGGCGTGTTCACTAAAATATCGACTTCTTTGAAGTAGCCGGTCAAATCGCGGACGCCGCCGAGGAAGGTCACTTTGTCTTCAATACCCAAACGTTTGGCTTGGGCTTTGAGGTTGTCCATTTCTTCTCCTATGCCCGCCATGTTCAGGCGTACGGGTATATTGCGGCCAACCATTTTCTTCAAAATATCCAACATCAGATGCACGGCGCGGACGGTGTCCAAACGGGAAAGTGTGCCGAGTACGGCGCATTCTTTTTCGGTTTTCCGGAAATGAAATTCCGGGGGGTGTTGTAGGCGTAGGCAATCCGGCCGGCGGGGAAGCCGTGGCGGATGAGCTTTTCGCGTTCGTGTTTGCAGTTGCCGATGATGTACGCGCCCAGCTTGTCGAAGAGTTTGGCGGTTTTGGGGTAGGTTGCCGCGTCCAAACCGTGCGAGTGGCAGATGATTTTGGTTTTCGGTGAAACGATTTTGGCGGCAAGGGCGCAGGCCGGGACGACGCGCGCCATTTGGCAGTCGATGATGTCGGGTTGTTCGCGGCGCAGCATCCGGGCGTAGGCAAAGGTGCTTTTAAGGTAGCCGGCAAGCCCGCCCCGGTAAAAATCAACCGGCTGCCAACGGATGCCCGATGCTTGCGCCTCTCCGACAAAAGGGCCGTCCGAGGAGGCGAGGATGATGTCGTGCCCGTGCCGTTTGAGCAGCCGCCCGAGGCGGACGGTGGCGGTTTCTGTGCCGCCCAGACCCGACATAGAAGTAGTCAGGATGATTTTCATAATGGGAAACCTTGTTTTTTCAAATAATGAAACAGTTTGTGCAAATTTTTCCGGTGGCGCAGGATGCAGCCTGCCAGATATGCCGCCCATACGCCGGCAAACAGGGGGTAGTTTGCCGGCGTGCCGAAGCAGGTGTAAGCCGCCGAGGAGGCCAGGCAGAACAATGTGTGCATATAAAGCGGCAGGCGTTTGAGCGGCTGCCACAGGCGGCAGGAGCTTTCTGTCTTGAAAACAAAAAACAACCAGAATGAGGCGGCACAGGCAACCGCCGCGCCGCGCGTGCCGCCGGACGGTACGGCAAGCCCCAGCAGCAGCAGGTTTGCCGCCAGCGCGCCCAAGGTGGCAAGCGCGATCGGACGCGTTTTGCGGACGACGTTCAAACCGATGCCGCTGATTTCGGTCAGCGTGTAAAACAGCGGCGGCAACATGCACGATACGACGGTAAACCGGACGGCGGCGTAGTTTTCCGGCAGTAGGAGGGAGGCGAGGGGCGAGAAAATTCCGGTCAGGCAGAGGGCGGCGGCAAGCAGGGCGGCGGCAGATTCTGCCGTTGCCGAGAGGCGGGTGGGCGGGGCGTTTTTTTCGATTGCGCGGAAAATATACGGTGTCCAAACCGTTGAAAAGATGCTTTGGAACAATAATGCCGCCCCGCCGAACGAAATACCCATCGAATAAATGCCGAGCTGTTCCAGGCCGGCATATTTTTTCAGGAACAAACGGTCGGCGGATGCCAGCCCCCAATAGGCAAGGCTGCTCAGTGCGAGCGGTATGCCGTAGCGCAGCCCCCGGTGCAGGACGGCGGGCGAAAACGGCGCGCGCCGGACGGCCTTCAGACGGCATCGGTTTTGAAACAGCAAAAAGGCGGCGGCGGCAAGGTTTGCCAGCGCGTAAACGGCGGTCAGGACGGCGGTGTTCGCCGGAAAGTGCAGCAGCCCGACCGTCAGCGGCAACAGCAGCAGAATGGCGAGTTTGGGCACGAGTTGCGCGGACGAAAAGGCAAGGGCGCGCCCTTCCATACGCAAAACCAGTAAGAGAAAGCGGATGGGCAGGAAGCTCAGTTCAAACAGCACCAGCCCGATGCCGGCGGCGGCATCGTCGAGCGAAAACAGGATTTCAGACGGCAGGGACGGGCGGGAAAGCAGCAGGGCGGCTATCGCGGCGGAAAACAGCAGCGGCGGCAGGAACAGGGTTTTGAACAAAGTGTCTTTGTCGGCGGCGGCATAGTATTCGCGGACGTATGCCTGATCCAGCCCGAGGCACAATACCGACACCGTCAGTCCCGCCGCCGTCTGCATCAGCACGATGCGCCCGATGTCGTCGGCGGGGAAATACCACGACAGCAGCGGCAGGATGATGACGGCTAAAACCGCGCTGCCGATCGAGCCTGCCGCGTAGCCGAGGATTTCTTTTGTGTCCATTTTTGATGTCCGGTCGGCGGCGGGATGCTGCCTGTGCCGTCTGAAGCCTTTCTTGATCGGAATTTGACGGCTTTCAGGCCGTCGCGGCTGCCGGCGGGGTGCGGCAGCCCGGGTTGCGCTTTTCCGGGCGGGCGGCGGTCTGAACGGGCTGTTTTTTATCGGCGTTATTATATAGTGAAACGGCGGCAAACCCTTTAAAAGGCGTTGCCGTTTTTCCGGAACACGGTTTTGATGTCGTGTCCGAGGATTTCGGTGGAAACGGGTGTCCATAATGGCGGCGCGGAAAGGGCGGCGCGGTTTTCGGGCAGGGAAAACAGGTCTTTGCCGCCGCCGAGGATTTTGGGCGAACGGTACAGCACGATTTCGTCCGCCAAATTTTCCGCCAAAAATGCGGATGTGAGTTCGGAGCCTGCTTCGACCATGATTTCGCCGAAACCTTCGTCGGCAAGGAGGCGCATCAGATGGTGCAGGTCGATTTTGCCGTCTGCCGTTTCAGACGGCATCAGGATGCGGATGTGTGCGTGTTCCCGATAGGGGCGGAGTTTGTCTTCATCGCGTTCCAAGGTGGCGATGTAGGTCGGAGATTGTCCGTCGGTAACCAAATGGCTGTTCGGGGGCAGGCGCAGGCGGCTGTCTAAAACGATGCGTGCGGGTTGGCGCAAAGTTGGAAAAGCGCGGACGTTGAGCCGGGGATTGTCTGCCAACACCGTGCCGATGCCGGTCAGCACCGCGCAGCTTTCGGCACGCAAAACCTGTACGTCGGCACGCGCTTCCTCGCCGGTAATCCAAAAGCTGCTGCCGTCTGAAAGGGCGGTTTTGCCGTCCAGCGAAACGGCGCATTTGAGGCGGACAAAGGGGCGGCGGCGTTCGATGCGCGATAAAAATCCCCGGTTGAGTTCGCGTGCTTTGTTTTCAAGTAGTCCGCATTCCGTCTTGATGCCCGCTGCTTTGAGCAGGACAAGCCCTTTGCCTGCAACCGGCGGGTTGGGGTCGCGCATGGCGGCGACGACGCGTGTTACGCCGGA
Organism: Neisseria gonorrhoeae; assembly: GCF_013030075.1. NCBI lineage: Bacteria > Pseudomonadati > Pseudomonadota > Betaproteobacteria > Neisseriales > Neisseriaceae > Neisseria > Neisseria gonorrhoeae. Next base: position 98,120 of record NZ_AP023069.1, read on the forward strand.
ACGGAGCAGGGCTTCGGCGCAGGGCGGTGTGCGTCCGTAATGGCTGCACGGTTCGAGGGTAACAAAGGCGGTCGCGCCTTTTGCCATTTCCCCCGCCTGATGCAGGGCGTGGACTTCGGCATGGGGTTCGCCCGCTTTGACGTGGAAGCCCTGTCCGACAATTTGTCTGCCGTGTGCGATAACGCAGCCGACGCGCGGGTTGGGTGAAGTGGAAAAACGCCCCAAAGCGGCAAGTCGGAGGGCGTTTTCCATCATGGATATATTTGTGTCCGAAAACATAGGGATACCGTATCAGTATGGGTTGGGGGAATCAGGTTTTGCCGCCTGTTTTGACGGCTTGCGCCAGCCACGAGGCGAAATGTTCCGGGCTGTCGAAGCGTTTGTGCAGGGCGGCGAAACGGACGGCGGCTTCCGTGTTTTGCCCGAACAGCTCCTCCAGCACGATTTCGACAAGTTCGGATGAGGATATGTCGCGCTGACCCGAAGTGTAGAGCCTGTGTTCCGTCAGGCGGACGGTTTCGTCAATCTGTTCGGGTGTCAGGGCGGATTTTCGGGCGGCGGCGGTCAGGTCGTTGCGGAGGCGTTGTGCATTGAAGGGCGAACGTTTCTTGTCCGGACCGATGACGGCGGGCATTTTGAGTTCGACGGTTTCGAGCGTGCCGAAGCGTTTGCCGCAGCCGGGGCAGTGGCGGCGGCGGCGGACGGTATTGCGCTCTTCCATCAGGCGGGAATCGGCAACTCGGGTGTCTGGGTGGCTGCAAAACGGGCATTTCATGGTGTTTCTTCCTGATGCCGTCTGAACGTCAAACCGATACGCCGGCGGCGCGGGCGATTTCCAGGCCTTCTTCGGCACTCATATAGACGGGATTTTCGGGACGGTCGTGCCGGACGATGTTGCCTTCGCGGAACATGACCAGTTCGTTCACGGCAAGTTGGGACCACGATTCATCGCGAGTCAGCGGCAGGGTGGAGATAACGGCGACGCGGTCGTCCGGCGTGGTTACTTCGGCAAAATCGACCATTACATCGTCGTCGAGCAGGCGCGCTTTGCCGAACGGGGCTTGGCGGACGATGTAGTGCAGCAGCGTGCTGGCGTGGGCAAACAGGGAAATGCCGTCTGAAAGCATGAAGTTAAACAGCCCGAACTTGCGGATTTCGTGCGTCAGCCCCGCAATCGCGTCAAACAGCGTGTCGTCGTCGGGACGGGCGGCAAAGCGGGTGCGCAGGCGGTTGAGGATGTGGCAGAACGCGCGTTCGGAATCGGTTGTGCCGACGGGGTGGAAAAATTCTCCTTGTTCGGGGAAAAAATCGACCAAATGCCCGTTGTGGGCAAACAGCCAGTAGCCGCCCCACATTTCGCGCATAAAGGGATGGGTGTTCGCCAGCGAGGTTTGACCTTGCGAGGCTTTGCGGATGTGGGCGACGACGTTTTCCGATTTAATCTGGTAGGCGCGCACGAGGTCGGCGACGGGGGAATTTGCACTCGGCTTGTCGTCATGGAACAGGCGCACGCCTTTGCCTTCGAAAAAGCCGATGCCGAAACCGTCGGCGTGATGGTCGGTAATGCCGCCCCTGCGGCGGAAGCCTTCAAAGGAAAACATAATATCGGTCGGCGTATTGCAGTTCATGCCCAGCAGTTGACACATAGTTTGTCCAAATGATTCAGATGGTCGCAAGTATTCGGATTATACCCCGAACTGAAAATGCCGTCTGAAATACGGCTTGTTCCCCATTATTCCCGCGAAAACAGAAAACAAAGACGGAAACTTAAGATTCCGTCATTCCCGCGCAGGCGGGAATCCGACTTGTCCGGTTTCGGTTGTTTTTCGTTCCGTAACTTTTGAGCCGTCATTCCCGCGCAGGCGGGAATCTAGAATTTCAATGCCTCAAGAATTTATCGGAAAAAACCAAAACCCTTCCGCCGTCATTCCCACGAAAGTGGGAATCTAGAAATGAAAAGCAACAGGAATTTATCGGAAATGACCGAAACTGAACGGACTGGATTCCCGCTTTCGCGGGAATGACGGCGACAGGGTTGCTGTTATAGCGGATTAACAAAAACCGGTACGGCGTTGCCCCGCCCCGGCTCAAAGGGAACGGTTCCCTAAGGCGCCCAAGCACCGGGCGAACCGGTTCCGTACCATCCGTACTGCCTGCGGCTTCGCCGCCTTGTCCTGATTTTTGTTAATCCGCTATAATTCCGGATAAATTCCTGTGATTTTGAATTTCCAAATTTCCATCTGCGCGGAAATGACGGCGGACAGGTTGTCGTTATTCCGGATAAATCCCTGCAATATGGAATAACCGGATGCCCGCTTTCGCGGAGAATGATGATGGAAAGTCATCATCGTGCGTCAAACCCGCGCGGCAACACATCGGCAGAGGAAATCAGAGATACGGTTGCAGGGTGCGCCGGAGGATGTCCGTGTCGGTAATTTCGGTGATGACGGCTTCGCCCAGCCGGTTCAGACCGATAAAGCGCATGATGCCGCCGCTGACTTTTTTGTCGTGGCTCATATGTGCCAGCCATTTTTCAAAGGCAAACACGGGCGGTGCGGACGGCAGTCCGGCGGCTTCGAGCAGGGCGGCGAGCCGCGCGGTATCTGCGGCGGAGGTTTTGCCCAGTTGTTCGGACAAACGCGCCGCCAACACGCAGCCGGCGGCAACGGCCTCGCCGTGCAGCCATACGCCGTAACCCATTTCCGCTTCGACGGCGTGTCCGAAGGTGTGTCCGAGGTTGAGCCATGCGCGTATGCCCTGTTCGGTTTCGTCTTGGGCGACGATGTCTGCCTTCATTTGGCAGCAGCGGTACACGGCTTGGGTGAGGGGCGCGCGTTCGAGTGCCATCAGTTCGGGCATATGCTGTTCCAGCCATTCAAAAAAGCCGATGTCGCCGAGCGCGCCGTATTTGATGACTTCCGCCATACCGGCGGACAGTTCGCGGGCGGGCAGGGTGTGCAGCGTGTCCAAATCTGCAAGCACCGCCTGCGGCTGGTAAAACGCGCCGATCATATTTTTGCCGAGCGGGTGGTTGATGGCGGTTTTTCCGCCCACCGATGAGTCGACCTGACTCAACAGCGTGGTCGGTATTTGGATGAACGGCGCGCCGCGCTGGTAGGTGGCGGCGGCAAAGCCGACCATGTCGCCGATCACGCCGCCGCCCAGCGCAATCAGCGTGGTTTTACGTTCGGCGCGGTTTTGCATCAGCCCGTCAAAGATGAGGTTGAGCGTCTGCCAGTTTTTGTGCGCCTCGCCGTCGGGCAGGATGATGCTGAAATGGGATACGCCTGCCGCATCCAATGCCGTCTGAAGCGTGCCGAGGTAGAGCGGGGCGACGGTTTCGTTGGTGATGATGGCGGCGCGTTTGCCCAAATGCGGTTTGAGCAGGCTTCCCGCCTGCGGCAGCAGCCCGTTGCCGATAAAGATGGGGTAGCTGTGCGAAGGCGTGTGTACGGTCAGTGTTTTCATTGTTGTTCCTTAAAGTTTGAACCGCCGGCCCGCCGGGCGGGGTGCGGTTTGGTTTTCGGGGAGCGGCGCATATGCCGGTTTATCGGGATAAGCGTTTGAGCAGGGTTTGCACGGTTTCCCGGCAGTTTGCCGATTCTACGGTAAAGTCGGCGGTTTGGCGGTAAACGGGGTCGCGTGCGGCGTAGAGTTCGCGCAATTTCGCCAAAGGATCGGCAACTTGCAGCAAAGGGCGGCTGTTGTCGCAGCGCGTGCGTTCGAGCAGGGTTTCGGGCGGGGCGTGCAGATAAACGACCGTGCCGCTTTTGCGGATAAGGGCGCGGTTTTCTTCTTTTAACACCGCGCCGCCGCCGGTGGACAGGACGATATGCGGCAGGACAATCAGTTTTTTGAGTATGGCGGTTTCGCGCGAACGGAATCCCTGTTCGCCTTCCATTTCAAATATGGTGGGGATGGGAACGCCCGCCGCTGCGGCGATTTCGTGATCGCTGTCGTAAAAACGGTAATCCAGCCGCTGCGCCATTTGCCGGCCCAGCGTAGTTTTGCCCGCGCCCATCAGTCCGATGAGGATGAGTTTGCCGTTAAAGTTTTTCATCACGGTTCCTTAATGTTTGACCCCCCCGCCTTTCGGGGCGGCAGGGTTCGGGCTTGTCGGGTTACGGCGGGATTTTATACGAAATCGGCAGGGCGGCGGTACGTTTGGAAAAATAACCCGACCATCCCGAACTTTTCTGATTTTAAGGAAAAATAAAAGAAATCAGGGAGGTTTTTTATTTCAGGCTGTGTTTTGACAATCCGTTGATTTCACTTAATTTGTCAGGAAAAGGCAATTATCTTTGCTTAGGTAAACAATTATCCAATTGAATATATTGAAGATAATATGTTTATCAATACTATAGCGGATTAACAAAAACCGGTACGGCGTTGCCCCGCCTTAGCTCAAAGGGAACGATTCCCTAAGGCGTCCAAGCACCGGGCGAACCGGTTCCGTACTATCCGTACTGTCTGCGGCTTCGCCGCCTTGTCCTGATTTTTGTTAATCCGCTATAAAGACCGTCGGGCATCTGCAGCCGTCATTCCCGCGCAGGCGGGAATCCAGTCCGTTCGGTTTCAGCCGTATCCGACAGATTCCTGCCGCGTTGCGGTTCTAGATTCCCGCCTGTGCGGGAATGACGGCATATCGGCAGGCGAAGGATAAATGCGTAAGGCGGATGCGTAAGATGGGTTGTAGGGTGGACTGTAGGGTGTGCTTCAGCCCGCCGATTCCAACCAACTTCGCCAAAAACCGAAACCGCCGAGTTACGCCTATTCCCCAAAACCCTTGATGCGGTGAAATTAGTGGGCTGAAGCCCACCCTACGGCCCGATGAATCGTCAGTAATACCCGAATCGTCATTCCCGCGCAGGCGGAAATCCGAACACGTCCGCACGGAAACCCATATCCCGTCATTCCCGCGAAAGCGGGAATCTAGAATTTCAATGAGGCAAGAATTTATCGGAAAAAAACCGAAGTTTAAAGACCTAGATTCCCGCCTGCTCGGGAATGACGGGGTGTTTCGGGTTGCTGTTTTTTGTGGAAATGACGAGGCTTTGGATTGCGAGGATTTATCCCTTCCGCCGTTATTCCCACGAAAGTGGGAATCTAGAAATGAAAAGCAACAGGAATTTATCGGAAATGACCGAAACTGAACGGACTGGATTTCCGATTTCGCGGGAATGACGGCTCAAAAGTTACGAGACGAAAAACAACCGAAACCGGACAAGTTGGATTCCCGCCTGCGCGGGAATGACGGCATTTCGGTCGCGGCAAAAAGCATAAAGAAAGGGCATATGCTGTAAAACATATGCCCTTATTTTGACGCATCAATAGCGCAGGCTGTTGCCGGCCGTATCTATAATCCTCGGGGTAATGAAAATCAGCAGTTCGCGGCGGTCGGTTTTTTTCCCGCGTGTTTTAAAGAGGTTGCCGATAACGGGGATGTCGCCCAACAGGGGGACTTTGGTCAGCGTATTGCCGTTGTTTTCTTCATAAATACCGCCGACAATCAAAGTGCCGCCGTTTTCAACCATAGCCTGCGTATTCAGGCTTTTGGTCGAAATACATAGGATTGTGTTGCTGCCTGAAGCACATTGTGCAGGCGAGTCTTTGTTGATTTTGACGGTCATGATGATTTGTCCGTCGGGCGTGATGTTCGGCGTAACGGTCAGCCCCAAGACGGCTTTTTTGAGTTCCGTGTTGGTAGAGTTGCCGCCGCCCGAGGCTGTAGTTACGGTAAAAGGAATTTCGTAACCGGATTCGATTTTGGCCTCTTTGCGGTTTTGGGTCAGCACGCGCGGATTGGCAAGCGTTTTGGTTTTTGAAAGCGACTCGGATGCGGACAATTCCAAATTCAACGCGCCGGAGGAAATCGCGCGCACCAGCGAAATGCTGTTTGCGGCAGCGGCAACCGGCAGGTTGATTTTGGTTTGGGCCTCCCATTTATCGCCGCCCCCGAAGCCGGAGTTCACGCCCCAGCCGAATGCGCTCGTCTCATTTTTCAGTTTTTTCCTGCCTGTCGCGCCGAACTTAACGCCCAAATCGCGCGAGAAGCCGTCTGCCGCTTCGACGATACGCGCCTCAATCATCACTTGTTGCGCGGGTACGTCCAATTCGTCAATCAGTTTGCGGAATTTTTCGATGACGCTGCGGGTATCGGTAACAATCAGGGTGTTGGTGGCGGGATCGATCAGCACGCTGCCCCTGCCGCTGACAAGCGTGTTGCGGTTTCCGGTCGTGTCGGCATTGTCCAAACGCAGGATGCTGCGGAATTCTTCCACATTTTTGTATTTCAATTGGAAGTTTTGGGAATACAGCGCGCCCAGATCGGCAATGTCTTTTTCCGCTTGTAAGAAGGCTTTGTCTTTGGCAAGCAGCTCGTCGCGGGGCGCGATGTTGACGATGTTCCCTTGCTGGCGCATATCGAGGTTGCGCGCCTGCATAACCAAATCCAAAGCCTGATCCCAAGGCACATCTTTGAGGGAGAGGGTCATTTTGCCGTTGACGGAGTCGCTGGCAACAATGTTCATCCCGGATTCTTTTGCCAAAATCTGCAGGATGGTGCGGATTTCGACATCTTGGAAGTCAAGGGAGATTTTCCGGCCTGTGAAGGTTTTGGGCGCATTGTTCACGCCGCCTGACTCGAGGTTTTGTTTTTTCGGCAGGACTTGGAAGGTAAAGTATCCGGGCGCGGCGGATTTGTTGACGAGTTCCCAGTTGCCGGTTGTTGTGATAATCAGCTGGGTGTCGTTATTGAGGCGTTTCAGCGTAACCTTTTGAACCGGTGTTTTGAAGTCTGCCACATCCAAACTGCGTTGGAGCGCGGTCGGCAGGGTATGGTTTTTCAGCGTAACGATGATGTGGTCGTGCTGTTGGCTGATGTCGGGCTGCCCGGCAAAGCCCAATGCCGCCAATTCGATAATGCCGGCATTTTTGCCGTCTTTGCGGAAATCGATATTGGTTTGTTTTGCCGGTGTCGCCGCCTGTTGTTTTGCCGATGCCGCTGCCTGTTGTTTTGCCGGGCTGAACGGTGCGGATACGGATACTACGGACTCGGTAAACGGTGCGGCAGCCTGTTGTTTTGCCGGTGCGGCAGGCGCGGCTTTTACGGCTGGGCGGGCGGGGGCGGACACGGTATCGTCCGATTCGTTAATGAATATCCAAACTTTGTTCCCGCGTACTTCGGTATTGTATTGGCCCGGTTTGTTCAAATTCAGAACCAGACGCGCACGGCTGCTGTTTTGTGCGGCACTGATTTTGCTCAACAGAGGATCGGCATATTCGAGTACCTGTTGATCCATGGAAATGCCGGTTTGTTCAAAGTCCAAGGCGATGCGGGCCGGTGAGGAGGTTACGAAGCCGGTCGGGTTGACAATCTCTTTGTCAAAGCTGACTTTGACGATTTTCTGTTTGTTGGGCAGGGAGGAAACTTTGATGTCTGTAATGTTTCCTGCCGATGCCGTCTGAAAGGCGGCGGTTGCGACAAAGAGACCGGAAATGATTTTTGTCAGTTTGGTATTCATAATGGAGTAATCCTCTTCTTAATTTTGTTCTGCGGCAGGTGCTGCCGCTTGTTCGGTGTTTTTGTCGGAAGAATTCAACAGCAGTTCTGCTTTACGGGAAACCCAGTTGCCCGTGCTGTCTTCTATCAGCTCGTTCAGGATGATGCTGTCGTCGGTAATGCTTTCGATTCTACCGTAGTTTTGTCCCAAATAGTTGCCGACACCGACAGTGTAGACATAACCTTCAGCCTCGATGAAGCCGGAGACTTTCTGTCCGGACTTCAAAATGCCGACATAACGCATATTTTCCAAACTGAATTTTTCCAGCGTTTCTTTAATACGCTTGGTGTCGGGGGCATTTTCCCCTTTTTTGGCGGTTTCCATGCGGCGGAAGTCGAATGCGTTCGGCCCTGTAAGCTGCGGCGGGCTGTATACCGGCGCAACCGGCAGGGTAGGTGCTTGGAAAGGTATGATTTCTGCTTTGGCTTCGCGTCGCGTTTGTGCCATCCATTCGTTTAGGTCTTCAGAACTTTGGGAACACGCGGAGAGAGCCAGAAAGCTGATGAGTAAGGCATAGTGTTTCATGGTTTCCCTAACGTAAGTTATTTTTGCTCGGCATTTTGTGCCGCTTCTGCGGCAAGCTCTTCTACGGATTTTGCTTGGTAGGTGGTGGCAATGGCGCTGAGGTTCAGGATACTGCTCTTGCCGTCAGGATTGCCGCCGTTTTCCGGAGATTGGGCGATTTTCAGCGACTCAAGGGTAATGATTCGGGAGAGACTGCCGACATCGCGGGTAAATTGGCTGATCTGTTCGTAATTTCCGGTAATGGAAATGGAATAGGGTAATTTTTTGATGGGACCGTCATCTACGGGAGGTTGGGGCATAACGCTGTCCAAGCGCAGACCGTTGCTCGAACCCGCCTGATGAAGCTCTTGAACCAAATTGGGAATTTCTGCATCTGTCGGCAGCTGTTTCAACATGATATCGAAGGCAGAGCGGATTGAGGCAAGTTCGTCCCTAAGGTTGTTCAGGCTGGCCGCGTCGATACTTTTCTGTTTGTAGGTGTTTTTCAGTTCGGTTTCTTTTGCTTCATATTCCTCAAGGGATTCCATCTGGCTTTTGAACAATCCGGCATAACCGAGCCCCAGCACGGCGGCAACGACCAGCAGGGCGATAAAAAGCCTGGCAGGAAGGTTGAGCAGGTGAAGGTTGTTGAGATCCAAGTTGGTTTTAGATGATTTAGAAGCCATTCAGTTTGCCTCCTGTGCGTTTCCCGAAGCCGGATTCTCTTTGGATTCGGCCGCCTTTACGATAGGTTGTAATGTTGCCTGAAGGGTAAATTCTTGATGCGAATTGTTTTTCTTGATGCTTAACAATTCGGGTTGCTTGAATATGCCGGTATTGGGCATCGCCCTCATCATGGCGGCAACGCGGTTGTCGCTGGATGTCCTGCCGCTGAGCCGATAAGAGTCGGCGGTAACGGCATCCAGCGAGGTTAGGTAGGTGCTTCCGGGGACGGCCTCATTCAGGCTGTCGAGGATTTTTGCGGCTTGGAGGCGTTTGATCTGGAGCTCCCCGATTTTGTTTTTCTTAATCAGGAAGGCATCTTTTTCCTGTTTGAGCTTTTGTATTTCCGACAGCTCGGTATCCAAGTGTGCGATGGAGATTTCCAGCAGCGTGTTTTTTTCCGACTGTTTATTGATCATATTGTCGATAAACAGGTAGGTTGCCGCAACGGCGGCAACGCCCGTCAGCACGGCGCCGTACATCAGCGTTTTAAACTGCTGCTGTTTGCGTTTGTTCATCTCTTCCCTGTAGGGGAGGAGGTTGATTTTGATTAAATTGTTCATAATTATAATCCCCGTACCGCCAAACCGAACGCCTTGGTCAGTGTCGGCGCATCAAGTTCGAATTGTTGTTCGTCTGTTTTGAGGTCGTTCGCAAAATAACGCGCGGGATGGACGCATTGTACATCCGCATTGGTTTGCGAGGCGACGGTTTGGGCGATGCCTTTCTGGCGCACCGCTTCCCCCGTCAGCAGGATATGCTTGATGTCGGTCATATCGTCTGCGGTCTGCGTGGTGTAATAAAACTGCAAGACCCTTTGTATTTCTTGGGTAATCTGCTGGTTGAAATAGTTTGCCACGCTTTCTTGGTAATCGGAAGGTTTTTGCGGGGAGTTGATGATCTCTTCCGCTTTTTCTGCTGTTACCTGATAGGTGCGCTGGATGAGTTGGTTGAGCTGTTCTGCGCTGACGGAGGTTTCCTGTTTGTATAGGATTTTTCCGTCTTGGATGACCAGGGCGTAGGTCTGTGCGGCATATACGCCGAAAATGGCCACTTTTTCGTCCGCAAGCTCGGGGGCAAAATGGTTTATCCACAGCGCGTAGGCGTTGTATTGTCCGAAAATGTCCACATCAAGCGCGGATAATTTCATACCGGCTGCGTTGAATGCGTCAATCAGGGGTTCGATTTCATCCTTTCTCGATGCGACGGACAAAACAGCTTCGCCGACGGCCGATTGGGACAAGACCTGATAGTCGTAATTGGCTTCTTCGAGCGATATCGAGCTGGCTTCGGAGATGGAGGACTCCACGAACCCCTGCAGGTCCAATTCTGCATCTTTGGCCGTGTAGGTCAATTGTTCGATGGTTGCCAGATTTTGCGGGACGGACGCGACGATGTTTTTGCACGAAGTACCCAGTTTGGCATAGGCTTGTTGCAAATATGTAACAAGTTGATCGTAATTTTGGACTTTATTGCCTTGAATGATATTCTTTGGTAATTTGGCAATGACGTATTTTTCCAATTGAATTTGGTTTAAACTACGTCCTGACAATTGTACCATTTTGATGGAATGCTGGTCGATATCGATGCCGATTGCCGCGCGGTTATTGAGTCCCGAAGATTTTTTAGGGAGCTTGGCATCTGTTTTTTTAGGGTTTTTCAAGCTTTTAAACAAGCGCATGATGAAAGTTCCTGCTTTATTTGTACAGTGAGTAACCGTTTCGGTATCCGTAATGGATTCCTTGTTCTTTGCACATTGAAACCGTGCTTTGTAGAAATCGGTTGCTATTTTACTTTATTTAATACCAATAATGGTAAATTATTATTCAGCTATGATTAAAAAGATTTTAACTACTTGTTTTGGTTTGTTTTTTGGTTTTTGTGTATTTGGAGTGGGTCTGGTTGCCATTGCTATTTTGGTAACGTATCCGAAACTGCCGTCTTTGGATTCTTTGCAGCATTACCAGCCTAAAATGCCGTTGACTATTTATTCGGCGGATGGAGAAGTCATCGGTATGTATGGGGAGCAGCGGCGCGAATTTACAAAAATCGGCGATTTCCCCGAGGTGTTGCGGAATGCGGTTATTGCCGCCGAGGATAAACGCTTTTACCGGCATTGGGGGGTGGATGTTTGGGGTGTTGCCCGCGCTGCCGTCGGCAATGTCGTGTCCGGCAGCGTGCAGTCGGGTGCGAGTACGATTACACAGCAGGTGGCGAAAAATTTTTATTTGAGCAGTGAAAAAACGTTCACACGCAAATTCAATGAGGTGTTGCTTGCCTATAAAATCGAGCAGTCTTTAAGCAAAGACAAAATCCTTGAGTTGTATTTCAATCAGATTTACCTCGGTCAGCGCGCCTATGGTTTTGCATCTGCCGCGCAAATCTATTTCAATAAGAATGTCCGAGATTTGACTTTGGCGGAAGCCGCCATGCTTGCGGGACTGCCCAAGGCTCCGTCTGCCTATAATCCGATTGTTAATCCGGAGCGTGCCAAGTTGCGCCAGAAGTATATTTTGAACAATATGCTCGAGGAGAAGATGATTACCGTGCAACAGCGCGATCAGGCATTGAATGAGGAACTGCATTATGAGCGGTTTGTTCGGAAAATCGATCAGAGTGCTTTATATGTGGCGGAAATGGTGCGTCGGGAACTGTATGAGAAATATGGTGAAGATGCCTATACGCAGGGTTTTAAGGTTTATACCACGGTCCGCACCGATCATCAGAAGGCGGCAACCGAGGCATTGCGCAAGGCTCTACGGAATTTCGATCGCGGCAGCAGCTACCGCGGTGCGGAAAACTATATCGATTTGAGTAAGAGTGAAGATGTCGAGGAGACTGTCAGCCAGTATCTGTCGGGACTCTATACCGTCGATAAAATGGTTCCCGCCGTTGTGTTGGATGTTACTAAAAAGAAAAATGTCGTCATACAGCTGCCCGGCGGCAGGCGGGTTGCGCTTGACAGGCGCGCCTTGGGTTTTGCGGCCCGAGCGGTCGATAATGAGAAAATGGGGGAGGACCGTATCCGCAGGGGCGCGGTCATCCGTGTCAAAAACAACGGCGGGCGTTGGGCGGTGGTTCAAGAGCCGTTGCCGCAGGGGGCTTTGGTTTCGCTGGATGCAAAAACCGGAGCTGTGCGCGCGCTGGTCGGCGGTTATGATTTTCACAGCAAAACATTCAATCGTGCCGTTCAGGCAATGCGGCAGCCGGGTTCGACCTTTAAGCCGTTTGTCTATTCGGCGGCATTATCTAAGGGGATGACCGCGTCCACAGTGGTTAACGATGCGCCGATTTCCCTGCCGGGGAAAGGGCCGAACGGTTCGGTTTGGACACCTAAAAATTCAGACGGCAGATATTCCGGCTACATTACTTTGAGACAGGCTCTGACGGCTTCCAAGAATATGGTTTCCATCCGTATTTTGATGTCTATCGGTGTCGGTTACGCGCAACAGTATATCCGGCGTTTCGGCTTCAGGCCGTCCGAGCTGCCGGCAAGCCTGTCTATGGCTTTAGGTACGGGCGAGACGACGCCGTTGAAAGTGGCGGAGGCATATAGTGTATTTGCGAACGGCGGATATAGGGTTTCTTCGCACGTGATCGATAAGATTTATGACAGAGACGGCAGGTTGCGCGCCCAAATGCAACCTTTGGTGGCAGGGCAAAATGCGCCTCAGGCAATCGATCCGCGCAATGCCTATATTATGTATAAGATTATGCAGGATGTGGTCCGTGTCGGTACGGCAAGGGGGGCAGCTGCGTTGGGAAGAACGGATATTGCCGGTAAAACGGGTACGACCAACGACAATAAAGATGCGTGGTTTGTCGGTTTTAACCCTGATGTGGTTACTGCCGTATATATCGGCTTCGACAAACCTAAGAGTATGGGGCGTGCCGGCTACGGCGGTACGATTGCGGTGCCGGTTTGGGTGGACTATATGCGTTTTGCGTTGAAAGGAAAGCAGGGCAAAGGGATGAAAATGCCTGAAGGTGTGGTCAGCAGCAATGGCGAATACTATATGAAGGAACGTATGGTAACCGATCCGGGCTTGATGCTGGACAACAGCGGTATTGCGCCGCAACCTTCCCGACGGGCAAAAGAAGATGATGAAGCGGCAGTAGAAAACGAACAGCAGGGAAGGTCTGACGAAACGCGTCAGGACGTACAGGAAACGCCGGTGCTTCCGAGCAATACGGATTCCAAACAGCAGCAGTTGGATTCCCTGTTTTAAAGACTCCGCAAAATGCCGTCTGAAAAGTCTTTCAGACGGCATTTTAGATTTGGCAGTGGCAATTTTTTAAATGTTTGCGGCCGGTCAAGTGGGGGGAATACGGTTTCCGTATAATTGAGGTCAGTTTTCCTCTGGAGAGGAAGCGGCGGCATCTGCTGCGTCAAACCAGCTTCCGACAGTTCGGTTGGCCTCGTCAATACCTTGTTTTTTCAGGCTGGAAAACAGCTGTACGCTGATGTTTTGCCTGTCGGAATAAGGTTTGAGCAGTTTTTTGACTTGGGACAGGGTTTTTATCTGTTCGTTTTTGGATAATTTGTCGGCTTTTGACAGCAGGATGTGAACCGGTCTGCCGGTCGTGTGGAAAAAGTCCAGCATACGGATGTCGAGTTCTTTTAAAGGATGGCGGGCATCCATAATCAAAACCAGCCCGATAAGCTGTTTCCGATGGCGGAGGTAGTCGCCGAGCAGATTGACCCAATGTGCGCGTACCGCTTCGGGGACTTGGGCATAACCGTAGCCGGGCAAATCGACCATAAAATTGCCGTTCTGCAGCTCGAAGAAGTTGATATGCTGTGTCCGTCCCGGTGTTTTTGAAACGTAGGCAAGACGGACATGGTTGGTCAGGGTATTGATGGCACTGGATTTTCCGGCATTGCTCCTGCCGACAAAGGCAATTTCGAGCGGTGTGTCCGGCAGGTCTTTGAGATGGTTTACCGTCGTGAAGAATTTGGCGTTTTGAAAAAGGTTCATGGGCATATCCTTGTTTTCCGCCGCCGTTTGTCCGACAGCAAAAATATGCGGTTGGTTTTATGTGAAACACAGTGGTAATTTAATGTAAATTTAGTATAGAATAACACGTTTACAGAATCATCGGTTTTAATCGGGTCAAAAATCCCATATTTGAATATAAAAAAGAGCATTGTTGCGTTATCCAATGCTGTAATCAGGAGCACTCCATGAGACGATTGACTTTATTGGCCTTTGTTTTGGCTGCCGGTGCGGTTTCCGCATCTCCCAAAGCAGACGTGGAAAAAGGCAAACAGGTTGCCGCAACGGTTTGTGCGGCTTGCCATGCAGCAGACGGTAACAGCGGCATTGCGATGTATCCGCGTTTGGCGGCACAGCATACTGCTTACATCTATCATCAAACTATCGGCATCCGCGACGGCAAACGCACCCACGGTTCGGCAGCTGTGATGAAACCGGTGGTAATGAATTTGAGCGATCAGGATATTTTGAACGTATCCGCATTCTATGCCAAACAGCAGCCCAAATCCGGCGAAGCCAATCCTAAGGAAAATCCCGAATTGGGCGCGAAAATCTATCGCGGCGGTTTGAGCGATAAAAAAGTGCCGGCGTGTATGTCCTGCCACGGTCCGAGCGGTGCGGGTATGCCGGGAGGCGGAAGCGAAATTCAGGCTTATCCGCGTTTGGGCGGCCAGCACCAGGCATATATTGTTGAACAGATGAATGCCTACAAGTCCGGTCAGCGTAAAAATACCATCATGGAAGATATTGCAAACCGTATGTCCGAAGAAGATTTAAAAGCAGTTGCTAACTTTATCCAGGGTTTGCGTTAATCATCCAAGGGTCTGCTTCAGAAGCCGTCTGAAAAGGTTTTCAGACGGCTTCTGAAAATTTTGCGATAAGTTTTTTCAATCGCAACCGTTGGAATCGATGCAGGCTGTCTTCATTGTCTTGAAATAAAAAGCATCAAGACAGTAGAATCGGGACGTTGTTTTCTGTCTGCCCAATTCTGCTTTCCCATATTCCTGATGGCGGAATAAACACACAATGAGTAAATCCCGTATATCCCCCACACTTCTTTCCCGTCCGTGGTTCGCTTTTTTCAGCTCCATGCGCTTTGCGGTCGCTTTGCTCAGTCTGCTGGGTATTGCATCGGTTATCGGCACGGTGTTACAGCAAAACCAGCCGCAGACGGATTATTTGGTCAAATTCGGACCGTTTTGGACTCGGATTTTTGATTTTTTGGGTTTGTACGATGTCTATGCTTCGGCATGGTTTGTCGTTATCATGATGTTTCTGGTGGTTTCTACCAGTTTGTGTTTAATCCGTAACGTTCCGCCGTTTTGGCGCGAAATGAAGTCTTTCCGGGAAAAGGTTAAAGAAAAATCTCTGGCGGCGATGCGCCATTCTTCGCTGTTGGATGTAAAAATTGCCCCCGAAGTTGCCAAACGTTATCTGGAGGTGCGGGGTTTTCAGGGAAAAACCGTCAGCCGTGAGGACGGGTCGGTTCTGATTGCCGCCAAAAAAGGCACGATGAACAAATGGGGCTATATCTTTGCCCATGTTGCTTTGATTGTCATTTGCCTGGGCGGGTTGATAGACAGTAACCTGCTGCTGAAGCTGGGTATGCTGGCCGGTCGGATTGTTCCGGACAATCAGGCGGTTTATGCCAAGGATTTCAAGCCCGAAAGTATTTTGGGTGCGTCCAATCTCTCATTTAGGGGCAACGTCAATATTTCCGAGGGGCAAAGTGCGGATGTGGTTTTCCTGAATGCCGACAACGGGATGTTGGTTCAGGACTTGCCTTTTGAAGTCAAACTGAAAAAATTCCATATCGATTTTTACAATACGGGTATGCCGCGCGATTTTGCCAGCGATATTGAAGTAACGGACAAGGCAACCGGTGAGAAACTCGAGCGCACCATCCGCGTGAACCATCCTTTGACCTTGCACGGCATCACGATTTATCAGGCGAGTTTTGCCGACGGCGGTTCGGATTTGACATTCAAGGCGTGGAATTTGAGGGATGCTTCGCGCGAACCTGTCGTGTTGAAGGCAACCTCCATACACCAGTTTCCGTTGGAAATCGGCAAACACAAATATCGTCTTGAGTTCGATCAGTTCACTTCTATGAATGTGGAGGACATGAGCGAGGGTGCGGAACGGGAAAAAAGCCTGAAATCCACTCTGAACGATGTCCGCGCCGTTACTCAGGAAGGTAAAAAATACACCAATATCGGCCCTTCCATCGTGTACCGCATCCGTGATGCGGCAGGGCAGGCGGTCGAATATAAAAACTATATGCTGCCGATTTTGCAGGACAAAGATTATTTTTGGCTGACCGGCACGCGCAGCGGCTTGCAGCAGCAATACCGCTGGCTGCGTATCCCCTTGGACAAGCAGTTGAAAGCGGACACCTTTATGGCATTGCGTGAGTTTTTGAAAGATGGGGAAGGGCGCAAACGTCTGGTTGCCGACGCAACCAAAGACGCACCTGCCGAAATCCGCGAACAATTCATGCTGGCTGCGGAAAACACGCTGAATATCTTTGCGCAAAAAGGCTATTTGGGATTGGACGAATTTATTACGTCCAATATCCCGAAAGGGCAGCAGGATAAGATGCAGGGCTATTTCTACGAAATGCTTTACGGCGTGATGAACGCTGCTTTGGATGAAACCATACGCCGGTACGGCTTGCCCGAATGGCGGCAGGATGAAGCGCGGAACCGTTTCCTGCTGCACAGTATGGATGCCTATACGGGGCTGACGGAATATCCCGCGCCTATGCTGCTCCAGCTTGACGGGTTTTCCGAGGTGCGTTCCTCAGGTTTGCAGATGACCCGTTCGCCGGGTGCGCTTTTGGTCTATCTCGGCTCGGTATTGTTGGTTTTGGGTACGGTATTTATGTTTTATGTGCGCGAAAAACGGGCGTGGGTATTGTTTTCAGACGGCAAAATCCGTTTTGCTATGTCTTCGGCCCGCAGCGAACGGGATTTGCAGAAGGAATTTCCAAAACACGTCGAGAGCCTGCAACGGCTCGGCAAGGACTTGAATCATGACTGAACACTATAAAACCCTTCCGGAACACGAGCTGCTGATTCAGAAATCTTTGATCCGCAATCTGAATCTTTGGGATTGGGTATTTGCCGTGCTGGTTTTTGCGGCTACGGTTTTCGTGCAGACCCGTTCCGGTATGCATATGGACATTTACGAAACGGTCATGTTGTGGGCGAGTGCCGGTATTGCCGTGTTTTTGGGTTGGTTTTTCAAACCGATGCGCTGGTTTGTTCCTTTAAGCGTATTGCTTGCCTATGCCGCCGTCGGTCTGTATGGCGGCAACATTAAATCGGCAGAGATTTTCCTGTTGCGGTATTTCCTCAGCAGCCAATCGGCGATCATGTGGCAGTGTGCTTTTGTCTTCTTCGCCCTGTTCGCCTATATTTCGGGCGCGGTTTTGGCAAGCGTGAAAAATGTGCCGACCAACACGCTGTTGGGTATGGGAACCGTGTTTGCATGGGTGTCTGCCGTAGCAGGCTTTACCGGTCTGCTGGTACGTTGGCACGAAAGCTATCTGCTCCGTCCCGATGCAGGGCATATCCCCGTGTCCAACCTTTATGAAGTGTTCATTCTGTTTTTGGTCATTACCGCGCTGATGTATTTGTATTACGAGGGTAAATTTGCCGTGCAGAAATTGGGCGGCTTCGTGTTCGGCTTTATGGCGGTCGTGGTCGGCTTTGTGTTGTGGTACAGCGTGTCGCGTGAGGCGCATACCATCCAGCCGCTGATTCCCGCGCTCCAGTCCTGGTGGATGAAAATCCACGTTCCGGCAAACTTTATCGGTTACGGCGCGTTCTGCATTTCCGCGATGCTCGGTATTGCCGAACTGGTTTCCCTGCGTGCGGAAGAAAAAGGCGGAAAACTGTGGCTGCCGCCGTCGGCATTGATCGACGAGGTGATGTATAAGGCGATTGCCGTCGGCTTTTTGTTCTTTACCATTGCCACCATTTTGGGCGCGTTGTGGGCGGCGGACGCTTGGGGACGCTATTGGAGCTGGGATCCGAAAGAGACTTGGGCGTTCATCGTTTGGTTGAATTACGCCGTGTGGCTGCATTTGCGGCTGGTGGCGGGCTGGCGCGGCAAAGTGCTGGCGTGGTGGGCGATTATCGGTTTGTTCGTAACCGCATTCGCCTTTATCGGCGTGAATATGTTTTTGAGCGGGCTGCATTCTTACGGAACGCTTTGATACGGTGCGACGATGCCGTCTGAAGGGCTTCAGACGGCATGTTCCGTTTTGGGGATACGGCAGTCGTGCCGAAATTCGCTAGAATACGTTTTTCAGTTTTTAACGGCATCAGACCATGTTGGTATTAGGAATCGAATCTTCTTGCGACGAAACCGGCGTTGCGCTGTACGACACCGAACGAGGATTGCGGTCGCACTGCCTGCACACTCAAATGGCAATGCACGCGGAATACGGCGGGGTCGTGCCGGAATTGGCGAGCCGCGACCATATCCGCCGCCTTGTTCCGTTGACTGAAGGCTGTTTGGCGCAGGCAGGCGCATCGTATGGCGATATTGACGCGGTTGCCTTTACGCAGGGGCCCGGTTTGGGCGGTGCGCTGCTGGCGGGTTCGAGCTACGCCAACGCGCTGGCTTTAGCGTTGGATAAGCCCGTCATCCCCGTCCATCATTTGGAAGGACATCTGCTGTCGCCGCTGTTGGCGGAGGAAAAACCCGACTTTCCTTTTGTCGCGCTGTTGGTTTCGGGCGGGCATACGCAGATTATGGCGGTCAGGGGCATAGGCGACTACGAGCTTTTGGGCGAGAGCGTCGATGATGCGGCGGGCGAGGCATTCGACAAAACGGCGAAACTGCTGGGTTTGCCGTATCCGGGCGGTGCGAAACTGTCGGAACTTGCGGAATCGGGCAGGCCCGAAGCGTTTGTTTTTCCGCGCCCGATGATTCATTCCGACGATTTGCAGATGAGTTTTTCGGGATTGAAAACCGCTGTTTTGACTGCCGTTGAAAAAGTGCGTGAGGCAAACGGTTCGGAAACCATACCCGAGCAAACCCGCAACAATATTTGCCGTGCGTTTCAAGATGCGGTAGTAGAAGTGTTGGAGGCAAAAGTGAAAAAAGCCCTGTTGCAGACAGGGTTCAGAACCGTAGTGGTCGCCGGCGGGGTCGGTGCAAACCGCAAACTCCGTGAAACTTTCGGCAACATGACGGTACAAATCCCGACCCCCAAAGGCAAGCCGAAACATCCGTCCGAAAAAGTCAGCGTGTTTTTCCCGCCGATGGCATACTGCACGGACAACGGTGCCATGATTGCCTTTGCCGGTGCGATGCACCTGGGCAAGGGCAGGGAGGTCGGTGCGTTCAACGTCCGTCCGCGTTGGTCGTTGTCCGAAATCGTCAAATGACAAGATGCCGTCTGAAACCTGTTCAGACGGCATTTTTATTTTCGTTACGGCGTTTTATAGCGGTTGTACATAAACAGATACTGCGTCGGAAAACGGCGTATCCAATATTCGGTATTGCGGTTGAACACGGCGGCATCGTGGGCTTTGTTGCCGTTCAATTCCCCTTGGACGGGGCGGATGTGCAACACGAAGCCTTGTCCGTCGGGCAGGCGTTCGCAGCAGAAAAACAGGGTTTTCACGCCTTTGACGTGTGCCAATTTTGCCGCCAGTGTCATGGTGTATGCAGGTTTGCCGAAAAAATCCGCCCACACGCCGCCGCCTTCCTGCGGAGAAGGGACGTGGTCGGGCAGGATGATGGTTGCCTCGCCCGCGCGCAGGGCCTTGATGATTTGTTTGACCCCTTGTATGCCGGTGGGCGCGGTTTTGCCTTTGCCGCGCACCCTGCCCGCCTGCATGATTTTGTCTATCGCTTTGATTTTCGGCGGCTTGTACATGGCGGTCAGGTGGAACGGAAGCTGCTGGCTGATGTAGCGTCCGCCCAAATCGTAGCTGCCGATGTGCGGCGTGATGAACAGCAGCCCTTCGCCCTTGTCCAAAGCCTGCTGCACGTGTTCCCAGCCGTGTACCGCTTTGAACATTGTTTCGATGTCTTCCGGTTTTTTGAAAAACGCGGGGGCAAGTTCCAAACCGCATTTTGCCGTTTCCGCAAAAACGGCTTTGACCGTCTGCGTGTCGGGGTTCAAACCCGCCTGCCGCATATTGGCGACGATGCGCGCGCGGTCTTCCTTTAAAAGGTAAAACGCCAGATGTCCGAGCCGGTTTCCCAGCGTGTGCAGACAGGAAAGCGACAGCAGGGAGAGGCATTTGAGCAGGGCGGTCAACAGGATGTGCATGGCGGTTCGCAAAGGGGGAAACAGCCTGAATTGTAAACGAAACATGCCGTCTGAAAAAGGGAAGTATTGCGGCAATATGCCTTTTCTGCTACGATGCGCGCTGCATTAAGAGTTGGGAATTCCATGCCAACCTGCTTTTCAAACGGAAAGGTAAGGTGGACGGTTGAAAAACCGATGTGGCTCGCCGGAGCAATCCAAACCCGCTTGATGCGGGAATTTTTTTGCCTGTACGAAACGTACGGACAGAGATTCCAAAGCGCCGTTTAAATAGGAATATTTCTCAACTGAATGGCACGAATAGGGAAATTTTGCTATATTTCCCGCTGTCGACATTATGTTCATACAACATGCTGTCTGAAGAAGATGGTTTGTTTTTCAAGGAAAATTTCAATGAGCGAATATCTGTTTACTTCCGAATCGGTTTCCGAAGGCCATCCGGACAAAGTAGCCGACCAAGTATCCGATGCGATTTTGGATGCCATCTTGGCGCAAGACCCCAAAGCGCGTGTCGCGGCGGAAACTTTGGTCAACACAGGCTTGTGCGTATTGGCGGGCGAAATCACCACCACCGCCCAAGTGGACTACATCAAAGTCGCACGCGAAACCATCAAACGCATCGGCTACAACTCCTCCGAGCTGGGCTTTGACGCCAACGGCTGCGCGGTCGGCGTGTACTACGACCAACAATCCCCCGACATCGCCCAAGGCGTGAACGAAGGCGAAGGCATCGACCTGAACCAAGGCGCGGGCGACCAAGGCTTGATGTTCGGCTACGCCTGCGACGAAACCCCGACCCTGATGCCGTTTGCCATCTATTACAGCCACCGCCTGATGCAGCGTCAAAGCGAATTGCGCAAAGACGGCCGCCTGCCTTGGCTGCGCCCTGACGCAAAAGCCCAACTGACCGTGGTTTACGACAGCGAAACCGGCAAGGTGAAACGCATTGATACCGTCGTCCTGTCCACCCAGCACGATCCTGCCATCAGCCATGAAGAACTGAGTAAAGCCGTGATTGAGCAGATTATCAAGCCCGTTTTGCCGCCCGAACTGCTGACCGACGAAACAAAATACCTGATCAACCCGACCGGCCGCTTCGTCATCGGCGGCCCGCAAGGCGACTGCGGTTTGACCGGCCGCAAAATCATTGTCGATACCTACGGCGGCGCGGCTCCGCACGGCGGCGGCGCATTCTCCGGCAAAGACCCGTCCAAAGTGGACCGTTCCGCCGCTTACGCCTGCCGTTATGTGGCGAAAAACATCGTCGCCGCAGGCTTGGCAACCCAATGCCAAATCCAAGTTTCCTACGCCATCGGCGTTGCCGAACCGACTTCGATTTCCATCGATACTTTCGGTACGGGTAAAATCAGCGAGGAAAAACTGATTGCGCTGGTTTGCGAACATTTCGACCTGCGTCCCAAAGGCATCGTCCAAATGCTCGACCTCTTGCGCCCGATTTACGGAAAATCTGCCGCCTACGGACATTTCGGCCGCGAAGAACCTGAGTTTACTTGGGAGCGCACCGACAAAGCGGCCTCATTGAAAGCGGCAGCGGGGCTGTAATTCCGGTTTGAAAATCAAAAATGCCGTCCGAACAGTTCAGACGGCATTTTTATATTTTCCCGATTCAGGCGCGGCGTTCTTTGCACATCAGTTTCGCATCCAGCCAGCCGTCGCCGCCGGAGATGATGTTTTTGGCAACGAAGTTGTCCAAGTCGGGCAGCAGGGAAACGGCGCGGCCGCTGTTGATGATGACGACCACCGCCATCGGTTTGTCGCCCAGCCAATAACCTGCAAGGGCGCGGACATTGTTGAGCGTGCCGGTTTTTAAGCGCAACAGCCCGCCGCTTTGTTTGAAGCGGTTGCGTAAAGTCCCGTCTGTGCCGGCGATGGGCAGCGTGTCGATGAAATCTTGTGCAAACGGGCTGAAATAAGCCGTTTCCAACATTTGCGCCATCATTCTCGCCGTTACCCTTTCTTTTCTGGACAGACCCGAACCGTTTTCCAAAACCAAATCCGCAACATCGATGCCCGATACGGCAAGTTCTCGCCGGACGGCAGACGCCGCCTGTTCGGAAACGGCGGGCAGTTTGCCGTCGCCGCCGAGTTTGAGGAAGACGGAACGCGCAATCAGATTGTCCGAACGCTTGTTCATGTCCGTCAAAATTTCCTTCATCGGTTTGGAGTGTGCAACGGCAAGCGTCTGCGCGCCTTCCGGTGTGTCGGCTATGCCGATGCCGTCTGAAATCCGTCCGCCGCCGAGCAGCCAGCGGTTGGTAAAACTTTGGCGGATCAGTTCGTCAAGCGCGAACATCCGGACACCGACAGGCTTGCCCAAACAGCTTTCGGGAATATTGCCGCGCAATTTCAGCGTATTGCCCGAAAAAGATGCGCGCATCAGTTTTTTGACCGAAGGGCAGGCAGCTTGGGAGGCGGTAATTTTCAAGTTGTTTTGGGCAAAAATATGCGGCAAAGGCGGATCGGTGAGGATGTCGGTACTGCCGGCGGCATTGCGTTCGGCGCGCACCATAACCATACCGGCAGACAGCATAGTCGGATTTGGGGGCGTCATAAACGGCGAACCGCTGTCGGCTTCAAAATGGTCGGGACTGCCGACTTCGCCCCACAGGCTGTGGTCGAGCATCAGGCGCCCCGTGATATTGCGGATGCCTTTGTCGCGCAACTGGCGTTGGACGGCAAGCAGGTTTTCCTGATTGAAAACGGGGTCGCCGCTGCCCGCCCAATACAGGTTTCCGTCAAGCGTGCCGTCGTTTACCGTACCGTTGCTTTTAAACTCGGTCGCCCAGCGGTAATTGCTGCCGAAGGTTTTGAAGGCGGCAAACGCGGTAACGAGCTTCATCGTGGACGCGGGATTGACGGGTATGCCGGCACGGTGGTCAATGATGACTTTTCCGCTGTCAAGCTCTTGGACATATACAGCGATTTCGTTTTGCGGAATGCGGCCGGTATCGAGCGCGTGTGCGGCGAGGGAGGCGAGAAGCAGCAGCAGGGAGGCCGCTGTTTTGGGGAAATTCATAGGTGAATCTGTTACATAAAAAAAGCAATTATAAGGCAAAGCCGGATAAGTGGGAACGCCGGGGCGGCGGACCGGCTTGTTTGCAGGGGAAATCGCATATATAATAATCGTTACCATTATGAAATGATTGAAACGCACAAACTTAATATTCAGGAGGAATGATTGTGGCTAAGAAAATCAGTATTTTGGTGGGCAGCCTGCGCCGTGCTTCGTTTGCGCGCAAAGTGGCATTGAATGCGGCGGAGATGTTCCCCGAAGGCTGGCAGGCGGAAATCGTCGAAATCGGACATCTGCCGCTTTACAATTTCGATTATGACGACCCTGCGGTGGAAGATGTGCCGCTGCCCGAAAGCTACACGGCTTTCCGCGAAACGATTAAGGCTTCGGACGGCATTTTGTTCGTTACGTCCGAAAACAACCGCACCATTCCCGCCTGTTTGAAAAATGCGGTGGACATCGGCTCGAAACCGAATGCCGACGTGGCTTGGAAAAACAAACCGGCCGGCATCATCAGCCATTCCGTCGGCAAGATGGGCGGTTACAGTTCCCAAAAAAACCTGCGCCTTGCCCTGTCGTATTTTGATATGCCCGTAACCGGACAGCCGGAAGTATTTTTGGGCAATTCGCCGACGCTGTTTGATGAAAACGGTAAGTTGATTGACTCGGCAAGGGATTTTGTTCAGTCATATATCAATCAGTTTGTCGGTTTGATTGAAAGAAATGCCAAATAAACAAACCAAATCGAAAAGCCGCAAAACCGGTTCGGGTTTTGCGGCTTTTTTATATGGGCCGGGCAGCGTCAAGGTTTGCCGTTTGCCGGATAATGCGCGGCAAATGATCGGCGTGTTTAAAATCCCGCGTGTACGGCACGCCCCGCGCTCCGCAATGATAGGGGGCAGTTTCGTTTGAATCGGTGCACCGGGACGGATGCCCCCGCGCCGTCCCGATACCGGTTTGCCGGTTGTTCCGTATCGGTTGCCGCCGTGAAATGACGGACGGATGCAGAAATGTCGGCAGGCGTGAATGGAATGCAAGGCTTATCCCGCATATGTTGGCGGTTTTGCCTGCACGGGCGGTTTTATGTTCAAAATAAAATAAAGGAGAAATAATGCTGACGTTTATCGGATTGCTGATTATCGGGGTCATCGTATGGCTGTTGCTGACGGAAAAAGTGTCGCCCATCATCGCATTAATCTTGGTGCCGCTGATTGGGGCGTTGCTGGCGGGGTTTGATGTATCCCAATTAAAAGAATTTTATTCGGGCGGCACGAAATCGGTGACGCAGATTGTGATTATGTTTATGTTTTCCATTTTGTTTTTTGGAATCATGAACGATGTGGGGCTGTTCCGTCCGATGATAGGCGGTTTGATTAAGCTGACTCGGGGTAATATCGTGGCAGTGAGTGTGGGGACGGTCTTGGTGTCGGTGGTGGCACAGTTGGACGGGGCGGGCGCGACGACGTTTTTATCGGTCGTCCCCGCCCTTTTGCCGCTTTACAAGCGTCTGCATATGAATCCTTACCTGCTGTTTTTGCTGCTGACTTCCAGCGCGGGGCTAATCAACCTTTTGCCGCGGGGCGGGCCGATCGGGCGGGTTGCAAGCGTGTTGGGCGCAGATGTGGGCGAATTGTATAAACCTTTGTTGACGGTGCAAATTATCGGTGTGGTGTTTATCCTTGTGCTGTCCCTGTTTTTGGGTGTGCGTGAAAAAAGGCGGATTGTCCGGGAGTTGGGCGCGTTGCCCGCCGTGGCGGATTTGATAAAGCCGGCGCCTTTGTCGGAAGAAGAACAAAAATTGGCGCGTCCGAAACTGTTTTGGTGGAATGTCCTGCTGTTTTTGGCGGCGATGAGCCTGCTTTTTTCGGGCATCTTCCCGCCGGGTTATGTATTTATGCTGGCTGCAACGGCGGCGTTGCTTTTGAATTACCGCAGCCCGCAGGAACAGATGGAGCGGATTTATGCCCACGCCGGCGGCGCGGTGATGATGGCGTCCATTATTTTGGCGGCAGGTACGTTTTTGGGGATTTTGAAGGGCGCGGGGATGTTGGACGCGATTTCCAAAGACCTTGTGCATATCCTGCCGGACGCGTTGCTGCCTTATCTGCATATTGCCATCGGTGTGTTGGGTATTCCGCTTGAGTTGGTTTTGAGTACGGACGCTTATTATTTCGGACTGTTTCCGATTGTGGAACAGATTACCTCGCAGGCGGGCGTTGCACCCGAAGCGGCAGGCTATGCGATGTTGATCGGCAGTATCGTCGGTACTTTTGTTACGCCGCTTTCGCCGGCTTTGTGGATGGGTTTGGGTTTGGCGAAATTGTCGATGGGCAAACACATCCGTTATTCGTTTTTCTGGGCGTGGGGTTTGTCGCTGGCGATATTGATCAGTTCGATAGCGGCAGGAATCGTGCCTCTGCCGTAAACGGCGAAGCCGCCTGAAGCCCGAATCGTTCCTGTGATCTGTCGCAGGCTTTGCCTGCCTGTCCGTGTGTTGCAATCGCGCCCCAATGCCGTCTGAAGGCAGTTGCCGGCGCGGTTTTTTTGTGCCGCAGTTTTGAAAAATACCGGCAAGCGTAAAGGCCGCTAAATTGCGGCTAATTTTGGGGTGTTAGAATAGGCACGGTTTATTTTGAAGGGAAAGTTGATGCGTGTTTTGCTGGTGGAAGACGATGCGATGATTGCGTAAGCGGTGTCGGCAAGTTTGAAAGACGGCGGCTATGCGGTGGATTGGGTCAAAAACGGCGCGCAGGTTGCGGCGGCTGCCGCTGCCCAGCCTTATGACTTGATGCTGCTGGATTTGGGTTTGCCTGGGCGGGACGGTTTGGATGTTTTGTCGGAAATACGCGCGGCAGGCTGTACCGTCCCCGTGCTGATCGTTACGGCGCGGGATGATTTGTACAGCCGGCTGAACGGTTTGGACGGCGGTGCGGATGACTATATCGTCAAGCCGTTCGATATGGCGGAGTTTAAGGCGCGGATGCGGGCGGTGTTGCGGCGCGGGAGCGGACAGGCGCAGGCGTGTCTGTCAAATGGTGCGTTATCCCTCAATCCTGCAACGTATCAGGTAGAAATTATTGCCGAGGGGAGGCAGGTGGCATTGAGCAACCAGGAGTTTTCGGTATTGCAGGCTTTGCTGGCGAGGCCGGGTGTGATTTTGTCGCGCTCGGATTCGGAGGACAAGGTTTACGGTTGGGGCGGGGAAGTCGAAAGCAATGCGGTGGATTTTCTGATTCACGGGCTGTGCAAGAAATTGGGTAAGGAAAGCATACAAAATGTGCGCGGTGTCGGCTGGCTGATGCCGCGTCAAGATGCCGTCTGAACAGGAACGAAGATGCCGGACCGTTTTTTTAAAATTTTAAAACATTCGCTTCAGGTCAGAATCAGCCTTGCCCTGATTTGGATGTTTGTTCCGCTGGCAATGCTTGCAGGTATGTTTTCCTACTACGAAACCTTCCACGAAACGGAAGCGTTGCAGGACGACCTGCTCCGTCAGGCGGCATTGTATGTCGGCCCTGATTCCAAATCCGAAACTTTGCCCGAAGGCGACGGCGATACGCGTATTTTGGTACAGATGCCGCAGCAGGAAGACCCTGTTGTCAGCCTGCCCGCGCATCTGGCGGACGGTCTGCACACGCTTCGGGCGGACGGGGACGACGATTATTACCGCGCCTATATCCGCACGACCGAACAGGGACGGATTGCCGTCATGCAGGAAAACGAATACCGTGAAGATTTGGCGGAGGATGCGGCACGGCAAAGCGTGTTGCCCCTGTTGGCGGCACTGCCGCTGATGATACTGCTGACTGTGTGGATTACGCACAAAGCCATGCGCCCCGTCCGCAAATTGTCGCAAAGTCTCGAACAACGCCGAATCAATGACCTGCCTGCTTTGAGTGTGTACAATATTCCCAGTGAAATCAGAGGGTTCGTAACCGCCATCAATCTGCTTTTGAAACGTGTTGATGAAGATATACGCCGCCGTCAGCGGTTTGTCGCCGACGCGGCACACGAATTGCGTACGCCGATGACTGCCCTTTCCCTTCAGGCGGAACGGCTCAACAATATGCCGCTCCCACCCGATGCGGGGCGGCAGTCCGCCGTTTTGCAGCAGAGCATCAGGCGCAACAAACACCTGCTCGAACAGCTTTTGGCACTGGCGCGTTCGCAGTCGGACGAAACCCCTTTGACGAAAACGACATTCGGTCTGCAAAGCCGTTTCCGCCAAGTGTTGCAGGAACTGATGCCGCTGGTTTTGGAAAAACGTCAGGACATCGGTGTGGCGGTCGGAGGCGATGTCGAAGTGTCTGCCGACGAAACGGAAATCTATACGCTGGTTAAAACCTTTGCCGACAACGCGGTACGTTACACGCCGAACGGGGGCAGGATAGATTTGGGTTTCACGGACGAAGGGAAATATCTCGCCGTGTGGGTGGAGGATAACGGGAACGGCATTCCCGAATCCGAATGCGCCCGCGTCCTCGATCCGTTTTACCGTATTTTGGGAACGGAGCAGCAGGGGGCGGGGCTGGGGCTGTCGATTGCCGACACGCTGGCCAAAAAATACGGCGGATATTTGGAACTGACCGACAGCCGACGTTTCGGACACGGGCTGTTGATACGCGCGCTGTTGGACAAGGAAACCCTGAAATAGACAGATGCCGTCTGAAGGCTTCAGACGGCATTTTTTACATCAGCACAATATCGTACTGTTCCTGCGTGTAAGCGGTTTCGACCGCCAAAGAAATCGGTTTGCCGATGAAATCTATCAGCATTGCCAAGGATTGCGATTCTTCGTCCAAAAACAAATCGATGACGTTGGGGGCGGCGAGGATGCGGAAACTTTCGGCATCGTAACGGCGCGCTTCGCGGACGATTTCGCGCTGGATTTCGTAGCACACGGTTTGCGGCGTTTTCAGGCGGCCCCTGCCTTGGCAGGAAGGGCAGGGTTCGCAGAGGACTTGGTTTAAGTTTTCGCGCGAGCGTTTGCGCGTCAGCTCGACCAGCCCCAGGCTGGTAAAACCGTGCAGGGTAACGCGGGTACGGTCGAAGGCGAGGGCTTTGGCAAGCTCCTGCAACACGGCTTCGCGGTGGCTTTCCTGCGCCATATCGATGAAGTCGATGATGATGATGCCGCCAAGGTTGCGCAGCCTTAATTCGCGGGCGATGGTGTGGCAGGCTTCGAGGTTGGTGCGGAAGATGGTTTCGTCGAAATTGCGCGCGCCGACGAAGCCGCCGGTGTTGACATCGATGGTGGTCATGGCTTCGGTGGACTCGATAATCAGGTAGCTGCCGAAGTTGAGGTTGACGCGCGGTTGCAGGGCGCGGCTGATTTCCTGTTCGATGTTGTGGGTTTCAAACAGCGGGCGTTCGCCTTTGAACAATTCTATCCTGCCCAATGCGCCGTGGACGTATTGTTCGGCAAAACGCGTCATGCGCCCGTGGTTTACGGTGGAATCGACGAGGATTTTCTGCGTGTCGCAGCCGACCATATCGCGCAACACGCGCAGGCTTAAAGGCAAATCCTGATAAAGCAGGGTTTCCGGCGGCCGGATTTTCGCCTGTTCTTGGATGTGTTCCCACACTTTGGTCAGGTAGTCGATGTCGGACTGGAGCTGTTCGTCGGTGGCGTTTTCGGCGTTGGTGCGGATGATGTAGCCCCGGCAGGCATTTTCCGGCAGGAGCTTGTCGAGGCGTTCGCGCAGGCTGCTGCGTTCGGCATCGTCTTCGATGCGTTGGGACACGCCGATGTGGTCTTCTTGCGGAAGGTGGACGAGGAAACGCCCCGCCAGCGAGATTTGGGTGGAAAGCCGCGCGCCTTTGGTGTTGATCGGGTCTTTGATGACCTGCACCAAAACCGACTGCCCTTCAAACAGCATATGTTCGATGCGCTGGGTTTCTTCGGGGTTGCGGCGTTGTTCGAGGACATCGACGATGTGTAAAAATGCCGCGCGTTCCAAGCCGATGTCGATAAACGCGCTCTGCATCCCGGGCAGCACGCGGCGCACCACGCCCAGATAGATATTGCCGACCAGGCTGTGCCCGCTGTTGCGCTCGATGTGCAGCTCGCAGATATTGTTTTCCTCCAACACCGCCACGCGCGTTTCCTGCGGCGTGATGTTGACCAATATCGTTTCGGGCGGGCGCGCGATGTCTTTGGGGATGGGGAGTCCTGACAACATGGTTTTTCCTGAAAATGTAATAAAAATATTTTTGCATCCGTTCCGCCCCGCCGCGCAGAGCGGGTGCAAAAATATTTTTCACAATGCCTATCATACTTTAAAAAAGAAACTTTGACACACTCCGCACATGCCGTCTGAACGTGCATCTGTTCCGCACTTGCCAAACGGAGCGATTGCCCCTATATTGATTATCATTGCAAAACTTTCGGAAAACCAATATGCAGACCGTTACCATGTACACAGGTCCGTTTTGCCCCTACTGCGCGATGGCGAAAAGGCTGCTGCACGCGGCAGGTGTCGGACATATCGACGAAATCCGTGTCGATGCAAGCCCCGAAGCCTTTGCCGAAATGCAGCGGCTTTCGGGACAGCGCAGCGTGCCGCAGATTTTCATCGGCGAAACGCACGTCGGCGGATTTACCGACCTCTACCGCCTTCAGCAGGAAGGCGGGCTGGACGGACTGCTGAACCCTTAACCCACAACTAGGAAAACAAAATGAGCGAAGAACTGCAACCCGTATTCAGCATCGAGCGACTGTATGTCAAAGACTTGTCTTTGGAAGTGCCGCACGCGCCGCAAATCTTTTTGGAACAGGGCGATCCCGAAGTGGATATGCGCGTTTCCACCGGCAGTCAAAAGCTGGAAGACGGCTACTACGACGTGGACGTTACCGTAACCGTTACCGCCAAATTGGATAACGAGCGCACGATGTTTTTGAACGAAGTAACCCAAAGCGGTATTTTCCGTCTGGAAAACATCCCCGAAGAAGATGTGCAGCTGCTGTTGGGCGTGGCGTGTCCGAACATCCTCTTCCCTTACGCGCGCGAAGCGGTTTCCGGTACGGTAACGCGCGCCGGCTTCCCGCCCGTCCTGCTTGCGCCGATTAATTTTGAAGCGATTTACCAACAACAGCAGGAAGCCGAAGCCGCCGGGGCTTGATTCCTGCCTGCCGATGCCGTCTGAATCCGTTTCAGACGGCATTTTTGTTTTCGGATAAAATAGGCGCGTCCAAAGGAATCTGCCTATGATGTCGCCCGAAACCCAGAAACAGCTCAAAATCACCGATGTTTCCGCCAAGAAGCTCGACAAACTCAACCTCCATACCGCGTGGGATTTGGTGTTGCACCTGCCGCTGCGTTACGAGGACGAGACGCACATTATGCCGATTA
The DNA here is from genome assembly GCF_013030075.1 of Neisseria gonorrhoeae. NCBI lineage: Bacteria > Pseudomonadati > Pseudomonadota > Betaproteobacteria > Neisseriales > Neisseriaceae > Neisseria > Neisseria gonorrhoeae. The sequence continues at coordinate 128,584 of NZ_AP023069.1, forward strand.
AGGACGCGCCGATTGGCGTGCCGTGTCAGGTCGAGGGCGAGGTTATCCATCAGGAAGTAACGTTCAAACCGCGCAAGCAGCTGATTGTTCAAATTGCCGACGGTTCCGGCAGCGTCCTTTTTCTGCGCTTCATCCACTTTTACGCCAGCCATCAGAAGCAGACGGCGGTCGGCAAACGCATCCGCGCCGTGGGCGAAATCAAACACGGATTTTACGGCGACGAGATGATTCATCCCAAAATCCGCGATGCCGAGGGCGGCGGTTTGGCGGAAAGCCTCACGCCGGTTTACCCGACCGTAAACGGTTTGAACCAGCCCACTTTGCGCCGCATCATTCAGACGGCGTTGGACGTTACGCCGCTGCACGACACCTTGCCTGATGCTTTATTAGGCCGTCTGAAGCTGCCGCGCCTTGCCGAAAGCCTGCGCCTTTTGCATTCGCCGCCGCCGAGTTTCACTATTCATCAACTTTCAGACGGCACGCTGCCGGCGTGGCAGCGGCTCAAATTCGACGAACTTTTGGCGCAACAGTTGTCCATGCGTTTGGCGCGGCAGAAGCGCGTCAGCGGCACGGCGGCGGCATTGCGCGGCGACGGCACATTGACCCAAGCCCTGCGCCAAGCCCTGCCGTTTGCCCTGACCGATGCACAAGAAAAAGTTGTTTCCGAAATCTGCCGCGATATGGCGCAAACCCACCCCATGCACCGCCTGCTGCAAGGCGATGTCGGCAGCGGCAAAACCATCGTCGCCGCCTTATCCGCGCTGACCGCCATCGAATCAGGCGCGCAAGTGGCTGTAATGGCGCCCACTGAAATCCTTGCCGAACAGCACTTCATCAAGTTCAAACAATGGCTCGAACCTTTGGGCATTGAAGTTGTCTGCCTTTTTGGCAGTTTGCGCAAAAAAGCCAAAGACGAAGCCAAAGCCAAACTCGCCGACGGCAGCGTCAAAATCGCCGTCGGCACGCACGCCCTGTTTTCAGACGGCGTGGCGTTTCACAATTTGGGCTTGAGCATTGTGGACGAACAGCACCGTTTCGGCGTTGCACAACGCCTCGCACTCAAAAACAAAGGGCGCGAAGTCCATCAGCTGATGATGTCCGCCACACCCATCCCGCGCACGCTCGCCATGAGTTTCTTCGCTGACTTGGACGTATCCGTCATCGACGAATTGCCGCCCGGGCGCACTCCGATTAAAACGCGCCTCGTCAACAACGTCCGCCGCGCCGAAGTCGAAGGCTTCGTCCTCGGCACTTGCCGAAAAGGGCGGCAGGCATATTGGGTCTGCCCATTGATTGAAGAAAGCGAAACCCTGCAACTGCAAACCGCCGCCGAAACCCTCGCCCGGCTTCAGACGGCATTGCCCGAACCCAATATCGGACTGGTACACGGGCGCATGAAGGCCGCCGAAAAAGCCGAAGTCATGGCGGAATTTGCCGCAGGCCGTCTGAACGTCTTGGTCGCCACCACCGTTATCGAAGTCGGCGTAGATGTGCCCAATGCCGCCCTGATGGTCATCGAACACGCCGAGCGCATGGGCTTGGCGCAGCTTCACCAATTACGCGGACGGGTAGGGCGCGGCGCGGGGGAAAGCGTGTGCGTCCTCCTGTTTGCCGAACCCTTGGGCGAACTCGCCAAAGCGCGGCTGAAAGTCATCTACGAACACACCGACGGCTTCGAAATCGCCCGCCAAGACCTCAATATCCGCGGCCCCGGCGAATTTCTCGGCGCGCGCCAAAGCGGCGTGCCTATGCTGCGCTTCGCCAAGCTCGAAGAAGACTTACACCTTTTGGAACAAGCGCGCGAAACCGCCCCGATGCTGATTGAACAAAACCCTGAAATCGTCGAAGCGCATTTGGCAAGGTGGCTTTCCGGCAGGGAAGGTTATTTGGGTGTGTGAGCAAAATGCCGTCTGAAATATTAGAAAAAAGTGTAACGGAAATCTGATTTTTTATAGTGGATTAACAAAAATCAGGACAAGGCGGCGAAGCCGCAGGCAGTACAAATAGTACGGAACCGATTCACTTGGTGCTTCAGCACCTTAGAGAATCGTTCTCTTTGAGCTAAGGCGGGGCAACGCCGTACCGGTTTTTGTTAATCCACTATATTATTTTTGACACATTTTCATGATTTTAAATCCCGTTATTCCCAAGCGGGCGGAAATCCGGCAATGAGAAGCCGCAGAGGCTTATCGGGAAAACGGCAAGCCCCCCGCCGTCATTCCCGCGCAGGCGGGAATCTAGAAATGAAAAACCACGGTGTTATCGGAAACGATTGAAACCGGAGAAATGACGGAATCGAAGCGTGTGGAAATGTGTCGGAAATTGCTGAAGCCGGATAAACTAGATTCCCGCTTTTGCGGGAATGACGGTATTTTAGATTTTTGTTTTCGCGGAATGATGAGCCAAAAGCCGTCCGAACCCAAAAAAACCGCCGCTTTCAGACGGCATCAAAAAACCGCAGGCACGATGCCTGCGGTTTGCCGTTTGCGCTTCAGGGGAGCAGGGGGATGCCGCCCAAGCCGTGTGTTTCCTCCAGTCCGAACATAATGTTCATATTTTGCACCGCCTGTCCCGCCGCGCCTTTGACGAGGTTGTCGATGACGGAAAGGACGACCCACACATCGGATTGCGCCGCCTGACGGATGCTGATGCGGCAGAGGTTTGCGCCGCGCACGCTGCGGGTTTCGGGTGTCGAACCGGCGGGCAGGATGTCCATGAACGGGCTGTCGCGGTAGTAGTCGCGCAGGACGGTTTCGGGGTCGCTGCCGTCTGAAAGGTGGAGGTAAACGGTGGCGTGCATACCGCGTATCATCGGCGCGAGGTGCGGCGTGAACACGAATCCTTCGGCGATGCCGTCCTGAAGCCCGGCGATGGTCTGCCTGATTTCGGGCAGGTGGCGGTGTCCGGCTGTGCCGTAGGCTTTGAAGTTGTCGCCGGCTTCGCACAACAGCGAACCGACATTGCCTTTCCTGCCCGCGCCGGACACGCCGGATTTGCAGTCGGCAATCAGCGGCATACCGGGCTTCAGACGGCATTGCCGCAACAGCGGCACGAGCGGCAGGGATACGCAGGTCGGGTAGCAGCCGGGGTTGGCGACGAGGCGCGCCTGTGCGACGGCTTCGCGGTTGAGTTCGCTCAATCCGTACACGGCTTGGGAAACGAGGCCGGGGGCGGCGTGGGTCATGCCGTACCAGTGTTCCCAGGTCGGAATGTCCCGTATGCGGAAGTCGGCGGAAAGGTCGATGACGCGCACGCCCTGTTCAATCAGGCGCGGCGCGTCTTTCATGGCGATGCCGTTGGGCGTGGCGAAGAAGACGATGTCGCATTGTTCCAAACCTGCCTCGTCGGGCGTTTGGAAGGCGAGGCCGTACACGCCGCGCAGACTTGGAAAGTAATCGGCAACTGCGGTTCCCGCTTCGCTGCGGCTGGTTACGGCGGCGACTTCGACATCTGGATGGGCGGCAAGCAGGCGCAGCAGTTCCACGCCCGTGTAGCCCGTCGCGCCGACAATGCCGGCTTTGATTTTTTTGCTCATGGTTTTTCCTTTGTGTGGTTGGCGGGTATGCCGTCCGAACGCTGTCCGACGGGGTTTTGATTGGCGGCGGAAGGACGGTACACAAAGCGTTTGAAAAGCGTGTCTAATTTAATGGCATCCGCCTCTGTTTTTAAAACCCAGCCCTGCCGTCCGGAATAAACATAACCGTAGGCGCGAAAGCCGGCAGGATATTTCGGTGCCTGCCCCAAACCCAAACCGTATGCGGCGAAAGCGGTGGTCGTGGAGAAGGAAAGCAGGAGGAGGACGAGGGTTTTCATAAGGTTCCAAACCGAACGGGGCGATGAAGCCCGATTATAGCAAAAGGTCGTCTGAAAACCGTTTTCAGACGACCTTTTATTTAATTACAATAAAAATGTTAACAACAAAAAACAAACCGCTTTTTTCCGTTTGGAGACAAATTTTTAACTAAAATTGTCAACAATTCCTTGACGCACACACAAAAAACTCTAATATTTGTAACTATATGTAACATTATAAATTTTAAATATTTTCTGAGTAAGGGGAAGTAATGGGCATCCATCTCGACTTCGGCATTAGTCCTAAAACGTTCCGACAGACTTATCTGTATCAAAAGCCCAAGCTCTTTAAAGGAGCGGTTCGGAATCTCGAAGCCGCATCTTGTAAATATATCAACGAGATATACCAACGAGCAGACCCAACCGCACCGCTGTTTCATCTGCGTAAAAAAGGCGCAATCGTTCCTAAAGAAGAATACGTCGAAAGTTTCGACGATTTGGGCAAAACTCGCTACCGTTTTATTAAATCCGTTATCTACGAACATATGAAGAACGGTGCGTCGTTAGTCTATAACCATATTAACAACGAGCCGTTTTCAGACCATATCGCCCGTCAAGTCGCCCGCTTTGCCGGCGCACATACTATTGTTAGTGGATATCTTGCTTTTGGCAGCGACGAATCTTATAAAAACCATTGGGACGCCCGAGATATGTATGCCGTCCAGCTTTTCGGCAAGAAACGTTGGCAACTTACTGCCCCTGATTTCCCTATGCCATTGTATATGCAACAGACTAAAGATACTGATATTTCCATTCCTGAACATATCGATATGGATATTATCCTTGAAGCAGGTGATGTCCTCTACATCCCACGCGGTTGGTGGCACAGACCTATCCCGCTCGGCTGTGAAACCTTCCACTTCGCTGTCGGTACCTTCCCACCAAACGGCTATAATTACCTCGAGTGGCTAATGAAGAAATTTCCCACCATAGAAAGTCTGCGCCACAGTTTCTCAGACTGGGAGCAAGATAGGACGCGTATCAACGATACTGCCGCACAAATTGCCGCCATGATTGCCGACCCCGTCAATTACGAAGCTTTCAGTGAAGACTTTCTCGGCAAAGAACGTACCGATACCGCTTTTCATCTCGAACAGTTCGCGAATCCCAACGCTACTCCGCTTTCAGACGACGTCAGGTTGAGACTAAATGCCAATAATTTGGATACGTTGGAAAAGGGATATTTGATTGGGAATGGGATGAAGATAAGCGTAGATGAGTTGGGGAAAAAAGTGTTAGAACACATCGGTAAGAATGAACCGTTATTGTTGAAAAATCTACTGGTTAACTTCAATCAGGCAAAACATGAAGAAGTTAGGAAGTTGATCTATCAGTTGATAGAGTTAGATTTTCTGGAAATTTTGTGAGGGATTCTATGAAAAACTGGAAGCAGTTTATATTTTTCGTAATATTAGTAATAGCTTGTTATCAATTGCTATATTCTTTATCAGATATGTTTCTTCTCGACTACATTAACAAATATAGTTGGAATTTGAATTTTATTCAGGGTACTTTGAATTTTTTTTCAATATATCTGCCATATGTTTTTGTTAGCCGAATTTTTAGGAATACCAACCAAGAAAAGGAGTATAAAAATGATTGAACTTCAACTTCATGAATTGAAGCTGGTTTCAGGGGGAGGTCCTGTAACAGACAATATAGCTGGAAATGTAGCTAATGCTGCCACAACCAAAGGAGGTCCCACATGGGGGGATTTTGTTGCAATACCTGCTGCTGCAGCGACAGTTCATTTCCTGCCGAAAAATTTTTTCGGTGCTATATGGTGCAAATGGTGTATACAATCTGACTCGTGATTGGGTAAATGATGCCGTTAATGCACCTCCTTATAACGGAAGACCAATCTTTGAGATTGAACATGGATTAACTGCTCCCGCAACAAAAGCAGATAAATCAGGAAACGGCTACACTGACGGTACAGATTACTGCTGATATTTCTCATTGTTCAGACGATCTCTAGGGGTCGTCTGAAACTTTCTTAACTTCAATTTTATGAATAGACCCAAGCAACCTTTCTTCCGCCCTGAAGTCGCCATTGCCCGCCAAACCAGCCTGACGGGTAAAGTGATTCTGACACGCCCGTTGTCATTTTCCCTGTGGACGACATTTGCATCGATATCTGCGTTACTGATTATCCTGTTTTTGATATTCGGTAACTATACGCGAAAGACAACAATGGAGGGACAAATTCTACCTGCATCGGGCGTAATCAGGGTGTATGCACCGGATACGGGGACAATTACAGCGAAATTCGTGGAAGATGGAGAAAAGGTTAAGGCTGGCGACAAGCTATTTGCGCTTTCGACCTCACGTTTCGGCGCAGGAGGTAGCGTGCAGCAGCAGTTGAAAACGGAGGCAGTTTTGAAGAAAACGTTGGCAGAACAGGAACTGGGTCGTCTGAAGCTGATACACGAGAATGAAACGCGCAGCCTTAAAGCAACTGTCGAACGTTTGGAAAACCAGAAACTCCATATTTCGCAACAGATAGACGGCCAGAAAAGGCGCATTAGACTTGCGGAAGAAATGTTGCGGAAATATCGTTTCCTATCCGCCAATGATGCAGTGTCAAAACAAGAAATGATGAATGTCGAGGCAGAGCTTTTAGAGCAGAAAGCCAAACTTGATGCCTACCGCCGAGAAGAAGCCGGGCTGCTTCAGGAAATCCGCACGCAGAATCTGACATTGGCCAGCCTCCCCAAACGGCATGAGACAGAACAAAGCCAGCTTGAACGCACCATTGCCGATATTTCTCAAGAAGTTTTGGATTTTGAAATGCGCTCTGAACAAATCATCCGTGCAGGACGGTCGGGTTATATAGCAATACCGAACGTCGAAGTCGGACGGCAGGTTGATCCTTCCAAACTGTTCTTGAGCATTGTTCCCGAACGTACCGAGTTATATGCCCATCTATATATCCCCAGCAGTGCAGCAGGCTTTATCAAGCCGAAAGACAAGGTTGTCCTGCGTTATCAGGCATATCCCTATCAAAAATTCGGGCTTGCTTCCGGCAGTGTCGTATCAGTGGCAAAAACGGCACTGGGCAGACAGGAATTGTCGGGATTGGGCATGGTATCCTCCGATTTGGCGAAGAGCAACGAACCTGTTTATCTCGTGAAAATAAAACCCGACAAACCAACCATCACTGCATACGGTGAGGAAAAACCGCTGCAAATCGGCATGACGTTGGAAGCAGACATCCTACACGAGAAACGGCGGCTGTACGAATGGGTATTGGAGCCGATTTATAGTATGTCGGGCAGGTTGTAAGGCTTGAGGCTGAAAGATAAAAAGTCGTCTGAAACCTCTTCAGACGACCTGTAAAACACTACATAAAAACATAAACACTGAAGCTGCCTGAAACTACCCCCTTTTACAGATACTCTGTCTGTAAAAGCAAGGATAGGGTATCTGCCCTTTCAATTTTTCGATTGACGATAAAAGGAGTTTTGAAATGAGAGAATTGACCATGAACGAAATGACCGCTGTTTTCGGCGGCACAGAAGGTACTTGGGGGCACAGGGGCAGAGTCTCCGGAGAATGGGTCGGAAGCAAGGTCGGCGGCGCTTTAGGGTCGTTTGCCGGAGCATTCACGGGAATGGCGGGCGGCGCATTGGTAACAGGCGGAAATCCTGCCGGAATTGCCATCGGCGGCGCAGGCGGCGGATGGGTAGGAGCTGAGGGCGGTTCTGCATTGGGTGGGCATATCGGCGGTTTTGCCGGTGCAAAATGGGGAAAAATGATCGACAGGCGCAACTGCCAATGCGGAGAAGACTGCCATTGCGACCCGTGCAACTGTTGATCGGGAGTTTGAAATGGATTTCGCACATTACCTGAAACACTGGAAAGCCGCTGTGCTGATTTATCTTGCCATCAGCATCCTGACCGACATCCTTTGCTATTTTTTAAACTTCGACGGTGTGTTTTACAAAGGCAGGTTTTTTTCGGTTACCGTCGCAGGACCTGTAGGGGCTTTGTCTTTTCTTGCGTATCTGCTGTATTTGAAACGCGAGGAAAACCGGTCGCATTGAAAGCCAATATGGGGCTGCAGGCCGTCTGAAACCTTTTCAGACGGCCTTTCCAAACCATTCCCGTCTTCCCATCTCTCTTTTCTGATTCAACAAGGAAATCTATGGATTATCTGCAAAACCTGTCTTTGGGCTTGACAAAAAAGCTGCCCGTTATACTGCAAACAGAAGTAGCGGAGTGTGGCTTGGCATGTCTAGCGGCTGTGGCCGGATTTTATGGTTTCTATACGGATTTGCGCGCACTGCGTTCAAAATACTGTCTGTCACTTAAGGGTGAGAATTTGGCAGATATTGTTCGTTTTGCTGATGATATGGGGCTGACGGGACGGGCGTTGAGGCTGGATTTAGACGAATTGGGCAGTTTGCGCCTGCCCTGTATTCTACATTGGGATTTGAATCATTTTGTGGTGCTGGAATCGGTATCTTCGGACGGGGCTGCCGTCATGGATCCGGCTTCGGGACGACGCAAAGTCAAGACGGAGGAAATATCGCGCAAGTTTACGGGAATTGCTTTGGAACTGTGGCCAAACACGCGTTTCGAGGCAGGGGAAGAAAAGCAGGAAATCCGCATCCTACCCATGTTGCGCGGGATTTCTGGGCTGGGGCGGACATTGTTTCAGCTTTTGGCTTTGGCAGCAGCAATGGAAGTGTTTGCTTTGGTGTCGCCGTTTTTTATGCAATGGGTCATCGACCATGTAGTGGTAACGGGCGATCGTAATCTGTTAGCGACGCTGGCTTTGGGCTTTACCTTGCTACTTCTGGTACAAAATACGGTGTCTGTCATGCAGGGCTGGTTGGGCATGCATTTTTCAACGACGTTAAATGTTCAGTGGAAATCAAACGTTTTCAAACGTTTGATAGATTTGCCTACAGATTATTTCGCTAAACGGCATTTGGGCGATGTGGTATCGCGCTTCGGGGCGGTGGATAGTATTCAGGGAACTCTGACTTCAACGTTTTTCGTGTTGGTTTTAAACAGCCTAACGGCTGTTTTTACTTTTGTGCTAATGATAGTGTACAGCCCGATACTGACAGGTTTGGTTGCAGCGACACTGGTAGTTTATATCGCAGTCCGTTGGGTAGCCTATTATCCGTTGCGACGGGCGACGGAGGAAAACATCATCCATGCTGCCAAACAAAGCAGCTATTTTATGGAAACGGTACGCGGTATCCGAGCAGTCAAGCAATTTGGTAAAGGTCCTCAACGATATTCTGCATGGATGGGGCTGCTGGTGGATACGGTTAATACGGGACTGACGGTGCAGAAACTGGGAATTTGGTTCGGCTTGGCAAACAAGCTGCTTTTCGGTTTGGCAAATATTTTGATTATTTACTTAGCTGCGGGCATGGTATTGGACGGCGTCTTTACCGTCGGCGTACTAATGGCTTTTTTGGCTTATAAGGGACAGTTTGAAGGACGTATTGGCTCGCTGGTCGATCAGTTTGTGCAAATTAAAATGCTGTCACTTCATGCGGAACGGTTAGCTGACACCGTATTGAATGAAACAGAATCGGAAGCTACGCCGGATGTAGGCATTCCTGATATTTCAGACGACATCGAAATCTCAGTGGAAAATGTTTCTTTCCGTTATGCCGATAACGAGCCATATGTTTTACAAAACGTCAGCTTCAAGATCGGACGTGGTGAATCGCTTGCGTTAATCGGACGATCGGGCTGCGGTAAATCGACATTTTTGGATATTTTAAGCGGCAATCTACCTCCCGAATCAGGCAAAGTCATGATAAATGGGCACGACATTTACAGCTTACCGCCACGTTTTATCCGCAATTTGAGTGCGATGGTCAGGCAGGACGATGTTTTATAGTGGATTAAATTTAAACCGGTACGGCGTTGCCTCGCCTTGCCGTACTATCTGTACTGTCTGCGGCTTCGCCGCCTTGTCCTGATTTAAATTTAATCCACTATATTTGCATTTGCTGGCTCAATTGCAGAGAATATCTGTTTTTTCGATACAGAACCGGATAGAGGAAAAATCGAACATTGCGCCTGCCTTGCTATGATTCGCGAAGAAATCTCCGCCATGCCTATGGGCTATGAAACCTTGATCGGCGATATGGGCAGCGCACTGTCAGGCGGACAAAAACAACGTATCGTATTGGCGCGGGCCTTATATTGCGAACCGAAAATCCTATTTTTAGATGAAGCGGCCAGTCATTTGGATATTGCCAATGAAAAAGCAGTCAATGCAAACTTGAATGGCTTGTCTATTATAAAAATTATGGCGGCACACAGAAAGGAAACGGTGGAATCAGCAGATAGGAAAATGTCTTTAGGATAAAAATACAGTTTCAAAAATACTCAAGACTGCTGCTGTTTTTTCGCCTGAGCGTCAAACTCCGCCAGCGTCATGTTCAAAGTCTGCAAACACGGCGTCATTACCGCATCGACAGCTTGGTTCACATGATCCCTTTCCACAGGCAACGGGCGGTACACGAAGAGCTTGAAGAGTTCGCTCAACTCAATCGAATCCGCCCCCGTTTTCAAAACCCAGCCCTGTCTGCCGGAATAGATATAGCCGTACCGCGCCAGCTTTTCCAAAAGCTCGCCCAATTCATCGTAACCCATATTGATATGCCGTCTGAACTCCTGAACGGACAGGGTTCGGCCTTCTTTTTGCGCCGCATCCAGAAGCAGCAGGATTTTCAACACGTCGTCAAACCGTCCGCGCGAGTCGAATCCCCTGCGGAAGGCCTCGCCCTGCCAATAAGACAGCGACGAAGTCAGCACCGCCCCGCCCAAGACCAGCGTCCACAGCAGGTTTAACCACAGCAGGAAAAACGGCACGGCGGCAAACGCGCCGTAAATCGAGCGGTAGCCGTCGAAATTGCCCATATACCAGGTGAACAGGAAACGTGCCGTCTCCAGGCAGAATGCCGTAATCAAAGCTCCGACAAACGCCTGCCGGGCGGGCACGAAGCGGTTGGGCACGAAGCGGTACAGCCCCCACAGCAAAAGCGTCATGAAAGCCAGCCTTGCCGCCGTCTTCAACGCGTCCGCCCATTGTTGCGCTCCGGAGGAGAGTACGGAGTCTTGAACCGACCCGACCATAAAGGAAATGCCCACACCCAAAGACAAAGGCCCGAAAGTCAGCAACGCCCAATAAACGAGGAACTGCATCATCCAGGGGCGTTGCGTGTTAACCCGCCAGATGCGGTTGAACGCATTGTCTATCGTCCGAATCAGCATCAGCGAGGTTACGACCAGCATCACGCTGCCGATGGCGGTCAGCCGGTTTGCCTGATCGCGGAATGCGTCGATATAGTCGAACACCATATCCGCGCCCTGCGGCACAATGGTTTGGTTGACGAAGGAGACGAACGAATCCGACCAGCGGTCGAACACGGGGAAAATCGAAGCGACCGCGACCATTACGGTCAGTACGGGGACGAGTGCCAGCAGTGTCGTAAACGTCATGCTCGCCGCTGCCTGCGGTACGCGCTCTTCACTGAAACGGCGGATGACGAACCATGCAAATGCACAGATTTTATTGTCCGCCAAACCTTGCCAACGTTGTAAAAAGGTCATAATCTCTTACCAGGTTTCATGTTTTCAAACTGTTTCAGACGGCATCTGGACAACCGTTATGCCGTCTGAACACCAAACTATTTTAACGGAATCCGCCCATGAACCCAAATCCCCTCAAAATCCTCGTCCTCTACTATTCCCAAAACGGCAGCACCCGCAATCCCGCACGCCGAATCACTCGCGGCATCGACAGCGTTGAAGGTTGCGAAGCCGTATTGCGCACCGTCCCCAAAGTGTCCGCCGTCTGCGAAGCCGTCAAATAAAGATATTCCCGACAGCGGCTCCCGTCCTGACCGCCGAAGAAAACAATATCGCCTTCGCACAAGGCAGACGCTTGGCGGAACTCGCCGTCAAGTCGGCATACGCCGCGTGTTCAGACGGCATGGCGTTCAGATGCCGTCTGAACGCGTTTGCCTGTATAATCCGCGTCTTTACTGTCCAACTTCGCGGTTCGCAAACCTCCCGCGTTACCAAAACTAGGATTCGATATGTCAAACCAAAAAGCCTTGGTCATCTTCTCGGGCGGTCAGGATTCGACCACCTGCCTGATTCAGGCAATCCAAACCTACGGGCGCGAAAACGTCCAAGCCATCACCTTCCGATACGGGCAACGCCATGCCGTCGAGCTGGAACGCGCAGAGTGGATCGCGCAGGATTTGGGTGTCAGTCAAACCGTACTCGATTTGAGCCTGATGCGGCAGATTACGCACAACGCCCTGATGGACGAAACCGCCGCCATCGAAACCGCCGACAACGGCGTTCCCAATACCTTTGTGGACGGGCGTAACGCGCTTTTCCTGCTTTACGCCGCCATTTTTGCCAAAGGGCAGGGTATCCGGCACATCATCGCGGGCGTGTGCGAAACCGATTTTTCGGGCTATCCCGACTGCCGCGGCGTGTTCGTCAAATCCATGAACGTTACCCTTAATCTGGCGATGGACTACGATTTTCAAATCCACACGCCGCTGATGTACCTGACCAAGGCGCAAACGTGGGCGTTGGCGGACGAAATGGGCGTGTTGGACTACATCCGCGAACAGACCCACACCTGCTACAAGGGTATCGTCGGCGGCTGCCGCGAATGCCCGAGCTGTATCTTGCGCGAACGCGGGCTGGCGGAATGTCTGGAAAGTAAAAAGGCCGTCTGAACGCGCGCAAAGCACAAGGAATACGATATGCCCAAGCTCCATATGTTTTACCTCGGCGGCAATGCCGGCCGGTCGAATATCGAAGTGCACGACATCCAATTTGCCGTGTGCGACGACTACCGCGAAGCCGTCCCCGCACTCAAAGCCGCGTGGTTCGGCGATACGGACAAAATCCACATCGACGGTTGGCAGGTTGTCGAATGGGCGGACGGTTACGACATCGCCGTATCCGAAACGCCCAAAACGAAAATGCCGCCTGAAAACGCTCCGCGCCTGTATTTTGCCAATGTCGGCGGCTATCGCGCGGGGCAGCTTGCCGAGGCGCACGCGTTCGGGCTGTTCGCCGCCGCCACGCCTGCCGAAGCCAAACAAAAAGCCCTGCAAACCCTGTTGACCGACTATGTTCGGCAGCATAAAGACAACTTGAAAGACGTGGACAACCTGCTTGCGCTCGAGCACATCGGCAATTTCCATATCCGCCTGACCCCGAATCCGCACGGCAAACCCGCCGAAATCGGCTTTCAAGGCTATTTGCCCATTTGAAGCAGCGGATATGTTTCCACGCAAAACGACACATCAAGCCACCCTCCGGGCGGAAAGCGGCGGGGTTTTCACTGAAAAGGAATCGGGATGAAAATTACCAAGATATTTACCTTCGACTCCTCGCATATGCTCGACGGGCATGACGGCAAATGCCAAAACCTGCACGGACATACCTACAAACTCGAAATCACCGTTTCAGACGGCACCATCAAAGGCGGAGCGAAAGACGGTATGGTGATGGACTTTACCGACTTGAAAGCCATTGTGAAACAACACATTACCGACCATTTCGACCACGCCTTCATCTACCACGGCGGCAACGGGCGCGAATCTCAAATCGCCGCGCTTTTGGAAGGCTGGAACATGAAAACCCTGCGCCTGCCCTGCCGCACAACTGCCGAAAATATGGCGGTCGAAATGTACTGCCGTCTGAAAAACGCGGGGCTGAACGTGTGCCGCGTCAAATTGTGGGAAACGCCGACATCGTGCGCGGAGTATGAAGGGGGGGAGGGAATATTTTGAACGTATCGATATAGTCAATTCAAATAAGGTATGGTGGATTAACTTTAAACCGGTACGGCGTTGCCTCGCCTCAGATCAAAGAGAACGATTTTCTAAGGTGCTGAAGCACCAAGTGAATCGGTTCCGTACTATCTGTACTGTCTGCGGCTTCGCCGCCTTGTCCTGATTTTTGTTAATCCACTATACCGTAAAGCGGTTTTTTCTCCTGCACGGATTCCCCGTTTTTTCAGACGGCATTTCATACCGGCACACCCATTGAAAGGAACACCCATGAAACTCCTCTCCACCATTCTCGTCCTCCTCGTCGCCGCCGAACATTTCTACATCGCCTGGCTTGAAATGACGCAGATTCCCGGCGAAAAAGCGGCGGAAATGTTCAAGCTGCCTTACGAATTTATGGAACAGAAACGCGTGCAGACCCTGTTTGGCAACCAAGGGCTGTACAACGGCTTTCTTGCCGTCGGGCTTTTGTGGGCGCAGTTTGCCGCTCCGGATAATGCCGTGTACGGCGCGACGGTACTGTTTCTCGGCTTCGTCCTGATTGCCGCCGCGTGGGGTGCGTTTTCGTCCGGCAACAAAGGCATACTCGTCAAACAAGGTTTGCCCGCATTTTTGGCGGCGGCGGTGTTGGCGGTATGAAAAAAATCAGCGTCGCCCCCGAAAATCCCCAGTACCGCATCGTCGAAATCTTTGAAAGCCTGCAAGGTGAGGGCCGAAACACGGGTATGCCTGCCGTTTTCGTCCGCTTGGGCAAATGCAATCTGGCGTGCGGCTGGTGTGATACCGATTATTTGACATTTGGTATGATGAGCCTGTCCGACATCTTAGGCTGTCTGAAAACTTATGCCGCCCGCAACATCATCATCACCGGCGGAGAGCCGACCATCCAGCCGCATCTCGATATGCTGCTGGACACGCTCAAGGCGGAAGGCTATTTCCTCTGTCTCGAAACCAACGGGCTCAAGCCCGCGCCGCCGCAAATCGACTATGTCGCCACCAGCCCCAAAGCCTGCTACGCCGCCAAGTATGAAACCAACTGCATCGCCGAAGCCGACGAAGTACGGATTGTTGCCGACGGCGATGTCCTTGCGTTTTGCGAAAATATGGAACGCAAAATCCGTGCGCGCCATTACTATCTTTCTCCCTGCGAACAAAACGGCGTGATGAACATCTACGACACCATCCGCCAAATCGGTATTTTAAACAGCCGCCCCGACGCGCCCGTGCATTGGCAGTTGAGCGTGCAGACGCACAAATGGGCGGGGATAGAGTAGTTTAAGCAGTGTAACCCAAAGGGCAGGCGTACCTTCTTGCCGATGTTTGACATACGGGGAAAGTGTGCCGCTTCCGCGTGAAACTGCCGACATTTCCGCCGCCCAATCAGGACGAAGCCTTAATGAATAAGATGCCGCGGTTGGGTACACGCCAGGCTTCCTAGATTCCGATGGTCTTTTGAACCTTGCCGATACCCTTTGTCAGTGCGCGCAAATGGCAGGATTGGGGAAAACGAAATGCCGTCTGAAACAGCATTCTGTTTCAGACGGCATTTTTTTGTTGCCGCCAAAAGGGAAAAACCGCCCCGGCAATCGATGTCGAGGCGGTCTGAATATGGTCGGAATGAGAGGATTCGAACCTCCGACCCCTTCGTCCCGAACGAAGTGCGCTACCGGGCTGCGCTACATTCCGAATTAATTAAGGTGTGATTATAGCGCAAAAAATACGGCGTGCCTATACCGTTTTGCCTTTTTGCCGCGTGTCGGGCGGATTTAAAGGGCTGTGTTTGAATACAGTATTGATAAGCATCCTTATCTCAAAGTAATTCAATAAGATAACTTTCTATTTGACCGAAAAAATCATTGCCTTTCCCTGACGAACGGTTGAAATCGGCAGATTGTTGAAACGCAGCCGGTTTAAAAGGCCTCTCCGACTTTTACGCCGCCCGCCGTGTCCTGCGGCGAGGCAAGGCCGGCAACAAAGGCTTGCGCCGCTTGGAAACCCGTTGTCTGTATAACGGCTTGTACCGCCTCATGACCGAGCGAGTTTTCCATGTATTGCCAACGTCCGGCCAAATCCTGGTTGTCGGGAATGGTGAAACCGTCGCGCAATTCATCGACCAAGTCGGGACGGTTGCAGACCAATATGATGTCGCAACCTGCCTCAAAGGAAATGCGGGCGCGTTCTTTGATGCCGCCTGCCCCGCACGCGCCCTCCATGGTCAAATCGTCAGAAAAAATCACGCCTTTGAATCCGATATCGCGGCGCAAAATTTGTTTGAGCCAGATTTCGGAAAACCCTGCGGGCTTTGTGTCCACTTGCGGATAAACGACGTGGGCGGGCATGACCGCCGCCATACCTTCGCGGCTCATAATGCGGAAGGGGGCGAGGTCGGCGGCTTCGAGTTCGTCGAGGCTGCGCCCGTCTTCGGGTAGCACCAAATGGCTGTCCCCTTCGACAAATCCGTGTCCGGGGAAATGTTTGCCGCATGATTTCATACCGCCTTTTGCCAAACCTTTTTGAAGGGCGAGGGCGAGGCGGGCGACCGCTTCGGGATTGCGGTGGAAGCTGCGGTTGCCGATGACGGCGCAGTTTCCCCAGTCCAAATCTAAGACGGGCGTGAAGGACAAATCGATGCCGCAGGCGGAAAGCTCGGTTGCCAAAACCCATCCGATGTGTTCGGCATGAGTTTCGGCAGTTTCCGCGCCTTCACTGTCCCAAATCTCGCCGAGCGTACTCATTGCGGGCAGGCGGGTAAAACCTTCGATGAAACGTTGCACCCTGCCGCCTTCGTGATCGACGGCGATAATGAGTTCGGGTGTGCGCAGGGCTTTGATTTCGGCGGTGAGTGTTTTGAGTTGTTCGATGTTTTGGAAGTTGCGGCGGAAGAGGATGATGCCGCCGATTGCGGGATCGAGCAGGCGTTGTTTTTCTTCTTCGGTCAGGCGGAAGGCGGCAATGTCTGCCATGACGGGGCCGCGCGGAATATGGGGGACGGTCATTGCGGTTTGCTCCAAAAAACTTCAGACGGCATATGCCGTCTGAACAGGGGGGAAGGTCAAACGTCGGCGCGTTTTTTATCTTTCAACAGAAAAATCAGCACCGCCAATACAATACCGGTCGTGCTAAAGCCCAACAGCGCGGATTTTGTCAGACCCAATGCGAGGTAGCCCGATGCGGCGGCGGCGGCAACCGTCAGGGCATAAGGCAGTTGCGAGGTAACGTGGTCGATGTGGTTGCAGCGCGCGCCGGTGGACGACAGGATGGTCGTGTCGGAGATGGGCGAACAGTGGTCGCCGCATACCGCCCCCGCCATTACTGCGGACATACACGGGATAATCAGCGCGGGTTCGACTTTGACCGCCATGGCGGCGGCAATCGGCAGCATAATGCCGAACGTCCCCCAGCTTGTGCCTGTGGCAAACGCCATCACGCTGGCGAGCAGGAAGAGGATGACGGGCAGGAAGCCGGGATGGATGTTGCCCGCAACCAGCGTGGAGAGGTAGTCGCCCGTGTGCATTTCGCCGACAACCGTACTGATGAGCCAGGCAAGGATTAAAATGGCGATTGCGCCGAACATGGATTTCGCACCCTGCCACACGGCTTTGGGATAATCGGCGGTTTTAATCGTGCCGAACGTGCAGAGGACGACGGCAAGCACGCCGCAAGTGCCGCCGAATACCAGCGAAGTGTTTACGTCGGTATTTTCAAATGCCCCCAAAATGCTGAAGGTTTCGCTTGCCTGCGCGCCGGTGTAGATCATGGCGGAAACCGTTGAGGCGATTAAGGCCAAAACGGGAATAATCAATGCGTAAACACGACCTTTGGTAGCGTCTGAAGCGGCGGTTTCGTCGTGGGCTTCGTTCAACGCAGCCTGTTCGAAACGCGCCATCGAGCCGATGTCGAAGGAGAACCATGCGACGACGAATACCATAATCAGGGCAAACAGCGCGTAATAGTTCATCAGGCTCATGGCGACAAACGTCCCCATCGGCGTGTATTCGGTAATTTTGTAGGTAACGAGCAATCCGGCAAGCGTGGCGATAATCGACGCGCCCCAGCTTGAAACGGGCATCAGCACGCACATGGGCGAGGCAGTGGAGTCGAGGATGTAGGCGAGTTTGGCGCGGGAAACTTTAAACTTGTCGGTAACGGGGCGGGCAATCGCACCGACGGCGAGGCTGTGGAAATAGTCGTCGATAAAGGTTACGAACACGAGGCAGGCGGTCAGCATTTTCGCGCCGCGCCGGTTTTTAATGTGCCGTTTTGCCCAGTCGGCAAACGCCTGATTGCTGCCGGAGTAGGTCAGCAGTGAAGTGAAAATGCCCAAAAGTATCAGGAAAACCAAGATTTTTGGTTTGCCCAGCGACCAATCGCCGTCTGCCCAAGCCAAGCCGACGACCATGTCTTTCAGGTGTGTCAGACCGTCGACGGGGTTGCCGCCGACCAAAAAGGCAACGCCGACCAAAATACCGATGCCTAAAGACAGCAGTACGCGGCGGGTAATGACGGCAAGTGCCAGTGCCAAAAAGGGTGGCACAACCGAGAAAAATGAATGTGAATAGTCAATCAGCTGCATGGTTTATGGGGGGTGTTAAGCGTCCGGATGGGTGGGTATCTGTCCGCCTCCGGTTTGGGTTTTGTTGGCAAAATGGGTGGAAATATTTTTTGTCGTAAAAAATATTTGTTTAAAATCAACCAACTGATTTTTGTAAAATGCCCGTTAATCGGTATTGACGGGCATTTTATCATTTAAAAATATTTTGGTTAAATTATGTGCGTTATTGCAGGTTTAATGCGATGAACAGCGTGTTGCCACGGCGCATGACCAGCAGGGGGACGTTTTTGCCTGCCTTGTCCATAGCTTTGCGGAAACCGGCTTCGTCATTGACGGGGACTTGCCCGACGGCGAGGATTTCGTCGCCGCGCCTTAAGCCTGCGCGTTCTGCCGCGTCGGAAACCCGTACGACGACGAGGTGTTTGCCGCTGCTGTCGGTATGTGTCTGAAGGGTAATGCCTGCGGATTCGACCGAGAACGTACCGGATTGCTGTTCGGTGTAGGGGGCTTCATCTGTTTTGGATGATGCGCCGGTATGCTCGGCGGCGTTGCCCAGCTTGGCTTTGATTGTGATTTCTTCGCCTTTGCGCCATACGCCGAGGCTGACTTCTTTTCCCGGCGTAATGGCGCCGACCATGACGGGAAGGTCGCCGGAAGAACGTATTTCTCCGCCGTCGAGGCTGAGGACGATGTCGCCCGCCTGCAGGCCGGCACGTTCTGCGGGGCTGCCGGGAAGGATTTTGGCAATCAATGCGCCGCTGGCTTTATCCAGACCGAACGACTGTGCCAAACCGTAGGATACTTCCTGAATAATCACGCCCAGTTGTCCGCGTTGGACTTTGCCGGTGTTTTTCAGCTGTTCGGCGACATTCATGGCAACGTCAATCGGGATGGCAAAGGAGATGCCCATGAATCCGCCGCTGCGGCTGTATATTTGCGAATTGATGCCGACGACCTGTCCTTTTAAGTTGAACAGCGGGCCGCCGGAATTGCCCGGATTGATGGCAACGTCGGTTTGGATGAAGGGTGTGTAGCTTTCGTTGGGCAGGCTTCTGCCTTTGGCGGACACGATGCCGGCGGTCACGCTGTTGTCAAAGCCGAAGGGCGCGCCGATGGCAGCGACCCATTCGCCCGGTTTCAAATTTTTGGGATTGCCGATTTTGACGACGGGTAGCTCTTCCGTTGCGTCGATTTTCAGAAGGGCGACATCGGATTGGACATCCGAACCGATGAGTTTGGCGGTATATTCGCGCTTGTCGTTGAGCAGGACTTTGATACTGCCCATACCGGCAACGACGTGGGTATTGGTCAGGATGTAGCCGTTTTTGCTGATGATGAAGCCCGAACCGAAGTTCAATCCGCCGTCATCTGCTTCTTCTTGGGGGATTTCGGGCATGTTCGGGACGAGGCGTTTGAAAAATTCGTAGAACGGGTCGCTGTCGGCAAGCGGGTCGGAATCGGTTTCGGCATTGCCGCTGCCGTTTTGGGTGCGCGGGGCGGGGGCTGCCTGAATATTGACGACTGCCGGGCCTTCGCTTTGAACCAGTTGGGCAAAGTCGGGCAGCAGCATACTGACACTGCCGTCGTCTTTGGTGTGTTCGATGCGTTCTACGAAGGATGCTTCTTTTTTGTCCGCACCGAAAAAGCTGCCTGCCTTTTCGCAGCCTGCCAGCAAGGCGGCACACAGTGCCGCCAAAGCGAAGTATTGGTATTTTTTGAACACGTTTTGTCCTTTGTCGGATGCCGGTACCGGCTTTAATGCCGTCTGAAGCGCATTTTGTCGGCTTCAGACGGCATAGGTTGAAATTCTACAACGTCCGTCCGAATTTTCAAGCGTTTCATTTTGAAGGGCGGCGGCGGTCAGGATTTGGCGGGATATTCGCACAAATCGTTGATGATGCAGGTTTGGCATTGCGGCTTTAAAGCCTTGCAGGTGTAGCGTCCGTGCAAAATCAGCCAGTGGTGCGCGTCCATCAGAAATTCTTTAGGAATGAAGCGCATCAGTTTGTCTTCGACTTCGCGTACATCTTTTCCGGGTGCGATTTTGGTTCGGTTGGACACGCGGAAAATATGCGTATCGACCGCCATAACGGGGTGTCCGAACGCTGTGTTCAATACCACGTTTGCCGTTTTGCGCCCCACGCCAGGCAACGATTCCAAAGCCTCGCGGTCTTCCGGCACTTCGCCGTTGTATTTTTCCAGCAGGATGCGGCAGGTTTGCATAATGTGTTTGGACTTGGTTTTATACAGCCCGATGGTTTTCGTGTATTCCATCACGCCGTCCAAGCCCAAATCCAGCATCGCCTGCGGCGTATCGGCAACCGGAAACAGCTTCGCCGTCGCCTTGTTTACGCCGACATCGGTCGCCTGCGCCGAAAGCAGAACGGCGATTAAAAGCTCGAAAGGGGAGTTGAAATTCAGCTCGGTGGTCGGATGGGGGTTGGCGGCGCGGAAACGCTCGAAGATTTCTTGGCGGATTTGTCTGTTCATTTTTTTTGTGCAGTCGGTTTGTGCGGTCGGCATTATAACGCACGGTTCAGGCGGCGTAATATTGCATTCCCCACAGAATGAAGGCGTAACGCGCCGTTTTGCCGATAACCAGCATCAGCCCGCTTGTCCACGGATTCAACCGCAGCCAGCCGGCGGTAAGCGGCAGTGCGTCGCCGACGACGGGCAGCCACGCAAACGCAAGCAGCCAAATACCGAAACGCCGTATCAGATTCAGTGTTTTTTCAGACGGCATTTTTCGGGAAGGCAGCAAACGTCCCATCCAATAGGAAACCATACTGCCCAATCCGTTGGCAAGGCCGGCGCACAGCAACGCGCCGTATGCGTGTTTGGGGAAGTTGCGGACGAACAGGGCGAAGGCGGCTTCGGACGTGCCGGGCAGGAGGGTGGCGGAAGTGAAGGCGGAAAAAGCGAGGGCGGCGTAGGTGTAGGAGGGTATCATTGCAAACAGTCCCAAACAGGTAAAAATCGGCGACGGATTATACGGTATTTTCACGCCCCCGCCGAAGGGCGGAGGACGGTGCAAAAATACGGCACAGCCGTATGCCCCTTTATTTGTCGGGCATACGACATTCTTTCCGCTCCGGTTTTGATGCCCCGATGCGGCATTTCCGAATTTTCCGGATACGGCGGAGGATTTTCATTTTATTGGGAACGGTTTTTGCAAGCCCGCCGGAATTTTTTAAAATCTATTAAAACCTATGCAAACAACTGTAAAATATTAATTTCTGCTGCTTGAATTTCAGATCGGCGCATTGCCTGCATCCGATAAAGTTTGCAAAATGTTCAAATATCAGTATGATTTGCATTGCCGTTAAGAAATGTCAATTTCTATTTTCTTGAAACGGGCAATATTCCGACACCACGAAAGGCAAATCATGTCTGCGCAATCACAAAACAACCATACGTCCCCATTGGTCGTCTTGACCACGCTGTTCTTCATGATGGGTTTTATTACCTGCATGAACGACATCCTTATCCCTCATTTGAAAGAAATTTTCGACCTCTCTTACGTTCAGGCGATGCTGATTCAATTTTGCTTTTTTACCGCCTATGCGGTAATGTCCATCCCGATGGGGGCTTTTGTCGGCAAAGTCGGCTACAAAAACGGCGTTATCGGCGGCTTTCTGCTGACGGCGGTCGGGTGCCTGCTGTTTTATCCTGCTGCGGGCAGCCATTCTTACGCGGTATTTTTGGGCGCGTTGTTTATTTTGGCTTCCGGCGTAACGCTGCTTCAGGTCGCCGGTAATCCTTATGTTACCCTGCTGGCGAAACCCGGCAAGGAATCGGCAACGCTGACGCTGGTTCAGGCGTTTAACGCTTTGGGTACGACCATTGCGCCTCAAATCGGCGCGTTCCTGATTTTGGCGGACGCAACCCAAACCGTCAGCAAGGCGGAACAGATTTCTTCCGTACAGATTCCCTATTTGGGACTGGCGGGGCTGCTGATTATCCTTGCCGTTTTCGTGAAAATGATCCGGCTGCCCGACGCGCGCAAAATTGCCGCCGAGGAAAGCGCGCACAACCACGACGGCAAAACCGGCGTATGGCAATACAAACATCTCGTGTTCGGTACGGCAGGCATTTTCTGCTACGTCGGTGCGGAGGTGTCTATCGGTTCGCTGATGGTCAATGTGTTGGGTTATCTGAAAGGGCTGGATCATGCTTCTGCCGCGCATTACCTGTCGTTTTATTGGGGCGGAGCGATGGTCGGACGTTTCCTCGGTTCGGCGGTAATGGCGAAATTCGCGCCCAACCGTTATTTGGCGTTTAACGCATCGGCTGCGGTCGTGCTGCTTGCCGTCGCGATGGCGACGGGCAGCGGCAATGCGGATGTGGCGATGTGGTCGCTGCTTGCCATCGGTTTTTTCAACTCGATTATGTTCCCGACGATTTTCTCTTTGGCAACCAAAGGGTTGGGCAAATTCACCAACGCGGCTTCCGGTGTGCTGTGTACCGCGATTGTCGGCGGTGCGGTCGTGCCGGTAATTCAAGGTTGGGCGGCGGATACTTACACCCTGATGTCTTCGTTTGTCGTTTCCGTTATCTGTTACCTGTATATCGTGTTTTTTGCGGTGTACGGATATAGGGCGGACAAATAATCTTTTTCTTGAGAAATGCCGTCTGAACATCTTTCAGACGGCATTTTTGCGTACCGGTGTTTGCGGCGTGTGTGCCGAGGTTTTAATACTTCAATCCATAAAAGTCTTATATGCCAACAAATAAAAAAATAAAAATTATATTTCAAAAAAATTAATTTAAATCGAGAAAATTGCCGTTTTGTTTCTGCCCGGCTTTTGTAAAACGCTAAAATGCCGTCTGAAAACGTCGGGCAGATTCGGCATGGTGTGTTAGAATCCGTTAACTTTATATCAAATCGGGCAAAGAATCATGTTTGCTTTCAAATCCTTACTCGATATGCCGCGCGGTGAGGCACTTGCCGTCGTCGTCGCTCTGATTGCCGCAATGGGCTATACCATCATTTCATTGGAGTGGCTGCCGCATATGTCCATTATTGCCGCCATCGTCGTGCTGATTTTGTACGGCTTGGCGCGCGGTTTGAAATACAACGATATGCAGGCAGGGATGATAGGCGCGTTGAATCAGGGTATGGGCGCGGTTTACCTGTTTTTCTTCATCGGGCTGATGGTCAGCGCGCTGATGATGAGCGGCGCGATTCCGACGCTGATGTATTACGGTTTCGGGCTGATTTCCCCGACTTATTTTTATTTTTCCGCCTTCGCGCTGTGTTCCGTCATCGGCGTGTCCATCGGCAGCAGCCTGACCGCCTGCGCCACTGTCGGCGTTGCCTTTATGGGGATGGCGGCGGCGTTTCAGGCCGATATGGCGATGACGGCGGGCGCGATTGTTTCCGGTGTGTTTTTCGGCGATAAAATGTCCCCGCTTTCCGACACCACGGGCATTTCCGCGTCCATCGTCGGTATCGACCTGTTTGAACACATCAAAAACATGATGTACACCACCATCCCCGCGTGGCTTATCAGCGCGGCACTGATGCTTTGGCTTCTTCCCAGCGTCGCCGCGCAGGATTTGAACAGCGTCGAATCCTTCCGCAGCCAGCTTGAAGCCACGGGATTGGTGCACGGCTATTCGCTGATTCCGTTTGCACTGTTGGTCGTTTTGGCATTGATGCGCGTCAATGCCGTGGTCGCCATGCTCTTTACCGTCATTGCCGCCGTTGCCGTAACGTATCTGCACAGCACGCCCGATCTGCGTCAGCTCGGCGCGTGGTTTTATGGCGGCTACAAACTCGAAGGCGAAGCGTTTAAAGACATTGCCAAACTGATTTCGCGCGGCGGCTTGGAGAGTATGTTCTTTACGCAGACCATCGTTATCCTCGGTATGAGTTTGGGCGGGCTGCTGTTTGCGCTCGGTGTGATTCCTTCCCTGCTGGAGGCCGTCCGTACCTTCTTGACGAATGCCGGACGCGCGACGTTCAGCGTTGCCATGACTTCGGTCGGGGTCAATTTCCTGATTGGAGAGCAATATTTGAGCATCCTGCTTTCGGGAGAAACGTTCAAACCCGTTTACGACAAACTCGGCCTGCATTCGCGCAACCTGTCGCGGACTCTGGAAGATGCGGGGACGGTGATTAACCCGCTCGTGCCGTGGAGCGTGTGCGGCGTATTTATCAGCCACGCCCTTGGCGTACCCGTTTGGGAATATCTGCCTTATGCCTTTTTCTGCTATTTGAGTTTGGCTTTAACCCTGTTATTCGGCTGGACGGGGCTGACTTTGAGCAAAAAATAAGCGGATAAGCGAAATGCCGTCTGAACCTGTTTTCCGGTTTCAGACGGCATTTTTATGTTTGGCGGATGGGGCGGATTGAAACAGAAAACGACCGTACCGTCATCCTAAACTGTGCAGAAACGGCGGTGCGGGCAGGCTCTGCTTACTTCACGCGGGTCGCCATCAGCGTGTGCAGGCGGCGGTTGTCGGCGCGGGCGACGGTGAACTGCAAACCGCCGATAAGGACTTTTTCGCCGCGCACGGGCAGGTGTCCCAATTCCTGAATGACCAAGCCGCCGATGGTGTCGGCTTCTTCGCTGCCGTATTCCGTACCGAAAAAGGCGTTGATGTCTTCGATTTCGGTAGCCGCGTGGATGCGCCAGCGTTCGGCGGAAACGGAGTGGATGTTGTCGGCGCTTTCGTCTTCGTCAAACTCGTCTTCGATGTCACCGACGATTTGCTCGATGATGTCTTCAAAGGTGACCAAACCCGACGTGCCGCCGTATTCGTCGATGACGATTGCCATATGGTTGCGCTGTTCGCGGAACTCTTTTAAAAGGGCGGTCAAAGATTTGCCTTCGGGCACGAAAACGGCAGGGCGCAAGACGGATTTCAGGTGGAACTGCTCGGGGTTGAACATATATTTGAGCAGGTCTTTGGCGTGCAAAATGCCCAAAACTTCGTCTTTGTCTTCGCCGATGACGGGGAAGCGCGAATGGGCGGTATCGATGACGTAGGCGGTGATGCGTTCGATGCTGTCGTTTTCTTTCAATACGTTCATGCGGCTGCGCGTAATCATCGCATCGCGCACTTCCAGCTCGGCAAAGTCCAATACTTTTTCCAGCCGGGTCAGTGTGTCGGCATCAAAAACTTCCTGTTCGTGCGCCTGCCGAAGCAGGTTTAATACGTCTTCGGCGGAATCGGGTTCGCGGGCGAGTCGGGCAATCAGGCGTTCAAAAAAATTTGTTTTCGGTTGTGCGCCGTCCATTTTAATGTCCGTCCTCTCGGTAGGGGTTGGGATAGCCTGCCGCCCGCATCAGGCGGATTTCTTCGGCTTCCATTATTTCGGCCTCATCGTCTTTGATGTGGTCGTATCCCATCAGGTGCAGCGTGCCGTGTATGGTTAAGTGGGCAAAATGCCGTTCAGGCGTTTTGCCCTGTTCGGCGGCTTCTTTTAAAACGACTTGCGGGCAGATAATCAAATCGCCGTACAGTCTTTCCGAAACTTGGCAGGGCAGGATTTCGCCTTCGTTGAGCGCGAAACTCAATACATTGGTGGCATAATCTTTGCCCCGGTAGTCGCGGTTGTAGGCGCGGGCTTCTTCTTCGTCCAAAAGAATCAAACCGATGTCGGCGCGGAGGTATTCGTTTTTCAAGGCAGACCACGCCCAGCGGTAAAAATCGCGTTCGGCGGGGATGCCGGCGGCGGAAGAGACGTTTTCAAAGTTCAAATGGAAACGTTGCCGCTGCAACGTTAAGAAAGGGTATTTTTTGGCGCGTTTCATTGTGGCGGGTTTCGTGTTTTGTGGGCGTAAATATAACATAGACCTGACGGTGCCGTCTGAAGAAACGTTCAAAATATGATAGACTCCACGCCGTTTCCATTCTTTGAACGCATTGAACATGAACCCGAAAAAACTTGTTATCGCCAGCCGCGAAAGCCTGCTTGCCATGTGGCAGGCGAAACATATCCAAGGCCGTCTGAAGGCGCTGTATCCCGATTGCGAAGTCGAAATTTTGGGCATGACCACGCGCGGCGACCGGATTTTGGACAGAACTTTGTCAAAAGTCGGCGGGAAAGGCTTGTTTGTCAAAGAGTTGGAACAATCCCTTCAAGACGGGCGCGCCGATTTGGCGGTGCATTCGATTAAGGACGTGCCGATGGATTTGCCCGAAGGCTTCGCCCTTGCCGCCATCAGCGAACGCGCCAATCCGTTTGACGCGTTTGTGTCCAACCGATACGCGCGTTTGGAAGAAATGCCCGAAGGCGCGGTTGTCGGCACATCCAGCCTGCGCCGTGAAGCCCAGTTGCGCGCGCGCTATCCGCATTTGCTTATCAAACCTTTGCGCGGCAATGTGCAAACCCGTTTGTCCAAACTCGACAACGGCGAATACGATGCAATTATCTTGGCTGCCGCCGGGTTGCAGCGTCTGGAATTGGATGAACGCATCCGCATGATTTTGTCGGAATCCGACAGCCTGCCTGCCGCCGGACAAGGCGCATTGGGTATTGAAATTGCCACGCATCGCGAAGATTTGTACGAAGTCTTGAAGCCGTTAAACCACGATACCACACACGCCTGCGTTACCGCCGAACGCGCTTTGGCGCGCGCTTTGGGCGGAAGCTGCCAAGTGCCGCTGGCCGCGTATTGCACTGAAGAAAACGGGCTGCTGATCTTGCGCGGATTGGTCGGGCACCCCGACGGATCGATTGTGTTGCAGGCGGACGCGCAAGCCCCTGCCGGATATGCCGATGCGCTTGGACGTGCGGTTGCCAAAAAACTGGCGGACGACGGTGCGCAGGAATTGATTGGAGCAGTATTGAATACGGAAAATTGATTTTATCGAAAATTTAAAGAAAATAATATAAGTTATTGTTTTTAATTAATTTATTTAATAAGTTCTACTTACCTTATTTCGTCATTCCCGCGCAGGCGGGAATCCAGTTTGCTCGGTTTCAGTTGTTTTTAATCAATTCTTGCAGCATTGGGTTTCCAGATTCCCGCCTGCGCGGGAATGACGGCGGAAAGGTTTTTGTGGCTTCGGATAATACTGTGGCGTTCAAATTTTGAATTTGAGAATGATGATATTCGTATTTTTTATTGTGGCTGTACTAGATTATCCCTAAATTCCACACCGATCCCGCAGGATTTTTAGCTGCCGGGACGGTGTGCCGAAGTTAAGTCGAAATTCGCATTCCCTCAACAACGGCGGGAAAGGTTTACGATCGATTCCGTTGTATTTTCGCAAGGCGCGTTTTGCCTGATTCCAAAAGTTCCCAATGCCGTTAATGTGGTTCCGACGGTCTGCAAATTCCTTGGAACGGTTGATGCGGCAACGGATAAAACCGCCCGCGTCCGACTTGCCGCGGCTGCCCGGGCTATCGGCATAAACAATACCGTCCGGCATGATTTTCTTTTTGACGGCAGGGGGCAACGTTTCAGGCTCGGCATTGTCCTCGGCAACGGTATAGGCCCGCCCGTTGCGTTTCGGGTTGATTTTATAGATGTTTTTAGCTTGTTTGAAATTGTTATAGTTTATTGTTTTTTAACAAAAAACAGATGCCGTCTGAACTGGTTAAGGTTCAGGCGGCATTTTCATATGGCTGCGCTTTTTACAGTATATTCAATTAAAAACAAAATAGTACAACACTCGACGTTGAAGGTTTAACCATGGCATACTCTGCGGACTTAAGAAACAAAGCTTTAAACCATAGCGGATTAACAAAAATCAGGACAAGGCGGCGGGCCGCAGGCAGTACGAATGGTACGGAACCGATCCGCCCGGCGCTCCATCACCTTAGGGAACCGTTCCCTTTGGGCCGGGGCGGGGCAACGCCGTACCGGTTTTTGTTAATCCGCTATATTACGGACAATGCAAAAACACCGGCCAAACCGCAGCAACGTTTAACTTGTCAAGAAACACGCTTTACCTGCGGATTCGCCTTAAAAAACAAACAGGCAGCCTAAAACATCAAGTTACCGGCCTAAATGCCGCCAAATCGGATAGGCAAAAACCGGCTCGATATGTCGGGCGGCATCCGGATGCCTGTCTGCATGAAATCGCCAAACATTTTGATTGTACGGCAGCCGCCGTTTGCCATGCGCCCAAACAGATGCGGATGGCGCGCAAAAAAAGACCGCCGCTTACAAAGAACAAGACCCGGCCAAAGTAACGCATTATTTGACACGGCCGGCCGGATTTTCCGACTGCCAACGCGTTTGTCCGGATGAAACAGGATTCGACCGCCGCCTGTTCCGCCCCTATGCCCGCAGCCTGAAAGGGCAAATGGCGAAAGCGCGGATAAGTGGGAAAAGATACCGGCGCTTATCTTTGGTGTCCGCACAAGTCGGCAACCGGCCGATTGCTCCGATGGTTTGTCAAAATACGGTGGCCGGGGTCTTTTTTGAAGCGCGGTTTCAGCAATGCCTACTGCCCGCATTGGCTCAAAAATCGGTGATTATTTCAGATAATGCGCGATTTCGCCGTATGGGTGCCTTACGGGGAACGGCGGAAAAATTGGGACATAAGGTATTGCCTCCCGCACCTTATTCGCCCGAGCCCAACCCGATTGAGAAAGTGTGGGCGAATATTAAGCGGTATCTGCGAACCGTTTTGTCTGATTACGCCCGATTTGACGATGCACTACTGTCCTATTTTGATTTTAATTGACTATATTTGTGTGAATGATGAAATAAAAATGCCGTCTGAACCCGATTGGATTCAGACGGCATTTTGTATGGCAGGATTTATTCGCTTTCCAACTGACCGACCCATTCTGACAAGGCAGTCAGGCGTTGTTCGGATTTCGCCACGAACGGGTTTTCGGTATCCCACGCGTAGCCTGCCAAAATCGAAGAAAGCATACGGCTGATTTCCGGGCTGCGGTCGGGCGCGTACACGACGTTTTGGAAGCGGAAATCATACCAGCCGTCCACATAGGTGCGGAACGCGTCTACGCCGATCATCAGGGGTTCGGCAAATTCGGTTTGCCAATCGGCGGCTTCGCCTTTGAGTTGTTTTGTCAGCAGATCGGCAGCAAGTTCGGCGGAGTGCAGCGCGATGGTTACGCCCGACGAGAACACGGGGTCGAGGAACTCGGCGGCATTGCCCAACAGCGCGAAATGCCTGCCGTGCAGTGATTTGACGTTGGCGGAATAGCCTTGGATGGAGCGGAACGGAAAATCGTTTTCCCAAACGGCTTTGTCCAAAATTTCGCTCAACATCGGGCATTCGTAAACAAATTTTTTCAACACCGTTTCCGATTCGCCGGCAAGTTTGTCGGGTGTGCCGACCACGCCGACGGAACAGCGGTTGTCGCCGAAGGGAATCAGCCAAATCCATACGTCGCGGTTGTTGCGGATGGGTGGTAATCAGGATTTTGTTGCGGTCGAATTTCGGGTGGGTAATGTTGTCGTCGATGTGCGTGAAATGCGTTTGGCGCGGCGGCAGGTGCGAGGGCGTTTCCAAGTTTAGCAGGCGCGGCAGCACGCGTCCGTAGCCGCTTGCGTCCAAGACGAATTTCGCGGTCAGTTCATAGCTCTCGCCGGTGTCGGTTTCGATGTTCAAGCGGGCAAAATCGCCGCTGTTGTCGAACGCGGTTACGCCGTGCCCGAAACGTACTTCAACGCCTTGTTTGGCGGCTTCTTCAATCAGGATTTTGTCGAACACGGCGCGGCGGACTTGGTAAACCGTGCCGGGGCCGTCTGAAAATTTATCGGTGAAATCAAACTCGGTATAGCGGCTGCCCCACGAAAACGCCGCACCGTTTTTCAACTGAAAGCCGGGCCCGGTGCGAACGGCATCGGCAAAACCGGCTTCTTCCAGCATTTCCATACAGTGCGGCAGCAGGCTTTCGCCGATGACGAAGCGCGGAAAGTGCTGTTTTCCAACACGCAGACTTGATAACCTTTTTTGCGGAGCAGGGCGGATGCGGCCGAACCTGCCGGACCTGCGCCGATTACGGCGACATCGAATTGGGTGGACATTGGGAAATCCTGATGGTTTGAGTGGAAAAGGAAATGATATTGTACAGGCAGGAAATGCCGTCTGAAACTGTTTGCGGAAGAAATTTATCCGGTGCGGGCGGTTGCTCCCAATGCGTCAGTCCGGTTTGAAAAATGCCGTCTGAAACGGGAAATGTTCAGACGGCATTTGATTTTCAGGGTTATTTTACGCCGTAACGCGGTTGGAGCAGGGCGCACGTCCGGTGTCCCCGGCGGCTTCGGCGGCTGCGCCCGGCAATTTTTCCGCAGGCCGCGCCCGCATCGTTTGCCGTGGTTTCCGGCCGGGTATTTTTTTCGCGCTGAGCCCTGGCGGATTCGTAGCGGTTGCGTTGTCTCGGTTCGCTTGTTTCGGTTTTTTCCGGTTTTGAGCCTTCCTGTTCCCACCATCGGGGCTCGAAGCCTTCGATGCGTTCGATGAGCAGCTTGTTGCCGGTCAGTTCTTTGATGGCCTCAAACATTTTCTGTTCGGATTCGTCCATCAGGGAAATCGCCACGCCGTCCGCACCGGCGCGCCCCGTGCGTCCGATGCGGTGGATGTAGTCTTCGGGCTGGGCGGGCATTTCGTAATTGATGACGAAGGGCAGTTCGGCGATGTCCAGCCCACGCGCGGCGATATCGGTGGCGACGAGGACGCGCAGGCTGCCGTCTTTGAAGGCGTTGAGTGTTTCGAGCCTGCTTTGTTGGGAACGGTCGCCGTGTATCGCCTGTGCGGACAGGTTGCGGCGCACCAGTTCGCGCGTTACGCGGTCGACGCTTTGTTTGGTTTTGCAAAAGACGATAACTTGGTTCATATGCAGATCGACAATCAGCCGTTCGAGCAGGTTGCGCTTTTGGAAGGTATCGACGGCGATGATGTGTTGTTCGACGTTGGCGTTGGTGGTGTTTTGGGCGGCAACCTCGACGGTTTCGGGCGCGTTCATGAAGTCTTGCGCCAGTTTGCGTATCGGGGCGGAGAAGGTGGCGGAAAAGAGCAGGGTTTGGCGTTGGCGGGGCAGCATCTGCATGATTTTGCGGATGTCGTCGATAAACCCCATATCCAACATGCGGTCTGCTTCGTCCAGAACGACGATTTCGGCTTTGTTTAAACTGATGTTTTTCTGTTTCACATGGTCGAGCAGCCGTCCGACGGTGGCGACGACTATTTCGCAGCCGGCACGCAGGTCGGCGGTTTGTTTGTCCATGTTGACACCGCCGAAGAGGACGGTATGCCGCAGCGGCAGGTTTTTAATGTAGCCCTGCACGTTTTGGTCGATTTGGTCGGCAAGTTCGCGCGTCGGGGTCAACACGAGCATACGCACGGGGTGCATTGCAGGCGAGGTGCTGGCGGTGGCGTAACGTTTGAGGCGTTCCAGACTGGGCAGCATAAAGGCAGCGGTTTTGCCTGTGCCGGTTTGCGCGGCGGCAAGCAGGTCGTGTCCGGCCAGTGCTTTGGGAATGGCCGCGGCTTGGATGGGCGTCGGGTTTTCGTAACCTTGCGCGGTCAGTGCGGAAACCAGTTCCGTACCCAAACCTAAAGAGGAAAATGGATTACTCATGATTGTAGTCTTTCTTTCAGACCTTATGCCGTCTGAAGCGGGAAACCGATAGGACGGGGAAATAAACTGCCCGCCTGTGAACGGCGGGGACGGGAATTTGTGTGCGGATTATGCCATAAAACGGTGCCCGCCCCAATCGCGGGCGCGTCCGCAGATTGGAAATCCTGCTTAAAAAATGTACAATGGCGCACTTTTTTGAAACGCGGGCCCATTATGCACATCGGCGGTTATTTTATCGACAACCCCATCGCACTTGCGCCGATGGCGGGCATTACCGACAAACCCTTCCGCCGCCTCTGTCGGGCGTTTGGCGCAGGTTGGGCGGTGTGCGAAATGCTGGCCAGCGATCCGACGCTCAGGAATACCGGAAAAACCCTGCACCGCAGTGATTTTGCCGATGAAGGCGGCATCGTTGCCGTGCAGATTGCCGGCAGCGACCCCGAACAGATGGCGGATGCGGCGCGTTACAACGTCGGACTCGGGGCGCAGGTCATCGACATCAATATGGGCTGCCCCGCCAAGAAAGTGTGCAACGTCCAAGCCGGTAGCGCGCTGATGCAGGACGAGCCGCTGGTTGCCGCCATTTTGGAGGCGGTGGTCAAGGCGGCGGGCGTACCCGTTACCCTCAAAACCCGTTTGGGTTGGCACGACGACCATCAAAACCTGCCCGCCATCGCCAAAATCGCCGAAGATTGCGGCATTGCCGCCCTTGCCGTCCACGGGCGCGCGCGCACGCAAATGTACAAAGGCGAGGCGCGTTACGAACTCATCGCCGAGACCAAAAGCCGTCTGAACATCCCGGTCTGGGTCAACGGCGACATCACTTCGCCGCAAAAAGCCGCCGCCGTCCTCAAACAAACCGCCGCCGACGGCATCATGATAGGGCGCGGCGCGCAAGGCAGGCCGTGGTTTTTCCGCGATTTGAAGCATTATGCCGAACACGGCGTTTTACCGCCTGCCTTGAGTTTGGCAGAATGCAGAGCCGCCATTTTGAACCACATCCGCGCCATGCACGCGTTTTATGGTGAGACCGTCGGTGTGCGCATCGCACGCAAACACATAGGCTGGTACATCGGCGAAATGCCCGACGGCGAACAGGCGCGGCGTGAAATCAACCGCTTGGACAATGCGGCGGCGCAATACGACACACTTGCCGGTTATCTTGAAAGGCTTGCCGGAAAAACCGACCGTTGGGCGTGCGGCTATCGGGAAGGGTAGGGCAGTATTGCCATGCCGCCGTTCGGGTTCGGACGGCATCTGTCTGCATGGTTCGGAGGTCGGGCGGAATCCAGGCCGGCGAATGTCGAAAACAATAAATGCCGTCTGAAAACGAGTGGAACGGGTTTCGCCAAAAGGCTTTCAGACGGCATTCCGTCTTAAAAACATTTCAATCAAAAGGATATGCGATGAACCCTGCGACTGCGGACATTGCGCAATGTATCGAGCAGAACTTGAACCAATATTTCAAAGACCTGAACGGCACCGAACCTTGCGGCGTGTACGATATGGTACTGCATCAGGTGGAAAAGCCGCTGCTGGTGTGCGTGATGGAGCAATGCGGCGGCAACCAGTCCAAAGCCTCCGTGATGCTGGGACTGAACCGCAATACCTTGCGTAAGAAACTGATTCAACACGGTTTGCTGTGAATATGTCGGCAACCGTCCGTATCTTGGGCATCGACCCGGGCAGCCGCGTAACGGGTTTCGGCATCATCGATGTCAGGGGGCGCGATCATTTTTACGTCGCCTCCGGCTGCATCAAAACGCCTGCCGATGAGCCTCTGGCAGACAGGATTGCCGTGATTGTGCGGCATATCGGCGAAGTCGTTGCCGTTTACAAGCCGCAACAGGCGGCGGTGGAACAGGTGTTCGTCAACGTCAATCCGGCATCGACGCTGATGCTCGGTCAGGCGCGCGGAGCGGCATTGGCGGCTTTGGTCAGCCATAAGCTGCCCGTTTCGGAATACACGGCCTTGCAGGTCAAACAGGCGGTGGTCGGCAAAGGCAAGGCGGCGAAAGAACAGGTGCAGCATATGGTGGTGCAAATGCTGGGACTTTCGGGAACGCCGCAGGCGGATGCGGCGGACGGTCTTGCCGTCGCGCTGACCCACGCCTTACGCAACCACGGGCTTGCCGCCAAACTCAATCCTTCGGGGATGCAGGTCAAGCGCGGAAGGTTTCAATAGTTTCAGACGGCATTTGTATTTTGCCGCCTGAAAAGAAAATGTGTACCGAGATGAAATTTATATTTTTTGTACTGTATGTTTTGCAGTTTCTGCCGTTTGCGCTGCTGCACAAGATTGCCGGCCTGATCGGTTCGCTTGCCTACCTTCTGGTCAAACCGCGCCGCCGTATCGGCGAAATCAATTTGGCAAAATGTTTTCCCGAATGGGACGAAGAAAAGCGTAAAACCGTGTTGAAACAGCATTTCAAACACATGGCAAAACTGATGCTCGAATACGGCTTATATTGGTACGCGCCTGCCAAATGCCTGAAATCGCTGGTGCGCTACCGCAATAAGCATTATTTGGACGACGCGCTGGCGGCGGGGGAAAAAGTCATCATCCTGTACCCGCACTTTACCGCGTTCGAGATGGCGGTGTACGCGCTTAATCAGGATGTCCCGCTGATCAGTATGTATTCCCACCAAAAAAACAAGATATTGGACGAACAGATTTTGAAAGGCCGCAACCGCTATCACAACGTCTTCCTTATCGGGCGCACCGAAGGGCTGCGCGCCCTCGTCAAACAGTTCCGCAAAAGCAGTGCGCCGTTCCTGTATCTGCCCGATCAGGATTTCGGACGCAACAATTCGGTTTTTGTGGATTTTTTCGGCATTCAGACGGCAACGATTACCGGCTTGAGCCGCATTGCCGCGCTTGCAAATGCAAAAGTGATACCCGCCATTCCCGTCCGCGAGGCGGACAATACGGTTACATTGCAATTCTATCCCGCTTGGAAATCCTTTCCGAGTGAAGACGCGCAAGCCGACGCGCAACGTATGAACCGCTTTATCGAAGAACGCGTGCGCGAACATCCGGAACAATATTTCTGGCTGCACAAGCGTTTCAAAACCCGTCCGGAAGGCAGCCCCGATTTTTACTGACTACATAAAATTACAAAACAAATCAGGCGTTTCAGATCAAAAACCCCGATTGTTTTTGGGAATTTGAAACCCGGGTTGTACAAACAGGATTTGCCGGACGGTTTTAACGGTTCAGTTGTTTGTAAAAACAATGCTTTTTTAAAATTGACAAAAAACGAAATCGGTTTTAAAGGCTTATTCCGAGAACAAAGGGGAGTGGATGCCGAAAACCCGGTTAATATATTATAGTGGATTAACAAAAACCAATACGGCGTTGCTTCGCCTTAGCTCAAAGAGAACGATTCCCTAAGGTGCTGAAGCACCAAGCGAATCGGTTCCGTACTATTTGTACTGTCTGCGGCTTCGCCGCCTTGTCCTGATTTTTGTTAATCCACTATAAAATTAAATTTGTTTAAAAACATAAAGTTGTAAACAAGTATCTCATATAAGCCTTTTTCATTAAACAGATAGTCAGATATTTTGTGCTAAAAATTTATATAATATTTAAATTAATATCAAGTTATAAAAAATATATGGAATTTTATTTTGTTTATTTATAATTTTAAGCAATAATCTAAATCAGGCATTTTTATTCCCCTGTTTTAAAAAATATTTGGCAAGGTGTGAAAAAAGGCGTACATTCCGCTACACAGAATTACAGATACAGCGGAGCAATGCCGTCTGAAAGGATTTTCCGGTCAGTCTTGCGGTTGGTCGGGGTTTCATCGGATACGGTGAAACGAAAGTTTGCCGGCGCAGGGTTGAGCTACGCGGGTAAAGCCGCAGGCGAAAGCCTGTATTGTTTGTGAAGCGTAAATCTCTGATTTGAGGTATTGGGGCAATCCTGTGGGGGTTGCCTCTTTTTTTATCCGCCTTTTAATGACACAATAGGCGCAAGTCTGTTTTTGAATGCAAGGTACTGCCATGAATACGATTTTGGCTTTCGATATTGAAACCGTACCCGATGTGCAGGGTATCCGTACGTTGTATGACTTGCCGTCTTCCCTGCCGGATGACGAAGTGGTGCTGTTCGCGCAGCAGAAACGCCGCGCACAGACCGGCGGCGATTTTATGCAGCACCACCTCCATCAGGTTGTGGCGGTTTCCTGCTGTATGCGCTGGGGGCAGGACAAGGTTCATGTCGGCACCATCGGCGAGATGGACGATGGCGAGGAAGTGGTTATCGCCAAATTTTTCGAGTTGGTGGAAAAACATACGCCGCAACTGGTCAGTTGGAACGGGGGCGGGTTCGATTTGCCCGTACTGCATTACCGCTCCCTGATATACGGCATCAACGCCGCGCGCTATTGGGATACGGGCGACGGCGATTTCGGCGACAGCCGCGATTTCAAGTGGAACAACTACATCAGCCGTTATCACCAACGCCACTGCGATTTGATGGATTTGCTCGCGCTTTACCAGCCGAGGGCGAATGTGCCGCTGGACGATATGGCGAAACTGTGCGGCTTTCCGGGCAAGCTGGGTATGGACGGCAGCAAGGTGTGGGAGGCGTTCCACGCGGGCAGGCTGAAGGAAATCCGCAATTATTGCGAAACCGATGCCGTGAATACGTATTTGATGTATCTGCGTTTCTGTCTGGTCAGCGGCAGATTCGACGCGGACGAATACGAAATGGAAATCAAGCGGATCAGAAACTATCTCTCCGCCCAAACAGAAGACAAACCGCATTGGGCAGAATTTGTCCAAGCGTGGAAATAGAAACCTGCTGTCCGAAGGCGGTACGCTTGTGCCGCCGTTTCGGTTTCAGACGGCGTATGGTGGATTAAATTCAAACCGGTACAGCCTTGCCTCTCCTTGCCTTACTATCTGTACTGTCTGCGGCTTCGTCGCCTTGTCCTGATTTTTGTTAATCCGCTTTAAAAGCTGTATCCGTGCCGTCTGAAGCCTTTTCCAGTCAAACCAAACAATATTGAAAGAAAAAAATGAGCAAAACCGTCCGTTATCTGAAAGATTACCAAACGCCTGCCTACCGCATTCTTGAAACCGAACTGCATTTCGACATTGCCGAACCGCAAACCGTCGTGAAGTCGCGTTTGACGGTCGAGCCGCAGAGGGCGGGCGAGCCGCTGGTGTTGGACGGTTCGGCAAAACTCTTGTCCGTCAAAATCAACGGCGCGGCGGCGGATTATGTGTTGGAAGGCGAGACGCTGACGATTGCAGACGTACCGTCCGAACGCTTCACCGTCGAAGTGGAAACCGAAATCCTGCCGGCGGAAAACAAATCGCTGATGGGGCTGTATGCTTCCGGCGGCAATCTGTTTACCCAGTGCGAGCCGGAGGGCTTCCGCAAAATCACGTTCTACATCGACCGTCCGGATGTGATGTCCAAGTTCACGACCACCATCGTCGCGGACAAAAAACGCTATCCCGTTTTGCTTTCCAACGGCAACAAAATCGACGGCGGCGAGTTTTCAGACGGCCGCCATTGGGTGAAATGGGAAGACCCGTTTGCCAAACCGAGTTATCTGTTTGCTTTGGTCGCGGGCGATTTGGCGGTAACGGAAGACCGTTTCACCACCATGAGCGGCAGAAACGTCAAAATCGAGTTTTACACCACCGAAGCGGACAAGCCCAAGGTCGGCTTTGCCGTGGAATCGTTGAAAAACGCGATGAAGTGGGACGAAACGCGCTTCGGGTTGGAATATGACTTGGATATTTTCATGGTCGTCGCCGTAGGCGATTTCAATATGGGCGCGATGGAAAACAAGGGTTTGAACATTTTTAACACCAAGTTCGTCCTCGCCGACAGCCGCACCGCCACCGATACCGATTTCGAAGGCATTGAATCCGTGGTCGGACACGAATATTTCCACAACTGGACGGGCAACCGCGTAACCTGCCGCGACTGGTTCCAGCTTTCGCTGAAGGAAGGGCTGACCGTGTTCCGCGACCAAGAGTTTTCCGGCGACCGCGCCGGCCGCGCCGTGCGCCGCATCGAGAACATCCGCCTGCTGCGCCAGAACCAGTTCCCCGAAGACGCAGGCCCGACCGCCCATCCGGTGCGCCCCGTCAGCTATGAGGAGATGAACAATTTCTACACCATGACCGTTTATGAAAAAGGCGCGGAAGTGGTGCGGATGTATCATACCCTGCTCGGCGAAGAGGGCTTCCAAAAAGGCATGAAGCTATATTTCCAACGCCACGACGGACAGGCAGTGACCTGCGACGATTTCCGCGCGGCGATGGCGGATGCGAACGGCATCAATCTCGACCAGTTCGCCTTGTGGTACAGCCAGGCGGGCACGCCCGTTTTGGAAGCCGAAGGCCGTCTGAAAAACAATGTTTTCGAGTTAACCATTAAACAAACCGTGCCGCCCACGCCCGATATGGCGGACAAACAGCCGATGATGATTCCCGTCAAAGTCGGGCTTCTGAACCGCAACGGCGAAGCGGCGGCATTCGATTATCAGGGCAAACGCGCAACCGAAGCCGTGTTGCTGCTGACCGAAGCCGAACAGATCTTCCTGCTCGAAGGCGTAACCGAAGCCGTCGTTCCCTCGCTGCTGCGCGGGTTCAGCGCGCCGGTGCATCTGAACTATCCGTACAGCGACGACGACCTGCTGCTTCTGCTCGCCCATGACAGCGACGCCTTCACGCGCTGGGAAGCCGCCCAAACGCTCTACCGTCGCGCCGTCGCCGCCAACCTTGCCGCACTTTCAGACGGCATCGGGTTGCCGAAACACGAAAAACTGCTTGCCGCCGTCGAAAAAGTCATTTCAGACGACCTCTTGGACAACGCCTTCAAAGCCCTGCTTTTGGGCGTGCCGTCCGAAGCCGAACTGTGGGACGGCACGGAAAACATCGACCCGCTGCGCTACCATCAGGCGCGCGAAGCCTTGTTGGATACGCTTGCCGTCCGCTTCCTGCCGAAATGGCACGAATTGGACCGTCAGGCGGCGAAGCAGGAAAACCAAAGTTACGAATACAGCCCCGAAACCGCCGACTGGCGCACGCTGCGCAACGTCTGCCGCGCCTTCGTCCTGCGCGCCGACCCCGCGCACATCGAAACTGTTGCCGAAAAATACGGCGAAATGGCGCAAAACATGACCCACGAATGGGGCATCCTGTCCGCCGTCAACGGCAACGAAAGCGATACGCGCAACTGCCTGCTGGCGCAGTTTGCCGACAAGTTTTCAGACGACGCGCTGGTGATGGACAAATATTTCGCCCTTATCGGCTCAAGCCGCCGCAGCGACACCCTGCAACAGGTTCAAACCGCCTTGCAGCATCCGAAATTCAGTCTCGAAAACCCCAACAAAGCCCGTTCGCTCATCGGCAGCTTCAGCCGCAACGTCCCGCATTTTCACGCACAAGACGGCAGCGGCTACCGCTTCATCGCCGACAAAGTCATCGAAATCGACCGCTTCAACCCGCAGGTCGCCGCCCGCCTGGTGCAGGCGTTCAACCTCTGCAACAAGCTCGAGCCGCACCGCAAAAACTTGGTGAAACAAGAATTGCAGTGCATTCGGGCGCAGGAAGGATTGTCGAAAGACGTGGGCGAAATCGTCGGCAAGATTTTGGGTTGAGGCAGTCAAACAGAAAAAACAAGGGTCTGTACCAGATTAGCAGATATGTTGCCCTCGAAATATGAAGATAACACACTGCAAATTAAAGAAAGAAGTACAAAAAGAACCGCTCCGTTCTTTTGTACCGGAAGTTACCGCCCGTTCTGCCGCCGATATTTTGGGTATCCATCCCGATTCGGCGGCACTGTTTTACCGTAAAATCCGCACGGTTACCAACCATCGTTTGGCCTTGGCTGCCGATGAGGTTTTCGAGGGCCCCGCCGGGCCGGGCGCAAGCTGTTTCGGCGGACGGCGTAAAGGCAGACGCGGTCGCG
Source organism: Neisseria gonorrhoeae (assembly GCF_013030075.1). Lineage (NCBI taxonomy): Bacteria > Pseudomonadati > Pseudomonadota > Betaproteobacteria > Neisseriales > Neisseriaceae > Neisseria > Neisseria gonorrhoeae. The sequence goes on from NZ_AP023069.1 coordinate 168,255, forward strand.
GCGCGGCAGGAAAAGCGGTTGTCTTCGGCATTCCGAAACGCAACGGGCGGGCCTATACCGTTGCCGAGGACAATGCCGAGCCTGAAACGTTGCCCCCTGCCGTCAAAAAGAAAATCATGCCGGACGGTATTGTTTATGCCGATAGCCCGGGCAGCCGCGGCAAGTCGGACGCGGGCGGTTTTATCCGTTGCCGCATCAACCGTTCCAAGGAATTTGCAGACCGTCGGAACCACATTAACGGCATTGGGAACTTTTGGAATCAGGCAAAACGCGCCTTGCGAAAATACAACGGAATCGATCGTAAACCTTTCCCGCCGTTGTTGAGGGAATGCGAATTTCGACTTAACTTCGGCACACCGTCCCGGCAGCTAAAAATCCTGCGGGATCGGTGTGGAATTTAGGGATAATCTAGTACAGCCCCTAAGATAAAGAAACGGCAACACACGCCAACAGAAAAACATATTTGAACTTCATCATATTTTCCACATAAAAGGCAGCCTGAAAATCTTTCAGGCTGCCCTTGTCAAATTATTCCTAGCTTTCGGCTTTTTTGGCAAACCAAACAATCCGATTACCCGCATAATACTTTCCATTTATTGAAATCCGACAAGCCGCGCCCAAAAAATGCCATGCACTGCCGATTTCCGCAGCAATCTTTGTACCGTTTTCTTCAAATTCCAAATATTCACCCAATAATAAACTTGAAACAGAACACGCGGGCAGCAAGTGCCCACCCTACGCTTATTCAAATAATTTGATTAAATAAAGAATAAAGAAAAGGCATCAGGAACAAAATTATAATCTGCCACTTGACTCGCACCGCTTTTAAAGTAAGGGGCATCAAAACCAAAACCGCAAAAAAATAATTTTTGCATTGATTTTTAATAGATTTAAAATTCAAATATAGTGTTTCTCCAGGTTTAAAAAGTTTATCTTTATCTATATATTTGATGCTTTCCCTATCCAAAATAAATATTTCAAACATTAAAAAATCATTACATGACCAAGCCAAATCATAAATTTGATTCAAATGGGTATCATAAAGATAAAAATAATAAGGTTTGGGAACAGGTAAAATATTTAATGGAAAAGGAGGATTAATTTTCTTAATATCTGATGACTGATATCCATATCTTTCTATATTCTTAAAAATTTCATCTTTCTTAAGATAACAAGACATTTTGACAATCATAACCTGTTCATCAGATATATTATTTATTTGCATGGCGCGTATAACACGCCATGCCTGATTAAAATTAGTCTCCCTTACCTTAGAATTTATTATCTTTTCCAAAGATGAAAATGCCCCTTATCTTGAACTCTCCAGTTAGAACCTGGAAGTTTCGTACCTCTTAAATGTGTATTAATATTTCTTATAGTTTCATTAAAATGCCACGCGCTGCCGATTTCAACGGTAATTTTCGTACCGCTTTCTTCAAATTCCAGGTATTCCCCCATTAGCGAACGCAAAGAAGCAGACGCCATCCCGGCTTCGTTATGATAAACCCGCCTGCCGTTGATATAGACTTCCGCCCCTGTCCGTTTCAAATTCCAAAAATTCCGTACTGAAATTTCCATATCCCGATATTGTGCAGACCATGTTTTTTCGAAGGTTTTCATAAAATTTCCTATACCTGTCCAATCGGCACATATCAATTGCATTATTACATCTCAATACGATAAATATTTCTTAAGTCAAAATGCAAGCCTGACCGTACCTCAACTGTCAAAATTTTATTATTTTTTATTGATTTTAAGACAATTTCTGAAAAATTCTCTTCGCTTTCTCCCTTTTGTAGAAGCACATCAGAAAAAATAAAACTTTCCCGATTAAATTCATAAATATGTTTCAACCATTCACCTCCTCTTTCTGTAAGGCAAGATTCAGTTTCATTCTTCCTTATTGTATAAATATTTCCTTCACAAAATCTGAAATAAATCCATAAATCCATCTTATCCATAATTAAAGAAAAAGTTTCACCTCGAGATTTTGTCAACAATTCGCAAGGTTGCGATGTTGCAATCAAATAGCCGAAAGACATTTTTTACCTCATACATGGTCGAAATCAGTTTCTGTTAGTTCAGAATCCATTTTTTCGTCAACAACTGAATCCGCATTTTTGAATTAACGTTTTCATCAGCTGCCGTTTATCTAAACCGGCAGGTTCAGTTTCAGAATAAGCCTTATATGAAGACTGTAAGCATTTCAGAAAAAGATCATCAGAAGGCATATCTGCCGAATCAAATACAACTGTTTTGATTTTGGTACTTACCCAAAACCCTTTTTGCTCTTTTTCTACTATACGGAAATTCAGAATATTTCCAACCGAATCAAAAGCACGGTAAACATCATCCATCAAATCCTGCGGCTCTATTTTCTTTTCCAATTCCGACAATCCTTGAAATATATCCAAAGACACATCTTCAAATAGAAAAAAAGGAGGAGTTAGAAGCGGTTTTTCCATGATCTGTCCGTAGATTTTGATTCCCAAGGGCGATGACGACCAATTCCCTGTCCAGGCAAAGTCTTGCCCGTATTATCCGTAACTCGACGATGATAATGGGGAAATTTTCCAATAGGATGACCTGTTCTATTACCGAAAGGGGCTATCCGCATATTATTGCCGATTTTAATCTCACGTCCATATTTAGCAAAGGAAACAACCTTTCCTGCAGCACCTACATCACCAGGAATTGCGCCTAATCCGCCAGCAACATCTCTAACAGAAGCTGGTCTGCCTGTCGTTGCATAACTAAAACCATGCTGTGTCCACATACCAATGGCAGCACCACCCAAGATAGCCAATGGAAGAAAAGCCCCTTCAGTCTCCTTCATCTCCTTCTGAGAAAGCTCCGCCAACTGCATCGGCGCATCTGCCCGCGTGTGGAACACTTGGTCTTCAAATGCCTGATTGTCCAATCCGTTTGCCATTGCGGGGGCGATCATAGACAGCATCATTACGGCTGCGGTGATTTGTTTTTTCATAATAACTCCTTTGGATTACAAGGTTGGAAAATCAAAATCTGCTTAAAATGTATGCTGTACGCCCAATTTCAGTTCGGAACTGCTTTGCCCTGAAACGTTGAAACGTGCGGATGCGTTTAAAGCCGCGGTTTTGGTGAAACCGAAACCTGCGCCGAAATGGGCGTAGGTGGATGTGTTTCTTGCGGATTCTTTTTTGCCGTCTATGCGGTCGGGCTGTTTGCCCAGCCATTGGATGCCTCCGGTCAGGCTGATTCTGTCGTTGGCGGCAAATGAGATGTTGGGATTCAGCATCCAGTAATTGCCTGCTTTGTATTTGACGTCGTCTGAAAGGGTTTTGCTGCCGTTGATGCGGTAGGCGGCGGTGAGGGAAAGGACAATCGGATCTATGGCTTTGTAGGTGGTGGCGCCGATGAGCCACGATTTTCCCGACGAGGCTTTGTTGCGCGATTTTTCGTAAACCGTGCTTTCGAGGAAAGCGATGAGTGCGGGATTTTTGCCGTCTTTGAGGAAGGTGTGGCTGATGCCGGCGGATATGTCGGACATCCGTTTGTTGCGGGTTTTGCCGTTGCCGTCGAGTTTGCGTTCTTCGTGCCACAGATAGCTGCCGCTGCCGTAAATGTCGGTATTGCCGGTCAGTCCGTAGCGCAAACCGAGCGTGCCGGCGAGCATATCGGTATTGCTGCCGTTTTCTTGAATTTCGGTCGGGACGGGGATAAAGGAAGCGGAGCCGGTCTGAATGTAAACCGGTGCGGCAAGTTCGGAACGGCTGTTTTCGCTGTTCAGGTAGGTAAGGGAAGTTTCCAGTTTCCATTTTCCCTTGTCGGTCATTATGTCTTCGATATTCAGCGGCAGATCAGTGCGGACACATAATGGCACAAAGCTAACAAATACTAAGAGAATATTTTTCATGACATTGTTTTCTTGATTGAAATCAAAGTCTACTGATGTTAATGAAATTCCATGTAATCTGTCTAAATAATATTTTTAACGATATTTTCAATACTGATTGTTTTTTTCTTATCAATATTTGTTTACTGCTTTATTGCACAAGAGAAGGCCGTCTGAAAACCTCGTATTTAATTTTCAGACGGCCTTTTGCCTTTTCAAATTCAAACCAATCAAACGGTTTTATTGCTTCATCGCGTTGGTCAAGGCTTTGACGTTGTGGCGGTACATGCCGATGTAGGTGTCTGCGGGCGCGTTGCCGAGTGCGTCGGAATACAGTTTGCCGCTGACGTTGACGCCGGTTTCTTTGGCGATGCGGTCAACCATGCGGGTGTCTTTGATATTTTCGGTAAATACGGCTTTGATGCCTTCGCGTTTGATTTGCCGGATGATGGCGGCGACTTGTTTGGCGGACGGCTCGGCTTCGCTGCTCACGCCTTGCGGGGCGATGAAGCTGATGTTGTAGCGGTTGCCCATGTAGGAAAATGCGTCGTGCCCGGTCAGGACTTTGCGTTTGGCGGCAGGGACGGCATTAAATGCGGCTTGTGCGTCGCTGTGCAGTTTTTTAAGCTGCATTTGGTAGTTGCCCAAGCGTTGTTGATAATAAACTTTGCCTTCGGGATCGGCCTTTATCAGGGCTTCAGCGACGTTTTGGGCATAGTCGGACATAAGAACAGGGTCGTTCCAGACGTGGGGGTCATATTCGCCGTGGTCGTGGTGGTGTCCTTCGTGGTCATGATCGTGGTCGTGATGGTGTCCGCCTTCTTCTTCGGCTTTGAGGGGTTGGATGCCTTTGGTCGCTTCGGCATAGGATACTTTGCTCTGTTTGACGGCGCGTTGGATGTCGGCGGCTTCAAGTCCCAAGCCGTTGAGCAGGACGAGTTTTGCACTGCGGATTTTTTTAATGTCGCCACTGGTCATGTGATAGGCATGAGTATCTTGGTTGGCTCCGACGAGGCTTTGTACGGCTACGCGCTCACCGCCGATTTGTTTGGCTACGTCGCCTAAAATGCTGAAACTGGTTACAACCGGAAGGGGTGCGGCAGTTGCGGCGGTGGCCAGCAATGCGGCAATAAGGGTAAGTTTGAGGTGTTTCATAACTGTTTTCCTGTGATATAACATAACATTCATTATGGTAAAACAAGCCGCCTGTTTGTTCAAGCGGCTTGCGGGGTCAGGTGGTGTGGTGGCGGTGGTTTTTGAACCATTTGGGCAAGATGCCGCCTTCTTTGCCGAGTATGACGGAAAAGAGATAAAGGACGCTGCAACAGAGGATGATGGCGGGGCCGGAAGGGATTTCGATGTGGTAGGAAATGAGCAGCCCGATCAAACCGCAAAAAAGGGCGATGAGGACGGACAACAGAATGAGCGTCCCCATATTTCTTGCCCATAAGCGGGCGGTAATGGCGGGCAGCATCATAAGTCCGACCGACATCAGGATGCCGAGAGCTTGGAAGCCGGATACGAGGTTCATAACGACGAGGATGAGGAAAACGACGTGCCAAAGCCCGCCTTTGCCGTTGACGGACTTGAGGAACAGGGGGTCTATGCTTTCTAGCACCAGGGGGCGGTAGATGACGGCAAGGGTAATGAGCGTGAGGCCGGAGACGGCGGCGATGAGTTGCAGTGCGGGAATATCGACGGCAAGCACAGATCCGAAAAGGAGGTGGAGTAAATCGACGCTGCTGCCGTTTTTGCTGATGAGGATTACGCCGATGGCGAGGCTGCTCAGGTAAAAGGCGGCAAAGTTGGCATCTTCTTTCAGGGTGGTAAAGCGGCTGACGAGTCCGGCAAGCAGCGCCATCAGCATACCGGCGGCAAACCCGCCCACACCCATAGCGGGCAGGCTCAAGCCGGCAAACATGTAGCCGACGGCGGCACCGGGCAGGACGGCGTGGCTCAATGCGTCGCCTATCAGGCTCATACGGCGCATGACGAGGAATACGCCGACGGGTGCGGCGCTGAGGGACAGGCAGAAGACGGATGCGAGGGCGTAGTGCATGAAGTCGAATTCTGCAAAGGGGGCAAGGAGCAGGTCGTAGAGGTTCATGGTGTCTGGTGTGGGGCGTGGTTTCGGGCAGTATTTATGAGGCGCACCAGTCGGGGCTTTCCTGTTGCTGCATTTTGGCGCTGGCTTGGGCGAGGTAGGATTCTGTCAGAATGGTCTCGGTTGCGCCTGCCGCAATTTTTTCGCGGGCGAGCAGCAGGGTATTGGGAAAGTAGGCACGGACTTGTTCGTAATCGTGCAAAACGGCAATGATAGCGTGTCCGCCGCAATGGCATTTTTGCAACACGTCGAGAAGCTCGTAGGTTGTCCGTGCATCAACAGCATTGAAAGGTTCGTCCAAAAGCAGGAATTTTGCATTTTGAACCAGCATCCGGGCGAAAAGGACGCGTTGGAATTGTCCGTTTGAGAGGTGGGCGATTTGGCGGCGGGCAAACTGCCGCATACCGACACGCTCCAAGGCTTCGTGAACGCGTTGTTTTTGAGCGGTATTTATCCCTTTGAAAAAACCGATTTCATACCACAGCCCCATTGCCGCCAAGTCGAAAACGGTCATAGGCTGGGAACGGTCGATGTCGGATTGTTGGGGGAGATAGGCAATGTTTTGACTGGTCAATCCGTCCAGCCGGATGCTGCCCGTATCGATAGGCTGCAATCCCATTAAGGATTTGAGAAAGGTAGATTTTCCTGCGCCGTTGGGACCGAAAACCGCCCACATACTATGTTCTTCAAAAGTAATGTCGACGTGGTGTACGGCGGGGCGGCGGCGGTAGCTGACCGTCAGGTTTTCAACGATGATGCTCATACCGATACCGCCCAAAGGTAAACACCCCATAAAAGGAATACGGCAATCAGGGCGAGGAAGAGTCGGAAGGTCAATCCTGACAGTAAGAGGGAAGGTGTCATAATGATTTGCAGTTTTGAAAGGGAAGTTGGCAAAGCGGTTATCGTTATATGGCGGATATGATACTGTATAACGTTTAGTCTGTAAATTCTGCTTGAATAGGCGGGAGTGATTGTTAATTAAGGTGGATGAGGGTCAGGCATATCGTTGCCTTGCCGGCATCGCGGCAATAAAAAATGCCGTCTGAACGTTCAGACGGCATTGGGGGAAAACGGTTTGAATCAACCTTTGCGTGCAGGCAGTTTTTCTTTGATGCGTGCAGCTTTGCCGGTCAGACCGCGCAGGTAGTACAGTTTGGCACGGCGTACGTCGCCACGGCGTTTGACTTCGATTTTCTCAACAGTAGGGGAATACAGTTGGAAAGTACGTTCAACACCTTCGCCGCTGGAGATTTTGCGGACGATGAAGTTGCTGTTCAAACCACGGTTGCGACGGGCGATAACCACGCCTTCGTAGGCTTGCAGACGGCTGCGGGTACCTTCCACGACGCGTACGGATACGACTACGGTGTCGCCCGGTGCGAATTCGGGGATTTCTTTGTTCAGGCGGGCAATTTCTTCTTGCTCGAGCTGTTGAATCAGGTTCATTGTTTTTTCCTAAATTATGATTGGATTTCCCGTTGCTCTTGTAGGATTTTATTCAAGAGGCGGGATTCCTTTGGGATTAAAACGCGCTTTTCCAAAAGATCGGGTCTGCGCTCCAAGGTGCGGCGCAGCGATTGTTCCAACCGCCATTCCGCTATCAAGCCATGATTTCCGGAGCGCAATACTTCCGGAACAGCCATGCCTTGAAATTCTAAGGGTTTGGTGTAGTGGGGGCAGTCCAAAATACCGCTTGAGAACGAATCCTGTTCGGCAGACTGAATGTCGCCCAATATGCCGGGTACGAGCCTCAATACCGCATCCATCAGCATCATGGCGGGAAGCTCTCCGCCGGAAACGACGAAGTCTCCGATGCTGATTTCTTCATCGACGCTGCTTTGCAGCAGTCTTTCGTCTATTCCCTCATAGCGTCCGCACAGCAGAATCAGATGCGTAAGTTCTGCCAGTTCTGCCGCTTTTTGGTGTGTCAGCGGTTTTCCTTGGGGGCTGAGGTAGATGACTTTTGCGGTTTGGGAAGATTGTGCTTTGGCGTGTTCTATCGCCGCATGAAGCGGCGGAGCCATCATAATCATTCCCGGACCGCCGCCGAACGGGCGGTCGTCGATATAGCCCAATCTGTTGTCGGCAAACTTTCGGGGATTGACTGCTTCAAACTGCCAGATTCCCTGTCTGTTCGCGCGTCCCGTTACGCCGTAGCGGGTAATGCTGTCGAACATTTCGGGGAAAATGGTAACTGCCTGGATAAGCATCAGTAGTCCAAACCCCAGTCGGCAGTAATGGTCTTGCTGCCGGTATCGACGGTTTCGATATATTGGGAAACGAACGGAATCAGAATCTGCCCGTGTTCTCCGTCAATCATCAATACGTCGTTTGCGCCGGTTTCCATCAGGTTGCTTACCTTGCCTAAAACGGTATCGTCTTTGTTGACGACGGTCATGCCGACCAAGTCTGCCCAGTAGTATTCGTCTTCTTCTGTCGGGGCGAATGCTTCACGGGGTATTTCGATGGTGTAACCGCGCAATGAGAATGCTGAATCGCGGTCGTCTATGCCTTCGAATTTGACTTGGAGTTCGCCGTTGACGACTTTTCCGGCTTCAAGGGTAACGCTGACGGTTTTGCCGTCCTTGGCCAAATGCCACTCGGGGTAGTCCAAAAGGCTGTCGGAATATTCGGTGTTGGCGGCAATTTTCAGCCAGCCTTTTATGCCGAATACGCCTTTGATGTAGCCCATGGCTACCCGGTTTTGAGTGTCTGTCATGGCGGCAAACGCGGATTAGACGGCTTTTTGTTCTTTAATCAGTTTTGCAACGGAGTCGCTGACTTGCGCGCCTTGTGCAATCCAGTGGTTCAGGCGGTCTGCATTGAGGCGGACGCGCTCTTGTTTTTCGTTGGCTACGGGGTTGTAGAAGCCTACGCGTTCGATGAAGCGGCCGTCGCGGCGGCTGCGTGAGTCAGTAACGATGACGTTGTAGAAGGGGCGGTGTTTCGAGCCACCGCGTGCCAAACGGATAACTACCATTTTGAGTCCTTTTGAGAAAATCGGATATATGGAAACTGCCGATTTTAGGTTATTTTGTGGCCGGTGCGCAAGTTTTTATTTGTTTTTCCTGTTGTTTTGTCTGCCGCAAGGTTCAGATATGCGCGGTACAGGTTTTTTTCGGTGTCCGATTCCTTGAGGGTAAATCCTGATTTTTCAGCAAGTTTGATCATGGGGGTATTGGTTTTGAGAATGTCGGCACTCATGCTCAGGTAGCCTTGCTGTGCGGCGGTTTGGATGATGAGTTCCATCATTTTCTGTGCCAGCCCGCTGCCGCGCATATGTTCCGCCAGTGTGATGCCAAATTCGCATTCGTTGCGGTTCAGGCGGCTGTGGCGGACGACGGCGACGATGTTGCTGTCGGCATCCCTTGCCGTCCATGCGGTTCACAGTGGTAATCGGGGTTGCACAGGCGTGCCAACGTGGCTGCGGGCAGTTCGTTGGTGTGGGTCATGAAGCGTGTGTACCGTGCTTCGGGGCCGAGGCTGCGGACGAACTGCTGTTTGGCTTCTGCGTCTTCGGGTAAAAGGGGGATAATGGTAACGGTCGTGTTGTTTTTTAGGGACAGTGTTTTGGGGTGTGCTGCGGGATAGGGGGCAAGTACGTTGGGTACGGCTGCTCCGGTTTCGGTTTTGCTGCCGAGCAGTTCTGCGGCGGCTTCGCTTGTGTGGCGGAGAAATTCGGCGGCTGTCGGGTTTTTGTGTTCCAGGTATGCGGCGGCACTCTGCATTTTTGCGGCGGCATGTTCGAGGGTTTGGGCGGCTTTGCCTGTGTTCTTGCGTTTGGGCGTGTCGTGTGTTCCGGGTGTCTTTAAGATGAAATCGCTGCTGTATTGTCCGCCGTTGAGGTTGAGGGTGATGCCGAAAATGTGTTGGCGGTATTCGGGGATGACGGTCAGTGTGTGCAGGAACTGATCGAGGGTTTGTGTGCCGTCGAGTTCGGCAAAGCGGGCAAGGTGGCGGCTGTCGAGCGTGGTAAACGGCGGGAGTACGGCAGTGGTTTGTCCGTTGCAGCGTGCGGTCAGGATGTCGCCATAGAGGGGGTGGCTGCCGAATTGGAATTGGACGGCGTTATGGGTGGTGTGCCGGTAGGGGGAGGTGCAGGGCTTCGGCGAGCAGGGCGGGATTTGCCGCTGCAAGGGCTTTTTTGATGTTTTGGGGTTGCGGTGTTTTCAGACGGCATGGCTGCGGCGGTGCAATGTCGAGCTGTGCCTGTTTCAGGGCGGCGGCGGTGTTACGGTAGGAAAGGGTGCGGATTGCCTGTGCGGGGGTGTCGAAATGTGTTATGCCGTCTGAAAAGGGGCTGTTGACGAGCAGGGGTTTGGCGGTCTGTTCGGACAGGCGGATAAGGGCGCGTGCTGTTTTTTTGTAATCCTCGTGTCCGGAGGGACCGAGGATGGTCAGGACGGCTTGGGTGTCGGGGCGGGCAAGCTGACGTGAGGCGATGTCGTGGCAGATTGAGGGTGTGGGTGTGCCGGTCAGGTGTCCGTTGCGGATGTGGTGGGGAAGGTTGGGAAAGTGGAGGGTGAGGTTTTTTGGTGCGTGCGCGTGCAGCCATTCGGCAGGCGTGTCGGACAGGATGTCGAGTCGGGACAGGGGTGGAAGGTCGGACAGTTGGGCGCTCAGTGCGGCTTCGAGGTCGTCGGCGTTGAAACTGATGAGGAAGTTGCAGTGTCGGGCGAGGCAGTGCAGTACGGCACGGTCGGTTTCTGTCGTGAGGCAGGTGATGTGGAGAATCAGCGGCGTATGGCGGGTAAATTGGCGGATTGCGCTGAACAGCCTGCGCTGATCCTCTTCAGGGTTGTGGTGTAGGACGGCGGTTTTGGTGTGCAGGCTGTGTCCGAAGCGGTTGAGCCAATCGGCGGATGTGATGGGGCTGATGCCGGGATGCAGGTTGATGTGGCGGGATGTGCCTTGACGGAGTTTGTTCAGGATGTTGTCGATTTGGCGGCTGACGGCGGCATTGCCGGTCAGTATGGCGGTATGGCCTGCGGCATATCCGTCTTGGGTACTGATGTTGAGTCCGAGTGAGGGCAGTTGGATGCCTGCGGTGGTGTAGGCGGTGATGTTGAGTCCGTTGCCGTGGTGTTTGCGGATGGCAGTTTCGGCGGTGTGCAGTTCTGCGGCAGACAGGCTGTCCCAGTCCTGTATGAGGATGATGTGTCGGAGCTGCTTTTTACGGCAGGTTTTGAGGAGGGTGTCGTAACTGTCGGGCGGGGTAACGGTAATAATCAGGTCTGCACTGCCGGGGATTTTGTTGAGGCTGGTGTAGGCGGGAAGCCCGGCTATGGTGTGGTGGCGCGGGTTTACGGGGGTGATTTTTCCTTGAAAGGGCGTACTCAGCAGGTTGCTGAGTACGCGTTCACCCAGGCTGTACGGTTGTTCGCTCGCGCCTATCAGGATAATGTGGTTGGGCATGAAGAAGTAGCCCGGATCGGTTTGTGCCGGCATGATATATTCCTTTGCGGACGGTATGTGCGTGATTTTTGGAGATGCACCCGCTGTGTGTTTGTTTTGGGGTAACTGTTTGTGCAATGCCGTCTGAAGCGGGTTCAGACGGCATTATGGTCAGTTCGCACTTTTTTCTGTTTTGAAACCGGTTTTTTTCTTGGGCAGGATAAAGCGCATCCGCAGACCGTTCGGTTTGATGTTTTCGGCGATGATTTTGCCGCAGTGCTGTTCAATAATATGTTGGGTCAATGCAAGCCCCAGTCCTGTTCCGGGTTTGTTGGCGCTGGAGTCTGCACGGTAGAAAGCGGTGAAGATGTGCGGGAGCTGCATTTCGTCCACGCCGGGGCCGTTGTCGGTAACGTCGATTATCCAGTGTTTGTGGTCTTGTCCGATGTTGATCAGGATGGTGCTGCCTTCGGGACTGTAGTTGACGGCGTTGCGGATGACGTTGTCGAAGGCGCGGTACAGGTAGCTTTCGTTGGCAAGGATGGTTGTGTTTTCGGGGATTTTTCCGTCGGCAGACAGGGCGACCGTCTGTCCGTTCTTTTGGGCGATACTTTGGTTGTCTTCTACCAGGTTGCCCAGGAAGGGCAGGAGTTTCAGGCTTTCTTTTTCCAAAGCCATATTGGAGGTTTCGAGGCGGGACAGGGTTAACAGTTCCCCGGCCAGCGTATCCATGCGGGTCAGTTCGCCTTCCAGCCGTTTGAGATATTGCTCCCGTTTTTGGGGCTGTGCCTGAATCAGTCCGACAATTGCCTGCATACGGGCAAGCGGGGAGCGCATTTCGTGGGAAACGTGGTGGAGTAGGTAACGTTCTTTGGCGACAAGTTTTTCGAGTTTTTCTGCCATTTTGTCGAATTGGATGGCAAGATGGGACAATTCGTCGTCGCGGTCGTCGACCTGTTGGGAGATGCGGGTTTCAAGTTCTCCGTTTGCCACCCTGTCCATGCCGTTGCCTAAGATTCTGATGGGTTTGGCAATGTTGCCGGCAAGGATATATGCCATCAGCAGTCCGACAATGATGATGAAGGAGAGGATGATGAATTCGTGCCAAATCGGGGCAAGCGGCAGGCCCGGGATAAACAGCGGGCTGGGCAGGCGTTGTGCCTGGTGGTTGTCCCAGCCTTTAATGAAGAACAGGTATTCTTCGCCGAAACGGTCGTATTCGATGCGGACAAGGTTGGAATGGGGGTTGTTGGCGGCAAACAACCGGGCGCGTTCTATGGTGTAATTGTCGATATAGCGGTTTAAGATGTCTTTTTTCTCGTCGCCCTGTATGACGTAAACGGCGGATGAGACGGGGCTGTTTTTCCATTCGGTCAGGATTTCGCGCGCGCCGTTGTCGCCCCGTGTCTTGAATGCGGAAATAATGCTGCCCATCAATGTGGTTTCGATGGTGCGGCGTTGGTTGAATTGGTTTTCGGCAAGGGTGTTCTGCACCAGCCAAAAAGAAAAACTCGCCACAAAGATTGCGCAGACGATAACCGCGCAAAATGTGGCGAAAATGCGTTGGAACAGTTTCATTTGCCCGCTGCTTCAGTTTTTGACAAACAGGTAGCCCAAGCCGCGTACGGTTTGAATCAGGGAGGCATCGCCCAGCTTGTGGCGGATGCTGGAGATGTGTACGTCGATACTGCGGTCGAATTTTGCCAGTTTGCGGTCGAGTGCTTCGACGGACAGGGTTTCTTTGCTGACTACCTGTCCGGCATGGCGCATCAGGACTTCGAGCAGGTTGAATTCGGTGCTGGTCAGTTCGAGCGGCATGTCTTTGACGGATGCCTGGCGTTTGGCGGGGTATAGGACGACATCGCTGACGGAGATGCTGTTGGGTGCGTTGTTCTGTTCGCCGCTGTGTTGTGCTCGGCGGAGGATGGCATTGATGCGTGCCAAGAGTTCGCGTGGTGTGCAGGGTTTGGGGACATAGTCGTCCGCACCCATTTCCAAGCCGATGATTCGGTCGATGTCGTCGCCTTTGGCGGTCAGCATGATGATGGGGACGGTGCTTCGGGCGCGTACGTTTTTCAAGACATCCAAGCCGTTCATTTTGGGCATCATGGAATCCAATACGACTACATCGTATTGCCCGCTCAGGATTTCCTGTACGCCTGCTTCCCCGTCGGGAACGCTGCGGACGTTCAGACCTTCGGCGCTCAGGTATTCGGTCAGCAGTTCGGTCAGCAGGGCATCGTCATCTACGAGTAATACGCGGCTCATGGTGTTTCCTTTTCGTAAGGGTATGCCCCGACCCTGTTTCGGGCGTGGCGTGAAAAGATTGTTTGACAGTTTATCTTAACACGGCTGCAATGTTTTTTGATAGCGTATTTCCCTACCGGTTTGCTGTTTTTTGCAATGTCTTGCATGGAGCTTTACATTTCGGGCGGTATCCGCATCCGCCGACGCGGGTCATTTGCAGGGTTTTGTTTCCGGATGGCCGGGAGCGGCGGCGAAGGCTTTGCAGTCTTTGAGCAGTTCGGGCAGCAGCGGTGCCCATACGGGCAGTTTGCGGATTTCGTCGGCGTATCGGGGCATCAGGTAGGGGTAATAGGACTGTGTTGCCCGCATCCATTGTTTTGCTTCTGCAACTTTGCCTTGCCGCATCAAGTAGAGGGCGATGCGGTAGGTGGCGGAGTAGGGGCGGTATTTTAGTGCTTTGAGGGTTGCTTCTTCCGCCCAAGTCTGGGTTTCGGGGTATTCCGGCAGGGCGAAGTTTACGAGGGAGAAGTCGGCATAAAAGGACAGCATCGGGCTGTTTGCGGAAATATAGCGCAGTTCGTTGATTTTCCGGTTGAGGGTTTTGGCACTGTCGTCAGCGGCGGGGGAAAAGGAGTTAACCAGCCGGGTGTATGTCCAGTCCAAGTGCAGCAATCCTGCGAATATGGCGGCGGAGGCGGTCAGTATGCCGAGATTGGCGGCTTTTTTGAAGGCGATGCCGTCTGAAGCCTCTGCGGGGGACAGAAAGAGCATCAGTCCGAAGGGGATGAGGAAATAGACATACCACAAAGGATATTCGAGCATACTGTGGCACATACTGACGGCAAGCGCGCACAGCAGGAAAAGTGATGCGGGGGTCAGGGAGCGTTTCAGCAGCCCGGCAATGCCCGTCAGCAGGGTTGCGGCAACCAGAAGCGTGCCGCTGATCCCCATTTCTGCAAGGAGTTGGAGGATGATGTTGTGGGAATGGGTGAACAAGGTGCTGAGGAAGTTGTCGTGTATGGTGTGCTGTTCGGCATTGATCAGGAAGGTTTGTTGGGCAAAACTGTTCCAGCCGTGCCCGAATATCGGGGCGGACTGGAAGGCGGCAAGGGCTTTATTCCATTCGCTTTGGCGCGGCAAGTCTGTGAAACCGCCGTTGGCGACGCGTTCGACGGCAGTTTCGTAGCGGATGCCTGTAAAGGTTTCCAGAATGGCGTTCATGGAAAATTGGAACAGCGCGGTAAGGAATACGGCTGCGGCTATGCCGAGCATCGTCCGTCTGTTGGATTTGTCCGAACGGAAATACCAGAAGGGAAGGATGAGGGCGATGGCGGCTATGTAGGTCAAGATGGTGCGCGAATTGACCAAACCTAAAACGGCGGTCTGCATAATCAGGCAGATTGCGCCGAGGGCTGCGGGGATTTTTCGTTGTCCGTTGAGGTAGGCGGAGGCGAGTATGCCCCACATGAGGTAGTGTCCGAGGTTGTTGCGCTGCCCGATGTGTCCGATTACGCCTTGCCCTCTGTGAACGATGATGTTTTGAAGCAGGGGGGTGTTTTCCCAGCCGGCAAACTGGATGACGACGATGCAGGATTGAAGCAGGGAGCCGATAAGCAGCGACCAGGCAAACAGGGTAACGATGCGTTCTTGTCCGTAGTGTGCGACCAAACTCTTGCAGGCCCACGCGCTGACGGCGAGCAAGATGAAAACCCAAGAGGCGATGTCGTTCATTCCGGGATAAATCAGGTTCATCAGGCGTGCCTGAAGCCACCAAAATGCCGCCATTGCAAACAGGAGGAAGCTGATGGCGGGGATTTTGACATCAAACAGCTTTTTTCCTGCCGTGAGGAACAACAGGACAATCAGGCCGGCCGCGGCGGCGGCATCGTGGTAAAAGTCGGGCGACGGTTTCAGCCTGAGTGCGAAGGTAAAGGGGATGATGCCTATCCAAAGGAAGCAGGGCAGGATGTAAATCGGCAGTTTGGCGGCGGGGCGCGCGCCGGATACGGTCGTTTCAGCGGACATTGTTTGTTTCCTTGTATTGTTTGACGAACGACAGGCAGGATATGAAGAAGATGATGCTGAATACTGCGGAAAGCGCGGCGCAAATTTTTTCTGCGGGATAGGCGTCGAACAGGCGCATGACGGCTTCGGCAAAGTAAATCAGAACCAGCATGGAGCTGTATTGGTAGGTATAGATTTTTTTCTTTAGAATACCTGAAAGCGGCAGGCAGAGGGGCAGGGCTTTGAGCGCGAGCCACGAACCGCCCGGGCGTAACGGTGCAATCCATAATTCCCAAGAAAGGGATAGGGCAATCAGTGCAATCAGGCTGAAGGAGGCAAGGAAGTAAGCGGTTTGTCTGTTCACGGCGGACTTTACGGTTTAAGGGCGGATAAGGGGGGGCGGTATCCCAAATCCTGCAACATGGAAACGGTTTCATAAACGGGCAGCCCCATAATGCCGCTGAAGCTGCCTTCGATAGATTGGATAAAGATACCGCCTATGCCTTGCACGGCGTAGGCACCGGCTTTCTCCATCGGTTCGCCGCTTTGCACATAGGCGGAAATTTCTTCCGAACTCAGGGGCTTGAAAACGACGCGGTTGGTTTGGACGCGGCTTGACGTTTTGCCGCGATAATGAATGCAGACAGCAGTCAGGACGGTATGTTGTTTGCCGGACAATCGGTTTAAAAATTCGATTGCTTCGGCTTGGGAGCGAGGTTTGCCCAATATGATGCCGTCTGAAAAGACGCAGGTGTCGGCGGTAATCAGGGGGAAATCGGGCATTGCGCCGTTGGTTTCGCAAAAGAGGGTCAAAGCCGCCTGATTTTTTTCTTCCGCCATCCTTTGGACGTAAGGGGCGGGCGTTTCGCCGGCTTTAACGGTTTCGTCGATGCCGGCGGGCAGCTTGACGACCCGATAGCCCAACTGTGTCAGGATTTCCATCCGGCGCGGGCTGCCCGAACCTAAGTAAAGGGTGTTCACGGTGTGCTCCTTAATGTGCGGCGGGGCTTCAGACGGCATAGTGTCAGGTTTTTGCAGGCGGCTGTATGTCGCCATCCTGTTCTGAACGTGGAGTGAAGAAGCGTCCGAACCAAATGCCCGCCTCGTATAAGAGGATCAGCGGAATGGCAAGTAGGGTCTGAGAAATAATGTCGGGCGGCGTGATGACTGCGGCAACGACAAACGCGCCGACAATGACATAAGGCCGGGCGTGTTTGAGCTGCTCGGTCGTGACTGCGCCGATTTTGGTTAACAGGATGACGACGATGGGCACTTCAAATGCCGTGCCGAACGCAACGAACATACCTAAGATAAAGGACAGGTATTTGTCTATGTCGGTCGCCATATTGACCCCGACGGGGGTTACGCCGGCAAGGAATTTGAAAATGACGGGGAAAACCAGGAAATAGGCAAATGCCATGCCGATGAAAAACAGGCTGACGCTGGAGAGGACGAGCGGCGTAATCAGGCGTTTTTCGTTTTGGTAGAGTGCGGGGGCGACGAATGCCCAGATTTGGTAGAGCGTATGCGGCAGTGAAACCAAAAACGCCGCCATCAGGGTAACTTTGACCGGAACGAAAAACGGTGCGATGACATCGGTCGCAATCATACTGGTGTCTTTGGGCAGGTTTGCCATCAGCGGGTCGGCGATAAAAGTATAGAGCTGCTGGGCAAACGGCATCATGCCGAAAAAGCAGACGAGAATGCCGACAACCATCCACATCAGGCGGCGGCGTAGCTCGATGAGGTGTTCGACAAGCGGTTGGACGGTTTGTTCGTTTTGTGTTTCGGACACCGGATGCCCCCTTTATGATTTACGGACGCGCAATTTCGGTTTGGCGCGGTGTTTCGGACGAAAATCGCGTTTGCGGTTTATTGCCTGTTTGCGCAGGGAAGTGGTGTGCGGAACAGGCGTTTCAACAGCAGTATCGATATAGCTGACTTCGACGGCCTGTACGACAGGTGCGGCGGCAGAAGCAGTCAGGTATTCCCGCCATGCGCGGTCTTTGTCGGTTTCCGCAGGTTCGGCTGTACTGCCGGTTTGCCTGTCGTCCCCAAGGGTTTCGGCGGAAGTATCGGAACGTTCAGACGGCATAACGTCGGAAATGCCGTCTGATACGGTGTTTGCCGTATCGGGAAGGGGATTGCCGTTTTCATCGACACCGAAATCGGCAGGCGTGCGCTGTTCGGGCAGTTTTTCCCAAGGCTTCAGACCGTCGGAAATGTCGTGCAGACTGTTCTGCATATCCGTATCGGTTTCTTTGAGGCTGTCTCGAACCTGAGCGGCGGCAGCTTCGAATGCCTGCTTGACCTTCCTCAGCTCTTCCAGTTCGATTTGAGTGTCAAGTTCTTGTTTGACGCTTCCTACAAAGCGTTGCAGCCTGCCGATAAGCCGTCCGGCAGTGCGGGCGGCTTCGGGCAGGCGTTCTGGACCAAGGACAATCAGGGCGATAATGCCGACAAAAATCAGCTCGCCCAAACCGAAATCAAACATAAGTTATGCTTTGTCTTCGTCTTTTTTGTGTTCGATTACATCGTCTTTTTGGGCTTCTTTGCCGTCTGTGCCTTCGTTCAGCCCCTGTTTGAAGTCATGAACCGCACCGCCGAGGTCTTTGCCGACGTTGCGCAATTTTTTGGTGCCGAATATCAAAACGACGATAATCAGTACGATAATCCAGTGCGTCAGAGAAAAACTGCCCATGATGTATCCTTAAGTAAGTATTAGGGGTTGATTGTGAAATAACGGTTTATACGGGTGTGCCCATGATGTGTATATGCAGGTGGAAGACCTCTTGTCCGCCGCCTTTGCCGGTATTGATAAGGGTTTTGAAACCGTCGGTCAGTCCCGAAGCTTTGGCGATTTCGGGAACTTTCAGCATCATTTTTCCCAAAAGGGGCTGATGTTCGGGCGCGGCGTGTGCCAACGAATCAAAATGGACTTTGGGAATCAGCAGCAGATGAAGCGGAGCGGCGGGGTTGATGTCTTTGAAACAAACCATTTCGCCGTCTTCATAGACGGTTTGCGCCGGAATCTCTTTGGCGGCGATTTTGCAGAAAATACAGTTGTCCATAACGGCTCCGTTGCCGTCTGAAAAAAGCACGCAGACGGATTAAACGTGGAAGGGATGAGATTGTAATATAAATTCAGGATTCTGTACGGGCGGCTTTTTCGGCCAGCCCCGACAGCCCCTGACGGCGGGAAAGTTCGTCCAATACGTCTTCCGCCTTCAGGTCGTGGTGTGTCAGAAGAATCATGGTGTGGAACCATAAGTCGGCAACTTCGTAAACCAGGTGGGACGGGTCTTTGTCTTTGGATGCCATCAACACTTCGCCCGCTTCTTCAATCACTTTTTTTAGGATTTTGTCCTCGCCCTTGTGCAGGAGCTGTGCGACGTAAGATTCGGACGGGTCGGCAGATTTGCGCTGTATAATGGTTTGTTGGATGGCGGATAGTACGGAATCTCCCATGATTTTCCTTCTGTTTGTTTCTGTTTGTTCGGAATGATAGGCTAAACGGCTGCTCTCGGGCAATACGCCTGTTGCGTTTCGTTGGAAAATGCCGTCTGAGCGTTTCAGACGGCATTTGTGCTGTTGCAAATGTAATTTGCTTACAGGTTTGGATTCACAATAATTTTAACGGCGGATTCGTTGTTGTGGATCAGACGCTCGAAGCCTTCGGAAACCAGTTTGTCCAGCTTGATGCGCTGGGTGATGAAGGGTTCGAGGTTGATTTTGCCTTCTTCGACCAGTTTGATGGTTTCCGCGTGGTCGTTGCAGTAGGCAATCGTGCCGCGCACATCCAGTTCTTTCATCACGACGCTGTGGACGTTGACGGTGGCGGGGTGGCTCCAGATGGATACGATAACCAAGTTGGCGCCGGGTTTGCAGGCTTCGACCAAAGTATCCAACACTTTGTTCACGCTGGTACATTCGAACGCCACGTCCACGCCTTCGCCGTTGGTCAGTTTTTTCACTTCTTCAACAACATCGACTTCGGACGGGTCGAGGATGTAGTCGGCAACGCCGGATTCGCGGGCTTTGTCTTTGCGTGCTTTACTCAACTCGGTAATGATGACTTTGATGCCTTTGGCTTTCAACACGGCGGCCAACAGCAAACCGATCGGGCCTGCGCCGCCGACCAATGCGACATCGCCTGCTTTCGCGCCGCTGCGTACATAGGCGTGGTGTCCGACAGACAGAGGTTCAATCAAAGCAGCTTGATCCAACGGGATTTTGTCGGAAATCGGATGCACCCAACGGCGTTTGACGGCGATTTTTTCGGACAGGCCGCCGCCGCAGCCGCCCAAGCCGATAAAGTTCATGTCTTTGGAGAGGTGGTAGTTGCTGCCTTCGCCGGTCGGTACGTCGTCGCGGATGATGTAGGGTTCGACCACGACGTGTTGGCCGACTTTAATGTCGTCCACGCCTTCGCCGACGGCATAAACCACGCCGGAGAACTCGTGTCCCATCGTTACGGGCGCGGACTCGCCGGAAATCGGATGCGGATGACCGCAGGGCGGGATGAAAATCGGGCCTTCCATAAATTCGTGCAGGTCGGTACCGCAGATGCCGCACCAGGCGACATTGATGCCGACGGTGCCGGGGGCGACGGTCGGTTCGGGGATGTCTTCGATGCGGATGTCGCCTTTGTTGTAAAAACGTGCTGCTTTCATTGTAACGCTCCTTGTTTTCAAGTAGGAATGCCGTCTGAATCTAGCAGGCGGCGGTTGAAATGGGAATGGCGTGAAGAAGCCTGACCGTTTCCGATTGAATCTGTTTAGATATTTTACTACAAACTGAGACCTTTGCAAAATTCCCTTCCCTCCCGACATCCGAAACCCAAACACAGGTTTTCGGCTGTTTTCGCCCCAAATACCTCCTAATTTTACCCGAATATCCCCTTAATCCCCCCCGGATACCCGATAATCAGGCATCCGGGCCGCCTTTTAGGCGGCAGCGGGCGCACTTAGCCTGTTGGCGGCTTTCAACAGGTTCAAACACATCGCCTTCAGGTGGCTTTGCGCACCCACTTTGAGCAGCCCGAAATAGGCTGCCCGCGCATAGCGGAATTTACGGTAGCGGCATAAGGTGCTGCAACCGGGGATGCCCGGTTCGTCAAAACGGCAAAACAGGTTGAAACCGATGCGGGTGATGAGGCTGTGTTCGAGTTCGGGATCGGAGAGGCTGTGCCATTGTCCGGGCAGGACGGCTTTGAACATGGACGACAGGGGATGGGCGGGACGGCCGCGGCGGTCTCGGAGGTAACGGGTTTTTTGACGGATCAGGTATTGTTCGATCGGCTGCCAATCAATCACCTGGTCCAACTCCGATAGCGGGAAGCGGCCGATGTGTTTGGCAGTCATGGCTTGGGCGGTTTGCCGGAAGAAGGTGTTCATGGGAAATCCCCTAAATGCCTTGGTGGGAATTTAGGGGATTTTAGGGGAATTTTGCAAAGGTCTTCGGGTTTGTATTATAAGATTTGGGAAGGTGGTTGGAGAATGCCCGCGCTGCCGTTTTTCAGAACATCTATCCCTATGCTTGTCCAAAATCGTATGGAGTCGATTTTCAACCACAACAAAGATGCCATTTTCTTGGAAGGATGGAGCTTGGGTGATGCCGCCATGATTATGGAACTTTTGTGGCAAAACATAAGCACTTCACGAAGAGAACTTACCAAACTGTTTTTATATAAAAACTTTTGGGGTTGTACTAGATAACCAGACCAAATTCCCATTAACTAATTGTCTTAAAATCTAAATTTGAGATTCTATTTCAAATGCCATTGGCATTTCTTTAAATATAGCCCCAAATGCTCTTTGGGAATGCCGTTAAACTTACGTAAATGGCTAAATTCACTAACATCAAGCACATCATAACTACGAAAGGTATCCGTGTATACAATGCCATCAGGCTTAACTTTCTTTCGGATAATTGGCAACAATGTCGCTGATTGCGCATTAGGGACAACGACGGTATAAACCTTATATATTGCGTCCCTAAGAAAGGGCATTAATTTTTGTTAATCGCCCCTTCTTAGGGACGCAATATATAAGGGTAATCCCATGCGTAACACCGTAGGATTGGACATATCCAAGTTGACTTTTGACGCAACGGCCATTGTCGGCAATGCCGAATATTCGGCAAAGTTTGACAACGATTCAAAAGGTTTAGATCAGTTTTCGGACCGGTTGAAAAGCTTGGGATGTCAGAATCTGCATATCTGCATGGAGGCAACGGGAAACTATTATGAAGAAGTTGCCGACTACTTCGCGCAGTATTACAGCGTTTACGTAGTGAACCCGCTGAAAATAAGCAAGTATGCAGAAAGCAGGTTCAAGCGAACCAAAACAGGCAAACAGGATGCAAAACTGATAGCGCAGTATTGCCGGTCGGCGCAGGAAAGCGAGCTTGTAAAGAGGCAGAAGCCTACGGACGAGCAATACAGGCTTTTACGGATGACCGCAGCATACGCGCAAATCAAAAGCGAATGCGCGGCAATGAAAAACCGTCATCACGCGGCAAAAGATGAAGAAGCGGCCAAAGCATATGCGCAAATCATCAAAGCCATGAATGAACAGCTTGAAGTTTTAAAGGAGAAGATAAAAGAGCAGACGGAGAAGCCTAACTGCAAGGAAGGCGTGAAGCGTCTTGAAACCATACCGGCAATAGGCAGAATGACCGCAGCCGTATTGTTTCATCATCTAACATCTTCGAAATTTGAAACATCAAACAAATTTGCAGCGTTCGCAGGCTTAAGCCCGCAACAAAAAGAATCCGGGACAAGCGTAAGGGGAAAAGGCAAACTGACCAAGTTTGGCAACAGGAAATTACGCGCCGTCTTGTTTATGCCGGCCATGGTCGCATACCGGATAAGGGCATTTCCCGACTTCATCAAAAGGCTGGAAGAAAAGAAGAAGCCTAAAAAAGTCATCATCGCAGCATTGATGCGTAAACTCGCCGTTATTGCGTATCACGTACATAAGAAAGGCGGAGATTACGATCCATCGCGTTACAAATCGGCGTAAATCCCGAAAGGAAAAAAGGCATTTTTTAAATGCCTGCTTTGCCGCGTCTGAAATCCGGTGAATTTTCAAATATTGAAATTCAATGGGTTGAAAATGAATTGTAAAGATGCTGTTGTCAATTAAAGTAGTATCTTGTCATTCCCGCAAAAGCGGGAATCCAGATCATTGGGTAGCGGCAATCTTCAAAAGTCGTCTGAAAAATCAGAAGTTCTAGATTCCCGTTTTCACGGGAATGACGGAATTTCAGACGGCATCCTCCCGCCCCGTCATTCCCGCGCAGGCGGGAATCTAGTCCGTTCGGTTTCAGTCATTTACGATAAATTCCTGTTGCCTTTCATTTCCGGATTCCCACTTTCGCGGGAATGACGGTTTGGAAGTTGCCTGAAACTTGAAAACAACTAAAACTGAACGAATCGGATTCCCACTTCCGTGGGAATGACAAACTTTAAGGTGTGATGACTTATCCAAAACAGTCGAAACGCAAAAACCGGTTTCTCGTTTGCATAAGAACGGCAAATTTTTCGGTGTCTTGTTTTATGGGCGTTATCCCTTGTCCGCTCCGTAGGGCAGGTAAACGTCGAAGCGGGTGCTTTTGCCGGTGTATTGGTAGGCGGGGGCTTGTCCGGCAAGGTGTTCGCCGAGGCGCGGGCGTTTGACGACGACGCGTTTTTTTGCCGTTTGGCGTGCGGTATGAAGGAGGATGACCTCATCTTGCGCTTCGCCGACAAGCCGGTGGAAATAAGCCATTTCTTTTTTGACGGCGGCACTTTTGCGGCGTTCGGGATACATCGGGTCGAGATAAACGATGTCGGGTTTGCCTTGTGTTTTAACAAGGGCAGGCATTTGTTCGGCGGCATTGCCGAAATGGAGGTTGATGCGCGCGGCGGTGTCTTGCGTTTCGGGATTGAGGAGGGCGCGGCGGATGCCGTCTGAAAGCAGGCAGGCGACGGCGGGATGTTGCTCGAAGGCGGTAACGGTCAGTCCGAGCGAGGCGAGGACGAAGCTGTCGCGCCCCAATCCTGCGGTTGCATCCCATACGGTGGGGTGCGCGGTGTGGTTGACGGCTTTGGCGATGAGTTCTCCTCCGCCTTTTGTGCGCCGGTATTGTGCCGCGCCGGAGGTAAAATCGACGATGACGTTGCTTTTTTCCCCGACAAGCCTGAGGCTGACGGTATCGTGTTCAGCAAGGAGGTAACTGCCTTGTTCGGGCGGTTGGGAAACGGGCACGAGGGGGAATGCCCGTATCAGGGTGCGGACGGCTTCGGTGGCGGTATCGTCAATGAGGATGTCGGTCATGGTGTATTGTGTCCGTTCGGTCGTGGGGCGAACCCGCTTCCCCGTGCCGTTTCAGACGGCATTTTTTCGGGTGGGCGGAGATGGTGCGGATGCCGTTTGTCAGTCTATGTTGAGGCGTTCCATACGGTAGCGCATAGAGCGGAAGCTGATGCCCAAGCGTTTGGCGGCTTGCGTGCGGTTGCCTTCGGTTTGTTTGAGGACTTGTCCGATGATGTCGCGTTCGATTTTGTCGAGATAGTCCTGTATCTGCATGGTATCGGGGTCGAACGGGAGAAGGCGGGACGGTGCGGCGGCTGTTTCAGACGGCAAGGTATCGGCAACGGGGACGGCGGTTTCCGTCCGGACGGGTTTGTGGTGCACATCTTGGATTTGCAGGTCGTCGATTTGCACTGTATATCCGACGCACAGGGCGACGGCGCGTTCGAGGATGTTTTCGAGTTCGCGGAAATTGCCCGGATAACTGTAATTCAGGAGCATCTGTTGCGCGGCGGGGGAGAGTGTGTAGGGCCGGTTGTTGTGGCTGTGTTTGTACAGGAGGTAGGGGGTGGGCAGCTTCAAATTTTCGCGCATTTCACGCAGGGACGGCATATTGAGGCTGACGACATTGAGACGGTAATACAGGTCTTGGCGGAATGCGCCGCTTTCGACAAGGGCTTCGAGGTTTTTGTGGGTGGCGCAGACGATGCGGACATCGACGGGCTGCTCGGTCGCGTCGCCGATACGGCGCACGGCTTTTTCTTGAATCGCGCGCAAGAGTTTGACCTGCATGGAAAGGGGCAGGTCGGCCACTTCGTCCAAAAATAAAGTGCCGCCGTCGGCGTGGCGGATGGCGGACATCGGGTTGCGGATTTCGTGGGCAAGGTTGGCGGTCAGTTGTCCGAGCGCGGCAAGTTTGACGGACAGGGCTTCCGCCTGAATTTCGCTTTGCGGGCGGATATAGAGGATGAGCAGCTTGTTCTGCTTTTTGTTCATCGGCACGGCGCGGATGCGGGCGGTCAGTTCGGGCGTGTCGATATAGTGTTCGAAGGTGCGTGAGGATGTTTTATCCCATAAGATGGCGACAGGGTCGAACAGGGAGGTATGCTGTCCGATTTCAAGCATGGGGAGCAGATCTTTTGCCTTTTTATTGAACAGTATGGTCTGATGCTCGACGTTGATGACGACGACCGCTTCCTGAACGCGGTTGAGCACGATTTGGTTCAAGCCCCTGATACGGCGGTAGGCGACGTGGTTTTCATGGGCAAGTTTGCCGGCACGGTCGATGTATCTGACCGACAGCGAGGCAATCATAGCGACGAAATAGGAGCCGGCTACGACGACGAAGGTATTGGTGACGGTTTTTGCATCCAGAATCAGCGGATACATATTGATATTGCTGTCTGCAAGGGCGTTGAATATCAGCAGGATGGATGCATAGCTGGCATAGAGCAGGGGATAACGCCCGTAACTGAGTAGGCAGGAGCTGCCCACGAAGGGCAGGATCAGGATGCCGAACCCCGAATCGATGCCGCCGAACAGGTAGGTCAGCACGCCGATCATCGTGATGTCGGCCACGGCGCTGAAACTCGGTATTCTCAAAGCCTGCCATTGCCATTGCCATTGCGGGTTGAGGGTGGAAAAGAAAATCAGCCAGCAGGCAATGGCAAGCCACAAGTAAAACGCCCACGCCGTCCATGAGGCGTGCAGGTTCGCACGGCTGCCGGTTTCCAGCCCGAGGATGTGCATAATCATCAGCGGGAAAACGATGGCGACGCGGATGATGTTGATCAGATTGGGAATCCGGTCTTTGAGTTTTTCAAGTTCGCGGGGGTTGGAAATCACCATAATATGTGCGGAACCGGGTTTATTTGGGGGAAGAAAGCTGTTTCAGGCTGCCCGATATGGGCAACAGTCTGCCTTTTTTGCCGCGTTTTGCCTCAATCAGGGCGACGGGGAGGCGGTCTTTGTGCGCCGCGCCGCGCCTGCCTTCGCTTTCAATCAGGATTTCCGGCTCGGAAGAAACGGCGGTATGCGTCATCGATTCGCCGGCGTTTAATCCGATGATTTGCAGTCCTTTGCCTTTCGCCATAATTTTCAATTCGCCGATGGGGAAGGCGAGGGCGCGGTTTTGACTGGTGGCTGCAATGATTTTGCAGTCGGGGTTGATGAACGAGGAGGCATAGACGGCAACCGGCGGCAGGACGGTTTCGCCGCTGTCTGCGGTCATCACCACTTTGCCCGCTTTCACGCGTCCGACCATATCGCCCAGCTTGGCGATAAAGCCGTAGCCGCCGCTGCTTGATAATAAATAATGTTGTTCCGGCAATCCTGTCAACATCGCGACGGGTTTCGCGCCGTTTTGCAACTCGATTAAGGAGGAAACCGGTACGCCGTCGCCGCGTCCGCCGGGGATTTCGGCGGCATCGATCGAGTAGGTTCTGCCCGATGAATCGAGGATGACGACGGGTAAAACAGTGCGGCCTTCAAGGGTTTGTTTGAGGCGGTCGCCTTCTTTGAACGCGGTTTGGCTCAAATCGAGATTATGTCCGGCACGGCTGCGTATCCAGCCTTTTTCCGACAAAATCAGCGTGATGGGTTCGTCGGCGGCGGTTTGTGTCAGCACGGCGCGTCCGGCCTCTTCCACCAGCGTGCGGCGCGCGTCGCCGAACTGCTTCATGTCCGCCTGCATCTCTTTGATAATCAGCTTGCGTTTTTCGTTTTCGTCGCCCAAAAGGATGTTCAGACGGCCTTGTTCTTCGCGCAATTCGTTCAATTCTTTTTCGAGTTTGAAACCTTCCAAACGCGCCAGCTGACGCAGGCGGATTTCCAAAATGTCTTCGGCCTGGATTTCGGTCAGCCCGAATGCCGCCATCAAATCGGCTTTCGGGTCGTCCGATTCGCGGATGACTTTAATCACTTCGTCGATGTGCAGAAAGACTTTCAGACGGCCTTCGAGGATGTGCAGCCGTTTTTCCACTTGGTTTAAACGGAATTTCAGACGGCGTGTTACGGTAACGATGCGGAAATCCAGCCATTCCTGCAAAATCGTTTTCAGGTTTTTCTGCGCGGGGCGGTTGTCCAAACCCATCATCACCAAGTTCATGGACACATTGCCTTCCAGCGAAGTTTGCGCCATCAGCGTGTTGATGAAGGTATCGGTATCGATGCGGCTGGATTTCGGTTCAAATACAAGGCGCACGGGATGTTCGCCGTCGGACTCGTCGCGCACGCGGTCGATTAAATCCAGCATCAGCTTTTTGGTATTAAGCCGGTCTTGGTTGAGCTGCTTCTTGCCCGCTTTCGGTTTCGGGTTGGTTTGCTCTTCGATTTCGGCAAGGATTTTGGCGGAATTGGCGTTCGGCGGCAGTTCGGTTACGATGACGCGCCACTGTCCGCGCGCCAATTTCTCGATTTCATAACGCGCACGCACGCGCACGCTGCCCTTGCCGGTTTCGTAAATACGGCGCAATTCGTCCGCCGGCGTGATGATTTGACCGCCGCCGGCAAAATCGGGAGCAGGAATATATTGCATCAGGTCGGCGGTTTCCAGCGTCGGTTTCTTCAACAGTGCAATCGCCGCCTGCGTGACTTCGTTCAAATTGTGCGACGGAATCTCGGTCGCCATACCCACCGCGATGCCCGACGCGCCGTTGAGCAACACCATAGGCAAGCGGGCGGGAAGGTGCAGCGGCTCGTCAAACGCGCCGTCGTAGTTCGGCATAAAATCCACCGTCCCCTGATTGATTTCGGACAATAGCAATTCCGCAATCGGCGTCAGCCGCGCTTCGGTGTAACGCATCGCCGCCGCCCCGTCGCCGTCGCGCGAACCGAAGTTGCCGATGCCGTCGATTAAGGGATAGCGCAAGGTAAAATCCTGAGCCATGCGCACCATCGCCTCATAGGCGGAACTGTCGCCGTGCGGATGGTATTTACCCAAAATCTCGCCGACCACGCGCGCCGATTTCACCGGCTTCGCCCCCGCCGTCAAACCCATATCGCGCATGGCAAACAAAATGCGCCGCTGCACGGGCTTTTGGCCGTCTGAAACTTCAGGCAGCGCGCGGCCTTTGACCACGCTCATGGCGTATTCGAGATAGGCGCGTTCGGCGTATCGGCCGAGCATCAGCGTGTTGGAATCGGTATGGGAAGCGTGCGGTTGCGTATTCATTGTGTATGCGGAATGTAAAGCAAAGGACATTATTGTAAATCAAAATGGCAAACCATAGTGGGCGCCGTGCCTGAATCTGAATCAAATACGGGAAATGTGAAAATATGTTATAAATAAAGCTTTCCCACTTTCACACATTGGAGACGATATGGAATTGGTATTTATCCGCCACGGACAAAGCGAATGGAACGCGAAAAACCTGTTTACAGGCTGGCGCGACGTGAAGCTGAGCGAGCAGGGGCTTGCCGAGGCCGCCGCCGCCGGTAAAAAACTGAAAGAAAACGGCTATGAGTTCGACATCGCCTTCACATCCGTCCTGACCCGCGCGATTAAGACCTGCAACATCGTTTTGGAAGAATCCGACCAACTGTTCGTACCGCAAATCAAAACATGGAGGCTGAACGAACGCCACTACGGCCGACTGCAAGGTTTGGACAAAAAACAAACCGCCGAAAAATACGGCGACGAGCAAGTCCGCATCTGGCGGCGCAGCTACGACACCCTGCCGCCGCTTTTGGACAAAGACGACGCGTTTTCCGCACACAAAGACCGTCGCTATGCCCATCTGCCTGCCGATGTCGTACCCGACGGCGAAAACCTGAAAGTAACGCTGGAGCGCGTATTACCGTTTTGGGAAGACCAAATCGCCCCCGCGATTTTGAGCGGCAAACGCGTCTTGGTAGCGGCGCACGGCAACTCCCTGCGCGCGCTGGCAAAACACATCGAGGGCATTTCCGACGAAGACATCATGGGCTTGGAAATCCCGACCGGCCAGCCGCTGGTGTACAAATTAGACGACAACCTGAAAGTCATCGAGAAATTTTACCTGTAAGGGTGCGAAATAAAAAATGCCGTCTGAGGGCTTGAGCATTTCAGACGGCATTTTTGACGGTAAACGTAGGGAGGGCTTCAGCCTGCCAATTAATAATCGAAAAAGAAGAAACAGTAACCGCAGGGTGGGCTTCAGTCCACTAATTGACAAGCAAAAATGAAGAAACGGTGGGCTGAAGCCCACCCTACGCAATTACGCAACTGTTATCGCGGGAATGACGGGATTTTAGGTTTTTGTTTTTCTGTTTTCGTGTGAAGGATGGGTTTTAGGTTGCGGTCATTTATCGGAAAAGCAGAAACTGCTCCGCTGTCATTCCCGCGAAGGCGGGAATCTGGAACCTCTGAATTTTCAGACAACCTTTGAATATTGCCGCCGTCCCGCGTTCTGGATTCCCGCCTGCGCGGGAATGACGATTCATCAGTTTCCCGAAAAAACCGAAATCCGACAGGCAGGATTTTTGCTTTCGCGGGGATGACGGGATTTTAAGTTACGGTCATTTATTGGAAAAGCAGAAACTGCTCCGCCGTTATTCCCGCGAAGGCAGGAATCTGAACACGTCCGTAGGGAAACCTATATCCCGTCATTCCCACGAAAGTGGGAATCCAGGATGCAGGGGAAACCGTTTTATCCGATAAGTTTTCGCACCGAAAGGTCTGGATTCCCGCCTTATATGATGCGCTCTACGCGGGAATGACGGGATTTTAGTAATCGTAGGGTGGGCTTTAGCCCACCAATCAACAACCCAAAATGAAGAAAAAACGGTGGGCTGAAGCCCACCCTGCGCAACTAAAAATTACCAACTACGCTTTTTCATTTATTCCTCCCAAACATGACCATCTATGAGGCGAACCTTGTTGCAATAGATATTTGCTAGAGATTGAGCAGCGGATAGTACTTCTACCTCAAGGCAATTCCATTCATATCCTTTTTCTAATGGTAAAACTACTAAAATAGTAGGGGCTGTACTAGATTATCCCTAAATTCCACACCGATCCCGCAGGATTTTTAGCTGCCGGGACGGTGTGCCGAAGTTAAGTCGAAATTCTCATTCCCTCAAGAACGGCGGGAAAGGTTTACGATCGATTCCGTTGTATTTCCGCAAGGCGCGTTTTGCCTGATTCCAAAAGTTCCCAATGCCGTTAATGTGGTTCCGACGGTCTGCAAATTCCTTGGAACGGTTGATGCGGCAACGGGTAAAACCGCTCGCGTCCGACTTGCCGCGGCTGCCCGGGCTATCGGCATAAACAATACCGTCCGGCATGATTTTCTTTTTGACGGCAGGGGGCAACGTTTCAGGCTCGGCATCGTCCGCGGCAACGGTATAGGCCCGCCCGTTGCGTTTCGGAATGCCGAAGACAACCGCTTTTCCTGCCGCGCCGCGACCGCGTCTGCCTTTACGCCGTCCGCCGAAACAGCTTCCGCCCGGCCCGGCGGGGCCCTCGAAAACCTCATCGGCAGCCAAGGCCAAACGATGGTTGGCAACCGTGCGGATTTTACGGTAAAACAGTGCCGCCGAATCGGGATGGATACCCAAAATATCGGCGGCAGAACGGGCGGTAACTTCCGGTACAAAAGAACGGAGCGGTTCTTTTTGTACTTCTTTCTTTAATTTGCAGTGTGTTATCTTCATATTTCGAGGGTAACATATCTGCTAATCTGGTACAGACCCGAATAGTGTCATGTTCTTCACTAAGAGATAATTTATCTTCATTATATGGATTACCGAGTTTTAAAAAATTTGCTGCTTTTTCTATAGCAACTTGCCAAGTTTTATATTTATCGTAATTTTTATCAAAACGTACTCCCCCTTGTTTATTGGATAAAAAAGTAATTATCTGATTCATATTAAAAATATTTCCATTATGGAAAACTCGTTTTAAAGTTAAAAATTTTTCAGCAGGACATAAAATTATATTTGTTTCAGCATAGATTATTGGTTCACCAGAAAATTCTTGTGATGAATGATATATAGGGCTAATAATTTTTCCGCCTAAATAAACTCCACCAGCCATATAGAGTGGATTAAATTTAAACCGGTACGGCGTTGCCTCGCCTTGCCGTACTATTTGTACTGTCTGCGGCTCGCCGCCTTGTCCTGATTTTTGTTAATCTACTATAAAAATTAACTTTATTCTCTAAGGTTGACAATTTTTCAAATACCAAACTTGTATCAAGGATGGGCAATTCTATAGTTAAACCTATTTCTTTTGCGAGAATATTTAATTGTTTGTCAATTAACCATCGACGGACAATAGGAGTTGCAATGCTACGTACATATCTTGGAGGAAGAGCATCTACACGAATTAGTGTTTCTTTTAAAGTTGATATATCCTCTTCTAAAAGTTTTTGTAACTCTGTTTTAGTATTCATTCTAACAATCCAAAATATAAGCCATTTGAACAAGACTCAAATGGCTTATTAAGATTTAAATTTAACTTAATTTCTGACAAAGCCAACCTTCCGCGCTTGCCAGCATTTCGGGCAATTTGTCGGCATCCGTACCGCCGGCTTGCGCCAAGTCGGGACGGCCGCCGCCTTTGCCGCCGACTTGTTCGGCTGCAAATTTAACCAGATCTCCTGCTTTGACTTTTCCGGTCAGGGCTTTGGATACGCCGGCGCACAGGGAGACTTTACCCTCGTTTACTGCCGCTAAAAGAATCACGGCGTTGTCGGATTTTCCGGTCAGGTCGGTTACGGTTTCGCGCAGGGCGGCTGCGTCGGCTTCGATTTGTGCGGCAACGAGTTTGGCCGCGCCCAGGTCTTTTGCGTCGTCCAAGAGTTTGGCGCCTGCGTGGACGGCGAGTTCGGCTTTGGCGCGTGCCAATTCTTTTTCCAATGCTTTGGCGTGTGCCGCGCCTGCTTGGATTTTCGCCAGTACGTCTTTTTCGGTTTGGGCTTTGGTTTCGGCAATGATGTCTTTTACCAAACGCTCTTGCTCTTGCGCCCATTTGAGTGCGTTCAGGCCGGTGATGGCTTCGATACGGCGTACGCCTGCGGCAATACCGCCTTCGCTGATGATTTTGAAGAGGCCGATGTCGCCGGTGCGTGAAACGTGTGTGCCGCCGCACAATTCGGTAGAGAAACCGCCCATTTGCAGTACGCGTACTTCGTCGCCGTATTTTTCGCCGAAGAGCATCATGGCGTCGGTTTTTTGCGCGTCTTCCATGCTCATAATGGCTGCGTTGACGGCAACGTTGGCTAAAACGGCTTCGTTGACGCGGCGTTCGACTTCAGCGATTTCTTCGGCGGTTACCGCTTGGGGATGGGAAATGTCGAAACGGGTGGATTCGGCGGTAACCAAAGAGCCTTTTTGTTCGACGTGTCCGCCCAATACGTCGCGCAGGGCTTTGTGCATCAGGTGGGTCGCGCTGTGGTTGCGCATATTGGCATTGCGGATTTCGTCATCCACTTTGGCGGTAACGCTGTCGCCGACTTTCAGACGGCCTGAAGTTTGTACGCCGAATTGTCCGAATACGGCCGCTTTGATTTTTTGGGTATCGCGTACTTCAAAGCGGTTTTCGCCTGCGAAGATATAGCCGACGTCGCCGACTTGGCCGCCGGATTCTGCATAGAACGGGGTAAAGTCGATAACGACGGCACCGCTGTCGCCTTCGTTCAATTCGACGACTTGCCCGCCGTCTTTGTAGAGGGCGAGGACTTTGGATTCGGTTTGGCGTTCGCTATAACCTTTAAACTCGGTGTCTTGACCGTCGTAAGGCAGTTGGGCGTTGGCTTTGAAGCTTTGGGCGGCGCGTGCGCGTGCGCGTTGGGCTTCCATTTCGCGCTCGAAGCCTGCTTCGTCCGGTTCGATATTGCGTTCGCGGCAGATGTCGGCAGTCAGGTCGTATGGGAAGCCGTAGGTATCGTAGAGTTTGAAGATAATTTCGCCGCCGAGTGTTTTGCCGCCTTTGGCCAGCGCGTTTTCCAACAAAGCCATACCGGTTTCCAGAGTTTGGGCAAAACGGCTTTCTTCGTTTTTCAAAGCTTCTTCGATTTGCGCCTGTTTTTCTTTCAATTCAGGATACGCGCCGCCCATCTCTTGAACCAAATCGGCAACGAGTTTGTGGAAGAACGGTTTGCTTTGACCCAGTTTGTAACCGTGGCGCACGGCGCGGCGGATGATGCGGCGCAATACGTAGCCGCGTCCTTCGTTGGAAGGCAATACGCCGTCTGCAATCAGGAATGAGCAGGAGCGGATGTGGTCGGCGATAACTTTCAGGCTGGGTTCTTCCATACTGAACGGCGCGCCGGTTTCGCGGGCAACGGCTTTGAGCAGGTCTTGGAACAGGTCGATTTCGTAGTTGCTGTGGACGTGCTGCATCACGGCGGCCATACGTTCCAAGCCCATACCGGTATCGACGGACGGCTTGGGCAGTGGATTCATATTGCCTTGTTCGTCGCGGTTGAACTGCATGAATACGCAGTTCCAAATTTCAATCCAGCGGTCGCCGTCTTCTTCGGGGCTGCCGGGAATGCCGCCCCAGATTTCTTTGCCGTGGTCGTAGAAAATTTCGGAGCAGGGGCCGCAAGGGCCGGTGTCGCCCATTTGCCAGAAGTTGTCGGACGCGTATTTCGCGCCTTTGTTGTCGCCGATGCGGACGATGCGTTCAGACGGCATACCGATTTCGTTCAACCAGATGTTGTAGGCTTCGTCGTCTTCTGCGTAAACGGTCGCCAAGAGTTTGTCTTTGGGGATGTTGAGCCATTCGGGGGAAGTGAGAAACTCCCAAGCGAAGTGGATCGCGTCGCGTTTGAAGTAATCGCCGAAGGAGAAGTTGCCCATCATTTCAAAGAAGGTGTGGTGGCGGGCGGTGTAGCCGACGTTTTCCAAGTCGTTGTGCTTGCCGCCTGCGCGTACACATTTTTGCGCGGTGGTGGCGCGGCTGTACGGGCGTTTGTCGAAACCTAAAAATACGTCTTTAAACTGGTTCATGCCTGCGTTGGTAAACAGCAGGGTCGGGTCGTCGTGCGGCACGAGGCTGGAAGAGCGGACGACGGTGTGGCCTTTGGTTTCAAAAAATTTTAGGAATTTTTGGCGCAGTTCGGAGGTTTTCATAATTTTTTCAATGTCTCTCAAATGTCTTGTCATGGTAAAAGCAGGGAAAACGAACGGCGGTATATTACCGCAAATCCCTGTTTCTAGCTATGGAAGCGGCGGCTTTCAGACGGCATTGCGGGATTTTGAATGCCGTCTGAAGCCCTGTTACCAATATCGGCTATAATGGCCGCTTTCTCCAACCCGATATGCAAGGAATGATAATGGTCAAACATCTGCCACTCGCCGTCCTGACTGCTTTGCTGCTTGCAGCGTGCGGCGGTTCGGACAAACCGCCTGCCGAAAAACCGGCACCGGCGGAAAACCAAAACGTATTGAAAATTTATAACTGGTCGGAATACGTCGATCCGGAAACCGTTGCCGATTTTGAAAAGAAAAACGGCATCAAGGTTACTTATGATGTGTACGACAGTGATGAAACGCTGGAAAGCAAGGTGCTGACCGGAAAATCCGGTTACGACATTGTCGCGCCGTCCAATGCGTTTGTGGGCAGGCAGATTAAGGCAGGTGCGTATCAGAAAATCGATAAGTCGATGATTCCCAATTATAAACATCTCAACCCTGAAATGATGAGGCTGATGGACGGGGTCGATCCCGACCACGAATACGCCGTGCCGTTTTATTGGGGGACAAATACCTTCGCCATCAATACCGAACGCGTGAAAAAGGCTTTGGGTACGGACAAGCTGCCGGACAACCAGTGGGATTTGGTGTTCAACCCCGAATACACGTTCAAACTCAAACAATGCGGCATCAGCTATTTGGACAGCGCGGCGGAAATTTATCCCATGGTGTTGAACTATTTGGGCAAAAACCCGAACAGCAGCAATACGGAAGACATCAGGGAGGCAACCGCCCTGCTCAAGAAAAACCGCCCCAATATCAAACGCTTTACTTCGTCCGGCTTTATCGATGATTTGGCGCGCGGCGATACCTGCGTAACAATCGGTTTCGGCGGAGATTTGAACATCGCCAAACGCCGTGCCGAAGAAGCGGGCGGCAAGGAAAAAATCCGCGTGATGATGCCGAAAGAGGGCGTGGGGATTTGGGTGGATTCTTTCGTGATTCCGAAAGATGCGAAAAACGTCGCCAACGCGCACAAATACATCAACGACTTCCTCGATCCGGAAGTGTCGGCGAAAAACGGCAATTTCGTTACCTACGCGCCTTCGAGCAAGCCGGCGCGCGATTTGATGGAGGACGAATTTAAAAACGACAATACGATTTTCCCGAGCGGGGAAGATTTGAAAAACAGCTTTATCATG
The DNA here is from genome assembly GCF_013030075.1 of Neisseria gonorrhoeae. Taxonomy (NCBI): domain Bacteria; kingdom Pseudomonadati; phylum Pseudomonadota; class Betaproteobacteria; order Neisseriales; family Neisseriaceae; genus Neisseria; species Neisseria gonorrhoeae. The sequence goes on from NZ_AP023069.1 coordinate 203,502, forward strand.
GTGCCTATCCGGCCGGCGGCATTGAAGTTTATGGTGCGCCAGTGGCAGGATGTGAAGGCGGGGAAATAAAGCCCGATATGCCGTCTGAAGGATGTTCGGACGGCATTTTTTATCTTTGGCGGAAGAGGGCTTGCAGCCGCTGTTTGAAGGCAATGGGGCGGATGCTGCTCAAAATGCCGCTGAGGATAATGATGCACATACCGAGTATTTCCTGCCAGAAAAGCTCTTCGCCCAGAAAAAATGCGGCAGACAGGGCGGAAAAGACGACGGTCATATAGGAAAGCGAGGCAACCGTGAATTTGTCGCCGACTTTGTAGGCGCGCGTCATCGACAGTTGGGCAATCAGCGCGGACACGCCGATGCCCGACAGATAAACCGCCGATGGAAAGGACAGGGTGTGCCAGCCGGTCAGCGTCGCCCAAACCGACGACATCGCCACGCCGGTTGCGGAAAGGTAAAAGACGACGCGCCAGCCGGGTTCGCCCGCCAAAGACAGTTCGCGCACTTTCAAATACGCCCAGCCGGACATCGCGCCGCCCGCCAGCCCGGCGAGTGCCGCCGGTTCCTGACCGCTGCGGAACGAGGGATTAAGCAGCAATACCACGCCGGCAAAACCAAGGAGCAGCACCGCCTGCGTGTAAACGGAAATCCGTTCTTTCAAAATCAGGAAGGAAAATACCGCCAAAAAAATCGACGAGGTGTAACTCAGGGTAACGCCGGTTGTCAAAGGCAGATGCGTTACCGCGTAAAACAGCAGCAGCATCGCCCCCGTCCCGACCATACTGCGGTTTAAGTGGTTTTTCCAATGGGGCGTGCGGAAGGTGTCGCGCCGCAATACGGCGGCAGCACCGAGCGTAACGGTTGAAAACAGCATGCGCCAAAAGACCAATTCGCCGCTGCCGAGGGCAAATTTTGCCGATGCCTCTTTAATCAATACGTTCATAACGGTGAAGCAGGCCGCCGCCACCAGCATCCAGCCCGATCCTAAAATGTCTTTTTTTGCGGTATCCATAAACGGTCGTTGCGATAAGGACGGTCGGATTGTAAACCTTGCGGCAAGGCTTGTGGAATGTGTTTTTGCCTGCTTCTGATGCCGAAATTTTATTTTTCTTGCCGAACAATTTGTTTTCTCAAGGCAAACTTGATTATAATGGCGGGTATGAAAAAATACCTTATCCCTCTTTCCATTGCGGCAGTCCTTTCCGGCTGCCAGTCTATTTATGTGCCCACATTGACGGAAATCCCCGTGAATCCTATCAATACCGTCAAAACGGAAGCACCTGCAAAAGGTTTTCGCCTCGCCCCTTCGCATTGGGCGGATGTTGCCAAAATCAGCGATGAAGCGACGCGCTTGGGCTATCAGGTGGGTATCGGTAAAATGACCAAGGTTCAGGCGGCGCAATATCTGAACAACTTCAGAAAACGCCTGGTCGGACGCAATGCCGTCGATGACAGTATGTATGAAATCTACCTGCGTTCGGCGGTAGACAGCCAGCGCGGCGAAATCAATACGGAACAGTCCAAGCTGTATATCGAGAATGCCTTGCGCGGCTGGCAGCAGCGTTGGAAAAATATGGATGCCAAACCCGATAATCCCGCATTTACCAACTTTTTGATGGAAGTGATGAAGATGCAGCCCTTGAAATGACGCGGTACGCAAATGCCGTCTGAAAGCTTTTTCAGACGGCATTTGCGTTTGAAGCCCCGATTTATTTTTGCCCGCCTTCTTTCCGGTATTGCCCCGGCGAAACGTGATATTGCCGTTTGAACGCCTTGCCGAAATGCGTTTCCGACTGAAAGCCCACCGACAGCGCGACCTCCAAAACCGAATCCGGGGTTTTCTTCAGCAGCAATGCGCCTTTTTGCAGGCGGATATGGTTCACAAAGGCGTGCGGGCTGAGTCCGACTTGGCTTTTGAAGCGGCGCATCAGTTGCGCGCGCGACATATTGGCGGCGGCAACCATTTTGTCAATATTCCATTCGTCTTCCGGTTTGTCTATCACCTTTTGGATCAAATGTCCCAAACGTTTGTCCTGCCAACCTTTCAATACGCCCGAGAGTTCGACATCCTTATCCTGTTCGAGATAGGCGCGCAGGATAAGCACCAGCAGGACGGACGGTAATGCGTTGACCACGGAAACCGTCCCCGTCAAAGGTTTTTCGCTTTCCAGTTGCAGCATTGAAACCACATACTGCAAACTTGGATGGGCAATGTTCAGAAAAACGGTTTCCGGCAGCCCGTTCATCAAATCGGCGTGGGTGTCGTAGCGGAAACGGGCGCAAAACAGGCTCATATCCAGCCCGTTGCCGCACTGTTTGACCATAAATGTGCCGTTTTGCCGTATGTCCGGTTGTAAACTTTCTCCGTATTTTCCGTCGTGGCTCAACACATGACCCAAGCCGCGCGGGAAAAATACAATATCGCCCGTGCCGACCGGACGCGGGGAAGTTTCGCCGTCGATGCAGAGATAACCGCTGCCCGCCGTAACAATGTGTACCAGCCCTTCGCATTGCAAGGTTTCATGCCGTACCGACCATTGTCCGCCCAAAAGGCACTGCACATCCGCACTGCCCGTCAATTGGGCGAGATCGACCAGTTTGTCCAGAATGTCCATAAATCTTTTTGAACCATAAAATGAGATGATTAAACGAGAAACACAACTGAATAATTGCAATAATACGCACATCAAAAACAGATACGCAAGCGCGTATCAGGGTTAAACGCAAGAGAAAGGAAAAGAAAATGTTTAAAGATTGGAAAGAACATACCGCATTGGTTAAAAAATCATTCGGCGAGCTGGGTAAGGCGCATCCTAAAATGCTGCAAGCCTACGGCGCATTGGAACAGGCCGCCGCCGCCGAAGCACTCGATGCCAAAACGCGCGAACTGATTGCCATCGCCGTTGCCATCACCACCCGTTGCGAGAGCTGCATCAGCGTTCACGCCGCCGCCGCCGCCAAAGCCGGTGCGACCGACAGCGAGATCGCAGGTGCATTGGCAACCGCCATTGCCCTGAATGCGGGTGCTGCTTACACTTACGCCCTGCGTGCATTGGAAGCGGTTGAAACGCAAAAATAATCCGTTTCGGATAAGAAATGCCGTCTGAAAATATTTCAGACGGCATTTTGCCTGTTATGCTTCCCGATATTTTGCAGACAACATATGCAGCCGTTTTTTTCAGACGGCATTTGAGAAACATGGAACAAGTATGAAATATCACCGCTTGGCATTGTTTGCCGCCATAAGCTGCCTGTTGTTGTCCGCCGTTTTTATTGCACCTTACCTGACGGCATTTCACGAACAAGAAAAAATATTTGAATATGCGGATTTGACCGTTACCGCCCCCAACCGCAGCGGACGGGCAATCAAATTGGAGGCGGACGGGCGGCAGTACCGGCTTTCCTGCTACGGGTTCGACAGTTTGTGCACAGGCGGCAATATCGGCAGAGCCATCAGGGCGCGGCAGGTTAAGATTGTTTTAAGCGAAACCGTCGGCAAAGGTTTTTTAAACGGCGTTCTGTTGGAATACCGCAACAGTGGCAGTGTCTATAGCAATAAAGATTTTTCCCGCACGGAAGACCGCCTTGTCGAAGTGTTGGCACAACCTGCCGTTTTCAGCCTGAAACCGGGTATTTTGCTTTTATTGCCCGCCATTTTCCTGCGTTTGAAAAAAATGTGAAAACAGATTGGCGGGGCGGGGGAATGACTATGCGGCAATTTTACGTTTTGGGTTATGAGGATAACCGTTATAATCATAATTTTACAGTCCGCACAGAGAAAACCGATGCCTTGGAACATCCCCATCTTCCTCACATGGTTGAGGGTCTTGCTCATTCCCGTACTGATTGTCCTTTTCTACCTGCCGTTCTCATGGTTTTCAGAAGAAGCAGTCAATGTTGCCGCCGCCGTCATTTTTGCCGTTGCCGCCTTGACCGACTGGTTTGACGGATTTTTGGCAAGGTTGTGGAAACAGACTTCCGATTTCGGCGCATTCCTCGACCCCGTCGCCGACAAGCTGATGGTTGCCGTATCGCTGCTGCTGCTGGTCAAACTCGACCGGACCTATGTTTTGTTCGCGATGATTATCATCGGCAGGGAAATTACCATTTCCGCATTGCGCGAATGGATGGCGCAAATGGGAAAAAGGAGCAGCGTTGCCGTCGCCGCCGTCGGCAAGTTCAAAACCGCCGCGCAAATGCTGGCGATTTTCTTTTTGCTGCTGAATTTTCCCGATTTTTACGGATTTAATCTTGTTGTTATCGGCAACATATTGATGTTTATCGCATCTTTGCTGACAGTCTGGTCGATGCTGTATTATCTGAAAATGGCGTGGAAAGAAATTGCCTGAAAAAAACATAAAAATAGCTTGACGGTAAAAACATAATCCATAATAATTGCGTCTTCTTCGATGTCGGAGAGTGAAATCGGGCGGGAATAGCTCAGTTGGTAGAGCGCAACCTTGCCAAGGTTGAGGTCGCGAGTTCGAGACTCGTTTCCCGCTCCAAAAATTTCATTCTTCCGTAATCATTGCGGGAATAGCTCAGTTGGTAGAGCGCAACCTTGCCAAGGTTGAGGTCGCGAGTTCGAGGCTCGTTTCCCGCTCCAAAAATTTCATTCTTCCGTAATCATTGCGGGAATAGCTCAGTTGGTAGAGCGCAACCTTGCCAAGGTTGAGGTCGCGAGTTCGAGACTCGTTTCCCGCTCCAAGTTTTGTAGACAAGCCAGTTTTAGGGCGAGATAGCAAAGTGGTTATGCAGCGGATTGCAAATCCGTCTACGCCGGTTCGATTCCGACTCTCGCCTCCATATATCTTACGGCGGGGTGGCAGAGTGTTTATGCTATGAGGGGTGCAACCTTCATATAGGCCGGTTAAAATCCGCGCCCCCGCCTCCACCTTTCACAAATGCCCGGGTGGTGAAATAGGTAGACACAACGGACTTAAAATCCGTCGGGACTAAACATCCCATGCCGGTTCGATTCCGGCTCCGGGCACCAAGCTGAAAATGACAATGCCGCTCCAAGCGGTTATTTTTTTATCTGTCGGATGGGGATGGACAATATTGATATGTTCATGCCTGAACAAGAGGAAATCCAATCAATGTGGAAAGAAATTTTACTGAATTACGGTATTTTCCTGCTCGAACTGCTTACCGTGTTCGGCGCAATTGCGCTGATTGTGTTGGCTATCGTACAGAGTAAGAAACAGTCGGAAAGCGGCAGTGTCGTACTGACAGATTTTTCGGAAAATTATAAAAAACAGCGGCAATCGTTTGAAACATTCTTTTTAAGCGAGGAAGAGACAAAACATCAGGAAAAAAAAGAAAAGAAAAAGGAAAAGGCGGAAGCCAAAGCAGAGAAAAAGCGTTTGAAGGAGGGCGGGGAGAAATCTGCCGAAACGCAAAAATCCCGCCTTTTTGTGTTGGATTTTGACGGCGATTTGTATGCACACGCCGTAGAATCCTTGCGTCATGAGATTACGGCGGTGCTTTTGATTGCCAAGCCTGAAGATGAGGTTCTGCTCAGATTGGAAAGTCCGGGCGGCGTGGTTCACGGTTACGGTTTGGCGGCTTCGCAGCTTAGGCGTTTGCGCGAACGCAATATTCCGCTGACCGTCGCCGTCGATAAGGTCGCGGCAAGCGGCGGCTATATGATGGCGTGTGTGGCGGATAAAATTGTTTCCGCTCCGTTTGCGATTATCGGTTCGGTGGGTGTGGTGGCGGAAGTGCCGAATATCCACCGCCTGTTGAAAAAACATGATATTGATGTGGATGTGATGACGGCGGGCGAATTTAAGCGCACGGTTACTTTTATGGGTGAAAATACGGAAAAGGGCAAACAGAAATTCCGGCAGGAACTGGAGGAAACGCATCAGTTGTTCAAGCAGTTTGTCAGTGAAAACCGCCCCGGGTTGGATATTGAAAAAATAGCGACGGGCGAGCATTGGTTCGGCCGGCAGGCGTTGGCGTTGAACTTGATTGACGAGATTTCGACCAGTGATGATTTGTTGTTGAAAGCGTTTGAAAACAAACAGGTTATCGAAGTGAAATATCAGGAGAAGCGAAGCCTGATCCAGCGCATTGGTTTGCAGGCGGAAGCTTCCGTTGAAAAGTTGTTTGCCAAACTTGTCAACCGGCGAGCGGATGTGATGTAGTTTGCCGAACGGATGGAAATGCCGTCTGAAGTGTGTTCAGACGGCATTTTTCAAGTTCCGGCTTTGATGTTCCGTTCCGACCACTCTATCCGTTGTCCGATGTCTTTCAAATTGGAATATTGTTCGACCAATCGCGGCACATCGTCCAAACTCATGGCAAACATCCACAGATAAGTGCCGACCGAATAAATATGCCCCGCGCTGCCGTAGCCTTTGAGCGTCATCATCACAAAAGCAAAGCCGAACAAAATACCCATCGCCGCGCCGACGCAGAGATAGCCGAAGGCTTCGCGGTTGGAAATCAGCACACGCAGGCGCGAAACCAGTCCGTAATGGCGGTACAGCTGCCGCTCGTCGAAGTGGTTGTCGCGTTCCAAGCTGTTGTTCAGGCGGAAATACAGGTTTTCGCTGATGGCGGCAAAACGTGGCAAAAGCCATAAAAACAACGCAAGTATGCCCACCGCCGACACGCCGACCCAAAATTCCAGCACCAGCAGCATGATGCACGCGCCGAATATGGATACGACGGATGTCGCGGCAATCGGCAGGTGTTCTTCAAAAAAGCTGACAAATTCACGCGACAGGGCAACCCGTGCAGTTACCGCTGAATGCGGGACTTGCCGCTGCCGTTGTTCCAACACAACCGGCACGGCGATTTCGGTATAAATCCGCGTAAACGTGCGCGTATCGGCAATCCGCCGTGCCGCACCGACCAGCCACATCAAAAATACAACCAAAGCGTACAGCAACGCCTGCCACACCCTCCCCGCAATCACGGCATTAATCGCCCAGCCGCCAAACACCGGATACCCCAGCATCAAAAGGTTTTCCAGTCCGACCGGGGAAAATGTGCCAATCAATCGCTTGCGGTGGGTTTTGGCTATGTGTTTCAACATTTTCCACATATTTGTCCCTCTATTTTTTATTTTCCGAGATTGTTTTTTCCATCACTTCCGCCAGTGCATCCAAATCGGCAAACAGCCGGGTTGTGCGCTTGTCGCCGAATGTGGAAAATACTTTGTCGCTGAATTCCTGCGCGTTTTCTGTTAAAGGTGCGGCATGGACTTTGCCTTTTTCGGTCAGCGACAGCAACCGTTCGCGCCTGTCCTGTTCGCCTTCCTGCCATTCAATCAACCCTTGTCCGGCAAGGGTTTTGCATACGCCTGAAACGGTCTGTTTGGGCAGACTCCACTCTTCTCCGATGTGCTTTTGCGTGCGGCTGCCTTCGGTTGCCAGGGTATAAAGTACGGTAAAGAGGTTGTAATTCAAATCCTGCTGCCCGATCCATTTGTCAAAGACATTGCAAATCAGGTTGATACGGATTCCAAGTTGGTCGAGTCGGTTCATAATTGGTCTTGATATTGACTAAATTTGTGCGGATTATAGTGGATTAACAAAAACCGGTACGGCGTTGCCTCGCCTTGTCGTACTATTTGTACTGTCTGCGGCTTCGTCGCCTTGTCCTGATTTTTGTTAATCCACTATATAGTCATAATCGGGACTGATTTCAAGCGTGGGGCGATAAAAATGCCGTCTGAAACGCTTTCTGGCTTCAGACGGCATATTGTTTGGAAAGGGAAGTCAGTGTTCTGCCAATTTCAGGTAAACGCCGGAAACGTCCTGTTCGCCGTAGCCGGCTTCAACTGCTTTGCGGTAGCTGGCAGCAACGGTTTCGACGGCGGGCAGGGTGTTGCCTGCCTGTTCAAGCTCTTTGACGGCGAGGTTAAGGTCTTTGGAAGCGTGTTTGAGTGCAAAGGCAGGGGGGAACTCACGGTTTGCCCATAGTGATTTTTTTGTTTGAAACATAGGCGAGTCCATTGCCGAGCCGCCGATGGCTTCGACGATGGTGTCGGTATCGATGCCGAACTGCCGCGCCATCAGCATCGCTTCGCTGTACGCTTCGCCGAAAATGCCTAAGAGCGAGTTCAAGACGAGTTTCGCGCCCGAGCCTTTGCCGACATCGCCGAAATGGAAGGTTTTTTTGCCGACAAGGGAAAATATTTTTTGCAGCGGGTTTAAAACGGCTTCGCTGCCGCCGAACAGAATCAGCAGTGTGCCGTTGGTGGCGGGTCCGACCGATCCGGAAACGGGTGCTTCGGCAAACTGTCCGCCTGCGGCTTCGACAAGTGCTTTGACGGCGAGGTTTTCGGTCGGGGAGATGGTGCTCATGTTGACGATGATTTTGCCGGCCAATCCGTCGCGGACTCCGTTCAGGATGTCGCACACGGCGGCATAGTCGGAAACCATCAGGAAAATGACGGGACAGGCGCGGACGAGTTCGGCGGTGCTGCCGTAAACTTTTGCTCCTTTGGCGGAGATGGGGGCAGTTTTGTCGGGCGAGCGGTTGTATACGCCGACTTCGATGCCGCCGTCCAAGAGCCGCGTTACCATAGGCAGACCCATTTGCCCTAAGCCTACCCAGCCGATTTGTGTGTATGTTTCTGCGGACATAGTGTTTCTCCTTTGTTGGGGCGCTGTAATGCCGTCTGAAGGCTTCCTGCGCTTCAGACGGTCTGTTTGGGGATGTTATGCGGTCAGCGTGCCTTTGGTCGAGGGGGTTTGCCCAGCCATTCTCGGGTCGTGTTCGACTGCCATACGCAGGGCGCGCCCGAAGGCTTTGAATACGGTTTCCGCCTGATGGTGGGCGTTTTTGCCGCTGAGGTTGTCGATGTGCAGGGTCATCATGCTGTGGTTGACGATGCCGTGGAAAAATTCTTCAAACAAATCGACATCGAAACGTCCGATTAGTGCGCGGGTAAATTCGATGTTGTACACGAGTCCGGGGCGGCCGGAAAGGTCGATGACGACGCGGCTGAGGGCTTCGTCGAGCGGGACGTAGGAATGTCCGTAACGGCGGATGCCTTTTTTGTCGCCGAGTGCCTGCCGGATTGCTTGTCCGAGTGTGATGCCGATGTCTTCGGCGGTGTGGTGGTCGTCGATGTGCAGGTCGCCTTTGCAGCTGATGTCGATGTCAATCATGCCGTGGCGGGCGATTTGGTCGATCATGTGTTCGAGGAAGGGAACGCCGGTATCCAGCCTGCTTTTGCCGCTGCCGTCGAGGTTGATGGAGACGGTGATTTGGGTTTCGCAGGTATTGCGGTTGACGGTAACGCTGCGGCAGCCGGCAGCAGATGCGGTTTCGGCAATTCGGGTTTCGGCAGTTCCGGTGCTTTCTGCGGCGGTTTCGGGGACAGTGCGTTCGCGGTGTTTTCTGTCGAGCCAGCCTTTGGGTTTGCCGGTGTGTTTTTCGAGTTTTGCCATCAGGCTGGGACGGATGCCGCGCGCATCGGGGTCTTCTGCCTGCTTTTCAAGGCGTTGTTTGAGTTTGTAAAGTGCGACGGGGGTACGGTAGCCGCAGAGTTTGGCAAGCTTGGGCAGCGAACCTGCTTCTTGGGCGAGAGTCAGGAAGTTGTTCAGGTGGAGTTGTGTCTTGGTCATAGGGATTCCGTTTGGTTTATCGGTAGAGCCGGCGGATAACGTCGAGGACGGCATCGTTTTGTGCGGAGCTGCCTATGGTAATGCGCAGGCAGTGTTCCAAAAGCGGATGTGCGCCGTGCAGTTTTTTGACGAGGATGCGGTTTTGTTTGAGTGTGTCAAACAACAAATCGGCATCGGGTACGCGTATGGTAATGAAGTTTGCCTGACTTGGAAAGGCGTTCAGACGGCATATTTTGCCCAATTCGGCGAACATCCGTTCGCGTTCGTTTTTCAGGCTGTCGATGTTGGCAGAAATGATGCCGTAGTGTTGCAGGGCGAGTTTGGCGGTGGTCAGGCTCAGTTGGTTCATATTGTAGGGCGGCAGGATTTTTTGCAGTTCGCCGATGACTTCGGGACAGCCTGTCGCATAACCGATACGCAGTCCGGCAAAACCGATTTTGCTGAGGGTGCGTAAGACTATCAGGTTGGGAATCCTGCCCGCCTGCGGCAGGAAGCTGTCGCCGTTGAATGCGCCGTAGGCTTCGTCGACGACGACGATGCCGTCTGAAGCTTCGATGGCGGCTTCGATTTCGGCACGCGTGAAACATACGCCGGTCGGGTTGTTCGGGTAGGCGATAAAGGTCAGGGCAGGGCGGTGCTTCCTGACGGCTTCGAGGACGGCGGGCAGGTTGAGGGTGAAATCTCCGTTCAGTGGAACGCCGACATAATCCATGCCGTACAGCGCGGCGTTGTGGCGGTACATGATGAAACCGGGTTCGGCTGCCAACATTGCCGCGCCGGGTTTGGCGGTCAGCATGGTGATGAACTGTATCAGTTCGTCCGAACCGTTGCCTAAGGCGACGGCGGCGCAGTCAGGGATGTCGAACGCCGAACGCAATGCTTCCTGCAAACCGCAGCCGGAGGGGTTGGGATAGAGGTGGATGGGGGCGGATGCCAGTTGCGCCCGCCATTCCCGCATCAGGGCTTCGTGCCCCTCAAAAGGATGGGCGGGGCTTTCCATCGCATCGAGTTTGGCAAAACCGGGCGGAACATCGGTGATTTTGTATGCGGACATGGCGAGGATGTCGTTGCGGATGAAGGAGCGGACGGATTTCATCGTGTTTCCTTAATGGTTGGAATATGCCTGTACGCCGTTTCGGCATTATTTCATACGGAACTCTGCCGCGCGTGCGTGGGCGGTCAGGCTTTCGCCGTGTGCCAGCACGCTGGCGGTTTCGCCTAATTTTTGCGCGCCCTGTTCCGAAACCTGAATCAGGCTGGAGCGTTTTTGGAAATCATATGTCCCCAAAGGCGAGGAAAAGCGGGCGGTTCGGCTGGTGGGCAACACATGGTTCGGGCCGGCGCAGTAGTCGCCGAGGCTTTCGCCGGTGTAGCGTCCCATGAAAATCGCGCCGGCATGGCGGATTTTTTTCGCCCATTCCTGCGGGTTTTCGACTGACAGTTCCAAGTGTTCGGGGGAAATGTAGTTGGAGATTTCGCAGGCTTCGTTCAAGTCTTTAACGAGTATCATCGCGCCCCTGTTGCCGAGCGAGGCCTCGATGATGTCGCGGCGCGGCATGGTTTCGATGAGCCTGTCCATGGCGGCTTCTACTTCGTCGAGATACGCTTGCGACGTGCCGATGAGGATGGCTTGGGCAATTTCGTCGTGTTCGGCCTGGCTGAACAAATCCATCGCCACCCAATCGGCGGGTGTCGTGCCGTCGGCGATGACCAGTATTTCAGACGGCCCCGCCACCATGTCGATGCCGACCACGCCGAACACGCGGCGTTTGGCGGCGGCGACGAAGGCGTTGCCCGGACCGGTGATTTTATCGACTTGGGGGATGGTTTCCGTGCCGTAGGCGAGGGCGGCGATGGCTTGCGCGCCGCCGACGGTGAAGACTTTGGTTACGCCGGCGACGTATGCGGCGGCAAGCACGATGTCGTTGCGTTCGCCTTTCGGTGTCGGTACGACCATAATGATTTCTTTCACGCCTGCGACGTGGGCGGGCATCGCGTTCATGATGACGGAACTCGGATATGCCGCCTTGCCGCCTGGGACGTAAATGCCGACGCGGTCAAGCGGGGTAATCTGTTGCCCCAGCAGCGTGCCGTCTTCATCGGTGTAGCTCCACGATTCCATTTTTTGGCGTTGGTGGTAGCTTTCGACACGGCGGGCGGCGGTCTGCAATGCTGTCTGAACGTCGTTCGGAATGCGCTCGAACGCCGCGTTCAAATCGGCTTGCGTGAGTATTAAATCATCGATGCTTTTAGCGTTTGTCTGATCGAATTTGTTGGTGTATTCAATCAAAGCCGCATCGCCGCGCTTTTGCACGTCGGCGCAAATGTCGGCGACGATGCGTTCGGTTTCGGGGTTTTGCGCGGTTTCAAAAGCCAGCAGGGCTTTGAGTCCGGCTTGGAAATCGGGCGATTGGGTGTTGAGTTTTTTCATGATTTGGGATTCTCCTTTGTTATTTTGGGACTTGGGATCGTCTGAAGCGTCTCTTGCTCGGTTTTGGGTCTGATATACGCTTTTCCTCCCCCGCTACCAAACTTCAATTCGGGCAGGCATTTTTGTTGCAGACCGAGTTTGGCTAATACCTCTTCGCTACGAGAGGTAGTACGGAAACGGTAACGGGTTTGTTTTCTGCCGTTTTTGGTTTCCTCAGTCATTGTTTCAAAACCGTCCACTTCGTACGCACTGACAACAGCGTTTTGCAGACCGGTGTGAACGCCGATAACGTATTTCACTTTTGAAGCAACATCTTTACCGATAACCCAGTTGCCCAACGTACGCGATTTGAGGTTGGCATCGTCTTGGTTGTCGAAAAGGTAGTCTAATTCTTCGTCAGTATCTAAATCGAAAGCATTGTGGATCTTGATGGCGAGAATCAGCCCGTCGGGGTTAATCTCGCTAAGTGGGAGAGAAGAGAATCCAAAGCGGCGATCTAGTTCTTCTACGCTAATACCACCCGGACCATGCCCGGCAATTTTATTTTTGAGTTTTTTACCCAAGACAGATTTAACAAAATGAATTAAGGCAGATTCGGCGGCGAGCGCTTCGACTTCAGTCAGATGATAGCTGATGATATAGCGACCGAGTTTCTTGCATTTGGAGATGGCTTTGAGTTTCCGATCGATAATCTCGCCGGAGACTGGGTCTTGTGAACGACTAGCAACCCATTCATGCTCGAAGATACGATTACCGCAACCTTTTCCGATGTAGAGGATTTTGTCTTTTTTCAGGTCGGTCAGACAATAGACATAAAACCGACGCTCGCCGTTATTCAAAACGGAAAGGGTCGAATCTGAGAATTTTTTTATTTTTGCAACCATTTTAACTTCTCCTATACAGTTTACTGCCGGTGATATTTTCAGACGGCCTGTCGGCGGGAACGGATAGGGTCGTCTGAAAACGCATCTTTATTCAAATGAATGCCCACTTCGCCTTCACTGCGCCGCCGAACGACTGAATAATCGGCTCCAGCAGCGCGTATTTCGTTTTCAAAGCAGCCTTGTTGACCACCAGGTAGCTGGAAATGTCGACGATGTGTTCGACTGCCTCCAAGCCGTTTGCCTTCAAGGTGTTTCCCGTCGAAACCAAGTCCACAATCGCATCGCTCAAGCCGACCAGCGGCGCAAGTTCCATCGAGCCGTACAGTTTGATAATGTCCACATGGACACCCTTGCCGGCAAAATGAGATGCCGCGATTTCAGGATACTTCGTGGCAATCTTCAGACGGCATCCGGGTTGCGAAGCGGCTTCGTAATCAAACCCTTTACGCACAGCAACCATCATGCGGCACTTGGCAATCTCCAAATCCAAAGGCCGGTAAAGCCCCGTGCCGCCGTGTTCGATCAGCACGTCTTTGCCCGCAATGCCGAAGTCCGCCGCGCCGTAGCGGACATAAGTCGGCACATCGGTTGCGCGGACAATGACAAGGCGGATGTTTTCATGGTTCGTCCCGATAATCAGCTTGCGCGATTTTTCGGGCTCTTCAGTCGGAGCAATGCCGGCAGCGGCAAGCAGCGGCAGCGTCTCCTCAAAAATGCGCCCTTTGGATAAGGCGATGGTCAAAGCATTATCCTGCATGGTGTGGATGTCCTTTGTCGGTTGAAACAATAATGCCGTCTGAACAGGCGCCGGCGGTGCAGACGGCATACGGTTTTGTCAGAGCAGGGTCCTTACATCGGCAGCAATCGTTTCCGGCTCGCTTCCGTAAGGCGAGAAAATGGCAACCTCACCGTTTTTGTCGATGAGATACGCACCGGAAGAGTGGTCGACCAAATAGTTTTCGCTGTCGTCTTTTTGATTGATTTTGGCAGAAACCACGCGGTATTGCTGCTTGATGACCGGCAGGTTTTGACCGCCCGTTGCCGTCAGACCGATAAAGTCCGGATTGAACTGTTTGGCATACTTGCCGATGATTTCAGGCGTGTCGCGTTCCGGATCGATGCTGACGAACACCACTTTCACGTCCTTAGCCTGCCCGCCCAACTGCTTCAAAGTGTCGCTGTACGTCAAAAGCTCTGTCGGGCAGACATCGGGACAGTGCGTAAAGCCGAAAGACAGAATCACGACCTTGCCTTTCAAATCGCTCAGGCTGAAAGGCTTGCCTTCGCCGTCGGTCAGCGTGAAATCGCCGCCGATGTCTTCCTTACGCATATCCGTACCGCGCGTTTGCGGCTTTGCCGCATTTTCCGCAGCCGGCGCGGATGCACTTGAAGAAGCGGCTTGCGCCGCACTGTTGTCTTGAGGTTTGCAGGCGGCAAGCGCGGCAAGTACGAAAACGCCCGGCAAAAAGGAACGCGGTACGGAAAACATGACAATCTCCCAAGAATAAATAGAAAAACCTGATTCGTACGGAATTTGAATATTTCCATCTTAACGCGTTTGGCAGATTTAATGTAGTATTTTTTTACGTTGTCCGTACGGCAGGAATTGCCGAATCATACAGAATCTTTGGAGCGGAAAGAACAGTAAGATTAAAATAATAAAAATTCTATTTAAAATCAAAAACAAAATAAAAACAGATAAAATAATTTCAAAAAAAGGTTTACAGAATCTCAAAATCCATTATAATGGCAATTTCTTCACCAGCCCAGGTGGCGAAATTGGTAGACGCAGGGGACTCAAAATCCCCCGCCGCAAGGTGTGTCGGTTCGAGTCCGACCCTGGGCACCACAACCGCTTTTGGAGCGGTTATTTTTTTGTCTATTGCTGTTTAATGAAATAGATAAGACTAAATATAGTGGATTAAATTTAAACCGGTACGGCGTTGCCTCGCCTTGCCGTACCATCTGTACTGTCTGCGGCTTCGTCGTTTTGTCCTGATTTAAATTTAATCCACTATACAATCAATATATTTAAGTCGTTGTTAGCCCTCTTGGTTCTGTCAATGCCGTCCGGTGCAATGAGCCATTTTCAGGAAGTATGGTTGGGAATATTTTTGATATATCAAAAATAAAATCAAGTTCAATCAATATCCCGAGTGAAACCCTGTAAATTTTAAAATTCTTGATACTTTCACATCTGCCCCCATGCAAACTGTCAACAATTTCCATCTTTCAAAAAAGGTACTCCTGATTTTATTCTTTTAAAATCAATCAATAATTTCTCCGCTTTCAAAAAAATTTCTCCGCTTTCAAAAAATATTAAAAGATGAAAGATTTTTCTTGATTGAACTGTCGGTTTGCGTTATCGTTTTTACTCTTTTTCACAAACTCTGTGTTCCTTTCCAATTGATTGGATAATCTGTCTGTTGCCGTGTTCCCCCAATGCGCGTACCCTAAATCGCTGCTTGGTGGAATTGCATTACAGGTGCTGTGGCAAAGCGGTTTGTCCCTATTGGTTTGAAACCGTATAAAAGAGGTCGTTATGCAGTTATCAGGCGCGCAAATCATAGTGCAGAGTCTCAAAGCCGAAGGCGTCGAGTACGTTTTCGGTTATCCCGGCGGTGCGGTTATCGAAATCTACGATGCCCTGTTCCAACTCAATAAATTCAAACACATTCTTACCCGCCATGAGCAGGCGGCAGTACACGCGGCAGATGCGTATGCGCGCGTCAGCGGTAAGGTGGGCGTGGCATTGGTTACATCCGGCCCGGGCGTTACCAATGCGCTGACCGGTATTGCTACTGCCTATACGGATTCGATTCCGATGGTGGTCATCAGCGGACAGGTAGGCAATTCCCTGATTGGTACGGATGCGTTCCAAGAAGTTGATACGGTGGGTATTACCCGTCCGTGCGTCAAACACAATTTCTTGGTTACGGACATCAATGAGTTGGTGGAAACCATTAAAAAGGCGTTCCAAATTGCCGCAAGCGGCCGACCGGGGCCCGTGGTGCTTGATGTCCCGAAAGATGTTACGCAGGCGATGGCGAAATTCAGCTATCCTCAGGAAGACATTTTTATCCGTTCGTATCAACCGGTTGTTCAAGGGCATATCGGTCAGATTAAAAAGGCCGTGCAGATGTTGGCATCTGCCAAACGCCCGGTCGTCTATTTTGGCGGCGGCGTGGTGTTGGGTAATGCTTCTGAAGAGCTGACCCGATTTGTCCGAATGACGGGTGCTCCGTGCACGGGTACGCTGATGGGCTTGGGCGCTTATCCTTCCGGCGACCGCCAATTCCTCGGTATGCTCGGTATGCACGGTACTTACGAGGCAAACCTTGCCATGCAGAATGCGGATGTCGTTCTTGCCGTAGGTGCGCGTTTTGACGACCGTGTGGTTTCCGTACCGTCCAAATTTTTCGAGAAGGCGAAGAAGGTTATCCATATCGATGTCGATCCTTCCAGCATCGCCAAACGCGTGAAGGCGGACATTCCGATTGTCGGCGACGTGAAAAACATTTTGTCCGAGATGGTTGCGCTGTGGCAAAAACAAGAGTCCGTGCCGTCTGAAGATGCTTTGGGCAAATGGTGGAAAACCATAGAGGAATGGCGTTCCCGCGATTGCTTGTGGTTTGACAACGGCAGCGAAATTATCAAGCCCCAATATGTGATTCAGAAGCTTGCCGAGATTACCGGCAATTCGGCAATCATCACATCGGATGTAGGGCAGCATCAAATGTTTGCGGCTCAATATTATCCTTTCGAACGTCCGCGCCAATGGCTCAACTCCGGCGGTTTGGGTACGATGGGCGTGGGTCTGCCTTATGCGATTGGTGCAAAACTTGCCGCCCCGGATCAAGACGTATTCTGTATTACCGGCGACGGCTCGATCCAGATGAACATCCAAGAGTTGTCCACCTGTTTCCAATATCGGATTCCGGTTAACGTCATTACGCTGAACAACGGTTATCTGGGTATGGTACGCCAGTGGCAGGAAATATATTACGGCGGTCGAGAGTCGGAAACCTATTTCGATTCTTTGCCCGATTTCGTCAAACTTGCCGAGGCATACGGCCATATCGGCATCCGCGTGGACAAGAAATCTGATGTGGAAGGTGCCTTGTTGGAAGCATTGAACCAAAAAGACAGGCTGGTGTTTATCGACTTCCTGACCGACCAGAAACAGAATGTGATGCCTATGGTCGGCAACGGCAAAGGTTTGGACGAAATGGTACTTCCGCCGCATATGCGTACGGACGGAAAGGCGTAAGGAGAGGCAAATGCGACATATCTTATCTGTTCTGATCGAAAACGAATCAGGTGCGATGAGCCGCGTGGTCGGTTTGTTCTCTGCACGCGATTACAATATCGATTCTTTGGCGGTTGCGCCGACCGAAGACAAAACCCTGTCACGGATGACCATCGTTACCCACGGCGACGAGCAGGTTATCGAACAAATCACCAAGCAACTCAATAAATTGATTGAAGTGATTAAAGTGGTCGATTTGAACGAAAGCCGTTTTGTCGAACGCGAACTGATGTTGGTAAAAGTCCGTGCCGCCGGCAAAGACCGCGACGAATTTTTACGCTTGACCGAAATCTACCGGGGCAGCATCATCGACGTAACCGACCGCAGCTATACGATTGAAATTACCGGCTCGACCGACAAGCTGGATTCCTTTTTGGAAACGGTCGGACGCGCCCAAATTTTGGAAACCGTACGTACAGGTGCGGCCGGCATCGGTCGCGGTGAGCGTATTTTGAAAATTTAACGCCGTAACCTTTCAGACGGCATGGTATTTGAATGCCGTCTGAAAAACGAACGGCAGGAGAGATTTATGTCGAACATTAAAATTGTCGCACTGGTTACCGTCAAACCGGAATACACGGAAACACTGGCAGCACAGTTTAAAGAACTGGTCAAAGCCAGCCGTGCGGAAGAGGGCAACATCAGCTACAATCTCCATCAGGAAATCGGCAAACCGAACCGTTTTGTTTTCGTGGAAAATTGGAAATCCCAAGCAGCTATTGACGAACATAATGCCAGCGCGCATTTCCAAGCCTTCGTCCAGTCCGTCGACGGCAAAACCGAAGCGTTGGAAATCGTATTGATGAATGAAGTTGCCGTTTAAGCGGCACACTCTGTTTAACCCGTCCGAAGCCGCTCAACATTTTAAGGCTTCGACAACCATTTACCTTAAAGGAAATCAAATGCAAGTCTATTACGATAAAGATGCCGATCTGTCCCTGATCAAAGGCAAAACCGTTGCCATCATCGGTTACGGTTCGCAAGGTCATGCCCATGCTGCCAACCTGAAAGATTCGGGTGTAAACGTGGTGATCGGTCTGCGCCACGGCTCTTCTTGGAAAAAAGCCGAAGCAGCCGGCCATGTTGTTAAAACCGTTGCTGAAGCGACCAAAGAAGCCGATGTCGTTATGCTGCTGCTGCCTGACGAAACCATGCCTGCCGTCTATCACGCCGAAGTTGCAGCCAATTTGAAAGAAGGCGCGACGCTGGCATTTGCACACGGCTTCAACGTGCACTACAACCAAATCGTTCCGCGTGCCGACTTGGACGTGATTATGGTTGCCCCCAAAGGTCCGGGTCATACCGTACGCAGTGAATACAAACGCGGCGGCGGCGTGCCTTCTCTGATTGCCGTTTACCAAGACAATTCCGGCAAGGCCAAAGACATCGCCCTGTCTTATGCGGCTGCCAACGGCGGCACCAAAGGCGGTGTGATTGAAACCACTTTCCGCGAAGAAACCGAAACCGATCTGTTCGGCGAACAAGCCGTATTGTGCGGTGGCGTGGCCGAGTTGATCAAAGCAGGTTTTGAAACCCTGACCGAAGCCGGTTACGCGCCTGAAATGGCTTACTTCGAATGCCTGCACGAAATGAAACTGATCGTTGACCTGATTTTCGAAGGCGGTATTGCCAATATGAACTACTCCATTTCCAACAATGCGGAGTACGGCGAATACGTTACCGGCCCTGAAGTGGTCAATGCTTCCAGCAAAGAAGCCATGCGCAATGCCCTGAAACGCATCCAAACCGGCGAATACGCAAAAATGTTTATCCAAGAGGGTAATGTCAACTACGCGTCTATGACTGCCCGCCGCCGTTTGAATGCCGACCACCAAGTTGAAAAAGTCGGCGCACGACTGCGTGCCATGATGCCTTGGATTACGGCCAACAAATTGGTTGACCAAGACAAAAACTGATTGTTTTCAAACGGGACTGCCTACACATCGTGTAGGCAGTTTGTTATATGGATACCGTCTGAACATCGTGTTCGGACGGTATCTGTGTTGCGGATGAATTTAAACAGGCACAGTTCTGTCAGTCGCCCAGAGCCGCGACCATTACCGCTTTAATCGTGTGCATACGGTTTTCCGCCTGATCGAACACGATGCCGGCCGGACTTTCGAATACTTCTTCTGTAACTTCCACACCGTTCAGCCCGAAGGTTTCGTAAATCCATTCGCCGACTTTGGTTTCGCGGTTGTGGAAGGCGGGCAGGCAGTGCATGAATTTGACTTGCGGATTGCCCGATGCCGCCATCAGTTCGGGCGTAACGCGGTAATCTTTCAGCAAATCGATGCGTTCCTGCCAGACTTCTTTCGGCTCGCCCATGCTGACCCATACGTCAGTATGAATGAAACCGACACCTTTGACGGCTTCATGCGCGTTTTCGGTCAGGGTAATTTTTGCACCGGTTTCTTTGGCGGCGGCGTGTGCGGCGGCGATAATGCCTTCAGACGGCCACAGGCTTTGAGGTGCGCCGATACGCACGTCCATCCCCAATTTTGCCCCTAAAATCAGCAGGGAATTGCCCATGTTGTAACGCGCGTCGCCGACGTAGGCAAACGCGGTTTGGTTCAAAGGTTTGCCGCTGTGTTCGCGCATAGTCAGTGCGTCGGCAAGCATTTGTGTGGGATGGAACTCGTTGGTCAGCCCGTTGAACACGGGTACGCCCGCATATTTTGCCAATTCTTCGACAGTTTCCTGAGCGAAGCCGCGATATTCGATGGCATCGTACATTCTGCCTAAGACGCGCGCCGTGTCTTTGATGCTTTCTTTGTGCCCGATTTGGCTGGCGGACGGTTCCAGATAGGTTGCATCCGCGCCTTGGTCGCGTGCGGCGACTTCAAACGCACAGCGTGTGCGCGTGGATGTTTTTTCAAAAATCAGGGCGATGTTTTTCCCTTTCATCCGCTGAATCTCGCGCCCTGCCTTTTTGGCGTCTTTCAACTCGGCGGCAAGGTCGAGGTAGGCGGTGATTTCTTCCGGCGTGAAGTCCAAAAGTTTCAGAAAATGGCGGTTTTTCAGGTTCACTGTCGTTTCCTTTATGTGGGGGCGTGAACGCCGTATTTGCAGCGTTTGCGGAAAGAAGGGTTAGCGGAATGTTGCAATGCCGTCTGAAGGTTGTTCAGACGGCATTGCGGTCAATCCCTTACTCCATACGGATGACGGGGATCAAACATTCACGGTCTCGGCTACTTCGTTGTAGCTGTCGATTTCGTTGAAGTTCATATAGCGGTAGATTTTATCGCCCTGTTCGTTGATGATGCCGATATTGGCTTGATATTCTTCAACGGTCGGGATTTTACCCAGTTTGGAGCAAATCGCCGCCAACTCTGCCGAGCCGAGGTAAACGAAGGTGTTTTTACCCAAGCGGTTCGGGAAGTTGCGGGTCGAAGTGGACATGACAGTTGCACCTTCGCGTACTTGGGCTTGGTTACCCATACACAACGAACAGCCCGGCATTTCCATACGCGCGCCGGCGCGGCCGAGTACGCCGTAGTGACCTTCGTCGGACAACTCTTTCGCGTCCATTTTGGTCGGCGGCGCTACCCACAGGCGGACGGGGATGTCGCTCTTGCCTTCCAAAAGTTTGGAGGCGGCGCGGAAGTGGCCGATGTTGGTCATACAAGAACCGATGAACACTTCGTCGATTTTGGTGCCGGAGCGTTCGGACATAAAGCATACGTCGTCCGGGTCGTTCGGGCAGGCGATAATCGGCTCTTTGATGTCGTCCATGTTGATTTCAATCACGGCGGCGTATTCGGCATCTTTATCCGCTTCGAGCAACTCGGGATTTGCCAGCCATTTTTCCATAGCTTTGATGCGGCGTTCCAAAGCGCGCGGATCTTGATAGCCGTTGGCAATCATATTTTTCATCAACACGACGTTGGATTTCATGTACTCGATAATCGGCTCTTTATTGAGCTTCACGGTACAGCCGGCGGCGGAGCGTTCGGCGGATGCGTCGGTCAATTCAAAGGCTTGTTCCACTTTCAAATCGGGCAGGCCTTCGATTTCGAGGATGCGGCCGGAGAAGATGTTTTTCTTACCGGCTTTGGCAACGGTCAGCAAACCTTGTTTAATCGCGTAAAGCGGGATGGCGTTCACCAAATCGCGCAGGGTTACGCCCGGTTGCAGCTTGCCGCTGAAACGTACCAATACGGACTCGGGCATATCGAGCGGTATTACGCCCGTTGCGGCGGCAAAAGCGACCAAGCCTGAACCTGCGGGGAAGGAAATACCGATGGGGAAACGGGTGTGGCTGTCGCCGCCTGTACCGACTGTATCAGGCAACAGCAGGCGGTTGAGCCACGAGTGGATGACGCCGTCGCCCGGACGCAGGGACACGCCGCCACGGGTAGAAATAAAGGCGGGCAGTTCTTTATGGGTTTTTACATCGACAGGTTTCGGATAGGCAGCGGTGTGGCAGAAAGACTGCATCACCATATCGGCGGAGAAGCCCAAACAAGCCAAGTCTTTCAACTCGTCGCGGGTCATCGGCCCGGTCGTATCTTGCGAGCCGACCGTCGTCATGCGCGGTTCGCAGTAAGTACCCGGACGCACGCCTTGTCCTTCGGGCAGACCGCAGGCGCGACCGACCATTTTTTGCGCCAAGGTGAAACCGACTTTGCTTTCGGCAGGCGCTTGCGGCAGGCGGAATGCAGTAGAGGCAGGCAGTTTCAGGGCTTCGCGCGCTTTGGCGGTCAGACCGCGACCGATAATCAGGTTGATACGGCCGCCGGCTTGCACTTCGTCCAGCAATACTTGTGATTTCAATTCAAACTCGGCAACAGTCTCGCCGTTTTTCACGATTTTACCTTCATAAGGAAGGATATTGACGACATCGCCCATTTTCAGCGCGGAAACATCGACTTCAATCGGCAGCGCGCCGGAGTCTTCTTGAGTGTTGAAGAAAATCGGCGCGATTTTACCGCCCAAGCACACGCCGCCGAAGCGTTTGTTCGGCACGAACGGGATGTCTTCGCCGGTATGCCAAATGACGGAGTTGGTCGCGGATTTGCGTGAAGAACCGGTACCGACCACGTCACCGACGTAGGCAACCGGATGGCCTTTGGCTTTGAGTTCTTCCAACAATTTAATCGGACCGACTTCGCCCGGTTTGTCGGGCGTGATGCCGTCGCGCGGGTTTTTCAGCATGGCCAGCGCGTGCAGCGGAATATCGGGACGACTCCACGCGTCGGGCGCGGGAGAGAGGTCGTCTGTATTGGTTTCGCCGTCAACTTTGAAGACGGTAACGGTGATTTTTTCGGGAACTTTGGCACGGGAGGCGAACCATTCGGCATCTGCCCAAGATTGCAAAACTTCCTGCGCGTATTTGTTGCCTTTTTCGGCTTTTTCCTGAACGTCGTGGAAGGAATCGAACATCAGAAGCGTATGTTTCAAGCCTTTGGCGGCAATGGGCGCGAGTTTGTCGTCGTCCAAGAGTTCGATTAAGGCGTGGATATTGTAACCGCCGAGCATCGTACCTAAGAGTTCGGTCGCATATTTGGGGGAAACCAGCGGGCTGGATGCGCTGCCTTCGGCAACGGCAGCCAGGAATGAGGCTTTGACTTTGGCGGCATCGTCCACACCGGGCGGAACACGGTGGGCAAGCAGCTCGACCAAGAACTCGCCTTCGCCTGCGGGCGGGTTTTTCAGCAGCTCAACCAAATCGGCGGTTTGCTGCGCATTCAAAGGGAGGGCGGGAATGCCGAGGGCGGCGCGCTCGGCGGCGGCTTTACGATAGGCTTCTAACATCTCTTTGTTCCTTTTTCCGTTTTTCTTTTGTCGGGTTGCAAATGATCTGCGTTAAATATTGTAAACAACATTTGTACCGCTATCATAGACTAGTTTTAACAAAAATGGAACTGTTATGACAGGTAATGTATAGTGGATTAACAAAAATCAGGACAAGGCGGCGAAGCCGCAGACAGTACAAATAGTACGGCAAGGCGAGGCAACGCCGTACCGGTTTAAATTTAATCCACTATAATAGGGAACGGCTATATGTCTGCGGGAATGTGTCAATGAAAACAAATGCCGTCTGAAGAGAGGTTCGGACGGCATTTGTTCAACGTTTTTCCTGTTTGCGTATCAGCCAAACAGCGAGCAAGGCGAAGGCTATGGTAGGCAGTGCGCCGGCGAGGAAGGGTGGGGTGCCGTAGAGTTGGCTGGTAAACCCGAAGAGCCTGCCGGCAAGGTGGAACAGCAATCCGAGACAGATGCCGCCGAAGAGTTTTAAGCCCATATTGCCGTGGCGCGTGGTTTGCGGCGTAAAGGCGAAGGCAACGAGCGCCATGACCCATGCGGCGACGGGGTAAACGAGTTTACGCCACCATGCGATGGCGTAGATTTGGGTGTTTTGGCTGTTGTTTTGGAGGTGGCGGATGTAGGTGGTCAGCTCGCCGACGGACATTTGGTCGGGCTTGACGAGCAATACGTCCATCAGGTTGCGTCTGACGGCAATCGGCCAAGTTTCTTCGGCGGCGGCGGATGTTTCGATTTTGTCTGTACCCATGATGCTGCGGCGGATGTTTTTCAACTGCCAGCTGCCGTCGCTGTTCAAAACGGCGGAATCGGCTTCCACTGCCTCTGCCAATTCGTTTTTATCGTTGCGCGCCCAAATTTTGATGCCCAAAAGCGTATGGTCGGGCAACATTCCGCGCACATTGATAATGCTGTTTTTTTCTTTCAGCCAAAGGCCGGTATGGCCGGTGCTGATTTTGCCGTTAATGGCGGCGGCTTTGATGTTTTCGGCTTTTTGGCTCAGCGTGGGCGCAACCCATTCGCCGAGCGCGACGGCGGCAATAGCAAAAATAAAACCGAACTGAGACAGAATCAACAGCAGCTTTTTGGTGCTCATGCCGCTGGCTTTGATGACGGCCAGTTCGCTGCCGGCGGCAAGCTGGCTGAGAGAGGCCAGTCCGCCGATGAGGACGGCGAGGGGCATGAGTTCGTAGGCGCGGGCGGGCATTTTGAGGGCGGTGTAGCCCAGCATTTCCCATATGCCGTAACTGCCTTTGCCGAGGTTGCCGGTTTCGTACAGGATTTCAAAAAAGCTGTACAAAGCGAGGAAGGCAAGGAGCGCGCAAACCGCCATAACCGCCATTTGGCGGATGATGTAACGTGAAATCAGGTTCATTTTCCGCCTTTCAATGTCAGACTTTTGCCAACCGCCTGCCAGAAGGGCTGGCTGGGCATACTGCGGACGCGCAGAAGTACGATTGCGATGACGAACATGATGATGTGCATAGGCAGCAGTCCGAGCCAAAAATGGATTTTGCCGTCTTCCACGGCTTCAAAAAGCAGGGTCAGCCCGTTTTGGTAAATTAAAAACAAACCGATGGCAATCAAGATATTGTAGGTATGTCCGCTGCGCGGGTTGAAATAGGAAAGCGGCACGGCGAGTAGGCAGAGCAGGAGGACGCTGACGGTCAGCGAGATGCGCCACATCAATTCTGCCTGATGTTGCGGATTGCTGCTGCCAATCAGTTGGGCGGTCGAAATGGTGCGGCGGTGGGAAACGGGGTCGATAAGTTTGGGCGTGGTGCTGATAATCAGGTTGAGTTTTTGGAAGGAAACCTGATTGTAGTCGGCGCGTCCGGGCGTGCCGCTGTAACGGTAGCCGTGGCGCAATTCGAGCGTGCGTTTGTTGTCGTTCAGCGAGAAGTTACCTTCTTTGGCGAAGATGATGTTGTCGCCGCCGTTTTTGTCCTGTTCGCGCAGGAACAGGTTTTTCATGATGCCGGATTCGGTGTCAAAGGTTTCGACGAAATAAACCCTGCCGTTGCGCTTGCCCAAGTTATTGAACTCGCCGGCTTCCACCAAAGACAATTCCTGCTTCTGCTTCAAAATTTCGGCATATTCGCGGCTGCGCAGTTCCGCCCACGGTATCACCCAAAGCTGCATGACGGCAATCAGGATGGCAAACGGCACGGCAAACTGCATGACGGGGCGTATCCACTGTTTCAACGCCAATCCGCAGGATAGCCAGACCGACATTTCGCTGTCGCGCCAGTAGCGGGTCAATACGGTCAGCGTGCTGATGAATGCGGTCAACACCAGCAAAAGCGGGGTCATACCGATGACCCAGAAGCCGACTAAGGCCAACACGGCATCGATGGCGACACGCCCGTCAGCTGCGCGGCCAAGCAGGTTGATCGCCTGCGTGGACACCAACACCGCCAAGAGGACGACGAAAATGCCGACGGCGGTAAAAGAGAGTTCTTTGATGAGGTTTCTTTGATAAATCATAAAATCGCGGTCAGGGGGGCGGTAAGCGGTTCGGCGCAGGCGGATTGTCCGCGCAAGGTTTCAGACGGTGCTTCAAAAAATGGGGTACAATCGTGCCAGCCGTCTTCAGACGGTCTTTTGAGCGAAAGGCCGTCTGAAAACTACCGACAACCGTCTCAATCAGGAGAATAAACGTGGAATTTAGCACAAAAACCGAAATCTTGCAGGAACAGCAGGCAGGCGCGCAGTTATTTGTCTGTGCCGACAAAGCACCCGAGCACAACACCGCCGCACATGCGCTCTTCTCTGCTTTGGAAGAGGGTCAGAATTTTTCCGACACCAAAATCCCGACGGACAACGGTTTGCAGGCAGTCGCCGTCGTCCGCCTCGAAAAAACCGACCGCGCCGCGCTGAACAAAGCCGCCGCCGAAGCCGCCAAATGGGCGCAAAATCAAGAAACGGTCAATGTGGACGTTCACGCCTTTGATGAGGCGCAAGCAGCAGCCGTTGCCGAAGCTTTTGCCATCGCGTTCGGCAACGCTGCATATCGTTTCGACCGCTACAAAAAAGAAGCCAAGCCCGCCAAATTTTCGCAAGCCGTGTTCCACAGCGCACACGAAGCCGCCGTCAAAGAAGCCCTGCGCGTTGCCGAAGCACAAGTTTACGGACAAAGCCTCTGCCGCGACTTAGGCAATGCCGCACCGAACGAATGCACGCCTGAGTTCCTCGCGCGTACCGCCAAAGCCGAAGCCGAGAAACTGGGCGCGCACGCCAAAATCATCGAAAAAGACTACATCAAAGAAAACATGGGTTCGTTTTGGTCGGTTGCCAAAGGCAGCGTCGAAGACCCATATTTGGTTGAACTGAGCTATTTCGGTGCGGCCGACAAAGAAGCCGCGCCTGTGGTATTGGTCGGCAAAGGCATTACCTTCGACACCGGCGGCATTTCCCTCAAACCCGGCCTGAACATGGACGAAATGAAGTTTGACATGTGCGGCGCGGCAACCGTCATCAGCACCTTCTGCGCCGCCGTCAAACTGCAACTGCCGATCAATCTGATTGCCATCGTCGCCACTTGTGAAAACATGCCTTCCGGTGCGGCAAACAAACCGGGCGATGTTGTGAAAAGTATGAAAGGGCTGACGATTGAAGTGTTGAACACCGATGCCGAAGGCCGTCTGATTTTGTGCGACGCGCTCACTTACGCCGAGCAGTTCAAACCCAAAGCCGTCATCGATGTCGCCACCCTGACCGGCGCGTGCATCGTCGCCTTGGGGCACGATGTCAGCGGCGTGATGGGCAATAATCAGGATTTGATCGACAGCCTGCTTGCCGCTTCCTACAACGTGGACGACAAAGCGTGGCAACTGCCGCTCTTTGAAACCTACAAAGACCAGCTCAAATCCAACTTTGCCGACATCCCCAATATCGGCACGCCCGGCGCGGGCACGATTACCGCCGCAACATTCCTGTCCTATTTCACCGAAGGCTACCCGTGGGCGCACCTTGACATCGCGGGTACGGCGTGGAAATCCGGAGCGGAAAAAGGTGCGACCGGCCGCCCCGTACCGCTGCTGATGAACTATCTGCGGAATCTTTAATTTTGCCACAATGCCGTCTGAAGCTTTTCAGACGGCATCATCCTGTCAAATGCTCAAACAATATGCCGAAAGTTACCTTTTATACCCATGTTGACCAAATCCCCCTTTTTACCTGTCGGTTGATTGCGCGCGCTATCCGAGACGGCGGCAGGATACTGGTGTGGTCCGACTCGTTCGGGCGGCTTCAGGAATTGGACAAAATGCTTTGGCAATACGAGGCCGAGAGTTTTATTCCGCACGAAATTTGGGAAACGGAAGAAGCCATGCCGTCTGACACATCCGTCCTGCTTGCCTGCGGCGGCAATCTGCCCCGAATTCCCGAAGGCATGGCCGTTTTGAACCTGTCCGACGGTTTTTGGAACACCGCTTCGGTCTTGCCCGCGCGCGTTTTGGAAATCGTCGGCAACAGCCTGGAAGATCTCGCCGACGCGCGCGAACGCTTTACCGCCTACCGCCGAAGCGGTTTTGCCATCGAACATCACGGCATGGAGGGCAAGGCATGAAAT
Organism: Neisseria gonorrhoeae; assembly: GCF_013030075.1. NCBI lineage: Bacteria > Pseudomonadati > Pseudomonadota > Betaproteobacteria > Neisseriales > Neisseriaceae > Neisseria > Neisseria gonorrhoeae. The sequence goes on from NZ_AP023069.1 coordinate 231,055, forward strand.
GCCGTCTGAAATGCCGCATTTACAAAATTTAAACAGGCTTGATTCTATTTGATTAAAATTTCCTTATCGGTTGAACCCCGCCACTTGGACATCTGTCCTTCGGGGCGGTAGAATCAAACCTTATTTTGGAAGGTTCAATCCCTTCCAAAACAGGGCAACACACAGATTGACGCTTTATGTGCCATCCTGTGTGTTGAAACATTCAAACTCGGCTATAATCCCGTTTTTCCGACTTTATCGACAGCGAAGATCCATCATGAACACCATTTTCAAAATCAGCGCACTGACCCTTTCCGCCGCTTTGGCGCTTTCCGCCTGCGGCAAAAAAGAAGCCGCCCCCGCATCTGCATCCGAACCTGCCGCCGCTTCTGCCGCGCAGGGCGACACCTCTTCAATCGGCGGCACGATGCAGCAGGCAAGCTATGCGATGGGCGTGGACATCGGACGCTCCCTGAAACAAATGAAGGAACAGGGCGCGGAAATCGATTTGAAAGTCTTTACCGATGCCATGCAGGCAGTGTATGACGGCAAAGAAATCAAAATGACCGAAGAGCAGGCCCAGGAAGTGATGATGAAATTCCTGCAGGAGCAGCAGGCTAAAGCCGTAGAAAAACACAAGGCGGATGCGAAGGCCAACAAAGAAAAAGGCGAAGCCTTCCTGAAGGAAAATGCCGCCAAAGACGGCGTGAAGACCACTGCTTCCGGTCTGCAGTACAAAATCACCAAACAGGGTAAAGGCAAACAGCCGACAAAAGACGACATCGTTACCGTGGAATACGAAGGCCGCCTGATTGACGGTACCGTATTCGACAGCAGCAAAGCCAACGGCGGCCCGGCCACCTTCCCTTTGAGCCAAGTGATTCCGGGTTGGACCGAAGGCGTACGGCTTCTGAAAGAAGGCGGCGAAGCCACGTTCTACATCCCGTCCAACCTTGCCTACCGCGAACAGGGTGCGGGCGAAAAAATCGGTCCGAACGCCACTTTGGTATTTGACGTGAAACTGGTCAAAATCGGCGCACCCGAAAACGCGCCCGCCAAGCAGCCGGATCAAGTCGACATCAAAAAAGTAAATTAAGTCCGAATCCATGCCCGAAACAGGTTTTCGGGCATTTTTACGGCAAATGCCGTCTGAAGCCACCAAACAGCGGTTCAGACGGCATCCCTTTCAAAAGCGCACCATTATGAAAAACATCGTCATCCTGATTTCCGGACGCGGCAGCAATATGCAGGCAATCGTCAATGCCGCCATTCCCAACGTCCGCATTGCCGCCGTGTTGAGCAACAGCGAAACGGCTGCCGGTTTGCAATGGGCGGCCGAACGCGGCATCCCGACCGACAGCCTGAATCATAAAAACTTTGAATCACGACTTGCCTTCGATACGGCCATGATGGAAAAAATCGACGCATATCAACCCGATTTGGTGGTTTTGGCAGGTTTTATGCGGATTCTGACCCCTGAGTTCTGCGCCCATTACGAAGGCAGGCTGATGAACATCCATCCGTCCATCCTGCCCTCGTTCACCGGGCTTCATACGCACGAACGCGCTTTGGAAGCAGGTTGCCGCGTTGCCGGCTGTACGATTCATTTCGTTACGGCCGAGCTGGATTGCGGCCAGATTGTATCGCAAGGGATTGTGCCGATACTTGACGGCGATACGGCAGACGATGTTGCCGCCCGGGTTTTGGCTGTCGAACACAAACTCTATCCGAAAGCCGTTGCCGATTTTGCCGCCGGCCGCCTGATTATCGAGGGAAACCGTGTCAGAAATTCGGAAAACGCCGATGCCGCCCGTTTCCTGACGGCGTAAACCGGGCGGGAGCAAATGATGAAGACTTTTAAAAATATATTTTCCGCCGCCATTTTGTCCGCCGCCCTGCCGTGCGCGTATGCGGCAAGGCTACCCCAATCCGCCGTGCTGCACTATTCCGGCAGCTACGGCATTCCCGCCACGATGACATTTGAACGCAGCGGCAATGCTTACAAAATCGTTTCGACGATTAAAGTGCCGCTATACAATATCCGTTTCGAGTCCGGCGGTACGGTTGTCGGCAATACCCTGCACCCTGCCTACTATAAAGACATACGCAGGGGCAAACTGTATGCGGAAGCCAAATTCGCCGACGGCAGCGTAACCTACGGCAAAGCGGGCGAGAGCAAAACCGAGCAAAGCCCCAAGGCTATGGATTTGTTCACGCTTGCCTGGCAGTTGGCGGCAAATGACGTGAAACTCCCCCCGGGTCTGAAAATCACCAACGGCAAAAAACTTTATTCCGTCGGCGGCCTGAATAAGGCGGGTACGGGAAAATACAGCATAGGCGGCGTGGAAACCGAAGTCGTCAAATATCGGGTGCGGCGCGGCGACGATACGGTAACGTATTTCTTCGCACCGTCCCTGAACAATATTCCGGCACAAATCGGCTATACCGACGACGGCAAAACCTATACGCTGAAGCTCAAATCGGTGCAGATCAACGGACAGGCCGCCAAACCGTAAATCGGTTTTCAGGCGGTTTTTTGCCGTTTTGTCCATATTTCTGTATAAGCCGCTTGAAATTGTTTACAATAACGCCATATGCAAAGCGGTTTTAACGCTATTTTCGGGAATGACACCATGCAGGTTACATCAAAATGGATAGACGGAATGTGTTTTGTCGGCACGGCGGAAGGCGGGCACAGCGTCGTTATGGAGGGATCGGCGGCAGAAGGCGCGGCCAAGCGCGGGCCCAGCCCTTTGGAAATGCTGCTGTTGGGGGTGGCGGGCTGTTCGAGCATCGATGTGGTGATGATTGCCGAAAAACAGCGTCAGAAAGTGACTGACTGCCGTGCGACGGTTACGGCGAAACGGGCGGACGATGCGCCGCGCGTGTTTACCGAAATCCACATCCATTTCAAGGTAATCGGGCATGATTTGAAAGAATCGGCCATTGAGCGCGCCGTTCAGATGTCTGCCGAAAAATACTGTTCGGCTTCGATTATGTTGGGCAAAGCGGCAAAGATTACCCACAGTTTTGAAATTGCCGGGGCGGAGAAATAGGCATCGGGCGGCATTATGGGGAAACGGCTGATGCCGTCTGAAGGGGAAAGGTGCGGCAGGCAATCCGGAGGCGCATAAAAAAGCAGATATATTCGGACTGCACCTCCCGAATATATCTGCCTGCTGTTTCCTCTTTATTCAGCCTTTATAATACTTGGACTTGTCGGGGTATTGTGCAGGCTTGATTCCGGATTGTCAACAATTTTCGGTCAAATTTTAAATGCCGCGTTTTAAAATGATGCCCGCCTGATTTTGCGGGCGGGCGGAAGGCGGGAATCCCGTTATTTTAAGCCATATATTAATTTATTGAATTAAAATAAATTTGTGCAATATAGTGGATTAACAAAAACCAGTACGGCATTACCTCGCCTTGCCGTACTATTTTTGTACTGTCTGCGGCTTCGTCGCCTTGTACTGATTTAAATTTAATCCACTATACTTTAATTTCTCCTACACGATTTGAAACACAGCCGTCTTAAAACATCTTAAAAAATTTGAAAGCGTAAAAATACGGAAAACATCATGAACTTTGAAAACGACGACATTATCCATGCGCCGACCACGTCTTCCCTGATTCTCGAAGAGCGGCACGATTCGGAGCTGTTCCGTGTTTACGCCCTGATTTTGGACGGCATTACCGATCAGGTGCTGCTGCCCGGCAAAAAGCTGACCGAATCCGAACTTTGCCGTCAGATGGTGTGTTCGCGCAACACCGTCCGCGGCGCGCTGTCGCTTTTGGCGCACGACAAGATTGTCGATTTGCAACCCAACAGGGGCGCGTTCGTCCACGTTCCCGATTTGAAAGAAATGCAGGATGTGTTCAATGCGCGCATCGAAATGGAGACGATGATTTTGAACATCCTCGCCGGCCTGCCGGATTTGGAAACGCGCCTCAAGCCGCTTTATGCGATGATAAGGTGCGAAGAAGAGGCCTCCGGCAGGGGCGACCGCGTCGGCTGGAACCGCCTGTCCAATGCCTTCCACGTCGAACTGGCGCGCCTGGTGGGCAACGATGTGCTGTTCGACATTATGAACACGCTGTGCGCGCGGTCTTCCCTGATTGTCGCCGTGGCGGGCGTGCATCGCGAGAAAAAACACGCCATCAATACGCATACGCATTCCGAACACCGCGAAATCCTCGACCTGCTGCTGGCGGGCAGGCGCAACCGCGTGGTCAAAATCCTGCGCCGCCATTTGGGCAACTGTATGGAGCGTTTGGAAAAGACTTTGGAAGATTGAATGCCGGAGCGGATAAGCCGCCTGAACCTTCAGGCGGTTTTTTAATGGCGAACCTGATGCCGTCTGAAATATGGATGCGGGTATCTGCAATTTTCAGACGGCAATTTTTAAGCCGCACATATCATGCGGCAATAAAGGAGGGTAGGGGATGAGCAGCCTGATGACGTTGTTTTCGGTATTGGTACCGATGTTTGCCGGATTTTTTATCCGTGTTCCCAAGCCTTACCTGCCCGCTTCGGACAAGGTGCTGTCGGTTTTGGTGTATGCCGTGCTGCTGCTGATCGGCGTATCGTTGTCGCGCGTGGAGGATTTGGGTTCGCGGTTGGGCGATATGGCGTTGACGGTTCTGTGGCTGTTTGTTTGTACGGTAGGGGCGAACCTGCTTGCCTTGGCAGTGTTGGGAAAGTTGTCCCCGTGGCGGATAGGGGGAAAAGGGAAGGGCGTTTCGGTCGGCGTGTCGGGCAGTGTGAGGCAGCTCGGATGCGTACTGATCGGTTTTGTGTCCGGCAAATTGATGTGCGATATTTGGATGCCGTCTGAAAACGCGGGTATGTACTGCCTGATGCTGCTGGTGTTCCTCATCGGCGTACAGCTCAAAAGTAGCGGCGTATCGTTGCGGCAGGTTTTGCTTAACCGGCGGGGCATCCGGCTGTCGGTTTGGTTTATATTGTCATCTCTTTCAGGCGGGCTGCTGTTTGCCGCATCGGCAGATGGTGTGTCGTGGACGAAAGGTTTGGCGATGGCTTCCGGCTTCGGTTGGTATTCCCTCTCGGGTTTGGTAATGACCGAGGCTTACGGGGCGGTATGGGGCAGCATCATGCTGCTGAACGATTTGGCACGAGAGCTGTTTGCACTGGCATTTATTCCGCTGCTGATGAAGCGTTTTCCGGATGCGGCGGTGGGGGTCGGCGGCGCGACCAGTATGGATTTCACATTGCCCGTAATTCAGGGTGCGGGCGGTTTGGAAGTCGTGCCGGTAGCGGTCAGCTTCGGCGTGGTGGTCAATATCGCCGCCCCGTTTCTGATGGTGGTGTTTTCCACGCTGGGCTGAACGCGGTAAAATCGGCATCCCGATGCAAGGAAGCAGAAAACGATGAAACCGAAAATCCAAAGGCATGGAGAGATTTTAAGCCTTGTCCGCCGGCATCAGTTTATGTCGGTGGACGAGCTTGCCGCCGCATTGGACGTTACCCCGCAGACGATACGTTGCGACATCCGCGAGTTGGAGGAGGGCGGCAGCCTGAAACGCCATCACGGCGGCGCATCTTCGGGCGGAAACTTGCCGGAGGGTCTGCCCGCCGACCGCCAAACCCGGTGTCAAAACGAAAAAAACGCCATTGCCCGGCTGATTGCGGAACACATCCCCGACGGTTCGTCGCTGTTCGTCAGTATCGGTACGACCATGGAAGCCGCGGCATCAGAGCTGGTGAAGCGGCGCAGCAGCCTGCGGATTATTACCAACAATATCCACGTCGCCTCCGTCGTTTCGGCACGTACGGATTACACGGTCATCATCACATCCGGCGTCGTCCGCCCTTTGGACGGCGGTATTACCGGCGTGGCGACCGTCGACTTTATCAACCAGTTCAAAGTCGATTATGCCGTGATGAGCACGCACGGCGTGGAAAGCGACGGTTCGCTTTTGGATTACGATTACAAGGAAGTCAGCGTCATGCAGGCGATGATTGCCAACGCGCGCGTCCGTTTTCTCGGCGTGGATCACAGCAAATTCCGCAGCAACGCGCTGGTCAGGCTCGGCGGCATTACCGGCGTTTGACAAAGTATTTACCGACAGGTTGCCTGATACCGCGATGCAGAAGATGCTGAAAGAGGCGGGGGTGGAATGCCTGATTGCCGATGCCGTCTGAACGCTATGTCAAAGCGCGCAAGTCGGGTACAATAAACACATCATCAAACCGCTTCAGACGGCATACGGAACCTCCCCAATGCCGTCTGAAGCCATCTGTTTAAAGAAAACCATGCTCAATAAAGACCAATTCGCGGACAACCATTTCATCCGCACCATCATCGAAGACGACCTCAAAAGCGGCAAACACGAAGCCGTCCAAACCCGTTTTCCGCCCGAACCCAACGGCTATTTACATATCGGACACGCCAAATCCATCTGCCTGAACTTCGGTTTGGCGTATATTTACGACGGTTTGTGCAACCTGCGTTTCGACGACACCAACCCGGAAAAAGAAAACGACGAATACGTCAACGCCATCAAAGAAGACGTCGAGTGGCTCGGTTTCCATTGGGCGGGCGAACCGCGTTTCGCTTCCGACTATTTCGACCGGCTTTATGACTACGCCGTCGGTTTAATCAAAGACGGCAAAGCGTATGTCGATGATTTGACGCCCGAAGAAATGCGAGAATACCGCGGTACGCTGACCGAAGCGGGTAAAAACAGCCCTTACCGCGACCGCAGTATCGAAGAAAACCTCGACCTGTTCACGCGTATGAAAAACGGCGAGTTCCCCGACGGCAGCAAAACCCTGCGCCTGAAAATCGACATGGCGGCAGGCAACATCAATATGCGCGATCCCGTCATCTACCGCATCCGCCGCGCCCATCACCACAACACCGGCGACAAATGGTGCATCTACCCGATGTACGATTACACGCATTGCATTTCCGATGCCATCGAAGGCATCACGCATTCCTTGTGCACGCTCGAATTTGAAGCGCACCGTCCGCTTTACGACTGGGTGTTGGACAACATCCCCGCGCCGCACGCCACCCGTCCGCGCCAATACGAGTTTTCCCGTTTGGAGCTTTTGTACACCATTACCTCCAAACGGAAATTGAATCAGTTGGTTGTGGAAAAACACGTTTCCGGCTGGGATGATCCGCGTATGCCGACCATTTCCGGTATGCGCCGCCGCGGCTACACGCCCGAAGGGGTGCGCCTGTTTGCCAAACGCGCCGGTATTTCCAAATCTGAAAACATCGTCGACATGAGCGTGTTGGAGGGTGCGATTCGCGAAGAGCTGGAAAACTCCGCCCCGCGCCTGATGGCGGTTTTGAACCCGCTCAAAGTGACCCTGACCAACTTTCAAGCCGGCAAAACCCAAAGCCGCCGTGCCGCGTTCCATCCGAACCACGAAGAAATGGGCGATCGCGAAGTACCTGTTTCACAAACCATCTACATCGAAGCCGACGACTTTGCCGAAAATCCGCCCAAAGGCTTCAAGCGTCTGATTCCCGGCGGCGAAGTACGCTTGCGCCACGGCTATGTCATCAAGTGCGGTGAAGTCGTCAAAGACGAAGCAGGCAATGTGGTTGAACTCAAATGCAGCATCGACCACGACACCTTGGGCAAAAATCCAGAAGGCCGCAAAGTTAAAGGCGTGATTCACTGGGTTTCCGCCGAACACGCCGCCGAAATCAAAGTCCGTCTGTACGACCGCCTCTTTACCGTCGAGCGTCCCGGTGCCGTGCGCGGCGAAGACGGCGAATACCTGCCGTTTACCGATTTCCTCAATCCGGAATCCGTTAAGGAAATCACTGCTTACGCCGAACCTGCCGCGAAAGATTTGCCGGCGGAAAGCCGTTGGCAGTTCGAGCGCATCGGCTATTTTGTGACCGACCGCCAAGACCACGGCAAAGACACGCCGGTGTTTAACCGCACGGTGACGTTGAAAGATTCTTGGCAGCCTAAGTAAACCCCATCCTTGCCGTCTGAATATTGTTCGGGCGGCATTTCTCCTTTACCCGCGAAATGCGGCACATTCGGCACACCGGAAAGGAAATATGATGAAAGTCCTCTTTATCGCCGACCCGATGGCAAGTTTCAAAACCTACAAAGACACCACCTACGCGATGATGCGGGAAATGGCAAAACGCGGCTGGCGGCTGTTTCATACCTTGAGCGGGGAATTGTCTGTAAACGGCGGTTTGGTAACGGCACAGGCATCGGCATTTGAATTTTCGGGTGCAAAAAACGATGATGACCATGAATGGTTTAAAGCGGCGGACAAAGTTCAGACGGCATTAAAAGAATTTGATGCCGTGATTATGCGTACCGATCCGCCGTTCGATATGCAATACCTTTACTCCACCCAATTACTGACGCTGGCGGAACAGCAGGGCGCGAAAGTGTTCAACAGCGGACGGGCGATGCGCGACTTTAACGAAAAACTGGCGATTTTGAATTTCAGCCGCTTTACCGCGCCCACGCTGGTAACGACCCGTTCCGCCGATGTCCGCGCATTTTTGAAAGAACACGGCGACATCATCGTCAAACCGCTCGACGGCATGGGCGGCATGGGCATCTTCCGCCTGACCGAAAAAGACCCCAACATCGGCAGCATCCTCGAAACCCTGATGCGGTTTGATTCCCGCACCATTATGGCGCAACGCTACATTCCCGAAATCGTACACGGTGACAAACGCATCTTGATTATCGGCGGCAAAGTCGTCCCCTATGCTTTGGCGCGTATCCCGCAAAACGGCGAAACACGCGGCAATCTGGCGGCAGGCGGGCGCGGTGTGGCGCAGGAATTGGACGGACGCGACCGGGAAATTGCAGAGACTCTGGCTCCCGAGCTTAAACGGAGCGGCATCCTGCTGGCCGGTTTGGACGTTATCGGCAGCAACCTGACCGAAGTCAACGTAACCAGCCCGACCGGATTCCAAGAAATTATGAAACAAAAAAGTTTCGACGTGGCGGCAATGTTTGCCGATGCCGTTGCCGCGTGGTTGGTACGTTAAACCGATGCCGTCTGAAAGGCTTTTGCTTCGTAACCGCTTGGTTTGTTCGGGCAGGCAGGGTTTTCCCTCGGCCGGCAGGGATGCGCTTAATGCCGTACGGACACCCCTCCGCCCCGTTTTCAGACGGCATATATTGAGGACATTTTGAAAGGATACCGATGGAACCTTCCTCCTACGCGGCAGAAAAAAAAGGCAAAAGCGGCATCAGGCGCGTCATCAACGCATTCGGCTATTCGATAGACGGCATCGCCGCCGCCTACCGTTACGAAGCGGCATTCCGTCAGGTTTTGTGGCTGAACGCGCTGCTGGTGTGCGCGGCATTTTTTTGGGTTTCCGAAACCGCCGTCCGCCTGCCGTTGATTATCGCGTCTTTTGTGTCGGTCATTGTCGAACTGTTCAACACCGCCGTCGAAGCCGCCGTCGATCATACTTCGACCGAAAAACACGAGCTGGCCAAACGCGCCAAAGATGCAGGTTCTGCCGCACAACTGGTTGCCATGCTGATGTTGGCGGCGGTTTGGCTGTCCGCCCTGTTCGGGTAAAACGCTTGCAGCAGGATTTGTAATCCTTTAGGATTAGTATTTATTATTCACTTAATCTACATCAAATTTCCGAGCAGTATTTGTATGTAAGATTAAGCACATTCCCCGTCTGATATTAAAGGAGCAGGAAGATGAAAAAATTATTGGCAGCCGTGATGATGGCAGGTTTGGCAGGCGCGGTTTCCGCCGCCGGAGTCCATGTCGAGGACGGCTGGGCGCGCACCACTGTCGAAGGTATGAAAATGGGCGGCGCGTTCATGAAAATCCACAACGACGAAGCCAAACAAGACTTTTTGCTCGGCGGAAGCAGCCCCGTTGCCGACCGCGTCGAAGTGCATACCCACATCAACGACAACGGCGTGATGCGTATGCGCGAAGTCAAAGGCGGCGTGCCTTTGGAGGCGAAATCCGTTACCGAACTCAAACCCGGCAGCTATCACGTGATGTTTATGGGTTTGAAAAAACAACTGAAAGAGGGCGACAAGATTCCCGTTACCCTGAAATTTAAAAACGCCAAAGCGCAAACCGTCCAACTGGAAGTCAAAACCGCGCCGATGCCGGCAATGAACCACGGTCATCACCACGGCGAAGCGCATCAGCACTAATCTGCTGGAAATATTTGAAATGCCGTCTGAAAAAGCCCGGGCTTTCAGACGGCATTTTTATGCCCGCCTTTAAAATGTGTTAAAATCCGCCTTTAAAAACCGCCGTTTCCAAGCCATCCTGCGTATGAATACGACATCAAACACTTCCAATATCATCGTCGGGCTTTCCGGCGGTGTCGATTCTTCCGTAACCGCCGCCCTGCTCAAGCAGCAGGGTTATCAAGTGCGCGGTGTGTTCATGCAGAACTGGGAAAACGACGACAACGACGAATATTGCAGCATCAAACAGGATTCGTTCGATGCCATCGCCGTTGCCGATATTGTCGGCATCGACATCGACATCGTTAATTTCGCCGCGCAATATAAAGACAAAGTTTTTGCTTATTTTCTTCAGGAATACAGTGCGGGGCGCACGCCGAATCCGGATGTGTTGTGCAATGCCGAAATCAAATTCAAATGCTTTTTGGACTACGCCGTAGGGCAGGGCGCGGATACCATTGCCACCGGACACTATGCGCGCAAAGAAGTCCGCAACGGCGTGCATTACCTGCTCAAAGGTTTGGATCGAAACAAAGACCAAAGCTATTTTCTCTACCGCCTCAAGCCTTTCCAACTCGAACGCGCGATTTTTCCGTTGGGCGGTTTGGAAAAACCCGAAGTGCGCCGCCTTGCCGCCGAATTTAATTTGCCGACTGCCGCTAAAAAAGACAGTACCGGCATCTGTTTCATCGGCGAGCGTCCGTTCCGCGAGTTTCTGCAGAAATACTTGCCGACCGACAACGGCAAAATGGTGACGCCCGAAGGGAAAACCATCGGCGAACACGTCGGGCTGATGTTTTACACATTGGGTCAGCGCAAAGGATTGGGCATCGGCGGCGCGGGCGAACCGTGGTTTGTTGCGGCTAAAGATTTGACGAAAAACGAACTCATCGTCGTACAAGGACACGACCATCCGCTGCTCTATACCCGCAGCCTTGTGATGAACGATTTGAGTTTCACGCTGCCCGAACGTCCGAAGGCAGGACGCTATACCTGCAAAACGCGTTACCGTATGGCGGACGCGCCTTGCGAATTGTGCTATTTGGATGATGAAACCGCCGAGCTGGTGTTTGACGAACCGCAATGGGCGGTTACGCCGGGTCAGTCCGCCGTGCTGTACGACGTCGACATCTGTTTGGGCGGCGGCATCATCCAAACGACCGACAAACCCGTCATCATCACGCGATAAAGGTAATGCCGTCTGAAACGGTTTTCAGACGGCATTGTTCCGCTCAATTCCACTTTAAAGACCGATACCTATGGAAAAAATCTGGTTAGAAAGCTACGAGAAGGGCGTCAGTGCCGAAATCGACATCACGCAATACAATTCCGTCAGCGACGTATTCCGCCAAAGCGTGGAAAAATTTGCCCGTCTGCCCGCTTTTCAAAATATGGGCAAAACGCTCACTTATGCCGAAACCGGCAAACTGGCGACCGATTTCGCCTCTTATCTGCAAAACGTCCTCAAGCTGCCGCGCGGCGAACGTGTTGCCATTATGATGCCGAACGTATTGCAATATCCGATTGCCCTTTTCGGTATTTTGCAGGCAGGTTTGGTGGCGGTGAACACCAATCCGCTCTATACGCCGCGCGAGTTGGAGCATCAGCTGAAAGACAGCGGTGCGACCGCCATCATCGTTTTGGAAAATTTCGCCAACACGCTGGAGCTGGTGCTGCCGCGCACGCAGATCAAACACGTCATCGTCGCCTCCGTCGGCGAAATGTTCGGGCTGCTTAAAGGTTCGCTGATCAATTTCATCATCCGAAAAATCAAGAAAATGGTTCCCGAATACCGTATTCGGGAAACCGTTTCCTTTCAGACGGCATTGAAAGAGGGGGCGAAGCACGTTTTCCAACCTGTCGCATTAAACCGCGAAGATACCGCATTGTTGCAATACACGGGCGGCACGACAGGCGTTGCCAGAGGCGCGGTGCTGAGCCACGGCAACATCTGCGCCAATATGCTTCAGGCAAAAGAATGGATTAAAAACCAATTGCGCGAGGGAAAAGAAACCGTTATCGCCGCCCTGCCGCTGTACCACATCTTCGCCCTGACAGTGAATCTGATGATTTTTGCCAATGCCGGCTCGAAAATTGTCCTGATTGCCAACCCGCGCGATATGAAAGGCTTTATCGGCGAACTGAAAAAGCAGCGGGTTAACGTATTTATCGGCGTGAACACGCTGTTTAACGCGATGGTCAACCGGCCCGATTTCGCCGAAGTCGATTTTTCAGGATTGCGGCTGACTTTGGGCGGCGGTATGGCGACCCAAAAAGCCGTTGCCGAAAAATGGAAAAAAATCACCGGCACGCCCATCGTCGAAGCCTACGGTTTGACCGAAGCCAGCCCCGGCGTGTGCTGCAACCCCTTAAACATCGAATCATACAGCGGCAGCATCGGTTTGCCCGTCCCGTCCACCGAAGTCGAACTGCGCGACGCAAACGGCAAAGAAGTCCCCGTTGGGCAGCCGGGCGAATTGTGGGTAAAAGGCCCGCAAGTGATGCAAGGCTACTGGAACCGCCCCGAAGAAACCGCCAAAGCCATAGACGCGTGCGGCTTTTTGGAAACCGGCGATATTGCCGTGATGGACGAAAAAGGCCGTCTGAAGCTGGTCGATCGCAAAAAAGACCTCGTCGTCGTTTCCGGATTCAATGTTTATCCGAACGAAATCGAGGAATTCATCGCGCACCACGAAAAAGTTATGGAAGTTGCGTGTATCGGCGTACCCGACGAAAAAACCGGCGAGGCACTCAAAGTGTTCGTCGTCAAAAAAGACCCGTCTTTGACCAAAGAAGAACTCACCGCTTTCTGCCGTACCGGTCTGACCGCATACAAAGTGCCGAAAGACATCGAATTCCGCGACGAGTTGCCCAAGTCCAATGTCGGCAAAATCCTGCGCCGCGAGTTGCGCCAAAGTGCCGGGAAATAAAGAAAAGATACCGTCTGAAAACAGCCGTCCACCGTTCAGACGGCATCCGTCCGTTTGCAAGAACCGCGCGCTTCACGTTAAAATCACGCATTCCAATACGGGTATTCCATCATGACCAAATTCATTTTCGTAACCGGCGGCGTTGTCTCCTCACTGGGTAAAGGTATCGCCGCCGCTTCTATTGCCGCCATCCTCGAATCGCGCGGCTTGAACGTTACCATGCTCAAGCTTGATCCTTATATCAACGTCGATCCCGGCACGATGAGCCCGTTCCAACACGGCGAAGTGTTCGTAACCGACGACGGCGCGGAAACCGACCTCGACTTGGGACACTACGAACGTTTCATCGATTCCACGATGACCCGCCGCAACAGCTTCAGCACGGGTCAGGTGTACGAAAACGTCATCGCCAAAGAACGACGGGGCGACTATTTGGGCGGCACGGTTCAAGTCATCCCGCACATTACCGACGAAATCAAACGCCGCATCCACGAAGGCGCGGCGGGTTACGATGTGGCGATTGTCGAAATCGGCGGTACGGTCGGCGACATCGAATCGCTGCCGTTTTTGGAAGCCATCCGCCAGATGCGAAGCCAGTTGGGACGCAACAACACCCTGTTCGCCCACTTGAGCTACGTTCCCTACATCGCCGCCGCAGGCGAAATCAAAACCAAGCCGACCCAGCACACCGTGAAAGAAATGTTGAGCATCGGCTTGCAACCCGACATCCTGATTTGCCGTATGGACAGGAAAATGCCGGCAGACGAACGCCGCAAAATCGCCTTGTTCTGCAACGTGGAAGAGCGCGCGATTGTCGGCAGCTACGATGTGGACAGCATCTACGAATGCCCCGAAATGCTGCACGACCAAGGCATCGACAACATCATTACCGAGCAGTTGCAGCTTAACGTGCAGCAGGCGGATTTGACCGCGTGGAAAAAAATCGTCCACGCCGTCAAAAACCCGAAACACACCGTCAAAATCGCGATGGTCGGCAAATACGTTGATTTGACCGAATCCTACAAATCATTGATTGAAGCCTTGAAACACGCGGGCATCCATACCGAAACCGATGTGCAGATTACCTTCGTTGACAGCGAAAGCATCGAGAAAAACAAGGGCGACGTTTCCGTACTCAAAGATATGGATGCCATCCTCGTTCCCGGCGGCTTCGGTTCGCGCGGCGTGGAAGGCAAAATCGCCGCCGTGCGCTACGCCCGTGAAAACAACGTGCCATACTTGGGCATCTGCCTCGGTATGCAGATTGCGCTGATTGAATACGCCCGCGACGTGGCAGGTTTGAAAGGTGCGAATTCCACTGAGTTTGACTTGAAATGCGCTGCCCCCGTCGTCGCCCTGATTGACGAATGGCAAACCGCCGACGGCAGCGTCGAAACCCGTGACGAATCCGCCGATTTGGGCGGCACGATGCGTTTGGGCGCGCAAGAAGTCGAATTGAAAGCAGGCAGCCTCGCCGTCAAAATCTACGGCAGCGGACACATTCGCGAACGCCACCGCCACCGCTACGAAGTCAACAACAACTACGTTTCCGCGCTGGAACAGGCAGGTTTGGTCATCGGCGGCGTATCCGCCGGACGCGAACGCTTGGTCGAAACCATCGAACTGCCGAACCATCCTTGGTTCTTCGCCTGCCAGTTCCATCCCGAGTTCACGTCCAACCCGCGCAAAGGGCATCCTTTGTTCACCGCGTTTGTCAAAGCCGCGTTGAACAATAAAAAAGCCTGATAAAGCGTTACTTGATGATCAAAATGCCGTCTGAAAGCCTGACAAAGACTTTCAGACGGCATTTTCGCAAATCGGGGATCATAAAAGCCATCAATTTAATTTGGGTCTGTACTAGATTAGCAGATATGTTACCCTCGAAATATGAAGATAACACACTGCAAATTAAAGAAAGAAGTACAGAAAGAACCGCTCCGTTCTTTTGTACCGGAAGTTACCGCCCGTTCTGCCGCCGATATTTTGGGTATCCATCCCGATTCGGCGGCACTGTTTTACCGTAAAATCCGCACGGTTGCCAACCATCGTTTGGCCTTGGCTGCCGATGAGGTTTTCGAGGGCCCCGCCGGGCCGGGCGCAAGCTGTTTCGGCGGACGGCGTAAAGGCAGACGCGGTCGCGGCGCGGCAGGAAAAGCGGTTGTCTTCGGCATTCCGAAACGCAACGGGCGGGCCTATACCGTTGCCGCGGACGATGCCGAGCCTGAAACGTTACCCCCTGCCGTCAAAAAGAAAATCATGCCGGACGGTATTGTTTATGCCGATAGCCCGGGCAGCCGCGGCAAGTCGGACGCGGGCGGTTTTATCCGTTGCCGCATCAACCGTTCCAAGGAATTTGCAGACCGTCGGAACCACATTAACGGCATTGGGAACTTTTGGAATCAGGCAAAACGCGCCTTGCGAAAATACAACGGAATCGATCGTAAACCTTTCCCGCCGTTGTTGAGGGAATGCGAATTTCGACTTAACTCCGGCACACCGTCCCGGCAGCTAAAAATCCTGCGGGATCGGTGTGGAATTTAGGGATAATCTAGTACAGCCCCTAAGTTTTTAGTATGAGGGGAATATGCGGAGAATTTGGTTTTAATCAGCCGCCGGAGTAGGGAATAATCCGCATCGTCGGGCGGCAGCGTCCAAATGGCGTGAATATGGTTCGGCAGCACGCATACGGCGACGGTTTCAAAGGGATATTGTTTTTGCACATCCATATAAGCCGCACGCGAAGCCGATATGTCCGACAAGCAGACGCGATTTCGGGGCGGCGGGTTTGACGGTGAAAAAGAATGTGCCGCCGGCAATGAAGTTTCTGCGATAACGCGCCATAGGATTTTTGTTTGTGGTTTGGGTGTTGGAGAAGGAATGGTTTGTTGTTTAAGGTTTAACTTTGTTGGACCTGATGTTTCCAAACGACATTGGAGGCCGTCTGAAAGCACTAGCTTCAACGAAGTTAAAAGTTGAAACGGCAAACCGTCAATCAAGCAACCGCGTGCGTACCGCACACACGCAGTGGGCGGGTTAGTTGTGCAGGCTGCTTTTCTCCGACAACACCCCCATCAGATGTTTGCCTAAAATTTCCGACAATTTGACAGGAACCGCATTGCCAATTTGTCGCATTGCTTCTCCCCAAGCTCCAGAAATGACAAATTCTTCAGGGAATGTTTGAAGAAGTTTTGCTTCATAGCTGGTAAAGTATCTGACTGTTCCATCATCATAACGAATCATATTTTCTCCGCCGGGAACGCCATGCCCACCTGCTTTAATGGTTTTGGACGGTTCGTCTATCCCGCTTCCTGTGTGTCCGGGATAAATTCTTGCGCCATCCCTATATTCATGTCCTGTAATTTTATGATTCCCCAAAGGATGCGGGATGTCGGACAAGGTATCCCTTACCGTTTGCCAAGGTTTTTTTTCTGGTTCGAATATACCGTATTTTTTTTGTAACTTTTCAGCAATATCTTTATTGAATCTTTTGGGTTCGTTGTGTTTTTCCCAGTATTCCCCCGTTACATACTTTTCCCAATTCAACCTGTCTTCGGAATGTGTTCTTTTTGGGAATTTCCAATCAATATCCAAATCGGCCCGGATACCTACGATAACCACGCGTTCGCGTTTTTGCGGCACTCCGTAATCAGCTGCATTCAACAATTGATATGAAACCTTATATTTGATTCCTTTATATAAATTGAATTCAATTTCTTTCAGCCGTGTCAGATGGCCTTTCCAATCTTCATTCTGCAAAATACCAAGATTCGGATAAGTAAGCCGAAGTAGGATATATTCAAAATAATCAGCGAATGATTTTCTTAAAAGTCCTTTTACATTCTCAAAGATAAAAGCTTTGGGGCGGTAATACTCCACATATCTGACCGCATGAGGAAACATATCCCTTCTGTCTTCATGGGCAAGGTGTTTCCCGCCCAATGAAAAGGGCTGGCAAGGAGGACCGCCTGCAATGACTTCTATGCCTTCTTGACTGGAAAGATCAAAATCTGCCACATCTCCCTGATAAACAAGCTTGGGGTTAAAGTTGCTTCTTAAAGAATTGCATGCATCTTTATTGAGTTCAATAAAAGATGCATGTTGGAATCCTGCAAGTTCAAGGCCTTTTGCCAACCCGCCCGCGCCGGAAAAAATTTCCAAAGACTTCATAGGTTATTTTCTCTTTATTATCTCTAAATGTGTGTTGATATTTTCAAGTATGGACTCATAGCTATTCGGTATGCCGTTTAGCCTATCTGCCCAAACCCGCCCGCTATGAAGGACATCCCAATCCGATTTGGCTTGTTCGTAACGGCCTTTTCCGGGGTCGTGGTTTCCGAAACCATCGACACAAGAGTTCCATAGAGGTTTGTGTAATTTAATCAGGGCAGCTTCGATTGTGCCTATCATGTCAGAACCGGCACCTTCAAAGATAACGAATCTGCACATGAAATCGGAAGGATCTAAATCAGAAACAGCGGCAATACTCCTGCTGTGTTCTTTCAACCGGTGGAACAGTTCGGTTGATTGGTTTAGCGCATTATCAGAATTTCTTGCTTGCCGCCAGCCTTTGGGGACGGCCTTGCCAACATAAATTGGCGCATTGTAGGATAATCTGTTCCAGTCCGCATATTGTTTGTACAAAGGATTGTTACCGATATAGTAAATCGCATAAACCCCTGCACCTTTGAACTGTTTGGGTGGAGGAAGTGTATGAACAGGCGTACCATGAAAAAAGCGTATGGCATCTTTAACCAGTTCTACAAAAGCTTCGTTATGATAGATATGCTTGCTGCGGTCAAAATTATTGTTCATTTTCTATATCCGTTCGTTTACTTCAAAACCACTTTCAAATACTTCCCGGTATAACTCCCCTTAACCTTCGCCACTTCCTCAGGGCTACCTTTCGCGATAACCTTACCCCCACCATCGCCGCCTTCCGGCCCTAAGTCCACAATCCAATCCGCGGTTTTAATTACATCCAGATTATGCTCGATAATCACAATCGAGTTGCCTTTGCCTTTCAGACGGCCTATGACTTCCAGCAGCAGGGCGATGTCGGCGAAGTGCAGGCCGGTGGTGGGTTCGTCGAGGATGTAGAGCGTTCTGCCGGTGTCGCGTTTGGAGAGTTCCAAGGCGAGTTTGACGCGCTGGGCTTCGCCGCCGGAGAGGGTGGTGGCGGATTGGCCGAGGCGGATGTAGCCGAGACCTACGTCCATCAGGGTTTGCAGTTTGCGCGATACGGTGGGGACGGCGTCGAAAAATTCGCGGGCTTCTTCGACCGTCATGTCGAGGACTTGGCTGATGTTTTTGCCTTTGTATTGGATTTCGAGGGTTTCGCGGTTGTAGCGTTTGCCGTGGCAGACTTCGCAGGGGACGTACACGTCGGGCAGGAAGTGCATTTCGACTTTGATTACGCCGTCGCCTTGGCAGGCTTCGCAGCGGCCGCCTTTGACGTTGAAGGAGAATCTGCCGACGTTGTAGCCGCGTTCGCGCGAGAGGGGTACGCCGGCGAAGAGTTCGCGGATGGGGGTAAACAGGCCGGTGTAGGTGGCGGGGTTGGAGCGCGGGGTGCGGCCGATGGGGGATTGGTCGACGTTGATGACTTTGTCGAGGTGTTCGAGGCCGCGGATGTCGTCGTATGGGGCGGGTTCTTCTTGGGCGCGGTTGAGTTCGCGGGCGGTGATTTTGGCGAGGGTGTCGTTAATCAGGGTGGATTTGCCGCTGCCGGATACGCCGGTGATGCAGGTAATCAAACCGAGCGGCAACTCGAGGGTGACGTTTTTGAGGTTGTTGCCGCGCGCACCTTTGAGGACGAGCATTCGGTCGGGATTGACGGGCGTGCGTTCAGACGGCACGGCAATGGATTTTTTGCCGCCGAGGTATTGTCCGGTAACGGATTTTTCGCATTTGGCGACATTTTCGGGTGTGTCGGCAATCAGTACGTTGCCGCCGTGTTCGCCCGCGCCGGGGCCCATATCGACGACGAAATCGGCTTCGCGGATGGCGTCTTCGTCGTGTTCGACCACAATTACGCTGTTGCCCAAATCGCGCAGGCGTTTGAGGGTGGCGAGCAGGCGGTCGTTGTCGCGCTGGTGCAGGCCGATGGAGGGTTCGTCCAAAACGTACATCACGCCGGTCAGGCCGCTGCCGATTTGGCTGGCGAGGCGGATGCGCTGGGCTTCGCCGCCGGAAAGGGTTTCGGCGGAACGGCTTAAATTCAGGTAATCCAGCCCGACGTTAATCAAGAAGCCGAGCCGCTCGGTGATTTCTTTGAGGATTTTTTCGGCGATCTGTTTTTTGTTGCCGTCCAAATCCAGCGTTTCGAAGAATCGGTGGGTTTTGGTCAGCGGCCAGGCGGAGACTTCGTGCAACGGTTCGCCGCCGACGTAAACGTAGCGTGCTTCTTTGCGCAAACGTGCGCCGCCGCAGCTCGGGCAGGCACGGTGATTTTGGTACTCGCGCAGTTTTTCGCGCACGGTTTCGCTGTCGGTTTCGCGGTAGCGGCGTTCGAGATTGGGGATGATGCCCTCGAAGGCGTGGCTGCGGTTGAAGGTGGTGCCGCGTTCGGACAGGTAGGTGAAATCAATGACTTCTTTGCCCGAGCCGTGCAACACGACTTTTTTGACTTTTTCAGGCAAAGTTTCCCAAGCGACGTTGACATCAAATTTATAATGATGCGCCAGCGATTGAATCATTTGGAAATAGAATTGGTTGCGTTTGTCCCAACCGTCAATCGCGCCGGTTGCCAGCGACAATTCGGGATGGGCGACTACTTTTTCGGGGTCGAAGAAATTGGTGTTGCCCAAGCCGTCGCAAGTCGGGCAGGAACCCATCGGGTTGTTGAACGAAAAGAGGCGCGGTTCCAATTCGGGCAGGCTGTATGAGCATACGGGGCAGGCAAAACGCGCGGAAAACCAATGTTCTTCGCCGCTGTCCATTTCCATCGCCAGCGCGCGCTCGTTGCCGTGGCGCAGCGCGGTTTCAAAACTTTCCGCCAGTCGTTGTTTGATGTCGGCTTTCACTTTCACGCGGTCGATGACGACGTCGATATTGTGTTTGATGTTTTTTTCCAGCTTCGGTACTTCGTCAAGCTGATAGACTTCGCCGTCCACGCGCACACGGGCAAAGCCTTGCGCCTGCAAGTCGGCAAAGAAATCGACAAACTCGCCCTTACGCTCGCGCACCGCCGGCCCCAGAATCATCACGCGCGTATCTTCCGGCAGTTTTAATACGGCATCGACCATTTGAGATACGGTTTGGCTGGATAGCGGCAGCTTGTGTTCGGGGCAATACGGCGTGCCGACACGGGCGTATAAAAGGCGCAGGTAGTCGTGGATTTCCGTTACCGTGCCGACGGTGGAACGCGGATTGTGGCTGGTGGATTTCTGCTCGATGGAAATCGCAGGCGACAGGCCTTCAATCAAATCGACATCGGGTTTGTCCATCATCTGCAAAAACTGCCGCGCATAGGCAGACAGGCTCTCGACATAACGCCGCTGCCCTTCGGCATATAAAGTATCAAACGCCAGCGATGATTTGCCGCTGCCTGACAATCCTGTTACCACCACGAGCTTGTGGCGGGGAATGTCCAAATCGATGTTTTTCAAATTATGCGTGCGCGCGCCGCGAATGCGGATGGTGTCGTTGTCGTGCGAATGTCGGGGATGATGGTTGCACATAATGGATGCCGCCTGAAAAAATAAAGGAAAACCGATATTGTAGCACTTTCTCGGATGCCGTCTGAAGCCGCGTTCAGACGGCATTTGTCGGCGGAACGCGGCGGATTCCGTTATAATGTCGCTATTTAATATATTTGAATAAAAGGATGACAAATGAACCGTCTTTATCCCCACCCGATTATCGCCCGTGAGGGCTGGCCGATTATCGGCGGCGGTTTGGCTTTGAGCCTGCTGGTGTCGATGTGCTGCGGCTGGTGGTCTTTGCCGTTTTGGGTGTTTACCGTATTTGCATTGCAGTTTTTCCGCGACCCTGCGCGTGAAATTCCGCAAAATCCTGAAGCGGTGTTGAGTCCGGTTGACGGCCGTATCGTGGTGGTCGAGCGCGCACGCGATCCGTATCGTGATGTCGATGCTTTGAAAATCAGTATTTTTATGAACGTGTTCAACGTGCATTCGCAAAAATCGCCTGCCGATTGTACGGTAACGAAAGTGGTCTATAACAAAGGCAAATTCGTGAATGCGGATTTGGACAAAGCCAGCACGGAAAACGAACGCAACGCGGTTTTGGCGACTACGGCTTCCGGTCGTGAAATTACTTTTGTTCAAGTGGCCGGTCTGGTGGCACGCCGTATTTTGTGTTACACCCAAGCAGGTGCGAAACTGTCCCGCGGCGAACGCTATGGCTTTATCCGCTTCGGTTCGCGCGTGGATGTGTATCTGCCTGTCGATGCGCAGGCGCAAGTGGCGATTGGTGATAAAGTAACCGGCGTAAAAACCGTATTGGCGCGTTTGCCGCTGACTGATTCTCAAGCCGATCCTGTTTCACAAGCTGCTTCGGTTGAAACAGCGGCAAACCCATCTGCCGAACAGCAGCAAATCGAAGCGGCGGCGGCTAAGATTCAGGCGGCTGTGCAAGATGTGTTGAAAGATTAATTTTGCGAACTGAAATAGAAAATATCAGTACCATCATTCACACGAATGAGGAAGTTTGGTTTTTTGAATTTTTGCTAATGTTCACACCGTTATGTTCACGAAAATGGGAATCCGGGAACTTAACGTTACGGTGATTTATCAGAAATAACAGAAACCGAACGAATTGGATTCCCGCCTGCGCGGGAATGACGACTCATTAGTTACCTAAAACTTAAAAAACAGAAACCTTTACGCCGTCATTCCCACGAAAGTGGGAATCCGGGAACTTAACGTTACGGTGATTTATCGGAAACGGCTGAAACCGAATGAATTGGATTCCCGCCTGCGCGGGAATGATGGGATCTTGGGTTTTTGCTTTTGATTTTTCTGCTTTTGCGAGAATGACGGCGTGAAAGCAAGAATGATGAAACAAAGAAAATGGGAATGATGGCACAGTGGTTTGTTCCTTGTCTTTGCCATATTTCCTAACAAGTTGATTAAAAAGAAAAAAAGGTTTTCAGAATGCCGTCTGAAAACCTTTTTTGTTTGCCTGTCCGATTTTAAAACTTCACGTTTACGCCGCCGGTAAAGCTGCGGCCCATTTGCGGCGTATCAGAGAGGAAGCTGCTGTGGGCGTAAACGGATTGGTTGAGCAGGTTGTCGGCTTTGACGTACCAATTCCACTCGCCATAGCGCGTATTGCGGCGGTAGTTTGCACCGAGGTTGAGCATATGGTGTCCGGGCGTACGCGTTTCGTAGCGGGCGAGTTTGTTTTGGGCGAACACGCGGTAGTAGTCCAAATTGGCATCGATACGGTCGGTTAGCGAGGTTTTCAGGTGGAAGCCGAGGCGCGCAGCCGGAATGCGGGGGGCGTTTTGGTCGTCCTGCGCGATGAAGGGACGTTTGCCGTAGGGATCTTCCCTGCCGGGTAGGGACGGCAGGTTTTTCAGACGGCCTCGTACATAGTCGCCGGAAACGCCGATGCGGTAGCGCGGTGTCGGTTTGAAGTAGATTTCGCCTTCCGCGCCGTAGAAGTCGGCACCGGATTGGTTGTAGCGCACGAGCTTCATTTCGCTGTCGTCTTCGATGGATTTGGGGCCGCGTCCGTCGTTTAAGGTTTGGGCGTAAATGTAGTTGCCGAATCGGTTGCGGTAGGCTGCCAGATTGTATTGCCAGCGGTCGCCTTCGTAGCCCAGCGCGAGTTCGATATTGTTGGAACGCTCTTTGTTGAGGTGTTTGTTGCCGACTTCAAAGGTGTTGGTGGCGACGTGCTTGCCGTGTGCGTACAGTTCTTGCGTTGACGGCAGGCGTTCCTGATGGGAGGCGGTCAGGCTGAGTTTGTGGTGTGGCGTGAAATACCAGTTGCCCGAAAGTGCGAACGAGCGGGCGGTTTGGCGGTGCGCGCCGAGGTCGGGCAGGGGCTGGTTGTAGTAGTTTTCTCGATCAATCAATGCTTTGTCGTACCGGATGGAGGCTTTTTGTTTTTCCACGCGTACGCCGCCTTCAAGCGTGAAGTTGTCCCAATTTGCCTGTTCTACACCGAAAAAGCTGTAATGGCGGACATTGTTGTCAATCAACATCGGTTGTTGGACGGTTTCGGGAATGGCGGAAAGCGCGCTGGATTTTTGTCCCAAATATTGCACGCCCCAGCTGCCTTTCAGACGGCCTATGGGTTGGTGGCGCAACTCGATACGGGCGTTGTGTGTTTTGTTGTTGAAGAAGTTTTCTACTGCATCGCCTGCTTTTTCGTCGTGGTGGTAGTCATTGCGGTTCAGATGTACGCGCAGGGCTTCAAAACCGGGGAATGGCTGCTTCCATTCGGCGCGGAGTTCGTAGCGTTTGTTGCGCAGGTCTATCCACGGTTTGCCGTTGTGGGTGTGTGCGTGTGCACCGTCGCCGTCGTGGAAGCCGCAGCTCAAGCCCGGATTGTCGTAATCGATGTCTTCTTCGGTCAACAAGTGCGGATAAAGCTGCAAATAGCGTTTGTTGATCAAACTCTTTTGCCAGATGATGTCGGCGTGGCAATCATCGTATTCGTGGCTGTGGGCAGGCAGGCCGTAGCGGTCGCGACGGTCGCTGTATGCTGCGCCGATAAAGCCTTTTTCGCCTACCCAAGACAGCCCGATGCTGCCCGTTTGCGAATCGGCATGGCTGTCGGGCAGGCGTTTCAGATTGCGGTAACGCGGTACGGCGTAATCGCCCGATTTGCGGTACAAGCCTTCGGTATGCAGCACGAAGTTTTTGCCCAGTCCGATATTGATGCCTGCGGATGTCAGTTTTTCTAAATTGCCGCTGCTCAAACGCAATCCGGCTTCGCCCGATACGCCGTTTTCAGGCATTTTTTCGGGGATTTTTCCATCGGCAACATCGACCAGCCCCGCCACATTGCCCGAGCTGTACAAGAGCGTAACCGGCCCGCGCAGGATTTCAACCTGTTGCGACAAGGCGGTATCTACCATAATGGCGTGATCGGGAGAAAAGTCCGCCATATCGCCCGTTTCGCCGTGATGGTTCAATACTTTAATCCGTCTGCCCGTTTGACCGCGAATAACGGGAGCGGATGCGCCGCCGCCGTATTGCGAGGCATGAATGCCCGGTACGCCGTCCAAAGCGTCGCCCAAGTTGACGGCTTTTTGGCGCAAAGTATCGCCGGAGATGATTTTGTCGGAGGCGGTCGAAGTGTGCAGCAGCCCCGAAGTCGCGCGCGGACGGCTTTTGCCGACGACGCTGACCGTTTCCAAGCCCACCGATTGCTCAGTTTCATGCGCTTGGGCGAGGAGGGGTGTGTTGATTAAAAGAATTGATAAAACAATGGGTTTGAGTGTGATTTGTGCCATTTTGGCTTCTCGTCGCATTTCAAAAGTTTGTTATTATATAACATTGCATTTTTTATATCATAAGATTTTGAGAATACTCAGAGGGCATAGGCAAAAGTTTTTCAAATGACACGGTTGTGATATTTAATGGCGTTAATTTGTATTAACCCTAATTTTAGGGAAGTTAATGATGTGAACACGAACGCCGCTATATGTTAGCTATCGGATAACCAAAATTTATGAGGGCATAAAAACGGTACGTTCCCGAACGGTCGAAAAGGTGGCAAAATGGCGTACTTGTCAGAACGCGAGGCTCTGCGCCAGATTCACGAGGGCGCATCGGGCACGCTAAGATATAAGGGGGTATGGATGGGGGTATCGGAAATGCAGTTAATAATAAACAAATTATAAATCAATAGGTTAATCACAAAATGCTTTTGTTTATCGACAATTACGACAGTTTTACTTACAACATCGTCCAGTATTTCGCAGAATTGGGGCAGGAAGTCGCCGTGCGCCGCAACGATGATATTACGTTGGAGGAAATCGAGGCATTGAATCCGCAATATCTCGTTATCGGTCCCGGACCGTGTTCCCCTAAGGAGGCGGGTATTTCAGTAGAAGCCATGCGCCATTTTGCCGGCCGGCTGCCGATTATGGGCGTGTGCCTCGGGCATCAGACGATAGGCGAAGCGTTCGGTGGAGATGTGGTACGGGCAAAAACCTTGATGCACGGTAAGGTGTCGCCCGTGTCCCATTCGGGCAAGGGTATGTTTAAGGGTTTGCCCAATCCGGTTACCTGTACGCGTTATCACAGCCTCGTTATCGAACGCGGCACGCTGCCGGATTGCTTGGAAATCACGGCGTGGACGGAAGACGGCGAAATTATGGGCGTGCGCCATAAGGAATATGCCGTCGAGGGCGTGCAGTTCCACCCCGAAGCCCTCTTGACCGAACGCGGACATGATATGTTGAACAATTTTTTAGTTGAATTTCAAAACTTCAAACCGCAAAAAATCTGACGTGATGCCGTCTGAAGCCCTTCGGGCGGCATTTTCGTCCGAATATTGAACGGAGGACAAAAAATGATTACACCGCAACAGGCTATCGAACGATTAATCAGCAATAACGAGTTGTTTTACGATGAAATGACCGACTTGATGCGCCAAATGATGAGCGGAAAAGTGCCGCCCGAACAAATTGCGGCGATTTTGACCGGCTTGCGTATCAAGGTTGAAACCGTTTCCGAAATCACCGCCGCCGCCGCCGTGATGTGCGAGTTTGCGTCAAAAGTGCCGCTGGAGGATGCGGACGGGCTGGTCGATATCGTCGGTACGGGCGGGGATGGCGCGAAAACCTTCAATATTTCGACGACTTCGATGTTTGTTGCTGCAGCGGCAGGCGCAAAGGTTGCCAAACACGGAGGCCGGTCGGTCTCTTCCTCCAGCGGTGCGGCTGACGTGATGGAGCAAATGGGCGCAAACCTCAACCTGACTCCCGAACAGATTGCCCAAAGTATCAGGCAGACCGGTATAGGGTTTATGTTCGCACCCAATCACCACAGTGCCATGCGCCATGTCGCCCCGGTGCGCCGTTCGCTCGGTTTCCGAAGCATTTTCAACATATTGGGTCCGTTAACCAATCCTGCGGGCGCGCCGAACCAGCTTTTGGGCGTGTTCCACACCGATTTGTGCGGCATTTTGTCGCGGGTCTTGCAACAACTCGGCTCAAAACACGTTTTGGTCGTTTGCGGGGAGGGCGGTTTGGATGAAATTACACTGACGGGCAAAACGCGCGTTGCCGAACTCAAAGACGGAAAAATCAGCGAATACGACATCCGCCCAGAAGATTTCGGTATCGAAACCCGCCGCAATTTGGATGAAATCAAAGTTGCCAATACTCAGGAATCTTTGTTGAAAATGAACGAGGTACTGGACGGGAAAGAAGGGGCGGCGCGCGATATCGTATTGCTTAATACCGCCGCCGCCTTATATGCCGGAAATATCGCTGCTTCGCTTTCAGACGGCATATCTGCCGCACGGGAAGGCATCGATTCAGGTAGGGCGAAGGCGAAAAAAGAGGAGTTTGTCGGTTTTACACGGCAATTCGCCTAAGCCGGCAAACTTGATATAAAGCAACAAATGCCGTCTGAACGGCGGAATTGGCGTTTCAGACGGCATGAGGCCTTTGCAAAAAAGCCCTTCCTTCGACATCCGAAACCCAAACACAGGTTTTCGGCTGTTTTCGCCCCAAATACCTCCTAATTTTACCCGAATATCCCCTTAATCCCCCCCGGATACCCGATAATCAGGCATCCGGGCCGCCTTTTAGGCGGCAGCGGGCGCACTTAGCCTGTTGGCGGCTTTCAACAGGTTCAAACACATCGCCTTCAGGTGGCTTTGCGCACCCACTTTGAGCAGCCCGAAATAGGCTGCCCGCGCATAGCGGAATTTACGGTAGCGGCATAAGGTGCTGCAACCGGGGATGCCCGGTTCGTCAAAACGGCAAAACAGGTTGAAACCGATGCGGGTGATGAGGCTGTGTTCGAGTTCGGGATCGGAGAGGCTGTGCCATTGTCCGGGCAGGACGGCTTTGAACATGGACGACAGGGGATGGGCGGGACGGCCGCGGCGGTCTCGGAGGTAACGGGTTTTTTGACGGATCAGGTATTGTTCGATCGGCTGCCAATCAATCACCTGGTCCAACTCCGATAGCGGGAAGCGGCCGATGTGTTTGGCAGTCATGGCTTGGGCGGTTTGCCGGAAGAAGGTGTTCATGGGAAATCCCCTAAATGCCTTGGTGGGAATTTAGGGGATTTTGGGGATTTTTGCAAAGGTCTCAAGAGATGTGTTTAAGCACGCGGAAGGCTTTCTGTTTGCGTCAGGTCAAATAATGATGCCGTCTGAAAACCGAATCGGCTTCAGACGGCATTTATATCGTAACGGTCGGATTGGGTAGGTTGGCGCACCTGTCCGGTTTTCGGTTTGGCAAACCGTTTTTTTGTTGGGTTCAGTGTTTTCTGATAGGCGGTTGCGGCATCGGATTTGCCCAGCCCCGCCAGTACGCGGATATGCTCGGCAGCAGATTGTGCCAGAGGTTCAAGGGTGTAGCCGCCTTCGAGTACGGATACGATTTTGCCGGGGCAGCTGGATGCCGTCTGAATGATTTTGTGTGTCAGCCAGGCAAAATCCGCCTCGTGCAGGTTGAGCCTGCCCGATTCGTCCAGACGGTGTGCGTCGAATCCTGCCGACAGCAGCACCAGTTCGGGTTTGAATGCGGCAAGCCGGGGCAGCCACTGTCTGCGGACGGCTTCGCGGAATGTGCGGTTGCCCGTTCCCGACGGCAAGGGCAGGTGCACCATATTGCCGCCGTCGGGCATACCGTTGTTTTCGGGGAAGGGGAAAAGGTCGGTTTCAAACAGGTTGAAAAACAGGATGCGCGGATCGTCTTTGAATATTTCTGCCGTACCGTCGCCGTAGTGGACATCGAAATCGATGACGGCAATGCGTTTCAGGCGGTATTCGGCAATGGCATGCATGACGCCGGCGGCAACGTTGTTCAGCAGGCAGAATCCGCCGGCTTTGCCGCTTTTCGCGTGATGCTCCGGCGGGCGGGCGGCGCAAAAGGCGTGCCACGCTTTGCGTTTCATGACCATATCGACTGCCTGAACTGCCGAACCGGCGGAAAAACGGGCGGCGGACAGGGAGTTTTTGCTGATAACGGTGTCGTCGTCCAAACGGCAAATCTTGCCGTCTTCGGGTAGGCAAGATTCCAAACGGTTCAGATATTTGCTCGAGCGGACAAGTGCAAGGCGCGTATCGCTGATTTCTTCCGCCTCTACGGTTTGGAGGTGCTGCCAAATACCGGCGCGGCGCAATGCCTGCTCGATGCAGAGGATGCGGTCGGGCGAATCGGGATGGTTTGCCCCGGGGTCGTGCCCGGTGCAGGCGGGGTGGAAAATCCAGGCGGTCTGGGCGTTTTTGCCCAAAAAAAGGCGCAACAGGGCGTAGAGTTTCAGGAACAGGCGGGTCAGCGGCATGGGTTCGGGAAAGGGGGTGCAGACGGCATACGGTTGGGTATGGGCGGCAAACCCGATATATTGTTTACGGTCTTATGCTATTATATACCCCGCTCGATTTTCAATCATATTTAGAAAGAACGGATAAATTATGAATCAAGCTGTTGCACAATTTGCTCCTTTGGTGTTGATTATGGTGGTGTTCTACTTCCTGATCATGCGCCCCCAACAAAAGAAATTCAAAGCGCATCAGGCAATGCTTGCCGCCTTGAAAGCCGGCGACAAAGTGGTCTTGGCGGCAGGTTTCAAGGGTAAGGTAACCAGAGTCGGCGAACAGTTTTTTACCGTGGATATCGGACAGGGTACAAAAATCGAGGTCGAAGTGGAACGCAATGCGATTGCCGCAAAAGTCGATTGATTTGTGCCGACAAGCCGCATCGGGAAAGCCCGAATGCGGCACTTTGTTTTGAATTCCAACCGAAGGCTTGACCATGTTCCGACACGCAGGGCGGCATATTCAAGATGCTGCCTTTCGGTCTTGCCTGGCAGGGAGGGGTTTTGCCTCTTCTGAAATAGCCCGATTCCGACACCACCGAAAGGGTGGGGTTCCAACCATTAAGGAACAATGATGAACCGTTATCCTTTATGGAAATATCTGCTGATTGTGTTCACGATTGCGGTTGCCGCAGTGTATTCGCTGCCCAACCTATTCGGCGAAACGCCCGCCGTGCAGGTATCGACCAACCGACAAGCCATCATCATCAACGAACAGACTCAATCCAAAGTGGATGCTGCGCTGAAAAACGCGGGCATTCAGACCGACGGGATGTTTGTTGTGGATAATTCACTGAAAGTGCGTTTCAAAGACACAGAAACGCAGCTTAAAGCGCGCGACGTTATCGAAAACACTTTGGGCGAAGGGTATATTACCGCGCTCAACCTGTTGGCGGACAGCCCCGAATGGATGGCGAAAATCAAAGCCAATCCGATGTTTTTGGGTTTGGACCTGCGCGGCGGCGTGCATTTCACCATGCAGGTCGATATGAAAGCCGCGATGCAGAAAACGTTTGAGCGTTATTCGGGCGACATCCGCCGCGAACTGCGCCGTGAAAAAATCCGCAGCGGCACGGTGCGTCAGGCTGAAAACAGCCTGACCGTCCCTTTGCAGGATGCCGGCGATGTGCAAAAGGCACTGCCTCAGTTACTCAAGCTGTTTCCTGAGGCAACGTTAAATTCAGAAGGCAGCAATATTGTATTGGCGCTTTCGGAAGAGGCGGTGAATAAAGTACGATCAGATGCGGTGAAGCAAAACATCACTACCCTGCATAACCGTGTAAACGAATTGGGTGTGGCAGAGCCGATTATCCAACAGTCAGGTTTGGACCGCATTGTCGTACAGCTTCCCGGCGTGCAAGATACTGCCAAGGCAAAAGACATCATCGGCCGTACCGCGACTTTGGAAGTCCGCATGGTGGAGGACGATCCTGCCAAGTTGCGCGAGGCATTGGAAGGCAACGTGCCGAGCGGTTATGAGCTGCTTTCAAGCGGCGGGGAGCATCCCGAAACTCTGCTGATCAGCAAACAGGTCGAGCTGACCGGCGACAACATCAACGATGCGCAACCGAGTTTCGACCAAATGGGCGCACCTGCCGTCAGTCTGAGCTTGGACAGCGCGGGCGGCAGCATTTTCGGCGAACTGACTGCCGCAAATGTCGGCAAACGCATGGCGATGGTTTTGATCGACCAAGGAAAATCCGAGGTTGTAACCGCACCGGTTATCCGTACTGCCATTACCGGCGGACGCGTGGAAATTTCCGGAAGCATGACGACAGCCGAAGCCAACGATACGTCTTTGCTGTTGCGTGCCGGTTCTCTTGCCGCACCGATGCAGATTGTCGAAGAACGTACCATCGGTCCGTCTTTGGGTAAGGAGAACATCGAAAAAGGCTTCCATTCGACTTTATGGGGTTTTGCCATCGTTGCTGCATTCATGGTGGTTTATTACCGCCTGATGGGTTTCTTTTCTACTATTGCATTGAGTGCCAACATACTGTTCCTAATCGGTATTTTGTCTGCCATGCAGGCAACGTTGACGTTACCGGGTATGGCCGCGCTGGCGTTGACTTTGGGTATGGCAATCGACTCCAACGTCTTGATTAACGAACGTATCCGAGAGGAATTGCGTGCCGGCGTGCCGCCGCAGCAGGCAATCAATCTCGGTTTCCAACACGCATGGGCGACCATTGTTGATTCGAACCTGACTTCGCTGATTGCCGGTATCGCGCTTTTGGTATTCGGTTCCGGACCGGTAAGAGGTTTTGCCGTCGTACACTGCTTGGGTATTCTGACTTCGATGTATTCGTCCGTCGTCGTATTCCGTGCGTTGGTCAATCTGTGGTACGGCCGCCGCCGCAAATTGCAGAATATTTCCATCGGTGCGGTATGGAAACCTGAAGCCGAAACTGCGGCAGGTAAGGAGTAAGCTATGGAACTCTTTAAAATCAAACGCGATATTCCGTTTATGAGCTACGGCAAACTGACAACCTTCATTTCGTTGGTTACCTTTATTGCCGCCGTATTCTTTTTGGTTGCCAGAGGCCTGAATTTCTCTGTCGAATTTACCGGCGGTACGGTAATGGAAGTCCAATATCAGCAGGGTGCGGATGTCAATAAGATGCGCGAACGCCTCGATACGCTGAAAATGGGTGATGTACAGGTTCAGGCATTGGGTACGAACAAACACATCATGATCCGCCTGCCGAACAAAGAAGGTGTTACTTCCGCACAGTTGTCCAATCAGGTTATGGATTTGCTGAAAAAAGACAGTCCCGACGTTACTTTGCGCCAAGTCGAATTTATCGGCCCGCAAGTCGGTGAGGAATTGGTAAATAATGGATTGATGGCTTTAGGTTTTGTCGTTATCGGCATCATTATTTACCTGTCGATGCGTTTCGAATGGCGTTTTGCCGTATCTGCCATTATCGCCAATATGCACGACATCGTGATTATTCTCGGCTGCTTTGCCTTCTTCCAATGGGAATTTTCGCTGACCGTCTTGGCAGGTATCCTTGCCGTATTGGGCTATTCTGTGAACGAATCCGTCGTCGTCTTCGACCGTATCCGTGAAAATTTCCGCAAGCCGGCGATGCGCGGACATACCGTGCCGGAAGTCATTGACAACGCGATTACCGCAACGATGAGCCGCACCATCATTACCCACGGTTCGACCGAGGCGATGGTTGTTTCTATGCTGGTGTTCGGCGGTGCAGCCTTGCACGGCTTTTCTATGGCACTGACCATCGGTATCGTGTTCGGCATCTACTCTTCCGTATTGGTTGCCAGCCCGCTCTTGCTGATGTTCGGTTTGAGCCGCGACAATATCGCCAAGGAAGCGAAACAGAAGGAAGAAATTGTGGTCTGATGTCAAATGCCGTCTGAAACCGGAAGATGTCTCCGTTTTCAGACGGCATTTCGCCGACATCGCAAAATATCGTGCAGAACAGCAAAAATTGTGTGATAATGCGCTGTTCCTGTTTCAGGAATAGGGAGTTTGCCATTGTCGAGGCTTGGCAAACTTGTCCGAATCCCATTTGGGGTTCTTTTTATTTTTCGGAGTTTTTCCATTATGGCACTGACCGTAGAACAAAAAGCACAAATCGTTAAAGATTTCCAACGTAAAGAAGGCGACACCGGCTCTTCTGAAGTACAAGTTGCCCTGTTGACTTTCCGCATCAACGATCTGACCCCCCACTTCAAAGCCAACCCCAAAGACCACCACAGCCGTCGCGGCCTGTTGAAAATGGTCAGCCAACGCCGCCGCCTGTTGGCCTATTTGCGCCGTACCCAGCCCGATACGTATCGCGCGTTGATTACCCGCTTGGGTCTGCGTAAATAATTGCGCTTTCCGACACCGCCCAGAAAAATGGGCGGTGTTTTCTTTTCTGTTGCTTTCCGACAAGCTCAAACCCATATTTATTACCCTAAAAACCTTATAAACTAATATAATGCGGGGTTCTTTAGAACCCCTTTTTATTTCATGCTGCCCGTGCGCTTCACAAGAGTTTCAGACGGCATCAGACGTTGCGACTCCCGCCAGCAATCAAACAGCTTTTTATCACCCATTCGAAAATCCGTTTTGCCGGTACTCGTCTTTTTATTGGAGTATTGCCATTATGACCGCAACCACAGCGTCTTCAGCCAAACCTTATCTGCAAATCCAAGGTTTGGTGAAAAAGTTTGGTGACAATTACGCTGTCGATAACATCGACTTGGACATTTATCAAAACGAAATCTTCGCCCTTTTGGGCAGTTCCGGCAGCGGAAAATCTACGCTGCTGCGTATGCTGGCGGGTATGGAAAGTCCCAATCAGGGAAAAATCATCCTTGATGGTCAAGATATTACCAAACTTGCACCCTATGACCGCCCCATCAATATGATGTTCCAAAGTTACGCGCTTTTTCCGCATATGACGGTGGAGCAAAACATTGCCTTCGGTCTGAAACAGGACAAAATGCCTAAAGGCGAAATCGATGCGCGCGTCGAAGAAATGCTGCGTCTGGTTCAGATGACCAAATTTGCCAAACGCAAACCGCACCAATTGTCCGGTGGTCAGCAGCAACGTATCGCCTTGGCGCGCAGTTTGGCAAAACGTCCGAAAATCCTGTTGCTTGACGAACCTTTGGGGGCGTTGGATAAGAAATTGCGCCAGCAAACCCAGCTCGAGTTGGTCAATACGCTGGAACAAGTCGGCGTAACCTGCATTATGGTTACGCACGACCAAGAAGAGGCGATGACGATGGCGACCCGCATCGCCATTATGTCCGACGGTCAGTTGCAGCAGGTCGGCACGCCCAGCGACGTGTACGACTATCCCAACAGCCGCTTCACTGCCGAGTTTATCGGCGAAACCAACATCTTTGACGGTGTGGTGATTGAAAATCATGCCGACTATGCCGTTATCGAATGCGAAGGTTTGGAAAACCACGTCCGTATCGACCATGGTTTGGGTGGCCCGAGCGAGCAGGATCTTTGGGTTAGTATTCGACCAGAGGATATTGATTTATATAAAGAAAAACCCGAATATTTGGGCGACTACAACTGGGCGAAAGGCACGGTAAAAGAAATTGCCTATTTGGGCAGCTTCGCCATATACCATATCAAACTCGCCAACGGGCGCGTCGTCAAAAGCCAAGTTCCTGCACCTTACTGGTATGTGCGTAACATCACGCCGCCGACTTGGGATGAAACCGTCTATATCAGCTGGCCGGAAAACCAACCGACTCCGTTGTTCCGTTGATTTAAGGGGAGTGAGATGAACCTTAATAAACTGAAAAACAAACTGTTCCGCCGTCCGGGGCAGCGTGCGGTGATTGCCGTACCGTATATTTGGCTTTTGGTGCTGTTTCTGATTCCGTTCGCCATCGTGCTGAAAATCAGCTTTGCCGAACAAGAAATCGCCATTCCACCGTTTACTCCTTTAACGACGATAGATGAGGACTTGGGTCGCCTGAACATCGCCGTCAGCTATCAAAACTATGCCGATATTTTCCAAAATTTTTGGCATACCCTTAACCCCTTCGGCGACAGTGAAAACAGTAATATCTATCTGATGACTTATTGGTCTTCAATTAAGACTGCGCTGACGACGACGGTGATTTGCCTGTTGGTCGGTTACCCGACCGCCTATGCGATTTCCCGTGCCAATCCTTCCGTCCGCAATGGTTTGCTGCTTGCCATCATGTTACCTTTTTGGACATCGTTCCTGCTGCGTGTCTATGCGTGGATGGGTTTGCTCGGGCATAACGGCATCATAAACAACTTATTGATTAAGATGGGTATTATCAGAGAACCATTAGATTTGTTCTATAATGCGTTTTCGTTAAATTTGGTAATGGTTTATGCCTATCTGCCGTTTATGATTCTGCCGCTTTACACGCAGCTGGTGAAACTGGACAGCCGCCTGCTCGAAGCGGCTTCCGACTTGGGCGCGGGACCGGTCAAATCGTTCTTGACGATTACCCTGCCTTTGTCGAAAACCGGCATTATTGCAGGTTCGATGCTGGTTTTCGTCCCCGCTGTCGGTGAGTTCGTCATTCCCGAGCTGGTCGGCGGTTCGGAAAACCTGATGATCGGTAAAGTATTGTGGCAGGCATTCTTTGATCAAAACAACTGGCCGTTGGCTTCTGCCGTCGCCGTCGTGATGGTCGCGCTACTGGTTGTACCGATTGCCCTGTTCCAGCACTATGAAAACCGCGAATTGGAAGAAGGAGCCAAATAATGCAGAAATCCAAATTATCTTGGTTCTTGAAACTGATGTTGGCACTATCGCTGGCGTTTCTGTATATCCCGCTGGTTGTTTTGGTCATCTATTCGTTCAACGAATCCAAACTTGTTACCGTTTGGGGCGGCTTTTCGACCAAGTGGTACGGCGCATTGCTGGAAAACGACACCATTTTGGAAGCCGCTTGGCTGTCGCTGCGGATTGCCGTTGTGTCTTCGCTTGCCGCCGTCGTTTTGGGCACGCTGGCGGGCTATGCGATGGCGCGTATCAAACGCTTTCGCGGCAGCACGCTGTTTGCCGGTATGATTTCCGCGCCCATGGTCATGCCCGACGTGATTACCGGTCTGTCTATGCTGCTGCTGATTATTCAGGTGCAGATATTTTTGCAGGGCAGCGAATGGTTGCAACATCTCTACTTCGATCGCGGCTTTTTCACCATCTTCCTCGGACATACGACGCTGTGCATGGCATACATTACCGTTGTCATCCGTTCGCGGCTGGTCGAGCTTGACCAGTCGCTCGAAGAAGCCGCAATGGACTTGGGCGCGCGTCCGCTGAAAATCTTTTTTGTCATCACTTTGCCTTTGATTGCCCCTGCCATTGCTTCAGGCTTCCTACTCGGCATTACCTTGTCTTTGGATGATTTGGTGATTACCTCATTCCTCTCCGGCCCCGGTTCATCCACATTGCCGCAGGTTATTTTCTCCAAGATCAAGTTGGGTCTCGATCCTCAGATGAATGTCTTGGCAACCATCCTGATCGGCATCATCGGAACATTGGTCATCATCGTCAATTATTGGATGATGAGGCAGGCAACCAAGCGCAACCGAGAAGCGGCAGAAGCCTACCGCCAAGAAAAATTGGCTGCCGAGAAAGCAAATTAATTAATAAGGCAGGCTGACCGCATGACTGGGTCAGCCTGTTTTTTTTCAACCGATTTTCTGTTTGGACGATATGGCCCGACAGCCTGTATCATTCCGTCCGAAAATATACCCGATAAAGCAAACACAATGATTCGCCCTGATTTTCAAGAATATCTGCCTTCTTATTATTTTAGTTCGGTTAATCCGCATACTGTTTATCCGAAACTCCAATGCCGTCTGAAAGCCGAAACCTGCATTATCGGCGGCGGTTTGAGCGGTTTGTGTACCGCATTGCCGCTGGCGGAACACGGACATGAAGCCGTCGTTTTGGAAGCCGCACGTATCGGCTTCGGCGCGTCCGGCAGGAGTGGCGGGCAGGTTATCAGCGACTACGCCTGCGGTATGGGGGAAATTGAAAAACAGGTCGGCTTGGAGCAGGCGCAATGGTTTTGGCAACAGTCTTTGCAGGCGGTCGAACTGGTGGACGAACGCGTCCGCAAACATGCCATCGATTGCGATTGGCAGCGCGGTTATGCCACGGTTGCCGTCCGTCCGCAGCATTGGGAAGAGTTGCAGCAGTGGCATGAACACGCCCAACGGCATTACGGTGCGAGTCATTATCAACTTTGGGATAAAGCCGAGTTGAAACAGCAGCTTGACAGCGATATGTACCAAGGCGCACAGTTCGATCCCTTGTCCGGGCATCTTCATCCGCTCAATTACACGTTGGGTGTTGCCAGCGCCGCTGCCGAAGCCGGCGCGCAGATTTTCGAGCAATCCCCGATGACGCGCATCGAACCGTATCAAAACGGTTGGCTGGTTTACACGCCCGAAGGCAGCGTCGAGTGTAAAAATGTGGTCTATGCCGTCAATACTTATGTCGGTTTGAACCCGATATTCCGGCCTTTGGAACGCAAGGCGATTGCCGTCAGCACCTTTATTATTGCCACCGAACCCTTGGGCGCGCGCACAAAAGGGCTTATCCGCAACAATATGGCAGTATGCGACAACCGCCATATTTTGGATTATTACCGCCTCAGCGCGGACGGCAGGCTGCTTTTCGGCGGTAAGGATAACGAATTTATCGACAATCCTGCGCGTATGACCGAGCTTGTCCGCCAAGATATGCTTAAAGTTTTTCCGCAGCTTGCCGATGTTAGAATCGAATATTCGTGGGGCGGGGAGTGCGATATTACCGCCAACCTTGTCCCGCATTTCGGACGTTTGACCTCGAATGTTTTTTATACGCAAGGTTATTCCGGGCACGGGATGGCGATAACGGGCATTGCAGGCCTGGCGGTTGCCGAAGCAATTTTAGGGGACGAATGCCGTCTGAAACCGTTTGAACAGTTGCGCCAGCCGAATATTATCCTGCAACCGTTTTTGCGCAAACTCGGTTCTTTCCTCGGCTCGAAATATTATCAGTGGAAAGACAGCCGTTAAGCGTCGCAGGCAGTATGTTTATCCCCATCGGCGGCAAACGTGAAAAATGCCGTCTGAAACCCGATTTTCAGGCTTCAGACGGCATAGCCGTCCTTATTCCACGTGTTCGCCGTGGATATTCAGATCCAAACCTTCGCGTTCGACATCCTTGCCGACGCGCAGACCGCCGCAGATTTTCCCCACAGCCTTCAAAATCGCCCAACTCATCAGCCCGCTGTATGCCGCCATAATGAACCCGTCTTTTACCTGTATCCACAACTGCTGCCAAACTGCCGCATCCCCACCGAAAATGCGGTTGTCGAAAAAGATGCCGGTCAATATTCCGCCTACCAGCCCGCCGAATC
Organism: Neisseria gonorrhoeae; assembly: GCF_013030075.1. Classification (NCBI taxonomy): domain Bacteria; kingdom Pseudomonadati; phylum Pseudomonadota; class Betaproteobacteria; order Neisseriales; family Neisseriaceae; genus Neisseria; species Neisseria gonorrhoeae. The sequence goes on from NZ_AP023069.1 coordinate 268,517, forward strand.
CGTGTATGCCGAAAGCGTCCAAAGAATCATCGTAACGCAATTTGTGTTTGACGACGGTGACGGACACAAAGCACGCGGCGGCAGTCAATATACCGATGGCGGCCGCGCCCGACGGACCGGTAAAGCCGGCGGCAGGGGTGATGCCGACCAGCCCGGAAACTGCGCCGGAAGCCAGCCCCAAAGCAGAAGGTTTGTGTCCCGCTATTTTCTCGCAGGCAAGCCAGCCTGCCGCGCCGAATACGGCCGACACCTGCGTTACCGCCATCGCCATCCCCGCCGCCGCGTCTGCCGCAAGCGCCGAACCAGCGTTAAAGCCGAACCAGCCGAACCACAACATTGCCGCGCCAATCAGCGTCATCGCCATATTGTGCGGAGGCATCGCCTCGCGCCCGTAGCCTATGCGCCTGCCCAAAACCAAGGCGGCGACGAGTCCCGCGATACCGGCATTGATGTGCACCACCGTACCGCCGGCATAATCCAATACGCCGCCCTTGCTCATAAAGCCGCCGCCCCACACCCAATGCGCGCCCGGCACATAAACCAATAAAAACCATATGCCCGAAAACAGCATCATTGCCGAATATTTCATTCGTTCGGCAAACGCGCCGGTAATAATGGCAGTCGAAATAATGGCAAACGTCATCTGAAAAAACATAAATACCGGTTCGGGAACAGTCGGCGCATTGGGCGACACGGTCAGCATCCGTGCGGCAGCGTCTATCTGCATCCCGCTTAAAAATACGCGCCCCAAACCGCCGATAAAGGCATTTCCCGGCGTGAACGCCAAAGAATAGCCGACGGCGACCCAAAGGATGCCCACCAATGTCGCGATGGAAAAGCTGTGCATCATCGTCGAGAGCAGGTTTTTTTTCCGCACCATACCGCCGTAGAATAAAGCCAGCCCGGGAAGCGTCATCAACAGTACCAAGGCAGCCGCAGTCATCACCCAGGCGGTATCGCCCGAATTGACGGCGGAATAAGGTTTCCACCAGTTTAAAGGTTCTGCCGATAGGGATGCCGGCAGCAAAGATGCCGCCCATATGTGTTTTTTCATTTTGATTAAAGTTTCCTTAATGGTTGGGCCCGTCTTTCGGAAAGGCGGGGTCGGGGCTTGTCCGGGATGGGCGCAAGCCCTGCCGGACCGGCGCGGGGATTTTGCCGATGTGCCGCCCTGTGCGTGAAACAAATCCCTTGTTTGAATATGGAAATATCGCATCCTATCCCTTGCCCCCGTTGTCCGGCGGGAGGATTTATCCTTAGGCGGCGCATATGCGGGCGTATGGATTGTCAACAATTTACTGTAGGAAAATATACAGAGGTTTGGGCGATAAGTCAAAAGATTGTTGACAATATTTTTATTTTATAAAATTAATTTATTGATTAATATATTAAAAATTTCTAATTGGAAATAAAAAATAAAATTTATACAAAAATGGGCGCGGTTCGGCGCAACCTTGAATCAAGTTCCCGCATCGGTTTTCATTGCCGGTAGGGATGCGTTCGAGCCGGTTTTGCAAAGGCCGCGCCTTCGGCAGGCGGACACGGACACTGCCGGCGGTTGCGCCGTTAGCGGGGGGGGGAGCTGCGCCGGCCGTGCGAATGAAAATGTCGTCTGAAACCCGATTTTCAGGCTTCAGACGGCATTTCGCATTAATGCGGGCGGCGCGTTTATTTTCCGCGCATCAGTTCAAAGAAATCATCATTATTTTTAGATGCTTTGATTTTTCCGTTTAAGAACTCGGTAGCTTCGATTTCGTCCATCGGGTGCAGGAACTTGCGCAGTAACCACATACGTTGCAACTGGTCGTTCGGCACAAGCAGCTCTTCGCGGCGCGTGCCGGATTTGTTGATGTTGATGGCGGGGAAGAGGCGTTTTTCCGCCATACGGCGGTCGAGGTGCAATTCCATATTGCCGGTACCTTTGAATTCTTCGTAAATCACATCGTCCATACGGCTGCCGGTTTCAACCAATGCGGTGGCGATAATGGTCAGCGAACCGCCTTCTTCCACGTTGCGCGCCGCACCGAAGAAACGTTTGGGGCGGTGCAGCGCGTTGGCATCGACACCGCCGGTCAGGATTTTGCCCGAGGCGGGGACGACGGTATTGTAGGCGCGGGCAAGGCGGGTAATCGAATCCAGCAGGATGACCACGTCTTTTTTGTGTTCCACCATACGCTTGGCTTTTTCAAGCACCATTTCGGCAACTTGGACGTGGCGTTGCGCCGGTTCGTCAAAGGTGGAGGAGACTACTTCACCTCGGACGGAACGGCTCATTTCGGTTACTTCTTCGGGGCGTTCGTCAATCAAGAGGACGATGAGTTCGACTTCAGGATAGTTTGCGGTAACGGCGTGGGCAATGTTTTGCAGCATCACGGTTTTACCGATTTTGGGCGGGGCAACCAAGAGGGCGCGCTGACCTTTGCCGATGGGCGAAATCAGGTCGATGGCGCGTCCGGTCAGGTTTTCTTCGGACTTTAAGTCGCGTTCCAGCTTCAACTGTTCGGTCGGAAACAGCGGGGTCAGGTTTTCAAACAGGATTTTATGGCGGCATACTTCCGGGTGGTCGCCATTGATGGAATCCAGTCTGACCAAGGCAAAATAGCGTTCGTTGTCTTTGGGGACGCGCACGCTGCCTTCGATGGTGTCGCCCGTATGCAGGTTGAAGCGGCGGATTTGAGTGGGCGAGACATAGATGTCGTCGGGGCCGGCAAGATAGGACGTGTCCGCGCTGCGGAGGAAGCCGAAGCCGTCGGGCAGGATTTCGAGCGTGCCGGAGCAGGTAAAACCCTCGCCTTTTTTCATCATCTGGCGGACGATGGCAAATACGAGGTCTTGTTTGCGGAATCGGTTGGCGTTCTCGATGCCGTGTTCTTCCGCCAATTCTAAGAGTTTGGAAATGTGCAGGGTTTGTAATTCGGAGACGTGCATAATCAATGATATATAGAATAGAAAGGAAAAGACGGGTGGATGCCGTCTGAAAGAAGAAGCTGACTGTTGCCGGTTGCTCGGAGAGGGGGGAATTGTAGGCAGTCGGCGCGTGGGTGTCAAATATTATCGCGGACGGGGCATCGACAGGAAATGCCGTCTGAACGGAGCTGCTTGGAAAAAATACCCCCGCGCTTTTCAGGCTTGGGGGTATGGGAATTGATTATTTGTTCAATTCATTCGCCAAATACAGCCAAGTTTCGATGACGGTATCCGGGTTCAGAGACACGCTTTCGATGCCTTCTCCAACCAGCCATTTGGCAAAGTCCGGATGGTCGGACGGACCTTGACCGCAGATACCGACATATTTGTTCTGCTTGCGGCAGGCGGAGATGGCAAGATGCAGCATCACTTTGACGGCAGGGTTGCGTTCGTCAAACGATTCGGACACCAAGCCGCTGTCTCGGTCGAGGCCGAGGGTCAGCTGGGTCATGTCGTTCGAGCCGATGGAGAAGCCGTCGAAGTATTGCAGGAATTGTTCCGCCAATACCGCGTTGCTCGGCAGCTCGCACATCATAATCAGGCGCAGGCCGTTTTTGCCGCGTTCCAAGCCGTTTTCTTTCAATGCCTTAACCACTGCTTCGGCTTCGCCCAAAGTGCGGACGAACGGAATCATGATTTCGACGTTGGTCAGACCCATTTCGTCACGAACGCGTTTCAAGGCTTTGCATTCCAAGGCGAAACAGTCTTTGAAGCTCTCGGCAACATAACGCGCCGCACCACGGAAGCCCAACATCGGGTTTTCTTCATGCGGTTCGTATACGCTGCCGCCGACCAGGTTGGCGTATTCGTTGGATTTGAAGTCGGACATACGGACGATGGTTTTACGCGGATAAACCGATGCGGCAAGCGTTGCCACGCCTTCGGCGATTTTATCGACGTAGAAGTCGACAGGGGATGCGTAACCGGCGATGCGGCGGATAATTTCCGCTTTCAGTTCGTCGTCTTGTTTGTCAAATTCCAACAAGGCTTTCGGGTGGATGCCGATTTGGCGGTTGATGATAAATTCCATACGCGCCAAGCCGATGCCTTCGCTGGGCAGATTGGCGAAGCTGAATGCGAGTTCGGGATTGCCGACGTTCATCATGACTTTGACGGGTGCTTTTGGCATATTGTCCAAGGCGACATCGGTAATTTGTACGTCCAGCAGGCCGGCATAGATAAAGCCGGTATCGCCTTCGGCACAGGATACGGTAACTTCCTGACCGTTTTCCAAGAGTTCGGTCGCATTGCCGCAGCCGACGACGGCAGGAATACCCAGTTCGCGCGCGATGATGGCGGCGTGGCAGGTGCGTCCGCCGCGGTTGGTCACGATGGCGGAAGCACGTTTCATCACGGGTTCCCAATCCGGATCGGTCATGTCGGTAACCAGTACGTCGCCGGCTTCGACGGAATCCATCTCGGAAGCATCTTTAATCAGGCGCACCTTGCCCTGACCGACTTTTTGACCGATGGCACGACCTTCGCACAAGACGGTTTTTTCGCCGTTGATGGCGTAGCGACGCAGGTTGCGGCTGCCTTCTTCTTGGGATTTGACGGTTTCGGGGCGGGCTTGCAGGATGTAGAGTTTGCCGTCCAGGCCGTCGCGTCCCCATTCGATATCCATCGGGCGGCCGTAGTGTTTTTCGATGGTCAGCGCGTAGTGTGCCAACTCGGTGATTTCTTCGTCGGTAATGGAGAAGCGGTTGCGGTCTTCTTCGGGGACTTCGACGTTGGTTACCGATTTGCCGGCTTCGGCTTTGTCGGTGAAAATCATTTTGATGTGTTTCGAACCCATGGTCTTGCGCAGGATGGCGGGTTTGCCTGCTTTGAGCGTGGGTTTGAACACATAAAATTCGTCCGGGTTGACCGCGCCTTGTACGACGTTTTCGCCCAGACCGTAAGAGGAGGTAACAAAGACGACTTGGTTGTAGCCGGATTCGGTGTCGAGGGTGAACATCACACCTGATGCGCCGCTGTCGGAACGCACCATGCGTTGAACGCCGGCGGAAAGGGCGACGATGTCGTGTTCGAAGCCTTTGTGGACGCGGTAGGAAATGGCGCGGTCGTTGTACAGGGAGGCGAAAACGTGGCGCATCGCTTTTTTAACGTTATCCAAGCCATTGATATTCAGGAAGGTTTCCTGTTGGCCGGCAAATGATGCGTCGGGCAGGTCTTCGGCGGTTGCGGAAGAGCGTACGGCAACGGAAATGTCCGCGCCGTCGGCATCGGTAACCATTTTGTTCCATGCCGCTTCGATTTCGGCATCGAGCTGTTCGGGGAAGGGCGTGTCCAAAATCCATTGGCGGATTTCTTTGCCGACGCGTGCCAGTTCGGAAACGTCTTCGACATCCAATTTTGCCAGAGCGGCGGAAATGCGTTCGTTCAGACCGTTGTGTGCGAGAAATGCGCGGTAGGCATCGGCTGTGGTGGCAAAGCCACCGGGGACGCGAACGCCTTTTTCGGTCAGTTGACTGATCATTTCGCCCAGCGAGGCGTTTTTACCGCCCACGCGTTCAACATCTGTCATACGCAGGTTTTCAAACCAGATTACGTAGTTGTCGGCCATTTGTGTGTCCAATCCAAAATATGTTAAAAAAGAAACAAATCCGCTTGCTTATTTTAAGCGATTCGTTCCGCCGCTGTCACGTTTTTATCTGTCCGGACAACCGCTGCGCCGTCTGAAAAATAGCGGGTTCCGGCTGTGTAGCGGTTTGAAACCGATGGCAGGCATATTGTTTTTTTCGGGTATTTCCTTTGTAAAACAGATGGTTTTGAATAGGTTAATGTTTTATGCCGTATTTTTCCTGTTTCTTTTTTTTGGAATTTTATTTTAAAGAAATCTGATTTTGAGATAATTTGTTTTAAAATATGATTTGTTTTTGGGTCTGTACCAGATTAGCAGATATGTTGCCCTCGAAATATGAAGATAACACACTGCAAATTAAAGAAAGAAGTACAGAAAGAACCGCTCCGTTCTTTTGTACCGGAAGTTACCGCCCGTTCTGCCGCCGATATTTTGGGTATCCATCCCGATTCGGCGGCACTGTTTTACCGTAAAATCCGCACGGTTACCAACCATCGTTTGGCCTTGGCTGCCGATGAGGTTTTCGGGGGGGCCGCCGGGCCGGGCGGAAGCTATTTCGGCGGACGGCGTAAAGGCAGACGCGGTCGCGGCGCGGCAGGAAAAGCGGTTGTCTTCGGCATTCCGAAACGCAACGGGCGGGTCTATACCGTTGCCGAGGACAATGCCGAGCCTGAAACGTTGCTCCCTGCCGTCAAAAAGAAAATCATGCCGGACGGTATTGTTTATGCCGATAGCCCGGGCAGCCGCGGCAAGTCGGACGCGGGCGGTTTTATCCGTTGCCGCATCAACCGTTCCAAGGAATTTGCAGACCGTCGGAACCACATTAACGGCATTGGGAACTTTTGGAATCAGGCAAAACGCGCCTTGCGAAAATACAACGGAATCGATCGTAAACCTTTTCCGCCGTTCTTGAAAGGATGGGAATTTCGATTTAACTTCGGCACACCGTCCCGGCAGCTAAAAATCCTGCGGGATCGGTGTGGAATTTAGGGATAATCTAGTACAGCCCCTTGTTTTTTGGGGTGTAATCCGAGGTAGGGGCGGCTGGGGTGCTTCTCCCTTGTCTGCCGCTGCTGTTATGATGATATTTTTATTCTGTATTTAAGGAGGGGGTGATGAGCAGTCCGCGCCAAGTGTTTTATATTTCCGACCGCACCGGTCTGACTGCCGAGAATATCGGCGAGGCTTTGCTGAACCAGTTTGGCAATCTGTCGTTCAAACGCCATACGCATCCGTTTGTCGATACGCCGGAAAAGGCGCGCGCGGTGGTGGAGAAGGTCAATCGGAGCCGGCAGGAAAACGGTCAGCGTCCGATTGCGTTTGTCAGCGTGGTTGATGACGAAATCCGCCGGATTATTAAAGGGGCGGATGCTTTTCAGATTAATTTCTTTGAGACTTTTTTGGGACTGTTGGAGAAGGAACTCAATACCGAAGCAACGGTATCCGGGCAGGGGCATCACAGTATCGGCAATACGAAGCGTTACGATGCGCGTATGGAGGCGGTCAATTTTTCTTTGAACCACGATGACGGGGTCAGCGATAAGAACCTTCAGGAGGCGGATGTGATTCTGATGGGCGTGTCCCGTTCGGGCAAAACGCCGACCTGCCTGTATCTGGCGTTGCAATACGGTATCCGTGCGGCAAACTATCCGCTGATTCCCGACGATTTGGAATCGGCCGATCTGCCGCGTATGGTCAAGCCGTATAAAGACAAACTGTTCGGGTTGACTATCCAGCCGGAACGTTTGCAGGCCATCCGTCAGGAACGCCGCCCGAATTCGGCTTATGCGCGCATCGACACCTGCCGCAGCGAAGTGGCGGACGCGCAGAGTATGTTCAGACGGCATGGCATTCCGTTTGCGAATACGACGGACAAGTCGGTTGAGGAACTGGCGGTACACATCCTTCAGGCGTGCAAGCTCAAACGCAGGTTTTGACGGGCTTTGATTCGGTTTGAAGGTGGAAATGCCGTCTGAAATCAGGTTTCAGACGGCAGTTTTATGTTTGTGGGGCGGATATTTTTCAGGGCTGTATTTTGTCCAGACATTCGAGCAGATCGAGCGGCGTGCGGATGTGGAAATCCGCCTGCCATGAGCCGGTATCGTCTTCATCGGAAATATAGCCCCATTCGGCGAGGACGGTTTTCATACCGGCGTTGCGTCCGGCTTGGATGTCGCGTTCCGCGTCGCCGACGTAGAGGGTGTGTTGCGGGTCGGCGTGGATTTTTCCGCAGGCGTGCAGCATGGGTTTGATGCTGGGTTTGGGTTCGCCGCAGGTGTCGCCGCTGACGACGGTGGCGGGCGGAACGGCGAATCCGAGTTTGGGAACGAGTTTGTCGGTGAAGCGCATGGGTTTGTTGGTGATGATGCCCCATTTGATGCCGCGTCTGCCGAGTTCGGCGATGAGTTCGTTCACGCCGTCGAAGAGAGTGGTGTCTTGGGCGTAGCGGCTGTCGTATTCCTCCAGATATTCGGTGCGCCATGCGGTATAGTCGGGGTGTTCGGGCGTGATGTTCGCGCCGAGTTTGAGCAATCCTGCCGCGCCGTGGCTGGCTTGGGTGCGGATTTCGTCCATGCTTTTTTCGGGCAGTCCGTGGCGGGCGAGTTGGGTGTTGAGTGCGCCGCCGAGGTCTAGGGCGGTGTCGGCGAGCGTGCCGTCGAGGTCGAACAATACGGCTTGTATCATGTGTTTTCCTTTTTTATAAAGTGTGGGACGAAAGGTTTCAGACGGCATGTTTATTTTGTTTCAAACCCTGCTCGAAATCTTCCAACATATCCAATTCGAAGCGGCTGAAGCCCGCTTTTTCCCGCGCTTCGATGTTCACATAGCCGCGGAAGATAAACATATCGTAACGGGCAATCAGACTGCGGAACAGGGCGACAGGTTCCAAACCGCGTTCGCGGCAGAGGTGTTGATACCACCGGTTGCCGATGGCGACGTGTCCCACTTCGTCGCGGTAAATGATGTCCAACACGCCGCAGGTTGCCGAATCGCCGCGCTGCTCCACCTTCGCGCGTATCCCCGGCGTAACGTCCAGTCCGCGCGCCTCCAACACGCGCGGTACCAACGCCATACGCAACAGCGGGTCGTAGGCGGTTTTGTACGCCATATCCCACAAATGGTTGTGCGCCTCGAAACTGCCGTAATCGAAGCCGAAAGCGCGCAATCTGTCGCGCACCAGGCGGAAGTGGTACACCTCCTCCTTCGCCACTTTCACCCAGTCGCGGACAAACTGAAACGGCAGCGTGCGGAAACGGTATGCCGCGTCCAAAGCCAGATTGACGGCGTTGAACTCGATATGCGTAATCGCGTGCAGCATCGCCGCATAGCCTTCTGCCGTGTTCATTTTGCGCGGGGTCAGTTGCGAGGGCGCGACCAAAACAGGCGTGTCCGGCCGTCCCGCGCGGGGGAAGTCCGCCGGCGGCGCGTTTGCCTCCGCCCCGTCCGCATTTTGAACGGCGGCAAACGCCTCATCCGTCAGCCGTCCTTTTTCATCGGGGTCGCCCGAAAGCAGGGCGCGTTCCGGCAAAGCATAAATATCGGGTTTCATCTCAAGTCCGCCGTGTTCGGAAAACGAATATTATAGCGTTTAAAAAAAACAAGATGAGGCATATAATCTCCGCGATTCGGCATTCCGCGCCCAAACCGTCAAATATAGTGGATTAACAAAAACCAGTACGGCGTTGCCCCGCCTTGCCGTACTATTTGTACTGTCTGCGGCTTCGTCGCCTTGTCCTGATTTTTGTTAATCCACTATAACGCGGCATACAATTGAAAGGGCAGCGTGGCGCGCCTGCTTTTTCCGAGCGGTCAAAAAAATCAGCCCTCGGAAAACGCGGTTTGCAAAATGCAAACCGCCCGTAACGCCGCCCGTATGATTGTTTTGCCGCGCCGATACTTTGCGCCACACCCATCCCGACAAGGAAAAATAATGATGAAACCGCACAACCTGTTCCAATTCCTCGCCGTTTGCTCCCTGACCGTCGCCGTCGCTTCCGCACAGGCGGGCGCGGTGGACGCGCTCAAGCAATTCAACAACGATGCCGACGGTATCAGCGGCAGCTTCACCCAAACCGTCCAAAGCAAAAAGAAAACCCAAACCGCGCACGGCACGTTCAAAATCCTGCGCCCGGGCCTCTTCAAATGGGAATACACTTTGCCCTACAAACAGACTATTGTCGGCGACGGTCAAACCGTTTGGCTCTACGATGTTGATTTGGCACAAGTGACCAAGTCGTCCCAAGACCAGGCCATCGGCGGCAGCCCCGCCGCCATCCTGTCGAACAAAACCGCCCTCGAAAGCAGTTACACGCTGAAAGAGGACGGTTCGTCCAACGGCATCGATTATGTGCGGGCAACGCCCAAACGCAACAACGCCGGCTACCAATACATCCGCATCGGCTTCAAAGGCGGCAACCTCGCCGCCATGCAGCTTAAAGACAGCTTCGGCAACCAAACCTCCATCAGTTTCGGCGGTTTGAATACCAATCCCCAACTCTCGCGCGGCGCGTTCAAGTTTACCCCGCCCAAAGGCGTGGACGTGTTGAGCAACTGATGCCGGCCGCCCCGATGCCGTCTGAACGCCGCCGAGGCTTCAGACGGCATTTTCACGCAGGCGGAACAATGTCCCGCATTATCGGCCGATCGGGCAACGGAACGGCAAATCCGTGAAAATTAACGGTTGCGCCCCGGCTGTTTTTGCCGTTTAATGCAAACCTTGCTGCACCAAGGGCCAAGAAAGCCGACCGGCCGCCCCCACAGCTTCCGATGCAGGCGGCCCGTCCGTCCCTGCAATGTTTTTTATTTTTGAACGAAAGGTCGAAAACCATGAAAAAAACACTGGTGGCGGCAATCCTGAGCCTTGCCTTGACTGCGTGCGGCGGCGGAAGCGATACCGCCGCCCAAACCCCCTCCGCCAAGCCCGAAGCCGAACAATCGGGCAAACTCAACATCTACAACTGGTCGGATTATGTCGATCCCGAAACCGTCGCCGCCTTTGAAAAAGAAACCGGCATTAAGATGCGTTCCGACTATTACGACAGCAACGAAACACTGGAGGCAAAAGTCCTGACCGGCAAATCCGGCTACGACCTGACCGCGCCGTCCATCGCCAACGTCGGCCGGCAAATCAAAGCGGGCGCGTATCAGAAAATCGACAAGGCGCAAATCCCCCATTACGGCAACATCGATAAAGATTTGCTGAAAATGATGGAAGCCGTCGATCCGGGCAACGAATACGCCGTCCCCTATTTCTGGGGCATCAACACCTTGGCAATCAACACGCGGCAGGTGCAAAAGGCATTGGGTACGGACAAGCTGCCCGAAAACGAGTGGGATTTGGTGTTCAAACCCGAATACACCGCCAAACTCAAATCCTGCGGCATCAGCTATTTCGACAGCGCAATCGAACAGATTCCCTTGGCGTTGCACTATTTGGGCAAAGACCCCAACAGTGAAAATCCCGAAGACATCAAAGCCGCCGTCGATATGATGAAAGCCGTCCGAGGCGACGTGAAACGCTTCAGCTCTTCCGGCTATATCGACGATATGGCGGCGGGCAACCTGTGTGCCGCCATCGGTTACGGCGGCGATTTGAACATTGCCAAAACCCGTGCCGAAGAAGCCGCAAACGGCGTGGAAATCAAAGTATTGACCCCGAAAACCGGCGTAGGCGTGTGGGTGGATTCCTTTATGATTCCGCGCGACGCGCAAAACGTTGCCAACGCCCACCGCTATATCGACTACACGCTCCGGCCCGAGGTGGCTGCGAAAAACGGCAGCTTCGTTACCTACGCGCCCGCCAGCCGTCCCGCGCGCGAGCTGATGGATGAAAAATACACCTCCGACGCATCGATTTTCCCGACCAAAGAACTGATGGAAAAAAGTTTCATCGTATCACCCAAATCCGCAGAATCCGTCAAACTGGGCGTGAAGCTGTGGCAAGGGCTCAAAGCGGGCAAATAACCGGAATCCCTGCCGTCTGAAACCTTTCGGGCGGCAGGAAACGGCGTGTCCGCATTAAGTCAGGATTAGGATTATTTAGAAAGATGAGATGGATATGAATTTAAGTATTGTCGTTCCTATTTATAATGTCGAAAGTTATTTGGAAGCGTGTTTAAATTCTATAGAACCTATATTAAGTAATGAAAATGTCGAACTTATTCTTGTGAATGACGGGTCAAAAGACGGAAGTGAAGATATATGTTATAAATATATAGATAAAATATCAAACACCAAACACCAAACACCAAACACCAAACACCAAACACCAAACACCAAACACCAAACACCAAACACCAAACACCAAACACCAAACACCAAACACCAAACACCAAACACCAAACACCAAACACCAAACACCAAACACCAAACACCAAACACCAAACACCAAACACCAAACACCAAACACCAAACACCAAACACCAAACACCAAACACCAAACACCAAACACCAAACACCAAACACCAAACACCAAACACCAAACACCAAACACCAAACACCAAACACCAAATACCAAATATATATATCAGGATAACCAAGGATTGTCGGAGGCGAGAAATACCGGAATAAAAAATTCAAATGGAAAATATATAGCATTTATTGATTCGGATGATTTTATTAATTGTCAGGTTTTGCTGGATTTTCTTGGTAAAGATGATAGTGATATGCCGGATGTGGTTTTTTTAAATGCAGTTAAATATGATAAGGGAAGAGTTTCATATTTTGGCGAAGATTATCAGCCTGAAAAAATATTAAATCAATCCAAAGTCGAAGTTTTGAAAGGATTGTGCCGATTTAGAAAATTTCCGGGTTCGGCGTGTAATAAGATTATAAAAAGAGAATTGATTATTAAAGAAAAACTATTTTTTGAAAAAGGAATTTATGCTGAAGATATCGAATGGTCAATGAGGTTGTTTAATGCGGCAACAACTTTTTCTTATTTGGACGGTTGTTATTACTATTATCGGCAGGGAAGAAAAGATTCTATTACGGGAACTGTTTCGGAAAAAGGTATAAAGTCATTATTATATATTTTGGAGAAAAATGCGGAAATGGAATTTAATAGGGATATATCGAGTTATCTTTATTCTTTTCTTTCCTACGAATATCTCGTTTTGCTTTTTATAATGACAAGTAAAAATATAGCGTGTGATTCTGATATAAAAAGAAGGGCATATCATTTAAGGTTTATGCTGTTAAAGTCCAATAAGCTGATATATAAGCTGATATTCCCGATAATCACATTATTCGGGGTCGATATTACAGGCAGGATTTTAAAAGCAATCAGGGGGAATATTTAATAAATCCTTTAACAATATATACCTTACCGAAGGAGGAAAAATGAACGCAATCAGAACTTTCCAAAACCGCACGCCCGAAATCCACGAAACCTGCATGATAGACGAGGCGTGCGTCGTCATCGGCGAAGTCTCGCTTGCCGAAGATGTTTCCGTGTGGCCGTGCGCCGTGTTGCGCGGCGATGTGAACAGCATCACCGTCGGCGCGCGCAGCAATATACAGGACGGCAGCGTCCTGCACGTTTCCCACAAAACCGCCGCCAAACCCGAAGGGTCGCCGCTGGTTATCGGCGAAGACGTTACCGTGGGGCACAAAGTGATGCTGCACGGCTGCCGAATCGGTAACCGCGTCTTGGTCGGTATGGGCAGCACCGTTTTGGACGATGCCGTTATTGAAGATGACGTGATGATCGGCGCGGGCAGCCTCGTTCCGCCGCGCAAACGTTTGGAGGGCGGCTATCTTTATATCGGTTCGCCTGTGAGGCAGGTTCGTCTGCTGACCGATGAGGAAAAAGCCTTTTTGAAATATTCCGCCGCACATTATGTGAAGCTGTCGAAACAGTACGGGATGTGAAATCACATCGGCGTTCTTGCGTCAGTCCCAAATTCACGCGGTTGGGATGCCCGATAACGGTATCCGATGCGCCTTGATTTTGACCGGCTGCGTTTGAGTTGCAGGCAAAAATGCCGTCTGAAAGCCTTTTTTTCGGCTTCGGACGGCATTTTATTGCCGATTTCTTTTTAGAGTTTGACCGAATGTTCGCGCGTTTCGTGGAACACGATGTCCGGCCAACGTTCTTGCGTCAACCCCAAATTCACGCGGTTGGGGGCGAGGTAGGCGAGGTTGCCGCCTGCGTCGATGGCGAGGTTGCCTGCGTTGGCTTTTTCAAATTCCGCCAGTTTTTTCTTGTCGTCGCACGATACCCAGCGCGCCGACCAGATGGATGCGCTGTCGAACACGGCTTCCACGCCGTATTCGTTGGCGAGGCGTGAGGTTACGACTTCAAACTGCAACACGCCGACCGCACCCAAAATCAAATCCGCGCCGCTCATCGGTTTGAATACTTGAACCGCACCTTCTTCGCCGAGTTGTTGCAAACCTTTTTGCAGTTGTTTGATTTTCAGCGGGTTTTTGATGCGGACGCTGCGGAACAGTTCGGGTGCGAAGAATGGGATGCCGGTAAACGCCAGTTGTTCGCCTTCGGAGAAGCTGTCGCCGATTTGGATGTTGCCGTGGTTCGGGATGCCGATGATGTCGCCGGCGTAGGCTTCTTCCGCCAGTTCGCGGTTGTGCGACATGAAGGTTACTACGCTGGAGGCGGCGATTTCGCGGTTGATACGCAGGTGTTTCATCTTCATGCCGCGCTCGAATTTACCGGAGCAGACGCGCAAGAAGGCGATACGGTCGCGGTGTTTCGGGTCCATATTGGCTTGGATTTTAAAGATAAATCCGGAAAATTTCGGCTCGTCCGGCCCGACCATGCGCATGGTCGCGTCGCGCGGTTTCGGTGCGGGTGCCCAGTCAATCAATGAATTGAGGATTTCCTGAATGCCGAAGTTGTTAATCGCAGAGCCGAAGAACACTGGCGTGAGTTCGCCGGCGAGAAATTCGTCGAGATTAAATTCGTTGGAAGCCGCCTGCACCAATTCGATTTCGTCGCGCAACTGCTGGATTTCCAACGGAAAGCGTTGTTCCAATTCGGGATTGTTTATGCCTTTGATGATGTCGAACTCGTGCGGCAGGCGTTCGCCGCCCGCTTCAAAGAGATAGATTTCGTCGTTCAGGATGTGGTACACGCCCTTGAAGTTTTTGCCCATACCGATCGGCCAGGTAACGGGCGCGCAGCGGATTTGCAGGATGTCTTCCACTTCGTCCAAGAGTTCCAAAGAATCGCGCACTTCGCGGTCGTATTTGTTCATGAAGGTAACAATCGGCGTATCGCGCAGGCGGCAGACGTTCAAGAGTTTGATGGTTTGCGCTTCCACGCCTTTTGCCGCGTCGATGACCATCAAGGCGCTGTCCACTGCGGTTAAAACGCGGTAGGTGTCTTCGGAGAAGTCTTGGTGTCCCGGCGTGTCCAAGAGGTTGACGGTGTGGTCTTTGTAGTCGAACTGCATCACGCTTGATGCCACGGAAATGCCGCGCTGCTTCTCGATGTCCATCCAGTCGGAGGTGGCGAATTTGCCGGTTTTCTTACCTTTCACCGTGCCTGCGCTTTGAATCGCGCCCGAAAACAGCAGCAGTTTTTCGGTCAGCGTGGTTTTACCCGCATCGGGGTGGGAGATGATGGCAAACGTGCGGCGGCGGCGCACTTGGTCGAGGATTTCTTGGGACATGGTTTTCTTTGCAAAAAGGTTCAGGCCGCTTTTCAGACGGCCCGGACAGTGTTTGAGACGGCGAAATTGTACAAAAAAATGCCTGATAATTCAATGTTGGAGGCGGTCAGTGCGTGCTGCCGTAAATCTCTTTTTCGTCTTTCAGGACGGCATCGGCGGTTTCCCACGCACCGCCGTTCCATTTTTTGTAAAAGCAGCTTTCGCGCCCGGTGTGGCAGGCGATGCCGCCGTTTTGGGCGATGAGCATCACAATGGTATCGCCGTCGCAGTCGAGGCGCAGTTCGCGGACTTTTTGCGTGTGTCCCGACTCTTCGCCCTTCATCCATTGTTTTTGGCGCGAACGGCTGTAATAGTGGGCAAAGCCGGTTTCGACGGTTTTTTGCAGGGCTTCGGCGTTCATCCACGCCACCATTAAAACACGTTTGGTTTCGGCATCTTGGGCGATGGCGCAAACCAAACCTTTTTCGTCAAATTTGACGGCTTCAAGCAGGTTTTTATCCATATTTCCTTTCAGACGGCATAGTCGGGGCGGTCAGAGGCGCACTTCGATGCCGGCTTCGCGCATAGTGCGTTTGGCTTCGCGGATGGCGATTTCCCCGAAATGGAAAATGCCGGCGGCAAGTACGGCATCGGCTTTGCCTTCGGTTATGCCTTCAATCAGGTGCCGGACATTGCCGACCCCGCCGGAGGCGATGACGGGGATGTCGACGGCTTCGGCAACGGCGCGGGTCAGCGGCAGGTTGAAACCCTGTTTCGTCCCGTCCCTGTCCATACCGGTGAGCAGGATTTCGCCCGCGCCGCGTTTTTGCATTTCGACCGCCCATTCCACCGCATCCAAACCGGTCGGATTGCGCCCGCCGTGGGTAAAGATTTCCCAGCGTGTGTTTTCGGGGTTGACGGCTTTGGCATCGACGGCGGCGACGATGGCTTGCGAACCGAAAAATCCGGCGGCTTCGTTAATTAAATCGGGACGGGTAACGGCGGCGGTGTTGATGCTGACTTTGTCCGCGCCTGCATTGAGCAGGCGGCGGATGTCGGCAACGGTGCGTACGCCGCCGCCGACGGTCAGCGGGATGAAGACTTGTCCGGCAACCTCTTCGATGATGTGCAGGATGGTGTCGCGGTTGTCGGATGAGGCGGTGATGTCGAGGAAGGTCAATTCGTCCGCGCCTTCGCCGTTGTAGCGTTTGGCGGCTTCGACGGGGTCGCCCGCGTCGCGCAAACCGATGAAGTTCACGCCTTTGACGACGCGCCCGTCTTTTACGTCGAGACAGGGGATGATGCGTTTTGCCAGTGCCATAATCGGATGCCTTTAGTCGAGGGAATCTGCCAGTTGCTGCGCTTGGGCAAAATCGATGCTGCCCTCGTAAATCGCGCGGCCGGTAATCGCGCCTGCTACGCCATGTTTTTCGGCGGCACACAGGGCGCGGATGTCGTCCAAGCCGGTCAGTCCGCCGGAGGCGATGACGGGAATGCGGACGGATTGGGCGAGTTTGACCGTCGCGTCGATGTTCACGCCGCTCATCATACCGTCGCGCCCGATGTCGGTGTAGATGATGCTGTTGACACCGTCGTCTTCAAAGCGTTTTGCCAAATCAATTACATGATGCCCGGTTACGGTTGCCCAGCCGTCGATGGCGGCCATACCGTCTTTGGCATCCAGTCCGACGATAATCCTGCCGGGGAAGGCTTTGCACGCTTCGCGCACCAAGTCGGGGTTTTTGACTGCCGCCGTGCCGATAATCACGTCGTTCAGTCCCAAATCCAAATATTGTCCGATGGTTTTCAAATCGCGCATGCCGCCGCCGAGCTGCACGGGGATGTCTTTGGCGACGGCGGCGAGGATGTCTTTGATGGCGGGCAGGTTTTGCGGAACGCCGGCAAATGCGCCGTTCAAATCTACCAGGTGCAGGCGGCGCGCGCCTTGTTCGAACCAGTGCAGCGCGGTGTCGGCGGGCGAATCGGAAAAGACGGTCGCCTCTTCCATCAGCCCTTGTTTCAAGCGGACGCAACGTCCTTCTTTCAAATCGATGGCGGGTATCAGCAGCATAGTTTTTCTCCTTGTGCGGGGCCGTGTCGGGCTTACCAGTTTAAAAAGTTTTTCAACATCGTCAGCCCGGCATCGTGGCTTTTTTCGGTGTGAAATTGCGTGGCGAATACGTTGTCTTTGCCGACGATGCAGGCAAACGGGGACGGGTAGTCGCTTTCGCCCAATATGGTTTCGGGATTTTCGGGGGCGAAATAGTAGCTGTGGACGAAATAAAAACGCGTGTTTTGGGGGATGCCTTGAAAAAGCGGGTGGTTTTGGGTTTGGCGCACGGTGTTCCAGCCCATATGCGGGACTTTCAGACGGCATCCCTGCGGGTCGCGGAGGTCGCGGGCAAAGCGTCTGACTTTGCCGCCGAACCAGCCCAAGCCGTCGGTGTTTCCTTCTTCGCTGTGGTCGAATAAAAGTTGCGCACCGACGCAGATTCCGAAAAACGGTTTGTTTTTTAAGGCATCTTTGACTGCCTCGTCCAAGCCGCCGCGCGTCAGTGCCGCCATACAGTCGGGCATCGCGCCCTGCCCGGGAAAAATGACTTTGTCGGCGCGGGACACGCGGTCGGGGTCGCCGCTTAAAAAGATTTTGGTATTTTTTCCGGCAAGCTGCCCCGCCGTCCGGACGGATTTCAATACGGAATGCAGGTTGCCCATACCGTAATCGATAATGGCGGTTTGCATGGCTTCCTCCTCTTTTTTGCAATATGGCTGCGATTTTAACAAACAAATGTGCCGGGCTGATAAAAATGCCGTCTGAAAACGGGAATCTGTCTTCAGACGGCATAGGGTTCAAACCCGGAAAGCCGTTTGTCAGCCTTCCATTTGTTTTGCCTGAACGGCAGTCAGGGCGATGGTGAACACGATGTCTTCCACCAGCGCGCCGCGAGACAGGTCGTTGACCGGTTTGCGCAGGCCTTGCAGCAGCGGGCCGACGCTCAAGACGTTGGCACTGCGTTGGACGGCTTTATAGGTGCAGTTGCCGGTGTTCAGGTCGGGGAAGACCAAAACGGTTGCCTGTCCTGCCACCGGGCTGCCCGGGGCTTTGGATTTGCCTACGCCCGGCACGGTTGCCGCGTCATATTGCAGCGGGCCGTCGATGGCGAGGTCGGGGCGTTTTTCCCGGGCAAGTTTGGTGGCTTCGATGACGGTATCGACATCGGGGCCGCTGCCGGAGTTGACGGTGGAGTAGGAAATCATCGCCACTTTCGGGTCGATGCCGAAGGCTTTTGCGGAATCGGCAGACTGGATGGCGATGTCGGCAAGCTGTTGCGCGGTCGGGTTCGGATTAACCGCGCAGTCGCCGAACACCAGAACCTGATTTGGTAGCAGCATAAAGAATACGCTGGATACGAGGCTTGCGCCCGGTGCGGTTTTAATCAGTTGCAAAGCGGGGCGGATGGTGTTGGCGGTGGTGTGAACCGCACCGGATACCAAACCGTCCACATCATTTTGCGCCATCATCATCGTACCGAGTACCACGGTGTCTTGCAGTTGCTTGCGCGCGTCTTCGGGTGTCAGGCCTTTGGATTTGCGCAGTTCGCACATCGGCTCGACGTATTGTTCGACCAATGAGGCGGGATCGATGATTTCCAAAGAGTCGGGCAGGCTGATGCCGCGTTCTTTGGCAACGGCTTCGACTTCTTCGCGTTTGGCAAGCAGGACGCAGCGGGCAATGCCTTTTTCGTGGCAGATGGCGGCGGCTTGGACGGTGCGGGGTTCTGCGCCTTCAGGCAGGACGATGCGTTTGCCGGCTTGGCGGGCGAAGTCGATCAGGTTGTAGCGGAATTGCGCCGGCGACAGGCGTTTTGCTTCGCGGCCTGCCAATACGGATACGTCTTTCAGCGCGTCGCTCGAACCGAAGAAGGTCAGGCCGGTTTTCTCGGCTGCCGCTTCGGCAACGGAGGCTGCCGCACCGTCCACGACAAAACCTTCCAATACGCCCGGCGCGGCGGCGAAGAACTGTTTGGCAAGGTTCAATTGGTGTGCCAGCGCGTCGGCATCGGTATTGTCGGAACGGACGGCGAAGACGGCTGCCGCGTCAAGGGACAATGCCAGTTCGACGTTTTTGCCTGCGAGATAGATTTTGTCGGCATCGGGCGCGATGCCTTCGATGACGAGGTTGGCGGCATCGAGTGCGGCAACTTTGCCGACCAGTGCGTCGAACCAGTCGTCGCTTTTGCCTTGCGCGAGCAGGGTTTCGGCGGTTGCGTCAACGGCTTGGAAAACTTGTGCGTCCAGTGCTTTTGCAAAGGCTTGTGCGGCGGCGGAGGTGTTCAGTCCGGCAGATACGGGTACGACGAGTACTTTTGCCATAATATATCCTTTCGTATGCTGCGGTGTGCGGCATATGTGGTTGGAAGGGGCGGCATATGGGCAGAAACGGCTGCCTGCGTGCCGTGCGTGCCGTGTTTGGCTTGGGGCGCGCAGGTTGAATATAGCAAACAAATTCTGTTTCCAACAAGATAAATATCCGCAGGCTTGTGGATGCTGCCGCCTTTCAGAGGGTATTTCCGGGGAAGAACAGGGCGGGACCGTCCAAATGGAGGACGGCGGAAATGCCGTCTGACAGGGTGGGGGCGGAAGGGAGGTTGAGCGTGAGGACGGTTTGTCCGGCCCTGAGGCTGATTTCGGTATGCCGCGCTTTGGGCGTGGTTTTGAGAACCACGGCGTGAATGGAGGCGGCGGGTGCGGAATGGGGGTGAAGGCTGAACTGTTCCGGACGGATGAGCAGTGTACCGCGCGTGCCTGCGGGTGCGCCGCTTTGGACGGGCAGGCGGCCCAATCTGCAATCGGCGGTGCCGTCGGCGTTGAGCGCGGCGGGGAACACGATGCCTTCGCCGATAAACAGGGCGGCATCAAGGTCGGCAGGTTGTCGGTACAATTCGTGAGGGCTTGCGGTTTGGAGGATGCGCCCCTGTTTCATCACGGCAATCCGGTCGGCGTATTGCAGGGCTTCTTCGCGGTCGTGGCTGACAAAAACGGCGGATTTTCCGTTGGCGCGCAGGGCGGCAATCATGTCTTCGCGAATCTGGCGGCGCAACTGTTCGTCCAGCGCGCTGAAGGGTTCGTCCAACAAAATCAGTTCGGGGTCGGGGGCGAGGGCGCGGGCGAGGGCGACGCGCTGTTGTTGTCCGCCCGAAAGTTCGTGCGGATAGCGTCCGGCAAGTTCGGAAATGCCGGTCAATTCCAACATGGCTTCGATGCGCTGTCGCTCTTGCGCCGTCCTGCCTTTGCCGTTGCCGAGACCGTAGGCGATATTGCGGTAAACGGTCAGGTGGGGGAACAGCACGCCTTCCTGTACGAGGTAACCCAAACGGCGTTCGCGGACGGGAAGGTTGGTATTTTTCGAGAAGATGGTTTTGCCGGAAAGCGAAATTTCGCCGGAATCGGGTTGTTCGAAACCGGCAAGGCAGCGTAAAAGGGTGGTTTTGCCGCAGCCGGACGCGCCGATGATAAAGAGAATTTCGCCCGGGTCGAGGCTGAGCGAAATGTCGTTTAAAACCGGGGTGTTTTGAAAACTTTTGGACAGGTGTCCGATGTGCAGGGCGGCGGTCATAGCGGTGCTTCCTCAAGCTGTTATTTGAAGGCGTATTTCTTCAGCAGGAATACGGGTATGCCGGAAAATAATACCAGCATCAGCGCGTAAGGGGCGGCGGCGGCGTATTGTGCGTCCGATGTGTATTCCCAAACGGCGGTGGAGAGCGTGTGGACATCGTCGGCGGTCAGCAGCAGGGTGGCGGTCAACTCTTTCATCAGCTTGAGGAAGACGAGTGCGAATGCGGCGGTAATGCCGGGCAGGATGGACGGCAGTACCAACGTCCTGAAAATAAAGAAGTGTCCGCGCCCCAATGTTGCGCCGACCTGTTCCATCCCTTTGGGGAGTTGTTCCAAGGAAGTCCTCAGGGTGGTTTGCGCCATCGGCAGGTAAAGCATGAAATAGGCAAGGATGACGACGATAAAGGTTTGGTAAACGGCAGGGGTGTAGTTGATGCTGAAATAAACCAAGGATAGGGCGATAACCAAACCGGGGACGGCGTGCAGTAAAAACGGCAGCCTGTCTATCCAAACGGTTAAAAAATTGCGATAGCGAACCGATGCCCAAACAAGGGGCAAGGCACATAATATAGTCAAAATCGCACCTAAAGCCGATACGCTTAAGGAACGGATAAAGGCATCAAATACGGATACGAGCGCGAATGTGCCGGAAGTGCCGACCATCATCCAATGTATCAATACGCCAAAGGGGATAATAATGCCCAAAATCAACAAGCTGCTTAAAAAAACAATCGCGCCGATCTGACCGGGCAGTTTGAGGGTTTTGACGGGATAAGGACGGGCAACGCCTTTGCCGCTGTGGTAAATCTTGGCTTTGCCGCGAAATATGCTTTCTCCAAATACGACGATGCCGCACACCGCCGTCAAAACAGCGGAAAGCAGGGCGGCGGTATTGTTGTTGTAGGACATTTCGTATTCTTGGAAAATGGCAGTGGTAAAAGTGGGGTAGTTCAAAATGGATACCGCGCCAAATTCGACCAGCATATGCAGGGCGATCAGTAACACGCTGCTGCCGATGGCGGGTTTGAGCTGTGGGAGGATGGCGGAAAAAAAGGTTTGCAGGCGGCTTTTGCCCAAGGACAGGCTGACTTCTTCGTAAGACAGGCTGATGCGTTTGAGTGCCGCCTCGACGGGCAGGTAGGCGAGCGGAAACGAGGACAGGCTCATAATCATCACTGTCCCCCAAAAGCCTTCGACGCGGAAGGTCAGGCTGATCCAGGTGAAACAGCTGACAAATGCGGGGATGCACAAAGGCAGGGTGATTGCCGTCTGAAAAAAGGTTTTGCCGAAGAAGCGGTAACGTTGGAACAAAAGGGCGCAGGCAATGCCCAAAACAATGGAAATCAGGGTAACGCCCGCCATCATCGTCAAGGTGTTGGAGAGCAAATCCCACATACGCGGGCGGAACAACAGTTCGACGGCGCGGTTGATGCCGACCTGCCACGAACGCATAGCGACATATAAAAAAGGCAGGGTAAGCGGCAGGGCGATCAGTAGGATGAGGCCGGTAAGCCAAATGGGTATTTTTTTAGGAGACATAGTGTTTTTCATCGGCAAAACGGGCGGACAGTATAAATGTCCGCCCGTTTGACAATCCGAAAACGGCTTATTTCATACCGGCTTGCTCAAGCAGCCGGGTGGCGTGTTCTTTTTCGGAAACAGTGGTGGCGGACACTTGGGGTGCTTCCAACTTGGCGATGGGTTCCAAATTGAAGGTGGATACCACGTGCGGATTCAAAGGATATTCGGCACGGACGGCGGTCAGGGCGCGCTGTCCTTCCTTGCCGGCGAGGAAGGCGACGAATTTTTTCGCCTCATCCTTGTTTTGGGAGGATTTTAACACGGCTGCGCCGGAATAGGTAACGAGTGCGCCGGGATCTCTGTGGCGGACGAAATTCAGGCGGGTGTGGACATTTTGTACGCCTTTTTCACGCGCGAAAGCGTGCCAGTAGTAGTTGTTGATGAGGGCGGCATCGATTTCGCCGTTTTCAACCGCTTGAAGGGCGACGGAGTTTTTAGCGTAAGGCTTGCCGTATTCTTTCAGGCCTTTGAGCCATTTCAATGCGGCCGCTTCGCCTTTCAGTTTGACGATGGCGACAATCTGTTCCAAGAACGCGCCGGAAGTGGGGACGTAACCGATGCGGTTTTTCCATTTCGGCGTGGCGTAATTCAGGACGGATTTTTCCAAATCTTTTTCAGACAGTTTGCGGGTGTCGTAAACGACGACGCGCGAACGTCCGCTCAGTGCCACCCAGTCTTTTTTGGCGGCAACCGGCACGCCTTTGCCGCGTGTTTCGTTGATGGTGGAGGCGGGCAGGGGCTCTAGGAGGTTGGCTGCGGAAAGGGTGGCGAGTGCCGGGATTTGTTCGGAATAGAATACGTCGGCGGGGCTTCGGCTGCCTTCTTCTTTGATTTGGCCGGCAAGCTGGTCGCCTTTGGCACTGTTGAGTTTGACTTTGATGCCGGTAGCCCGGGTAAAGGCATCTGCAACGGCTTGTGCCGCTTCTTTGTGTTGGCCGTTGTACACGGTAATGTCTGCCAGCGCGGGGGTGGCGGCGGTCAGGGCTGCGGCAAGCAGTGCGTATCGGATAGATGTTTTCATATCGATTTTCTCCTAAATGAATGAGGGTGTATACCTTGTTAAGACATAACGGGGTGTAGTGTATTCCTTCTTTTTTATAAATGCAAATAATTATTTTTTAAATTTGTTATTATCCGATCCGGTTATTGTTTGTTCTGACTTGTATTTTTTCCGTGCATCGCGCCCGTAAGGCGGAAGCGGCGGGCAATGCGTGGCGGAATGTGGGTAAAGGCGGCATTTTGATTTGTCGGAATGCTGGAGAACCTCTCCCTTTAAAACGCCGTCTGAACAAGGTTGCCGGAATAGTATTGCCATCCCGGCAGATACAGTTTGTCGGGATCTTGCCAATATTGTTCATCCAGACTGTTCGGCAGCGAGGCGGTTTTGTTGTCGAGATGTTTTGTTAATCCACTATATATCCCACATTTCTTTTAGGTTTTTACCTTCCGATTGGAGGTGGCGGATTTCTTTTCCCAATGCGTCTGCCGCCCGATGGATCAGCATTGCGCTGTGTACCGCGCCGATTTTTTTCAGAACGGAACAAGTCTTTTCGGCGGCGGGAAAACCCCAGTTGCAGACAAATTGCAGTATGCCGCCGTTGCCGATGTCGGCTTCCGCCCGCCAAATCAAAACCAGCTCCTGTTCCCGTCCGTCCATGCTTTCGAGTTTGCCGTCATGCTGTTCAAAAAGTTTGTCCACCGCCTGCCGCATCATCTGCTCGAAGCGGTCGGCTTGGGTATCCGTATCGGTCATAATATTCTTGCCTTTTAAAAATGCCGTCTGAACATTTCTTCAGACGGCATTTGGGGGTTAAGCTGACATTTCCCGCCAGCGTTTGACTTGGAGGCGTACCTGTTCGGGCGCGGTGCCGCCCAAGTGGTTGCGCGCGTTGAGGCTGCCTTCGGGTGTCAGAACGCCGTACACGTCGTCTGAAATCAGCTTGCTGAAGCCTTGCAGGGCTTCGAGCGGCAATTCGCTCAAATCAACGCCGGCTTCATCGGCGTGGCGCACGGCTTGGGCAACGACTTCGTGGGCATCGCGGAAGGGCATACCTTTTTTGACCAGATAATCCGCCAAGTCGGTGGCGGTGGCAAAACCCTGCATCACGGCGGCGCGCATATTGCCGGGTTTGACGGTTACGCCGCGCATCATATCGGCGTAAATCCGCAGCGTGTCGATGAGCGTGTCGGCGGTGTCAAACAGCGGTTCTTTGTCTTCCTGATTGTCTTTGTTGTATGCCAAGGGCTGCGATTTCATCAGGGTAATCAGGCCGATAAGGTGTCCGATGACTCGGCCGGATTTACCGCGCACGAGTTCGGGTACGTCGGGGTTTTTCTTTTGCGGCATGATGGACGAACCCGTACAGAAGCGGTCGGCGATGTCGATAAAGCCGAAACGCGGACTCATCCACAAAATCAATTCTTCAGACAGGCGGCTCAAGTGAACCATAACCAGCGAGGCGGCGGCGGTGAACTCAATGGCAAAATCGCGGTCGGATACGGCATCGAGCGAGTTCTGGCAGATTTGTTCGAAACCCAACAATTCGGCGGTGATTTCGCGCTGAATCGGATAGGTCGTACCGGCAAGGGCGGCAGCGCCGAGCGGCATACGGTTGACGCGTTTGCGACAGTCGGCCATGCGTTCGAAATCGCGTCCGAGCATTTCGACGTAGGCGAGCATGTGGTGTCCGAAGCTGACCGGCTGGGCGACTTGCAGATGGGTAAAACCGGGCATGACGGTTTCGGCGTTTTGTTCCGCCAAATCCAATAATGCCGTCTGAAGGTTTTGAATCAGGTTTTGGATAACGGTAATCTGGTCGCGCAGCCAAAGGCGGATGTCGGTGGCGACTTGGTCGTTGCGGCTGCGGCCGGTGTGCAGGCGTTTGCCCGCGTCGCCGATTTTGTCGGTCAGGCGGCGTTCGATGTTCATGTGGACATCTTCCAAATCGAGCGGCCATTCGATTTTGCCGCTGCGGATTTCTTCGAGGATTTCCGACATGCCCCGACGGATGTCGGTCAGATCGTTTTCACTCAGCACACCCGACCGGGTCAGCATCTGCGCGTGGGCGAGCGAGCCTTGGATGTCCCATTCGGCAAGGCGTTGGTCGAAACCGATGGAGGCGGTGTATTGTTTGACGAGTTCGGAAACGGGTTCGTTGAAACGTCCGGACCAGGTTTTGTCGTGCATAAGGATTCCTTGATGGGGTTATTCGGTGCGGTATTTTTCCAAAAGGCGGCGGAAGGGTTCGCCGGTTTCGGGGTGTTTTAAACCGTAGGCGACGGTGGCTTCGAGATAGCCGAGTTTGCTGCCGCAGTCGTAGCGCGTGCCTTCAAAGGGGTGCGCCAAGACAAATTCGTGATCGAGCAGCTTGGCGATGCCGTCTGTAAGCTGGATTTCGTTGCCCGCGCCGCGCGGCAGGCCGGTTAAAAGGTCGAAAATGCGCGGGGTGAGGATGTAGCGTCCGACAACGGCAAGGTTGGAGGGCGCGTCTTCGGGCTTGGGTTTTTCGACAATGCCGGTAATGCGTTGGAACTGTTTGAGCTGTTCGGTTTCGACGATGCCGTATGAGCCGGTTTGCGACGGTTCGACGGTTTCTACGCCCAAAATGCTGTTACCGCTGCGCCCGTACACTTCGACCATTTGTTTGAGCGCGCCTTTGGGCGCATCGATTAAGTCGTCGGCAAGGATGACGGCGAAGGGTTCGTCGCCGATGGCGGCGCGGGCGCACAAGACGGCGTGTCCCAATCCCAGTGCTTCCGCCTGACGGATGTAGAGGCAGGTAATGTTCGGCGGCAGGATGTTGCGGACGTGTTCCAACAATTTGTCTTTATGGCGCATTTCCAACTTAGTTTCGAGTTCGTATGCCTTGTCGAAATGGTCTTCGATGCTGCGCTTGTTGCGCCCGGTAACAAACACCATTTCCGTGCAGCCGGCTTCCACGGCTTCTTCTACGGCGTATTGGATCAGCGGCTTGTCGACGATGGGCAGCATTTCTTTCGGGTTGGCCTTGGTGGCGGGCAGGAAGCGGGTTCCCATCCCTGCAACGGGGAAGACGGCTTTTTTTATCGGTTTCATTCTTTTTCCTTTGTATTGTTTTGATGTTTAAAGGGCGAGTTTGCGGATTAAATCGGCGAGTGCCTGCGCGCGGTGGCTTTCGCGGTTTTTGACCTCCGAATCCAATTCGGCGGCGGTTTTGCCGTGTTCGGGCAGATAAAAATACGGGTCGTAACCGAAACCGTTTTGCCCGAGCGGCGTGTCGTGCCATTGTCCGTGCCATATGCCCTCGGCGATAATCGGGCGCGGGTCGTCTTTATGACGGACAAAAACCAATACGCAGACATAAGAACAACTTTTGTCGGCCTTGCCGGCAAGTTCGGCGGCAAGTTTCAGGTTGTTGGCGGTATCGGATTTGGGATTGCTGCCGGCGTAACGTGCGGAATGGATGCCCGGCGCGCCGTTTAGGGCGGCGGCACAGATGCCGCTGTCGTCGGCGAGTGCGGGCAGCCCGCTGTGTCCGGCGGCGTGCCGGGCTTTTGCCAGCGCGTTTTCGACAAAGGTGGGATAGGGTTCGGGGCATTCGGGTATGCCGAATGGGGATTGCGGCAATACGGTGATGCCGTAAGGTTTGAATAAGTTGCCGAATTCTTTGAGCTTGCCGGCATTGCCGCTTGCCAAAACGATTTTTTCCGGTTTTTCAGACATAGCGGTTTCCCTGTGATGAAGATGGGGCGGCGCGTAGGGATTTGTGCCGCAGGTAGAGGGCGAGTGCGCCGATTTGCCCGAACAGCGCGCCGAATGCGAAAAGGAAGGACGCGA
Organism: Neisseria gonorrhoeae; assembly: GCF_013030075.1. Taxonomy (NCBI): domain Bacteria; kingdom Pseudomonadati; phylum Pseudomonadota; class Betaproteobacteria; order Neisseriales; family Neisseriaceae; genus Neisseria; species Neisseria gonorrhoeae. The sequence goes on from NZ_AP023069.1 coordinate 295,695, forward strand.
CGGCGAAGGCTTTGCTGCCGGCGGTCAGCAGATAAGCACCCAAGAGGACGGGCAGCATAAATGCCAGTGTGAACAAGGCAACAGACAACAGATAGATTTTTCGGCGGTTCATGGCGTTCGGTCGGAAACGGGATGTTCGGATTATAGCCGATTAGGACGGCATTCCCTAGAGGCTGGAAAAATGCCGTCTGAAGCGGCGTTCAGACGGCATGGCGGGCATTATGCCTGTTTGTTCCAACGTTCGATGGATTCTTTGATGACTTTTTTCGCTTCTTCCGCACCGCCCCAGGATTCGACTTTGGTCGTACCCGCTTTTTTCAGGTCTTTGTAGTGGTTGAAGTGGAACTCGATTTGTTTGATGAGCTGTTGCGGCAAATCGGACAAAGTTTTGTAGGCGTTGCCGTTATTGCGGTCGTCGGCAGGTACGCAGACGATTTTGTCGTCCACTTCGCCGTCGTCGACGAATTTCATCACGCCGATAACGCGCGCTTCCAAGAATACGCCGGTTGCCAGAGGTTGTTCGGTAACGAGCAACACGTCCAATTCATCGCCGTCTTCGTCCAAAGTTTGGGGGATGAAGCCGTAGTTGGTCGGTTTGGCGAAGATGGCGGGTTCGATGCGGTCGAGTTGGAATGCGGCGAGTTTGCGGTTCCACTCGATTTTGTGGTTGCTGCCGGCGGGGATTTCGTTGACGACGTTGATGATGCCGCCGTCCACGTCGCCCGGGGTCAGGATTTGGTTGAAGTCTGCCATTTGGTTTCCTTTATTTGGGAAGGTTTGAAGTTTGAAAGTATAGCACAAACGTCCGGCTGGAAATGCGTCCGATGCCGTCTGAAAGGGAAACCGGGCGCGTGTTACCGTTTGCCCAAAAACCTGCCCAGTTCCAAAATCGCGCGCCTGTTGGACGGGGAAAACACTTTTTCCGCCGCTTCTTCCAAGCCGAACCAGCCGTAGGAGACGTGTTCCTCGGGTTGCAGGACGACGGGCGTATCGCGCGGGATTTCGGCCCGGAAGACGTGTTCGCGGTTTTCAAACACGCCTTTGGGGTAGCGGTGCCGCCAGTGGTGGTAGATTTCGTAAACCGTGCTGTCGTGCCGGTCTTGGAGCTGCCCGTCCTCCAGCAGGATGCCGGTTTCTTCCCAAACTTCGCGCCTTGCCGTTTGGGCGACGGTTTCGCCCGGTTCGAGGCTGCCGGTTACCGACTGCCAAAATCCTTTCGGATGCGTGCGTTCGATGAGCAGGATGCCGCCGTCCCCGCTATAAAGGACGACCAGTGCGGAAACGGGGTATTTGAGCGGTTTTGCCATCGGCATCTTTCGGCGGGCTGCGGTAATGAAGGGGCGGATTATAGCAAACGCCGCACGTTATGGCGTTTATCCTTTTCCGTATCCTTTTTTCTGCACGGATGGGACGCGCCGGTGTTTGCCGGTAAATTTTCCTTTGTGTCAAAAAGATAAGGGCGGTTGTGATTTTAATGCTTGCCAAAGTGACGGGCGGAAACTATAATCCGCGACTTACCGAGTCGGAGTGTGGCGCAGTCTGGTAGCGCACTTGCATGGGGTGCAAGGGGTCGAAGGTTCGAATCCTTTCACTCCGACCAAAAATTCCGAAAGCCGCTTTCAAAAGCGGCTTTTTTGCCGTCCGTATGATTATGATGTAGAGTACGCGGCGACAGACATTCAAATGCCGTCCGAAAACCGTTCAGACGGCATCTCTTTATCTTAATAGTGGATTAACAAAAATCAGGACAAGGCGACGAAGCCGCAGACAGTACAAATAGTACGGCAAGGCGAGGCAACGCCGTACTGGTTTAAATTTAATCCACTATAGTTTCATTCCGTACCATCTTAAGGAACATCAAATTGGGCATTTCCCGCAAAATATCCCTTATTCTGTCCATACTGGCAGTGTGCCTGCCGATGCATGCACACGCCTCAGATTTGGCAAACGATCCCTTTATCCGGCAGGTTCTCGACCGTCAGCATTTCGAACCCGACGGGAAATACCACCTATTCGGCAGCAGGGGGGAGCTTGCCGAGCGCAGCGGCCATATCGGATTGGGAAACATACAAAGCCATCAGTTGGGCAACCTGATGATTCAACAGGCGGCCATTAAAGGAAATATCGGCTACATTGTCCGCTTTTCCGATCACGGGCACGAAGTCCATTCCCCCTTCGACAACCATGCCTCACATTCCGATTCTGACGAAGCCGGTAGTCCCGTTGACGGATTCAGCCTTTACCGCATCCATTGGGACGGATACGAACACCATCCCGCCGACGGCTATGACGGGCCACAGGGCGGCGGCTATCCCGCTCCCAAAGGCGCGAGGGATATATACAGCTACGACATAAAAGGCGTTGCCCAAAATATCCGCCTCAACCTGACCGACAACCGCAGCACCGGACAACGGCTTGCCGACCGTTTCCACAATGCCGGCGCTATGCTGACGCAAGGAGTAGGCGACGGATTCAAACGCGCCACCCGATACAGCCCCGAGCTGGACAGATCGGGCAATGCCGCCGAAGCTTTCAACGGCACTGCAGATATCGTCAAAAACATCATCGGCGCGGCAGGAGAAATTGTCGGCGCAGGCGATGCCGTGCAGGGTATAAGCGAAGGCTCAAACATTGCTGTCATGCACGGCTTGGGTCTGCTTTCCACCGAAAACAAGATGGCGCGCATCAACGATTTGGCAGATATGGCGCAACTCAAAGACTATGCCGCAGCAGCCATCCGCGATTGGGCAGTCCAAAATCCCAATGCCGCACAAGGCATAGAAGCCGTCAGCAATATCTTTACGGCAGTCATCCCCGTCAAAGGGATTGGAGCTGTTCGGGGAAAATACGGCTTGGGCGGCATCACGGCACATCCTGTCAAGCGGTCGCAGATGGGCGCGATCGCATTGCCGAAAGGGAAATCCGCCGTCAGCGACAATTTTGCCGATGCGGCATACGCCAAATACCCGTCCCCTTACCATTCCCGAAATATCCGTTCAAACTTGGAGCAGCGTTACGGCAAAGAAAACATCACCTCCTCAACCGTGCCGCCGTCAAACGGAAAGAATGTCAAACTGGCAGACCAACGCCACCCGAAGACAGGCGTACCGTTTGACGGTAAAGGGTTTCCGAATTTTGAGAAGCACGTGAAATATGATACGAAGCTCGATATTCAAGAATTATCGGGGGCGGTATACCTAAGGCTAAGCCTGTGTTTGATGCGAAACCGAGATGGGAGGTTGATAGGAAGCTTAATAAATTGACAACTCGTGAGCAGGTGGAGAAAAATGTTCAGGAAACGAGAAGAAGGAGTCAGAGTAGTCAGTTTAAAGCCCATGCGCAACGAGAATGGGAAAATAAAACAGGGTTAGATTTTAATCATTTTATAGGTGGTGATATCAATAAGAAAGGCACAGTAACAGGAGGGCATAGTCTAACCCGTGGTGATGTACGGGTGATACAACAAACCTCGGCACCTGATAAACATGGGGTTTATCAAGCGACAGTGGAAATTAAAAAGCCTGATGGAAGTTGGGAGGTGAAAACGAAAAAAGGTGGGAAAGTGATGACCAAGCACACCATGTTCCCAAAAGATTGGGATGAGGCTAGAATTAGGGCTGAAGTTACTTCGGCTTGGGAAAGTAGAATAATGCTTAAGGATAATAAATGGCAGGGTACAAGTAAATCGGGTATTAAAATAGAAGGATTTACCGAACCTAATAGAACAGCATATCCCATTTATGAATAGTAATATTTATGAAAAATTAGGAGATTAATGATGAAAAGAATTAAGTGCTTTTGTGATAAATTTCCATCAGGAGATACATTTAGAATGTGTATCATTCTGGATGACTATGATAATAGGGTTGATTATTATGTAGGAATATATGATTACATTACGTCTACCTTAATGAGCGATATTTACTATCGATCCACGATTGATGAGCATTTCAAGATTATAGAATTAATAGAAAATAATCCAAATGAAATTTATGATGATGGCGGTGGTCAACAATTTTGCCTAGAATTTCATCATGATAAGGTCATTTTTTATCACAATGAATTTGATGAAGAAGATGGTTATCCAGTATTAAGCTGTTCGCTGCATACTTTTAAAACTGCTTTAATTGCTTGGAATGCTTTTTTGCAATTGCCTAAAAGTATTCATTCGGTGGTGGAGACTGTGATTGAGGAATAAGCATAATTAGCTTAATGAATAGAATCAGCGATATAGATTGGACTGCAAATCCACGCTTATACGCTGTGCCATGATTAACAGGAAGAGAGCAACTTGGATGGGCTAGTAGGGATGGTAAGCATTTAAATATATCAATTGATGGAAAGATTACACACAAATGACTAATTTAAAATTAGATTTCTACTCTGAAGTTATTATAAAAGATTCTTGCCCTAATGATTTGTTAGAAAATGGTGAGACTATTAAAGGAAAAAAAGGAGTGGTATTAGGTATAAGCGAAGAAGATGGTATAATCTATGGCTATACTATTTTACTTTTTGATATAAAATATTGTATATATATAGATAAGAAATATATTATACCGACTGGAAAAAAATTCTCTCGCGATGATTTTTATTAGCTAATTTAAGTAATTTAAGCAAGTTTTTTAGATACTGAAACTGGTAATTATGTTTATGTAAGCATAAGGAGTTCAGATTGAAGGATTCTACAGGGCAAATGAGGCTGGCAACCAAGGATTTGGCGGAAGCCATTAAACGAGGAGAAGTACGTAGTTCTGCTTTTACAACAAAGCAACTAAAGGCAATCGAAAAAGGCAAAGACAAAATCCCTAGCTACACTTGGCATCATCATCAAGATACAGGGAGAATGCAGCTTGTGCCTGAATGGGAACATTCTAAAACCGGTCACATAGGAGGGACGGCAATGGGGAAGGGTAAATAATTATGTGGAAAATTTATAAAGAAAATAGCACCGACTTAAATTTTGCCATAGGCAGTATATATTGCCAAGCAATCAATCTTACCGAATTTAAAATGTGGGTCGAAAAAATCATAAGGGAAGTGGATTTAGATGAAATTCCAAATTATTTTTTTGATTTGATAGATTTTCAATCACTATACGATCTGATTGATATTATAGGATTTGTTCCCGAAAATAACTTATCAAAAAATCAGGATAATGCATTAACCGGTATTGCTTTTTTAAGGGGGATAGATGTCTACGATCCTCCCATTTCAAAAGAAAAAGCATTAAAAGCCTTAGAAAAACATCCTGAAATTTATCAGAAGTTTCAGCATTTCTTTCCGTTTGTAGAGCTGCCTCCGCTTTAAACAGTCAAAATGCCGTCTGAAACGATATTCGGCTTTCAGACGGCATTTTTGATATAAAGCGGATAACCAAAGAAATGTTTGACGGCAAAGGAACATCTGAAATACCAAATTACACTTGGCATCATCATCAAGATACAGGAAGGATGCAATTGATTCGTGAAGACTCGCATCATGATACCGACCATATCGGTTGGAGAGCGATGAGTAAAGGAAAGTAACTATGTGGAAAATCATAAAAGAGGATAGTGATGATTTAGGATTTGCAATTAAATGCTTATTCTCTCAATCTATTGATTTAAATGAATTCAAGTTATGGATTGAACAAGTAATACGCGATATGCCCATCGAGGACATCCCTTTTTATATTTTTGACTTGGCGGATTTCAATGGGGGAATTGGAGACATTGACAATATTGTAGGTTTTGTTTCGAGTTACAGCCTATCAAAATCGAAAAAAAATGCCTTGACAGGCATTGCCTTCTTAAGGGGGATAGATGTCTATAGACCCTCCCGTTTCAAAAGAAAAAGCATTAAAAGCCTTAGAGAAATATCCTGAAATTTATCATAAATTTAAACGGTTCTTTCCTTTTGTAGAGCTTCCGCTTCTTTAAAGGACAATATGCCGTCTGAAAAGTTTTCAGACGGCATTTTTATTTCTTCCAGTAGGCGGGGGTGAAGAGGATGAAGACGGTGAAGATTTCCAGCCTGCCCAAGAGCATTGCGGTAACGCAGATCCATTTCTGCATCACGTCCAAACCGGCGTAATTGCCGGCGGGCCCGACTTCGCCCAGTCCGGGGCCGGCGTTGGTAATGCAGGCGATGACGGCGGTAAAGGCGGTGGTAAATTCCATACCGCTCGCCATCAGCAGGAAGCTGAAGAGGACGACGGTCATAAAGTAGATGAAGATGAAGGACATAACGGTCAGCGCGAGGCGGTCGGGTATGGCTTTGCCGCTGATTTTGACGGTGCGGACGGCTTTGGGGTGCAGCAGCACCATCATTTCGCGCAGGCTGAATTTGAACAGGACGAGGGCGCGTATGGTTTTGATGCCGCCGCCGGTCGAGCCGGAGCTGGCGAGGATGTTGGCGAGGAAAAACATCCACAGGGAAATCAGGAGCGGCCATTGTGCGAAGTCGGTGTTGGACAGCCCGTTTGCCAATCCGATGGAGACGAAGTTGAAGGCGGTGTAGCGCAGGGATTCGCCGAAGCCGGCGTAATGGCCGGTGTGCCACAGGTACAGGGCGGCGGCAAGGATGCTGCCGGAGAGCAGCAGCAGCATCGTCCGGCATTCTTCGTCTTTCCAATAGGTTTTGAGGCTGCGGCTGTTGAGGGCGGCGAAATGGCTGGCAAAATTGATGCCGCCGAAAATAGTGAAAACGATGATGACTGCTTCGATGAGGGGGGAGTTGTAATAACCGATGCTGGCATCGTGGGTGGAAAACCCGCCCAGCGAGAGGGTTGCCAGCGCGTGACAGACGGCATCGAACCAACCCATCCCGGCAAAATGCAGGCAGGCTGCCGCGAGGATGGTGATCAGGGTGTAGCCGAACCAGAGTTTTTTCGCCACTTGGGAAATGCGCGGCGACATTTTGCTTTCTTTGTCAATGCCGGGGATTTCGGCTTTGAATAACTGCGTGCCGCCTACGCCGAGCATAGGCAGGATGGCGACGGCAAGGACGATGATGCCCATCCCGCCCAGCCAGTTGAGCATATGCCGCCAAAAGTTGACGGAGGGGGCGAGCCCGTCGACGTGGGGGATGACGGTCGCGCCGGTGGTGGTCAGTCCCGACATCGATTCAAAAAATGCGTCGGTAAAGCCCATATTCGGGAAATACAGGTACATCGGCATCGCAGCCATAGCGGCAAACGCCAGCCACAACATCAGGACGAGGGTGAAGCCGTCGCGCGGGCGCAGTTCGCGCCTGAACCGGAGGGTGGCGAGCCGGACGATGCACGAGCCGGAAAGGGTAACGGTCGCGGTGGTGGCGAATGCGGTGTACGCGCCGTCCGAAAAGGCGTAGGAAAGGGCGGCGGGTATCAGCAGGATAAAGGAAAACAGCATACCCAGTCGGGAGAGGACGTGGGCGATGGGCAGGATTTTGTGCATAGTGGGGCGGTCCGTTATTTTGCGAAGCTTTTCCAGTCTATGCCGCCGGCGGCTTGGACTTGGGTAATTTCTTCCGTTTCGAGGTTGACGGCGGTCAGCTGCCCGCCCCACAGCGCGCCGGTGTCCAGCGAGATGACGTTGTCGGCATTCGTGTAGCCCAGCGAGGACCAGTGTCCGAAGATGATGGTGTGGTCGAGGTTTTGCCGATCGGGGGCTTTGAACCACGGGCGCAGGTAAGGCGGCATTTTTTTCACTGTGGATTTGTAGTCGAAATCCAGTTCGTTTTTAAAGGTCAGGGCGCGCATCCGCGTGAAGGCGTTGACGATGAAGCGCAGGCGGGCATAGCCTTCCAAACCTTCGTCCCATGCGGCCGGTTTGTTGCCGTACATTTTGGAGAAGAATTTGACGTATTTTTTGCCGCGCAGTTCGGCTTCGGCTTCTCCGGCGAGCGATTCGGCTTTGGCTATGCGCCATTGCGGCAGGATGCCGGCGTGTATCATCACGCGGCCGCCCTCGCGTATCAAAAGCGGTTGCGCGCGCAGCCAGTCGAGCATTTTTCCGCCGTCGGGGTGTTTGAGTATGGGTTCGATTGTGTCGCTGCGTTTGAGCGCGCCTTCGCCGCAGCCGACGGCGAGCAGGTACAGGTCGTGGTTGCCGAGGACGATTTGCACGCTGTTTTCGTGCCGGATGCAGAATTGCAGCGTTTCGAGGGATTTCGGGCCGCGGTTGACGATGTCGCCCGTCAGCCAGAGGGTGTCCGTGCCGTGGTTGAAGCCGATTTTGCCGAGCAGCGCGGTCAGTTCGTCGAAACAGCCTTGGATGTCGCCGATTGCGTAATGTGCCATTGCGGGTGTTGTGAAGTGGGAAAGTGTTGCGGTTCGGACGGCACGGTTGGAAATCTTATGCCGTCCGAACGTGGAATTATGCGTTCAAAACGAGGACGGCTTCCGCTTCGACCTGCACGCCTTTGGGCAGCGAGGCAACGCCGACGGCGGCGCGGGCGGGGAACGGCTCGGTGATAAATTCCGCCATCACTTCGTTGAAGACGGCAAAATTGCCCAAGTCGGTCAGGTAGGCGTTGAGTTTGACGATGTCGTCCAGCGAACCGCCTGCCGCTTCGGCGACGGCCTGCAGGTTTTGGAACACTTGGCGCGCTTCGGTGTGGAAATCGCCGTTGCCGACCACAGTCATCGTGGCGGGATCGAGCGGAATCTGACCGCTCATGTAAACGGTGCCGCCGGCGCGCACGGCCTGGCTGTATGCGCCGATGGCGGCGGGGGCTTTGTCGGTATGGATGACGGTTTTGGACATTTCGGATTCCTCAAAAAATAGGGCGGCAGAAGCCGCAGCGTTCGGGATTATCGTACAAAACCGCCGGCTTGTGTAGTTTTAGGCGGTATATGTGCCGGAAACAAAAAACCGCCGAAGGCTCGGCGGTTTGCGGAATAACGCGTATATCAGAATTTGACGCGCACGCCGGCGGACAGTTCGCCGGAACGGACGTTTTTGACATTGTTGACTTTGCCGATGTAGTTGTAGCGGTAGCCGGCATCCAGATCGACATTGGGTGTAACGGCATAGCTTACGCCCGCCAATACGCCGAGGCCGGCGGAGGTTTTGCTGAAGCTGTCGCTGCCGCCCAAGTGGGCGGAAGCGCGGTTGAGGCTCAAGCGCGCGCCGAAATACGGTTTGACGGGCGATTGGGTGTCGAAGTCGTAAATGACGGACGCGCCGATGCTGTAAAGTTTGAAATCGGTGGATGGGGCTTGTTTATAGTTTTTGTAGCGCGTGTAATCGACGGCGAAGCGGAGGTCGTTGATGCGGTAGCCTGCGGAGATGCGCGGGCTGAAGCCTTTGGCAGAACCTAAAGAGCTTGAGGCTTTGGCGTGTGCGGCATCGGCTTGGACGTAAAAGCCGGATGCGCCTTCCGCCAGTGCGGCGGCCGGGAGTGCGAGGGCAATCAGTGCGGCAAGTGCTTTTTTCATATTTTGGTTCCTTTATGGTCAGGGAGAAAAATTGTTAATAATCCGTTAAAGAATCCTGCCGTATTATACTGAAATTTTCTTTTTGCATCGTAATATTTTCAATGCCTCAAGATACGCGGCGGCATCCGGCTGCTTTGCCGACGGCAAAGCCGTTAACCCGCGCGTTGCCCTTAAACGGCGGCATCACGCGGCGGATGGGTGAAACTTGCAAACGGTTTGGAAAAAACCGCAAAGGCGGGGCGGCGGCATTTGTCAGATTGTTGCAGGCGCAGGCGTACGGTTTTTTGTGTGCGGCGTTACCTTAGGCGTCGGACATTTCCGGCGGCGGCTGTGCCGTCTGAAACGCCCGGCGGGGGATGCGGCTGCGTTTCCCATCGATAGGCATATTTGCCGGCCGCGTTCGGGGCGGGTTTTACCCGGGCGGCCGCCGATTTGTTTGCGCTTATAAAAAACACTGCAACAAATCGTTTAAAAACAAGCGTCCTTTTTCGGTCGGGCGGAATACGGTCGGGTCGGTTTCCAGCAGGCCTTTTTGCCTTGCCGTTTCGATTTGCACCATGATTTTGGCGGCGGGTACGCCCGTGCGCTCCTGCAACATCGCGGCGGGTACGCCGTCGGTCAGGCGCAGGGCGTTCATCATGAATTCGAACGGCAAATCTTCGGCGGCGACGGTTTTGCGTTCGACGGCTTCGCCCGGCTGACTTTGCATTAAGGCGAGGTAGTCGTTGGGGTGGCGGCGGCGGACGGTGCGCTCGATGCGGTCGGGATAGGAGATTTTGCCGTGCGCGCCCGCGCCTATGCCCAAATAATCGCCGAACTGCCAGTAGTTCAAATTGTGGCGGCACTGCATGGTGGGTTTCGCAAAAGCCGATGTTTCGTAGTGGATAAAACCCGCGCCTTCCAGTGTGCCGTGTACCGCGTCTTCGATGTCGAGCGCCGCTTCGTCTTGCGGCAAACCTTTCGGCGGCGTATGACCGAACGGCGTGTTCGGCTCCATCGTCAGATGATATGCGCTGATGTGGGTTGCGTCTGTGGCGATGGCGGTTTGCACGTCGTCCAATGCCGTCTGAACGGTTTGGTTCGGCAGGGAGTACATCAAGTCGATATTGACTTTATCAAATAATTTTAAGGCGGTATCGATAGCGGTTAAGGCTTCTTTGCCATTGTGGACGCGCCCCAGCCTTGAGAGCATATCGTCGTTGAAACTCTGTACGCCGATAGAAAGCCGCGTGATGCCTGCGTCTTTAAATCCTTGAAACTTCTCGATTTCAAATGTACCCGGATTGGCTTCCAACGTAATTTCCGCTTCGGGCTGCAAGCGCAACAGCGAACGCACGCCGCTTAACAAACGGTCAATCGATTCCGCCTGAAACAGGCTGGGCGTACCGCCGCCGAAAAATATCGTTTCCACCGGCCTGCCCCAAATATTGGGCAATTCAAGCTGCAAGTCGGTCAGCAGCGCGTCGATATAGGCGGCTTCGGGCAATCCGTTTTTCAGGCTGTGGGAATTGAAGTCGCAATACGGGCATTTTTTGATGCACCACGGGATGTGGATATAGAGCGACAGGGGCGGCAGGGCGGTGAGTCGGGTGCGGTTTGGAAAGGAAATGGTGTGCATGGTGCGGTTCGGAAAAGTGGACGATGCCGTCTGAAGGCGGTTCGGACGGCATGGGTTCAGCAGAGCAGGGTAAGCAGTTCGGCTTCGCTGAGGACGGAAACGCCCAAGGCATTGGCTTTTTCCAGCTTGCTGCCCGCGGCTTCTCCGGCGACGACGTAGTCGGTTTTTTTGGACACGCTGCCGGACACTTTGCCGCCTGCGGCTTCGATTAGGGCTTGGGCTTGGTCGCGTTTGAAGGTGGGCAGGGTGCCGGTTAACACAAAGGTTTTGCCTGCCACGGCTTTATTGATGCCGTCTGAACCTTGCGCCGCCTCGTCTTCAGACGGCATTTGCGCGAAGAAGGTTTTTAGGTTTTCGAGCAGGGCGGTGTTTTGCGCTTTGCTGCGCCACGCCTGCCAGTCGGCAGGGAGGGCTTTGTCGTTTTGCAGTCCTTCTATACTTTGTCCGGCGAGTTCCCATAAGGCTTGGGCTTTGTTTTCGCTGATTTTGAAACCGGGCAGGCGGGTAATCCAGCGTTGCGGCCCGGCATATTGTGCGGCAGGCAGGCTGACGGCTTGGGCTTGCGGGGCAACGCCTGCGGCGAGCAGCTCGTCTATCATCGCCTGCTGTTCGGCTTGGGCGAAGAAGTGGGCAATGGAACGCGCCACTACCGTGCCGATGTCGGGCAGGCAGGCGAGGACGGGTTCGGGGGCGCGGCGGACGCGTTCCAATGTGCCGAATGCCTGCGCCAGCGTTTTGGCGGTGCGTTCGCCGACGTGGCGGATGCCGAGCGCGAACAGGAAGCGGGCAAGTTCGGGCGTTTTGCCGGATTCTATGCCTGCGAGGATGTTTTGCGCCCACTTGGTCGGTTGTTTTTTGCCGTTTTGGGTATTGTATTTAGACAGGTCGCCTGAAACCGTTTCTGCGTCGCCGTTTTCGTTTTCAGATGACCCTTTATCCGCCGTTTCCTTCATTTTTTGCAGGGTCGGAATATCGATGCGGTAGAGGTCGGCGAAATGGCGGACGAGGTCTTGGGCGACCAGCTGTTCGATTTGTTTTTCACCCAAGCCGTCGATGTCCATCGCTTTGCGCGAGGCGAAGTGGATTAAGCCTTGCGCGCGTTGTGCCTGACAAAGCATACCGCCGCTGCATCGGGCGACGGCTTCGCCTTCTTCGCGTTCGATTTCGCTGCGGCAGATGGGGCAGCGGGCCGGCAGGCGGTAGGGCTTATGGAGCGGAACGGATTCGGTTTGCTTGGCGGACGGTGTTTCGGCAAACAGGTCGTCCTGCTGATGCCCGATGCCGTCTGAAACGGCAACGGCGGTTTCCTGCATCGGGCGGCGTTCGAAAATCACGCGCACGACTTCGGGAATCACGTCTCCGGCGCGGCGCACGACGACGGTATCGCCGACGCGCACGTCTTTGCGCGATACTTCGTCCTGATTGTGCAGGGTGGCGTTGGTAACGGTTACGCCGCCGACGAATACGGGTTGCAGGCGGGCAACCGGCGTTACCGCGCCCGTCCTGCCGATTTGCACGTCAATCGCTTCGACAATGGTCAGGGCTTCTTCGGCAGGGAATTTGTGGGCAACCGCCCAACGCGGCGCGCGGGAGATGAAGCCGAGTTCGCGCTGTTGCGCCAAGCTGTTGACTTTGACCACCATGCCGTCGATTTCGTAGGGCAGTTCGGGGCGTTTTTGCTGCATGTGTTCGTAAAACGCCAATACTTCGCCGATATTTTTGAAACAGCCGAAATTGCCATTGGGCAGACTGAAGCCGAGTTCTTGGAAATAGGCGAGTTCTTGGATGTGTTCTTCAGCTTCGAAACCGCCTTGCTGACGGGCAATCGAATAGGGGAAAAAGTGCAGTTTGCGTTGCGCGGTGATGCGCGAATCGAGTTGGCGCAGGCTGCCGGCGGCGGCGTTGCGCGGATTGGCAAAGGGTTTTTGCCCGTTTTCGGCTTGGCGTTTATTGAGCCCGGCAAAGTCGGCTTTGAGCATCAGCACTTCGCCGCGTACCTCGATGAGTTCGGGCACGTTTTCGCCGTGCAGCCGCAGGGGGATGTTGGATACGGTTTTGACGTTTCGGGTAACGTCTTCGCCCGTCGTGCCGTCGCCGCGCGTTGCCGCCTGCACCAATACGCCGTCGCGGTAGAGCAGGCTGATGGCGAGGCCGTCGAATTTGGGTTCGATAACGTATTCGGGATTGCCGCCGTCCAAGCCGTCGCGCACGCGTTGGTCGAAGGCGTACATTTCGGCATGGTCGAACACGCCGTTTTCATCTTGCGGGGAAAAGGCGTTGGTCAGCGACAGCATCGGCACTTCGTGGCGCACTTCGGCAAAGCCTGCCAAAGGCTCGCCGCCGACGCGCTGGGTCGGGCTGTCGGGCAGCTTGAGCTCGGGATGGTTTCGTTCCAACGCTTCGAGTTCGCGGAACAGGCGGTCGTATTCGGCATCGGGTATGCTGGGCGCGTCGAGGGTGTAGTATTCGTAGGCGTAGCGGTTGAGGAGGTCGGTGAGTTCGTGTATGCGTTGTGCGGTCGGGTTCATGGATTCGTACAGGTTCAGACGGCATGGACAAATGCCGTCTGAACGGTAAAACGTGTTGGAAATGGTCGGATTTTACCTGAAAACAAAAGGCGGATGCACCGTTGCCGATGTATCCGCCTTTGTGTTTGCGGAGTTATGAAAACAGGCGCAGGGCGGTTTTGCCGCCCGGTTCGATACCGACTTTGAGCATCTCGGACTGACGCGCCAATACATAAGTGCGTACGTCTTTGAGCCATTGGGTCGAAACTTCTTCCATTTTGTCGTTGACCAGATTCAGGTTCAACTGACCGGACAGGCGTACCGCCAAATCCATAAACAAATCGTCGAAGGTTTTTTCGCCTGCCGGAGAGTGCGGGATGTCGAGCAGCATACTGAAGCCTTTGTAGGACTGGTTGTCCAAAAGGGCATTGGTAAACGGCTCGTTGTTGAGCGAGCAGATGGAGAACATGGTCGAGCCCGACGTGTCGGTATAGTGGAACGCGCCGTCGTCTTCCAAAACGAAACCCACGCCCGTTACGGCGGAACGCAGTTCTACGCCGCTGATGCTGGTCGGCGAAACCAAATGGATGGCGATGGTCTGGTCGACGCGCGCGCAGAATGCGTCCAGTGCGGAAGCCACTTCGATAAAGGCGGCAAGGTCGGTGTGCAGCGTCTGACCGCCCATGCTTTGTGCGAATGCGTCCGCCTGGCGGTTGAATGCGGAGAGTTCTTCCTGCGAGGCAAGTCCGTTGCGGCTGACTGCCTGGATACCCACGATAAATGCCTGATAGCGGATGCCCGGGATGGGTTCGGCAATCTGGAAATGGTCGTCCATGGTGCAGCCGACAATCTGGTAGCGGCAGCGGTTGGAAAGGCGCGGCAGTGCGTGCAGTTCTTTGGCTTCGGTCAGCGCGATATAGGAGATGAAGTCGAAGCGCACGTCAAACCAGGGCAGCTCGACCTTCGACAGCTCTTTGAGCGTAATCAGCGGTTTTGCCGGCGTTTGCGGAACGGGAACGGGTTTTGCCGGCGCGTCGGCAGGTTTCGGTGCGGAATGTCCGGTTTGGGGTTCGGAAACGGTGTGGGCGGAGTTGCCGATAATGCCGATTTCTTCCAAGGCGGTTTCGATTTCGGTTTTGAACGGGGAGGCTTTTGCCTGTTTCTGCTTGGCGATGTAGACGGCATCCTGTTCTTGCAGGTTGCGCATGGCGGAGTCTTGGGGTTTGGCCGGTTTTTTGACCGCCGGTTGGGGTTTCGGCATCATGACTGGCCCGCCGGACGGTTTGCCGTCGCGGACATGGCTGGTTTTGCTGTTGAGCAGGGCATCTTTGTCGGAGTGTCCGAACTGGTCGCGCACTTTTTTGCGGTATTGGTTTTCCTGATACATATTGTAGGCGACAACGGCGAGGACGGCGGCGAGGAACAGTACGATGTAAATCATGGCAATCACTTTAAATTTCGGGATGCAGGATGCGCAAAGTGCGGGTACTGCGGTTAAATCGGGCTTGCGTTTCCGGCAGTCTGACGGAACGGCCGGTTATAACGTTTGAATTATAACGAAAATTGCAGGGTCTGACAGCAGTGTGTCGAAATAAGCGGAAATTTTCCGAAATGCCGTCTGAAATCTGTGGTTTTCAGACGGCATTTCTGTCCACGGGAAACCCTTTTTCCCGTATCCGCCGCCAGTCGAAAAAATGGCCGGGGTCGGTTTTGCGGCCGGGTGCGATGTCTTGGTGTCCCGTTACCGCCGTGATGGGGTAGCGGCGGCAGAGGGCTGCCAACAGTGTTTCGAGCGAACGGTATTGCGCTTCGGCAAACGGTTCGAAATCGCAGCCTTCCAGTTCGATGCCGATGGAAAACGCGTTGCACTTCTCCCGCCCCCGAAACGAGGATGCGCCGGCGTGGTACGCCATGTCGCCGCATGATACGAACTGCACCGTTTCGCCGTCGCGTGCAATCAGGAAATGGCTGGACACGTGCAAAGTGTGTATCAGGCTGAAGAACGGATGTCCGTCGGGGTCGAGCCGGTTGGCAAACAGCTTTTCCACCGCATCCGTGCCGTATTCGAACGGCGGCAGCGAAATGTTGTGCAGCACGATCAGGGAAACCGTTTCTCCCGTTTCCCTCGGGCTGAAATTGGGCGACGGGGTATGGCGTATGCTTTGAAGCCAGCCGTTTTGCCAGTGTGCTCCGGCGTGATTGTCCATGATGTTCTTCCTGTCCGGCGGGCAATTTGGGTTATACTGTCGCCCGAATTTTAAGACGTATTCCGAATGCTGGGAATCCTACCATGTTGAAAAAAATGTTGAAATGGACTGCCGTTTTTTTGACCGTATCGGCAGCCGTTTTCGCCGCGCTGCTTTTTGTCCCTAAAGACAACGGCAGGGCATACCGAATCAAGATTGCCAAAAATCAGGGTATTTCGTCGGTCGGCAGGAAACTTGCCGAAGACCGCATCGTGTTCAGCAGGCATGTTTTGACGGCGGCGGCCTACGTTTTGGGTGTGCACAACAGGCTGCATACGGGGACGTACAGATTGCCTTCGGAAGTGTCTGCTTGGGATATCTTGCAGAAAATGCGCGGCGGCAGGCCGGATTCCGTTACCGTGCAGATTATCGAAGGTTCGCGTTTTTCGCATATGAGGAAAGTCATCGACGCAACGCCCGACATCGGACACGACACCAAAGGCTGGAGCAATGAAAAACTGATGGCGGAAGTTGCGCCCGATGCCTTCAGCGGCAATCCTGAAGGGCAGTTTTTTCCCGACAGCTACGAAATCGATGCGGGCGGCAGCGATTTGCAGATTTACCAAACCGCCTACAAGGCGATGCAACGCCGCCTGAACGAGGCATGGGCAGGCAGGCAGGACGGGCTGCCTTATAAAAACCCTTATGAAATGCTGATTATGGCGAGCCTGATCGAAAAGGAAACGGGGCATGAGGCCGACCGCGACCATGTCGCTTCCGTCTTCGTCAACCGCCTGAAAATCGGTATGCGCCTGCAAACCGACCCGTCCGTGATTTACGGCATGGGTGCGGCATACAAGGGCAAAATCCGTAAAGCCGACCTGCGCCGCGACACGCCGTACAACACCTATACGCGCGGCGGCCTGCCGCCAACCCCGATTGCGCTGCCCGGCAAGGCGGCACTCGATGCCGCCGCCCACCCGTCCGGCGAAAAATACCTGTATTTCGTGTCCAAAATGGACGGCACGGGCTTGAGCCAGTTCAGCCATGATTTGACCGAACACAACGCCGCCGTCCGCAAATATATTTTGAAAAAATAAACCATGCCGTCTGAAAAGTTTGTGTTTTCAGACGGCATACCCTTACCGGAACTGCAAGCATGAAACCGCAATTCATCACTTTGGACGGCATAGACGGTGTCGGAAAATCCACCAACCTTGCCGTCATCAAGGCATGGTTTGAACGGAGGGGGCTGCCCGTGCTGTTCACGCGCGAGCCGGGCGGAACGCCGGTCGGTGAGGCCTTGCGCGAAATCCTGCTCAACCCTGAAACCAAAGCCGGTTTGCGTGCGGAAACACTGATGATGTTCGCCGCGCGTATGCAGCACATCGAGGAAGTCATCCTGCCCGCGCTTTCAGACGGCATCCATGTCGTGTCCGACCGTTTTACCGATGCGACCTTCGCCTATCAGGGCGGCGGGCGGGGGATGCCGTCTGAAGACATTGAAATTTTGGAACATTGGGTGCAGGGCGGTTTGCGCCCCGATTTGACCCTGCTGTTGGATGTGCCGCTGGAAGTATCGATGGCGCGTATCGGACAGGCGCGCGAGAAAGACCGGTTCGAGCAGGAGCAGGCGGATTTCTTTATGCGTGTGCGCGGCGTTTATCTCGACCGAGCCGCCGCCTGTCCCGAACGGTACGCCGTTATCGACAGTAACCGCAGCTTGGATGAAGTCAGAAACAGCATAGAAAAAGTGTTGGACGGACATTTCGGCTGTTGATGCGGCAAATATTGAAACAAGCGCATCCGCCCGCGCCGAAAACCAAACGGCAGTGCCGCAGGTGAAAATGGCGGTATGCGCCAAACTTTCGGCATGATAGAATTACGCTCGGTTACAAGGCAGGATGCGTCGGCAATATTAACGAACCGCCCGTAACATGATGACCCGAAAGCGTTTCGGACAGTTCGATTCAAATCTTTTTCTCGCAACAGGATTGACACATGGAAAACTCATTGAAAGAAGCCGCCCTCAAGTTCCACGAATTACCCGTTCCGGGCAAAATTTCCGTTACCCCGACCAAATCTCTGGCGACCGACAAAGATTTGGCGTTGGCGTACTCTCCGGGCGTAGCCGCCCCCTGTATGGAAATCCATGCCGATCCGCAAAATGCCTACAAATACACCGCCAAAGGCAACTTGGTCGCCGTCATTTCCAACGGTACGGCCGTTTTGGGCTTGGGCGACATCGGCGCGCTGGCGGGCAAACCCGTGATGGAAGGCAAAGGCGTATTGTTCAAAAAATTCGCCGGTGTGGACGTGTTCGACATCGAAATCGACGAAAAAGACCCGCAAAAACTGGTGGACATCATCGCCGCTTTGGAGCCGACCTTCGGCGGCATCAACCTCGAAGACATCAAAGCACCCGAGTGTTTCTACATCGAACGCGAATTACGCAAACGCTGCAAAATCCCCGTATTTCATGATGACCAGCACGGCACGGCCATCATTACCGCCGCCGCCGTATTGAACGCCCTGCGTTATACCGGCCGTAAAATCGAAGAAGCGACTTTGGTGTGCTCCGGCGCAGGTGCCGCCGCGATTGCCTGCCTGAACCAACTGCTGGATTTGGGCTTGAAACGTGAAAACGTAACCGTTTGCGACTCCAAAGGCGTGATTTACCAAACCCGCGAAGACAAAGACCGCATGGACGAATCCAAAAAATTCTACGCCGTTGAAGACAACGGCCGGCGCGTACTTGCCGATGCGGTTAAAGGCAAAGACATCTTCTTGGGCCTCTCCGGCGCAAACCTGCTGACGCCTGAAATGTTGAACACGATGAACGAAAAACCCATCGTGTTCGCCATGGCCAACCCGAATCCGGAAATCCTGCCGCCGCTGGCGAAAGAAACCCGTCCGGACGTGGTTATCGGTACCGGCCGCTCCGACTTCCCGAACCAAGTGAACAACGTATTGTGCTTCCCGTTCATCTTCCGGGGCGCGTTGGATGTCGGCGCAACCACCATCAACGAAGAAATGAAACGCGCCTGCGTGTATGCTTTGGCAGATTTGGCGATGGAAGAAGTAACCGAAGAAGTGGTTGCCGCTTACGGTAAGAAATTCGAATTCGGCGCGGAATACCTGATTCCTACTCCGTTCGATTCCCGCCTGCTGCCTCGCGTCGCTACGGCTGCCGCCAAAGCAGCGATGGAAAGCGGCGTGGCAACCCGTCCGATTGCAGATTTGGAAGCTTACGCTGCCAAGTTGGGCGAATGGAAGCTGTAAGCCG
Source organism: Neisseria gonorrhoeae (assembly GCF_013030075.1). Lineage (NCBI taxonomy): Bacteria > Pseudomonadati > Pseudomonadota > Betaproteobacteria > Neisseriales > Neisseriaceae > Neisseria > Neisseria gonorrhoeae. The sequence continues at coordinate 314,695 of NZ_AP023069.1, forward strand.
TTTGTGGTTAAAATGCCGTCTGAACTGTTTTCAGGCGGCATTTTGTTGTCAGATTGATAAATGAAAGATACTGGAAAATGAAAGAGATGAAACCTGTCCGTTATCATATTGGCGATATACCCGAAACTTCAAAACAAACCGCCCCCGGTCATGACGACAGGGCAGTGGGTGTTGACGATGATTGTTTTCATGATTCCTTTGGTCAATATCGTTATGTTTTTTGTTTGGGCGTTCGGCAGAGGCAACCCCAACCGTGCCAATTTCTGTAAAGCACTGTTCTTATTTACCTTGTTGGTTCGCTTATCGGTTTGATTTTCATATTGCTTATAGGTGGGTCTGCATCGGGTACGCATTATTAATGTGCCGGCTGATTCTGCTTCGAAGATTTGTATCGAATATGCCAAATTTTTTTAAATTTCATACCGTTATCGAACGGCATTGGCAAAAACCTTATCCGGTTTTGTCTTTTCTGCTCAAGCCGCTTTCCGGGCTGTTTGCCAAAATTGCGGCAAAATGGCGGGCGGATTTTTTATCGGGAAAACGGCAAAGCGAAAAGCTGTCCGTGCCTGTGGTCGTGGTCGGCAACATCCACGCGGGCGGGACGGGCAAAACGCCGATTGCCGCCGCGCTGGTGTCGGGCTTGCAGGAAAAAGGTGTCAAGGTCGGCATCATCAGCCGAGGCTACGGGCGCAAGAGCAAGGCGGTTTATGTATTGAATGCCGCGAGCCGTGCGGAAGATGCGGGCGACGAGCCTTTGCTGCTGTTCCGTAAAACAGGTGCGCCGACGGCAGTGGGCAGCAGCCGTGTGGAGGCAGGCAGGGCGTTGCTGGCAGCGCATCCGGAGCTTGAATTGATTGTGGCGGACGACGGTTTGCAGCATTACGCCCTGCAACGCGATGTGGAAATCGCGGTGTTTCCGGCGGCGGATACGGGGCGTACGGATTTGGACTTGCTGCCCAACGGCAATTTGCGCGAACCTTTGTCGAGATTGGAAAGCGTGGATGCGGTGGTGGTCGGCGGCAGGGCGGCGGATGGTTTTATGCCGTCTGAACATTTGTTCGGCAGCCGTATTGAGGCGGGTGCGGTTTACCGTTTGAACCGTCCGTCTGAAAAACTGGATATTTCGACATTGTCAGGGAAGCGCGTCGCAGCGGTTGCCGGTATCGCCAGGCCGCAGCGTTTCTTCGATACTCTGACACACATGGGCATCCGCCTTGACCAAACGGTTGCTCTGCCCGACCATGCCGATATTTTCAATCGGGATTTGCCGCCTGCCGATGTGGTGCTGGTAACTGAAAAAGATGCGGTCAAATTTTCAGACGGCATTTGCACCGATAATGTTTGGGTGCTGCCGGTTTGTGCGATAATCGAACCTGATTTGGCGGAGTTTGTGCTGGAGCGGTTGGAGGGTGTACCGAAGGCCGTCTGAAAGCGCGGTTTGGACGAAGTGATAACGGACTGGAATAAGAACGCCCTACGCCGTCATTCCCGCGCAGGCGGGAATCTAAGTCTCGAATTTTCAGGAATGCCTAGGAGACTTCAGAAATCCCAAATCTCCGGATTTCCACTTGGGCAGGAATGAGAAAGCCGGTTGTATTTTTTATCTGCATTAATCATTCGTTAAAGGAGTGGATATGAAGCTGAAAACCTTGTTATTGCCCTTCGCCGCACTGGCATTGTGTGCCAACGCATTTGCCGCCCCGCCCGGCGACGCGTCGTTGGCACGTTGGCTGGATACGCAGAATTTCGACCGGGATATAGAAAAAAATATGATTGAAGGCTTTAATGCCGGATTTAAACCGTATGCGGACAAAGCCCTTGCCGAAATGCCGGAAGCGAAAAAAGATCAGGCGGCAGAAGCCTTTAATCGTTATCGTGAGAATGTTTTGAAAGATTTGATTACGCCCGAAGTGAAACAGGCTGTCCGCAATACCTTATTGAAGAATGCCCGTGAAATATACACGCAAGAAGAAATTGACGGCATGATTGCCTTTTACGGTTCGCCTGTCGGTCAGTCCGTGGTTGCCAAAAATCCGCGCTTAATCAAGAAATCGATGAGTGAAATAGCGGTATCTTGGACTGCATTGTCAGGGAAAATCGCGCGACATCATCTGCCCGAGTTTACGGAAGAGTTACGGCGCATCATCTGCGGCGGTATAGTGGATTAAATTTAAATCAGGACAAGGCGGCGAAGCCGCAGACCGTACAAATAGTACGGCAAGGCGAGGCAACGCCGTACCGGTTTAAATTTAATCCACTATAAAAATCCCGATGCGGGCTGCAAGCAGGCCGGACAGCTTGGGAAAAGGTATCAGAAGTAAATAATAGCCGCCTGAAATATTGCGGAGGGCATCCGATTGATTAAACCATCAAACCCGAAAGCAACCTTATGGAAAAAAAATTCTTAGACATCCTCGTCTGCCCCGTTACCAAAGGCAGGCTGGAATATCATCAGGACAAACAGGAATTGTGGAGCCGTCAGGCGAAGCTTGCCTATCCGATTAAAGACGGCATTCCCTATATGCTGGAAAACGAAGCACGAGCGTTGAGCGAAGAGGAACTCAAAGCATGACCGAATTCGTCGTATTGATTCCGGCGCGGCTGGATTCGTCGCGCCTGCCCGGAAAAGCCTTGGCGGACATTCACGGCAAACCGATGGTCGTGCGCGTTGCCGAACAGGCGGCAAAAAGCAAAGCCGCGCGCGTCGTCGTCGCCACCGATCATCCCGACATTCAGACGGCCTGTCAGGCGCACGGTATCGAAGTCGTCATGACTTCAAACCGGCACGAAAGCGGCACGACGCGCCTTGCCGAAGCCGCCGCCGCGCTGAAGCTGCCGCCGCATTTGATTGTTGTGAACGTACAGGGCGACGAGCCGCTGATTGCCCCCGAACTCATCGACCGCACCGCCGAAGTACTCGTCGAAAACAACGTCCAAATGGCGACCGCCGGCCACGAATTGCACGATTTCGACGAATTGATGAATCCCAATGCCGTCAAAGTCGTCCTCGACAAAAACGGCAACGCCATCTACTTCAGCCGTGCCCCGATTCCCTATCCGCGCGATGCGATGCGTGCCGGAAAACGCGAAATGCCGTCTGAAACCGCCGTCCTACGCCATATCGGCATTTACGCCTACCGCGTCGGCTTCCTGCAACGCTATGCCGAAATGAGCGTCTCGCCGCTGGAAACCATCGAATCGCTGGAACAACTGCGCGTCCTGTGGCACGGCTACCCCATCGCCGTCGAAACCGCCAAAGAAGCCCCCGCCGCCGGTGTGGATACGCAGGAAGATTTGGACAGGGTTCGCGCTGTATTTCAGACCGTATAAAACAGGTTCAAAGGGAAAAGATATGCAGCAACATATTGAAAAGTGGCAACACTTGAGCCGTGAAGAACAGAAAATCCTTGCCGAAGTATGGGGTCTCGTGCAAAACGATGATCAGGAGGTTCACTATGAAATGCTCAAATTGAACGCACCTGATGAAGTCAGCGGTGAATTTTGGTTCAGAATGGCAGAAACACTCAGCACCCTGCCGCCCAATCGTTCCCTCGACCTTAGAATGAACGGCGGCAGGCTGTCGACCGCCGTATCCATCCTTTCCGTCATGATTGAAGACAATCCCGACATACCGCAGCTTTGGGCGTAAAAAATTACCGCCCTCAATTATTTGGTACACGGACACAAAGCCCGTGCCGACGGTTTGGTACAACAGCCCGACAAAGCGGCAGAAGCCAACGAGGAGGAATACCTGACCAAAGCCCTGTCGCAAAACCTGCTGTCAACATTGGATGCCGCACTTGCACGTTTTCCTGAAGACGCGTGGTTTCAGGAAATCAAACAGGATGCACAAAAGCATTTTGCTTGAGGACGTGGCGGTCAGGAATATTTCCATTCAGGAAGAAAAGAAGTGCCTAATTGGGTATAATCAGGGTAAATCTTATTTTATTTCAGAAGATTAATATTTGTTTTCCGTTTTTCCTTGACGGTATCGGAAAAGTTGATTATAGTTACAGCTTCCTTAGGAGTAATGGCTGAGAGGCTGAAGGCACTTCCCTGCTAAGGAAGCATGTGGGATCAACCTGCATCGAGGGTTCGAATCCCTCTTACTCCGCCAGATAAAAAAATAGACGCTGTGTTTTACAGCGTCTATTTTTTTATGCAATTTTATAGCGGGTTGGCGCAAACCCGGTATGGTATTGCCCTGTCTTGATTCTGAATTTTGTTAATCCGAGATGTTTGCCGTTTATTTTTGCCTCGTTCAAACGGCGGCTCTGATCTGCGCGGTTTCTGTTTGCCGTATTCGCCTACCCGTACCGCAAATGTTATACTGGGAAAAATTCACCGATTGTATTTTACGGCGTATTTGCCGATAGGATGGAAGAGACAAATGAGCAGAATCCGGCAGGCTTTTGCCGCTTTGGATGGCGGAAAGGCATTGATTCCCTATATTGCGGTGGGCGATCCCGATATTCGGACAACTTTGGCATTGATGCACGGCATGGTTGCAAGCGGTGCGGATATTTTGGAGTTGGGCGTGCCGTTTTCCGATCCGATGGCGGACGGGCCGGTTATTCAGCGTGCGGCGGAGCGGGCGTTGGCAAACGGGATTTCGCTGCGCGATGTCTTGGATGTCGTCAGAAAATTCCGTGAAACCGACACGCAAACGCCGGTTGTTTTGATGGGATATTTGAATCCCATACATAAGATGGGTTATCGGGAGTTTGCTCAGGAAGCCGCAAAGGCGGGGGTGGACGGCGTGTTGACGGTGGATTCCCCCATCGAAACCATCGATTCTTTATATCGCGAGCTGAAGGATAACGAGGTCGACTGTATTTTCCTGATTGCGCCGACGACGACGGAAGACCGTATTAAAACCATTGCCGAGCTGGCAGGCGGATTTGTCTATTATGTTTCGCTCAAGGGCGTAACGGGCGCGGCAAGTTTGGATACGGATGAGGTTTCGCGTAAAATAGAGTATTTGCGTCAGTATATCGATATTCCCATCGGTGTCGGTTTCGGCATCAGCAATGCGGAAAGCGCGCGCAAAATCGGCCGGGTTGCCGCCGCGATCATTGTCGGCAGCCGGATTGTGAAAGAGATTGAAAACAATGCGGGCAACGAGGCTGCCGCCGTCGGTGCTTTGGTCAAAGAGTTAAAGGATGCCGTGCGCTGATTCTGTCGCGCATTCTAAATGTTTTAGGAGTTGTCCATGAGCTGGTTAGATAAAATCCTGCCACCCAAAATCAAGAATCGTGGGAAAGACGGTTCTTCCAATGTTCCCGAGGGTTTGTGGCGCAAATGCCCGTCTTGTTCGGCAACCGTTTATTCGACCGAGTTGCAGCAGAACAATCAGGTCTGCCCGAAATGCAACCACCACAATCCGTTATCGGCGCGCCAGCGTTTGAACCTGCTTTTGGATGAGGAAGGCAGGGAGGAAGTTGCGGGTAATGTCAAACCGACCGATCCTTTGAAGTTTAAAGACAGCAAAAAATATCCGGACCGTTTGAGTGCGGCACGCAAGCTGACCGGGGAAGATGACGCGCTGGTGGTGATGAAGGGGATGATGAACGGTCTGCCCGTCGTCGTTGCCGCGTTTGAATTCCGCTTTATCGGCGGTTCGATGGGTTCGGTTGTGGGCGAGCGTTTCGTACAGGGTGTCCGCCGTGCGGTTGCCGATAATTGTCCGTTTGTCTGTGTGGCGGCTTCCGGCGGCGCGCGTATGCAGGAGGGTGTAAACTCGCTGATGCAGATGACGAAAACCAGTGCCGCGCTGCATTTGCTGACGGAAAAACGCCTGCCGTTTATATCGGTGTTGACCGATCCGACTATGGGCGGCGTATCTGCCAGCTTCGCATTTTTAGGCGATGTCGTGCTTGCCGAACCGAACGCGCTGATCGGTTTTGCCGGTCCGCGCGTGATTGAGCAGACGGTGCGCGAAACGCTGCCGGAAGGCTTCCAACGCGCCGAGTTTCTGCTGGAAAAAGGCGCGATCGACCAGATTGTCGACCGCCGCGATATGAAGCGGCGCATCAGTGATTTGATTACGCTGTTGTGCCGTCAGGACAAAGTTTCCGCCACCTGATGGCTGATGAATCGAATGCCGTCTGAAACCGATGTTTCAGACGGCATTTTTGTGTCTGGTTATTTGTCGTGCGGCTTCATCGACGGGGCATAGCGTCCGGCACGTTCTTTCAGGCGTTGTACCAAACCTTGCGTGTCGGCGGGTACGCCGCCCTCGCAGAATGCCTGATACAGGACGGCGCGCAATGCGTCGTTGCGCCCAAGTGTGCCGCCTATCGGTTTCCATTCGGCGTTTCGGGGCTGTATCCAGCGGCTGTTGACCGTATCGCCGTATCCGAATACTTTGTAGGAGGAAAGTTTGCCGTTGCCGAACCCGATGGAGGAGAGGGCGCAGAATATGCCTTCGGCAGTCAGGTTGTCGTAGCCTTTGTCGGAGCGGATATTGAGAATGTAGCGGATGCTGCCGTCGGGCGCGGGCATAATTTGCAGGCTGTCGAGCAGGATTTTCGGCTGTTTGCCGTAATTTTCATCCACATAAATGTCAAACCAGCCGTCCGAGTGCGCATCGGGCAGAGGCGGCAGTTCGGCGGTATGTTCTTTAAATTCGCGGGCGGCGGCTTCTTCGGGCGTTTCGCGGTAGCGGGTGTTGATCGGCGTGTCTTTTTGGCTGAAGCCGGCGGCAAGGGACGTGCCGACAGTCAGGGTCAGAATCAGAAGGATGGCGCGGCGCATAAGTTTCTCCAAATTGAAAACGGCTTTATTTTATGGTTTGGCGGGAAGGGCTGCAAGCAATCGGGGTATAATCTGACCTGATTTTCATTTTAAAGCGGTGTCGAACCATGAACAGCGAAACTTTAGACGTAACCGGATTGAAATGTCCCCTGCCGATTTTGCGGGCAAAAAAGGCTTTGGCGCAAATGCGGCAGGGCGAGGTATTGACCGTTCTGGCGACCGACGGCGGCGCGCCGGGGGACTTTGAGGCTTTTTGCCGCCAAACCGGTCATGTGCTGTTGGATTCTTCCGAACAGGACGGCGTGTTCACACTGGTCGTCAAGCACAAATAAATGCCGTCTGAAATGCGGATGTCCTGATTGATGTTATTGCTGTCGGCATTTGTGCTTGCTGCGTGTAATGCCCAAAACCGGCAATCCGGTGTACGGCATCAGGATTTTGCACGCGTAGCCGTCGATTTGTTTCGGAGTGCCTGCGTCCTGACTCAAGGTAGTTTCGAACCGGTTTCCAAGTTTGCCGCTGTCGGACATTTTGTCCCTGTCGGAAAGGAAGACCTGTCCCGTCTGCCGCCCGCTGTTGCAGAACCCGATGTACAGGCGTTGTGGACGCTTGAACGCGATGGCGGCATTTATTATTTGAGCCTGACGCGCGACAGTTGCAGTGTGAAAGCCGAGCGGGCAGACAGTGCCGCGCTTTTGGAACATTTCTCAGGGCTTGTCCGACAGCCGCCGAAAAATGCCAATATATAGTCAATTAAAATCAAAATAGGACAGTAGTGCATCGTCAAATCGGGCGTAATCAGACAAAACGGTTCGCAGATACCGCTTAATATTCGCCCACACTTTCTCAATCGGGTTGGGCTCGGGCGAACAAGGTGCGGGAGGCAATACCTTATGTCCCAATTTTTCCGCCGTTCCCCGTAAGGCACCCATACGGCGAAATCGCGCATTATCTGAAATAATCACCGATTTTTGAGCCAATGCGGGCAGTAGGCATTGCTGAAACCGCGCTTCAAAAAAGACCCCGGCCACCGTATTTTGACAAACCATCGGAGCAATCGGCCGGTTGCCGACTTGTGCGGACACCAAAGATAAGCGCCGGTATCTTTTCCCACTTATCCGCGCTTTCGCCATTTGCCCTTTCAGGCTGCGGGCATAGGGGCGGAACAGGCGGCGGTCGAATCCTGTTTCATCCGGACAAACGCGTTGGCAGTCGGAAAATCCGGCCGGCCGTGTCAAATAATGCGTTACTTTGGCCGGGTCTTGTTCTTTGTAAGCGGCGGTCTTTTTTTGCGCGCCATCCGCATCTGTTTGGGCGCATGGCAAACGGCGGCTGCCGTACAATCAAAATGTTTGGCGATTTCATGCAGACAGGCATCCGGATGCCGCCCGACATATCGAGCCGGTTTTTGCCTATCCGATTTGGCGGCATTTAGGCCGGTAACTTGATGTTTTAGGCTGCCTGTTTGTTTTTTAAGGCGAATCCGCAGGTAAAGCGTGTTTCTTGACAAGTTAAACGTTGCTGCGGTTTGGCCGGTGTTTTTGCATTGTCCGTAATATAGCGGATTAACAAAAACCGGTACGGCGTTGCCCCGCCCCGGCCCAAAGGGAACGGTTCCCTAAGGTGATGGAGCGCCGGGCGGATCGGTTCCGTACCATTCGTACTGCCTGCGGCCCGCCGCCTTGTCCTGATTTTTGTTAATCCGCTATGGTTTAAAGCTTTGTTTCTTAAGTCCGCAGAGTATGCCATGGTTAAACCTTCAACGTCGAGTGTTGTACTATTTTGTTTTTAATTGAATATAGAATTGAGGGCGGAACAGTCGGTGCAGGCACCGTTTGAAACCAGGCAAATCAGCTATGCCTGGCGGGAATCGGGCAGCCCTGAAGAAACCGTATTGACCGCACAAACCGCCGATTCCCCGGATTTACCCGTACAGGCAGTATTGAACCTAACGCACCGTTCCCATAACGGGAAACCCCTAATTCTCCCCTGACTTCAGACGGCATAAAGTCGGCATGCCGTCTGGAAACCAAAAATCTAAAAAGGAACAACCATGCAAACCCTGACCATCATCCGACCCGACGATATGCACCTGCACCTGCGCGACGGCGACGCGCTCAAAGCCGTTGCCCCTTATACCGCCCGCCAGATGGGGCGCGCCGTCATCATGCCCAACCTCAAACCGCCAGTCGTCAGCGTAGCCGACGCGCTTGCCTACAAAGCGCGCATTATGGCGGCGTTGCCCGAAGGCAGCGCGTTTGAGCCGCTGATGACGCTTTACCTGACCGACCAAGCCACGCCCGAACTCGTGCGCGAAGCCAAAGCCGCCGGCATCGTCGCCTTCAAACTCTACCCCGCAGGCGCGACCACCAATTCCGATTCCGGCGTAACCGACCTGTTCAAGCTCATCCCCGTGTTGGAAGAAATGGCAAAACAGGGCATCCTGTTCCTCGTTCACGGCGAAGTAACCGACCCCGAAATCGACATTTTCGACCGCGAAGCCGCCTTTATCGGGCGCGTGATGAAACCCGTTTTGGCGCAAGTGCCGAATCTCAAAGTCGTGTTCGAACACATCACCACCGCCGAAGCCGCCCGCCTCGTTTTGGAAGCGGGCGACAACGTTGCCGCCTCCGTGACCCCGCAACACCTCCTGCTCAACCGCAACGACCTCTTGGTCGGCGGTGTGCGCCCCCATCATTTCTGCCTGCCCGTCCTCAAGCGCGAAACCCACCGTCAGGCATTGGTCGCCGCCGTTACCGGCGAGAAGGCGCACAAATTCTTCCTCGGCACCGACTCCGCGCCGCACGCCAAATCCGCCAAAGAAAACGCCTGCGGCTGCGCCGGTATGTTCAGCGCGATGACCGCTATCGAGCTTTACGCCGAAGTGTTTGAAAAAGCAGGCGCGTTGGACAAACTCGAAGCCTTCGCCTCGGAAAACGGCGCAAGGTTCTACGGCATTCCGGAAAACGCCGACACGATTACCCTTGTCAAACAAAGCCAAACCGTTCCCGCAAGCGTCCCTTACGGCGACGGCGAACTTGTCCCGATGCGCGCGGGCGGCGAAATCGGCTGGACGGTGCAGTATTGATTGAACGGTCAAGCAAAATGCCGTCTGAAAGGTTTTCAGACGGCATTTGTGTATTTTCCGATTCGGATTTTCCGAGTATCAACGGCGTTTGGGTTCGTCTGGGCGGATTTGGGCGGCGAGTTTGTCGAGGATGCCGTTGACGAATTTGTGCCCGTCCGTGCCGCCGAAGGTTTTGGTAACTTCGATGGCTTCGTTGATAATGACGGGGTAGGGCGTTTCGGGCATAGCGGAAAGCTCGTGGCAGGCGGTCAGCAAAACGGCGCGTTCGATGGGGTTGAGGTCTTTTTCGTCCCTGTCGAGCAGCGGGCGGATTTTTTGGATGTAGTCCGCTGCGTTGGTTTGTGTGCCGAAGAAGAGTTTGTTGAACAATTCTTCGTCCGCTTTGGCAAAGTCGGACATTTCGCGGATGTTTTTAGCAATTTCGGGCGCGGCGGTGCGGTTGATAAGGGATTGGTAAACGGCTTGTACGGCAAGCTCGCGGGAACGGCGGCGGGCTGTTTTCATGATTTTTCCTTGAAACGGTTGGGCGGCACGGTATGCCGTCTGAAACGGAAAGGGCGCATCGGTGTACGCCCTGTTTGTTATTCTTCGTCTTCAAACTGTTCTTCGAGCAGAAGGTTGACGAGGTTGGCGCATTCTACGGCGACTTTGGCGGCATCCGAGGCTTTTTCTCCAATCCGTTCAATTGCCTGCGCGTCGTTTTCGGTGGTCAGGACGGCGTTGGCAATCGGGATGTTGTAGTCGAGTGCGACGCGGCCGATCCCTGCGCCGGATTCGTTGGCAACCAGCTCGAAATGGTAGGTTTCGCCACGGATGACGACGCCGATGGCAATCAGTGCGTCAAATTTTTCGGAAGAGGCAAAGTTCATCAGCGCGATGGGGATTTCAAGCGCGCCGGGTACGGTGGCGACGGTGATGTTTTCGTCTGCTACGCCCAATTCTTGGAGGGTGCGGCAGCAGACTTTGAGCATTTGGCTGCCGATTTCGTTGGTGAAGCGTGCCTGTACGATGCCGATGCGGAGGTGTTTGCCGTCGAGGTTGGGGGCGATGGTGTTCATTGGGTGTCCTTTGGTATTCGGGGTTTCGGAATGCCGTCTGAAGGTTTCAGTCTTGCGGCTGCCAGTCGGCAACGGTTTGGAATGTGCCGTCTTCGGCAAGCTCCCACGCGCTGCCTTCGGGTTGGGAAAGCAGTGCGGCGGTTTCAGGGTTGGTTTTGGTGATGTCGGCGAGGCTGACGATGCTGAAGTTGTCGGGGTCGTCGGTGTATTCGTCGGTTTCGTCGCCGCTGAAGAAACGCCAGCCGCTGTCGTTTTCAAAAACGGGGGCTTCGCGGTAAAGGAAGCCGACGGGCCGGTTTTGTTTGGCGACGGTGTTGGTGGCGATGCAGCGGTCGAGTGCCGAGGAAAGTGCTTGTGCAAATGCGTTCATTGCGGGAATACGTTGGGGGGGAAACTTGCGGATTTTACCACGATTCCCGCGTTGTCGGCAGACGGCGGCGGTTTGGTGGTACAATGTGCGCCGTTTGCAGCCTTAAGGTGTTTCTGTATTTTTGGAGTATGGAAACGCATTCGGGCTGTTTTTTGCGGAAGACGGTAATGAAAGACGATGTTTTGAAACGGCAGGCACATACTGCGATACAGAAAAAGTTAGGCTACGCGTTCCGCGATATGTCGCTTTTGCGGCGGGCTTTGACCCACAGGAGCCATCATGCGAAGCACAACGAACGGTTCGAGTTTGTCGGCGATTCGATTTTGAATTATACGGTGGCGCGGATGCTGTTTGACGCGTTTCCGAAGTTGACCGAGGGCGAGTTGTCGCGGTTGAGGGCGAGTCTGGTCAATGAGGGCGTGCTGGCGGAAATGGCGGCGGAAATGAATGTCGGCGACGGTCTGTATTTGGGGGCGGGCGAGTTGAAGAGCGGCGGCTTCAGACGGCCTTCGATACTGGCGGACGCGATGGAGGCGATGTTTGCCGCCGTCAGCTTCGATGCCGATTTCAACACGGCGGAAAAGGTGGTGCGCCATTTGTTTGCAGAACGCGTCCGGCGCGCCGATTTCCAAAATCAGGCAAAAGACGGCAAAACTGCTTTGCAGGAGGCGTTGCAGGCGCGCCGTTTCGCCTTGCCGAAATACCGCATCGAAGAGCAAATCGGCCATGCCAACGACAGTATGTTTGTCATTTCCTGCGATTTGGGCGAACTGGGTTTCGTGTGCCGTGCCAAAGGGACGAGCCGCAAGGCGGCGGAACAGGAGGCGGCGAAAGAGGCTTTGAAATGGCTGGAAGAGAAGCTGCCGCTGAAGAAGAAAAAGAAATGAGGCGGCGCGTGAATATGCCGTCTGAAATGTGGATATGAAAGCGAATATGGATATTGAAACCTTCCTTGCAGGGGAACGCGCCGCCGGCGGATACCGTTGCGGCTTCGTGGCGATTGTCGGTCGTCCGAACGTGGGCAAATCAACGCTGATGAACCATCTCATCGGTCAGAAAATCAGTATTACCAGCAAAAAGGCGCAGACGACGCGCAACCGCGTAACGGGGATTTATACCGACGATACCGCGCAGTTCGTGTTTGTCGATACGCCGGGCTTTCAAACCGACCACCGCAACGCGCTCAACGACAGGCTGAATCAAAATGTTACCGAGGCGCTCGGCGGTGTGGATGTGGTGGTTTTCGTCGTGGAGGCGATGCGCCTTACCGATGCCGACCGCGTCGTGTTGAAACAACTGCCCAAGCACACGCCGGTCATTTTAGTGATCAACAAAATCGACAAGGACAAGGCGAAAGACCGTTACGCGCTGGAGGCGTTTGTTGCCCAAGTGCGCGCCGAATTTGAATTTGCGGCGGCGGAGGCGGTCAGTGCGAAACACGGTTTGCGGATTGCCAACCTGTTGGAGCTGCTCAAGCCGTATCTGCCCGAAAGCGTACCGATGTATCCCGAAGACATGGTTACGGACAAATCGGCGCGTTTTTTGGCGATGGAAATCGTGCGTGAAAAACTCTTCCGCTATTTGGGCGAGGAGCTGCCTTATGCGATGAACGTCGAAGTGGAGCAGTTTGAAGAGGGAGACGGTTTGAACCGCATCTACATCGCCGTTTTGGTCGACAAAGAAAGCCAAAAGGCGATTTTGATCGGTAAAGGCGGGGAGCGTTTGAAAAAAATTTCCACCGAAGCGCGGCTGGATATGGAAAAACTGTTTGATAACAAAGTATTTTTGAAGGTCTGGGTCAAAGTCAAATCCGGTTGGGCAGACGACATTCGCTTCCTGCGCGAGCTGGGTTTGTAGTTTTTCTTGCTGAACTTTACGCAAATGCCGTCTGAACAGGTTTCGGACGGCATTTTGTTTCAATCGGGAATATCTTTGTTAAAAACGGGTTGATATTATCTGTGCATATTATAGCGGATTAACAAAAACCGGTACGGCGTTGCCCCGCCCCGGCACCAAAGAGGCGGCAGACCTGATTTCAGACGGCAAAAGCCGGGGGATACAGGCAAAAACCGCTTACGGCAGTAAAAACCGCCAATTTATGAAGTCGCTCGGCGCGGGGTTCAGCAAAGACGGTTGGGAAGGGCTGCTAATCCGAACCGAACGCCAAGGGCGGGAAACGCGCCCGCACGGCGATATTGCGGACGGGGTGGAATACGGCATAGACCGTTTGGACGCGTTCCGCCAGACATACGATATTAAACGCAAGACAACAGAGCCATTTTTCTTAGTAGAGGGCGAGAATACACTCAAGCCCGTGGCAAAATTGGCGGGCTACGGGATATATTTGAACCGCCAGCTCAACCGCTGGGTAAAAGAACGTATTGAACAAAATCAGCCTTTAAGTGCTGAAGAAGAGGCGCAGGTGCGGGAGGCGCAGGCGCGCCACGAAAACCTGTCCGCCCAAGCCTACACGGGCGGCGGCAGGATATTGCCCGATCCGATGGATTACCGCAGCGGCTCTTGGCTTGCCAAGCTGGGCTACCGCTTCGGCGGCAGGCATTATGTCGGCGGCGTGTTTGAGGATACCAAACAGCGTTACGACATCCGCGATATGACGGAAAAACAGTATTACGGTACGGACGAGGCGGAAAAGTTTAGAGACAAGAGCGGGGTGTACGACGGCGACGATTTCCGCGACGGCTTGTATTTTGTGCCGAATATAGAAGAGTGGAAGGGCGATAAAAATTTGGTCAAGGGCATAGGTTTGAAATATTCCCGCACCAAATTTATTGACGAACATCACCGCCGCCGCCGTATGGGTTTGCTGTACCGTTATGAAAATGAGAAATACTCGGACAACTGGGCGGATAAGGCGGTGTTGTCGTTTGACAAACAGGGCGTGGCAACCGACAACAACACGCTGAAGCTGAATTGCGCCGTGTATCCTGCCGTGGACAAATCCTGCCGCGCGTCGGCGGACAAACCGTATTCCTACGACAGCAGCGACCGTTTCCACTACCGCGAACAGCACAATGTTTTGAATGCCTCGTTTGAGAAGTCGCTGAAAAACAAATGGACGAAACACCATCTGACTTTGGGCTTCGGTTACGATGCTTCCAAAGCGATCTCCCGCCCCGAACAGCTTTCCCACAATGCGGCAAGGATTTCGGAATCCACGGGATTCGATGAAAAGAATCAAGATAAGTACCGTTTGGGTAAGCCCGAAGTCGTCGAAGGGTCGGTCTGCGGCTACATCGAAACCCTGCGTTGCCGCAAATGCGTGCCAAGAAAAATCAACGGCAGCAATATCCACATTTCTTTGAACGACCGTTTTTCAATCGGCAAATATTTTGATTTCAGCTTGGGCGGCAGGTATGACCGGCAAAACTTCACCACGTCGGAAGAACTCGTCCGCAGCGGGCGGTATGCCGACCGTTCGTGGAACAGCGGCATCGTGTTCAAACCGAACCGGCATTTTTCCGTGTCTTACCGCGCCTCCAGCGGCTTCAGAACGCCTTCCTTCCAAGAACTTTTCGGGATAGACATTTATCACGATTATCCGAAAGGCTGGCAGCGTCCCGCCCTGAAATCGGAAAAGGCAGCCAACCGGGAAATCGGTTTGCAGTGGAAGGGCGATTTCGGCTTTTTGGAAATCAGCAGTTTCCGCAACCGTTATACCGATATGATTGCCGTTGCCGATCAAAAAACCAAATTGCCGGATTCAGCAGGACGATTGACAGAGATTGATATACGCGATTATTACAATGCCCAAAATATGTCGCTTCAAGGCATCAACATCTTGGGGAAAATCGACTGGAACGGCGTATACGGCAAACTGCCCGAAGGCCTGTACACCACATTGGCGTACAACCGTATCAAACCGAAATCGGTATCCAACCGGCCGGACTTGTCCCTCCGCAGCTATGCTTTGGATGCGGTACAGCCGTCGCGTTATGTTTTGGGGTTCGGATACGACCAGCCCGAGGGGAAATGGGGCGCAAACATTATGCTGACCTATTCCAAAGGGAAAAACCCTGACGAGCTTGCTTATCTGGCAGGCGATCAAAAACGATATTCGGCAGGAAGGGTTACGTCTTCTTGGAAAACGGCAGATGTTTCCGCTTATCTGAATCTGAAAAAACGGCTGACCTTGAGGGCGGCTATCTACAATATCGGCAACTACCGCTACGTTACTTGGGAATCCTTGCGCCAGACTGCGGAAAGCACGGCAAACCGGCACGGCGGCGACAGCAACTATGGAAGGTATGCCGCACCGGGCAGGAACTTCAGCCTCGCGCTCGAAATGAAGTTTTAAAGGAAATGCCGTCTGGAAGCTTGATCTGCACCCCAAAAGTCGGACTAAACCGCCAACTGATTAAGGTGCAGGTTTTTTTGATTCAATATAAACAAGATTTCCGCCGTCATTCCCGCGCAGGCGGGAATCCGGACATTCAATGCTAAGGCAATTTATCGGAAATGACTGAAACTCAAAAAACCGGATTCCCACTTTCGTGGGAATGACGCGATTAGAGTTTCAAAATTTATTCTAAATAGCTGAAGCTCAATGAACCGGGTTCCCGCCTGCGCGGGAATGACGGGATTAAGTTTTCAAAATTCATCAGAAATTATTGATTTAATGGCATAAATTTTTGAGATTATAGTGGATTAACAAAAATCAGGACAAGGCGGCGAGCCGCAGACAGTACAAATAGTACGGCAAGGCGAGGCAACGCCGTACTGGTTTTTGTTAATCCACTATAAGTCATTCCGGCGGCAATTTTTGTTGCTTTAACGGGATAGGCGGTTGGCGGTTGCGATAAAGGCGGCGACTTTGGCGGGGTCTTTTTTGCCTTTAGACGCTTCCACGCCGCCGGATACGTCGACCGCTTCCGCTCCGGTGATGCGGACGGCTTCGCCGACGTTTTCAGGGGTCAGCCCGCCGGCAAGCACCCACGGCTTGCCCGAATATTCCGCCAACAGCGTCCAGTCGAAGCGGTGTCCGGTGCCGCCGTATTCCGAAGGGTGATAGGCATCGAACAGCAGTGCCTGAGCGTTGGGGAAGCGCGTGGCGGCGTTTCGGATGTCTGATGCCGTCTGAACACGAATGGCTTTAATATAGGGGCGGTCGAACTGCCGGCAGAATGCATCGTCTTCGTCGCCGTGGAATTGGATGATGTGTATCGGCACTTCGGCAAGGATGCGGCGGATGTTTTGCGCGCTTTCGTTGACGAAAAGGGCGACAACGCTGACAAACGGCGGCAGTGCGGCGGCGATTTTTTGTGCTTTAATGATGTCGATAGCGCGGGGGCTTTGGGGGTAAAAAACCAGTCCCAATGCGTCTGCGCCGGCGTGGGCGGCATACAGTGCGTCTTCCGGTGTGGTGATGCCGCAGATTTTGGTGCGGATTTTCCTCATTCGGTATTCCTTTATTTGGGAAACGGTGCGCTTGTGCCGTTTCAGACGGCATTCCCGATCAGTCGATTTTGATGTATTCGACAGAAAGGATTTCAATTTCCTCACGGCCTTCCGGCGTGTTCAAAACCACTTCGTCGCCTTCGCGCGCTTTAATTAGGCAACGCGCCAACGGCGAAATCCAAGAAATTTTGTTTTGCGCGGTATCGATTTCATCGACGCCGACGATTTTGACGGTTTGCTCGCGCCCGTCGCCGCGCAACAGACCGACGGTCGCGCCGAAAAATACTTGGTCGGTCGCTTCGCGCAATTCGGGATCGACGACGACGGCAGCCTCCAAACGTTTGGTCAGGAAACGGATGCGGCGGTCGATTTCGCGCATACGGCGTTTGCCGTAAAGATAGTCGCCGTTTTCGCTGCGGTCGCCGTTGCCTGCCGCCCAGTTGACGATTTGGACGATTTCGGGGCGTTCTTTATTGACCAGTTGATAAAGCTCGTCTTTCAATGCCTGCCAGCCGGCGGGCGTAATGTAGTTTTTGGTTTCGGTACTCATATTGTGTGCGGATGAAACGGGAAATGTGATGCCGATATGGGAAATGCCGTCTGAAAACCCAACGTTCGGATTTCAGACGGCATCGCGGTTTGGGAAGCCTTATTCTTCGTCGCCCGCATCGCTGATGCTGATGCTGTGTTCCATCCTGCTCGGGTGGATTTTCAGACCGGCGCAGCCGGATTTCTCGGCAGACAGGCGGTCGAGGTAGGCATCATCGATGTCGCCGGTCCGATAAATGCCGTTGAAACAGGACGAATCGAAGGATTCGATTTTCGGGTTGAGTGCTTTGACGACGGCTTCCAAATCGCCCAAGTCTTGAAACACGATGCCGTCCGCGCCGATTTCGGCGGCGATTTCCGCCGCGCTGCGCCCGTTGGCAATCAACTCTTCGCGCGTGGGCATATCGATGCCGTACACATTGGGATAGCGCACTTCGGGCGCGGCGGAGGCGATATAGACTTTGCGCGCGCCCGCCGCGCGTACCATTTCGACGATTTCGCGGCTGGTCGTCCCGCGCACGATGGAGTCGTCCACCAGCAACACGCTTTTGCCTGCAAATTCGGTTTCCATCGGGCTGAGTTTTTGGCGCACGGATTTTTTGCGCGTCGACTGACCGGGCATGATAAAGGTGCGGCCGATATAGCGGTTTTTAATCAAACCCTCGCGGTAGGGTTTGTTGAGGTGGACGGCAAGCTCCATTGCACTGGGGCGGCTGGTATCGGGAATGGGCATCACGACGTCGATGCCGTCCACGGGCAGCTCGCGTTTGATTTTTTCCGCCAAGGACACGCCCATATCCAAGCGCGACTGGTAAACGGACACGCCGTCAATCACAGAGTCGGGGCGGGCAAAATAAACATATTCAAAAAGGCAGGGGCTGAGTTTGGCGCGGTCGCTGCATTGTCGGGCGATGATTGTGCCGTTAAAGCCGACAAATACCGCTTCGCCCGGCCGGATATCGCGTTCCAAATCGTAGGCAAGCGCGTTGAAGGCGACGGATTCGGAGGCGACGGCATAGGATTTCCTGCCTTCGCTGTCGGTTTGCGAACCCAATGCCAGCGGGCGGATGCCGTAAGGATCACGGAAGGCGAGCATACCGTAGCCCGCAATCATGGCAACCACGCCGTATGCACCGCGCACCAGGCGGTGGACTTCGGCAACGGCGTTGAAAATATTGTCGGCATTGAGCCGGTGCGGGTCGGCGTTTTTAGAGACTTCGCGGCGCAATTCGTGCGCGAATACGTTGAGCAAAACTTCGGAATCGGAGCCGGTGTTGATGTGGCGCAGGTGTTTGTTACACACGTTTTCATACAGTTCGGCAGTGTTGGTGAGGTTGCCGTTGTGCGCCAAAACGATGCCGAAAGGCGAGCTGACGTAGAAAGGCTGCGCCTCCGCGCTGCTGCCGGCGTTGCCCGCCGTGGGATAACGGACGTGGGCGATGCCGGCGTTGCCGGTCAAATCGCGCATATTGCGCGTGCGGAACACTTCGCTCACCATCCCTTTGCCTTTGTGCATATGGAAGGTACCGCCTTCCGCCGTTGCAATGCCCGCCGCATCCTGCCCCCTGTGCTGCAACATCTGCAAACCGTCGTACAGAAGCTGGTTCACGGGTTCATGACTGACCAAACCTAATACGCCGCACATATCGTCTTCTCCGATTCGAGGTTTAAGGGTGAAACGGAATTATAAAGCAAACGGCGGCTTTTTGCCCGAATTGTTGACAATATTTGTGTAAAGTCAGGCAGGTGCGCTTTGTCTGTCGGGGTGTGTCAAGGAAAGAAAAGGCGTTTCGGACGGCATAAATCAGGTATGCTGTCTGAAACGCCACGTATGCGGATTAGTCGTCGTCGAGGGATTCGGGTGCGTTGTCCGTATGGTTTAACACCGCTTCGGAAAGCGATACGAAAAACGGTACGGTATAGGACTGTTGCCATTCTTCGGTATCGGGCAGGTCGGTTTTTGAAGCAAGCATGATCAGCAGGGTAACAATCAAAACGCCTTTCAATGCACCGAATACACCGCCCAAAATGCGGTTGGCAAAGCCCAGACCGACCGCCGAAACTGCGCCGGTCAGCAGCGAACGGAGCATTTTCTGGATCAGACAGGCAATGACGAACAGGGAAATGAATGACAGAGCCAATGCAAACAGGCGGGGTTGGAACGAGGCAAAGGCGAGGTCGGCGAAGGGTGCGGCAAAGAGTTTGGCAAAAAAGAAGGAAACCACCCATGCCACCATCGAACCTGCTTCCGCAATCACGCCGCGCATCGTGGAAATGACGATGCAGGCGGCGATGACGGCGGAGGCGAGGAGGTCGGCAATGGGGAGGCTATTCATTCGTTACCTGGCCGGCGATGCCGTGCACGCGCAGTTTGTTCAAATCGCGTTCGGCATCCCTTGCGTTTTTATAGTTGCTTGATTTGACGCGGTAAACTTTGCCGTTGTCGGTCATGATTTCGGTGATGGTCGAATCGATACCCGCCGCCTTCATTTTGCGCTGGAGGCTCAAGGCGCGTTCTTTTTCGGCATAACCTGCCTGAATGGCGGCTTTTTTGCCCGCCTTGCCGGATTTTTCCTTCTCGGCGGTTTTGGTTTTGTCCGCTTTGTCGGTTTTTTGCGCCGTTTCGTGTTTTTTGCCGTCCGAACGGTCTTTTTCGGCTGTCTTTTTGCCTTCAGCCTTGTCGGCTTTTTTCGCTTCTTTTACCGCGCTGTCGGATTTTGCCGTATCCGGTTTGGTTTTTTCGGCAGCAGTTTTCGGTTTGTCGGCAACTTTTTCGGCGGTTTTGGTTTCTTTGGCTTTGGGCTTGGCTTCGGCAGTGCGTTCCGCTTTTTGCGGTTTGGGTTCGGCAGTGCGTTTCGGTTTTTCAACCGCTACCGTATCCGTACTGTCGGCAGTTGCCGACACTTTTTCGGCAGCGCGTTGTTTTGCCTGCTTCGGTTCGGTTTTGGCGGTTTCTGCCTGTTGCAGTTTCTCGGATTCTTCCAAACCTTTGATGTTGCTGTCTTCGAGCCGGTCGTTAATCAGCACCAGCGGCGCGCCTACGTTTTCAGGCTCGCTGATTTCGCTGTCGGCGGCAGAAGGCTTGTCTTCGCCTGCCAAGTCCTGCGGTTTGTCGGCGGCGGTTTCCCCGTTTTCGGCGGCGGATTTCAAGGCAGGGGTTTGTGCCGTGTTTGCCGTTTGGCTTTCCGTTGCGCCGGTTTCGCCGGCCTGCGGTGCGGGATTGCTGTCGGCAGGATCGGAACTGAGTGCGGCTGCCAGCAGGATGCAGGAGGCGGCAACCAGGGAGCTTGCCGTTACGAGGCGGCGGCGGTTGCGCCGTTTCAGCTGTTCGTAACCGGTCAGGACTTCGTTTTGTTTGTTTTCGGACATAGAAGTTTCCTTTTCACAGTACCGACATTACGTCGGCGACGGTATGAAATGAGCCGAATACGACGATTCTGTCGTCTTCGCCCGCTTTTGAGGCTGCCGCCCGGTACGCGTCGCGGACGGCGGCGAATGTCTGTATGTTTTCGATGTGGTGTTGTTCCAATTTGGCTTTCAGTGCATCCGCCGTCATACCGCGCGGCACGTCCAAAGGCGCGATATACCACTCGTCAAACTGGTCTTTAACGGTTTCCGACACGCCGTCTATGTCTTTGTCGGACAGCATACTGAACACGGCGGTGCGCTTTTGCGCGTAGGCAAGGTTGATTAGGTTGCGGCGCAGGGCGCGGGCGGCGTGGGGGTTGTGTCCGACATCCAATACGGTCAGCGGCCGGCCGGGCAGGACTTGGAAGCGTCCGGGATTTTCAACCAGCAGCAGCCCGCGTTTGATTGCACCAATGTCCACCGGCAGTCTGTCGTCGAGGCATTCCAATACGGTCAACGCGCAGGCGGCGTTAGAAAGCTGGTATGCGCCGCGCAATGCGGGGAAGGGCAGGGCATTGCGGTTGCGTGCGGGACCGTCTGAATGCTGCGGCCGGAAGCGGTAGTTCCATTGGATGTTTTCCATCGCGTGAAACTCGAAATCGCGCTGTACCATCAGCAGTTTCGCGCCTATGGCTTCGGCGTGTGCGACCAATGATGCGGGCGCGGGGTTTTGACCGCAGATGGCGGGTTTGCCGCTGCGGAACACGCCTGCCTTTTCAAAGCCGACCTGTTCGACCGTATCGCCCAAAAATGCCTGATGGTCCAAATCCACACTAGTAACCACCGCGCAATCGCCGTCAAACGCGTTGACCGCGTCCAAACGTCCGCCCAAGCCGACTTCCAATATCATTACATCCACTTGTTCGCGTATGAAAATGTCGACAGCCGCCAAGGCATTGAATTCAAAATAAGTCAGCGATATTTCGCCGCGCGCGGCTTCGATGCGCTCGAAAGAGGCAATAATCGTATCGTCCGAAACGGGTTCGGCGTTGATGGCGATGCGTTCGTTGTAATGCAATAAATGCGGGCTGGTCAGCGTGCCGGTTTTGAAGCCTGCCTGTTTGTAAATCTGTGTCAGGTAGGCGCAGACCGAACCTTTGCCGTTTGTTCCCGCGACGACGACGACGGGGCATTGCGGTGTCAGGTTCATGCGCTTTTTTACTTCGCTTACGCGCTCCAAACCCATGTCGATCAAACCGCCGCTGTGGGCGGTTTCCAAATGCGAGAGCCAGTCTTGTAATGTTTTCATGAGTGTTTCGTTTTCAAATGCCGTCTGAAATCAGTCTGATGTATCGGTTTCGGCGGTTTTTTTCGGCTGCCGCCAAAGCACCCAGACTTTCAGCCGCCGGTAGGATTCTTTGTCCGTCATGTCGGGCATGATGCATTGGCGGACGGTTTTGCCGCCTGTGTCCCATTGTAAGAATAAGGCATAAGGCGTAACCATACTGCTGCCCGCAAGTGTTGCCGCTGTTTTGTCTTTGCCGGATACGATTTCCGCCCGTCCGTCGCGGTCTATGGTAATGGCGGTTATGGCATGGCGGTGTTTCAGATTCGTTATCCTGAGCGAGTATGCGTAACTTGCCGCCAAAGCCGCCAAACCGAACCACATCATCCGGCCGTAAAACCAAGTCAGGCAGACGGCAATGGAAGCCGAGTGGAGTGATACGGTCAGGATGTTCAGGATGCGGGACGGCCTCAATGCCGTCTGAAAGGCGCGCATGGCGTTACATCATATTGTCGAACACGGGCGTGATGTTCAAATCCGCTTCTTCCATATCCAAAACCATATCGTGGATTTCAATGTCGAAAAATTCCCAAAACGCCTTCAGCCCCATATCTTGCGGCCATTTGTCCTTGTCGATGTCCCAACCTGCCAGCTCCGCCTCAAAAATCTGCCGGTAGCGTTCGTCGAAGTAGGAAACGACGGCTTCCGGTTCGTCGAACTGCGGAACGAGGAAGACGGAACAGTCGGCGCGAAGCTGTTCTATGGTCAGGTCGGGCATATTTTCGTCGGTGCTTTTGAGCCATTCCAAAAAGCGCGCGGTCGGCTTGAGGACGGCGGCGGTGCGGTCAACAAAATACATGGTGTGCTTTCTCAATCATCTTGCGGTGTCGGGCTATGCCGTCTGAACGTTCGGTTTTCAGACGGCATAGCATCAATGGGTCATGACTTGTTGCAGGAACTGCTTGGCGCGTTCGTGTTTCGGGTTGGTGAAAAACGCTTCCGGCGTTTCGTCTTCAAGGATTTGCCCTTTATCGACGAAAATCACGCGGTCGGCAACTTCGCGGGCAAACCCCATTTCGTGGGTTACGCACATCATCGTCATGCCGCTTTCCGCCAAGTCTTTCATCACTTTCAACACTTCGCCGACCATTTCGGGGTCGAGTGCGGAAGTCGGCTCGTCAAACAGCATCACGCGCGGCTCCATCGCCAGCCCGCGCGCAATCGCCACGCGTTGCTGCTGGCCGCCGGAAAGTTGGGAAGGGAAGGCGTCTTTTTTGTGTGCCAGTCCGACGCGTTCCAAAAGCTCCATTGCCTTTTTCTCCGCCTGTTCCGCATTTTGCCCCTTAACCTTCATCGGTGCGAGGGTGATGTTGTCCAACACGGTCAGGTGCGGGTAGAGGTTGAAACTTTGAAACACAAAGCCGACTTCTTCGCGGATTTTGTTCAAATCGGTTTTGGGGTCGGCAACGTTGACGCCGTCCACCCAAATCTCGCCGCTTTCGATGCTTTCAAGCTGGTTGACGGTGCGGATGAGTGTGGATTTGCCGCTGCCCGAAGGCCCGCAGACGACGACCACTTCGCCTTTTTTGATTTCCAAGTTTACGCCGTTGATGACGTGCAGGTCTTTGAAATGTTTGTGTACGTTTTTGAATTTGATCATAGTGTCCATTCTTTTCGGGCAGTCTGAATCCGTCTGGCTGATTAAGGGTAAAACTTATTCAAATCGGCAACCAATTTGGTTAACTCTTCCTGATTCGGCTTATTCATGCCCCGGTAAACTTTGACGTAGCCTTTGTCGTTTTTCATATTCACGACATAGATGACGAAACGTGTGCCGTTGAATCCTTTTTCCGCATCGCAGGTGTAGTACGTCACACCCCCGCTTTCCGCTTTTTCCAGTACGCAGTCGTTTTTGCGGTAACCTTGCTCCTTCGCTATCCAATCCCGCGCAAATGAAGCCCTGTACGCGTCCGGCACGCGGACTTGGTCGACCAATAAATCATGATCGGGATTTTGGGAATAACCGTAATGGAAAACGGCGTTTGAACCGTTCAATTGCGCCTCCGGCATTTGATAACGCCGGTTTTGGAAAAACGCATCGTTCGGGTTCATGCAGGCAGTTAAAAGAAAAGTCAGGAGTGCGGCTGTGTATTTCATAGTTTGTTCACTCGGGCGGTTAAAGGAAAAGTCAGGAATACGTTTGTGTATTTTATGGTTTATTCTCTTAGTAAACAGTTATAAACGGTTTCAAGGCGGCTTGCCGGCAATTCAACGCACGAAATTCCGTTTGTACGCCATATGGTTTTCAATATTGGCTTTGGCATCTTTTTCATCCCAAACCTGCAATTCCCACGGATAGTAGAAATTGCTGCTGTTTTTGAAATAAATGTGTATGCCGATATAGCCGCCGGCATCGCGCAAATACCAGTTTTTCAAGCCGTATTCTGTTTTCCAGCCGTCAAGTTTTTCTAAAATCCCGGCGACTGTTTCAGACGGCCAAATCAGCCGCGCGCCGAAAATATCGTTCAGGATGTTGTTGGTCGGATATTGGGTGCCGCGTGCCAGATAGCGGTTGATTTTATCATGTATGCTTTCTGCGGTTTTCACGCGGTAGAAAAAGTCTATGCCGCGCGTATCGGCAAAGGCTAAATAATCGTTAACTGCTTCGTGCAAATTAAGGCGGTAAGACAAAATATGTTCGGTCGGAACGTTTTTGAGCGTGTGGCTCAAATTGATTTTCCGCACTTTGCCGGTTTCAAAATAATCCTGCGAATATTGTGCGTGCAGGCGGTTGATTTCGCGGATCAAACGCTCGGTTTTCTGCAGGTTGCTTTCCATCGCCGCGTCCCTTTTCAGACGGCCTTGTCCGCCAGATAATTGCTCAACGCCACATATTTCTCCGGCGCGATGTGTTCGGCACGGTCTTGCGGA
Source organism: Neisseria gonorrhoeae (assembly GCF_013030075.1). Taxonomy (NCBI): domain Bacteria; kingdom Pseudomonadati; phylum Pseudomonadota; class Betaproteobacteria; order Neisseriales; family Neisseriaceae; genus Neisseria; species Neisseria gonorrhoeae. Next base: position 339,495 of record NZ_AP023069.1, read on the forward strand.
CTGATGCCGACTGCCTGCAAATCATCGTCGTCGGCAAGCTCTTTCAGATTGTTGCGTATGGTTTTGCGGCGTTGGCGGAAGGCGAGTTTCACCAGTTTGGCGAAATGCTCGAAATCGTCCGCCTTGCCGATACGGTGTTTCACCGGAATCATGCGCACCACTGCGGAATCGATTTTCGGCGCGGGATCGAACGATTCGGGCGGCACGTCAATCAGCAGCTCCATATCGAAGAAATATTGCAGCATCACACCCAAGCGACCGTAGTCGTTGCTTTTCGGCGCGGCAACCATGCGCTCGACCACTTCTTTTTGCAACATAAAGTGCATATCGGCGACATCGTCCGCCACCTCCGCCAGTTTGAACAAAAGCGGCGTGGAGATGTTATACGGCAGGTTGCCGACGATTTTCTTTTTGCCTGAGATGCCGTTGAAATCAAACTGCAACACGTCGCCTTCGTGAATCACCAGTTTATCCGCAAACGGCAGCGTTTTCAGACGGCATACGATGTCGCGGTCGATTTCGACAACGTGCAGGCGGTTCAGCTTTTTCGCCAAAGGTTCGGTAATTGCCGCCAAACCCGGGCCGATTTCAATCACGACATCATCCGCCTGCGGGCGCACGGCGTTGACAATATCGCCGATAATCCGCGTGTCCTGCAAAAAATTCTGCCCGAAACGCTTGCGGGCTTTGTGTTCTTTCATCGTGTTTCCTCTTCGGTTGAAACCCCGCCCTTTAGGGCGGCAGGATCAGACTCTGTTTGGGCGGGGCGTAACCCCTTCCAAATCAGGACGACACATAGGGCGGTGCTTTATGTGTCGTCCTGTGTGTTGGAACATAAATGTGTTTACAGTATCCGTTTGATGTCGGCATTGTAACCGAAAACGGCAGGGCGTGATAATGCTGTTTGAAGGCTTGCCGTGTTTGGCGGTTTGGTGCAAACCGGCTGTCTGCCGCTTTGCCTGTTGGAGGATTGAACGTGTCTGAAAATCTGCTTGAAATCGAAACCCATCCCTTCGATCCCGTGTTGCCGCCGAAGGCTGCGGTCATGATGATGGGGACGTTTCCGCCCAAGGAAGACAAACGCGCGATGCAGTTTCATTATCCGAATTTCCAAAACGATATGTGGCGCGTTTACGGGCTGGTGTTTTTTAACGATGCGGCGCATTTCCGGATGCCGTCCCACGGGGAGGCTGCGCACTCTGAAAAAGCGTTTGACGCGGAGAAAATCAAGGCGTTTTTGCACGAACGGGGGATTGCGTCCTGTCCGACCGTGTTGAAGGCGGCAAGGGAACACGGCAATGCGTCCGACAAGTTTTTAAAGGTAGTTGAAACCGTCGATTTGGCGGCGGTGTTGGCGAAAATACCAGACTGCCGCCATATTTGTACGACAGGCGGCAAGGCGACGGAAATCCTGCTCGATATTCAGGGCGGCGGCATCAAAATGCCGAAAACGGGCGAAACCGTGCCGTTTCCGTTTGCCGGACGGGATTTGACACTGACGCGCCTGCCTTCGACTTCGCGCGCCTATCCTTTGAGTTTGGCGAAAAAGGCAGCGGCGTATCGGGCGTTTTTCGAAATGGCGGGCTTGTGTGAAAAGCAGTTATAATTGCCGACAATTTCCCGTTCAGACGGCATGTTTGAAAAAACGGAAATGCCGTCTGAAAACCTGAAGCATAAGGAAGAATCCGATGAAGAACTACCACGCGCCCGACGAAAAGGGCTTTTTCGGCGAACACGGCGGGCTTTATGTTTCCGAAACCCTGATTCCCGCTTTGAAAGAGCTGGAACAGGCCTACAACGAAGCGAAAAACGATCCTGAATTTTGGGCGGAGTTCCGCCGCGATTTGAAACATTATGTCGGCAGGCCCAGCCCCGTTTACCACGCCGCGCGGTTGTCCGAGCATTTGGGCGGCGCGCAAATCTGGTTGAAGCGCGAAGACTTGAACCACACCGGCGCGCACAAGGTCAACAACACCATCGGTCAGGCATTGCTTGCCCGCCGTATGGGCAAAAAACGCGTCATCGCCGAAACCGGCGCGGGTCAGCACGGCGTGGCTTCTGCCACCGTCGCCGCACGTTTCGGCATGACTTGCGACGTGTACATGGGTGCGGACGATATTCAACGCCAAATGCCGAATGTGTTCCGTATGAAGCTGCTTGGTGCGAATGTCATCGGCGTTGACAGTGGCAGCCGTACTTTGAAAGACGCGATGAACGAAGCGATGCGCGAATGGGTCGCCCGAGTGGACGATACGTTCTACATCATCGGCACCGCCGCCGGCCCCGCGCCGTATCCCGAAATGGTGCGTGATTTCCAATGCGTCATCGGCAACGAAGCCAAAGCGCAGATGCAGGAAGCTATCGGCAGACAGCCCGACGTCGCCGTTGCCTGCGTCGGCGGCGGCTCGAACGCCATCGGTTTGTTCTATCCCTATATCGAAGAAGAAAACGTACGTTTGGTCGGCGTAGAAGCAGGCGGTTTGGGCGTGGATACGCCTGACCACGCCGCGCCGATTACTTCGGGCGCACCGATTGGCGTACTGCACGGCTTCCGCAGCTATCTGATGCAGGACGAAAACGGCCAAGTCTTGGGGACGCACTCTGTTTCCGCAGGCTTGGATTACCCCGGCATCGGCCCGGAACACAGCCATCTGCACGACATCAAGCGCGTCGAATACACCGTTGCCAAAGATGACGAAGCACTCGAAGCCTTTGACTTGCTCTGCCGATTCGAGGGCATCATCCCCGCGCTCGAATCCAGCCACGCCGTTGCTTGGGCGGTGAAAAACGCGCCGAAAATGGGTAAAGACCAAGTGATTTTGGTCAACCTGTCGGGTCGCGGCGACAAAGACATCAATACCGTGGCGAAACTCAAAGGCATTGAGCTGTAGCTTTGTTAGTCTGATAAAAATGCCGTCCGAAGCTTGAGTTCAGACGGCATTTTATTTTGCTATGAATTTGGTATTTTAGAAACGAATCTGTATTTTAATTTGTCCGGATTTTTGTTTTTCCAATTGTTTGCCTTTTGTAATACTGCCATTTACGTTTAATGTAACATTACGGTACAGTAACGCGGCGCCTGCTGAATATTGCTGTTGATTATCTGCTTTATAGGCGAAGGATTTACCGCCCACATTCACGCCGCCTTTGCCATAATTGGCAAAGTAAGCTGCAGATAACAAGGGTTTTACGGTAAGGTTGCCGACTTTAAACCGATAAGCAAAATCCAGTCCGGCCGTTAGTGTTTTCACTGCCATAGAACTTACTTTAACACTGTCGTCACCCAACTTGTAATCTGCAGATGACAGGCGGCTGTAACGGATACCCGCACTAGGGACAATCTCGAATTGATTGATTTTCAGCGTATTGCCCAAAGTAAGGCCGGTTTGGATGCTTGTTCGGTTAAAGTTTGCTTTTTGCTGCGTTTGTAACCGGCTTCTCAAGCTGCCCGCACCAATATCGCCGGCCACATACCAAGCATCATTTAAATAATACTTACCATAAAGGTTGGCTTGCACAAAAGTATTTTTGCCGCCCGCCTGATCAAAAGTATGCTGACTGTCAGAGTAAGTCAATACTCCGCCTATCTGCATATTTTCGGACAAGCTGCGGTCAATGCCGATTTGTGTTTGCGTGCGTTTCGAACTAAACCGGCGATATTGTGCGGAAGCATAATCACGGCCATAACCGGTGTTTGACATCCAAACACTGTTTTTTTCGGCATCAGCGCGTGATTTTTGTGCAATGTGCCGTGTTAATGAAGCACCTGTATCCAACAAGATAGATTGCGTGCTTGCCATTGTGTCAGATAAAGCCGAGTTAGTATTGGTGCTGACTGCATCGGCTTGCGCGGCGGCTTGGGTTCGCGGCTGCGCGGCTCTTGGTTGCAAACTCACTGCCTCAACTTTTTCATGAAGTTCCGTATTGTCTTGAGGCTGTTTGTCTGATGTGTCAACCGATTCGGATACATCTTCATCTTCCAACGCATCCAAGGGGATTTCTTCATAATCATTTTCATACCAGTCCGGATTATGCAAGGCCCTGGGTGCTGCGTAAGCTGATGAATCAAATGATGGCGAGGGCGGTGCCGGCAGAGTAGATCTGCGTCCGCGACGTTTCGGACGGTCTTGGGAAACTGCCATATAATCCTGCGGTGCGGCACGGCGTTTGCGGCGTTGCGGCTGGGATTGGGCTGTTTGACGGTGCTCTTCTTCCTCAGCTTTTCGTTTCGCGGATTCTGCCGCTTTGCGTTTTGCTTCCTGGCGATGTGCAAGTTCGGCAGCTTGGTGTTTTGCCTCTTCGGCTTCGGCTTTTCGGCGCGCAGCCAATGCTTGAGCCTCACGTTCGGCTTCTGCCCTTTGTTTTGCCAACAACTCTGCCGCTTTGCGTTCTTCCTGCTGTCGGCGCGCAAGTTCTGCTTGGGCTTGGGCAATTTCCACATTGTTTTGCTGTACCGAACGGTGTCCGCGGCGTTTCGGACGGTCTTGGGAAACTGCCATATAATCCTGCGGTGCGGCACGGCGTTTGCGGCGTTGCGGCTGGGATTGGGCTGTTTGACGGCGTTCCTCTTCCCCGGCCCTTTGTTTTGCCGACAACTCTGCCGATTTACGCCCTGCTTCTGCTTGCTGACGCTTCACTTGCTCCGCTTTTGCTTGTTGGCGTTTTGCTTCTTCGGCTTGATTTGCCTGCGGGCTGGGCGGTGCGACGACAATATCTTGAGGTTTGGCAATTTGTGCACCGTCCGTTTGTGTTGCCTTTTGTGCTTGAGAAGCCGTGTTTGCGGCAGGAGACGGGGCCGGCTTGACTGGGCGGCGGTTCCCGGCATAAGGATTGTACAACCGGGTAATACCGTTTTCTGTTTTGATTGTATAACGCAATGCGCCTAAATCGACGTAATGATTTGCCAAGGAAACAAAAAGGCGGGAGCGGTCTTGTACGGATGATGCATCAAAGAGATCCAGCCCTTCCTGATTAGGTTCGCCTGTTTTATTTTGAACATGGAGCTGATAATGGCCGGATGCGGATTCCTTCACAAGCACTTTATCCCCAAGATTTTTCGCCAAGTCCGTCAGATAATGAAAATGCCCGTTACCGGATAAATGATTGATTTTGATCGTGTGGTATTTATTTGCACTTTGCGCATCGGAAGCGTTGTTCAAATGAATATGGCTATCCGCCAATGACAGATTGTGTACTTGGCTGTCGCCGGTCAAATGCCATTTGCTATGTTGGTTTAGGCTGACACGGCTGTTTCCTTGCCCTTGAATTTGCCCCCATAATGCAGCCTTGCCCAAGACCAATGCCGCATTCTGACTCAAATTCACATTGCCGTTAATCCGTGTCGCATCAAAGCTGTTTAAAGCCTTATCGGATAAGTTGCCTGTGTTGCAGGTAACGTAACCGGTATAGTCCGAGCGCACGCAAACCTCATCGCCGTTTTTGTAACCCAAATTTACTTTGGCGTTGTCTGTTGCGGTGATGTTGGCGGTGATGTCGGATACATTTCTTCCGGAAGAGAATGATGCGGATTGGTTAACCGCAATTTCTGCGGCTTTGAATGTGCGGTTTATCCAGTCGTCTTCAAATACGACTTCATTGTTTTTGGAGAAATGTGCGTCTTTTCGGGCTGAAGATTTGTTCACAAAATCTCTTGCGTGTGGTGTTGGACGACCTGATAACAAGACATTGCCTTGAGTTACGCTTATTTTTCCGTTTAAATTCGCGCCGCCTGTTAACAAGAAACGGTTTTGCGCGCTTTTGCCATTGAAATTAAGGTTTAATGCCCCGTTATGTCCTTTTTCGTTTTCTTCGCCAAAGAAACCGCTAAAACCGCTAATACGCTGATTGTTTTTGTGGTTCATCGCGTTTTTCTTGGCTTCTTCTTGCGTATATCCCATAAAGACCCAGTCGTTATTTTCTGCTACACCGTTCTCGGGCATCGGTGCGTTCACGTTGCCGCCGGATTTTAGGGCGTAATAACGATAGTTTTTGTAATAAAGATCTTTGCCTTGTGGGATGGGTCGCCTTGGTCGGTAATAATAACTATAATCATCTTCATCATAGTCATTTTGTATGCTATGTACCGAAAGGCTGTTCGGATTGGTAATTAAAGATTTACCCGTTAGTGTGATTGTGGAGGCGTGGTCTGTGTTGTGGTTGACAATGCGCGCGCCTTCATCCACGTTGCGGATGTGTTCAAAAGTCAAGTCATTGCCATTGGCATCCAAACGACCGCCACGGAAACCGAAATATAGGTTATCGGGATTAATCTGATTTGAACTATTTAATACCAATGTACCGCGTCCGCTGACAATGCCGACTTGGGAGAAAGCCTGAACTTTTTTGTCGGCATCGGCTTTTTGATTCAGAATAACCGTACCGTCGCCGACCTTTAATTGCCCTTGGTTAACGCCTGTGCCGTTTATTTCCAAAGTGCCTTTGCCGATTTTTGCCAATCTGTCGCCATTCGGATTTTTGACTTGCCAAACGACTTTTTTGCCGTCGGCAACATCAATCCCCGCACCTAACCAAGTGATGTCATTATTTGCACCTTTGACTGTGTAATCGCCTTTGAAAAACAGGCCGCCCGCGCCTTGGTTGATGTTTTGATCCAATACCAAAGTGCCGTTGTCTTCAAAGGTAACATTTTGTCCGTTGTTCGCATCTCCTTCATTGTTGGCAAGCCTTACCGCTGTCGAACCGATATGGCTGTTTGTACCCGTGGTTTTCCAATGATGTTCTCCATTACCTTTGACGGTGCCGGCGTTATCGTGTTGTTTGATTTTATCTGCAAATTCTTTTTTATAGATATTCCATTCTTGCCATGATTTTTTTCCGTAACCTGCCCAATAATCGTAAGTTCCCAAAAAGACCCATTGATTTTTTTGTTTGTCAAAAGCAAATAACGGAGAGCCGCTATCGCCCAACACGCCGTAATTTGTTAACGCATCTTGCGAAAGTGCTTGTTTAAGTTCTTCTGCCGAATACTGTTTATTATGATTACCAAAGCCGATCAAACCTTCGGTATTCATTGTTTGGTCAATATTAATATCTTTATAAGGCGTACCTGCAATGGCATAACGATAGGCTTGTGAAAGATCGCGCAAATCGTAGCCTTTTTCATTTCCTTCTTGATGATAAACCCCTTTTTCATAAACTAATTGCCTGCCCGCACCGATTCTGACAAAAGAGGAAAAACGGTTTTTATCTTTGTAGGTATCCAATCCGCCGCCGGCATCAGTTGGTGCAATCGGTGCCACTTCGGTTACAAACTTATTAAAACGCGCCATATTATAATCTTCGAGGCGGCCTAAATTGCTCGCACCCCAAGCTTTATGGGGTTCATAGTTATTTTGTTCGACAACGCGGTATTCATTTTCTTTGTCGGCTACATCATTATGACCGTTGTATTGGCCGTAATAAAAAGTATGGACTTCTGCTTTGGCGTGTTTGACGCTGACGGCATATTGGGGATCGACTACCGTTGCTATGCGTTTGTTGACATCTGCAACGCTAAAATCAATCATCGGTACGTTGGATAATGCGTTGCCGATGTTTTGACCTCGTTTGTTTTTCACTGATAAATCGGTTGCGCCGACAAAAAATTTGCCTTTGTTTTCTGCAAAGTCACGGAATATTTGATAATCGACATCGTCTCTCACCAATGCCGCTTCTGAGTATGGCGTAAGGGCATAGGCAAGAAAGATGGATAAGGATATGGCGTTAATTTTAAAACGTTTGGCTTTCATAAGGTTTTACCGTTTTAATAGCGATAATGTTTTGCATTTTACGCCGGTTGGGTGGTGTTGAGTATTTTTTTGTGTAACTCATTCATTTTGGTGTTTTATTGCCAATTTAAAAAAGAATCCTGATGTTTTTATTTCCGCTTTCTTTGTTCTGTTATTCAAGCGAAGGTGGGAAGCCGGTTTTTGTGGTTCGGTTCTTTCCGATAAATTTCTGCGGCTTTTTGTCTTTGGATTCCCGCTTTTGCGGGAATGACGATGGAAAGTTTGCCGTTGTCTCGGATAATACTGAGGCTTTTCGTTTGCATTCTTATCATTTTCAAATCTTGTTATGACGGTTTTATGGCTTTGCTTTATCATCGTTTGTTTTTTATATCGGGAGTGGGGAGACGTGTTCCGTCGTTGGTTTTTGCCGTGTTGGGTTGTCGGCGTGGCAGTTTCGTTCGCACTGTCGGTTGTACCGCATTGGCCGTTTTGGTTGGCGGCTTTTGCGGTTTTGGCTGTGCTTGCAAGGCGTTTTGCGTTTGCCGGTCTGATGCTGTGCGTGTTGGCGGGCGCGGCTTACGGCGTATTCAGAACGGAAGCGGCACTGTCTTCGCAATGGCGGGCGGAGGCGGTTTCAGGCGTGCCTTTGACGGTGGAAGTGACGGATATGCCGAGGTCGGACGGGCGGCGCGTGCAGTTTGCGGCAAAGGCTGTGGACAGCGGCGGTCGGACGTTTGATTTGCTGCTGTCGGACTACAAACGGCGCGAATGGGCGGTCGGGAGCAGATGGCGGATAACGGCACGCGTGCACCCCGTCGTCGGGGAGTTGAACCTGCGCGGTTTGAACCGTGAGGCGTGGGCATTATCCAACGGGGTAGGCGGCGTGGGGACGGTCGGTGCGGACAGGGTTTTGCTGCATGGCGGAAGCGGTTGGGGGATTGCGGTTTGGCGCAGCCGCATCAGCCGCAATTGGCGGCAGGCGGATGCGGACGGCGGGCTTTCAGACGGCATCGGGCTGATGCGCGCGTTGAGCGTGGGCGAACAGTCGGCATTGCGCCCCGGATTGTGGCAGGCGTTCCGGCCGTTGGGGCTGACGCATTTGGTCAGTATCTCGGGTTTGCACGTTACGATGGTGGCGGTGCTGTTTGCGTGGCTGGCGAAGCGGCTGCTTGCCTGTTCCCCGCGCCTTCCCGCCCGGCCGCGCGCGTGGGTTTTGGCGGCGGGGTGTGCGGGCGCGCTGTTTTACGCGCTGCTTGCCGGTTTTTCCGTGCCGACGCAGCGCAGTGTTTTGATGTTGGCGGCGTTCGCGTGGGCGTGGCGCAGGGGAAGACTGTCGGCGTGGGCGACGTGGTGGCAGGCGTTGGCGGCGGTGCTGCTGTTCGACCCTTTGGCGGTTTTGGGTGTCGGTACTTGGCTGTCTTTCGGTTTGGTGGCGGCCCTGATATGGGCGTGTGCAGGGCGTTTGTACGAGGGGAAACGGCAAACCGCCGTGCGCGGGCAGTGGGCGGCTTCGGTGTTGTCTCTGGTTTTGCTCGGTTATCTGTTTGCCTCGCTGCCTTTGGTCAGCCCTTTGGTCAATGCGGTGTCGATACCGTGGTTTTCTTGGGTGTTGACCCCGCTGGCGTTGCTGGGTTCGGTCGTGCCGTTTGCGCCGCTTCAGCAGGCGGGGGCATTTTTGGCGGAATACACTTTGCGGTTTTTGGTGTGGCTTGCCGATGTGTCGCCTGAGTTTGCCGTTGCCGCCGCACCTTTGCCGCTGCTGGTGTTGGCGGTGTGTGCCGCTTTGCTGTTGCTGCTGCCGCGCGGCTTGGGTTTGCGTCCGTGGGCGGTGTTGCTGTTGGCAGGGTTTGTATCCTACCGTCCTGAAGCAGTACCTGAAAACGAAGCTGCGGTTACGGTTTGGGATGCGGGGCAGGGCTTGTCGGTGCTTGTGCGGACGGCAAACCGCCATCTGCTTTTCGATACGGGAACGGTAGCGGCGGCACAAACGGGTATCGTGCCGAGTTTGAATGCGGCGGGTGTCCGCCGTTTGGACAAGCTGGTTCTGTCGCATCACGACAGCGACCACGACGGCGGCTTTCAGGCAGTCGGCAAGATACCGAACGGCGGGATTTATGCCGGACAGCCGGAATTTTATGAGGGGGCGCGGCATTGTGCGGAACAGCGTTGGCAATGGGACGGCGTGGATTTCGAGTTTTTGAGGCCGTCTGAACGCAAAAATATCGATGATAATGGGAAAAGTTGTGTTTTGCGTGTTGTGGCGGGCGGTGCGGCACTGCTGGTAACGGGAGATTTGGATACGAAAGGTGAGGCGGAGTTGGTTAAAAAATACGGCTCAAACCTGTACAGCCAGGTGTTGGTGTTGGGGCATCACGGCAGCAATACGTCCTCGTCGGGCGTGTTCCTCAATGCCGTTTCGCCCGAATATGCCGTTGCTTCAAGCGGTTATGCCAACGCCTACAAGCATCCGACCGAAGCGGTGCAGAACCGTGTCCGCGCACACGGCATCAAGTTGTTGCGGACGGATTTGTCGGGCGCGCTGCAATTCGGCTTGGGACGCGGAGGCGTAAAGGCTCAACGTTTGAGAGTGTATAAATTCTATTGGCAGAAAAAACCGTTTGAGTGAACGGGAAGGCTGGTGCCGGAACGGAAAATGCCGTCTGAAAGGGCTTCAGACGGCATTTCGAGGATGGGCTTAATGCCAGTAACGCCACCAGGGCATATCGTCGGGCTGCCAAGCGTGCGTCAAAAACGGGCTTTTCGGGAAGTTGGTTTCCAATACGCGGCGCGTATCGGCGGCAAGCTGGGGCTTGTCCAACTTCTTGTAGGCAAGTTCCAATATGGCCAGTGATTCTTCGACATAGCGTGTATTTTGATAGCTGCCGATAATTTTTTTGGCGCGGTTGGCGGCGGCGATATATGCGCCGCGTTTCATGTAGTAACGCGCCACCGACATTTCATTGCCGCCCAAAGCATCGACCAGTTTGACCATGCGTGCGGTCGCATCGGCGGCGTATTTGCTGTTCGGGAAGCGTTGGACGAGTTCCGCAAACGCCTGGTACGCTTCGCGGTTGGCTTTCGGGTCGCGGTCGGACCAGTCTTGCGAGGCCAGTTTGTTCAGGAAGGACTGATCTTCGTTAAACAGCACCAAGCCGCGCAGGTACAGCGCGTAATCCATGTTCGGATGCTGCGGATGGAGGCGGCGGAAGCGTTCGATTGCCGCCAGAGCCTTGTCTTTTTCATCGTCTTTATAATAGGCGTATGCGGTATCCAGTTGGGATTGCCGGGCATGGCGGCTGGTGGGGAAGCGCGATTCCAAGATTTCGTATAACTTGACAGCCCGCGTATAATTGCTGCTGTTCAATTCGTCCTGGGCTTCGGCATAGAGCTTCTCCACACTCCAATCTTGGGTAATCTGGGCATCTTTATCGGCCGTACCTTGAGTGGCACAGGCACTCAGTGCCAAACCTAATGAAACCGTTAAAAGAATTTTTTTCATGCAGAATACTTCCTTTGATAATGAATCCGATTATAGCGACGATTCAGACTTTGCGTCAGCTTCCGGAACTGAAAACCGTATCGGTCTGACCGTTCCGCCCGAGCTTGCCGGCGGGCGGCTGGATGCGGTGTTGGCGAAACTTCTGCCCGACTATTCGCGCAGCCGCCTGACATCATGGATTAAAGAAGGCGCGGTTATTGTAAACGATAAACCTTCGCAACCCAAAGACAAAATGATAGGCGGCGAGCAAATTTGTGTAACCGTCCGTCCGAGTGAGGAAAATCTGGCGTTTGTTCCGGAGCCTATGGATTTGGATATTGTTTACGAAGACGATACCGTCATCGTCGTCAACAAACCGGCCGGACTGGTGGTGCATCCGGCGGCGGGCAACTGGACGGGGACGCTGCTCAACGGCCTGTTGGCGCATTGCCCCGAGCTGTCCCAAATTCCGCGCGCGGGCATCGTACACCGTTTGGACAAAGAAACCAGCGGGCTGATGGTGGTTGCCAAAACCCTGCCGGCGCAAAATTCCCTCGTGAGGCAGCTTCAAGAACGCACGGTCAAACGCATCTACCGCGCCGTCGCCAACGGCATCGTCCCCTTCGACGGTAAAATCGAAACCCAAATCGGACGCGATCCGCACAACCGCCTGAAAATGGCAGCCGTCAAATTCGGCGGCAAGCCTGCCGTAACCCACGTCAAAGTGTTGGAACGCTATCTTGCCCACAGCTACATCGAATGCTCGCTCGGAACGGGCAGGACGCACCAAATCCGCGTCCATATGCGCGAGGCCAGCCATCCGCTTGCCGGCGACCCGGTTTACGGCAACCCGCGCCATCCGTGCGGCGACACGGTGAAAGAAGCCGTTAAAAGTTTGGGCGCGCGTCAGGCATTGCACGCCTACCGCTTGAGTTTTACCCATCCGGAAAGCGGCGAAACCGTTTCGTTTGAGGCACCGATTCCGGACGACATATATCATTTGTTGTCCGTCCTCCGTCTTGAAGCCGGTTTGGATTCGTCTTTGAGCAATGAAGAGGAATGGCAGGACAAATTCGGCGCGGACGACGATGACGATTGGAACGAAGACGACTACGATGTCGAAGTGGTTTATGTAAGGGAGTGAGGCGGCTTGAAAGGCGGGGCGAACGCAGGCAGCCGAACCGGAGCAGCCGGGCAATCGTCCCCGCCGATTTCAAACAAAGGCCGTCTGAAGGGGCCGGGCAGAAACCGCCGGTTTCGTTTGCCCCGTTCAGACGGCATTATGATGAAAGGCGTTTAGGGTTTTTTATGTTTACCGGCTTTGGCCGCCCAATAAGTTGCCAGCAGCGAGCCGGAGATATTGTGCCACACGCTGAACAATGCGCCCGGAACGGCAACGACCGGCGCGGCGGCAAAGTGTGCGGCGGCAAGCGCGGCGGCCAGGCCCGAGTTTTGCATACCGACTTCGATGGCCAGCGTTTTTTGTGCATCATAAGGCAGGCCGGTCCATTTGGCGGCAAAGAAGCCGAGCAGGTAGCCGATGCCGTTGCGGAGTGCGACAACCGCAAAAATCAGCAGGCCGCTTTCCATAATCTTGCCTTTGCTTGCCCCGACTACCGCGCCGATAATCAGCACGATGGCGGCAACGGAAACCAGCGGCAGCGCATCGGTCGGCTTTTCGGTTTTACTGCCCAAAACCTTATGGACAATCAAACCCAAAACAATGGGGAGCAAAACCATTTTGACGATGGACATCAACATACCGGCCGCTTGGATTTCCAGCATTTCACCGGCAAGCATCAGGAAGATGGCGGGAGTCAGCAATGGGGAAATCAGGGTGGAAACAGACGTAACGGCAACCGACAAAGCCACATTGCCGCGCGCCAGATAGGTCATCACATTGGAAGCCGTACCGCCCGGGCAGCAGCCGACCAAAATCACGCCGACCGCGATTTCGGCAGGCAGGTTCAACAGTTTGGACGGCAGCCAGGCGGTTGCCGGCATAATGGCGAATTGTGCGATTACGCCGATGATGACGGCTTTGGGATGTTTGAACAAAATATCGAAGTCGGAAGGTTTGAGCGTCAAACCCATACCGAACATAATAATGCCCAACAGCCAAGGAATATAAGGCCCCGCCCATTTGAAGGTGTCGGGCGCGAAAAAAGCGGCGGCGGCAAAGAGCGAGGTTCAGAGGGAAAATGTTTTTCCGATAAAGCTGCTGATTTTACTGAGGATATTCATAATAATGCGTTGCGTGTTTGTTTTTAAGGGAAGGCAAGCATACACGCCTTAACCTTAATTTGCAAAATGACCGCGCCTAAACAATGCCGTCTGAAAGTGGAGATTGGTTTTCAGACGGCATCGCCCGAGAGGTGTCGGAAATGGACTTTATCCCCATTCCTTTTCGGTTGAAACCCGTCTGTTTATAGCGATAGAATCTAATCGGAGGGCAGCCTCGTTCGGGCAACACGCAGTGCGGTGCTTGATGTGCCGTCCCCTGTTGAAGCATATAAAGCTCGGAGAAAGTATATAAGGGCATCATTCCCGCACCGGCAAGAATCCAAACCCGAACGTTTGAAAACAATCCCGAATCTCCGAATTCCCGCCTGTGCGGGAATGACGAAAAAACAAGCATCCATTTGCCCCGAAGGCAGTTAATCAACCCTTTCCGCCGCACACCTATTCCAATATCCAATGAAAACCATCACAGAAACCCTAAATCTCGCCCCGAAAGGCAAAAACTTCCTGACCGCCGATTGGCCCGCGCCCGCCAATGTGAAAACCCTGATTACCACGCGCAACGGCGGCGTGAGCCAAGGTGCGTATCAGAGTTTGAACCTCGGTACGCACGTCGGCGACGACCCTGAAACCGTGCGCCGCAACCGCGAAATCGTGCAACAGCAGGTCGGATTGCCCGTTGCCTATCTCAATCAAATCCACAGCACCATTGTCGTCAATGCTGCCGAAGCATTGGACGGCACGCCCGATGCCGACGCTTCCGTGGACGACACGGGTAAAGCCGTCTGTGCCGTGATGACTGCAGACTGTCTGCCCGTTCTATTTTGCGACAGGGCAGGTACGGCGGTTGCCGCCGCACACGCGGGCTGGAGCGGTTTGGCGGGCGGCGTATTGCAAAACACCATTGCCGCGATGAAGGTTCCGCCTGTCGAAATTATGGCGTATCTCGGCCCTGCCATCAGTGCGGATGCGTTTGAAGTCGGGCAGGACGTGTTTGATGCGTTCTGCACGTCCATGCCCGAAGCCGCTGCTGCATTTGAACCCATCGGCGGCGGCAAATTCCTTGCCGACCTCTACGCGCTCGCCCGCCTGATTCTGAAGCGCGAAGGCGTGGGCGGCGTGTACGGCGGCACGCATTGTACGGTTTTGGAACGGGATATTTTCTTTTCCTACCGCCGCGACGGAGCGACGGGGCGTATGGCGAGCCTGATTTGGCTGGACGGCAATGCCGTCTGAACACGCCGCTGATATAATCTACCGACTTTATGCTTTTGAGAAAGGCAAGCGATGAACAAAATATTCCTTACTGCCGCAGCCTTGATGCTGGGCGCGTGCGGTTTCCACCTGAAAGGTGCAGACGGCATTTCTCCGCCGCTGACCTACCGGAGCTGGCACATCGAAGGCGGACAGGCATTGCAGTTTCCTTTGGAAACCGCGCTGTATCAGGCTTCGGGCAGGGTGGACGATGCTGCCGGCGCGCAGATGACCCTGCGTATAGACAGCGTTTCCCAAAACAAGGAAACCTATACCGTTACCCGTGCGGCAGTCATCAACGAATATCTTTTGATATTGACGGTTGAAGCGCAGGTATTGAAACGCGGCGAGCCGGTCGGCAAACCGATGACCGTGTCCGTCCGCCGCATTTTGGATTATGCCGACAACGAAATTTTGGGCAAACAGGAAGAAGAAGAAACCC
Organism: Neisseria gonorrhoeae; assembly: GCF_013030075.1. Lineage (NCBI taxonomy): Bacteria > Pseudomonadati > Pseudomonadota > Betaproteobacteria > Neisseriales > Neisseriaceae > Neisseria > Neisseria gonorrhoeae. The sequence continues at coordinate 354,637 of NZ_AP023069.1, forward strand.
TGTGGGCGGAAATGCGGCAGGATGTTGCCGAACAGATTGTCCGCCGCCTGACCTTTCTGAAGGCGGAATGACGTGGCGGCACATATCGGACGCATCGATACGGACGCGCCTTTGAAACCTCTGTACGTCATCCACGGCGAGGAAGAACTGCTGCGTATCGAGGCAGTGGACGCATTGAGGGCGGCGGCGAAGAAGCAGGGTTATCTCAACCGCGAAGCCTATACCGCCGACGCGTCTTTCGATTGGAACGAACTGCTGCAAACCGCAGGCAGTGCGGGTCTGTTTGCCGATTTGAAACTGTTGGAATTGCATATCCCCAACGGAAAACCCGGCAAAAACGGCGGCGAGGCATTGCAGGATTTTGCCGCCCGACTGCCGGAAGATACGGTAACGCTGGTTTTGCTGCCCAAACTGGAGAAAACCCGGCTCCAGTCCAAATGGTTTGCCGCATTGGCGGCAAAGGGGGAAGTATGGGAAGCCAAACCGGTCGGTGCGGCGGCTTTGCCCCAATGGATACGCGGACGGCTGGACAAAATCGGTTTGGGTATCGAGGCAGACGCATTGGCACTGTTTGCCGAGCGCGTGGAAGGCAATCTGTTGGCGGCACGTCAGGAAATCGACAAGCTCGCGCTGCTGTATCCGAAAGGGCATGCCGTCAATATCGATGAGGCGCAAACCGCCGTTGCCAATGTTGCCCGCTTCGACGCGTTCCAACTGGCAGGCGCGTGGATGAAGGGCGATGTCCCGCGCGTATGCAGGCTGTTGGACGGGTTGGAGGAAGAAGGCGAAGAACCGGTGCTGCTTCTGTGGGCGGTTGCCGAAGACGTGCGGACGCTGATTCGGCTTGCCGCTGCCCTGAAACAGGGGCAGAGCATCCAATCCGTCCGCAACAGCCTCAGGCTTTGGGGCGACAAACAGACGCTCGCACCGCTTGCGGTCAAGCGGATTTCCGTCGTCCGCCTGCTTGACGCGCTCAAAACCTGCGCCCAAATCGACCGAATCATCAAAGGCGCGGAAGACGGCGACGCATGGACGGTATTCAAACAGCTTGTCGTGTCGCTGGCGGAATAAAGCGGTAATCCCCAAAATCCGAAAATACTGTAAAATACCGTTAATCCTGAAAAGTATTCACCAATCCGTCCGAAAACATTTCAGACGGCACGACCACCTCAATAAAGGAACATCAACCCTATGGACAATAAGACCAAACTGCGCTTGGGCGGCCTGATTTTACTGACCACCGCCGTTTTAAGCCTCATTATCGTATTGATTGTCGATTCCTGGCCGCTTGCCATCCTGCTTGCCGCCGTCATCGTCGCCGCCGCTGCGGGCGGCTTTGTTTGGACATCCCGCCGACAGCAACGCCAGTTTATCGAACGTCTGAAAAAATTCGACATCGATCCCGAAAAAGGCAGAATCAACGAGGCAAACCTGCGCCGTATGTACCACAGCGGCGGACAACACCAGAAAGATGCGATTACCCTGATCTGCCTGTCGCAAAAATGTTCGGTGGACGAGGCGCACGCTATGTTCAAAAAACGCCCGACACGTCAGGAAATCAATCAAATGGCGGCAAAACAGTCGCGCGGTCAGAAACGTCCGCACCGTTAACCGCCGCAAGGCATCTTTGCACAAATGCCGTCTGAAGTCTGTTGGCGTTTCAGACGGCATATTCCGATTGAAAAGATGATGATACTGAAAACCGCCCCGCTCAAACGCCGCTTTGCCGCCATACTGTATGAGATGCTGCTGGTCGGTGCGGCGACCTGTTTGGCAGCATTGCTTGCCGGTATTGCCGCCATTTTTCTGAATCCCGTTTCTATCGCGGTTTCTGCATTGGTAACGAGTATCCTGATAATGGGAGCATGGTGGCTTTATTTCCGCGCCAACTGGCACGGTCAGGGGCAGACCTTGGCGATGAGGACATGGAAAATCGGCTTGTGCGACCTTAACGGCATACAGCCGTCTTTGCACCTGCTGCGCCTGCGCTTTATTTGGGCGTGCATATTCATCGTCTTCATTCCTATGCTTGCTTATGCCGGATTGCGCCACTTCCTCGGCATTCCGCCCAAGGGCGCGGCCGGCGCGGCATTGGTTTGGCTGATTTTGCCGTGGGGGTTCGCCCTGCTGAATCCCGACCGGCAGTTTCTGTATGACTTCCTTGCCGGAACGAGGTTGGTGGATGTGAAAGAACAATCTTGAATTGCTTGCAACAGAGGTTTTCAGCCGATCAAGAATGCCGTCTGAAAAAAGTTTCAGACGGCATTGTCATGTTTGGAGAGAAAGGCAGGGCTATTCGATATTCTGCACCTGTTCGCGCATCTGTTCGATCAGGACTTTCAGCTCGACCGAGGCTTGGGTGCATTCGGTAGCGATGGATTTGCTGCCCAAAGTGTTGGCTTCGCGGTTCAGTTCCTGCATCAGGAAGTCCAACCGTTTGCCGCTGCTGCCTTTGTGTTCGGTAACGATACGGCGCACTTCGGCAATGTGGGTGCGCAGGCGGCTGAATTCTTCGTCGATGTCGGATTTTTGGATAAAGAGGGCAAATTCCTGTTGCAGCCTGTCGTTGTCGATGCTGCCGACGGCTTCGGCAAGGCGGGTGCGGATTTTTTCTTTATGCGCTTCCACCAGCGCGGGGAAGATTTCGCTCAAAGCATCGATGATTTCTTCCATGTTTTTAATGCGTTGTAACAGGTGTTCGCCCAATTTTTTCCCTTCACGCCGACGTGCGGCGGTAAAGTCTTTTAGTGCTTTGTCGGCCAGTTCGACAATGGTTTTCGCCAATGCTTCCGTATTTTCCTTTTGGCTTGCCAATACGCCCGGAAAGCGCAAAATATCAGCAACGCCCAGTTTTGCCAAATCATAATGTTTGCGGAGGTTTTTGTTGATTTCGGCAAGCTGTCCGACCAGAACGCGATTCAGTTCCAAAGACTGATTGCCGTTTTCCGCATCTTGAATTTGGATTTTGCATTCGACTTTGCCGCGCGCCAGATGGGATGAAATCTGCTCGCGGATGCCGTTTTCCAAATGGCGCAAATCGTCGGGCATCCTGATTTGAATGTCCAAAAAGCGGTGGTTGACGGCGCGGATGTCGAGGTTGATGCGTTTGCTGCCGCACTCTGCCGCCGCGTTGGCAAAGCCGGTCATGCTGTGGATGCGGATATTTCCGCTGCTCATGTCGTTCTCCGAAGTTCGTTAAAATGGAATCAATATATCACATCTGTATGGCGGCAAGCGTTTTCGGGTGTGAAAAATTGAAGATTTCGCAGCGGTAGATTGGAATCACGCGCTTTTGTTGCTGCAAGGAAGGGAAATGTATCAAGCAAAATCTCCAAAACCCGAACAGGCTATGGGTTTTTTGCCAAAATGATTTTTGCAAGCCGTTGGCTGCAAGTGCCGATTTATGCGGGGCTGACTGTTGTACGGGCGATTTGTGCCTATAAGTTTTTGAAATCGTTGAAGCATCTGGTCATGAATTTGGATGTGTCGGACGAAAACGCCATCATGCTCGCTGTTTTAAATCTGATTGATGTGGTTATGATTGCGAATTTGCTGACCATGGTGCAGATTGGCGGGTATGAGTCGTTCGTATCCCGGTTGCGTATCGACGACCATCCTGACCGGCCCGAGTGGTTGAGCCATGTGAATGCACCGGTATTGAAGGTAAGGCTGTCGATGTCGATTATCGGTATTCATCCATCCATTTGCTCCAAACATTTATCAATTCCGCCAATCTGTCGGAAAAGCAGCTGATGTGGCAGTGTCTGGTGCATGTCTGCTTTTTGATTTTGGCGATTGCGATGGCTTGGGCGGATAAAATCGTGTACGGCACGACGCACAAACCGCATTGATGTTTACCAAATAAAATACCCGACAAATTGTTTTGTCGGGTATTTTATTGTGTATATTTCAAACCGCTTCGGCTTCTTCGGTCAGGAAACCGCGCAGTTTCTGCATGGCTTTCGCTTCAATCTGGCGGATGCGCTCGGCAGATACGCCGTATTCGGCGGCAAGCTGGTGCAGCGTCAGTCCGCCGTCGTCTTGAAGCCAGCGGCTTTCCACAATGCGGCGGCTCCTGTCGTCCAATTGCGCCAAGGCGTTTTGCAGGCCTTCGGTTTGCAGGGCGTAATGCGCCTGTTTCGATAGTTGTCGGCTCGGTTCGGAATCGTGGTCGGCAAGCCAGTCGATGGGGGCGAAACTGTCCTCGTCGTCGCTGTTGTCTGCCATGATGGCGATGTCGTGTCCCGTCATGCGCTGTTCCATTTCCAGAACTTCGGAAAGTTTGACACCCAAATCGTCGGCGATGTCTTGTGCCTCTTTGGGAGACAGGACATTAAGGTTTTTACGCATGCTGCGCAGGTTGAAAAACAGCTTGCGTTGCGGTTTGGTGGTGGCAACGCGGACAAGGCGCCAGTTCCTCAGGATGAATTCGTGAATTTCCGCTTTAATCCAATGCACGGCAAATGAAAACAGGCGTGCACCTCGACCGGGCTCGTAGCGTTTGACCGCCTTCATCAGACCGATATTTCCTTCCTGAATCAGGTCGGCCTGATTCAGCCCGTAGCCGTCATAGCCGCGCGCGATGGAAACGACGACGCGCAGGTGGGACAGGATGAGTTGTTTGGCGGCGTTGAGGTCGCCCTTTATCCGGCGTTCGGCGAGGCGGGTTTCTTCTTCCTGGGACAGCATCGGGATGCTGTTGACGGTGTGGATGTATTGTTCGAGGCTGCCGTTGCCGCTTTGGATGGCGGGTAATGCGAAAGCGTTATTCATTTGGGGCATTTCCTTTCGGCTGAAACTGCGTATCGGCGGTTTGGTGTGTTGGGATGCAGTATATCACTGCTTGGCTTGTATTTTGTATGTTTGGCAGGAGATATACGCTAAGGTTTGAAAGACAGGAAAATTTTGTAAGGCAAGTTTGATTGATTTTGTAAACCTGATAGCTCAATTCGATTTTAGAATTATATTACATACGTGGTTGTATGTAAACGGCCGGTTTGAAAAAAGACAGCCCGTCCGGACGGACTGTGCAGGTATCAGTGTTCTTTGTTTCGGAAGATGAAAAGAATCAGTGCGGCTAGGGTCAATATGCCCATCAACCACCATGAACTGCCGGTTTTCATATAGGGCGTTTCGCCGATGTAGCCTTTGATGTGTCCTTCTAATACGGTTTCCGTATCGGGTTGGGCTTGGGCGATGATGTTGCCTTTGGGGGAGATGATGGCGGTTGCGCCGGTGTTGGTGGCGCGGACCATATAGCGTCCGAGTTCCATAGCCCGCGCCTGCGATTGTTGGAGGTGCTGGTACATGGCGTTGGATTTTCCATACCACGCCATATTGCTGACATTGGCAAGCAGTGTGGCGTCTTTGGCGGCGGCAATCAGTTCGTCGCCGAATCCGTCTTCGTAGCAGATGTTGAAGGCGATTTTTTGGTTTTTCATCATCATGGCGGATTGCTTGCCGCCGCCTTTGCGGAAGTCGGAAAGGGGCATGTCCATCATTTTGTAAAGCGGTGTGGTCAGGAGGGGCAGCGGTTTGTATTCGCCGAAGGGGACGAGGTGGTTTTTGGCGTAGTAAGGGATGCCGTCCTGATTGTTTTCCTGATAGCCGGTCAGGTTGATGACGGCGTTTTCGTAACCGTTGCCGTCCGAAGTGTATTGGCTGATGCCGACGGCGAGCGCGCTGCCGTTGTTTTGCGCCTGTTCGGCGAATTGCGCCAGTATGTTTTCCGGCAGGTTTTGGCGCATGATGGGAATGGCGGTTTCGGGCAGGATGACGATGTCGGCAGTGGTTTTGCCGACCTGTTCGTAATATTTCTGTATGGTCGGGATGACTTGGTCTTCACGCCATTTGAGGGTTTGGGCGATGTTGCCCTGAAGCAGGGCGACGGTGCTGCGGCTGCCGTCGGGGCGGGTGAAGTCGGTTTGTTGGGCGGTGTAGCCTGCGGCAAGCAGGGCGGCAATCAGAATGGCCGGAAGCAGGCGTTTGCCCGAACGTGCGGTGTTGTCGATCGCCAAAACCAGCCAGACACCGAGAAAGGCGGTTGCCAGTGTAACCATGTGGATGCCGCCCAAGGGGGCGAAACCCGCCAGCGGGCTGTCCGGGGTGATTTGGGAGTAGCCGATTGCGCCCCAGCCGAATCCGGTCAGGAAACGCTCGCGGGCAAACTCGGTCAGCGTCCACAGGATGGGCAGTACCAGACCGGTCTTTATGCCCTGGGGCAGGGTAAATTTTTTCCACAGCCAGAAACACAGTGCCGGATAAAGGGCAAGGTAGGCGGGCAGCAGGAAGGTCAGCGGTACGGCATAGAGGTCGGGCAGGCCGGAAACGTCGTGCAGGGCAGTGTGTATCCAGTAGAACTGTGCCGTGTATGCGGTCAGACCGAACAGGTAGGCGGAAGAGGCGGCAAAACGCGGACGCAGTTCGATGAGGCGGACGAAGGCGCCGAAAATCAAGGGCATCAGCCAAAAGTGGTAGTAGGGTGCGAAGGCGAAGGGGGTGGCGGCGGCAAAAAGGATGAGCAAAGGCCAGTAGAGGGCGGGGTGCTGCCAGTATTTGTCCAGTTTGGAAAACATATTCGTCTGTCTGTTCGGAATATGCCGTCTGAACGTCTTTCAGACGGCATCGGTATTTGAAAAAGGAATCAATGCCTGCCGAAACGATTCATCAGCGACAAGGCGGGGCGCAGGCAATCGAACCGGAAAGCGGCCCGACAACGAGGTTGGCGGAATACTCTGTCCAGCCAGCGTTCCAGTGTTGCGCGTGCAGGAAATCGTGCAAAAGGCCGAGGTTGTGGGCGGCGCATCAGCAGCATGCCCAAGTCGTCGAGTTTGACGATGACGGCGACGATTCCGTACACCAAAACAGTCATGCCGATGCCGATTGCCGCCATCACGAGCGAGCGCGTCATCAGGCTGTATTGTTCGACCACGCACAGCGCGATGATGATGATTTCTGCGGACAGGATAAAGTCGGTACGGATTGCACCTTTGATTTTAGCCTGCTCGTTAACCGCCGTTTCGCCGCCGTCATCGTGCGCGTCATGTCGGTGCAGAAACTTGTGCAGCAGCTTTTCCACGCCCTCAAAGCACAAATAAATCCCGCCTGCCGTCAAAAGCGGCGTAATGAGTTGCGGCAGGAAGGCGGAAAGCAGCAGAGCCGCAGACACCAAAACCGGCTTGTTGGCAAAAGAACCTTTCGCCACCGGCCAAACAATCGGCAACTCGCGTTCTGCCGATACGCCTGTAACCCGGTTGGCATTGGGTGCCAAATCGTCGCCGGCCACGCCGGCGGTTTTCTTTGCGGCGGCTTTGGTCATCAGGGCAACATCGTCCAAAACGGCGGCGATGTAGTCCGGCAGAGTAAATAGTGAGGCAAATGCCATAAAAAATCCTGAAATGCGGCGCAAAGTCCGACATTATATAGGAGAACGCGGGTTTGGGCGGTATCAGGCGGCATGAAACAGGAAAATGCCGTCTGAAGGCGGTGGCGGACATGAAATAAAGTTTCGTGAGAAGAAAATGCCGTGTTACAATCTTTCGATTCTAATTTCATGAATTTTAAGGGGGAGCCGTTGGCGTGGATTGGATGAACAGCCTGTTTCTGCTGGGTGGCGCACTGTTGTTCCTGAGCGTGGTTTCGACCACTTTGTCCGCACGTTTGGGAATGCCTTTGCTGCTGGTGTTTCTTGCCGTCGGCATGCTGGCGGGCGAGGAAGGCGTTGGCGGCATTGCCTTCAATAATGTCGTGATGGCGAATTTCATCAGCCAGCTTGCTTTGGCGGTTATTCTGCTCGACGGCGGTTTGCGGACGCAGCTTTCCAGTTTTCGGATTGCGTTGAAGCCCGCGTCGGTACTCGCTTCGTGGGGCGTGTTTGCCACTGTGCTTCCGCTGGGACTGTTTGCAACTTTTTATCTCGGTTTGGATTGGAAGTTCGGCGTGCTGATGGCGGCGATTGTCGGTTCGACCGATGCCGGCGCGGTATTCAGCCTTTTGCGCAACAGCGGCGTGCGTTTGAACGAACGGGTGCAGGCGACTTTGGAAATCGAATCGGGTGCGAACGACCCGATGGCGGTTTTTTTGGTTACGGCACTGATTACCATGATTATGCAGCCGGCGGAATCGGGTGCGGCAGCGTTTGTCCGGATGCTTGCGCTGCAAATCGGTTTCGGTCTGCTGACGGGTTGGGCGGGCGGAAAGATATTGGCAAAGCTGGTACGCCGTCTGAATCTTGCGGAAGGTCTGTACGCGCTGATGATTGTGTCGGGCGGGCTGCTTGTGTTTGCGTTTACCAATACCATAGGCGGCAGCGGCTTTTTGGCGGTTTACCTTGCCGGCATCATTGTCGGTAACCAGCGCAACCGTGCGACGGAACACGTTTTGCGTGTGATGGACGGTTTGGCTTGGCTGGCGCAGGCAACTTTGTTCGTCATGCTCGGTCTGCTGGTTTCTCCCGCCGGCGTGTTGGACAGGGCGGCGGAAGCCTTGGCGATTGCGGCGTTCCTGATGCTGGTCGCGCGTCCGCTGGCAGTGTTCGGCGGTTTGTGGAAATTCAATTACAGCCTGCGTGAAAAGGCGTATATCAGTTGGTTGGGCTTGCGAGGAGCCGTACCGATTTCGCTGGCGATGATGCCGCTGGTGATGGGCGTTCCCAATTCGCACCTGCTGTTTGATGTGGCGTTTGCCGTGGTGGTGCTGTCGCTGCTGATTCAGGGAACGACGATTCCTGTGATGGCGCGGCTGTTGAAGGTTGCCATGCCCAACAAGCCCGAACCGAAAGATACGCATGATATTTGGCTGGCGGAAAAGGAAATTGTCAGAATGTCGGCGTTTAAAGTGGTTGCCGAATCTGAAGCGGAGGGACACCATCCCGATACGGTCGAACCGATTTCCGATTCGTTTGACGCACGCTGTTTCGCATTGATACGCAACGGCAGCCGAATCGAAATGCAGTCCGACACCGTGCTTCAGGCGGAGGATTTGGCGTGGTACATCCTGCCCGACGGCAAGGTCGATAAAATGGCGAAATACTTTACCGAGACGGGTATCGGCGTCCGTGAAAATTTTGATTTCTTCGGTGAGTTTGTCGTTTCGCCGGCAGCACGTTCGGGCGATTTGGCACTTGCTTACGGTTTGAAGCTGGAAGCGGGCGAAGAGGGTTTGAGCCTTGCCGAGCTTTTCGATAAGCGTTCCGACAGTCAGGAGCCGGTCGAGGGCGACCGTATTGACATCGGCGGCTTTATGCTGACCGCGAAGGAGGTTGACGGGGACGGCAATATCGGGTCTATGGGTCTGAAAGTACCGCGTTAGAAAGGTTTGGTTTGAATGCCGTCTGAAGCCGGATTGCCGGTTTCGGACGGCATTTTGTCTGTTTGGTTTTTTTTGCCTTTTGCCTGTTTTACGTCTTTTTCGGTAACGCTTCCGCCGCCGTTGTCAAAGGCGTTCATGATATAAGTGGCGACGGCGGCAATGTCCGCATCGCTGATGGCGGTTGCGGGCATGAATCCGTTGTAGGTTTTGCCGTTGACTTTGATTGTACCGTTGATGCCTTTGACCATGCTGTGCAGCAGCACCTGCGGTTTTTTCATGATGAAGTCGGAGCGGTAGAGCGGCGGAAACATGGTTCCGCGGCCTTCGCCCTTTTTGCCGTGGCAGGCGATGCAGTTGGATTCGTACACTTTTTGCCCTTTTGTCATGATGCTGTTGTCGGCGGCAGAAGCGGCGGCGCAGAGGCAGCACAAGATGAAGGCGGTCGGCAGTCGGGTTGTGTTCATTGGCGTTTCCTTAATGTTTGAAACCTTGTTGTTGATTTTGCGTAGCGGGTGAAAGGTTTTTTTGCCGAATCGGTAGTAAGGTTGCACTTGATGTGCTGTCCGGCATAGATGCCATCATACGCTAAAGTAGCGGGAAAATGCCGTCTGAACACGGCGTTCAGACGGCATTTTAGACATGGCTCAAACAGTTTCAACGCCAGCCGCCAAGGTTTTCTTCGGCAAGTGCGACGAGTGCGTCTATCCAGTCGGGGTTGTCGTTGAGGCAGGGGATGTAGCGGTAGTTTTTTCCGCCCGCTTCATAAAACTGTTCCCGCCCCGTCAGGGCGATTTCTTCCATGGTTTCCAAGCAGTCTGCCAAAAAGCCCGGGCAGAATACGTCCAGCTCGGTTACCCCCTGTTTGGGCAGTTTGCCGAACAAATCCTGCGTGCTCGGTGTAACCCATTTTGCCCTGCCGAATTGGCTTTGGAACGATACGGTATATTCGTCTTCGGTCAGTTCCAGTGCTTCGGCAAGCAGTTTGGCGGTGTGGCGGCACTCGTCGGGATAGGGGTCGCCGAGGTCGTAGTGCTTCTGCGGTACGCCGTGAAAACTCAACATCAGTTTTTTCCCACGCCCGTGTTCCGCCCAATATCGGAGGATGTGGTTTTTCATCGCATCAATGTAGCCGGCATCATCATAAAAGCGCGAAATGGTGCGGACGCTCATTTGGTTGCGTTGCAGCAGCAGTTGTTCGCACACTTTATCTACCGCCGCTCCGCTGCTGGAAGCGGTATATTGCGGATATAGGGGAATCGCAAGCAATCTGCCTACACCTTGGGATTTCAGCTCCGCCAATACATCCGCTATCGAAGGATTGCCGTAAGTCATGGCGTGGCGGACGATGAGGTCGGGCATACGTTCGGCAAGCGCGGCAGCTTGGCGTGCTGTGTAAACTTCTAGGGGCGAACCTTCCTTAAACCAGATTTTTTCATAGGCGTGCGCGCTTTTTTTGGGGCGGAACGTCAGTACCAGGCCATGCAGAATGGGATACCACAGCCATTTGGGCAGTTCGACGATGCGCCGGTCGGTCAGAAAGGATTTCAGATAAGGGCGTACCGCCTGTGCGGTCGGTGCGTCGGGTGTGCCGAGGTTCAACAGCAAAACGGCGGTACGGTTTTGTTGCGTATAGGAAAGGGAGGGTTCTGGAAGGAATGGAAGCATGATCGGTTTCTGAAAAATAGTGCAGGTAGGGTAAAGCGGCAAAATGCTGTCTGAAGCGGCTTCAGACGGCATTGCCGGGAATCAGTCCACGCCGCGCGCGCGGTTTTCGTGGAATTGCGCCTGCCAGTCGGCAAATTTGCCTTGTTCGACGGCATCGCGCATTTCCGCCATAATGACTTGGTAGAAATGCAGGTTGTGGATGGTGTTCAATTGCGCGCCCAAGATTTCGCCGGCGCGGTGCAGATGGTGCAGGTAGGCGCGGCTGAAGTTTTGGCAGGCGTAGCAGGTGCAGCTTTCGTCTATCGGACGCTTGTCGGGCTTGTGTTTGGCGTTTTTGATTTTCAAATCGCCGAAACGGGTAAACAGCCAGCCGTTGCGCGCATTGCGGGTGGGCATCACGCAGTCGAACATATCGATGCCGTGCGCCACGCCGTACACGAGGTCTTCCGGCGTGCCTACGCCCATCAGGTAATGCGGTTTGTGTTCGGGCAGCATCGGGCCGACGGCGTGCAGCATACGGTACATTTCGGGCTTGGGTTCGCCGACGGACAAACCGCCGACGGCAAGGCCGGGAAAATCAAATTCCTCCAAACCGCGCAAAGATTCTTCGCGCAAATCCTCATACATCGCGCCTTGCACGATGCCGAACAGCGCGTTCGGGTTTTTCAAATCTTCAAAGGCTTTTTTGCTCCGTTCCGCCCAGCGCAAGCTCATTTGCAGGGATTTTCGCGCCTGTTCGCGCGTTGTTTCGCCCGGCGTGCATTCGTCCAACTGCATCGCGATATCCGAGTTCAAAACCGTTTGGATTTTCATGGAAATTTCAGGTGATAAAAACAGCTTGTCGCCGTTAATCGGGCTTTTAAACGTACAGCCTTCTTCGGTCAGCTTGCGCATATCCGACAAAGAAAAAACCTGAAAACCGCCCGAGTCGGTCAGAATCGGTTTGTCCCAGCCGATAAAACCGTGAAGCCCTCCAAACTGTTCGACGACCTCCAAACCCGGACGCAGCCACAAATGATAAGTGTTGCCCAAAATAATTTGCGCCTTGATGTCGTGCAGGTTTTGCGGGTTCATCGCTTTGACCGAACCGTAAGTACCGACCGGCATGAAAACCGGCGTTTCGATTTTTCCGTGGTTCAACTCCAGCGTGCCGCGTCGGGCGAGACCGTCTTTTTTGTGTAAAGTAAATTTAAGCATAAGATTGAATGTAAGTTGGGCGACAGGGGTCGAAATATATTTTAAAAGACGGCATTATAAATGAATTCCCACGGTTTTTCAGACGGTATCCCCAAATCTTGCCACAATGTTGCATAAAGAAATGCACATCTCTCTTGCAAAAATTAAAACGACCCGATAAAATACAAAAATTCTTTGAAGGCACGTGGCTCAGTTGGTTAGAGCACCACCTTGACATGGTGGGGGTCGTTGGTTCGAATCCAATCGTGCCTACCAAATTCCCATAACGGCATTTATGCCGTTATTTTTTAATCTTTCGGAGCGTTTGATGTTGAATATTACCTTGCCGGACTGTTCAGTCCGCCAATACGAATCCCCCGTTACCGTGGCTCAAATTGCTGCGTCTATCGGTGCCGGTTTGGCGAAGGCGGCGGTGGCAGGCAAGGTAAACGGCAAATTGGTCGATGCGTGCGACCCGATTGTTGAGGATTCTGCTGTTCAAATCATTACTCCGAAAGATCAGGAAGGCATCGAAATCATCCGCCATTCCTGCGCACATCTTGTCGGGCATGCCGTCAAGCAACTCTATCCTAATGCAAAAATGGTTATCGGCCCCGTCATTGAAGAGGGCTTTTATTACGACATCGCCACGGAAAAACCGTTTACACCGGAAGATGTTGCCGCCATTGAAGCGCGTATGAAAGAATTGATTGCCCAAGATTATGATGTGGTCAAAATCATGACTCCGCGTGCGGAGGCGATTAAAATTTTTCAAGAGCGCGGCGAAGAATACAAACTGCGCCTGATTGAAGATATGCCCGAAGTTGAAGCAATGGGTATGTATCATCATCAGGAATATGTCGATATGTGCCGCGGTCCGCACGTTCCGAACACCCGCTTCCTGAAAAACTTCAAGCTGACCAAGCTGGCAGGCGCATATTGGCGCGGCGACAGCAATAATGAAATGCTGCAACGTATTTATGGCACTGCTTGGGCGACGAAAGACGAATTAAAAGACTATATCCAACGCATTGAAGAAGCAGAAAAACGTGACCACCGCAAATTGGGCAAGCAACTGGATTTGTTCCACTTGCAGGACGAAGCGCCGGGTATGGTGTTTTGGCATCCCAAAGGTTGGGCTTTGTGGCGGACTATCGAGCAGCATATGCGTAAAGAGCTGAACGCCGCCGGTTATAAAGAGGTCAAAACGCCTCAAATTATGGATAAAACCTTTTGGGAAAAATCCGGCCACTGGGACAACTACAAAGACAATATGTTCGTAACCAGTTCGGAAAAACGCGAATATGCGGTTAAACCGATGAACTGTCCGGGTCATGTTCAAATTTTCAACAACGGTTTGCGTTCATATCGAGATTTGCCGATGCGTTTGGCGGAATTCGGTTCTTGCCACCGCAACGAGCCGAGCGGCGCACTGCACGGTCTGATGAGGGTTCGCGGTTTTGTGCAGGATGATGCGCATATTTTTTGTACCGAAGATCAAATCGTCAGCGAGGCTCGTGCGTTCAATGAATTGTTGGTTCGCATCTACAAACAGTTCGGTTTCCATGATGTATCCGTCAGGCTTTCCCTTCGCCCTGAAAAACGCGCAGGTTCAGACGACGTGTGGGATAAGGCAGAGCAGGGTTTGCGCGAGGCATTGACTGCCTGCGGCGTGGAATGGGGCGAATTGCCGGGCGAGGGTGCGTTTTACGGGCCTAAAATCGAATATCACGTCAAAGATGCCTTGGGTCGTTCTTGGCAATGCGGTACATTACAACTGGATTTCGTCTTGCCGGAACGCTTGGATGCAGAATATGTAACAGAAAACAACGACCGAGCGCGGCCTGTTATGTTGCATCGCGCCATTTTAGGTTCTTTGGAGCGGTTTGTCGGCATTCTGATTGAGAACCATGCAGGCTCTTTCCCGTTATGGCTTGCACCGGTTCAAATGGTGATTATGAACATCACCGAAAATCAGGCAGATTATTGTCGGGAAGTTGCTGCCAAATTGCAGGCGGCAGGCTTCCGCGCCGAGTTGGATTTGCGTAATGAAAAAATCGGTTACAAAATCCGCGACAACAGCCAATACCGTTTCCCTTATCAAATCGTTATCGGCGATAAAGAGAAACAAGAAAACAAAGTTGCGGTACGCCGCAAAGCGGAAGACTTGGGTTCTTTGGATTTGGATGATTTCATTGCGCAATTGCAGCAAGAAATCACTGATGCCCTCGTCAATCATTAATTTTTATAGGAGTATTCATCATCGCTCAAGAACGCGAAGCACGAATCAACGGTGAAATTACCGCCAAAGAAGTGCGTTTAATCAGTGAGTCAGGCGAACAGCTTGGTGTCGTTTCAGTTCGTGAAGCTTTGGCTATGGCCGAAGGGCAGGATGTCGATTTGGTAGAGATTTCCCCAACTGCTAAACCTCCTGTGTGCAAACTGATGGATTACGGTAAATACAAATACCAACAAGCCAAGAAGCGCGACGAAGCCAAGAAAAACCAAAAGCAGGTGCAAATCAAGGAAATCAAATTCCGTCCGGGTACAGATGAGGGCGATTATCAAATCAAGATGCGCAACATCAACCGCTTCCTTGCCGACGGCGATAAAGTCAAAGTGACATTGCGTTTCCGCGGCCGTGAAATGGCTCACCAGCAACTCGGCGCGCAACTTTTGGAACGTGTAAAAGAAGATTTGGCTGAAGTGGCGCAAATCGAGTCCTTTCCCAAAATGGAAGGCCGTCAAATGGTGATGATGATTGCGCCGAAGAAAAAATAAAGCTATAATTTTCCGCTTACTCCGATTGCCGCTTCGGAGTAAGTTTTCAATTGCGGCAAAAAACCGTGGCATTGTGGGTTCAAGTGTTTGAAACCGATGTTTTAAAACCCCCTAATGCCTTATCCGATAACGAATGGAGTTTTCCCATGCCTAAAATGAAAACCAAGTCTAGCGCGAAAAAACGCTTTAAAGTACTGGGTAACGGCGGTGTGAAACGCGCTCATGCGTTCAAACGCCACATCTTGACTAAAAAGACCACCAAAAACAAACGCCAACTGCGCGGTACCTCTATGGTAAATGATCGCGATTTGGCTTCTGTTGCTAAAATGTTACCCTACGCTTAAGGAGTTTAGAATATGCCACGCGTAAAACGCGGTGTTACCGCCCGTGCCCGTCACCAAAAAATCTTCGCGTTAGCCAAAGGCTATCGTGGTCGTCGTAAAAACGTTTACCGCGTTGCCAAGCAGGCGGTAATGAAAGCTGGTCAATACGCATACCGTGACCGCCGCCAACGCAAACGCCAATTCCGTCAATTGTGGATTGTTCGTATCAATGCAGGTGCGCGTGAAAACGGGTTGTCTTACAGCAAATTTATGAACGGTCTGAAACGCGCCTCTATCGAAATCGACCGCAAAGTATTGGCTGATTTGGCCGTGTTCGATAAAGCCGCTTTTGCACAATTGGTTGAAAAAGCCAAAGCTGCTTTGGCTGCTTAATCCAAAAAATTGAAAAGGAAGCTGCGGCTTCCTTTTTTCTTTGTTTGCGGAAATTCTATGTGATTGATTTTCTTTCTTTAAAGTCTATTTTTTTAAATAAATTTGCGTTAAAATACAGAAAATTTATCCAATGGATTGGCCGTGAAGAAAATAAGGTCGTCTGAAGAGTCTGATATGTCAGGCTATACAGGCGGCCTCGTTGTTTCAGGTGGCATATCATTAATTGACAGGCTTGATATTATGGAAAATGTAAACCGTATCGTTGCAGAAGGCATTGCCGCAGTAGAAGCTGCGCAAGACTTCAACGCTCTAGAACAAATCAAAGCCCGTTATCTTGGCAAAACCGGCGAGTTGACCGGACTTCTGAAAACTTTGGGGCAAATGTCGCCTGAAGAGCGCAAAACCATAGGTGCGCATATCAATGAATGCAAAAACCGGTTTCAGACGGCTTTTAATGCCAAACGCGATGCCCTCAACGAAGCCAAGCTGCAAGCCCGACTTGCCGCCGAAGCCCTCGACATTACCCTGCCCGGACGCGCTCAGGAAGGCGGCAGCCTGCATCCCGTAACCCTGACCTTGCAACGTGTGGTCGAACTCTTTCACGGAATGGGTTTCGAAGTGGCGGACGGGCCTGAAATCGAAGACGATTTTCACAATTTCCAAGCCCTGAACATCCCTGCAAACCATCCTGCCCGTGCGATGCAGGATACGTTTTACGTTGAAAACGGCGATGTTTTGCGTACGCACACTTCCCCGATTCAAATCCGCTATATGCTCGATAAAAAAGAGCCGCCCATCCGCATTATCGCCCCCGGCCGCGTTTACCGTGTGGACAGCGATGCCACGCACTCGCCTATGTTCCATCAGGCCGAGGGTTTGTGGGTAGAAGAGGGCGTAACTTTTGCCGACTTAAAAGCAGTGTTCACTGACTTTATCCGTCGCTTCTTTGAACGCGATGACCTACAAGTGCGTTTCCGTCCGTCTTTCTTCCCGTTTACCGAGCCTTCTGCCGAAATCGACATCATGGGAGAAAACGGCAAATGGTTGGAAGTAGGCGGTTGCGGTATGGTACATCCTAATGTGTTGAAAAATGTCAATATCGACCCTGAAAAATATACCGGTTTCGCTTTCGGTATTGGTCTCGACCGCTTTGCCATGTTGCGCTACAACGTCAATGACCTGCGCTTGTTCTTCGATAACGATTTGAACTTCTTGAAGCAGTTTGAATAAATCTCAAATAAACCCAATGGATAAATTAACCCCGGAGCAGCGCAAAAAATGTATGCAGTCCAACAAAAGTACAGGGACGAAACCCGAGCTTGTGTTGGCGAAGGCAATGTGGGCTTTGGGGCTCAGGTATCGGAAAAATAGCGGAAGCATTTTTGGAAAACCTGATTTTTCATTTAAAAAATATAAAGTTGCCGTATTTGTCGATGGGGAATTCTGGCACGGTAAGGATTGGGAACAGAAAAAAGCGGTAATAAAGGGAAATCGTGAGTTTTGGATTGCCAAAATTGAGCGCAATATCCAAAGGGATATAGAAGTAACAGGCCGTCTGAAAGCCGAGGGCTGGACGGTTTTACGTTTTTGGAGTAACGATGTCGTCAAAAATACAACCTGCTGTGCCGAAAAAGTCAAAGAAATCATCCAAACAAGATGAATTGATTTACAAAAACAAGATTAAGGAAGATGGGCAGGATGAACGGTTAAAAGAAAAAGCAGCACAATACCGCCTTTTTGAAAACAACGATACTTTTCAGACGGCCTTGAAACCCAAATTTACCTTTATCGACTTGTTCGCAGGTATCGGGGGCTTCCGCATCGCGATGCAGAACTTGGGCGGGGAATACGTGTTTTCGAGCGAGTGGGACGAAAAAGCCAAACTGACGTACGAAGCCAATTTCGGAGAAGTGCCGTTTGGCGATATTACTTTGGAAGAAATCAAACAATACATTCCGAAGCAATTTGATGTGCTGTGTGGGTTTACCTTATCAAAATAAAGATTTTAGAAATATGAGGCTTTCTGATTATATTTTGAATAATAAAATAAATATAAATAATTTATCTGATAAACAGGTACAAGAAATTATTGACTATTTTTCTTCAGAAATAGACGACTGGTTATTGGCAAGCGAGAAGGAGTTAAAAGATTATGATGTATACCTATACAAATTAGTACTAGATGGACAGCAATATGTTCAGGGAATAAGAAAATCTGTATTGTACGATTTCCTTATGGAAAATCAGAAAGATAGCTGATAAAAATGAAAAAATGGACTAGAGATGAAACCCTGGTTGCCCTTTATCTTTATTACATCATTCCTTTTCAAAAGGTTAGTAAGGACAATCCTGTTATTCAAGAATATGCTGAAATACTGGGCAGGACACCGTCCGCACTCGGTATGAAGATAGGAAATTTGGGTCGTTTAGATCCTACGCTGAAAGTCAAAAATATTTCGGGATTAAGTAATGGCAGTAAAATGGATGTTGTCGTATGGAATGAGTTTTCAGGAGATTGGGAGCAACTTAATAAAGAATTTGAGGGAGTCATTTCCCAATACCAATCAAATGATGAGAATAGTAATATTGAAATAGAATCACCTGAGATTCCAAAGGGAAGGGAAAGGTTTGCAAGAATATCAGTACGCGTCAATCAGGGCTTTTTCCGTTCCAGTGTTTTGGCAGCATACAATAATCAATGTTGTATTACTGGATTAAAACAACCTGAATTGTTAGTTGCTAGTCATATCAAACCCTGGGGGGAAGATAAGGATAACCGTTTAAACCCAAGGAATGGGCTATGTTTGAATGCGTTACATGACAAAGCTTTTGATAGGGGGTTGTTAGGAATAGATGAAAATTTCAAAATTATATTTTCTCCACTACTGGCAAAAACAGAAGGATTTGATGATTTATTTAAACCATATGAAAATCGGATGATAAGACTGCCTGAAAGACTAAACCCAAGTCTGGAATTTTTAAAATTTCACAGAGAAAATATTTTTCAGAGTTGAGTAAATATCAACATTAACCAGAATTCTAAAACAGACTGTCTGAACGAAAATTGATAAAACAAAAGTTAATTAATTGATTGAGAACATAACATGCAATTCTCCTACTCATGGCTGAAAACCCAAGCCAATCCTGATCTTTCTGCCGATAAACTGGAACATCTTTTGACCATGGCCGGTTTGGAAGTGGAAGAAATCGATACTGCCGCCCCTGCTTTCAGTGGCGTGGTTGTTGCCGAAGTAAAATCTGTTGAAAAACATCCTGATGCAGACCGTTTGAACGTTACTCAAGTTGATGCCGGTACGGGCGAGTTGGTTCAGATTGTTTGTGGTGCGCCGAATGTCAAGCCGGGCATTAAAGTGCCGTGTTCGTTGCCGGTTGCCGTTTTGCCGGGCAATTTTAAAATTAAGCCGACTAAAATGCGCGGCGTACCATCAAACGGTATGCTGTGTTCGACCAATGAACTGGGTTTGCCTGATGATGGTGTAGACGGCCTGCACATTCTGCCTGAAGATGCGCCTGTCGGTACCAACATCCGCGAATACTTGGATTTGGACGATATGCTGTTTACGTTGAAAATTACGCCTAACCGCGCTGATTGCTTGAGTGTTAAGGGCATTGCGCGTGAGGTTTCTGCGTTGACTCAATGTGCGTTTACGCCTGTTGAAATTCAGACGGCCCCTATCGGCAGTGAGAAAAAACAGGCTGTCCGTATTGATGCACCGGCTGACTGCGGCCGTTTTATCAGCCGCGTTATTGAAAATGTCAACGCGAAAGCGGCTACTCCTGATTGGATGAAACAACGTTTGGAACGCAGCGGTATCCGCAGCATTTCCGCATTGGTGGACATTGGCAACTATGTGATGCTGGAAATCGGTCAGCCTATGCATGTTTTCGATGCTGATAAGCTGTCGGGCAGTTTGATTGTCCGCCGTGCTCAAAATGGCGAGACTTTGGCGTGTCTGAATGAGAAGACGGTTACTTTGGCTGACAATACACTGGTGGTCGCTGATGAAAAAGGTGCGTTGAGCTTGGCCGGCTTGATGGGTGGCGCGGCGAGCGCGGTTTCAGACGGCACGCAAAATATCGTGCTGGAAGCGGCTTGGTTTGAGCCCGAAATCATCGTCGGCAAATCGCGCCAATACGGTTTCGGTTCGGATTCGTCGTTCCGCTTCGAGCGCGGCGTGGATTACCGTTTGCAGGCGGATGCCATTGAACGCGCCACCGAATTGGTTTTGCAGATTTGCGGCGGTGCGGCAGGCGAGATGGTGGAAGCACAAGGTAAATTGCCCGAAGCCAAGCAGGTCGGATTGCGTTTGGGTCGTCTGAAAACCGTGTTGGGCGTGGACATTCCTGCCGAACAGGTGGAAACCATTTTGCAACACTTGGGTCTGCAGCCTGAGAAAACGGCGGAAGGCTTCCGCATTACCGCGCCGAGCTTCCGTTTCGACATCGAAATTGAGGCTGATTTGATTGAAGAAATCGGACGCGTTTACGGCTATGAAAACATCCCCGACGATTACACGTCAGGCCGTCTGAAAATGTCGGAACTGCCCGAAACACGCCGTCCGCGTTTTGCCGTTTACAACGAAATGGCGGCGCGCGGCTACCGCGAAGTGATCAGCTATGCCTTCGTTGACGAGCAGTGGGAACTCGATTTTGCCGCCAACGCCGCCCCCATCCGCCTGCAAAACCCGCTGGCGGCGCAATATGCCGTGATGCGTTCTACGTTGATTGGCGGCTTAGTGGAAATTTTGCAAAACAACCTGAACCGCAAGCAAAACCGCGTGCGCGTGTTTGAAATCGCCTGCGTGTTCGGCAAAGGTTCAGACGGCCGGTTTGTCCAAAACGAACGCATCGGCGGTCTGTGGTACGGCGCGGCGATGCCCGAACAATGGGGTGAGAAAACGCGCAATGCGGATTTTTACGACATCAAGGCGGACGTGGAAAATCTGTTGAAAAACAAAGCGGTCGAGTTCGTTAAAACCGGACATCCCGCCCTGCATCCCGGACGTGCCGCCAATATCGTTTCAGACGGCAAAGTCATCGGCTTTGTCGGCGAACTGCATCCGAAATGGCTGCAAAAATACGACCTGCCGCAAGCGCCGCTGGTATTTGAAATCGATATGGCGGCTGTGTTGGAATGCGGGAAAACGCGCTATCGGGCCGTATCGAAATTCCAGCCGGTGCGCCGCGATTTGGCGTTTGTGATGCCGGAAGTTATGAATCATGATGATTTACTGCTTGTCTTGAAAGGCGCAGCAAACAAGTTGGTACAGGAAATCAGCGTGTTTGACGTGTATCGCGGCACGGGTCTGCCCGAAGGGATGAAGAGCGTGGCGGTTAAAGTGATTTTGCAGGATATGGAAAACACGCTGACGGATGAGGCGGTCGAGCCGCTTATTGGAAAACTGATTGGCGTGGCAACGGAGGCAGGGGCGCGGCTTCGCAGTTAAAAAATAAATATTCGCTTGAATTTTAAATAAAAATTGGTAATAATCCACAACTGTTACAACAGAAGGTAATCATATGACACTAACTAAAGCAGAACTGGCCGATATTTTGGTGGATAAAGTCAGCAACGTCACCAAAAACGATGCCAAAGAAATTGTCGAACTCTTTTTTGAAGAAATCCGCAGCACTTTGGCAAGCGGCGAAGAAATCAAAATTTCCGGTTTCGGAAATTTCCAGTTGCGCGACAAGCCGCAACGCCCGGGCCGTAATCCGAAAACCGGCGAGGAAGTGCCGATTACCGCCCGCCGCGTGGTAACTTTCCATGCCAGCCAGAAACTCAAAGGCATGGTGGAACACTACTATGACAAACAACGTTGATTTGACGATTCCTGCAAAACGCTATTTCACGCTGGACGAGTTGTGCGGACTGTTGCAAATCAGCCCCTATGGTTTTGCGCAATGGCAACATGATCACGGTGTGGTTGTCGGTTACGGCGGAGAACGCTACACCCGTTTGGATGTGGTGAAACTGTTGAAACTGAAGAGCACGTTTGCACCGTATGCAGAAGGTGCGGAATCGGGTTCGGACGGCAACCGTCCGGTTACGCTTCAGGAAATCGGAGACGGTCTGAAAGACCTGTTGGAGGATTTGGATAAGGAGTTGTGCTGATTTGAGACCGGTTGCAGGTATGCAGCCGGTTTTGTTTTACACGCTAAAAATAATTATTGCGTGATTTCACATTGTTTCGGCTTGAAGCACATGGTTTTGTAATCATTTACAGGCAGCTCGCTTGGAATCCTGTTCGGGCGGTTTGCTGTTTACTTAAATATAAGGATGACGGTCAATGAGATTTTTCGGTATCGGTTTTTTGGTGCTGCTGTTTTTGGAAATTATGTCGATTGTGTGGGTTGCCGATTGGCTGGGCGGCGGTTGGACGCTGTTTCTAATGGCGGCAACCTTTGCCGCCGGTGTGCTGATGCTCAGGCATACGGGGCTGTCCGGTCTTTTATTGGCTGGCGCGGCGGTAAAAAGTAGTGGGAAGGTATCTGTTTATCAGATGTTGTGGCCTATCCGTTATACGGTGGCGGCGGTGTGTCTGATGAGTCCGGGATTCGTATCCTCGGTGTTGGCGGTATTGCTGCTGCTGCCGTTTAAGGGAGGGGCAGTGTTGCAGGCAGGAGGTGCGGAAAATTTTTTCAACATGAACCAATCGGGCAGAAAAGAGGGATTTTTCCACGATGACGATATTATCGAGGGAGAATATACGGTTGAAGAGCCTTACGGCGGCAATCGTTCCCGAAACGCCATCGAACACAAAAAAGACGAATAAATATGAATGGAATGCCGTCTGAAGGTTCAGACGGCATTTTTCCGGTTTGAAAATATAGTGGATTAACAAAAACCAGTACGGCAAGGCGAGGCAACGCCGTACTGGTTTTTGTTAATCCACTATAAATTTAATCCACTATAAAATAGGGCTGTAACCTTCAATCGGAATTTGTTGCCTGCGGGATATACGGTATGAGTGTTTGGGATATATGGGACAGGATGGTGGAAATCTATCATAAGTATAAGAAGCCGTGCCTGGTTTTAGCAGTGGATTTTGTGATGGGTATGGTATTCATAGAGCCGAATGAGGAGCCGTGCATCGGCAGATGCTATGCGCCTATGCCGGAGTCCCCTGATTTTGCCAACGCTGTTGCGATGGCTGTTGCTATGATCTGTATCGTATTTATCTATGATTGATTGAAGCGTTGGGCGGAGGCTGTGTGAAACGGTATTGGGCGTTGGGTCGTCTGATTCCAATCAGGCTTGAGGAATGCGAAACGGTGTGCGCTTATGTTGCGGACGATTTGTTTCGCGGTTTTTCGCCCGAAACGGATGGAAAGGTGTGGGAAGCGGTCTGTCGGAGTAGAATACGCTTTTTGCGTTTGAATGCAGTAATAAGAAAAGAGAGAAACTTATGCCGTCTGAACATCAACACACATCATCATTACTTAATTTCGACCGTACCCATCTGCTCCATCCCTATACTTCCATGACCGATCCGCTTCCCGTTTATCCTGTCAAACGTGCAGAAGGGGTGTTTATCGAATTGGCGGACGGCACGCGGCTGATTGACGGGATGTCGTCTTGGTGGTGTGCGATACACGGTTACAATCATCCCGTTTTGAATCAGGCGGTTGAGAATCAGATGAAACAAATGGCGCACGTGATGTTCGGCGGCCTGACGCACGAGCCGGCGGTGGAGCTGGGCAAGTTGTTGGTCGGGATTTTGCCGCAGGGGCTGGACCGTATTTTTTATGCGGATTCGGGTTCGGTTTCGGTAGAAGTCGCGTTGAAAATGGCGGTGCAATACCAGCAGGCGCGGGGTCTGACGGCGAAGCAGAATATTGCGACGGTACGGCGCGGGTATCACGGCGATACTTGGAACGCGATGTCCGTTTGTGATCCGGAAACGGGGATGCACCATATTTTCGGCAGCGCGTTGCCGCAGCGTTATTTTGTCGATAATCCGAAAAACCGTTTCGACGATGAATGGGACGGGGCGGATTTGCAGCCTGTCCGCGCCTTGTTTGAAGCGCATCATGTGGATATTGCCGCCTTTATTTTAGAACCGGTCGTGCAAGGCGCGGGCGGCATGTATTTTTATCATCCGCAGTATCTTCGCGGCTTGCGCGATTTGTGCGACGAATTTGATATCGTGTTGATTTTTGACGAAATCGCCACCGGATTCGGGCGCACGGGCAAGATGTTTGCCTGCGAACACGCGGAGGTCGTGCCGGATATTATGTGTATCGGCAAGGGTTTGAGCGGCGGCTATATGACGCTGGCGGCGGCAATCACTTCGCAAAAAGTTACCGAAACGATTTCACGCGGCGAAGCGGGCGTGTTTATGCACGGCCCGACATTTATGGCGAACCCGCTGGCGTGTGCCGTTGCCTGTGCTTCGGTCAAGCTGCTTTTATCCCAAGACTGGCAGGCAAATATCCGCCGTATCGAAAGCATCTTAAAAGGCCGTCTGAAAGCCGCGTGGGACATTCGCGGCGTGAAAGACGTGCGCGTTTTGGGTGCTATCGGCGTGATAGAGTTGGAAAAAGGCGTGGATATGGCGCGTTTTCAAGCGGATTGTGTGGCGCAGGGCATTTGGGTACGCCCGTTCGGCAGGCTGGTGTATCTGATGCCGCCCTATATCATTTCAGACGGCATTTTGACCAAACTTGCCGATAAAACCGTGCAAATCTTGAAGGAACACAGCAAATGAAAGGCGTTTACTTCGTCAGCGGTATAGACACGGACATCGGCAAAACCGTCGCCACCGGTATGTTGGCAAAACAATTGTTGCAGCAGGGCAAAAGCGTGATTACGCAAAAGCCCGTGCAAACCGGTTGCCAAGACATCGCCGAAGACATCGCCGTCCACCGTAAAATCATGGGCATACCCATGCAGGAAGCTGATGAACAGCGTCTGACTATGCCTGAAATCTTCAGCCATCCCGCCTCGCCCCACCTTGCCGCCCGACTGGACGGCAGGGGTTTGGACTTGGACAAAATCCGCACCGCCACACAAGAATTGGCGGCGCAGTACGAAGTCGTTTTGGTCGAAGGCGCGGGCGGGTTGATGGTACCACTGACGGAAAAGCTGTTAACCATTGATCATATTCAGCAACAGGCTTATCCCGTCATCCTTGTTACCAGCGGACGGCTGGGAAGCATTAATCACACCCTGCTCAGTTTCGTCGTGCTCAAACAATACGGCATTCGCCTGCACAGCCTCGTGTTTAACCACATCCACGACAGCCGCGACGCACACGTCGCCCAAGACAGCCTGAACTATCTGCAATGCCGTCTGAAAGCCGATTTTCCCGAAGCGGAATGGATGGAGTTGGCAAAAACAGGCGCGGTATAAAGATTGGGAAAGATATGGAACACCTATTTGGGAAATGGCTGCCCGACTTGCCCGCCCCCGTTTCAGACGGCATCGACCTGCCGATGAGCCGGTTATTGAAAGCCCGGTCGCTGACCGCCGCATTGTGCGCCTTGCCGCATACATTTTCGGTGGAACTGCTGAAACTGGGCGAAGCGGAAACGGAATACGGACGGCGGAGGGTGCGCGATGTGCTTCTGAAACTGGACGGCACTGCTGTTGTGCAGGCACGAAGCGCGTGCAGCGTCGGTTCGGCGTTTTGGCAAAACATTTTGGACTGCGGCACACGCCCTTTGGGCGAGCGTCTGTTTCAAGCCGATTTGGAAGGGGCGCGTTCGGCGTTTGAGTTTGCCGTTTCCAGTGAAGGATGCGGACGGTACTTTGCCGCGCGGCGTTCTCGGTTTTCCCATCAAGGCGAGGAAATGCTGCTGACCGAGTATTTTCTGCCCGAACTGAAACGCTTTATCGGATAAAATACCGTTTTTTCAAGCTGTGCGGCAACCTGCATCTAAACCACATTTTAATATAAGAGACTCCAATTTAGATACAGGACATGTCGATGGTACTCACGGACACTATAATTTTTAGTAAGAAATATGAATATAATAGAAATAATAAGTAGGAATCGTTTTCTAAAACAAATATATCCTAGTGGCATAATGGATATTTCACTAGTCTCTTTTTCAACTGACTTGTCTAATTGTATTTTAACTATCCGAACAAGTACAAAGCCTTCTGTAGAAATCGAAAAATGGGGGCTGTGGCTAAAAGATTATGATACAGTTGAAATTGAATTAAGAAATAGCTTTATTAAAGGAATGAAATGTCAAAATTGGTCGCATAACAATAGAAATATATGCCAAGTAGAAATAAAGAACCAAGAAGATGGTCTAAAAATAATAAGATTTTACGACAATAATTCAAATTGGTTATTGGAACTAGAAGTTTATGGATTAGTTTTCCAAGGGTGTAAGACTTATATGAAAGAGGGTTATGAATCTTAAATCCCCTTTATTTTTACGACTGTCCGATCGTTTGGACGTTTATATCAGACTGATGAGGGCGGACAAGCCCATTGGGACGCTGCTTTTACTGTGGCCGACCTACTGGGCATTGTGGCTGGCTTCAGACGGCATTCCCGATTTGGCGGTATTGGCGGCGTTTACAATCGGCACGTTTTTAATGCGCAGTGCCGGCTGCGTCATCAACGACTTTGCCGACCGCGATTTTGACGGTGCTGTCGAGCGCACCAAAAACCGTCCGTTCGCACAGGGCAGGGTCAAGAAAAAAGAAGCCCTGCTGCTGACGGCATTTTTGTGTCTGCTTGCCGCATTGTGCCTGATTCCGCTGAATCATCTGACATGGCTGATGAGCCTGCCCGCGCTGTTCCTTGCGCTGACTTACCCGTTTACCAAACGCTTTTTTCCGATTCCCCAATTTTATCTGGGACTTGCCTTTTCCTTCGGCATCCCGATGGCGTTTGCCGCAGTGGGCAACAGCGTTCCCGTTGAAGCGTGGATACTCTTTGCCGCCAATGTTTTATGGACACTGGCTTACGATACCGTCTATGCAATGGCGGACAAAGAGGACGATTTGAAAATCGGCATCAAAACCTCCGCCGTCACGTTCGGGCGTTACGACATCGCCGCCGTTATGCTGTGTCATGGCGGCTTTACCCTGCTGATGGCAGTATTGGGTGCGGTTATCGGTGCGGCATGGGCATATTGGACGGCAATCCCCATCGTCCTGCTGCTGCAATACCGCCAATATGCCGCCATCAAAAGCCGCGTCCGGCAAATCTGTTTTGAAACGTTTTTGGCAAACAACAGAATCGGTTGGGTGTGGTTTGCCGCTATTTTTGCCCATACGTTTTTCGCGAAATAAGGCAGGGCAATGCCGTCTGAAGAACCGTAAACTGCTTTGGACGGCATTTCTATCTGTGCCGAAAAGCGTTAAAATATGTTTTTGAAACGCTGTGTTATGTCAGCCCGTACCGTATGCGGGATTGAGGTTTGCCCCGGCAGTCGGTACAATCCTTCTGTTTTGCGATGTCTGAAAAGAGAAGCTTATGAGCCTTATCGGCGAAATTTTGCCTTTGTCCCATATTGTTTTGGATATGGAGGTGGGCAGTAAAAAAAGGCTGTTTGAGGAAGCGGGCCTGCTTTTGGAACGCGAATCCTCATTGTCCCATGCTGATGTTTTCGAATGTCTTTTTGCCCGTGAAAAACTCGGTTCGACCGGTTTGGGGCAGGGTGTCGCCATCCCCCACGGCCGCCACGCGAGCGTGAAGCAGGCGACGGGCGCGTTCATCCGTACGCGCGAACCCGTCGGATTCGACGCGCCTGACGGCAAACCGGTTTCACTGGTTTTTATCTTGCTGGTGCCGGAAAACGCAACGGGCGAGCATTTGGAAGTCTTATCCAAACTGGCCGGCAAGTTTTCCCAAAAAAGCATCAGAGAATCGCTGATGACGGTTGCTTCTGCGGAAGAAGCCCGCGCCATCCTGACCGAAGAATAAAATATGCCCAGTATCTCCGTCCGCCGCCTGTTTGACGACAACCAATACAAGTTGCAACTTGCCTGGGCCGCCGGCAATTCGGGTGCGGACAACCGTATCGGCGTAGAGGCGGACAAGCCCGTCCTCGCCCTGGTCGGACACCTGAATTTCATCCATCCCAACCAAATCCAAGTGGTCGGTTTGGCGGAGTCGGAATATCTGAACCGCCTCGAATCGGGGGAGACGGGTTATCAGTTCGGAGACCTGTTCGATATTTCCATGTCTTTGGTCATTGTGGCAAACGATTTGCCGGTTTCCCCGGGGCTGCGCGACTACTGCCACAAAAACGACATCCCCCTGTTGACTTCCAAACTCGAAAGCCCTTATCTGATGGATGTGTTGCGGATTTACCTGCAACGCACCTTGGCAGCATCGTCCGTCAAACACGGCGTATTTCTCGATGTGTTTGAAATCGGCGTGCTGATTACCGGACATTCTGGTTTGGGTAAGAGCGAATTGGCATTGGAACTGATTTCGCGCGGCCATAGCCTGATTGCCGACGATGCGGTCGAGCTGTTCCGCATCGGTCCGGAAACATTGGAAGGGCGTTGTTCGCCTATGCTGCGCGATTTTTTGGAAGTGCGCGGCTTGGGGATACTCAATATCCGCCATATTTTCGGCGAAACTTCCATCCGCCCCAAAAAAATCCTGCAACTCATTATCAATTTGGTCGAGGCGGACGACGAGTATATGAAGCAGCTCGACCGGTTGAGCATCCGCACCGAAACCGAATCCATCCTCAACGTCAACGTCCGTTCGGTTACGCTGCCCGTCGCCGTCGGACGCAACCTTGCCGTTTTGGTTGAGGCGGCGGTACGCAATTACATTTTGCAGTTGCGCGGCAAAGACAGTACGCGCGAATTTTTGGAACGCCATCAGACGCAACTTAAAGAAAACGAACAGAATCATGAAAATCGTCCTGATTAGCGGGCTTTCCGGCTCGGGCAAATCCGTTGCACTGCGCCAAATGGAAGATTTGGGCTATTTTTGCGTGGACAACCTGCCCTTGGAAATGCTGCCGTCGCTGGTGTCGTACCATATCGAACGTGCGGACGAAACCGAATTGGCGGTCAGCGTCGATGTGCGTTCCGGCATAGACATTGCCCAAGCGCGCGAGCAGATTGCCTATCTGCGCGGACTCGGACACAGGGTGGAAGTTTTGTTTGTCGAGGCGGAAGAGGCCGTGCTGGTCCGCCGCTTTTCCGAAACCCGGCGCGGACATCCTTTGAGCAATCAGGATATGACGCTGTTGGAAAGCCTGAAAAAAGAGCGCGAATGGCTGTTCCCGCTTAAGGAAATCGCCTACTGTATCGACACTTCCAAGATGAATGCCCAACAGCTCCGCCATGCAGTCCGGCAGTGGCTGAAGGTTGAGCGTACCGGACTGCTGGTGGTTTTGGAGTCCTTCGGGTTCAAATACGGTGTGCCGAACAACGCCGATTTTATGTTCGATATGCGCAGTCTGCCCAACCCGTATTACGATCCCGAGTTGAGGCCTTACACCGGTATGGACAAGCCCGTTTGGGATTATTTGGACGGACAGCCGTTGGCGCAGGAAATGGTTGACGGCATCGAAAGGTTTGTTACGCGTTGGTTGCCGCGTTTGGAGGATGAAAGCAGGAGCTACGTTACCGTCGCCATCGGCTGTACCGGCGGGCAGCATCGTTCGGTCTATATTGTCGAAAAACTCGCCCGAAGGTTGAAAGGGCGTTATGAATTGCTGATACGGCACAGGCAGGCGCAAAACCTGTCGGGCCGCTAATCCCGTCAAACCATTATGCCGTCTGAAACCCCGTCCGCCGTTTCAGACGGCATTTCAAATATTGAGAAGAAAGAACAGACATGGCAATCCAATGGTTTCCCGGCCATATGAACAAGGCAAGAAAAGCCATCGCCGAGCGTGCCAAAAGCGTTGATATGGTGATTGAAATGCTGGACGCGCGTATGCCCGCCTCCAGCGAAAATCCACTGTTGGCGCAGCTTTCCAAAGGTAAGCCCAAACTCAAAATTTTAAACAAGCAAGACCTTGCCGACCCTGAACGCACAAAGGTCTGGCTTGACCACTACAACAGCCGCCCCGACACCCGGGCCATCGCCCTCGATTCCTCCGAAACCGGCGCACACGGCAAAATCACCCAAGCCTGCCGCGCGATGATTCCCCACCGGCAAGGCATAGACAAACCCCTGCGCGTTTTGATTTGCGGCATTCCCAACGTCGGCAAATCCACCCTCATCAATGGAATGATAGGCAAAAAATCCGCCAAAACCGGCAACGAACCCGGCATTACCAAAGCCGAACAACGCCTTTTCCTTGCCGACGACTTCTGGCTGTACGACACCCCGGGAATGCTGTGGCCGAAAATCATCGTCGAAGAAAGCGGCTACAACCTCGCCGCCGGCGGCGCAGTCGGACGCAACGCATTGGACGAAGAAGAAGTCGCCCTCGAACTTTTAGACTACCTCCGCCGCCACTACCTCCCTATGCTGCAAGAACGCTACCAAGCCGACAAAGACCCCAGCAGCCACTGGGACGACAACTCGTGGCTCGAATGGATAGCCAAAAAACGCGGCGCAGTCCTCAGCGGCGGACGGGTCAACTACCAAAAAGCCGCCGAAAACATCCTCACGGACTTCCGCGAAGGCAAAATCGGCAGAATCACCCTTGAAACACCGAACCAATGGGAAACTTGGCTTAAAAAAGCACGTCAGAAAGAAGCCGAACTCAAAGCCATTCGCGAAGCCAGAAAAGCAGAGCGCAAAGGGCAGAAGCCTTCGGAAGCATAAAGAATGCCGTCTGAAAAATATTTTTCAGGCAGCTTCTCTCTACTCCAACCGATTTCAGACGGCATATCCAAACCCATGCCGTTTCAGCACGGATACCCGTATGACCGACAAAATTTCTCCCGACGCGCTGATTGAAGCCGCACTGCTGACCCAAACCGAACCGCTGACCGAAAAATCTATGCGCGAACTGTGTGTGCCGCCGTTGTCGCAAGACAAACTGATTGATGTGTTGGCGCAGTTGAAAACGCGTTGGCAGGATAGGGCGTTGCAACTGGTGCATACGCAGGAGGGCTGGCGTTTTCAGATTGTTCAGACGGCATTCGAGCGGCTGGGCAGCCTGCAAGAACAGCGTGCGCCGCGCTACTCCCGCGCCGTGATGGAAACACTGGCGATTATCGCCTACCAGCAGCCCGTAACGCGCGGCGACATCGAAGGTATACGCGGCGTGGCGGTGTCGCAGAACGTGATGCAGACCTTGCAGGATCGGGGGTGGATTGAAGTCATCGGACATCGGGACACATTGGGAAAACCCGCATTGTGGGCAACAACGGCAACTTTTCTCAGCGATTTGCGCTTGGACGGTTTGGAAGAACTGCCGCCGCTGACCGAACTGGGCGAACTGGTTTTGCCCGATTTGATAGAAATGCCGCCTACGGATGAAGAAGAGCCGGAAACCGTACCGTCCGATACCCTGCCCAACTGAAATTCCAAATGCCGTCTGAAACGCACATTGCTTCAGACGGCATTGCAACAAATAAGCAGATAAAAACAAACACTAAGCAAAATTAAGGAAAAACTTATTTTTAATTTAAAAAATCTTAGATATAATTCGTATATCTAAAGTTGATATTGCTTTTGTCGGTAGAATTGCTAAGGAATCCTCACAATGCTTCTAACACTTTCTTTGCGTGATTTTGTCATTGTCGAAAATCTGAATCTGGATTTTCAAAGCGGTTTTACCGTTTTGACCGGCGAGACCGGCGCGGGCAAGTCCATTACTTTGGATGCGATTGGTCTGCTGTTGGGCGATAAGGCCGATTACAGCCAAGTCCGCAGCGGCGCAAAAGAAGCGCAGTTGTCGGCATTGTTCGATATTTCCCATTTGCCTGCTTTAAAAGCAGAATTGCGTGAACAAGGGCTGTTGGATGAGGGCGGGGAAGAACTCAGTATCCGCCGCATTATCGATGCCAAAGGCAAAAGCCGCAGTTTTATCAACAATCAGGCGGCTACCTTGGCGCAACTCAAAGCCGTCGGCGGGCAGCTTATCGACATCCACGGGCAAAACGACCATCATTCGCTTAATCAGGAAGCTGCCCAGCGCGAATTGTTGGACGCATTTGTGGGCGGCAGGGTGCAGGCGGAAACCGTCAGGCAGCTTTATCAAAACTGGGCCAATGCGAAAAAAGCCCTCCAAGAGGCGCAGGAACACGCCGATGCCGTCATTATCGAGCGGGAGCGTCTGGAATGGCAGTTTAACGAACTGAATCAGTTGGACATTAAACAAGGCGAATGGGAAGCTCTCAGCCAAAGCCACGACAGCCTTGCCCATTCTGCCGAATTGTTGCAGGCCGCCGAAGAAGTCGGAAGCAAGATTGACGGCGACAACGGCATCCAACGCCATATCTATCAATGTCAAAAACTATTGGCCAATCTGCAAAACATCGAGCCGCGCTTTGCCGAGAGCCTGAATATGTTGGCAAGCATCGAGGCCGAATTGGGCGAAATCAGTGCCAATATGCGCGATGTGGCAGGACACAGTGACATCAACCCCAATGAATTGGCGGCACAGGAACAGCGTATGGGTGAACTGATGGGGATGGCGCGGAAATACCGGATTGAACCCGAAGAGTTGCCTGCCAAGTTGGCAGAAATCGAAGAACGCCTGCAAAGTCTTCAAGCTGCCGCTGATTTGGACGCGCTCGAGCATAATGTTGCCCACAATTTTGCCGAATATCAGGAAGCTGCCCACATCCTTTCTGCCATGCGCCATCAGGCGGCAGGGCGTTTGAGTAGCGAAACGACCGAGCATATGCAACACCTTGCCATGAAAGGCGCGCGTTTCGACATCGTCCTGTTGCCTTCGTCGCCGACGGCACACGGTTTGGAGCAGGTTCAATTTCAAGTTGCCGCTAACAAAGGCAATCCGCCCCGCCCGCTGAACAAAGTCGCCTCCGGCGGCGAATTGGCGCGTATCAGCCTTGCCTTACAGGTTGTTGCCAGCCAATATACCCAAGTTCCCACCCTGATTTTTGATGAGGTCGATACCGGTATTGGAGGGGGAGTGGCTGAAATGGTCGGCAAGGCATTACGTGCGTTGGGCAGAAAACATCAGGTGCTTGCCGTTACCCATCTTCCGCAAGTCGCATCCTGCGGAGAAAACCACTGGCGGGTGCGCAAGCACAGCGAGGGAGAGCAAACCGTCAGCGAAATCAGTATATTGGATGAAATACAACGGATCGAAGAGGTTGCCCGTATGTTGGGCGGAGAAGTTATTACCGATACGACGCGGCAACATGCGGCAGAATTGCTGCAACTTGCGTCGAAAAATAGTTTATTTTAAAATCAATCAGTTACAAAAATAACTGAAAATAGAAGTCTAAAATAATAGACAGGACTCAGATAAATCCGTATTATCACGCTTTCTTAATCACTTGAACAAGTGATTGTGTCGCACCCGTAGCTCAGTTGGATAGAGTATCTGGCTACGAACCAGAGGGTCGGGCGTTCGAATCGCTCCGGGTGCGCCAGTAAGAAAATACAATATGCGCCCATCGTCTAGCGGTTAGGACATCGCCCTTTCACGGCGGTAACCGGGGTTCGATTCCCCGTGGGCGTGCCAATTCAAAATGCCTCCGATTATATCGGAGGCATTTCTCATTTCTCATTTCTCATTTCTCATTTCTCATTTCTCATTTCTCATTTCTCATTTCTCATTTCTCATTTCTCATTTCTCATTTCTCATTTCTCATTTCTCATTTCTCATTTCTCATTTCTCATTTCTCATTTCTCATACTATTGAGTCCTCGAGAAGGGAAATAAAAATTAACATCCTTATATATTGAGTTCCTGAGAAGGGAAGATTAACAAAAATTAACGCCCTTTGCTTCATACAAGTAACAGGGCTTTTTCATCCCTTCCTTATCTAACAGGGGGTACAGAAACCGAAGCGGCTGGCAGGGTTAAGGAAGTCTTCGAATGTTACGGAAAATTCATCTTGGACAGCAAAGGCAATTTGTTAGGCATTCCTTACTCCTTATTTTGGGAAGAAAACGTTATGGGTGTTTTCGATATTTTACCGTGAGGATTGGTATGTTTATTTGAATATGATTTTTTGTGGTCGGGACGGCATGCGGCAAAGGCTTAAGGAATCAGGTTCTGCCTTCTGACGATGGCGCGGATGACGGTGCGGTTGGGGTGTAGGGCGTGGCGCAGGCGTTGTGAAAAGAGATGGGGCAAGCCTAGGATTTCGGCGGCAACGGCGGCGGCGCAGATGGGGGCGGTGGCAAGCCCGCGTGTGCCGTGGGCGGTATTGGTGTAGGCATTGGGCAGATATGGGCATGTGGTGTCGATGCGGTAGTTTTTGTCCAGTGCAAGTTTGGCGTAAGTCTGCCGCATGGCGGCAATGTCGCCGAGTGCGCCGACGACGGGGAGGTGGTCGGGGCTGTCGCAGCGTATGGCGGCGTGCCCTTGGTGTTTTTGGGGGTTTGGGTTGGCGGCAAACAATGATTCGGCAAGGGCGGGGTTAAGGTGTGCCAATGCTTGGCGGTTTGAGGCTTCTTCGGCTTCGTTCCATCCGGTATTGCTGCTGTTGGGAATAAAACTCGCGCCGTAGCAGTGCAGTCCGTGCCACGACGGGCTGATGTAGCTTTCGCCTGAAACGGCGCAACGCAGTTGTTCGGAAAACGGGGTGGACGGTGTGAGTCCGGTTTGTCCGCGTATTTGCCTGAGGGGTAGGGCGGCGAGGTTGGTTTCGGGCAGGCAGGGGCTGTGCGCGCCGGTGCAGTAGATGATGTGTGTGGCGGTAAATGTGCCGTTTGGCGTGCTTGCAATCCACTTTTCTCCGTCGTGGGAAATGCCGGTTAACGTTGTGTTTTCATATAGTTCGATCAGCGGATGGCTGAGGAGGGTGCGGACGAATGCGGGCGGATTGAGCCATACGCCGTGTTGCCAGTAGAGTCCGCATAATGGTTCGGCGTAGGGCGTGTTCAGCGGGATGCCGGCGATTTTTTCGGCTTCTGCAGACGTGATGCTGCGGTAGAGGTGGTTATGGTGTTTTTGCAAACCCAATTCGTGATTGCGTTGTTGTTCGGTGCGGCTGTAATTGAGGTGGATGATGCCGTTGCCGCCCCAAGTGTCGGAGTCGGGCAGGATGTGTCCGAGCAGGCGTTTGGTGTAGCCGTAGCCGGCAAGCAGCAGTTCGGTCTGTCCGGTGTCGTGCGGCGAGATTTTGGCGTAAAGCAGCCCTTGCCGGTTGCCGCTGGCGGCTTGAGCGGCTTTTCGGGCTTCCAATACGGTAACGGAAATGCCGTGTGATGCTAAGGCGTGGGCGGTCGATGCGCCGGCAATGCCTGCACCGATGACGAGGACGTGTTCCGGTTTTTTCCGTTCGGATGTTTGTGGAAGTGCAAACCAGGGTTTGTCGGACTTGCTTTCGGTTTGCGGGATGGCTTCGGTCTGCCAGGAAATGTGGTGGAAGTGTTCGTGCAGGCGGCGGGTGCGTGAAGGGGGAACCAGCCAGAAGCGGACATCGGGCAGGATGTGTTCGATGAGGTTGATGCTGTCGAACTGGAGGCACTGGGTTGCCTGATCCAAACGGTGCTTCAGACGGCATTCCGAGTCCGAAGCATCTTGTGCGGTTTGAAAATCGGGAATCTGATTATCGGGGAGGCAGACAATCAGGTTGAGCGGGTGTGCGTGTTTGCGGATGGTTTGGTCGAGTGTGCGGATGTCGGGAATGCCGTCCCATACGAGATTGTCCATATCAATGCCGTCTGAAGTGTGGGTTTGAATATCGGTATCGGGATAAAGCTGTTAAAATACGCGCCGTTTAAAGGCACGCGTACGCCTGCCGGATATTGTATGCCGAACCGAGGTGTTTTTTGAATAATATTCCTGTTGAAATCCGTTTGTTGAAAAACCGTGCCGTGTTGGTTTTGACTTATGGGGACGAACCTAAAAATCTGCCTGCCGAATTTTTACGCGTCTATTCGCCGAGTGCGGAAGTGCGCGGACACGGCGTGGGACAGGATGTTTTGCAGACCGGTAAGGCGGATGTGCAGATTACGGATTTGCAGCCTGTCGGACAGTATGCGCTGAAAATCAGTTTTTCGGACGGGCACGACAGCGGTCTTTACGATTGGGCGTATCTGCACAGACTGGCATACGGATACGATGCGATGTGGCAGGAATATTTGGACAAATTGGCGGCGGCGGGCGCGTCGCGTTTTGAAAAGCAATCAGATTGTTAAGTTTGGGATGCCGTAGGGCGGTATCAGGGAGGTGGTTAGAATATGGGCGGACAAAAAACGCATTTCGGGTTCAGCACGGTCAACGAAGATGAGAAAGCCGGAAAAGTGGCGGAAGTGTTTCACTCCGTCGCCAAAAACTACGACATTATGAATGATGTGATGTCGGCAGGGCTGCACCGCGTATGGAAGCATTTTACCATCCATACGGCGCACCTGAAAAAAGGCGATAAAGTGTTGGACATTGCGGGCGGTACGGGCGATTTGTCGCGCGGTTGGGCGAAACGGGTCGGCAAGGAAGGCGAGGTTTGGCTGACCGATATTAATTCTTCTATGCTGACCGTCGGGCGCGACCGTCTGTTGAACGAAGGCATGATTTTACCCGTGTCGCTTGCCGATGCGGAAAAACTGCCTTTCCCCGACAATTATTTCAACTTGGTCTCCGTGGCGTTCGGCTTGCGGAACATGACGTATAAAGATGCCGCGCTTAAGGAAATGTACCGTGTTTTGAAACCGGGCGGTACGTTGCTGGTGTTGGAGTTTTCCAAAATCTACAAGCCGCTCGAAGGCGCATACGATTTTTATTCTTTCAAGCTGTTGCCGGTAATGGGCAGGCTGATTGCCAAAGATGCGGACAGCTACCAGTATCTCGCCGAATCCATCCGTATGCACCCCGATCAGGAAACTTTGAAACAGATGATGCTGGATGCAGGCTTCGACAGCGTGGATTATCACAATATGAGTGCGGGCATCGTCGCGCTGCATAAGGGCGTGAAATTTTAAACGGACTGCCTGTGAAGCCAATGCCGTCTGAACACGTTTCAGACGGCATTTTTGTATTTTTTGAGACAAAGGTTTTAAATCTTAAAAATTAATTCATATATTTATCAATAATTTATAAACTTTTTAAAAAATAGGAACAATTATCATTTGTAAAATTGGGAGATGTCTGTATAATGCAGTCAATCCAGTAAACAACGCAGCAGACGAAAGGAGGGAAAAATGCCGGAAAGTATTTTCAAACAGATTTCCTCCGATATTTTGAGGCTGCACCGTGATTCTGTTTATTCGTTGCTTGCCACTTCCGGCTGCAACTGTCAGGTGCATGAAGCGGCATATGTCAATATTGACGGCAAATATTATATTGCGCTTTCGTGCGAACCCGAGGTGGGGGAAGTTGAAACAGGTATTTTGTTGATTGAAGATGAAAGCCGCAACCTTCGTTTGAGCTGGGTCGGTAGTGCGAGGGAGCTCGACCGCAAGGATAATGCCTACAAACGCGCCCTGTCCGCGTTGTCCAGAAAGCTGGGGCGGTGTAAGGACAAGCTGCATACGGCGGTTCAGCCGTTTTTGTTGGAGCTGGTGCCGGAGAAAGGCAGATTTTCTGTCGGTGATGAAGAAGTTTGGATTTCTCGAAACGATTTAGTGAGGGCCTTATATCCTGTCGGGTACAGTATGCGGCAGGCAGTGTTGCAGATTTAAAGTTTTGGTAGTGGTTTGTGTTCCTTTTGCGCCCCTTTCTCAAGGGGCGATTTTTTTTGCACGCGTGTTGGCGGCAAAGGAAAAATGCCGTCTGAAACCGGTGTTCGGACGGCATCCGCGTGCGGAATTACCTGTCCGGTAAAAGACGGATGCCTTGATTGCCCAGCCGTTTTGACAATTCGACAACCTTTCCGTATTTTCCCAAAATAAAATCAGGGAGGATTTCTGCCAAAGGGCGTATGACGAAACTGCGTTCGTGCGCGCGCGGATGCGGCAGGGTAAGGCGGGGGTCGTCGCTGGAGATGCCGTCAAAGTCGATAATGTCCAAATCCAATGTGCGCGGTGCATTGCGGAAACTGCGTTCGCGTCCGAAATCGGCTTCGATACGGTTGAGTTCGGCAAGCAGGGCAATGCCGTCCAAGGTGGTGGAAACGGTGCAGACGGCATTGATGAAATCGGGCTGATTGTCGTAACCGACGGGTGCGGTCATATACAGTGAGGAAGCCTGTTCAAGCCGGATGTCAGGATGGGACGAGAGCGCGTCTAATGCGCCGCGTATTTGTTGTGCGGGGTTGTCAAGGTTGCTGCCCAAGGCGATGACGGCAAAATGTCTGTTGTTCATGGCAGTGTTTCAGAATGGCAGGACTTTGGTTTTGGCAAGGTAAACGATGCAGGCGATGCAACACATAGCGAGCAGGTAAACGGTGTAGAACTTGGTCGAACGCGGACGGGCGCGCATCATTACCATGCCCAGTGCGATGTAGGCGAACAGGAGCAGGATTTTTGTGCCGAGCCAAGGCGCGTTGAACGGGGAGAAATGGGTAATCTTCATCAGCCACAATCCCGTAAACAGCAGCATCGTGTCGTTGAGGTGGGGCAGTGCTTTCCAAAAGCCGACCAAGGGCTTTTCTGGATTTTTCCAAAGTAGGAAAAAACGGATGTTGAATACCAAAATGGTGATGGTAACGAAGATTTGATGGCTGTATTTGACAATCAGATACTGCATGGTCGGCTCGTATCAAAATAAGGGTTAGAATCGGCTTATTTTACCGCAAACAGTTATTTTTGACGCAGTTTTTCAAATGCCAAAAGATAGGGTGGGCTATTCTTCCGGTTGGTAAAGCCGTAACGTAAAACGGCAAACTGTTCTTGAGGCAGGTTTTTTGCCCATTGTCCGACGGCTTCTGCCTCCTGTTTGCCGTTTTCGTGTCCCGGATAGAGGACGGCAATAAGCATACCGTCTTCTTTCAGCAGGGAGAGGGTTGCTCAAAGGGCGGGAATGCTGGTTTCCTTGTCGGTGGTCAGATTCTTGTCGCCTCCGGGCAACCAGCCGAAATTGAAAACGGCTGCATCCAGCGGCTCCGGAATATATTGCTTCAGGTTTTCATGTCCGTCCAAGATGAGCCGTACATTGCTGTAACCTGCTTCCTGCAGACGGCATCGGGTGTTGTTCAGGGCTTGCGGCTGGATGTCGAATGCCCACACTTTCCCCCTGTTGCCTGCGGTTTGTGCGAGGAAAAGGGTGTCGTGTCCGTTGCCGGCGGTGCCGTCCAGCGCATTGCCGCCTTCGGGAAGTGCCTCCCGCAAAAGGCAATGGGCGAATGGAAGGATGTTTTTCAATAATATTTTTAAATGCCGCCTGAAAATAAAAATACCTTACCGTTGTCCGGTAAGGTATTGAAAGATATGACACGTCATGCTTCGTGCGGATTATTCGGCAGGCTGCTGGACGGTTTCCACTTGGACAAGGGTCGAAGCCGGTGCGGCTTGGGGTTTGTTTTCATGTTGGAGGTTGACGGAGCGAGCCGGTACGATGGTGGAAATGGCGTGTTTGTAAACCATTTGGGTTACGGAAGTGTTTCTCAGAAGAACGACGTATTGGTCGAAAGATTCGACCTGACCTTGCAATTTGATACCGTTAACTAAGTAAATCGAAACCGGAACATGCTCTTTACGCAATGCGTTCAGGAAGGGATCTTGCAACATTTGTCCTTTAGCTGTCATATTTTTTAACTCCGCTATTATGATTGTGAAATCGGGCAGATGCCCTGTGCGTGTCGAATTGTAGCCTGGAATAGGAAAAATTACCAATTTTTTTGTGTTTGGGCGGTTTTCCGCCGGGCATTTGTATGTCAGGAGCGTTGCTGCAGCATCCACGATTCGATTTTGCGGGCGTCGTTGACGCGTGTGGCGGATGTGGGCGAGTTCAGCAATACGATGGTAACGGGTTGGTTTTGAATGTTGGCTTTGACAACCATAGACCTGCCTGCCTCGCGGATGTAGCCGGTTTTCTGCAATTCGATGTTCCACATGCCTTCCCTGACCAGGGCATTGGAGTTTTTATAGTTTTGCTGCCCGTTTTTGGTTTGTACCGAGGCGTAGTTGGAAGTCGAGTTGGTGCGGATTTGCGGATATTGGGCGGCGGCGTTGACCATGAGGCTCAGGTCTTTGGCGGTGGAAACGTTTTGGAAGTTGAGTCCGGTCGGTTCGTAAAAGCGGCTGCCGTACATGCCCAGGCTTTGGGCTTTGCGGTTCATGGCGGCGACAAATGCGCCCATGCCGCCGGGGTAGGTTCTGCCCAATGCATGGGTGGCGCGGTTTTCGCTGCTCATCAGGCTAAGGTGCAGCAGTTCTTTACGTGTAAGTGCCGTACCTATGGCAAGACGGCTGCCGGTCCCTTTGAGGCGGTCGATTTCGTCGGGTGTGATGGTAACGGTTTCGTTCATGTCCAAGTTTGCATCCAAAACGACCATCGCGCTCATGAGCTTGGAAATGGAGGCAATGGGCATAATCCTGTCGGCGTTTTTCTGATACAGTATTTGCCCTGTTTTGTTGTTGACGACCAGTGCGGATTGGGAGGACAGAATCAGCCCGCCCGTAATGGCCTGGGTATCGGCGGGATATATCGTGCTTTCGGCGAATATTTCTATCGGATCGGAGGAGGTAAGCATGTTCTGTTCTAAAAATTGCCCTAAAATGTCGTTGTCGGCAAAAAGGTGGGCTGACGGCAGGGAAAGGCAGAGGCCGAGCAGCAGCGATGAGGGCAGGCGTTTCAGGGTGCGGATGGACATTTTTGGTTCCGTATTTTTGAGTATTGGCGTTATTTTGTTGAAAAAACAGCCATCTGTAAAGTATGTCGTCTGACAGGAGACTGCCCGTAGGCGGGCGGTCTTGTTGTGTTTTTGGAGTTGGGTTTTATAACATTCTGTTTTTAAATCGGAACATATTTTGTGGTTTGACATGGATATTTTTCATGCCGTCGTGTGTCGGTTTGGATGTTTCCGGCGGTTGAATCCTTGTCCTTTGGGGCGGTAGAATCGGGGTTGGTTTGGCAATTGCGGCGGTGCGTCTGCGTGCCGTTTTGAATAATGGGAATATCGGGAGTAGGACTATGGATATGAAATATGAATTTACCCTGCCTTCGAGCAGCGGTGCGGATTTTCATTCGGCAGAACATCTGCCTTTGGTCGTGTATTTTTATCCGAAAGACAGTACGCCGGGCTGTACGACGGAAGGCTTGGATTTTAATGCGCGTTTGGAACAGTTTGAGGCATTGGGTTATACCGTGGTCGGTATTTCCCGCGACGGCGTAAAGGCGCATCAGAATTTTTGCGCCAAGCAGGGTTTCCGGTTCGAGCTGTTGAGCGACAAGGATGAAACGGTGTGCCGCCTGTTTGATGTCATCAAATTGAAAAAACTGTATGGGAAAGAGTCGTTAGGCATCGAGCGCAGTACGTTCGTTCTGAACAAGGACGGCGAAATTGTCCGGGAGTGGCGGAAAGTCAAAGTGGCGGGTCATGCACAGGAAGTGTTGGAAACGCTTTCCCGATGATGTGAACCATGCCGTCTGAAGAAGATTCAGACGGCATTGGTTTGGAACGTTATGGAAAACGGTTTGATTGACAGGCTGCTGGAAACTTTGTGGTTGGATCGGCGGCTCAGTCGGAATACTTTGGACAGCTACCGGCGGGATTTGGAAAAGATCGCCCGCCGGCTGTCTTTGTGCGGCAGAACGCTGAAGGATGCGGACGAAGCAGATTTGGCGGCGGCGGTTTATGTTGACGGGGAGCAACGGAGTTCGCAGGCACGCGCACTGTCGGCGTGCAAACGCCTGTATGTGTGGATGGAACGGGAAGGGATGAGGGCGGACAATCCCACCCGCCTGCTGAAACCGCCAAAAATCGACAGAAACATCCCGACACTGATTACAGAACAGCAGATTTCCCGACTGCTTGCCGCACCGGATACCGACACGCCGCACGGTTTGCGGGATAAGGCCCTGCTCGAATTGATGTACGCGACCGGCTTGCGCGTCAGCGAGGCGGTCGGGCTGAATTTCGGCAATGTGGATTTGGACAGGGGTTGTATTACCACGCTGGGCAAGGGCGATAAGCAGAGGATGGTCCCGATGGGACAGGAGTCAGCGTATTGGGTGGAACGCTATTATACGGAGGCACGCCCGCTTCTGCTGAAAGGCAGGAGTTGCGACGCATTGTTTGTCAGTCAGAAAAAAACGGGCATTTCCCGGCAGTTGGCGTGGATGATTGTCAAAGAATATGCCGGCAGGGCAGGCATCGGGCACATCAGCCCGCACAGCCTGCGCCACGCCTTTGCCACGCATCTGGTGCGGCACGGATTGGATTTGCGCGTAGTTCAGGATATGTTGGGACACGCCGATTTGAACACGACTCAGATTTATACCCATGTTGCCAATGTGCGGCTGCATAGCGTGGTTAAGGAACACCATTCCCGAAACTGAGGCTTCTGCTTCGGTTTAATAAGAAATCAATCGAAAATGCAAACTTGATAAAAAATTACCAAGACAAACCGTGTATGCCGACCTTGCAATGCGAACCGTTTTTATTTATATTTGCATACGATAATAAAAGCCGCTATCGGTACGATAGTTTGAGAACACACGGAGCACAAAATGTTTGTCTGCATCTGCAATGCCGTTACCGACCATCAAATCAAGGAAACCATCGCTGCCGGCGCGACCACAATGGGCGATTTGCAGTCGCAATTGGGCGTGGCGAGCTGCTGCGGCTGCTGCGGGGAGCTTGCCGCTTCGTTTCTGACGGCGCACAACGCGCAACCGACGGTTACGGCGGGTATCAACGTTCAAGCGTAAAACGGTTTTGGAAATGCCGTCTGAACTGTTCAGACGGCATTTTTGCTGTTTTTGGCAGGACTTGAGTATCATCTTCCTCGAAGACATTGTTTTTTCCCA
Source organism: Neisseria gonorrhoeae (assembly GCF_013030075.1). Taxonomy (NCBI): domain Bacteria; kingdom Pseudomonadati; phylum Pseudomonadota; class Betaproteobacteria; order Neisseriales; family Neisseriaceae; genus Neisseria; species Neisseria gonorrhoeae. The sequence continues at coordinate 397,196 of NZ_AP023069.1, forward strand.
AATAGACCATGATTCTGCTGCGTCTAAGGCTTTGGCGTGTGCAAATTGACAGATAAGGAAACGCGGATGAAATTGACCTTGATGTTTCGTGAATATTGCAGCTTGTGCCACAAAATGCGCGATGCACTCAAACCTTTTCAGGATGAATACGGGTTCGGGCTGGAAGTGGTCGATGTGGATGAAAATCCTGTTTTGGAAGAAAAATACAATGAGCTGATTCCCGTTTTGTTGGCGGGAGATGAGGAAATTTGCCACTGGTTTTTGGATGAGGACAGGTTGAAACAGTTTCTCGAACGGTAAAAAATGCCGTCTGAAGCAGGACTTCAGACGGCATTTTTTCAAATCAACGTTCTTTACGTTTTTGTGGGGCTGATGACCTGCCGGTAAAGGAAGCACGTTTGGATGCCTGGTAAATTGCCAATCTTCTACGGTGTTGCATATTGACCCTTTCTTTATTTTATTTGTCGGTTGGGAGAATTCTTAATTTATTGATTTTTTCAATAAAAATTAGAAAATTTATTGTGAGATGTCATTGTTGGCAATCATATCATGTTTTGCTGTTGATGGAAGCATGATTGTGTAAAGATGATATGTGTTTGTGTAATCAGTAGATTTTATAAGAAAACCGCCAAGGCGGTGCTTGGCGGAGGAAACGGAGGGGCGGGCGGCATCAGAGCAGCTTGGAAACGACCTGTGCAAGGGCTTTTTGCCAGTCTGACGGTTTGATGCCGAAGTCGTTTTCGATTTTGCGGCAGTCCAAAATGCTGTATGCGGGCCTGGGGGCGGCAGCCGCAGAGCCTTCATCCGAAACGGCTTTCAGTTCGGGAACGGGAAAAGAGGCATCCTGTTGCAATGCCGTCTGAAAGATGTGCCGGGCAAATTCGTACCAGGATACGGATTTGCCGCCGGCGTAGTGGTAAATGCCGCGAACGGGATTGGACTGCTGCAACAGGCGGATGATGGCGGCGGACAAGTCGCCGGCATAGGTCGGGCAGCCGATTTGGTTGTGGACGGCGGACAGCGGGGAACGTTCCCGCGCAAGGTTCAGCATCGTGCGGACAAAGTTGTCCCCGTATTCGCTAAACAGCCAAGAAGTCCGCAGGATAAGGCTGTCGGGATTGGCAGACAGTGCGAGCAGTTCGCCGGCGGTTTTGGATTGTCCGTATACATTGGAAGGGTTGGTAAAGTCGCTTTCCTGATGGGGTATTTTCCCTTTTCCGTCAAAGACATAGTCGGTTGAGATGTGGATGAATCGGGCATGGGCGCGATGTGCTGCCAAGGCAAGGTTGTAAACGGCGGAAGCATTGACGGCAAATGCCGCTGCCGCATCGCCTTCCGCTTTGTCGACGGCAGTATAGGCAGCCGTGTTGACAATAGCGTCGGGTTGGAAACTTTTGACCATGTTGCAGACGGCATCGGCATCGGTAATGTCTAGGGATGCGGAATCCGTCGCAATGGTTTCCCAGTCTTCAGGAAGACGGTCGCGCAGGCAGTGTGCCAGTTGGCTTTTCGAGCCTGTCAATAGGATTCTCATGAGGTATTTCCTTTGGTGAAAGTGTATTGTAGGACTTGCTGTCGGTATTATAGTGCCAAAACTTTGCCGACGGTTGACGGGTTGGCTTTTTGTGCCATGGGTATTGTTTTGCGCCGACTTCGGCTAGAATATCGGTTTGCGATTCAAACCTGTCGGGTCGGTATTTTCAAGATATTTTCAGGGGGGTGCGAAATGAGTGAGATTGGTTTGGTAAAGATTTATTCCGGAAAAGTGCGCGATTTATATGAAATCGACGATAAACGTATGCTGATGGTCGCTTCCGACCGCCTGTCCGCGTTTGATGTGATTTTGGACGCCCCGGTTCCGGGTAAGGGCGAAATCCTGACGCAGATTTCCAATTTTTGGTTTAAAAAACTGGCGCATATTATGCCCAACCATTTCACCGGCGATACCGTGTACGATGTTTTGCCTGAAAACGAAGCCAAAGCTTTGGAAAAACGCGCCGTTGTAGCTAAAAAACTCACTCCGGTGAAAGTGGAGGCCATTGTGCGCGGTTATCTGGCAGGCAGCGGTTGGAAAGATTATCAAAAAACCGGCTCGGTTTGCGGTATTCGGCTGCCCGAAGGTATGCGGGAAGCGCAACAACTACCCGAAGTGATTTTTACGCCCTCAACTAAAGCCGCAGTCGGCGATCACGATGAAAACATCAGCTTTGAAGAATGCGGACGCATTATCGGTAAAGAATTGGCGGAAGAAGTGCGCGACAAAGCGGTTCGGCTTTACACCGAAGCGGCGGAATATGCCAAATCGCGCGGCATCATCATTTGCGATACCAAATTTGAATTCGGTTTGGATGAAGAAGGTACGCTGACGCTGATGGATGAGGTATTGACTCCCGATTCGAGCCGCTTCTGGCCGGCGGATCAATATGAAGTCGGCATCAATCCGCCGTCTTTTGACAAACAATTCGTCCGCGACTGGCTGGAACAAAGCGGTTGGAACAAAAAAGCCCCTGCGCCTAAAGTGCCTGCCGATGTAATTCGGAAAACGGTCGAGAAATATCAGGAAGCATTGACTTTACTGACACAAGATTGATTTTGAAGACTGAAGGCCGTCTGAAAAGGATATGTTTCAGACGGCCTTTTTATTGTATCAATACTGGATTTTAAGGATGGTTGCCTTTATAATCCGCAATTGCTTTCAGCGTCCGAAATGCCGTCTGAAAGCTTGTTTACAACCTGCCGCACGGTCTGAAACCCTAACTATGCACATTCGGATTTTAGTGTGCATTATTAGTGTTTTAGCAGTGCGGTATTTTGAAAGGAACAATGATGTTCAATAAATACGTTAAGACCTTCCAATACGGTAATCAAACCGTTACTTTGGAAACCGGCGAAATTGCCCGCCAAGCTGCCGCTGCCGTTAAAGTATCGATGGGCGACACTGTTGTTTTTGTTGCCGTTACCACCAACAAAGAGGTCAAAGAAGGTCAGGACTTCTTCCCGTTGGCCGTCGATTATTTGGAACGCACTTATGCCGCAGGCAAAATCCCCGGCGGCTTCTTCAAACGCGAAGGCAAACAAAGCGAAAAAGAAATCCTGACCAGCCGTCTGATCGACCGCCCGATTCGTCCGCTGTTCCCCGAAGGTTTCTACCACGACATCCAAATCGTAGCGATGGTTGTGTCCGTCGATCCCGAAATCGATTCCGACATTCCTGCAATGTTGGGCGCGTCCGCCGCGCTGGTGTTGAGCGGCGTACCGTTCGCCGGCCCGATTGGCGCGGCGCGCGTGGGTTATATAAACGGCGTGTACGTTTTGAACCCGACTAAAGCCGAGTTGGCGAAATCACAATTGGACTTGGTGGTCGCCGGTACTTCCAAAGCCGTGTTGATGGTGGAATCCGAAGCCAAAATCCTGCCCGAAGACGTGATGTTGGGCGCGGTGGTTTACGGCCACGATCAAATGCAGGTTGCCATCAATGCAATCAATGAATTTGCCGACGAAGTGAATCCGGAAGTTTGGGATTGGAAAGCACCTGAAACCAATGAAGAACTGGTTGCCAAAGTACGCGGGATTGCCGGCGAAACCATTAAAGAAGCGTTCAAAATCCGTCAAAAACAAGCGCGTTCCGCCAAATTGGACGAGGCTTGGAATGCGGTAAAAGAAGCCTTGATTACCGAAGAAACCGACACGCTGGCAGCCAACGAAATCAAAGGTATTTTCAAACGCTTGGAAGCCGATGTCGTCCGCAGCCAAATTTTGGACGGACAACCGCGCATCGACGGCCGCGACACCCGCACCGTCCGTCCGCTGAACATCCAAACCGGCGTATTGCCGCGCACGCACGGTTCCGCACTGTTTACCCGTGGCGAAACCCAAGCCCTTGCCGTAGCGACTTTGGGTACTTCGCGCGACGAACAAATCATCGACGCGTTGTCCGGCGAATATACCGACCGCTTTATGCTGCACTACAACTTTCCGCCGTACTCTACCGGCGAAGTGGGCCGCATGGGCGCGCCGAAACGCCGTGAAATCGGTCACGGCCGTTTAGCTAAACGTGCGTTGTTGGCCGTATTGCCGAAACCTGAAGATTTCAGCTACACCATGCGCGTGGTCTCCGAAATTACCGAATCCAACGGCTCTTCCTCTATGGCTTCTGTCTGCGGCGGCTGTTTGAGCCTGCTGTCTGCCGGCGTGCCTTTGAAAGCACACGTTGCCGGTATCGCGATGGGTCTGATTTTGGAAGGCAATAAGTTTGCCGTCCTGACCGACATTTTGGGCGACGAAGACCACTTGGGCGATATGGACTTTAAAGTGGCCGGTACGACCGAAGGCGTTACCGCGCTGCAAATGGACATCAAAATCCAAGGCATTACCAAAGAGATTATGCAAATTGCTTTGGCACAGGCCAAAGAAGCGCGTTTGCACATCTTGGATCAGATGAAAGCTGCCGTTGCGGGTCCGCAAGAGCTGTCCGCACACGCGCCGCGTTTGTTCACCATGAAAATCAGCCAAGACAAAATCCGTGATGTGATTGGTAAAGGCGGCGAAACCATTCGTTCGATTACCGCTGAAACCGGTACTGAAATCAATATCGCTGAAGACGGTACCATCACTATCGCTGCGACTACTCAAGAAGCGGGCGATGCAGCGAAAAAACGCATCGAAGAAATCACTGCCGAAGTGGAAGTGGGCAAAGTGTACGAAGGTACTGTGGTTAAAATCCTCGACAACAACGTCGGCGCGATTGTCAGCGTGATGCCGGGCAAAGACGGTTTGGTACACATCAGCCAAATCGCACACGAGCGCGTACGCAATGTCGGCGATTACCTGCAAGTCGGTCAGGTGGTGAACGTGAAAGCATTGGAAGTGGATGACAGAGGTCGTGTCCGTCTGTCCATCAAAGCCCTGCTGGATGCGCCTGTCCGTGAAGAAAATGCCGCCGAGTAACGCTTAGGGTGAAAATACCGTCTGAACAGGTTTCAGACGGTATTTTTTACGGGTATCGGGAATGAATGGGGCTTACAGCCACAGGACGGCAAGCTTCCATAATGCCCATAATGATACGGATAATCCTGTACACAGGCGGATATATCGGTTTTGCATGATTTTTTTCAGTTGCAGGGAAAAAATGCCGATTGCCAAAAGATTGGGCAGCGTACCCAGTGCAAAGGCAAGCATATACAGTCCGCCGGTTGTCGCACTACCGCTTCCCAGCGCGTAAAGTGATGCGCTGTAAACCAGTCCGCACGGCAGCCAGCCCCATAATATTCCGACAGCAAGGCAGGCGGGTATGGATTTTATGGGCAGCAGCCGGTTGAGTATCGGGTTCAGGTTGCGCCATATCGGTTTGCCGATTTTCTCGATTTTTGCCGCCAAGGAAGAAATACCGCTCAAGTATAAGCCTAAAAAGAGCAGCAGGAGGTTGGAGGCTGTGTATAAAATATTTTGCAGGACGCGGGTTTGGTCGAGTGAAATGCCGAGTTGTCCGATTAATCCGAGCATCAGGCCGATTGCCGTATAGCTGCTTATCCGTCCTGTGTTAAGCAGCAGAATCAGCCAAAAGCGGTTGATATGCGGGGGGAGTTGGAGCGCAAACGCGCTGCTTAATCCGCCGCACATACCGATGCAGTGAGTTCCGCCGAAGAAACCGAGCAGGAACAGGGTGAGGAAAGTGATGTCGTGGTTCATGGATGGCTCATGGTCAGATGTTTGTCGGGGAAAACGGACAATTTCCGGCAGTCCGACCAATAGGGTTTGACGAGGGCATTCCCCGTGCTGTTAAAGTCTTGAATAAGGATGCGGTTTGTGTCATGAATTTCGACGGTCCTGTAAAATCCGCCCTTTGCTGTGCTGTCGGCGGGTTTGCCGTGTGCGTCAAAATACAGGACGGTGCGGTTGTGAAGATGCGCGCAATTTGAAACGGCGGGGCTTGCCGGTATGTTTCGGGTGCAGGCGGCAAGGGTTGCCCAAGGGAAAAGCAGCAGGAACAGGCGGGACATTGTGTTTCTTGTAAGGGGTAACAAACAGTATAATGGCTCATTTTAATCCTCAGGCGGCGGGAGATGGAAGCATTTCCCTTCGGGCTCGGGGATTTCGGATTCGGAAGCAACAGACAATACGGGATTTCGGAACAATATGAAAACTTTGAAATTTACCAAAATGCACGGTTTGGGCAACGATTTTATGGTGATTGACGCGGTCAGTCAGGATTTTACCCCCGAGGACGTGCCGATTGCGGCATGGGCGGACCGCTTCCGGGGCGTGGGCTTCGACCAGCTTTTGGTGGTCGGGTGTTCGGAAACCGAAGGCGTGGATTTCCGTTACCGTATTTTCAATGCCGACGGTAGCGAGGTCGGGCAATGCGGCAACGGAGCGCGTTGTTTTGCCCGTTTTGTTGCAGACAAGGGTTTGACCGATAAGAAAGAAATTTGTGTTGAAACGGCCAAGGGCATTATTTTTCCGAAATTGTCCGATAACGGTATGGTTACGGTCAATATGGGCAAACCGAAGTTTATGCCGTCTGAAATACCGTTTGTCCCCGAATCGGGCGAGGGGGATGATGCCTGTATTTACGGGGTGCATCTCGAATCCGGCATTCAGCCTGTCAGCTGCGTCAATATGGGCAATCCTCATGCTGTGATTGTAGTCGATGACGTGGAATGCGCGCCGGTGCGCGAAACCGGTTCGCGTATCGAACCGCACAGGCAGTTTCCCGAACGCGTCAACGTCGGCTTTATGCAGGTTGTCGGACGGACGGCAATCCGTTTGCGCGTGTTCGAGCGCGGCGTGGGCGAAACCCAAGCGTGCGGTACGGGCGCGTGTGCGGCTGTGGTGGCGGGTATCCGTCTGGGGCTGTTGGATGAAGGGAAAACGGTAGAGGTGGTTTTGCCGGGCGGGACTTTATATATCGAATGGGCCTGCGGCGGCGATGTGATGATGACCGGCCCTGCGGAAACCGTGTTTGAAGGCGAGTTGGCGTATTCATGATTTTGCTGCATTTGGATTTTTTGTCTGCCTTACTGTATGCGGCGGTTTTTCTGTTTCTGATATTCCGCGCAGGAATGTTGCAATGGTTTTGGGCGAGTATTGCGTTGTGGCTCGGCATCTCGGTTTTAGGGGTAAAGCTGATGCCGGGGATGTGGGGAATGACCCGCGCCGCGCCTTTGTTCATCCCCCATTTTTACCTGACTTTGGGCAGCATATTTTTTTTCATCGGGTATTGGAACCGGAAAACAGATGGAAACGGATGGCAGGCAGACCCCGAACATCCGCTGCTCGGGCTTTTTGCCGTCAGTAATGTATCGATGACGCTTGCTTTTGTCGGAATATGTGCGTTGGTGCATTATTGCTTTTCGGGAACGGTTCAAGTGTTTGTGTTTGCGGCATTGCTCAAACTTTATGCGCTGAAGCCGGTTTATTGGTTCGTGTTGCAGTTTGTATTGATGGCGGTTGCCTATGTCCACCGCTGCGGTATAGACCGGCAGCCGCCGTCAACGTTCGGCGGTTCGCAGCTGCGACTCGGCGTGTTGGCGGCGATGTTGATGCAGGTTGCGGTAACGGCGATGCTGCTTGCCGAAATCGGCAGATGATTGTGATGCCGTCTGTATCGGAACAAAAAGTTATAAAGAAATAAATTTTGGGTATTGGTTTTTTAGGCGGCATAGGTTTAGGATAAAGCCATATCCGAAATTTGTTTATGGTTCGGCGCAAATCCCCTGCAATCGGATAGGATACCGATGGGGATTGCGCCTTACTGTCGAAACCTTATTATTCAGGAGCAGAAGATGAAAATTGCAAACAGCATCACCGAATTGATCGGCAACACGCCTTTGGTCAAACTGAACCGTTTGACCAAAGGTTTGAAGGCAGAGGTTGCCGTGAAACTGGAATTTTTTAATCCGGGCAGCAGCGTCAAAGACCGCATTGCCGAAGCAATGATCGAGGCCGCCGAAAAAGCGGGAAAAATCAACAAAAACACCGTCATTGTCGAAGCAACCAGCGGCAATACGGGTATCGGTTTGGCAATGGTATGTGCCGCACGCGGCTACAAACTGGCGATTACCATGCCGGAAAGCATGAGCAAAGAGCGCAAAATGCTGTTGCGCACGTTTGGCGCGGAACTGATTCTAACCCCCGCCGCCGAAGGTATGGCGGGCGCGATTGCCAAAGCGCAATCCTTGGTGGACGCTCATCCAGACACTTATTTTATGCCGCGCCAGTTCGACAATGAGGCAAATCCCGAAGTCCACCGCAAAACAACCGCCGAGGAAATTTGGAACGATACCGACGGTAAAGTCGATGTCTTCGTTGCCGGCGTCGGCACGGGCGGTACGATTACCGGCGTGGGCGAAGTATTGAAAAAATACAAACCCGAAGTTAAAGTGGTTGCCGTCGAGCCTGAGGCTTCCCCCGTATTGAGCGGCGGCGAAAAAGGTCCGCACCCGATTCAAGGTATCGGCGCAGGTTTTATTCCGACCGTTTTGAATACCAAAATCTACGACAGCATTGCCAAAGTGCCGAACGAAGCGGCTTTTGAAACCGCCCGTGCAATGGCGGAAAAAGAAGGCATTTTGGCGGGCATTTCTTCCGGTGCGGCGGTTTGGAGCGCGTTGCAGCTTGCCAAACAGCCTGAAAACGAAGGCAAGCTGATAGTCGTGCTGCTGCCTTCTTATGGCGAACGCTATCTCTCTACGCCACTTTTTGCAGATTTGGCATAATGCTTTAATCGGATTGTCGAAACATTCAGACGCATTTTTCGGTATCGGTGTAACGCCGTGCCGGAAAATGCGTTTTTGCATATATACCGAAAACGCCGGTTGTGTTTTAATCAGGTGTTGGCGCCGCCGCATTGCTTGAGGGAAATATTTTTTATTCGGGTTTTATCCGGCAGGACGGATTTTGCCCCAACGGAAAATAGCCGGCCTGCCCGTAAAGTCAGCCGTTTGTCCGGGCGCAGCCGGGGCTTTGGGCTTCAGACGGCATATTTTCGGAATGGCGGCACTTTTGCCGGCGGCGCGGCAGCCATATGGGGAAGGGAGGGGATATTGTGGTCGGTAACGGAAAAAAATATGCCGCACCATTGCTGGTGCTGGGTTGCGCGGTGTTCGGATTGGGCAGCCTGATTGTCAGATCCGTCCCCGTCGGCCCGTATGCAATCGCATTTTGGCGGTTGCTGATTTCGGTATTCGTATTTTGGTTTTTGGCACGGTTTTTCGGACAAAAATTCCCAAAAAACAGAAAAACCGTCCGATATGCCCTGACGGCGGGCGTGTTTCTCGCTTTCGATTTGGCACTTTGGCACGAAAGCATACACGCGGTCGGGCCGGGTATTTCCACCCTGCTCAACAGCCTGCAAATCTTTTTCTTGTCGGCAATCGGTGTTTTCTTTTTCGGCGAGCGTTTGGGCAGGCTGCAGGCGGCAAGCTTGATGTCGGCGGTTGTGGGCGTGGCGATGATTGCCGGTGCGGAATTCGGCTACAACGGTAATGCGGTTTGGGGATTCGCCAGCGGTTTGGTGTCCGGGCTGATGCTTGCCCTATCTATGGTGTTCGTCCGCAAGACTCATGAAGTCGAACAGGTGGCGCTTTTCCCTTCAATGATGATTTTGAGTTTGGGCGGCGCGGCATCGCCGATTGTTCCGGCATTGCTGATGGACGGCGGCGCACTTTATCCGACCACTTGGAAAGATTCGGGTTTGGTGCTTGTGTACGGGGCGTGGTGATGCAGTGTTTTGCGTGGGCGATGGTTGCCTATGCGATTCCGCTGCTTTCCCTGTCGCTGACGGGGCTGTTGCTTTTGTCCGAACCGGTCGCCGCCCTGTTCATCGATTATTTCGGATTGGGCAAAACGATTGAAGGCGTGCAGTGGGCAGGGGTGGTGCTGACGCTTTCGGCGATTTACCTCGGTTCGCTGAAACAGCCGTCCGAGCTTTGACTCCGGTCGGCATCAGATTTTCTGCCGTGGCAAACCTGCGTACGATTGGACTGGCAGGCAGTCAAAACCGGCAAGACCAAACATGCCGACAACGGCGCGGAGCGGAAAATGCCGTCTGAAGCCCTTTCAGACGGCATCGGGGCGGGCAGAATCAAAAAAGCCGCCTCCGCAGGAATGGCAATGCAACTAAAATAATGTCCGTATTTCCATATGCCGCCCACACCGTCAGTCGGACGAAATGCCCTTTATTCAATGGGATGGGTTTCCACACAAACGGAAATAACCGGCTTTTCACTTGCCGACGGATAAAATCAACCGATGATTTAAACACAGGCAAATCATACGCCGCCCGAACGCATCATTTTTCCAGGCAATCCATATGTGCCGCCCATATCGATAATGCCGGCAAGGCGGTGCATATAGTGGATTAAATTCAAATCAGGCCAAGGCGACGAAGCCGCGGACAGTACAAATAGTACGGCAAGGCGAGGCCAGGCTGTACTGGTTTAGATTTAATCCACTATATTATCCCCGAGGCTGCCGGTAGGGAAACAAGGAGTTTGATGATAAAAATGCCGTCTGAAACAGGGTTCGGACGGCATTTTTGATGTTCCGGCGTAATTTTCCGGCTTAACGGATTGCCGTGCCGGCCCTGCCGAAATCGCCGAAGTTCATCAAAATGAACATTGCCTTGCCGACAACCAGCTTGTCATCCACAAAGCCCCAGTAGCGCGAATCGGCACTGTTGTCGCGGTTGTCGCCCATAGCGAAATAGCGTCCTTCGGGAACTTTGCACACGAAACCGCTGCCGTCGTCGGCATATTGGCAATGGTTCAGACCGCTTTGATCTATGGAATATCCGTTTTCAGACATAATATCGGAGGTATATTTGCCCAATACGGGCAGGGAAACGGCAGGCTGTCCTTCTTTTTTCAGAATATTGAAGGATTTGCCGTCCAGACCGCTGCGGAACATATCCGTGTTGTGGATTTCGGATGGGTCGGTATCGTCAGGATAACGGTATGTGCCGTCAGGAATGTCGGAAGCCGGTTTTCCGTTTACCGTCAAAACTTTATCTCGATATTCGACAATGTCGCCCGGGATGCCGACAATACGCTTGATGTAGGTCATCTCCGGCTGCAAAGGATAGTTAAAAACAACGACATCGCCCCGTTCGATTTTGCCCGTGGGGATGAATACATTGTTTAAAACGGGTGCGCGCAGGCCGTAGGAAAATTTGCCGACCAAAATGAAATCGCCCTTGATTAATCCCGGGCGCATCGAGCTGGACGGGATTTGGAACGGTTCGGCAATAAACGACCGGATGAGGAACAATACCAAAACGGTAGGGAAGAAACTGCCGAAATAATCGCCGAAGTGGCTGCTTTCCGAGATTTCGGGATGAGTCTTCAGGCGGTATTTATATACCCCCCAAGCCGTACCGCACAATACAACGAAAATCAGGAAAACGGCGGTAAAGCTCATAAACAGGGACAAAGCGGCAAACACACCGACCGCCGTCAGGATATAGGCGTATTCGAGGCCGGAACTCCATTCACCGTTTTCCTGCCGTTTCTTGTCGCTTTTGAAATAAAGGATGATGCCGGCAAGCAGCGCGGCAGCCGCGCCCGACATTAGCATTGTGTTCATTGTTGTTCCTTAACGGTTAAAAACCCGCCCGGCCGTGCAACCGTTTTAAGGCGGCAAATTGCAAAATTTGTTTGCGGGCGCGTGCCGCTGAAATCAGGGCGGTTTGAGAGGTGTTCCCGACGCGCCCGCCCTATGTGCCGAAATATTATTTGTCGCTCACCTGCAAAATCGCCAAGAACGCGCTTTGCGGAATTTCCACGTTGCCCACTTGTTTCATACGGCGTTTGCCTGCTTTTTGTTTTTCAAGCAGTTTTTTCTTACGCGTAATATCGCCGCCGTAACATTTCGCCAAAACGTTTTTACGCAGGGCTTTAACGTTTTCTCGGGCGATAATCCGGCTGCCGATGGCGGCTTGGACGGCGATGTCGAACATTTGGCGCGGAATCAGTTCGCGCATTTTCGATGCCAGCTCGCGGCCTTTGTGAACCGCGCTTTGACGGTGTACAATCAGGCTTAAGGCATCGACTTTTTCGCCGTTAACCATAATGTCGAGCTTAATCAAATCAGACGGTTGGAATTCTTTGAAATGGTAGTCCAACGAAGCATAACCGCGCGAAGTGGATTTGAGTTTGTCGAAAAAGTCCATTACGACTTCGTTCATCGGCAAGTCGTAAGTCAGCATCACTTGGCGGCCCATATACTGCATATTGACCTGCACGCCGCGCTTTTGGTTACACAAAGTCATGACGTTGCCGACGTATTCCTGCGGCACAAGGATGGTCGCGGTAATAATCGGCTCGAGAATGGTTTCGATGCTGCCGATGTCGGGCAGTTTGGACGGGTTTTCAACTTCGATTTTTTCGCCGCTTTTCAACACGACTTCGTAAACCACCGTCGGCGCGGTGGTAATCAAATCCATGTCGAACTCGCGTTCCAAGCGTTCCTGCACGATTTCTAAATGCAGCAGGCCTAAGAAGCCGCAGCGGAAGCCGAAGCCCAATGCTTGAGAAACTTCAGGCTCGAATTTCAACGAAGCATCGTTCAGCTGCAATTTTTCCAAAGCGTCGCGCAAGGCTTCGTAATCGTGGCTTTCCACAGGATAGAGACCCGCAAATACTTGGCTTTGTACTTCTTGGAAACCGGGCAGCGGCTCAGTGGCAGGGTTGGCAACCAAAGTAACCGTATCGCCGACTTTCGCCTGTCCCAATTCTTTCACGCCGGTAATCAAAAAACCCACTTCGCCGGCTTTTAGTTCTTGTTTTTGAACCGATTTCGGTGTGAATACGCCCAGCTGCTCGACCTGCGTTTCCGCCTTGGTGCTCATAAAGCGCACTTTGTCTTTCAGTTTGATGGTGCCGTTTTTCACTCGAATCAGCATGACCACGCCGACGTAATTGTCAAACCACGAATCGACGATAACGGCTTGCAGCGGCGCGTTTTCGTCGCCGGTCGGCGCAGGAATTTTGGCAACGATTTCTTCCAAAACGTCTTCCACGCCGATGCCGCTTTTGGCTGAACACTGCACCGCGCCGACGGCATCGATGCCGATGATGTCTTCGATTTCCTGTTCCACACGCTCGGGGTCGGCGGCGGGCAGGTCGATTTTGTTCAAAACGGGCACGACTTCCACGCCCAAATCAATCGCGGTATAGCAGTTCGCCACGGTTTGCGCTTCCACGCCCTGCGACGCGTCAACGACCAAAAGCGCGCCTTCGCAAGCCGACAGCGAACGGGAAACTTCGTAAGAGAAGTCGACGTGTCCCGGCGTGTCAATCAAATTAAGCTGATACACCTGCCCGTCGCGTGCTTTGTAGTTGAGTGCGGCGGTTTGCGCTTTGATGGTGATGCCGCGCTCTTTTTCGATGTCCATGGAATCGAGCACCTGCGTACTCATTTCGCGCAAATCCAAACCGCCGCAATATTGGATGAAGCGGTCGGCAAGCGTCGATTTGCCGTGGTCGATGTGGGCGATGATGGAGAAATTTCGGATATTTTTCATTGAGTTGTTTTTAATGCTGAACGGTAGGTTTTAGAAATGCCGTCTGAACAAACAGCGGTACGTCCGAATATCGGGCGCAACGTGGAAATAGCCCGATATTCTAACGGAAAACCGCTGTTTTGGCATGATTTGATAAAGGTTTTATAAAGATTTGACGATTTCTGCCACCATTTTTGCAGAACTTGCCGCCGCCGTTTTCAAAAACTCTTCAAAGCTGATGTCTGCCTTTTCGTCCGCCGAATCGGAAACAGCGCGGATGATGACGAACGGCGTTTCCAACTGATGACAGGTTTGGGCAATCGCCGCCGCTTCCATTTCCACTGCTTTGACTTCGGGGAAGTGCTTGCGGATTTCCGCCACGCCTTCGCTGCTGTGGACGAAGCGGTCGCCGCTGACAATCAGGCCTTGTTCTACCTCCGCGCCTTCAAACGTCCGCGCCGCCCGTTTTGCCGTTTCAATCAATATGCCGTCTGAAGCGAACCTTGCCGGCAGTTGCGGCACTTGCCCCCGGGCATAGCCGAATGCGGTTACATCGACATCGTGGTGCTCGGTTTCCGTGCCGATCACCACGTCGCCGACTTTCAAACCCTTGCCCAAACCGCCTGCGCTGCCGGTGTTGATGACGCAGTCCGGTGCGAATTGACGGATAAGCCAAGCCGTTGCAACCGCCGCGTTGACCTTGCCGATGCCGCTCAATGCAAGCACTATGCGTTTTCCCGCCAATTCGCCTTCATAGGCGGAAAATCTGCCGAAAGAGACGGCTTTGACATTTTCCATCATCTCGCGCAAAAGCTCGATTTCCTGTTCCATCGCGCCGATAACGGCTACTGTTTTCAAAGACATATTGCTAACCTGCTGTGAATTTCGGATAGAACGCCGAATTATACACGCTAACACGGCAGGATTGAGTGGAGGCGGTTTGTCCGTGCCGTCTGAAACGGTTTCAGACAGCACGGCGGATTTTTGGTAGAATGGGAAGGTACAGATTGTTTGAAGATTGGGGGACGAGGATGTTTACCGATGAAAATATGACTGCAAAGGAAGAACTGTTCGCATGGCTGCGCCATATGAACAAAAACAAAGGTTCCGACCTGTTTGTGACGACCCATTTCCCGCCCGCTATGAAGCTGGACGGCAAAATCACCCGCATCACGGACGAACCGCTGACGGCGGAAAAATGTATGGAAATCGCCTTTTCGATTATGAGTGCGAAGCAGGCGGAAGAATTTTCATCGACCAACGAGTGCAACTTCGCCATCAGCCTGCCGGACACCAGCCGCTTCCGCGTCAATGCGATGATACAGCGCGGTGCGACGGCGTTGGTATTCCGCGCGATTACCAGCAAGATTCCCAAGTTTGAAAGCCTGAACCTGCCGCCGGCCTTGAAGGATGTTGCGCTGAAAAAACGCGGGCTGGTTATTTTTGTCGGCGGCACCGGCTCGGGCAAATCGACTTCGCTCGCCTCGCTTATCGACTACCGCAATGAAAATTCGTTCGGACACATCATCACCATCGAAGATCCGATCGAGTTTGTCCACGAACACAAAAACTGCATCATTACCCAGCGCGAGGTCGGCGTGGACACGGAAAACTGGATGGCGGCGTTGAAAAATACGCTGCGTCAGGCGCCGGATGTGATCCTTATCGGCGAAATCCGCGACCGTGAAACAATGGACTACGCCATCGCCTTTGCCGAAACGGGGCATTTGTGTATGGCGACGCTGCACGCCAACAGCACCAATCAGGCGCTCGACCGCATCATCAACTTCTTCCCCGAGGAGCGGCGCGAACAATTGCTGACGGATTTGTCGCTCAACCTTCAGGCGTTTATTTCGCAACGCCTCGTTCCGCGAGACGGCGGCAAGGGCAGGGTGGCGGCAGTCGAGGTACTGCTCAATTCGCCCCTGATTTCGGAGTTGATTCACAACGGCAACATCCATGAAATCAAAGAAGTGATGAAAAAATCCACTACCCTGGGTATGCAGACCTTCGACCAACACCTTTACCAATTGTATGAAAAAGGCGAGATTTCCTTGCAGGATGCCTTGAAAAATGCCGATTCCGCACATGATTTGCGTTTGGCGGTACAGTTGCGCAGCCGCAGGGCACAAAGTTCCGACCCCGATTTGGAACTGCTCTGATGGCGGTATGGATTTCCGGACGGGCAGTTTGACATGATTTATCCGTGGCATCAGGAACAATGGCGGCAGATTGCCGAGCATTGGACGAGCCGTCCTAATGCGTGGCTGTTTGTTGGCAAAAAGGGGACGGGGAAGACTGCGTTTGCCCGCTTTGCGGCGAAGGCGCTGTTGTGCGAAACCCCTGCACCGGGCTGCAAACCCTGTGGCGAATGTATGTCCTGCCATCTGTTTGGACGGGGAAGCCATCCCGATTTTTACGAAATCACGCCTCTGGCGGACGAACCCGAAAACGGACGCAAACTGTTGCGGATCAAAATCGATGCCGTCAGGGAAATCATCGATAATGTGTACCTGACTTCGGTACGGGGCGGTTTGCGCGTGATCCTGATTCATCCTGCGGAAAGTATGAATGTCCAAGCCGCCAACAGTTTGTTGAAAGTGTTGGAAGAGCCGCCGCCACAAGTGGTCTTTTTGCTGGTAAGCCACGTGGCGGACAAGGTTTTACCGACCATTAAAAGCCGCTGCCGGAAGATGGTTTTGCCCGCTCCTTCGCATGGGGAAGCATTGGCGTATCTGCGCGACAGGGGTGTGGCGGAGCCTGAGGAACGTCTGGCTTTCCATTCGGGCGCGCCGCTGTTTCAGGAGGAAGGCGAGCTTCGGGAATTGAGGGCAAAGCTGCTGGAGATATTGGCAGAGCCGAGATTGTTGAAGATTTTGGATTACGCCGCGCTTTTCGATAAGGAAAAACTTCCGCTCGCCGTATTTGTCGGGTGGATGCAGAAATGGCTGGTCGATTTAGGCTTGTGCCTGCAACACATGAAACCCGTCTATTATCCCGCTTATGAAGACAGGCTGCTTCAGACGGCATCGGGTTTCCGTCCGCGCAATGTATTTGCGGCGGAGGATATGCTCAAACAGCTTGCCCCTTACGGGTTTCATACTTTAAATGTCAAAATGCAGATCGAGCATCTGCTCATCAACTATTTGGAATTGAAGAAAGAGAACAGGTGAATTATGTCAGACGGACAAAATATTCCGGCAAAAATGATGTCGTTGCAGCTGAAAGACATGAATCTGCTGTACAGCTCCTATATGCCGTTTTTGGAACACGGCGGTCTGTTTGTGCAGACCGACGACGTATTTTCCATCGGGGACGATATTCTGCTTGCCGTAGAAATCCTCAACTTCCCCAAACTGTTCCTGCCGACCAAGGTCGCCTGGATTAATCCTGCGAGTACTTCCTCCAAACCCAAAGGGGTGGGGCTGGCATTCACAAAACACGAAAACTGCCTGAAAGTCAAAGACCAGATCGAAGTCGAACTGGGCAGCACAATCAGCGGCAGCAGACCTACGTTTACCATGTAACGCTATGCATATCATCGATTCGCACTGCCACCTCAATTTTGAAGGTTTGAAAGAACGCCTGCCCGAAGTTTTGTCCAACATGGAAGCAAACGGCGTGGGGCAGGCACTCGCCATCAGCGTCAGTAGGGAAAGCTTCTCCGAAGTCTTTGCCGTCGCCGAAGCGCACGAACACATCTATTGCACCATAGGCGTACATCCCGACAGCAAGGAAGCCGAAGAATTTTCCATTGCGGAAATGGCCGAAGCCGCCGCCCATCCGAAAGTGGTCGGCATCGGCGAGACGGGTTTGGATTATTACTGGTGCAAAGGCGATTTGTCTTGGCAGCACAAACGCTTTGCAGACCACATCGAAGCAGCCAATCAAACCGGACTGCCCGTTATCGTCCATACGCGCGATGCGGCGGCGGACACCTTGGCGATTTTAAAAGAATGTAAAACCAATTCGGGTGTGATTCACTGTTTTTCCGAGGATGTCGGTTTTGCCCGGGCTGCCATGGATTTGGGGCTTTATATTTCTTTCTCGGGAATCGTTACCTTTAAAAACGCCCCCTTGGTTCAGGAGGCGGCGAAATACGTTCCGGACGACCGCATTTTAGTGGAAACCGATGCGCCGTTCCTTGCCCCCGTTCCCAAACGAGGCAGGCAGAACGAACCGGCTTTTGTGCGTCATACTGCCGAACATATTGCCAAATTGCGGAATCAAACATTGGAACAGGTTGCGGCATATACGACGGAAAACTTTTACCGGCTGTTTAAAAAAGTACCCGATATGCGGGTCGTCTGACCCTGTGCCGACGATAAGGAAAACCATGAAGGCAATTCATCCGTATGCATGTCCGCGCTGCTGCCGGCTGCCTGCCAACACGTTTCGGACAGGCATGGCAAATTCCGCTTCCAAATTCTGCATTGCCAAAGGCGGCAGACGGGAAGTAAAAAAAGACGAAAGCGGCGGCGGATATGCCCTGTGCCATTTGCCGGACAGCAGGATTGTCGAGGAGTGGGAATATTGCCGTTCGCAACATTGATACTGCGCGATATACGGCAAATATTGTGGGAAGTTTCCGCTTTTGCGTATAATGCGCCCTACCTGACAAATTTTGTCAACTTTATCAAAAGGAATAAGCGATGGCTTCCATCCACGACCAAATTAAAGAAGTAGTAACGACACACCGCGTCGTATTGTTTATGAAAGGTACGAAGCAGTTTCCGCAATGCGGTTTCTCTTCCCGCGCCGTGCAAATCCTGAACGCGGCAGGCTGCACCGATTACGTTGCTGTCAACGTATTGGAAAATCCCGAAGTACGCCAAGGCATTAAGGAATACAGCGACTGGCCGACCATCCCCCAACTTTATGTGAACGGCGAGTTTGTCGGCGGTTCGGACATCCTGATGGAAATGTATGAGGCAGGCGAGCTGCAAGAGCTGCTGAAAGCCTGATGGATTCGGCAATGCCGTCTGAACGTGTTTCAGACGGCATTTTCTTTTCCGGCAAATTAAAAAAAAGTATAATGACGCGTCTCAAAATCACACTGGAACACCGCGATGAACGTTAACGTTATCAACCATCCGCTCGTCCGCCACAAACTGACCCTGATGAGGGAGGCGGATTGCAGCACCTACAAATTCCGTACGCTGACCACCGAGTTGGCGCGCCTGATGGCATACGAGGCAAGCCGTGATTTTGAAATTGAAAAATACCTTATCGACGGATGGTGCGGACAGATTGAAGGCGACCGCATCAAAGGCAAAACCCTGACCGTCGTCCCCATCCTGCGCGCCGGTTTGGGTATGCTCGACGGCGTGCTCGACCTGATTCCGACTGCCAAAATCAGCGTGGTCGGTTTGCAGCGCGACGAGGAAACGCTGAAGCCTATTTCCTATTTTGAGAAATTTGTGGACAGTATGGACGAGCGTCCGGCTTTGATTATCGATCCTATGCTGGCGACAGGCGGTTCGATGGTGGCCACCATCGACCTGTTGAAAGAAAAAGGTTGCCGCAACATCAAAGCCTTAGTCTTGGTTGCCGCCCCTGAGGGCGTGAAGGCTGTTAATGATGCGCATCCCGATGTTACGATTTATACCGCCGCGCTGGATAGCCGTTTGAACGAAAACGGCTATATTATTCCCGGTCTGGGCGATGCGGGCGACAAGATTTTCGGCACGCGCTAACTGACTGATTTTCGGATTTGATATGAATTTCCAAGACTATCTCGCCACATTTCCTTCAATCGACCATCTGGGCGGTTTGGATGTTCAGGATGCCGAAGGCAAAACGGTTCACCACATTCCCGCCGTTCAGGGCAAGCTCGGTTCGCTCAAGCTGTACAATGCCTTGGCGGAACGTTTTGATGGAAAATTGGGTAAAGAAGCGGCAGAACAGGGTTTGATATGGTTTGCCGAACATGTTGCCGACGCGCGCGCCCATCCGGGGAAGCATCCGAACATCGATTTGCTGGAAAATGTCGTGCAAAGCGGCGAAACCCTCCTGCTCAAACCGCTTGCCGCGCAATAATTTTCGACCATGCCGTCTGAAATTCGTTTCAGACGGCATTTTGTCGGAAAGAAGACCGTAAAACGGGCATTTTCTTTTCTATTTGGCTGTGTTTTAACAATCCGTTGATTTTTGCACTAATTTTTGATAAAATCCCTTATAACAAATTGAACTATAAGGGATTTTATAATGTCGGGCGTAACAAAAGAATTAGACATTTTAAAACAACTTTTTGAAAATTTGTCCGATACGGATAAACAGGCTTTTTTGACTTCTGTCAGCTCAAAAGAACAGGTTAAAAAAGTCATTGAACCAAGAAAAGTTACGAAGTGCCCACATTGCCAATCTACACATTTCGTCAAAAATGGCAAAGATTGTGGCAACCAACGTTTTTTGTGTCGTGATTGTAAAAAGTCTTTTGTTGAGCAGACAGGCACTATTCTCTACAACACGCAAAAAGACATTGAAGTTTGGGAAAAATACATTCATTGTAT
Source organism: Neisseria gonorrhoeae (assembly GCF_013030075.1). Taxonomy (NCBI): domain Bacteria; kingdom Pseudomonadati; phylum Pseudomonadota; class Betaproteobacteria; order Neisseriales; family Neisseriaceae; genus Neisseria; species Neisseria gonorrhoeae. The sequence goes on from NZ_AP023069.1 coordinate 417,209, forward strand.
GATTGAAAAATACCCACTTCGCAAATGTGCTGAAATTTGCAAAATCAATCTTGCTACTGCGTTTACTTGGCGGCACAAAATTTTGGACGCACTTCAAAACATGATGAATGAAGTTGAGTTAGACGGCATTGTGCAAGCTGATGAAACTTATTCGACGATTTCTTACAAAGGGCACCACAAAAATTTTAATCTGCCACGTCCTGCTCACAAACGAGGAACGAGAGCAACGAAACGTGGCATTTCCAAAGAACAAGTTTGTGTTCCTTGTGGTATCAATTTAGACGGTAAATCTGTTGCTAGAATTAGCAATTTGGGTAAGCCATCTCTAAAAAATATCAACTGATTGGCATTGAAAACAACCCAAAAATGTTTGCTCTTGCCGCCAGTAATATGATTTTACGCGGAGACGGTAAAGCCAATTTACACCAAAGCAGTTGTTTCATGACTGATTTTCAGGATTTAATCAAAAATCCCAAACCTGAAACAGGCTTAAAACGCCCAAATGTTGGCTTTCTCAATCCACCTTACGCCCAATCCAAAAGCGATGCCGAATTGCATGAACTTTATTTTGTCAAAGAAATGTTGGATATGTTGGCAGAAGGTGGCACAGGCATTGCCATTATTCCAGTCAGTTGCGTGATTGCACCAAGCAAAGCCAAAAGCGAAATTGTGAAATATCATCGCTTAAAAGCCGTGATGTCTATGCCGAGCGAACTGTTTTACCCAGTTGGCACGGTAACGTGCATTGTCGTATTTGAAGCCCATAAACCGCATTTTCAGACAGTCGTGATTGACCCGGACACACAAGAAGAAATCAGCACGAAAAAAGCCTGTCGCAAAACGTGGTTTGGCTACTGGCGTGATGACGGTTTTGAAAAAACCAAACACTTGGGACGCATTGATTTATACGACCGCTGGCAGGGCATTAAAGCGCGCTGGTTGGAACATTATTTAAACAACGAAGTTCACACAGGAGAATCGGTAACAGCATTTGTAACTGATAACGATGAATGGGTTGCCGAAGCCTATTTGGAAACTGATTATTCCAAAATTACCCGAGCAGATTTTGAGCAAGTCGTGCGTGAATTTGCTTTATTTCAACTACTGGGAGCGGAAGTAGGGCCGACTGAAAATTTGGATAATGAAAGCTATGAAGACGATGACAATAACGACTTCGGAGACGATGAATAATGGTTGAATTGCAAGAGATTTTTGATGTGAGTTACGGTTCAAAATTAGATTTGAATAAAATGAGCAGCTTCAATCCAACAATCAACTTTGTAGGCAGGTCAGGCAAAAATAATGGTGTAACAGCATCTGTGGATTTATTGAAAAATACAAAACCTTATCCAGCAGGATTATTAACTGTTGCATTAGGTGGTTCTGTTTTATCTACTTTTTTACAAAACAAACCATTTTATACAGCTCAAAATGTTGCTGTTTTAAATCCCAAAACAGAAATGACAGAACAACAAAAACTCTTTTATTGTGCTGCTATTTTTGCCAATGCCTACCGTTTTTCTGCTTGCGGTAGGGAAGCTAACCGCACGTTACGACAACTGTTTGTGCCATCTTTGGATGAGATCCCAAGCTGGGTTGAAAGCGTGAATTTAAATCCATCTGCGGGTGTAACCGAACCGAAATTAAAAGAACCGCTTGATTTGCCTGTGGTTCGACAATCAAAACGACTTGATGAAATTTTTACTATTCAAAACGGCATTGCCGCAACCAAATTAAAAGAATTTGAACAACGGCAAAAAGACACGGTTGTCTATATCCGTCCTGCCAGTACGCAAGCAAGAACGCTACGAAGTTATATCGCTCGTGATAGCGTTGATGAAAAACATATTTTTCCATGCCATACGCTTTTCACTTCTACCAATGGCGAAGGTAGCCATACTTATAGCTATGTTTCAACTTGTGAATTTGTAGCAAATAGTGATGTCGCCGTATTAACACCCATACAGTCCGATATGCCAATAGAAGTAAAACTGTATTACGCTAAATGTATTACAGCAAACCGCTATCTGTTTTCTTATGGACGTAAACCCAAAGGCGAAAAATTAAAAAGCATTATGTTACCGTATTTTGACCAACAAGAAGATTTTGATTATATCTGCCGTTTCATTCACACCTTGCTATTTAGTAACAATTTGTAGATTACCACCCTTATAAACAAAACAACCCGCCGTAATAGATGAAATAGAGAACTGTTTTTTAGTGTGAATTCATCTTAAGCAATCAACGGATTGTTAAAACACAGCCTTCTATTTCAGGATACGGGCAATGATGTTTCAACACACAGGACGACACATAAAGCGCCGCCCTATGTGTTGCCCTAATTTGAAAGGGGTTACACCCCTTTCAAATAAAATCTGATGCTGCTGCCACGAAGGACGGATGTCCGAATGGCGGGGTTTCAACCATTAAGGAAATTATGATGAAAAAAATGTTCCTTTCTGCCGCATTGCTTCTGTCGGCTGCCGCCCAAACCGTGTGGGCGGATACGGTATTTTCCTGTAAAACGGACAACAACAAATACATAGAAGTTCAAAAAATCAACCGCAATCTTTACGAATATTCGTTCGGCAGTGCGGCAAAAAAAGAAATTGCCATACGCAACAGCAAAGCTGACCTGTTGGGGCGTTCCGACAGGTGGCAAGGCATGGGCAGCGGACGCCGGGCAACGATGAAATTCCAAAACGGCGAATTTATGTACACCGTATGGACAGGCTTCGATTCCGTGACTCATACGGAAAGCAGCGGTGTCGTTGTGGAGCGTAGGGGCAAGGAAGTCGCACGGGTAGGCTGTACGCCGAAAACCGCGCAGGCGAATTTCAACGATGACGATTTTTCCCGGTAATCGGGGCGGATAAGGCGATGGAAACAGCGAAGCCCGTCATGCTGATTGTCCGCCCGTCGGGCAGGGCGAAGGACGATGTGGAAGTCTGCCGTCGTGCCGGATGGCAGGCGGAAGTGTTGAGTCCGATTGAAATCGAAACCGACGAAGCAAGCCTGAAACGGCTGCCGGAAATGTATGCCCGTGCGGATGCCGTGTTTTGGGTCAGTCCGGCCGCCGTTGAAACCGCCGTCCCGTACCTTAACCTTTCAGACGGCATAAAGGCGCACATTGCCGTAGGGCAAGGCAGCCGCCGTGCCTTGGCGCGTTATGCGGGCGCGGGCGTGTTTGCACCTGAAGACGGCAACGACAGCGAGGCGGTTTTGCGCCTGCCGGTTTGGAACAGTCTGCCCGAAGGTGCGCGCGTATTGTCTGTGCGCGGACACGGCGGGCGGGATTTTCTGATGAATGCCTTGCAGGAGAAAGGTTTTCGGACGGAGGTGGCAGAAGTCTATTTCAGACGGCATAAACCTTTGAACTTTCAAAATTTCCAAACCGAAAATATTGCCGCCGCCTATATTACGTCCACAGAACTTGTGCAGTCGCTGTTTGCACAGCTTCCGCCGCAATTTTCCCGATTCTTCAAATCCTTGCTATACTTTACCCATCATCCGCGCATTGCGGAGGCATTGAAGCGCGAAGGCGTGTGTTCGGTCGAAACCGTCCCTACGCTGGAAGCCGCGCTTTCCTATTCTTCCATTTCCGTTTCAGACGGCATGGTCTTTCCCGGAACCTCAAACCAATAAGGAGCAAAACGGTGGGCGAACCTGAAAACAAATCATCCGAACCCGTACGCGAGATACAGGCATCAAAAGAAATGCCGTCTGAAACCTCTTCCCCACGCAAAGAAAACGAAACAGAAGTACACATTCCCGCCGCTCCTTTTATCGTCAAACAGTCCGGCAGCAACGCTTTGGCGGCCTGCGCCTTGGTATTGGCGGCATTGGGTTTGGGTGCAAGTGGTTTTTTGTTTGTCCAAGGACAGAATGTCTTGAAAAACCAAGAGCTGGCATTCAACCAGAAAATCGACAAAGCCGCCTTGGGCGAGTCGGAAAACGCCGCCCTGCTCAAAGACAACCTCAACCGCCAAAGTGCCATACAGTCCGAACTCGACCGTTTGGACAGCGGTGTCAAAGCCAACGGCGAACAAATCCTGATGACGCAAAAAGCCTATCGCGAGCTGACCAAAGGGCGTGCCGATTGGCTGGTGGACGAAACCGAGACCATACTCAATCTGGCGGCGCAACAGCTGGTGTTGACCGGCAATATCCAAACGGCAGTCGGCGTGTTGGAGCATATCGACAGCCGCCTGTCCCGTTTCGATCAGGCAGAGCTTCTGCCGATCAAACAGGCGGTCAGCAGCGATTTGGCGGAACTGAAAAACCGTCCCTATGTCGATATTTCCGGCACGGCATTGCGCCTCGACCGGTTGGAAACCGCCGTATCCGGACTGCCGCTGATTTTGGACGGCGTATTGAAACCGGGCGTACAGGCCCGCAACGAAGCCGTTTCCGCTTCATGGTGGCAGAACGTATGGGAAAAATCCCTCGGCACATTGAAGGGGCTGGTCGAAATCCGCCGTTTGGAAAACAACGATGCCATGCTGATTTCTCCCGAACAGGCATATTTTGTGCGTGAAAACCTGCGTCTGCGCCTGTTGGATGCGCGCACCGCATTGATGCAGCGCAACGGCGAAGTCTATCAGGGCGATTTGAACAATGCCGAAGCCGCCGTCAGACAGTATTTCGATGCCAAGTCGCCCGCCACGCAGTCGTGGCTGAAAGAACTGGCGGAATTGAAAACACTGGATGTACGCATGACGGCGGATGACGGCTTGAAGACCAGTTTAAATGCCGTCCGCGCCTATCGCGACGGTACGCGCATGACGGCGGCGGAAAATCAAGAAGCGGAACAGGCGGCTTCCGAACCGGCAAACGAAAACACAGCTTCCGAACCGGCTGCCGCATCGGATGTGAAGGCCATAGAAGCACCGTCCCTGCCTTCGGAACGCAAACCGGAACAGCCTGCAAAAAAACAGCCCGCACCGGAAAAGGCAGGGCGTTCGCCGTCCGCTAAAGGAGAACGCGCATGAAAACGGTAGTCTGGATTGTCGTCCTGTTTGCCGCCGCCGTCGGACTGGCGCTGGCTTCGGGCATTTACACCGGCGACGTGTATATCGTACTCGGACAGACCATGCTCAGAATCAACCTGCACGCTTTTGTGTTAGGTTCGCTGATTGCCGTCGTGGTGTGGTATTTCCTGTTTAAATTCATCATCGGCGTACTTAATATCCCCGAAAAGATGCAGCGTTCCGGTTCGGCGCGGAAAGGCCGCAAGGCCGCGCTTGCCTTGAATAAGGCAGGTTTGGCGTATTTCGAAGGGCGTTTTGAAAAGGCGGAACTCGAAGCCTCTCGAGTGTTGGGCAACAAAGAGGCCGGAGACAATCGGACTTTGGCATTGATGCTGGGCGCGCACGCGGCAGGACAGATGGAAAATATCGAGCTGCGCGACCGTTATCTTGCGGAAATCGCCAAACTGCCGGAAAAACAGCAGCTTTCCCGCTACCTGCTGCTGGCGGAATCGGCACTGAACCGGCGCGATTACGAAGCGGCGGAAGCCAATCTTCATGCGGCGGCGAAGATGAATGCCAACCTTACGCGCCTCGTGCGTCTGCAACTTCGTTACGCCTTCGATCGGGGCGATGCGTTGCAGGTTCTGGCAAAAACCGAAAAACTTTCCAAGGCGGGCGCGTTGGGCAAATCGGAAATGGAACGGTATCAAAATTGGGCATACCGCCGCCAGATGGCGGATGCTGCCGATGCCGCCGCTTTGAAAACCTGCCTGAAGCGGATTCCCGACAGCCTCAAAAACGGGGAATTGAGCGTATCGGTTGCGGAAAAGTACGAACGTTTGGGACTGTATGCCGATGCGGTCAAATGGGTCAAACAGCATTATCCGCACAACCGCCGCCCCGAGCTTTTGGAAGCCTTTGTCGAAAGCGTGCGCTTTTTGGGCGAGCGCGAACAGCAGAAAGCCATCGATTTTGCCGATTCTTGGCTGAAAGAACAGCCCGATAACGCGCTTCTGCTGATGTATCTCGGCCGGCTCGCCTACGGCCGCAAACTTTGGGGTAAGGCAAAAGGCTACCTTGAAGCGAGTATTGCACTGAAGCCGAGTATTCCGGCGCGTTTGGTGTTGGCAAAGGTTTTTGACGAAACCGCACAGTCGCAAAAAGCCGAAGCACAGCGCAACTTGGTTTTGGCAAGCGTTGCCGGGGAAAACCGCCCTTCCGCCGAAACCCGTTGAAACCTTCAGACGGCATCGTTGAAATGCCGTCTGAAAACCATTTCACTTGACAAACAGACTGACAGAAAACCCGTATGACTCTTTTAAAAAACGATACCTTCCTCCGCGCCCTGCTCAAACAGCCCGTCGAATACACACCGATTTGGATGATGCGCCAGGCGGGGCGTTATCTGCCCGAATACAAAGCCACACGCGCGAAAGCGGGCAGCTTCCTCGATTTGTGCAAAAACACCGGATTGGCGACCGAAGTCACCATCCAGCCTTTGGAACGCTTCGATTTGGACGCGGCGATTTTGTTTTCCGACATCTTGACCGTTCCCGATGCAATGGGCTTGGGGCTGTATTTTGCCGAAGGCGAAGGCCCGAAATTCAAACGCGCCTTGCAACACGAATCCGACATCGCCAAGCTGCACGTTCCCGACATGGAAAAACTGCAATACGTTTTCGACGCGGTAACTTCCATCCGTAAAGCATTGGACGGCCGCGTACCGCTTATCGGCTTCTCCGGCAGCCCGTTCACGCTCGCCTGTTATATGGTCGAAGGCGGCGGCAGCAAAGAATTCCGCACCATCAAAACCATGATGTACTCGCGCCCCGATTTGCTGTACAAAATCCTCGATACCAACGCCCAAGCCGTTACCGCCTACCTCAACGCCCAAATCGACGCGGGCGCGCAGGCGGTGCAGATTTTCGACACTTGGGGCGGCGTGTTGAGCGACGCGGCGTTTAAAGAGTTCAGCCTCAAATACATCCGCCAAATCGTTGCCGGACTCAAACGTGAAAGCGAAGGTCGCCGCGTGCCTGTTATCGTGTTTGCCAAAGGCGGCGGGCTGTGGCTGGAAAGCATGGCCCAAATCGGCGCAGACGCATTGGGCTTGGACTGGACGTGCAACATCGGCGAAGCACGCCGCCGCGTCGGCAACCAAGTCGCCCTGCAAGGCAACTTCGACCCGTCCGCCCTCTTCGGTACGCCCGAATCCATCCGCACCGAGGTCGCACGTATCCTGACCGGCTACGGACACGGCAGCGGCCATGTCTTCAACCTCGGACACGGCATCAACCAACACGCCGACCCCGAACACGCCAAAATCTTAGTCGACACCGTACACGAGCTGTCGCGGCAGTATCACGGCGGGTAAGCCGGCAGGAAACCGCCCGATATGCCGTCTGAAGAATCGGAAGTTTTCAGACGGCATATGCTTCATTTTGCACTTTGGTACACCAAGCCATTGTGTGGTAGCTTGATATTGGGTAACCAAAAATCTTTTCCCTGCCAACCTTTGTCTTTATTTCCTACTACTTGATAAAGCGTAAGGAATAAATCATTGGGATATTTTTCTCCTAATTTACGGTCGTCTTCCGAAAGCATTGTGCCGGTTGCTCGAGAAAGTTTACGTCCGGTTTTGATCAAAACATAGGTTTTAAAACTTGGACGTTGTGCTTTTAATGCTTCTACACCAGCAATAAATTTTTCCTTATTCCAGTCATCTGGAACATAACGACCCAATTTATCTAGAACCAAGAATAAATCTTCTATATCTATTTGATATAAATCAGATTGAATTTCATCTTTCAAAATAGAAGGCAAAATTTTGTTAATCTCCGATAAATTATCTTCGTTTGGGTGGAGTGGAAAATAATTCACACCACCCACAATTTGATTGATACTATCGAATTTCAATACATTTTTTCGAGTTGGATTGATATTTTTCGGATAAATAACCTGAATATTGCCGCCTGAATTTTTTGCCTGCCCAATAATCAGATTATTTGCTTGATTGAGTTGTACAAAGAAGTAATAGACATCGAACGGAATATAAAGCCGTAATAATGATTTATCGCGGTCATATCCAAAAATACGCGAATGTTGCCAGAAAGTATCTGCATTCGGTTTTTTGGCAGTGCGACTATAATAAACCGTTTGTAGTTTCGGAATAGTCAAGCCACGACCAATCACATTACCACCAATAATGATGTTGAAACCTTTTTCTAAGTCAAAATCTGTTTCTGTCTGCGAGTTAACGACAAGAGTAGAGATTTGTTTATTCTCTAAAAGTGCTGTCAATTTTTCGTATATTTCATCAAAGTGATGAATATCGGGCTTGGTCTTTTGCAAATCCAAATAACTTTCTTTAAAGCTACCTGCAAGGTCTTCCCCATTATTGACTGCTTGCACTAAGTCATTTAAAAAGGCTTGGATCTTCTTTGAAAAGGCTTGATGATCTTGAATTTTATAGCTTGGATGTAGTGCAAAATTACAGTTAGCCTTATCACATAGCGCGAATTCTGCACAGGTTATTAGAAAACTAAGCAATGCCTGTTTTGCTCCTTCGGCAATTTCACCACTTTCGTCTTTCATATCATCCAATTCGCTATCAATAAAACGAACTATATAGCTTGGTGGATCAGAAAAGACAAAGTTGCCGCCGATGTATTTTTCGCCTGCTTCAAAGAAGTGGATAAATTCAGGTTGCCAATCAGATTCTTCATGTTGTAATAAAAGCGATTGAGGCGTGGCAGTCAACTGGATAAACAGGCTTTGACAACAGGAATTTTTGATGTCGTTTAGCAGTTTATTGATAGTACTGGCATCTTTAGCCGGCTTATCAGAATTAGTATTTAGGCTGGCAGCATCGGCTTCATCGTCCACAATAACCAAAGGATAGCCTTTCAGGCTACTTTGACTGGCAAACAAATTACGCCAACGTTTCAATACACGGGCATTCTTTTTAATCACGACCAAGATGGGGTTCTCTGCCTTCATTACTTCCATAAAACTTCGGTCGTCAGCTTCAGACAATACGATAAAGTTTTTCAGATTGGCTTTGGCTCGTTTGACTGTTTGATCCTGTAAATCTACGCTGTCAGTAGTAAGATACAAAAAAACTTTGTGGTCGCCATCATCAGCCAGCGCACTTAATACACCCAAAACCTGTGCCGTTTTGCCACTTTGAACATTGCCCAGCAATAAAACATTTTGGGCGATTTTCGGCTCGGTTTGTGACAATTTTTCCATAAAACCATCAACGGTATTTTTAACAGAATCAGCTAATTCGGGAGGGGTCAATTGGTTCAAGTAGGTTCGCAACATTTAGTTTTTCCCCTTAAATGAGAGCAGCCAAACATCAGGATTATCGGTTGAACGTAACTCAAAATGATCGTTACCGTATTCGCGTAGGGTTTCATGCGTAATCTTCTCGTTATTTTGCAGGCAGCCATGACTTTCCAAACGACCTTTAATCCATTTACCAAGTGTCTTTAAATCATTTTCTGAGCGGAAGTTTTTGGAGTAATCCCCCGATGTCTTGCATTGAAATTGCCAACCATCATCGGTAATAACTGTAAAAGACTTCAGAACCGGATACCCTTCTTGTGAAGTGATGTCTTTGGATACAATCAACTCTACTTCATACCAAGGTCGTGGTTTGACAAACCCTCGTTTATCTCGTCGACCTTCTCCAAAAAATACATTCAAATTACTTTTTTCTTCGGTTTTAGCTGGAATTGAGAAATGATATTCTGACGTTTGGGCAAATAATTGCCGAATCTGTTCTGGTGCAATTTTCTGAACACCCAAACAATTTTCTAAATGGCTATTATGTTCAATAAATTTACTTGGTCTTTCAACTTCTTGGATATTTTTGCCTAGCTTATGAATAGTACTTTGAATATCTGCCTGCAAAATCTGTGCAGGCTTACCGTTCAAATGCAACATAGTTTCATAAGTACGTTCCGTGCTATCCCAAAAACACGTTAAGTTAGCAGAACCAATTAATCCATTGATTTTTTGATAATTTTTAAAGGAATACATTTTGCCGTGAAATTTCACAAAGGGGGAAACATAGACGGCTCCTCTTTTCTCATGTCGCAAAAAATCATTTAGTTTACATAAGCTGTCATATTGTAAATGGCTAAAACCTTCCAAATAATGCATTCCGACCAATAAATCTATTTTTTGAATATGATCGTTTAGCTCCAAAATTTTATGTAACTCAACCACTGCGTCATTAGATACATAACCTGTCGCCATCAACACTTCATCCGCTGATTTAAATAAATCCATCCAAACCGCATTAAGAGATTTTTCAGTGATTTTGGCATTGGCGATATTGGAAAAAACTGTATTCATTGTTTTCCCCCTCGAATTTTGCTTAGTCGGTCATGGAATAAAATTTCTTTTTCTTCGACTAATTTCTCATGCAAATCTACTTTCTCATAGTTGTCTGAAAAAATCGGTAAAATGCTTTTTGCCAGTTCAACCACGCCCTGAGGAGGAACAGCATTACCAATCTGGCGACGTACTTCAGTTGTTGATCCGACAAACTCAAAATCATCAGGAAAACTTTGAAGCCTTGCTCGTTCTCTATTAGTAAAAGCACGCGGTTCAGGGAAGTGATAGCCCCAAGTACCACCGCCACCTGCTGCAATAATTGTTTTTGATGGCTCGTTCCGATGCATACGACGATAAACGTGGCTAATCATACCTTTCACATATAAAGGATGATCTTTAGGAATATCGGTAAAATTTCCACCTTCAGGAATTAATTCCAACATACGGCGTGTTTTATCGCTGATTTTCAGTAATTCATTATTACTGGCATTTTGTGGAATATTGGATATGGCCTGACCTGCTGTTACATATGGTTTTAAGCCGTTTTCGCCAGTTTCATTGTGCGTCGGTTCCGGATGGCGAAAATCAAATCCTGTATCCAAACGTACTCCGACAATCAGCACACGTTCACGAAATTGAGGTACGCCAAATTCTGCAAAGTTATACAGCTTCGCCTGAACGTAATAACCGCAATTTTCAAAGTCGGTAATAATTTGCTGGATGGCTTTTTTCTTGTTGGCAGTCAATAAACCTTTCACATTCTCAGCAACAAAAACTTTCGGTTTTTTTGCATTTACAAAACGTAAAAAGCTTTTATAAAGATTGCCGCGCTCACCCTCTAAGCCCGGCTGTTTCCAAATCATGGAAAAATCTTGACAAGGGAATCCGCCTAAAATGATGTCGCAATCGGGAATAGTTGGATCATTCGGATTAATTTGTTCAATATCACCTTCTACGATGACATCGCCGATATTTTTACGGAAACTTTCGCAAGCCCAATGGGAGAAATCGTTCGCCCAAACAGTTTCACAACCAGCTTGATGAAAGCCCAAATCCAAACCGCCACATCCTGAAAATAGAGATAGGATTTTTGGTTTGTTACTAGAAGAATTAAGATTTGAGATTTGTTTAGATAGCATAGGATTTCACTCCTATGCATAAATTTGATAAAAATCCTTGTATGGATTTTAAAGGTGAACTATGCTCTGAACGCAACGCAACGCAACGCAACGCAACGCAACGCAACGCAACGCAACGCAACGCAACGCAACGCAATTCTACCATTATATTTAATGGGAAAGTCATTGTTTGGGATTCCTGTTTTGTATTTTCCGTCATTATGCCGCAAAATAACAGAAAGCCACCCTTGTTTGTATCGTGATATGGTCTTGTAATCAAAATTAACAAACTAATAATAAAAAATTTTTTAGAAAAGAAGTTTCAGACGATTTTTTTACACTTCAAAAATCCCATAGGGAAAACATCATGGCAAAAACGCTTAAAACCCTTTACCAATGCACCGAATGCGGCGGCACTTCCCCGAAATGGCAGGGCAAATGTCCGCATTGCGGCGAGTGGAACACGCTTCAGGAAAGCTTTGCCGCGCCCGAGCCGAAAAACGCCCGATTCCAATCTTGGGCGGCGGACGCTTCGACCGTCCAATCCCTCTCCGCCGTTACCGCTGCCGAAGTGCCGCGCAATCCGACCGGTATGGGCGAACTCGACCGCGTATTGGGCGGCGGTTTGGTCGATGGCGCGGTCATCCTGCTCGGCGGCGATCCCGGCATCGGCAAATCCACGCTGTTGTTGCAAACCATCGCCAAAATGGCGCAAAGCCGCAAAGTGCTGTACGTTTCCGGCGAAGAATCCGCCCAACAGGTCGCCCTGCGCTCGCAACGTTTGGAACTGCACGCCGAAGGCGTAAACCTGCTTGCCGAAATCCGCATGGAAGCGATTCAGGCGGCCTTGAAACAGCATCAGCCCGAAGTCGTCGTTATCGATTCCATCCAAACCATGTATTCCGACCAAATCACGTCCGCCCCCGGTTCCGTGTCGCAGGTGCGCGAATGTGCCGCCCAACTGACGCGTATGGCGAAACAAATGGGTATCGCCATGATACTGGTCGGACACGTTACCAAAGACGGAGCGATTGCCGGCCCGCGCGTGCTGGAACATATGGTCGATACCGTGCTGTATTTCGAGGGCGACCAACATTCCAACTACCGCATGATACGCGCCATCAAAAACCGTTTCGGCGCGGCAAACGAATTGGGCGTGTTCGCGATGACCGAAAACGGTTTGAAAGGCGTATCCAACCCGTCCGCCATCTTCCTCGCCAGCTACCGCGACGACACGCCCGGTTCGTGCGTTTTGGTTACACAGGAAGGCAGCCGCCCGCTTTTGGTCGAAATTCAGGCATTGGTCGATGACGCGCACGGCTTCACACCCAAACGCCTCAGCGTCGGATTGGAACAAAACCGCCTTGCGATGCTGCTTGCCGTGTTAAACCGGCACGGCGGCATCGCCTGTTTCGATCAGGATGTTTTTTTAAACGCCGTCGGCGGCGTGAAAATCGGCGAACCGGCGGCGGATTTGGCGGTCATCCTCGCGATGCTTTCCAGCTTCCGCAACCGCCCTATGCCTGAAAAAACCGTGGTCTTCGGTGAAATCGGCCTAAGCGGCGAAGTCCGCCCCGTCGCACGCGGACAAGAGCGGCTCAAAGAAGCGGAAAAGCTCGGCTTCAAACGCGCCATCGTCCCCAAAGCCAATATGCCGCGCAATGCCAAAGAGTTTCCGAACCTGAAAATCCACGGCGTTTCAAGTTTGCAGGAAGCCATCGATATTTGCCGCGACAGCAGGGAATAAACGGAAATGCCGTCTGAAATCAGGTTTCAGACGGCATTTGGTTTGTGGCGGATTGAAACAAGAAGGCATACCGGCGACAGATAAGATTTGCGGCAAAGTTGCCTGTGATATGGCAAAACGCATACGCCCGTCATCCCTGCGAAGGCGGGAATCCGGAATCGTCCGTTTCGGCAATGATTGGAAATCACGGTAACCCAACCGCTTGGATTCCCGACTTCGGGGGAATGAGGGGCGTGTGCATTTGATTTCCATCCGCCATATGTCGGCGACGGGCTTATTCGCCTACGGTTTTTTGTATCAGTTTTTCGGCGTTTGCCAAAGTGTTTGCCACTTCGTCGAAACTGATGCGGCTGCCGACGATGAGGGCGCGCGTATCGGTATAGGCGGTGCGTACTTTGCCGTCCGTTTCGGTAACGAGGACGCGCAGGGGCAGTTGCAGGGCGAAGGCGGGGTCTTTGACCATCAGCGGCGTACCGGCCTTGGGCGTGCCGAAGACGATGACTTTTGCCGGCTGCATGGTCAGGCCGTTTCGGCGTGCCGCTTCCTGATGGTCGATGACGGCAAAAATGTCCATCCCTTTGCTTTTTATGGCGGTTTCAAGGCGGCTGACGGTTTCGTCAAAACTGTATTTCGAGGTGAGGGTGTGCGTGGTCATAGCGGTTTCGTTTTGGGTGGGCGGTTTGTCGGCAGGGTGTGCCGAAGCGGTTGAAATGCAGAGTGCGGATGCGGCGATCAGGGGGAGTATGTGTTTCATCGTATTTCCTTATCGGTTTGTTTATCGGGCTTCGGACGGGGCGGCACGCGCCGCGCCTGATGCCGTGCCGCGTGCCGGAACGCCGTATGCCGTCTGAAAGCCTGTCCTTTCAGACGGCATTGCGTCATTTCATCCCTTTTTTGAGCAGGTCTTCATAACCGCCGTGATTGGCAACATTTGTATAACCTGCTTTTTTCAGCTCTTGAAGGGCGGCTTCGGCACGCCGTCCGCTGCGGCAGTAGAGGTTGACCGGCGTGTCTTTGTCGGGCGCGGCTTCGTATATGCGGCGGACGATTTGGTCGACGGGGATGTTGACCGCGTTGTGCAAATGACCTTCGCTAAATTCCTGTTCGGAACGGACATCGATCCAAACGGCTGAATGTTGCGCGGTTTGGGCGGCGGATACGGGTTTTTGCGGGGCTGCCTGCGTGGCAAAGGCGGCTGAGGCAATGAGTGCGGCGGTAATCAATTGTTTGATATTCATAGGGTTCTCCTGCGGTTGTCGTCTTAAGGGACGGGAAGTTATTTTATCTGTTCCAAAGCGGCGGCATCTATGTCCCAACGCCAAACGCCGCCGCCTTTGCCATCCAATCCGCGCAAAAACAGGTAGCGGACGGAAACGGCGGCGGGCGGTTGTCCGCGCAGTTTGAAGTAGCGCGCGGCGGCAACGGCGTAAATCAGTGCCTGAAGGTAATAGTGCTGGTGCGCGACGGCTTCGTCCATCGCCTGCCGCGTGTAGGCGGATAGGTGGTTGGATTTGTAGTCGATGATGCAGATATTGCCGTCGGGGTCTTGGCAGACCATATCGATAAAGCCGTTTAAAAAGCCGTTGACGGTGTGGAAGTCGAGCGTCTCGGCGGCGGCACGGCAGACTTCGGGCAGCCTGATGTCGTCGCGGGCAAGCCAGTCGCGCAGCCGTTTGAGGCCGAAGTCTTCGGTGTGGAGGGTAAAGCCCATTTCGGGACGGCGGCACCCGGGCGGGATGTCGGACAGGCCGTATGCCCCAGTCAGCGGCGTTTTGCGGCAGGCTTCCGCCATTTCGGCAACGGCGGGCAGCCATATTTCTTCAAAACCGTATTTTTTCAGCTTGTCGGCAATGAGGGTTTCCTGTTCGGCGGCTGCTTGTCCGAATTTGAAATCTTCAAGAATTTCGTGCAGGCACAGCCCCGCCTGCGTGCCTTTCGGAAAGTCGTGTATCGATATGCCGTCTGAAGCCGTCGGCGTTTCAGACGGCATCGCCGGCACCGAGGTTTCGGCGGCATCCAAGGACGGGCAGGCATCTTCTTCGCCGCCGTCGGGCGTTTGGGTTTGGCGGCTTAAGGCGGTGAAGCTGGTGTGGCGGACAAATCGGAATCCGCGTTCGGGAATGCTGTTTGCGGCAAATTCGGCGGCTTGATCGGCGTTGCCGCGATAGGCGGCAGGGGGCGGCGCATCTTCTGTGAAGGCGAAATCCGTGCCGGCCGGGGCATTGTCCGCCACGCGCCGCCAGTTGCGTTTGAGCATCGTTATGCCGTCTTTTTCACACGCATAGGTACGGCGGACGGTTTCGCGGCTGTCTTGCGGCAAGCCTTCGATCAGGTAGGCAAGGGGGTTGTCGGCGGTATCGGAAGAATAGGCGGCGTAGATGTTGAGCTGTTCCTCGGCACGCGTCAGCGCGACATAAAGCAGGCGCAGGCGTTCCGCCATTTCTTCGTCGGCGTATTGCTTCTGTTCGCTTTCCGACAGTTGCGCCTTTGCCAAAAGTTCGGCCCGGTTTGCGCCTTGGTGGAGGATTTGCCAGTCGGACGGTCCGGTATCTTGCGCGTCCCACGCAAACGGGCAGTACACCAGCGGATACTGCAAACCTTTCGAGGCGTGCATGGTAACGATTTTGACCAAATCTTCGTCGCTTTCCAAACGGATGGCGCGGTTGTCGCCGCCGTTGTTGCCGGCCAGGCTGATTTGATCGCGCAGCCATTTGTGCAGTGCGGCGGGGTTGCGGTTTTGCGCGTCTTCGGCGGCAAGCAGTTCGAGCAGTTGGAAATAATTGGTCAGGCTGCGCCCGTTGTTCCGGCTTAAGAGGCGCGTTTCGATGCCGTGTGTTTGGGAAAACTGCTGCATAGCGGCGAAAATGCCGTATTTTTGCCATATGTCGAGCGCGGTTCGGGCAGATTCCGCCCAATGCAAAATCTCGCTTTCGTTTTGGTTGAAGTCGTGCAATTGCTGCGCGTCATAACCGAATATGCCGCTTGTCAGGACAAAGCGCAGCGTTCCGGCGCGGCGCGGTTCGAGCCAGAAGCCGATGAGCGCGGACAGGGCGGCGGCTTCGGGCGAGGCGAACACGGATTCGCGCGAAAGCAGGACGCTTTGCACCTGCCGTTTTTTCAGTGCGGCGGAAATCATCACCGCCTCGTTGTGCGTGCGTACCAGAACGGCAATATCGCCCGACTGCAACGGGCGGCCTTTGAAATTCAGACGGCCTCCGGAGGCTTCGTTGAGCGCGCGGGCGATTTCGTCGGCGCAATAGTCGGCGGCACGGCGGCGCAAAACGTCTTTGTTGGCTTTTTCATTGTCGTTCTCGTGCAGCCAACGGAGCTGTACGGCAGGACGTTTGGGCGACAACCTGCTTTCGGCACGCGCCGCACCGACTTCCGAATAGCCGATGTTTTCCAAAACGAACGGGCGTTCTTTGAGGCGGAACAGCGCGCCGATGCTGCCGATAAGCGCGGCGTGGCTGCGGTAGTTGGTGGCGAGCGTGTAGCGGTGCCGCGCGTCTTCCGCCGCCTGAAGGTAGGCGTAAATGTCCGCACCGCGAAAGCTGTAAATCGCCTGTTTGGGGTCGCCGACGAGGAACAGCGGGCGGTTTCGGGCGATGAAAATCTTTTGGAAGATTTCGTATTGCAGCGGGTCGGTGTCTTGGAACTCGTCGATCAGCGCGATTTCCCAGTTTTCGGCAACGGCGCGGGCGGGGGTTTCGGCGTGCGGATTGTCGGTCAGCGCGGTGTGGACATCGAGCAGCAGGTCGTCGAAACCGCGTTCGCGGCGCGATTTTTTCATTTCGGCAAGGCTGCTGTTGAGATATTCGATTAAATCCAGTTGCAGCCGGATCATTGTTGCTTCTTCCGCTTCTTCGAGTGCGTTCAAATCGCGCCCGAAGTCTGCCAGTTTCTGCAATTCGGCAAATACTGCCGCATCGGGCGTTTTGCCTTTTTTCAGTCCGGCTTCGAGTTTGTCGGATGAGAGTTTCAAGAGCCGTTCGTGCGTGTCTTTGTCCAGAAAGGGCAGTTGTCCGGCGGCGGATTTTTGTGCCAGTTCTTTAAAAAGGTTGCCGAAGCTGTTTTTGCGGTAACTGTTGCCGTTGAGGTCGGGATGGATGCGCCAAAAGCCGGCTTCCAGCTCGGGCAGCAGGCGGCAGACGGTTTGCCATGAGGTTTCGGCGTCGCGCTGCGCCTGTTTCAAATCCGCCTGCGGACGGCGGAAATTCAGGTACGGGCGGGACAGGTAGGCGCGGATTTGGGCAAGGACGGTTTGCGGCACAGCTTTGCGTTTAAACGCCAATGCGGCAAGCACCGGGTCGCCGCTGACGCGTTCCCGCCAAAAATCTTGAGCCGGGACAAGCAGGCGGTCGCCGTCTTCTTCGGTCAGTTCGACATCGAACGGTGCTTGGCACAGGAAGGCGTAGTCGCGCAGGATGCGCTGGCAGAAGCCGTGGATGGTGTAGATGGCGGCGTTGTCGAATTGCCCGATGGCGGCCTTGAGGCGGACAATCAGACGCGTCCGGCTTTCTTTTTGCAAAGCCTGTTCCAAGAGTGCGGGCAGGAAGGTGTCGCCTTCGTGGTGTTCGGCGCAGTAGGCGGCAATGCCGTCTGAAAGCGTGTCGTCTCCAAGTTCGGCAATTTCTTTGCTTTCCAAAACCTGCAACACATCGTCCAAACGCGCGCGCAGGCGTGTTTTCAGCTCGGCAGTGGCGGCTTTGGTGAAGGTAACGACCAATACGCGCTCGACGCTTTTTTGTTCCAATACGATCAGGCGCGTAAACAGGGCGGCAATGCCGTAGGTTTTGCCGGTGCCGGCAGAGGCCTCAATCAGGTTGGTGCCGGAAATGGGGGCGGTCAGCGGGTCGAATGCTCGGATGGGTGCGGACATAGCGTGTATGAAAACGGTTGGACGGTAAAACGGGAAAATGCCGTCTGAAAAAGGGTTTCAGACGGCATCGTCCGGCTTAGAGGTTTTGCAGGCGTTCGACAGACGGCGCGTAGTAGTATCCGCCCGAAACGGCGGCGGAGAGGTGTCGGAGCAGCAGGTCGGTTTTGCCGTCCGTGTCGCCGAACATACTCAATAATTGCGCTTCGATATTATGCAGCGTGCGGCAGTATGCGGTAAACATCAAACCGTGTTCGCCGCTGATTTTGCCGAAGGGCAGGCTGCGGCGGACGATTTTCAGGCCGACTCCGTTTTCTTTCAGGTTGACGCGGCCGAGGTGCGAATCGGGCAGGCGGACATCGCGGCTGAATTCGTCGTCGGTTTCCTTGCTGCGTCCGACCGAGGCCTCCTGTTCGGCGACGGGGACGGCATCCCATTTTTTCAAATCGTGCAGGTATTTTTGCAGCAGGACATAGCTGCCGCCTGCATCGGGCAGCCCTTCGGGGATGATGGCGACTTCGCGGATTGTTTCATCGCCTTGCGGGTTTTCCGTGCCGTCGACGAAACCGTCCAGCCCGCGATCCTGATACAGGCGCAAACCGTGTTCTTCGGACGCGACGCATATGCTGTCGCCGAACGCGCCCAAAACGGATTGGGCAAGCGCGTAGGCTGCGTTTTGGCGGAAGGATTGGATGTGGATGGACATATCGTGCTGCGTGGACGGCGCAAGCCCGTTGCCCATTTCGGGGAAGGGTTTGATTTCACTGCCTTCGTCCGTGTGTCCGAATGTTGCCCAAGCTTTGCTGCCGAAGGCGATGGTCAGACCCAAAATATCGTCCGGAAAGCGGGCTTTCAAGGCGGATAACGCGTCGAGCGAAGCGCGGCAGGCGGCTTTAATATCGTTGAGGCGGTTGGCGGCGAAGTCGGCTTCGATAAAGATGCCGGCTTGGGCGTGGTCGGGAATGATGGCGGATTGGGGCGTGTTCATGAGATGTTCCTTTTTGGTGTCATCTGTTTCGGGTGGATTATAGCACCGAATCGGCAGGCGGATTTTTGCCGGAACGGCGTGCGTGAATCCGCCGTTTGCATACCTGATGCCGCTTTTCGGTTTCGTGCCGCCCGCCGCCTTTCCCGCCCCCTTTATTTCCGCTTCCGGCGGCTTCGGCATATCTTTCCCATTCCGATTTGGAATAACCATATAAAAAAAGTATTCTTTGTGTTTGCCGCAATTTCACTTAGAATGCCGCACTTGCACACTTTTTACAGGAGGGAATGATGTTGAAAAAATTCGTACTCGGCGGCATTGCCGCATTGGTTTTGGCGGCCTGCGGCGGTTCGGAAGGCGGCAGCGGAGCATCTTCCGCGCCTGCACAATCGGCAATTTCCGGTTCTTTAATCGAGCGCATCAACAATAAAGGCACGGTTACCGTCGGCACGGAAGGCACTTACGCACCGTTTACCTACCACGACAAAGACGGCAAACTGACCGGTTACGACGTGGAAGTAACCCGCGCCGTGGCGGAAAAACTGGGCGTAAAAGTCGAGTTTAAAGAAACGCAATGGGATTCGATGATGGCGGGTTTGAAAGCCGGACGTTTCGACGTGGTGGCAAACCAAGTCGGCCTGACCAGCCCCGAACGCCAGGCGACATTTGACAAATCCGAACCTTACAGCTGGAGCGGTGCGGTTTTGGTTGCGCGTAACGACAGCAACATTAAATCCATAGCCGACATCAAAGGCGTGAAAACCGCGCAATCCCTGACCAGCAACTACGGCGAAAAAGCCAAAGCCGCAGGTGCGCAACTCGTGCCGGTGGACGGTTTGGCGCAATCGCTGACCCTGATTGAACAAAAACGCGCCGATGCGACGTTGAACGATGAATTGGCGGTTTTGGACTATCTGAAGAAAAACCCGAATGCGGGGGTGAAAATCGTGTGGTCCGCGCCTGCCGATGAAAAAGTCGGTTCCGGTCTGATTGTCAACAAGGGCAATGACGAGGCCGTGGCGAAATTCAGCACGGCAATCAACGAGCTGAAAGCCGACGGCACGTTGAAAAAACTGGGCGAACAATTCTTCGGAAAAGACATCAGTGTTCAATAATTTCCTTGCCTCTCTGCCGTTTATGACGGAAACACGCGCTGATATGCTCATCAGCGCGTTTTGGCCCATGGTTAAAGCCGGCTTTACAGTGTCTTTGCCTTTGGCGATCGCTTCTTTCGTTATCGGCATGATTATTGCCGTAGCCGTTGCTTTGGTAAGAATCATGCCTTCCGGCGGTATTTTCCAAAAATGCTTGTTGAAGCTGGTGGAATTTTATATTTCCGTCGTTCGCGGTACGCCGCTGTTGGTTCAGCTTGTGATTGTGTTTTACGGGCTGCCGTCCGTCGGCATCTATATCAATCCGATTCCCGCCGCCATCATCGGCTTTTCGCTCAATGTCGGCGCATACGCTTCCGAAACCATACGCGCGGCGATTTTGTCCGTGCCGAAAGGGCAGTGGGAAGCAGGTTTCTCCATCGGTATGACCTATATGCAGACGTTCCGCCGCATCGTCGCACCGCAGGCATTCCGCGTCGCCGTTCCGCCGTTGAGCAACGAGTTTATCGGCTTGTTCAAAAACACCTCGCTTGCCGCCGTGGTAACGGTAACGGAGCTTTTCCGTGTCGCACAGGAAACGGCAAACCGCACTTATGACTTTTTGCCTGTCTATATCGAAGCTGCATTGGTTTATTGGTGTTTCTGTAAAGTGCTGTTTTTGATTCAGGCGCGTTTGGAAAAACGTTTCGACCGTTATGTCGCCAAATAAGGAGTTGTCATGATTAAAATCCGCAATATCCATAAGACCTTTGGCGAAAACACCATTTTGCGCGGCATCGATTTGGATGTGGGCAAAGGGCAGGTGGTCGTCATCCTCGGGCCTTCCGGCTCGGGTAAAACAACATTTCTGCGCTGCCTAAACGCGTTGGAAATGCCCGAAGACGGACAAATCGAGTTCGACAACGCGCGGCCGTTACGCATTGATTTTTCCAAAAAAACAAGCAAACACGATATTTTGGCACTGCGCCGCAAGTCCGGAATGGTATTCCAACAATACAACCTCTTCCCGCATAAAACCGTGTTGGAAAACGTGATGGAAGGGCCGGTTGCCGTACAGGGCAAGCCTGCCGCCCAAGCGCGCGAAGAGGCTTTGAAACTGCTGGAAAAAGTCGGCTTGGGCGATAAAGTGGATTTGTATCCCTACCAGCTTTCCGGCGGTCAGCAGCAGCGTGTCGGTATCGCCCGCGCACTGGCGATTCAGCCTGAATTGATGCTGTTTGACGAACCCACTTCCGCGCTGGACCCCGAGTTGGTGCAAGACGTGTTGGACGCCATGAAGGAATTGGCGCGGGAAGGTTGGACGATGCTCGTCGTTACCCACGAAATCAAGTTCACGCTGGAAGTTGCCACGAACGTCGTCGTGATGGACGGCGGCGTTATCGTAGAGCAGGGCAGCCCGAAAGAGTTGTTCGACCACCTCAAACACGAACGGACGCGGAGATTTTTAAGCCAAATCCAATCTGCCAAGATTTGATTGGCTACTTGTGAAAAATGCCGTCTGAAAGTTTCAGACGGCATTTTTTCTATTTTTACAGAGGCCAGATTAAATGCGGATTGCTTTCGATGACGGCTTTGAATCGGTTTTGAATGCGCTCGATGGCTGCTTGCGTATCCGCTTCAAAACGCAACACCAAAATCGGCGTGGTATTGGAAGCACGCATCAGACCGAAGCCGTCGGGAAATTCAACGCGCAGGCCGTCGATGGTGATGATTTCGGTTGCGCCTTCAAATTCGGCTTTGGCGGCGAGTTCTTCGATAACTTGATGCCCGTTGCTGCCTTCGGGCAGGGAGATGTTGAGTTCGGGCGTGGAAATGCTTTGCGGCAGGTTGTCCAACACTTCGGACGGATTGTCGGAGGCGGACAGGATTTCCAAGAGGCGTGCGCCGGCATACAGGCCGTCGTCGAAGCCGAACCAGCGTTCTTTAAAGAAAACGTGTCCGCTCATTTCGCCGGCAACCAGTGCACCGGTTTTTTTCATAGCGGATTTGATGAAGCTGTGGCCGGTTTTTTCCATTATGGCTTCTCCGCCGTGTTCTTTAATCCACGGGGCAAGCAGGCGTGTGGATTTGACATCGAAAATGACTTTCGCGCCGGGATTGCGGTTCAAAACGTCTTGGGCGAACAGCATCAGTTGGCGGTCGGGATAAATAATGTTGCCGTCTTTGGTAACCACGCCCAAGCGGTCGGCATCGCCGTCAAACGCCAAGCCGATTTCGGCATCGCCGTTTTTCAGCGCGGCAATCAAATCTTGCAGGTTTTCCGGTTTGGAAGGATCAGGGTGGTGATTAGGGAAATTGCCGTCCACTTCGCAGAAAAGTTCGGTCACTTCGTTGCCCAAACCTTTGTAGAGTTTGCCGGCAAACGCGCCGCCCACGCCGTTGCCCGCGTCGATGGCGATGTTTATCGGGCGTTTGAGTTTGACGTGTCCGACGATGTGGTCGTGGTATGCGCCGGAGATGTCTTTTTCGGTTACGCTGCCTTGTTTGTCGGCGGCAACAAAACCGTCTTTCTCAACAATAGCTAAAAGTTCTTGAATGGCTTCGCCTGCGAGCGTGTCGCCGCCGAGCATCATTTTGAAACCGTTGTAATCGGGCGGATTGTGGCTGCCGGTAATCATCACTCCGCTGCCGCCGCATTCGTTGACGGCTGCGAAGTAGAGCATAGGAGTGGTAACCATGCCGACATTGAGTACGCCGATACCGCTGTCGGTCAGGCCGCGTTGGATGTGCTCCATCAGTTCGGGGCCGCTCAAGCGTCCGTCGCGTCCGATCGCGATGCGGGCGATACCTTTTTCGGCGGCTTTGGCGGCGATGGCCCTGCCGATGAAATAAGCGGCATCGTCGGTCAGGGTTTTGCCGACGATGCCACGGATGTCGTAGGCTTTGAAGATGTCGCGGGTGATGCTTGCCATAAGGTTTCCTTTGTGTCCGTTTAGGAAAAACGGGCGTATTTTAACATAGCGGTATGCCGTCTGAAGGCTTGCGTCCGGTTTTCAGACGGCATAGCCCGGTTACATCAAATAACATGCCGTCTGAAATAAAAGCAGCCTTTTATGCAGGCTGCTTTCGGATTGCCGGTTTATACTGCTTCGGCTTTAATGATGATGACAGGTTCGGTCGGCACATCGTCGTGGTAGCCGTGGCGTTTGGTGGATACGCTTTCGATGGCATCGACAACGTCAAAACCGTCAACGACTTTACCGAATACGGCATAGCCCCAGTCTTGGACGACGGTTTTGCCGTACAGCTCTTTAGAACGGAAGTTTAGGAAAGCGTTGTCGGCAGTGTTGATGAAGAATTGCGCGCCGGCGGAATGGGGGTCGGAAGTGCGCGCCATGGCGATGGTGTATTTATCGTTGGGCAGGCCGTTGGACGCTTCGTTTTGAATCGGATCGCGGGTTTCTTTTTCGTTCATGTTTTCATCCATGCCGCCGCCTTGAATCATGAAGCCTTTGATGACGCGGTGGAAGATTACGCCGTCGTAGAAGCCGTCTTTGACGTATTGCTCGAAGTTTTTGGCGGTAACAGGGGCTTTGTCGAAATCGAGTTCGATTTTGATGTCGCCTTTGTTGGTGTGCAGGATAATCATGGGTTTTCCTTTCGTTAGAATCCGGTTTTGAATTATTCGACAAATTGTGTCTGAACGACAAACTTCAAGGTCGTCTGAAAAATATTCTTTCAGACGGTCTTGTTGTTTAGGTCGATGGTTTACATCAGTACAGCATAAGCCCACAGAGCAACCAATACTACGCATAGGATGTTCAGCAGTATGCCGACATTCATCATTTCTCGTTGTTTGATTAAGCCCGTGCCGAACACAATCGCGTTAGGCGGCGTGGCAACCGGCAGCATGAAGGCGCAAGATGCGGCGATGCCGATGACGAATACCAAGACTTGTTCGGGCAGCCCCATCTGCATAGCGATGCCGGAGAAAATCGGTACAAGCAGGGCGGCGGAGGCGGTGTTGCTGGTGAACTCGGTCAGAAAAATAATGAAGGCGGCGACGATGAGTATCACCAAAAATGCGGGCGCGCCGGAAAAGGTGGCGGCAACCTGCTGTCCCAAGGCTTCGGACGCGCCGGATGTTTTCAACAGCGTGCTCAGGCTGATGCCGCCGCCGAAGAGCATCAACACGCCCCAGTCGGTATTGCGGGCGACTTCCTTCCATTGCGCCACGCCGAAGACGACGACGGCGACGGCGGCACTCAGGGCGATAACGGTGTCGGGATTGGAAATGCCGAAGGCGGTTTTGATTTTGAAGCCGAATATCCACGCGGCGGCTGTGGCAAGGAAAATCAACAGCGCGATGACGCGGTGCAGCGTCCAAGGGATGGATTCGGCTTTGATTTCCACGCGTTCGTTCAAATTAGGTTTGAGGATGACGTACAGGGAGAGCAGCATCAAGGGCAGAATCAACAGCATCATCGGCAGGCCGAGCTTCATCCAGCCGACGAAGTCCAGATTTAGGGCTTTGGCGGCAATCAGGTTGGGCGGCGAGCCGACGAGCGTGCCCAAGCCGCCGATGCTGGCGCAATAGGCGATGCCGAGCAGGAGGAAGACGTAGGTTTTGTGTTCTTTTTCCCGGTCCAGGTGGCTCAGCATACCCATTGCTAGAGGCAGCATCATCGCGGCGGTGGCGGTGTTGCTGATCCACATGGACAGAAAGGCAGTAACGAGGAACAACATCAAAACCGCCACTTTCATATTGCCGCGCGACAGGCGCAACAGGCTGACGGCGATTTTACGGTCCAGCCGCTGCATATGCAGGGCGGTGGCAAGCGCGAAGCCGCCGAAAAAAATGTAGATAATCGGGTTGGAAAAATCAGCCATCGCCTTTTTGATGTCCATGTCGGGGAAACCGAGTACGACGGCGAGAATCGGCACCATCAGTGCGGTTATGGTAATGTGGACGGCTTCGGTAAACCAAAGTGCGGCAACGAAAATCAGCAGCGCGATACCTTTATTGGCATCGGGGCTGTAAGGCAGGATGTGGTAAATGCCGAAACAGACGACGGCGGAAATAATGGTGGTCAGCAAACCCTTAAAGTCGGTAATCGGCTTCTGCGCACTGAGCAGCTCGACGTTTTCGGGATGCTGGGTTTTGTCCTTTGCATGCAGGTTCATGAATGCTCCTTTAAGGCAACAAAATCGGTTTTTCTTTTGTGTCGTGCAATCCGAAACGGTTTGCGAAACCGTCGGTTCTGCAACCGCTTCGAGTATATTTGTAATTCGGTGTAGTGTAAATATATTGTAAACGATTTGTCGGTTTTGTTTATGAGATGGGATTGATATGTAAGGGGAAAAACAGGATGCATCAGGGGGATTCATCCTGTTTGGGAGAAATAAACCGATTTAGTCCGGGCGGCAGGCAGAACGCGCGGCAAAGAGGGCAAGGGCTGCGCCCGTCAGGTCGGCAAGGACATCGCCCAAACTGCCGGTTCGCGTTGCAGTAAACCATGCCTGCGCGCATTCGCTGCCGACGGCAAAACAGAAGGCGAACGCAATCAGGCTGCGGTAGGGGATGGGAAGTTTTCCGGTTTTGAATGCTTTGGCCAGAAGCAAGATTTGTGCGAAAAACAGGGCAAGGTGTGCTGCTTTGTCGAAATGTGGAAACGGCGGCGGCGCGGTGTCGGCAGCTTTGAAGAGCAGCGAATAGATGCCGCCGGCAAACCACAATGCGGAAAGCAGGCTGAAGCGGTTGCGCGGCAGCTTCATGCCGCCTCCTCGTCCAGCCACGTTTGGCAGATTTTGGACAGGCGCAGGAATTTGCCGCCGCGTGCGGCAAGTATGTCGCGCCATTGTGCCACTTCTTCGGCGGACGGTGCGTCGTCGATGCTGCATTCGTACAGCAGGAAATCGAGGGTTTCTTCGATGACGGGGATGGATTCGGTTTGGATAAGCTGCTTGAGTTCGGTCATGACTGTTCGGATACGGAAATCGGGAAAATGCCGTCTGAAAGGGCTTAAGACGGCATTGGATTATTTGCTGTGCAGGAAGCGCGTTGCCTCTTCCCATTTGCCGGAAATGATGTCGGGTACGGCCTGCAGGGATTTGGCGACGGCATCGTCGATTTGCCGGCGGTGTTCCGCGCTCGGTTTGTTCAAGACGTAGCCGACGACGAGGTTGCGGTCGCCGGGGTGGCCGATGCCGAGGCGCAGGCGGTAATAGTCTGCCGTGCCGAGTTTTGCCTGAATGTCTTTCAAGCCGTTGTGTCCGCCGTTGCCGCCGCCGAGTTTGAATTTGATCCGTCCGCAAGGGATGTCGAGTTCGTCGTGGACGACGAGGATTTCTTCGGGTTTGATTTTGTAGAACTGTGCAAGCGCGGCAACCGCCTGTCCGGAACGGTTCATGAACGTGGCCGGTTTGAGCAGCCAAACATCGCCGTCGGGCAGGGCGGCGCGGGCAACTTCGCCGAAGAATTTTTTTTCTTCTTTAAACGAAGCCTTCCATTTCCACGCCAGTTCGTCGAGGAACCAAAAGCCCGCATTGTGGCGGGTCTGTTCGTATTCTTTGCCCGGGTTGCCCAAGCCGACAACCATTTTGATTGTGTTTGACATGATATTTTCCGTGTTTCTGTCGAATGCCGTCTGAAGGCTTCAGACGGCATGGTTATTCTTCTTGATTTTGAACGCGTTTGCGGCGCGCTTCTTTGGGGTCGATCAACAGCGGGCGGTACACTTCGATGCGGTCGCCGTCGCGCAGCGGCGTGTCGTCTTTGACGGCTTTGCCGAAAATGCCCAAAGGCGCGGAATGCAGGTTTAAATTTTCAAATATGCCGTCCAAACCGCTTTGCAGTGCGGCGGTGCGGACGGTTGTTCCCTCGGCAAGCTGCATGGTTTTCAAAACCTGTCGGTCGGGCAGACCGTACACAATCTCAATTTCAAGCATAACGGCGGTCTGCCTCTTTGACGAACGCTTCGACCAGCGTGGCGGAAAGGTGGTTGAAGACGGGGGAAATTAAGGCGGACAAAACGGCATTGGAAAAATCGTATTCCAAATTGAATTCGATTTTGCACATATCGTCGCCCAAATCGATAAATTTCCACGTTCCACGTAAGGTTTTGAACGGGCCTTCGAGCAGTTCCATACGGATTTCCCTGCCGGGGATGTTGCGGTTGTGCGTGGCAAACGATTGGCGAACGCGCATATAATCCATAAACAGCCGCGCCTTCAGTTCGTTGCCGCTACGCCCGATGACCTCGGTCTTGCTGTACCACGGCAGAAAGTGCGGGTAATCCTCAACCTTGTCGACCAGCTCGAACATTTTGTCCGCGCCGTGCAGCACCAAGATGTTTTTTTCAACTTTTTTCACGGGCATCACCAATGCGGGCGTGTATTCGAAGGGCGGTATTATAGCGGTTTAATTTTAAACCGGTACAGCCTTGCCCCGTTCTGATTTCAATTTAAACCGCCATATCGCAGATTCGCAAAAACCGATACGGCTTTGGCGTTTCAGACGGCATTGAGCGGAAAATGCCGTCTGAAAACGGGATGGGAAAACGGCAGCTTGCGGGCTGCCGTTTGTTCGGGAAGTTAAGCCTTGTTTTCAGGCTGCTGCCCGGACTCTGTCGAGGCGGTGTCTGCCGGGGCAGGTGCTTCGGTTTTTTCCCGAGTCGGAGCGTGCGGCGCGTTATCTTCCGCCGCGTCCGCATTCTCGCGCAGGTTGTGGCTGTAATCCTTGGGCGGGCTGGGTTGTTTGCCCGCCATAATTTCCAGTACCTGATCGCGGTCGATGGTTTCCCATTCCATCAGGGCTTTGCACATCGTTTCCATCTTGTCGCGGTTTTCATCGAGGATTTTGTAGGCAACCTGATACTGCTCGTCCAAAATCCGGCGGATTTCCGCGTCGATGTCCTGCTGGGTTTTCTCGGAAATGTTTTGCGAACGGGTTACGCTGCGCCCCAAGAAGACTTCGCCTTCGTTTTCCGCATAAACCATCACGCCCATTTTGTCGCTCATGCCGTAGCGCGTTACCATTTCGCGTGCCATTTGGGTTGCGCGTTCAAAGTCGTTTGATGCACCGGTGGAGATGCGTCCGACGAAGATGTCTTCGGCAATCCGTCCGCCGAACAGGATGGAGAGCTGGCTCAACATCTGATCTTTATACATACTGATGCGGTCGCGCTCCGGAAGCTGCCAAGTCAGACCCAGCGCACGTCCGCGCGGCATAATGGTTACTTTGTGGACGGGGTCGGTAAAGGGCAGGCTTTCGGCAACAATCGCGTGTCCGGACTCATGATACGCCGTCGCACGTTTTTCGTCTTCGTGCATCACCATACTGCGGCGTTCCGGACCCATATAGATTTTGTCTTTGGCGTCTTCAAAATCGCTTTGATCGACTTTGACTTTGTTGCGGCGGCCGGCAAACAGGGCGGCTTCGTTGACCAGGTTCGCCAAATCCGCGCCGGAAAAACCGGGCGTGCCGCGCGCGAGGGACAATAAATCCACAGATTCGTCCAAAGGCACTTTTTTAGAATGGACGTTCAAAATCTGTTCGCGCCCCCGGATGTCCGGCAGGGGGACGACGACTTGGCGGTCGAAGCGGCCGGGGCGTTGCAGCGCAGGATCGAGTACGTCGGGGCGGTTGGTTGCCGCAATCACAATTACAGTCTGATTGCTCTCAAAACCGTCCATTTCAACCAATAATTGGTTTAATGTTTGCTCGCGCTCATCATTGCCGCCGCCCAAACCTGCGCCGCGTTGGCGGCCGACTGCGTCGATTTCATCAATAAAGATGATGCAGGGGGCGTTTTTCTTCGCCTGCTCGAACATATCGCGGACGCGGCTCGCACCAACACCGACGAACATTTCGACAAAGTCGGAACCGGAAATGCTGAAGAACGGCACGCCGGCTTCGCCTGCAATGGCTTTTGCCAAAAGCGTCTTACCCGTACCCGGGCTGCCCGCCAGCAGGATGCCGCGCGGCACGCGCCCGCCCAAGCTTTGATAGCGGTTCGGTGCTTTGAGGTAATCGACGATTTCCTGCACTTCTTCTTTGGCTTCGTCGCAGCCGGCGACATCGGCAAAGGTCACTTTGTTGGCATCTTTGTCCAGCAGGCGTGCGCGGCTTTTGCCGAATGAGAATGCGCCGCCTTTTCCGCCGCCGCCCGTCTGCATACGCATAAAGTAGAACCACGCGCCAATCAGCAGCAGGACGGGCAGCAGGCTGTAAAACAGGGCAGCCAGCGCGCTCGGTTTTTCTTCCGGCGTTACTTTTACGCGGACGTTTTTGTCGAGCAGTGTTTTAATCAGGTTGTCGTCCAAAGGCGCGTTGGTAAAGAAGGTGCTTTTGTCGGTGCGCTCGCCCTTAATCAGGTAGCCGCTGACGACGGATCCTTCGATGTTGACGCCGGATACTTCGCCGTTGTTGACCTGTCGGATGAACTGAGAATATTCGATTTGCCCGTTGTCTTCTTTTTTGCCGTCCAAAGCGTTGAACGCAGCCATCAGGCCGATACCCAAGGCGACCCAGACAAGGATTGATTTAAAGGTGTTCCCCACTTAGCAAGGCTCCATAATTGAGGTGTAAAACGGAAATGATTGTAAAGCACGCCGTCTGTATTGTCAGCGTTTATTTTTGCCCAATAAATAAATCTCACTGGAGCGATTGCGCGAGGCTTCGGGTTTGCGCGTCTGCACAGTGCCGAAAATTTCGCGCATGGCTGCCATGTATTCCTGATAGCCTGCACCCTGAAAGACTTTGACCAAAAAGCTGCCGCCGGTTTTCAGGTGTTGCGAGGCGAAGTCCAAAGCCAGTTCGCACAGATAAAAGCTGCGTGCCTGATCGCTTACGGCGTTTCCCGACATATTGGGCGCCATATCGCAGATTACAAGGTCGAGCGGGCGGTTGTCCAACAAGGTTTCGAATTGCGCCAAAACGTCGTTCTCGCGGAAGTCGCCCTGAATGAAGGACACGCCCCCTATGGCTTCCATAGGCAGGATGTCCAAGGCGAAAACCGTTCCGGAAGTACCCGTCAGCTTGGCGGCAACCTGCGACCAGCTTCCCGGCGCGCTGCCCAAGTCGGCAAGTACCGTGCCGGGTTTGATTATCTTGTCTTTTTCGTTGATTTCCAAAAGTTTGTATGCGGCACGGGCGCGGTAGCCGTCTTTTTGCGCCATATGGACGTAGTGGTCGTTGATGTGTTCGTGCAGCCACGCTTTTGAGGATTTGGAACGTACAGCCATAGTGGTTCGCGGGTCGGAATGTAAACGGTGTATTGTACGTTAATTTTGCCGTTGCCGTGCCAAATCGCGTACAATGCTGCATTATCCTTTTTATTCAAACAGTAGGAAAATGGCGGATACCAAATTGAACACCAAAGAAATTTTGGAACTGAAAGCGCGCGCGCACCATCTCCATCCTGTTGTGATGGTCGGTCAGCAGGGTCTGACGGACGCAGTCATCAAGGAAACCGATGCGGCACTGACGGCGCATGAGCTGATTAAAGTGCGCGTATTCGGCGACGACCGTGCCGAGCGTATCGAAATCTGCAATACCTTGTGTGAGGCGGTTGACGCGCAACCTGTTCGGCATATCGGGAAACTTTTGGTATTGTGGCGTAAGAATATCGAGGCCTGACAGCCTGAAGTGGTTGTTTTGCTATTGTTCTTTCAATGGGCGGCACGCTGTCCTTCGGCGCGGCATTTCGGCGTGCCGAAACCCTTTCCGGTGAAAACGGATTTTGATTACCGCTCGATGCCGTCTGCAAGTTGCGGCGGCTTCCGTATGATTTGAATTGTTGACAGGATGATTGGAGGGCTTATGCAATTTCCTTACCGCAATGTTCCGGCTTCGCGTATGCGCCGTATGCGCAGGGATGATTTTTCACGCCGCCTGATGCGCGAGCATATGCTGACCGCCGATGATTTGATTTATCCGGTGTTCGTATTGGAGGGGGCGGCGCGCGAGGAGGATGTGCCTTCTATGCCGGGCGTGAAGCGTCAGAGTTTGGACAGGCTGCTGTTTACGGCGGAAGAGGCGGTGAAGCTCGGTATTCCGATGTTGGCACTCTTTCCCGTGGTTACGGCAAACAAAACCGGGCGTGCGCAGGAGGCGTACAATCCCGAAGGACTCGTGCCGTCAACTGTCCGAGCCTTGCGCGAGAGGTTTCCCGAACTGGGCATTATGACGGATGTCGCGCTCGATCCTTATACGGTGCACGGTCAGGACGGACTGACGGACGAAAACGGTTACGTGATGAATGATGAAACCGTAGAAGTCTTGGTGAAACAGGCTTTATGTCATGCAGAGGCGGGCACGCAGGTCGTTGCTCCTTCCGATATGATGGACGGGCGTATCGGCGCCATCCGCGAGGCTTTGGAGGATGCCGGACATATCCATACGCGGATTATGGCATATTCCGCCAAATATGCTTCTGCATTCTACGGCCCTTTCCGTGATGCGGTAGGCAGTTCGGGCAATTTGGGAAAGGCAGATAAAAAGACCTATCAGATGGATCCTGCAAATACCGATGAGGCGCTGCATGAAGTGGCGCTCGATATTCAGGAAGGTGCGGATATGGTGATGGTGAAGCCCGGTTTGCCGTATTTGGACGTTGTCCGCCGCGTGAAGGACGAGTTCGGCGTACCGACTTATGCCTATCAGGTTTCGGGCGAATATGCGATGTTGCAGGCGGCGGTTGCCAACGGCTGGCTGGACGGCGGCAAAGTGGTTTTGGAAAGCCTGCTGGCATTCAAACGTGCGGGTGCGGACGGGATTTTGACCTATTACGCCATTGAGGCGGCAAAGATGCTGAAGCGTTGATATTTGATTCGCAATATTGAAATGCCGTCTGAAACTATGGTTTCAGACGGCATTTTTTACGGTTTACAAAGTTGTATCGAGTGCGGCGGAAATATCGTTCCAAATATCATCTACGTCTTCAATACCGATGGAGAAGCGCAGGAGTCCGACCCTGATGCCCATTTCCATTTTCACATTATGCGGCACGCCGCTGTGAGATTGGGAATAGCAATGGTTGACCAGACTTTCCACGCCGCCGAGGCTGGAGGTCATTTTGACCAGTTTCATGTTTTTAATCACGCTGTTTGCCGCTTCGCGCGTGTCGTTTTTGAGATAAACCGTAACCACGCCGCCGATGCCTTTGGGCATTTGCGCTTGGGCGAGTGCGTAATGTTCGTGAGACGGCAGGCCGGGATGGAACACTTTTTCAATGGCAGGATGGGCTTCCAAACGGCGCGCAATTTCGAGTGCGTTTTTGCAGTGTGCCTCCATACGCAGGGCAAGCGTTTTGATGCCGCGCAACACCAGCCAGCAGTCCGTCGGGCCTGCAATCGCGCCGGTATGCACCATCATATCGTGCAAAGGCTGAGCCAGCTCTTTGGTTTTGGCAACGACGATGCCCATCAATACGTCGGAATGGCCGCACAAATATTTGGTAGCGGAATGGAATGCAAAATCGCAACCCATATCCAAGGGCTGTTGCAGATACGGCGTGGCAAAGGTGTTGTCGATGCCGACCAGCGCGTCGGCTGCTTTGGCTTTCGCTGCAAGGGCTTTGATGTCTACCAAGCGTAAAAGCGGATTGGACGGCATTTCCAGCCAAACCAGTTTGACATTGTGCGCTTTGAGCAATTCGTCCAAATTATCGGGATTGCCCAAATCGGCAAAAACAACGTTCACCCCCCATTTTTGATAAACATCGACCAATAAGTCATACGCGCCGCCGTAAATATCGGCGACCGCGACGATGGTATCGCCCCGGGCGCAGAAGGTACGCCACACGGCATCAATCCCCGCCATACCGCTGGAAAACGCAAAACCTGCCGCACCGTGTTCCAAATCGGCAACGGTGTCTTCCAAAATCTGACGGGTCGGGTTGCTCAGGCGCGAATAACGGTAAGGCACATTTTCGCCGATTTCGTGCAGCGCAAACATACTGTTTTGATAAATCGGCGGCATCAGCGCGCGGTTGTGTTCGTCGCAATCGTAGCCGGAATGGATGGCACGGGTCGGGAATTTCATCTGTTTCTGCCTTGTAAGATATGGATAAGTCGGGATTTTATCACTATCCCGAAAATAGAAACAATCAATGCAGCCGCCAAAAGCAAGTGATATAATCTCGCATTTGCAGGCAGGCGGCCGACAGCGTTTTTTCAGACGGCATCTGCCTGCCATACAATACACACATCTCAATAATTATCTGAATATTAAGGACAAACAACGCATGAACGCCATTGCAGACGTGCAATCCAGCAGAGATTTGCGCAACCTGCCGATCAATCAGGTCGGCATTAAAGACCTGCGCTTCCCGATTACCCTGAAAACCGCCGAAGGAACACAATCCACGGTTGCTCGCCTGACGATGACGGTTTATCTGCCCGCCGAGCAGAAAGGGACGCATATGTCGCGCTTTGTCGCATTGATGGAGCAACATACCGAAGTCTTGGATTTCGCACAATTGCATAGGCTGACTGCCGAAATGGTCGCGCTTTTGGATTCCCGCGCCGGCAAAATCAGCGTTTCTTTTCCGTTTTTCCGCAAGAAAACCGCGCCGGTATCCGGTATCCGGTCCTTACTGGATTATGATGTCAGCCTCACGGGTGAAATGAAAGACGGGGCATACGGCCACAGTATGAAGGTCATGATTCCCGTAACCTCGCTTTGCCCGTGTTCCAAAGAAATTTCCCAATATGGCGCGCATAATCAGCGTTCGCACGTTACCGTCAGCCTGACTTCCGATGCCGAAGTCGGTATCGAGGAAGTTATCGATTATGTGGAAACGCAGGCGAGCTGCCAACTCTACGGCCTGCTCAAACGCCCAGATGAAAAATACGTTACCGAAAAGGCCTACGAAAACCCGAAATTCGTGGAAGATATGGTGCGCGATGTCGCTACTTCGCTGATTGCCGACAAACGCATCAAGAGTTTCGTCGTCGAGAGCGAGAATTTCGAGTCTATCCACAACCATTCGGCTTATGCCTATATCGCCTACCCGTAGGCGCGTTTGCGATGTCCAAATGCCGTCTGAAAGGCATTGGGGAGTTATTCCCGAATCTGCCGCCGCTTTGTTTTCCCAGCCGTAGAGAGATGGGTAAAATCCGGGTGAAGCTTGATGGCGGGGACGGCTTATAGGGTGCGGCAGTGCCGTATCGGTTTGAAATCAATTTGCAATCAAAGTAATAAAAGGATGCACGATGACAGTATTAAGCAAAGAGCAGGTTCTATCCGCATTTAAAAACCGCAAATCGTGCCGGCATTACGATGCGCACGTAAAATCAGTGCCGAGGATTTTCAGTTTATTTTAGAACTCGGGCGTTTGTCGCCCAGTTCGGTCGGTTCGGAGCCTTGGCGGTTTGTTGTGGTTCAAAACCCCGAAATCCGACAGGCAATCAAGCTGTTTTCTTGGGGTATGGCGGATGCTTTGGATACCGCCAGTCATTTGGTGGTGTTTTTGGCGAAGAAAAATGCCCGCTTCGACAGCCCGTTTATGTTGGAAAGTCTCAAACGGCGCGGCGTTACCGAACCGGATGCCGTAGAAAAATCTTTGGCGAGGTATCAGGCGTTTCAAGCTGACGACATCAAGATTTTGGACGATTCGCGCGCCTTGTTTGACTGGTGCTGCCGCCAGACCTATATCGCGTTAGCCAACATGATGACGGGTGCGGCGATGGCGGGTATCGATTCCTGCCCGGTGGAAGGTTTCAACTATGCCGATATGGAACGCGTATTGTCCGGGCAGTTCGGTTTGTTCGATGCGGCAGAATGGGGCGTGTCCGTTGCCGCGACATTCGGCTACCGGGTTCAGGAAATCGTCACGAAAGCGCGCAGGCCCTTGGAAGAAACCGTTATTTGGGCATAAGGCAGTGCCGTCTGAAAACGCAAGGATTTTCAGACGGCATTTTTTAATGCTTATTTAAAACGATTCGCCGGGAGCGAGATAACGCCATTTGCCGGGCGGCAGCCTGCCGAGTTTGACCTTGCCCATGCGGATGCGTTTCAGCCCGACGACGCGCAGTCCGACCAGTTCGCACATACGGCGGATTTGCCGCTTTTTACCCTGTTTCAACACGAAGCGCAGTTGGTCTTCATTTTGCCATTCTACTTTGGCGGGACGCAGTTTATCACCGTCCAAACTCAATCCGTGATTCAGTAAGGCAAGTCCTTTTTCGTCCAATTTGCCGCGCACGCGCACCAAATATTCTTTTTCACTGCCGCTGTTTTCGCCGATAAGCTGCTTGGCGATACGGCCGTCTTGCGTCAACACCAGCAATCCGACTGAATCGATATCGAGCCTGCCGGCGGGGGCAAGACCGATTTTGTGTTTCGGATCGAAACTGATGCGGCTGGTGTCGCCTTCCCAGCAATTTTCAGGGGTAATCAGTTCGGCGGCGGATTTATAGCCTTTTTCCGCTTGTGCGCTGACATAGCCGACGGGTTTGTTCAGCAGGATGGTAATGCGTGCCGCCTGCTGTTCGTGGGCTTTCTTGTTCAGTTCGATACGGTCTGCCGGTGAAACTTTCTGACCGAGTACGGCGGTTTTGCCGTTGACCGTTACCCAGCCCTGTTCGATATGGCCGTCGGCTTCGCGGCGCGAACAAAGCCCCAGTTGTGCCATACGTTTGGAGAGGCGTATGGTATCTTCTGTATGGTCGGAGGAAATTTTGGAATTCATGGGTACTTTCGGGTGAAGGCCGGCTTAGACTAATTGCTCGCCCCAGTGCAGTTTTTGGCGCAGGGTTTTGAAATATTGGTAGTCGGTCGGGTGTAGGATGCGTAAGGGATTGTGGTAGCGGCGGATGATGATGCGGTCGAGGTTTTGCACGTCGATGAAGGATTGTCCGTCGAAATGAACGCGCGCGTCGCCGCCTTGGGTAACGAGGATTTCGATTTCGGACGTGTCTGGAATGGCGATGGGGCGGTTAGTCATAGATTGCGGGCAGATGGGGACGAGCGTGAAGGCGTGTAATCCTGCCTGCATGATTGGGCCGCCGGCGGCAAGCGAATAGGCGGTCGATCCGGTGGGGGTGGAGACAATCAGCCCGTCCGAACGTTGTGTATAGACGAATTCCTGATTGACGAAGACTTCAAATTCAATCATCTGTCCGGCACCGCCGCGGGAGAGGACGGCATCGTTGAGGGCGAGGGCGCGTTCGGCGGTTTTGCCTTCGCGGATCAGTGCGGCTTCAATCAGGATGCGCTCTTCGGCAAGGTATTTTCCTTCTAAAACGGGCAATAGCTTGTCCGTCATATATTCGCGGGGAATTTGGGTAAGAAAGCCCAAATGACCTTGGTTGATGCCGATAATCGGAACGGCGCGGGGGGTAATTTCGCGGGCGGCAGAGAGAAAGGTGCCGTCTCCGCCTAAGACGGCGACCAGGTCGCAGTATTGCCCCAGTTCGGTCTTGTTGACGATATGGCAGCCGTCGGTGTCTTGGGTATAGATGCAGCATTCCCTTACGCCGACTTCGTCGAGATAGACGGTAAAGCCGTGCTGCTTCAAAAAGGTAATCAGCGTGTGTGCGGTATCTTGGATGTCGGGCGTGTTGGGGCGGGTTACGATACCGATGTTGTGAAAAGGGCTGTTCATGTCGGATGCCGTCTGAAGGTTAGTCTATCCAAATGTCGCGTTCGAGCCTGTCGAGGCGTTCGTTGAGGCGTTCCACGCCGTCGCGCAGTCTGCTTATTTCGTCGAGGCAGTCGGCAAGGGCTTCGTTGCCGGTGTTTGCGGACTCGGGTTCGCGGGAAAATCCGCCGATTTGTTCGGCGATGTTCCTGCCGATTTGTTTGATGCCGTGTCCGATGTCGGTGGCACGGCTGCCGATGCCTGCCTGCGTGCCGAAAATCCGTGCCAATTCGTCCGATGCGCGGGAACGCAGGCTGCCGAGCAGGGACAGTACCGCGATGCCGAGGATGAGGTCGCCTTCGAGCCTGATGTCGCCAGCCCCGGGTTCGCCGCCTTGGAGGATTTTCCGTATCGCGCTGTTGCGGAAGGTAATTTCGGTGTCTGCAAAGCCGTTTCCCGCCGAGAGCAAACCGTCTTCTGTGATGCGTCCCGCCAGTTTCAGCCCGGCAATGTTCAGGGTCAGTGTTTTGCCTGCAAAGGAGGTAAGTTCCGAGCGGCTGTCCGGGCTTTGCAGAATCAGGCGGTTGATGATGGGGAGGAGGGCGGACATATTTTCTGATTGGGGCGGAGAATGCCTGTTGTTGCTGTTGCCGCTTATTTTACAGGCTTAAGCCGTTATCGCAAACGGTACGGATGATTTTGCCCACGCTGTCGTCGGGTGAGAAATCCGGCGCGGGCAGGCCGAGTTTGGCGGCTTCTTCCGTATAAAATTCGCGGCGTGTCGGGTGGCGCGGTTCGATAATGTTTTTCAGCCGCCTGCCGCCGGGGTTGGATGCCGTCTGAAACAGGTTTTCGACGGCGATGTCGCGGTGGACGATATTGACAGGCCGGTTGCCGCCTTGGATGTTTTGCTTTTGCACGAGGCGGCTGACGGGATGGCGTTCGGCGCAATAAAGCCCGCCCAGCCGCAGGATGTCGATGTTCGGAACGCCGTTGTCGAGCAGGTGTTGTTCGGCGGCAAGGATTTGTCGGGCGGACTCGGTTTGCGGATCGGGTGCGGCGGTTTCGTTGCATTCTCGCGCTTTATCGCCGTAAACGCTTGTGCTGCTTGTGAAAATCAGGTGTTGCACGTTGCACGCCCGGGCAAGCTCTGCCCATTGTTTGACGGTGTCGGCGTAATGCGCCAAAAAGGAGGGCGGCAGCAGGAAGAACCAGACGGGTTTGTCGGCGTGATGCCGCCACAATGCCGTCTGAAAGGTATCGGTACGGTTGAGGTCGAAGGTGTCGAGGTGTATGGGCAGGTTGATGTCGTCCGAAGTCAGGCTGCGTTTTATGGCGGCGACGCGGCTGCCGTGTCGGTAAAACTTTTGTGCCAGCGGCAGGCCGAGGTAACCTAGGCCTGTGATGGAGATATGGGGCGGGGGGACTGCGCGCATTCGCTGATACCGTCGGGTAAGTGCCGTCTGAAGGCTGATTCGGACGTTATGGGTTTACGGGTTGCCGTTGCTGATTTTGCGGTCGTATTCCGCGCGGTGTTCGGGCAAAAGATAGGGGCGAAGGAGGCTTAAGGTACGACGGACGCCGCGTGCTTTGGAGTCTTCGGTCAGCTTGGTACGGCCGCGCAGGGAACTGTCGAAGTCGAACCAGTATTTCGTAACCATCCACATATTGACGGCGAGGTCGTTCATAGCGGTTTGGTCGGCGTTGATGACGTTCAGCCCGTTGAGCTGGGTCAGCAGTTTGACTAGAAGCGGCGAGACTTTGGCTTGGGTAAAGGTATTGTGTTCGCCCAACAATTCGGCACTGCGCGCAAGTAGGGTGTTTACGTCGCTAAAGAGGAAGCGGTATTCCCACATGACATCGTAAATGCCTGCCATATAGTTGATAGAGTCTTCCACATCAGAGGGCAACACGGCTTCGTTGAGGTATTCCAGCAGGGCTTCGCTGTAACGTTTGAACAGTTGGACGATGATTTCGTCTTTGTTGCGGAAGTGGTAATAGAGATTGCCCGGACTGATGCCCAAGTGGGCGGCAATATGGTTGGTGCTGATGTTGCGCTCGCCTTCCTCGTTGAAAAGCGCAAGGCTGGCGTCGATGATGCGGGTGTAAGTATTGGTTTTTGCAATGCGGGTCACGGGCATACTCCTTGGATTTACAGGCTGAACGAAGCGGGCAGCCAATTGGGTTCGGCGTGTAATTCTACCTGAAATCGAGTAAATACTGTATTGCAGACGTGTTGCGCCAGTTTCCAGATGTCGTCTGAAGAGGCATTGTTTTTGTTCGCCAAAACCAGAGCCTGCCGGTCATGTACCGCCGCACCGCCGATTTGGAAGCCCTTCAGACGGCATTGGTCGATCAGCCAGCCGGCGGCGAGTTTGACCGAACCGTCGGGCTGCGGATAGCGCGGCATATCGGGATGCCGCTGCAACAGGGTGGCGGCTTTTTCCGCGCTGACGACGGGGTTTTTAAAGAAACTGCCGACATTGCCCAAAACTTTCGGGTCGGGTAATTTGCTGTTGCGGATGGCGGATACCGCATCGGAAACGTCTTTCGCCGTCGCCTCCCTACCTGCACTCAATTCGGCAACCTTCGCCGCCAAATCGCCGTAGCCCAAGTTCGGCACAAAATGCGTTTTTAATGCAAATACGACCGAAACAATCACATAACGCCCTTTGCCTTCCTGCTTGAACAGGCTTTCGCGGTAGGCGAAGCGGCAGTCGGCATTGGAAAGGGTTACAAAGGTTTCCGTATCCAAATCGAAGCAGCGCACGCTGTGAATCACATCTTTCGCCTCCACGCCGTATGCGCCGATGTTCTGCACGGGCGACGCGCCGACCGTACCCGGAATCAGGCTCAGGTTTTCCAAACCGCTCAAACCCAGCGCGACGGTGTGCAACACGAAATCGTGCCAAATTTCGCCCGCCTGCGCTTCAATCAGAACCATGCCGTCTGAGCGCGCAATCTCGCGTATGCCCTTGTTTTCCATATGGACGACCAAGCCGTCGTAATCCTGCATCAAAAGGATGTTGCTGCCGCCGCCCAGCCATAAAACAGTATCGCGGTCGAACTCGGGCAGTCGGACGATGTCGCGCAATTCGTCGGCGTGTTTAAGCGCGATAAAGGCTCGGGCTTGGGCGTGCAGGCCGAAAGTGTTGTAGGGGGTGAGGTCGGTTCGGTATCGGATGGGTTGCATGGTTTGAGCTTTAACTGTATTTGAATTGAAGTGTGCTGCGTTTTCAGACGGCCTTGTGTGATTTGACCAACTCCATACTGTATTTTTCCAAGCACCACACCAAGGCGACGGCTGCGATGGTGAGCGAGGCAATCAATGCCGTCCAGAAGCCGTAAATGCCCATATCGAAACGGTAGGCGAGCAGATAGCCCGGCAGCAGGCCGCAGCCCCAGAAGGCGGCGGCGTGGATGAACATCGGCACCTTGGTGACTTTGTAGCCGCGCAGGGCATAGGACGCGATACATTGGGTGAAGTCTGCCGGTTGGAACAGGCCGGCGAACAGCAGGACGGTGGAGGCGATGCTTAAAACTGCCGGATCATCGTTGTACATGCTTGCCAGCGGCGAACGGAATAATACCAAGGAAAGCACGGTAATCACGGCGAGCACCCAGCCCGACACCAGCGACACTCCTGAAATATAACGCGCCCGCGAAAATTCGCGCCGCCCAAGCGAAAAGCCGATGCGCACCGTCCCTGCCGAGCCGACGCTTTGCGGAATCATATAGAGAATCCCCGACAAACTGATGCCGACCTGCTGCGCCGCCACATAATCCTCGCCGAAAGGCGCAATCAAAAACACGATAAACGAAAACGCGCTGGCTTCCAAAAAATAAGACAGCCCGATGGGCGCGCCGATTTTCCAAATCTGTTTGAACACCGCCCAATCCGGTTTGCCGAATTTCGCTGTCAGTCCGAACGGGCGGAAGAATTTTTCCTTGGCGATATAAATCCACAATGCCAGCGCGCTGAACCAAAACACCGCCATTGTCGCCACGCCGCAACCTGCGCCACCCAAAGCGGGCATACCGAATTTGCCGTAAACGAAAATATAGTTCAGCGGCACGTTCAACACAAACGCCGCAAAGCTGACCAACATAATCAGGCGCGGGCGGTTCAGGCTGGAAGCGTAGGCGTGCAGTGCGCGGTGTACCATTGCCGCCGGCATCGCCAAGCTGGTGAACAGCATATACTGCGCCATTGTGCCTTCCACATAATCGCTCAAAGTCAGCCAGTTGCGGAACGGCGTAATCGCCGCCCACATCAAAATCATGCCGAAAATCCCCAAAATCAGCCCGAACCAAATCCCCTGCCGCCCCGTTTCGCCTGCTTCACCGGTTTTACCCGCGCCGTAAAGCTGGGCAATCATCGGGTTCAGCGCCGCCATAATGCCCATAAAGGTAATATAAACCGTGGCAAACGCGCTGCTGCCCAAAGCCACCGCCGCCAAATCTTCCTTGCCCGCACCGCCCGCCATCACGGTATCGACGAAACCGATGCCCACCTGCGCGACCTGCGCCAACAGCATGGGCAGGGCAAGGGCGGTCAGCAGGCGGATTTCTTTCAGGAAGACGGAAAAGGAAAAGCGGTCGAGGTCGAGCAGCATAAGTGTTCAGTCAATAAAAATGCCGTCTGAAACAAAAAAACGGCAGCGGGAAGTGATGAGAAATAATGGTGCACATTATATAGTAAAAAATACCGTGCCGTCAGACGGCGGATACGGGGTATAAAAGTATATTCAGATTGTGTGTATTTTATGGTAAAGTTTGGTTTTAACGACTTGACGGCATTGAGCCGTCGGACAGGGGCTGTTCGGATTCTGAATCGGAAGGAAGCATCGCCGTTTTGACAGCGGCGTGATGCGTTGCGGCAAAGATGCCGTCTGATTGCGGATCGGGCAGTCTTTTGTGTTTACAGGATAAAACAGAAGGCAGATTCTCATGCAGACATGGCAGCTTCCGGAACATATCGCCGACGTACTGCCCACGAACGCGCGGCAGCTTGAAAGCGCGCGCGAGCAGTTGTTGGCACTGTTCCGCGTACACGGTTATGAACTGGTACAGCCTCCGCTGATGGAGTACGCACATTCCCTGCTGACGCATATCGATGCGGGGCTTTCACTGAAAACCATTTTGGTAACGGACAGGCTCAGCGGCAGGCAGTTGGGCATACGCGCCGACATCACGCCGCAGGTGGCGCGTATCGATGCCCATCTTTTGTCCGCCAACCAAGGGATTAACCGGTTGTGTTATGCCGGTCCGGTGTTGCACGCGCAGCCCGACGGTCTGCCGAATATGCGCGAACCCTTGCAGGCAGGGGCGGAAATGTACGGTTTTGCCGACATCCGTGGCGACATCGAGCTGATAGACCTTATGCTGAAAAGCATGAAAATTGCCGATATGGGCAAAGTGCTGCTTTCGCTGGGGCATATCGGCATATTCCGCGCCTTGTCCGATGCGGCGCATTTGGATGCGGGGCAGTCCGCAACGCTGCTTGCCTTGATGCAGGATAAAGATACCGGGTCGGTCGAAGCGCAGGTCAAGGCTTGGAAGCTGGACGGTATGTGGGCAAAAGCATTCTCGTTGCTGCCGCGCCTGTACGGCGGGCGTGAAGTGTTGTCCGACGCGCGCGGACGGTTGCCGGATTTGTCGGCGGTCGGCGGCGCGTTGGACGAATTGCAGGCGGTGTGCGACGCATTCCCCGATAATGAAATCCATATCGACTTGTCCGAGCTGCGCGTCGACAATTACCACACGGGCTTGCTGTATGCCGCCTATGCCGCCGATTTCCACGACGCGGTCGCGCGCGGCGGGCGTTATGACGGATTGGGCGGATATTTCGGCAGGGCGCGCCCGGCAACGGGATTCAGTTTCGACTTACGCAGCTTTATCGGGCGTTTGCCCGCCGTCGAACGGCAGCCCGCCGTGTTGGTCGATGCGGAAGATGCAGAAGCGGCGCGCGAAGCGGTCGAAGCCTTGCGTGAACAAGGGCAGTGTGTCGTGATTGACTACGGTATCGGACACAATGTTTCGGAAGAGCTTGCAGGCCGTCTGAAAAAGACGGACGGCGTTTGGCAGATCGTGAAACGCTAAATACCCGTTCATAGCGGATGAAAGGCAAACCGGGGCGGGGCGCAAAGCCGCACCGGTTTGGGGATTTTCCGCAATAATTTTTAATATCGATAGGTTATATGGCTATGGCTAAAAATGTTGTAGTAATCGGCGCACAGTGGGGCGACGAGGGTAAAGGTAAAATCGTTGACTGGCTGGCGGAAGAAGCCGGCGGCGTCGTGCGCTTCCAAGGCGGCCACAATGCGGGCCATACCTTGGTCGTCGGCGGCAAAAAAACCATTTTGCGCCTGATTCCGAGCGGTATCCTGCACGAAGGATTGGATTGCTTCATCGGTTCGGGCGTTGTCGTTTCCCCCGAAGCCCTGTTGGGCGAAATTGACGAGTTGAACGCGGCAGGCGTGAAAAACGTCGAAGGCCGTCTGAAAATCGCGCCGACCTGCCCGCTGATCCTGCCTTACCACATCGCGCTCGACCAAGCCCGCGAAGCATCGCGCGGCAAAGGCAAAATCGGCACGACCGGCCGCGGCATCGGCCCTGCCTACGAAGACAAAGTGGCACGCCGCGCCATTCGCGCCGCCGATTTGCTGCATCCTGAAAAACTGCGTGAAAAACTGGATGCCGTCCTTGCCTATTACAACGTCCAACTCCAATACCTGCACAACGCCGGACCGGTTAAAGCGGAAGACGTGATGGCGGTTATCGAAAAAGTCGCGCCGCGCATTGCGCCGATGATTGCCGACGTGTCCCGCGTGTTGAACGAAAAAAACAAAAACGGCGAAAAACTGCTGTTTGAAGGCGCGCAAGGTGCGTTGTTGGACATCGACTACGGCACTTACCCCTTCGTTACCTCGTCCAACTGTCTCGCCGGCGCGGCTTCGGCAGGCGCGGGCGTAGGTCCTCAAATGCTGGATTATGTTTTGGGCATCGTCAAAGCCTATACCACGCGCGTCGGTTCGGGTCCGTTCCCGACCGAATTGTTCGACGAAGTAGGCGCAGGTTTGGCGGAGCGCGGACACGAATTCGGTTCGGTAACCGGCCGCGCGCGCCGCTGCGGCTGGTTTGATGCCGCCGCCCTGAAACGCTCCATCCAAATCAACGGCATTTCCGGTATGTGCATTACCAAACTCGATGTAATGGACGGCGTTGAAACCATCAATATCTGCGTCGGCTACGAATTGCCAGGCGGCGGCAAAACCGACATCCTGCCTTGCGGTTCGGATGCGGTGGAAACCTGCAAACCGATTTACGAAACCATGCCCGGCTGGCGCGAATCGACTGTCGGCGTGAAAAGCTACGACGCATTGCCTGCCAATGCCAAAGCATATTTGAAACGGATTGAAGAAGTCTGCGGCGCGCCGGTCGCCATCGTCTCCACCGGCCCCGACCGCGAAGAAACGATTGTGCTGCATCATCCGTTCGCATAAGGTTTTGCAGTAAAAATGCCGTCTGAAGCCCTAATTGGTTTCAGACGGCATTTTTACCGCTGT
The DNA here is from genome assembly GCF_013030075.1 of Neisseria gonorrhoeae. Taxonomy (NCBI): domain Bacteria; kingdom Pseudomonadati; phylum Pseudomonadota; class Betaproteobacteria; order Neisseriales; family Neisseriaceae; genus Neisseria; species Neisseria gonorrhoeae. The sequence continues at coordinate 461,457 of NZ_AP023069.1, forward strand.
TTTATCTGATATTTTCTGTCCGGACACGGTTTGTCGGGGATATATCAATGCGGCGTATCCGGTGCGGAAATGGATACGGTTGGTGCCGGTATGGAAACCTGATGTTTTCAGTCGGCATATACGAAAAAACCGTACTGCTTGTGCGTACGGTTTTTTGTCGTTTCAAATCGGTTTAAAGCGATTTGAGGCGGGCGATTCGGTTGTCCAGCGAAGGGTGGGTGCTGAGCAGGGAGTCGCGCGTATCTCCGGCGATGCCCATTGCGTTCATTTCTTCGGGCAAATCGACCGGGTTGCCTTTAAGCCTTTGCAGGGCGGAAATCATTTTCGGTGCGCCGACCAGTTTTGCCGCGCCCGCGTCGGCGCGGTATTCGCGTTGGCGGCTGAACCACATGACAATCAGGCTGGCAAGGAAGCCGAACAGGATTTGGAATACCATGCTGACTAGGAAATAAGTTCCCTGGGACTGGCTGCCGTCGTTGTTTCGGGCAATCAGGTTGGCAATAATGCGCGACAGGAACACGACAAAGGTATTGACCACGCCTTGAATCAGCGTCAGCGTAACCATGTCGCCGTTGCCGACGTGCGCCATTTCGTGCGCCAACACGGCTTCCACTTCGTCGCGCGTCATATGGTCGAGCAAACCGGTGCTGACGGCGATCAGGGAGCTGTTTCTCGATGCGCCCGTGGCAAAGGCATTGGGTTCGGGGGAGTGGTAGATGGCGACTTCTGGCGTTTTCAGGTTCCATTGCCGCGCTTGGGCTTCGACAGTGTTCAGAAGCCAGGCTTCTTCTTCGGTGCGCGGCGTGTCGATGACTTCCGCACCGACCGATTGTTTGGCGATAAATTTGGACATCAGCAGCGAAATAATCGAACCAGTGAAGCCGACGACGGCGGAATACGCCAACAGGCTGCCCGCGCCGCCCCGGCTGTTGATGCCCAGAACCGCCAAAACAATGTTGATTACGACCAAAACAGCGATATTGGTAGCCAAAAACAGAAAAATGCGTTTCACGGATGTTCCTTTTTGGTAGGGTGTGATGTTTTGAAACTTTGGGGATTGTCCCAAAAAGTTGCCGCCTTGTGAATATCAGGCTCGGCAAAGGTATGCAAAACATTTGCTTGCAAATGGCAGTTTGTGCAGTTGGTTTTTGAACTATTGCGCCAAGCCGTGTAGAATCGTAAACCATCTGTTTGATTCCAATAAACACATTTAAAAGGATCACTTCATGAAAGCATTACTTTTAGGCGCACCGGGCGCGGGCAAAGGCACTCAGGCGCAATTCATCACCGCCGCGTTCGGCATTCCGCAAATCTCTACCGGCGACATGCTCCGTGCCGCGATTAAGGCAGGCACGCCCTTGGGTTTGGAAGCGAAAAAAATCATCGATGAAGGCGGTTTGGTGCGCGACGACATCATTATCGGCATGGTCAAAGAACGCATCGCGCAAGACGACTGCAAAAACGGTTTCCTGTTCGACGGTTTCCCGCGTACATTGGCGCAAGCCGAAGCGATGGTGGAAGCAGGCGTGGGTTTGGACGCGGTCGTTGAAATCGACGTATCCGACAGCGTGATTGTCGACCGCATGAGCGGCCGCCGCGTGCATTTGGCTTCCGGCCGTACTTACCACGTTACCTACAATCCGCCTAAAACCGAAGGCAAAGACGACGTAACCGGCGAAGATTTGATTCAGCGCGACGACGACAAAGAAGAAACCGTGAAAAAACGTCTTGCCGTTTACCACGAGCAAACCGAAGTTTTGGTTGATTTTTACAGCAAGCTGGAAGGCGAACACGCGCCGAAATACATCAAAGTCGACGGTACCCAAGCAGTAGAAGCTGTGAAAGCCGAAGTATTGGGCGCATTGGGCAAATAAATCGAAAAGGTCGTACCCACGGGCAGGCTTCGCACTCTGAAAACAGAAAATCAGGTTTCAGACGACCTGTTTTTGATAAACAGCGTGTTGCAACCGAAAAATAATCATTCGGCGTCATTCCCGCGCAGGCGGGAATCCATTTCTGAATTTGGGCAATCGCTGTTTAAATCTGATGAACTGAGTTTTATCAATGGATTCCCGCCTGCGCGGGAATGACGGCTGATGTACCGGTTCAAATTTATCCGAAACAGTTTGTCGGGGGCTTGAGTCCGCGTAGGTCGGACATCAATGCCCGGCCTACGGTTTGAATTTACGTTGTACTGCGAAAAAGACGATAAAAGTCGTCTGAAAACCGAAACGAAAACACCATGAATCCTTTAATCACCGACTTCCAAACTCCGCAACAACGTACCCCCGTCATCGTTGCCCTTGATTTTGCCAACGAAAAAGACACGCTCGGATTCGTCCGCAACCTTGATCCGGCGTTGTGCCAAATCAAAATCGGCAAAGAGCTGTTTACCGCGACGGGACGCAGTTTGGCGGAAAGCCTGATTCATCAGGGTTTCAAACTCTTTCTTGATTTGAAATACCACGATATTCCCCACACCGTCGCGCAGGCGTGTAAAGTCGCCGCCGATATGGGCGTGTGGATGGTCGATATGCACGCGTCGGGCGGCAGACGTATGATGGAAGCCGCCGCCGAAGCCGTTGCCGGATACGGCACGAAACCGCTCTTAATCGGCGTAACCGTGTTGACCAGCATGGAGCAAAGCGATTTGGCGGAAATCGGTTTGAACACCGCCCCTGAAGAACAAGTCATCCGTTTGGCAAAACTGGCACAAAGTTCGGGCTTGGACGGCGTGGTCTGTTCCGCCCAAGAAGCCGCGCCGCTGCGCCGCGAATTGGGACGGGATTTTGTCTTGGTTACACCGGGTATCCGCTTGGACGTTGCCGGCAACAACGACGACCAACGCCGCATTATGACACCCGCCGAAGCCTTGGCGGCGGGTTCGACTTATCTGGTGATGGGCCGCCCCGTTACCCGAGCCGCCGATCCGGTCGCCGTATTGCGCGAAGTGAACCGCGTGGCAAACCTTGAAGCAAACTGATTTTCAGGCGGTCTTACAGGTTAAGGTTGTCTGAACAAAACACAACGGAGGCAATATGCCCGCCAAGTTCCAACAAGAAACCCTCAAATCCCGTTTCGCACAAGCCAAAGTTCTTGTTGTCGGCGACGTGATGCTCGACCGCTATTGGTTTGGCGACGTGTCCCGAATTTCGCCCGAAGCACCCGTGCCGGTGGCAAAAATCGGACGAATCGACCAACGGGCGGGCGGCGCGGCGAACGTTGCGCGCAACATCGCTTCGTTGGGCGGCAGGGCAGGGCTGTTGTCCGTAACCGGCGACGACGAAGCCGCCGCCGCGCTCGACGCGCTGATGGTGCAGGACGGCGTCGCCTCCTATCTGATGCGCGACAAACAAATCGCCACCACCGTCAAACTGCGCGTCGTCGCCCGCAACCAGCAGCTTATCCGCCTTGATTTTGAAGAACATCCCAACCGCGAAGTGTTGGAACAAATCAAGCGGAAATACCGCGAAATCTTGCCCGAATACGACGCAATCATTTTTTCGGACTACGGCAAAGGCGGTCTGTCGCATATCTCCGATATGATCGATTGGGCGAAACATGTCGGCAAAACCGTCTTAATCGACCCCAAAGGCGACGATTACGAAAAATATGTCGGCGCAACTCTGATTACGCCCAACTGCGCCGAATTGAAAGAAGTGGTTGGCAGTTGGAAAAACGAAGGCGATCTGACCGAAAAAGCGCAAAACCTGCGCCGCCACCTCGACTTGACCGCCGTTTTGCTGACCCGGAGCGAAGAGGGCATGACCCTGTTCAGCGAAGGCGAACCCATTTACCAGCCCACCCGCGCCCAAGAAGTTTACGACGTGTCCGGCGCAGGCGACACCGTCATTGCCGGAATGGGCTTGGGGCTGGCGGCAGGCTGCACCATGCCCGAAGCCATGTACCTTGCCAATACTGCGGCCGGGGTTGTCGTGGCGAAACTCGGTACGGCGGTTTGCTCGTTTGCAGAGTTGGTTGAAGCACTGGACGGGCAATAAATCTTTTCAGACGGCATGACCATCCAATGCCGTCTGAAACCCTCAAAACAAAGGAAACCGAATATGACCATCATCGTAACAGGCGCGGCCGGCTTTATCGGCAGCAACATCGTCAAAGCCCTCAACCAACGCGGCATTACCGACATCGTCGCCGTCGATAATCTGACAAAAGGCGAAAAATTCAAAAACCTTGCCGAGTGCGAAATCGCCCACTACCTCGACAAACACGAATTTATCCGCCAAGTGAGGGAACACATTTTACCTTATCAAAACATCGAAGCCGTTTTCCATCAAGGCGCGTGTTCCGATACGATGAACCACGACGGTTTGTATATGATGGAAAACAACTACCAGTACACGCTGGATTTGTTGGACTGGTGTCAGGACGAACGCATCCCCTTCCTTTATGCCTCCAGTGCGGCGGTTTACGGCAAAGGCGAAATCTTCCGCGAAGAGCGCGAACTCGAAAAACCGCTTAATGTGTACGGCTACTCCAAATTCCTGTTTGACCAAGTATTGCGCCGCCGCATGAAAGAAGGTCTCACCGCCCAAGTCGTCGGCTTCCGCTACTTCAACGTTTACGGACAACACGAACAACACAAAGGCCGCATGGCATCCGTCGCCTTCCACCATTTCCACCAATACCGCGAACACGGTTACGTCAACCTGTTCGGCAGCAACGACGGCTACGGCAACGGCGAACAAACCCGCGACTTCGTCAGCGTCGAAGACGTCGCCAAAATCAACCTCTACTTCTTCGACCATCCCGAACTTTCCGGCATCTACAACCTCGGCACCGGCCGCAGCCAACAGTTCAACGAACTCGCCGCCGCCGCCGTCAACGCCTGCCGCGCCGCCGAAGGCAAATCTGAATTGAGCTTGAAAGAGTTGGTAGAAGAAGAACTTATCCGCTATATCCCCTTTCCCGACGCGCTCAAAGGCAAATACCAGGGCTTCACCCAAGCCGACATCACCAAATTGCGCGAAGCCGGATATAAGGAAGAATTTTTCGATGTCAAAGCAGGTGTCAACCGCTACGTCAAATGGATGCTGGAAAATTTGGCTTAATTTGAATGCCCGTAAAAAAATCGTCTGAAAATATCAGGCGATTTTGATTTGTTTAACTTTATATATGGATTTCGATGATGACCGAAATGCAACAACGCGCCCAACTGCACCGCCAAATTTGGAAAATCGCCGACGAAGTACGCGGCGCGGTGGATGGCTGGGACTTTAAACAATACGTTCTCGGCACACTTTTCTACCGCTTTATCAGCGAAAACTTCACCGACTATATGCAGGCCGGCGACAGCAGCATTGATTACGCCGCTATGCCGGACAGCATCATCACGCCCGAAATCAAAGACGATGCCGTCAAAGTCAAAGGCTATTTCATCTACCCCGGCCAGCTTTTTTGCAATATTGCCGCCGAAGCCCATCAAAACGAAGAGCTCAACACCAAGCTGAAAGAAATCTTTACCGCGATTGAAAGCTCCGCCTCCGGCTACCCGTCCGAACAAGGCATCAAAGGCTTGTTTGACGACTTCGACACCACCAGCAGCCGGCTCGGCAGCACCGTTGCCGACAAAAACAAACGCCTTGCCGCCGTCCTTAAAGGCGTGGCGGAACTCGATTTCGGCAATTTTGAAGACCACCGCATCGACCTTTTCGGTGATGCCTACGAATACCTGATTTCCAACTACGCCGCCAACGCAGGCAAATCCGGCGGCGAATTTTTCACCCCGCAAAGCGTCTCCAAGCTGATTGCGCGGCTGGCGGTGCACGGGCAGGAGAAAGTCAACAAAATCTACGACCCCGCCTGCGGCTCGGGCAGCCTGCTCTTGCAGGCGAAAAAACAGTTTGACGAACACATCATCGAAGAAGGCTTCTTCGGGCAGGAAATCAACCACACCACCTACAACCTCGCCCGCATGAATATGTTTCTGCACAACGTCAATTACAACAAATTCCACATCGAATTGGGCGACACGCTGACCAACCCCAAACTCAAAGACAGCAAACCCTTTGATGCCGTCGTCTCCAATCCGCCCTATTCCATCGACTGGATAGGCAGCGACGACCCCACCTTGATCAACGACGACCGCTTTGCCCCCGCAGGCGTACTCGCACCGAAATCCAAAGCCGATTTTGCCTTCATCCTGCACGCACTGAACTACCTTTCCGGCAGAGGCCGCGCCGCTATCGTCTCATTCCCCGGCATTTTCTATCGCGGCGGCGCAGAGCAGAAAATCCGCCAATATCTGGTGGAGGGCAACTATGTGGAAACCGTGATTGCCCTTGCGCCCAATCTCTTTTACGGCACCTGCATCGCCGTCAATATCCTGGTTTTGTCCAAACACAAAGACAATACCGACATCCAATTCATCGACGCAAGCGGCTTCTTTAAAAAAGAAACCAACAACAACGTCTTAACCGAAGAACACATTGCCGAAATCGTCAAACTCTTCGCCGACAAAGCCGATGTGCCGCATATCGCCCAAAACGCCGCCCAGCAAACCGTCAAAGACAACGGCTACAACCTCGCCGTCAGCAGCTATGTCGAAGCCGAAGACACCCGCGAGGTCATCGACATCAGACAGCTCAACGCCGAAATCAGCGAAACCGTCGCCAAAATCGAACGGCTGCGGCGTGAAATTGACGAAGTGATTGCAGAGATTGAAACCTAGGCAGTTGTTGCATATTTTGCAACAACTGAATGGGAAAGAGGCCGTCTGAAAATACGGGCGGCAACCTGTAAGCAATCCTTACAAGTTCAAATCAAGAAATTTTCGGGGAAAATACATGACAACAGAAAATAACGCTTTTGAAAACGCCAAACACATCGACGAAACAGGCAATGAATATTGGTCGGCGCGCACCTTGCAGCAAATCTTGGAATATTCCGAATGGCGCAATTTCCAACGGGCCATTGATAAAGCCATAACCGCTTGCGAAACATCAGGAAATGACAAAAATCATCATTTTGTTGAAACCAACAAAATGATAGCCCTTGGGAAAGGCGGGCAGCGCGAAGTGGCGGATTACCGCCTTTCCCGCTATGCCTGCTACCTGATTGTGCAAAACGGCGATCCGTCCAAAAGCGTCATTGCCGCAGGGCAAACCTACTTTGCCGTGCAAGCCCGCCGCCAAGAGCTGCAAGACGAGGCAGCATTCAGGAGTTTGGGCGAAGACAAACAACGCCTGCTGCTTCGCAGGCAGCTGCGCGAACACAATACCGACCTTGCCGCCGCAGCCAAGGATGCAGGCGTAGAAAAACCCGTTGAGTACGCCGTCTTCCAAAACCACGGCTATCGGGGGCTATACGGAGGACTGGACAAGCAGGGCATACACAGCCGCAAAGGCTTGAAGAAAAGCCAGAGAATCCTAGACCACATGAACGCCAGCGAACCGGCTGCCAATCTGTTTCGTGCCACGCAAACCGAAGAAAAACTACGCCGCAAAAACATCCAAGGCAAAACACAGGCAAACCGGGTGCATTTCGAAGTCGGACAAAAAGTGCGCCAAACCATTGAAGAACTGGGCGGCATCATGCCTGAAAACCAGCCCGTACCCGAGAAAAGCATCAAACAGCTTGAGAACGAAGAACAGAAAAGGCTTGCCGCAACCGAACAGCATCAAAACGGCAAAAAATAACCGCATTCAGGCTACCTGAAAAAGCAGCCTGCACACGATTTCAGGCAGCCTGAAAGCAGGACGGGCTTCAGCCCGCAGAAATAACGGCAAACGGACATAGCGGGCTGAAACCCGCCCCGCAACCGCCCCATATCCCGCCGCAGCGGGAAGGAAACGGAAAACAACCATGGATATGCAAAGCAAAGCGAAAAAATTGATTGAGATGATTCAGACGGCACCGGTGGAGTGGAAGCCATTGGGGGAGGTTTTAGTTCGTACAAAAGGAACTAAGATAACTGCTGGACAAATGAAAGAAATGCATAAAGATAATGCGCCGTTAAAGATTTTTGCAGGAGGAAAAACTTTTGCATTTAGTTGACTTTGATGATGTTCCTGATAAGGATATCCATAGAGAGCCTTCTATTATCGTTAAATCAAGAGGTATTATTGAATTCGAATATTACGATAAACCATTTTCGCATAAAAATGAAATGTGGTCTTATCATTCAGTTAATAAACATATTTATATAAAATATGTTTATTATTTCTTAAAAACACAAGAAAACTATTTTCGTAATATCGGATCAAAAATGCAAATGCCACAAATAGCAACACCAGATACAGATAACTATAAAATCCCCATCCCATCATTGGAAACCCAACAAAAAATTGTAAAAATACTTGACAAATTCACCGAGCTGGAAGCTACGCTGGAAGCTACGCTGGAAGCGGAATTAGCCCTGCGCAAACGCCAATACCGGTATTACCGCGACTTACTTTTAGATTTTGACAATCAAATCGGGGGGGATAGCTGACGGCTATCAATGCCGTCTGAAAAATGTGGTTTGGAAGACGTTGGGGGAGGTTGCCGAATATTCAAAAAACCGTATTTGTTCGGATAAACTGAACGAACATAATTACGTTGGCGTGGATAATCTCTTACAAAACAGAGAAGGTAAAAAGTTATCCGGTTATGTTCCAAGCGAAGGAAAAATGACAGAATATATTGTCAATGACATTTTGATTGGAAATATCCGTCCGTATTTGAAAAAAATCTGGCAGGCAGACTGCACGGGCGGAACAAACGGTGATGTTTTGGTTATCCGGGTAACAGATGAAAAGGTTAATCCAAAATATCTGTATCAGGTATTGGCCGATGATAAATTTTTTGCTTTTAATATGAAGCACGCCAAAGGTGCAAAAATGCCGCGTGGCAGCAAAGCAGCGATTATGCAATATAAAATCCCCATCCCCCCGCTCCCCGAACAGGAAAAAATCGTCGCCATCCTAGGCAAATTCGATACCCTGACCCACTCCGTCAGCGAAGGCCTGCCGCACGAAATCGCCCTGCGCCGCAAACAATACGAATATTACCGCGAACAGCTGCTTGCCTTCCCCAAGGCTGCTTGAAAAAGCAGCCTGCACTTTTTCAGGCAGCCCAATCCGAACATCAAACCGTTTATAGTGAATTAACAAAAATCAGGACAAGGCGGCGAGCCGCAGACAGTACAAATAGTACGGAACCGATTCACTTGGTGCTTGGGCGCCTTAGGGAATCGTTCTCTTTGAGCTAAGGCGAGCCAACGCAGTACCGGTTTTTGTTAATTCACTATAAAACCCGACACCGCAAAGGACGACCCATGAACCTCGAAACCAAACCCATCGCCGAAACGCCGAATTTCATCGTGCTCGACCAATATGAAAAAATCGAACAGTCGGGCAGCTACCAATCGGAAAACCGGTTGGAAGCGGAGTTAATCGCCGATTTGCAGAATCAGGGGTACGAATACCGCAAGGATTTGAACAGCCAAAGCAGGCTTCTGGAAAACCTGCGCGCGCAGTTGCAGCGGCTGAACGATGTGGCGTTTTCAGACGGCGAATGGGCGCGGTTTTTGACGGAATATCTGGACAGGCCGGCTGAAAACATTACCGATAAAACCCGCAAAATCCACGACGACCATATTTACGATTTCGCTTTTGATGACGGCCGTCTGAAAAACATTTATCTGCTGGACAAGAAAAACCTTGCCCGCAACCATGTGCAGCTTATCAACCAGTTTGAGCAGACGGGCACGCATGCAAACCGTTATGACGTTACCGTGTTGGTAAACGGCCTGCCGCTGGTGCAGATTGAATTGAAAAAGCGCGGCGTGGTGGTGCGCGAGGCATTCAATCAGGTGCACCGTTACAGCAAAGAGAGCTTCAACAGCGAAAATTCGCTGTTCAAATTCCTGCAAATCTTCGTGATTTCCAACGGCACGGACACGCGTTATTTCGCCAACACCACCAAGCGCGACAAAAACAGCTTCGATTTCACGATGAATTGGGCGCGGTCGGACAATCATCCGATTAAGGATTTGAAAGACTTTACCGCCACGTTCCTGCAGAAAAGCGTATTGCTGAGCGTTTTGCTGCATTACAGCGTGTTCGATGCGAATGATACGCTGCTGATTATGCGGCCGTACCAGATTGCCGCCGCCGAACGCATTTTGTGGAAAATCAACAGCTCGGCGCAGGCGAAGAATTGGAGCGGGCCGGAAAGCGGCGGCTATGTTTGGCATACCACGGGCAGCGGCAAAACGCTGACCGGCTTTAAGGCGGCGCGTCTGGCGACGGAATCGGCGTTTATCGACAAGGTTTTCTTCGTGGTGGACAGGAAGGATTTGGACTATCAGACGATGAAGGAATACCAACGTTTTTCGCCCGACAGCGTAAACGGCTCGGAAAGTACGGCGGGCTTGAAACGCAATTTGGAAAAAGACGGCAACAAAATCATCGTTACCACCATCCAAAAGCTGAACAACCTGATGAAAAGTGAAGATAATCTGCCGGTTTATCACCGGCAGGTTGTATTTATTTTCGACGAATGCCACCGCTCGCAATTCGGCGAAGCGCAAAAAAACCTGAAAAAGAAATTTAAAAAATTCTGCCAGTTCGGCTTTACCGGCACGCCGATTTTTCCCGAAAACGCTTTGGGCGCGGAAACCACGGCGGGCGTGTTCGGGCGGGAGCTGCATTCTTATGTGATTACCGATGCCATCCGCGATGAAAAAGTATTGAAATTCAAAGTGGATTACAACGATGTGCGCCCGCAGTTCAAAGCCGTGGAAGCGGAACAGGACGAGAAGGAACTGAGTGCCGCCGAAAACCGCCAAGCCCTGCTGCACCCCGAACGCATCCGCGAAATCACGCAATATATCCTGAGCCGGTTCAGGCAGAAAACGCACCGCTTGAATGCGGGCGGCAAAGGCTTCAACGCCATGTTTGCCGTCAGCAGCGTGGATGCGGCGAAGTGCTATTACGAAGCGTTCAAAACACAACAGGCAGGCAGCCTGCACCCGTTGAAAACAGCCACCATTTTTTCCTTTGCCGCCAACGAAGAGCAAAACGCCGTCGGTGAAATTGTTGACGAGACCTTTGAACCGGAAGCGATGGACAGCAGCGCGAAAGAATTTTTGCAGGCTGCCATCAACGATTACAACGCCTGTTTCAAAACCAATTTCGGCACGGACAGCAAAGCCTTTCAGAACTACTACCGCGATTTGGCAAAACGGGTGAAAAACCGGGAAGTGGACTTGCTGATTGTGGTCGGCATGTTTTTGACGGGTTTTGACGCACCGACGCTGAATACGCTGTTCGTCGATAAAAACCTGCGCTATCACGGCCTGATGCAGGCGTTTTCTCGCACCAACCGCATTTACGATGCTACCAAAACCTTCGGCAACATTGTCTGCTTCCGCGACTTGGAGCAGGCAACCATTGATGCGATCACGCTCTTCGGCGACAAAAACACCAAAAATATAGTGCTGGAAAAAAGCTACGAAGAATACATGAACGGCTATACCGACAGCCAGACCGGCGAAGCACGGCGCGGTTATCTGGATGTAGCAAAAGAATTGCACGAGCGTTTCCCCGATCCCGACAAAATCGAAACGGAAAAAGACAAAAAAGATTTTGCCAAACTCTTCGGCGAATACCTGCGGGCGGAAAACGTATTGCAGAACTACGATGAATTTGCCGCGCTGCGCGAATTGCAGAATGTGGACGCGGCGGACGAAGATGCGATGAAGGCGTTTCAGGAAAAATACTACCTGAGCGACGAAGACGTGCAGGAAATGCGGAAAGTGCCGATGCCGTCTGAAAGGGCGGTGCAGGACTACCGTTCCGCCTATAACGACATCCGAGACTGGCTGCGCCGCCAAAAAGCAGGCGAACAGAAAGAACAGTCAAAAATCGACTGGGACGATGTGGTTTTTGAGGTGGATTTGCTCAAATCGCAGGAAATCAATCTGGATTACATCCTGCAACTGGTTTTCGAGCATCACAAAAAAATCAAAGGCAAAGCGGAGCTGGTGGAAGAAATCCGCCGCATCATCCGCGCCAGCATCGGCCACCGCGCCAAAGAGGGCCTGATTGTGGATTTCATCAACGATACGGATTTGGATAAAGTGCCCGACGTTCCCGCCATACTGGAAACCTTTTACACCTACGCGCAAGAGGTGATGCGGCACGAAGCGGCAGGATTGATTGCCGCCGAAGGTCTGAACGAAACCGCCGCCAAACGCTATTTGACCGGCTCGCTCAAACGCGGCTATGCCAGCGAAAACGGCACGGAACTGACCGAAACCCTGCCGAAAATGAGTCCGCTCAACCCGCAATATCTGACGAAGAAACAAAGCGTCTTCCAAAAAATCGCGGCGTTTGTGGAGAAGTTTGCCGGAATAGGGGCCGATATTTGACAAAATGCCGTCTGAACCTTTCAGACGGCATTTTTGATTTTATGCGGAGGCGGTTTTTATTTTGACCTTGCTTTTCTTAAACTTCAATACGGCTTCTTCTTTCGCCGCATCCCAGTCTATCCGCACAAAGCCGCCGTCGGCGAGTTTGCCGAACAGGAGTTCGTCGGCGAGCGGTTTGCGGATTTTTTCCTGAATCAGGCGGTGCATCGGGCGCGCGCCCATTTGCGGGTCGAAACCTTTTTCTGCCAAGTATTTACGCAATGCCGGTGTGAATTCGGCTTCGACTTTTTTGTCGAGGAGCCGGTGTTCGAGCTGGAGCAGGAATTTGTCCACGACTTTGACGATGATGGGTTCGGACAAAGGTGCAAACGGGATGATCGCGTCCAAGCGGTTGCGGAACTCGGGCGTGAAGAGTTTGTTGATTGCCTGCATTTCGTCGCCGCGCTCGCGTTTGGCGGTAAAGCCTAGGCTGGGTCGGCTGAGGCTTTCTGCGCCTGCGTTGGTGGTCATGATCAGGATGACGTTGCGGAAATCGGCGCTCTTACCGTTGTTATCGGTCAGTTTGCCTGCGTCCATGACTTGCAGGAGGACGTTGAAAATATCTGGATGGGCTTTTTCGATTTCGTCCAAGAGCAACACGCAATGAGGCTGCTTGTTGACGGCTTCGGTCAAAAGGCCGCCTTGTTCAAAGCCGACGTAGCCCGGTGGCGCGCCGATGAGTCGCGATACGGCGTGGCGTTCCATGTATTCGGACATATCAAAGCGTTGCAGCGGTACGCCCATTGAGTAGGCAAGCTGTTTGGCGACTTCGGTTTTGCCGACGCCGGTAGGGCCGGAGAAGAGGAAGCTGCCTATCGGTTTGTCGGGCAGCCCCAAGCCCGAACGCGACATTTTGACGGCGGAAACCAGCGCGTCGATGGCGTCTTCCTGCCCGTAAACCATATTGTTCAAATCGCGGCCGAGGAATTGCAACACTTGTTTGTCGTCGTGCGACACGGTCTTTTCGGGAATCCGCGCGACTTTGGCGATGACGGTTTCGATTTGCGCTTTGCCGATGACTTTTTTCTGTTTGGATTTGGGCAGAATCCGTTGCGCCGCGCCTGCTTCGTCCATTACGTCGATGGCTTTGTCGGGCAGGAAGCGCTCGTTGATGTAGCGGGCGGAGAGTTCGGCGGCGGCTTCGAGTGCGCCTTGCGTGTAGCGGACTTGGTGGAAGGCTTCGAACATCGGTTTCAAGCCGCGCAGGATTTGAACGGTTTCGGCAACGGTGGGTTCGACCACGTCGATTTTCTGGAAGCGGCGGCTTAGGGCGTGGTCTTTGTCAAAAATAGTACGGTATTCGTCGTAAGTGGTTGCGCCGATACAGCGCAATGAACCTTTCGCCAATGCGGGTTTGAGCAGGTTGGACGCGTCCATCGTGCCGCCGCCGGTGCTGCCCGCGCCGATGATGGTGTGGATTTCGTCGATGAATAAAATGGCGTGCGGGATTTTTTCGAGCTGTTTCAAGACGGATTTGACCCGCGCTTCAAAGTCGCCGCGGTATTTTGTGCCCGCCAAAAGCGAACCCATATCCAGCGCGTACACTTCGGCCTCTTTGAGCGCGTCGGGAATGTCGTCGTTGACGATTTGATGTGCCAAACCGTCCGCCAGCGCGGTTTTGCCCACGCCTGCTTCGCCGACCAAAAGCGGATTGTTTTTGCGGCGGCGGCACAGGATTTGCACCAGCCGTTCCATTTCGTGTTTGCGACCAATCAAAGGATCGATACGGCCGGCTTTGACTTCGGCGTTGAGGTTGACGGTGTACGCCGATAAAGGGTTTTTGCCCGGTTTGGTGCGGTTCTCATTATCGTCGTCCATGCCGTCTGAAAAATAGTTGCCATCGTCTTCATCTTCATCGGGAGAGCCGTGGGCAATACAGCGCAAAACTTCAAAACGCGTAACCGATTGCAGCTTGAGGAAATAGACGGCGTGGCTGTCGGTTTCGCTCATCAGCGCGACCAAAACGTCCAAAGGCTCGGCCAAGCCTTTGCCTGCCGATTGGGTATGCACCATCGCCCGCTGGATGACGCGTTGGAAGCCGAGCGTGGGCCGGGTTTCGACCGTGTCTAAAAGGTGGTCGGGAATCAGGGGGGTGTTTTCGGCAACGCTGGCGGCGAGTTGTTCGGACACCGCTTTTAAATCCGCACCGCAGAGTTTTAAGACGTTCGGCACGGCGGCATCTTCTTCGATGAGTACCAAAAGCAGATGCTCGAGGCTGATAAATTCATAATGAGCCTTACGCGCCTCGCGGTAAAGCTGCTGCAAAATCTGTTCCAATTCAGGGGCAAGCATATTAAATCTCCTCGACAATACATTGCAGCGGATGTCCTTCGGCTTTTGCCCGCTGCATGACTTGTTGCTGTTTGGTTTGGGCGATATCGCGCGTGTAAGTGCCGCACAGGCCTTTGCCTTCGTGATGAACCGAGAGCATTACCGCTACCGCCTGTTCCTGCCCGAGCATAAAGATTTCGGTCAGGATTTCAACGACAAATTCCATCGTGGTGTAATCGTCGTTCAATAAAAATACGCCGTAACGTTTCGGCGGCAGGGTGTTCAGGCGGTGCAAAAGCGTGTCGGATTGGTGTTGCGCGGTCATAGCGTGTCCCATTTGAAAGCCGCGTTCAGACGGCATTTTTGTTGTATTTTCGGTACTTTCGCCTATTTTCCCACTTTTTTGAAAACATAGCTTGACGTTTTGTCTTAACAAATGTAAAAAGACGGTTAAGCAAAAGTCGGCACTCGACCAAGTATATAAAGCTGGGTGGAAACGCTGAACGTTTAAGTTTGCTGTATGCCTTATTTTGCTGATTTTGTTAATTTTTAAGTATAGGAAGTTTCTAATGGCAACCGGTATCGTAAAATGGTTTAACGACGCTAAAGGTTTTGGTTTCATCACTCCTGACGAAGGCGGCGAAGATTTGTTCGCACACTTCTCAGCGATCAATATGGAAGGTTTCAAAACCCTGAAAGAAGGCCAACGCGTCTCTTTCGACGTAACCACCGGCCCTAAAGGCAAACAGGCCGCCAACATTCAGGCAGCTTAATTCCTGATGTACGGTCAAATGTATATTTGAAAACGGCGGGACAGGCAATGTCCCGCCGTTTTTGTCTGCCGTTTTGCCGATGGCGGAAAAGTCCCCAATCCCCGCCCGCCTTATCCTGAACTTGTGTGTACCCTGTTGTGGGCAAGTGGCTTAGTATTTTGACGGATAAGGGAAAATCAGTGCTGATGAAAAAAATGTGCAATGTCGCCGGTAAAAGGCGGTGCGGCATAAAACGGCAAACGGGCAGGCACGGGGCAAAACGCGCCGCCTTCGTCTTCAGACGGCATCGGCAGGGCGTTCAGCTTCCGGCAACCGTCATCCCCGCAATCAGAATCGAACCGATTTTGTTGGACGAACGCCGCAAAGCGTCATCCGCCACGCCGACGATGTCGCGGTACATATCCTGCAAGCGTCCGGCAACGGTAATCTCGTGGACGGGGTAGGCAATCACGCCGTTTTCCACCCAAAAACCCGCCACGCCGCGCGAATAGTCGCCGGTGATGGTGTTCGCACCCTGTCCCATCAATTCGGTTACCAGCAATCCCGTGCCCATTTCTTTCAGCAGGTCGGATTGCGTTTCGTGCGTATGGTTCAAATACAGGTTGTGCGCGCCGCCGGCGTTGCCCGTGGTCTGCATTCCGAGTTTGCGCGCGCTGTAACTGCCGAGGAAATAGCCTTCGACAATGCCGTTTTGAATCACGAAGCGCGGCGCGGTGGCAACACCTTCCGCATCAAAATAGCTGCTGCGGAAAGAGCGGGGGATGTGCGGTTCTTCGCGCAGGTTGAGGAAATCGGGCAGGACTTTTTTGCCGATGCTGTCGATCAGGAAACTGCTTTGGCGGTAGAGCGCGCCGCCGGAGAGTGTGCCGACGAGGTGTCCGATCAGCCCGCCCGAAACGGTGGTATCGAAGAGGACGGGGTAGCTGCCTGTCGGGATGCTGCGGCTGCCGAGTCGGCGCAAAGTGCGGCGGGCGGCGGTTTGACCGATGGTTTCGGGGCTGTCCATATCCGGATGGCGGCAGGCGGAATCGTACCAGTAGTCGCGCTGCATTCCGTTTTCGTCGGCGGCAACGACGCTGCAGGAAATGCTGTGGTGCGTGCTTTGCCGGTGTGCGGCAAAACCGTGGGTGTTGCCGTAAACGTATTGGTAGTGTCCGGTTTGCACCGCCGCGCCTTCGGAGTTTTCGATGCGGCTGTCCGTGTCCAACGCTGCCTGTTCGCATTGTTTTGCCAAGCCGACGGCGGCTTCCGTATCCAAATCCCATTCGTGGTAAAGGTCGGGGTCGCCGATGTGTTGCGCCATCAACTCGGGGTCGGCAAGTCCGGCGCAACCGTCTTCGGCGGTGTGGCGGGCGATGTCGGCGGCGGCGCGGACGGTGTCGCGCAGGGCTTGTTCGGAGAAGTCGGCGGTGCCGGCGCGGCCTTTGCGTTTGCCGACGTAAACGGTAATGTCCAGCGATTTGTCCTGCTGGAACTCGATTTGTTCGATTTCGCCCAAGCGCACGCTGACGCTTTGTCCGAGCGATTCGCTGAAGTCGGCTTCGGCGGCGGTCGCGCCCGCTGCTTTTGCCAAGTCGAGCGTGCGGCGGCAGAGGTCGAGGAGTTCGGAAGCGGTGTGGTTGAACAGCATAACAATCTTTCTTGGTGGAGCGTTGCGGCATTTTAACCGTTTCGGGCGGCAGGGGCAAAAGCGTGCCGCTTGCAGGGCGTGCGGTGCAAAAAGCCGTCTGAACGCGGCGGCATTCTGTTAAAATACGCTATTGGAAAAAATTCGAGAATCAAGATGTTTGAACAAGAAGACGAGTGGATCAGCAAAACCCAAATGAAAAAGCAGATGAACGGTTTGCAGGATTTGGGTATGGAACTGACCAGGCTCTCAAACGACACGCTGAAAAAAATCGGTTTGGATGAAGATTTGTACGAGGCCGTCGTTACCTATAAAAAAATTACGTCCAACGGCGCGCTCAAACGTCAGGCGCAATTTATCGGACGTCTGATGCGCGATACCGATCCCGCGCCCATCGAGGCGTTCCTTGCCAAGCTGCGCGGCGACGATGCGGCGCACAACGCCTTTTTGCAACGCGTGGAACAGGCGCGTGTACGGTTGTTGGCAGACGAGGGCGCGCTGACGCAGTTTATGTCCGATTTTCCAAACGCCGACGCGGGCAGGCTGAGGACGCTCGTCCGCAACACCAAAAAAGAACAGGAACAGGACAAACCGCCGAAAAACTTCCGCGCCCTGTTTCAAGAATTGAAAACCGTGATGGAAAACGGGGGCGCGGAAATTTAGGCATATTTTCAGACGGCATCCGCCGTTATTTAGATTGGAAGATAAAATGTTGTTCCGTAAAACGACCGCCGCCGTTTTGGCGGCAACCTTGATACTGAACGGCTGTACGATGATGTTGCGGGGGATGAACAACCCGGTCAGCCAAACAATTACCCGCAAACACGTTGACAAAGACCAAATCCGCGCCTTCGGTGTGGTTGCCGAAGACAATGCCCAATTGGAAAAGGGCAGCCTGGTGATGATGGGCGGGAAATACTGGTTCGCCGTCAATCCCGAAGATTCGGCGAAGCTGACGGGCCTTTTGAAGGCCGGGTTGGACAAGCCCTTCCAAATAGTTGAGGATACCCCGAGCTATGCCCGCCACCAAGCCCTGCCGGTCAAATTCGAAGCGCCCGGCAGCCAGAATTTCAGTACCGGAGGTCTTTGCCTGCGCTATGATACCGGCAGACCTGACGACATCGCCAAGCTGAAACAGCTTGAGTTTAAAGCGGTCAAACTCGACAATCGGACCATTTACACGCGCTGCGTATCCGCCAAAGGCAAATACTACGCCACGCCGCAAAAACTGAACGCCGATTATCATTTTGAGCAAAGTGTGCCCGCCGATATTTATTATACGGTTACTGAAAAACATACCGACAAATCCAAGCTGTTTGGAAATATCTTATATACGCCCCCCTTGTTGATATTGGATGCGGCGGCCGCGGTGCTGGTCTTGCCTATGGCTCTGATTGCAGCCGCGAATTCCTCAGACAAATGAACGGCAATGCCGTCTGAAAAGCCTTCAGACGGCATTTCAAGCACACCCGCACTGTAAAACCCCGCGCTATGTCAGTCAAAATCCAAACCCGCCCCGTCAATACCGACGTTTTCAATCATTTGCTCGCCGCCGGCGCCGATCCTTTAATCGCCCGGCTTTGTGCCTCGCGCGGTGTGCAAAGTCCTGCCGAGTTGGACGACAAACTCGCTTCCCTCCTGCCTTATCAATCGCTGACGAATTGCGAAGCCGCCGCCGGCCGTTTGGCGGATGCGGTTGAACGCAAGGAAAAAATCCTGATTGTCGCCGACTATGATGCCGACGGCGCGACCGCGTGTGCCGTCGGTTTGGACGGTTTGGCGGCGATGGGCGCGAAAGTGGATTTCCTCGTGCCCAACCGCTTTGAGCACGGCTACGGCTTAACGCCCGAACTCGCCGAAATCGCCGCCGCGCAAGGCGTGGATTTGCTGATTACGGTGGATAACGGCATTGCCAGTATTGCAGGCGTGGCGCGCGCGCAGGCTCTGGGTTTGGATGTCATCGTTACCGACCACCATTTGCCAGCCGATACCGTACCCGACTGCATCATCGTCAATCCGAACCAAAAAGGCTGCGGTTTTCCAAGCAAAAGCTTGGCGGGCGTGGGCGTGATTTTTTATGTGTTGACGGCGTTGCGTGCCGAACTGCGCCGCCGCAATTATTTTTCAGACGGCATCAAAGAGCCGAATCTGGGCGGCCTTTTGGATTTGGTCGCACTCGGTACCGTCGCCGATGTCGTCCCCCTCGACCACAACAACCGCATCCTCGTGTCGCAAGGTTTGAAACGGATGCGTTCGGGCAAAATGCGCCCCGGCATCCGCGCCTTGTTTGAAGTGGCGCGGCGCGATTGGCGCAAGGCTCAGCCGTTTGATATGGGCTTTGCGTTGGGCCCGCGCATCAACGCCGCCGGACGGCTGGACGATATGTCGGTCGGCATCGCCTGCCTGTTGGCGCGAGATGATTCCGAAGCGCAGGAACTGGCGGCTCGGTTAAACAACCTCAATATCGAACGCCGCGAAATCGAGCAGTCTATGCTGCGAGACGCGTTGAACGCCTTTCCCGAAACCCTGCCTTCAGGTCAGACGACTTTGGTGGCGTATCGCGACGACTTCCATCAAGGCGTGGTCGGCATTGTTGCCAGCCGCCTCAAAGACCGTTTTTACCGTCCGACCATCGTGTTTGCGCCGGCGGACAACGGCGAAGTGCGCGGTTCGGGACGCTCCATTCCCAATCTGCACTTGCGCGATGCTTTGGACTTGGTGTCCAAACGCCATCCCGATTTGATTTTGAAATTCGGCGGACACGCGATGGCGGCGGGTTTAAGCATACTTGAACACAATATTCCCGCGTTTCAGACGGCCTTTGAAGAAGCCGTGCGTGAGATGGTGTGCGAAGACGATTTGTCGCAAACCTATATTACTGACGGCAGCCTGCCCGCCTGCGACATCACGTTGGAACAGGCGCAAAACCTCGCCTGCCACGTTTGGGGGCAGGGCTTTGCGCCGCCGAGCTTTACCGACGAGTTCCACGTCGTTCGCCAGCAGCCTTTGGGCGCGGAAGGCAAACACAAAAAAGCGTGGTTGCAAAAAGACGGCTGCGAATTTGAAGCGATGTTCTGGCGTTGCAGCGAAGACATTCCCGAATACATCCGCACGGTGTACCGCCCCGTTGCCAACGAATGGCGCGACAACCTCGAATTGCAGCTTTATATCGACTACTGGGAAGCGGCGTAGAGGCGGCGGAACGCCGTTTGAATGTGATTTCTGTTCCTTCATTTGCTTGTTTGTACGACGGGAATGTTCCCAATCGGAAAAGAAAGTAAAGGGTGTTAATTTTTGTTAATCATCCCTTCTTAGGGACGCAATATATAAGGTGCATCAAATTTCAGACTCCGCCACAAAAGCAGGGTCTGATTTTTTAAGGGGCAATCTGTTATAATGACGCGTTGCCGCCGCGAGGGCGGCGTGATTCGGACGGCGTAGTTTCTACGCCTTTTGCTTATGGTTTTCGGCATCTTGTGGAATCGTACCGCCTGATGCAGTCTGAACACGGTTGCCCGTGGAGATGCCGCTCTTCGGGTCAGAATATTTATGCTGAAAAAATGGTTGAATAAGATGCTGCCTTCCGGTCGGAGCAGTAAAAAAGCGGAAAGTAAAACGGTCATTCCTGCCGAAAGACACAACATCCGTGCCGAAATGTTGAGCTTTGCCGCCGAAAACGTCATACGCCGCCTGAAAGGGGCGGGGTTTCAGGCTTATGTGGTCGGCGGTGCGGTCAGAGACCTGCTGCTCGGCATCGAACCCAAAGATTTCGATGTCGCAACTGATGCCACGCCCGAACAGGTGCACAAACTCTTCCGCCGCAGCCGCATCATCGGCAGGCGTTTTCAGATTGTCCATGTGATGAACGGTGCGGAGATTATCGAAGTAACGACGTTTCGCGGCGGTGCGAAGGTTCATCAGAACGCGCACGGCAGAATCATGAAGGACAACACCTACGGCAGCATCGAAGAAGATGCGATGCGGCGCGATTTTACCTGCAATGCCTTGTATTACGATCCTGAAAAAGAAGAGATTTTGGATTTCCACAACGGGATTGCCGATGTTGCCGCCCGCAGGCTGGTTATGATTGGTAATGCCGCCGAACGCTATCAGGAAGACCCTGTCAGGATTTTGCGCGCCATCCGCCTGTCGGGCAAATTGGGCTTTGAGCTGTCGGAAGAAACCGCCGCACCGATTGCCGAATCGATATGCCGTCTGAAGCACGAACCTGTGGCAAGGCTGTTCGACGAAATCATGAAACTGCTGTTTTCAGGGCACGCGCGCGAGTGTCTGAAACGTTTGAACGGATTTGACATACCGGACATCCATCCGCTGCTCAATGCTTTGCGCGTTTCAGACGGCATCGCCGGAAAAATGACGGCGCTTGCCCTGAAAAATACCGATGAGCGGCTGCGTGCCGACAAATCGGTTTCGGTCGGTTTCGTACTGGCGGCCCTGATGTGGCCAGAGTTGGACCGCCATTGGAAAAGCAATCTGCAACAGGGTTTGAAACCTACGCCCGCCCTGTCCGATGCAATCAATACGATGCGCGAAACCGTCGAACGCGGTTGGGGCGTGCCGCAACGCTTTTCCGCCACGATGCGTGAAATTTGGATGTTCCAGCCGCAGTTTGAAAACCGCAAAGGCGCACGTCCGCACAAACTGTTTGCACAGGCGCGTTTCCGTGCCGCCTATGATTTCCTGCTCTTGCGCGCCGAAACCGGCAATGCGGACCGCGCACTTGCCGAGTGGTGGACGGCGTTTCAGACGGCATCGGCGGAACAGCGGACGGAAATGACCAAAAACGAGGCCGCCGCCCGGCACGAAAAAAACGAAGGACAGGCGAAAAAACGCCGCCGTCGCAGGCGCAAACCCAAGCCGAAGGTTGTGGGAACGGATTGGGAATAACGGTCAACAGACAAGGAGCAATGAAGTTTCAACACATAGGATGAAGCATAAAGTGCCGATTCATGTATTATTCTGATTTGTAAGGGGCTTCATCCCTGCAAATAAAGTCTGACCCTGCCGCCCGGAAAAAGGATGTCCGGGTGGGCAGGGTTCAAGCAACAAGGAAAAATTGATGAAAAAATGTATTTTGGGCATTTTGACCGCGTGTGCCGCCATGCCTGCATTTGCCGACAGAATCAGCGATTTGGAAGCACGTCTGGCGCAGTTGGAACACCGTGTCGCCGTATTGGAAAGCGGCGGCAATACCGTCAAAATCGACCTTTTCGGTTCAAATTCCACCATGTATGTATGCAGCGTTACGCCTTTTCAGAAGACGTTTGAGGCAAGCGATCGGAATGAAGGCGTGGCGCGGCAGAAAGTGCGTCAGGCGTGCAACCGCGAAACTTCGGCAATGTTTTGCGGAGATGAGGCAATCCGATGCAGAAAATTCGATTGATGTATCGGTTGGACGGATAAAGAAACGGATACGGAGCTTGGCTTCCGTCTCTGTTTTTCTCTGCCCGATTTTCCATGCATCGGGTTTCAGACGGCATTGGAGTGTCAGTCGTGTTCTGCCGATTCGTAGGCTTCGACGATTTTTTGCACCAGAGGATGCCGGACAACGTCTTCGCCGGTGAAGGTATGGAAATACAGTCCTGCCACGCCGTGCAGTTTCTCACGTGCGTCTTTCAATCCCGATTTGATGTTTTTGGGCAGGTCGATTTGGCTGGTGTCGCCGGTAATGACGGCTTTCGCGCCGAAGCCGATGCGGGTCAGGAACATTTTCATTTGTTCGG
This sequence comes from Neisseria gonorrhoeae, assembly GCF_013030075.1. NCBI lineage: Bacteria > Pseudomonadati > Pseudomonadota > Betaproteobacteria > Neisseriales > Neisseriaceae > Neisseria > Neisseria gonorrhoeae. The sequence goes on from NZ_AP023069.1 coordinate 484,284, forward strand.
GCGTGGTGTTTTGCGCTTCGTCGAGGATGATGTATGCGCCGTTGAGCGTCCTGCCGCGCATATAGGCGAGCGGGGTGATTTCAATCAGGCCTTTTTCAATCAGCTTGGTTACACGGTCAAAGCCCATCAGGTCATAGAGGGCATCATAAAGCGGACGGAGGTAGGGATCGACTTTTTGGGTCAGGTCTCCGGGCAGGAAGCCCAGTTTCTCACCGGCTTCGACGGCAGGCCGCACTAAAATGATGCGTTCGACTTGGTGTTTTTCCATCGCATCGACGGCGGCGGCGACGGCAAGATAGGTTTTGCCCGTACCTGCCGGCCCGAGGCCGAATACGATGTCGTGGTCGAGCAGGGCGCGGATATAGCCGTTCTGCCGTGGCGTTCTGCCGCCTATGCTGCCGCGCTTGGTTCGGAAATAATAGGCGTGTTCGTGATTTTTTTCCTGATGCCCGGCATCTTCGGTTTGGGTTTCGACGGCGGCAAGGCGGATGATGCTGTCGTTTAGGTCGCGCGTCTGCGCCGTTTCCAAGAGTTTGAGCAGTGCGCGTTTGCCGGCGTGTGCAAATGCACCGTTGAAGGTAAAATGCTCGAAACGGCGGCTGATATGGATGTCGAGTGCTTTGGCGAGCGAATCGAGGTTGCTGTCGAAAGAACCGCACAGGCGTTGCAGCGTCGGGTTGTCGGTTTCTTCCAAGTGCAGGTGGACGGTATGGGTCATATTTGAATCCGAAGGTTGTTTTGCGTCATTTTAATCTATTTTTCGGGCGTTTTCGCGCCGTGTTCCGCGCCGCCTGACGGAATACGGCAATCAGTCTGCCGATAACGGCATCTTCGCCGAATGTTGCGAGGCAGTCGGTTCTGAGCTGTTCGGCGGAAAAATCGGCATGGTGTTCATATATTTTGAGAAAGGCTAGGACATCGGCATCGTCAACGGAAACGAGGTATCCGTTGCCGTCTGAAACGATGGATTCCGCGCCGCCGCAATGTATGGCGATGACGGGCAACCCTTGCGAGAGGGCTTCGATATAGACCACGCCGAAGGTTTCGGTGCGGCTGGCGAGGATGAAGGCGTCGCTGTTCCTCATCAAATCCAAGATTGCTTCGGGTTGCAGTGCGCCTAAAAATGTAACGGCATGGGCGATGCCCAAGTCTGCCGCCTGCTGTTTCAGCCGCTGTTCTTCCTGTCCGCTGCCGCCGATGTTCAGGCGCAGTTGCGGGCATTGTGCCAACGCCCGGGCAAAAGCAGTGAGCAAGACATCGTGTCCTTTGAGGCGGCGAAGGTGCGAGACGGTGCAGAACACGAAATGCGGTTTGTTATTTTTTCTTTTTATTCAAATGTTTGCTTGAATATTCCACCCGGTATGTTGGGGAGGTACTGCCATTCGCAGCCGTATTTGTGTTGCAGGACGTGTGCGAAATGGCGGCTGACGGCGAGACGTGCGGAGGCGGGCGCCGCTGCTTTTTCCATCGGCTGCCATTGGTGGTGACGGATCAGACCGCGCGTGATGGTGCTGCTGTGTTCGGTTAAAACGTAGGGAATGCCGTATTTTTCGGAAATTTTTTGGGCAAGTATGCCTGCATAGTTCATGCAGTGGGCGTGAATCAGGTCGGGCAGTCCGTTTTCGCGGATGTAGTGTTTGAAGGCTTTCAAACCGGCGCGCACCCAGCGGATGCGGTCGATGTCGATAAACGGAAAGCGGGGAAGAAATACATGCTGCGCCATGCGTAGATGTCCAAACCGCTTTGCCGGTATCGGGCAAAACCGTAAGGACCGGTCAGGATGCTTGCTGTTTCTTTCCGCAGATAACGGAACATGGGGGCGAGGATGGCGGTTTTGATGCCTTTGCGTTGGAGGGCCTGTGCTTGATTTTGGAAAAATATTCCGTCCACATCCTGTTCGGATCGTGGATACCATAAGGGGATGACGAGGACGTGCAACGGTTCGGACATAATATGATTCAGTATCGGAAAGACGGTTATTATAAGGCAGACCGATCGAATATTTAAATTGTTGTCTTATGCTAACGCAATTTAGCGTACCTATATGTTAGATTGGCGGTTTTTCAAGTAAGGATACGGATATGCTGCGTTCTGTTTTGGCGGCTTCCCTGCTGGCGGTATCTTTTCCGGCGGCGGCTGAGGCATTGAATTACAATATTGTCGAATTTTCCGAATCGGCGGGTATCGAGGTGGCTCAGGATACAATGTCCGCGCGTTTCCAGGTGGCGGCGGAAGGACGGGACAAAAATGCCGTCAATGCCGAGTTTGTTAAAAAATTCAACAATTTTACCAGAAAATCGAAAAATGGTAGCTTTAAAACCGAATTGGTATCGCGCAGTGCGATGCCGCGCTATCAATATACCAACGGCAGACGCATTCAAACAGGCTGGGAGGAGCGTGCGGAATTTAAGGCGGAGGGCAGGGATTTTGATGCTTTAAACCGTTTTATTGCTGATGTTCAGACGGATGCTTCGCTTGAAGATACCGATTTCAGCGTGTCGCGCGAACGCCGAAACGAGGTCATCGATCAGGTCAGCAAGGATGCCGTTTTGCGTTTCAAGGCGCGTGCCGAAAAACTGGCGGGCGTTCTGGGTGCGTCCGGTTATAAAATCGTCAAATTGAATTTTGGGCAAATCGGCAGCCATATTGCGGGCGATGGGGCTGTTCGGGCAAAAATGCTGCGCGCGATGCCGATGGCGGCAAGCGTCAATATGAAGGGTACGGATTCAGCCGCACCGGGTGTGGAGGAAATCAGCATCAGCATCAATGGGACGGTTCAGTTCTAACCACGGATAAATAGGTAGATGCCGTCTGAAACCCGACGATAAGGGTTCAGACGGCATTTTGTATTTCAGGCTTTGGGCAGGGTTACGCCGGTTTGTCCCATGTATTTGCCGTTGCGGTCTTTGTATGAAGTTTCACACACTTCGTCGCTCTCGAAGAAGAGGACTTGCGCCACGCCTTCGCCTGCGTAGATTTTGGCGGGCAGGGGGGTGGTGTTGGAAAACTCGAGGGTAACGTAGCCTTCCCATTCCGGCTCGAACGGGGTAACGTTGACGATGATGCCGCAGCGGGCGTAGGTGGATTTGCCCAAACAGACGGTCAGGACGTTGCGCGGAATGCGGAAATATTCGACCGTGCGCGCCAGTGCGAAGGAATTGGGCGGGATGATGCAGCAGTCGTCTTCGACGGTAACGAAATTTTTCGGGTCGAAGTTTTTGGGATCGACGATGGTGCTGTTGATGTTGGTAAAAATTTTAAATTCATTGGCGCAGCGGATATCGTAGCCGTAGCTGGACGTACCGTAGGAGATGATGCGCTGTCCGTCGGCTTCTTTGATTTGGTTCGGCTCGAAGGGATCAATCATGCCGAATTCTTCGCTCATTCGGCGTATCCATTTGTCGGACTTGATGCTCATGGGGTTTCCTTGTTTTTTGCGGTGTTCGGATAAAGCATTGGGGGATGCTGTTTGAAAAACGGGGGGTTATTTGTTTTTGGGCAGTTTCACTTCTTTAATCATGCCGTGTTCGCATTTCATAATAAAAGAGGGTTTCGCCGTTTTGCGAGGCGGCGAACCTGCCGTGTGCCAAGCCTTGTTTGAACGTGCCCGACAATGCCATATTGCGGAATTTGGTACTGTCGGAATTGAACGGCTCGAGAAATACTTCGCGGCCGGCGGCAACGGTATAAACGCCTTGCCCGTCGAATTTGCCGTTTTTGAATGAACCGGTATAACCGCGCCCATCCCGGCAACGCCATATGCCTTTGCCTGAAGGAAGCCCGTCTTTTCCGATCCCGCCTTCGTAGGTGCAGCCGGTTTCCTGATAGGGGCTTAGGACGGCGGTCTGGGCGGGGAGGGCGAACATCATGGCGGGCAGTAGGAATGCGAGATGTTTAAGCATAAGGGTTATTCCATTGGATTTTGGCTGACGGTATAAAAGCCGTCTGAAAAATCAATCTTGCCAGCCGCCCAAATAGGAAACCAGCTCTTCCAACATGGTGCTGACGGATTCCGCCATCAGGATTTGCGAGGCGAAGGCAAGGCCGGCGGCATCGTCGCCGTTGCTTTCGGCTTCTTCCTGCAATACGTCGAGGTATTGGATGCGCTTGAGTGTGAAGTCTTGAGTGAGGATAAAGGCGATTTGTTCGCGCCAAACCAAACCGAGCCGGGTAACGGTTTTACCGTTTTTGACGTGTTGAACCACTTCGTCGGCGGTTAAGTCTTGTTTGGATACTTTGACGACGGGAACAATATCGCCCGTACCTTTGAGTTCGCAATCGCTGTCTAATTCAAAACCGCCTTCGCAATGCCCTTGCAACAGCCAGCCGGTCATCAGGGAAGAGGGCGATTGTTTGGTATTCGGCAGCGAGGCTTCCAAACCTCCCAAAGCTTCGCGCAGCTTGGTCAGGATGTTTTCCGCTTTGGCGGAAGCCGCGTTATTGACGAGCAGGTAGCCGTGGCGGGTGTTAAACACCGCTTCTGTACGGCTGCTGCGGGTAAACGCTCGGGGCAGCAGGTCGTCTGTAATTTGCTCTTTAAGCTCTTGTTTTTCTTTGCGACCGACATTGCGGGCTTCATTGTTTTGGATTTCCGCTACCTTCTCTTCCAAAATATCGCGGATGACGCCGGCAGGCAGGACTTTTTCCTCTTTTTTCAGGGCGACGCGCAAGGTAAAGTCGGCAGGGAAAACGAGTTCGGGCGAAAAAGAAACCGGTGCGGTAAAGCCTTCGCTGAACCAGTCCAAACCTTGGCAATGGGTAAATTCAGCTTCAGCAAGTTTATCGGCAAGTACGTCCGCCTCAGGCAGCTTTTCTTTGTTGAGCGGATAAAAACTAATCTGCTTGAACCACATAATGTTTCCTATTGTTTGAAATGTCGGGAATTATTTGCTGAATTGTTTTTTCACACTGACTTTGGTTTTCTTCTTGAAGCGGTTTTTCTCTTCCTTTCGGCCTTCGCGTTTCTCAATACGGTTGCTCAGGCTGACGCGGCGCAGCGGTTTTTTCTTCGGTTTGTCTTCCGCATTTTCATACGGGTTTTCCGAAACATTGTATTGAATCCGCAACGGCGTGCCTTGCAGGTTGAAGGCTTTGCGGAAGGTCTGGGTCAGATAGCGCGTATAGCTGTCGGAAATCGCGTGCAGCGAATTGCCGTGTACCACAATCACCGGCGGATTCATGCCGCCTTGGTGGGCATAACGCATTTTCGGACGCACCAAGCCGGCACGCGGCGGCTGTTGGCGTCCGACGGCGGTTTGCAATACGCGCGTGATTTTCGGCGTCGGCATCTTAATCATCGCCGCGTTGTAGGCAGCTTGAATGCTTTCAAACAAACCGTCTATACCGCGCTCTTTCAACGCGGAAATAAAGTGGAACTTGGCAAAATCGAGGAAATACAGTTTGCGGGAAATGTCGCGTTTCACTTGTTCGCGCCGCTCTTCGCTGATGCCGTCCCATTTGTTGACGGCAACTACCAGCGCGCGTCCCGCTTCCAAAGCAAAACCGGCAATCGTCGCATCTTGGTCGGCAATGTCCTGTTGCGCGTCCAATACCAAAACAGCAACGTTTGCCGCTTCAACCGCCTGCATAGCTTTGATAACGGAGAACTTTTCCACCGCTTCATCCACTTTGCCGCGACGGCGCACGCCTGCGGTATCGATGATGGTAAACGGTTTGCCTTCGCGCTCGAAATCGATGTGGATGCTGTCGCGCGTTGTGCCTGCCATATCGAAGGCGATGACGCGTTTTTCGCCGAGAATGGCGTTAACCAGCGTAGATTTGCCGACGTTCGGACGACCGATAACGGCAAAAACGGGATGTTTTGCATCGGCTTCTTCGGCTTCAGGCTCGGGGAAGTTTTCTAAAATTTCTTCAATCAGGTAATACACGCCGTCGCCGTGCGCGCCGGAAATAACGTGCGGCTCGCCCAATGCCAGCTCGTAAAACTCGGCGGCAAGTACGGCCCTGTCGCCGCCCTCGCCTTTATTCACGGCCAAATAAACGGGACGCGGACTTTGGCGCAAACGGTCGGCAATAATCTTGTCTTGCGGTGTTAAACCGGTACGGCCGTCCACCAAAAACACAACCGCATCGGCTTCATCGACAGCCTGCAAGGTTTGTTTTGCCATTTCGTGCAAAATGCCGCTGTCCACAACCGGCTCGAAACCGCCGGTATCGATGACAAAATAAGGTTTGCTGCCGACTTTGCCGTGTCCGTAATGGCGGTCGCGGGTCAGACCCGGCAGGTCATGCACGAGCGCGTCTTTGGTGCGCGTCAAACGGTTGAACAAGGTAGATTTGCCGACGTTGGGGCGGCCGATAAGCGCGATGGTTGGTTTCATGATTGGGTCTTTCTGTGTCAAGTGCCGTTCGGTAGAACTGAACACGAGCAGGTGTCCGTTGGGACACGGCGGATGGTTTTACGGGAATTGCCGTAGGATGGGGTTGTCTGAAATGCCGTCTGAAGAGAGAGCGGCATTTCAGACGGTATTTATTTCAGCGAATCGAGTTTCATTTGAAGCAATTCGCGACCGACAGAATCTTGAGGCATTTTTTCCAAAGCCTGTCCGTAGTTTTTTAAGGCTTCCTGGCTTTTTTCCTGTGCGGCATAAACATCGCCTTTAGTTTCCATCAGCAGGGGGGCGAAGTCCGCCTCAACCGGCGTGTCGAGTGCGGCAAGCGCGGCATCGTATTTTTTTTGTTGCAACAACACAACGCCCAGACGCTGCGCCGCCAACGCCTGAATCAGGCTGTCTTTTTGGTTGGACAACACCCATTTCAAATGACCTTCGGCAACATCGTAACGCTGCGCGTCAAATTCGGTTGCCGCCGCCATCAGCGTGGCTTGGGCGGCGGAAATGGAATGGGGGTAGCTTTGTTGGAGCTTGGACAGTTCGGCATTGATTTCGCTTTGCGGGGCTTTGTTTTGCGCCTTTTCCACGATGTTTGCCAGCACCGCCGCCGCTTCCTGATTTTGGGAAGCCGCACGGTTTTGGTAAACCGTGTATCCCAAGTAGCCGAGTGCCGCCAAAATCAGCAGGGCAAACAGCCATTTGCCCGTGGTTTTCCAAAAATATTTAAAGTTGTCTAACTCTTGTTGTTCTTCGAGATGGGCTGCCATTTATGCGTTCTTCCATTGTTGTAAAGTATCTGTCAAATCGGTGGCGGAAACGGTTTGCTGACCGTGTGCGCCGTTCATGTCTTTGAGCGTAACGGTACCGTCCGCCAGTTCGTCTTGCGCGACAATCAGGGCAAAGCGCGCGCCGCTGTTGTCGGCTTTTTTCATTTGCGCCTTCAGGCTTTGATAGCCGGAATGCTGCATTACATTGAAACCTTGCGCGCGCAAGGCTTGTGCGTATTTCATCACCTGCAAGTCCGCCCCTTCGCCTTGGTGCATTGCATAGACATCAGGCGCGGCGTTCACTTCCAGCGAACCGTATTCGCTCACCAAAAGCAGCAGCCGTTCGATGCCCATCGCAAAGCCGATGGACGGCGCAGGCTTGCCGCCGAGTTCTTCAATCAAACCGTTGTAACGTCCGCCGCCGCACACAGTCGCCTGTGCGCCGAGTTTGTCGGTCGTCCACTCAAAAACCGTCTGATTGTAATAATCCAAACCGCGAACCAAGCGCGAATTTTCAATATATTGAATACCCAAACCGTCCAACATCGCCTTGAAGCGTGCATAGTGGTTTTGCGAAGCCTCGCCCAAGTAATCTACCAAACGCGGCGCGGCATTGCAGATTTCCTGCAAATCAGGGTTTTTCGTATCCAAAACGCGCAAAGGATTGGTTTTCAGACGGCGTTTGCTGTCTTCGTCCAGTTGCGCTTCATAGCGGGTCAGATATTCAACCAATGCCGCACGGTGTGCCGCGCGTTCCTCACGGTTGCCCAAGCTGTTGATTTCCAAAGTCAGGTATTCGCGAATACCCAATTTTTCCCACAAGTCGGCAGACATTGCGATGATTTCCGCATCAATATCCGGCCCTTCAAAACCCAAAGCCTCGATACCGACCTGATGAAATTGGCGGTAGCGTCCTTTTTGCGGACGCTCGCGGCGGAACATCGGCCCCATATACCACAGCTTTTGCGGGCTGTTGTACAGAAGGTTGTGTTCGACCACCGCACGCAGACAAGAGGCCGTACCTTCGGGACGCAGGCTCAAACTCAAAGAATCGTTTGAATCGGAGAAGGTGTACATTTCCTTGCCGACTACATCGGTTTCCTCGCCGATGGAGCGGACAAACAAACCGGTTTGCTCGACAATCGGCGTACGGATTTGCTGATAACCGTAAGCTCGCGTCCAACGGTTTACCGTATCCTCAAACGCCTGCCAAAACACAGCCGTGAGTTTGAAATCTTTTTGCCCGACAGGCAGAAGGTCGTTCATGCCTTTGACGGATTGGATTTTTTGTGCCATTTCAAAAAGGGGGTGCTGAAATCAAATTGCGGGCGATTATAGCGGATTTTTAAGGGCTTGTGAGGATGGAGATGGTTTGCGGACGGGTAAAAATGCCGTCTGAAACAGTTTTCAGACGGCATTTGACTTACTCTGCGCGCCCTTGCCTGATTTGTCCGACTGCAAACTCCGTCTGCCGCTTGGGATGATGTGTGAAAAACAATTTATTTGAAATCGCCTCCGCTTTTTTCGGCACGACCGCCAAAATCTTGCCTGCCAAATTTCCCTCACGGGTTTGCCAAGCCTCCAAAAACTGCGCCCTGCTCATCGAAACATGACCCGGCGACGGGTCGGCAAGCAAAACCGTATTGCCATCCACTCCGCGCAATACCGAAAAATGGTCGTCTTTGCGGTATTTCAGATACACGATGACGGGGATTTTCAACTGCGCGAGCTGCTCGAAAGACAGGGCATAGCCCTTCGCCTCAAAACCCAAATCGGGCATAATGCGCCGCATATCCTCAAACGACGCGCGCATCTGTTCCTTACCCAGTTTTTCCAACACTTCTTCTTCCGTCAGCTTTTGCCCGTAAAAATTGTTCAAAAGTGTCGCCACCGAAGCCGCCCCGCAGGAAAAATCCAAATCCTGCTTTACAATATTGAAATCCCGCCGCGCTTTCCAGCTTTGTATTTTGACTTTGCCGTAGGCTATGGGGTTTTCTTCCGCAAAGGGAAAAGAATGTGCACAAAGCGGCAGGGCGGCGGCGAGGAGCAGGGAAGCGGCAAACCGCCTTTTTTGTTCCATCAAAATCCTCCTGAAAGGCTGCCTGAAATTTCCAAGCAGCCTTTTTGTTTGCTTATTAATCGGATAGTGCGACAAATATAAAGTGGGCGGCAATCATTGCCGTAGCGGCAGCCATAACTGTTTTATTTTCTTCAAACCAAAGCGAGTTGAGAAACATAAACATCAAGAAATATGATGGTTCTTCAGTTTTGCCGCTGCTTTCTTGAGTCAGAAGATAAAATATGGATATGGCGGTTATGCCGATTGCTGCTTTTATTAAAATATATTTGTTCTTCATCATCTTGTATGGTTTTTAATGCAAGTTTCAACAATAAAATTCGGAATAAGATAGAGAGATGTTGATATATCGGATAAATATATAGTGGATTAAATTTAAACCGGTACGGCATTACCTCGCCTTAGCTCAAAGAGAACGATTCTCTAAGGTGCTGAAGCACCGAGTGAATCGGTTCCGTACTATTTGTACTGTCTGCGGCTTCGTCGCCTTGTCCTGATTTAAATTTACTCCACTATACAAAACAATCAAGAAACGATTGGCGGTATGTATAATCTTGAATTTTGTTTTTTGATGAAATTAAAATAATGAAATATATGGTAAACGTTACAACGGAAGCCTTAGCCTCCCGATTGCAGTATTTCAATTCCAAGATGGATGCCGCATAGAAGATAAAATACTCAAATGGTTTTTTAGCGGCTTAAATATCTTATTTAATCTTATTGATTGTTTTTCCAATGGTTTCTGCAATCAATAATAAGAAATAGAATAATAAACAAACAGAACATGAAAATAAAAATAAATCTTTCATTATCCCAGTAATAAAATTCCAAAGATTTTCCTTATTTCCATCAACAATAAAAATTATCAGTTCATGAATAAAGAATACTGCAAAGAAAATGCTTCCTGCCGTTAGGGATATTTCTAACCTGCTTATTTTCCCTTCACTGTATTTACCTGATAAATAGCCTAAAAAGCTGCAATCAAATCATCTATTTTAAAAATTTCTGTAAAAACAGGTAATGCCTTTAATTCATTACCTGTTTTGCCATTATTTATCTATGATATAAGCGTCTCTTACCCTTCAGCCTCTTTGGGAAATCAAAGCCTGCTTAGAACGTATGTTGCACACCCAATTTCAATAGGTAAATCAGATTGCAAATCCAGCAATTTGAATATTGTCATTGTTCCGTGCAAAAGGAATCTTTATTGATGTGTTGTGTACTGGGTTTCAGCTTGGCTTTTTAGATAATCTTTTCACAAGAGCATACATCAATACTGTCCAAAAAAAAGATTTGATAAATATATTGCAACATATTTTATTCCACCTCCATCCGAAACAGAAACCAATATATTTTTAATTAATACATAGCTGATTATTACATTTATTATTCCTATAATATATAAGGATCTTGCCAAAATTTTTTTTGATTTTATTTTAGGAATATCTCTTATCCATGCTAAAATACAGCCCAATGTCGAAAAGAAAATAACAGCAAACACTACCTTACCTCCTCTCACTTCCAACCAAACCGATAGCAGGTTTGGTTGGAAGTTGGTTTATTTATTATTTAACGGCGAATGTCAGTGTTCTTACCCGTAGAACCTGCATAACCAGTTATGCCACCAGCAACAGCCCCCACTGCTACACCTCGCATACCATTAATCAGAATTCTTCCTATTTTTTCGAATCCACTATTTCTTCCAAAGATGCAGCAAACGCAGGTTGAGCCTAGACCCAATCTACGTTTGCTGCCGCATCTGATCCCTATTGTTTCTTATCCTTACATCTTCCTGCCTTGTCAATCAAATAAAGACAGAAGACTATACAAAAACTGACCGACATACTGAAAATACCTATCCCCTTCCATGCAATCTCCGCACCATTGACCCAATAGATCAGACTGAGAAACAACAAAGCCACAGTATAAATCAACGTAAAAAATATAGCGTAAAGCGCAATAAAGGGAACTTTTATCTCACGGTTGTTTTTTATAATATATTCAGCAACTTGATTTCCGAATATACCTGATAAAAAATATAGTATTAGATCATCCATTTCGTTTATCTTCTATGTTTTCCCATTGCGGCGCTAGAAGACTGATTTAATGCATGCACCATGCAATATAGTGGATTAACAAAAACCGGTACGGCGTTGCCCCGCCCCGGCTCAAAGAGAACGATTCCCTAAGGTGCTGAAGCACCAAGTGAATCGGTTCCGTACTATTTGTACTGTCTGCGGCTTCGTTGCCTTGTCCTGATTTTTGTTAATCCACTATAGTTTAAACAACTTTATTTTTGATTTTATCCCAAGTATAAACCTGACAATCGTATTTAAAAGCCGGATCTACGCCTAGCTTGTCCACTGGTATGTATGATTTAGACTAAAAAGAAATCAATCATTTGCTCAATTTTAAGCGTCTCCCCGACAGGTTCCCCTGTCTCAGGATCAAACTCAAGAAAACCTGATAAAAAATCATTAATAATCAATAATTTTTCATCACTGGAAACAGTATTGTTTATAATTTTTTCCCTTAGTACGGATAAAGCAAAATTTTCTAAAGAACTATATTGCCCCCCCCCATCAATTTTTTTAGAAATTAAAGCAACTATTTCATTTTTAATATTCATAATTTATCCTTAAGTTATAAAAGGGGCAAAGCCCCCTTTTTTTGATTAACGAGGCTTTGTTGCGCGATTTTTCGTAAACCGTGCTTTCAAGAAAGCTGATTAGGGCGGGGTTTTTGCCGTCTTTAAGGAAGGTGTGGCTGATGCCGGCGGATATGTCGGACATCCGTTTGTTGCGGGTTTTGCCGTTGCCGTCGAGTTTGCGTTCTTCGTGCCACAGATAGCTGCCGCTGCCGTAAATGTCGGTATTGCCGGTCAGTCCGTAGCGCAAACCGAGCGTGCCGGCGAGCATATCGGTATTGCTGCCGTTTTCTTGAATTTCGGTCGGAATGGGGATAAACGAGGTTGCGCCGGTTTGAATGTAAACCGGTGCGGCAAGTGCGGCGCGGCTGTTTTCGCTATTCAGATAGGTAAGGGAAGTTTCCAGTTTCCATTTTCCCTTGTCGGTCATTATGTCTTCAATCGTCAAGGGCAGGTCGGCATAAGCGGATAAAGGCAGGATGGCGGGCAAGGCGGGCAAAAAGATACGTTTCATATTTCCTCTTATTGATATTAATTCTTATTTAATAATAGTAATGAATATCCGATAATTCTGTCTAAACAAATTTTTAAATCAAAAAAAAACGATATATTTGTTTTTATCAATTATGTTTTGATATGCCGTCTGAAAAGTTTGTGAAAAACGGTTACAATCCGCCGTATGAAAAAACGCAATAATCCTCTTCCGCTGTTGAACGGTGTCAAACCCAGTTATTTGGTGCTGCCGCATGAAAAGCAGTTTTACGGGCTGCCGCTGCTGCATTTTCTGTGCATCCGCTTTCCTTTTTTGGGAGCGGACAATTGGCGCAGGCGGTTGAACAGCGGTTTTGTGGTCGGTTCGGATGGTGCGGCGTTGGACGAACATTCTTTGTTCGAGCCGGGTAAGACGATGTTTTATTATCGGGAAACCAGCAGTGAGGATGAGCCGCGTATTCCGTTTGAAGAAAAAATTTTGCATATTGATGAGCATTTGATTGTGGTGGACAAGCCGCATTTTCTGCCCGTCATCCCCGGCGGGCGTTTTTTGCGGGAAACGCTGCTCACACGTCTGCGCCTGCACCCTGAATTGCAGCATTTGAATGTTGAAGACATTACGCCGATTCACCGCTTGGACAAGGATACGGCAGGCGTGATGCTGCTGTCGCACAATCCTGCCACACGCGGGGCTTATCAGACGATGTTTCAAAACAAAACGGTATGGAAAACGTATGAGGCGCTTGCGCCGACAAAGACGGATTTGCCGTATCCGCTCGATGTGGTTTCGCGTTTGGTAAGGGGTGAGAAATTTTTTACGACGCAAGAGGCCGAAGGCGTGCCGAATGCGCACACGACGGTCGAATTGATTGAAAACAGGGGGGAATTCAGCCTTTACCGCCTTACGCCGCATACCGGCAAGAAACACCAGTTACGCGTGCATATGATGGGTTTGGGTATGCCGCTGTTGAATGACGCGCTCTATCCCGTGCCGTCTGAAGCGGGTAGCGAGGATTATCGGAAACCTTTGAAGCTTTTGGCAAAAAAGATTGCGTTTGCAGATCCTTTGTCGGGTCGGGAAAGGGTGTTTTGCAGCGGGTTTTGCCTGTAATGAGAGGGAACGCAAACCCGTATCGGCAGATGCCGCCGGATACGGGTTTGATATTATCGATGCTGTCTGAAAGGGGCTTTATCCGTTCAGGCATACGGGTGCGAAGCGGAGGATGGTGTCGCGCAGGACGATGAGTTTGCCGTGAAAGAAGTGCGTCGAACCGGCGATGGTAATGACGGGCAAATCTTGCGGTTCGGCCCATTTCAGTGCTTTTTCGATTTCGACGACCTCATCTTCCGCGCCGTGTATCATCAGCGTTTTGGCAACGTTGGGAACGGCGGACGGCTCGGGGCGGTCGGTATAGTGGCAGACTGCCGCACCGATGAGCAGCAATAAATCGGGTATGCGCACTTGTGCGGCAAATGTGGCGACATAGCCGCCGAAGGAAAAGCCGGATAAGGCAAATTCCGGGGCTTCGGGATGTTGGGCGCGGGCATAGTCGATGACGGCGAGGCAGTCTTGCGTTTCGCCGCGTCCGTAATCATGTGTGCCTTCGCTGCCGCCTACGCCGCGAAGGTTGGGAAGGTAGCAGTGGAAGCCGAGCTTGCTCAATGCTTTGGCGGCGGTTTGGATGACTTTGTTGGTGTTCGTCCCGCCTTGGAGGGGGTTGGGGTGGTTGATGACGGCAACACCGCGTGCCGGTACTTGTTCGGACGGGATATGGATGGTTTCTAAAATGCCGGCAGGGCCGGGTATGTGTATGGTTTCGGGTTTCAGCATAATGGTTTCCTCTTGATTTTCCGCATATTCCGATGCAGCCGCGAAGATGGCGGCTTAAAGGTGGAAATGCTTGCCGTTGTTGGGGTTGGACGCTTTCAGGCCGGCGAGCATGCGGTGGAAGTCCAATCCGTATGCGTTGCTCAGTTTGTCGGCACGTTTTTTGAGTTTGTCTATGTTTTGCTCTTTGGGGCTGCTTTGGAAGGCCATTACCGCGACATTGCCGTGGCTTTCGGCAGGAAGTTCCAATACGCGCCCTTCAAAAACGCTCAACAACCGTTCGATGAAGCGTTGATAGCGTTTGTCGCCGCTCCACCAGTTGGTAACGAATATGCCGTCTGAAGAGAGTGCGTTGCGGCAGTCTCTGAAAAACGGTTCTTCAACCAGCGTATCGATGATTTGTTCGCCGTCGAATCCGTCCACCAAGATGATATCGGTGTTGTGGCGGAAGACTTTGATGTATTCCGCACCGTCTGCTTCGATAATTTCAAATTTTCCGCCCTCGAAAGGCAACTCAAACAGGTTGCGGGCAATGGCGATGACCTGAGGATTGATGTCCACGGCGGTTTGGCGCGTGTCGGGCAGGTAGGTGTCTGTCCAGCGTGCAAACGAACCGCCGCCCAAGCCGATTTGGGTGATATGTTGCGGCAGGCGTTCCGCAAACAGCAGCCAGCCCATCATCGCGCGGCTGTAAGAGAGCACCAGCTCGGACGGGCGGTCGAGGTTCATCGAGCTTTGAACGGTGTCGCTGCCCAAGTGAAGCGAACGGATATTGCCTTCTTCGGAAATACCGACTTCGGGAAAGCCGGATTTTGCAGGACGCAGGCGGCGGTAGGGATGTCTTGCCATCGGTGTGAACGGTCGGTTTGAAAGGCGGATATTTTATCAGAATGCCGATGCTTGTTCTGTTTCAAATTAATTTTGTTTTAAATAAGATACTTAGTGTATTTTTATGAGGGGGTCGAACAAATTTCTTGCCAAAGTGTGAAGTTGCCTGCATAATTCGCCTCCTTTGCCGGTATAGCTCAGTTGGTAGAGCACCTGACTTGTAATCAGGGGGTCCCGAGTTCGACTCTTGGTGCCGGCACCAGATTTGACAGCCCGATTGTGTAAAACAGTCGGGCTGTTTTGCATTTGCGGCACGGTCGGTGGCAGGGCTGCGGGCATTTCACTATAATAGCCCGTTTCAAACTGAAAAGGCCGTCTGAAAAGGGCGGGGTAACAATATCTGATGATTACTGTGAACACACTGCAAAAAATGAAGGCGGCCGGCGAGAAAATCGTTATGCTGACCGCTTACGAATCCAGTTTTGCCGCGCTGATGGACGATGCCGGCGTGGATGTGCTGTTGGTCGGGGATTCTTTGGGAATGGCGGTTCAGGGGCGACAGTCGACGCTGCCGGTCAGCCTGCGCGATATGTGCTATCACACCGAATGTGTAGCACGCGGTGCAAAAAATGCGATGATTGTCAGCGATTTGCCGTTTGGTGCATATCAGCAGAGTAAGGAGCAGGCGTTTGCCGCCGCCGCCGAACTGATGGCTGCCGGCGCGCATATGGTCAAACTCGAAGGCGGCGTGTGGATGGCGGAAACGACTGAATTTCTGCAAATGCGCGGAATTCCGGTCTGTGCCCACATCGGTCTGACCCCGCAATCCGTGTTTGCCTTCGGCGGATATAAAGTTCAGGGGCGCGGCGGCAAGGCGCAGGCGTTGCTTAACGATGCCAAGGCGCATGATGAAGCCGGAGCTGCCGTCGTACTGATGGAATGCGTGCCGGCGGAACTGGCAAAAAAGGTAACTGAAACTGTTTCCTGTCCGACCATCGGCATCGGGGCGGGCGCGGATTGCGACGGTCAGGTTTTGGTGATGCACGATATGCTCGGTATTTTCCCGGGCAAAACGGCGAAATTCGTCAAAAACTTTATGCGCGGGCAAAGCAGCATCCAGGCTGCGGTTCGGGCGTATGTTGCCGAAGTCAAAGCCAAAACCTTCCCTGCTGCGGAACATATTTTTGCAGATTGAACAAGGTCTGCTGCCGATGCCGTCTGAAAGCCGTTTCAGACGGCATTTTGTTTTGCCGTGCGCGGCGCGTATAATCGGCGCGTTTTGTCGGGCAGGAAGCCCGAAGGATAAGGATTACCGTAATGCAAATCATACATACCATTCGAGAACTGCGCACGTGGCGTGAAAATATAGGAAAGGTGGCATTTGTGCCGACCATGGGCAATCTGCATGAAGGGCATCTTGCCCTTGTTCGCGAAGCCAGAAAACGCGCCGACAACGTTGTTGTCAGCATATTCGTCAACCGCTTGCAATTCGGTCAGGGCGAGGATTTCGACAAATATCCGCGTACTTTGCAACAGGATGCGGACAAACTTGCCGCCGAAGGCGTTGCCGTTGTTTTCGCGCCCGATGAGAAAGAACTCTATCCGAACGTGGAACAGCGTTACAACGTCGAACCGCCCCATTTGCAAAACGAATTGTGCGGCAAATTCCGCCCCGGCCATTTTCGCGGCGTGGCGACGGTGGTGTCCAAGCTGTTCAATATCGTTTTGCCGGATGTTGCCTGTTTCGGCAAAAAAGATTACCAGCAGCTTGCCGTGATTAAAGGTTTGACCGAGGATTTGAATTTCGATATCGAAATTGTCCCCGTCGATACGGGGCGGGCGGCGGACGGTTTGGCACTCTCCAGCCGCAACCGGTACTTGAGCGTTGGGGAACGCGCCGAAGCACCGCGCCTGTACCGCGAGCTGCAGGCTGTTGCCGAATCGCTGAAGCAGGGCGGTTTGGATTATGCGGGTTTGGAGCGGCAGGCTGCCGACCATTTGACCGCTGCGGGCTGGCTGGTCGATTATGTGGAAATCCGCCGCGCCGATACGCTCGAAATGGCGCGGGCGGGAGATAAGAAACTGGTGGTCTTGGCCGCCGCCCGTCTGGGGACGACGCGTCTGATTGACAATGTGGAAGTCGGCCTGCCTTAGCCCGCCGGAGCCGGGAATGCCGCCTGAAGCGGATTTGCGTTTCAGACGGCATTTTGCCGTCGGCTGTGCTTCGGAATAATGTCGGAAAATAGACGGAATGAAATAAATTTCTTTTTGTTCAACAAATTAAACTGTCAAACCAAATAATAAGGCAAGGATTGTCCGGCATCGCATACAGGCAAACCGACGCAATCTCAAAACACAGCCCTGCCTTCGGGCGGGTTTTGCAAATCTACAAACCGTTTGGCTTGTGATAAAGTGACGCCTTGTCTAGATACTCAATATGCCGTCTGAAGGTTCGGACGGATGTCGGATAAAGGATGATTATGTTACCCGCCCGTTTCACTATTTTATCTGTCCTCGCAGCAGCCCTGCTTGCCGGACAGGCGTATGCTGCCGGCGCGGCGGATGTGGAGCTGCCGAAGGAAGTCGGAAAGGTTTTAAGGAAACATCGGCGTTACAGCGAGGAAGAAATCAAAAACGAACGCGCACGGCTTGCGGCAGTGGGCGAACGGGTCAACAGGGTGTTTACGCTGTTGGGCGGTGAAACGGCTTTGCAGAAAGGGCAGGCGGGAACGGCTCTGGCAACCTATATGCTGATGTTGGAACGCACAAAATCCCCCGAAGTCGCCGAACGCGCCTTGGAAATGGCCGTGTCGCTGAACGCGTTTGAACAGGCGGAAATGATTTATCAGAAATGGCGGCAGATCGAGCCTATACCGGGTGAGGCGCAAAAACGGGCGGGGTGGCTGCGGAACGTATTGAGGGAAGGGGGAAATCAGCATCTGGACGGGTTGGAAGAGGTGCTGGCGCAATCGGACGATGTGCAAAAACGCAGGATATTTTTGCTGCTGGTGCAAGCCGCCGTGCAGCAGGGTGGGGTGGCTCAAAAAGCATCGAAAGCGGTTCGCCGTGCGGCGTTGAAATATGAACATCTGCCCGAAGCGGCGGTTGCCGATGCGGTGTTCGGCGTACAGGGACGCGAAAAGGAAAAGGCAATCGAAGCTTTGCAGCGTTTGGCGAAGCTCGATACGGAAATATTGCCCCCCACTTTAATGACGTTGCGTCTGACTGCACGCAAATATCCCGAAATACTCGACGGCTTTTTCGAGCAGACAGACACCCAAAACCTTTCGGCCGTCTGGCAGGAAATGGAAATTATGAATCTGGTTTCCCTGCGTAAGCCGGATGATGCCTATGCGCGTTTGAACGTGCTGTTGGAACACAACCCGAATGCAAACCTGTATATTCAGGCGGCGATATTGGCGGCAAACCGAAAAGAAGGTGCGTCCGTTATCGACGGCTACGCCGAAAAGGCATACGGCAGGGGGACGGGGGAACAGCGGGGCAGGGCGGCAATGACGGCGGCGATGATATATGCCGACCGCAGGGATTACGCCAAAGTCAGGCAGTGGTTGAAAAAAGTGTCCGCGCCGGAATACCTGTTCGACAAAGGCGTGCTGGCGGCTGCGGCGGCTGCCGAATTGGACGGAGGCCGGGCGGCTTTGCGGCAGATCGGCAGGGTGCGGAAACTTCCCGAACAGCAGGGGCGGTATTTTACGGCAGACAATTTGTCCAAAATACAGATGCTCGCCCTGTCGAAGCTGCCCGACAAACGGGAAGCCCTGATCGGGCTGAACAACATCATCGCCAAACTTTCGGCGGCGGGAAGCACGGAACCTTTGGCGGAAGCATTGGCACAGCGTTCCATTATTTACGAACAGTTCGGCAAACGGGGAAAAATGATTGCCGACCTTGAAACCGCGCTCAAACTTACGCCCGATAATGCACAAATTATGAATAATCTGGGCTACAGCCTGCTTTCCGATTCCAAACGTTTGGACGAGGGTTTCGCCCTGCTTCAGACGGCATACCAAATCAACCCGGACGATACCGCCGTTAACGACAGCATAGGCTGGGCGTATTACCTGAAAGGCGACGCGGAAAGCGCGCTGCCGTATCTGCGGTATTCGTTTGAAAACGACCCCGAGCCCGAAGTTGCCGCCCATTTGGGCGAAGTGTTGTGGGCATTGGGCGAACGCGATCAGGCGGTTGACGTATGGACGCAGGCGGCACACCTTACGGGAGACAAGAAAATATGGCGGGAGACGCTCAAACGCTACGGAATCGCCTTGCCCGAGCCTTCCCGAAACCCCCGGAAATAATGCAGGCCCATCCTTTCAGACGGCATAAGGTTTGCCGGGAAGCCGGGGCATTCGGGCAAACGGCACGCAGTTCGCACGCGTTTTGCACGGCACGCCGCACCCGTCGGCCGGCAGGATGACACCCGTTAAGGAAACTCTGATGAAACACACCGTATCCGCATCGGTCATCCTGCTTTTGACCGCTTGCGCGCAATTACCTCAAAATAACGAAAACCTGTGGCAGCCGTCCGAACACATCAGCAGTTTTGCAGCGGAAGGGCGGTTGGCAGTCAAAGCGGAAGGGAAAGGTTCGTATGCAAATTTCGATTGGACATACCAACCGCCCGTGGAAACCATCAATATCAACACCCCTTTGGGCAGTACGCTCGGACAGTTGTGTCAAGACAGGGACGGCGCATTGGCAGTGGACGGCAAAGGAAATGTCTATCAGGCAGAGGGTACGGAAGACTTGAGCAGGCAGCTGGTCGGTTTCAAACTGCCAATCCAATATCTGCATATCTGGGCGGAAGGCAGGCGTGTGGCGGGCGCGCCTTACCGCATCCGTTCAGACGGCATATTGGAACAATACGGTTGGACAATCGGCAGAACCGCCGACAGTGGGGGGCAAGTCCGAACGTTGCAACTGAATAACGGAAATTTGAACATCAGGCTGGTTTTCACCGAAATTGGAATGCCGTCTGAAACCGAAACCCCGGAACGCTGTGCGGCGCGCACGAGATAAGGCGGACAGATGAATATTGCGGACGGACGGCAGGCGTTTCCCGCACCTGCAAAACTGAATCTCGATTTGAGGATTACCGGCAGGCGGGAAGACGGTTATCACAATATCGAAAGCATATTCTGCCTGATAGATTTGCAGGATACCGTATATTTGAAACCGAGGGACGACGGCAAAATCATCCTGCACAATCCTGTCGGCGGAATACCGCAGGAAGCCGATTTGAGCTACCGTGCCGCATCGTTGCTGCAAAAATATGCGCGCAACCTTGCCGGCGTGGAAATATGGCTGGACAAAAAAATCCCGACCGGCGCCGGCTTGGGAGGGGGGAGTTCCGATGCCGCAACGGCTTTGCTGGTGTTGAACCGTTGGTGGCAGTGTGGTTTGACGCAGTGGCAGCTCATTGATTTGGGTGCGGCTTTGGGTGCGGACGTACCGTTTTTTATTTTCGGAAAAAATGCTTTTGCAAGCGGGATAGGTGAAAAACTGATAGGAATGGATATTCCGAAACAGTGGTATGTTATTGTCAAACCTCCCGTCCACGTTTCCACCGCAAAAATTTTCACATACGAAGGCTTGACACGGGATTCTGCCTCAAGCATAATGCCGACTTTCCAAAACCTGCAACCGTTCAGAAACGATATGCAGGCAGTGGTATTTAAAGAATACCCTGAAGTTTGGAAAGCTTATTCCGAGTTGTCGAAATACGGTTCTGCAATGATGACCGGCTCAGGAGCCTGTATATTTGCAGCATTTCAAGCTAGGAATAGCGCATACAATATATACCGACAAGTTTCAGGTTTGTACGAGGCATATTTGGCAGAGGGTCTTTCAAAACATCCTTTGTTGTCCGTATAAACATTGTTGGGGAGTCGTCAAGCGGTTAAGACACTGGATTTTGATTCCAGCATGCGAAGGTTCGAATCCTTCCTCCCCAGCCAAGCCAAACAAGTTGGGGAGTCGTCAAGCGGTTAAGACACTGGATTTTGATTCCAGCATGCGAAGGTTCGAATCCTTCCTCCCCAGCCAGACAAAAGCGTGTAAGCCTGCTTACACGCTTTTTATTTCATAGAAATAAAAATATTGAAACGCCTTTGTTTGTGTCGGATGTTGCAGGTATAATGCCGGGCTTGGTACAAGCGGAGGGAAGCATTGTGTTTTCTGAGCGGAAGTTAAACATAAAATCAGGTGAGAATATGGCTGCGTACGACAGTTTGATGGTATTTACAGGCAATGCCAATCCCGAATTGGCACAACGTGTTGTCAGGCATTTGGACATTTCTTTGGGCAATGCTTCCGTATCCAAGTTTTCAGACGGCGAAGTTGCCGTCGAACTGTTGGAAAACGTACGCGGGCGCGACGTTTTCATCCTTCAGCCGACCTGTGCGCCGACCAATGACAACCTGATGGAAATCCTGACGATGGCGGATGCACTGAAGCGTGCTTCGGCAGGTCGTATTACCACAGCCATTCCGTATTTCGGCTATGCGCGCCAAGACCGCCGTCCGCGTTCCGTCCGCGTTCCGATTTCTGCCAAACTGGTGGCAAATATGCTGTATTCGGCAGGGATCGACCGTGTTTTGACTGTCGATTTGCATGCCGACCAGATTCAAGGTTTCTTCGATATTCCGGTGGACAATATTTATGCCACTCCGATTTTGTTGAACGACATCAAGCAGCAGCGGATTGAAAATCTGACCGTCGTCAGCCCGGACATCGGCGGTGTCGTCCGCGCCCGCGCCGTTGCAAAATCCCTGAATGCCGACTTGGCAATCATCGACAAACGCCGCCCGAAAGCCAATGTGGCGGAAGTCATGAACATCATCGGCGATATTCAAGGCAAAACCTGTCTGATTGTGGACGATATGATTGACACTGCAAATACGCTGTGCAAAGCCGCCGTCGCCTTGAAAGAGCGCGGTGCAGAACGTGTCTTGGCTTATGCCAGCCACGCCGTATTCTCCGGAGAGGCGGTCAGCCGTATTGCCTCATCCGAAATCGACCAGGTGGTCGTAACCGATACCATTCCTTTGTCTGAAGCGGCTAAAAACTGCGACCGTATCCGTCAGGTAACGATTGCAGGTTTGTTGGCCGAAACCGTCCGCCGCATTAGCAATGAAGAATCCGTCTCATATCTTTTCAATGAAGAAGTGATGACAGGCAGCATGTTGCTGCCGTAACCCCGATGCCGTCTTAAGCTGGTCGCGGCCGATGACGGCGATTTTACCTAACTTGGAGTATTTAACATGACTTATGAAATTCAAGCCTCTGTTCGTGAAGCACAAGGCACTGGTGCGAGCCGCCGCCTGCGTCGCGAAGGCCAAATCCCCGGTATTCTGTACGGTGAAGGTCAAGAGCCTGTTGCCATTGCCGTAGATCACAAAACCGTATTTTACGCATTGGAAAAAGAATCTTTCCATACTGCGTTGATTAAATTGTCTCTGAACGGCGAAACCAAAGACGTTATCGTCCGCGATTTCCAAATGCACCCGTTCCGCCGCGAAGTCCAACACATCGACTTCCAAGCTGTGAAAGCCGATCAACTTGTACGCATCCGCGTTCCCCTGCACATTGTTAACGCTGAAAATTCTCAAGCCGTTAAATTGCAAGGCGGTCGCGTATCTCTGCTGAACACGGCTGTTGAAGTGCTTGCGTTGCCTGCCAATATCCCTGCTTTCTTGGATTTGGATTGTGCCGAAGTGGTTGCCGGCGACATTTTGCACTTGTCAGACATCAAACTGCCTGAAGGTGTAGAAAGCGTTTCCCTGAAACGTAACGAAAATCTGGCTGTTGCTACCGTTACCGGTAAAAAGCGCTAACTTACTTCCATCAGCAGGGCGGCGCGTATGCAATACGTACCGCCCTGTTGTTTTATGCCGTCTGAACCGTGTTTCAGACGGCATTTCTTTATTTGTTGGAAAAGCGGGATATTTGAAACGGCAGATTACTGCCCTGTCAGACGCGTCCAAAGCCTTTGCCACCGGCTTCTTTTTTCTACATTTTCCAGTGCGACGATTTCTTTTTCGGCAATGGTATGTCCGTTTTGCCTGATTTTGATTTTTCCTAAAATCTGCCCTTTTTTTACCGGGGCGGGAATCGGCTGTATGGTTTCCAAAATCTGTTCTGCCATTTTCGCTTCTTTATGTGGCAGAGTGATGTAGGCTTCTTTGAGGAAGCCTGCGCGGACGGTTTTTTTGCTGCCTCCGGAAATTTGGATTTGGGCAACGGTTTTGCCTTTCGGATATATTTTGGGCGTATCGAAGGCCTGCAATGCCCGGTTCAGCAGCTTGCTGTTGTCCGATGCGCGGGTTTCCGCCGATTCCGAACCTAGTGTGATGACAAGGATGTGCCTGCCGTTGCCGGAGTATGACACGGCAAGGTTGTAGCCGCCGCTTTCTGTGTGCCCGGCTTTCAGGCCGTTTACATTGTTGTCCCTATATAAAAGGATATTGCGGTTGTTTTGTTCTATGTTTTCAAACTTGAACGATTTGATGGAAAACAGCGGGTAATATTCCGGAAAGTCGCGCATCAATGCTTCAGACAGCAGGGCGAGGTCTTTGGCGGTGGAAACCTGTCCTTCTCTACCCAAGCCTGTCGGGTTTTTGAATACGGTGTTCTTCATGCCCAAGCGTCGGGCTTCTTTGTTCATTTGTTGCACAAAATTTTCAATCGAGCCGTTGCCCAGCCGGTCGGCAAGGGTTAGGGCGGCATCGTTTGCGCATAGGGCAATCATGCCTTTTAAGAGTTTGTCGGTACTGACCGTATCGCCGGGACGTACAAACATTCTGCTTCCTTCTGAAGCCCATGCGGATTCGGGTATTTTTAAGTTTTCTTCAGATTGGATATTTCCCGATTTCATGTTTTTGAAAACCAAATATGCGGTCATCAGTTGGGTTAGTGCCGCCGGTTCGACAGGGGTATTGGTGTTTTTGGCGGATAAAGTCTGCCTGCTTTGAAGGTCGATAACGATGTGTGCCGCCGTGAGGGTTTCGGGTGTTTGGAGCGTGGGGGCGGCGTGTACCGTCGGTCTGTTGGGCGCGGGCGATGCAGCCGTTGCGTGAGAAACGCCTAAGATGATGGGAAGAAGGACGGGCAGGATTTTATGTGCTGTCATGAAATATTCTAAATTGTGTGAGTGTTTCAGCCTGCCGATTATACGCTTAGGGTGTCTGATCGGGCGGATTTTTCTTGCTTTCGCGCCGTCTTGGGCGTATGGTTTTGGGTTTTGCGATTTTAATAAACCGATTATCCCGCATTGAATTATGAACACGCCCCTTCCTTATTCCGATTACCTCATCCGCATCCTGACGGCATCTGTCTATGATGTAGCGGTCGAAACGCCTTTGGAACCGGCACGCAGCCTTTCTGTACGTTTGAAAAACAACATCCTTTTGAAACGCGAAGATTTGCAGCCGGTTTTTTCGTTCAAAATACGCGGCGCGTACAACAAAATGTCCAAGTTGCCGAAAGATGCGCTCGCTTGCGGCGTGATTGCGGCAAGCGCGGGCAATCACGCACAAGGCGTGGCGTTGTCCGCACAGCGTTTGGGCTGCCGTGCCGTTATCGTCATGCCGGAGACTACGCCGAAAATTAAAGTGGATGCGGTTAAAAGCCGTGGCGGCGAGGTGGTTTTGCGGGGTGTTTCATACAACGATGCCTACGATTATGCGATGGAGCTGGCGGAACAGGAAGGGCTGACCTATATCGCGCCGTTTGACGATCCCGATGTGATTGCGGGACAGGGGACGGTGGGGATGGAAATTGTCAGCCAGCATCCCGATCCAATCCGCGCCGTATTCGTACCGATAGGGGGCGGCGGTTTGGCGGCGGGCGTGGCGGCATTTATCAAACAGGTTCGTCCCGAAATTAAAGTTATCGGCGTACAGACCAACGATTCCTGCTGTATGAAGCAGTCGGTCGAAGCGGGCGAAATCGTCCATTTGAAAGATGTCGGGCTGTTTTCAGACGGTACGGCGGTCAAAGTCGTCGGAAACGGAACCTTCCGCCTCTGCAAAGAACTTTTGGATGAAATCATTACAGTCGATACCGATGCGGTTTGCGGCGCGGTCAAGGATATTTTCGATGACACGCGCAGCATTACCGAGCCGGCCGGGGCGTTGGCGTTGGCGGGTCTGAAAGCCTATATTGCCCGAGAAGGTGCGGAAAACCAAACCCTGATTGCCGTTACCAGCGGTGCGAATATGAATTTTCACCGTTTGCGCCACGTTTCGGAACGGAGCGAATTGGGCGAGGGCAACGAAGGTATTTTTGCCGTTACCATCCCCGAAGAACGCGGCAGCTTCCTTAAGTTTGTCAATATATTGGGAAATAGGAATATTACCGAGTTCAACTACCGCTACGGCGACGATGAAAAAGCGCATATCTTTGTCGGACTTCAAGCGGCAGGCCCGCAGGATTTGGCGGTTATCGGCAGCCGGTTGGATGAGGCGGGATTGCCCAATGTCGATTTGACCAATAATGAGATTGCCAAAATCCATATCCGCTATATGGTCGGAGGGCGGACGGACAAAGTAGGGCACGAGCGTCTGGTCAGTTTTGAGTTTCCGGAGCGTCCGGGCGCGTTGGCGCGCTTTTTGAACCATATGCAGGGCGGTTGGAACATTACGCTCTTCCATTACCGCAACCACGGTGCGGATTACGGGCGGATTTTGGTCGGTATCGACGTGCCGCCGCACGATGCCGCCGCATTTGACGGTTTCTTGGAAAGTCTGGGATACAGCTATCACGAGGAAACGCAAAATGCCGCGTACAAGCTGTTTCTTGCCTGACGTTTGACACGCAATGCCGTCTGAAAGCCTTTCAGACGGCATTGCGCTTTCAGGGTTAAATCGAATATTCAATCAACTCGTTTTGAGAAAAAACATAAACCTGTTTCGGAATTAAGTTTAATTTTTTGCCTTCGGCGATTGGGTAGCGCGCGGCATCGCTGCCAGCCAGTGTGATATGCACGTCTTGTTTGCCGTGTTTCACCAAAACGTGCGTCAATGCGCCGACGGCGTGGATTTTTTCGATTTCGGCACGGATCATCGGGGTTTCGTGTTCGGCGGCGATCTGCCATTCGTGCGGGCGGATATAGCCGGTGGCGGTTTGCTCCTGCCATTTGTATTGCGCGTCCAATTTCCACGCGAAGCCGTTGTAATGCCAGATCCCTTTTTCGATGCGTCCTTCAAATGCGTCGGCTTCGCCGAGGAACTCGGTAACGAAGGCGTTTTCGGGTTTGCGGTAAATGGCTTCGGCACTGCCGGTTTGTTCGATTTTGCCATGGTTCATCACGACGATTTCGTCGGAAACTTCGAGGGCTTCTTCTTGGTCGTGAGTCACCAGAATGCTGGTTACGCCGAGGTTGTGATGAATGTCGCGCAGCCAGGTGCGTAATTCTTTGCGCACTTTGGCATCCAGCGCGCCGAAGGGTTCGTCCAAAAGCAGGAGTTTCGGTTCGACCGCAAGCGCGCGGGCGAGGGCGATGCGCTGGCGTTGCCCGCCGGAGAGTTGGTGCGGATAGGATTTGGCGAGGTGGGAGAGTTGTACGAGTTTGAGCAATTCTTCGACTTTGGCGCGGATTTGTCCTTTGGACGGGCGTTCGGGCTTGGGCAATACGGTCAAACCGAAAGCGACGTTGTCAAACACATTCATGTGGCGGAAGAGGGCGTAGTGTTGGAACACGAAACCGACTTTGCGCTCGCGCACATGCTTGGCGGTTACGTCTTGGCCGTCAAAGAGAATTTGGCCGCCGTCGGCGTTTTCCAGTCCGGCGATAATGCGTAAAAGTGTGGTTTTGCCGCAGCCGGAGGGACCGAGCAGGGAAACGAGTTTGCCGGCGGGGACGTTGAGGTTGATGTTTTTCAGCGCGTGAAAATTGCCGAAGCGTTTTTTGTTTAAGTTTTGAATGGTAATACTCATACTGCGTTCCTTTCGGCGGCGGCGAGTTTTTTGTCTTGTAATTTGGTGATGATGTTCTGCACCGCCAGCGTCGCCAGTGCTAAAAGTGCCAATACGCCGGAGAGGGAGAATGCGCCGGTGAAGTTGTATTCGTTGTAGAAGATTTCGACCAAAAGCGGGATAGTGTTGGTTTCGCCGCGTATGTGTCCCGATACCACGCTGACCGCGCCGAACTCGCCCATCGCACGGGCGTTGGTGAGGATGATGCCGTAGAGCAGCGTCCATTTGATGTTGGGCAGGGTAACGCGCCAAAACATCTGCCAACCGCTTGCGCCGAGTACCAATGCCGCCTGTTCTTCGCTGTCGCCCTGTGTCTGCATTAAAGGGATGATTTCGCGTGCGGCAAAGGGAAAGGTAACGAACAGCGCCGTCAAAACAATGCCGGGAATGGCGAAGATAATCTGTATGCCTTGCGCTTCCAGCCGGCTGCCCAACGCCGTGTGCGCGCCGAACAATAAGACGAACATCAAACCGGCAACCACGGGCGATACGGAAAACGGCAAATCGAGCAGGGTGGTCAGCAACTGCTTGCCGAGAAAGTCAAAACGGGTCAACAGCCACGCCATCGCCACGCCCAAGACGGCATTGACGGGAACGGCAATCAGCGCGGTAATCAGCGTCAATTTGACGGCAGACCACGCTTCGGGATCGCTTAAGGATTTCAGGTACAAATCCCAACCGCCTTTTAAGGCTTCGTAGAATACGGCGACGAGCGGCACGACCAGCATCAGCAGCAGAAAGCCCAGCGCGGCGGCAATCAGCAACATGCGCAGCCGGCGCGGTTCGGTCAGGTTGGGATTGGCGGAATAGGGTTTCATGGCGGTGGTGTTCTCTGGTTTGTTGTTTAAGGTGTTCGGATGCCGTCTGAAAGGGATTGAGGGGTTTCAGCTTTCGTCGGTCGGATTCTTGAATCCGACAAGGTTGCTGAATCGCAAATGTTTGTCGGATACAAGTATCCGACCTACGAATTCTGTGTTTTGGGGAGCGGATTCGTTTTCAGACGACCTCAACCCTTCGCACCCGAACGCCTGCCCAACGCCCACTGCAGCACGTTCAGCGCAAACAGAATCACAAACGAAACCAGCAGCATAAACAACGCCACCGCCGACGCGCCCTGCGCGTCGAATTGTTCCAGCTTGCCCGTAATAATCAGCGGCAGGATTTCGGAAATCATCGGAATGCTGCCCGCGATAAAAATCACCGAACCGTATTCCCCCGTTGCCCGCGCGAACATCATGCCCGCGCCGGTCAAGAGTGCCGGCGTGATTTCCGGCAGCAGCACGCGGCGGAACGTTGTGAAACGGTTTGCGCCCAAAGTCGCCGCCGCTTCCTCATATTCGCCCGACAATTCCTTCAATACCGGCTGCACGGCGCGGACGATAAAGGGCAGGCTGACGACAACCAGCGCAATCCAAATGCCGACGGGCGTAAACGCGATTTTGATGCCCAAAGGTTCGAAAAAACGGCCTATCCAACCGTTGGGCGCATACAGGGCCGCCAACGCGATACCCGTAACCGCCGTCGGCAGCGCAAACGGCAAATCAACCAGCGCGTTCGCCAGGCCCTTGCCCGGAAATTCATAGCGCACCAACACCCAAGCCACCAGTGTGCCGAACACGACACATTGGTCAGCATCGCATAAAACGACATCCGCAAACTCAGCCGCACCGCCGCCAGCACGTTCGGCTCGGCAATCGTGTTCCGAAAGCCGCCCCAGCCGATTTCCGCCGCCATCATCGCAAACGGCAAAACCACCAGAAGCGACAGGCACAATACGGTCAGACCGAGGCTGAGTTTGAAGCCGGGCAGTACGCCGGGTGTTTTGAGCGGTAACATAAAACAATGCTGAAAATAAGGAAAAGGAAGGACTACTTTAACAATGCCGCCTGAAAAACGGAAAAAATGGAAAGTTTGGTGCAAAGACGAATTTGTTATAAAGCGGTTGGCAGTTTTTCAAGCGGGCGCGATGTTCTAAAATAACGCTTTGTTTTGACGGAAAACCATCATATAAAGGAACACTTATGCAGATTTTATCTTTTCAGGCGGACATTGCGGAACGTATGCTGGAAGGTACGGAAGGCGAGTCGGTCAACGAAAACGCACAATTTGTCCGTACGGACAACGGCTATTGGATTGCGTGGCATGAAGGCGTGGCGGCACTGCTTGCGCCCGATACGCCGCCGGGCATTCCCTGTTTTTGGGTGGAAGGGGCGGAAAGCCTTGAAGAGTTGTGCGCGATGGTGGAACGCGGCGAGTTTGACGAAGTGGAAGAGTTTGACGGCGATGACGACGCGTGGCTCGAAGCGGCTAAAGATTGCGGACACCACGGCGACGCTTGCGCCTGCGGACATTAAAGGCATGGCAGGCTTGCCGCAAGGGGTGCAAGGCTTTGCCGTTTTTTAAATAATCGGCGGATTGCATCTGTTTGCAATGGGCGGAACGCTTCCCTTTGTATTTTATTGAATAAAAATTATCTTGGTATTATAATAAGGCAGCATCAATTATTTTGGGACTGCAACAAACGCAAAGCATTGATTTGCGTTTGTTGCAAACTTATTATTATAGCAGGTTGCGGCGCGGACTTGATGGGAATTGTTTATAGAGCATGATAGTCTGAAACATATTAATTAAAAATACCATTAATCCGATTTATATTTATTTCAATTTCAATGGAAAAACATCAATGACAATGATTTTAAGCATTTTAAGCCTGTTTTTTATCATTAGACTGTTATTTTTAGCCGTCTCTATTAAACATGAAAAAGCCTTGATTGCCAAAGGGGCGAAACAATACGGAAAAACCAATTCCACGGTGCTTGCGGCAGTTCATACGCTTTATTATTTGGCGTGTTTTGTTTGGGTATGGCTTTCTGACACTGCTTTTAATGGCATATCCTTGATTGGTACACTGACGGTGATGGCTTCATTTGTGATATTATCATTGATTATTAAGCAGTTGGGGGAGATTTGGACGGTTAAAATCTATATTTTGCCAAATCATCAAATTAATCGTTCGTGGTTGTTTA
This sequence comes from Neisseria gonorrhoeae, assembly GCF_013030075.1. NCBI lineage: Bacteria > Pseudomonadati > Pseudomonadota > Betaproteobacteria > Neisseriales > Neisseriaceae > Neisseria > Neisseria gonorrhoeae. The sequence continues at coordinate 514,299 of NZ_AP023069.1, forward strand.
AAACATTCCGCCACCCGAATTATTTTTTAAACATCATACCCGAACTGATTGGCATCGCCTTATTATGTCAAGCGTGGTATGTTTTATTGATTGGCCTGCCCATTTATTTGCTGGTCTTATTTAAGCGTATCCGACAAGAAGAACAGGCGATGGCAACACTTTTTTAACCCGTTTCATCAATTAAAAATATATCGACAAAGAGAACCGTCTATCAATTAAATCCATTCTTATCATTGGGGCAGGCTTATTGTCATTGGGCAAGCCGTGACAAAAGCCCGAACCTGCAAAACTTATCTATAAGGCTGCATCAGTGCGTATTGAAGCCCCGCCTTTTTTGACAAAAAAATGCCGTCTGAAGGCTTCAGACGGCATTTGTTCGGTTTGGCAAAGCCGGCGGCTTATGCGGCAAAACGTTTGGCGACTTCGTCCCAGTTGACGATTTCCCAAAAACCTTCCAGGTAGTTGGGGCGGCTGTTGCGGTAGTCGATGTAGTAGGCGTGTTCCCACACGTCGCAAGTCAAGAGCGGCGTGTTTTCAGTGGTCAGCGGCGTAGCGGCGTTGAAAGTGGAAATCAAATCCAATCCGCCGACAGGGGTTTTCACCAGCCACGCCCAACCGGAGCCGAACGTACCGGCCGCGCAGGCATTGAACGCTTCTTGGAATTTTTCGAAGCTGCCCCATTTCGCGTCGATGGCGGCGGCCAGTTCGCCGGCAGGCTTGCCTTGGCCTTTGGGCGTGAAACCCAGCCAGTAGAAGGTGTGATTCCAAGTTTGAGCCGCGTTGTTGAACACGCCGCCCGAAGATTTTTTCACAATCTCTTCCAAAGGCAGGTTTTCAAATTCGGTGCCTTTGATTTGATTGTTCAGGTTGGTGATGTAGGTTTGATGGTGTTTGCCGTAGTGGAATTCCAAAGTCTCTTTGCTCAGATGCGGGGACAATGCGTCCGGCCCATAAGGCAGTTGCGGCAGCTTATGTTCCATTTTGTGCTCCTAATGTTGTTTTTGGATGTTGTGTTTTGGCAGTGTTGCTGCAAACGAATCGGCGGCTCACGCATTCTACCTGTTTTGAGTGATGGAAACCAATTAAACCTGCTTTGCGTTATAATAGAAGATTGCAATTTCGGCATGACAGATTGGATGTACCATGAACGATTACGCAGCTATGCCGCCTGAAGGCCGTGAGGTCGGCGCATTGTCGCTGCCTCCGCATTCGATGGAGGCGGAACAATCCGTTTTGGGCGGTTTGATGCTGGAAAATCCGGCTTGGGACAGGATTGCCGATGTGGTTTCGGGAGAGGATTTCTACCGCCACGAACACCGCCTGATTTTCCGATCCATTGCCAAATTAATCAATGAGGGCCGTCCCGCAGATGTGATTACGGTTCAGGAAGATTTGCAGCGGAACGAAGAATTGGAAGCGGCAGGCGGATTTGAATATCTGATTACACTGGCGCAAAACACCCCGTCTGCCGCAAACATCCGCCGCTACGCCGAAATCGTACGCGAGCGTTCCATTATGCGCCAACTCGCCGAAGTGGGGACGGAAATCGCCCGCAGCGCATACAATCCGCAAGGCAGGGACGCGGGGCGGCTTTTGGATGAGGCGGAAAACAAAGTGTTTCAAATCGCCGAAAGCACCGCCAAATCCAAGCAGGGCTTTTTGGAGATGCCCGATTTGCTGAAAGAAGTCGTACAGCGCATCGATATGCTTTATTCGCGCGACAATCCCGATGAAGTTACCGGCGTACCGACAGGGTTCATCGACCTTGATAAAAAAACCTCGGGTCTGCAGCCCGGCGACCTGATTATCGTCGCCGGCCGCCCGTCTATGGGTAAAACCGCGTTCTCCATCAATATTGCCGAGTATGTCGCCATTGAAAAACATTTGCCCGTCGCCGTTTTCTCGATGGAAATGGGCGGGGCGCAATTGGTAATGCGTATGCTCGGTTCGGTCGGACGCTTGGATCAGAGCGTCCTGAAAACAGGCAGGCTGGAAGATGAACATTGGGGGCGTTTGAACGAGGCAGTCGTCAAACTTTCCGACGCGCCCGTGTACATCGACGAGACCCCGGGCCTGACTGCGCTCGAACTGCGCGCCCGCGCCCGTCGTCTCGCCCGTCAATTTAACAATAAGCTGGGATTAATCATCATTGACTACCTGCAACTGATGGCGGGATCCGGCCGTTCCGACAACCGCGCTTCCGAGCTTGGGGAAATTTCCCGTTCCCTCAAAGCCCTGGCAAAAGAATTGCAAGTCCCCATCATCGCCCTGTCGCAATTGAGCCGCACTGTCGAACAGCGTACCGACAAACGCCCGATGATGTCCGACTTGAGGGAGTCGGGGGCAATCGAGCAGGATGCCGACCTGATTATGTTTATGTACCGCGACGAATACTACAACCAGGACTCACCCATGAAAGGCCTTGCCGAATGTATCATCGGCAAACACCGCAACGGTCCCGTCGGTAAAATCTTCCTCACATGGACGGGACAATTCACCAAATTCGACAATGCTGCCTATGTTCCCGAGGAGGCAAAGATAGAAGATTAAATGGCTATATAAAAATTTATTAGGCGGAATCAGGCAAAATCGTTTAAAATCATGCTTAGAGATTGCCCTAAAAAATAAAACGCGGTCTTGAGGCATTTTTGCATTCAGCCCGCATATAATTGAAAATATAGTGGATTAACAAAAATCAGGACAAGGCGGCGGGCCGCAGACAGTACAAATAGTACGGAACCGATTCACTTGGTGCTTCAGCACCTTAGAGAATCGTTCTCTTTGAGCTAAGGCGGGGCAACGCCGTACCGGTTTGAATTTAATCCACTATACATTACCAATTAACGTCCTATTGCTTATGTGTACACGAAAACAACAAGGTTTCACGCTAATAGAGCTGCTCATCGTGATAGCCATTGCAGCCATTATGGCGACGATAGCCCTCCCCAATATGAGTGGGTGGATTGCATCACGCCGCATTGCCAGTCACGCGGAGCAGGTTGCCAACCTTTTGCGTTTCTCCAGGGGCGAAGCCGTCCGGCTCAATCTCCCTGTCTATATCTGTCCTGCCCAAGTTAAAAAAGACGGTACGGTCGACAACCAATGCGACTTGGGTAAGAAGGAACAGGGGATGTTGGCTTTCGGCGACAAAAACGACAATAAGGCATATGACGGTGATTCTGCGGATGTTTTTCTCCGTAACGTGGTATTGAATGATGATATCAAGGATAAGCGGATTAATTACACCTTCAATCATATCGCTTTCGGTCAAACACGGTCGACTGCCGATCGTGTTGTTTGGACTTTCAACCAAAACGGGACATTCGGCTATTCGTCCGATCGGAATCTCAAGAATAATTCCAAATTTGTTTATTCTGACGGTTATATCCAAATCGTGTTGACAGATGCGAAGGCGGTTTCTGCCGGTGAAAAGAAATTCCGTTCGGCGGTGGTTTTGATTGACAGCAGCGGCAGGGTCGAAGTTTGCCCTAGAAACGATAGGCGTGCCGTATGCCAACATTAATGACTGTTTTAGTCGGTTTGGGAAATAAAAAATGAAGAATAATGATTGCTTGCGCCTGAAAAATCCCCAGTCCGGTATGGCGCTGATAGAAGTCTTGGTTGCTATGCTGGTTCTGACCATCGGTATTTTGGCATTGCTGTCCGTGCAGCTGCGGACGGTCGCTTCCGTCAGGGAAGCGGAAACGCAAACCATCGTCAGCCAAATCACGCAAAACCTGATGGAAGGAATGTTGATGAATCCGACCATTGATTCGGACAGCAACAAGAAAAACTATAATCTTTACACGGGGTCGTACACCCCCACTTACTCTGGCGGCGATTTCAAGCTTAATAATTTGATAAGCAAGAAGGATTTGGCAAAGACCCAGTTGGACAGGTTCGGTTATGAATTGAAACAAGCCTTGCCGGATGCGGTAGATATTCGTTACGCTGTCTGCAAGGATTCGTCGGGTAAGGCACCGACATTGTCCGGCGGTACTTTTTCTTCAAATTGCGACGATAAGGCAAACGGGGATACTTTGATTAAAGTATTGTGGGTAAATGATTCGGCAGGGGATTCGGATATTTCCCGTACGAATCTTGAGGTGAGCGGCGACAATATCGTATATACCTATCAGGCAAGGGTCGGAGGTCGTGAATGAAACGTAAAATGCTAAACGTACCAAAAGGCGGTTATGATGGTATGAAGGGTTTTACCATTGTTGAATTTCTGGTTGCGGGCCTGCTCAGTGTGATTGTCCTGATAGCGGTCGTATCGAGTTACTTTACATCCCGGAAATTAAATGATGCGGCAAACGAGCGTCTTGCCATTCAACAGGATTTGCGGAATGCGGCAACATTGATTGTCCGCGATGCAAGAATGGCGGGGAGCTTCGGTTGTTTCAATATGTCTGAGCATACCGAAAAGGATGTTTTTTTCGGTGTGACGCAAAAAAAACCTCTTTTTTCCTTAAACTTAAAAAGGAACAGTACAAATAAACTTATCCCCATAGCGGAATCTCCAAATATCGGATATCAGGGTTTTACCCAGCGCCTTAACGCATTGATTTTCCAATACGGAATCGATGATGCTAATGCAAGCGCCGAGACTACCGTCGTCAGCAGCTGTGGCGCAATATCGAAACCGGGTAAGCAAATCCCTACTTTAGAAGATGCAAAAAAAGAATTGAAGATTCAGGATTCTGATAAGGAGCAAAATGGCAATATAGCGCGTCAAAGGCATGTGGTCAATGCCTATGCGGTCGGCAGGTTTGGCAATAATGAGGAAGGTTTGTTCCGCTTCCAATTGGATGATAAGGGCGAGTGGGGTAATCCTCAGTTGCTCGCGAAAAAGGTTAAACGTATGGATGTGCGGTATATCTATGTTTCCGGTTGTCCTGAAGATGAAGATGCCGGCAAAGAGGAACAATTCAAATATACGGGTAAATTCGACAGCTCTGTTACGCCTGCCGGGGTGGAGGTTTTATTGGATAGCGGTAGTGATGCCAAGATTGCCGCTTCTTCAGATAATATTATTTATGCTTACCGTATCAATGCGACAATACGCGGGGGAAATGTATGCGCAAACAGAACGCTTTGACAGGAATCCCGACTTCTGAGGGACAGAGGGGGTTCGCACTGTTTATCGTGCTGATGGTGATGATAGTCGTGGCCTTTTTGGTTGTAACTGCCGCCCAGTCCTACAATACCGAACAGAGGATCAGTGCCAACGAATCAGACAGGAAATTGGCTTTGTCTTTAGCCGAGGCGGCTTTGAGGGAAGGCGAATTTCAGGTTTTGGATTTGGAATATACTGCGGATAGTAAGGTTACATTTAGCGAAAACTGTGAAAACGGCCTGTGTACCGCAGTGAATGTACGGACAAATGATGCTAATGAAGAGACTTTTGACAATATCGTGGTGAAAGGCAAGCCTACCGTTGAGGCCGTGAAGCGTCCTTGCCCTGCAAAGTCTGGCAAAAATTCTGCCGGTCTGTGCATTGACAATAAAGGGATGGAATATAATAAAGGCGTGGCAGGCGTCAGCAAAATGCCGCGCTATATTATCGAATATTTAGGCGTGAAGAACGGACAAAATGTTTATCGGGTTACTGCCAAGGCTTGGGGTAAGAATGCCAATACCGTGGTCGTCCTTCAATCTTATGTAGGCAATAATGATGAGCAATAAAATGGAACAAAAAGGGTTTACATTGATTGAGATGATGATAGTTGTCACGATACTCGGCATCATCAGCGTCATTGCCATACCTTCTTATCAGAGTTATATTGAAAAAGGCTATCAGTCCCAGCTTTATACGGAGATGGTCGGTATCAACAATGTTCTCAAACAGTTTATTTTGAAAAATCCCCAGGACAATAATCAGACCATCAAGAGCAAACTGGAAATATTTGTCTCAGGCTATAAGATGAATCCGAAAATTGCCAAAAAATATAGTGTTTCGGTAAAGTTTGTCGATGCGGAAAAACCAAGGGTATACAGGTTGGTCGGTGTTCCGAACGTGGGGACGGGTTATACCTTGTCGGTATGGATGAACAGCGTGGGCGACGGATACAAATGCCGTGATGCCGCTTCGGCAAAGGCCTATAAAGAGCAGTTGTCCGGAGACGGTGGTTGTGAAGCCTTATCCAACCGTAAGAAATAGAATGGGTTTGAAGATGCCGTCTGAAAATTGGTTTTCAGACGGCATTTTTATGGGTATAGTGGATTAACAAAAATCAGGACAAGGCGGCGAAGCCGCAGACAGTACAAACAGTACGGAACCGATTCACTTGGTGCTTCAGCACCTTAGGGAATCGTTCTCTTTGAGCTAAGGCGAGGCAACGCCGTACCGGTTTTTGTTAATCCACTATACATCCCGTCATTCCCACGAAAGTGGGAATCTAGAAATTTAATGTTGCGGCACTAGCCAAAAAAACCGAAACCGAACGGACTAGATTCCCGCCTGCGCGGGAATGACGGATTTTAGGTTGGGGTCATTTATTGGAAAAAGCAGAAACCGCTCCGCCGTCATTCCCACGAAAGTGGGAATCCGGTTTTTTGAGTTTCAGTCATTTCCGATAAATTGCCTTAGCATTGAATGTCTAGATTCCCTCCTGAGCGGGAATGACGAATCCATCCGTACGGAAACCTGCACCACGTCATTCCCGCGAAAGTGGGAATCCAGGATGCAGGGTTGGGAAAACCGTGTTATCCGATAAGTTTCCGCACCGACAGGTCTAGATTCCCGCCTGCGCGGGAATGACGATTCACTATAATGTAGAGGATAAAGCATGCGCCCATATAAGAAGGCATATTGAATGCAGGCAAACCGGCTGCTTTCCGTTTTTGGATTTCGGAGAATGCCATGGCCCGGCTTTCATCACACATAAAAAGCAGCGCGGGTACGGTTTTTTTCAGCGGTATTTCTTTCATGTGCGTGGCAAGCGCCGCCCCCATCAGGATATGCCGCGAATTAATCATAAAGGTTATGGTGGCGATAAGCAGTATCGGCAGAGGTTCCGCCCACAGGTTGACCGTGGCAAATTCGGAGCCGCCGGCGAAGTTCATCCCCGTCATCAGCAGCATTTCCAGCCGGGCCATACCTTTTTGCCCGCCTGCATTCCGAGTATTAATGCCCAAGGCAAAAGCCCAATCAGCATGGGCGAACTTTCTTTGATGCCGCGTATGAATTCATCACGTGGAGAGGCTGTGTGCGTCATGTTAATGTTTATATATGAAGAGACGGGGCGGTATCATACACAGGCAGAATGTTTTTGACAGTCGAGGATGGTTTCAAAACAAAAGCAGTTTGTTGTGTTTCAGCGTAAACACGGCTTGTGTATAATCTCCAATCTTTGAAACCGGCCGTATGCAGGAGCAGGACGATGAATATTGAAGTAGAAATGAAAGTGTTGGACGAGAGGATGGCGGATTTTATCCCTGCCTATGCGACGGAGGGTTCTGCAGGTTTGGATTTGCGCGCCTGTTTGGATGAGGAAGTCGTTTTGCAGCCGGGCGGAACGTTGCTTGTGCCGACAGGTTTGGCAATTTATTTGGCGAATCCCGCATATACCGCCGTTTTGCTGCCCCGTTCCGGCTTGGGGCATAAACACGGCATTGTTTTGGGCAATTTGGTCGGCTTAATCGACTCCGATTATCAGGGAGAATTGAAGGTGTCGTTATGGAACAGAAGCAGCGAACCGTTTACTGTCAAGCCGTTCGAGCGTATCGCACAAATGGTTATCGTGCCGGTCGTACAGGCGGGCTTCAAACGTGTCGAGGAATTTGTCGGAAGCAGCCGGGGTGAGGGCGGCTTCGGCAGTACGGGTTCTCACTAAAGATATAGAATGCCGTCTGAAGGGCACGTCAGCTTCAGACGGCATATCTTCCGATATACCGATAACCGGAGAAAATCATGAATACCTTACTCAAGCAGCTCAAACCATATCCCTTTGCCCGACTGCGTGAAGCGATGCAGGGCATTTCCGCGCCTGAAGGCATGGAAGCCGTCCCACTGCATATCGGCGAACCGAAACACCCGACACCGAAAGTCATTACGGATGCGCTGACCGCCTCATTGCGCGAGTTGGAAAAATATCCGCTGACTGCGGGTCTGCCTGAATTGCGTCAGGCGTGTGCGAACTGGTTAAAACGCCGTTATGACGGCTTGACGGTCAATCCGGATAATGAAATTCTGCCGGTTTTGGGCAGTAGGGAGGCGTTGTTTTCTTTTGTTCAAACCGTGTTGAACCCTGTTTCAGACGGCCTAAAACCCGTAATCGTCAGCCCGAATCCCTTTTATCAGATTTATGAAGGTGCGACACTTTTGGGCGGCGGTGAAATCCATTTTGCCAATTGCCCCGCGCCGTCTTTCAACCCCGATTGGCGCAGTATTTCCGAAGAGGTTTGGGAACGCACCAAACTGGTGTTCGTCTGCTCGCCCAACAACCCCAGCGGCAGCGTGCCGGATTTGGACGGATGGAGAGAAGTTTTTGATTTACAGGATAAATATGGTTTCATTATTGCCTCGGATGAATGCTATTCCGAAATCTATTTCGACGGCAACAAACCTTTGGGCTGCCTGCAGGCCGCCGCACAGTCGGGGCGAAGCAGGCAAAAACTGCTTATGTTTACCAGTTTGTCCAAGCGGTCCAATGTTCCGGGCCTGCGTTCCGGTTTTGTCGCCGGCGATGCGGAGCTGCTTAAAAACTTTCTGCTTTACCGAACTTATCACGGCAGCGCAATGAGCATTCCCGTGCAGCGTGCCAGTATTGCCGCCTGGAATGACGAACAACACGTTATCGACAACCGCCGCCTGTATCAGGAAAAATTTGAGCGCGTTATTCCCATTTTGCAACAGGTATTTGACGTCAAATTACCGGATGCCTCGTTTTACATCTGGTTGAAAGTCCCCGATGGCGACGATTTGGCATTTGCACGAAATTTATGGCAAAAAGCGGCTATCCAAGTATTGCCCGGACGCTTTTTGGCGCGGGATACCGAACAGGGCAATCCCGGGGAAGGTTATGTCCGTATCGCTTTGGTTGCCGATGTCGCAACTTGTGTCAAAGCTGCGGAAACCATTGTTTCCCTATATCGGTAAAGAATAAAAAATACCGTCCGGACTTTTCCTGACGGCTTTTTTTAATACTATCAAGATGTATTTATTATAACGGTATTTACATCACAATCAATCGGCTTGCCTGAGGATGCTTTTAAATCTAAAATTCCGACGTTTGACACTATACCGAGCGGATTATGTTTTTTGTCCTTTCCCCTGCGAAAAACCTTAACGAAAAAGACCCTTGCCCTGTCAGCGAGTTTACCCAACCCGATCTTTTGGCGGAATCTGAAATCCTGATGCGCCAACTGAGGGAGCTTGCGCCGCAACAGATCGCCGAATTGATGCGCGTTTCCGACAAAATCGCACTCTTAAACGCGCAGCGTAATGCAGAATGGCACACGCCGTTTACGCCGGAAAACGCCAAACAGGCGGTCTTTATGTTCAACGGCGATGTTTACGAAGGTATGGATGCAAACACATTGAATACCAATCAAATACAATATCTGCAAAACCATGTCCGCCTGCTGTCCGGCTTGTACGGTCTTATGCGTCCACTGGATTTGATGCAGCCCTACCGCCTGGAAATGGGAACGTCCTTCGCCAATTTGCGCGGCAAGAATTTGTATGAGTTTTGGGGCGACATCATTACCAACCTTTTAAATGACACGCTTGCCCAAGCAGGCAGCAATACGCTTGTCAACCTTGCCTCACAGGAATATTTCAAGTCTGTCAATGTAAAAAAACTTCGGGCGCGGCTGATTACCCCGATATTTAAAGACGAAAAAAACGGTAAATATAAAATCATCAGTTTCTATGCCAAGCGCGCGCGAGGATTGATGGTGCGCTATGCGGCAGAACACAATATTACCGATCCTGAAATGCTGAAAAATTTTAATTACGAAGGCTACGCATTTAATGACGCGGCTTCCAATGAAAGCGAATGGGTGTTTATGCGTTCGGAACAAATAAAGTGAAAACAATAAATTAAGTATTTCCCAAAAAAAGTGCTTGGCAAAATGTATAAACTTCATTATTATTCCTACTCTTCAAGAAGACGGAAGCGTGGCAGAGCGGTTTAATGCAACGGTCTTGAAAACCGTCGAGGGTTGATAGCCCTCCGTGAGTTCGAATCTCACCGCTTCCGCCAATCCTTGAAGTCAAAAACCAAATAAAAATGAAGTAGCATAAAGCATCGGCATTTTTATTTGGTTTTACTTCATTATCGGAAACGTGGCAGAGAGGCTGAATGCAGCGGACTCGAAATCCGCTGAGGGTGCAAATCCTCCGTGGGTTCGAATCCCGCCGTTTCCGCCGCAAAGCAAAACCGCCCTGATTCAGGGCGGTTCTTTTTTGTTCAGGTTGTGTTAATTACTATATAAAAATCATCGGTTTACCCTATCATAACGCATCAAGGCAAATCATTTGCAATCTTGCGGCATCTTCTTATTGCATTTTTTTATGGTAATGTATATGGTAATTTTTGGATAAGTGGGAAATTACCATAATGGCGAAAATCATTACGCCGCTGTCGGCAAATCAGGTTAAAAATGCGAAGCCGCGCGATAAGCTGTATAAGTTGTCGGACGGCGGAGGGTTGGCTTTGTGGGTCTATCCGACGGGCAGGCGGAGTTGGAAGCTGTCGTTTATGCAGGACGGAAGGCAACAGACAATTTCGCTGGGGCGGTATCCTGATTTCTCGCTGGCTGAGGCGCGGGAATGGCGGGAGGAGGTGCGCCGAAAACGGGCACACGGGGAAAATGTCGTCAATAAGAAGGTGCGGGCGGATTTTGCTTTTGAGAAGGTGGCGCGTGATTGGTTTGTGCGTTGGTCGAAGGGGCGGTCTGAAAAGTATGCCGGACAGGTTATGCGGAATTTTGAACGGTGGGTTTTTCCGGCTATCGGCAATCTTGATATCCGTCAAGTCAGGACGGCGGACGTGGTCGGCTGCCTGCGTGTGATGGAGGCGCGCGGTATCGTTGATACGTTGCGCAAAACGAAAAACAGTCTGAAGATGGTGTTTGCGTTTGCGGTCGGTTCGGGAATGATGGACATCAACCCTGTCGCGCAAATCGGTTCGGGTGTGTTTGAACGGGTGAAAACCAAAAACATGACGGCGTTGAGTCCGTCCGAATTGCCGCGCCTGATTGATTTTTTGGAGCAGCGCAATGAATTTGCGGTTTATGCGGGCAGGGTGCATATCCATCCTGTAACGCGGTTTTGTATCTATTGGCTGCTGTTGACGATGACGCGGATTCGGGAGGCGGCGTTGATGGAGTGGTCGGAGTTGGACGGGGAGGTTTGGCGTATCCCCGCCGAACGGAAAAAGGAGCGGCGGGGGCATGATGTGCCGCTGTCGCGGGCGATGCGGTGGGTGTTGGATCAGGCGCGGGGGCTGAATGTGAACGGGCGGTTTGTGTTTGAAAGTGTGAATTTTCAAGGGCATATCAATAAGGAAAGTCCGCACGTGGCGATGCGGCGGTCGGGGCTGGATACGACGGCGCACGGTTTGCGCTCGCTTGCGCGTACTTATTTGCGCGAGGTTCTGAAGGTGTATAATGATGTGGCGGAAAAGCTGCTTGCCCATTCGTTGGGGACGAGGACGCAAACGGCTTACAACCGCTCGGAGCTTTGGGAGGAGCGTAAGGATGCGCCGGAACGGTGGGGGAATGATGTTTTGAGGCTTGCCGACAACGGAAAATGATTTTTTTGTGTGTTTTGCGTTATGTGGAAATGTAGATAAGAAAGCTGTTTCCGCATTATGTGAAAACGCCCTAATCGGGCGTTTTTTTATTGCTGCAACCCTAATGCTTCCAAAACTTCGCGGGTGTCCCATACGGGGGATGCGAGGGAGGTTCAGACGGCACGGTATCCGTCCGTCTTTTTCCATACGCAGCAGTGTCGAGTTTGAAATGGGGTGGTTGCGGCAGGTTGCGTAGGCAATCAGTTCGCGGATGGTCGGGCGGTCTATCCTTGCGCCCGGTTTGGTGATGTTCATTTTTTTACTCTCCTGTTCGGTTTAATCTTGCGCCGTTTTTACGGCTCTGTCGTTTGTCTGCCTATTTCTTCTTCCCGATTTTTTTATATCGCAACAAGCTTTCCGGCGGGAAGAATATGTCAAAGTCTGTTTTCAAATCGGGACTGACGATGTCGGCGGCAATCACGCCGTAGCCGGTGGCAAAGCTGTCGCCATCAGCGTTATGAATAACTATATGCCCGCTTTTGATTAGAATAACGCGGCCGAATCCGGATTTCCGGATTCCGCCTTTTTTCGGGGCGGTTGCAAATGCCAGTGTTTCCATCCGCCCTTGTACGTCGGAAGACTCCATTGCTTCGCCGACCGCTTTTTTGACGGGCGTTTATTGAATACTTCGTATTCCATGTCTTCAATCCTCTTTCCGTTGATTCCGATTTGTCCGGGTTTCCGCTTTTTTACGGCTTGGCATGCGGCAATTGCGTCTTTCATATTCGGCATATCCTTTCCCCAATCCGCCGAAGTTTCCGCATCCGCCGCCGTCTCGATTCATGTTTGCCCTCCGATTTGTTTTACGAAGCCCGTACCGTTCACGGCATAGTGTAACTTCACTTGCTTACCCGATTCCATTCCTCGGGTTAATGCCTCATATTCCATTTTTGACCCTTGTAGGATTGACGATTTCGCATCTCTTGTCCTTGCTTCGGCCATATCCGGATATTCTTTCTTTTTGTATCCGTCCATAATGGCTTTTTCTTCATCTGACATCTCAAATTTTTTGACTGTTTCCCAAGCGCTCGCAATCCAACCGCCGCAAAATCGGTCGGCAAGATAAGTTCTGTGCGAGGGCTTTCCCGCCCGGCAGGTTTTCAAAAATTTGCGGCGGTCGGCGGAAATCTGACGATAGACTACATCAAAGGCATAGGCTGAGGTTTCCGCTCGATTTCCAATGCCGTAAAACATCATTGTTTTCCCGCGTTGGTAAGATTTGCACCCGAATATATCGGCAATCATATTTGCAACGCCCCATTGCCAGCCTGCCAATTTAAAAGCCATTTTCCGATCGGCTTTCTGTTCGGAGACTTTTGATAAGGCGATATCCTCGGCATTTACTTTGTACTTTTCCATTAAAGCCTGCGCCTGCCTTAACGCCTGTGCGGCTTCATGTTCATTTGCCGACCGACCCAAAGCCAAACATTTCTTGATTTTGTCTAAGACTTTCTCTTTATCCATATTAAACCCTTTAATTTGTCCGGTATTTTAATTTCGCACCCTTGCCCATTCGTCTTTCGCTTTGCTTTCGATTCGGTCGGGCCATTCGGCTAGGGCTGATACGCTTACGAACTCGGGGCTTTTTTTGTTTCCGCCTGCCGAGATTACCGGCCGCGGCAGGGTAGTTTTGCAACAAGGCTTTGCAGGCTTCGGGCTGTATCTCCACGGCGTGAAATTCAGACGGCTTAATATACCGTTCAAGCTGCCTGCTTCCTGCCGCGCCGTCAAATACGCCCGGATGTTCGCCGCAGTATCGGCGGACTTTGGCGGCAACCAGCCGCATCATGATGCCGCACGTCAGGGCTTCGTCTTCCGATACCTTTGCGCCCGACAACATCCGGGCGATGTTTTCTTTTTGCGCTTTTGACCGGGCGGACAGCCGGTTCCGGTCAACGTTTTTTACTGTTCCCGCGCGTTTGACGGCGCGTTCCTGCCGCGTTGATTCCTTCGCCGCGCGTTTGGCGGCAAGCATCTGTTTTGCCGTCGGTTTTGTTGCTACTGTTTGCATTTTGTTTTCTCGATTTTTTGATGCCGTTCTCTCAATGCCCAATCATAAAGCTGTATCTCTCACGGGGTCGCCGAATTTAAATTGATAGTTCATGTCTTGTTCCATTAATATCAAACGCAATCTTCAAACACCTCAATTACATTTTTTAAATCGCTAATACCATAATTTATTACATCCTTTAGAAATTCCAAAGAGGTATCCGCTTCGTCTGCTTTATCCCTAATTTCGTCTATATAACCCTCTAACGATTCAGGCTCTTTTAATGCTTCTTTGCATAAGTTATCTATTACCCTTAATGCGTTTTTTACATCTTCCAAATAGCTCATTTTTTGCTCCTTAACTCAAAATGGGATGCTGTCGTCAACATCTTCTACGGTTTATCTAATCTGCAAATTCTTCCGCCCTTCAATCTTCGCGCCTGCTACTTGCCGACCGCTTTCAATCGCTTTTCTGATGGCGGTTTTGTCCGGTTCGGTTTTGACGGCCTCACGCATAAATTCGGCGGGGATTTGTGCTTCGTCTAAGATCACGACGGCTTCGGATTTGCGGAACGAGGCTTTAAAAGTGCCGTCGTCCGCTTTGATTTCGGTAATGCCCGCCGCCTGCATATTGCGCGCCAAGTAGTCTTTCAGGCTTTGATTCCGCGCTTTTGCCGCCTTGAGCTTCCCGGTCATCCGCCCGATATGCTCTTCAAGCATTTTTTCCGTGATTTCTTGGTTTTTAATATAAGCGATAACGGATTGCGCTTTGACCTCGAACTGCCCGATAACGGCTTCCAGCGTGTCTTCGCGCTCGGTTTCGCTGTCGAAGTAGTAATCAAGCGCCGCCTGTACGTCTGCCGCGCACCGGTAGAGTGTGAGGGCGGTCATTGTGCCCCTCCCTCATATTCGGCAACCGCTTCGCCAAGCGCGGCGTGTATGGCGTATGCCTGTTCGATGTTGATGAATAGGTCGTCGCTGCCGATGGTGATGTTGATGTATCCCTGTTCGGGATTGGCGGCGGCGCCAATGGTTTTCCCGTCCCATTGGGTCAGGTCGATGTTTGCCATTTTTTTGTTTCCTTTCTCTGTTGCCGTCCGAAGCAGTTGCAAACTAAAAATCGACTACTGCTTCAGAGTGCGGGGCCCGCCCGCAGGGCGCGGCGTTTGTTTGCGGTTTTCCGTCCGGTTTTACGCCCTGACGGCGGGCTTAATTAAAAGGGATGTCGTCCTCGATGTCTTCGGCAGGCGCGGCATTGCCTTGGGGGTGTTCCGTCTGCCCTTCCGCCGCTTGGGCCTGTTTCTGCGGCGGCGCCGGCGGTTGGCGGCCGTTTACGGCTTCGGCATATTCCGGGCTTTTGGCAATCTGCTCCCTCAGTTTCTCGTTCAGGAGGCCGTAATTCGCCCAATCGGGGTCTGACAGGTCGAAGGCAAAAACGGCGTTGTCCGGCTGTTTCGGGGTGTAGCTCTTCATCTTGTTGCTGATGGCGGAAATGTTGGCATAGGTGGTTTTGCCGTCGCTGCTTTCTTGGTGGGCGATACTCAACAGGCAGGGCTTGCCCAAAATATTGCGCAAATCGAAGTTGTCGCGTTCTTCCGGTGTAAAGTCCCTTCCGCGCCAGCTTTTGAGGTCTGTTGCCAGTTGGCTTTTGCTGTGCAGGCTGGCGGTGTACCGGCGGCTGATGAGGTAGGGCCTGCCGTCCGGCATCAGCATTTCCGGATCGCCTTCCGGGTCGATTTCCCACTGCACTAAAATCTTGTGCTGCCGCTTTTGTTCGTTTTGGTACTCGACGAGCTGCGTACCCAAATCGATGATGCGGATGCAGGTGGCGTGATGGCTGCCTGCCGGGCATGGTTTGAAATTGCTTTCGTCTTTCACACTTAAAATCAATGACATTTTCGGTCTCCTGTTAAAGGTCGTTTCGTCTATCGGTCTCGCGCTGTTTTATGCCTTGCGCGGCGGCGTTACCTGATAATGCTTTTAATGTGGCCTTCTGCCTGTTTTTCGGTCATCCGCCGTGTTTCGGCGGTTTCCGGGCTTTGCCGGTATTTGATTTCTTCGGGGCTTGGTCCGTACGGCTCTGTTTCTCCGCCGCCGGTGTAAGCGGTTTCGGGATGGAAGCTCATTCTTTACCCCCCGGCACTTCCGCATCGCCGTGCACCCGCCGGCAACCGGCTTCTTCTTCATCGGCATTCAGGTGCCGCTCTTCCAGCCAGATCTCGGCGCTCAATTCCGCAACTTCCGCCTGCTTTTGAGCCAACGCCATACGCATTGCCGCAATACCGGCGGGTTTTCCCTTTGCCGTACGGCTTCCGCCTCCCTTGGCGAATCCGAAGGCATAGCCCGCCGCCAATACCGCCGCCAATACCGCGAACTTAAACGCAATATTCCTTGTCTTCATTTCTATTTCCTTAATTTAAAAGGTTTTAATTGCGCACCGCGTCCGCTAAGGATGGTACGGACCGTGCGCCGTCGGGGTTATCTGCGGCTAAAATCTACAAAAACCGCCGCCGCGCCCACTCCCCGGCTGACGGCGCGGCATTCCTATGCCCGCTATGAATTTGCCAGCCTGCCGATGTTCTCCGCCAGCGCGAACCATTCCCGCTCGTCTATGGCGTAGTTCATCGCGGCTTCGGTATCTTTACCGACACGGGAAGCATCTTCCGTAAGGTACGTTTCCCAATCCTCCTGCGTATAAGGTTCGCCGTCCGCATCGCGGACAAACTCCCGCGCCGATTTTTTGGCAATCTCAATCAACCCGGATTCGTGCAGGATTCGGTTTTCCGCCTCCCAACCGTCCAAAGCCTGCCGCATATCCTCCCGCGCGTAATATCTTTCCATCCCCCAATCGGGGCTGCCGTAAGCCGCCGTGCCGTAATATTTCACCGCCTTCGTCCTTTCCGTTTGAGAAAACCGCCCGCAGCATTCACTGTTTCGCCGTGCCGTTGCCCCGCTTTGAAGTTCGATACTTCATCGCTTTGTGCTATCCCCGGCTTGGCAGATATAGCTTCGGGCGGTTTTAAGGTTTAGCCGTTGCCGCTGCCGTTGCTGTAGCCGTTGCCGTAGCCGTTGCCATAGCCGCTACCGTTGCCGCTACCGTTGCCGTTGCCGTCGCCGTCGCCGTTGCCGCTGCCGTTGCCGTAGCCCTTGCCGTTGCCGTAGCCGCTGCCGCTGCCGCCGCCGTCGACGCCGCCGTAGCCGTTGCCGTAGCCCTTGCCGTAGCCGTTGCCATAGCCGCTACCGTTGCCGCTACCGTTGCCGTTGCCGTAGCCGTGCTTCAATGGTTGATCTAGATAACTCATGACTGGTCGACCTCCAGCGCGGTGCGGATTGATTCAGCCGCGCCGCCTGTTACTGGGATAATCTCAATCGCCTCGAGCCATACGGAATCAAGCTCGCCGCAAATTTGGCTGCCGTCTTGCCTGATGCCGTGTCGTGCGACACCTGACAGGCTGATTGATTCCTTTGCCCACCAGCTGTACATTCGGCGCGCTTTTGTCAGAATCACTTCATTGCCTGCTTTTTGTTTCAACACACCAAACCAAACGCCTGCCGAATAAGTGCGGATGATGACTTCCTTGCCGATGGCAAAGTCGTTGATACCTTTTTGCTCGGCAACTGTTACCGGCGGTTGCGGCTCATGTTGCGGTTCGTCAAATTCGGTTGAAATGTCGGCGCGTTTTACACCCATTGCCGCTTCGAAATCGGCAGCAATGCCTGCAAAGACTTTTATAAGGTCTGACAAACTTTTCACTTCAAATTTATTTGCTTCCATTTTTGTTTCCTTTCGGGGTGGGGTTGGTTTCTTTACAAAACAATCATTACCTTCTCTTTTAAGCCGTCTTTTTTCACTGTAAAAGTGAAGGCGGTGTGATTGATGCTTTCGCTTTTTCTAGTGGTCCATGTCGCTGCTGCGTCGCGGCAGATTTCACCAACTTTCAATAAAAGGCTTTGCTCGTCCTTTGCCCTCGCGCCAAACCGATTTATTCTGCTGATTAATTCGTTCATCCCGTTTCCTTCAAGTTGTTGTTTGTTTCGATGGGTGTATTATAACTATTACCTATATTTAATCAATAGGCAATAGTTATATTTTCATCCATATATACTTATTGAATTGATTTTTAGAAGAAAAAAGTTTGAAAAAAAACCGCCCGAATGGCGGTGTATCATGAAAAAGAAAACCGCCCTAGGGCGGTTCGGTATTGTTATGAGTGGTAAGGAAGCCAAGAAAAAGACAAAGGACGGCTCTCGGAGAGAATATGGTTGTGTGTTGTCATTCTTACATAAATGCGGTCGTTGTCTGAAACGGGTAGTCCGCTGATTGTTTGGTGTAGCATGAATGACACGTTTTCTTCTGTATCACTGCCGTCATATGATGGAATCTCAAGTGCAGAGATTACATCATCGTTGCGGACGATTTCCAGAAAAATTTGACCGGTTTTCATAGTCTGTATATCCATGCCTTCGGCGGAAAATGAAACAGACAGGCACAGGCGGCCTAGAATGGCCTGCGGTGTCGGAATATGGCATATATCGGGGAATATACCTATCAGGCTGTATTTGTCATTTTCCGCATGGCGGATAATTTCATCGCAATAGTGGACATTTAAGTGAATCATGCCTGCTCCATATATTCGTACCGCCGTTCGAACGCTGCGCGAACTTCAAGCGGGGAAACGCCTAATGCGTTTGCCAATTTTTGTACAGTCTTATCTTGCAGGGATTGTTTGCTGTTTTCGATGCGGGACAGATAGGGTTGAGGCAATCCTGCGGCGGTTGCCAATTCGGACTGGGTAAACCCCTTTTTCATCCTTAAGCTGACAAATGTTTCCCCGCCTGCTTTGAGGGCTATTTTATCGGCAATTCTTGCTGCCGCCCTGTCCATCGCTGCTTTGCGGCGCGGATTTTTCCGCACATGCTCAATATGCTCTGCGGCAGGGGTAGTGTTAGGGCTTATCGGTTTGACGCATTTAATCTGCCCGTTTATCCGCAGGCATTTTATGTGGGTGACGGGGATGGCGGATGTAGGTGTTGATACTGTGCAGGCGGCCACGGCAACAGTGAGTGTTGCACCCATTTTGAACCATGTGCCGTTAGTTGGAGTACAGTTCTTCATAGTCTTTGATAATCCGTTTTGTGATTGGGTGTTCTGCCTGATAGTCAAATTCGTCTGTCTTCTTGTTTACAACAGCCAATATATCTATGCGGCGGATATACGTGCCGTTTGGCTGTTTTTCATGGCATGGTGCGTAAATTATTCTGTATCCGGCGGCTTCTTCGCTGTCAAATCGGACGCGTAAAACTTTGATGTCTTTTCCCCATAATGACAATATGGGTTTCACTTCCAAGTCAATCGGGCCTATGGGTTCGCCATATTCCCTGAAGTATCTGTTTTTGTATAAGCCGTCAAAAATAGCAGAGTCCGCCTGAATCATCGCAATGACATTCTCGAGATAACCGACCGCTTCTTCGTCTTTTTCAAAGAGGCGGTCTAAATCCTGCTCGGCGTTAAAGTGGACGGTCAGCTCCATGAGTGCCCTTTTTATATATATATATTATATCTTTTTAGTTATACCGCGCAATATGCGGTAATAAATCAGTTGTTCAAGTATTTTAATCCGGCACGCTCCACCAGAAGACGCGGTCTAGAACTGGCTCAAACGCCATGCGCCGCGTATGCGTCCGATGATGCGTACGGCGTTTAAATCTTCGCCGCGCACGGTTTCGGTTCGGTATGAGCTGTTGTCGCTGATGATCATCAGGCCGCCGCCGACGGTGGATTGCAGCCGCTTGGCCTTAAGGCCGTCTATATACCAAAGCAGGTAGAGGCCGTCGCCATCGAAGGCTTCGACGGCGGTATCAACGAACATTACGTCGCCGTTTTCGATGGTGGGCTCCATGCTGTCGCCACGGGCTGTAATGACTTGGATTTTGTTGAGGTTTCCGCCCAGTTTCTCCCGCGCCCATGCGGCAGCGACGGTTACATAATCCACAACCTCGATATAGTGGTCGTTAATCGTGCCTGCGCCGCAGGTCGCTTCGGCATTTAAGCGGGGGAAACGTATGCTACTTTGTTCATTCGATTTTAAGACTCTGAATGTTTCAATGCCGAAATGGCTTGGCGTTACTACGTCTGAGAAATAATCAATTAATTTATCTAGATGTTTTTTATCTATTCGTCCATTTTTTATCCAACCTGAAACGCTTGGCTGTTTCACCCCAAAATGATCGGCAACCTCCTTTTGACTGACATTTTTTCTCTTAATCGCTTCTGATATTGCTTGTCCTAACTGTTCGCCTGAAAACATTTTGATCTCCGAATTAATTGCGCATAAGCATTGGTAATCGATAATAAAAGGCATAACCTATAAAAGGCAATAGTTGTATTTAATATAAGTATTAGCTATAATGAAGCTATTTAATTGAGTAACTGGCTATGAGTATCCAAAAAGCAGTTGATTATTTTGGTAATGAATCCCGACTTGCACGGGCGATCGGAGTTAAACAACCGACGGTGTGGGCTTGGAATAAAAAAGGAACGCCGCCCCCGATCATTCGGTGCGTGCAGATTGAAAAATTAACCGGAGGCGCAGTGAATCGAAAAGACTTACGTCCTGATGACTGGCATCTAATCTGGCCGGAATTGGCAGGCGACCAACCCAAATAAAAAGCCCGTCGGGTCAGATGTTAATTGATATAACCGAATTGAAGCGGAAGTCATCCGCAATTTACCGGAAAGGAAAAAAATGAAGAAGCAGGATAAAAACCGCCTGTCGAAGAAAGACAGACGGCTGATTAAAAAGGCGATGCTGAAAGCCGCCGCCAAAGGCTGCGATGAGGTTTACAGAATCGCGCCGGGGTTGAAAGACGGCTTTGAATTACTTGGAAAGCAGCCCGATTAAATATTCGTTATCGGTATTTGGCTCCGATTCTTCGGGTTTTTGATGAAGTGTTCGGATGAATACCGCCAATTCTCCGGCTTGTCCTTTGGCCGTACTGCCCTTTAAGCGGATAGAACCGCTGCGGATAAGCTCTTTGGCGAGTATGAAGGATAAGTCGGACGGCATTTTTTTACTCCGTCGGCCGTTGTGTGGAAACCCGGTTGCAACGGGGTGATGGCAAATCGGAAAGACGGCTGACCGCCCGGACAGACGGGCGGCCGATAAAGAAAAACCCGCACGGGGCGGGTAATCCCCCCTGAATTGCAGGGAAGCGGTTCAGGTAACGGCGAAAGGCGATTATGAATCAAAAACAAACGCAATGCAAACAAATTGTCGATTACATCCGTAACAAGGGATGCATCACATCCCTTGAGGCTTATCAGAACCTGAAGGTGACGCAGCTTGCGGCACGGATAACCGACTTGGAAGGCAGGGGCTTCGTGTTTGCCAAGCCGCGCATGAAGGCGGGCGGCCGCGGGAAGCCTGTTACGCATTATTCGATTGTCAAAAACGGAGCGGAAGTATGAGTGCGAGGCTGATGGGGATGGCTTTCAAAACGGGTATCCCGAGGGGGCAGCGTTTTGTTTTGGTGAAGTTGTGCGACTGCGCCAACGACGAGGGCTTGTGTTATCCGTCGCAAGAAACGCTGGCGGAAGATACGGGCTTCGCCGAAACCGCCGTACGGCAGCATATCAAGTGGCTGAAGGATAACAATTTCATCAAGTCCGCCCGGCGGCAGAGGGGGCGGGAGAGGAAGTCCGACATCTACCGCATCAACGTCGCCCTGCTTGAAAAATGCTATGCGGAGGCGGCAAAACGGAAGGCGGCGCGGCAGGCAAAAATGTGGGAAGAACCATTGGATTACGAACCGTCGGATTTTGAACCGTCGGATTTTGAACCGTCGGATTTTGAACCTTCGGATTTTGAACCTTCGGATTTTGACGCTAAGAACCATCAGATTTTGAGCGATGAACCATCAGATTTTGCGCTAAGAACCATCAGATTTTGCGCTAAGAACCATCAGATTTTGAGCGGCGAACCGTCAGATTTTGACGGTTCCTTATATGTAGAACCGTCAGTAGAACCGTCAGTAGAACCGTCAGGATCAAATGCGCGCGGCGCGCGCGCCCCTGCCGGACCGCACCCTGCGAAACCGCAAACGGCGCCTCCCGAAACCGCACCGGCGGCGAAGGCGAAAAAAACCGGCAGGCACGAAACCGAGCTTTCGCTGCTTGCCGACTACGGCATCACGGGGCAGGTGGCGGCGGACTTCCTGCAAGTCCGCAAGGCAAAACGGCAGCCGCTGACGGAAACGGCAATGCGCCTGATTGCCGCCGATGCGGAGAAATGCGGGATGACGGCGCTGCAGGCGGCGGAGTACGCCATCGCCAGCGGCTGGGGCAGCTTCCGCGCCGACTGGCTGCAAAACAAAACTTTCGGCAGGTCCGGAAACCGCGGCGGCCCGACGCACAACCAAACCGCCGCCGTGCCGGATGCGGGAAGCTACGGCGATATGCCGACGACGGATTTTTGAGGGGGCTTGGTATGGCTTTGAAGGGCGCGTCTGATTTTTTGAGGGCTTTCTGCAGTGTGCAGACCGAACGGCGGCAATGCGCGGAACACGGCGGATACGCGGCGAAAAGCGTTTTGCGCGGCGTGTGGACGGGCTGCCCGGCCTGCCGGAAGCTGGAGGCGGCGGACGAAATGGCGGCATACGCGGAAACGCTGCGCCGCGAGGCGATGCGCGACGCGCTGGAAAAACGCATCGGGCGTTCGGGCATCGCCCCGCGGTTCAGAAACTGCCGGATTGAAAACTACGCCGTCAGCGATTCGATCCCGGGGATGGCGAGGGCGAAGGCGGCCGCCGCCGAGTATGCGGCAAACTTCGCCGATGTGTTGCAGACGGGGCGGAGCATGATTTTTTCGGGCAGGAGGGGCACGGGCAAAAACCACCTTGCCTGCGGCATCGCCCGCGAAGTCATCGCCGCCGGCAAAAGCGCGCTGGTCATCACGGTGGGCGATATGCTGCGGACGGTCAAGGACAGTTTCGGCGGCGGCGGCGGCGAGGCGGGGGCGGTCGGGGTTTTCGTGAAGCCCGATTTGCTGGTGCTGGACGAGTTCGGCGCGGGCAGTCTGTCGGAAACGGACGGGCGGATTTTGTTTTCCGTCGTCAACGCCCGGTACGAGCGGCTGATGCCGATGCTGGTGCTGACCAACCTGACGGCGGAAGCCTTCCGCGAAAACACCGACGCGCGGATCAGGGACAGGCTGCGGGACGGCGGCGGCAAGCTGATTCCGTTCGACTGGGAGAGCTACCGTGCGTGAAACCTGTTTCTATTGCAACCATGCCGACTTCAAAACCAACACCGGCACGCCGGTGCGCGGTTTTGCGAAATGCGCGAAGGCGCGGAATGCGGAGGAAAAAGCGACGTACTACCCGCGAACCAATCCGTGCGCCGCCGGGGCGTTTCAGACGGCATCGGGGGCGGCAGTCGCAAAAAGGACGGCGGTGCTTGGGGAATATCCCCCCCCCGCAATGCGCCGAATTTGAGCGGGAAGGCGGGTAAAACGCTTGGGGAATACCCCAGCCTACCCGAGATTTAAAAAACGCGTTAAAACGCAAATTTGAAAGGAAATACGGAATGACGGTCCGAAACACGCAAACCGAAACCGTCCGGACGGAAGCCGCGCCGCAACAAGGCGGCAATACCAACCCGGGCTATTACAAAAACCGCGCCTTCGAGTGCGTCGGGTTTGCGCAATACCTCAACTTCAACCTCGGCAACGCCTTCAAATACATCTGGCGGCACAAGGAAAAAGGCGGGCGCGAAGACTTGGAAAAAGCCCTGCGGTACTTGGAACGCCAACGCGCCGACGCGCCGAAGTTCAAGAAACTCAAATGCCGCCGCTATGAAAAAATGTACGCCGGTCTGAAAGATTGCGGGTTCGACGGCGGCACGGAGGCCGCGCTGCTTGCCGTCATCTCCGCCGCTTATTACATCCGCGACGGCGAAGACAATTTTGCGTGGGCGGCCGCCTGTGTCGAAGATTTGTTGGAAAAAATGCCGCCTGAAGCGGGGCGGGCCCCGCACCCTGAAAGCCCGATGCCGCCTGAAACGGCGGGCGGAGGCATTTGACCCGCCAACCCGACCGCCGTGATTCCCGCGAAAGCGGGAATCCGGAATCCCGGACTTTCAGATAATCTTTGAATATTGCTGTTGTTCCAAGGTCCGGATTCCCGCCTGCGAGGGAATGACGGAGGCGGCGGGAATCCGACCCCGACCCATAAAACCGACCGAAAGGAAATAAAACAATGGATACCCTGTTAAGCATCATCACCGCGCTGTCGTTTGCCGGGGCGGCGACGTTGGCGGTATGGCTTTTGGTGGAAGCCGCCGACGCGGTTTTGCGCCGCAAGCGCGACGGCAAAGGCGAAGACGACTTCGACGGCTTCGGATATTAAACACATAAAAACAAAAGGAAAAATCAAAATGGCGGAAGAAATGCGCACCTGCAAGGCCTGCGGCGGGACCAAGCCGTTGGAGAAAGGGTTTAATGCCGTCCCGCGCAAGGAAGGGGGGGTCTATTATTACAAATCGTGCAAAACCTGCCGCAACAAGGCAGTCCGGCAAAAGCGCGCGGAAAAACGCGCGGCGGCGGGAGCCGGCGCGATGACGGCGGCAAGGCTGCACGGATACATCCGCGCCGCGCACGCCGCCTGCCCGATATTGGGCGCCGGCCTGTGGACGCAACCGGCAGGGGAATGCGCGTGATACGCCTTATCCTGCCTTACCCCGTATCGGCAAACCGATATTGGCGGATTTGGCGCAACAGGGCGGTCAGGAGCGCGGAGGCGGCGGCGTATAAGTCCGTCGTCCGCCGTATCGCGCAAGAAGCGGGCGCGATGCCGTCCGAAGGCGCGGTTGCCGTATATGTGCGGCTGATACCCAAAGCGAACAAAGACGGCGGCGCAAACAAGACGGTGATCGATTTGGACAACGCCCTGAAGGTTGCGCTGGACGCGCTTCAAGGCGTTGCCTATCACAACGACAGGCAGGTGCGGCGCATTGCCGCCGATTACGCCGACGAGCCGGTCGCAGGCGGCGGTTTGGCGGTGGAGGTGGGGGAGTTGGATGAAAAGTAAAACCGAAGCGGAAAAATCACATCTGCAAAAAGTGGCGGATATAGGTTGTATTGTTTGCCGCAATTGCGGGCGGTTCGGCGTTCCTGCCGAGGTCCGCCATATCCGAAACGGTGCAGGCGCGGGCTGCGGTAGAATTTGGAATCATTTGGGAGTTTTGATGTATAGAACCGCTTGGCGGATTGTGCGGAAGGGGAACTTCAGACGGCCTTCGCGGAAGGTGTAATGCGGACTTTGGTTTTGTTGCATGAAAAAGGGTTAATCAAGCTATGAATCAGCAAGAATTTGAATTTATGAACGACTTGGCGCGTGCTTTTGAGCGTCGTTACCGTGATACGCGCAGCCTAAATAGATGTTTGAGTATCGAAGGCCGTTATATGGGGGAGGAAGCTTGCCCGCATAAGCCTGAAATCGGCTTGAGATACGGCGAAGATGCCATGTTTCTTACTTTGCAGGCATGGGCGAAGGTGGATGCGCCGCAACAAGAGGCCGTCCGTATTTCGTTCGGCATCGGTGCGAAGTCGCAGGCAGCCTACGAGGAACGTTTGCAGGCTGAAATCAGGCGGCGCGGCGAGGGGCCCCTGCATTTGCAGACGGATTTGGGCTTGGCCGCGTGGTATAGGGCGATACGGCAGGCGGCAGGGAATGATTTTGATTTGCTGT
Organism: Neisseria gonorrhoeae; assembly: GCF_013030075.1. Taxonomy (NCBI): domain Bacteria; kingdom Pseudomonadati; phylum Pseudomonadota; class Betaproteobacteria; order Neisseriales; family Neisseriaceae; genus Neisseria; species Neisseria gonorrhoeae. The sequence goes on from NZ_AP023069.1 coordinate 539,837, forward strand.
TTGAGAAGGTTTGATTTTCTTTTCGGTTGCGCTATGATTGCGAAAATTAACACTTCTTAATGGGGTGGGAATTTGCCCAATCAAATTTAACCAAGGAGATTAACATGAATGCGGCGGCTGTAAGTGCGGTATTTAAAGAACGGATTGCTTCCCATGCGGAACATGTCAAGAAGGTTGCACATATCTGTACTACCGAGGAGACGACAAAACAGGCTTTGATTTTGCCTTTATTGGATATTCTAGGTTTTTCGGCATTCGATCCGAATAAGGTTCGGGCGGAATACCAGGCGGATTTCCCAGGTGCAAAATCAGGGGAGCGGGTCGATTACGCATTGTTTTGCAACGGCGCACCGGTTATGTTTATCGAAGCAAAATCATATACTGAAAATTTGTCCAATCATTGTCCGCAGTTGTCGCGTTACTTCAATGCCACGCCTGAAATAGCCATTTGCGCGATTACCAACGGCCGGGAATGGCGATTTTTTACCGATTTGTCCAACAAGAATATTATGGATTCGGAGCCGTTTTTGACCGTTGATGTTACGATGTTGAATGAAAATGATATGGCGCAACTGTATCAGTTCAGGCACGACAAGTTTCAACCTGATGCATTGCGAAGCCTTGCGGAAGAAAGCATATACCTGACGGCATTTACAGAATCAATTACAGAAAGCTTGAAAGAGGTGGATTTGGATTTCGTCCGTTATGTGGCGGGAAGGGCGAATATTCAACGGCAGTTTACCCAACGATATTTGGAAAGCATCCGTCATATCGTCAAACAGGCTGTTCAAAATACGGTTAGTTCAATGGTTGTATCGGGACTGAGTGCGCCGAAAGTGCAGGAGGAGGCCGCCCCTGTTGAGAAGGAGCAGGAAGACCCGACCGCGCCGATTATCGACCCCGAAAACAATAAAATCGTTACCACTTATTCAGAAAGAAGGTTGTTTGATTTGGTTAAATCAATTCTTCCTGATGATGCGAGTATTGAGGCAAAAGATACGGAAAGCTATTTCGGCGTATTGGTTGATGGTAAAAGTAACAGGTGGATATTACGGTATTTTGACAACAAACAAAGGCCGTCTGTAATCTTCCCTATCGAATTGGAAGAGTCGGATATTTCGAATATCGAACGATGCGGACTTGAGGTATCAGGCAATCAAGTTATTATTGATACGCCTGAAAATCTGCTTCGCGTTGCTTGGTTGGTTATTGATTCTTACCGATTCTGTTGTGATGACGAGAATTTTAAACGCAAACCCAAATAAGGTAACAAAACCCCTTGCATGTGCAGGGGGTTTGTTTTATATTCCCACTCACGAGGTGTCGTAACCTCTTCTACAACGGCAATCACTCCGTCAATGTGATTTTTTCATATCTGTAAGTTTCCTTTCGTGTTGTTTGTTTCGATGGCACAACCGAAGTTTCTTATGGACGCGTGGGCGACGAATACAATACCCGTAAGGGGAATAAGTCCGCCCATCTAGTGAGGGTTCTTAACCACGCGTCCGCCCTAACGGGCATTAAGAAAACTCACTAGGAAACTTCATTATGAACGTAATTCAATCATTTAATTTCAATACTACTTCTCCCGTTCGTGCCTTTGAAAAAGACGGCTTGACTTGGTTTGTTGCCGCCGATGTATGTAAGGCTTTAGAAATCCAGAACCCAACGCAAGCACTTGAAAAATTAGATGATGACGAGCGGTCTATGTTTAACATAGGGCGGTCTGAAATTCACGGAGGCGGCGGTAACGTGAACATCATCAACGAAAGCGGTTTATATATTTTGATTCTTCGCAGCCGTAAAGCAATGGAACAAGGCTCAACCGCTTGGAAATTCCGCAAATGGGTAACATCCGAAGTCCTGCCCACCATCCGCAAAACAGGCGGCTGCCAAGTCGGACAAAAAACCACCGCCGACGACCGTACCGGATTGCGCCAAGCCGTTGCCGCACTTGTCGGACGCAAAGGCATAGACTACTCCTCAGCGTACAGTATGATTCACCAACGCTTCAACGTCGAATCCGTCGAAGACATCCCCGCCGGGAAGCTGCCCGAAGCCGTCGCCTACGTCCACGCGCTGACCCTGCACACGGGCTTGACGGGCGAAGTCCTCGACCGCGAACCGTTACCCGCGCCGCAACCCGCCCTGCCCATAAGCGGCAACGCCCTGTACGACCTCGCCGTCGCCGTCAGCTACGGCGCGCGGGCCATCCAAATGGGCAGAGACGTTTCCCTGCCGCTGAAGCAGCTCGGCTGCAGGCAGGCGGTTACGATGTGGACGGTCTGGGCGGAAACGCGCAGCCGCCTCAAAGCCGCCGCAAACGCCCTCGAAGCCTTAAGCGCACACGCCGACGCGGAACACGCAGAAAAAATCCGCCCGATACTGCCCGAAATCCGCAACCTGTCGGCGGTTTGATGCAGTAGGGAATACAAATGCCGTCTGAATCTTCAGACGGCCTGTTGTTTTTTCCGGCAATAGGTGTATAATTCAAATCGTTACCCTTGCGGGGATTTTCGCACGCCCGAAGGATATGAATTTTTAAGCCCGTACATAACAATGTGCGGGTTTTTGCGTTTTAGGCTGTCCGAATTTGAGCTTCTGCCTGTACAGGTAGCGGCGTTCCGTTTTTCCTATGTGGCGAGTGTGTGTTTGCCGTCTAATTCTGAGAGGGGTCAGAGTTAGACGGTTTCTTTTTTGAGGAGGGTTTATGAGCGGCACGAAACGCAAATTAGGCCGTCCGACAGATTACACGAAAGACATGGCCGATAAGATATGCGAAAAAATCGCAAATGGCAGAAGCCTACGTTCAATATGCGCCGAAGATGGTGTGCCGCCAATGAAAACTATTTACCGTTGGTTGGAAGCTAATGAAGAATTTCGCCACCAATACGCGCGCGCGAGAGAAAAGCAGGCGGACTATTTCGCTGAAGAAATCATCGAGATTGCCGATAGTGCACAAGCAGAGAGCGCGGCGGTTTCAAAGGCGAAATTGCAGATAGATGCCCGAAAGTGGGCGGCTTCCAAGATTGCGCCGAAGAAATACGGCGATAAGACGGAACTTGACGTTAAATCGGGCGATGGGAGCATGAGGGCGGCTGTACGGCTTGATGCTGAGGAATATCGCAAGATAGCGGAAGATGTGTTGCGTAGGGTTTAGCATAAAACGCTAATCATAAGAGGGGCTGTATGGCCGTTTCTCCAAAGGAAGTTAGAATGAAATGGCACTAGGGCAATTCGACGATGTTGAAACATCAGTAATTCGCAGTTTAAGTTCTGCAAGCCTGTATATGTTCACGCGCCGGATGTTTTATCAAAGGCGCGGCTATGTTTGGCAGCGGGCGAATCACCATGCGCCAATCTGCAACGCGCTCGAGCGTGTTTTCAACGGCGAAACGAAACGCCTGATTATCAATATTCCGCCGCGATACTCGAAAACGGAAATCGCGGTCGTGAACTTTATCGCGTGGGCGATGGGGCGCGTGCCTGATTGCGAGTTTATCCACGCGAGCTATTCGGCGGCGCTGGCGGTCAATAACTCCGTACAGATTCGGAACTTGGTGCAACACGAAGAGTATCGGGCGATTTTTCCTGATTTGGCACTGGCAGGCGAAAGCGGCCATCACTGGAAAACAACCGCAGGCGGCGTGATGTACGCAACAGGTGCGGGCGGTACGATTACAGGTTTCGGTGCGGGCAGGCATCGGGAGGGATTCGGCGGCTGCATCATCATTGACGACCCGCACAAAGCAGATGAAGCGCGAAGCGAGGTCAGGCGGCAGAACGTCATCGACTGGTTTCAAAACACGGTCGAATCCCGGAAGAACAGCCCTGACACGCCGATTATCCTGATTATGCAACGCCTGCACGAGAAAGACTTGGCGGGCTGGCTGCTTGACGGCGGCAACGGCGAAGAGTGGGAACATTTGTGCCTGCCTGCCATTCAGGAAGACGGCACGGCGTTGTGGCCTGAAAAGCATGATATTGAAACATTGCGCCGAATGGAGCAGGCCGCGCCGTATGTGTTTGCCGGGCAGTATTTGCAAAAACCTGCGCCGCCTGACGGCGGTACGTTCAAGCCTGACAACCTGCAATTTGTCAAGGCGTTGCCTGCCGGGAATATCAGATGGGTACGCGCGTGGGACTTGGCTTCAACCGCAAACGGCGGCGACTACACGGCAGGCGGCAGGCTTGGCGTTACGGAAGACGGGCGGTATATCATCGCCAACGTCGTGCGCGGCCGGTACGGCGCGGACGAGCGGGACAGGATATTACGCAACACGGCGCAAAAAGACGGCGTGAAAACGAAAATATCCATCCCGCAAGACCCCGGGCAGGCAGGCAAATCGCAAACACTATACCTGACCCGCCAGTTGGCGGGTTTTTCCGTATCCGCCGGCCCCGAATCGGGCGACAAGGTTACACGCGCCGGACCGTTCGCGGCACAGGTCAACATCGGCAATGTGATGGTGTTGGACGACGGCACATGGGACACGGACGCGCTGATTGCGGAAATGCGCATGTTCCCGAACGGCCGGCATGACGACCAAATAGACTGTTTGGGCCGTGCGTTTGGCGAGCTGCTGGATACCCGGACGGGCATGATTGATTTCCTGCGATCGCAGGTCGAGGCTGTGAAATGAGTAAAAAGACACCTTTATCGCAAGGCTTTATTGCCCGCGTTGCCGCCGGCGTCCGTTACGCCTTTACCGGCAACGCGGACGGGTGGTTCGACGCGGGCGAGCCTCCGGCCCCTGCCGCGCAGCAGGCAGAGGGGCGGCGGTTTGATTACGAGCCGTTCTACAACGTCGGGCATTCCAAGCCGCGCGAACGTGAAGCGGTAGGCTTTGCGCAATTACGCGCCCTTGCCGACAACTACGATGTATTGCGTTTGGTTATCGAGGCGCGTAAAGACCAAATGGAGTGCCTTAAGTGGACAATCCAAAAGCGCGACGTCGAATCAACCGAAGACGACGAATCGCAACGGAAAGACCGAAAGGTCGATGAAGCCGTTGCGTTCTTCCGGTCGCCCGATAAAGAACATACGTGGGCGGACTGGCTGCGCATCTTGCTGGAAGACCTGTTTGTTATTGACGCGCCGTGCATCTACCCGCGCAAAACACTGGGCGGCGGCTTGTACGCCCTCGAAGTGATGGACGGGGCGACGATTAAGCGCGTTTTGGACAATACGGGGCGTATGCCGTTACCGCCCGATACGGCGTATCAGCAAATCCTGCACGGCATGGCGGCGGTCGATTACACGGCTGACGAGTTGATTTACCGTTCGCGGAATAACCGAAGTTACAAGGTTTACGGCTATTCGCCCGTCGAGCAAATCATCATGACCGTGAATATTGCCTTAAAACGGCAGGTTCACGCGCTGGAATACTACACGGCGGGCAGCGTGCCCGATGCTTTAGTCGGCGTGCCTGAAACGTGGTCGGCGGACGACATCAGGCGGTTTCAAGAATACTGGGATTTGCTGCTGTCGGGCGAAACGGCGCAGCGGCGCAAAATGCGTTTCGTGCCGGGCGAGTTGTCCCGAAACTTCCGCGAGACGAAGCAGCCGCCGTTGAAGGACGTTTACGACGAATGGCTGGCGCGTGTCGTCTGCTTTGCGTTTAGTGTCGAGCCTACGCCGTTCGTGGCGCAGGTAAACCGCAGCGTGGCAGAGACGAGCCGCGAGCAGTCGCTTTCAGACGGCATGGGCAGCCTGAAAAACTGGGTAAAAGCCCTGATTGACGACGTGCTTGCCCGTTACATGGATATGGCGGCGTATGAGTTTGTCTGGAAGGGGGAGGAATCGCTCAACCCGAAAGAACAGGCTGAAATCTACGCCATCTACAAAAACGCAGGCATCTTGACCGCCGACGAAATCCGCGCCGAACTGGGCAAGGAGCCGTTACCGGGGCAGGGGCAGCCTGAACCGGATAAGCAAGACGGCCGAAAGCCCGAAGAGCCGCCGAACCAAGGGGCTGAAAAGTTGGGAAAGTCGGAAAGCCCGATGAGCGAAGACGAATCTGCCGCGCTTATTGAGGCTTATTTGCTGACACGCATTGACGGCTTGGCCGAACAAATCGCGGCGCTGATTGAGGGTGCGGCCGTCGATTGGCAGGCCGGGGATTTGGCGGCGGAATTGAGCCGCGCGGCAGGGGTTGTTGCAAACGGCTTGGATTTTGGCGATTGGTCGGGATTGTCCGATGTGGTCGAGCCGATAATCAGGCGTGTTGCGGAAGACGGGGCGGTTGCCGCCTTGTTGCGCGTAATGCCTGAACCTGCCGCCGGTATGGTTACGAACATTCGCAGCCGCGCCGTCAAGTGGGCGCATGAACGCGCCGCCGAAATGGTCGGCATGAAGCGGGCGGGCGGCGGGCTTGTCCGAAATCCTGCCGCCGAGTGGCAAATCACCGAAGGGACGCGCGAAATGATACGCGCCCAAGTAGCCGAAGCCATGCGAAACGGCGACAGTGTGCAGGAATTGGCAGGCCGCCTGAAAGAATCCCATGCTTTCGGCAACGCACGCGCCCGAACCATTGCCCGAACGGAAACGGCGATGGCGGACGGTATGGGCAACCTGATAGGCTGGGAAGGAACGGGGCTGGTTGCCGGCAAGCAGTGGATAACCGCAAAAGACGACAAGGTGTCCGATGTCTGCAATGCCAACGGCGGGATGGGCGTAATCGGTTTGCACGAGCCTTTCTCCCACGGTGCGTTGACGATACCCGGTCATCCGAACTGCCGGTGCGCGGTTGTGCCTGTTTTGGCAGGGGATATGCCTGAATCTTGATTCCTTCGGGTCAGGCGGGTGTGTTTTGCCGCCCCTTCGCGGGGCGGCTTTTTTTTGGAGCAAACCAATGACGAAGTTATACGCGCAAATCGCCAAGACGGAGGCGCAGGACGACGGCACGGTCAAAGTTTGGGGGTATGCCTCGAGCGAAGCGGTCGATTCGGACGGCGAAGTCGTCGCGGCGGAAGCAATGAAGGCGGCGATTCCCGATTATATGAAGTTCGGCGCGGTGCGCGAGATGCACGGCTCAAACGCGGCGGGAACGGCGATTGAAATCAACGTGGAAGACGACGGGCGCACATTTTTCGGGGCGCATATCGTTGACCCTGTTGCCGTGACGAAAGTCAAGACAGGCGTTTACAAAGGCTTTTCCATCGGCGGCAGGGTTACCGCCCGCGATGATTTGAACAAGTCGCAAATCACGGGCTTGAAGCTGACGGAAATCAGCCTTGTCGACCGCCCTGCCAATCCCGACGCGGTGTTTACCTGCTTTAAGGCGGACAAACCGAAAGATGAGGCAGGGGCGGCGGATAAAGACGGCAAGCCGTCTGACAAACCAACCGAAGAGGAAGATGAAAATCCTAAAGACGGCGATAAAGGGCCTAAAACCGAAGATAAAGGCGATAAGGACGCCGGCAAAAAGGACGAAGCCGGAAAATCGGCAAGCGTCGAATTGTCCGAATCTGAAATCGCCGCCTTGAAAGCGGTATTGGCTAAAGCCGACAAGCCGAAAGGCGGGACGGCCGCCAAATCAATGTACCAAGTCAAATCACCGGCTGATGTATTGATGTCGCTGAAATGGCTGGTTGAGGACGCATCCTACGACAACATCGATGAAGCCGTTACCGCGCAAATCAAAGAATCGGCGGCCGGCCTTGCCGAATCGCTGAAAGCGTTGGCGGCAAGCGAAGCCGATAAGCCGGCCGACGGTTTGGCGGCCAAAGCCGGCAAATCAGGCGATCTTGCCAAAGCGGAATCGGCTGACGAACTGGCAAAGGCACAAGACGCGCTGAAAAAATCGAATGACGCCCTTGCCAAAGCACAGGCGGAAATCGAAAGCCTGAAGAAACAGGCAGTACCGCCGAAAGGCAGTACGAAAGCTATCAGTAAGGCAGAAGATAACGGCGAAGACCCGTTAAAAGGTTTTCAGCCGATTGTAAAGAATGACGGCACGCTGGATGACGTGGCGACACTCATTAAGGCAAAACAAACAGGCCGTCTGTAACACCGCTTACAGGCGGTTTTTTTATTATCAGGAGCGATAAATGAACGTGAACCAACTCACACAAGAAACGATTGAACTGATGAAGTCGGCACAAGCGGGCGGCGGGCCGCCTGACAAAGGTTTTACCCAGCCGGCCGGCTTTACCGCCGGCCTGCAAACCTATGACCTTTCCGCGCCGTCTCAAAAACTCTACCCGGTATTGACCCCGTTGCGCAACCGTATCCCGCGCGTGGGCGGCGGCCGCACCATCGGCTCGAACTGGAAAGCCGTCACGAATATCAACGTCGGCAACCAACGCGCCGGTATCGGCGAAGGCAGGCGCGGCGGCGTCATCAATCACGAAACGGTGGAACGCAACGCGCAATTCCGCGCCATCGGCTTGGAAAACCAAGTAACCTTTGAAGCGGATTACGCCGCGCGCGGTTTCGAGGACGTGAAAGCGTTGGCGGTCGCCCAAACCCTTCAGGCTACTATGGTTGCCGAAGAAATGATTTTGCTGGGCGGCAACACCAGCCTGAAGGCAGGCGTTACACCTACACCGACCGCCGTCGTTTCCGCCGACGCGGCGGGCAAACTCGGCGTCAGCACCTTGTCTGTAATCTGTGTGGCTTTGGGCTTGCAGGCATACTGGGATGTGGCAGGCGCGAACAACGGTGCAACCGGACAAAGCCCGAACATTAAAACTGCCCAAGTCCCTGCCAAAATCACACGCCGAAACGCGGATGGTACAACCGATACGTTCGGCGGCGGTTCCGCCCGAAAATCTGCGGCGGCTTCCGTTTCCGGTATTGAGGCAGGCAAAAAAGTAACCGCCGTGATTCCGGCTGTTCGCGGCGCGGTTGCCTATGCTTGGTACTGGGGTGCGGCCGGTTCTGAAAAACTGGGCGCGGTTACCACTGCCGCCAAAGTGGAAATTTCGGCTGATGCCGAAGGTACCCAGACCGCCGCTTCCCTGCCGTCCGAAGACAATTCCACTTCTATTTTGGAATTTGACGGCCTGTTGACCCAAATCGCCCTGCCTGATTCGGGCGCGTTCTGGTCGGACAACAAAGGCGGCGGCCTGACTTCCGACAACGCGGGCGGCGTGTATGAATTTGAAGAGGCGTTCGCGCATTTCTTTACCCGATACCGCCTGTCCCCCGATACCGTCTACGTCAACGCCCGCGATTTGGCGGCGCTGACCAAGCTGATTATCGGAAACAGCGGCGCGCCGTTGATTAAGTTGAACGTTGACGTGAACAATACGGCGAACATCCGCGCCGGTGTCGTTGTCGGTTCGTATATGAACAAGATCACGGGCGACGACCTGAACATCGTGGTACACCCGAACCTGCCTGCCGGTACTTACCTGTTCTACTCAAGCCGCCTGCCCGCCTACGTTCAGGGCGTCGGCAATCTGCTGCAAGTGCGTACGCGCCAAGAGTATTACCAAATCGAATGGCCGCTGCGCACCCGTATGTACGAATACGGCGTCTATGCGGACGAGGTGCTGCAAGGTATGTTCATGCCTGCCTTCGGTATGATTACCAACGTGGGTTAAGCCGATATGCCGTCTGAAAATCAGACGGCTTTTTCTTTTGGAGATTTTGAGATGACAGTCAAATTAAAAGCGCCCGAAGGGTTTACCGACGTTTCCTTCGGCAGCCAAAGCTACGCGGCAGATGAAAACGGTATCGTGGAAGTGCCGTCGGAGGCGGCGGAATTCCTGTATCAGTTCGGTTTTGGCAACGTTGCCTCCGAGCCTGCCGAAGGGCCTGAAAAAGCCAAGCGCGGGCGTAAACCTAAAACCGGGCAGCCGGCAGGACAATCCGAACCTGCCGAAGCTGCCGAACCTGCCGAAGCCGAAGCCGAAGCTGCCGAACCTGCCGAAGCAGAAGCCGAACCTGCCGAAGCCGAAAAGGCTGAATAACGATGGCCGCCCCGGTATCGCTTGAGGAGTTCAAGCAGCGTATCGGCGTTGAACATGACCGGCGGGACGATTTCTTCCTCAGCGTCATTGACGGCGTGTCGGCGGCGGCGGAAGCCTATATCGGGCGCAGCCTCCTGGCCGCCGATTATGTCGGGCGGTACGACGGCAACGGCAAAGACCGCATCGTGTTGGACAATTATCCCGTCCTGTCGGTGTCGTCCGTCAAAATCAACGGCGCGGATGCCGGCGGCTGGGAGTTTGACAACTGGCTGCTGATGCGCCCCGAAGGTTTCGCGCGCGGGCTGAAAAATGTCGAGGTATCGTACCGCGCCGGTTATGAGCGCATGCCCGCCGACATACGCGAAGCGGTGATGATTATCGCGGTGCAGCGCGTGAACGAAATCGAGGGCAAGGGCGTACGGAGCAAGACGCTTGCAGGCGAAACCGTCGCTTTTTCTACGTTCGGTAATTCCGGCGGTATGCCGCCGTCGGCGTTTGCGATACTCAATGAGTACAAACGAAAGGGCGTGTGATGCTGAAGATGGAATTTATCGGCGGCGGTATTCTGGCGGCGGTTTTTAAAGCATATGCCGCCGATGTTCAAGATGCGGTCGTCAAATCGGTGGGCAGGTCGGCATTGCGCCTGCAAAGCGAAGTTGTGCTGAACCGGTTATCGGGCCGGGTGTTGGGGGTAAGGACGGGGGACCTGCGACGCTCCGTACATCAGCGCGTGAACGTTTCCGGCAATGTCGTTTCGGGCGAAGTCGATACGAACGTCCGTTACGGCATCGCGCATGAGTATGGTTTCGCGGGCAGTGTCAACGTTAAGGCTTCGCTGCGCCAGGTCAGGCAGGCGTTCGGCAAGCCGCTGAAACCGCCGCGATATGTCCGCGTCCGCGCCCATACCCGTGATGTGAAGTTGCCGGAGCGGTCGTTCCTCCGTTCGGCATTGCGCGATTTGACGCCGAAGTTCGCGGACGACCTGCAAAAATCGATTGGAAAGGTGTTGAAATGAATCGTGAGGCGGTTTATTCCGCGCTGTGGGCGAAGCTGGACGCATTGGACGGCTTCGTAACCAAGAGCCGGAAGCTGGTGCACTGGAACGATGTGAAACGCTACGATCAGCCTGCGTTATTTATGGCGCAGGGCGATATGCAGGCGTTGACATTGACGGGGCGGGAGACCAAGTGGATTTTGCGCGCCGATGTTTACCTGTACGTCCAGACGGCGGGCCAACCGCCCGCGCCCGTCATGAATCCGCTGATTGACGCGGTGTGCAATGCCGTGAACGCCGTCCACCCCGTTACGGGCAAGACGGATTTAACGGCGGACGGCGCGGATATCGAGTATTGCCGCGTCGAGGGTACGGTGGAAACCGACGAGGGGACGCTTGGCGAACAGGCGGTTTGTATTATTCCGATTGTGATTTGCGCCGCGTAATGCGGCTTTTTTTGAAAGGGATGTCATGCAGTTGACGTTTGGCAGCGGCGAAGTGTTCGCCCAAATGATTACGGATGCTTACGGCAACCGTGTACAGAACGCAACGCCCGTGCGGATTATGGGCTTGCAGGAAATGTCCGTCGATTTGTCGGCGGAATTGAAAGAGTTCTACGGTCAAAACCGTTATCCTTTGGCTGTGGCGCAAGGCAAGGTCAAGGTGTCGGGCAAAATGAAAGGCGCGTTGATTAACGGCCTGACCCTCAATACCCTGTTTTTCGGTACGGAATATGCAACCGGCACGATGAAGGCGCTTTGGGCGGAAACTACGGGCAAAGTCCTCGATGGCGACAATTATTCTTACCTTCAGGCAGCCGCGCCCGGCGGCGGCAAGTTCGCTGAGGACGCGGGCGTGATGGGCCAGGACGGCACGGCTTATATCAAAGTAGCATCCTCCCCGAAACAAGGCCAATATACGGTTTCGGATGCCGGCGTTTACGCCTTTAACAGCTCGGATAAAGGCAAAACCGTTTATCCGAGCTTTACCTATACGCAAACGATGCCCCCGGCGAAGAAAATCGAGCTGACCAATATGGCGACGGGCAACACGCCGACGTTTAAGATGAGGTACCTGACGCAGTTCAAAGGCAAAAAAGCCCTGTTGGAACTGGAAAGCGTAACCAGCGGCAAATTGGGCTTGTTCTCGACTAAAAACGACGACTTCTCCGTCCCCGAAATCGACTTTACCGCCTCAACCGACGAGGCGGGCTTTAAAATCGGTACGCTGTGGATTCAGGAGTAATGTTTATATGCCGTCTGAAAAGGCGGCTTTTTTTATTCAACCAAAGTCAAGGAAATAAAAATGACCGTACGGATTAAAGGCGTAACCGTAGAACTGAACGGCGCGGATTATGTGATTCCGCCTATTGCGCTGGGCGCGTTGGAGCAGTTGCAGGAGCGCATCGGCTCATTTGACGGCAATGCGGCGGATGCCGGACAAATCTCTACCGTTATCGATTGCGCCCACGCCGCCCTGAAGCGCAATTACCCGGATTTAACGCGCGAAGAAGCGGCCGATTTGATCGATATCGGCAACATGAACGAAGTGTTTGCCGCCGTGATGGACGTTTCGGGCTTGAAACGCAAGGAGCAGGAAGCCGCACAAGCGGGGGAGGCCAGGGCGGCGGATTAAGTTTCGGCGCGGTGATTGCCCACGTTTGCGCCTCTACCGGCTGGACGTGGGACTACGTCGCCGACAACTTGGATTTGCCGCGTATCAAACACCTGAACGAGTATTGGCGCGAACATCCGCCCGTGCATATCTTGGCAGCGTCGTATATGGGCGTCAAGCCGTCGTCGGGCAGTGTGCAAAGCGAAGCGGACGAAGCCGAAGCCGTCGGTATGCTTGGCGGCGGCGAACTGTCCGAAGACGAATTTGACGCACTGCTCAAAGCGAAAGGAATCATCTGATGGGCAATGCGGTTTTCCCCACGTTCCCCGGCTTGAAGTGGGGGCGGAAGAAAACGGCGGTATGGAGTACGGGGACGCAGAAATCGGCAAGCGGCCGTGAGTTCCGAACCGCCTACTACACCTACCCGCAATGGCGGTTTTCGCTGTCGTTCGAGGTATTGCGGACAAAGGCGTCCGTAAACGAGTTGGAAAAACTGGCGGGATTCTTCAACGCGCGCAAAGGCAGCTTTGAAAGTTTCCTTTACGAAGACCCGGCCGACAACGCCGTAACCGACCAGCCTGTCGGAAACACGGTGCAGGGCGTTGCGCGTTATCAGCTTGTCCGTTCGATGGGCGGATTTATCGAGCCTGTGTCGGCGGTCAAGGAACGGCCCGCCGTCAAGGTCGGCGGCACGGCGTTGGCGTACGGGCGCGATTACACCGTTACCGACAAGGGCGTTTTGGTTTTCAACACGCCGCAACCGCCGGGCCGCCCGATCACATGGACGGGCGGCTTTTATTTCCGCGTGAGGTTTACGTCTGACACGGTGGATTTTGAAAACGTTTTGGGCAGCTTGTGGGCGGCCAAAAAGATTGAGTTTACGAGTGTGAAACTATGAAGGCGGCGACAAAAGAACTGATTGATTTGCTGCACGGCGGCGACGAGTTTCAGATGGCGGATTTGTACACCATTACGCTTTCGGGCGGCCGGGTGCTGCGGCATACCGGCGCGGATATGCCCGTCGTTTGGGACGGTCAGGCCTACGGGGCGCACGAGCTGGTTATCAAGCGCGGCGCAACCCGTACCGCCGTCGGATTGGAAGTGGATTCCAACACCCTGCAGATTTCAGCCGCGCCCGATTACAGGCTTGAGGGCCTGCAATGGGCGGAGGCCGCCCTGGGCGGCGTATTGGACGGCGCGCGGGTCAGGATAGACCGTGTGTTTTTTGATGCCGGACTGCGCCCCGTCGGTGCGGTGAATATTTTTTCAGGGCGCGTGTCGGACGTATCGGGCGGCAGGTCGTCCGTGAAGGTTGACGTGAAATCCGACATCGAGCTTTTGAACGTTTCCAGCCCGCGCAACATTTATCAGGCGGGCTGCATGAGGACGCTCTATGACGACGGCTGCAAGGTCAACCGTGAGAAATTCACGGTAAACGGGCGCGTAACCGAAAACAGCCGGACGGGAACCGTGCTGAAGCACAATCTGACGCAGCCTGACGGCTGGTTTTCGCAGGGCGTGATTAAGTTTGCGGGCGGGCGCAACGCGGGTTTGAGCAGGACGGTCAAGGCACACGGCGGCAACACGTTCGAACTTGCCCTTCGCCTGCCCTACCCGCCGCAGGCGGGCGATGCGTTCAAGGTTTATCCGGGCTGCGACAAGCGGCGCGATACCTGCAAGGATAAGTTTGACAATATCGTGCATTTTCGCGGCTTCCCGTTCATCCCTTCGGCAGATACGGTGGTGTGATATGCCGTCCGAAACGGATTTGAGGGCGCGGATCGTCGAAGAGGCGCGGTCGTGGCTTGGCACGCCGTACCATCATCATGCAATGGTCAAGGGCGCGGGTGTTGATTGCGCGATGCTCCTGGTCGCCGTCTACGGGGCGGTCGGACTGCTTCCCGAAGGGTTCGACCCGCGCCCTTACCCTCAAGATTGGCATCTGCACCGCGATTGCGAGCGTTATTTGGGGTTCGTCACGCAATTTTGCCGTGAAACGGAATCGCCGCAGGCGGGCGACATTGCAGTATGGCGTTTCGGGCGGTCGTTTTCGCACGGCGGCATATTGGCGGGCGGCGGCAAGGTTATTCACAGCTACATCGGGCGCGGCGTGGTGTCGGACGACATCGGCCAAGCCGAACTTATCGGGCGCGGGGTTCGGTTTTTTACATTTTCATTTTGATTTTGCGGCCGTCTGAAAGGACGGGCTTTACGCGGGGGCGAAGGATAAGGAAATGCACTGCCCGAGTCCGGCATTGATGTTTACGAGCGCATCCAATGAAAATTTGTCGATTTTCCCGTTCAGCAGGTCGTTGATGCGCGGCCGGGTCAGGCCGCAATGTTCTGCGGCCTGTTTTTGCGTCCAACCGTTTTCGCGGACGGTATCGGCGATGTGCATCATCAGGCCGGCGCGCAACCGCATATTGGCGGCTTCGGCAGGCGTGTCGCACAGTGCGTCAAATACGGAGGCGAAAGTTTGGCTTTCCATTATTTCTTTTCCCGAATCAATTTGTTGTAACGTTTTTCCGCCGATTCCGAATCGGCGCCCGCGGTTTTCCGGCTTTTCTTGAAGTTGATAACCTGCCGCCTGTTTGGCGTTTTCGGGGAATTGCCGCAGGCAATCCAATGAACCGCCTGAAAAATTTAACGGTTTCATATTTTATATCTGTTTTGATATAAGTAAATTATATCGATTTTGATAATTTTTGCAAGTTTCGAGGTGGTTTTATGGGTGGTAAATCGTCAACCGTTACATCTGCCGAAGAGCGGATTTTATCGTTACAGGTTCAGCGGTCATCACAGGGGCTGACCCTGCCCGTCATCTACGGCAGGACGCGCGTGGCGGGCAATTTGATTTGGTACGGCGATTTCGTCACCATCGAGCATAAAACTACGACGCGTCAGGGCGGCAAGGGCGGCGGCGGTGTGAAACAGGTCGGTATTTCCTATACCTACGAAGCCGCCGTCATGCTTGCTTTGTGCGAGGGCGAGATTCAGGGCGTGGGGCGGGTTTGGCGCGACAAGGAGAAATTCGATTCGCCGGCACAGTTGCGCCTGACGCTTATGCGCGGCGGCGACGAGCAGCCGTTGTGGACGCACCTGCAACAGGCGAAGCACCAAGGCCAAGCCTTGAATTATTCGGGCACGGCTTATTTGTGCAGCCCGAACTACGAACTGACGAAATCGGCGCAAATATATCAGCACAATTTCGAGGTCATCGGGAAATCGGGCTATTCCGGCAACATCCCCGATGCAAACCCGCGCGAAATCGTATTGGATTTGCTGACGAACCAACGCTACGGCTGCGGTTTCCCGTCCCAAAACATCGGCGATACCGACCGGTACAGCAATTATTGCCGCGCCGTCGGGATTTTCCTAAGCCCTGCCTACACGGAACAGGGGGAGGCGCAACGGAATATTTCCGAACTGCTGGAGCAGACCAACAGCGCGGCGGTATTTTCGCAAGGCCGCCTGAAAATCATCCCCTACGGGGACGGCAGCCATTCGGGGAACGGCGCGGTGTACGTTGCCGACAATAAGGCCGCCTACGACCTGACCGATGACGATTTTATCGTTTCGGGCGCGCAAGACCCTGTAAAGGCCGGGCGCAAAACCAATGCCGATGCGTTTAATCAGATTCAGGTCGAGTACCTTGACAGGGACAACGACTACAACGTCGCCATCGCCGAAGCGAAAGACCAGGCGAATATCGAGCAGTACGGATTGCGCCCGAAAGACGCGGTCAAGATGCACGGCATTTGCGATGCGAAGGTGGCGCAAAAAGTGGCGCAACAACTGCTGCAACGCGCCCTGTACGTGCGCAACGAATATGAGTTTAAGCTGGGTTGGAAATACTGCCTGCTTGAGCCGATGGACATCGTAACCCTGACCGACGCGGGGCTCGGCCTGAATAAAACGCCCGTCCGCATTACGGAAATCGAAGAAGACGGAGAAGGGGTTTTATCCGTCAAGGCCGAAGACTGCCCGGCCGGTGTTTATACCGTGTCGGAATATCCGACGCAGCCGTCTTCGGGTTATTCGGCCGACTACAACGTTTCGCCGGGCAACGCCCATGTGCCGGTAATTTTCGAAGCGCCGTTGCAACTGACGGGCGGCGAACCGCAAATCTGGCTGGCAACCGCCGGGGGCGGTATGTGGGGCGGCGCCGAAGTGTGGGTATCGGCGGACGGCGACAGCTACACCCGCGTCGGCGCGGTCAACCGCAAGGCGCGTTTCGGCGCGCTGACCGCCGATTTGCCCGACGGCGCGGTTTTCGACCGCACAAATACGTTGGGCGTGGAAATTTCGGCGGGGCAGCTGACGGGCGGCACGGAGCAGGACAGCCGCGATTTGCTGACATTGTGCTACGTCGACGGCGAATTTCTGGCATACGCCGACGCCGAACTGAAGGGCGTGGGACGCTACACATTGGGCAACCTGACGCGCGGCGCGTACGGCTCCGCCGTCAACGCACACGCGGCGGGCAGCCGGTTTGCGCGCATCGACGAAGCATTGTTCAAATACGCCGTGCCGCGCAACTGGATTGGCCGCACGGTTTGGGTCAAACTGGTTTCGTACAACGTTTTCGGCGGCGGCATTCAGGATTTGGCGGAAGTGCCGGCGTATTCCTACACCATCGAAGGCGCGCCGCTCGGTCAAATCCAAAACCTGCGCCTGACATCATCGTGGGCATACGGCAAAGAAGCCGTCATCGCTTGGGATAAATTGGACGGCGCGGATACCTACGACGTGGAAATCTACGCAGGCGGCAGCCGACGCCGTCTGCGTGCGGTTGACGGCATCGTTGACAACAGCTACACCTACACTCAGGCGGATATGAAGGCGGACGGCGGCCAGGTACGCGGTATTGTCTTCAAGGTTCGCGGGCGTGCCGTTACCGGTAAAACGGGCAATTGGGCGCAAATCGCGGCGCAAAATCCGCAACTGCAGGCATTACAAGGTATTTCCATCGACAGCGGTTTGAAACAGGCGTTTTTTACCTGCCAAAAACCTGACGAAGAAGACTTTGCAGGGATTATCGTTTGGGTTTGCGAAAACGCAGCCTGCCCGGCCGCGGACGCAAACAAAGCCTATGACGGCGCGGAAACGTTTATAACCATCGCCAAATGCGGCGGCAAACCGCTGGAGAAAGGAAAGACCTATTACTTGAGGGCGGCGGGTTACGACAGTTTCGGCAAAGATAACCTGAAAATCAGCGGCAGCATATCGTTTACCGTTTACGACGTATCGGCAACCGACCTGTCGGAAAGCAGTCTGAACAAGGCTTTGCGCGACAAAATCAACCTGATTGACGGCAACGGCGCGGGCAGCGTCAACGAGCGCGTCGAGGCAGTCCGATCGACGGCGGACGGCAATGCGGCGGCGGTTCAGACACACGCCCGAAGCATCAACGGCTTGGAGGCGCAATACACGGTCAAGGTTGATGCAAACGGCAAAGTGGCGGGCTTCGGCTTGGCGACTACGCCGAAAAACGGCACGCCCGAAAGCAAGTTTATCGTGAATGCCGACCGCTTCGGCATCGGTGCGGCCGGGAAGGCGGATGTGTTCCCGTTCGTGGTGGACACGCAGAAAAACCGCGTGGGCATCAACGGCGAATTGGTGGTCAACGGCAAGGCGGTTGTCGATAAGTTGAACGCCGGGGATATCCACGGCGGCAAAATCGCGGCGGACACGCTGGATGCCAACCGCCTGAAAGCCGGAAGCGTTACGGCGCGGGAAATCGGGGCTGCCGCCGTTACCGCCGATAAAATCGGGGCAAACGCGGTGACTGCCGATAAGATTCAGGTTGCCGATTTGAGCGCGGTATCTTCCAATCTCGGAAGCATCACGGGCGGCAGCCTGAATATCGGCGGGGGTAATTTTACGGTGTCTTCAGACGGCATCCTGACGGCCGACAATGCGGTAATACGCGGCCGGATTGAGGCCGATTCGGGTTATTTCAACGGTACGGTCAGGGCTTCGTCCGTCGAGGGCGACGTGTTGAGGGCGCACAGGCTGCGTTGGACGGAGGGTAACGTTTGGGTGTTGGATTTGGATAAAGACCCGCTGCCGAGGGTTTTGATTCCGAATTTTTATGTGGTTTCGGAAACGTTCGGCAACAACAGGGTGCAGGCAAAGCTGCTGTTGAACGGGGGTGTGCTTGCGCCGAGGGAAGTCAGGGAAACCGAGAACTATACCAATTATATTTGGCGCGGCCGAACTTTCGGGAGGTACGAAGACCTGCCCCCCCGGGCAAGGGGGGGCGGGGATTATACCGAACAATCCGGCTCAAGGTACAGAACCCGCCTCGAGTACCAGATCCAAGTCATCCCCGCGGGCAAACCCGTCAGCCTGAAGTTGTCGCTCGCTTCCCACGAATCGGTGTTTTCGCCGTTCGTGTCGGTTTCGTATTTGGCGCAATCCGACTACGAATACAAGCAGCTGCTCGGGAGGATGGTTTGGCGCACCTTTGCGGAAAGTTTCCGGTACGACAGTAAGAAGCAGGTTTATTTGGGCGGCGACCGGCGTGTACACGATTACCAAAATCAGATGTATAAACATTGGAATGCTTACGGCGGGCTGCTTCAGTTGCCGGACGATATCTACGGCATATCGTTCGAGTACCGGCCTTTTACCAATGCCGACTGGAGTACGATGCTTGCGTTCGACAGGTCGGATAAGTTTGTAGTGGTTAAGAAATACCGGGGTCATGCGCCCCAACAGTATTCTCTGTTTCAGGAGGAGTTTAATACTGCCGTTCCGAAATCCAACCTGCTGTTTTTTGTGGAACACTGGTGGCAGTATATCGAGCTGCGCAATATCAGGGTGCTGATTCCGGAATCGCGCGAAAACGAGGTTTGGCAGGTTGGCTGACGCCCCCGTATGCCGCCGTTTGGGTTTTTCCTGTTTTGTCCGGGCAATGCCCTCTGAAGACCTCGGACGGCATTTTCGTTCCCGCCCCTAGCGGGCTTTTGGAGATTTGAAATGATTGAAGATAAAAAGATTGTTGCCTTGAATTTTGCAGTCGAGGACGGTATGACCGGCGCGAGTGCGGCCTACCACGTCGTCGAACATATCGGCGCGGATTACCGCAACGGTTATGTTACGGCGACGTTGAACGGCTATGTGTCGGAAAATGCGTTTAAATCGGGCAAACGCTACCTGTTGGCGCGCACATTGGATTTTCAGGAAACGGACATAACCGCGCCCGACCCCGGTTGGGTGTACCGCAAGGCGTTGGAAGGTGCGGCGGGCATCCCCAAAGACGCGCAACCGGTTTACGCGGAATAAGTTTTCAGACGGCGTCGGACACTGCGGGGCTTCGGCTTCGCGGTGTTTTGCCGGGGGGTGTGTGACGGGTATGTTGAGGGTTTTGTTGAATCGGCGGTTTTTGCCCGCCGGGTTTCAGGCGTGGTTGTTCGGCACGGCGACGCGGGTGCTGGAGGCGGTCAGCGGTTTGGGCTTGTCGGGTTACGCGGCGGTGTTCGCGCTTGCGCCCGACGAGATTTACGCGTGGCGGATTTATTACAAATTCCAGGATATTCCGGAGGCGTGGACGGTGGGGGTGCTGGCGGCGGCGGGGCTGCTTCAGACGGCATTGCTGTTTGCGCGGGGCGTGAGGGCTTGTGTGGCTTCGGCCTACCTTTTGCTGTTTTCGGGCTTTGTGTGGTTTTTGGTTTCGGTGGCGTTTTGGGGGGCGTACCCGCCTTTGAACACGGGTATGGTCGTTCCGCCGCTGCTGGCGTTTTTCTGCGCGCTGGCGGGGAATAATGCGTTGAGGTTTTTGTTTTCGGCGCAAAAGTCGCGGGGTTTGGCGGATGAGGGGTCGTGAATGGGGTTCTTGCAGTTCGGTTTGCTGTTTGCGGCGGCCGGCGGCGTGCTGGGCGCGGTGTGGGCAAGCCTTCAGGAACGCGGCCGCCCCGTGCAGGCTGTGCTGGAGGCTTTTATTTCTGCAATCGCGGCGGCGGCCGCGGCGGAGCGGTTCGTGCCGCTGGATCAGGCGTGGACGTGCGCGGCGGCGGGGGTGTTCGCGGGGATGATGACGGGGCACGCGCTCGATACGGTGCGCGCGCTCGCGCCCAAGGTTTTGCGCGGTTATCTGGGCGGCTTGGCGGAAAAGCTTACGGGTGTGAAAGACGGAGGGTCTTCGGATGGAAAAGATTGATTTCGAGCGGTATCGCGGCGCGTGAAGACGCTGTGTTCCGGGCGCGTCCGGCTGACGCACGACATTACGCGGCAGGTTTGAAAACGGCGAAACGCCGCGAGGGGCGGAATCCCTGCGGCGTTTCTGAATTTAACCTTATCCGAGGTAAGGAGAAATCTGTTTGAAGTTTAGCATAAACAGGGAGTTTCGCAAGATGTTGAAGCTGTTTGCCGAGTATGCGGTGTTGCGCCGTATGTTTTATGCGGTTTTGGGCGCCGCGCCTTTGACGGCGTTGATTTGGAAGCCGGCGGATATTTTGAATGCTTTGAAATAGGGGCGGGTATGGAAACGGATGCTTCCCCCTGCGGACAGGCTTCGCACTCTGAAGTCAGTCGAACAGTACTGCGCCGATGCGTGCCAATACGTCTTCAATCACGTAATCGGGGACGGTTTCGCGGAAGGCGGCGCGGCGGATTTTCCAATCCAATGCCTTCATCCGGTGGCAGTGGACATTGCCTTGTGTTGCCGTTCCCGCGCCGAGCAGTGTGGAAATCATACCGCCGCTTCTTGCCGCCGCCGCCCTGCCTTGTGAAATCGGGCAGGCGTAAACCAAGCCGGTTGCGCGGTTGTAAGCTCTGGGCGACAGGGCTATGGCGTAATGGCCGCCTTTCATTTCCGTACCGGCGGCGGGGTCGAAGGCAAGATGGAAAATGTCGCCTCGCTCGGGAATATACATCAAACGCCCTCCTGTCCGACATCGGGCATTTCTTCCCAGCCTTCCGCGCGCGGCGGGGCGGCTTCCGTTTCCGCCAAAAGGTCGGACAGGCGGTAGCGTTTGACGGGGCGGATGAGCAGCTCGCCGTTGCGGATTTCTGTTTCCAGCGCGTCGCCGATTTTGGCGTTGAGGGCGGTCAGGAGGCGGGCGGGCAGACGGACTGCCGCGCTGTTGCCCCATTTTTGCAGTCGCAACATGGTTTTGCTTTCGTGTTGTAGATACGTTGTCGATACATTATGCCGCCTGAAACGGATTTTGCCAAGCGGCGGCGTGTAACAGGAGTGGAGATGGAAACGGAACGTGTGAAACCGGATGTATCGGTGTTGCGGAAACCTGCAATCAAAGGCTTGGCCGGGGTGTAAACCGAAAGTTTACATCTCGTCTTTTATCGGAAGGAAAAGAAATGAAAGAATTGAAATGGATTGAAGAAGCCCGTAAATACCTTGGCGCTCACGAAAAAGTGAATGGCAAGTCAAACCCTGTGCTTTTAGCGATGCTGCAAGAAATGGGAAATTTTAATCAGGAGCAGAAAGCGTGGTGGAAAGAAACAGATACGCCGTGGTGCGGCCTGTTTGTCGGACACTGCCTGGGCAAAGCGGGACGCGCGGTCATCAGGGACTGGTATCGCGCCAAAGCCTGGTCAATGTCGGGTTTGACGAAACTCGAAGCCCCCGCATACGGCTGCATCGCGGTCAAACCGCGCCGGGGCGGCGGACACGTTTTCTTCGTTGTCGGCAAAGACGCGGAAGGCAGAATCTTGGGCTTGGGCGGCAATCAGGGCAATATGGTATCCATCATCCCGTTTGACCCTGCGGACATTGACGGCTACTTCTGGCCGTCCAAGCTGATTGGCGGCAAAGCCGTGCCTTCGTCCCCCGCCGAAGGGCGTTACCGGTTGACTGCCGCCGCCGCCACGGCGAAACAGGGCGCGGGCGAGGCGTAAATGATTGGGGCTTTGCTGAAAAATTGGAAGCCGCTGCTTATTTTGTCCGCAATCGCGTTCTTCGCCGTTTCTTGGCAGCTGGACAGGGCGGCGCAATACCGTCGCGGATACGGTGCGGCGGTGTCGGAAGTTTCGGAACGCCTCAAAGCCGCCGCGGTCGAACACGCCGAACACGCCCGCAAATCGTCCGCCGCGTATCAGGCGCAAAAGGCGGCGCGTGAGGAAAAAGAAAGGGTGCGCTATGTGCAAACGCTTAAAATCATTGAAAAACCTGTGTACCGCAATGCCTGTTTTGATGCTGACGGCGTGCGCGAACTCAACGCCGCCGTTGACGACGGCGGTTAAGCCGCCCGCCGATTTGGTGCGGCCCTGCCCGAAACTGCCGCACCTTGAAGGGAACACGGGCGCGGACGTGCTGCCGTGGTCGTTGCAAGTCATCGGCTTGTACAAGGACTGCAAGGCGCGGCACGGCGCGCTGGTACGGGCGTTGGGCGCGGATTGAGTTGCCAACCGGAAGTTTGCAACCGAACCGTCGGTTCCGGGTTGGCGGCCGCATCGGGGGAAGCGTCGGCATTCCCCCCGATTTTTTACATATCGGGCGGACGCGGCAAATTTTTGCCGTTTTGTTTGCGCGAAGGGGGCGTTATACAAAATTATCAGGCGCACCAATAATGGGCGGAAATGAAAATGCCGTACCCTATGGGCAGGCTTCGCACTCTGAAAGGTTCAGGCGGCATTTGTATTCCCTGCGCGTCAAACCGCCTTCGTGTAAAGCGGTTGCAAAAAAGCCTTTTATTTTGACAGGGTGCAGAGATGAACGCCGAAGGATTTTGTGAAAAACAAACCGCCTGCCGGCCGGACGGGCGCCGAAATGCGGGCGATCGTGCCGATTTGAAGGCCTTTGAGTTTGCCGGACGGGAATTGGCGAATTATCGGGAAATGTTGAAACGTTATGCCGTCTGAAAAGACGGCTTTTTTATTTGGGGCTGTAAATGAGCGATTTGGAAGCCAAAGTCAGGATAACGGTAGAAAACCATACGAAGCAGGGTTTTGATTCGGCCGCCGCCGATGCTGATAAGGCGGCGGAAAAGATGCGCAGCAGCGGCGATAATGCCGCAAAGGGCTTTAAAGCTGCAATCGACAGTATGCACGAGACCATGCGCAATTTGCACGCCGATGTGAAAGCGGGATTTGAAGCGGCGGGCAATCAGGCGCAACAGGCGTCTGAAAAGGTTAGGGCCGAAGTGGGTAAAATCGGCTCAGGCTTATCGGGGCTGACCAAACTGCTGGCAGGATTAGCAACCGCAGACTTCGCCAAATCGGTGCTTGATACCGCCGATGCGATGCAGTCGATAAACAGCCAAGTCCGACAAGTCACGTCGTCTGAAACGGAGTATCTGGCCGTGCAGCAGCAGCTTCTCGATACGGCAAACCGTACCCGTGCATCGCTTGAATCAACGGCAAACCTGTACGTTTCCACAAGCCGCGCGTTGAAAGACTACGGCTACACGCAGCAGGAAATTTTAAAATTCACCGAGGCAACCAACAACGCGATGACCATCGGCGGCGTTGGCGCGCGACAACAGGCCGCCGCGCTGTTCCAGTTATCGCAGGCTTTGGGCAGCGGCGTATTGCAGGGCGATGAATTTAAATCCATTTCCGAAGCCGCACCTATTTTGCTGGATACCATTGCGGAATATATGGGCAAATCCCGCGCTGAAATCAAAAAGCTGGGCAGCGAAGGGAAATTGACGGCGGATGTGATTTTCAAAGCCATTTCCGGCGCGTCGGAGAAGTTCGGGGAGCAGGCGGCCAAAATGCCCGTGACGATGGGGCAGGCTTTGACGGTGTTCTCGAACAACTGGCAAAGCATGGTTTCAAAACTGCTGAACGACAGCGGCACAATGTCGGGGATTGCCGCCGTTATTAAACTGATTGCGGATAACCTTAATTTGGTTGTTCCGATCGTCGCAGGTTTTGCCGTTGCCGTTGCCGCCGCCGTTGCACCGACACTGGCTTTGAATCTTGCACTGCTGGCAAACCCGTTCGGGATTATTGCCGTCGCAATCGGCACGGTTGTCGGGCTGATTGCGAAATTCGGCGATGAAATCGATGTTTTCGGCGGCGGCTGGTCGAATCTTTCCGATGTGATTCGGGCGGTTTGGCAAATCATCACGGAAACCGTCGGGGAAGCGGTGGGAACCGTCAAATCGTGGTTTGACGGGCTGACAGGCCGGCTGAACGAGGGCGCGGGCGGCTGGCCGTCGTTGTTCGGGCACGTGATGAGCGTCATCTCAAGCGCAATCGGCGCGTATGTGAACGTTTATATCAACATATTCGCAACCGGCTGGATGCTGATTAAAGAAGCCGCAAACGATATGCCGCAATTCTTCGCCAATCTCGGCAAGGCCATAGGCAACGTGTTTATTTCCGCGATCGAACGGATGATAAACAAAGCGGTAGGCATGATTAACAGCATGATTGACTTTGCCAACAAAGCCGCGTCGATGGCCGGGATATCGGGCATTGGAAAGCTGAACAAGGTTCGGATGGGGCGGATGGACGACGGCGGGCTTGGCGAGCGTATTCATGACAGCTTGACGAAAGACCGCGCCGGCGCAATGGCAAATGCCGTCCGCGAACGGGCCGCCGATATTCACGAAGCCGATGCCCTCAAGGGACGCGGCGGCGGAGGACACGCCAAAACCGCCCGGAAAAAGCCGGGCGCAAATCAGGGCGGCGGCAAAGGGGGCAAATCCCGTTCGGGCGGTCCGGGCGCGGCCAAAGACCCGATGCAGGCTTGGGAAGGGGAAATCAAAGCCCGAAAACTCGCACACCGCGAAATGCAGCGCGAAACGCTCACGCACCAAGAATGGGATTTGGCGCGTGAGGCGGAATATTGGCGGGCGAAGCTGGCAACGGTGGACGCCAACGGAAAAACAGGCGTAAAAATCCGCGAAAAAATCCTGACGCTTGAAGACCAATTATCGAAGCAGTCAACCGAAGCCAAAATGAATCAGGCGGCCGAATGGGAGAAATTGGACAAGCACAAGCTGGAGATGGAGAAAGACGCGGCAGACCAAGCCCTGGCAGACGGACGTATTTCGCAACTCGAACGCCTGGACTTGGAAATCGAGTTTGAAAACCGACGTTACCGGATTGCCTATGACGCATTGCAGGAACGGATCGCACTTGCCGAACAAGACCCGGCATACAGTCAGGCGGCAATCGGCAAGCTCAAGGCCCAAATGGGCGAATTGGGGCGGGGGCACGAACGGACGCAGGCGAAGAACGAGGGCAAACGCGAAAACCAACGCCGCAAAGACGCGCCCAACGTCATGGAAATGCTGCAAGACGGCGGCAGGAACGTTTGGCAGGAAGCACAGCAGCAGATGGGGCAGGCGTTCACCGCCATGCTGGCGAGGGCGCAGAATTTCAGGCAGGCGATGAACGGCTTTTTCAAGAGTATGGGGCAAACCTTTATTCAGGAAATGGTTACGAAACCTTTGACGGGCTTGATGCGGCGCATGGTTGAGGAATCGGCCATTTACAAGATGATTTTCGGAACTAAGGAAACGCTGGAGACAGCGGCGGCAGCCAAGACGGCGGCAACTAAGGCAACCGAGACAACGGCGGTTGTCAGTAGTAATGCTGTTCAAGCGGCTTCAGGCGCGGCGGCTTCCCAGGCGCATATCCCATATGTCGGCCCGATTCTTGCCGTTGCGGCTATGGCGGCGATGATGTCGGCTGTAATGGGACTGATGGGCGGCGGCGGCGGTTCTCAAACGACCACAACCACGACGCGCATTCCCTCGGCGGCAGGCGGCTGGGACATCCCGGCAGGCATCAACCCGCTGACCCAACTGCACGAAAACGAGATGGTCCTGCCTGCCGAACACGCGCAAACCATCCGTGAAATGGCGGATCAGCAGGGAGGCGGCAGCACCGTCATCATCAATTCGACAGGCGGCGACTTCATCCATAAAAACGATTTGGCGAAGCTCTTGAAGCAGATGAAACGGGACTTTAAATTTGTCTGAGAAAATGCCGTCCGAAAGGTTCGGACGGCCTATGTTGCGGCGTACGTCAAGCTATTAAGCTATTTGGTTTTCAGAGGCTTTTTCTTCCATTTCCGGGCTACGGCTTCAAATTCTTGAAAGGCCGTCGGCGCGCTCCTGATACGGCGTATTTCAAAAATGAAGCTGCTTAGGTTGTCCCAGTCGCGTAACAGCATGGAGTATTCGAAATCTTTATACATTTTCTCGTGCAGCGCCCCGCCCAATACGCCCGCACAGACAAATTCGCGCTGGTTTAAAACTGTCAGTATGGCTTCACGGTCTTTCTTCTTGTCCGGGGTATCTGATGTATAGGTGGCGAGTATGCATCCGTCTGTTTTTGCCAGCCCGTTTACTATGGTTATGGCTTCTTGAAGGGCGGCATTGTTACGTTCGGCCATGATCATGTCGATGGTGGCGCGCTTTTTGGCGTTTTCCGTATTCCTCATGATGCCGTAAGCGGCAACAAAAACGCCGATAACAGTCAATATCGGCGTTGCTATCTGTATTAGGTTGTCAGTCATTGCCGTCCCAGCCGTCCGAAAGGCGGAAATCACGGCTTTCCGAATAAATATGCCCCATTGTCATCCCCTTAAGCTGATGTTGAGAATAAATCCTTGCGTCGGAATATACGGCATTGCCTGACTATTTTCAAGATTCCGCACCCCGCGGACCGGACTATACAAAAAAACCGCCTTCGTGTAAAGCGGTTGAAGAGAGCCTTTCAATAAAAATGCCGTCCGAAGGGCTTTCGGACGGCATTTTTTATAGATTCTTTTTTAATGAACCTTTGAAACCGAAGATAATTAATTTTCCTCTTTATTTTCAATACGCAGTGTGCCCTATGTTTTTAAATAAAAATATTTTAATCCAACATTTTTGCAATATCCGCCATGTCGGGGCGGTAGTAAACATTGAGTAAAATCCTTAAATCCCGATGCCCGCTGATTTTTGCCAAGACCTCCACAGGCACTTTTTTTGATAGGCGCGTGAGGGCTTCGCGGCGGGTGTCGTGAAAATGCAGGCCTTGTATGCCGCAATTATCCCGCGCTCGCCTGAATAATACATCAAGGCTTTTGGCATCCAGGCTAAACACCCATGTGTCATCAATTCCGCGCAGTTGCTCTATTAGTTCGGCGGCTCGCAAGGATAATGGCACGTCACGGCTGTCGCCGTTTTTAGTTATTGGGAGGTGGGCAATACGACGCCGCATATTCACATCTGCCCATTTTAGGCCGCAGATTTCGCCTGCCCGCATGGCGGTTTCGATGGCAAATAGGACGGCAACGGCAACCCGTTGCACCGCCATTTTCGGTTTCTCATTAGGCCGGTATAGGAGGGCGGCGCAAATATCGGCAATTTCCTGCTCGGTTGGCCGTCTTGTCCTTGCCCGGCTTTTTTTCGGCTTGCTGATTTTGCGTACAGGGTTTTCGCGAAGAAGTCCCCACTCTTTCATGGCGTGTTCGCAGACGGCGGATAAAGTGGTTAATTCGCGTCCGACGCTGGTGGGGGATACCTCCTGCAACCGTTGATCTCGCCAATCGGCGAAGTCTTGAGGGCGCAGGTCGGCAAGCCGCACCTTTGCCAAAGGTGTTTTTAGTGCGCGTCCAATGCGGTATGATTCTTCCCGTGCGCCCCGCTTTGATGGTGTAACCTCGGATAAATACCGCCGGATAAGGTCGGCAAAGATAGTATTTCGCGGGGCATTGCCTTGGATGCCGTCCATAATTTGCGACTCTATTCGCGCCGCCCACGCCTTCGCGTCTGATGCCCGCTCAAATGTGGCGGAACGGGAAACGCCTTTCATACGGATTTGTACGCGCCATTTGCCGTTACGTTGAGTGATGGTTGCCATATTTATTCGGGTGCAATTCGGGTGCAAATATAATAGAGCAAAACAGATATAAAGCGGGGCAAAATAGGGCTATATTAAATTTAATGCTTTGATATGTAGGGATAAATAGATTTAAAAAGACGAAAGAAGTGCGGACGTAGAATAAGCGTAGATGCGCTCCGTCCGCACCAATAAAAATATATAAATCATATTGTTAATGATTATTGGGACAATTCGGTGGCACAAAATATAAGCTGTCTGCTTTTCAGCGGGCGGCTTTTTATCTGCCTATGTGTTTCAACACACAAAACGGCACATAAAGCACCGCCATTTGTTCCGCACCGAATCGGAAGCGGGTGCTTCCGCCCGCAATCGGATTCGCCGCCCCTAATGTCGGGGTTTTAACCGGAAAGAAGAAAATATTGATTTTGATGATGGCATCAAAAAAACCCTTCCGCCCGTCTGCCAAAAGGAATGGTTAAGAAAAGCAATGCGTCTTTTGATGGAACGCGATATATAAGAAATTGAGGGGAAGGGCAGGCGGGTTTCTGCCCGTTAATCCTGCGGACGGCCCCGCCAAACCCGACACGCGCGGGCATATGGCGGATTGTTTACAATATTGTCTAAAAATCTGAACCTGCAAACGCGAAATAAGGTAGAATACGCCCCGTTATTTTACCGTCCAATCCCCATTTACCAAGGAAAAACGATGAGTACTTCATTGAGTTACCGCGATGCGGGCGTCGGTATCGACGCAGGCGACCAACTGGTCGAAAAAATCAAACCGTTTGCCAAACGCACCATGCGTCCGGAAGTATTGGGGGATTTGGGCGGTTTTGGCGCATTGGTCGAAATCGGCAAAAAATATCAAAACCCCGTATTGGTCAGCGGTACGGACGGCGTGGGTACCAAGCTCAAACTTGCCTTCGATTGGGACAAACACGATACGGTGGGCATCGACCTTGTTGCAATGAGTGTCAACGATATTTTGGTTCAAGGAGCTGAACCATTGTTTTTCTTGGATTATTTTGCCTGCGGTAAATTGGATGTTCCGCGTGCGACCGATGTCATCAAAGGCATTGCCCAAGGTTGCGAAGAATCCGGCTGCGCCCTGATTGGCGGGGAAACTGCCGAAATGCCGGGTATGTATCCCGTTGGTGAATACGATTTGGCGGGTTTTGCCGTCGGCGTGGTGGAAAAAGAGAATGTCATTACCGGCCTCAGCATCGGCGCGGGCGATGTGGTATTGGGTTTGGCTTCCAACGGCGCACATTCAAACGGCTATTCCCTTATCCGTAAAATCATCGAACGCGACAATCCCGATCTGGATGCCGAGTTTGATAATGGCAAAACTTTACGTGAAGCCGTTATTGCGCCGACACGTCTGTATGTGAAACCGATTCTTGCCGCTTTGGAAAAATTTACCATTAAAGGTATGGCGCACATTACCGGCGGCGGCATTACCGAAAACGTGCCGCGCGTGTTGCCTAAAAACACGGTTGCCCAAATCGATGCCGAATCGTGGGAATTGCCCAAGCTCTTCCAATGGCTTCAAAAGGCGGGCAATGTGGAAACCCAAGAAATGTACCGGACCTTTAACTGCGGCATCGGTATGGTCGTCATCGTTGCTGCCGAAGATGCCGATGCGGTTCGGTCATTCCTGAGCGGGCAGGGCGAGACAGTGTACCGTTTGGGTTGCATCCGAGAGCGTCAAGGGAACGAGCATCAAACCCAAGTTGCCTGACTTCCAAGCATCAAATGCCGTCTGAATTTGTTTCAGACGGCATTTCCGCATCTTCCAAACGCGTATCCGCAACACAGTTCTGCAAACTGATATTTTGCCCGGTATGGCGGCTTAAACTTCTTCATCATATTTCGATAATGCTATAAAATGATATAATCATAAAATATTGTTTATTCCTACATCGTATTTATCCTATTTTCCGAAATGTGAGCGTTTTATGAAGCAATCCGTCCATAATAAAACAATTTTAAGTGTTTTGATTTCATCTATGTCTGTAACGGCTTTTTCCGCCCCCCCCCCACCCCCCCCGCGCGATAAATGCTATTTCAGTCAATCGTACCGATTCCGGCGAACCCATCGGTTTTGAGTTTAATAATGCGGACAATACCGTAACCGGCAATGCGGATATTACGGTCAAACCTGCCGACCCTTCACAGCATTCGCGCCCGAAAGGGCTGATTATCCGGAGCGACCGTAACGAACCAAACAAAAACCAAGAAGTTCGCTTAAATAATATAGCGGATTAACAAAAATCAGGACAAGGCGGCGAGCCGCAGACAGTACAAATAGTACGGCAAGGCGAGGCAACGCCGTACCGGTTTAAATTTAATCCACTCTATATGGCTGGTGGAGTTTATTTAGGCGGAAAAATTATTAGCCCTATATATCATTCATCACAAGAATTTTCTGGTGAACCAATAATCTATGCTGAAACAAATATAATTTTATGTCCTGCTGAAAAATTTTTAACTTTAAAACGAGTTTTCCATAATGGAAATATTTTTAATATGAATCAGATAATTACTTTTTTATCCAATAAACAAGGGGGAGTACGTTTTGATAAAAATTACGATAAATATAAAACTTGGCAAGTTGCTATAGAAAAAGCAGCAAATTTTTTAAAACTCGGTAATCCATATAATGAAGATAAATTATCTCTTAGTGAAGAACATGACACTATTCGGGTCTGTACCAGATTAGCAGATATGTTACCCTCGAAATATGAAGATAACACACTGCAAATTAAAGAAAGAAGTACAAAAAGAACCGCTCCGTTCTTTTGTACCGGAAGTTACCGCCCGTTCTGCCGCCGATATTTTGGGTATCCATCCCGATTCGGCGGCACTGTTTTACCGTAAAATCCGCACGGTTGCCAACCATCGTTTGGCCTTGGCTGCCGATGAGGTTTTCGAGGGCCCCGCCGGGCCGGGCGGAAGCTGTTTCGGCGGACGGCGTAAAGGCAGACGCGGTCGCGGCGCGGCAGGAAAAGCGGTTGTCTTCGGCATTCCGAAACGCAACGGGCGGGCCTATACCGTTGCCGCGGACGATGCCGAGCCTGAAACGTTGCTCCCTGCCGTCAAAAAGAAAATCATGCCGGACGGTATTGTTTATGCCGATAGCCCGGGCAGCCGCGGCAAGTCGGACGCGGGCGGTTTTACCCGTTGCCGCATCAACCGTTCCAAGGAATTTGCAGACCGTCGGAACCACATTAACGGCATTGGGAACTTTTGGAATCAGGCAAAACGCGCCTTGCGGAAATACAACGGAATCGATCGTAAACCTTTCCCGCCGTTGTTGAGGGAATGCGAATTTCGACTTAACTTCGGCACACCGCCCCGGCAGCTAAAAATCCTGCGGGATCGGTGTGGAATTTAGGGATAATCTAGTACAGCCCCATTTCGGCCGGTTTGTGCATTTCGTCATCCGGAAGCCGGTATTTTGCCGGCAGGTTTTGACTACTTTGCCCGATGACCGGGTTTGTCTGTTTTTAACAAAGGAGTGAGAAGGTTTGTCCCTGTCTGAATTTATAGAACGCCGAACGTCATTTAATCCGATGGTTATTTTGACGACTTTGTTTTTTGTGTGTGTTTTGGTGGTATTGGTTTTAACCGTGCCGGATCAGGTGCAGATGTGGCTCGACCGGGCAAAAGAAGTCATTTTTACCGAGTTCAGCTGGTTTTATGTTTTAACGTTTTCCATTTTTCTGGGTTTTCTGCTGATACTCTCGGTCAGCGGTTTGGGAAACATCAGGCTAGGACGGGATGAAGATGTGCCGGAATTCGGCTTCCTGTCGTGGCTGGCGATGCTGTTTGCGGCCGGGATGGGCGTGGGCCTGATGTTTTTCGGCGTGGCAGAGCCGTTGATGCATTATTTTTCGGACATTACGGTCGGCGCGCCGGAACACAGGCAGCAGCAGGCATTGCTGCACACGGTGTTCCATTGGGGCGTTCACGCCTGGTCGGTGTACGGTACGATTGCATTGGCTTTGGCTTATTTCGGTTTCCGCTACAAACTGCCGCTTGCCCTGCGTTCTTGTTTTTACCCCCTGTTGAAAGAAAAAATTTCCGGAAGGTTCGGCGATGCCATTGATATTATGGCGTTGCTTGCTACTTTTTTCGGCATCATCACCACATTGGGGTTCGGGGCTTCGCAACTGGGCGCCGGATTGCAGGAAATGGGCTGGATTGCCGAAAACAGCTTCGGCGTGCAGGTCTTGATTATCGCCGCCGTAATGTCCCTCGCCGTCGTTTCGGCAATATCCGGCGTGGGGAAGGGCGTGAAGGTGTTGAGCGAGTTGAACCTGGGCCTTGCGTTTTTGCTGCTGTTTTTTGTTTTGGCGGCGGACCCCACTGTTTACCTGTTGTCGGCATTCGGCGACAACATAGGGAACTACCTCGGAAATCTGGTGCGCCTCAGTTTGAAAACTTATGCGTACGAACGGGAACACAAGCCGTGGTTTGAATCTTGGACGGTGCTTTATTGGGCGTGGTGGTGTTCTTGGGCGCCGTTTGTGGGTTTGTTTATCGCGCGCATTTCAAAGGGGCGCACCATCCGCGAGTTTGTCTTCGGGGTTTTGCTCATCCCCGGCCTGTTCGGCGTTTTGTGGTTTACCGTCTTCGGCAATACGGCGATTTGGCTGAATGACGGGGTTGCGGGGGGAATGCTCGAAAAGATGACCTCCTCTCCGGAAACGCTGCTTTTTAAATTCTTTAATTACCTCCCCCTGCCCGAACTGACGAGCATCGTCAGCCTGCTGGTCATTTCCCTGTTTTTTGTAACTTCTGCCGACTCCGGGATTTATGTCCTGAACAATATTACCTCTCGGGACAAAGGCTTGAGCGCGCCACGGTGGCAGGCGGTTATGTGGGGCGTGCTGATGTCTGCCGTTGCCGTTTTGCTGATGCGCTCGGGCGGACTCGGCAACCTGCAGTCTATGACCCTGATTGTTTCCCTGCCGTTTGCCCTGCTGATGCTGATAATGTGTTTCAGCCTGTGGAAAGGCTTGAGTGCGGATAAGAAATATTTTGAGACCCGGGTCAACCCTACCAGTGTATTTTGGACGGGCGGCAAGTGGAAAGAACGGCTGGTGCGGATAATGAGCCAGACGCAGGAGCAGGATATTTTAAAATTCCTCAAACATACCGCATCGCCCGCTATGCACGAGTTGCAACGGGAGCTTTCGGAAGAATACGGCTTGAGCGTCCGGGTCGATAAGATGTTTCATCAGGACGAGCCCGCAATCGAGTTCGTCATTCGGAAAGAGACGATGCGCGATTTTATGTACGGGATTAAGTCTGTCGGGCAGGATGTATCCGACCAGTTGATTAACGACGGCAAGCTGCCGCATATCCGGCACCAGACAACTTACAAACCCTACGCTTATTTTTTCGACGGGCGCGTCGGGTACGATGTGCAGTATATGAACAAGGACGAGCTGATTGCCGACATTTTGAAAAACTACGAACGTTATTTGATGTTGTTGGATGATGTCGGTCAGGAACTGATGGCGCACGAGCAGGTGGAATTGGCAGAGTAAATATCCTCGCTCCGGCGTTTGCCAAAAAAATGCGGTGAATCAGATTCACCGCATTTTTTTGCCGGACGGGGCTTCGGACGGCACGGCGTTCATTTGTTTCCTTCAAACTGCTCCTTCAGCACCCGTTTCAATACTTTGCCCGTAGCGTTGCGCGGCAGCCCGTCTTTAAAGTGGATCTGTTTGGGGATTTTGAAATTTGCCAGCACGGTACGCAGGTGGCGGCGGATTTCGTCCTCGCCCAAATCCATACCTTCCTTCAATTGGACGAAGGCGACGATTTCCTCGTCGGCATAACGGTCTTTCACGCCGATGACGGCGGCGGCTTCGACGGCATCGAGTTTGTGGATTTCTTCTTCGATCTCGCGCGGATAGACGTTTTGACCTTTGGAAATAATCAAATCTTTTTTGCGGTCGACGATAAAGATAAAGCCGTCCTCGTCTATGGTAACGAAAT
Source organism: Neisseria gonorrhoeae (assembly GCF_013030075.1). Lineage (NCBI taxonomy): Bacteria > Pseudomonadati > Pseudomonadota > Betaproteobacteria > Neisseriales > Neisseriaceae > Neisseria > Neisseria gonorrhoeae. The sequence goes on from NZ_AP023069.1 coordinate 574,131, forward strand.
CGCCCGTTTTCAACCAGCCGTTGACGATGGTTTCATCGGTGGCGGCAGGCATATTGAGGTAGCCCCGCATCACCGAACCGCCCCTGACGATCAGTTCGCCCACTTCGCCGCGCGGCACTTCGACCAATTCTTCATCGACGGCTTTGGCTTCCAAACCGGGCAGGGGGATGCCGACGCTGCGGGCTTTTTGCCGTTCGGGCGTATTGACGGCGACGACGGGCGAGGCTTCGCTCAGTCCGTAGCCTTCCAGCAATTTGGCGCGGGGGAACTTGGCTTTAAAATCGAGGATGGTTTGTTCCGCCAAAGGCGCGCCGCCGCTGATAAACAGGCGGATGCGGTTGAACCATCTGAAATACCAAGGGATTTTCGCCTTGCTCATCGCGGTGTAAATCGCGGGTACGCCCAAAAACACGGTTGCGCGTTTGAGCAGGGCCTGTTTCAAAACGTTGGAAAAGGGGAAAACGGATTTGACCAAAATAATCGAACACGCCATATAAATCGGCAGCAGTACCATAGCCGTCAGCGTGAAGCTGTGGAACATCGGCAGGAAAACGATAAAGCGGTCGCGTTTGGAAATTTTAAAGATGCGTTCGATGCCGTTCAGGTTGGCGAACAGGTTGGCGTAACTGATTAGCGCGCCTTTGGGATGCCCCGTCGTGCCGGAGGTGTAGATGATGTGTGCCAAATCATTTATCCGGGGTTGGCGGCCCAAGTCGGGTTTTTCGGGGAAGCGGCGCACGTTTTCAAAAAAGGCATCGCCTTCCGCCGTTTCGCCGGCCGGCCGGCTTTTGTCCGTCCAAATGATTTTTTCGACGGGCGTTTGCGCCTTCAGGCCCGCCAATTCTTTTGACAGGCCGGCCGAGGCGAACAGGAAGCGCGCCTTGCAGTCATTCAGGATATACGCGTATTCGCTGTTTTTCAAAAATGTGTTCATCGGTACGGCGACCGCGCCGATGGCGGAGACGGCGAAATAGGCGGTAATAAATTCTGTGGAATTGGAAACCGCCAGCGCGACCGTGTCGCCGAACTTCACGCCGATATTTTGCAGATACGCCGCGACGGCTTCGGCTTCCTGCTTGAGCGCGCGGTAGGCGGTTTTTTCCTTGCCGTCGAACACTGCCGTGCCGTTGCCGTTTTTGCGGCAGGCGGCGGCGAGCATTTCGTAGAAATTGGCATAAGTCCGGTTCATGAAACTTCCTTTATGGTTGCGGACGGCGAATGCCCTCATTTGAAAACAATATGCCGTCTGAAAACGGAAGGCGGCAGTTTATCATCTTTGCCTTCAGACGGCATATCAAACGCCGCCTTTGCGCCGCATGCCGGAGGTTCGCCCCCGTCCTTCCTATGTCTGACCTGAATGCCGTCTGAATCAATATGAAGATATACGTTTCAGACGGCATCCCCCTGTTGTGGAAATACCGTCCGCCCCCCCCTGTCCGATTATTGCCTGATTGCGGCGGCGCGGACGAGTTCTTCGAGGCTGTCGGCAAGCATTTCCGCCGCGCGCCGGTAGCCTTGGGCGGAGAAGTGTACGCCGTCTTTGGCGGCCCATCCTTGGTTGAGCCAGTTTTTCATGCTGCATATGCCGCCCATTGCGTTTTGCCAAGACCAAAACATCGTCTGCCCCTGACGGGCGACGCGCCGCTGCATCTGTTGGACTTCGGTCAGGAGGACGGGGCGCGTGCCGCATACGCCGAGCGTGTTTTTCAGGGATTCGGGCGCGCCGATGATGAGGATGCCGGCGGCGGGCAGGCTGTCGCGGATTTGGCGGACGGTATCCAGCCATTTTTGTTCGGTATCGGCAATGTCGATGTTGTTGTTGAAGGCTTCGTTGGTGCCGTAGGAAAGGATAACCAAATCGGCGCCGGTTTGGGCAAGGTCGTTCATACGGTCGGCACGCCATTTCGACCACTGGGTCAATTGTGCGCCGTTGATGCCCATCGCGGAAACGGTAATGCCGCCGGCGGGATTTTCGATGTTGATGAAGCCGATGTCCCACGGCATTTCGGTCTGTATGGCCAGGGGCAGTGCCGCGCCCGTATCCAGTACCTGCCAGCCGCCGCCGTTGGCGGAGACGGTGTTGCCGTTGACGGTCAGGGTTTGTTCGGCGAGCAGCGGTTTGGCAAACAGGGAAACGCGCTGTTTGCCGGTTTTGCCGTCAGACGCGGTCAGGGTCATGCCGCCGCCGCTGCCGGTTTGGGCGAGGATGCCGCCGAGCGGGAAATCTCCGGTATTGTTCCTGCTGGTGAAGCTTTGCCAGTTGCCGCTGTGACGGACGGCCGCCATGCGCTGCCCTTTGACGTTGGCGGGGTAAACCCAGCCTATGCCGCCGTCGCCCCATGTTTTTTGCAGGCGTTTGCGCAGGGCGTCGGTAAAGAAGTCGCCGGCGGTATGCGAGTCGCCGATTTGCAGGATGCGGAAGGCCTCGCCGCTGCCTTGTGCGACGGATCGGAGTTTTTTCATCCAAGGCGAGGCGGCGGCGTTGCCGTAGTCGGTCAGCAGCCCGTTTGTATCGGTGTAGGGGGCGGACGGGGAAACGGTAACGGTGTCGGGGCTGACGGAGGCGACGGGCAGGGCTTCTGCCTGCGTGGCGGCGAACAGGGCGGAAAATGCGATGAAGTGTTTGGGGTTCATGGCTGTGTACTTGATGGTTGCGTACTCGGTTCAAAAACGATTTTTTCCATTATTTTTTCCGCCAGCAGTTTTTGTCCTTCGGCGGTAAAGTGTATGCCGTCCTTACTGCGGTAGCGGACGGGTTTGCCGTTGACGTTGACGGAATCGGTGTAGCGGCCTTTCCCGCCGCTCAGTGTTTGCGCGGTGGGAATCAGGATGATTTTGCCTTTCAAGTGTTCCGAAAGCAGTTTGTCGAGGTAGCGCATCTGACCGTCGAGCTTGACTTTTTTCATGTAGGGGATGCCGAGCCAGACGACTTGGACGCGGTGCGTGTGTGCGGCTTCAAGGATGCGGTCGACGCGTTTCAGGTATTCTTGCGCCCATTCGTCGGAAGCGAATTTGAGGTAGCGTTTGCCGACGGGGAAATCCCACGGGTCGTTCGGGCCGAGGAAGACGGCGAGTACGCTGATTTCGGGATGTTTTTTCAAGGTTTCTTCAATCGTTTTCGGCCAGTCGAAGAATGAGGGATAGGAAAGCCCCGTGCTTTGTTTGCTGAGGTTGGCGGATTCGATGCCGTATTGCTGTTTCAGGCTTTTTTGCACGAAAGGCGCAACGCCCTGCATCAGCGAATCTCCGGCGAAAAAGACTTTGTCGCCGCTGCGGACGGCGGCGGCTTCGGTGCCTTGTTTCCATTCTGTTCCGCCGGCCGGCGGGGCGGCTTCGGATGCGGCGGCTTCAGGCGGCATATCTGCCGAACCGCCGTCTTGAGCCGTCGGCGGCGTTTCGCCGGACAGGAAGGTTTTGATGCCGTCTGAAAGGGCGTAGGCGTTTTCTTGCAACGCCGCTCCGCTCCGCCACCATCCGTAGGCGGCAAGCGGTTCGAGCGGGCTGTTGCGGTGGTAGGTCTGCTGCCAGTAGGCGTTGATGGGGTTTTGGCTGAACCACACGGCAATCAGGGCAGACATCAGTATGGAGGCGAAAAGGGAAAGAAAGTTTTTCATGTCCAAACCCTTAAAAATTGGCATAAATAAAGCCGGGTATCCCCGAAGGGGCGAGGACGATAATCAGCAGCAGGATGATGGAAATCTGGATAAACCACAGCCACATCGGGATTTTTTCCAAACCTTTGACCGTGCCGTCGAAAGCGCGTTGCAGGTAAGGGTAGAGCAGCATCAAGGATGCAAACGAGGCAAGCAGCAGCATATCCGCCCGTTGCGGCGCGTTCCAGCCGCCGGCATTGGCAAAGAGGGCGCTGAAAACTGCGCCTGCATCGTCGGGGTTTGCGGTATTGAAGACGACAAAGCTAAGGCAGACGAAATGGAAGGTAACAAACCACGAGAGCGGCGCAAGGTATTTCAGACGGCATAGCGCGTCGCGTCCGAAATACCGGTCGCCCGTGTTGAGCAGCGCCAGTGCCGTGCCGTGCAGCGCGCCCCAAATGAGGAAGTTCCAGCCGTAGCCGTGCCAGATGCCTGAGAGTACCATTGCCGCCATCAGGTTGAGCTGTGTCCGCAAAAAGCCTTTTTTGCTGCCGCCCAAGGGGATGTAGATGTAGTCGCGTATCCAGGTGGAAAGGCTGATGTGCCATTTGTCCCAAAATGCGCGGATATTCGCGGCACGAAGCGGTGCGGAGAAGTTTTTGGGCAGCCGGAAGCCCAGCAGCATCGCCATACCGATAACCAAATCGGAATATCCGGAAAAGTCTAAAAAGAGTTGGAAGGTATAGCCGTACACGCCTGCCAACACGCCCCAGCCGTCGAATTGGGCGGGATTTTCAAATACGGGCGACACCCAGTTTTCCGCCAGCATCCCCGCCAGCCACCATTTTTTGGCAATGCCCAGTAAAATCAGGGAAACGGCGAGGGCGGGGCGGACGGGCGAACGCGGTCGGCGGGTGCGGATTTGCGCCAGTGCACCCGCCTGTTCGCCGTCCGTGCTTTTGAATGCGGCGGCGCGGATAATCGGGCCGGAGGTAACGGTGGGGAAAAAACTCAGGTGCAGCAGCAGCTCGTGCCACCCAAAACGCGCGGCGTGCGGGGCGCGGAAGCAGTAAACCAGATAGGCGACAGACTGGAAGGTATAATAGGAAAGCCCCAGCGGCATCAGGATGTCGATTGCGCCGCCTTTTCCGGCATATTGTGCAATCAGCGGACGGAAAAAATCGAAATATTTGAAAAAGCCCAAAACGGTAATCGAGGCGGCAATGCCGCACCCCAGCCAAAAGCGGCGCGTACTTTCGCGATCGGAACGGAGCAGTTCGCCCAAAAGGTACACGCAGGAGGAATAAAGGACGATGATTGCCGCAAATACGGGGCTAATATGGTAGAGCCAGCCCATACCGGCAGCCAAAAGCAGCAGGTTTTGGACGGACGGGTATTTCGCAAAGCCCCAGTAAATCGGCAGGAAGACGATAAAAAACAGTGCGAACTCGACAGACAGCAGCGGCATAAACCATCCTTGGGACAAAAAAATAGGCGTTAAAACACGGCAAAGCCCGTTATTTTAAGCAGGGGCGGATATTCCTTCAATCAAAATGCCGTCTGAAGGGCGGGAGGGGCTTCAGACGGCATCGCTCGGTCAGGTTCGGATATGGTGGTTCAAATTCAGGCAGACCCGCAAACCTGCCGCCGCCGTCAGCATACCCGCAACGCCGATGCAGGAAATGCCCGAGTATTGCGTAACCTAATGTCCCAGCAGTGCGCCGCCGCCTATACCGACGTTGTAAAGCTCCGAATAAATCGAGTTGGCAAGGTCTGCGGCATCGGAGGCGAAATCCAAAACTTTGGCAACCATCCCCAAGCTGACGACCACAATCGCCGTCCCCCATACGAACACCAACGCGTAAATGGCGGCAGGAAAATGCGCCAAAGGCAGCAAAAGCCCCGAAGAGAGGGCGATAAGCGACACCGCGCCCGCCAAAAATGCGCGCGGATGTTTGGCAAACCATTTGCCGAACAGGTAAGACGCGGCAAAACCCGCCAGGCCGTACAGCCCCGGAACCACCGTAACCTGCCGCGCGGAGAAACCGCCGATTTGGATGACGAAGGGCTCGATGTAGCTGTATGCGGTAAAGTGCGCCGTAATCACCGGCACCGTTACCGCATACAGCAGCATCAGTTTTTTCCGTTTCAAAAGCAGGGGCAGGCTGCTTAAAGAACCGGTATTCACGCTCGGCAGGCGCGGCAGGCTTTTGGCAAGCACTGCCATTACCGCCGCCGAACACAGGCCGATCAGCAGAAAACTCGCCTGCCAGCCCAAATATTGTCCGACCATACGCCCGAGCGGAATCCCCGCCACCATCGCCATCACCGTCCCCGTGCTGAGCAGCCCCAATGCCTGATTCCCTTTTCCGACAAGGGCGATGCGTACCGCCAGCGAAGCCGTAATGGACCAGAACACCGCGTGCGTCAGCACAATCCCCACGCGGCTTGCGAGTAGGATTTCAAAACGCCACGAGGCAAACGACAGGATGTGGCTGACAGTAATACAGCGCAAACAGGACCAGCAGCAGGCCGCGCCGTTCCATAATTGCGCGTCAGCAGCATCAGCGGCAGCGGCAGCGAAGTCAGCGCGACAATCCACGCATAAACCGTAATCATCACACCCGTTTCGGTCGCCGCCATGCCGAAGCTTCGTCCGATGTCGCTCAAAAGCGCGATGGGGATGTATTCGACCGTGTTGAAAATAAATGCGCCGATTGCCAAGGCAATGATGCTCAACCAAGGTTTGTGCGAAGCGTTCATCTCAATTCCTTATATGTCGCACCCCGCCAAAAGGGGGCGCATTATGGTGAATTAACAAAAACCGGTACGGCGTTGCCCCGCCCCGGCTCAAAGGGAACGATTCCCTAAGGTGATGAAGCACCAGGCGAACCGGTTCCGTACCATTTGTACTGCCTGCGGCCCGCCGCCTTGTCCTGATTTTTGTTAATTCACTATACTTTTCTTGTCTGCCGGACGGCAAAATCCAAATCAGGGGGAAGCAGCCGCCTCCCGTTCGGAGGAACACTCGGGACGCTGCTTTGAAAATCGTTCCATATGTTGAAACATTGCCGCCTCCCGATTGGGCAAGGTTGCCATTATGTCGCAAGCATCCGTGCCGCACCGTTTCCGCGTTTGCCCAAGTTCACGCTCCGACTTACAATAACGCCCGTCAGATTGCAGTACCAACGAAAGGAAAAATCGTGGAAACCCTCCTCCTCGACATCGGCGGCATGAGCTGCGGCGGCTGCGTCAAAAGCGTTACCCGGATATTAGAAAGCGTAAAAGGCGTGGCAAGCGTCGAAGTCAGCCTTGAAAACAAAAGTGCGACCGTCGGATACGACCCCGCGCAAACCGCAGCGGAAGCACTAATCGAAGCCGTAGAAGACGGCGGCTATGATGCGGCGTTGAAATAAAGCGGCAAAAATGCCGTCTGAAGCCTTTGCGTTTCCCCGATGCCGTCTGAAGCACGCTCCGCGCCTTCGGGCGGCATTTGATTTAGTTGAACGGGCAGGATGAATTGGTTAAACTTGCGGGCAATAGTGCCTTCAGACAAACAAAATATGCCGAACAAAAAGAAAAAAGCCGCCTTTGCGCGCTGCAACGGAGAACGGTGTGCCGGGCGTGTCCGACATCAAAAATTCATATGATGATTTGATGTACGAATCCAAAGCATTTTCCCAAACCGCCATCAACGCCTTGGAGGCATGCGCCCGCATGATGGGTTTGAAGCCTACGGCAGCCGCAAAAGCCAAGGTCTTGGAGCTGGGCTGTTCGATGGGCAGAAACATCATCAACGCAGGCACTTTATTACCCGGATGCGGAATTTGTCGGTATCGACTTGTCCGGCAGGCAGGTTGCGCAGGGCAACGCCATCATTGAAAAAATGGGCTTGGAAAATGTGCGTCTGGAAGAAAAAGATATTTTGACCGTCGATGAATCATTCGGGAAGTTCGACTATATCATCGTCCACGGCATTTGGTCGCGGGTGCCCGACGCAGTTAAAGACAAAATCTTTTCGATTTGCCGGAACAACCTGACCGAATACGGCATTGCCTATATTTCATACAATGTTTACCCCGGTTGGAAGCGGCAGGAGCAGTTGCGCGATATTATGCAGTTTGCCGGCAGGGATGCGCTTGGAGAACCCTTGGAAGCAAGGACGCGGAAAGGCTTGGATGCGATCAAGGCGCTGGCGGAAATTTTGGAAAACGACAAGGGCTTGGGCGGCGGCAAACTTCCGGCGATTCAAAAAATATTGAATCACAATACTTATTATGTCGCACACGAATATATGGAAATATTCAACAACCCGATTTACGTTAACGGTTTCATTGAATGGGCAAACCGCCACCGGCTGGCGTATATCGGGGATACCGATTTGCATGTGTCTTTTGTTTCTTGGATGGCGGAGCATACGCGGGAGCGGATTCTGGCATTGGCAGGGGGTGATTATATTGCCAAAGAATTTTACAGCGATATTTTATCCGACCGCCAATTCCACCGTTCGCTTTTATGCCGTGAGGAAGTCGGGGATACTGTCAGGCGTGATGAGTCGGTTGCCGTCGAAGTGATAGAAAGTTTGAATTTCCGCCCGGCAAGAGGGGAAACAATCAACTTTGATGAAAACGATACCCTGCTTTCGGGCATACGCGATGTGATGAAAACCGGAGAGGCGTTTAAAACGGAAGATGTTGCGGAAAATCTTGCCCGCCGATTTCCCGGTCTGGAATTTGACCGCATGAAAATCAATTCCCAGCTTTTATTGCAAACCATTCTCGGGCGTTTTTCTGTTTCATCAGACAATGCGGGCAAACCATTTTTTGAAGACCATAAAACCTATGTGCCGGCGCGCTTTACAAACTATGCCGCCGCCTTTGTGGAACACGGTGCGGGAGCGTTTGTCCGGCCTGCCAACCGTTACAACGAAAGCACGCCCTCATTCGGATACGGGCATTTGTACATTATGCGGCAATTGTCGCGGCCGACGAGCAAACAGGCATTGATTGAAACGGTTGCCGAAAACTTGAACATCGTCAGCGCCACGCCCGACGGTTTGACATTCCATCCGCCTGCCGAAGTGTATGTGGAAGAAATATTGGCAGACTTGGCAGACAGGCATTTTCTCGTTTCGGCGGATTGACGGGCAAGTCCCGACGGCAATCCGTCCGATATATTTTCAGACAGGAAAGACACACACTGCGAAAAACGGTACACGACACATATGAACCAGACATTTACCTTGCCCGATACGCGCCCGTATCCCCAAAATCCGATTAAAAACCACCTGCTGCTCAATGCCTACCAGTTGGCGCACAATTCGTCACAGGCTTCGCGCAAACTCTCGTCCGGGCAGCTTCAAACCGAAATCAGGGGGATGCTTGAGCAAAACCACTATATCAACCTTTCCCTCGCGCTGACGATGTCGCCCGATGCCGGAACTTATGCCGCGCTGCTTTCCAGTGTGAACGCGGTACTCGATTGCGAGAAAGAAGGCGAAGTGCAGTGGTTCGCCCTGCCGGTCGTGCTGGTGTCCGGCTGCAAGAAAGAACGGGCAATCGAGATGAAGCTGCCGACGGAGGCATTGTTTGCCTGCCTGCAAAACTATCCGCACCTGCGCGCGTTGACGCAAGAGACACAATGGCTGCCTTATCTTGTGCATTCTTCCGATTTGAGTGCGGTCGCGCCGGATGAGTGGTGGCGTGCCAAACAAAATACCGAAGCGGCGGCGCAACACTTACGCCGTTTCGCCCCGCGCCCTTTGCTGTTGCCCGAAGGGCAGTCCGTCCACGTCGTTTACGTGCTGGGTTTCGGCAGCGGCAAAGTTCAGGCGGCATTGGGGCAGAACCTTCTTCAGGCAGGCTTGCCCTTAATGCAGGTATGGCAGGAAAATCTTGCATCGGAAGGCATTACGCTGTTTGCCAATCCGCTTTCCCCCGATACCCCGGCGCGCGCGCTTTCAGACGGCAGCCACACGCGCCAACGTATGGCGATGGATGTTTTTGCGGCAAACGCGATACGCGCCGTCCGGATGCAGGGTCCGCGCGTCGGCGTGGTCGCTGCGGCAAAGGCGGGCGGACAGATTCTATTCGGATTTAATGCGACCGACGGCGCGTTTGAAGTCGTGCCGCAGGTGTTTTGCTGGCAGCTTTCCTTTACCGATAACATTGCCGTCATCCAGCAGAATTTCCTCGACCTGATGGCAGAATGCCGTGTAGAACACGTTTACCTGCTGCACAATCCCTTGGGCGAACAGGAAAACATCCCGAGCTATGCGGAAGCGTTGAAACGGGAAGGGCGCAATCCGTTTTTCAGCGCATAGTGATTTGTAGTAGTGATAGGCTTTCTCATTTCTATAATAAATCAAAATAAAGAGCACAACACTTTTTCATTCTGTGTTGTGCCTTGAGTGAAACGAAAGGATGAATTATAAATATGAAGATTGTAATTGCACCGGATTCGTTTAAGGAAAGCTTGACAGCTCAACAGGTAGCTGAAGCAATAAAAAGAGGCTTCCAACAATCGATAGCAGATGTGGAATGTCTCCTCTGTCCTGTCGGTGATGGGGGAGAAGGCACTGTAGATGCTATCCGACATTCTCTTGACCTAGAAGAAAAATGTCTCCAAGTGACAGGACCTTTTGGACAAAAAAAGTCATGCGCTATTTTCAAAAAGAACAACTAGCCCTATTCGAAGTTGCTGATTTGGTTGGTCTTGGAAAAATCCCGCTAGAGAAACGAAATCCATTACAAATCCAAACTCGTGGTATTGGAGAATTGATTCGCCACCTCATTAGTCAAGAAATTAAAGAAATCTATATTGGCGTTGGCGGTACGGCCGGTAATGATGGAGGTATTGGGATTGCTGCTGGTTTAGGTTATCAATTTTATGATGAGGATGGAAATGCCTTACCCGCTTGCGGTCAATCCTTACTAAACCCAGCTTCTGTTTCAACAGAAAATCGCTATGAAATTCCTGAAGATGTTCACATTCGTATTTTAGCAGATGTTGTGAGTCCCTTATGTGGACACCAAGGTGCGACCTATACGTTTGGCAAGCAAAAAGGGCTGGATTCTACTATGTTTGAGGCCGTAGATCAGGCAATACAAGATTTTTATGAAAAAGTCCCCCCTGCAACATTAAAACTTAAAGGAGCAGGAGCTGGTGGAGGCATCGCTGGTGGTTTGTGTGCCTTTGCTCAGGCAAGTATCGTATCTGGAATTGACACCTGCCTGGACTTGATTGACTTTGATAAGAAAGTGTCAGATGTTGACTTGGTTATCGTTGGTGAAGGAAGACTAGATCGTCAAAGTTTAGCAGGGAAAGCGCCTATTGGTGTAGCAAAAAGAACCCCTGTCGGAGTTCCTGTTGTCGCTATTTGCGGCAGTTTCGCTGAAGATTTGCCTTCCCTACCATTTGAAAATATCCAAGCTGCCTTTTCTATTTTGGAGAAAAGTGAACCTTTAGAAGATAGTTTGAAAAATGCCAGTCTTTATTTGGAGCATACGGCTTCTAATATTGGACATTTATTAAATATGCCTAAGATTTAGCCAAGCCATTTCTTCCAGATGGATGTTTTGGCAGGTTCTTCCTTATGCGGTTACGATTAACCGGCCGATGCCGTCTGAAAGGGTTTCCGCTTCAGACGGCATCGCGTTGGAACAGGGATGGGATATGAAAAAACCGAAAATCCTTTTTGTCTGCCTCGGCAACATCTGCCGTTCGCCGATGGCGGAATACATTTTGCGCCGCCGTGCCGCCGAAGCGGGCATTCCCCTCGAAACGGACAGCGCAGGGACATCGGGCTGGCACGACGGCGAGGATATGCACCGTGAAACGGCAAAGATATTGAAAAAATACGGCATTGACGCTTCAGGCTTTACCAGCCGCAAAATCCGCCAAAGCGATGCGACGGCGTTTGACTACATCATCGCTATGGACGGCAAGAATTTGTCCGAATTGGAAAAAACTTTCGGCAGGCGGCCGGAAAAAATATTCAAGCTGACCGACCTGATACCCGAAAGCGGTTACGACCATGTCCCCGATCCGTGGTACATGGGTGATTTTGAAGAAACATACAGGCTTGCGGATGCAGGCTGTCGGGCATTATTGGAAAAGATTTCCAAATAAAGCAATTGAATACAAACACAAATATAAAACCGCCTCCTGTCGTATCGGTCGTTCGGACGGCATAAACAGGGAATTTATGAAAACAAATTTCAAACAGAAAATTATCGAACAGGCACGCAGAGAGGACTTGCAGGTAACCGCTTTGCGCGAGCAGGTATTAGATATTGTCTTGCAGCAAAGCGGCGTGATTAAAGCCTACAATGTTTTGTCACAGATGCAGCAGCAGAGCGAAGGCGTGCTTGCACCGCCTACCGCCTACCGTGCCCTTGATTTTTGGGCGGATCAGGGCGTTTTACACAAAGTGGCGGCGGTCAACGGCTATATTTTGTGCAGCCACGCGCAGCACGAGTGCAACGACCATTGCCACGACCACGAAGAAGCCGAAGCGCACCACAGCGCGTTTATTTTGGTCTGCACCGAATGCGGCGCGGCGGACGAGCAAACCCTCAGCCACGAGTGGGCGGCACTGCGTGCAGGCGTTGCCGAAAGCGGTTTTGCGCTGAAAGAAGAACACGTTGTTTTAACTGGAATCTGTAAAAAATGTCAGAAGTGAAAAAAACCAAAGTCCACCTGATTTCAGGTTTTCTGGGAACAGGCAAAACCACCGCGCTCAAAAGCCTGATGGCGCAAAAAGACCCGAACGAAAAATGGGTCATCATCGTCAACGAGTTCGGCGAAATCGGCATTGACGGCGCGGTATTGAGCGACAACGGCATCCCTGTGGCAGAAATCGCCGGCGGCTGTTTATGCTGCACCGCCGGCCCGCAAATGGGCGTAACCGTGCAGAAAATGCTGCGCGACGCCAAACCCGACCGCCTGATGATTGAGGCAAGCGGACTGGCGCACGCCGCCAGCGTCATCGACGAATTGAAAGCCAAACCTCTGGACAGTCTTTTGGAAATCGGCGCCGTCTTTACCGTCGTCGATCCGCGCCAGTTCATCAATCCCGATTACGCGCAACAGGCGTTGTATAAAGACCAAATCGGCATTTGCGACGTATTGGCCGCCAGCAAAACCGATTTATGCACCCCCGAACAGCTTGCCGAATTTCATGACAAAGCGGCAAAACTGTTCCCACCCAAAGCTAAAGTGGTCGAAGTCCAAAACGCACAACTCGATATCCAATGGCTCGATATTCCCGTAGTTGAAAAATCACGCTACCGCCTCAAAGCCCTGCCGGACAACACCATGGGCTTCCAGTCGCAAGGTTTCACATTCCCCGCCGGACGCGATTTCGACGGCGAAAAATTGACCAACTTCTTCAATGATTTGCCCAAAATGACCGAAGGACTCGTCCGCGCCAAAGGCGTGTTCCAAGTATTGGGAACGTGGGTGTGGCTCAACTGGGTGGACGGGCAGTGGGGCGCGAACCAAGTGTCTTGGCGGCGCGATTCGCGTTTCGAGCTGATTGCCAAATCGTTTGACGCGGATTTAATCGAACAAAAACTTAAAGACGCATTGGAATAGCGTTCACGCGCTTTCAGACGGCATATGAAATGAAAATGCCGTCTGAAGGCTTTAGGAGGACGGGATGAAACCCAAATTCAAAACCGTTTTAACCGCGCTGCTTTTGGCGGTTTGCCTGCCGTCTATGGCGGCAACCCGCGTCCTGATGGAAACCGATATGGGCAATATCCGTTTGGTTTTGGACGAATCCAAAGCCTCCAAAACCGTTGCCAATTTCGTGCGCTATGCCCGAAAAGGCTTTTACGACAACACGATTTTCCACCGCGTCATCGGCGGCTTCGTCATCCAAGGCGGCGGATTGACCGAGGACTTGGTGCAAAAGGCAACCGATAAGGCCGTTGCCAACGAATCCGGCAACGGCTTGAAAAACACCGTCGGCACCATCGCAATGGCGCGGACGGCAGACCCCGATTCCGCCGCCGCCCAATTCTTTATCAATCTGGCGGACAACGGTTCGCTCGACTACAAAAACGGACAATACGGCTACACCGTTTTCGGCAGGGTAGAAAGCGGAATGGACACCGTTTCCAAAATCGCCCGCGTCAAAACCGCCACGCGCGGCCTTTATCAAAACGTACCCGTACAGCCCGTCAAAATCCGTCGCGTTGTTGTCGGGCAGTAACACGCAGACAGACGTTCAGACGGCGTCGCCCGTTTCCCAAAAAACGCCGTTTAAAGTAAAAAAATATTTTAAAACAGACAGTTGATATTGACAAATTCAAACCGAGGATTTTAAAATGCTGCCAACCCAACCCAACCCAACCCAACCCAACCCAACCCAACCCAAGCCCTGATCTAAGCGACACAGCCGGGGCGAACACTGAGGCAATCTACACTTCAGACGGCATTACCGCCAACTCTACCCAACTCGAACAGCTCAAAAAACTGTTTCCCGCCTGTTTTGACGCAGACGGAAATTTCCTTATCGACAGATTACAAGCCGAAATTGCGCCACAGACCGACATCGGACGCGAATTTTACGAAATGAACTGGCTGGGCAAATCATATGCCCGCCTGCTTCGCAACCTGCCGCCCGAAACCCTGATAAGTGAAGACAAAACGCACAACGCCAAGCCCGAAAATGCAGGCAGCCAAAATCTGCTGATTCGCGGCGATAATCTGGAAGTGTTGAAACACTTAAAAAACGCCTACGCAAACAGCGTGAAGATGATTTACATCGACCCGCCCTACAACACCGGATCGGACGGCTTTGTCTATCAGGACGACCGCAAATTCACACCCGCCGAACTTGCCCTCCTGGCGAATATTGACGAAGACGAAGCCGCGCGGATTTTAGATTTCACCGACAAAGGCTCAAACTCGCACAGCGCGTGGCTGACCTTTATGTATCCGCGCCTGTATATCGCCCGCGAACTGTTAAAGGACGACGGCGTGATTTTTATCTCGATTGACGATAACGAAGCGGCGCAGTTGAAATTGTTGTGTGATGAAGTGTTTGGGGAAGGGAATTTTGTTGCACAATTGCCTTGGCGAAAAAGAACAGCTAAATCAGATGTGCCTTTTGGTATTTCGCAGGATTATGAATGGATATTTGTATTCGCAAAATCTTGCCAATTTATTGCAGCAACTAAAGGCAAGGAACGACGCTATTATGAGACTGATGATTTCCCCGATCGTCCTTGGCGTACCCACGACTTAACGAAACAAACAACTGCGGCGGAAAGGCCAAATAGTTTTTTCACAATGGTTGATCCCAAGACAGGAAAAAAATATCCAGCAAATCCAAATGCAACTTGGCGTGTAACCAAAGATACATTTCAAGATTATTATAATAAAGGAAAAATCGTTTTCCCTGATGATTATGATTTCTTAAATATCAGCAATCCAGTTATGCGTTACTTTAAAGATGACGACATGAAAAAAGCTGGCGAGGATTTTGGCAAAGTAGCTGTAAGCAGTAGATTACCTGAAAATGTTGGTACATTAGCCGATGCAGTAGCCGAATATTTGGCTATTTTTAGTAGGACGCTACCTGAAAATATCGGAATGACTAAAGAAGGCACAAAAGAAATCACAGATTTATTTGGTAGCAAAATATTTACCTTCCCCAAGCCTAGTCAATTGATTAAATTTTTAGTTTCAATAAGTTCAAAGAGTAATGACCTAATCCTAGACTTCTTCGCAGGCAGCGGCACAACCGCCCACGCCGTGATGCAGCTTAACGCCGAAGGACAAAACGGTAACCGCCGCTATATCTGTGTACAGCTTCCCGAAAAAACCGCTGAAAAATCCGAAGCCCGTAAAGCAGGCTACCCGACCATCTTCGACATCACCAAAGCCCGCATAGAAAAAGCCGCCGCCAAAATCCGCGTCGAACATCCCGATTACACGGGCGATTCGGGCTTCAAAATCTTTCAAACGGCAGACAATTTCAGGCAGCATCCAGACAAGGATTTTTCGCCCGAACAACCGGATTTGCCGCTTAACGATGAATTAAGCGAAGAACAGCTGCAAACGCTTCTGACCACCTGGACGCTGTATGACGGGGCGGCACTGACCACGCCGGTTGAGCCTGTGCGGTTGGGCAGTTATACGGCGTATCTGTGCGAAAAACGGCTGTATCTGCTTAACAAGGGTTTTACTTCCGCCGATTTGCTGGCGTTTATCAAGAAGCTGGACGACGATGCGGATTTCAATCCCAACCGTGTGATTGTATTCGGCAGCAATATGGCAAGCGCCATGCAGCACGAACTCGACCAGGCGGTTCGCGGTTATACCAATAAAAAAGAGATTGAGTTGAATGTGATTATCAGGGTGTAACCGGAATCCGAAAGTGCAGGCTGCTTTTCGGCTTGGATTCCCCTTGCGGGGGAAGGACGATACAACAATGACTTCATGGAGAAACATTCATGAGCGGTTTTAATTACGAGAAAAACCAGCCGCACCAAATGCGGGCGGTTTCGGCGGTTTTGGGCGTGTTTGACGGGGCAACGCCCAAATATCGGACGGCAGACGAAAATCCCGAACTTTTGTTTGCTGCAAAACAATACGCAAACAATATCCTGAAAGTGCAAAGCCAAAACGGTATAGACGGCCGATTCCCCGACCGTTCGGACGACCAAAATATCCTTGATATTTCCATGGAAACGGGCACGGGCAAAACCTATACCTACACACAAACCATGTTCGAGCTGCACCGTTGGCTGGGCGTGTTCAAATTTATCGTGGTCGTGCCGACTTTGTCCATTAAGGCGGGAACACAGCAGTTTTTGCAAAGCAAGGCTTTGGCAGAGCATTTTGAACAGGATTTCGGCGGCGATTATGAAGGCGTACGCCTGAAAACCTATGTGGTGGAAAGCGCGAAAAAGAATAAGGGCAAAAAGTCCAATGCGCCCATAACGATTGAGCAATTTGTCAAAGCGGAAAACAAAAAGGAAATTCATGTGCTGCTGATTAACGCGGGCATGGTTAATTCGTCGTCCATGAACGATACGGGCGACAAGGCATTGAAGGATTTGTTTGACAATCCCGTTGATGCATTGGCTGCCGTGCGCCCGTTTATGATTGTGGACGAACCGCATAAATTCCCGACCCGAGATAGCGCGAAAACGTGGGGCAATATCAAACGCTTAAAACCGCAATATATTTTGCGCTACGGTGCAACATTTAACGATGAATATTACAACTTGCTTTACCGTTTGACGGCAGTAGACGCGTTTAACGACGGGCTGGTCAAAGGCGTGCGCGTGTTTCAGGAAGAAATGCAGGGCGGCATGGATGCGGCGGTAAAACTGGTGTCGTCGGACGGCAAAGAAGCGAAATTTGAATTAAACGAAAAGGACAAAAAGCAGACGTTCAAACTGGCAAAAGGCGAAGATTTGGCGCAAATCCATCCGGCTATTTCGGATTTGAAAATCGACAAAATGAATAAAACCGTGGTGGTGTTAAGCAACGGCTTGGAGTTGAAAACGGGTGCCGTCATCAACCCTTATTCCTATTCGCAAACGGTGCAGGATGCGATGATGCAGCGGGCGGTTGCCGAACATTTCAAGCTGGAACGCGCGCTTTTGGCAGAACGCGCGCCACAGCCCAAAATCAAGCCGCTGACGCTGTTTTTTATTGACGATATCGCGGGCTACCGCAGCGGCAACGAGCTTTCAGGCAGCCTGAAAGATAAATTTGAAAGCTGGATTCGCGCGGAAGCGGCACGCCGTCTGAAAACGGAAAGCGACCCGTTTTACCGCGATTACCTGCAAAAGACGTTGGACGATGTATCCGCCTGCCACGGCGGCTATTTTTCCAAAGACAATACAGACAGCGACGATAGAATCGAGCAGGAAATCAATGAAATCCTGCACGATAAGGAAAAACTGCTGTCTTTGGACAACCCGCGCCGCTTTATTTTTTCCAAATGGACGCTGCGCGAAGGCTGGGACAATCCCAACGTTTTCCAGATTTGCAAACTGCGTTCCAGCGGCAGCACGACTTCCAAGCTGCAAGAAGTCGGACGCGGCCTGCGCCTGCCGGTAAACGAGCTGATGGCGCGGGTGCGCGATGTACCGTACAAACTGAATTATTTTGTCGATAGCAGCGAAAAAGACTTTGTGAAGCAGCTTGTCGGCGAAATCAACGACAATTCTTTTCAGGAAGAAATCTCCAAAAAGTTTACCGAAGAGCTGAAACAAAAAATATTGCAAAAATACCCCGATATCAAACCGCTGGTATTGGTAAACCAACTGTTTTCAGACGGCATCATTGACGACAATGAAAACTTTGCCGAAGACGGCTATGACAAATTAAAAGCCGCCTATCCCGAAGCCTTCCCCAAAGGTTTGGACAAAGGCAAAGTCAGCAACGCCAAAGACGAGGGCAAAGACACCATCATCATGCGCGAAGGCAAATATGAAGAACTCAAAGCCTTGTGGGAGCTGATTCACCATAAAGCCGTTTTGCAGTACAAAATCAAAGATGAAGCCGAATTTGTCGATTTATTTACCGCCTATTTGCGTGAAAACGCCGCCAAATTCCCGCAGGCAGGCATATGCACGGCGGTAAACGAAGCTTATATCAACAACGGGCTTATGCTTTCCCGCCGCATAGACAGTATTGAAGATGAAGATTTTATCCGTTTCAACACAATGACTTACCGTGAGTTTCTGGAAAAACTGGCACAAACGGCAAAAATCCAGATGCAGACTTTGCATCAGGCGTTTTACCGCGTCCGCGACGAACTGAACATTGGCGATTTTTTGAATATGCAGACCATCGCCCAAATCAAAAACGGCTTCAACCGGTTTTTGCTTCATCATTCCTTCCATAAATTCGAACTGGATTACCGGCTTGTCGGCAGCAAAATCCATCCGACCAAATTTACCAATAAAGACGGCAAACCGCGCGCGGTGAAAAAAGCAGATTTGGGCAGATTTGAAGATACGGAGCACCGGCCTGCCGCCGGCTATCTCTTCGGCGAGATTTTCTACGATTCGGATATAGAACATGAAAATGTCGCCAACAACCAAATTGAAGGCGTAATCGTATTTACCAAAATACCGAGAAACTCCATCAAAATCCCTGTTGCCGGCGGCGGCACGTATTCGCCCGACTTTGCCTATATCGTGAAAACCAAAAGCGGCGAGATTCTGAACTTTGTGATTGAAGCCAAAGGGACTGACGGGGCGGAAGATTTGCGAAAAAGCGAAGAGCGGAAAATCAAACATGCCGAAAAGCTGTTTGCCGAGATTTCCAAAGAAATCAAGGTGGTGTTCAAAACGCAGTTTGACGGCGAGAGGATAGCCGAACTGATCGGGCAAAATATGCCAGCAGGCGGGCATTCTGAAAACGGACACTGAGAAACAAATGTTTGGAAGCCGTCTGCTTCGGGATTTTAAAATGCCGTCTGAAACGCCAAACGGGCTTCAGACGGCATTTTTGACGGTGGAGGTTTACGCGCCGCAGGTTTTCGGCTTGTTCGCCAGAATGTTGATGACTTTGCGTTCGGCTTTTTGCGGCTCGATTTTGATTTCGCTCTCATCTTCTTCGCTGCCGTCTGAAAAGCGTTCGGGCATTTTTTCGCTGTCAAAAGCCAAATCGCCGCCGTGTTTCAGATTTTGACCGCGTTCCAATCCGGCAAAGTCAAAGAGTTCGGTATCGGCAAGGTGGGAAGGGACGACGTTTTGCAGGGCGGAGAACATCGATTCGATACGGCCGGGGAAGCGTTTGTCCCAATCGCGCAGCATATCGCCGATGACTTGGCGTTGTAGGTTGGGCTGCGAGCCGCAGAGGTTGCACGGGATAATCGGGAACTGTTTCAATTCGGCGTATTTGATTAAGTCTTTTTCTTTCACATACGCCAGCGGGCGGATGACGATGTGTTCGCCGTTGTCGCTCACCAGCTTGGGCGGCATGGCTTTGAGTTTGCCGCCGTAAAACATATTTAAAAACATGGTGGCGAGGATGTCGTCGCGGTGGTGTCCCAAGGCGATTTTGGTGCAGCCCAATTCTTTTGCGGTGCGGTAGAGGATGCCGCGCCGCAGGCGGCTGCACAGCGAACAAGTCGTTTTGCCTTCGTCCAACACGCGTTTGACGGTGGAGTAAGTGTCTTCTTCAACGATTTTGTAGGGAACGCCGATGCTTTCGAGATAGGTCGGCAATACTTCTTCGGGGAAGCCCGGCTGTTTTTGGTCGAGATTGACGGCGACCAGTTCAAAATCAATCGGCGCGCTGGCTTGGAGCCGGCGCAGGATGTCTAACAGGGCGTAGCTGTCTTTGCCGCCGGAGAGGCAGACCATGATTTTGTCGCCCGGCTCGATCATGTTGAAATCGTTAATCGTGTCGCCGACGGCGTGGCGCAGGCGTTTGCTGAGTTTGTTGTTTTCGAGTTCTTGCTTGGTTTTTTTGGACATGGCGGTGGTTTGAAAAATTAGGGATGCGGCATTGTAACCGAAAACAGGGGCGGCAATGCCGTCTGAAGGGCTTCAGACGGCATTAGAGGGCTTATTCTGCATTTTTGGTTTTAAAGAAGAGATGAACCGCTTTGAAGATACCGCCGTTTGGGACGGTGAGTTCTTTTTGCGCGGCGGAGAATTTAATCACGGCAAGGGCGGTAAAGTTTTCCGAATCTTGAACGCTGTCGAGTACGATGCCGGCTTCTTCGCCGTCCGCCGTCAGCAGGATGCCCGCTTCGGCTGCCGAATTTCCCGACAATACCGCCAAGCCGCGTTTGACCTGCCCCCGATACTGGGCGCGCGCGATGATTTCCTGTCCCGGGTAGCAGCCTTTTTTGAAGTGTACGCCGCCGATGATGTGCTGGTTGAGCATTTGGGCGACGGCGGTTTCTTTGGTAGCCGCGCATATCCACGGATAACCGCTGCGGATTTCGTGCAGCCGCCACGCGTTTTCGGCGGCAGCGTCATAAGGGGGTAGGGCGGTTTCGGGGGCGATGTGCAAAATGCCCCGATGGTGCAGGATGACGGAACAGATGCCGTCTGAGACGCATTCGGAGGTAAAGGCGAGACTGGGTTCTTGCGCGGCAAGCGGTTCGGCGGATGCTGCCAATTCCGCGCCGACGGCGTAATCTTCAAGGATTTCAAAAACGGCTTTGGCGCGCAACACAAACATCCGCAGGCGTTTGACCGTTGCTTCAAGCAAATCTTGCGCCATAATCAGCAGCAAATCGTCTCCACGGTTGACGACAATCATATTGGCGATGACGCGGCCTTTGGGCGTGTTGTAAGTCGCGTAACACGCCTGCCCGGCCTGAAGATTATTGATGTCGTTGGAAAGCTGTCCGTGCAGGAAGGTTTGGCGGTCTTCGCCGCTGACGCGCGCCACGCCGAAAAAGGGCAGTAAGGTTTTCATCATTTGCGTACTCTGAAATATAAGGAAATCTGTTTATGCAGTTGCCGCGTCTCTCTTCACGGCGGTTATTTTGATTTCGACGCGCCACTCCGGACGGGCGAGCCGCGCTTCCACGCAGGCGCGGGCGGGCGTTCTGCCGGCGGCAACCCAAGCGTCCCACACGCCGTTCATTTCCGCATAGTCGCCCATATCACGCAGGTAGATGACCGCATCCAAAACGTGTGCCTTGTCCGAGCCGCATTCCGCCAGCCAGCGGTCGGTTTGGGCAAGCACGTCGGCAGTCTGTTCGGCAGCCGTTTCACCGTTTTCGGGAACCATGCCGGAGAGGAAAATCAAGCCGCCCGCGCAAACCGCTTCGGAATAGCGGGGCGTTGTGCCGAAATACCGGATATCCATATCGGTTTCCTTCGATAAAGGGGATATATGGTAACATTGCGCTTGACCGATTTCCATGTTTTGCATGACGAAAAATGAGTAAACACACTTATCCGATAACACCTGCCGTACGCGTTTTGCGTGAAAACGGCATCGAATTTGAACCTTTTACCTATGCCTATGAGGAACACGGCGGCACGGCGCAGTTTGCCCGACTGTTCGGCAAAGACGAACACTTGGTCATTAAAACCATTGTTTTGCAAGATGAAAACGGTAAGGGGCCGATTGTCTTGATGCACGGCGACAAACAGATTTCAACCCGCAATCTGGCGCGGCATTTGGGTGCGAAACACATCGAACCCGCCGCGCCTGCGCAGGCAAACAAGTGGACGGGCTATCTGGTCGGCGGCACAACGCCGTTCGGCATCCGGACAAAATTGGATATTTACGTCGAACAGTCGGTGATGGATTTGGAAACCATCTATATCAATGGCGGAAAACGCGGGTTCATTATCGGTATCCGCCCCGATGATTTAAATATTTTGAACCCGAAAACAATACAGGCAGCGGTTTGACCGGGAAGTATAAGGAGCAATATGGACAAAGATTTGTATGCCGTATTGGGCGTGTCGCCGCAGGCGGGGGCGGACGAAATCAAACGCGCCTACCGCAAGCTGGCGATGAAATACCATCCCGACCGCAATCCGGGCAATCCGCAGGCGGAAGAAAAGTTCAAAGAAATCCAACGGGCTTACGATACGCTTTCCGACCTGTCAAAACGGACGCAATACGACGCGTCCTTCAGACGGCATGAGGAACGCGGGCGGCAGGAAGAGGCATTCCGCCGCGAACAGGCGCGCAGGGAGCAGTTTTACGGCGAACAGATGCGCCGCGAACAGGCGTTCAGACGGGAGTTTGAACGGCAGGCTTCACGTTCGCGCCATGCTTACGAACCGTCCGGCAGCGGAAGCGGGCGCAACTATATCCTCGCCGCCTACATCCTGTTCGGTTTGGGTGCAATCATGCAGTTCATGCCCATAGTCGGCGTGATTCTCGCCTATATGAAACGGAACAGTTTGGACAGCATTGTCTATGCCGCACATACCGAATACCTGATTAAAACCTTTTGGCGCACATTTTGGCTTTATCTTTTGGGCGCGCTGACTGCCCGTTTCGGCATCGGCGTGCTGGTTATTATTGCAACGACCGTCTGGTATTTCTACCGCATCATCGCCGGCTTTATCCGCTTCAACGACGGCAGGGCGGTTGCGCCCGAGAAATGGATATAGAGCATGGCCTACCTGTTAATCAGCATCGTGTTCAGCGTGTCGGTTTCCATTTTGCTGAAAATGGCAAGGAAGAAAAAAATCGACATCGCGCAGGCGGTCGCCGTCAATTATGTGGTCGCGGTCATACTGACCCTGTCGGTATTGAAGCCGGATGTCGGCAATATCGGTGCATTTTTGCCGACGTGGCCGCTGTTTGCCGCTTTGGGCGTGCTGCTGCCGTCCGTATTTGTCATTATGGGCAAATCCGTAGAATCCGCCGGTATCGTCAAATCCGACGCGGCGCAGCGTTTGTCGCTGTTTTTACCGATTGTTGCCGCTTTGACGCTGTTTGGCGAAAAACTCAGTGAAGGCAAACTGATCGGACTGTGCCTCGCCTTTGCCGCACTGTTCTGCCTGCTTTGGAAAAGCGACAGCGGCAAAAAATCAGGCAGCGCGTGGCGGCAGGCGTTATTGCTGCTCGGTGTGTGGGCGGGTTACGGCATTATCGACATCCTGTTCAAACAGATTGCCAAAAGCGGCACGGCATTTGCGGGCAACCTGCTGGTTGCATTTGCGCTGGCGGGTGTGCTGATGTTTGCCTGCCTGTTTGCCAAATCGGTCAGATGGCGCGTTGAGAGCGTGGTCGGCGGCATACTCTTGGGCGGTTTGAATTTTATGAACATCGTAACCTACATCACTGCGCACCAAATGATGAAGGACAGTCCCACGCTGGTTTTTGCCGGTATGAATATCGGTGTGATTGTTTTAGGGACGCTTTCGGGCGCATTGTTCTTTAAGGAAAAAATCAACACAATCAATACGGCAGGCATTGTACTGTCATTATGCTCCATTGCCTGCCTGTTCTATTGGACAGAAGTTAAGGCACTGTTCGGCATATAATCCGGCTGATTGATATAACAAAATGCCGTCTGAAACAGGAAAATGCTGCTTCAGACGGCATTTTGTTATACGGGCAGATTCAAAATTTAATTAATAATAGTTATTTTTAATTATAATTTAAATATTAATAATAATTAAAAATTTCAAATAATTCTTATTATGAGTGTATCTTAATAAAATTCATTTTATATTCTTAATAAGGAATACATGATGTCCGGATTCTCCCCCAAACCTAAGACCATTATCCTAAGCCTTGCAGGTGCATTTGGCGCATTGGCTTTTGCAGACACCCCGAACAATACCGAACAGCAGAAAGAACTGAATACCATAGTCGTCCATGGCAAACGCAGTGCCGACCAAAAAGGCGCGGACGACGTGTATTACAAAAACGTCTCCAACGCCTACGTCGGCAAAGAATACCTCGAACGCTACCGCGTCCAATCCGCCGGCGACGTACTCAAAGGCCTAAACGGCGTGTACAACATGAACACCCGCACCGCCGGCGGCGCCATCACGCCCAACATACGCGGTATCACCGGCAAGGGCCGCATCCCGGTTACCATAGACGGCACCGAACAAACCATCGACGTATGGATGAACAACTACGGCGTGGGCGACCGCAACTACCTCGACCCCGCCCTGTTCCGCAGCATCGCGGTGGAAAAAAGCCCCGCCCTCACGCGCGGCGTGAAATCGGGCGTCGGCGGCGCGATGTCCATCCGCACCATCGAAGCCGGCGACATCGTGCCCGAAGGGCAGAAATTCGGCTTCCAGCTGAAAACCGAGTTTGCCAACAACAGAACCCGCCCGGCCAACAACCTCAACCAATGGCTGGGCTGGGAAGACTACCGCACCCTGCCGCTCGGCGCCACCGCCGACGGCGCGGGCGGCGGTTCTGACCCGATCACCGGACAGCAGAGCCCGCAGGCGTTGGTGGTAGACAACTTTACCCCGCCGCAGCACAAAAGCGGCCGCGACAACTGGCGCTTCGGCGGCGACCGCAGTTATATGGCCGCCGCCGCCTTCAAAACCGAACTTTCAGACGGCCTTGCCGCCTACAGCTACCGCAACAAAGGCAACTACTTCGCCGGTCGCAAGGGTGCGGAAGGCTACCTGAATAATCCGGTATACGACCTGCAAAAATGCTACGACGAAGGCGGCAGCGATTTCAACTGCAAAAATTCCGCCACCTTCATCCCCAATATGGCGCGCATCTACCACCCCGGGGTGGAAGTGCTCAACAGCAACACCGAAACCAAAACCCTGCTGCTGAAAAACAACTGGCACCTGCCCGGCAGCCATCGGCTCGGCTGGCAATATATGCGCACCGACGTGCGCTTCGGAGAGATCAACCCCTTCCACACCACCTATGTGATGAATATGGAAGAGCACAACGAGACCAACCGCCCCAAAGAACTGTCGCCACAGGCGCAGAGCATCGATTCCACCATCCGCACCGACACCTACAAACTCGGCTGGGCCTGGAAGCCGGAAAACAGCCGCTGGGTCGATCTGCAGGCCAACCTGTGGCGCATCAAAACCAACAGCACCCGCCACCAGAGTGGCGGCATGGATTTGTCTTCCGCCCGCCCCGATCCCTTCTACGACGTTTGGTATTGGTGTACCCAACGCGGCCGGATACCGCCCGAGCACGTCGACAACTACAGCAGCTGCAACGACCTGATGAATGATTTCGGCGTCAACGGCCTGACCAAAGAACAGGTGTTGGCCATGACCCCGAACGACAACGGCCAATTCCGCGTGATTTCCGGCGCCGAGCAGAAAACCCGCGTCAGCCGCACCGGTTTCGATATCAGCAACCGCTTCCGCCTCAGAGACCGCCTGAGCATGACCTTGGCCGCCGATTATCAGAAAGAGAAACTGGCGGAGGAAGTGGAAATCGTCAATTCGCAAGACCTGTTCAACCTGGCCGGCATGGTAACCGGCCTGACCAAGCTGGCCGGGCCGCGCGGCGGCGAGCGGCGCGAATGGGGCACCAATTTGGTGTTCGACTGGCAGGCCGCCGACCGCCTGAAAATCTCCGCCGGCATCCGCTACCACAACTTCCGGGGCTTCGATACCGCCCTGGCCGAAGGGCGTGCCCGCCGCGACCCGCGCTATCAGGCAGGCGATGGAACCCAGCATTATGCCGATGGTGCCTATCTGCCGTATTTCGAACTGGCAGGCGATCAGGAGCGGCGTGACTGGAATGTGGTGGCCGAACAGCTTCGGCAGGCGTATCAGTCAGGCGATGCTGCCGCCATTGCCGCGGCAGTACAGGCAGAACAGGCGCACGGCGCCCGTTACCA
Organism: Neisseria gonorrhoeae; assembly: GCF_013030075.1. NCBI lineage: Bacteria > Pseudomonadati > Pseudomonadota > Betaproteobacteria > Neisseriales > Neisseriaceae > Neisseria > Neisseria gonorrhoeae. The sequence goes on from NZ_AP023069.1 coordinate 599,991, forward strand.
TTTGCTGAAATACTATGACGGCTCGTATCGTACCGATGGTTATGTGTATATCGGCAACGATGGCCGTGCCTATTTTGACGGACGGTTCGGCGGGGTTAACGAGGCACAGAACCAACCGCTCTATCGGGTGCGCCCCGTTTATGTGCCGTTTGTCAACGGCAAGCTGGACAGCGGCGCATTGCCCCAGCATTTTCATGATTTCGTCAGCAATTATCAGGAAAAAGTGACCAATCCGCAGGGGCTGCACGGGACGCATTATCGATATTGGGCAGGCGTGGGGAATCCTATCGACTGTATAAGAAGTGATGCGGCCTCTTGCCTTGCTCATAACCTATCGGGAAAAGTAACCAATTTTCAAGTCGGCTATCCCGAGTACGGTGATGATACCGGTCTCGGTCTCAAAATCATCGGTCGGCACTATACCGAGGAACAGTATTGGGCGCAGCCCAAACCGATCCGTGCCCATGCCTGGGCGCCGACCATCGCCGTCAGCTACGATCTGACCGACAACAGCCGCCTGTTCGTACGCTATGCGCAGATGAGCCGCTTCCCCAGCGTGTATGAGGTGGGCAGTTTTTATAACGACGTGGCCTATGCCGGTATGCCGAAGGCCCCAAATTTCCGCTTCAAGCCGGAACGCAGCCGCAGCTGGGAAATCGGCTATAGCTTCAATTTTGCCCCGTATTGGAGCCGGCTGCGTGCCGGCGATATGCGCCTGACCTACTACCGCAACCGTATCCAAAATGTGATCGAAACCACAGATTATTTCCGCACCGTGCAATACGACCGCAAGGACACCGCCGGGCTGGAATGGCAGAGCCGCATCGACACCGGCCGCTTCTTTGCCGCGCTCGGTGCCACCTACCGCCTGAAACAGCAGATGTGTGACCGCGATACCGCTTTCGATTACGACCCTTATGGTGCCAAAGGCGTGCCGATCTGCATCGAAGGCGGCTACGGCAGTACGCGCGGCTATCAGGCCTTGCAGCCGAAATATTCAATAAACCTGGATGCCGGGGTGCGCCTGTTGGGCGAGAAACTGGAGCTCGGCCTGCGCGGCATCTACCACAGCCGGGTCAACACCAAGCAATACGACCAACTGCTGCAAAAGGATTTGGGCATCATCTTCGATACCACCGGCAAGCCCCACCATTGGCGGTCATCGCTGACTTGGGATGTTTATGGCCGCTACCGGCTGCACAAAAACCTCAACGTCAACCTCGGCATCACCAACCTGACCAACCGCTACTATCTCGACCCGATGTCCAACGTTGCCGCCCCCGGGCCGGGCCGGACGGTTACCTTCGGGCTGACTGCCAAGTTCTAGCCGCAGGGCGGAGTGGGGTTTTCAGGTAGCCTGCGGGTATGGCGGGAAGGCTACCTGAAAACGGATTGGATATAACAACAAACAATTGAACACTCCGGACGCACAAACCCAACCGGCCCCGCTTATCCGAGGTAATGGTTTTTACCGTTTTTTCCGCCGGTTCGGCGGTAATAAAACGGTGGCTTTTGTTTAACTCTTAATTAAGGAAACGATTATGTCTATACGTAATAAAACCCTGTTGGCCGTCTTGCTGTGCGGCGTTTTTGGTGTGGCTGCGGCTGCTCCGGCTGGTGGTTCCAGCCAAAGGAAAAGCCAAGATCCAAATAGTGACCCGACGACAGTTCGCCCCGGCACCTCTGACAAGCAACCTTTCGGTGCCGGTAAGGCCGGTTTGGCATTCAGTATCAATAACGGTGGAAGTTGGTCGAAATCCATCAATCTGGATGATGGTCCGGTCAAATATATCCGTGCGAAATATCAGGCACCGATTAACGGCAACGATCCCTATGCTAATGTTGATGGTACGCGCAATCTGCAATATCTGCGCTTAGGCGATGTGAAACCGGTTATCGGCTGGTTCTACAACCCAACGTTGGGTCAGGTGTGGTATGAAAACCACCACAACAACACTGAAGTGTACAGTGTGCGCCAGATAGCCAACCCGGCAATCCCCGCCGCACCCAAGTTCGGCGGCCTGGTAATCGCCAAAGTGCCGGGCATGGGCGGCAGCAACGGCAACGTCTTCTTCGGCGAATGGGCGCCGCGTGCCGGTAACCCGCAGCAAATCAGCACCGACCTGAATATGGCGGATGGTAAACGCACCGTTTGGTATGTGGGCGATAATCCCACCGGCAACACCACCGGTGTGAGAACCGCCACCTACAATGTGCTGGGTATCAATAAGCACACCCCGGGGCAGAACGATTTCTATACCGGTCAGGTAACCGCCACCTTCGGTTCTGGTATAACCGGGACGATGGCAGGCAGAATCAGCCGCAGTTCCGATCACGTCGATTTTGATCACGCCAAAATCGATAACAGAAATGGTACCTTTGCCGATCCCAGTCAAGGCATGACCGGCCGCTTCTACGGCAACCAGGCGGCAGCCATGGCCGGCTATACCACACGTGGTACCGGTAATGTCGGCGATGACGTAGCTTTCGGCGGTAGCGCCACCGATATTGAGACCCGCAAATAACAGCTGCCATCCGATTTGGTTTGGCAACGGCTAGGCTGGATTTAACCCCTGAGGAGTTTCAAGCTGCCGTTTTATGCCGACTGCCAAGCCATATAAATCATCCGTCCGATACGGATTGCTGCTCGGTTTCAGGTAGCCCGTGTTCAACACAGGCTACCTGAAATTTGATATTTGTAAATAAACATCGCCTATCCCATACGGTTTCGGCCTATCGGACATTTTGGGACAGCAATTAAAACCTGCGTTACTTTATCTTTTCGGAAGGCAACCATGAACAAACCACTCAGCCTCGCCCTCTTCTGCCTGCTTCTGCCCATCACCGCCCACGCCGACAACCCCGCCGACGAACGCCGCCGCCTGCTGGACGAGGGCAGCCGCCAAACGCAGCAATACCGCGAAAGCGGTTGGCTGGACACGGAACAGGCACGCGGGGAAGTAGAGGAAAACGACGGCTATATTTCGATAGGCGGCGAAATCTACCAAGTCGGCGATACGGCGGAAGAACTGGAAAGCGCAATTTACCACGCCCTCAATGCGCGGCAGTGGCACAAGGTGCGGCAGTTCGCCGCCCGCTACGCCAAACTGCCCCGGCACAAACCCGCGCTGATTCATTTGGCCGATGCGCTGCAAAAACGGGACGAAGGGGATTTCCGCGCGGCGGGGAACAGTTTTCAGACGGCCTTGGAAGCCGAACCCGACAACCCCCGCCTGCTGCTCGAAGCGGGGCGGTTTTATGCCGAAGACAACCAAAACAAAGAGTCTGCCGCCGCGTTTGAGAAAGTTCTGAAAACGGACATTCCCGCAGAAACCCGCCCCATCGTGGAAAACTACCTGTCCGAACTGGGCAAACGCCGCCGCTGGCACGGCCAAATCAGCCTCGGCTACGGCTATAACAGCAATGTAAACCAAGGCAACGGCATCAACCAATGCGTGTGGGAAATTGCGGGCATGTGCCTGATGGAGCGCACCCTGCCCGCGCCAACGGATTCGACCTTCTCATCCTATAGCGCGACCGCCGAAAAAACCGTCCCGCTCAAAGGGAATCACGGCGTACAGGTGCGCGGTGTACTGTACGGCAACCGCTACACGGAAAAAGACAAAGATTCGGCGGCTATGCCGGATTACGGCTATCGCAACGGTTCGCTGTACGCGGGATACGCCTATGCCGACGCACGCTCCTCCTTTTCCCTGCTGCCTTATTTCGAATACGATTTCCGCAACCGCCACACCCACTACCGAGCATGGGGTGCGGATGCCGACTGGTCGCGCACACTCTCCCCGCACTGGCGCATTAACTCACATGCCGGAGCAAAAAAGACCGGATACGGCGGACAAAGCAAAACTTATTTTGCCGATTTCAAACAATACGAACTCGGCGCGGGGGCGGAATTTTCCATCACGCTGAAAAGCGGCCTGCTTGTAAATTTCGATGCCGCACGCAAAGCCTATCCCGAAAAATCCTCTTCCAGCAAAGAATATACGGCTCGGCTGGGCGCGTATAGGCTTTTTTCGGGCGGTACTTATTTAAACGCCGTCCTGCTCTACCGCCGCAGCCTTTATGACGCGGCAAGTTTCGTCAGCGATAACAAACGGCGGCGCGACAAGCAATACATCATGATGGCTGCGGCGGGTTTTCCGCAATGGAATATCAAAGGCGTATATCCCGAACTGCGTTTCAGGCGAACAATCGCACACAGCAACGCGGTGTATTACCGCTACCGCCAAAACGAATGGCTGTTGGGTTTTAAATATCGGTTTTGACCAGTCGGGTGATAAAAAATGCCGTCTGAAAGGGCGCTTCCTTTCAGACGGCATTTGTCCGTAATGTTTACAGATGAGGATTCATCAGGTTCTCGGGGGAGAGGATGCGGTTGATTTCTTCTTCGCTTAACAGGCCGCGCTCCAGTACGACTTCGCGCACGCCTTTGCCGGTTTGGGCGCAGATTTTGCCGACCAAGTCGCCGTTGCGGTGGCCGATGTACGGATTCAGATAAGTCACCAGCCCGATGGAGTTGAAAACGTAACGTTCGCAGATTTCGCGGTTGACCGTAATGCCTTTGACGCATTTGTCGGATAGGTTGACTGCGGCATTGCCCAAGAGGGAAATGGTTTCAAACATACATTGGGCGATGACCGGCTCCATAACGTTTAATTGCAGTTGCCCGGATTCGGCGGCGAAGGTAATCGTCGTATCGTTGCCGATGACTTTGAAGCAGACTTGGTTGACGACTTCGGGAATCACGGGATTGACTTTGGCAGGCATGATGGAAGAACCGGCCTGCAATTCGGGCAGGTTGATTTCTTTCAAACCGGCGCGCGGACCGGAAGAGAGAAGGCGCAAATCGTTGCAGATTTTAGAGAGTTTGACGGCCGTGCGTTTCAATGCGCCGTGTACCATCACATATGCACCGCAGTCGGAGGTCGCTTCGATCAGGTTTTCAGTCAGTTTGCAAGGCAAGCCGCTGACTTCGGAGAGTTTTTTGACCACCAGTTCGGCGTAGCCTTTGGGCGTGTTCACGCCCGTGCCGATTGCCGTTGCGCCCAAATTGACTTCCAAGAGCAGTTGGCGGGTGCGGTCAAGGTTGAGGATTTCCTCTTCCAACAATACTTGGAAAGATTGGAATTCCTGGCCTGCCGTCATCGGTACGGCATCTTGAAGCTGGGTGCGACCCATTTTCAAAACGTCTTTAAACGCTTCGGCTTTGGCGGCAAAGGCGTTTTTCAATACGGTCAGTTTGTCGAGCAATTCGCCGATGCTGTAATACACGGCAAGGCGGAAGCCCGTGGGATAGGCATCGTTGGTGGATTGGCTGGCGTTGACGTGATCCATCGGATTGACGATGTCGTAGCGGCCTTTCTCATAGCCCAAGGCTTCCAATGCAAGGTTGGCGATGACTTCGTTGGTGTTCATATTGACCGAAGTTCCCGCACCGCCCTGATACACGTCGGACGGGAATTGGTCGAGGCAGCGGTTGTTCAGCAGAACTTCGTCGCAAGCCTTTTCAATGGCGGCGGCGATTTCGGGTTTTACTGCACCCAATTCGCCGTTTGCCTGCGCGGTTGCTTTTTTCACCATCACCATACTGCGGACAAACTGCGGCACGTCGGAAATTTTTTGTGTGGAGATTTTAAAGTTTTCAATGGCGCGCAGGGTGTGGATGCCCCAATACACTTCGGCGGGAATCTCGCGGTCGCCCAATAAATCGTGTTCGATACGGACAGTCATGTTTTTACCTTTGTAAGTCGGATAATTAATATTGAAAAAATGCGCCATCGGAAAGATGCCGCAGCAGGACGAACACTATACCGGCCGGATGAAATTGTCCATATCGTATGCCGTCTGAAAACGGGAAACGTTGTTTTCGGTCGTTACTTTCCGGACTTTCCGGCAAGCCCCGCCTGCCGCCAAAATATCTTTCGGCGGGTTGTGCTCCGCCATATCGGCTTACGGTTGGCAGGGCGGTTTGATGAAGACGGCATTTGTGCTGATTCGCATCAAGGCTTATTGTTTTGCAGCTTCGATTTGGATGTCGATGCGGACGTTTTTGGTCATACCGGCGTTAACGAGGTAGTCCACGCCCCATTTGGTGCGGTCGATGGTGGTGCTGAAGTCGCCGCCGCAAACTTCGGTTTCCGCCATCGGGCTTTGGTAGCAGTTGAATTTTTCGGCTTTGAGTTTGACGGGGGCGGTTTTGCCGCGCATGGTCAGGTTGCCGTCAACGGAAACAAGTTTTTTGCCGTTGAAGTTGAATTTGGTGGAAACGAAGCGGATGTCCGGATATTGAGCGGCATCGAAGATGTCGGCGGATTTCAGGTGGCCGGTGAAGGGTTGCGAACCGCTTTGCAGGTTGGCGACGGGAATGGTGATGTCGATTTTGCCGTCGCGTTTTGCTTGATCGAACTCGACGGAACCGGTCAGACCGTAAAAACCGCCGACGTTGGTGCTGGTGTTGAAGTGGTCGATGGCGAAACGGACGTTGGCGTGATATTCGTCCACTTTGTAGGTGGCGGAGGCAGTGCCGACGGCTGCCGCTGCGAGCGCGGCGAAGATGATTTTTTTCATGATGATAATCCTTTGTGTGGGCCGGTAAAGGCGTTTATCCTAACATAGGCGGGGATTTATGGCATTTCCTGCCGGTAAACGGTGGGTTTGCAGGCGGTTGACGAACGGGCGGGCGGAACAGGGCGGATGAAAAAGCGCGGTGTTATCCGTGCTTTGTTTTTGGGTCTGTACCAGATTAGCAGATATGTTACCCTCGAAATATGAAGATAACACACTGCAAATTAAAGAAAGAAGTACAAAAAGAACCGCTCCGTTCTTTTGTACCGGAAGTTACCGCCCGTTCTGCCGCCGATATTTTGGGTATCCATCCCGATTCGGCGGCACTGTTTTACCGTAAAATCCGCACGGTTGCCAACCATCGTTTGGCCTTGGCTGCCGATGAGGTTTTCGGGCCGCCGGCCGGGCGGAAGCTGTTTCGGCGTACGGCGTAAAGGCAGACGCGGTCGCGGCGCGGCAGGAAAAGCGGTTGTCTTCGGCATTCCGAAACGCAACGGGCGGTATATACCGTTGCCGCGGACGATGCCGAGCCTGAAACGTTGCTCCCTGCCGTCAAAAAGAAAATCATGCCGGACGGTATTGTTTATGCCGATAGCCCGGGCAGCCGCGGCAAGTTGGACGCGGGCGGTTTTACCCGTTGCCGCATCAACCGTTCCAAGGAATTTGCAGACCGTCGGAACCACATTAACGGCATTGGGAACTTTTGGAATCAGGCAAAACGCGCCTTGCGGAAATACAACGGAATCGATCGTAAACCTTTCCCGCCGTTGTTGAGGGAATGCGAATTTCGACTTAACTTCGGCACACCGTCCCGGCAGCTAAAAATCCTGCGGGATCGGTGTGGAATTTAGGGATAATCTAGTACAGCCACAAAAATAAACCAATATTTAACAGTCGGATAGCTCCGCCTGATTAAGTTTTTCGGTAATAGTTGTGATTATCAAATATAATTGCCGCCCGAAATATCCGATAAGTTTGTTTGTTTTATCTTTAATTCCCCAATACTTAAAAAAGAGAGCGTTTTCATGAACAAAAAACTTGCCTTAATGCCGCTGTTGATTTTGAGCGCGTTTTCATCTGCCGCCGACAATACTCCGCAGCATGGCGAACTCGGACAGGTTCATGTCCGCGCCGATGCCAAGCGCGTCAAAGCCGCGCATTCTTACTCCATCGCCAGCGATGGCGACTTGCGCGACCGCGTAAATTTGGGCGTATTGGGTAAAGCCAACGCGTTTACCGCGCCGATTACCGTCGTCAACTACGACGAACAAGCCTTCAACAATACCGAGGCGCGTACTTTAGTGGATGCCGTAGCCAAAAAAGACGCTTCCGTTTGAGAGTTTGGCGGCGAAAGCAACACGCTGACCGGTCTGTATTTCCGTGGTTATCAGCTTGATGCGCGCCAATTCAGCGTAAACGGCTTGGCAGGAATGTATGGCACGCAAGGCACGGCGAGCGTGCAAGTCGGCTTCGCACAACTGATTAAAGGCGCGTCCACCGCCGTAAACGGCATACCCTGAAGGCGCGGTATCCGGTTCCGTCAACATCGAAACCAAAAAAGCCGCCGACGAAGGCAACCGCAAAATCGGTTTGGCCCGGTTCGGCAACAACCGCGCCCAAGGTAGGTTCGACTTAGGGCAACGCTTCGGCGAAAACAAAGCATTCGGCGTGCGTGCCAACGGCAAACTGCGCCACGGCGACACCCCGCGCCACGGTTACAGAGAAGACAACAAAGAATTTGCCTTAAATGCCGATTATCGCGGCGAAAAACTGCGCGTGACGTTCGACTCCATCTACGCGAAACGCAAAATCAACGGCGGCCGCGCGCGTATGAAGGATATCCAAAACGCCGGCGGACGCTTGTTCGACGCGCCCGACGGCAAAATCAACCTGCTGCCTTCTTGGAACTGGCAAAATACCGTCGGCGAAACCAATATGCTGACGTTTGAATGGGATGCGTTTGACAATACCTAAATTACCGGCGGTATCGGCTACAACAAAGCGCGTTATTACGGTACGCTGATTTCCCCAACCGTTTGCGGTACAAGCGGTGCGAGCAGCCAAACCAAAACCTGCATGGCTGCCAACCAATACCACACCGGCACGGCGCGCCTGACCGACCAATATTTCCGTACTTTGAGTATGAACCTGACCGCACGCGGCGAATTTGAAACCGGCCCGGTCACGCATAACTGGAGTACGGCTTTCGACCGCGTTATCCGCCAGCGGAAAACCATAAACGGCAGCGGGAACGGCAACAGCAAGATAGAAGTGAAGGCAAACGAAAATATTGCGAATCAATTGGCATCGTTCAAAGCCGACTATCCCAATTCTTGGGCGAACTCGGCCAACTTGGATGCCAATATCAAAGTCAACAGCTTGGCTTTGTCCGATACTTTGGGCTTCGTTGATAACAAATACCCCCTGACTTTGGGCGGACGTTTCCAAGCGGTTGAATACACTGATAAGAAGAAATCACAGAGCGGCGATGCCAAACGTTTCAGCCCGATGCTGATGGCGGCGTGGGTGCCGCAACCTGATTTGGTCGTGTGCGGCAACTATATGGAAGACTTGGAGCGTGCCGATATCAAAACCGATGATTCCGGCGAAACGACAATGGCGAAGCCGCGCGTCAGCCGCCAGTTTGAAATCGGCGTGCGTAAAAACTGGGGCGATTTTGTAACCACGTTGAACGCGTTCCAAATCAAACGCCCGGGCTACTGGCGCGGCAATACCAAAAAAGGTACTGATTTTGCAGCATATAAAGCAGCAGGAGGCGCAGCCGGCGACGAGCAAGGTATGGAACGCAATCGCGGTATTGAGTTCAATGCCTATGCCAACCTGTTGAACAAAACCCTGCGCCCGACTTTCGGCGTGATGTATCTGCAATCGTCCGTGAAGAATTATCCGAATGCGCGCGATATGCTGGTTAACGGCGTACAAGTCGCCAACCCGCGCGTGATTGTCAAAACAGGCGTTGAACGGGATACACCGTTTGCCAAAGGTTTGAGCTTGAACGGCAATGTTTCGTATTTCGGCAAGTCTTATCAAGACACGCAAAAACAATACGCCTTCCCGTCCTATACCTTGGTTGACGTAGGCGCGCGCTACAAAACCAAGCTGGGCAAAAACACCCTGACCGTCAGCAGCTCGGTAGAAAACCTGTTCAACAAAAACTACTGGCAGGTACAGCGCGGACAATTTGACCGTAGTTTCGCCGTCGTCGGTCTGCCGCGTACTTACTGGCTGAAGGCGGAATTGGATTTCTAAGCTGCCTCCGTTTCCGAAAATGCCGTCCGAACAGGTTTCAGACGGCATTTCTTTTAAAGAAATATGGCGGGATATGCTTAAATAATGCTATTCTAGTACCTTTGAAACCTGCTTGTTTGAAGTGATGAAAAAACCTTTGATTTCAGTTGCGGCAGTATTGCTCGGCGTTGCTTTGGGTACACCTTATTATTTGGGTGTCAAAGCAGAAGAAAGTCTGACGCAGCAGCAAAAAATATTGCAGAAAACGGGCTTTTTGACCGTCGAATCGCACCAGTATGATCGAGGCTGGTTTACCTCTACGGAAACGACGGTCATCCGTCTGAAACCCGAGTTGCTGCATAATGCGCAGAAATACCTGCCGGATAACTTGAAAATAGTGTTGGAACAGCCGGTTACGCTGGTAAACCATATCACGCACGGCCCTTTCGCCGGCGGATTCGGCACGCAGGCGCACATTGAAACCGAGTTCAAATACGCGCCTGAAACGGAAAAAGTTTTGGAACGCTTTTTTGGGAAACAAGTTCCGGTTTCCCTTGCCAATACCGTTTATTTCAACGGCAGCGGTAAAATGGAAGTCAGTGTTCCCGCTTTCGATTATGAAGAACTGTCGGGCATCAGGCTGCACTGGGAAGGCCTGACGGGGGAAACGGTTTATCAAAAAGGTTTCAAAAGCTACCGCAACAGCTATGATGCGCCCTTGTTCAAAATCAAGCTGGCAGACAAAGGCGATGCCGCGTTTGAAAAAGCGCATTTCGATTCGGAAACTTCAGACGGCATCAATCCGCTTGCTTTGGGCAGCAGCAATCTGACTTTGGAAAAATTTTCGCTCGAATGGAAAGAGGGTGTCGATTACAACGTCAAATTGAACGAACTGGTCAACCTCGTTACCGATTTGCAGATCGGCGCGTTTATCAATCCCAACGGCAGCATCGCACCTTCCAAAATCGAAGTCGGCAAGCTGGCTTTTTCAACCAAGACCGGGGAATCGGGCGCGTTTATCGACAGCGAAGGGCGGTTCCGTTTCGATACGTTGGTGTACGGCGATGAAAAATACGGCCCGCTGGACATCCATATCGCTGCCGAACACCTCGATGCTTCTGCCTTAACCGTATTGAAACGCAAGTTTGCACAAATTTCTGCCAAAAAAATGACTGAGGAACAAATCCGCAATGATTTGATTGCGGCAGTCAAAGGCGATGCTTCCGGATTATTTACCCATGACCCGGTACTAAATATCAAAATTTTCCGTTTCACCCTGCCTCAGGGAAAAATTGATGTGGGCGGAAAAATCATGTTTAAAGGCATGAAGAAGGAAGATTTGAACCAATTGGGACTGATGTTAAAGAAAACCGAGGCAAACATCAGAATGAGTATTCCTCAAAAAATGTTGGAAGATTTGGCGGTAAGTCAGGCTGGAAATATTTTCAGTGTAAATGCCGAAGATGAGGCGGAAGCCAGAGCAAGCATTGCCGATATTAATGAAACATTGCGCCTGATGGTGGACAGTACGGTCCAAAGTATGGCAAGGGAAAAATATCTTACTTTAGACGGTAATCAGATTGATACGGTCATTTCCCTTAAAAACAACGCCCTGAAGTTAAACGGGAAAACGCTGCAAAATGAACCCGATCCTGATTTTGACGAGGGAGATATGGTTTCCGGCCAGCCGCATTAATGCCGTTTATGCCAAATGCCGTCTGAAATGTTCAGACGGCATTTTTGTCGGTCTCGAAATAGGATGGATTTTCATGTTTCAAAAACAATTGATTGTCTCTAATCCGATATCAGGACACGCTTCCAATGTTTAGATATGGAATTCGGACGGGATAGGGGAACTATTGAAATCCAGTTGAAATCTGTTATTGGAAAGCATGGAGGAAAAATAAAAGGCTGTATTTTAATATAGTATTGATAGGCATGCTTAGCTTCAAGGTATTCAATAGTGTAGGTGTCTGCCTAACTGGAAAATAATCGTCTTTTCCCTTGCAACCAGTTAAAATTGACAGATGGTTAAAACACAGCCAAATAAAAATGCCGCCTGAAGGGTTCAGACGGCATTTGTTCGGATAAACCTTATCGGCTGCTTAGAGCATCAGGTTTATTTTTTCTTTTGAGGAGGCAGGTCGGTACATACACCCAAAGCCACTTCCGCAGCCATACCGATGGATTCGCCCAAGGTCGGGTGCGGGTGGATGGTTTTGCCGATGTCTGCCGCGTCGCAGCCCATTTCGATGGCAAGGCAGACTTCGCCGATCATGTCGCCACCGTTCGGACCGACAATGCCGCCGCCGATGATGCGGCCGGTTTCGGCATCGAAAATCAGCTTGGTAAAGCCGTTGTCGCAACCGTTGGCAATCGCACGACCGGAAGCCGCCCATGGGAAGTTGGCTTTGGTGATTTTGCGGCCTGATGCTTTGGCAGACAATTCGGTTTCACCGACCCATGCCACTTCGGGGGAAGTGTAGGCAACGCCGGGAATAACGCGTGCGTCGAAGTAGGCTTTGTGGCCGGCACAGTTTTCAGCGGCAACGTGACCTTCGTGAACGGCTTTGTGTGCCAACATCGGTTGACCGACGATATCGCCGATAGCGTAGATGTGCGGTACGTTGGTGCGCATTTGTTTGTCAACTTCGATGAAGCCACGATCGGTAACGGCAACACCGGCTTTTTCTGCGCTGATGAGTTTGCCGTTAGGCGCACGGCCTGCCGCGACCAGTACGGCATCGTAACGTTGCGGCTCTTTAGGTGCATTTGCACCTTCAAAGGTAACGTAAACGCCGTCTTCTTTCGGCTCGACTGCAACGGTTTTGGTGTTGACCATAATGTTGTCAAAACGGTATTCGTTTTGTTTTTGCCATACTTTAACCAAGTCGCGGTCTGCGCCTTGCATCAGGCCGTCCATCATTTCAACCACATCCAGGCGAGAACCCAGCGTGCTGTAAACCGTACCCATCTCGAGGCCGATAATGCCGCCGCCGATAATCAGCAGTTTGCCCGGTACTTCTTTCAGTGCCAGTGCGCCGCTGGAATCGATGATGCGCGGATCTTCAGGAATGAAAGGCAGTTTGGTTACGCGGCTGCCTGCTGCAATGATACAGTTTTTGAAGGCAACGATTTTTTTCTCGCCGGTAGGGGCTGCCTGTTCGTACGCGTCGCCGGCAGTCAGCGACACTTCCAAGTGGTGAGGATCCAAGAATTGCCCGTCGCCTTGGATAACGTCCACTTTACGGCTTTTCGCCATACCTGCCAAACCACCCGTGAGGCGGGAAACCACGCCGTCTTTATAGGCGCGAAGCATATCGATGTCGAGTTCCGGTTCGGGGTATTTGATACCGTTGGCAGCCAAGTGGCGCACTTCGTCGATAACGGCGGCATTGTGCAACAAGGCTTTGGAAGGGATACAGCCGACGTTCAGGCAAACGCCGCCCAAAGTTTTGTAACGCTCGACGATGGCGACTTTCAAGCCTTCATCGGCAGCGGCAAATGCAGCGGAGTAACCGCCGGGACCGCCGCCCAATACGACCACGTCGTACTCGGCATCGGCAGCACTGCCGAATTGCGCGGCTTGCGGAGCAGGAGCGGCAGCTTTGGGTGCTTCTTGCGCCGGGGCGGCAGCCGCTTCGGCTTTAGGGGCGGCAGCCGCACCTTCGGCTTCGACGACGACAATCAAACCGCCTTCGGAGATTTTGTCGCCGACTTTGACTTTCACTTCTTTGATCACGCCCGCAACTTCGGCAGGCACGTCCATCGTCGCTTTGTCGGTTTCCAAGGTAATCAGGGTGTCGTCAACGGCGATGGTGTCGCCAACGTTCACTTCAACCGCGATAATATCTACATTTTCGTGTCCGCCAATGTCGGGCACTTTCAATTCAACTAAAGCCATTATATTGACCTTTCAACTTAGTTAATTTCTATCAACTCTTTAGCAATAATCACTTCTTCAGGAATACAGCCACAATCTTCAGCTCTGATTGTTACTTCCTTCTCATCTGGGTTTTCTGGATGTTCAACCTCATATTCAAAAATAGAATATTGACCAAACAAATCTCTATTTAAAACATATATATAGCCATTTTCGATGCCGGAGCTTGTTGCAAATTTCTTGGCAATTTCCTTGTCTGTTGTCGTAGATATATAACATCCGTCATATAGATCTGTTTCAATTTGATGGGCGTAAACTGCATTCTTCACACTTGGACCATGTGTAGCTTTACCATCATATTTAAACTTACCATCATAACGAATTGCAACTTCAGCTTTATTACCTTTAGGTTTTAACTGTCCATTATTTTGCTCATCTTGTTGGCAACTAATGCCTCTATATAAATAAGAAATTTCCCATAAGTTATTAATTTAAAGTTTGAATTTAACACCATCACTCATCAATCTCAAGCAATCCAAACATTATCAGACTGCTTGAGAGGGATGTTTTATTTTATAAGGTAATGCGGCGGAAGTCTTTCAACAGGTTCGCCAGGAATACGGTGAAGCGCATACCGGCGGCACCGTCGATGACGCGGTGGTCGAAGGACAGGCTCAACGGGCACATCAGGCGCGGGGCAAACTCTTTGCCGTTCCAAACCGGTTTGATTTGGGATTTGCACACGCCCAAGATAGCGACTTCGGGAGCGTTCACAATCGGCGTGAAACCTGTGCCGCCGATGCCGCCCAAGCTGGAAATGGTAAAGCACGCGCCTTGCATTTCTTGCGGTTTGAGCTTGCCTTCGCGGGCTTTTTTGGACAATTCGGTCAATTCTTGGCTGATTTGTTTCAAGCCTTTTTGATCCACGTCTTTGATGACGGGAACAACCAAGCCGTTCGGCGTATCGGCTGCGAAACCGATGTTGAAGTAGTTTTTCAGCACCAGGTTGTCGCCGTCCAAAGAAGCGTTGAATTCGGGGAAGGCTTTCAGCGCGGAAACGGAGGCTTTGATGATGAACGCCAACGGGGACAGTTTCACGCCTTCGCGTTCCCATTCTTTGTTCAGCTGTTTGCGGAATTCTTCCAGCTCGGTCATATCCGCTTCTTCGTGTACGGTAACGTGCGGAATCACCACCCAGTTGCGGGACAGGTTTTGACCGGAGATTTTCTTAATGCGGGACAATTCTTTAACTTCGACATTGCCGAATTTGGAGAAGTCCACTTTAGGCCACGGCAGCAAGTCCAGACCGCCGCCCAAAGATGCGCCGGCTGCGGCAGGTTTTGCCGCGCCGCCCTGCATTACGGATTTCACAAAGGCTTTGATGTCGTCTCCCATGATACGGCCTTTCAAGCCGCTACCTTTGACTTGGCCCAAATCCACGCCCAATTCGCGCGCCAGTTTGCGTGCGGAAGGACCGGCGTGTGCTTTGGCGAAAGCGGCTTCATCGATTTTGGCAGCGGCAGGCGAGGCAGATGTAGGCACGGCGGCGGGTGCGGCAGCTTGAGCGGCAGGCGCAGGAGCTGCTGCGGCAGAGCCGGCGGTTTCCACTTCGATAATGGCAGAGCCTTCGGACACTTTGTCGCCGACTTTTAAGAATACGGCTTTAACGACACCGGCAGCGGTACAAGGTACGTCCATTGTCGCTTTATCGGTTTCCAAAGTAATCAGCGTGTCGTCTTCGGCAACGGTGTCGCCAACTTTGATTTCAACGGCGATTACATCTACATCGGTATGGCCGCCGATATCGGGAACGGCTACTTGAACGGTTGCACCGCCTGCGGCAGCGGGTGCAGGTTGTGCTTCGGCGGCAGCAGCCGGGGCGGCTTCGGCAGCGGCGGCACCGGTTTCAACGGTCAAAATTACGCCGCCTTCGGAGATTTTGTCGCCGACTTTGACTTTTACTTCTTTCACGACACCGGCCGCATCGGCAGGCACATCCATCGTGGCTTTGTCGGTTTCCAGTGTAATCAGGGTGTCGTCAACGGCGATGGTGTCGCCCGCTTTAACTTCTACGGCGATGATGTCGACGCTTTCGTGACCGCCGATATCGGGGACTTTGATTTCTACGATACTCATTTGAGTTCCTTTAATCTTTTTCAGTTGGATGCCGTCTGAAAGCTGCTTCAGGCGGCATCGGTACGGTTTGTCTGTTCAAACCATTCGGGCATTCGGTTTTCAGACGGCCTGATGTTGGCATGAAACAAACAGGCCGTCTGAAACATCAATCAGCGTTTCCAGCTAGGGGCTGAATCGGCTTTGATGCCGTATTTCTCAATGGCTTGTTGAACGGTTTCTTTGCTGACTTTGCCTTGTTCCGCCAATGCGGCCAATGCTGCCACGGCAACGTTGTAGCGGTCCACTTCAAAGAAGCGGCGCAGGTTGGCGCGGCTGTCGGAACGGCCGAAACCGTCAGTGCCCAAGACATGGTAGTCGTTCGGGATGTACGCGCGGATACGGTCGGCATAGCTGCGGATATAGTCGGTAGCGGCGATAACCGGACCGTCATGACCTTGCAGTTGGGAAGTAACGAAAGGCACTTTTTCAGCTTCCAGCGGATGCAGGCGGTTGAAGCGTTCGGTTTCGATGGCGTCGCGGTGCAGCAGGTTGAAGGACGGGCAAGACCAGATGTCTGCTTCCACGCCGAAGTCGGCTTTCAGCAGCTCGGCACCGGCAATCACTTCTTGCAGAATCGTACCGGAACCCATCAATTGGACTTTCTTGTCGCCTTTGCCGCCGGCTTTCAGCAGGTACATACCTTTGAGGATGTCTTGTTCCGCACCTTCCGGCATATCGGGATGGGTGTAGTTCTCGTTCATCAGGGTGATGTAGTAGAACACGTCTTCATTATTGGCATACATACGGCGCAGACCGTCTTGTACGATGACGGCCACTTCGTATTGGAAGGTCGGGTCATAAGATACGCAGTTCGGAATCAGGTCGGCCTGGATGTGGCTGTGGCCGTCTTCGTGTTGCAGACCTTCGCCGTTCAGCGTCGTACGGCCGGCAGTACCGCCCAGCAGGAAGCCGCGCGCGTGCATATCGCCCGCCGCCCAAGCCAAGTCGCCGATACGTTGGAAACCGAACATGGAGTAGTAGATGTAGAACGGAATCATCGCGAAGTCGCTGTTGGCGTAGCTGGTCGCAGCCGCAATCCAGTCGGCCATCGCGCCCGGTTCGTTAATACCTTCTTGCAAGATTTGACCGTCGACGGATTCTTTGTAGAACATCAGTTGGTCTTTATCTTGAGGCGTGTATTGTTGGCCTTTGGGATTCCAAATACCGTATTGGCGGAACATACCTTCCATGCCGAAAGTACGGCTTTCGTCGGGAACGATAGGTACGACGCGTTTGCCGATTTTTTTGTCTTTCAGCAAAGTGGACAGGATGCGGACGAATGCCATCGTGGTCGAGAACTCGCGTTCACCGCTGGATTTGAGTTGTGCGTCGAATGCCGACAGCTCGGGCACTTCCAATACTTCCTGCGTCGGTTTGCGTTGCGGCAGGTAGCCGCCCAAAGCATCGCGGCGTGCGTGCAGGTATTTGTATTCTTCCGTATCGGGGGCAAAAGTCAGGTAAGGCAGATCGCCGCTTTCGATTTGTTCGTCGGTAACCGGAATGTCAAAGCGGTCGCGGAATTGTTTCAGGGACGCTTTGTCCATTTTTTTGGCTTGGTGGGCAACGTTCTGACCTTCGCCGGATGCGCCCATACCGTAACCTTTAATGGTTTTCGCCAAGATAACGGTAGGTTTGCCGTCGGCATGGTTCGCTGCGCGGTCGTAGGCGTTGTACACTTTTTGAGGATCGTGGCCGCCGCGGTTCAATGCCCAGAGTTGCTCATCGGTCATATCGGCAACCAATGCTTTCAGTTCGGGCGTATTGAAGAAGTGTTCGCGCACATACGCGCCGTCTTTGGATTTGTAAGTTTGGTAGTCGCCGTCCAAACATTCTTCCATACGTTGGCGCAGGATACCGTCTTTGTCTTTCGCCAAGAGGCGGTCCCAACGGCGGCCCCAAATGACTTTGACGACATTCCAGCCGGCACCGGCAAAGTTGCCTTCCAATTCTTGGATGATTTTGCCGTTGCCGCGCACCGGACCGTCCAAGCGTTGCAGGTTGCAGTTGATGACGAAAATCAGGTTGTCCAAGCCTTCGCGTGCAGCCAGCGCGATTGCACCTTGGGATTCGGGTTCGTCCATTTCGCCGTCGCCGCAGAAACACCATACTTTACGGCCTTTGGTTTTTGCCAAGCCGCGTGATTCCAAGTATTTCAGGAAACGCGCCTGATAAATCGCCATGATGGGGCCCAAGCCCATGGATACGGTCGGGAACTGCCAGAAGTCGGGCAAGAGGTGGGGGTGTGGATAGGAAGGCAGACCGTGTCCGTCCACTTCTTGGCGGAAGTTGTTCAGCTGGTCTTCGGTCAGACGGCCTTCGACGAATGCGCGTGCATAGATGCCCGGGGCAACGTGACCTTGGAAGAAGACCAAATCGCCTTCTTCACCTTCACCTTTGGCTTTCCAGAAGTGGTTGAAACCGACTTCGTACATGGTGGCGGCAGATTGGAAAGATGCGATGTGCCCACCCAGTTCCAAATCTTTCTTGCCGGCGCGCAATACGATGGCGGCGGCGTTCCAGCGTACGAATGCGCGAATGCGGTGTTCGATGTTTTGGTCGCCCGGAATGCCTTTTTCGTTTTCAACCGAAACGGTATTCAAATACGGGGTGGTCGTGCCGTGGGGCATACGTACGCCTTTGTCGCGGCAGTATTTGAGCAGGTTTTCCAAGAGGTATTGCGCGCGTTCGCCGCCTTCATATTCGAGGACGGAGCTTAACGCGTCCAGCCACTCTTGGGTTTCGATAGGGTCAACATCGTGTAATTGGGTGGACATAGTATCTATCCTTTATGTTGAGTGTTTAATCGGAAGGGAGGGTGTAGCCAACCCCTTTATTTTCGTTTGTGAAAAATAATAAGCAAAAACGAAAATTTCTAAATCAAACCGAAACAAAATAATTTAAGTTTAATGTTTTCAAAAAATTATAAAAGTCTTGGAAGCAAGGGAAAACTTGAAAAAAAAATGTTCGGTCTGCTCCGCACGAAATCCTATCAGCAATCGGGTCTGCTGGCAAATAACCATGCTTTTAAAAGCAGGTTTTATACTGAAGTTGGCGTTTGGTAAGGACAGGTCTTTTTGATTGCGAAAACATTCTGTTTAATTTTGGTTATATTTTTTCGGAATTGTGGGATATCGAATCGTTATGTCTCTGTCGGCAATTTTCCTATTGCAGAAAATCTATACACAAGCTTTGTGGACAACCGTGTTGATAAGCCACGGCTTGTGTTAAAAAAGTCTTACGCAACAAATGTACGCTTATTTTGATTAAAAATTAGGCAAATTTAAATCTATAAAAATCATGTAATTATGTTCAATATGATGTTTCTGGTCATGTTTTTGCCGTCTGTTATGGGGTTTGTCCCGCGTTTGGGGCAGGGGGTGAATTTTGGAGGTTGGTGCAAAACCTGCTTTTTTCGCGTTACAATCTGCACCCGATTTACTTTTGAATCTGCCTGTTTGGAAAAATACTTTTATGAAAGCCAGCCAATTCTTTATCTCTACTTTAAAAGAAGCCCCTGCCGAAGCCGCGTTTGCCAGCCACAAGCTGATGATTCGCGCCGGTCTGATTAAAGCCAACGCGTCCGGTCTTTATACTTGGATGCCGATGGGGCTGCGCGTGTTACGCAAAGTCGAAAACGTCGTGCGCGAGGAAATGGCGCGCGCGGGCAGCGTGGAGCTGCTGATGCCGGTGGTGCAGCCTGCCGAACTGTGGCAGGAATCCGGCCGCTGGGAGTTTTACGGTAAAGAACTGCTGCGCCTGAAAGACCGCCACGAACGCGATTTCTGCATGGGCCCGACCTGCGAGGAAGTCATCGCCGACATCGTGCGCAAAGAAATCAACAGCTACAAACAACTGCCGAAAAATTTTTACCACATCCAAACCAAATTCCGCGACGAAGTGCGCCCGCGTTTCGGCGTGATGCGCGCGCGCGAATTTGTGATGAAAGATGCTTATTCCTTCCACGCCGACTACGCCTCGCTTCAGGCGACCTATGATGCCATGTATGACGCTTACTGCCGCATCTTTACCCGTCTGGGTTTGGCGTTCCGCCCCGTCGCCGCAGACACCGGCAGCATCGGCGGTACGGGTTCGCACGAGTTTCAAGTGTTGGCGGAAAGCGGCGAAGATGTGATTGCATACAGCGACACTTCCGATTACGCCGCCAATATCGAGTTGGCACCGACCTTGCCGCTTAAAGGTGAACGTGCCGCCGCTCAGGCTGTGTTGACCAAAGTACATACACCAAACGTCAAAACCATTGAGTCTTTGGTTGAATTCCTGAATATTCCGGTTGAACAAACCCTCAAATCCATCGTGGTTGAAGGCGAAAACGAAGGCGAACTCGTCCTACTGCTGTTGCGTGGCGACCATGAGTTTAACGACATCAAGGCAGAAAAACTGGCGGGCGTAAAATCGCCACTGACTATGGCAAGCCCTGCCGCGATTGTTGAACAATTCGGCGCAAACGGCGGTTCGCTCGGCCCCGTCGGCTTCACAGGCAAAGTCTATGCCGATTTCGCTACCGAAAAAGGCGCGGACTGGGTTATCGGCGCAAACGAAGACGACTACCACTATACCGGCTTCAACTTCGGCCGCGATGCCGCCGAGCCTGAATTCGTCGATTTGCGTAATGTGGTCGAAGGCGACGAAAGCCCCGACGGGCAAGGCCGTCTGAAACTGGCGCGCGGCATCGAAGTCGGACATGTCTTCCAGTTGCGCGGCAAATATACCCAAGCTATGAACGTCAGCTTCCTCGACAATAACGGCAAATCGCAAATCATGGAAATGGGCTGCTACGGCATCGGCATCACCCGCGTCGTTGCCGCCGCCATCGAGCAGAATAACGACGAAAAAGGCATCATTTGGACCAAAGCGATGGCGCCGTTTGAAGTCGTCATCGTGCCGATGAACTACAAAAAATCCGACACTGTGCGTGAAGCCGCCGACAGAATCTATGCCGAATTGCTGGCGGCAGGCGCGGATGTGCTGCTGGACGACCGCGACGAACGCGCAGGCGTATTGCTGAACGATTCCGAGCTTCTCGGTATCCCGCACCGCATCGTCATCGGCGACCGCGCCTTGAAAGAAGGCAATGTCGAATACGCCGAACGCCGCGACAACGAAGCGCAGGCAGTTGCAATCGGAGAAATTGTTGCGCGTGTAACAGCTTCATTAAATGCGTAAGTCTGGTCAAATGCCGTCTGAAAATAATTTCAGACGGCATTTTTATTTTGGGGGAAAGTGAAGTGGCTTCAGTATTTTTAGAAGGAGAAGCAGTCGAGGTCGGCAATATTTTCTGTATCGGCAGGAACTATGCCGCACATGTCGAAGAGTTAAAAAACGAAATACCTTCAGAACCTGTGGTGTTTATGAAGCCGTCAGGCAGCATTTTGAACAGCGGCGGTACAATCTTGCTGCCCGAGTTCAGTAGGGATGTGCAGTTTGAGTGCGAACTAGTGTTGCTGATTGGCCGGGATTCAGACGGCACGGGCGAGGGTGAAGATATTTTGGGATGCGTGGCGGGGTACGGCGTGGGTTTGGATTTGACCGCGCGGGACATCCAATGCCGTCTGAAGGCGCAGGGGCTGCCCTGGCTGAAGGCAAAAGGGTTCAGGCATTCTGCGTGCGTGTCGGATTTTGCGGCGGCAGACAGAATCGGCAATCAAGATAAGGTGTTGTTTTCATTAAAACAAAACGGCGTATTGAAACAGCGCGGGGAGACTGGTTTGATGATTTACCCGATTCGGGAAATTTTACACAAACTGGCGGCGGATTACGGTTTGGGGAAAGGGGATTTGGTGTTTACCGGAACGCCCTCCGGCGTGGGCGCAATCGGTGCGGGGGACAATTTGGCATTGGAGCTGGACGGCTTGGTGTGCGCCTCTTTCACGATAGGGTGTTAACCGCGCCGCTTAACCTTCACGCCCGTTGAAACATTCCGCCGGGCCGCCCTCGAGAAAACCGTGCAGGATGGCTTGCGCCGCCACTTGGTCGAGCACCGATTTGCGTTTTTTGCCCAAGACCTGTGCTTCCGAAAGCAGGCTTTCGGCATAGACGGACGACAGCCGTTCGTCAACCCAATAGACGGGGAGATTGAACCTGCCGTTCAGCCTGCGTCCAAACTTGCGCGACAGGTGCGTCATTTCATGTTCCGTGCCGTCGGCATGCACGGGCAGTCCGACGACAAAATAACGCGGCTGCCATTCTTGAACCAGCTTGGCGATTGCCGCGAATTTTTCATCGTTGCTGCCGCCGGTAACGGTGGCCAGCGGATGGGACAGCCCCAATTCCGCATCGCCCTGCGCCACGCCGATGCGCGCTTCGCCGAAGTCGAATGCCAGTGCCGTTCCTTTTGGAATTTTATGCATGGCCGGCTCCCGAAAACAGGGCGAGCGGGTCGATGCCGAGTTTGGCGAATGCGGCGGCGTAACGGTGTTCGTAGGGGATGTCGAACAGGATGTGTTCGTCGGCGGGAACGGTCAGCCACGCATTGTCGGCAAGTTCGCGTTCGAGCTGCCCTTTGCTCCAGCTCGAATAGCCTATGCTGATCAAGGCTTTGTCAACCGCGCCTTCGCGTGAAATGTTTTCAAGCACATCGCGGGAAGAGGTCAGCGCGATGCCGTCTGAAACGCCGATGCTGCTTTGCCAGTTGCCGATCGGAGTGTGGACGACGTAACCGCGCTCGACCTGCACCGGCCCGCCCATCATCACGCTGTCGTGCTGCATCCGCATGGGGATGTTTTTGCCGGTGGCGGAAAAAATCATGTCCATCGTAATCGGAGAGGGTTTGTTGATGGCGATACCGAGTGCGCCGTCTTCATCGTGTTTGCAGATATAGACGACCGATTGTGAAAAAAACGCGTCTTCCATATCGGGCATGGCGACGAGAAAGTGGTTGGACAGGTTCATATCAGCGTTTGTCGGGATTTTTTATCGGGTTGGAAATAATGCAGGCGCCGGCAAGCAGTTTGCCGGAAGTATCGGCTTGCACCCCGTCGGTTTGCGGTATGCCGCTGCCGAAACAGGAAACCGCGCTTAAGGAATTTTTCGGCGATCCTTGGACGATTTTATCGCTGTAAACCAAATAGGCGAAGGCTTTGCGTTTGGGGTCGTAATAACGGACAATCTGCCGGCTCTTGAACGCGAAGCCCGTACCGCGCTTGAAAACTTCTTTCGGTTTGCGCACGGCGGTTTCGTCAAAAGAAATCGAAGATGCCGTCTGAACGCACGAAACCGATGCGTCGGACGCGTCCTCTTCCAAATTGACCATTTCCTTCAAGCCGCCTTTTTTTGCATACGAAATATAACAGGCAACCCCTTGAACGTCGGGATCGTCGAATCCTTCCACTTCGATACGGTCGTTTTTGCCCAACATGTTGAAAACGGTACTTGCCCGTCCGATTTTATCGGTTTCGCCGCTGCCGCAGGCAGTCGGCAGGACGGCGGCAGACAGCAGTAGCAGTCTGTTCATCAAAATTTCCTTATCGGTTGAATCCCCGTTTTCCGGAAGGCGGCAGGGTTTGCTTTGTTTGGAGGGGCGCACGCTCCCAAATCGGGCAACATACGGTACGCAGCTTACATGTGCTACCCTGTGTGTCGGAACACAATATCCGTTGCAGCATTGAAAATATGCCGCACAATATAAGGCTGTTTGAGCCGATTGCAAGTATCCGCGCAAAGAAGGTGCAAGATTGGGCAAACGGCATTTTCAGACGGCATAACTGACAGTATAATCCGAACATCCGGCCGCTTTCGCGCGGCCTTCAGCATTATCCGATTTTTTCTGAAAGCCGAACCATGCAATACAAACCCCTCCTGCTTGCCCTGATGCTTGTCTTTTCCGCCCCCGCCGTTGCCGCCCACGACGCGGCACACAACCGTTCCGCCGAAGTGAAAAAACAGGCGAAGAACAAAAAAGAACAGCCCGAAGCGGCGGAAGGCAAAAAAGAAAAAGGCAAAAATGCCGCAGTGAAAGATAAAAAAACAGGCGGCAAAGAGGCGGCAAAAGAGTTCAAAAAAACCGCCAAAAACCGCAAAGAAGCAGAGAAGGAGGCGACATCCAGGCAGTCTGCGCGCAAAGGACGCGAAGGGGATAAGGAATCGAAGGCGGAACACAAAAAGGCACATGGCAAGCCCGTGTCCGGATCCAAAGAAAAAAACGCAAAAACACAGCCTGAAAACAAACAAGGCAAAAAAGGGGCAAAAGGACAGGGCAATCCGCGCAAGGGCGGCAAGGCGGAAAAAGACACTGTTTCTGCAAATAAAAAAGCCCGTTCCGACAAGAACGGCAAAGCAGTGAAACAGGACAAAAAATACAGGGAAGAGAAAAATGCCAAAACCGATTCCGACGAATTGAAAGCCGCCGTTGCCGCTGCCACTAATGATGTCGAAAACAAAAAAGCCCTGCTCAAACAAAGCGAAGGAATGCTGCTTCATGTCAGCAATTCCCTCAAACAGCTTCAGGAAGAGCGTATCCGCCAAGAACGTATCCGCCAAGAGCGTATCCGTCAGGCGCGCGGCAACCTTGCTTCCGTCAACCGCAAACAGCGCGAGGCTTGGGACAAGTTCCAAAAACTCAATACCGAGCTGAACCGTTTGAAAACGGAAATCGCCGCTACGAAAGCGCAGATTTCCCGTTTCGTATCGGGGAACTATAAAAACAGCCAGCCGAATGCGGTTGCCCTGTTCCTGAAAAACGCCGAACCGGGTCAGAAAAACCGCTTTTTGCGTTATACGCGTTACGTAAACGCCTCCAATCGGGAAGTTGTCAAGGATTTGGAAAAACAGCAGAAGGCTTTGGCGGTACAAGAGCAGAAAATCAACAATGAGCTTGCCCGTTTGAAGAAAATTCAGGCAAACGTGCAATCCCTGCTGAAAAAACAGGGTGTAACCGATGCGGCGGAACAGACGGAAAGCCGCAGACAGAATGCCAAAATCTCCAAAGATGCCCGAAAACTGCTGGAACAGAAAGGGAACGAGCAGCAGCTGAACAAGCTCTTGAGCAATTTGGAGAAGAAAAAGGCCGAACACCGCATTCAGGATGCGGAAGCAAAAAGAAAATTGGCTGAAGCCAGACTGGCGGCAGCCGAAAAAGCCAGAAAAGAAGCGGCGCAGCAGAAGGCTGAAGCGCGACGTGCGGAAATGTCCAACCTGACCGCCGAAGACAGGAACATCCAAGCGCCTTCGGTTATGGGTATCGGCAGTGCCGACGGTTTCAGCCGCATGCAGGGACGTTTGAAAAAACCGGTTGACGGTGTGCCGACCGGGCTTTTCGGGCAGAACCGGAGCGGCGGCGATGTTTGGAAAGGCGTGTTCTATTCCACTGCGCCTGCAACGGTTGAAAGCATTGCGCCGGGAACGGTAAGCTATGCGGACGAGTTGGACGGCTACGGCAAAGTGGTCGTGATCGATCACGGCGAGAACTACATCAGCATCTATGCCGGTTTGAGCGAAATTTCCGCCGGCAAGGGTTATACGGTCGCGGCAGGAAGCAAAATCGGCACGAGCGGGTCGCTGCCGGACGGGGAAGAGGGGCTTTACCTGCAAATACGTTATCAAGGTCAGGTGTTGAACCCTTCGGGCTGGATACGTTGATCGGATTGCCGAAACGGCAGGCTTTATGCAAATCGTGCCGATATGGTGCGCTGTTCCGTGAAGTTTGCCGTTTGCCGTACCTGTGTTTTCCGGTTTTTGGAAATCAAGAGAGAAAGTTAAAGAAGAATGTCGAAACCTGTTTTTAAGAAAATCGCACTTTATACTTTGGGTGCAATCAGCGGCGTGGCCGTAAGTCTGGCGGTGCAGGGTTTTGCCGCCGAGAAGGACGGGCGGGATAACGAAGTCCTGCCGGTGCAATCCATCCGTACGATGGCGGAGGTTTACGGTCAGATTAAGGCAAACTACTATCATGACAAACCCGATGCCGATTTGTTTGAAGGTGCGATGAAGGGTATGGTGGCCGGTTTGGATCCGCATTCCGAATATATGGATAAAAAAGGTTATGCCGAGATAAAGGAGTCCACCAGCGGCGAATTTGGCGGCTTGGGGATGGAAATCGGGCAGGAAGACGGTTTTGTCAAAGTGGTTTCGCCGATTGAGGACACGCCTGCCGAACGGGCGGAGGTGAAAAGCGGCGATTTCATTGTGAAAATCGATAATGTTTCGACGCGCGGTATGACGGTCAGCGAAGCGGTGAAAAAAATGCGGGGCAAGCCGGGTACGAAGATTACTTTGACGCTGTCGCGCAAAAATGCCGACAAGCCGATAGTCGTCAACCTGACCCGTGCCATTATTAAAGTGAAAAGCGTCCGCCATCACCTGATCGAACCCGATTACGGCTATATCCGCGTGTCGCAGTTCCAAGAGCGGACGGTCGAAAGCGTCAATACCGCCGCAAAAGAGCTGGTAAAGGAAAATAAAGGAAAACCGCTCAAGGGGCTGGTGTTGGATTTGCGCGACGACCCCGGCGGGCTTTTGACCGGCGCGGTCGGCGTGTCGGCGGCGTTTCTGCCGTCTGAAGCGGTCGTCGTCAGCACCAAGGGACGCGACGGCAAAGACGGCATGGTACTGAAAGCCGTTCCCGAGGATTATGTGTACGGTATGGGCGGCGATCCTTTGGCGGGTATTCCTGCCGAGTTGAAAACGATTCCGATGGCGGTATTGGTCAATTCCGGTTCGGCTTCCGCGTCGGAGATTGTCGCCGGCGCATTGCAGGACCACAAACGCGCGGTCATCGTCGGTACGCAGAGCTTCGGTAAAGGTTCGGTTCAGACTTTGATTCCTTTGTCCAACGGCAGCGCGGTCAAGTTGACGACCGCCCTGTATTACACGCCGAACGACCGTTCCATTCAGGCACAGGGGATTGTTCCCGATGTCGAAGTAAAAGATAAGGAACGTACTTTTGAAAGCCGCGAGGCGGACCTGGTCGGACACATCGGCAATCCCTTGGGCGGCGAGGATGTGAACAGTGAAACCCTTGCCGTACCGCTTGAAAAAGATGCGGATAAGCCCGCTGCAAAAGAAAAAGGTAAAAAGAAAAAGGACGAGGATTTGTCTTCAAGGCGGATTCCGAACCCTGCGAAAGACGATCAGTTGCGTAAGGCTTTGGATTTGGTCAAGTCGCCCGAGCAGTGGCAGAAGTCTTTGGGGCTGGCGGCGAAAAAGCCGGTTTCAAATAAAGATAAAAAAGATAAGAAGTAGGTTTTGACGATGCCGTCTGAAAGGGTTTCAGACGGCATATTATGTTTGAAAGGACAGGTTATGAGCGATTTTTTACCGGAATTTGAACCGTGCGGCATTTATAGTGGATTAACAAAAATCAGGACAAGGCGACGAAGCCGCAGACAGTACAAATAGTACGGCAAGGCGAGGTAACGCCGGACCGGTTTAAATTTAATCTACTATACTTGGGTAGCGATTGGGTTTCAGACGGCATACATTCAGGATTTCACCGCCTTATACCGTCTGAAAGACGTTTCTGACCCATCCCTACTACACGCTTTGTCCGCAAACGTATCACAGGCAAGATTATGGAAGTCATCCGATACCCAAATTCCCCCTTCAAACTCCACCAACCCTTCCCGCCCGCAGGCGACCAGCCCACCGCCATTGCGGGCCTGCTCGAAGGGCTTTCAGACGGCCTTGCCTACCAAACCCTGCTCGGCGTAACCGGTTCGGGCAAAACCTACACGATGGCGAACGTCATCGCGCAAAGCGGCAGACCCGCCATCATTATGGCGCACAACAAAACCCTTGCCGCCCAGCTTTATGCCGAAATGCGCGAGTTTTTCCCCGAAAACGCAGTGGAATATTTCGTGTCGTATTACGACTATTACCAGCCCGAAGCCTATGTGCCCAGCCGCGATTTGTTCATCGAAAAAGACAGCGCGATCAACGAACACATCGAGCAGATGCGCCTTTCCGCCACCAAAAACCTGATGACGCGCGACGACGTGATTATCGTCGCCACCGTGTCCGCCATTTACGGTATCGGCGACCCGACCGAGTATCAACAAATGGTGCTGTCCGTAAAAGAAGGCGACACCATCGAGCAGCGCGACATCATCGCCACGCTCGTTTCCATGCAGTACGAACGCGGCGATTTGGACTTCAAACGCGGCAGCTTCCGCGTGCGCGGCGACGTGATTGACGTGTACCCCGCCGAAAGCTCCGAAAACGCCTTGCGTATCAGCCTGTTTGATGACGAAATCGACCGCCTCGATATGTTCGACCCGCTTTCAGGCAGCCTGCACCAGCGTGTCGGACGCTACACCGTCTTCCCGTCCAGCCACTACGTTACCCCGCGCGACACCGTATTGCGCGCCTGCGAATCCATCAAAGAAGAATTGCGCGAACGCATCGAATTTTTCGCTCGCGAACAACGCCCCGTCGAGCAACAACGCATCGAACAGCGCACCCGTTTCGACCTCGAAATGCTCTACGAAATGGGCTTCTGCAAAGGCATTGAAAACTACTCCCGCCACTTCTCCGGTAAAAAAGAAGGCGAACCGCCGCCCACGCTGATGGACTACCTGCCCGACAACGCCATCATGTTCATCGACGAAAGCCACGTTACCGTTACCCAAATCGGCGGCATGTACAAAGGCGACGCATTGCGCAAGCAAAACCTCGTGGACTACGGCTTCCGCCTGCCTTCCGCCCGCGACAACCGCCCGCTCAAATTCCACGAATTTGAAAAAGTCATGCCGCAAACCGTCTTCGTTTCCGCCACCCCCGCGAAATACGAAGAAGAACACGCCGGACAAGTCGTCGAACAAGTCGTCCGCCCCACAGGGCTGGTCGACCCCCAAATCATCATCCGCCCCGTCGCCACCCAAGTCGACGATTTAATGAGCGAAATCAACGACCGTATTCAAAAAGGCGAACGTGTGCTCGTTACCACCCTTACCAAACGCATGGCGGAGCAACTCACCGACTATTACAGCGAACTCGGCATCAAAGTGCGCTACCTGCACAGCGACATCGACACCGTCGAACGCGTTGAAATCATTAGAGATTTGCGGCTCGGCCTGTTTGACGTACTCGTTGGCATCAACCTGTTGCGCGAAGGCCTCGACATCCCCGAAGTCTCCCTCGTCGCCATCCTCGATGCCGACAAAGAAGGCTTCCTGCGCTCCCACCGCAGCCTGATTCAAACCATAGGCCGCGCCGCGCGCAACGTGAACGGCGTCGCCATCCTGTACGCCGACAAAATTACCGACTCCATGAAAGCCGCCGTCGACGAAACCGAACGCCGCCGCGAAAAACAGATTAAATTCAACGAAGAACACGGTATCGTGCCGCAGCAGATTAAAAAACAGGTCAAAGACATCATCGACGGCGTGTACCACGAAGAAGACAGTGGCAAAGGCCGTAGACAAGGCAAAAACAAGGTCAAAGTCGGCGAAATCCACAACGAAGAAGACGCGATTAAAGAAATCGCCAAACTGGAAAAAGCCATGCAGCAGGCGGCTAGGGATTTACAGTTTGAAGAAGCTGCTGTGTTGAGGGATAGGATTAGGAATATTAAAGAGAATTTGTTGTTTGGGGCGGAGTGATTTTGAAATAGTAATCGCAGCCTGAATACATAGCGTGTGCGCCACTGGCGCGCGCTCATTGTGTTATCAGGAATCCTTGAAATCATGTACGCAGCTTGCATCACACATCCTAGCTATACATAAACAACAAGGCCGTCTGAATTTTCAGACGGCCTTTTCCGTTTACAACTTTACTACTTATTCAATAACTACACGTGCATTCAGAGGCTGTACGGGGCGGTTGTTTTCCGAACCGACGGCGCGGGTGAATTTTTCCGCTTGCGCTTGGTCGATGTGGTCATAAGTTTTCAACACCAACCATGATACGCCCTCTGTGCACGGCGGCGTGGTCAGCGAACCGGCAAAGCGGTAGTATTTCAACCGTTTCGGCAGTAGGGTGGATGCGTCGAACGGTTGGTTGAGTTTCACTTTTCCTGCGGTCATCGGCATGACGTTCCAGATGGAAGACAGGCGGCCGTTGGTTTTGCCGGCTTCATACAGCACGGCTAATACTAAAGGCTGTTTGTTTTCGTCTAAGTGGACGAAGTGAGCTTCCATCGGGAAAGTGCGGCCTTTGATTTGGTTTTCGCTCGGCACGTGGAAGTGGAACTGTTTCAGGGTATAGGTGCGGCCGTTCACGGTCAGGGTATTGCCGCCTTCGGGATAATTGACCTGAATGGTGTGGCCGTTGTTTTCCACGTCAACCATACTCGGTTTGTAATTGACTTTGATGGCGGGCAGTTTGCCGGAAACGGTTTCGGTAATGTTTACCGGAGATTGGTTTTTGCCGGTGGAGCACAAACGGAATTCTTCTGACAGATTGCCCCAGCTTTCGGGAGAGTCGTGTCCGGTATAGCCCCAATGGGTGTGATTGCCGTGTGCGGCGGCGGAGAAAGCGGTACAGGCCAACAGCAGGACAGCGGTCAGGCGGGGTAAAGTGCGGGGGAAACGAGGCATTGTAAGATCCTTTCTATTAAGGAGTAGAAAAAAGGTTGCAGTGTGTATGTAAATATTTTATTTTTTATTAAATGATATCTATATTAAGTGCTTAAGTCAAACTTCCCGGTCTGAAAACCATTAGAGCAATGAAATTAAAGTGAATTTATTTTTCTATAAGTCCTGCTTTATTTGGATAACCATGAGGCATGGCTACCTTTATCCGGAAAAATATTAATAGCCGCAACAAAGATATTTGAATCCGATTCAAATATCACCAGCAAGCGTAGCTCGGATACTTGTATCCGACAAAGCCTTTAACATTTCCATCGTTGCAATCCATTGCAGCAATTACCAAAATGTCGGATTCGAGAATCCGATCTACGGAAAACTAAAGATTTTATGCGGGCTACGGCTTGCTTGTTGTATTTAATCATATTTATTTGAATTGAATTCTTTTATTTTATTGTGAGATGAAAATAGTATTTTCGATGAGAAACCCATGACTAAAATAGTATAGTCTTTATCATTCTTTACGAAGTAACAATTACCATATCCTGCAATATTTTTATCCCAAAAATCACAATATGATTCAGTGGTAAAATCAGTTTTAGTTGATATAAAATCAAAATTATTTGGGTAAGATCCATATTGCTGGTAATATTTATCTATATTTTCTACTAAGAAATCAATCCTTTTTTCTAACATTTTAAGATTAATTTGCAATAATAAAATGTATAAAACTATACTAATTGCTATTACTTTTAAATATGTCATTTTATTTTCCAGTAAATAGAAGTTTAGTTGTTTTGTTAACTATGCCTGAATGTACACCTAAGTCTTCTTTTGGTAACGATGAATAATTAGCAAGCCGTAGCCTGCATCTCCGCCAACCGCGTGCCACTATCTGCGGGCGGAATAAACTTTAAAACCGATGTGCAGGTTAAAACCTACAAGGATGCGTGCGGTATACACGCGTTTTTGCCGTTCAAACCATTGTTTCAAAACTTGTATTGAAACATCGCCCGCTGCTTTATCTTGAAAGAATGCCGTCTGTAAGCAAACATGCTTCAGACGGCATTTTTTTATCCGGCGGTCTGTTATCCGATCCGTTTGAATACCAAGTCCCAAACGCCGTGTCCGAGGCGTTTGCCGCGCGCTTCGAATTTGGTTTCGGGGCGGTAGTCCGGAGTGGGGGCGTAGTCTGCCGCCGTATTTTGCAGGCTGTCGAAGCTGCTGAGGACTTCAAGCATCTGCTGTGCATATTCTTCCCAGTCTGTCGCCAGGTGGATATAGCCGCCGGTTTTGAGTTTGGGCAGTAGTTTGGCGATGAAGGGGGCTTGTATCAGACGGCGTTTGTGGTGGCGTTTTTTGTGCCACGGGTCGGGGAAGAATATGTGGATGCCGTCGAGCGAGCCGTCTTGCAGCATATTTTTGACAACTTCTACGGCATCGTGCCGCATCACGCGGATGTTTTCCAAATGGTTTTCGTTGATGAGTTTGAGCAGGTTGCCTACGCCGGGGCCGTGTACGTCGATGGCGAGAAAGTCGGTTTCGGGCAGGCGGCGGGCGATTTCTGCGCTTGCCATTCCCATACCGAAGCCTATTTCGAGGATTTTAGGTCGGCTGCTTCCGAAACGGGCATCAAGATCGGCCGGTGTTGCTTGGTAGTCGATGCCGAAGCTGTCCCATAAGGTATCGATGGCGCGTTGCTGTGCGGCGGTCATGTGGCTTTGGCGGAGGACGAAACTGCGGATGCTGCGGGGGTGTCCGGCTTGACGGTCGTTTGGTGTTTGGTTTTCGGCGGTGTCTGTCATAATGCTTCTGTGCGCTTGTGCAATCAGGATGCCGTCTGAATGTGAAAGGCCTGTTCGGACGGCGGGAAGGGAAAGGGGCGATTATACCTGTTTCGTTTCGGCAGGGTAGGTGTAACTCTGTTCAGACGGCATTTTGCCACTGTTGCAGCAGTTCTTGCAGGACGCTTTTTTGCCCGTATCCGTTGTTTATGGCTTCTTGCAGGTAGCGGCAGGCTTTTTCTTTGTCCGCCTGGCACCGTGTCCGCTGTAATGGATGCAGGCGAGGTTGTAGAACGCCATACTGTCTTTTTGCGCGGCGGCTTGTTCAAACCATTTGCGGGCTTTGCAGTAGTCGGCGGCTATGCCCTGTCCGAAGTAGTACATACTGCCCAGATTGGTTTGGGCTTTGCTGTGTCCGAGTTCTGCTGCTTCTGTGTAGAGTTTGAGCGCGGCTGCGTATTCGGGCGCGCATTGTAATCCGTAATGCAGGGCTTGGGCTTTTTGATAAAGCTGTTCTGCCCTTTGCCGCCTAATGGCGGAATCTTTGATGCCGTCATATTGCTCGGGATGGTTTAACGCGCTGTCGGATATGAGTTTCTGATAGGCGGTAAGGCTGCCGGCTTCGGCTGCCTGCCGGTAATAATGCCGGGCTTTTTCCGTATCGAGGGCTATGCCCAAACCGTAGCGGCAGATGTCGCCCGGTATCCGCAAACCTTCGGGATGGCGTTCGGCGGCGGCTGCTTCGGCATGATGCAGGGCAAGTTTGTGGTTTCTTTCCAGATACTTGCCTTGCAGGTAGATGTCGGCCAGTGCGGCATGGGCATCGGGGTCATTTTCCTGTGCCGCCTGTTGGAACCGGTAAACGGCTTCATCGGGAGCCGTAGGTAGGATGAGTTCGGCAAGCGGGGTGTAGGCGGGAATGTATCCTTGTTGCGCGGCGGCGCGCAAATGATTGACGGCCTGTGCCGTGTCGGCTTTCGTCCCTTGTCCGAAACGGTATTGCAGCCCGAGTTGCCAATGTGCTTCCGGCAAGCCTTGTGCCGCCGCTTTGCGGTAGAGCAGGTGCGCCGTTTCAAAATCCGGCGGCGTGCCGTGCCGGCAGTATTGGGCGAGCAGGTATTGCCCGTGGGGATTGTTGTTTTTTGCGCTTGTTTTGCCCATTCCAGGGCTTCTTCAAAATGTCGGGACGCGTACAGAAGGTACATCAGGCGGACTTGCGCTTCGGGCAGGCCTGCTTCTGCCAGAGGCCTGTAAAGCGGTATCAGGGTTTCCGGGGGCGCGCCTTCCAATTCTTGGATATATGCCAAATTGTAACGCGCATAGGGATGCCCCTGTTCGGCGGCGATGCGGAGCATTTCCATACCTTGTTCGCGGTCTTGGTGCGGGCTGTCCGCGTTCATCAGGTGTTTTGCCAACTCGAATGTGGCGGCGGGATGATCTGCCGAGGCCGCTTCTGTCAGCAGTCGGCGGACTTCGGTAAAGTTATAATATTGTTTTTGAGACAGGCGTTCCAAGGCCTGCCGATAGGGTAAGTCGGGATTGTTCATATCAGATCGTTTTCCGTTTTGTCGAATCATCGTTATTCGTCATGAAGTTAGGTTTATATCGGTATGCCGGCCTGCTGTATCATATTTTTACAGGCGGTTTTTGCTTTGGCGGCATACTAATGCAGATGATTATAAATGGTTTCCGCCAATGCCTTGCTGATGCCTTCCACTTTTTCCAAGTCCTCGCGGCTGGCGGCAATCACGCCGCGCAGTCCGCCGAAGCGGGTAAGCAGGGCTTGGCGGCGTTTGCTGCCTACACCGGGAATGTCGCCGAGAGACGAGGTAACGCGTGCTTTGTCGCGTTTTTTACGGTGGCCTGTGATGGCAAAGCGGTGTGATTCATCGCGTACGGTTTGCAATAAATGCAAGGCCGGGCTATTAGGAGGCAGGCGGAAGAGTTCGCCGGTAAAAGGCAGTATGAGTTCTTCCATGCCGGCTTTGCGTTCGGGGCCTTTGGCAATACCGACTAAAGGGATGTGCAGCCCGAGTTCTTCCCATACGGATACGGCTATGCCGATTTGCCCTTTACCGCCGTCAATCAACACGACATCCGGCCATTTGACGCTTTCGCCGTTGGCTTCGGCTTCCTGTATTTTGCCATAACGGCGCGTCAACACTTCGCGCATGGCGGCGTAGTCGTCGCCGGGTTTGGCGGTGGTGATGTTGTAGCGGCGGTATTGCGAGGGTTGGATGTTTTGTTCGTCGTACACGACGCAGGAGGCGATGGTGGCTTCGCCTTGCGTGTGGCTGATATCGAAACATTCAAGGCGGTTGATTCCGTCTGAATTCATGCCGAGGATTTTGGCAAGTTCGTCGATGCGGTGTTGTTGGTTGCTTTGTTGCAGGTGGCGTTGGGTAATCGCCATTTGTGCGTTTTGTTCCGCCATTTTCAACCAAACTTTGCGTTCGCCTATGGTTTTGGTAACGAACTGCATCTGCTTGCCGTGTTCTCCTTCCAAAGCCTCTTTCAACGCATCGGGAACGGGAAAGTTGCTGATGATGATGTCGGGTTTGCTTTTGCCCAGATAGTGTTGGGCGACGAAGGCTTCGGCGTAATCTTGACCGTTTGGTTCGGGGTCGTTTTTGGTGTCGGGAAAGAAGCTTTTGTCGCCGACGTGCCGTCCGCCGCGGATGCTGACCCAGTGTACGCAGACAAGGCCGTCTGAAACGGCGAGCGCGAGCAGGTCGATATCGTTGGGGTTGTTCGGGTTTTTGCTGTCGATGAACTGGTTGCTCTGTATAATGCCGAGTGCTTGGATTTGGTCGCGATAACGGGCGGCTTCTTCAAATTGCAGATTCGCGGCGGCGGTCTGCATTTTGTGTTGCAGGGTGCGGGTCAGTTCGTCGGTTTTGCCGTTGAGGAAAGTGGCGGCTTGACGCACGCTGTCGCAGTAGTCTTCTTCGCTGATGTGTCCGACGCAGGGCGCGGTGCAGCGTTTGATTTGGTACAGTAGGCAAGGGCGGTCGCGGTGTTCGAACACGCTGTCTTCGCAGGTACGCAGCATGAAGACTTTTTGCAACACTTGAATGCTGTCGCGCACGGCGTTGCTGTTCGGATACGGGCCGAAGTATTGGTTGGGATTTTTCAGCGTGCCGCGGTAATACGCCATTTGCGGATATTGATGGCCGCTGAGCATCAAATAAGGATAGCTTTTGTCGTCGCAAAAAAGGATATTGTATTTCGGCGACAAGGCTTTGATGAAGTTGTTTTCGAGAATCAGGGCTTCGGCTTCGGAACGCGTGATGGTGGTTTCGATGTGGCGAACCTGTTTCACCATCAACGCGATGCGCGGCGAATGGTCGTTTTTTTGGAAATAGCCGGACACGCGCCGCTTGAGGTTGACCGCTTTGCCGACGTATAAGACGTTGCCGCCTTCGTCAAAAAAACGGTACACGCCCGGCAGCTTGGGCAGGTTTTTGAGGAAGAGCGGGATGTCGAATTGTTCCGGAGAACGGTTTTCTGTATTCATATCAATCATTTGAAAAACGGCTTCAGACGGCATATCGGCAGCGGCAGCCTTATCCGTTCGGAAAAGCTGTCGGGCGGTTATATGCGGTCAATCGATTTTTACCCATTTCAGGCGCAGGGCATTGCCCAATACCGAAACCGAGCTTGCCGCCATTGCCGCGCCTGCTATGACGGGATTTAAAAAGCCGAGCGCGGCGAGCGGAATGCCCAATATATTGTAGAAGAAGGCGAAAAATAGGTTTTGCTTGATGTTTTCCAACGTTGCCTGCGATATCAGCAG
Organism: Neisseria gonorrhoeae; assembly: GCF_013030075.1. Classification (NCBI taxonomy): domain Bacteria; kingdom Pseudomonadati; phylum Pseudomonadota; class Betaproteobacteria; order Neisseriales; family Neisseriaceae; genus Neisseria; species Neisseria gonorrhoeae. Next base: position 635,943 of record NZ_AP023069.1, read on the forward strand.
GGCATCGGCGAGCTGATTGACCGAATGCTGCATCAGCGTGGCGGAGGCGGTGTGTTCGGCAACGTCCGCACCGCCTTTCATGGCGAAGCTGACGTTGGCGGCGGCAAGCGCGGGCGCGTCGTTGATGCCGTCGCCGACCATCGCCACGGTTTTGCCGGCGGCTTTGAGTTTCTGCACTTCGGCGGCTTTGTCGCACGGACTCATATTACCGAAGGCGTGTGCGATGCCCAGTTGTTTGGCGACGTATTCGACCGTACTTTGGTTATCGCCGCTCATAATATAGACATCGATATTGTGTTTTTTCAGACGGCCTATGGCTTCGGCGGTATCGGCTTTCAACGCGTCGGAGAGTGCGAATGCGCCGATCGGTTTGCCGTTTACAGATACGGTAACCGCACTGGCGATTTCCCAAACGCCGTCTGAAAACTTCGGCAAGGTCAGTTCGGCAAATTCGGCTTTGCCTGATTTTACCAAACCCACGCCTTCCACTTCGGCGGTAATGCCTGCTCCGACAACGGTTTGCGCATTTTGTGCAGCGGGAATCTCCAAACCGCGCGCTTGTGCGGCGGAGACGATGGCGCGGGCGAGCGGGTGGGCGGCGTTTTGCTCGACGGCGGCGGCGATGCGGTACAAAGCGTCTTCGTCAAAGCCGCTGTCGGGAACGTAATAAACGGCGGCAACCTGCGGCCTGCCTTCGGTCAGCGTACCGGTTTTGTCCAATACGACGGCATCGACGTGGGCTGCTTCCTCCATTGCCGCCGCGTCTTTAAACCAAATGCCGTGTTTCACCGCTTTGCCCATGCCGACCATAATCGCGGCAGGGGTCGCCAGACCGAGCGCGCACGGGCAGGCAATCACCAAAACGGCAACGGCGTGCATCAGTGCGACCGTCCAATCGCCCTTAATCAGCCAAGTAACGATAAAAGTCAGAAGCGCGATGCCCACGACAGTTGGCACAAATACCGCCGCCGCTTTATCGGCCACGCGCGCAATCGGTGCTTTACTGCCTTGTGCTTCAGAGAGCGCGTTCATCATGTCGCCGAGCAGGGTTTGGCTGCCGAGCTGCGCGGCGCGGTACACCACGCTGCCTTCGGTCATCAGCGCGCCCGCCAACACTTTGCCGCCCGCCTTTTTCTCTTCGGGATTGGATTCGCCGGTAAGGTGGCTTTCGTCCGCCCAACCGCTGCCGCTTTCGATAATGCCGTCGGCAGCGATGCGTTCGCCGTGGTTGGTGCGGATAAGGTCGCCGATTTGCACTTGGTCGATGGGCAGTTGTTTCCATTCGCCGTTGCGTTGCACGTTGACTTGGGTCGGCGTGAGTTTTAGCAGTAAGCCCAAGCTGTTCAGGCTGGATTTTTTGGTGCGGTGTTCCAAAAACTTACCCAGCGACACAAAACCGATCACCATCACGCCCGCTTCAAAATACACATGCGCCATACCGTGCGCCGCATGCGAACTGAAAAACAGCATATAAACGGAATACAGGTAAATCGACACCGTGCCGATGGTAACGAGTACGTCCATATTCGCCAGCCCGCCTTTAATGCTTGCCCACGCGCTTTTGTAAAACGGGATTGCCAGCCAAAGTTGCACTATGCTTGCCAGTACAAACTGCCATACAGGCGGAATCATCCAATCGTGCCGTGTCCAATTCAGCCCTTTTAGCATCATCCCTACCATACCGATAAGGAACGGGATATTGATGGTCAGCAAAAGCCACAACCGCCAGCCGATATGGTGTTCTGCTTCAGGTTGCGGCAATGTATCTTCCGTTTTTTCCTTCGCGCCGTAACCGGTTTTCTCAATGATTTTGGCAATGTCGGCAACCGAGGTTTTGCTGCCGTCAAACGTAACCTGCGCTTCCTCACTGGCAAAGTTCACTCCCGCCGATTCGACAAAATCTTTTTTGTTCAACACTTTTTCAATGCGCGAAGCACATGCCTGACAGGTCATCCCCTCGATTTGGAAACGGATTTTTTGTTGCATAAGTTTGATTCCCGTTTTGATGTTCAGACGGCAGTCAAGGCTGCGGGATGCCGTCTGAACGCCGGTATGGTCAAAATTTCTCAAACGCGCCGATAATTCGGGTAGAATCCGAAAACTTGACACAGCAAAGGAAAAACAATGTCCCAACACCGCAAACTGATTATTTTGGGTTCCGGCCCCGCCGGATACACCGCCGCCGTCTATGCCGCACGTGCCAATTTAAACCCCGTCATTATTACAGGTATCGCGCAAGGCGGGCAACTGATGACAACGACTGAAGTGGACAACTGGCCTGCCGATGCCGACGGCGTGCAAGGGCCGGAATTGATGGCGCGGTTTCTCGCCCACGCCGAACGTTTCGGAACGGAAATCATTTTTGACCAAATCAACGCCGTCGATCTGCAAAAACGCCCGTTCGCACTCAAAGGCGATATGGGCGAGTACACTTGCGATGCCCTGATTGTCGCCACCGGCGCGTCCGCCAAATACCTTGGTTTGCCGAGTGAGGAAGCGTTTGCAGGGAAAGGCGTTTCCGCCTGCGCCACCTGCGACGGTTTCTTCTACAAAAACCAAGATGTTGCCGTAGTCGGCGGCGGCAATACGGCAGTTGAGGAGGCACTCTACCTTGCCAATATCGCCAAAACCGTTACGCTGATTCACCGCCGCAGCGAGTTCCGTGCTGAAAAAATCATGATTGACAAACTGATGAAACGCGTGGAAGAGGGCAAAATCATCCTCAAGCTGGAAAGCAACCTGCAAGAAGTACTGGGCGACGATCGGGGCGTAAATGGCGCATTATTAAAAAACAACGACGGTTCTGATCAACAAATTGCCGTCAGCGGCATCTTTATCGCCATCGGGCACAAGCCGAATACCGATATTTTCAAAGGGCAGTTGGAAATGGACGAAGCCGGCTACCTGAAAACAAAAGGCGGCACGGCGGACAATGTCGGTGCAACCAATATCGAAGGCGTATGGGCGGCGGGCGACGTAAAAGACCATACCTACCGTCAGGCAATTACCAGCGCGGCCTCCGGCTGTCAGGCGGCTTTGGACGCGGAACGTTGGCTGGGCAGCCAAAACATTTGAATGCCGTCTGAAACCGAAATTTTCGGCGGAATGCAAGTTTTTCGTACCAAATCCTTGATTCCGTCGGCAAACCCCAATATAATGCCTGCTATTTGAACCTTGCCTTCTGCTTTCGCATGGCAGAAGGCTGTTTTTACCATCCATAAGGAGATAACATGCGTCATTACGAGATCGTGTTTATCGTTCATCCTGATCAAAGCGAGCAAGTGCCCGCTATGGTTGAACGTTACAAAACCATGATTACCGAGGCAAACGGTAAGATTCACCGTTTGGAAGATTGGGGCCGCCGCCAACTGGCTTACCCGATTAACAAAATCCATAAAGCACATTATGTTTTGATGAACATCGAAACCACTCCCGAAGTTGTTGGGGAGTTGGAAACCGCGTTCCGTTTCAATGATGCGGTATTGCGTCATCTGACCATCAAAACCAAACACGCCGTTACCGAAGCCTCCCCTATGCTGGGCGGCGAAAAGGCTAAGAACCTGTTGGTCGGCGCGGCTGAAGAAGCGGCTGCCCAATAATTGGGATTCACTAATCTTGTTTCGCTTGCCGCGCTGATTGAAAAGGCTTTCCCTATTCGATATACGCCTGCCGGAATCCCTGTTTTAGATATTATTTTAAAGCACGAATCGTGGCAGGAGGAAAATGGGCAGCAATGCCTTGTCCAATTGGAAATCCCCGCGCGGATTTTGGGTAGGCAGGCGGAAGAGTGGCAGTATCGGCAAGGTGTATATGTTCACGTCGAAGGTTTTTTAGCTCAAAAAAGCAGACGTTCCCTGATGCCGATGCTCAGGATACAAAATATTAAAGAATATAAAGGTTAAACGACAATGGCTCGTCAATCATTCAAACGTAGAAAATTCTGCCGTTTCACGGCTGAAAAAATCCAAGAAGTCGATTACAAACAAGTTGATTTGCTGAAAGACTTTATCTCTGAAAACGGTAAAATCATTCCTGCCCGCATCACAGGAACGAAGGCATTCTACCAACGCCAATTGGCTGTTGCCGTAAAACGCGCGCGCTTCTTGGCACTCCTGCCTTATACCGACCAACACAAATAATTTTGGAGTTTAAATCATGCAAATTATTCTGTTAGAAAAAATCGGCGGTTTGGGTAATTTGGGCGACATCGTTACCGTAAAAAACGGTTATGCCCGCAACTTCTTGATTCCTGCTGGTAAGGCAAAACGTGCTACTGAAGCAAACATGAAAGAGTTTGAAGCACGCCGCGCCGAATTGGAAGCCAAACAGGCCGAAATTTTGGCAGATGCCCGAGCCCGTCAGGAAAAACTGGACGGTCAAACCGTTACCGTTGCACAGAAAGCCGGTGTGGACGGCCGCCTGTTCGGTTCCGTTACCAATGCCGACATTGCTGCTGCAATCGTTGCTGCCGGCATCGAAGCCGTGAAAGCAAATGTACGTCTGCCGAACGGTCCTCTGAAAGCCGTTGGAGAGTACGAAGTGGAAGTGGCTTTACACACTGATGCCGTTGCTAAAATTACTGTTGCCGTCATTGCCGCAGCCGAGTAATTGAAATTATCAGATGCCGTCTGAAACCCTGCCGATTATCAGAATGTGGTTTCAGACGGCATTTGTTTTGTTTTCCGTATATTCTGCAAAAATCGGGACGGTTGTTTTTTATTTGCCTGAGGTCTTTGCAGAAATGGTTTGTTAACGAAATTTGATGCATAAAATGCGCCAAAAAATATTGGCTGTGTTTTAATATAGTGTTGACAAGCGTACCTGGTTTCAATATATTCAATAGGATAGGTCTCTTCCCAACCGAAAAAATAATTGTCTTTTCTCTTGTAAATAGTTGAAATAGATTGTCAAAATACATCCTAAAAAATTTAATAACTTATATGATTGCAAAGGTTGCGGCTTGTATGCCGGTCATTATGGCGGAAATACCGTTTGGGAGGCAGTCGCATCGCATGGAGTCGGCACGGCAGGCGATGCGCCGATGCCTTCGGGCGTGAAGGCAGGGAAATCGGCAGTTTGGAAAAAGGCAATGGAATCCGCAGGTAGGTGTCGATTGGGTGGTGAAAGGCAATAAGTCGGGCGCACGCTCAGACTGCCTATCCCCTTGTCGGAACGGGAGGTAGGGCAGCTTTGTCCTGACTAATTGCTTGTGCAAACGGTAAGAAGGTTTTTAAAGCAGGTTGTACAGCATTTTTCCGGCAATCAAAAGCAACATAATGCCGAAGGATTCTTTGAGTTTGGCAGAAGAAAGTTTGTGGGCGGTTTTGACACCGAGCGGGGCAAAGGCAATAGTTGCCGCGCTGAGGACGGCGACGGCGGGCAGGTAAAGGAAGCCCAGCGACCCTTCGGGCAATCCTGCAATATTCAGACCGTTGACCAGATACGATATTGCGCCGGAGAGTGCAATCGGCCAGGCAAGGCCGGATGATGTGCCGATGGCTTTATGGGCGGGGAAGCCGCAGTGGATTAAGAAGGGGACGGAAAGTGAACCGCCGCCTATGCCGACCCAGCTCGACATTGCGCCGAACAGTGTGGAAACCGCAGTCAGTCCGGGCAGCCCGGGCAGCGGGCGGGATGCCGTCTGACGACCGGTATGCAGTGTTTTGAATGCGACGGCGGTTAAAAACAGGATGAAGAAAATTTGAAGCCCGAACGCGGGGATATATTTTGCGGAGAGTGCGCCAGCGAATACGCCGAATATCATACCCGGCATCATCGCAAATATGGTTTTCCAGTCGACCGTCTGTTTTTTGTGCTGCCCCAACATACTGGAAAAGGCGGTGAAGACCATGACGGCGAAGGATGTGCCGACGGCGAGGTGTTGCGCGTAAGGATGTTGTGCCAAACCCTGCAAATCAAGCACCCATAAAACGACAGGGACAATCAGCGTACCGCCGCCTACACCGAACAGGCCGGCAATAAAACCTGCCGCACTGCCTACGGCAAGCAGGATTAAGATAATGTCCCAATGCCACATTTAATCCGCCTTTCTGTATTTTTTCCAAAATCGGCGTGCCGCCATAATGTAGCCGGACAGGCTGTATCCGAGAAAGAACAGGAAAAGGACGAGCGACGGTTCCCAAGTGACCAGAAGCAGCAGTAAGACGGCAAGCAGCATTCCGACAAAGGGGACTTGTCTGCGGATGTTGATTTCTTTAAAACTCCAAAAAGGGATTTGGACAATCATCGACAGGCCGGCAAACAGTGTGATGCCTAATGCCCACCAGTGGACGGCGGGGAATTTTTCGACGCTGTGGTTGACCCAAATCAGCCCGACAATCAGCGCGGCGGCAGTCGGACTGGGTACGCCGATAAACCAGCGTTTGTCCACCTTGCCGATGAGCGTGTTGAACAGCGCGAGGCGTAGGGCGGCGCAGGCGCAGTAGATGAAGGCGACGGAATAACCGATTTTGCCGAACTGCCAAAGCTGCCATTTGTAGGCAATAAGCGCGGGGGCAACGCCGAAGCTGACCATGTCGGCAAGGCTGTCGAGCTGCTCCCCGAACGCGCTTTGGCTGTTGGTCAGCCGCGCCACGCGCCCGTCCATACCGTCCAGCAGCATAGAGATGAATACCGCGATGGCGGCGGTTTCATAACGTCCGTGCATGGATTGGGTAATGGCGTAAAACGCGGAAAACAGCGCGGCGATGGTAAAGGAATTGGGCAGCAGGTAGATACTGTTTTGACGCAGGGAGCGTTGCGGGGTGTTGGTCGGGGTTTCCATAGCTGAAGTGTCTCACGGACGTGGAGAATCGATAGGGGATTATAACCCAAACCATTATCGAACAATACGCCCTTTAGGATGAAGCCCTCGGAGGCGGTTTGTTTTTCTGATGGCGGATGCTTTGCGGGGCGGTTTGACTCTGCCTGCCACCGGGTGTGTTGTTTCGGATTTTGCCGGATGGATATTGTTGCCGGGCATTTCTGCGCTTGCCGGAAGGTATCGGAGGGAAGGCATCGGAATATGCGGCGCGCCGTTCAAACCGGGGCGGTATTTCCCTATTTTCAGGGAGTTTGTAGGTTTCAACAAATTGAAAGATATTTTTTGCATTTCCGACCGTATGCTGATTTTGAAGCGGGATAAATTATAGGACAAGGTTTTTCGCCCGCCGCAAAGGTTGCCCGCAATGCCGTCTGAAAACAACGGCTTGCCGCTAAGGCGGCAATATGAGGATTTGCGCTGCCGAAACCGGTTTGCTACAACCCGGCAGTGAAATCTGCAGGGAGGGATAGGCCGATAAGGCGGGACTTATCTTGTTTTTTGTTTATAATGCAACAGAATTTGGAGGAACCGTCGGGAATTTATCATGATGAAAAAGATACTGGCAGTATCGGCACTATGCCTGATGACTGCGGCGGCACAGGCTGCCGATACTTACGGCTATCTCGCCGTTTGGCAGAATCCGCAGGATGCAAACGATGTTTTGCAGGTTAAAACCACAAAAGAAGATTCGGCGAAAAGCGAAGCGTTTGCCGAGTTGGAAGCCTTTTGCAAAGGTCAGGACACGCTTGCGGGCATTGCCGAAGACGAGCCGACCGGATGCCGGTCGGTCGTGTCGCTGAACAATACCTGTGTCTCGCTGGCATACCCGAAAGCCTTGGGCGCGATGCGCGTTGAAAACGCCGTCGTGATTACTTCTCCGCGTTTTACGAGCGTTCATCAGGTCGCACTCAACCAGTGCATAAAAAAATACGGCGCACAGGGACAATGCGGCTTGGAAACAGTGTATTGCACGTCATCTTCTTATTACGGCGGGGCTGTTCGCTCCTTAATCCAACACCTGAAATAAAAAATGCCGTCTGAAGGATGTTCGGACGGCATTTCCATATCGACGGTCAGGATTCTTTCGGATCGGGCAGCAGGCTGTTCAACACAATGGCGAGTACGGCGCACAAGCCCACGCCGACAAAGCTGAAGCTGCCCAATTTGAGTGTCATACCGCCGATGCCCGTGGTCAGTACCGAGCTGACGATGACCAGGTTTTTCGGCAGCATCAAATCGACTTTGGCATCAATCAGGGTTTTGATGCCTAAAGAAGCAATCGTGCCGAACAGCAGCAGCATAATGCCGCCCATCACGGGCATCGGAATGGAAGCCAAAAACGCATTGAATTTGCCGAAAAACGCCATGCAGACGGCAAAAACCGCCGCCCAAGTCATGATGACGGGGTTGCTGTTTTTGGTAATCATCACCGCACCCGTTACTTCGCCGTAGGTTGTAACCGGCGGGCCGCCGATCAGACCCGCAACGCACACGCCCAAGCCGTCGCCCGCAAGGGTTTTGTCCAAGCCCGGGTCTTTTGTGTAGTCTTTTCCCGTTACATTGCCGATTGCCATGATGCCGCCGATGTGTTCGATGGCGGGGGCGACGGCAACGGGCAGCATAAACAGTGCCGCCTGCCAGTTGACCTGAGGCGTTTCAAAATGGGGAACGGCGAACCAGGGCGCGTGTGCAATGCTTGTCGTGTCCACCAGTCCCATCAGCAGTGCCAAAACATAACCCGAAGCGACACCGATCAAGATGGGAATCAGCTTCATCATCCTGCTGCCGAAAACCGATACGATGGCGGTAACGGCAAAGGTAAAGCCGGAAAGAATCAGCGAATCGGTATAGTCGATGACCTGTTTGCCGTCAGCCTGACCCATTGCCATGCTGCTTGCCGCCACGGCAACAGACAGACCGATGACCATGATGACAGGGCCGGTGACGACCGGCGGCAGCAGTTTGTGTACCGCCGCCAGTCCGCGCCAACGGATCAGCGCGGCAAACACAAAATACATAAAGCCGGCGGCAAACAGCCCGAACATGGTGGAAGGCAGCCCCCATTCGCCGACGGAGTAGATAATCGGCGCGATAAAGGCAAACGAAGAACCGAGAAAAATCGGTACTTTGCGTTTGGTTGTGATTTGGAACAGCAGCGTTCCCAAGCCTGCGCCCAAAAGCGCAAGAGCCGGATTCAGACCGGTCAGCAGGGGAACCAGCACCATTGCGCCGAATGCCACAAATAAAATCTGCGCGCCGGAAACGGCAAGTTTCAGTTGGTTCATACCATCTTCTTTCAATCGGTTCAAACGGCACGGATTATACTGGTTTGCCGAGGGGCTGCGTAAAAATACATACGTCGGGCAAAGATATGCCGTCTGAAAGGCAACGTCTGTCTGTTGCAGGATGAAAGCGGGAGAAATGGAGTATAATCCGACACTTTCCATATTCAATCCGCAAGCCGTCCCGAACCCTTATTTCAGACGGCATTTTCCGGTAATACGGCATGACAGAAAAATCCCATAAAAAAACAGCAAAAGGCAGGGCGGGAAGCCCGTCCCCAACGTCCGCACGCAACAAGAAAGCCGACAACGGCGCGCGGGGCAATAAAGTTTCCGAGCGGCTCAAGGCGGTCAAAGAGCTGCAGAAAACTGAAGCCAAAAAGGCGCGTCCCGAACATGTCGTCAACCTGATTGCCGACGCGCTGTGGCTGATGGGTTTGGCGGCAACCCTGTATTTGGCGATTTCCCTGATCAGTTTCGATATGGGCGATCCGTCTTGGTCGCACAGTTCACCGGTTGTGGAAGATGCCGCCAATTGGGGCGGACTGTTCGGCGCGTATGTTGCCGATGTCGGCTATTATCTTTTCGGCTGGTCGTTCTGGTGGTGGATAGCGGCTGCCTGCGTCGTGCTGTATAAAAATTTCCGTCTGCACGCAAAACAGACGGAAAACGAGGCATACAACCACAAAATCGCTGCCGCCGCGCTGTTTGTCCTGACGGTCTTCAGCCCCGTCTTGGAGTATTTTGTGCTGGGCGGAAAATATGCCGACTCCCTGCCTGTCGGAGCAGGCGGTATGGTCGGCATACGTGTCGGCGCAGTGTTTGCGTGGCTGTTGGGGAAATCGGGCAGCCTGCTGATTATCCTGGTTGTTCTGCTGTTGTCGTTGTCCCTGCTGGTGCAGATTTCATGGCTGGAATTTTTGAACGGTGCGGGCAGGGCGGTTCAAAACCGCCTGAGTGCCTTATCCGGCAAGGTCATGGCTTTGAGAAAACGCCGGCCGAATACCAAAACAGACGGTGTCGATACCCAAAATACACGGCGCATGGTGAAAGAAGCCAAAAACATCACTGCCAAACCCGTTGCCTTGCCCGAAGGCAGCAGCAGCAACCGCAAATCCGTCGCGGTTTCCGTTGCGCCGCCGCCTAAAATCCAACCTTCGCTGTTTGAAGACAATGAAGTACAGCAGAACGGCGAATACCACAAGCCTACATTGAACCTATTGCGGATTCCCGACAGCGAGCCGGTCAGCATCAATCCCGCCGAATTGGAGCGCACTGCCGAACTAATCGAATCCAAACTGGCAGAATTCGGCATCGGCGTACAAGTCGTATCCGCGACATCCGGCCCCGTCATCACGCGCTACGAAATCGAACCCGCGCAAGGTGTCAAAGGCAGCCAAATTGTTGCCCTGTCGAAAGATTTGGCACGCTCTATGTCGCTGCAATCCGTGCGTATCGTCGAAACCATTGCGGGCAAAAACACGATGGGCATCGAGTTGCCCAACGACAAACGCCAAGACGTGATGTTGAGCGAAATCTTGTCCTCGCCCGTGTTTGCCGAAGCCAAATCCAAGCTGACCGTCGCGCTGGGCAAAGACATCGCCGGTACGCCCGTCGTCGGCGACTTGGCGAAAATGCCGCACCTTTTGGTCGCCGGCATGACCGGTTCGGGCAAATCCGTCGGCGTGAACGGCATGATTATGTCTATGCTTTTCAAAGCTACGCCCGAAGAAGTCCGCTTCATTATGATAGACCCGAAAATGCTCGAGTTGAGCATTTACGACGGCATTCCGCACCTACTCTGTCCCGTCGTTACCGATATGCGCGAAGCAGGGCAGGCGTTGAACTGGTGCGTCGCCGAAATGGAAAAACGCTACCGCCTGCTCTCCCACGCCGGTGTACGCAATCTGGAAGGCTTCAACCAAAAAGTCGAACAAGCCAAAGCGGCAGGCAAGCCGCTGCTCAATCCGTTCAGCCTGAACCTCGACGAACCTGAGCCACTGGAAAAACTGCCGATGATCGTGGTCGTTATCGACGAACTTGCCGACCTGATGATGACCGAACGCAAAGCTGTCGAGCAGCAAATCGCCCGCCTCGCCCAAAAAGCGCGCGCCGCCGGCATACACATGATTGTCGCCACCCAACGCCCAAGCGTCGATGTCGTAACCGGTCTGATTAAAGCCAACATCCCGACGCGTATGGCGTTTACCGTGCAAAGCAAAATCGACAGCCGTACCATCCTCGACCAAATGGGCGCGGACGAACTGCTCAAATATGGCGATTCGCTGTTCCTGCAACCGGGCAGTGCCGAACCGACCCGCCTGCAAGGCACGTTTGTTTCAGACGGCGAAGTGCATCAAGTCGTCAACTACGTCAAATCGCAAGCCCCAGCCGACTATATTGAAGGTCTGCTCAGCGGCGAAGCCGCGCTGGAAACTGCCAATATCGTTAATCCGAATGCAGACAGCGACGAATTATTCGATCAGGCAGTCGCCTATGTTTTGGAAAGCAAAAAAACCTCCATTTCGTCTTTGCAGCGGCAGTTGCGTATCGGCTATAACCGCGCGGCAAACCTGATGGAGGCACTGGAAAATGCGGGTATCGTTTCTCCCTCCGACCTCAACGGCAGCCGTAAAATTTTGGCGCACAAGGACCATTTATAGCCCGTATCGCAAAATGCCGTCTGAACGGCGGAATTGGCGTTTCAGACGGCATGAGGCCTTTGCAAAAAAGCCCTTCCTTCGACATCCGAAACCCAAACACAGGTTTTCGGCTGTTTTCGCCCCAAATACCTCCTAATTTTACCCGAATATCCCCTTAATCCCCCCCCGGATACCCGATAATCAGGCATCCGGGCCGCCTTTTAGGCGGCAGCGGGCGCACTTAGCCTGTTGGCGGCTTTCAACAGGTTCAAACACATCGCCTTCAGGTGGCTTTGCGCACCCACTTTGAGCAGCCCGAAATAGGCTGCCCGCGCATAGCGGAATTTACGGTAGCGGCATAAGGTGCTGCAACCGGGGATGCCCGGTTCGTCAAAACGGCAAAACAGGTTGAAACCGATGCGGGTGATGAGGCTGTGTTCGAGTTCGGGATCGGAGAGGCTGTGCCATTGTCCGGGCAGGACGGCTTTGAACATGGACGACAGGGGATGGGCGGGACGGCCGCGGCGGTCTCGGAGGTAACGGGTTTTTTGACGGTTCAGGTATTGTTCGATCGGCTGCCAATCAATCACCTGGTCCAACTCCGATAGCGGGAAGCGGCCGATGTGTTTGGCAGTCATGGCTTGGGCGGTTTGCCGGAAGAAGGTGTTCATGGGAAATCCCCTAAATGCCTTGGTGGGAATTTAGGGGATTTTAGGGGAATTTTGCAAAGGTCTCGGCATATTATGTTTCAGGCGAAACATTGTGATATACTTGCCAGCTAAAATTTCCCCTTTGCGGCAATGCGGTTCAAATATCGTACCGTTGCGCTGTTTGCTTCCCCATGCAGGGAAGAAGGTTTATCATTTTATCAACACAACAAATTTAAGGGCTTATGATGAGCGTAACTGTTGAAATTTTAGAAAATCTGGAACGCAAAGTAGTGTTGTCCCTGCCTTGGTCCGAAATCAACGCAGAAACCGATAAAAAACTGAAACAAACCCAACGCCGTGCAAAAATCGACGGTTTCCGTCCGGGTAAAGCACCTTTAAAAATGATTGCCCAAATGTACGGTGCGAGCGCGCAAAACGACGTGATCAACGAGCTGGTGCAACGCCGCTTCTACGATGTTGCCGTTGCCCAAGAGTTGAAAGTGGCAGGCTATCCACGTTTTGAAGGCGTTGAAGAACAAGACGATAAAGAGTCTTTCAAAGTTGCCGCCATTTTTGAAGTGTTCCCCGAAGTCGTTATCGGCGATTTGTCTGCACAAGAGGTCGAAAAAGTAACCGCTTCCGTCGGCGATGCCGAAGTCGACCAAACTGTAGAAATCCTGCGTAAACAACGTACCCGCTTCAACCATGTTGACCGCGAAGCCCGAAACGGCGACCGCGTCATCATCGACTTTGAAGGCAAAATCGACGGCGAACCTTTTGCCGGCGGCGCATCCAAAAACTACGCCTTCGTATTGGGCGCAGGTCAAATGCTGCCTGAATTTGAAGCCGGCGTAGTCGGCATGAAAGCGGGCGAAAGTAAAGACGTTACCGTCAACTTCCCTGAAGAATACCACGGCAAAGATGTTGCCGGTAAAACTGCCGTGTTCACCATTACGCTGAACAATGTTTCCGAGCCCACTCTGCCTGAAGTCGATGCAGATTTTGCAAAAGCCTTGGGTATTGCGGATGGCGATGTTGCCAAAATGCGTGAAGAAGTGAAGAAAAACGTAAGCCGCGAAGTGGAACGCCGCGTGAACGAACAAACCAAAGAATCCGTAATGAACGCGCTGATTAAAGCCGTAGAGTTGAAAGTTCCGGTTGCTTTGGTCAATGAAGAAGCCGCCCGCCTGGCAAACGAAATGAAACAAAACTTCGTTAACCAAGGTATGACCGATGCCGCGAACTTGGATTTGCCTTTGGATATGTTCAAAGAACAAGCCGAACGTCGCGTATCTTTGGGTCTGATTTTGGCCAAACTGGTTGACGAAAACAAACTGGAACCGACTGAAGAGCAAATCAAAGCCGTTGTCGCCAACTTCGCAGAAAGCTACGAAGATCCTCAAGAAGTGATTGACTGGTACTACGCAGATACTTCCCGCCTGCAAGCCCCGACTTCTTTGGCAGTAGAAAGCAACGTTGTTGATTTCGTTTTGGGCAAAGCCAAAGTAAACAAAAAAGCTTTGTCTTTTGACGAAGTGATGGGCGCGCAAGCCTGATTGTTCTGAAAATGCTGTCTGAAGGCAGTTTTTGAAAGCACCGAAGCCGTTTTTAAAGCCCGCTTTGGTGCTTTTCCATCATGAAAGGAGACGAAATGTCTTTTGATAACCATCTTGTCCCTACCGTTATCGAGCAGAGCGGTCGCGGTGAGCGTGCATTCGATATCTATTCCCGGCTTTTGAAAGAGCGCATCGTATTTCTGGTTGGCCCGGTAACCGATGAGTCTGCTAATCTGGTGGTCGCCCAACTGTTGTTTTTGGAAAGTGAGAATCCGGATAAGGATATTTTCTTCTACATCAATTCCCCCGGCGGCTCGGTAACGGCCGGTATGTCGATTTACGACACGATGAATTTCATCAAGCCCGATGTATCGACTTTGTGCTTGGGGCAGGCGGCAAGTATGGGCGCGTTCTTATTGTCGGCAGGCGAGAAAGGCAAACGTTTCGCCCTGCCCAACAGCCGGATTATGATTCACCAGCCTTTAATCAGCGGCGGCTTGGGCGGTCAGGCATCCGACATTGAAATCCACGCACGCGAGTTGTTGAAAATCAAAGAAAAACTCAACCGCCTGATGGCGAAACATTGCGGCCGCGATTTGGCAGATTTGGAGCGCGACACCGACCGTGATAATTTCATGTCTGCCGAAGAAGCAAAAGAATATGGTTTGATCGACCAAGTTTTGGAAAACCGCGCTTCTTTGCGGCTTTAATAAGAAATCTGAGAGAAACAAATGCCGTCTGAAACGTTCAGACGGCATTTGTTTTATAGAGACTGTATCGGGATGACTTTTCCTTTATTGCGTTTAGAACTGTTTTTGCCATAATTGGTTTTAACATATTCCTCTACAATAGCTAGGAATTCGCTTGCAATATTATTACCTTTCAGTGTGACTTTGCGCTCCCCATCTACATAAACAGGTGCGACGGGTGTTTCCCCCGTACCGGGAAGGCTGATTCCGATGTCGGCCAATTTGCTTTCTCCGGGGCCATTGACAACGCAGCCCATTACGGCAACGTTCAGGGATTCAACCCCGGGATAAAGGGTACGCCATATAGACATTTTTTGGCGCAGGTAATTTTGAACATCTTGTGCCAGCTCTTGAAATACGGTACTGGTGGTACGCCCGCATCCCGGGCAGGCGGTAACCATCGGCGTAAACGAGCGCAAACCCATAGTCTGTAAAATCTCTTGCCCGACGACGACCTCCTGAGTACGCGGGCTGCCCGGTTCCGGAGTGAGTGAAATGCGGATGGTGTCGCCAATTCCTTCTTGAAGCAAAACAGATAATGCCGCCGTTGATGCGACAATGCCTTTGCTGCCCATACCGGCTTCGGTCAAACCCAAATGCAGCGGATAGACGCAACGGCTGCCCAGTTCGCGGTAAACCTGAATCAAATCATGAACCGCGCTGACTTTGCACGACAGGATGATTTTGTCTTCGGGCAGTCCCAATAGAACGGCTTTTTCGGCAGATTCCAAAGCGGAGACAATCAGTGCTTCCTTCATCACTTCTTCGGGCGGTTTCGGCGCGGAAGAAACGAGGTTGGCATCCATCATACGTTTGGCGAGGCTCTGATCCAAAGAACCCCAGTTTACGCCGATACGGACGGCTTTATCGTTTTCAGCAGCAGTCCGAATCATAAAGGCAAATTTTTCATCGCCTTTTACGCCTTTGCCGACATTGCCGGGATTGATGCGGTATTTGGACAATGCTTTGCCGCATTCGGGAAATTCCGCCAACAGGCGTTCGCCGTTAAAATGGAAATCGCCAATCAGTGGTGTGGCATAGCCCATATCGTCCAAGCGGCGGCGGATTTCGGCAACTTTGGACGCGGCTTCGGGGCTGTTGACGGTAATCCGCACCATTTCCGAGCCGGCATCGCTCAATTCCTTAATCTGCAATGCGGTGGCTTTTGCATCGGCAGTGTCGGTGTTGGTCATAGATTGGATAACGACGGGTGCTTCTGAACCGACGGTGATATGATCGATGAGGACTTGATGCGTCTTGCGGCGTTGGAGTGTGTTCATATGGTTTGAATCTGTTTATTGACCGGTGAGGACGGTTTGCAATTCTTCCGAGTAGGGGAAATTTGCCTGCAATTGTGCTTCATATTCGTATGCCGCCTGCACGTTGCCGAGGGCTTTGGCAATTTTCCAGCCTAGCAGCAAATCATCGGCCTGAAGGACTTCTACCCTGCTTTGGTATTTTTTAAAGTAGTAATCGGCATCGCCCAACTGCCCGGCCAGCATTTTGGTGCGCGCCAGTTCTTTAAATGCGGGTGGGAACTGCGGCTGGGCGGCGAGGGAACGTTTCAAATAGGCTTCCGCCAATCCGAATTGCCCCTGTTTTGCGCTGCATATACCTTTATTCAGGTTGGCAATATAAGGGGTCGGGTAGGTGGGGTCGGCCAGGGCTTTGTCGAAATATGCCATAGATTCGGCAGGGCGGTTGAGCCTGCCGCACAGGAACCAGCCGTAGTTGTTGTTGATTTCGGCACTGTCGGGTTTGATGGAGAGGGCTTGCCGGAAACTTTCCTGCGCCTTGTCGTTAACTTTCAGGTATTGATAGATTTCGGCACGGACCAGCCAGGCAAGCTCGTTTTTAGGGTTCGATTTCAAGGCATCTTCAATACTTGCCGTTGCCTGACGGTAGTCCTGACCGCGCATATATTCCATCGCCAACTGGGTTTTGATATTGGAAACCTGATTGGCTTTTTCTGCCCGCGAGGGGCGGTAGGAAGTGCTGCACGCGCCCAAGGCAAGAACAAGTAATAAAGAGATTCGTTTGGATGGCTTAAAAGGCATAATTACCCCTGTTGTCCGATTAAAATCTGCTGCCATTTTTGTTGGCGGCGCGTTTTATCCTGAACCTGACCTGCCAACTGTCCGCAGGCGGCATCGATATCGTCGCCACGAGTTTTTCGAACGGTAACGACAAATTCGGCTTGTTGCAGGATATCTCTGAAAATACGGATGTTTTCGTTACTTGAACGTTCATATCCCGAATTAGGGAAAGGATTAAACGGGATTAAATTGAATTTGCAGGGAACATCTTTGACCAGTTCAATAAGTTCGTATGCATGTTGTGCCTTATCGTTGACACCGTCCAGCATCACATACTCGAAAGTGATGAAATCCCTGGGCGCTTTGACCAGATAGCGTTGGCATGCGGCCATCAATTCTTTCAAGGGATATTTTTTGTTCAACGGTACGATTTGGTTGCGGACTTCGTCATTGGAAGCGTGGAGGGAAACCGCCAAGGCCACCGGCATGACATCGCGCAACCTGTCCATTTGGGGAACCATACCCGAAGTGGAAACGGTTACGCGGCGGCGGCTCAAACCGTAGCCGTGGTCGTCCAGCATGATGCTCAAGGCGGTAACGACATTGTCGAAGTTCGCCATCGGCTCGCCCATGCCCATCATGACGACGTTGGAAATCACACGCTCGTTTTTCGGTGTAACGCCCATCGCTTTGTTTGCCCACCACAACTGTCCGATGATTTCGGCAGCGGTTAAATTGCGGTTGAAGCCCTGCCGGCCGGTCGAACAAAATGTACATTCCAAAGCGCAGCCGACTTGCGAGGAAATGCAGAGCGTGCCGCGATCCGATTCGGGGATGAAGACGGTTTCCACGCCGTTCCCCGTACCGACATCCAAAAGCCATTTTCGAGTGCCGTCTGAAGATTCTTGGGACATCATCAGCTTGGGAATTTCGATGCTTGCCTGTTCGTTCAGTTTATGGCGCAACGATTTTGCCAAATCGGTCATTTCGTCAAAATTTTGCGCGCCGGATTGGTGCATCCAACGCATAACCTGTTTGGCGCGGAATGGTTTTTCACCCATATCGGCAAAATGTCGGGTTAGCCCTTGAAGGTCGTAGTTGAGCAGATTGGTTTTCATGTATTTGTGTTTTTCTTAAATTAAGGCTTCAAATAAAAAATTGCAGGGCAGGCAAGTTTGATTTGAAGTCTTTTGCAACAGAGTTTTCAGACGGCATGGATATATTTTATGCCGTCTGAATAGGAATTGGGCGGTGTATTGTATCAACGGGGGCAGATTTCGGTTTGGCTGAAAAAGTAGGCAATTTCCAAAGCGGCATTTTCCACACTGTCGGAACCGTGTACGGCGTTAATGCTGACCGAAGTGGCAAAGTCCGCGCGTATCGTGCCTTCTGCGGCTTCGGTGGGATTGGTCGCCCCCATCAGTTCGCGGTTTTTCAGAACGGCGTTTTCGCCTTCCAGTACTTGAATCATAACCGGACCGCCGGTCATAAATTCAACCAATCCGGCATAGAAGGGGCGGTCTTTATGAACCGCATAAAATTCTTGGGCTTCTTTGAGGGTAAGCTGCTTCATTTTGGCGGCAACGATTTTCAGACCGTTCTCCTCAAAGCGGCTGTATATTTTGCCGATAACGTTTTTGCCGACGGCATCGGGTTTGATGATGGATATGGTACGTTCAATCGCCATGCTATATCCTTATTTTTACTTAAGAAGAATCAAATCGGTATTCTACCAAAAAAATAACTTATCCGCCTGAAGCCTTGGGAGATAAGGTCAGGTGCGGCTGTTCCAAATAAACTTCGGACTGCATTTCGACCATCCGGCTGGCGGTGCGGGTAAATTCTTCGGCAAAATCGCCTTCCGTGTAGATATGGTTGACATCTACCGCGCCGGTGGCACACAGTTTGACCCGGAAATCGTAGAGTACGTCAATCAGCCAAGTCAGCCGTCGCGCCTCCGCCTTTTCTTGCGGTGAGAGTTGTTCCAAACCTGAAATAAAAACCATTTCATAATGTTCGGCCAAATACAGATAGTCGGACTGTGAGCGGGGACTGAAGCACAGTGCGCGGAAATCAAACCATATGGTACGACCGGACTCGGCTTTGTGGGGAATTTCCCGGCCGTGGATGGTGCTGATGCCGGGGTTCAAATCGGTAATGCCTGTCATTTCTTTGAACAGTTTTGCCAGTTTTGCCTCATTTTCTTCATTGGCAGGCGTAAAGAAAATCTCGGCGGGGCGGAGGGTACGCAGCCGGTAGTCTTCCCCTCCGTCAACGTTTAAGACGGTCAGACTGGACTCGATGAGCGCGATTGTGGGAAGAAAACCGCTCCGGTTTTGACCTTGCGGGTAGAGTTCGGAAGGCGCGTAGTTTGAAGTCGCCACCAAAACAACGCCCTCGTTAAGCAGGTTTTCCAGCAGACGGCCTAAAATCATTGCATCCGCAATATCGCTGACATGAAATTCGTCAAAACACAATACTCGGGTTTCTTTGGTAATCTCGGCGGCAACGGATTTCAACGGGTTGCTTTCGCTTTTCAGGGCTTTCAGCCGCCGGTGGATTTCCGCCATAAAGGCATGAAAGTGGACGCGGCGTTTGCGGCGGTAAGGGAGGCAGCCGAAAAAAGCGTCCATCAGAAAGCTCTTGCCGCGTCCGACTCCGCCATAGAAATAAAGCCCTTTGGGAACTTGCGGGGAACGCAAACTCCTGCCTAAAAAACGGTTTCTTTTGCGTTTGAACATCATCAATTCGGTCCAAAGCCGGTCAAGGTGTTCGATGGCGGCCGCCTGTGCGTCGTCGCGGATGAAGTTGGGCAGTTGTGAGGCAGCCTGATACCAGGTCAGCGGGCTGTGGTTTTCAAACGGCGGGGCTTTAAAAAGTTGGTCTCTATTATTCATATTTAACCTTGTTATACTTCTTGCGGCTAAGAAAGAAAATGCTTACCGCTGGTATTATAAATGATTTCCTTCAAACTTGGCGTTTCCCGTGGAAAAGAATAATGACGCGCACAAAGGGGGTATAAGCAAAGGCGGCGTTTTAATATGGTGCAGATATGAGCCAAAATGCCTTTTATTTCAGGCTGCGTTTTAATATTGAAGGAGGACAAATGAAACAGATGGTGAATCGCGAAGCTGTTACGCCACCGTCAGCTTGGAGGGGGCGAAAACACAACAGGAACAGGTTGCTTATGCAAATTCGGCAACGAATAATACGAAGCCCGAAAGTGAAGTAGGAAATACGGGCGATTTTAATGTTTGATCAATCAGGGTTTAAGCTTAAAAATCATACTAATCAAATCAAGGGCAGGGTTTGGTAATCCGTAGGGCCGGCTCCTTCCGGTTCAGGCGGCATACGTTTATGCCGGCACTTCTTACCGCCCTCGTGCCGGCTATTCCAAACTGCTTTGAAAACTGACCGCTCTTTGACTTACTTCAAAAATGCGGCGTGATAAGCGATATGCTCACCAATAAAACTGGCGATGAAGTAATAGCTGTGATCGTATCCTTTATGGAAACGCACATCGATTGGCTGATTTGCCGCACGACAGGTTTCGATAAAATCTTTGGTACGCAATTGTGTCGGCAAAAACTCATCTTCCAAGCCCTGATCGATACGCATACCTTGCACTTTATAGCCTTGTTGAATGAGTGAGTTAGCATCATATTGCTGCCATTTTTCACGGTCTTTCCCTAAATAAGCAGTAAAGGCTTTTTCTCCCCACGGTACGAGGCTTGGCGATAAAATAGGCGAAAAGGCAGAAACACTTTGATAATGTTCCCGATTCCGTAGTGCCAATACCAATGCGCCGTGTCCGTCCATCGAATGCCCCATAATGGAACGTTTGCCGTTGGTAGGAAAATGCTCCTCAATCAGACGGGGCAACTCGTTCAAAATGTAATCATACATTTGATAATTCGCCGCCCAAGGCTGTTCGGTCGCATTCAAATAAAAGCCTGCCCCCTGTCCTAAATCATAAGCGGCACCGTTCGGCACTTGCTCTCCGCGAGGGCCGGTATCGGGGGCGACCACAACCACTTGATGTTCTGCCGCATAACGCCGGAAGCTCGATTTGGTAATGAAATTTTGTTCCGTACACGTCAAGCCGGAAAGCCAATAAATCACACCAAGCGGTTGATTTTCCGGATTATCCGGCAAATAGACGGCAAATTTCATTTCGCATTGAAGCGTTTGGGCATGATGCGCCCAAACTTGTTGCGAACCACCAAAAATTTGATGTTGTTCAATCAGTTTCATCGTGGACCTTAGTAATGAATAACAGCGCGGATCGATTTACCTTCGTGCATTAACTCAAAGGCTTCATTGATTTGATCAAGGGTCATTGCATGGGTCACAAATGGTTCTAATTGGATATCGCCTTTCATTGAATCCTCCACCATTTTCGGAAGCTCGGAGCGGCCTTTAACACCACCAAATGCCGAGCCTTTCCAAACACGGCCTGTTACCGATTGGAACGGACGCGTTGAAATTTCTTGTCCTGCATCCGCTACGCCGATGATGATGGATTGTCCCCAACCTCGGTGTGCACTTTCTAATGCCTGACGCATTACGTTTACATTGCCGATACATTCAAAGGTGTGGTCAATGCCCCATTTGTTGATGTCTAACAACACATCTTTGATTGGTTTATCGTAATCTTTCGGGCTCAAACAGTCAGTTGCACCAACACTGTTTTGCCAACTCGAATTTTGCAGGATTGGTATCAATGGCGATAATGCGACCGGCTTTGGCTTGACGCGCACCTTGCACCACAGCCAAACCAATCGCTCCCAAGCCAAACACGGCAACAGAATCGCCTTCTTGTACTTTTGCCGTGTTATGTACCGCACCAATACCAGTGGTAACGCCGCAGCCGAGCAAACATACTTGTTCGTGGTTGGCTTTCGGGTTGATTTTCGCCAGTGAAACTTCGGCAACAACAGAATATTCACTGAAAGTCGAACAGCCCATATAGTGATAAATCGGCTGACCTTGATAAGAAAAACGCGTCGTGCCGTCTGGCATTAAGCCTTTACCTTGTGTATCACGCACTGAGACGCATAAATTGGTTTTACCCGAGAGGCAAAACTCACATTCGCCACATTCTGCGGTGTAAAGCGGAATGACGTGATTACCCGGTTTTACGCTTGACACACCCTCGCCCACAGCAACGACCACACCCGCACCTTCGTGTCCAAGCACCACAGGGAATACGCCTTCAGGATCGCTTCCTGATAAGGTAAATGCATCAGTATGGCACACGCCAGTGTGGGTGTTACGAATTAACACCTCGTCTTTACGCGGCATTTCCACGTCGATTTCCACAATTTGTAAGGGTTGGTTAGGGGCGAATGCCACCGCCGCACGAGATTTGATGGTTGAATCGGTTTGTTTCATTTCCATTGTCTTTCCTCTTAATTCATTAACAAAATAGCCTTGCCTGAGCAACATAGCAACAGTTTACATTTTAGAGTTCACTCTAAGGCAAGTGTTTTTTTACCGTTTTTTGTTTAGAGGGAGGGAAAATGACTTATACCACTGCCAAAGCTGCCGAAAAAATAGGCATCTCCGCCCACACTTTACGCTTTTACGACAAAGAAGGCTTGTTGCCTAATATCGGACGTGATGAATACGGTAACCGTTGTTTTACCGATAACGATTTGCAATGGTTGTACTTATTGCAATGCTTGAAAAATACGGGAATGAGCTTAAAAGACATCAAACGCTTTGCGGAATGTACCGTCATTGGCGACGATACCATTGAAGAACGCCTTTCCTTGTTTGAAAATCAAATAGAAAATGTGAAGTGTCAAATTGCCGAATTAAAACGTTATTTAGATTTGCTTGAATACAAATTGGCGTTTTACCAAAAAGCGAAAGCATTAGGCTCGGTAAAAGCTGTAAATTTGCCGCAAATTCCTGAAACGGCTTAGTTTTAGTGCAATAAGCAGGATTTTGTCCTGTTCGTAATAGAAATCAACAATTTGTTGTTTAAAAAGCGGATTGTAAGCAATGGTAAAAAATCCACGCTCTAATCCGTTGCTTGCTTGGCTTAAGGTATTGAAGCAGCGGATGAAGTTAAACCAAAGAAAAAACGCCGCGTACCAGCGGCGTTTTGATGCTAAGGTTTAATTGGCATTTTCTTTTAAAGCCAAGTCGACCCGCTCGCGCAATTCTTTACCAGGCTTGAAGTGGGGTACATGTTTTTCAGGTACTTCCACGCGCTCGCCGGTTTTGGGATTGCGACCGATGCGGGCAGGACGATGGTTCAAATCGAAGCTGCCGAAACCGCGGATTTCGATGCGTTGACCTCGGGCAAGCGATCGGGTCATGGTGTCAACCAAGACTTTTACGCTGTACTCTACGTCTTTTGCCAGAAGATGCGTGCCGTTTTTGGCGGCAAATACTTCTGCCAAGCGAACCATTAACTCAGACTTTGTCATGTCTGCAACCTTATTCTTGTTCGCCGGAGAGTTTGGCTTTCAGCAGGTCGCCCAAGCTGGTGGTACCGGCATTCGCATTGGCGGCGGCATTGACGGAGTTCAGTGCTTCGCGGCTTTCTTTGGCATCTTTGGCTTTAACGGAAAGTTTGATGCTGCGGTTTTTGCGGTCAACGGTAACGATGACGGCTTCAACTTCGTCGCCTTCTTTCAGTTTGGTGGTCAAGTCTTCAACGCGGTCGGCTGCAAATTCGGAAGCAGGCAGGTAGCCTTCTACTTCGTCAGACAGGGCGATAACAGCGCCTTTGGCATCAACAGATTTCACGGAACCTTTAACCAAAGAACCTTTGTCGTTCACGCTGATGAAGTTGCCGAAAGGATCGCCTTCCAGTTGTTTGATACCCAAGGAGATGCGTTCTTTTTCCACATCGATTGCCAATACGACGGCTTCGACTTCTTCTCCTTTTTTGTATTTGCGTACGGCTTCTTCGCCGGATTCGGTCCAAGACAGGTCGGACAGGTGAACCAGACCGTCGATGCCGCCGGGCAGGCCGACGAATACGCCGAAATCGGTAATGGATTTAACCGCACCGGAGATTTTGTCTCCTTTGTTGTGGTTGGCGGCAAATTCTTCCCAAGGATTGGCTTGGCATTGTTTCATACCCAAAGAGATACGGCGGCGGCCTTCGTCGATTTCCAAAATCATGACTTCGACTTCGTCACCCAGTTGTACGACTTTGCTCGGGTGTACGTTTTTGTTGGTCCAGTCCATTTCGGAGACGTGTACCAAACCTTCGATGCCTTGTTCGATTTCGACGAATGCGCCGTAGTCGGTCAGGTTGGATACTTTGCCGAACAGGCGGGTGGCTTGCGGATAACGGCGGGTCAGACCGCTCCAAGGATCTTCGCCCAGTTGTTTCATACCCAAGGAAACACGTTGTTTTTCTTGGTCGAATTTCAATACTTTGGCTTCAACTTCCTGACCGACTTCCAAGACTTCGCTCGGGTGTTTCACGCGACGCCATGCCAAATCGGTGATGTGCAGCAGGCCGTCGATGCCGCCCAAGTCAACGAATGCGCCGTAGTCGGTGATATTTTTGACGATGCCTTTGATGACGGAGCCTTCTTGCAGGTTTTCCAGCAGGGCTTTGCGTTCTTCACCCAAAGTGGCTTCCAAAACGGCGCGGCGGGAAACAACGACGTTGTTGCGTTTTTTGTCCAGTTTGATCACTTTGAATTCGATCTCTTTGCCTTCAAAATGGGAAGTGTCTTTAACGGGACGTACGTCGACCAAAGAACCCGGCAGGAATGCGCGGATGCTGCTGATCATAACGGTCAGGCCGCCTTTGACTTTACCGTTGATGATGCCGGACAGGATGTTGCCGTTTTCCATGGCTTCTTCCAAAGCGATCCAATCGGCTGCGCGTTTGGCTTTTTCGCGGGACAGTTTGGTTTCGCCGAAGCCGTTTTCGACGGATTCGATGGTAACGGTAACGAAGTCGCCGACTTTAACTTCAATTTCGCCTTGAGCGTTTTTGAATTCAGCTACATCGATCAGGGATTCTGATTTCAGACCTGCGTTTACGGTAACGAAGTTTTGGTCGATTGCCACTACTTCAGCGGTAATCACCTCACCCGGGTTCATTTCTTGCAGGGTAAAGCTTTCTTCCAACAGCTGAGCAAAATTTTCCATAGACATATATAACTCTTTTCGGTACACCGCCAAGGGGTGCGGGTTGGGTTGGTGGGTGTCTGCAGTCCTTGGCACGGCAGGCGGGTAAATAAGGTTTCAGACGGCACATGGAAATTCATGCTGTCTGAAGCGCAATGCGGGCGATTATACCTGAAAATTTAAACTTTACGATACCAATCAAGCACTTTTTTTACAGTTTCTTCTATAGTTAGGCGGCTCGTATCCAAAAGCAGGGCATCGGGCTGTTGTTTTAGGGGGGCAACCTTGCGGTTTCGGTCTGCTTCGTCTCTGGTCTCGATGTCGGACAGGATGCGCTCGAATGTGAAACCTTCGCAGGGAATGCCGATTTGTTTGGCGCGGCGTTCGGCACGGATTTTAGATTCGGCTGTCAGAAAAATTTTGAGTTCGGCTTGGGGGAAGACGACCGATCCGGTGTCCCGTCCGTCGGCAACCAGTCCTTTTTCGGTCAGAAAATCGCGTTGGCGTTGCAGCAGTGCGGCGCGGACTTTGGGCCATTGCGCAACTGCGGATGCGCCCATACCGATGGCTTCTGTCCGGATGCCGTCTGAAACGTCTTCGCCATCAAGTAGGATGCGGTTGCCTGAAAATACGGCGGGCAGTTTTTTGGCAAGTGCGGAAACGTTTTCTTCATCGTGCCATTCCACGCCTTGTTTTTGTGCATATAGGGCGGTCAGGCGGTAGAGCGCGCCGGTATCGAGATAATCGTATCCCAATGCGGCGGCAACGCGGGCGGCGACCGTGCCTTTGCCCGATGCGCCCGGACCGTCGATGGCGATGACTTTTTGTCTGTTCATAAGGGGGATTCCTGATGGTTTGGGGTATGGGTTTTGCCGTCTGAAGGGTGTGTTTCCCGTTGGGGCGGATTCTACCTGTTTTAAAGGACGGTTGTCTAAGCAGACGGAACGCCGCCTGCCCGGA
Organism: Neisseria gonorrhoeae; assembly: GCF_013030075.1. NCBI lineage: Bacteria > Pseudomonadati > Pseudomonadota > Betaproteobacteria > Neisseriales > Neisseriaceae > Neisseria > Neisseria gonorrhoeae. The sequence continues at coordinate 661,750 of NZ_AP023069.1, forward strand.
AAGCGTCCGACAGAAGCCGGCAAGCCGGTTCGGATTCCGGCGTGGCGGGCATCAATGCAATGCCGTCTGAAAGAGGTATGACCTTCAGACGGCATTGATTGCTGCGGATTAGAACAGGTTGCTGACGAAAATCAGCAGAATCACCAGCGGCACAAGGTATTTCACATAGGCAAACCAAATATTGACCGTCGTATGGTTGCCTTTATAAAGCAATTCTTCCTTCGCTTCGTCCTTCATCACAAAACCGACAAACAATGCGGAACCGAGCGCGGTCAGCATAAACAAGATGTTGCCGCTGATGTAGTCGAAGGCATCGAAAATATTTTTGCCGAACACGGAAACGTCTTTCCACGGGCCATAGCTCAAAATAGACGGGATGTTGCCGAAAACGAAGATGACGGACAATACAATCGTGATTGCGGCGGTACGGCGGATTTTGGTTTTTTCCTGAATGGTCGTAATCAACACTTCATAAATCGTCAGCGAAGTTGTCAACGCGGCAATCAGGAGCAGAGAGAAGAAAATGACGGCGAACACAGGTCCTGCCCACATATGTGAGAACACAATCGGTAAACTTTGGAACACCAAAGTCGGGCCGGAATTGGGCGCGACGCCGAAGCTGAAGAGCGACGGGAAAATCATAAAGCCCGCAAGTACAGCGATGATGGTATTGGTAATTGCCGTGATAACTGCCGTCTGAACCAGATTTTCGTTTTTATCCAGATAGCTGGATAAGGTAATCATCACGCCGAAACCCAGGCTCAGGGCAAAAAATACCTGTCCCAAAACGAAGACGAACAGTTCGGCGGTAATCTTGCTGAAATCAGGTTTCAGATAGAAAGCAACCCCTTCCATTGCGCCCGGAAGGGTAACGTTGCGGACGACCATCGCGATTAGGAACAAAAACAGCAGAGGCATCAGGTATTTCGCCGTTTTTTCAATGCCGCCGATAACGCCTTTGACCAAAATCCATTGGTTCACGGCGACAAAAAGCAGCGTATAAAACGCAATTTCCCAAGGGCTGTTTTCAATGTGTTCGGTAAAGAAGCCTTTTGTAACCACACCGTCGACGGGGCTGGAAATATTCAAATTTCCTCCAATAATATTAACGATATAGCTGATTACCCAGCCACCGAGTACCATATAATAAGCCATGATGCCGAACGCGCCGAGCAGCCCCATCCGGCCGACCAGTTTCCAAATTTTGGCAACAGGTTTGCCGTTCATCGGGCCGCCGAACGCATCCAGCGCGTTCACGCCTTTGCGCCGTCCGATGACGTTTTCCACCAAAATCATCGGGATGCCGATAACCAGCATCGCGATACAGAATAAAAACACATACGCGCCGCCGCCGTTTTCACCGACCAAATACGGGAAACGCCACGTCGCGCCGAAACCGACAGTCGCGCCGGCAACGGTAAGGATATAAGTCAAACGGCTGGACCAGGTTTGACGGTTGGTATTTGAAGGGGAAGACATATTGAAACCGTGTCCGATTGAGATAAAGCGGAAATTTTACACGTGATTCTTAACAGAAATTGACTGAATGTTTTTCAACTGCCTAGTGATTTTCCATGTAAAATGCATATATTTCAGTGAATATTTCTGATGAGTATAAACCGATGAGGAAGAATCGGAGTTTATGAACAGATTAATCTGTTATTTTTCTACATCGGTGTACGGAAGTGAAATTTTGTTAATCATATTAATGATAGCATTTCAATGATGATGAAAGAGAGGGAATTTGAAATAGAAAACCATCTATACAAGGGGGGAAGTATAGATGGCAAAACACATTACGGGGAAAACGTCTTGCTCATAATCCTGCTTGAACAGGCGTTACTTAGACAAGCGGATTATATTGTAAACTAACTGTTTTTTGAGTTAATTTTTGTAAAACTGCTTATTTAATAAGCATATGGTTGAATATAGGGAAATTATGGAATTTTGTTTCAGAATTTCGGACATTCGATAAATTTCCATTCCCCGGGTTTGAGGTTTTCTGTTTCCAAATGTGCGAATCGCCGGCGGTGAAGGTGTTGCACGCGGTTGCCGGCGGCGGCAACCATGCGTTTGACTTGGTGGTATTTTCCTTCGGTAATGGTCAGCAGCAGGGTGGTCGGATTTTCCAAAACGGCATCGGCGGCACAAACGGTTTCGTTTTCGTCGTGGAGCGGCACGCCGTTTTTCAAAGTTTCGCAGAGCGTTTCTCCTGTAGGGTGTTTGAGCGTTACTTCGTATAGCTTGGGAATTTTTCTGCTCGGCGAAGTCAGGTTGTGGTTCAGTTTGCCGTCGTTGGTAATCAGCAATACGCCGGTCGTATCCGCATCCAGCCTGCCGACCGCCTGCATATCGATGTTCCGCATATTGTCGGGGAACAGACTGAATACGCTGCGGTAGTGTTTCGGTTTGTGCGAAGTTTCGTAATCTTCAGGCTTGTTGAGCAGGATGTAGAAATAGGGTTCGGGAACGACGGTTACTGCTTCCCCGTCAATATCCAACGTTTCGACGTATGAGGAATCGATGTCTGCATCGGTGTCGTCCATGCAGGTTCCGTTGATGGAGACGTAGCCGCCCCTAATCAGCCATTGGCACTGCTTGCGGCTTCCTATGCCTTGATATTGCAGGTATTTGATGAGTTTCATGATGGTATGGGAAATGTGGGATGAAAAAGACAGGACTGAGAAAGTCCTGTCATGTGCCGTATCCGAATCAGCTTCCAATCAGTTTGACCCTCTGTCCCGGATTGATGGTGTTCAGGTTGGGATTGAGCCGGCGGATGTCGTCGATATGGATATTGAAGCGCGCGGCGATACTTTTGAAGGTGTCGCCTTTGCGCGCGGTGTAGGATACTTTTTCAATACGGGTTTGGGCAGGGGCTGCCTGCGCCAGGCGGAGTACCTGTCCTTTTTGGATGGTGTTGCCTTTGATGTTGTTGGCGACAATCAGGTCGGCTACGCTGACGTTGTAGCGTTTGGCAATGTTGAACAGGGTGTCGCCTTCTACAACGCGGTGGATGCTGGCATGGAGCGGGGAGGTTTCGGCTTCGCCGTCGGCAGCTTTGGCTACGCGCGTTTCCAAACGTGCCCGGCGTTTGCCGTCGGCGGCAACGGTATGTTGCGGAGATGAGGAAATGTTGTGTTCGGCAACTGTGTCAGGCGTGCCGATGACGGCGGAGATGGTTTCTTCAGCCTGCCGGCGCAGGTTGTTTCGGGCAACAAGCTGCATGAGTTCGTCTGCCGCCTGCATGTCGTTTGGGGGGACGACCTGCGCGAGTGTTGCGGTTTGGGTTTCAGACGGCATGGCAGTCTGTTTTTCGGTTTGAGGTTGCGCTGCGGCTGTCGCAAGGGCGGGTTCGGCAATGCGGACAAGGGGATCGGGTTCCGTACGGACGGTTTCTTGCGGCAAAGGTGCGACGGTAATGTCCGCTGTCTGTGCGGCGGCGGGTTGGATTCGGGCAATGCTGACGTTCACCGTGCCTGCCGGCATATTGGAACGGTAGGTGTCGGGCGTATTGTCGATGTCGATGGAAACGACGGATTCCGATGCCGTATGAAGGGTCTTGCCGTTCTTGGCGACAAGGATGCTGCGTCCTGCGTTGACAAGGTTGCCGTTCAGGTTGTTGAGGCGTTTGATGTCGGCAATGCTCATGCCGGTTGCCGTCGAGATGTCGGACAGGCTGGTTTTGGCGGCAGGCGTATAGACTTCCCATGAAAACAGGCTGTCGGGTGCGGCGTTGAGGTAGTTGCTTTGGAAGGTTTGGACGGACGCGACAGGAAGCAGCAGTTTGCGTTTGTTTTTGGGGATGAACGCGGGGACGTTGAATGCAGGATTCAGGGCGAGCAGCTCGCTTTGCGTGATGCCGGCAAGCCGGGCGATGGCTTCGTTGTCGAGCGGACGGCCCGGTTCGACTGCCTGAAAATAGGGTTTGTTGTCTATGTCGCTGATATTCATGCCGAAAGATTGGGGGGTGGCAATAATGTTGCGCACGGCGAGCAGCTTGGGGACATAGTTGCGCGTTTCGTTGGGCATACGCAGGTTTTCGTAGGTCGGTTCGAGCCCTTGGTCGCGGGCGCGGTTGACGGCGCGTCCGACGTTGCCTTCACCCCAGTTGTAGGCGGCAAAGGCGAGCGGCCAGTCGCCGAACAGTCCATAGAGATATTGCAGATAGTTGAGTGCGGCATCGGTGGCTGCGTAAACGTCGTGCCTGCCGTCGTAAACCGGTGTTTTTTCCAAGCCGTAATGCCTGCCGGTAGCGGGCATGAACTGCCACAGGCCCGATGCGCCGACGTGTGATTTGGCTTTGGTGACGAACGCGCTTTCGATGAAGGGAAGCAGGGCGGCTTCGGCGGGCATATTGCGTTTTTTGACTTCGTTGGCGATATGGTACATATAGGGTCGGCTCCGGTTGACGACCCTGTCGAAATAGCTGCGGCTTGCGATGAATTTGCTTTCGTGGCGGCGTACCAGTTCGGGATTGACTTCGCCCATCCGGAAGCCTTGGCGCAGCTCGTCCCACAGGCTGCCGGATTGGAAATATTGTTTTGTCGGTGGCAGGTCGAGTATTGAAGAGTTTAACCGCATAATCGCTAAACCGACTTGGTGTGATGAGGTGTTTTGGGCATATAGGAAACCCGGACAAACGGACAGACCTGATGCGGTCAGGGCGATGGTTTTGAGTTTGGACATGATTTATACTCGGCGGAATAAACATATTTTATCGTCCGATGGTACTGTTTGACTGAAAAAGCGTCAAGTTTTACAGGAACTTTATGCGGATTCGGAAATGGGCGGCCGATGTGTTTTTTGACAGAAATCCTGTTTGGAATAAAATATCGGCAGGCAATCTGTTTGAAACGGACGCAATATGGATGCATGGTTTGAAGATACGGCGATGGGGCGGTATGTTGCAAAATTGGAACAGGACTTCTTTAATCGGTATGTGGCGTCATACCGTTTTTCGGGAATGTGTGCGGTTCAGGTGGGCGGTCAGTGGCTGAGCCTGTCTGAAGACATTGTCTGTGTGCCGCGAGATATGTCGATGTCGGCGGAGAATATGGCTTTGGCGGATGTTTTTGCGGATATGCTGCTTTTGCCGCATACGCTGGAATGCGGCGTACCTTCGCAAATCCTGTCGGAAGCGCACCGGATATTGAAACCGTCCGGACGTTTGATGCTGACGGGTTTCAATCCGTATTCGCTTTGGGGATTCTGCCGTTGGTTTGACGGTGTCCGTCTGCCGGAAAAACGGTTTTGTCTGCCGCTGCCCGAGTTGAAAAGGCAGCTTGCCGATGCCGGTTTCGATATTGAATTTGGGAAATTCATGGTGTATCTGCCTCCCGTTTCGTCGCTCGGGCAAATACGCTTTTGGCGGTTTATGGAAAAGGCGGGCGACCGTTGGTGGCCGCAATGTGCCGCAGTGTACGGTTTGGTTTTGGTCAAAAGGGCGGCGGGCGTAACGCCCCTGCCCGCGTGGGACGGGTATTGGGGCGGCAAAGCCCTTGCGGCGGGTGCGGCAAGGGTTGCGGATTAAGGGACGGCCGTCTTTCAGACGGCATCTGTCAGAAGAAATGTCGGGAGGGGTTATGCCGGAATTGCCGGAAGTGGAAACGACGTTGCGCGGCATCGCGCCGCATATTGAAGGAAAAACGGTGGAAGCCGTGATATTGCGCCAACTGAAGCTGCGCTGGCAGATCAATCCCGATTTGGGGGAGATTTTGTCCGGCCGGCAGGTTTTGTCCTGCGGCAGGCGTGCCAAATATCTGATTGTCCGTTTCCAAACGGGGATTTTGCTGATTCACTTGGGGATGTCGGGCAGCTTGCGGATCTTTACGCCGTCGGACGGACGTATCGGCAGGCCGGACAGACACGATCACGTCGATATTGTGTTTTCAGACGGCACGGTCATGCGTTACCGCGATCCGAGAAAGTTCGGCGCGATACTTTGGTATGAGGGAATCGAAGAACGTCATCCGCTGTTGGAAAAACTGGGGCCGGAGCCTTTGTCGGAGGCATTTTGCACGGATTATCTGTATGCGGGGCTGAAGGCGCAGAAACGCGCGGTCAAACTCGCTCTGATGGACAATACCGTCGTGGTCGGCGTGGGCAATATTTATGCCAACGAGAGTCTGTTCAGGGCGGGCATTTCGCCCCACCGTCCTGCCAACCGCCTAAAAAAGAAAGAGTGCGCGGTTTTGGTTGAAACCGTCAAAGCGGTGTTGCAGCGCGCCATTGAAACGGGCGGCAGTACGCTGAGGGATTTTGTGGACAGCGACGGCAAAAGCGGCTACTTTCAACAGGAATATACGGTGTACGGGCGGCACAATCAGCCGTGCCTCCGGTGCGGCGGTTTGGTTGTGAAAGAAACTTTGGGGCAGCGCGGCACGTTTTATTGCACGAACTGTCAGAAATAGGGCGGAAAACGGTTTCTGACGGCATTTTATCGGTATGCCGTCCGAACGTTTCAACAACAAACACCGATTATCGGGAAAGAATTGCCCATGTCTTCAAATAAAGCTTCATTTTTTACACGTCTGCGCCGCTTGTGCCGCTTGACGGTCTGGCTGTTCAAAACCGGCAAAAACCTGCGCGGTATTGACGGCGGCTGCCCCAAGTCGCGCAATCGGGCAGTTATAGCGTTGGGCAAGGGCGCTTTGGCGGCTTTGGATATCGGATTGGAGGTGGGCAGACCCGCACCCGAACATCCGAACGGTGTCTTGGTTGCCGCCAACCACGTGTCCTGGCTGGATATTTTCGCGATGAGCGCGGTTTATCCGAGTAGCTTTATCGCCAAGCAGGAAATCAAAAGCTGGCCGGTATTGGGCAAGATGGGGCAGAACGCGGGAACGGTGTTCATCAACCGCAATTCGCGGCGCGACATCGAACCGATTAACCGCGCCGTCTGCGAAACCTTGCAACGCGGTCAAAACGTCAGTTTTTTCCCTGAGGCGCGAACTTCCTCCGGACTGGGGCTCCTGCCGTTCAAGGCTGCGCTGTTCCAATCCGCCATCGATGCGGGGGCAAAGGTTTTGGCGGTCGCACTGCGTTATTATGACGAAACGGGAAAAAGGACGGCCCGTCCGTCGTATGCCGATGTCGGTTTGCCGACTTGCCTGTGGCGAATCGTGTCTATGAAAAAACTGACTATCAAAGTCGATTTCGTTTGCGTGGCGGACGCGGCGGAAAGCGAAGACCGTTATGCTTTAAAAGATAAAATCGAAGAAAGCATCCGTGCCGTTGTCGCAGGCGATGCGGATGTTGCCGTCTGAAAGCGGTTGTCGGAATGTAGCGGTATGATTCGCTTTTGCGGATGCCTTAAGGCTGCGGTAACGGGAGTACCTCAAAAGAAATGCCGTAAGGATAGTTTGTTGTATAGTGGATTAAATTTAAATCAGGACAAGGCGGCGAAGCCGCAGACAGTAAAAATAGTACGGCAAGGCGAGGCAACGCCGTACCGGTCTAAATTTAATCCACTATATCTATGGAAAATGCCATCTTAACTTGTGTTCAGACAGCATATTTTATATGGGATTAACGGCGGAACCTGCCGCCGTCGAAATCATCGAAAGCCTCATAAGCCGCCCGGCATTGGATTTTCTGTTCCGCATAAGGCAGGGTGCGGAATGCTTTGCGCGCCTTTTTGTTTTCGCGCAATTCCTGCACGTTGCCTTGCGATCGGTACCACGCGGCACGGCGTTCCAAATATTTCCTGCATTCGGGGTGCAGCATCTGCTTGTTTGCCTTGCTGATATGTTTGGTATGTCGGTGGGCGGGTTCTGACGTACCGGCAGCGGCAGTTGTTGATACCAGTCCCAGTATTGCAGACAACAGTATGGCAAGCATCTTTATTGACGGACATGACGATCCTTTCAGTTTGTAATTCCTTCCAGTATAGGATGGAAGGATGGAACGGGCAAACTGTCGGCAGTTTCAGACTCATTCAGCCGACAAAACTTGCCGTTTGATATGCAAATTCAAATAACATATTAATCTCAATAATAAATTCCAATCGGTAAGAAAATGGAATTTGTCGGCGGCGGCGTGGCAAAAATCATACTTTGCAAAATTTAACAATTCGCAGGGGCGGAAAACCGGAAGTTTTCCTTTTTCGTCGGAAAATCCTTATTTCATCGCCTTGTAGCCGGAGCCGGTCAAAAGGCAAAAAATTTACCCGTTTTTTATCGGTAAAGAATTATCAGATAAAACAAATGTTATAGGAAAAATACGACAGGCGGGTTTTATCGCGCATTGCCTGAAACTGAAAAATGCAATCGTTGTCAAGACTGGAGAAAATGCTAAAAATCCACTATATTGTCTGCCTTAATTTATTTGAAAAGACCGTGTCTTGAATATCAAGAGTGGAAGAGGAAGCGATGAATACACCGACTGATTTAAAAGTAACCAAACGAGACGGAAGATTGGAAGCCATTGATTTGGATAAGATTCACCGTGTCGTTACTTGGGCGGCGGAAGGATTGGAAAATGTTTCCGTGTCGCAGGTCGAGTTGAAATCGCACATCCAGTTCTACAACGGCATCCGCACCGACGACATCCACGAAACCATCATCAAAGCCGCTGCAGATTTAATTTCGGAAGATACCCCGGACTACCAATACCTTGCCGCACGTTTGGCGATTTTCCATCTTCGTAAAATAGCCTACGGCGAATACGAGCCGCCGCACCTTTACAACCATGTTAAAAAGATCACCGATGCCGGAAAATACGACAGGCATATCCTTGAGGATTACAGCCGCGAAGAATTTGACGAACTGAACGCCTATATCGACCACGAACGCGATATGTCCTTTTCCTATGCCGCCGTCAAACAGCTCGAAGGCAAATATCTGGTACAGAACCGCGTTACCCGCCAGATTTACGAAACGCCGCAGTTTTTATATGTTTTGGTGGCGATGTGCCTTTTCAGCAAATACCCGAAAGAGGCGCGCTTGGGTTACGTCAAACGGTTTTACGATGCCGTTTCCACATTCAAAGTATCGTTGCCCACGCCGATTATGAGCGGCGTGCGTACGCCTACGCGCCAGTTCTCAAGCTGTGTGCTGATTGAATGCGACGATAGTTTGGATTCCATCAATGCCACTACCAGCGCGATTGTGAAATACGTTTCCCAACGCGCGGGCATCGGCATCAATGCCGGACGTATCCGCGGGCTGGACAGCGAAATCCGGGGCGGTGAAGCCCGGCATACCGGCTGCATTCCCTTCTTTAAGATGTTTCAGGCGGCGGTCAAATCTTGTTCGCAAGGTGGCGTGCGCGGCGGCGCGGCAACCTTGTTCTACCCCTTGTGGCATATTGAAGCCGAAAGCCTGCTGGTGTTGAAAAACAACCGGGGCGTGGAAGACAACCGTATCCGCCAGCTTGATTATGGCGTGCAAATCAACCGCCTGCTGTACACCCGCCTGATTAAGGGCGGCAACATTACGCTGTTTTCGCCCAACGAGGTTTCGGGGTTGTACGAAGCGTTTTTTGCCGACCAAGACGAATTTGAGCGGCTCTATACGAAATACGAGCAAGACCCGAACATACGCAAGCGTATCATTCCGGCTGCCGACCTGTTTTCCACGCTGATGCAGGAGCGTGCCGGGACCGGGCGCATCTACATTCAAAACGTCGATCACTGCAATACGCACAGCCCGTTCGATCCGCGCGTTGCGCCTGTTCATCAGTCCAACTTGTGTATGGAAATCGCCCTGCCGACCAAACCGCTGGACAACATCAACGACCCTGACGGCGAAATAGCCCTGTGTACACTGTCCGCCTTCAACTTGGGTGCATTAAACAGCTTGGACGAATTGGAAGGGCTTGCCGATTTGACCGTGCGCGCACTCGATGCACTTTTAGATTATCAGGGATATCCGGTAGAAGCCGCGCGTACCTCTACTATGGACCGGCGTTCGCTCGGCATCGGTGTCATCAACTACGCCTACTATCTGGCGAAAAACGGTGTCCGCTACAGCGACGGTTCCGCGCTCGGTCTGACCCACCGTACCTTTGAAGCCATACAGTATTACCTGCTCAAAGCATCGGCAAACCTTGCCAAAGAATACGGAGCGTGCACGCTCTTTAACCAAACCGTTTATTCGCAAGGCAAACTGCCCATCGACACCTACAAAAAAGATTTGGATGCCGTCTGCGGCGAGCCTTTGCATTACGACTGGGAAAGCCTGCGTGCCGACATCGTCAAATACGGCCTGCGCAACTCTACTCTGACCGCGCTCATGCCGTCTGAAACCAGCTCGCAAATCGCCAACGCAACCAACGGCATCGAGCCGCCGCGCGGATTGGTAACGGTCAAAGCATCGAAAGACGGCATTTTGAAACAAGTCGTGCCGGAGTTTGAAACCTTGAAAAATGCCTACGAAACCCTGTGGCAGCTTCCGGGCAACGAAGGCTACCTGAAACTTGTCGGCGTAATGCAAAAATTCGTCGATCAGGCGATTTCCGCCAACACTGCTTACGACCCGGGCAAATTCGAAGGTAACAAAGTTTCTATGAAACAAATGCTCAAAGACCTGCTGACTGCCTACAAATACGGCGTCAAAACCCTGTACTACCACAACACCCGCGACGGCGCGGACGACACGCAGACCGATATTCAAGATGACGGCTGCGCTGGTGGGGCTTGTAAGATTTAAAACAGGTTAATTTTTGAAATATATCCAAGGCTTCTAGATAGTAGGAGGCTTCAAGGATTTTCTTAAATTAGTGCCTACTACTATATGAGGCTAAGTTGTTATTTTCCAGAAAAGGAAAAGTATGGATGTCATTCGGTCATTCTTAGTTGAATATAAATTTTATATATTTATTAGTGTTCTTTTAGTATTTGCTATTTTAGGATGGCACTTTATTGATAGAATTCAACATGTTTTATATGGTGAATTAAAAATTAATAGAAAAGTCGACTAATTTTTAAAAAGAGAGACGTTATGTCCTGCGAACACCTAGTCATGTCATACAGCACCTTTCCCAAAACCAAAAACGACGCGCTGAAAGAGCCGATGTTTTTCGGTCAGCCGGTAAATGTCGCCCGTTATGACCAGCAGAAATACGAGGTATTTGAAAAACTGATTGAAAAACAATTGTCGTTTTTTTGGCGGCCGGAAGAAATCGACGTGTCGCGCGACCGTATCGACTACGCCAACCTGCCCGAACACGAAAAACATATTTTCATCAGCAATCTGAAATATCAAACACTGCTCGATTCCATCCAAGGGCGCAGTCCGAATGTTGCCTTGCTGCCTTTGGTTTCGATTCCCGAGCTGGAAACTTGGGTTGAAACGTGGAGCTTCAGCGAAACCATCCACTCGCGCAGCTATACCCACATCATCCGCAATATTGTGAATGATCCGTCGGTCGTGTTTGATGATATTGTCGAAAACGAATACATTACCGCCCGCGCCGAAGACATTGCCTGCTATTATGATGATTTAATCGAATACACCCAATATTACAACCTGTTGGGCGAAGGGGTGCACAATGTCGGCGGAAAACCCGTTACTGTGTCTTTGCGCGGGTTGAAGAAAAAACTCTATCTCTGCCTGATGTGCGTCAATGTGTTGGAAGCCATCCGTTTCTACGTTTCATTTGCCTGCTCGTTTGCTTTTGCTGAGCGTGAGTTGATGGAAGGCAACGCCAAAATCATCAAACTGATTGCCCGCGATGAAGCCCTGCACCTGACCGGCACGCAGCATATGCTTAATCTGATGCGTTCGGGTGTTGATGATCCGGAAATGGCGGAAATTGCCGCCGAGTTGCAGGACGAATGTTTCCAACTCTTCAAAAAAGCGGCGGAACAGGAAAAAGAATGGGCGGCATATTTGTTTAAAGACGGTTCGATGATCGGTTTGAACAAAGAAATCTTATCCCAATACGTCGAATATATTACCAATCTGCGTATGCAGGCGGTGGGGCTGTCGGCCGGATTTGAAGGCGCAAATCAAAACCCGATTCCGTGGATTAATGCGTGGCTGTCGTCCGACAACGTACAGGTCGCGCCGCAGGAAGTGGAAATATCCTCTTATTTGATTGGTCAAATCGATTCTGAAGTGAATACGGATGACTTGGGCGATTTTGAGTTGTAAATGTTTTTTGAAAAAATGCCGTCTGAAGCCGGATGTTTCAGACGGCATTTGTGTGTTGTATGATGGGAAAAACAGCAGGTAGGATCGGTTATTGTTCCTTTTATTTTTGATTGGTCGGAAATGGCGCGCATTGGTACGAATAAGGGCCTTTTTGAGCTCTTGGAGGGTGAGACCCTGTTGGAAGGCTTGGAACGGACGGGGCATATGGTGGAATATCAGTGCCGAAGCGGATATTGCGGATCGTGCCGGGTAAAGATTTTGGAGGGAAGCGTTACTTATCGGGAGCCGCCTTTGGCTTTTTTGGGGCGGGACGAGATACTGCCGTGCTGCTGTTGCGTCGAGGGGGATGTCAGGCTGGATTGCGGTTTGGCGGGGGAGGATGAGGGGCTGTCTGACAGTTTGTTGAAATAAAAGCCGTCCGAACATTGGTTCGGACGGCTTTTTGACGGTATTACCGGTTATGCCTGATGAGTCGGTAAAAGGTTTCGCCGTCTTGGATATAACCCAGTTCTACCCGGGCGATTTCCGAAATGGCTTCTTGACCGTTTTCCAAATCATAGACTTCGGCGGCAAGGGAATGATTGCGTAGGGCGAGTGTCTGGTTTTTTTCTTCTTGAACGGCAATCTGTTCTCTCAGACTGCTGTTGCGTCCGATGCTGCCTTTGCCGAACCACAGGCTGTATTGGCAACAGACAAGTGCGAAGGATAAAACGACAGTTACCCACTTCATCAACGTTTCCTTACTGGTTGAAACCCCACCACTCGGATGTCCGTCCTTCGTGGCGGTAAAATTAGACTTTATTTGGGAGAGGTGTAACCTCTTCCAAATCAGGTCAACACACAGGGCGACGCTTCATGTGTTGCCCTGTGTGTTGAAACATACATCCACTTTTTTATTTATTTGCCCAGTTGGTAGAATGCGGCTTTGCCGGGGTAGTAGGCGGCTTCCGCCAATTCTTCCTCGATACGCAGCAGTTGGTTGTATTTCGCCATGCGGTCGGAACGGCTCAAAGAACCGGTTTTAATCTGCATACAGTTGGTGGCGACTGCCAAGTCGGCAATGGTACTGTCTTCGGTTTCGCCGGAGCGGTGGCTCATCACGCTGGCGTAGCGGTTGCATTTTGCCAGATCGACGGCTTTCAGGGTTTCGCTTAAAGTACCGATTTGGTTGACTTTGACCAGCAATGCGTTTGCTACGCCTTTTTCGATGCCTTCGGCAAGAATTTTCGGATTGGTTACGAACAAGTCGTCGCCGACCAATTGAACTTTTTTGCCCAATTTTTCGGTCAGCAGTTTCCAGCCTTCCCAGTCGTTTTCGTCCATCCCGTCTTCAATGGAAATAATCGGGAATTCGTTAACCAAGCCTTCCAAGTATTCGGCAAATTCCGCGTTGGTGTAGGAGCGGCCTTCGGCTTCCAAGTGGTATTTGCCGTCTTTGTAGAACTCGCTGGACGCGCAGTCCAATGCGAATAATACGTCTTCGCCCGCCTTGTAGCCGGCGGCTTCGGCCGCTTCGACCATCAGTTGCAGGGCTTCTTTGTGGCTGTTCAGGTTGGGGGCGAAACCGCCTTCGTCGCCGACTGTGGTCGGGAAGCCTTTACTGTCGCACAGTTTTTTCAAGGCGTGGAAAATTTCCGCACCGCAGCGCAACGCTTCGCGGAAAGATTTTGCGCCGACGGGCATAATCATAAACTCTTGGATGTTCAGGCTGTTGTTGGCGTGTTCGCCGCCGTTGATGACGTTCATCATCGGTACGGGCAGGGACATCGGACCTGCGCCGCCCAAGTAGCGGTAAAGCGGCAGGCCTGAGTCTTCGGCAGCGGCGCGTGCAACCGCCATAGAGACCGCCAAAGTCGCATTCGCACCCAAATTGCCTTTGTTTTCAGTACCGTCCAATTCGATCATGATTTGGTCGATATAAGATTGCTCGTTGGCATCGATACCGATGAGGGCTTGGGCGATTTGGTTGTTGACGTGTTCGACCGCCTTCAATACGCCTTTGCCGGAATAGCGGGATTTGTCGCCGTCGCGAAGTTCCAAAGCTTCTTTCTGACCGGTGGATGCGCCGCTCGGTACGGCCGCACGTCCCATTACGCCGGATTCGAGCAATACATCACACTCGACTGTGGGGTTGCCGCGCGAGTCCAAAATTTCGCGGGCGAAAATATCAACGATTGCGCTCATGAATGTTCTCCAAGTGAAGTGAAGGGAGGTAAAAAATGGGAGGGCTTCAGACGGCCTCTTTGCCGGAAAGCCGCCAACTTAAAACTGCTGAAAGTAGGGCGGTTGCCATGAAAGTCATGCTGGAAATACCGTGCCACATTCCGAAGGATCCGCCTGCAACCGACAACAGCCAATTTTCATGCCCGTATTTCAGTGCCTCGATAACGGGTGTAACCAAAAATTGGTTGGCGGCAAGGGCGGACAATAAAAAAAGCAGCAGGGCGGTTTGCCGCCGGGTTAGGGCGGCAAAGGCGGCAGCCAGTACCGTGCCCCAAACGGCAAGCCCGCTCCAAGAGAGGATGTCGAACAATACGCCGGCAATTTCGCCCGCCTGCATTTTGGGCAGCATTTTGAACAGCACCGGTGCGGCGATATAACCTGCCATAATCTGCATACCGAGCCACAAGGTTGCGGCATACAGGCTGATTTTTCGGAAAGTCTGCATCATAAGGCGAAACCGTGTTACTCGATTGTTAAAATCGGTTGTGATTTGATTAAATCGTCCAATGCTTTGATGCGGATTAAAAAATTTTCTAAAAGGTGTAGCGGCAGCGCGCTGGGGCCGTCGCATTTTGCCAGTTTCGGATCGGGGTGCGATTCGAGGAACAGGCCGGCAAGGCGGGTTGCCATGCCTGCAAGTGCCAAATCCAAAGCCTGTGCGCGACGACCGCCGGATGCGGCAGAACCGGCATCGCGGGTTTGCAGGGAATGGGTAACGTCGAAAATAACCGGCAGGTTGCCGCAGGTTTGTTTCATCACGCCGAAACCGAGCATATCGACAACGAGGTTGTCGTAGCCGAAGCTGCTGCCGCGTTCGCATAAAATCAGCTTCCCGTTGCCGGCTTCGCGGAATTTTTCCACGATGTTTTTCATTTGCGAAGGGCTGAGGAACTGGGGTTTTTTGATGTTGATAACATTGCCCGTTTCCGCCATTGCGGCCACCAAATCGGTCTGCCGCGCAAGAAAGGCGGGAAGCTGGATGACATCGCACACTTCGGCGACGGGTTGGCATTGATGGGGTTCGTGTACGTCGGTAATGACGGGGATGCCGAACTCTGCTTTGACTTTTTCAAAAATCTTTAAGCCTTCTTCCAAGCCTACGCCGCGATAGGAATGGATAGACGAGCGGTTTGCCTTGTCGAAAGAGGCTTTAAAGATATAGGGGATGCCCAGTTTGCGGGTAACTTCGACGTAATGCGCACAGGTTTGGAGGGTGGAATCCAAATCTTCTAAAACGTTGATGCCGCCGAATAGGACGAAAGGCGAATTGTTGCCGAGGGTGATGTCGTTGATTTTAATATCCATAATCGATGTCCGTTTGCGGGATTACAGTACGGTGTGCGGCGGCTCGTAGGAGATGATGTCGCGGATTTTATTGTTTCCGTCCACTAAGACGACTTTGGGTTCGTGTGCGGCGATTTCCGGTTCGGAAAGTTGGATATAAGACATAATGATGACGATGTCGCCTTTCTGTACCAGCCTGGCTGCAGCACCGTTCAGGCAAATCACGCCGCTGCCGCGTTTCCCTGCAATGGTATAGGTTTCAAAACGTTCGCCGTTGTTGTTGTTGACGATGGCGACTTTTTCGTTGGGGCAGATGCCTGCCGCGTCTAACAGGTCTTGATCGACGGTAATGCTGCCGACGTAGTTTAAATCGGCTTCGGTTACGGTGGCGCGGTGGATTTTTCCGCCAAGTATAGTACGGAACATGTATTTCCTTTTGGTTTGTGTGCGGTCTGACGGGCGTGATGCCGTCTGAAAATCTGAATGCCGTATTATAGTGGAGTTTCCTTCAAATTCATAATGGCAAGGCTTCGGGCAGGGAAGCTGTTTTCAGACGGCATTTCATTTTTGCCGATTGGCAATCCGGCTCAACTCTCCCAATCGATTGAGAAAATGCTGCCGTCCAAATGCAGTTTGACGGCAAGGATTTCGTCGCTTTCCATATTGGCGGGCATATAATCCATAACGGCAAAAGCCGGATTTTTTGCCCATAAGCTGATATAGATCAACTGCATAGTGCGGACAAATTTTGCCGCATCACGGCTTGTTTGGGTATCTTCGGTGTGAAAGTCGATATAGCGGCTGTCCCGTTTCAAATATTCCGTCAGTGCGGCGCGTGCAGCATCGTCGGCTTTTTCCAATTCGGACAGGAAGGCGGCAAATGCATCCAATGTTTCGGTTGGCAGGCTGTTTTCATTTTCTGCCTACAGGAATACCTCGACAAGATTGCCTTTGACGGTCAGCTCGTCTTCCCAGAGGACATCTTCTTCTCCGTCAAAACCTTCGGTGGACAGTTGTTGGAAATAGGGGTGAAAAATCGACATGATTGTTCCTTTTGGTGAGGATTGGGGGATTGTATGCCGTCTGAACGGTGTTCTTCAGACGGCATCGTTACATCAATTTCCTTTGGGCAGGCGTTTGCCTTGCAGGGTTTTTAGTACGGTTTTGACGGTATTGATCCTGACCTCGATGTTTTCCATTTCCGCTGCAAACCTCAATTTGTCTGCCCCTGCCAGCCGGTATTTTTTATCCGTCTGAATCAGCAGGATAATCCCCGTCGGGTCGATACAGTGGTGTTTGCCGAAGGTAACGGTTACGGCTTCACTTGTGGCATCGATGGCATCAATACCCAGTTCTTTTGCCGCAAGCCGCAGGTGGTGGCTTTCAATGAGGGTTTTGACGGGTTGTTCGGGCAGGCCGAAGCGGTCGACGAGTTCTTCGTGTATGGCGTTGATTTGCTGCACGGTTTCGCATACGGCGAGGCGTTTGTAGAGGACGAGGCGCTCGTGGATGTCGGGGCAGTAGTCTTCAGGCAGTAATGCCGGGCTGTGCAGTTTGATTTCGGTGGTAATGCCCAACGGTGCGTCGAGGTCGGGTTGGCGGCCTTTTTTGAGGTCGCGCACGGCCTGTTTGAGCATTTCGGTGTAGAGCGTGAAGCCGACCTGCATCATTTCGCCGGATTGTCCTTCGCCGAGGATTTCGCCTGCGCCTCGGATTTCCAAATCCTGCATGGCGAGGGTGAAACCTGCGCCGAGTTCGTCTGCCGCCGCGATGGCGTCGAGGCGTTTTTCTGCGTCTTTGGTAATGTATTCGGGCGTGAGCAGGTAGGCGTAGGCTTGGTGGTGGCTGCGGCCGACGCGTCCGCGAAGCTGGTGCAGTTGGGCCAGCCCGAATTTGTCGGCGCGGTTGATGATGATGGTGTTGGCGTTGGGGATGTCGATGCCGGTTTCGATGATGGTGGAACAGAGCAACACATTGAATCTTTGCTGCAAAAAGTCGCGCATGACTTGTTCCAGCTCGCGCTCGCGCAGTTGTCCGTGCGCCACGCCGATACGGGCTTCGGGCAGCAGGGTTTCCAGCCGCTCGCGCATATTCTCAATCGTATCTACTTCATTGTGCAGGAAAAATACCTGTCCTCCGCGTTTGAGTTCGCGCAACACGGCTTCGCGCACGCTGCCTTCGCTGAACGGTTTGACAAAGGTTTTCACGGCGAGGCGGCGGCTCGGTGCAGTGGTAATCAGCGAGAAGTCGCGCAGACCTTCGAGCGCCATGCTGAGGGTGCGCGGAATCGGCGTGGCGGTCATGGTTAGGATGTCGACATTGGCGCGCAGGCGTTTGAGCTGCTCTTTCTGTCGCACGCCGAAGCGGTGTTCTTCATCGATAATCAATAAACCTAAGTTTTTGAATTTTATGTCGTCCTGCACCAATTTGTGCGTACCGATAACGATATCGACAGTACCGTCCGCCATGCCTTCGAGCGTGGCTTTGGTGGCTTTGCTGTTGTTGAAACGCGAAAGGCTGGCGACTTTTACGGGGAAATCGGCGAAACGGTCGGCGAAGTTTTGCGCGTGCTGCTCGACCAGAAGCGTGGTCGGGGCGAGTACGGCGACCTGTTTGCCGCCCATCACCGCCACAAACGCGGCGCGCAGGGCGACTTCGGTTTTGCCGAAACCGACATCGCCGCACACAAGTCGGTCCATCGGCTTCGCCTGCGTCAAATCTTTAATCACGGCGGCGATGGCGGCGGCCTGGTCTTCGGTTTCCTCGTAGCCGAAGCCGTCGGCAAACGCCTGATAGTCCGACTCGTTGATTTCAAACTTGTGTCCCGATTGGGCGGCGCGTTGGGCGTAGAGGTTGAGCAACTCGGCGGCGGTATCGCGCGCTTTTTCGGCGGCTTTGCGCTTCGCCTTGTTCCACGCGCCGCTGCCGAGCTTGTGCAGGGCGACGCTTTCATGCGCCTGACCGGAGTAGCGGCTGATTAAATGCAGTTGCGAAACAGGCACATAAAGCTGCGCTTCGCCCGCGTATTCGAGCAACATCATTTCGTTGGTTTCGCCGCCTAAATCCATCGTTACCAAGCCCGTATACCGCCCGATGCCGTGTTCTTCGTGCACGACGGGATCGCCGATATTGATTTCGGCAAGGTCGCGCAACAGGCCGTCTGAAACGGCGGCGTGTTTCTTACGGCGGTTGTGGACGCGCGAACGGGCGACGTATTGGTAAAGATCGGATTCGGTGATGACGGCGATGGCACTTTGAGCGGCAACCGCTTTGCCCTCTCCCCAACCCTCCCCCACGGGGGAGGGGGCAGATTGCTGTCGGGTTTGCCCGTGCAGATCACTTGCGACGAGATACAGGCTGCTTTCGGTTGAAACGGCGGCTGCTTTCAGGCCGTCTGAAACGGCGGCGGCACTTTGTTCCCTCTCCTGCGGGAGAGGGCTGGGGAGAGGGTTTGTTGCGGATGCGGAAAATTCGGTTTGGTCGGTAACCGCTTTGCCTTCTCCCTCGGAGGCGGGAACAGTTTGCTGTTGGCTTGAAGATTGCAGTCCGCCCAGTTTGAATCCGTAAGCCAACGGCGCGACCGTAATCATCAGCGGCTCGTGCGCCGACAAGAAGCCCTGCCAGTCGGACACAGGTTTGGCTTTCAAACCGTTTTGCTGCAAGAAACCGAGCATGGTTTCGCGCCGTCCCAAACTTTCGGCACACAGCAAAATCCGCCCGTCAAAGGCCGTCTGAAAATCCTTCAATGCCTGCAAAGGCTCGTCGGATTGGCGGTTGACGGCAAGGTCGGGCAGGGAGTGTGCCTTGCCGGAAACATCAGGCAGAACTTGTCCGTAGTTTTTCAGACGGCCTGCGAACACATCGGCAGAGAGATACAAATGCTGTGGAAGCAAAGGCGGATAGGTTTCGTCGCCCTGCGCCATGGCGTAACGTGATTTAACGTCGTTCCAAAAGCGGTTTGCCTCGGCATGAACATCGCCCAAAGAGACAAACAGCGCATCTTCGCCGATATAGTCAAACAGCGTTTCCAGCTCGTTTTCAAAAAACAGCGGCAGATAATATTCCACGCCCGCGCCGAAGTGGCCGTTGCTGACGGCTTTGTACACGGCGGCATCGTTCGGATTACCGTCGACTTCCTCGCGGAAGCGGCTGCGGAAGATTTTTTGCGCCTCGCTGTCGGTGGGGAACTCGTGCGCCGGCAGCAGGCGGATTTCGGAAACGGGGGAAATGGTGCGCTGCGTGTCGGTATCGAAGGTTTTAATGCCGTCGATTTCATCGTCAAACAAATCGATGCGGTACGGCGTTTCGCTGCCCATCGGGAACAAATCGACAATGCCGCCGCGCACGGCAAACTCGCCCGCCGCGACAACGTGGGAAACATGATTGTAGCCCGCATCCACCAAATCGGTTTTCAGGCGGCCTATATCCAAAGTCTGCCCCGTTTTCAGCCAAAACGTGCGCCCCGCCAAAAACGGCACGGGCGGCAGCTTCTGCATCGCCGTGGCAACCGGTACGAACAACACGTCCGCCGCGCCGCTTTTAATCTGCCACAACGCCGACAGCCGCTCCGACACCAAATCCTGATGCGGAGAAAAACGCTCGTAAGGCAGCGTTTCCCAGTCCGGCAGGAACACCGCCGTGTCGTGCGGACGGAAAAACCGCCATGCCGTCTGAAGGCGCAACGCCTGTTCCGCATCTTGGGTCAGCACGGCTTTGAGCCGCTTGTGCGGCAAATAACGCGCCAAAGCCAAGGGCAGCGAGCCTTGCGAAAGATTGAACCAACGGGATTTTTCACGGGGTTTGGGGATGGGGCAGGTCATAGTGCGGCAATCGGCGGACAGTGATGCAAACGGTCATTTTAGCACGTGAGGGTGCGCGATGCCGTCTGAAAGGCCGGCGGATTGTTGCCCGGTGCACTTTGTGGTAAAGTTTAGAAAATTAACTCTAAACTGTGGCAGGCGGTTTGACCGGCCGCCGATTAATGGGAACCGACAGAGGAAGCCGATGATACACACCGAACCGAGCGCGCAGCCGTCAACCATGGACACGGCTGCTTTTTTAAAGCACATCGAATCCGCATTCCGCCGCATTTTTTCAGACGGCATCGACCTGATGCGATACCTGCCCGAAGACAAATGGCTTGCCTTGAAGCAGGCGGGTTTGCTGTTGCCCTTCCTCGACAAAAAACACGGCGGGCGCAAGGGCAGTCAGTTTGAAATCCAAGAAGTCCTAAGGATTGCGGGGCATTACGGCGTGCCCGTTACGCTGCGTACCGGCATCGAAGGCGCGCTGGTGTTGCAGCCTCTGCAAGAGTTCGGCGGCGAAGCGCAAGTCGCACAAGGTTTGGACATGATTTTCAAAGGCGAAGGCGGCGGTTTGGGCGTTACCGAACCCGAAACCTCCGGCGCGGCGATTGCACGCGAAATGCAGTCCTGCTACGAATATACCGACGAACAAACCATTTACGTCAACGCCGCGAAATACTGGCAGGGCAATTCGCAAAGCGACTTCCTCCTCGTTGCCGCCAAAGAGCGCAAAAACGGCAAACTCGCCAAAGTCATCGACCTGCTGCTCGTCCCCAAAACATACATCCGCTGCGAAACCCTCGCATCCGAAGGCCTGCGCGCCGTCCGTTACGCCGTCAACCGCATCGATGCCGAAATGCCTGCAACCGCCGTGATGAAACTCTCCCGGGGCGACGCTGCCGGTTTGCGCGCGTTCCAAAACATCTTTATCCGCAGCCGCCTGCAACTGATCGGCATGACGCACGGCATTATGGAATACATCCTTGACAACCTGAACCGATATGTCCGCAACGATATCAGATTCGTCGATTACGAACGCCGCGAAATCCAACGCCGCCATCAGGTTTCCGAAATCCTTTACCGCTACGTCTGCCATTCCGTTTCGCCCGTCGCGCCCGTCGCCCATCAATTGATGGAGGCGAACATCGTCAAAACCCTCGCCACGGAATACACTTACGCCGCCGCGCAAATGTTGCAAAAACTCTTGGGCGCGAAGGGTTTTGAACGCGGACACCCAGCCGGCAATATCGCCATCGATATCCGCCCCTTCACGATTTTTGAAGGCCCGAACGATATGCTTTATGCCGAAATTTACGACCAGTTCGTCCGCGCCACCGCCGAAGAAAAAGAAGCAGGCATTAAGTTGGACAAAAACCAAACCCTGCTCGACCGCCTGCAAACCGATGTCCGCTTTGCCGCCGTTGCCCGCGACTACGCTTTGCCCGAAGACATCCGCAGCTTCCTGCAGGAACACACCCTGACCGACGCCTGCGCCCTGCAAAAAGTCTTCATCGGCAAAATCATCGCCCGACTCTTTGTCTTCGTACAGGAGGAACACGAAGACACCACAGCCTTCCTGCTGAACGACATCCGCAAAGATATATTGGACTGCCGATATTGCGGATAGCGGGCAAATACGGCGGCAGGCAGATTTCGGGCGGCGCAAAAGGCAACGCGCGGCATTCTGCAAAACCGCCGATTGCGGCGGATACCGCATTTCGCGCCTCACCCTTGTGCCGCTTTCCCACTTACCCTATTTGTTCGGAATGTGTTTATGGAAAAGAGAAAAATACTGCCGCTGGCAATTTGTTTGGCGGCTTTGTCTGCCTGTACGGCGATGGAGGCCCGCACACCCCGGGCAAATGAAGCCCAAGCCCCCCGCGCGGATGAAATGAAAAAAGAAAGCCGCCCCGCGTTTGACGCGGCAGCCGTACCGGTATCCGACAGCGGGTTTGCCGCCAATGCAAATGTCCGCCGTTTTGTGGACGATGAAGTCGGGAAAGGGGATTTTTCCCAGGCGGAATGGCAGGATTTTTTTGACAAAGCGGCTTACAAGGCGGACATCGTCAAGATTATGCACCGACCCTCCACATCGCGTCCGTGGTATGTGTTCCGCACGGGAAATTCGGGCAGGGCGAAATTTCACGGCGCGCGCAGGTTTTATGCGGAAAACCGCGCGGTTATCGATGATGTGGCGCAAAAATACGGCGTGCCTGCCGAGCTTATCGTGGCGATTATCGGGATTGAAACGAATTACGGCAAAAATACGGGCAGCTTCCGTGTGGCGGACGCATTGGCGACCTTAGGCTTTGATTACCCCCGCCGCGCCGGGTTTTTCCAAAAAGAATTGGTCGAGCTTTTAAAGCTGGCAAAAGAAGAAGGCGGCGATGTTTTCGCCTTTAAGGGCAGCTATGCGGGCGCAATGGGTATGCCGCAATTTATGCCTTCGAGCTACCGGAAATGGGCGGTGGATTATGACGGGGACGGACATCGGGATATATGGGGCAACGTCGGTGATGTCGCGGCATCGGTTGCCAATTATATGAAGCAGCACGGTTGGCGCACGGGCGGTAAAATGTTGGTGTCGGCGACGTTGGCGCCGGGTGCGGATGTTCAGGCAATCATTGGCGAAAAAACCGCCCTGACGCGGACGGTGGCGGATTTGAAGGCGTACGGCATCATCCCCGGGGAAACGCTCGCAGATGATGAAAAGGCGGTTTTGTTCAAACTGGAAACCGCACCCGGCGTGTTTGAATATTATTTGGGCTTGAACAATTTTTATACGGTATGGCAGTACAACCACAGCCGGATGTATGTAACGGCGGTCAGGGACATTGCCAATTCGCTCGGCGGCCCGGGATTGTAATGTTTTTTAAAATGCTGTCTGAACCACGTTTCGGTTCAGACGGCATTTTTGCATCCTTTTATGGGGATTTCCCGCATCAGGGCGGTATTCGGGGCGAATCCCGTTTCAGACGGCATTGCCGGTCAAGGCTTGTCCGAAGGAGGATGTCCCTGTCCTTTGGCGGGCGGGAGGAAAAGTATGCAAGGATTGCTTTTAATCTGATTCCAAAAACTTTTGATCAGGTTGCGGATGCTGCCGATTTTTGTGCCGCGCGAGCGCAGGGCGACGAAGAGGGCGAGGCTGAAGCTGACGCAGAGGTTGACCAAGCCGATGGCGAGGACGCTGAAAATGCCGAGTACGAATGTACCAAAGCCGACGTTGCCGCTGACGGCGGCATAGCCGAGGTTGGCGGAGGAAAAGGCGACGTGGCGGATGTCCAGCGGCAGCCCGAGGAGGTGTCCGAAATAGCCGGTCATACCCAAGAGCATTCCGAAGATGAAGTTGCCGACCAGCGAGCCGTAGTGTTTGTGGATGTAGGCGGCGAGGACGCGGCGGGGCCCGGGGCGCATGATTTTACGCAGCAAGGGATTGAAGGGCAGGCGTTGGCGCAGGTTGAGGTAGTCGGCGCGGTTGTCGAAAAAACCTGCGATGATGCCGGAGCAGAACAGCCACAAGCCTGCAATAGCGGCATACCATAGGGTAGGATGATTGATGATGTCTATGGATTTGAACTGGTAGGCGGCGGTGTGGGCATCGAGTATGGGCAGCCGGTACAGATGGGCATAGCCGAACGATATGGCGCACGCCAAAAGGATGGCGATGGAAACGTTGCCGAAGACGGCGACGCTTTGGGAGCGGCATACGTCGATGAGGAGCTTGGAGAGTTTGTTGTCCACCGCTTTGCCGCCTTCGTTGAGATCGACCTGTTCGGCAAAGCTGGCGGCAGTCATCGCGGGCTGCTTGGTGGCGACGGTGCAGTGCAGCATATGGATGATCATAAAGCCGATGCCGTAGTTGAACCCAGCCGACAAGGAAGCGAGGAAGGGACTGAGGTCGAGTGTGCCGATGCGGATTTTGAGCAGCGCCATCAGGGCGATGATGCCGCCGCCGCCTGCTGCCGAGTAGAACATTTTGAAATATTCTTTGCGGTTGCGGGTGATGTAGTGTTCGCCGTGGTGGCTTTTGTTTTCGGTAATGCTGCGGGCGAGCATACGGATGCTGCTGCGGCGCAGGTGGCGGGTGCTGTATTGTTCGACCGCCGCGTAGATGAGGGAGTTCATCAGGGCGATGGTCAGGCGGTTGCTGTTGCCGGCACCGGTTTGTATGTCTGTGAGCAGCTTCAGACGGCCTACGGTCTGCCGGAGTCGTTCGAGCAGGTGGGCGACTTTGACCGACGAACCGGAGCCGGCGCCCGTCCCTTTGCGACGCAAATAGTCAATCTGGCTGAAACATTGGTCGAACATCACTTCGAGGTGGGCGGTGTCGTAAGGCGCGGTGCCGTTGCGGTAGTGTTCGACCAGTTTGGCGGTTTCGCGTTGGAGGGCGACGAAGGAAGAATCGGCTTCCAGCAGGCGCGGGGCGATACGGATGAGATCGGGTTCGATGGCTTCGGATGCCGTCCAGACAGACAGCATTTCGATGGCGCGCAAACGCGCATCGGCAAGGCGGATGCCCGCCGTCTGCAATTTGGACGGCTCGGCGTGGCTACGGATGAGTTCGTATAAAACCAGCCATTGGCGGATATTGAGCGTTTGCAGCCATTTGTCGTCGTTTTCGGAATGGAAAAGATAAAGGAAGACTTCGCCCAAGTTGGCAAAATCTTTATATGACGGGTTGAAGCGTTCGTATATGCGTATGCCCATTTCCCGGGCAAAGCTGTGGCGCGAGAAAATGCCGAGTTTGATGAGTGCCGGATAAATGTGTATTTGCGCGAGCCAGATGTAAAAACACCGGCTGAAGCGGGACAGTAATTCCCTGTCTTGTTTGAATGTGTCGATAATCAGGTCGAAACGCTCCCCCGCACATTTTTTGCCGCCACGGCGCAAAAATTTAATCAATGCGTTGAGGACGTTGACAAAATCGGTATGTCCCAAGCTTTCCGAAAGCAGGGGACGCAGGTTTTGAGGGGTAATTTTCTTCATATCTGCCATTGTACCGCATCGGCAATCCGGCGTTAAACGCCCCGATGGCGGGGAGGGCGCATCTGCGGCGGGCGGCGCATTTTCCGCCGGTTTGAAATCAAACTATATTAATGATATAATAAATATCGATAAATCAATCTGATAGAATAATCCGTATTGATTTTTAATTTTTTCGATTATAACAATTTCGGCGGGTCTGTACTAGATTAGCAGATATGTTACCCTCGAAATATGAAGATAACACACTGCAAATTAAAGAAAGAAGTACAAAAAGAACCGCTCCGTTCTTTTGTACCGGAAGTTACCGCCCGTTCTGCCGCCGATATTTTGGGTATCCATCCCGATTCGGCGGCACTGTTTTACCGTAAAATCCGCACGGTTACCAACCATCGTTTGGCCTTGGCTGCCGATGAGGTTTTCGAGGGCCCCGCCGGGCCGGGCGGAAGCTGTTTCGGCGTACGGCGTAAAGGCAGACGCGGTCGCGGCGCGGCAGGAAAAGCGGTTGTCTTCGGCATTCCGAAACGCAACGGGCGGGCCTATACCGTTGCCGCGGACGATGCCGAGCCTGAAACGTTGCTCCCTGCCGTCAAAAAGAAAATCATGCCGGACGGTATTGTTTATGCCGATAGCCCGGGCAGCCGCGGCAAGTCGGACGCGGGCGGTTTTACCCGTTGCCGCATCAACCGTTCCAAGGAATTTGCAGACCGTCGGAACCACATTAACGGCATTGGGAACTTTTGGAATCAGGCAAAACGCGCCTTGCGGAAATACAACGGAATCGATCGTAAACCTTTCCCGCCGTTGTTGAGGGAATGCGAATTTCGATTTAACTTCGGCACACCGTCCCGGCAGCTAAAAATCCTGCGGGATCGGTGTGGAATTTAGGGATAATCTAGTACAGTCCCTTGTTTTTAATTGACTATAGTACGGCAAGGCGAGGCAACGCTGTACTAGTTTAAATTTAATCCACTATATTTGTACTGTCTGCGGCTTCGTCGCCTTATCCTGATTTTTGTTAATCCGCTATATTGTGAGAAGCTGGATGACGGATGAGGGAAAAATAAATGCCGTCTGAATCTTCAGACGGCATCGGGAGATGATTTTCAGTTCTCGGCTTCCGGTTCGGTTACATTGGAAATTACAGAAGCGCCGGAGAGTTCGGATTCGTCTTCGGCAACACGTTCCAGCGATACCAAGGTTTCGCCTTCGTCCAAGTTAATCAGTTTCACGCCTGCTGCGGCGCGGCCGGTTTCGCGGATTTGTTCGACTTTGGTACGGATAAGCACGCCGCCGCTGGTAATCAGCATCAAATCGTCGGTTTCGCCGACCAAGGTTGCGGCGACCAAATCGCCGTTGCGCTCGCCGGTGTTAATGGCAATACTGCCTTGCCCGCCTTTGTTTTTGCGGCTGTAATCGGCAATCGGGGTGCGTTTTCCGTATCCGTTGGCGGTGGCGGTTAAAACTTGCAAACCGCTTTCTTCGGTTTCAGGGGCGAAGGTAATCAGGCTGACGATTTTGCCGTCGGCAGGCAGGCGCATACCGCGCAAACCGCCGCTGCCGCGACCGGACGGACGCACGCCGTTTTTGCCGCTTGGCAGGGTGTTTTCGTTGTCGGCGGTTTCGTCTTCGAGGTCGTCTGAAATCTCGGTTTCGATGTCGGCATCTTCCGCTTCGTCGTTGCCGGATTTTTCCCAGTATTCGTTGAAGCGGATGGCTTTGCCCAAGTTGGAGAACAACATAATGTCGTCCGCACCGCCTGTTTGCGCAGCGCCGACGAGGTAGTCGCCTTCTTTGAGTGCGATGGCTTTAATGCCTTGGGCGCGGACGTTTTTAAAGGCGGAAAGTTGGACTTTTTTCACCATTCCCTGCGCGGTGGCGAAGAAGACGTATTGGTCTTCGGGAAACTCGCGTACTGCCAGAATCGCGCTGACTTTTTCGCCTTCTTCCAGCTGGATGACGTTGTTAATCGGACGGCCGCGGCTGTTGCGTCCGCCTTCGGGCAGTTTGTAAACCTTAATCCAGTGGCACTTGCCGAGGTTGGTAAAACACATCAAATAGTCATGCGTGTTGGCAACAAACAGGGTTTCGATAAAGTCTTCGTCTTTGGTGGCAGCCGCCTGTTTGCCGCGCCCGCCGCGACGCTGAGCCTGATAGTCGGTGGTCGGCTGGGTTTTTATATAGCCGCCGTGGGTCAGGGTCACGACCATTTCGCGTTGCGGAATCAGGTCTTCATCGGCAATGTCGCCGCCGAACGGGTTGATTTCGCTGCGGCGTTCGTCGCCATAGTTGGTTTTGATTTCTTCCAGTTCGTCACGGATGATTTGGGTAATGCGTTCGGGTTTGGAGAGGATATCCACAAAGTCGATGATTTTACCCATCAGGTTTTTGTAGCTTTCGATAATTTCTTTCTGATCGAGGCCGGTCAGGTTTCGCAGGCTCATGCGTAAAATAGCATCTGCCTGAATCTCGCTCAGGTAATAACCTTGTTTTTTCAGACCAATGTTTGCAGCCAATCCTTCCGGACGCATCATTTCCAAATCCAGACCGGAACGCGTCAGCATTTCTTCAACGAGGCTGCTGCGCCAAGGGCGCGCAAGCAGTTTTTCTTTGGCCTCGGCCGCGTTGGGCGATTCTTTGATGAGCTTGATGATTTCATCGATATTGGACAGTGCGACGGCTTTGCCTTCGGCGATATGCCCTTCATGGCGTGCCTTCTTCAGCCGGAAAAGCGTACGTCGGGTAACGACTTCGCGGCGGTGGCGCAGGAATTCGGAGAGAATCTGTTTCAGGTTTAACAGGCGCGGTTGTCCGTCGACCAAAACCACCATATTGATGCCGAAACTGTCTTGCAGCGGAGTCAGTTTGTAGAGTTGGTTTAAGACGACTTCGGCATTTTCGTTGCGTTTCAGCTCGATAACGACGCGCATACCGGATTTGTCGGATTCGTCGCGGAGCTCGGAAATGCCTTCCAGTGTTTTTTCCCGAACCAAATCGCCGATTTTCTCGACCAACTTGGCTTTGTTGACCTGATAGGGGATTTCGTCGATAACGATGGCTTCGCGTTCGCCGTTTTTGCCTATGGGTTCGATATGGGTCTTACCGCGCATAACAACGCGGCCGCGGCCTGTTTTATAGCCTTCGCGCACGCCGCCCAAGCCGTAGATGGTTGCCCCGGTCGGGAAGTCGGGGGCTTGGATAATGTCGATCAGTTCGTCGATTTCGGTTTTGGGTTCGTCCAAAAGACGCAGACAGGCGTTGATGGTGTCGGTGAGGTTGTGCGGCGGGATGTTGGTCGCCATACCGACGGCGATACCGGACGAGCCGTTGACGAGCAGTGTGGGGAAACGGGTCGGCAGTACAAGCGGCTCGTGTTCGCTACCGTCGTAGTTCGGGCCGAAATTAACGGTTTCTTCCTCAATGTCTGCCAGCATTTCATGTGAGATTTTCGCCATGCGGATTTCGGTATAGCGCATGGCTGCGGCGGCAAGCCCGTCCACCGATCCGAAGTTGCCCTGTCCGTCTATCAGCACATAACGCATAGCGAAATTTTGCGCCATACGGACGATGGTGTCGTAAACTGCGAAATCGCCGTGGGGGTGGTATTTACCGATGACGTCGCCGACGATGCGCGCCGATTTTTTGTAGGCGGCATTCCAGTTATTTTTCAGCTCGTGCATCGCGTACAGTACGCGCCGGTGCACCGGCTTTAGGCCGTCGCGAACGTCCGGCAGCGCGCGCCCGACAATGACGCTCATGGCGTAGTCGAGATAGCTTTTGCGCATTTCGTCTTCAAGGCTGACGGGCAGGGTTTCGAGGGCGAATTTGTGGTCGTGGCGGATGGTTGCGTCGGTCATGGTTTCAATGTTTCGTATGGCAAAAAATTGTTGCTTATTTTAGCATATTTCGACATGAAACGGTGCGGCGGTTATGCCGTCTGAAACACGGTGCGGATTATAATGCGGAGGAAATTTCGTGGCGGAGTTTGTCGAGAAACCTGCCTTGGCGGACTTGTTGTGCGGCGGTGTCGCAGTCTTGGCGCGCGAATGACTGTTTCAGACCGCAGAACAGTTTTTCTTGTTCGGCGCGGATTTCGTTATCGAGATTTTTCAAGGATTCAAGGTTGTTGCCTGCCCGTGCCTCCATCAGCGTTTCGCGCCATTCCATTTGCTGCATGAGGAAGTCGGGGGCGAAAGAGGTATGTTCCGGCGCGTCGGCATCGATACCCGATGTTTTCAGCAGGTACGCGGCGCGGTCGATGGGATTTTTCAAGGTGCGGTAGGCATCGTTGATGGTGGAAGACATCATAACCGCCTGTTTCTGCTCGAAAGCGGAAGCGGAAGCGAATTTGTCGGGATGGAAACGGGCGGCCAAGGCGCGGTAGGTTTGTTCCAAGTTTTCGGTGCCGATATCGAAAGCGGGTTCAATCCGGAAGAGGGTGAAATATTGGGACATAGTAGGATGATAAATGTAAGATTTTGGCAGAAAACTGTTTTTGCCTTATAATCTGCGGCTTCTTAAACGAAAGGACTGAATATGGGCGGCAAAGCGCAGCACAATAAAGGCAAAATACGCGACAATGCTTTAAAAGCCTTAGTAAAATCCGATTTGTTCCGGCACAAGGTGGAACGGAAAAGGAAAGGCAAAGGCAGCTACAACAGGCAGGAAGCGAAAAAACGGCGGGACGGTTTTGATACTGTCCCGCCGTTTTTATGCCTTAAACGTGGAAGCTCTCGCCGCAGCCGCAGGAGTCTTTGACATTGGGGTTTTCAAATTTGAAACCTTCCTGCAAATCTTCTTTGGTGTAATCGACTTGTGTGCCGTCCAGATAAACCAAGCTTTTCGGGTCGATATAAATGCGCGCGCCGTGTCCTTCGAAAATCAGGTCGTCGCCGTTGGCTTCATCGACAAATTCAAGGTTGTACGCCATCCCCGAGCAGCCGCTGGTTTTTACACCCAAGCGTACGCCCAAGCCTTTGCCGCGTTTGGCGAGATAGTCATTGATGTGTTTTGCGGCATTCTCGGTAAGGGTAATCATATTTCTTCCTTGTTGTACCGCCCCGGACGGATCCGAAGCGGCGGGCGGTTCGGACGGCATTGTGGGACGATGCCGTCTGAAGGGCTTTATCTGTTTTCCTGACGTTTGCGGTAGTCGGCAACGGCCGCTTTTACCGCATCTTCAGCCAAGATGGAGCAGTGGATTTTTACCGGCGGCAATTCCAGTTCTTCGGCGATTTCGCTGTTTTTGATTGCCAGCGCGTCATCCAGACTTTTGCCTTTGACCCACTCGGTAATCAGGCTGGACGAAGCGATGGCGGAACCGCAGCCGTAGGTTTTGAATTTCGCATCTTCGATGATGCCTTCATCGTTCACTTTGATTTGCAGGCGCATCACGTCGCCGCAGGCGGGCGCGCCGACCATGCCGGTGCCGACGGACTCGTCGTTTTTGTCGAAAGTGCCGACGTTGCGGGGATTTTCGTAGTGGTCGATTACTTTATCGCTGTATGCCATGATGTGGTTTCCTTAAAATATCGTGGTTTGTTGATGTTTTAGTCGTCTGAAAAAGACGATTGTTCTAAATTGTCTAATAATTAGGCGTGCCAATAAGCTGCTATCGGCATGGTATGCCTGAATACAGGCTTGAATCATTTGTTCGGCAGAGATATTTTGCCAATGTATCTGAAAACCGTTTTTTATTGCCAATTGTGTCATAAACAGGCGCAATGTTCTGCCGTTTCCTTCACGAAAAGGATGTAGGACGTTCAACTCGTCCAAATAATAGGCTGCACGCTCGGCGAATTTATCTTTATCCAACACCCGCAAATAGTTTTCGTTTTTCAGCTTCTCCAAAAGTTTACGGCTTTCGTTTTCGATAAAAGCAAAATTGGCAAATCGGGTATTACCTTTAGAAATATCAACCCTCCGGATTTTTCCTGCCCAATCATAAACATTGCCAAACAGTTCGCGATGAATGGTCTGTAAATGCGCCAAATCGAAATTGCCTGTAATGGGTTGCAAAAGCAGATTTTGGGCGGAAATAGCAGAAATGTCTCTTTCGACCTTTTTTAAATTTAAGTGGATCTTGAATGGCTAATTTATTTCTAAATACACCATCATTCATATAGATTACGTCTTCACCACCGTATTTACTCATTTTTTTAGAACCTTTGTTTAATTTTTCTTATTTCTTTCTCAATATTTGTTTTACCAATCTTTAGAAGTTGCATTGCATATTGAGTTTGTCGGCTAATTTCTAAATTCTCCATTTTCCATGAACCAGTGATATCATCAACATCTTTTGTCCAATGATCTTCAATAGTTAACTATTTCAAACTTCCTTTATCACGATCAATAATATCAAGATGATGTCCTCCTTGATAAACAAAAATGATTTTATTCTCAAATAAGGAAGAGAATTTTTTGAATATAGATCGATTGTATTCAATAACAGATAAAGCAAATTCAATATCTTTTTTTAATACGTCTAAATCTTGTTCATAATCTAAGTCAAATTGTTCAAAATATTTTCCATAAATAATTTTAACTTTCATGGTATTCTTTCTCAGACAGCCTTTGTTTGACATCAATCTTAATGCGCCGCCCATTCGATCGAGTTCAGATCAATACCGTCTTTGAACATTTCCCACAGCGGCGACAGTTCGCGCAGTTTGCCGATTTTGGATTTGATCAGTTCTGCCGCGAATTGCACTTCTTCTTCGGTGGTCATGCGGCCGAAGGTGATGCGCAGGGATGAGTGCGCCAGTTCGTCGTTGCGGCCAAGCGCGCGCAGGACGTAGCTGGGTTCGAGCGAGGCGGAGGTGCAGGCGGATCCGCTGGATACGGCGAGTTCTTTCACCGCCATAATCAGGCTTTCGCCTTCGACGAAGTTGAAGCTGACGTTCAGGTTGTTCGGGGCGCGGTGTTCGAGGTCGCCGTTGATATAGACTTCTTCGATGCCTTCGATGCCTTTGAGGAAGATGTCGCGCAGTTTCAGGTAGTGCGCTGTGTCTTGTGCCAATTCTTCTTTGGCGATGCGGAAGGCCTCGCCCATGCCGACGATTTGATGGGTCGGCAATGTGCCGGAACGGAAACCGCGCTCGTGACCGCCACCGTGCATTTGGGCTTCGAGGCGGACGCGCGGTTTGCGGCGGACGTACAGCGCGCCGATGCCTTTGGGGCCGTACACTTTGTGCGCGGACATCGAGAGCAAGTCGATTTTGGCGGCTTCGACATCGACAGGCACTTTGCCGCAGGCTTGGGCGGCATCGACGTGGAAGGCGATTTTGCGTTCGCGGCAGATTTCGCCGATGGCGGGAATGTTTTGCACCACGCCGATTTCGTTGTTCACCCACATTATGGAAATCAGGATGGTGTCGTCGCGGATGGCGGCTTTGAGTTCTTCCAAATCAATCAAACCGTTTTCCTGCACGCCGAGGTAGGTAACTTCAAAGCCTTGGCGTTCGAGTTCGCGCATCGTGTCGAGCACGGCTTTGTGTTCGGTTTTGACGGTGATGAGGTGTTTGCCTTTGGTTTTGTAGAAGTTTGCCGCACCTTTGATGGCGAGGTTGTCGGACTCGGTCGCGCCGCTGGTGAAGACGATTTCTTTGGGGTCGGCGTTAATCAGGGCGGCGATGTCGGCGCGGGCTTTTTCGACGGCTTCTTCTGCCGTCCAGCCGAATGCGTGGCTGTTGGAGGCGGGGTTGCCGAAGGTTTCAGTCAGATAGGGAATCATTTTTTCGGCAACGCGTTTGTCAACGGGTGTGGTGGCGGCGTAGTCGAGGTAAACGGGGGTTTTGACGGTCATGGTTTGCTCTTTCTTTTTCGGGTGTTATTTAATGGATGTGTGTAAATTGGACGACGCGGCTGCCGTCGCCGTTGTTTTTCTGTTCGATGATGCTTTGCAGGGTAACGCTGCCGAGATAGTCGTTGATGGTTTTGTTTAAATTCTCCCAAAGGTCGTGCGTCAGGCAGGGCGCGCCGTGGTGGCAGTTGGCTTTGCTGCCGCATTGGGTCGCGTCCAGACGGTCTTCGGCGGCGGAAATGATTTGGGCGATGTTGATTTGTGCGGGAGGGGCGGCGAGGATGTAGCCGCCGCCGGGCCCGCGCAGGCTTTCAACCAGTCCGGCGCGGCGGAGTTTGCCGAACAATTGCTCGAGATAGGAGAGGGATATATTTTGGCGTTCGCTGATGGCACTGAGTTTGACGGCGCCGGTTTGCGCGTTCATCGCCAAATCCAGCATAGCGGTAACGGCGAAACGCCCTTTGGTGGTCAGTCTCATGGTGGTGGTTGCCCGTGTCGGCTTTTTTATAGTGGGCGGAATTGTCCAATATCTGAGTGTTTCAGTCAAGTATGGGGGAGCTGTTGCCGATTGTTTGTTTAAATGGCGGTATAGTCTGATTTTGCTTTATTTGTTTGGTTTTTTGAATCAGTTAGTTATGTTTTTTGAGGAGCGGCGGTTGGGGCGTTTTGCCGGCAAGCGGTTTCAAAACGATTTGATTTATTTTTAATATTGATATAGATTATCTAAATCTTAGTGATTTATTTGGGTATTGCCCGAAATGCCGTTTGAAGGCTCAAGCAGTTTCAGACGGCATATTCCATCAGGCTGTTAAACAGGGAAAAACAAGATGAAACGTGATTTGAGCAAAATGACCTGCATCGAAGACTTGCGCCGCGTTGCCAAGCGCAAAATGCCGCGTATGTTTTACGATTACATCGATTCGGGTTCGTGGACGGAAACGACTTATAGGGAGAATACTTCGGATTTCAAAGATATCCGCTTCCGACAAAAGGTATTGGTCAATATGGAGGGACGCAGCCTCGAAACCAAAATGATCGGGGGGGATGTGAAAATGCCGGTGGCGATTGCGCCGACGGGTTTTACCGGCATGGCACACGCAGACGGCGAAATTTTGGCGGCGCGTGCGGCGGAGAAGTTCGGTATTCCGTTTACGTTGTCCACCATGTCCATCTGCTCGATTGAAGACGTTGCCGAGAACACCAGCGCGCCGTTTTGGTTTCAGCTTTATGTGATGCGCGACCGCGAATTTATGGAAAACCTGATTAAGCGTGCGAAAGATGCCAAATGTTCGGCATTGGTATTGACTGCCGATTTGCAGGTTTTGGGTCAACGCCACAAAGACATCAAAAACGGCCTGTCCGCGCCGCCGAAACCGACCATCGCCAATTTAATCAATCTGGCGACCAAGCCCGAATGGTGCATGAAAATGCTGAACACGGAACGCCGCACGTTCCGCAATATCGTCGGACACGCCAAAAACGTCGGCGATTTGTCTTCACTTTCTTCGTGGACGGCGGAACAGTTCGACCCGCGCTTAAGCTGGGACGACGTGGCGCGGATTAAAGATTTGTGGGGCGGCAAGCTGATTATCAAAGGCATTATGGAACCCGAAGACGCGGAAAAGGCGGCGAAAAGCGGTGCGGATGCATTGGTCGTTTCCAACCACGGCGGCCGCCAGCTCGACGATACTGTGTCCGCCATCAAGGCCTTGCCCGATATTGTTTCCGCAGTCGGCAGCGACATCGAAGTTTGGATGGACAGCGGTATCCGCAGCGGCCAGGATATTTTGAAGGCGTGGGCTTTGGGTGCGAAAGGCACGATGATAGGTCGGGCGTTCCTGTATGGTTTGGGTGCGTATGGCGAAGAAGGCGTAACGCGCGCGCTGGAGATTTTGTACAAGGAAATGGATGTGTCGATGGCGTTTACGGGACACCGCGATATTCAAGATGTCGATGCCTCGATTTTGAGGAGTAAGGATTGGGGCAGGGAAACGGTTTAGATACTGAAAAATACGATGCCGTCTGAATACATGGTTCGGACGGCATTAAAATTTGGTTGTATTTTAATAATGTGTTGATTAAATATCTGACAAAACGCCCTTTTGTAAAGGAAGTTTTGCCGAACGGGGCTGCCTGCAATGCACTACTCTATTTTTCAAGCGATGCCGCACCTAAAGGGAATAACTCTGTAAATTGTCCATTTTTCTGATGATCAGTAAAAAACGGCAAACCGATCAAACGATAATGCGGTGTATTTTTTTGCAGGATCTTATCCCTCCCATATTCCACTGTGATTGATTTTAAAAAAGCTTCTTTCCACGAATCATTTTCCACTAAATGCCCGCCTTTCGGTTCAATGAAAATTTGGTAATGCAAAAAGTCGTCCACGCTGTCGGAAGAAGATTTTTGTTTATCTTTCAGCAATAAAACAAAGTCCGGCATAAATCCTTCGCCATCGGCAAAGTTATTCAATTTAAACACTTCTTCATTGCGGATTAAATGAACGTCATATTGAGATTTCAAATCGCCCAAGCGCGCTGAAATAAATTGAATTAACGCTTCTTCCAAACCCGTTCCGGCAAAATTATCCATCACATACCAATCATTTTGCGTGGCAATAGCAGTTTTTATATCATCTTTTTTGACCCATTTTTGTTTTGGCGTGCCGAAAATTTCCCACAATTTTTTAGGTGTAAATTCTTTTGTACCGATAAACGGTATATCACTTTCATTCAGATGTTTTTCAACCATTTCCAAGATTTTCAGGCAGCCTGCAAGTTTATCATCCGGGCGAACCTGTTTATCTTGCTCTAATCCCAAAAATTCAATCTGCCAGTCTTTCAACAATTTATTTTGCAATTCATTGCGATTTTGAATGTCGAGTTTGCTTTGCAGGCGGTCAAAATGGAATAAAGATTGACTATTTTTCCCTTTGATATGTAATGCTTTATTGAAAATATGCCGCTCCATTTCACTCATTTTTATGGTTTGAGTAAAATTATTTTGTGTGCCGATTTGTCGGGCTGTTTCATCATTTTCATCGGCTGTAAATTGCGTTTCCTGCAACAGTTGATTACCGTGAACTTGGAATGAAAGCGTTTGCGGATTGGCTTGCAGGCTGTCTGCATTATTGCTTTTGGCGTTTGGGTTGGGGATTTTTTTATTCGCCCAAATTAACAACTCTCTAAAATCCTTATTATCTGCAAATTCAGATTTGAGCTTAAATGTTGCCAATACCTTATCATCGTCTTTTTCAGGCAAATAACCGTCTTTTCGTAACTCGTTTTTCAGTTCTGTAATATAGCGGGATTGCTCATCGTGCGTGTAATAAAACAATTCTTCCAAGATACGCAATTCATGTTGCATATCGTTGTCAAATTTGCGTTTATTCGGCTGTTTACCTTCAAACGCAAATGGAAAATAACGCACGCCGCGACCAATCAACTGCTTTTCCGATACGGTGGCGGCAGCCGTTTTGCCTGATTTTTTATTCGAACCGCCACCGTTTTGCCCTTCATACAAACGCACAATATCAAACAAATTTAAAACGTCCCAACCTTCGGTTAATCTATCCACCGTAAAAATGGCACGGATCGGATTATCAGCCGCTTCCAAATTGTTTAGCAATTTTTCGGTTTCGCTGTCGGTTTTTTCAGTTTTGGTTTTGTTGGTTTCGGAGTTGGTAATAATGACATTATGTTTTTGATAATTTTGTTTCACCCAATTTGCCAAATGCACAAACTCAAATTTATTTTCCTGCATAAATTTCAGGGCTTGTTCGGTACGGGTTTTGCCTTGTTCGTTGGCGTTATTGCTATCGTTTAAGCTTGTTGAAAATGTAGTTAAAAACGAAAAATCATCCGCTTGCACATTTTCTACCCAATTTAAAAATGCCAAATAATCCGCTTTTGATTCATCAATCGTCTTACTTCTAAACAACATCACAGGCTTGAAATTGGCAATGCCGTATTTCAACGCGATTTGATGGCGGTACCAGGCAAACAATAAAGCGTGCAACACCCGCTCTTTCTTATTCAGCGTACCGGATACCAAATTGATTTCTTTGGTATAACCTTTTTGCAAAAATTCTTTTAAACCAAATTTTGTGATGATTTTATCAGCATATTTTTGTTGCACTTCAGTATTTTCAGGCAGCGTGGCGGTAAATTCCAACAGCACATTTTGGTCGGGATTGCCATTTTTATTGAGTAACAACTCCAAAACCATATGCTCCCAACCCTTGCGTTCAATTTCGGCATCGCTGGTACGGTCGTTCATTTCCTTTTCTAAATCTAATTCGCCTTGTTTTTTGCCTTTGGTTTGCGCGTTTAAATGGTGTGCTTCATCGCCCAGCATCACAAGATTTAATTCGTGCAAATCCGCCAATGTGGTTTGATTTTCCCGCTCGGTGTGAATATCGTTATATAGTTTTTGAATGCTGGTAAATTTAATTTCAATGCCGTCTGAATATTGGCTAAATGTCTCCACTTTGCGAATGGGAATTACCGTATCACCTTGCAAAATTTTCTCGGTAAATAAAAATTTTGGATGCGTCGGGTCGATAAAATTATTTTCCGTTTTATATACTATATTGTTTTTATTGACGAAAAATAAAAAATGCCGATACCCTTTCTCAAAATAATACAGAATCAATGCCGCTATCATCATCGTTTTGCCTGCACCTGTTGCCATATTGAACAGCAAATGGGTAGGGCGGTTTTTGATGTCGGGGAAATCCTTTAATTTTGAAGTGCGGTCAAAAATCACAAAATTTTCTAAAGCCGATTTTTGCCATTCAAAAAACGGATATTTTAAATTATTGGAAACAAATTCAGGCAGCGCGAAAAAATCCGTCTGTTCCATTTCTTCCAGCATTGATTTGCGGTCTTCCACCCAATCAAACAACGTTTTATTATTCGCCATCTTTTTTCTCCGCTTGATGTTTTACTGATTGATAGAACGCACGGCTTAACGCTTTATCATCATCATTCAGGCAGCCTGCAAATTGTTCATCGTCCATTTCGGATAATGAAATATACATTTGATTTAAATCCAACATTTCAAGCATCATTTGTTTTTGTTCGTCTAATGCCAAGGATTGAAATTCAGGCTCTTCAATAATTTGGCTAAATTCATTTACGCTGACGTTGTATTTCAAGAAATGGCGTTCGCATAAACCTTCAAACAGTGTTTTGATGCCGTCTGAATTTTCGCACGCCAAAATTTGTTGTTTTGCGGTTTCGTTAAATGGGGAAAGTTCGGCATAAACAAACTCGCCGCCACCTTGCCAATTCACAGCTTTTGAGATACCGCCTTGCTCGCCGTCAATTACTTTTTTCATGCGTTCAACGGCAAGCGTTTCAATATAATCCATTTGTTCAATGCCGATGTATTGGCGGTTCATTTTATGGGCGACGGCGGCGGTTGTGCCACTGCCCAAGTGGTAGTCTAGAACGATGTCGTTTTCGTTGGTTGCTAGTTTAATGATGGTTTCAATTAAACTTTCTGGCTTTTTACCATTTTTTAACTCTACATTTCCTTCTGCTTCTAGTCCTGTGGTATTTATATTTGTCCATAAATCGCATAAACTAATACTCAAATAATCTTCTGCAAACAAAACCTGCACTCGTGGTGCTTTTGCATCTTTTGAGTAATCTGACTTGACGATATACAATAATTTATCTCGTTTAGAAATAACTGAAAAAAATTGTTGTTGGCAAATTTCTTTTTTTTCATCTGCTAATTTTTTTACGCTACTACTAGCTGCTGTTCTTACAATTCTATACGCATTATCTAGTTTCCATTTTATAACTTCATTATCTTTAATATTTAATTGGGCTAATTTTTGATTAACTGAAATAGGAGATATTTTCTTTAAAAGAATATCAATTTCTTTTAAAGTATTACCATTTATTTCTTTATTTTCTGTTTGGCTATTTACTATTAAATCAATAAATTTTTTATCTTCTTGTGTAAAATTTTCTAAAAAAATATTGTACTCATTGTCCCATTCTGATTTTTGCTCTCTAATAGGGTTTAATTTTATATTTTTATTCTTATAGATAAGAATATATTCCTTTATCTTTGGTAGTCTATGCGATGTATGTGCCATTTTGTTACCTGATGGCTCTGACATTTTTACAGCAATGCAGTTTATAAAATTTTCTCTTGTAAAAGTTTCATCTAATAAAACTTTTAAATAAGCCTGTTCCTTATCATCGCATTGAACAAAGATTAGCCCATCATCTTTTAATAACTCTTTCGCAATTTCCAAGCGATTTTTCATAAATGTTAGCCAAGTGGAATGTGAAAATTTATCGTTATATGCAAAGCTATCGGTTTCTGTATTATACGGTGGATCAATATAAATCAACTTTACTTTGCCTTTAAACTGCTTGGCAAGCGAATGCAGGGCAATCAGATTATTGCCTTTGATAATAAGATTTTCGGCTGGCGTACCGTCTGAACGGCGTTTGATTTCGCCAACGGGTTGTTTGCCGTCTGCGGTGTGGCGGGAGAATTTTGAGAATGCTTTTGCGTCAAAAAGCCGGTCAATTTCATCAAAAGCAAGCGTTTGATTAAAAAAGATTTCTTGTCTTTTTCTGGTTAATTTGGTGTATAATTGGCTGGCTGGCTGGCTGGCTGGCTGGCTGGCTGGCTGGCTGGCTGGCTGGCTGGCTGGCTGGCTGGCTATTATTGCGTTTAAAATAAATTTCTTCGCCTTCTTCGGTGCTTTGTCCGCCATTCAATACGCAATCTTTAAACGGAAAATCCAACACAATATCCGAATTGTCTTTCAAAAAGCGGTTGCCGTCCGTCAAACCAATGCGGTTGGCGTATTTTGTGTAGGAATTATTGATGCTGTGTTTGTCCAAGAAAAAACGAAAATCCTGCAATTTAAACACCAAAACACCATTCACTTCCACAAAGAAATGGCGTTTTAACTCATCATTATTCAATAACAAACCGATAATGGACGGGTCGGTTTTTTCCACCAAATCCAACAGGATGTTTTTGGCCAAAATGGTTTTTTCTTCGTTCGCCCATATTTTTTCGTGTGGTAGCAGGGCTTGGGCTAATTCGGTTTGAATGCCTGTCTTCATCGTTATAAATCCTCATCAGTCATTTTAATGTGCCATTCTTGTGTAACGGCAAATGGCTTTACAAATAAATTATAATAAAATCAATTCTTTGCTGTCTTTGCTGTTTCCGGGGGCGTTCGCAACGTTGCGATAAGCGGGGCGGGTGTCCGAGTGTGTCGTGATTTTGCGGAAATATCAACATATTATTCAAACACAGCCCGTATTTTTAACCGCCGCTCAGGCGGCGGATGCCGCCGTGTTCATCAGGCGCAAGGCTTTCAGACGGCATATTTCTTTTTGATATTCCGCCAAACCGACAAAGCGGCCGTTTTCCGTGTAAACGCGTACCGGCGTATCGGAAGGCAGGTCTTCCTCGAAACGCGGCCGTTGCCCGCATTGGAGCATATGGACGGCATAATCGTTTAAAACGGTTTGGGGAAAGTGTGAAACCAATACGTCGCAGGGCAGCAGCAGACCGTCGCGTTCTGTTTCGTTTAAATTTGCCAAAGCTTCGAGCGTGTGGCTTTGGGCGATGGTAAAGCCGGCGGTTTCGGTGCGGCGTAGGGCGGTCAGGTGGGCGAATGTGCCGATGTGTTTGGCGATGCCTTCGCTGAGGGTGCGGATGTAGGTGCCTTTGCTGCAACGCACGCTTATCACGGCTTTGGGCGCGTCAAACTCGGCAATATCGATAGAGTAAACGGTAATGTCGCGCGGTTTGCGTTCGATAACAATGCCTTTGCGCGCGTATTCGTACAACGGTTTGCCTTCGTGCTTGAGGGCGGAAAACATCGGCGGCACTTGGCGGATGTTGCCTGTCAGTGCTTGGCAGGCCGTCTGAAATTCGGCTAAGGAAATATCGGCGCGGGCGGCGGCAATGATTTCTCCTTCGGCATCGCCCGTGCTGCTGGCTTCGCCGAGTTTCAGCGTGGCGGTGTAGGCTTTGTCGGCATCCAGCAGGTATTGGGCGAACTTGGCCGCTTCGCCGAAGCAGACGGGCAAAAGTCCGGTTGCCAAAGGATCGAGCACGCCGGTATGTCCGGCTTTTTCGGCATGGAACAAACGCCGCGCTTTTTGCAGGGCGGTGTTGCTGGAAAGGCCTTCGGGTTTGTCGAGAAGAAGAACGCCGTTGACCGGGCGTTTGGCGGGTTTATTGGTCATATTAATTAGGGAATATTAATGTTCAGACCGTCTGAAAGGGTTCGGACGGCCTGCGTGTCAGCTTAATTCTTCATTCAATAATTCACGAACAGAGTGTTTTTCATCAATTAGATCAATGCTGATTGCATCAAAGCCATTTCGTTTTAATGAGTCAAAACTAATGATGCGGCCATCAATTAAGGGGACTTGTCCTTCAGAATTGACGAAATCTTCATATTCATCTTCGTAGTCTATATTGTAATAAAGATGAATCGGAACTCGGTAAGTATATTCATCCAAATCAGTTAACGTTCTGTTTTGCTTTTGATTTTGGCTATATTTGTCGCAAAACATAGCGTTATAGCCATGTTCCGCCCCATCAAACAATACGATTTCATCGCCGCTTACAGCTTCTACCGCCACAATTTTTACCGGCGCCTTATCAGTATCGGTAATCAATCCATCAAAAGGCTCTCCATAGTAACGGATGTGGAAAGTATCTCTACCTTGGCAGGATAATGAAAAGCAACGATGCCCGCCTTCAATTTGCAGGTTATCACTATGTGCATAGGCGGCTAAATGTTCGGGAATCAGATTGTTCATTCTGGCAGTATCAGTCTTCAACCGGTTTTTCCGCCGCCACTTGATCGATAAGGGCGGACAGGCTCATACCGCGTTCCAAAGATTCGTCGTATTTGAAATGCAGTTCGGGGATTTTGAACAGCTTGATGCGTTTGGACAATTCGCTGCGGAGGTGTCCGCGCGCGTGTTCCAGCACTTCTTCCGTAATTTCGCGCGTATCTTGGTTCAAAACGGTGTAGAACACGGTGGCGTGGCTGTAATCGCGGGTAATTTCGACTTCGTTGATAGTGATGAAGCCGGCGCGCGGGTCTTTCAGTCCGGTACGGACGAGTTCGGCAAGCTCGCGCATAATTTGTTCTTTGACACGGTCTTGGCGGGCGTAGCCGCGTTGGGGTTTTCTCATGAATATCCTCAGATTTGGTGTCAGACGGCATTTCTGCCGCCGGGGCGGTTGCGAAAGGGCGTATTATAGCCGAATCGGCGGGATTTTAAGGTAATACGTTGATAAGCACGGATATAGTTATTATACTTGGCAACCCGAACGGCGCATGCCGTTTCTGCAACGCATACATTGTAAAGAAAGCCATGTCCAACGAAAACCGTACCTGTTCCTTTTGCGGAAAATCCAAATCACACGTCAAACATTTGATTGAGGGCGAAAACGCCTTTATCTGCGACGAATGCGTCGCAAACTGCCTCGAAATATTGTACGAAGGCGACAACGGCGGCACGCCTCCGGAAAATGCCGGAGGGGAGCCGGAAGAATCCGGCAAACTGCCCACGCCCGCCGAAATCGTTGCCAACCTCGACGATTATGTCATCGGGCAGGGGCAGGCGAAAAAGGCGCTGGCGGTTGCGGTTTACAACCATTACAAACGCCTGCGCCACCCGAAAGCCGACGGCGGTGTCGAATTGTCGAAATCCAACATCCTGCTTATCGGCCCGACCGGATCGGGTAAAACGCTGTTGGCGCAATCTTTGGCACGCAAACTGGACGTGCCGTTCGTGATGGCGGATGCGACCACGCTGACCGAAGCCGGCTATGTCGGCGAAGATGTCGAACAAATCATTACCAAACTGTTGGGCAAATGCGATTTCGATGTCGAAAAAGCCCAGCACGGCATTGTCTATATTGACGAAATTGACAAAATTTCGCGTAAAAGCGACAACCCGTCCATCACGCGCGACGTGTCCGGCGAAGGCGTGCAGCAAGCCTTGCTGAAACTGATTGAAGGTACGGTGGCAAGCGTTCCGCCCCAAGGCGGACGCAAGCATCCGAATCAGGAATTTATCAACGTTGATACCGCCAACATCCTGTTTATCTGCGGCGGCGCGTTTGCAGGCTTGGAAAAAGTGATTCGCCAGCGCACCGAGAAAGGTGGTATCGGTTTCGGCGCGTCCGTTCACAGCAAGGACGAAAATGCCGGCATTACCAAGCTGTTCGGCATCGTCGAACCGGAAGATTTAATCAAATTCGGCCTGATTCCGGAATTAATCGGACGTTTGCCCGTGATTGCAACTTTAGAAGAACTGGATGAGGACGCGCTGATTAATATTTTAACCGAGCCGAAAAACGCTTTGGTCAAGCAGTATCAAGCCTTGTTCGGCATAGAAAACGTCGGGTTGGAATTTGAAGAAGGCGCATTGCGTTCCATCGCGCGGCAGGCAATGGAACGCAAAACCGGCGCGCGCGGCCTGCGTTCCATCGTCGAACGCTGCCTGCTCGATACGATGTACCGCCTGCCCGATTTGCAAGGCTTGAAAAAAGTGGTGGTCGGCAAGGCAGTCATCGAAGAGGGCAGGGAACCGGAATTGGTGTTCGAGTCCTGATGGCAAACAAAACCGCTTCGGAACGTTGGATCACGTTTCCGAAGCGGTTTTTTGTTTCTGATGCCGTCTGAGGCCTTCCCGTCTTCAGACGGCATCTGCTTTCTGCCTAGGGGCGGTTTGCGGCGGCAAATTCCGTCAGCACGTGTTCCAAACGCCGCAAACCTTCCGCAATA
Organism: Neisseria gonorrhoeae; assembly: GCF_013030075.1. Taxonomy (NCBI): domain Bacteria; kingdom Pseudomonadati; phylum Pseudomonadota; class Betaproteobacteria; order Neisseriales; family Neisseriaceae; genus Neisseria; species Neisseria gonorrhoeae. The sequence continues at coordinate 705,748 of NZ_AP023069.1, forward strand.
TCCTCATCGTTCAACAGCAGCGAAGGCGCGAAACGCAATACGTCCGCACCCGCAACTAAGATCATCACGCCGTGTTTCAAGGAGGTAGCGGCGATTTCGGATGAGCGTCCGCGATAAGGCGTGTCCAACGCGCAGCCGAGCAGCAGCCCCATCCCGCGAACCTGTGAGAACAAGCCTGTTTTCCTGCCCAAATCCAGCAATGCCGTCTGAAGTTTCTGCCCCTGACTGCGGACGTTGTGCAAGGTTTCCGGCGCGTTGATGATGTCGAAGGCGCGGCTGCCGACCGCACACGCCATCGGGTTGCCGCCGAAAGTCGAGCCGTGCGTGCCCGGTTGGAAGGCGGCGGCAATCTTTTCTGTCGCCAGCATCGTGCCGATCGGAAAGCCGCAGCCCAAGGCTTTTGCCGAACTCAAAATATCGGGAACAACGCCGTAATGTTCATAGGCAAACAGCCTGCCCGTATGCCCCATCCCGGTTTGAACTTCGTCCAAAATCAACAACGCATTGTGCCGGTCGCACAGACGGCGCGCCGCCTGCAAATATTCCGCAGTGGCGGGCAGGATGCCGCTTTCGCCCTGTATCGGCTCGATGATGACCGCGCAGGTCTGTTCGCCGACGGCAGCTTCCAGTGCGGCAATATCGTTGAACGGAACGTGCGTAATGCCTTGCGGCAGCGGTGCATAATCCTTACTGTATTTCGGCTGTCCGCCGACGGACACGGTAAACAGCGTGCGTCCGTGGAAACTGTTGATACAGGCGACGATTTCGCTTTTGCCTCCGCCGAAACGGTCGCGCGCATATTTCCTTGCCAGCTTTAACGCCGCCTCATTCGCTTCCGCGCCCGAGTTGCAGAAAAAAACCTTGTCGGCAAAACTGTGTTTCACCAATTTTTGCGCCAATTCCTGCGCCGGCCGCGTCGTATAGATATTGGAAATGTGCCACAGCTTGTGCATCTGCGCGTTTAAAGCATCGACAAGGGCAGGGTGGCAGTGCCCCAGAGCGTTAACGGCGATGCCGCCTGAAAAATCAATATATTCACGCCCTTCCGTATCCCAAACGCGGCTGCCTGAAGCGCGTTCGGGAATCATCGGGGCAAAGGCGAAATTGGGGGTCAGATAGTTTTGCATAATTGCTCCTGATTGCGGTTTTGCTCGGGATTATGCACCGTTTTTCAAGGCGGATAAAGGGAAATTGCCGACAATATCGGGCAGTGGTAAAAATAAACCTAAATATTTTCAACCGGATAGCTGAAAAAACAAAAAAAGTTCGATATAATGCTTGAGGCGCGGCAGCGTTTTGATTTAGAATCTCCCCAATATTTTTATCTTCGGACGGCATTTCATCATGCAAGGCAAAACATTTACAACCGCTTACTGCTATTGGTACCACACAGACGTGCGGTGCTTTTTTGCGCTTGCTTGAAATCCATCCCATACGCAAAACAGGCCGCTCGAAAACGGGGGCGGCTTTTTTGTTACCTTCACACAGGTCGCCCGATTCGGCAACACACGACAGAATCAGGAAAATGACCATGGATGCAATGCCCCAAACCGCCGTACAAAACGAAAACCTGCACACTTGCAGCATTATTGTCGATGATGCGCAGGATTTTTCCCCCATGCTTCTCGATGCAGGGCGGGACGACACGCTCATCAGCGAATCGATGATTCCGCAAATCCGCACCGTTGCCGCCCTGATAGCCGCCGAACGGCACGACTTCAGCCGCAGCAGCCCCGCCGAGTTTACCGATGCCGCCGATTTTTTTGCCGCACGGATTCTCGTATTGGGCGTGCGACGCTTCCATCTGGACGTATCGCTGCTTCAGATTTTGAAAACCGCAAACAAGCGCGCCTGCCGCTTTGCCGAAAAACACCGCCTGTTTTTCACACCCGCACAAGCCGAATTGAGCCTGAACAAACACAAAAACCGCCGCCTGCTGACCATAGAAACCGAACACGAAGTCGAAAACAAAGGCAACCCTGTCGCCAACAGCCTCGCATTTGTCCGCAAACTGCACACCCTACCCCTGTAAACATCACGATTTGCCGGCAGAATGCTTGCCAAAATTCCCGACGGCGATACAATACAACCGATTTTCCACCCGAACAGGACACACATGAAAAAAATCATCGCCTCCGCGCTTATCGCAACATTCGCACTCACCGCCTGCCAAGACGACACGCAGGCGCGGCTCGAACGGCAGCAGAAACAGATTGAAGCCCTGCAACAGCAGCTCGCACAGCAGGCAGACGATACGGTTTACCAACTGACTCCCGAAGCAGTCAAAGACACCATTCCTGCCCAGGCGCAGGCAAACGGCAACAACGGTCAGCCCGTTACCGGCAAAGACGGGCAGCAGTATATTTACGACCAATCGACAGGAAGCTGGCTGCTGCAAAGCCTGATTGGCGCGGCGGCAGGCGCGTTTATCGGCAACGCGCTGGCAAACAAATTCACACGGGCGGGCAACCAAGACAGCCCCGTCGCCCGTCGCGCGCGTGCTGCCTACCATCAGTCCGCACGCCCCAATGCGCGCACCAGCAGGGATTTGAACACGCGCAGCCTCCGTGCAAAACAACAGGCGGCGCAGGCGCAGCGTTACCGCCCGACAACACGCCCGCCCGTCAATTACCGCCGTCCCGCTATGCGCGGTTTCGGCAGAAGGCGGTAAACCCGGCGCGCCAATGCCGTCTGAAGGGCTTTCAGACGGCATTTTTGTATTTGTTAGGGGCATTGTTATGTTGCCGTTTGATTTTCAGACGGCATTTTGTTTCCAAGCGTTTGATGTCGGGATGGCAATTCTGATCTACGTGCGTTGGCAGGGCGGCATTGTCATACCGCCGTTGGGTTTTCAGACGGCATCATATCGAACCGTCAAGCCGTAGGGCGAGATTGGGTAGGCAGGAATGCCCATCCTGCATCTGAAACCCTTCTGCGTCATTCCCACGCAGGAAGGAATCTAGATATTTGAATTTACGGAAATTTTCAATCGTTGCCAAAGCGGAAAAGGGTTTTTATAGTGGATTAACAAAAATCAGGACAAGGCGACGAAGCCGCAGACAGTACAGATAGTACGGCAAGGCGAGGCAACGCGGTACCGGTTTAAATTTAATCCACTATATTGCAGATTAATCCTTTGGGTATCAAAGCCGGGCGGTGCTGAAACATTACAAAAATGCCGTCTGAAACTCGAAATCGGTTTCAGACGGCATTGGTTTACGCGGCAGGTTGGGGCTTAGCGGTCTTTGTAACGGCGTTCGCTTTTGCCTGCAAAAGAGTCGCCGGCTTTGCGTTTGCCTTTGAAGCCTTCGCCGGTTTTTTTGAAACTGTCTTTCTTAAAGCCTTCTTTCTTGAAACCTTCGCCGCGCGTTTTGCCGCCGAAGCCTTCTTTGCCCGGTTTATGATCGCCGCGCCGGCCGCCGGATTTCCTATCGCCCCAGCCGCCTTTGCCTTTCGGCTTGCCGCCTGCGGATTTGCGTTTGCGGGCCGGCTCCATGCCTTCGATGGTCAGTTCGGGCAGTTTGCGGTTAATGTATTTTTCGATTTTGTGGACTTTGACGTATTCGTTCACTTCGGCAAACGTAATCGCAATACCCGTGCGGCCTGCGCGGCCGGTGCGCCCGATGCGGTGGACGTAGTCTTCCGCCTGTTTCGGCAGGTCGTAGTTTATGACGTGGGTAATGGTCGGTACGTCAATACCGCGTGCGGCAACGTCGGTGGCAACCAAAATTTTGCAGCGGCCTTTACGCAAATCCGTCAGCGTGCGGTTGCGCCAGCCCTGCGGCATATCGCCGTGCAGGCAGTTGGCGGCGAAACCTTTTTCGTACAATTCATCCGCGATGACTTCGGTCATCGCTTTGGTGGACGTGAAAATCACACATTGGTCGATGTTGGCATCGCGCAGGATGTGGTCGAGCAGGCGGTTTTTGTGGCGCATATCGTCGCAGTACAACAACTGCTCTTCGATTTTGCCTTGGCCGTCCACGCGTTCGACTTCGATAATTTCAGAGTCTTTGGTCAGTTTGCGCGCCAGTTTGCCGACTGCGCCGTCCCAAGTGGCGGAGAACAATAAAGTCTGACGGTCGGCCGGGGTGGCTTCCACGATGGTTTCGATGTCGTCGATAAAGCCCATATCCAACATACGGTCGGCTTCGTCCAAAATCAGCACTTCCAAACGTTCAAAATCAACTTTGCCGCTTTGCATCAGGTCCGTCAGACGGCCCGGAGTGGCGACAATCAAATCGACCGGTTTGCTCAGGGCGCGGGTTTGGTAGCCGAACGATGTGCCGCCGACGATGCTGACGGTGCGGAACCAGCGCATATTTTTGGCATACGCCAGTGCGTTTTTCTCGACTTGCGCCGCCAGTTCGCGGGTCGGTGCCAACACCAGCGCGCGCGGGCCTTTGCCCGGTTTTTCGCTGCGTTTGGTCAGTCGCTGCAAAGTCGGTAACAGAAAGGCTGCGGTTTTTCCGGAGCCGGTTTGCGCCGAAGCCATGATGTCGCAGCCTTCCAAAGCAAACGGAATCGCCTGCGCCTGAATCGGCGTCGGGCTTTCGTAACCCTCGCTGCTGACGGCGGACAAAATGTTTTTATCAAGGTTCAAATCGGCAAATTTAATAGACATGGCTATCCTTGGAAGACAACAACGCCCGCGTCCGAAAGGTTCAGACGGCCTGAAGCAGGGAAGGGTAACGATACGGGGAATGTGAAGTTACAGGGTTGTCGCAAGCGGCTTGCTTGTGGTTTACATCGACGGCAACCTGCACAGATATGCTTTGCAAAATCAAAGCAACAGAAGAAACGCGCCCGTAAGGGCGGTTTAGGTTGGAAGGCGATGGCTTCGTATGACAAGATAAGCGACGGATGGTATAGGGTTTGCCCGAAAAGGTCAAGCAATCGGGCGTTAATTACAGTAAAATTTCCGTTTTCCACTTTATTCCGCCTGAAATCAATGACCGACATCACACCGTTTGCCAACCGCTTGGGCAAAAACATCAAACACCTTATGAAATGGGCGAAACGCAACGGCATCGAAGCCTGGCGCATTTACGACCGCGACATCCCCCAATTCCCTTTTGCCGCCGATGTTTACGGCGATCGAATCCACCTTCAGGAATACGATACCGGCTGGCTGATGCGGCCCGGAGAATACGAAGCGTGGCTTGCCGAAGTATTGGAAGCCGTCGCTTTCGTTACCGGTTTTGAACCCGAACAAATCCGTCTCAAACGCCGCGAACGCCAAAAAGGTTTGCAGCAGTACGAGAAAACCGGCAAGGCGGGCGACGATTTCGTCATTGCCGAAAACGGCCGCAAGTTTTGGGTCAACCTCGACAAATACCTCGACACCGGCTTCTTCCTCGATCACCGCAACACGCGCAAAAAAGTCGGCGAAACGGCGGCGGGCAAACGTTTTTTGAACCTGTTTTCCTACACCGGCAGCTTCACCGTCTATGCCGCCACCGGCGGCGCGGCATCCAGCGAAACCGTCGATTTGTCCAACACTTATCTCGATTGGGCGAGGCGCAATTTTGAATTGAACGGCATCGATATGGAACGGCACAAAATCGTCCGCGCCGACGTGTTCCAATACCTTCAGACGGCATATGGGGAAGGCAGGCAGTTCGACCTCATTGTGATGGACCCGCCCAGTTTTTCCAACAGCAAGAAAATGCCCGGCATCCTCGACATCCAGCGCGACCATCAAAAACTCATAGACGGCGCGGTGAACCTGCTCGCTTCAGACGGCATTTTGTATTTTTCCAACAACCTGCGCAGCTTCGTTTTGGACGATTCGGTATCGGAACAATACGCCGTGAAAGACATTTCCAAACAATCCGTTCCCGAAGATTTCCGCAACAAAAAAATCCACCGGTGTTGGGAAATCCGCCACAAATCTTAAGGGTGCGAAAAAGCCGCCGGAATCTTCCGGCGGCTTTTCGATTGCGCTTTATCAGGCGATGGAGGCTTCGACAAAGGCGGTCAGCTGACCTTTTGCCAATGCGCCGACTTTGGTGGCGACGACTTCGCCGTTTTTGAACACCATCAGGGTCGGAATGCCGCGCACGCCGAAACGGGACGGGGTGGCTTCGTTGTCGTCGATGTTGATTTTGACTACTTTCAGACGGCCTTCAAATTCGGCGGCAATGTCGTCCAAAATCGGGGCAATCATTTTGCAGGGGCCGCACCACGGAGCCCAAAAGTCCAGCAGGACGGGGAGGTCGGATTTCAAAACATCTTGCTCGAAGGCGGCATCGCCGGTGTGTACGATTAATTCGCTGCTCATTATTTTTCCTTTTCGGTTGGGATTCGCACGATAGCGTGCAGGATAGGGCTTGGGCATAAAAATTTCAAGTGGGCGGGCGGGATAATAGTTTTTCTGTACCGCCCCAATCGCCTTTGCAAATTCTAAAAAACGGTTCGGACAGTATTTTATTTTTGAAAATTACTTTTATTATCAAAGTATAAGGAATGTTTTTGAGGCTGTACAGAAACGCGCGGGCGGTGTATGCTCCGTTTAAATAGATTCTTAAAGTATGAATGTTCAAAACCAAACCCGAAACCCTATAAAAGGAACACTGCAATGACTGATTTTTCCGTTTGGGAAGCTGCTCCCTTTGGCGCAACCGTTGATCATATCCTGCAACGCTACCACAATGTCCACCGCGCACAATTTGAAGAATTGGTGCCGCTGGCGCAGAAAGTGGCCCAAGTCCATGCCGATACCTTTCCGGCGGAAATTGCCGGGCTGCTTGCCGATATGCGGGACGAGCTGCTGATGCATATGATGAAGGAAGAGCGGATGCTGTTTCCGATGATTAATCAGGGTGTCGGACGCGGTGCGGCGATGCCCATCAGCGTGATGATGCACGAACATGAAGAACACGACCGCGCCATCGCACGGCTCAAAGAGCTGACCGGTAATTTCCACGCACCCGAAGGGGCTTGCGGAAGTTGGACGCGCCTTTACGCGCTGGCAAAAGAAATGGCGGACGATTTGAACGACCACATTCATTTGGAAAACGATATTCTGTTTGCCCGCGTACTCGATTCTTAAGGGATAGGAGTCGGATATTTCAATGCCGTCTGAAATACGGTTTTTCCGTTTCAGACGGCATTTTCATGTTTCAGCCCAGCAATTCGGGCGGAATGCGGCACACAGGAATCGGGTTGATTTTGTGCTGCATCGCGCGGTGAAGCCGCGTATAGATTTCCAGAACTTCGCGCCGCCGTCCTTCAAAATCTTCGGGTTTGCGCGTGCCGTACACGCCCATTGCCCACTCCAGTTCGGGATAGCTTGCGCCCATCTGTTCCTCGTCGGTGCGTTCCGTATCCCACAGGCCGTCGGTCGGCGGGGCTTTTTGAATCGCCTCGTCCACGCCCAATGCTTCGGCAAGCCGGTAAACCTGCGTTTTGGTCAGGTCGGCAATCGGGCTGATGTCCACGCCGCCGTCGCCGTATTTGGTAAAAAAACCCACGCCGAAATCTTCAACCTTATTACCTGTCCCCGTAACCAGCAGTCCGTGTATCTGCCCGTAGTAGTACAGGGTCAGCATACGCAGGCGGCTTCTGGCGTTGGCGAGCGAAAGCGGCTGATTGGCAAATGCCGTCTGATGAACGCCGACGGTTTGCTCAAAGGTTTGGAAGGTGTCGGTCAGATTGGCCGTTTGCGCGCTTACATTGGCATATTGCCCTTGCAGATTGCGGATGTGCCGCCTTGCCCGCTCGAGCTGGCCGGGGTGTTGGCGTATCGGCATATCCAGAAGCAGCGTGGTGCGGCCGGTGCGGGCGGCGAGCGTGGAGACGACGGCGGAATCGATGCCGCCGGAAACGCCTACGACGAACCCTTTTGCATTTGCCTGAGCGGCGTATTCGTCCAACCATCGGACAATATGTGTGATAACTGCCTGCGTATCCATTTTTCCTCCTGTCGAAAATATCCGCATCATAGCCTGCCGGCGGTGCAATTTGAATAGATTGAGGGCGGGTTGATGAATATTTTTCCCATTCCCCGCTTAAAAAAGTCATATAGGAAAAGGCTGGCGGCAAGATGGCGCGTGTTATAATATTGTTGACAATTTAGACGGCACGATGCCGCCTTGGGCTTCAAAACATATTCATATTTTTTATTATTTGATTGATTCGATGTCTGATTTTTTTCATTCTGACGTGTTGTCCGTTTCCGAGTTGAACGCATTTGCCAAAAGTATTTTGGAAAACCACCTTGCCGGCCTGTGGATTGCGGGCGAAGTGTCCAATCTGACCCGCGCCGCCAGCGGGCATTATTATTTCTCACTCAAAGACAGCCGCGCGCAGGTGCGTTGCGCGATGTTCAAGGGTGCGGCGGCGCGTTTGGCGCAACCTTTGAAAGAAGGCGACCATATCGAAGTGGCGGGCAAAATCAGTATTTACGAGGCGCGGGGCGAATTTCAGATTACCGTAAACGAAGTACGGCTCAAAGGTTTGGGGCAGCTTTACGAAGCCTACGAGCGGTTGAAGGCGCAGTTGCAGGCGGAAGGCGCGTTTGCGGCGGAACGCAAAAAACCTTTGCCCGTCCGTCCGCAATGTATCGGCATCGTTACCAGTCTGGCGGCGGCGGCTTTGCGCGATGTCGTAACCACCTTGAAACGCCGCGCGCCCGAAATCCCCGTCATCGTTTATCCGGCCGCCGTTCAGGGCGCGGGCAGCGGGTTTCAGATTGCCCAAGCGATTAAAACCGCATCGCAACGCGCCGAATGCGATGTGCTGATTGTCTGTCGCGGCGGCGGCAGCATCGAAGACTTGCGGGCGTTTAACGAAGAACCGGTCGTGCGCGCCATCGAAGCCTGCACGATTCCCGTCGTCAGCGGCGTGGGACACGAAACCGATTTCACGCTCGCCGATTTCGTTGCCGACGTGCGCGCGCCCACGCCGACCGGCGCGGCGGAACTGGTCAGCCCCAACCGCCAAGAATCACTGCACCGCCTCGTCCAAGCCCAAGGCCGTCTGAAAACCGTTTTGGAGCAACGCTATTTCGATGCCAGCCAAAAACTCGACTGGCTCGCGCGGCAAATCCGCCACCCGCGCCAAAAACTTGACGAGCAGCGCGCTTCAATCGGCAAGCTGGCGCAAACGCTGTCTTACTCGATGACGCAAAACCTCCGCGCCCACACCGCCCGTTTTGAACGCCAAACCCAAGCCCTGCAACATTGCCGTCCTGATGTTTCCGTTTACCGGCAAGATATCGTCCGCCTTCAGACGGCATTGCCCGCCGCCTTCAGCCGGCTGCTCGCCCGTCGCCGTCAAAGCCTGACCGCCCAAGCCGCATTGCTCGAAGCCGTTTCGCCGCAGCACATTCTGGAACGCGGCTTCTCCGTTGTCAAAAATACACGCGGACAAGTCATCCGTAACGCCGATGTTTTGAAGCAGGGGCAGAAGCTGCACATTACCTTCTCCGACGGCGAAACCGACGTGCGCGTAAGCAAAGAACAAGGGCAGCAGGATTTGTTCGATTGCATTTAAACCCAATCGGAAAAACCGCTCCCCCTCCGCCGTCATTCCCGCGAAAGCGGGAACCCAGTCCCTTGACCTTAAGATAATCTTTAATTCGTCATTCCTGCAAAAGCGGGAATCCGGAAGCGGAAAGCCGCAGGAATTTGTCGGAAAAAACAGAAACCTCTCCGCACACCCGAAATGTTTCAGACGGCGCATCTTGGGGCGGATAAAAACCCAACCCGATATTTTTTTATAATTTTTAATAAGTTTCCATTGGGCAAATGAAATTTTATTTTTCAACTGACAGAAAGAGGATGTTATGAAGTTTTTAGACCGTGAGGCAAGCATTGCCAAGCCGGGTTTCAACCGTTGGCTCGTACCGCCCGCAGCATTGGCGGTGCACCTTGCCATCGGGCAGATTTACGCCTATTCCGTATTCAACGCGCCGCTGACCAAACTTATCGGCATAACCGAATCGGCGGCCGGAGATTGGAAGCTGACGACCGTAGGTTGGATTTTCAGTATCGCACTCGCGATGCTGGGCGCGTCGGCCGCCCTGTTCGGCACATGGATGGAACGGGTAGGGCCGCGCAAAGCCATATTTGCCGCCGCCTGCTGTTTCAGCCTGGGCTTCTTCGTATCCGCATTCGGCGTGCGTACGCACAACCTCTTCCTGCTTTATTTGGGCAACGGCGTCATCGGCGGCGTAGGCTTGGGTTTGGGCTACGTCGGGCCGGTTTCCACGCTGATGAAATGGTTTCCCGACAAGCCGGGTATGGCGACCGGTTTGGCGATTATGGGTTTCGGCGGCGGCGCAATGCTGGCCTCGCCGCTTTCCGTATCACTGATGAACGCCTTTTCAAACGCCGCTTCGGTCGGGGTTGCCGAAACCTTTGCCGTATTGGGCCTGTTTTACCTCGCACTGATGATGTTCGGCGCGTTTACCATCCGCGTACCTGCCGACGGCTGGAAACCTGAAGGCTATACCGTGCCGAAAACGCAAAACAAGCCGGTCAGCAGCAATCATGTCAACGTGTCCCAAGCCATGAAAACGCCGCAGTTTTGGCTGTTGTTCTGGGTATTGTGCCTGAACGTAACCGCCGGCATCGGCGTATTGGGCCAGGCATCCGTGATGATTCAGGAACTCTTTTCCGAAACCTCCGCAGGCAGGCAGGCGGCAGTCGGCGCAGGTGCGGCGGCAGGCTTCGTCAGCCTCCTGAGCCTGTTTAATATGGGCGGACGCTTTTTGTGGTCGAGCGTTTCCGACAAAATCGGACGCAAAAACACCTACACCATCTTCTTCGTACTCGGTTCGCTGCTGTATTTCGCCGTTCCCTCCATCGGCGAAGGCGGCAGCAAAGCCCTGTTCATCATCGGCTTCTGCGTGATTATTTCCATGTACGGCGGCGGATTTGCCGCCATTCCCGCCTACCTGAAAGACCTGTTCGGCACCTATCAGGTCGGCGCGATTCACGGGCGCATCCTGCTGGCCTGGTCAACCGCCGCCGTCATCGGCCCGGTACTGGTCAATTACATACGCCAAAGCCAAATCGACAGCGGCATACCGGCGGCACAGGCATACAGCGTAACCATGTACATTATGGCGGGATTGTTGATTGTCGGACTGTTGTGCAACCTCGCCGTCAAATCCGTACACGAAAAACACCACGAAAAAGACATCAAAACCGCCGCACGCAGCGGCAACCCCGACGACGAAACCGCCATATCCGACGCTTACCTTGTGGGCGAAAAAGTTTCCGGCGACGGCATATCGGTCTGGTGGCGTTGGGCATTGGCCGTCATACCGCTCGCCTACGGCGTGGTGATGGTCTTTGTCAAAGCACTCGACCTTTTCTCCTGAAAACGCCCGAATAAAATGCCGTCTGAAACAGCAGGTGTTTCAGACGGCATTTTTACTTTCAGGCTTTTTTGCGGCGGCGTTCGCCCGGCAGCAGCATATCCGCCCATTTGAGGATGTTGGCGACTTCGGCGGGGTTGAGTTCGTAGAACTGTCCGCGTTTGAGGCGGTTGGGCAGTCCGATGGGGCCGAAGGCGACGCGCACGAGGCGGCTGACTGTGAGGCCTTGGCTTTCGAATATGCGGCGCACTTCGCGGTTGCGGCCTTCTTTAATCACGATGTTGTACCATTTGTTTGCGCCTTCGCCGCCTTGTTCGTAGATGCGTTCGACTTTTGCCAAGCCGTCTTCGAGCATCACGCCTTCTTCGGTGAGACTGCGCATTTGTTCGGTAGTCAGCCCGCCCAGTACGCGCACGGCGTATTCGCGTTCGACTTCGAAGCTGGGGTGGGCGAAACGTTGGACGAGTTCGCCGGAGGTAGTGAGAATCAGAAGTCCGCTGGTGTTGATGTCCAAGCGTCCGATGGCGACCCAGCGGCTGCTGGCGGCCTGCGGCAGGCGGTCGAATATGCTGACGCGGCCTTGCGGGTCGTCGCGGGAAACGATTTCGCCTTCTTGTTTGTAATACAGGATGATGCGCGGCAGGCGGTCGGCCCATTTGAGTTTGATGATGCTGCCTTTGACGGTAACGTGGTCGTCGGGGGTAACTTTGTCGCCCAGTTGCGCGGTTTTGCCGTTGACCGTTACCCAGCCGTTGTTGATCCATTCTTCCATTTCGCGGCGCGAGCCGACGCCGGAGGCTGCAAGCACTTTTTGCAGGCGTTCGGGTTCCATACGCGACAGGTCGCTGCGGCGTTCTTTCAAATCGCGCGCGTGTTCCATAATTTTTTGGTTGGGATTGCGGACGACGAGTTTTTTGGCTTTGGCGGCGCGCTGTTTGGGGGCGTTTTGCAGCTTGATGCCGTCTGAAGCTTTTTGTCCGTAAGCTTGGGCGGCGGTTTTGCGCGTTTCGTCTTTGGGACGGGCTTTGCTTTTGAAAGGTTTGGCGGTTTTCTTGGCAGACGGGGCTGCGCCGTCGCGCCATTGGCGTTTGCTGGTGGGTTGCTTGGACATCATTTTTCCTAACTCGCCTGATAAGGCGGTTCTTCTGCGGCGTGTGCGGCAGGACGGGTTGATAAAATGCCGTCCTCGGTCGGACGGTTCGATATTGTACCTGATGCGGCGGTTTTGCGGATGAAATCGTCGCTGCGGCTTTGGGGACAAAGTTTGTGCAACGGTTGAAATCGGTTTGCGTGCGGGAGTAGAATCTTTCAAATGATAAGAGGAGCGGTAAATGGATTTGCACAATATTCGGGAAGATTACAGCAAACGGGAATTGTCGGAAGCCGATTGCGCCGATAATCCGATCGAGCAGTTCGAGCGGTGGTTGGACGAGGCGGTACGCGCCGAGGTCAACGAGCCGACGGCGGTCAATGTGGCGGCGGTCGACGGGCGCGGGAGGCCCAACAGCCGTATGGTGCTTTTGAAGGAGGTTAATTCAGAAGGTTTTGTTTTCTTTACGAATTACCACAGCCGCAAGGGGCGTTCGCTGGAACTCAATCCGTTTGCGGCGATGACGTTTTTTTGGCCGGAGCTGGAGCGTCAGGTGCGCGTGGAAGGGCGTGTCGGAAGGCTGGCGGAGAAGTTGTCGGACGAATATTTTGAGAGTCGCCCGTATCAGAGCCGTTTGGGTGCGTGGGCAAGCGCGCAGAGCGAGGTGATTCCGAACAAGGCGGTATTGGTGGCAAAGGCGGCGGCGGTCGGACTCAAACATCCTTTGCACGTGCCGCGTCCGCCGCATTGGGGCGGCTATATTGTGATTCCCGATTTGATTGAGTTTTGGCAGGGCAGGCCGAGCAGGCTGCACGACCGCATCCAATACCGTTTGCTGGATGGCGGCTGGATACGCGAGCGGTTGTCGCCTTGAACAGGAAAAAACATATGCCGTCTGAAAACCGGAATCAGGTTTCAGACGGCATTTTTTCACGGGGAAAATACGGACGGGAAGTTTTTTGTGTTCCGAACGGAAAGCCCGAATCCTCTTTATACCGAGGAATTATGATGCGGACGGCGTGAATGCGTCGGAGAAAAACAAGTTTTCCGGCAGCTTATGCTGTTGCACAAACAGATTTTTTGCTTGTTCGGTCATAGCCGGAGAGCCGCAGGCAAACACTTCGTATTCCGACAGGTCGGGGTGGTCTTGTGCCGCGATGTCTTGTACGTGGCCTTTTCTTCCCTGCCAGCCCTCTCCGGGACGGGACAATACGGGGGTGAAGCAGGTGTTTTTCAGACGGCATGCCAACCCTTGTGCTTCTTCGAGGGCATACAAATCATCTTGATGACGCGCGCCCCAGTAGAAATGGGCAGCGCGGCTGCTGTTTTGGCGGATAAGGTCGAGCAGGATGCTGCGGATGGGGGCGTAGCCTGTGTCGGTTGCCGGCAGGATGACGGGTTTGCCGCTGTCTTCCTGCAAGGTAAACGAACCGAGCGGGCCTTTAACGCGGACGATGCCTTTTTCTTTGACTTTGGGTTCGCTGCCGAAAATCATTTCCGAGCAGACACCGTTTTCGCGCCTGCGGATGTGTAGTTCCAAAATGCCTTCTTGGTCGGGCGAATTGGCGATGGAGTAGCTGCGGCTGACGTTGCCCGGCAGCAGTAAATCAATGTATTGCCCGGCGTAGAAGGCAAACGGCGGGGCTTTGGGCAGGGCAAGTTTCAGGAGGGCGACATCGTGTTTGAAAACCATACTTTCGATGCGTGCGGGCAGGGTGCGGACGGGTAGGGCATCGGCTTTGCAGCCGGGGATGTTGATGTTGATATCGCTTTGCGCGGTGGTGCGGCACATCAAAATCTTGCCTTGCGCTTTTTCTGCTTCGGATAAAGCCTGTTCCGAGTGTCCGCCCATTTGAATATCGCCGCTGGCCAGTTCGGCTTTGCATTGTCCGCAGACACCGTTTTTGCAGGAATGGGGCAGATTGAGGTTTTGACGGGCGGCAGCGGACAAAACGGTTTCGCCGTCGCCGGCGGCAAAGGTGGTTTGGTCGGGCAGGGTAACGGTGTGGTTCATCGTATTTCCTTTTCGGTTGAAACCCCACCCTTTAGGCCGATAGGATCAGACTTTATTTGGGAGGGGCGTAACCCCTTTCAAATCAGGGCAACACACAGGGCGACATTTTATGTGTCGTCCTGTGTGTTGAAACGTGGAATATTGTTTTTTATGCTGTTTTAATGTGGTCAGACTGTGAAAATGCCGTCTGAACGTCGGATTTGGGTTTCAGACGGCATCTTGCTTATCAGGCAAGTTTGGCTTTAATCAACTCCTGCACCTGCGCGGGATTGGCTTTGCCTTTGCTGGTCTTCATCACTTGCCCCACAATCGCATTCAGGGCTTTTTCGTTGCCGGATTTAAACTGTTCCACGGCTTTGGCGTTGTTTGCCAGCACTTCGTCCACCATCGCTTCAACCGCGCCGGTATCGGTCATCTGTTGCAAACTGTGTTTTTCGATGATTTCGGCAATGCTGGTTTCCGGTTCCGCCCACATGGCTTCAAAGGCTTTTTTCGCCAGTTTGCCGCTTAATGTGCCATCGGCAATTTTGCCCACCAGCGCGGCAAGGCGTGGGGCGGTAATCGGGCTGTCGGCAAGTTCCATGCCTTCTTTGTTCAGCGTAGCGGCAAGTTCGCCGTTCATCCAGTTGGCAGTCGGCTTGCCTTGTCCGCTCTCTTTGGCGGCTTCTTCAAAATAGGCAGCCTGCACGCGGCTGGCGGTGAGCAGGCGCGCGTCGTATTCGGACACGCCGTAATCCGCCACGAAACGCGCCGCCATTTCTTTCGGCAGCTCGGGCATTTCTGCTTTGGCTTTTTGCATTTGGGCATCTGAAATGATGACGGGCAGCAAATCGGGATCGGGGAAGTAGCCGTAGTCGTGCGCGTCTTCTTTCAGGCGCATCACGCGGGTTTCGCCTTTTTCCGGGTCGAACAGCATCGTCGCCTGCTGAACTGTGCCGCCGTCTTCCAAAATCTCGATTTGCGCTTTGGCTTCGTAATTAATCGCCTGATCCAAGAAACGGAAGGAATTGAGGTTTTTAATTTCGCGGCGCGTGCCGAATTCCGCTTGGCCTTTCGGGCGAACGGATACGTTGGCATCGATGCGGAACGAACCTTCCGCCATATTGCCGTCGCAAATGTCCAGCCAGGTTACCAAGCTGTGTAAGGCTTTGGCGTAGGCAACGGCTTCGGCGGCGGAGCGCATTTCGGGTTCGGATACCACTTCCAACAGCGGCGTGCCGGCGCGGTTCAGGTCGATGCCGGTCGCGCCGCTCAAGCCCTCGTGCACGGATTTGCCTGCGTCTTCTTCCATATGGGCGCGGGTTACGTTGATGGTTTTCACATCGCCGCCGACCACGATTTCCAATTTGCCGTGTTCGACAATCGGCAAATCCAACTGGCTGATTTGATAGCCTTTCGGCAAGTCGGGATAGAAGTAGTTTTTGCGGTCGAACACGTTTTTCCGGTTGATTTTTGCATCCAAAGCCAAACCTAATTTGATGGCTTTTTCAACGACTTCGCGGTTCATTACCGGCAGTACGCCCGGCAGCGCGCATTCCACTACGCTGGCGTGCGCGTTGGGTTCTGCGCCGAATGCGGTCGATGCACCGCTGAAGATTTTGGATTTGGTGTTCAATTGGACGTGGATTTCCAAGCCGATTACAGTTTCCCAAGTCATAGGAGGTTCTTTCTCTAAAATATCAATTCGATAGTCTTCGCATCAGACTGTCCGGCGGAGCGGTTTTTCCGTTTGGATGCCGTCTGAAATGCCGCGTGCTTCTGTTTTCAGACTGTCCTTCATCTTTGTAACCATATCGTCCAGCATTTCATAACGCTTGCGGTACATCGAACGCTTTTTGCTTTCGATGTCGGCAAGGTCTTTGCGGGCGGGGGTTTGGGGAAGATGCCAGTAGCCGTCCCGTTCCAAACTTGCGCCGTATTCCTGCCAGAATGCGTCGTAATTCATTTTGACGCGCTTTTTAAGTTTCCAGCGTAATTTGACTTGATGTTTTTGTGCAATGCCTATCGCGCCGTCTAATTTTAATGCGGCGGCGAAATATTGCAGTGCGGTTACCATCAGTTGTTGGGGACGTAAGCCGTGAAGTTGTTTGGTTATGCGGCGGACGGTGTCTTTGGCTTCTTCACCTGACGGCCCTTGTACGGAGGCTGTCAGCAGGTGTGTGCCGACAAAGGCGAAGGTCGCCATATACAGCCGGTTGCCTGCTTCATCGCGCAAAGATAAAGACCACGCGCCTTCTTCGACGCAGTTGTCGTTGCGGTTGAGCCACAAGCTGATGCCGTCTGAAAGGTGCGCCAAGACCAGATGGAAGCGGCAGTCTTCCATTTGGCACAGAACGTCTGTGCCGAAGAGTTTTTCCGCCATGAGAAAATCTGCCGTCATCGCATCTAAACGGCGTTTGCAGTTAAAACGCCTGTCAACAAATTCGCGCAGCAGCGGATAGGCATCCTGCGGGCAGTGGAGGAACAGCCCCTGACGGATAGGGGAGGCGTTGACAAACTGCTCGAAGGCGTAAATTTCTTTTTTTCCGAAAAATTTTCGCAATGTGTATTTTAAATGTTGCAGCCGATATAAAGGTGCATAGCTGTAAACGGTGCGAAAATCGGGGAAGGTAAAGGTGCGGTTCTGCTTCATTCGGGTCGTTTGCCGTGCCAATCGCTGTTGAGTTGGATTTGATGCGCCGCACCGAGGATTTTGGCTTCGGCGAAGTAGTTGCCGACAAGCTGTACACCGACGGGCAGTCCGCCGCCGCTGAAGCCTGCGGGCAGGGTCAATGCGGGCAGTCCGGCGAGGTTGACGGCGATGGTGTAAATGTCGCTCAAGTAGGTTTCAACCGGAGAAGTATCCGCTCCGATTTTGGGTGCGGCGGAGGGTGCGGTCGGCGCGAGGATGAGGTCGCACCGTGCAAATGCCGTCTGAAAGTCATCGGCAACGAGGCGGCGCAGTTTTTGGGCTTTGAGATAATAGGCATCGTAGTAGCCGTGCGACAGTACGTAAGTGCCGATCATGATGCGGCGTTTGACTTCGCTGCCAAAACCTTCGGCGCGGGTTTTGCCGTACATTTCTTCCAAATCGCCGAATTGGGCGGCACGGTGTCCGTAACGTACGCCGTCGTAACGTGAAAGGTTGGTGCCGGCTTCTGCGGAGGCGAGGACGTAGTAGGCGGGGATGGACAGCTTGGTTTGCGGCAGGGAAACTTCGACCGGTTCCGCGCCTTGTGCTTTCAGCAAATCAATGGTGTTTTGCAATGCCGTCTGAACATCGGTGCTGTTGCCTTCGCTGAAGTATTCTTTGGGCAGGCCGATTTTCACGCCTTTGAGCGGTTTGTCCAAATCGCGGGTGTAGTCTTCTTTTTCGCGTTCGAAGCTGGTGGAGTCTTTGGGGTCGAAACCTGCCATTGCATTCAACAGAATCGCGCAGTCTTCGGCGGTTTGCGCCATCGGGCCGGCTTGATCGAAGCTGGAGGCGTAGGCGACCATACCGAAGCGGGAAACCGTGCCGTAGGTAGGTTTGATGCCGGTAATGCCGCAGTGCGATGCGGGTTGGCGGATAGAGCCGCCCGTGTCCGAACCGAGCGCGGCAGGGGCGAGGCGCGCGGCAACGACGGCGGCGGAACCGCCTGACGAACCGCCGGGTACGTGTTCCGGATTCCACGGGTTTTTGGCCGCGCCGTAGAATGAGTTTTCATTGGTCGAACCCATAGCGAACTCGTCCATGTTGGTGCGGCCGAGCGTTACCATACCTTCGTCGAGCAGGTTTTGGACGACGGTGGCCGTGTAGGGGGAGACGAAGTTGTCGAGCATTTTGGACGCGCACGCGCTGCGCCAGCCGGTTTGGCAGAAAATGTCTTTGTAGGCGACGGGAACGCCGGTAAGTGCCGAAGCGTTGCCCTGTGCGATGCGTTCGTCGGCGGCACGGGCTTCGGCGAGGGTTTTATCTTGGTCGATGGTGATGTAGCCGTTGAGGGCGGGATTTTTTTCGGCAATGGCGGCAAGGTATGCGCTTGCCAGTTCGACGGCGGAAATCTGTTTGGACTGCAACAGGCTGCCTGCCTGTTTCAATGTGTATTGGGTCATAAATCTTCCATCCTTAAAGGGCTTCGGGCGGTATTGCTGATGCCGTCTGAAGCGTATTCGGATTATTCTTCGATAACTTGCGGTACGATGTACAGGCGGTTGCGTACTTCCGGCGCAACGGCTTGGTATTCGGCGGCGCGGTCGGTTTCGGTTACTTCGTCTTCACGCAGGCGGAGGGCGACCTCGTGCGGGTGCGCCATCGGCTCGATGCCGTCTGTGTTGATGTTCTGCATCTGTTCGACCATAGTGAAAATGTCGTTTAATTCTTGAAGCGATTTTTCTTTTTCTTCCGCAGTCAGCTGCAGTCGGGAGAGTCGGGCGATTTTGTCTACGTCGGCAAGTGTCAGTGCCATGAAAAGCATCCTTGTCTGATGGTAAAGATACCGTCGTTCGGGTATGATGGGGCGTATTGCTTGGATTTTTAATTATAACGGAAAAATCCGTTGCGGCGGCAATTTGCAGCATCGGATGCCTGCCGCACGGGTTTGAAAGAGGGGAAATAATGGGATTGGGTATGGAAATCGGCAAGCTGATTGTGGCTTTTTTGGTGCTGATCAATCCGTTTAGCGCGTTGTCGCTTTACCTTGACCTGACCAACGGACACAGCACGAAGGAGCGCAGGAAGGTCGCGCGGACGGCCGCCGTCGCCGTGTTTGCCGTGATTGCGGTATTTGCGCTGATCGGCGGTGCGCTATTGAAGGTTTTGGGCATCAGCGTCGGTTCGTTTCAGGTCGGCGGCGGGATTTTGGTGCTGCTGATCGCCATTTCGATGATGAACGGCAACGACAATCCCGCCAAGCAGAATCTCGGCGCGCAGCCGGAAACGGGGCAAGCGCGCCCCGCCCGCAATGCAGGGGCGATTGCCGTCGTGCCCATCGCCATACCGATCACCATCGGTCCGGGCGGTATTTCGACCGTGATTATTTACGCTTCGGCAGCCAAAACGTACAGCGATATCGCGCTGATTATCGCGGCCGGTTTGGTGGTCAGTGCGATTTGTTATGCCATTTTAATCGTTGCCGGGAAGGTCAGCCGCCTGCTGGGCGCGACGGGGCTGACGATTTTAAACCGCATTATGGGTATGATGCTGGCGGCGGTATCGGTGGAGATTATTGTGTCGGGACTGAAAACGATATTCCCGCAACTGGCAGGTTGATTCGATGTTTCACAGTGTCAATGTATTTACGGGCGAAACGCTTTACCGCCGCCCCGATCAAGATTATGCGGAGTTTGAACGGCGGCTGGCGGATTTGAAAATGCACGGCAGGGCGTTCGCGCAATTGGGCGTAACCGAACGTGCCGCGCGTCTGCAAAAATTTGCCGGCCGTTTGGAGGCGGAAAAAGAGCGTTTTGCGGAAATGGTGTGCGAAGAAGTCGGACGCTGCCTGCACGAATGCCGTGCCGAAATCGTCAAGTCTATCGAACTGATACGCTATTACGCCCGCCTCGCCCCCGAACTGCTCGCCCACAAAACCATTGCGACGCAGGCGAGTTTGAGTCAGGTGCGCTTCGAGCCTTTGGGCGTGGTGTTTGCCGTCATGCCTTGGAACTATCCCGTCTGGCAGGTATTGCGTTTTGCCGTTCCCGCTATGTGCGCGGGCAACGCGTGCGCCGTCAAACCCGCGCCCAGCGTGGCACGCGTCAGTCGGGCGTTGTTCGATTTGGCTTCAGACGGTATTCCTCTGGCAGGCGCGTGGCTGGATGAGGCGGACACGCTCAAGGCAGTCGAAGATACCGATGCGATGGCGTTTACCGGTTCGACGCATACGGGGCGCATTCTTGCGGCACATGCGGGCGCAAACCTCAAGAAAACCGTGTTGGAGCTCGGCGGCAGCAACGCCTTTATCGTGATGCCCGATGCCGATTTGGAACGCGCCGCCGCAGAAGCCTGTTATTCCCGTTTCCGCGATGCGGGGCAATCGTGTAACGCCGCCAAGCGCATCATCGTAACCGAAGCCGCAGCCGACCGCTTTATTCAGCTGTTTCTCGCCGAATGCGCCAAATTGAAAATGGGCGACCCGAAACATCCCGATACCACGCTTGCACCGCTGCACCGCGAAGATTTGCGGGACCGGGTTCACGGGCAGGTTGAAGATGCCGTTTCAAACGGCGCGGTGTGCCTGACCGGAGGCAAAGTTCCACAGGGGTCGGGGTGGTTTTACCCTGCGACGGTTTTAGACAGGGTAAATCCTGCCTGCCGCGTCTGGAGAGAAGAAGTATTCGGCCCCGTCGCCCTGATTTTGCGCGCCGAAAACGAAGAACACGCCATCTGCCTTGCCAATGATTCCCCGTTCGGGCTCGGTGCCTGCATTTATACCGCCGATACTGAACGCGCCTGGCGGTTTGCCGAAAAAATACAGGCCGGATCGGTGTTTATCAACCGCCATACCAGCAGCGATTTGCGCCTGCCTTTCGGCGGAGTCAAAGATTCCGGTTACGGGCGCGAACTGTCCGAATTCGGGTTGTACGAGTTCGTCAACGTCAAAACCTACTGGCAGAAATAAACAAACCCCGTGCCGCTTCAGGCGGCATCGGGTTTGCGCTAGAGCCGATTAACGGCAGTATTTGTTTACGGCGTTATTGTATTTACGGATCAAATCATCCTTGTTTTTCGCATTTGAGTTTCCCACCGCCTTCAGGTTCATTTTTGAAATCCGGCAGTTTTCTTCTTTGTTCTGCCGTTCGGTTTCGGCAATTTTTTTCTTTTCTTCCTCAAGCTGCCCGTTTTTCTCGGCGATATCCTTTTCGTTTTCCTTCGCACTGTCCGCATTCGTATCGACGGCAGGTTTGGGCTTGACCGCCGGTTTGGTTTGGAGCGTCCGCAGGTTGAGGATTTGGCTCTGGTCGGGATGAAGCTGTTTCGGCACATCCGAATAGCTGTTGCCGCCGCCGTCTTTCCAAGTAAAGACGGCGGCTCCGGCAGGCGGGACGGGCAGGAAAGAGGCGAGGGTAAATGCGATGACGGATAAAGCAAAGTTCATTAGGGTTTCCTTGATGGCTGACTGCCCGGGCAGAATCGGGATTGGTTCGGGCGGTGTCTTTTCCGGGTTCGGGTCAAAGCAGGGAAGACACTCCGCCTTAATATGGTGCTTTATATATTGGGGTAAAACAGATTCCCAAAAATATCATTGGAATATGGTTATGCTACCGTATATTTTGGCAAAGAAAAAGAAAATTGCAGGCAGGCGCGTATAAAATCCGATGAGGCGCGTGATTCTGCCTTTGGTGTTGAATCGGTTGAATCTGCGGTTTTTGATATTTTTAATTGATGAAATGCCGTCCGAACGCTTTGAAAAGGGTTCTGACGGCATTTTGTTCAAACCGGTTTATTTGCGTTGCAATACGGCGGCGAAGAAGCCGTCGGTTTGGTGTCGGGCGGAATCGAGGCGCAGGTATTTGCCGGTATCCAAATCGACCTTCAGGTTTTGCAGCAGTTCGGCGCAGTTGACGGGTTCAAATTCGGGATGTTCGGACAGGAAACGTTTGATTTGCAGTTCGTTTTCTTCCGGCAACACGCTGCAGGTGGCGTAAACCAAACAGCCTTGCGGTTTCACCAGTTTGGAGGCGGCATCGAGGATACTGTGTTGCTGTTCCAAAAGTTTGGCGACGGTCTCGGCGGATTGGCGGTATTTGAGGTCGGGATTGCGGCGCAGTGTGCCTAAGCCGGAGCAGGGCGCATCGACCAACACGCGGTCGGCTTTGCCTGCCAGTCGTGCGATACGGGTATCGTGTTCGCTGCCGATACGTTCGGGGTGGATGTTGGTCAGTCCGGCACGGGTCATGCGCGGTTTGAGGTTGGCAAGGCGTTTTTCGGCGATGTCGAAGGCGTAGATTCTGCCTTTGTTGGCCATTTGGGCGCCGACAGCCAAGGTTTTACCGCCGGCTCCGGCACAGAAATCCACAATGATTTCGCCGCGTTTTGCGCCCACCAATAAGGCAAGCAGCTGGCTGCCTTCGCCTTGGACTTCCAGCGTGCCGTCCAAAAACAGTTCGTGTTTGTTAAGCGCGATTTTGTTTTTCAGGCGGATGCCCCAAGGAGAATAAGGCGTTGCCTCTGCATCGGGGCTTTCGGCTTGCAACAATGGCAATACTTTGTCGCGTTTGCCTTTCAAGGTATTGACGCGGATGTCGAGCGGCGCAGCTTGGTTGATGCTGCGGCCGAAAGCGAGGATTTCTTCTTCGCTCCAATGCTGTTGCAGTTGTTCCACCAGCCATTGCGGCAATTCTGCGGCGGTATTCAGGCCGTCTGAAAACTCGGTTTTACGGGCTTTCAAATTGCCGAAAAACTCTGTTTCTTCTTCATCAAGCAGGTCTTTGATTTGGCTGATGTTGGTACTTCTGCCGAGAACCAGCGCGGCGAGTGCGGCTTTGCGCGGCTGCGCGTGCGGACGGCGCAGGGCGGTACTGATTTTTTGATAGTGTCGCAACGCGGCAAAGGCGGTTTCGGCGATTTCGTGGCGGTCTTGGCGGCCGAGCTTTTTGTGTTTGCGGAAATAGGCGGAGAGGACGGCATCGGCAGGCTGTTTGAAAGTCAGCATTTCAGCCAAAACTTTGGCGGTATGGTCGAGTTGTGCGGCGTTCATAATGTAATGGGTTCTCTTAAAGTTGGTAAAGGGTTTCAGACGGCCTTCATAATACGTTCGATTTCGTGCCAAAAGCCGTCCGGCCGACATTCCAAAACGGCAATCAAGCCTTGGTCGATGCGGCGGATTTCGGTTGCGTTTAATGTTTCGGTTTCGGCGACACGCGCAGGCGCGAGATAGACCATGCGGTCGAGCAGGTGATAGCGCGCTTCTTGGCGTTCAAACCCGTATTCCGCCCAATCTTGAATATAGATGCCGCGCCAGCCGTATGGATTAAGCGGCGGCTCAAAAGCATGGAAACCTTGTGGAAAAAATCCGATGCCGCGCACGATGGAAGCAGGAAGTGGATTTTCCGGCAGGTCTTGTGCGGCTAAGGTTGCTTTGCCTTGCGACGTATGCACCAGCTGGAATTGCTGCACCAATTTGGCGGCTTTGTCCGTCAGCGTGTCTTTGGGATTGAGACCGCGCAGGTTCTGCACTTGGTCTCCGCCGTAGTATTTACACGCCAGCTCGATATGATAGGGCTGTTGGTTGAGGGAAACGACAAAATCCGCGGCGCCTAAAGTTTGGCCGTCTGAAAAAACGGTCAGATTATATGCGTGCAGTTTGGTGTGCGGTGCGTTGGTAAACCAAAAAGCCAGCAGCTCTTCGGCATAAATGCCGAGACGGTGGTCGAACGGGGCGCGTTGTGCAAGGTAATCCGTCAGCGGCGCGGGATCGGCATCCAATGCTAAAAGGTAGCGGAAACCGCGTTCCCCCAGTAGTTCGCGCACGCTCAATTCGCAACCGCTTTGCCACAAAGGCGGCGCAGTCAGCAGCGAGGCGAGGTCGCGGACGGGTTGGCTGGTGAGTTTCCACCATAATGCGTCTAGGGCGTAATTCATGCTTATCCGAATATCAGTCATGCCGTCTGAAAAAGCTTGTAATGTTTTCAGACGGCCTTAATCAGTCTTTTTTATGGATACGGTGGCTGACGGTATTGAAAAAACCGCGCAGGATGTCGATGTCTTCGGTTTGCGTGTTGGCGCGTCCGAACAGGCTCTGCATACGGCGCATCAGACGCTCGCCGTTGCGGCGGTTGAAAAAGCCGATGTCGTCCATCACGCTTTCCATGTGGGCGAGCATGCCTTTGATTTGCTCGTGGGTTGCGGCGTGGTCTTCCTGTTGAAGATGGGTCATGGGCGAATCGGTTTGGCTGAAAATTTCGTAGCACACGACCTGCACGGCTTGGGCGAGGTTGAGCGAGAAATAGTCGGGGTTGCCGTTGATGGTCATCAGTCGGTTGCACGCTCGGACTTCTTCGATGCTCAAGCCGAAAGTCTCGTTGCCGAAGACCAGCGCCACTTTCTCGCCGCGGTTGGCGGCCTGCAGTAATTCGGGCACCAAATCGCGCGGGGTTTGCAGCGGCGCGGTGATTTCGCGGCGGCGGCTGGTCAGGGCGCAGGCGATGGTGGTGTCGGCAAGGGCTTCGTCCAGTGTGGCGACGATTTCGGCGTTGTGCAATACGTCCGCCGCGCCGGAAGCGAGGATGAAACTTTCTTCAGGCAGTGCAAAACTTTGCACGTCATCGGGATTAAAAACGGGCGGATTTTCCGTCATCGGCGTTGCCATCAGATTGGGGGTGACGATGGTCAGCCTGTGCAGACCCATCGTTTTCATCGCGCGTGCGGCAGAGCCGATGTTGGCGGGGTGGCTGGTGCGTGTGAGGATGATGCGGATGTTGCCGAGGTAGTCGGGCAGGGCGGGTTTGAGAGCAGTCATGTTCGGTTTTCGGTCGGAATGGAATAGGGTATAATGCGCCGTCTTTTTCGTTCGGACGGTGAAATGCCGTTTGAACTGTTCTTTAACAACGTCGGAAATTTAACGTTGCGCCTGAAGCAGACACGCGTCAGGCGGTATTTTACCCGATTTGGCAGGGTTTGCCCCAACCAGATAAACTCCGATTTTGCCGCTCCGAAGGACTGCACGTCCGAACCGGCGGTATGCCACCCTTAAGGAAATCTGATGAATCCGTTTTTGAATACAGCCTTTAAAGCCGCCCGCCGTGCCGGTCAGATGATGATTCGCGCCGCAGGTAACCTCGATGCCGTCAAAACCGACAGCAAAGCCTTCAACGATTTTGTTTCCGATGTTGACCGCAATTCCGAAATCATCCTGGTTGAGGCTTTGAAAGAAGCCTATCCGCATCACAAAATCACTTGCGAAGAAAGCGGCTTCCACGGCAAAGCTACAGCCGAGTACGAATGGATTATCGATCCGCTCGACGGGACGACCAATTTCCTTCACGGCCATCCCCAATACGCCATCTCTATGGCACTGCTGCACAAAGGCGTGTTGCAGGAAGCTTTGGTGTACGCCCCCGAACGTAACGACGTGTACATGGCTTCGCGCGGTAAAGGCGCGTTGCTTAACGACCGCCGCATCCGTGTCTCCAACCGCATCGAATTGAACCGCTGCCTGATCGGTACCGGTTTCCCTGTTGTCGATCAAAGCATGATGGACAAATATCTGGCGATTTTGAAAGACTTTTTGGCAAAAACCGCCGGAGGCCGCCGCGAAGGCGCGGCTTCTTTGGATTTGTGCGCCGTAGCAACAGGACGTTTTGACGGCTTTTTCGAGTTCAACCTCAAACCGTGGGACATTGCCGCCGGTGCATTGATTGTCCAAGAAGCAGGCGGCATCGTTACCGATATGTCGGGTGAGGACGCTTGGTTGGAAAGCGGCGATATTGTGGCTGCCAATCCCAAAGTACTGGCGCAAATGTTAAAAATCATTTCCGCACACGTTTAAATTTCAGCCAGCTCCCGGAAATGCGGGAAAACGGGCGGGTATGCCGTCTGAAGTATCGTGCCGATATTTCAGACGGCATTTTTATTGGCGGCGGGGCAGGAAGGCGGAAACGGTCAAATGCCCGAAATTGCCGGGAATGGAAATCCGTATCTGGTTAAACGGAGAACCCTGTGCAATTTGTCCCTTTTCTTTCAATTGTTTAAAGGCGGTTTGCTGGAATCTAAATCGACTGTGGCAGAAAACAGACACCGGGGAATAAAAAACAAGGGTCTGTACTAGATTAGCAGATATGTTACCCTCGAAATATGAAGATAACACACTGCAAATTAAAGAAAGAAGTACAAAAAGAACCGCTCCGTTCTTTTGTACCGGAAGTTACCGCCCGTTCTGCCGCCGATATTTTGGGTATCCATCCCGATTCGGCGGCACTGTTTTACCGTAAAATCCGCACGGTTACCAACCATCGTTTGGCCTTGGCTGCCGATGAGGTTTTCGAGTGCCCCCGCCGGGCCGGGCGGAAGCTATTTCGGCGGACGGCGTAAAGGCAGACGCGGTCGCGGCGCGGCAGGAAAAGCGGTTGTCTTCGGCATTCCGAAACGCAACGGGCGGGCCTATACCGTTGCCGAGGACGATGCCGAGCCTGAAACGTTGCTCCCTGCCGTCAAAAAGAAAATCATGCCGGACGGTATTGTTTATGCCGATAGCCCGGGCAGCCGCGGCAAGTCGGACGCGGGCGGTTTTACCCGTTGCCGCATCAACCGTTCCAAGGAATTTGCAGACCGTCGGAACCACATTAACGGCATTGGGAACTTTTGGAATCAGGCAAAACGCGCCTTGCGAAAATACAACGGAATCGATCGTAAACCTTTCCCGCCGTTGTTGAGGGAATGCGAATTTCGACTTAACTTCGGCACACCGTCCCGGCAGCTAAAAATCCTGCGGGATCGGTGTGGAATTTAGGGATAATCTAGTACAGCCCCTTGTTTTTTACAAGGCGGCGAGTACCGCGTCGCCCATTTCGGAGCAGGAAACGAGTTTTGTGCCTTCTTCGTAAATATCGCCGGTACGCAAGCCTTGTTGCAGCACTTTTTGGACGGCGTTTTCGACTTGTTGCGCGCGCGCTTCGTCGTTCAGGCTGTAACGCAGCAACATGGCAAGCGAGAGGATGGTGGCCAGCGGGTTGGCTTTGTTTTGTCCGGCGATGTCGGGGGCGGAGCCGTGAGACGGTTCGTACAGGCCTTTGCCGTTTTCGTCCAAAGAAGCGGAAGGCAGCATACCGATGGAGCCGGTCAGCATGGAGGCTTCGTCGGAGAGGATGTCGCCGAAGATGTTGCCGGTGGCAATCACGTCAAACTGTTTGGGCGCGCGCACGAGTTGCATGGCGGCATTGTCCACATACATATGGGAAAGCTCGACATCGGGATATTGTTTGCCGATTTCTTCAAAGATTTCGCGCCACAGTTCGGTGGTTTCCAAAACGTTGGCTTTGCCTACGGAGCAGACTTTTTTGCTGCGTTTTTGGGCGGATTGGAAGGCCACGTGGGCGATGCGGCGGATTTCGCTTTCGCTGTATTTCATGGTGTTGTAGCCTTCGTGTTCGCCGTTTTCCAAAACACGGATGCCGCGCGGTTCGCCGAAATAAATATCGCCGGTAAGTTCGCGCACAATCAAAATATCCAAACCGGCAACGATTTCAGGCTTGAGCGTGGAGGCGTTGGCTAATTCGGGATATAAAACGGCAGGACGCAAATTGGCAAACAGGTTCAAATCCTTACGAATTGCTAACAAGCCGCGCTCGGGGCGCAACGGACGGTCGAGATTGTCGTATTGGGGCGAACCGACTGCACCAAGCAGGACGGCATCGGCTTTGCGGCAGAGGTTTTGCGTAAATTCTGGATAAGGATGGCCGTATTCGTCGTAGGCTTCGCCGCCCAAAGGCGCGTATTCGTAGTCGGCATCCAAGCCTTGGGCGATAAATTTGTCGAGTACGCGGACGGTTTCGGCGACGATTTCGGGACCGATGCCGTCGCCTCGGAGGATGGCGATATGTTTGGTCATTTCAAGTTTCCTTATGGGTTGATGGTTGAAGGGTTATTTCTTTTTGTATTTGTGTGCAATTTCGTGCCAACGGGGTATGGAAATCGATCGGTTGTAGTGTTTTTTATAAGCTTCCTCAAATTTCTTTTTCCATAAGGATGCGTTATGCCGTGTTGCCGGGTTTTGATAAACGGTTTCTTCAATTGCGGAAACAAAATCTTCCAAGCATTCAAACATAGGCATATTCTTTTTATTTATGCTGTACCAAACACCCGGGCGGATTTTATGCACCACGCCTTTTTTGACTTGAAGATTAATTGCCCACCCATCCATGCTTCTGGTAATTTGCCATACTTTTTTAAGCCATAAATCCTTGATGGTTACATTGCCGTTGTCGTCCATATCGTAACCGAATATTAAATAATCTACATCCAGCATATAGGGCTTATGAATGATTTCATCAGAATACATTTTAAAATCTGCAATATCAAAACCCGGGCAGGCATTTCGGTTGAACGCCTTTACTTCCAACAATTCTCTGCTGCGGTCTTTTTTATTTAAAAAGAAATCGGGAGGCATTTGGGTATTGGTTGAAACATCAAATTCAATTTCCCTTTTTCTCAACCATCCGCCGAGCCATTCCTGAATGATGTTGCCGACAACATCTTTTTGTTTGACGATAATATCCACATCTCCTAAGAAAAATCTAATTTGACCATTGGCCGATAAGATTTTTTCTTCATCCAGCAACTTATCAAATATTTGTTGTGCAGTAAGTTTTATCATTTTATCCCTGTCGGTTTATAAAGTATGCAGAAGTCTTTCAGATACCGCCTTAATCACAGGGACGGCAACGGTATTACCCAATAAATCGCATCTGTCTTTTTTGGGAATATCAAACGAATAATCGTCCGGATAGCCGAATAAGCGTAACCCTTCTTTTCCGGTAAGTGTACGCAAACCGCCGTTGTCAACGACGAAAAGGTGCTCCATATCCATTGCAACCAAGGTTGGCGCAACATCGTTTGGATCTAATATTTTATTGATTTCAAAAGATTTTTTACCTGAAACAATATTGTAGCCTTTGGGCAGGGATTCATCTTTGATTCTTTGCCCGCCAATTTTTTGTTTCGGATGCTCTAAAACCAAATAGCCTTTGTCTGTCAGGCTGTCCAAAATATTTTGGAGATCGGGGTGTTTATAGAAAGTTGAAATTTGCGCTTTTGTCAAAGGCATCCCATCCATCCAATCTATGCCGATTTCTGAAGCCCATTTTTTTTTCCTCCGTTCTTTTAGAAGGATATTTAACAATTGCTTCTCTTCTTCGGTTACTGCGCCTTTTAATTCAATATCCCAACTGTGAATATTGTTTTTCCCTCCCCGTTTGTCTTTTACTGATTTTCCGTACAGTTCGGACGGGGGAAATTTTTTTAGCAATTTTTTGATGAAAGGGCTGCTTTCAGTAGGCAGTCCCGATTCCAAAATATTTTTTAATTTCGGACTTGGGCTTGTTTCGAAAGATAAGTCGGGTTTGGATTTCAAACTGCCTGTCAGATAAATGCGCTTCCTGTTTTGGGGAATGCCGAAATCTTTTGCATTTAAAACTTTCCAAGAAACATAGTAGCCCAATGCTTCCAAGGTTTCCAAAATAACGGTCAGGGTGCGCCCTATTTTTTGTGTCGAATCTTTTCTATCGTGTGTCACCAATCCTTCCACATTTTCCAAAATAAAACCTTTTGGTTTTTTTGCCTTTAAAATCCTTGCCACATCAAAGAAAAGCGTTCCCCGTGTATCTTCAAAGCCTAATCTTTTTCCGGCGAAAGAAAAAGCCTGACAAGGGAAGCCTGCCAACAGGATGTCAAAATCGGGAATATCCCCTGTTTCAATTTTCGTTATATCTCCATACGGCACTTCATCAGGGTAGTTTTGCTTCAATACTTCCAAAGCTGCCGGTTTGATTTCTGAAGTAAAAACACATTCGCAAGCAACCGACTGTTTCCGACAGGCTTGTTCGAATCCTTTCCTGATGCCACTCATTCCGGAAAATAAGTCAATAAATTTAATTTGTTGCATATTAAAAATCTAAAAATTTATTTGAAATGGAGAGTTGCATTAATTTAGAGTGTTGCTAAGCCCGCTTAAAAGATGAAAACAATTTATCGCCCCTCTGTTTACATTAGCCGCAGCAATTATATGTTATCAGGAATGCCGTCTGAACAGCCTTCAGACGGCATAGGTTTTAACCGTTAAACAGCCAAGGCTGGCTTTGGCGGCGTTTTTCTTCAAAGGCTTTAATTTTGTCGGCGTGTTGCAGGGTCAGTCCGATTTCGTCCAAGCCGTTTAAGAGGCAGTGTTTGCGGTGTTCGGTAATGTCGAATGTGAATGTTTCGCCGCCCGGGGTGGTCAGGGTTTGCTCGGCAAGGTCGATGGAGAGCCGATAGCCTTCGTTGGCTTCGACTTCTTTGAAAAGCCGGTCGACTTGTTCTTCGGTCAACACGATGGGCAAAAGGCCGTTTTTGTAGCAGTTGTTAAAGAAGATGTCGGCGAAGCTGGGGGCGATAATGGCGCGGAAGCCGTAGTCGTCCAATGCCCAAGGGGCATGTTCGCGTGAAGAGCCGCAACCGAAGTTTTTACGCGTCAACAGGATTTGCGCGCCTTGGTAACGCGGCTGGTTCAGGGAAAAATCGGGGTTCAACGGGCGTTTGCCGTTGTCCATGCCCGGTTCGCCGTGGTCGAGGTAACGCCATTCGTCAAAGGCGTTGGGGCCGAAGCCGCTGCGTTTGATGGATTTCAGAAATTGTTTGGGGATGATGGCATCGGTATCGACGTTGCTGCGGTCGAGCGGGGCGACGATGGCGGTGATTTTGGTAAAGGCTTTCATGGGTTTGCGTCTTGTGCTGACGATGCCGTCTGAAACGGTTTCAGACGGCATCGCAAATCGGTTATTCGGTGGCGTTTTCGATTTTTTTGCCGAGATGGGAAATGCCGCGTCCGACGGCATTGCCGCCTTTTTTGACGGCTTCTTTGGTTTTGTCCCAACCTTTTTCGACGGCGTTGCCTGTTTGTTCGGCGGCGCGTTCGGCGGCGGCCTGTGTTTTGTCAAGGTTGCGGGCGGTGTCTTGTTTCGCGCCCTGCCAAGTGCCGGCGCAGGCGGACAAGGCGAGGGCGGACAGGGCGGTAACGAAAAGTTTGTTCATGGTTAAACTCCTTGGTTTGAATATTAGGTGTTTCTGCCTTACGGGACATATTTCAGACGGCCTCGTCAAATTCTTAAAGACTGCCTGAAAATACTTACGCCATCGTGCGGATGTCGGTAAAGTGTCCGGTAACGGCGGCGGCGGCGGCCATAGCGGGGCTGACGAGGTGGGTGCGCCCGCCGTTGCCTTGGCGGCCTTCAAAATTGCGGTTGGACGTGGAGGCGCAGCGTTGCCTCGGCGCGAGGCGGTCGGCATTCATCGCAAGGCACATCGAACAGCCCGGTTCGCGCCATTCAAAACCGGCTTCGATGAAAATTTTGTCCAAGCCTTCTTTTTCGGCTTGTTCTTTAACCAAACCGGAGCCGGGGACGATTAACACGCGCTGTACGTTGCCGGCTTTTTTATGGCCTTTGGCGATAGCAGCGGCTTCGCGCAAGTCTTCGATGCGGCTGTTGGTGCAAGAGCCGATAAAGACGATATCGACAGGGATTTCGTTCAGCGGCGTACCGGCCTTCAAACCCATATATTCGAGTGCGCGCTCTATGCCGCTGCGTTTGACCGGATCGGTTTCTTCGGCGGGATTCGGCACTTTGCCGCCGATGTTTAAAACCATTTCGGGCGACGTGCCCCAAGTAACTTGCGGTTCGATGTCTTCGGCGTTGAAACGGTATTCTTTATCAAAAACCGCGCCTTCGTCAGACACCAGCGTGCGCCAGTACTCGACGGCTTTGTCCCAAGCTTCGCCTTCGGGTGCGAAGGGCTTGCCTTTGACATAGTCGATGGTGGTTTGATCGACGGCAACCATACCGGAACGCGCGCCTGCCTCAATCGCCATATTGCACAGGGTCATCCTGCCTTCCATCGAAAGGCTGCGGATGGCTTCGCCGCCGAACTCGACGGCGTAACCCGTGCCGCCCGCCGTGCCGATTTGCCCGATGATGTAGAGCGCCACGTCTTTGGCGGTAACGCCCGCTTTTAATTTGCCGTCAACGGCAATCAGCATAGATTTGGATTTTTTCGCGGTAATGCACTGGGTCGCCATCGTGTGTTCGACTTCGGAAGTGCCGATGCCGTGTGCCAGTGCGCCGAATGCGCCGTGGGTGGAAGTGTGCGAATCGCCGCAGACGACGGTCATCCCGGGCAGGGTCGCGCCTTGTTCGGGCCCCATAACGTGTACGATGCCCTGGCCTTTGTCCATAAACGGGAAGTAGGCGAGTGCGCCAAACTCTTTGATGTTTTGATCCAACGTATCGACTTGCAGCTTGGAAATCGGGTCTTGGATGCCTTTGTCCCAATCGCCGGTCGGGGTGTTGTGGTCGGCGGTGGAGACCACGCTGTCGATGCGCCACAGCTTGCGCCCCGCCATTTTCAGACCTTCAAACGCCTGCGGGCTGGTTACTTCGTGAACCAGATGGCGGTCGATGTAAAGCAGGACGGTGCCGTCTCCTTCTTCGCGGACGACGTGGCTGTTCCAGAGTTTGTCGTAGAGGGTTTGTGCCGTCATGATGTTGTTCTTTTGGATAAATGGTGATGCGGATTGGGCGGATTTTAGACGTATTCTTTATACTGCGCAACAGATTTTGTCTAATTTTTGAGTCGGTGTTATTTTGTAAACAATTTTAACGAAAAAATTAGACATATTGTTCATTTCGTTATATCTAAAGAATGATTCGATACGAAAGAATACTTGTCGTCATTCTTTCAAAAGCATTATTATCTGTACCTTGTCAAAAAACACACAGAGGCAGACGAAAGATGAAATTACCGGTTATGTCGCCCGAACATTCGGCGCAACTTCAGGCGTTTGAGGCAAAAATCCTGTCCAATCACGCCAAAATCGAGGCGTGGTTCCGCACGCAGTGGAACGCGCACCGCCCGCCGTTTTACGGTTCGGTCGATATACGCAACGCCGGTTACAAAATTTCGTCTATCGATATGAATTTGTTTCCGGGCGGCTTCAATAATCTGAATCCGAATTTCATCCCGCTGGCGGCGGTTGCCGCGCAAGATGCGGTGCAACGCGCCTGCGAAACGGAGAAATCCGTATTGATTATTCCCGAAAACCACACGCGCAATACGTTTTACCTGCAAAACGTTTACGCCCTCGGCGAGATTTTCCGTTCGGCAGGGTGTGAAGTGCGCTTGGGCAGCCTGAATCCGGAAGTAACCGAACCGGCCGAATTTGAAACTGCATTGGGCGACAAAATCCTGCTTGAGCCTTTGCTGCGAACCCGCGACCGCGTCCACCTTGCCGACGGCTTTTCGCCTTGCGTGGTTTTGTTGAACAACGATTTGTCCGCCGGCATTCCCGACATTCTCAAAGGCATCGGCCAAACCGTTTTGCCGCCGCTGCACGGCGGTTGGACGACGCGCCGCAAAACAAATCATTTCGGCGCGTACAACCAAGTTGCCGCCGAATTTGCCAAGCTGATTGACATCGATGAATGGCAGATCAACCCGTATTTTGAAAAAATCGGCGGTTTGGACTTCCAAGGGCGCGAAGGTGAAGATGCGCTGGCGGAAGCGGTAGAACGCGTGCTGGCGAAAATTCAAGCCAAATACGACGAATCGGGCATTGCCGACAAACCTTTCGTCATCGTCAAAGCCGATGCCGGCACTTACGGCATGGGTGTGATGAGCGTCAAATCCTCCGACGAAGTGCGCGGCTTGAACCGCAAAAACCGCAACAAAATGGCGAAGGTGAAAGAGGGCTTGGAAGTCAGCGAAGTGATTGTCCAAGAAGGGGTTTATACCTATGAAACCTTGAACGGCGCGGTGTGCGAACCCGTCGTCTATATGATGGACCGTTTCGTCATCGGCGGCTTTTTCCGCGTACACGAAGGGCGCGGTGCGGACGAAAACCTCAACGCCGGCGGTATGGTGTTTGTGCCGCTGTCCAACAGCATTCCTACCGGTAACGGCGATAATTCGCAAGAAGCTCCAGAAGCCTGCAAACGCGTATTCGAACAATGGGATTCGCTCGGTATGCCGCGTTCTGAAAAAGACTGCGACGTGGACAACGAACATAACCGCCTCTACGTTTACGGCGTAATGGCACGTCTGTCGCTTTTGGCGGCTTCAATCGAGTTGGAAGAAACGGCGTAAGACT
The DNA here is from genome assembly GCF_013030075.1 of Neisseria gonorrhoeae. NCBI lineage: Bacteria > Pseudomonadati > Pseudomonadota > Betaproteobacteria > Neisseriales > Neisseriaceae > Neisseria > Neisseria gonorrhoeae. The sequence goes on from NZ_AP023069.1 coordinate 739,971, forward strand.
GTTTTGAAATACAGATGCCGTCTGAAGCGGAAATCCGGTTCAGACGGCATTTCGGATATTTGGCGTGTGGGAACATCTGTTTCAGACGGCATCTCAGACTATTTAAAAAAGGGAAAACATGAGCATCAAGCAATGGCCGGAAGGCGAAAGGCCCAGGGAAAAGCTGTTGGAACGCGGGGCGGCGGCTTTGAGCGATGCCGAACTTTTGGCAATCCTTTTACGCGTCGGGACGCGCGGGATGAGCGCGGTCGATTTGGCGCGCTACCTATTGCAGGAGTTCGGCAGCTTGGGGAGGCTGATGAGCGCGGAGGTCGGCAAACTGTCGGCATACAAAGGGATGGGGACGGCAAGTTTCACACAGTTCGCCGTGGTCAGGGAAATCGGGCGGCGGATATTGGAGGAAGAATTGCAGGAAGAAATTACCTTATCCGATCCCGATACCGTTGCCGATTATTTACGCTTTCATTTGGGGCAGGAAAAAGTCGAAGTCAGCGTCGCGCTGCTGCTGAACCGCCAAAACCAACTGATTGCGGTCAGAGAGCTGTCGCGCGGTACGGTTGCGGAAAACACGATTTACATCCGCGAAATCGTCAAACTGGCATTGGACGAATATGCCGACAGCCTGATTATCGCGCACAACCATCCGGGCGGCTCGCCCGAACCTTCGCAGGAAGACATCATGTTCACAAGGCGGCTGGCACAGGCCATGTCGCTGGTTGATGTTTCGCTGCTCGACCATTTTATCGTTACCTCGCAAACCGTCCGTTCGTTCAGGCAGCTCGGGCTGATGCCCTGACACCCTGTTTTACATTCGGCGGCTCTGGTAAAATAGCCGCTTTGACCGTATTCGACAGATATTGTTAAGTTAATGGAAACACAAAACAAACCTACCGTTACCGACATTGACCGCCCCATACTCGTCCCGCCCGGCGGACATAAAAAAGTCTTGCTGCATTCCTGCTGCGCCCCGTGCAGCGGCGAAGTGATGGAAGCCATGCTTGCCTCCGGCATCGACTACACCATTTATTTTTACAATCCCAATATCCATCCGCACAAAGAGTATATGCTCCGAAAAGAGGAAAACATGCGCTTTGCGGAAAAGTTCGGCATCCCTTTCATCGATAAAGACGACGACTACGAAAACGACCGCAAAGAATGGTTTGCCAAAGCCAAAGGCATGGAGTTTGAGCCGGAACGCGGCATCCGCTGCACCATGTGTTTCGATATGCGTTTTGAAAAAGCGGCGCAATACGCGCACGAACACGGTTTTCCCGTCTTTACCAGTTCGCTGGGCATTTCACGCTGGAAAAATATGGCGCAAATCAACGACTGCGGACACCGTGCCGCCGCGCCTTACGATGATGTGGCCTATTGGGACTTCAACTGGCGCAAAGGCGGCGGCGGCGCGCGTATGATTGAAATCAGCAAACGCGAAAACTTCTACCAGCAGGAATACTGCGGCTGCGCCTATTCCTTGCGCGATTCCAACGCCCACCGCAAATCGCAGGGACGCATCCCCGTCAAACTCGGCGTGCTGTATTACGGCGACGAATCGACACAATACGAACCTGCACCCGTCCGAGTGGACAAATAAACACCCGATGCCGTCTGAAGGTTCAGACGGCATCGGGTTCGGCACCGGCACGGGAAAGGTTTGCCGGTTTGGCAATCGGCAAGCGGAAACCGCATTGGCAAGTTTGCCGTTTTGATAAAACACCCCGTTGCCGCGTCGGGAGGGCGGCATTATGAAATCCCTTTTTATTTGGCTGCTTCTATTGGGCTCGGCGGCAGGCGTTTTCTACCATACCCAAAACCAATCCCTGCCCGCGGGCGAACTTGTCTATCCGTCCGCACCGCAAATCAGGGACGGCGGCGATGCGCTGCACTACCTCAACCGCATCCGCACACAAATCGGTTTGCACGCGCTGGCACACGCGCCGGTTTTGGAAAATTCCGCCCGCAGGCACGCACGCTATCTCACGCTCAATCCCGAAGACGGACACGGCGAACACCATCCCGACAATCCGCACTACACCGCACAAAAGCTGACCGAACGCACACGCCTTGCCGGGTATCTCTACAACGGCGTGCATGAAAACATCAGCACGGAAGAGGAAGCCGCCGAATCGTCCGACAGCGACATCCGCACGCAGCAACGCCAAGTGGACGCTTTGATGAGTGCTGTCTATCACCGCCTTTCGCTGCTTGACCGCCATACCGACGAAGCAGGTGCGGCATTTGTGCGCGAAAACGGCAAAACCGTCCTCGTATTCAATCAGGGCAACGGCAGCTTCGAGCGCGCCTGTGCAAAAGGAAGGCGGCAGCCGGAAGCAGGACGGAAATATTACCGCAACGCTTGCCACAACGGTGCGGCCGTTTATGCTGACGAAGCCATGCCCGTAACGGAATTGCTTTATACCGCCTATCCGGTTGGCGGCGGCGCGCTGCCTTATTTTTACGGGGAACGTCCCGACCCCGTGCCGGAATATGAAATCACAGGCAATCCTGCCAGCATTGATTTTTCCGAGGCGGCAGGCAAAATTGCGATGAAAAGTTTCAAGCTGTATCAGGGTAAAAACGAAATCCGCCCCGTCAGGGTTTTAACCGCCGGCAACGACCCTAACGGCAGGCTGACCGCGCACCAATTCGCCCTTTTCCCGCTCAAACCTTTGGAATACGGCACGCTTTATACGGCGGTATTCGACTATGTCCGCAACGGACGGCGCGCGCAGGCGAAATGGCAGTTTAGAACCCGAAAACCCGATTACCCTTATTTTGAGGTAAACGGCGGCGAGACACTTGCGGTTAGAAAAGGCGAAAAATATTTCATCCACTGGCGCGGACGCTGGTGTCTGGAAGCGTGTACCCGTTATACCTACCGGCGGCAGTTCGGCAACAGCCTGTCCATACTCCGGCACGAAGCGGGCGGCATTGTCTTCAGCGTCAGCGGAATGGCGGGAAGCCGCATCAGGCTTACTCCGGAAGACAGCCCGGAACGCGGTGTAACCCTTTATTTGCAGGATTGACAGTTATGTCAGGTAGAACAGGACGGAACAGTGCCACTCAGGCGCAACCGGAACGCGTCATGCTGGTGGGCGTAATGTTGGATAAAGATGATACGGGCAGCAATGCCGCCCGTCTGAACGGTTTTCAGACGGCATTGGCGGAAGCCGTCGAGCTGGTCAAAGCGGCGGGCGGCGATTCCGTACGCGTGGAGACTGCCAAACGCGACCGCCCGCACACTGCGCTGTTTGTCGGCACGGGCAAGGCGGCGGAGCTGTCGGAAGCAGTTGCCGCAGACGGCATTGATTTGGTCGTATTCAACCACGAACTTACTCCCACGCAGGAACGCAATTTGGAAAAAATCCTCCAATGCCGCGTATTGGACAGAGTGGGGCTGATTCTGGCGATTTTCGCCCGCCGCGCCCGCACGCAGGAAGGCAGGCTGCAAGTCGAGTTGGCGCAATTGAGCCATTTGGCGGGACGCTTGATACGCGGTTACGGACATTTGCAAAGCCAGCGCGGCGGTATCGGCATGAAAGGGCCGGGCGAAACCAAACTGGAAACCGACCGCCGATTAACCGCCCATCGGATCAACGCCTTGAAAAAACAGCTTGCCAACCTCAAAAAACAGCGCGCCCTGCGCCGCAAGTCCCGCGAGTCGGGCAGAATCAAAACGTTTGCGCTGGTCGGCTATACCAATGTCGGCAAATCCAGCCTGTTCAACCGGCTGACCAAGTCGGGCATATATGCGAAAGACCAGCTTTTCGCCACTCTCGACACGACGGCGCGGCGGCTGTACATCAGTCCCGCATGCAGCATTATCCTGACCGATACCGTCGGATTCGTCAGCGATCTGCCGCACAAACTGATTTCGGCATTTTCCGCCACGCTGGAAGAAACCGCGCAAGCCGATGTGCTGCTGCACGTCGTCGATGCCGCTGCCCCGAACAGCGGACAGCAGATTGAAGACGTGGAAAACGTACTGCAAGAAATCCATGCCCACGATATTCCGTGCATCAAGGTGTACAACAAAACCGACCTGCTGCCGTCTGAAGAACAAAACACGGGCATATGGCGCGACGCTGCGGGAAAAATTGCCGCCGTCCGCATTTCCGTTGCTGAAAATACCGGTATAGACGCACTGCGCGAAGCCATTGCCGAGTATTGTGCCGCCGCACCAAACACAGACGAAACCGAAATGCCATGAAAAAAACCTGTTTCCACTGCGGGCTGGACGTTCCCGAAAACCTGCATCTGACCGTCCGCTACGAAGGCGAAGACCGCGAAACCTGCTGCGTCGGCTGTCAGGCAGTCGCACAAAGCATCATCGATTCCGGCTTGGGCAGTTATTACAAACGACGCACCGCCGACGCGAAAAAAACCGAACTGCCGCCCCAAGAAATCCTCGACCAAATCCGCCTGTACGACCTGCCCGAAGTCCAATCCGACTTTGTGGAAACCCATAATGGCACGCACGAAGCAGTGCTGATGCTCAGCGGCATTACCTGCGCCGCCTGCGTCTGGCTGATCGAACAGCAGCTTTTGCGCACAGACGGCATCGTCCGCATCGACCTCAATTACAGCACGCACCGCTGCCGCGTCGTCTGGGACGACGGCAAAATCCGCCTCTCCGACATTCTGTTGAAAATCCGGCAGACAGGCTACACCGCCGCACCCTATGACGCGCAAAAAATCGAAGCCGCCAACCAAAAAGAACGCAAACAATACATCGTCCGCCTTGCCGTTGCCGGACTGGGTATGATGCAGACGATGATGTTCGCGCTGCCGACCTACCTTTACGGCGGCGACATCGAACCCGATTTCCTGCAGATCCTCCATTGGGGCGGCTTCCTGATGGTGCTGCCCGTCGTATTTTATTGCGCCGTCCCGTTTTATCAAGGCGCGTTGCGCGACCTGAAAAACCGCCGCGCCGGTATGGACACGCCGATTGCCGCCGCCATCATCATGACCTTCATCGCCGGCATTTACAGCCTCGCCACCAACGCAGGGCAGGGGATGTATTTCGAATCCATCGCGATGCTGCTGTTTTTCCTGCTGGGCGGACGCTTTATGGAACACATTGCCCGACGCAAGGCAGGCGATGCCGCCGAAAGGCTGGTGAAACTGATACCCGCCTTCTGCCACCGGATGCCCGGCTATCCTGCCGTACAGGATGTCCGCGAATCCGCCGTCGTCAAACTCCAAGCAGGCGATATTGTGATGGTCAAACCCGGCGAAACCATCCCCGTTGACGGCACGGTGCTGGAAGGAAACAGTGCCGTCAACGAATCTATGCTGACCGGCGAGAGCCTGCCCGTCGCCAAAATGCCGTCTGAAAAAGTAACCGCAGGTACACTCAACACGCAAAGCCCTCTGATTATACGCACCGACCGCACCGGCGGCGGCACGCGCCTGTCGCACATCGTCCGCCTGCTCGACCGCGCCTTGGCGCAAAAACCGCGTACTGCCGAGTTGGCGGAACAATACGCCTCATCTTTCATATTCGGCGAGCTCCTGCTTGCCGTCCCCGTCTTCATCGGCTGGACGCTGTACGCCGATGCGCACACCGCATTGTGGATTACCGTCGCCCTGCTGGTCATTACCTGCCCCTGCGCCCTGTCGCTTGCCACGCCGACCGCGCTGGCAGCTTCTACCGGTACGCTGGCGCGCGAAGGTATTTTAATCGGCGGAAAGCAGGCAATCGAAACCCTCTCCCAAACCACCGACATCATTTTCGACAAAACCGGCACGCTGACCCAAGGCAATCCCGCCGTCCGCCGGATTGAACTGCTCGGCAGCATGACCGAAGCCCAAGTGCTGGCAGTGGCGCAAAGTTTGGAACAGCAGTCCGAACACCCGCTCGCGCGCGCCATTCTCAACTGCCGCATTTCAGGCGGCAGCGTCCCCGAAATCCAAGTCGGACAACGCCTCAACCGCATCGGGGAAGGCGTGGGTGCGCAACTGACCGTCAACGGCGAAACACAGGTTTGGGCATTGGGGAGGGCATCCTATGTTGCCGAAATTTCAGGTAAAGAACCGCAAACAGAAGGCGGCGGCAGCGCGGTTTACCTCGGCAGTCAAAGCGGTTTCCAAGCCGTGTTCTACCTGCAAGACCCGCTCAAAGGCAGCGCGGCGGAGGCAGTGCGGCAGTTGGCAGGCAAAAACCTGACCCTGCACATCCTCAGCGGCGACCGCGAAACCGCCGTTGCCGAAACCGCACGCGCCCTGGGTGTCGCGCACTACCGCGCCCAAGCCATGCCCGAGGACAAACTGGAATACGTCAAAGCCTTGCAAAAAGAAGGGAAAAAAGTGCTGATGATAGGCGACGGCATCAACGACGCGCCCGTTTTGGCGCAGGCAGACGTATCCGCCGCCGCAGCGGGCGGGACGGATATTGCGAGGGACGGCGCGGACATTGTGTTATTGAACGAAGATTTGCGTACCGTCGCCCACCTGCTCGATCAGGCGCGGCGCACCCGCCATATTATCCGGCAAAACCTGATATGGGCGGGCGCGTACAACATCATCGCCGTACCGCTTGCCGTTTTGGGCTATGTCCAACCGTGGATAGCCGCACTGGGTATGAGTTTCAGTTCGCTGGCGGTTTTGGGCAATGCCTTGCGCCTTCACAAACGGGGGAAAATGCCGTCTGAAAAAATACTGTCCGAACAATGACGGGCGGCGTTGCTTTAGACGTATAGTCGATTAAAACAAAAATGAGACGATGAAGGATTACAAACTTAAAGTATGCATTGTTACCGCTCAAACACGTTGGCGTTTAAAATTTGAGATCGAATTGCTAGGTATTTGATTTTATTAAATAAGAGATTATATTAATGAGGAAAAAAATTAAAAAGTGGATTTATGCGATAAATGGAATAATGATGTCAATATGGATTATTTTTTTCCAAATACCGGTTCTGTGTATGACGGTGGCAGAACAACCATTTTCAATGAAAACCATCCTTTTCATTTTATTTTCTGCATAACTTTTCTTATTGTGACAATTTTTCTTATATATCAATCACATAATGATAATTAATTTTTAACATCCTTGCTGTCCTATCATGATAAAATGACAATAGGGATGTTTTTCTGCTTTGGCTACGGCAAAACACCGTCGTCATTCCCGCGTAGGTAGGAATCCATATGCTTGGTTTCTCTTTTATTTCCAAACACTAATAAAACGGATAGGTCTGGATTTCCGCCTGCGCGGAAATGACGGAAATGTGCATTTCTAATTTTTACCCACTATAAAAACCCCGAATCCTGATTGGCAAGATTCGGGGTTTTTGATTGCTGATGCCGTTCAGACGGCATTTCAAGCGGCTTATTGATCCACAAATGCGCGCTCAATCAGGTAGTCGCCGCGCACGCCGGTTTTCGGGGAGACTGTCAGACCGAAATCGTCCAAAACTTTGCAGGTGTCTTTCAGCATCGCAGGGCTGCCGCACAGCATGGCACGGTCGTCTTGGGGGTTGATTTTGGGCAGGCCGATGTCTTCAAACAGTTTGCCGCTTACCATCAGGTCGGTCAGGCGGCCGCGGTGTTCGAATTCTTCGCGGGAAACAATCGGGTAGTAAATCAGTTTTTCTTTAACCAAGTCGCCGAGGTATTCGTGTTCGGGCAATTCTTTGGTAAAGCGGTCGTAGTATGCCAAATCCTTTTTGTAGCGCACGCCGTGTACGAGGATGATTTTTTCAAACTGTTCGTAAATTTCGGGGTCTTTGGTAATGCTCAAGAAAGGGGCGATGCCGGTACCGGTACTCAACAGGTAAAGGTGTTTGCCCGGATTCAGATCGCAGGCAACTAGAGTTCCGGTCGGTTTTTTGCTGATTAACACTTCGTCGCCGACTTTGAGGTGTTGCAGGCGGCTGGTCAGCGGGCCGTCTTGGACTTTAATGCTGAAAAATTCGAGGTGTTCTTCCCAGTTGGCGGAGGCGACGCTGTATGCGCGCATCAGCGGCTTGCCGTCCGCCATCAGCCCGACCATGACGAACTGTCCGTTTTCAAAGCGCAACGATTCGTCGCGGATGCAGGTAAAGGTAAAATATGCGTCTGTCCAGTGGTGTACGGACAATACTTTTTGGGTATTGAATGCTGCCATTTGGGTTTCCTGTCAGTAAAAGAAATGGATAGTGCTTGTTCGGGACGTGCGGCAGAGTGGAAATGTCTGCCCGATTCGGGATAAAGTCAAAATTCTAAACGAAACGGATGGTTGCGACAATGCCTGATGCGCGTTGGTTATATGCCGTCTGAAGGGCTTCGGACGGCATCGTGGGGCGGGCGGTGGCTTACGGCGGCATATCGGCGAGGGAAATTAAGGAAATCGAGGCTGCCAGCCTGAGCGCGTCCCGTCCCCAGCGGGGGTGTTCCAGCCTGCGTATCGGGAGAATCGGTTTGACGGTGCCGGCAATCAGCTTTTGTATTTCGGCAGGCTGATCCGACAATACGCCGCCCCATTTTTCCGCAGCCGCTTCCAGCAGTCCGCCGTTTTTCAATATCAGCGCGGTCGAATGGATGTAGCAGAGCCAATCGCGGGCTTGGCATTGCGCTATGGTCAGGACCTCGGAAGGGTCGTCTTCAAAATCCAAAAAGCTGATGTTTTTTCCGTCCCACATCATATTTCGTGCAAACGCCTGACTGAGGAACTGCCGTTTTTTATGCACGCGTGCAATGGCTTCCAAACCGGCAAGCCAAGCGTCCGCCTTTCCGGCTTCGGCTTCTTGGCGGATTTGCGTATCGAGCGGGATGCCTTCCAAATTGCCGAACATAAGGGCATTTTTCCGGAGGGCGAGCAATTCGGGAACGGCTATCCCTGCCGAACGCAATTCGTACAGGCGTTTTGATTCGGTTGCAATGGCAGGCTCGCCGCCGAGGCTGGGAACCGGCTTCAACACCCCCAGTTTCAAATATCGGGCAACCATACCGAGCAGCGCGTAACGCCATCGCGCATTGTGCCTGCCTGCTTTGCGTACCCATACCTTGGTCCCGTCGGCAAGCAGGTAGGGGGCGATGGTTGCCTCCTGTTTTGCCGCCAATTCGTCCAGCAGTATAGAAAAACGGGTTTCCTGCATAGGTAAGGTCATTTTCTTTCAATCTTAAGTTCGGATGGAATGCCGCCCATACGGAACATCAGGCAAGGGTTTGTTCGATGATGCCTTTTACCGCATCCGCACTGTTCGGCACGGTTTGCACGCGCTGCGGCAGGTTTTCCAAACCTTCCAGCGCGGCGGGGCGCGGAATGGCGACATCGCCGACGGCTTCGCGTATGGTCGCATCGAATTTCGCCGCCAACGCGGTTTCCAAACAAACCACCGTTTCCCCCGCTTCGCGCACTTCGCGGGCGACTTTTACGCCGTTGGCAGTATGCGGGTCGATGAGTTCTTTGTCTTGCTCGTAAACCTGTCTGATGGTGGCGAGGCGGTCGGCGTGGGTAGATTTGCCGGAGGTAAAGCCGTATTTGCCGCCGACTTTGTCCAAGGCAAACCGCAGGTCAAAGCCTTTGCCTGCCGCGACTTCCGCCCACAGCGTATTGATTTCCTGAGGATCGCGATCCATCAGGTCGAACACGAAACGCTCGAAGTTGGACGCTTTGGAAATGTCCATAGACGGGCTGGAGGTTACATAAGTATGCGCGCTGTTGCGCGGGCGGTATGCGCCGGTTTTGAAAAACTCGTCCAGCACATCGTTTTCATTGGTCGCGACAATCAGGCAGCGGACAGGCAGGCCCATTTGTTTGGCGATGTGTCCCGCGCAAACGTTGCCGAAGTTGCCGCTCGGTACGCAAAAGCTGACGGTTTCGTCATTGCTTGAAGTGGCATTGAAATAGCCTGCAAAGTAATAAACCACTTGCGCGACGATGCGCCCCCAGTTGATCGAATTGACCGTACCGATATGGTATTTTTCCTTGAACGCGGCATCGTTCTGCACTGCCTTCACAATGTCCTGACAGTCGTCAAACATCCCCTTCACGGCGATATTGTGGATATTCCCGTCTTGCAGGCTGTACATCTGCGCGCGTTGGAACGCGCTCATTTTACCGTCGGGCGACAACATAAATACGTTCACGCCTTTTTTGCCGCGCAAGGCATATTCCGCAGCCGAACCCGTATCGCCGCTGGTTGCGCCCAAGATATTGAGTTTTTTGCCTTCTTTGTTTAAAACATATTCAAACGCATTGCCCAAAAACTGCATCGCCATATCTTTGAACGCCAGCGTCGGGCCGTTGGACAAGGCTTGGATTTTGATGCCGTCTGAAAGCGTGCGGACGGGGGTGATTTCCTTAGTACCGAACGCCGCTTCCGTGTAAGTACGGTTCAGAATGTCGCGCAAATCGTCCTCCGGAATATCGGTAACGAACAGGCACATGATTTCAAACGCCAATTCGGGATAAGCCAAACCGCGCCATTTGTCCAAGGTTTCGCGCCCGATTTGCGGATAATGTTCCGGCAGCATCAGTCCGCCGTCGGGTGCAAGCCCCATCAATAAAACTTCGCTGAACGGTTTGTGTGCGGTTTCGCCGCGCGTGCTGATGTATCTCATGATTTTTCTCGTTTGTCGAAATTGCAGGAAAACGGATTCAGACGGCATCTGCCTCATGCCGTCTGAAGAAGGTTAGCGGTACAGGCGTTTGAAGCAGGCGGAAACCGTTTTGACGGTCAGGGCGGCAAGTGCCTGATTGCGCGTGGACTGGTTCAGCATCTGCATCACATCGTTGCCGGTCAGCTGGTTAGGTGCTTCTTCGGTAGCGCAGCCGCAAATCTTGTTTTCCCATTCCGCCTGTTTTTCGGCACTCATCGCCAGCGCGGTCAAACGCCATTCGCTGCGCCTGTCCAATTCCGCACGGCATTGGCTTTCTACCGTCATTTTGACGATGCTGCCACCCATACCCGTGCCGCCGTCTAAGCTGCCGAATGTGTTGCCGCCGGCGGCGCACCCGCCGAGTAAGATTGCCGCCGGCAAAATAGACAAGGTTTTATTCATCTCAATTCCTTTTCGGTTGAAACCCCGCCTTTTATGGCGATAGGATCTGATTAGCCGCCCCGTTCGGGATAACGCGAAGGGCGGCGTTTTATGCGCCGTTCCGAGTGTTGGAGCAAACCGTTTGAATATCCGGTTGAAGCCCGGCAACATTATACTTCAATCGGGAAAATAAAAAATCCCGCCGCCGTCATTTTGCCTGTTTGCAAAAATGCCGTCTGAAACCGGTTCAGACGGCATTTGCGATTTCAGCCTAGCCCAAAGATTTGAACTGCTCCAAAAACGGAGGGATACCGGGCAGCATCCCGACCGCACCCATCGCCACACACAAGATTAAGAAACCTACTGCGGGTATCAATACTCGTCCGACAAAACCTAATTGCGCGCTGCGTTCTTTGCAGCCGATTAAGCCCAAATTATCCAACAGCATCGTCAACGCCCAGCCGAAAACCGGATTGACCAGACGGAAGAGAACACCACGATGGCGGCGGATTGGGTGGTTTTGCCTTTGCGCGTCATTTCCATGCCCGCTTCCAAAAGCGGTAAGTATACGCCTACGATCAAGGCTACGCTCAATACCGGCTGCCAAATCGCCAAGTCCATCGGATAGCCCCACAACCCGGCGATAATACATAAAACCGCCGTTAAAACCGCACCGCCCGGAATGGGGCGTTTGGCAATCGATGCCGGCACGATATAAGTTCCCCAAGAAGAGGTAAAATTTGCACCCCCTAAAATAGAACCCACTGCTTGACGGACAGAACAACTTGTCATGGTGTCGTCTATATTCATCAATACCTTATCGGTTTTTTCCGGATAGCTGATTTTTTGGAACACTTGATGTCCTAAAAAATCGGGCGACCACATTGCAACAGCCAATACCGCAAATGGAAAGACAACCAAAAAACTTTCTGCCGTCGGCAACCCCAGATGCCAGCCGCTGTTTTCACCCTACCAATAAGCAGGACTCATTGGAGGCAGGCCGGGGGCGGTGTGAAACTCAAACGGCGCACCCAATGCAAATGCCGCCACACCGGCAATCAAGCATCCCAAAGGCACGGCCAACCAGCGTTTTTTCCAATGCTCCAACAAAGCGTACATCACAATCGTTACAATAATGACGGTAAAAGCGATGTAGGGCATATTAAAACCGCCTGCCCACGAAAACAATTTTTTTACCTGCCCCGTCGTGCCGATAAAGCCCAAATAGAGTAATAATCCGCCGCATACGCCGTTGCTTGTCAGCTTCGCCATAATACTGCCGCCGCGAAATAAAGCCATCAGCAGACCTAAAACCGCAATCGAAATGCCGAACGCCAAAGGATGCCCGCCTGCCGACACAACGATGGGAATCATCGGAATCAGCGGCCCGTGCGTACCGGGCAGGTTGGCGCCGGGCAGAAAAAAGCCCGATACCAATAAGATAAACGCGGCGGCGATTAAAAGCTCATAGCGCACATTTTCCAGTACAAAGCTGTCAGGCAGCCCCAAAGGTGCGGCAAACGCCGCCGCCCCCCCACCATCACCACTTTTCCAATCGTTCCCGCCATCGCAGGAATCAAATCCTCCCACTCGAAGCGGTAATCGCGAAAGGGCAGGTTGGGCCGCCAGCGTTTTGGTTGCATAATCTGCAATTCATGTTCCAAATATTCGTCCCGCGTCGCAAATTCCGAAGCCGGACGGTGTAAATCCCGATAAGTCCCATTATGTTTTTCCATAACCTTCCTCCTTATATATCGCGCCTCGTAAAAGGGGGCGCATGACTTTTCTTTTTGATACGGGCTGCGTTCGGAAGCCGTAACCCCATTTAAAGCCCAAACAGGCAATAAAACCAATTTTTTTTTAATAATCATCATCCGGAAAACTGATACAATTTACAAACCACTTGATTAAAAAGTTAATTTTCAGCAACAATCCGCCTAAAAGATTTCGATTGCACAAATATAGAAAACATCCGCACAAGGAGGGATACATGGATGCCGTACAATTAAAATCATTTGTCGCCGTCGCGCACGAGGGCAACCTTACCCAAACCGCCAAACGACTTTTCCTTTCCCAGCCCGCCGTTTCCGCCCAAATTAAAGCCCTTGAAGAATATGTCGGCACGCCGCTGTTCAGGAGCACGGGGAAAGGCATGGTATTGACGCGGGCGGGCGAAATACTGTTGCCCGAAGCGGAATCCCTGCTGCAATACAAACACAAGTTGGAGTATTTTGCCAAAACGCTGGCAGGCGATTATTCGGAAGAGACCAGTTTGGGCATTATCCACCCCATCGATTCGGCAAAACTCGTCGCGCTGACGGACAATATCGGTCAAACAGCCCCCCAAAACGCGCCTGCACATCCAATACGGAATGAGCGGCGAAATCCTCTCGCGCATCCAACACAAAACCCTGCACGGCGGCTTTATACTCGGCAACGCCGCCCAAGGCGGCATCCGCAGCGTATTCCTGCAAAACCTGACCTACGCGCTGATTTGCCCGCAAAGCCAATATTCCCGGCTGACCCGCTCCCTTCCGCAGAGCCTGCAAGAATGCGTATGGATAGAAATGTCGGGCGTGTCCGGAAGTAGGAAGCACCTGCACCAGTTTTGGCGCAGCAACCGGCTCTCACCCAAAAAAACAGATATTGTGCGACTACCCCCAAACCCTTATCGATTTGGTTGCAGGCGGTATAGGTGTGGCAATGGTGCAGGGAAACAAAGCCGAAGCGGCGGCAAAAGAAGGCGCGGGCGTGGCTATTATCGAATCGTGCCGCCACAGTATGCCGCTCAATTTCATTTATGCGGAAGAATACGAGGATAATCCCCACGTCTCACTCCTGCTCGAGTGCGTTGAAAAAGTATGGGGAGTGCAGGCGGTGCAGCCGCCCGTTGTCTCGGACAACTGAAATAAATCCTGCTTTGCTGATTGTTTTAGAATAGAAATTTGAATTTTATCACGCTGAAAACACTGAAAACGCCATCCGCATTCTCTCGAATACGGCTTAAAATGCCCTTTGGAAATGCCGTTAAACTGACGCAAATGCCGTTTTGCACAATTCCAAAAGTTTTCAATTCCGTTAATGCAATTTTGCCGTTTGGCGAAATGCGTGCTGTTCCGTAAAAGCCAAAAAAACCTTGCGGGGCTTGCACGCCCCCATCTGCCGCGATCCAAGTTTGAACAAAATATTGGAAGGGTTTGCTGTTGAAACGGGAATCGGGCAGGCAATGTGTGGCAATAAAATGGGGCCTGCCGAATAATGGCGCGGCCCCGATATCATTCAGTCAAACTGATGGGAAACGGATAAGCGGATGTTGTACGATCCTTTTTTCCCGCCGGAAAACTCTTTTTTCCGCATCGGCAAAGACATTCGTTTTTTTTGCCTGTCCGCGCATTGTAGCCCAATCCGGCGGAATACCAAGTCCCCCTCGTATTTCATTTTTGAGCATAATGACTTTTGCCCTCAAATGCCTTAAAGGAACGACTGCCCAAAAATTCATGAAAGATATTGCCTTTGATATAGAAAAGTTTTTTGCCTCCGTCAAATTTTCTCACGACATCCAAACCCAAGCGGCCTATCAGGCTGTTTGCGTGGCTTAAATTGACGTTTATGCCGTTATCGATCCGATAGCCGGTACCTCTCAAATAGGAATATTGCAACTGTACTTGCGGTGTAATCCGCCACAATTTATCGTCATCCAAAAATTTACGGCGGCCGTATTCGGTGCTGATAGAGAATAGGGTGTTGCTATATTTTCCCTTGCCCCATAATTGCCCCATATGATTTCGTGCAATCACACGGTTACGCAGTTTTCCTATTTTTAATACATTGTCGATATACCCTGTTTCGTCTCCTTCTTTATCTATGTATTGGGTAGTATTGTACAGAGCCAATTCATATTTCCTGATTTTGTCCTTGCCAAACGTATTCCATAATGATGTCCTGCCGTGGCCGTAGTCGAGACTTATGCCCCATTTGCGTTTTTTCTCCTGCTCGTTGAGGCTGAATCGGTCATATCCGATTTCAAAATCGTTGTTATGAAACCTAAACGCATTGGATTGAATCACACGGGTATGCGTCAGCCTTATCCAATCGCCTTCTTTTTTATCCAACGTTGAAAAAGCCCGCTCCCCTTCGCGTTTGGCATAAGTATCCAAAGTGAACGCATAATGTGCGGTTGAATCGAACATATCATTGATATTTTTGACATTTCGGCTCGGATTGCCGGTAGCCTGTTTGACCAAATAGACATTTTGCCTGTTGTCGGTATAGGTTTTATTGACATAATCGTCTCCAGCTTTTTCCGCCGTCATTTCAGAGCCGTTAAAGGATTTATTATAGTCATCCTTGTTGTTTTTATCGCCGTTATGTGCGGAGTATTCGACAGTCAGGGCATCCTCCATAAGGTGCGTATCGTCAATATATTTTTTACCGTTCACAAATTCATTTTTTGAGTTTGTTACTGTAGCGAAACGCAAACGTTCGCCGTAATTCATACTGTCGAGCACTTCGGACAGATTTTTGACGACGACTTCTTGCGGTGTCGAAGTGCCTTTTTTCACATAGAGCATATCGCTGTGAATGCCGTCTTTATTCAGATGCATCAAGAATTTATTGGCACCCGCCAATTCACCGATATGTAAGGCGCGTCCACTTGTTTTAGCATCATTATTAAAATCGATAGTGCCTTGTCCTTCCAATTTATCCAGCCAGCTTTGACCTGTCATCGTCCATAATGCGTCTTTGGCTAAATTAAAGTTAATTTCGCCCGCACTTTTGCTGTCTAAATTTGCAACATAGTTTTCGAATAAATTTTTATGTTTGGAATCGGTTAAGCCGCTAAAATTATCCAAACGTCCCACTAAACGGATGTTCGGCGTGAAATCTAATTCCACTTTACCCTTATTTACCGCCAAGACATCGCCTTTATAGTGAATAGTGTCGGCAACAATATTCGTGTTATTCAAAGGTTTGATGGCTACCAAACCCTTATCAGATACGGTTGCCCCTGTGATACGGGTATCGTCTTTATAATTCAAATGAATTGAACCATCTTGCCTTGCAAGATTGGCAACGTTGGAGTCAATGGTAATTTGACCAAATCCACCTTTGCCTTTTTGTAGGCGAAAACATTATATTTCGGGTTTGAAATCACATTATTTTTTCCCCTTGAGGGAAATTGAGGAGTTGTTGGAGTATAAGCCCCAAATTCCGCCTTGTACGATATTGTCGCTCTTCGCAGACAATTCGACTTTCGCGTTTTGCCATGAATAAATGCCGATATGGCGAAATCCCCCATTTAATGCCTTAGATTTTTCACTGATTTCACTCTTAACGATATTATTCTCGCCAATCAGTTTGACCAGCGATTTGTCGCCATAGGCAAAAATGCCGTTGGAACCTCGTTTGCTTTTATAATATGGTGTCTCCGTTAATACTTTGGAATTGTTTACATAATCCGCATCCGCATCGCCGGATTTCATGGTAACAATATTATCGCCGCCGGCTTCCAGTATGATTTTATTTCCATCATCCCTTGTTCCGGGTCTTGCCCCCGTTCTGTTAATCAGAGTCGAAATGCCGTCGCTGCTGTATGCGGCGTTTTCCACGGTAATTTTATTGTTTTCTTTCGCCTTGAGGGTAATCGTGGCATTTCCGTGAGCGGTAATCCCTTCTTGGTTCATCGGGCTGCCTCCTACTTCAACGATATTGTTTGCCGCACTCAAAACTACATCGCTGTCAATCGTGGATTGAACCCCCCACCCTGTATGGTTCTGGCGAATTATTGGGGTATTTTTCTTTCCAGGCATTGATTAAAGCCGTCTTGGTGTCCGGATTTTTAACCCGGACAATATTATCCTCCTCGGCTTCAAGCGTTGCTTTTGCAGAATGCGACGTGATAATGCCTTTTACGGAGGCGTGGTTTTTTACATTTAAATCAACTTCATTATTCCCCTTGACGGCTTTGAGTTCGATGGTGCTGGTGCCGTCAAGGGAAGGTTGGGTAGTATTGCTTGGTTGATTATTGATGAAAGTACCCGTCGTGTGTCCGGAATAGGGGGAGTTGGACTGGAGGCCATTTACGCCCAATCCCAAGCCGTCGCCCTCAGTGGTGATGGATATTTTATTGTTATTCCCCGTTAATACGGTATTGGATTTAAAAGCCGTTTCAATACCCCTTAAAAAACTTGTACTCTCAACTTTTCCTGCCGGCATAGGCTCGGCAAGCTTCCCTTTAATCGCAACCACATTATCGCCGTCTTCGGCAGTCAGATTAACATTGGTATTGCGGAGGTTGTGAATACCGAAATGGTGTGTGCCTTTATGAACGTTAACGTTCATATTGAACAAATTGCCTGTTTTTGAATGGAAGGATATGCTGCCTTTGTCATTTTCATCGGAGGGGGTGATATTGTTGACATACCGCACTAAAGCGTTATCGTTCACTAACTTTTCTTGATGTGTGGTTGGATCTGTTACCTTATCGGCAACATTCAAATTAAATTGAATTTTTCCTTTGGCATCCAAATGGATATTTCCGGAATAGGGTTGTACGTCAACAGATTGAAAATCATTGTTGAAAATAATGTCATGATTGCTTCTCACCGATAATTCGGGTTTGTATTCCAATTTTAGGTCTGCAAAAGAACGGATGCCGTAAGAACCGTTGACCAGTAAGTCTCCATCTGCCCCTTCCCCGGTGGTAATAAGTTCCAATTTCTCATAACTGTTCCCCTTTCTTCCAATAAGGCAAAATAGTTTTGTTTACTGTAATCTTAACTTCCCCGCATGGTTAAAACGGGACCTGGTCTTTGCGGGTCCGGTTGCAAAGCTGCATGGATGGCATAGCGTATAAATTTCCTGAAATTTCCCAATTGTACGCCTAAGATCGGCTTAGTACAAACGGTGGGGCGGTATCCGTATGCGGCACGCCGCCTTTCCCTGCCGTATAATCATATTGTCTGAAAACCTGTTGACGGAGCCGTTATGACCGATTTGTTTGTCCGAGAACCCGACGCACCGCTTGCCGAACGTCTGCGCCCGCATACGCTTGATGATGTTATCGGGCAGCAGCATTTAATCGGCGAAGGCAAGCCGCTGCGCGTGGCGGTGGAAGGCGGGAAGCCGCATTCTATGTTGCTGTGGGGGCCGCCGGGCGTGGGCAAGACAACGTTGGCGCGGATTTTGGCGCAGAGTTTCAATGCCCAGTTTTTGCCTGTTTCCGCCGTGTTTTCCGGCGTGAAGGACATCCGCGGGGCAATCGATAAGGCTGAAATCGCTTTGCAGCAGGGACGCGCGACGATTTTGTTTGTCGATGAAGTCCACCGCTTCAACAAGGCGCAGCAGGACGCGTTTTTGCCGCATGTCGAAAGCGGTTTGCTGACCTTTATCGGCGCAACGACGGAAAATCCGTCGTTTGAAGTCAATCCCGCGCTGCTGAGCCGCGCGCAGGTATATGTTTTGCAATCCTTGTCTTCAGACGACCTCAAGAAACTGATTGCCAAAGTGTTGGCTTTGCCCGAATACCGGGATTTCACGATTGAAGCCGATGTGCAAGAGCTGCTCGTCAATACCGCCGACGGTGATGCGCGCAGATTATTGAATTTGTTGGAACAACTTTTACGTGCCGCCGACACGCGCCGTCTGAAAATCCTGACCACCGAATTTCTCGCCGACAGCTTGGGCGCGCAAATCCGCCGTTTCGACAAAGGCGGCGAGAGTTTCTACAACCAAATCTCCGCCCTGCACAAATCCGTGCGCGGTTCGCATCCGAACGCCGCGCTGTATTGGTTTTGCCGTATGCTCGACGGCGGCACCGACCCGCGCTATCTCGCCCGCCGCATCGTGCGTATCGCTTGGGAAGACATCGGGCTTGCCGACCCGCGCGCCTTCCAAATCGCCAACGATGCCGCCGCCACCTTTGAACGCTTAGGCTCGCCCGAAGGCGAACTCGCGCTGGCGCAAGCCGTGCTGTACCTTGCCGCCGCCGCCAAATCCAACGCGGGCTACAAGGCATACAACCAAATGCGCCGCTTCGTCAAAGAAAACGCCAGCGACGAAGTGCCCGTCCACCTGCGCAACGCCCCGACCAAGCTGATGAAGGAATTGGGCTACGGACGCGAATACCGCTACGCCCACGACGAACCGAACGCCTACGCCGCCGGCGAAAGTTATATGCCCGACGGCTTGGACGAACCGGACTTTTACCAACCCGTCCCGCGCGGGCTGGAAATCAAAATCGGCGAAAAGCTGGCATGGTTGAAATCGCTGGACGAAGAGGCATTAAAGGCAAAATGAAGCGATGTCGTCTGAAGCAGAACAGTATGGCAAAGCCGGTACACCGAAAAGGCGTATCGGCTTTTTTCAGGTGTTATAATCCGTTTCAATAAATTTTGATGACCCATTACGTTACGTTTATGTCCCAAACCCACAACGAAAATTCCCGCGTCAAAATCCCCGCCGTTTTGCACCTGATGCGCTTGGGCTATGATTATCTTTCGCTAAAAAATGCAAATTGGGACAGACAAACCAATATCTTTCCCGAAATCTTTGTAGACAGCCTCTGCCGCATCAATCCCGATTTGCCGCCGGATGATGCACGCCGCCTGCTTGCCGACATACGCTTAGAGCTGGATAACGAAGATTTGGGGCAAAAATTTTACGAACGCCTCACCAATCAATCCGGCGGTAAGAAGCTGATCGATTTCCAAAATTTTGACAACAACAGTTTCCACGTTGTAACTGAGTTGCCTTGTATCAACGGCGACGAAGCATTCCGCCCCGACATTGCCCTGCTGGTAAACGGCATGCCTTTGGTCTTTATCGAAGTCAAAAAGCCCAACAATAAAGGCGGCATCGGCGAAGAGCGGGAGCGCATGGGCAAACGTGCGAAAAATCCCAAATTCCGCCGTTTTATCAACATCACCCAATTCATGATTTTTTCCAACAACATGGAATACGACGACGGCGCAACCGAGCCGGCACAAGGCGCGTTTTACGCCTCGTCTGCTTGCGGCAAGCCCGTATTCAACTACTTCCGCGAAGAGCATAAATTAAACCTTACCGAATTATTGGACACGCTTTCAGACGACCTTGAAAACAACGTTCTACAAGACAACAACCTGCCCGTTATCAAACACAGCCCCGAATTTATCAGCAATAAATCGCCCGATACGCCGACCAACCGCATCCTGACTTCGCTGCTTTGCCGCGAACGTCTTTCTTTTCTTCTGCAACACGGGCTGACTTACGTCAAAGCAAGTCAAGGCTTGGTGCAAAAACACATCATGCGGTATCCGCAGCTATTTGCCACCCTTGCCATTGAAAAACATTTGGCAAACGGCGGCAAAAAAGGCGTGATTTGGCACACCCAAGGCTCTGGCAAAACCGCGCTTGCCTATTACAACACCCGCTACCTGACCCACTATTATGCCAAACAGGGCATCGTGCCGAAATTCTATTTCATCGTGGACAGGCTTGATTTATTGAAACAGGCGCAGCGCGAATTTACTGCCCGCGATTTAGTCGTCCATACCATCGACAGCCGCGAAGCCTTCGTTGCCGACATCAAATCCGCCCAAACTTTGCACAACCACGCAGGCAAAGCGGAAATCACTGTTGTTAATATCCAAAAATTCCAAGACGACCCCGATGTCGTCGCCCGTAACGACTACGACCTCGCCATTCAGCGCGTCTATTTTCTCGACGAAGTACACCGCAGCTACAACCCCAAAGGCTCATTTCTTGCCAACCTTAATCAGTCCGACGTAAACGCCGTCAAAATCGGGCTGACCGGCACGCCGCTTATCGGCGTAACCGCAGGCAACGTCAACACCCGCGAACTCTTCGGCGACTACATCCACAAATACTATTACAACGCCTCCATTGCCGACGGCTACACCCTGCGCCTGATACGCGAAGAAATCGGCAGCCGATACAAGGCGCAATTACAAGAAGCACTGGCGCAACTTGAAATCGAAAAAGGCAGCTTTGACCGCAAAGAAATCTACGCCCATCCGCACTTCGTCCACCCGATGCTTGACTACATCTTGGACGACTTCGCCAAATTCAGAAAAACCAACCAAGACGAGAGCCTCGGTGCCATGGTCGTTTGCGACAGCGCAGAACAGGCACGCCAGCTTTTTGAGCATTTTCAGACGGCCTCAGACCACAATTTCACCGCCGCGTTGATATTGCACGACGTCGGCACTAAGGAAGAACGCGACCAATGGGTTAAAGATTTCAAAGCGGGCAAAACCGACATCTTGTTTGTGTACAACATGCTTTTGACCGGCTTTGACGCGCCGCGCCTGAAAAAGCTCTATTTGGGCAGACTGATAAAAGCCCATAACCTTTTACAAACCCTGACCCGCGTCAACCGCACCTACAAATCTTACCGCTACGGCTATGTCGTCGATTTTGCCGATATCGAACGCGAATTTGACAAAACCAACCGCGCCTATTGGGACGAACTTTCCAACGAATTGGGCGACGAAATCGGCAGTTACAGCCAGCTATTCAAAACCGCCGAAGAAATCGAACAGGAAATTGCAGACATTAAAAACGCCCTGTTTGATTTCGATACCGAAAACGCCGAAGAATTTTGCAGCCAAATTAGCCAAATAGAAGACAAAAAACAGCTTCTGGCCTTAAAAAAAGCCCTGCAAACCGCCAAAGAGTTGTACAACATCCTGCGCCTGCAAGGCAGCCACGAATTTCTTGCGCATCTGGATTTTGACAAGCTCAATCTTTTGTACCGCGAAACCGCCGCCCGCTTGGATACCTTAAACCTTGCCGAAAAATTACAGCAAGGCGACACCGCCCATTTGCTCAATGAAGCGCTGGAAGACGTTTACTTTCAATTCGTCAAAATCGGCGAGGCGGAACTCAAACTTGCCGACGATTTAAAAGACATCATGCGCAAAGTGCGCGAAGGGCTGGCGGGCAACTTCGACCAAGACGACCTTGAATACATCAGCCTGCGCGAAGAGCTGGAACGCATCTTCAAGAAAAAGAACCTCGCCGAAGTCGGGCAGGAAGAAATGCAGGCAAACATTGCCACACTCCAAACCGTCTATACCAAAATCAAAGAGCTGAACCGACAAAACGACCTCTTGCGGCACAAATACGGCGGCGACGCCAAATACGCACGTATCCACAAGCGGTTGATGGAAAACGCCGCCCTCTACGGAGACAAACTCAAAGTCTTCAACGCGCTAAACGGCGTCAAAACCGACGCCGACCAAAGAGTGCTGGATATGGAGCAGATTTTGGACAACCAGAATTACTTTGAAAAACAAATGCAGGGCATCGTATTAAAACGCTTTAGAACGGAACAGCAATTTCCTGTTCAACCCGCAGACATCCAGACCATCAACCGCCTGTTGGTACGGGAATATTTAAAAGAAAGCGGGCGGATTTGAGAAGTAGATTTTCAGGTAGCCTTAACCATTTATAGATACAGGAAAGCTATGCACAACAACGACATCATCATCTACACCACGGAAGACGGACTATCCGAATTTACCCTGCGCGAGCTTGACGGCGAACTATGGCTTGCCCAAAAAGAAATTGCCGAACTCTACCAAACCAGCAAACAAAACATCGGTAAACACATCAAAGCCATATTTGCAGAACAAGAACTGGACGATTCAGTTGTAAACTTTCAGTTTACAACTGCCGCAGACGGCAAGAACTACCGATGAAATGTTTTTTTCAGACGGCCTTTGAAGAGTTTTGTAACGGAACATCATGAATCATTTTAAGAAACAACAAATTCAAAATATTGCTGATTTTAATCCGAGAGAGCAACTAGCCAAGGGAGCATTGGCAAAAAGTGTTCCGATGGCAATGTTGAAAGAATTTCAACGACAAATTACGGGTTACGAAATCAAGGCATTTAACGGTGGAGCTAAGTTTCGCAATGGTGATACCTTATTAGCTAAGATTACCCCGTGTTTGGAAAATGGGAAAACCGCTTTTGTAGATATTTTAGATGATGGAGAAGTGGCTTTCGGTTCTACCGAATTTATCGTGTTAAGAGCAAAAAATGAAACCAATCCCGAATTTCTCTATTATTTTGCAATCAGTCCCGATTTTAGAAAACGAGCGATTGAATGTATGGAAGGAACTTCCGGCAGGCAACGTGTCAATGAAAATGCATTAAAAACACTGGAGTTGCCTATTCCAGAACCTCAAATCCAACAATCCATCGCCGCCGTCCTATCCGCTTTGGACAAAAAAATCGCCCTGAACAAACAAATCAACGCGCGCCTGGAAGAGATGGCGAAAACCCTGTACGACTACTGGTTTGTGCAGTTCGATTTCCCCGACGCCAACGGCAAGCCCTACAAATCCTCAGGCGGCGACATGGTGTTTGACGAAACCTTGAAACGGGAAATTCCGAAGGGGTGGGGAAGTATAGAATTACAATCTTGCTTAGCAAAAATCCCAAATACTACAAAAATATTAAATAAAGATATTAAGGATTTTGGAAAATATCCTGTTGTTGACCAAAGTCAAGATTTTATTTGTGGATTTACCAATGATGAAAAATCTATATTAAACCCACAAGATGCTCATATTATTTTTGGTGATCATACAAGAATTGTTAAGTTAGTTAATTTTCAATATGCGCGGGGAGCAGATGGTACACAAGTAATATTAAGCAATAATGAACGAATGCCAAACTATTTGTTTTACCAAATCATAAATCAAATAGATTTATCAAGTTATGGTTATGCTAGACATTTTAAATTCTTAAAAGAATTTAAAATAATTTTGCCTAGTAAAGATATTTCTCAAAAATATAATGAAATAGCAAATACTTTCTTTGTTAAAGTTCGAAATAATCTAAAACAAAACCACCACCTGACCCAACTACGCGATTTCCTACTACCCATGCTGATGAACGGGCAGGTATCCGTAAGATGTAGCGGAGCAAGAGATGGATAAACTATTTAAAATATTATTAAATATAAGTAGTACATCTTTGCTGTTATCAATATATTTTATTAAATCGCAATATTATATATTAGACCTTACTTGGTTTTATCGTGTAATTTCAAATCATTGGATAGAACCTATTTCTAAGTTAAGTCTACTTTTTTATTTTCTAATACCATTTATCGCAACCGCTACTGTCTTATGGCTAAGCAAATACTTGGGGAAGGATGAATTCAAGCAAGGAGAGGTGAAAGAATTAGAATATGTTAACGATAATTTCTTACCTAGCTATCTTGGTTATTTTTTTGTTGCTCTAAGCATACCCGATAATAATCTTTTTTTGCTATTTGTTATGTATGGAATTATTTTCTTACTAGTTTCATGCTCTAAGTCATTTTATTTTAACCCTGTTTTTTTCTTATTTGGCTATCGATTTTATCAAGCAAAAACTGAATCAGGGTTATTATTAGTGCTGATTAGTAAACAGGAATTTAGAACGCCACAAAGTGTAAGTTCGATTGCTGTATATCGAATTAATAATTTTACTTTCTTAGAAAAATAGGAGTTCAATAATGAATTTTGTTTTAGCTAAAATTACTTGCAAGAAAGATTTAGTAAAAATATTATCTGATGATCATATTTTCCCTGACTTTTCTTACGAGAATTTAAATTTTATAACATATAACTATGATTACAATCTTGATGATGATACTTGGTTTCAAATTGAAAATTTAAAGAATCAAGATTTTTGTCCTAAGTTTTTGGATAACTCAAATTTATTTGATTCAAAAATGTTTAGTGAAATAAAAAAGGAAGAAATAAATATAGAGAAACTAAAGTATTTAGTATCTTGTACTAATGATGCACTATTCTTCCAGAAAATCACAAGTTCATTATTACTCAAAAAGAAGCACTTGCTAACTATATGCGGAAATGGTGCGAAACTATGCGAACCACAAGACTTATTGGTTATTAAAGATATTCCTGATGCTGTTTATATAATAAAGGATGATAAATTAATATTTAGAACCCTTTCTTCTATTTCAAATATATTTAAAGGGATTGAAGATTTGTATCGAGAAGCTACAAATACTGAAGTACAGCAATTCTTAGAAAGCGATTTTATTGATTTAAAAGAAGATTTTTTAAGTGAAAAAGTATCTATTCCCAATAGGAAAAGAATAGCTTTAGTTCAAGATAGATTGAATAATATGACGCTAGATCAAAGACAAGAACTATTAAATTACCTTGCTGAATATAATAATATCTTGAAATTTAACGCAGATGGCTCTCGTGTAGAAATTTCTACTGATGTACAGCTGAAACATTTGTTATATGGTATTGATGAACGTTATTACACAACAGCATTAGGAAAAGAGAAAAGGTTGGCAAATAGTGTTCAACCTATTTAATCTGCCAGCAAACCAACTAATGCTAAACAAAATTTAAGCGACGCTAGCAACAAACCGAGACATTCCATGACCGAACAACACTTTACCGAACAAATCAAATCCCTAATCGACAGCTTAAAAACCATCTGCGCCAACTATGGTTTGGGCAATGACGGCAACGAATTTAAAATCATCAGTCAGGCGTTTTTGTATAAATTCCTAAACGACAAATACGATTTTGAAGTTAAAAAAATTCGCAAAGAAAAGCCCGACGAGCCGATCGAGTTCGTCAATATGGATATTGATGGAAAAACAGCGGTTTTAAAGCCCGAACATTCCATCAAGTATTTATCAGAGCGGCAAAACGGCGCGGATTTTGCCAAACTCTTTGACGATACGCTCACCGATATTGCCGCCTGTAATGCGGATTTGTTTTCGGTGAAAACCGAAGGCGGGGCGAAAATCGTGTTGTTCGAGCGTATCAGTCAGTACATTACCGACGAAGGCCGACGCGACGATTTTTGCCGCGCGCTGATTTCCAAGCTGGCGGGTTTCAGCTTCGAGGCGATTTTTGCGCAAAAATTCGACTTTTTCGCCACGATTTTTGAATACCTGATTAAAGACTACAACAGTAATTCCGGCGGCAAATATGCCGAATACTACACGCCGCACGCGGTTGCGCGGATTATGGCGGATATTTTGGTGCCGGAGGAGGTGCGCGGGCAAATCCGCAGCGTGGACGTTTACGACCCGTCGGCCGGTTCGGGAACGCTGTTGATGAATGTCGCCCATGTCATCGGCGAAGATAAATGCATGATTTATACTCAGGATATTTCGCAGAAATCGTCCAATTTGTTGCGGCTGAATCTGAGTTTGAACAATCTGGTGCATTCGCTGAATAATGTGGTTCAGGGCAATACGATTTTGTCGCCCGCCCACAAAGACGCTTCAGGCTGTCTGAAAAAATTTGATTTCATTGTTTCCAATCCGCCGTTTAAATTGGATTTCAGCGATTTCCGCGATCGGCTGGAAAGCGATGAAAACCACGAACGCTTTTTTGCTGGTATCCCGAAAATCAAGCCAACAAAGAAAGAGAAGATGGAAATCTATCAGCTTTTTATCCAGCATATTCTGTTCAGCCTGAAAGAAAACGGCAAGGCAGCGATTGTATTACCGACCGGCTTTATCACGGCAAAATCGGGCATCGATAAAAAAATTCGCGAATATCTGGTGGAAAACAAAATGCTCGCCGGCGTGGTGTCTATGCCTTCCAATATTTTCGCTACGACGGGAACCAATGTTTCTATCTTGTTTATTGATAAAGTCAATAAGGATAAAGTTGTATTAATCGATGCTTCCGGTTTAGGTGAAAAAATTAGTATTAATGACAACCAAAAAACTGTACTTTCCCACGAAGAAGAACAAAAAATCTGCCATACCTTCACGCACAAACAGGCAGTAGAAGATTTCAGCGTGGTGGTCGGCTATGATGAAATCAAAGCGAAGAATCACAGCTTGTCGGCGGGGCAGTATTTTGAGGTAAAAATTGATTATGTGGATATATCCGCCGACGAATTTGTGCAAAAAATAGCGGGATTTTCAGCGGATTTGGATAAACTTTTCGCCGAATCTGCCGAATTGGAAAAGGAGATTAAGGATAGATTGGCGATGTTGAAATTCAATTCATAAATACCGATGAATGAAACCGGTCAAACTTAAAATGCCGTCTGAAAGCCTTTCAGACGGCATTTTGTTTGGTTTGGAAAATACTTATGCCGTTCTTTCCCCGAAAGAGAGAATCCAAAAAACCAAAGCCACAGGAATTCATCGGAAATGACACAAAAACCCGACGAACCGGATTCCCGCCTGCGCGGGAATGACGAATTAGAAGTTACCCGAAATCCGAAAAAAGCAAAATCCAACCCAACAGACCGGGTTTTCGTTTGTACGGAAATAATGCAATAAATGAAGCAAATATAAAGCATTTGAATTTACTATATTATTTTTCCGCTTCTTCAAAGCCGACGACTTCGAGGCCGAAGCCGGTGAGGCCGGTGAAAGATGACGGTTGGCCGAGGACGCGCAGTTTTTTGACGTGGAGGCCGGCGAGGATTTGCGCGCCGATGCCGTAGCTTTTGCTGTCCCATTTGTAGGCTTGGTTTGCGCCTTTGGGTAGGGTGCGGTCGAGCAGGGATGCGCCGTCTTCGGTGTGGTGCAGGAGGATGACGACGCCGCTTTCGGCCTGTTGGACGCGCTCAAGGGCTTTGGGCAGCGACCAGGAATGGCGCGGATTGGCTTGGATGAAGTCCATCACGCTGAAGGGTTCGTGGACGCGGACGAGGGTTTCGGTGTCGGCGGAGGGTGTGCCTTTGACGAGGGCGAGGTGGGTTTCGCCGGAGAGTTTGTCGACGTAAACGTGTTGTTGGAACTCGCCCCACGGAGTTTGTACGGGCGCGTCGCCCATATCTTCGAGCAGGCTTTCGGTGCGGCTGCGGTATTCGATGAGGTCGGCAATCGTGCCGATTTTGAGCTTGTGTTCTTCGGCGAATTTCATCAGTTCGGGCATACGCGCCATCGTGCCGTCGTCGTTGATGATTTCGCAGATGACGGCGGCGGGAATCAGCCCGTTCATTTGCGCCAAGTCGACGCCGGCTTCGGTGTGTCCGGCACGGACGAGTACGCCGCCTTTTTGGGCGCGAAGCGGGAAGATATGACCGGGTTGGACGATGTCTGCGGGTTTGGCGGTCGGGGAAACGGCGGTTTGAATAGTCAGGGCGCGGTCGGCGGCGGAAATGCCGGTGGTAATGCCGTGCGCGGCTTCGATGGAAACGGTAAAGTTGGTACCGTATTGCGCGCCGTTTTTTTGGGTCATCATCGGCAGACCGAGTTTTTCGACCATTGCACCTTCCATAGGCAGGCAGACTAAGCCGCGCGCGTGTTTGATCATAAAGTTGACGGCTTCGGGGGTAACGAATTGCGCTGCCATCAGCAGGTCGCCTTCGTTTTCGCGGTCTTCGGCATCGGTGATGATGACCATTTTACCGGCTTTGATGTCGGCTAGGATTTCGGGGATGGGGGAAATATGGGACATGGTGTGTTTTCCTGTGTGTCCGGGCGGTCGGCCGGTGTGTTCGGTATCGAGCCAGAAGGCGGGCATTTTTGCCGCCTGTTCGATTTTGCGGGCTTTTTTCTCGCCGAAGGATTTGTTTTTCAAAAGGGCGGAGAGTTCGCCTGTGTTGAGGGCAACGGCTTCGGCAAAACGGTTTTGCAGTCCGCCGTAGTGTTCCGCTATCCATTGCCGCAGGTTGCGGCGGCGCAAGCCGGCTGTGTCGGTCATCGTTTTATCCTTTGTAGAAATCGGATGTAGCGGATTGTAAGCGCGTATTTACTAAAAAGCAAATTTGTTTTTCGCCAAATCGGATTATTTGCCTTTTGGTAAACAGATGCCGTTTGAAGCCGGATTCGTGGCTTCAGACGGCATTGCCGCAACCCCGCCGGCGGGGCGGCTGTTTCTTCCCGCACGCTTCTGATTATGGGGTTTCCGGAGGGTTATTCCGAAAAAAAAATTCTGATAAAAAGCCTTGATTGCCGGGTACGGCATAGGCGGTACGAGCAGGCGCAATACCGGCAATCCTATGATGAATGCCGCCTTCCCGATAAAAACCGGACGGATTGCCCTTTACTTTCTACAAGTAACAGGGCTTTTTTTTGCCCGTTTTTGAGGATTCGTACCATGGAAGATAAGGAAGGGATGAAAAAGGCGGTTGCCGGCGTGATGACGGAGGCGCCGGCGGACGGCAGGAAGCCGGCAACCGCTTCGAATCTTCCCCCCCCTTATCTAACAGGGGGGTACGGAAACCGAAACGGCGGGCAGGGTTCAGGAAGTCTTCGAATGTTACGAAACGTACATAACGGACGGCAAAGGAAACCTTACCATTTCGTTTGAGAAGCCTGAATACTGCGACTTTTCCGGCAGCACCGCGACCGCGTTTACCTTTGCGTTGTCCGCCAAAATAACTTTCATCTGCTTCTACTTCGCCATCAAACATTTCTAAATGCGGACCGTTTTGATAAATCAGTCATCGTAAACGATGAAAATCATAGGCTGCGGTATTTTTATTAACGCCTACCAACTCTGCCGCTGTTCTTGCAGTTACGCCTGCGACAAATAGCCCAATGAGTTTATTTTGTTTATACCGGCTTAGACGGCTTTTCTCATTGGCTTATTCTAACCTAAATGGGATTTTTAGCCGTTATCCGGTACGTCCCCTAATTTAATAAAAAAATGGCGGTAATTGACTTACCAAAATCTTTGTCCTAGAATGCCCAGACTGTCCAATGTTTGTAATAACTCTATAAAAATCAAATAACTAAAATCATGAACAAAACCCTCTATCGTGTGATTTTCAACCGCAAACGCGGTGCTGTGGTAGCTGTTGCCGAAACCACCAAGCGCGAAGGTAAAAGCTGTGCCGATAGTGGTTCGGGCAGCGTTTATGTGAAATCCGTTTCTTTCATTCCTACTCATTCCAAAGCCTTTTGTTTTTCTGCATTAGGCTTTTCTTTATGTTTGGCTTTGGGTACGGTCAATATTGCTTTTGCTGACGGCATTATTACTGATAAAGCTGCTCCTAAAACCCAACAAGCCACGATTCTGCAAACAGGTAACGGCATACCGCAAGTCAATATTCAAACCCCTACTTCGGCAGGGGTTTCTGTTAATCAATATGCCCAGTTTGATGTGGGTAATCGCGGGGCGATTTTAAACAACAGTCGCAGCAACACCCAAACACAGCTAGGCGGTTGGATTCAAGGCAATCCTTGGTTGACAAGGGGCGAAGCACGTGTGGTTGTAAACCAAATCAACAGCAGCCATCCTTCACAACTGAATGGCTATATTGAAGTGGGTGGACGACGTGCAGAAGTCGTTATTGCCAATCCGGCAGGGATTGCAGTCAATGGTGGTGGTTTTATCAATGCTTCCCGTGCCACTTTGACGACAGGCCAACCGCAATATCAAGCAGGAGACTTTAGCGGCTTTAAGATAAGGCAAGGCAATGCTGTAATCGCCGGACACGGTTTGGATGCCCGTGATACCGATTTCACACGTATTCTTGTATGCCAACAAAATCACCTTGATCAGTACGGCCGAACAAGCAGGCATTCGTAATCAAGGGCAGTTGTTTGCTTCTTCCGGTAATGTGGCGATTGATGCAAATGGCCGTTTGGTCAATAGTGGCACGATGGCTGCCGCCAATGTGCAAGATATGAATAATACAGCGGAACACAAAGTCAATATCCGCAGTCAAGCCTTTGAAAACAGCGGTACGGCGGTATCGCAACAAGGCACTCAAATTCACAGTCAATCGATTCAAAACACTGGCAAATTATTGTCGGCAGGAACAGAGGATTTAGCCGTTTCAGGCAGCCTGAACAATCAAAATGGCGAAATAGCGACCAATCAACAACTGATTATTCACGATGGTCAGCAATCTACCGTTGTCATTGATAATACGAATGGCACGATACAATCAGGCCGTGATGTTGCCATTCAGGCAAAATCGTTATCCAACAACGGCACACTTGCCGCTGATAATAAACTGGATATTGCGTTACAAGATGATTTTTATGTAGAACGCAAGATCGTGGCGGGCAATGAATTGTCGCTCAGTACACGAGGCAGCCTGAAAAATTCACATACCTTGCAAGCAGGAAAACGCATTCGGATTAAAGCAAATAACCTTGATAATGCAGTACAAGGCAACATTCAATCCGGCGGTACGACAGACATTGGCACGCAGCACAATTTAACCAATAGAGGCTTGATTGACGGACAACAAACCAAAATCCAAGCCGGGCAAATGAATAATATCGGTACAGGTCGGATTTATGGCGACAATATCGCTATTGCGGCTACCCGCTTAGACAATCAAGATGAAAACGGTACAGGTGCCGCCATTGCGGCACGCGAAAACCTGAATTTAGGCATTGAACAATTAAATAACCGTGAAAACAGTCTGATTTACAGCGGTAACGATATGGCGGTTGGCGGCGCATTAGATACCAATGACCAAGCCACAGGCAAAGCCCAAAGGATACACAATGCCGGCGCAATCATTGAAGCTGCAGGCAAAATGCGTTTAGGTGTAGAAAAGCTGCACAATACCAATGAACATTTGAAAACGCAGTTGGTAGAAACAGGGCGCGAGCGTATTGTTGATTACGAAGCATTTGGACGACACGAATTATTGCGAGAAGGCACGCAACATGAATTAGGCTGGTTTGTCTACAACAATGAATCAGACCACTTACGCACCCCTGATGGAGTGGCGCATGAAAATTGGCATAAATACGATTATGAAAAAGTAACGCAAGAAACTCAAGTAACCGGAACTGCGCCTGCTAAAATCATTGCAGGTAGCGATTTGATTATTGATAGCAAAGCAGTCTTCAACAGCGACAGCCGAATCATCGCCGGCGGCAATTTGCTTGTGCAAACAGAAAAAGACGGTTTGCATAACGAGCAAACCTTTGGCGAGAAGAAAGTCTTCAGCGAAAATGGTAAGTTGCACAACTACTGGCGTGCGCGTCGTAAAGGACATGATGAAACAGGGCATCGTGAACAAAATTATACTTTGCCGGAGGAAATCACACGCGACATTTCACTGGGTTCATTTGCCTATGAATCGCATAGCAAAGCATTAAGCCGTCATGCGCCCAGCCAAGGCACTGAGTTGCCACAAAGTAACCGGGATAATATCCGTACTGCGAAAAGCAACGGTATTTCGCTACCCTATACGCCCAATTCTTTTACCCCATTACCCGGCAGCAGCTTATACATTATCAATCCTGCCAATAAAGGCTATCTTGTTGAAACCGATCCACGCTTTGCCAACTACCGTCAATGGTTGGGTAGTGACTATATGCTGGGCAGCCTCAAACTAGACCCAAACAATTTACATAAACGTTTGGGTGATGGTTATTACGAGCAACGTTTAATCAATGAACAAATCGCAGAGCTGACAGGGCATCGTCGTTTAGACGGTTATCAAAACGACGAAGAACAATTTAAAGCCTTAATGGATAATGGCGCG
This sequence comes from Neisseria gonorrhoeae, assembly GCF_013030075.1. Lineage (NCBI taxonomy): Bacteria > Pseudomonadati > Pseudomonadota > Betaproteobacteria > Neisseriales > Neisseriaceae > Neisseria > Neisseria gonorrhoeae. The sequence goes on from NZ_AP023069.1 coordinate 772,369, forward strand.
ACTGCGGCACGTTCGATGAATCTCAGCGTTGGCATTGCATTAAGTGCCGAGCAAGCAGCGCAACTGACCAGCGATATTGTTTGGTTGGTACAAAAAGAAGTTAAACTTCCTGATGGCGGCACACAAACCGTATTGATGCCACAGGTTTATGTACGCGTTAAAAATGGCGACATAGACGGTAAAGGTGCATTGTTGTCAGGCAGCAATACACAAATCAATGTTTCAGGCAGCCTGAAAAACTCAGGCACGATTGCAGGGCGCAATGCGCTTATTATCAATACCGATACGCTAGACAATATCGGTGGGCGTATTCATGCGCAAAAATCAGCGGTTACGGCCACACAAGACATCAATAATATTGGCGGCATTCTTTCTGCCGAACAGACATTATTGCTCAATGCGGGTAACAACATCAACAACCAAAGCACGGCCAAGAGCAGTCAAAATGCACAAGGTAGCAGCACCTACCTAGACCGAATGGCAGGTATTTATATCACAGGCAAAGAAAAAGGTGTTTTAGCAGCGCAGGCAGGCAAAGACATCAACATCATTGCCGGTCAAATCAGCAATCAATCAGATCAAGGGCAAACCCGGCTGCAGGCAGGACGCGACATTAACCTGGATACGGTACAAACCGGCAAATATCAAGAAATCCATTTTGATGCCGATAACCATACCATCCGAGGTTCAACGAACGAAGTCGGCAGCAGCATTCAAACAAAAGGCGATGTTACCCTATTGTCAGGGAATAATCTCAATGCCAAAGCTGCCGAAGTCGGCAGCGCAAAAGGCACACTTGCCGTGTATGCTAAAAATGACATTACTATCAGCTCAGGCATCCATGCCGGCCAAGTTGATGATGCGTCCAAACATACAGGCAGAAGCGGCGGCGGTAATAAATTAGTCATTACCGATAAAGCCCAAAGTCATCACGAAACTGCTCAAAGCAGCACCTTTGAAGGCAAGCAAGTTGTATTGCAGGCAGGAAACGATGCCAACATCCTTGGCAGTAATGTTATTTCCGATAATGGCACCCGGATTCAAGCAGGCAATCATGTTCGCATTGGTACAACCCAAACTCAAAGCCAAAGCGAAACCTATCATCAAACCCAAAAATCAGGATTGATGAGTGCAGGTATCGGCTTCACTATTGGCAGCAAGACAAACACACAAGAAAACCAATCCCAAAGCAACGAACATACAGGCAGTACCGTAGGCAGCCTGAAAGGCGATACCACCATTGTTGCAAGCAAACACTACGAACAAACCGGCAGCAACGTTTCCAGCCCTGAGGGCAACAACCTTATCAGCACGCAAAGTATGGATATTGGCGCAGCACAAAACCAATTAAACAGCAAAACCACCCAAACCTACGAACAAAAAGGCTTAACGGTGGCATTCAGTTCGCCCGTTACCGATTTGGCACAACAAGCGATTGCCGTAGCACACAAAGCAGCAAACAAGTCGGACAAAGCAAAAACGACCGCGTTAATGCCATGGCGGCTGCCAATGCAGGTTGGCAGGCCTATCAAACAGGCAAAGGCGCACAAAACTTAGCCAATGGTACAACCAATGCCAAACAAGTCAGCATCTCCATAACCTACGGCGAACAGCAAAACCGACAAACCACCCAAGTTCAAGCCAATCAAGCCCAAGCGAGTCAAATTCAAGCAGGCGGCAAAACTACCCTTATTGCCGAAGGTGCGGCGAACAATCCAATATCAACATCACAGGCTCAGGTGTTTCAGGCAGAGCAGGAACCGGCCTGATTGCCGATAAGCAAATCCATCTGCAATCAGCCGAGCAAAGCAATACCGAACGCAGCCAAAACAAATCAGCAGGCTGGAACGCAGGTGCTGCCGTATCATTCGGACAAGGAGGCTGGTCATTAGGCGTTGCCGCAGGCGGCAATGTCGGCAAAGGCTACGGCAATGGCGATAGCGTAACCCACCGCCATAGCCATATTGGCGACAAAGGCAGCCAAACCCTTATCCAAAGTGGTGGCGATACCATCATCAAAGGCGCGCAAGTACGCGGCAAAGGCGTACAAGTCAATGCCAAAAACCTAAGCATTCAAAGTGTACAAGATAGAGAAACTTATCAAAGCAAACAACAAAACGCCGGTGCACAAGTTACCGTAGGTTATGGCTTCAGTGCCAGTGGCGATTACAGCCAAAGCAAAATCCGAGCCGACCATGCTTCGGTAACCGAGCAAAGCGGTATTTATGCCGGAGAAGACGGCTATCAAATCAAGGTCGGAAACCATACAGGCCTCAAAGGCGGCATCATCACCAGCAGCCAAAGCGCAAAAGACAAGGGTAAAAACCGATTCAGCACAGGCACACTCGCCGGCAGTGATATTCAAAATTACAGCCAATACGAAGGAAAAAGTTTTGGATTGGGTGCCAGCGTTGCCGTAAGCGGCAAAACACTGGGATAGGGCGCAAAAAATAAACCTCAAGACAAACACCTGACAAGCGTAGCCGATAAAAACGGCGCAAGTTCATCAGTAGGGTACGGCAGCGACAGCGACAGTCAAAGCAGCATCACAAAAAGCGGCATCAATACCCAAAAACATTCAAATCACAGACGAAGCCGCACAAATCAGGCTGACAGGCAAAATAGCGGCACAAACCAAAGCCGATATTGATACAAACGTAACCACAGACACCGCCGAACGACATTCGGGCAGCCTGAAAAACATATTTGACAAAGATAGAGTGCAAAGTGAACTGGATTTACAAAGAACCGTCAGCCAAGATTTTAGTAAAAATGTTCAACAAACCAATACCGAGATTAACCAACATTTAGACAAACTCAAAGCAGACAAAGAAGCAGCCGAAACAGCAGCAGCCGAGGCATTAGCCAATGGCGATATGGAAACTGCCAAACGCAAAGCCCATGAAGCTCAAGATGCGGCAGCAAAAGCAGATAATTGGCAACAAGGCAAAGTCATTCTCAACATGTTAGCCTCAGGTTTAGCTGAGCCGACCCAAAGCGGAGCGGGCATCGCTGCGGCTACCGCATCGCCAGACGTATCGTATGCGATTGGACAGCACTTTAAAGATTTAGCCGGTCAAAACGCGAATGGCAAACTAACCGCCAGTCAAGAAACCGCTCACGTTCTTGCCCACGCGGTATTAGGAGCAGCGGTTGCCGCAGCATGAGGCAACAATGCCCCGGCAGGAGCATTGGGTGCGGGCGGGTCGGAAGCGGCCGCCCCAATCATCGGCAAATGGCTGTACGGCAAAGGAGACGGCGGCAGCCTGAATGCGGAGGAAAAAGAGACCGTTTCGGCGATTACAAGGATGCTGGGTACGGCTGCCGGAGCAGCTGAGGGAAACTCGTCCGCCGATGCTGTGTGGGGTTGTTTTCAGACGGCTTCAGATTTCGCTTCCTCTTTTTCATATCCTATAAACATGTGATTAAATTTTCATTTATGGAGTTTTTTTATCTTTTTGTTTGTTTTTGTGCATTGCTATAATTGCCCGCTTACATTACTTAGACCAATCCTATGAAACCTTTCTTTTCCTCCAAAAATGTATTTCATCCCTATCCCTTATCACTGTTAGTCCTATCATTGATGGCTGCCTCCCCACCCTAACATCAGCCGCCCCCACACCTGAAGCTGTTTCACAACAACAGGATATTCTCCAACGTCAACGTGAGAAGCAATTGCGTGAACAGATGCAGCCGGAACAAGATGTTCGTTTGGATGGTACCGATACGGGCATAGAGAAGATGGCAACACAGGTAGGCGGTGCAAATTCGGATGAGGCAAGCCCCTGCTTTCCTATTTCTGAGGTGGAATTGGTGGGTGAAGAAGCGGCTAAATTCCGGTTTGCGCTCAACCATGCCTTGTGCCAAACACATTTTGTTTCCGGCAAGTGTCTGCATGCGGGCGACATTAATCAAATCATGTCCTTAGCACAAAATGCTTTGATCGGCAGGGGATATACCACGACCCGTATCTTGGCTGCGCCACAGGATTTGAATAGTGGCAAGCTTCAATTAACCCTGATGCCGGGCTATCTGCGCTCCATACGAATCGATCGGTCCAACGATGATCAAACCCATGCAGGACGTATTGCAGCATTCCAAAACAAATTTCCCACCCGCTCGAACGATCTGTTGAATCTGCGTGATTTGGAACAAGGACTGGAAAATCTCAAATGTCTCCCGACTGCGGAAGCCGATCTCCAAATCGTTCCCGTAGAGAGAGAACCAAACCAAAGTGATGTCGTGGTGCAATGGCGGTAACGTCTGCTGCCCTACTGTGTGAGTGTGGGGATGGATAATTCGGGTAGTGAGGCGACAGGAAAATACCAAGGAAATATCACTTTCTCTGCCGACAATCCTTTTGGACTGAGTGATATGTTCTATGTAAATTATGGACGTTCAATTGGCGGTACGCCCGATGAGGAAAATTTTGACGGCCATCGCAAAGAAGGCGGATCAAACAATTACGCCGTACATTATTCAGCCCCTTTCGGTAAATGGACATGGGCATTCAATCACAATGGCTACCGTTACCATCAGGCGGTTTTCGGATTATCGGAAGTCTATGACTATAATGGAAAAAGTTACAACACTGATTTCGGCTTCAACCGCCTGTTGTATCGTGATGCCAAACGCAAAACCTATCTCAGTGTAAAACTGTGGACGAGGGAAACAAAAAGTTACATTGATGATGCCGAACTGACTGTACAACGGCGTAAAACCACAGGTTGGTTGGCAGAACTTTCCCACAAAGGATATATCGGTCGCAGTACGGCAGATTTTAAGTTGAAATATAAACACGGCACCGGCATGAAAGATGCTCTGCGCGCGCCTGAAGAAGCCTTTGGCGAAGGCACGTCACGTATGAAAATTTGGACGGCATCGGCTGATGTAAATACTCCTTTTCAAATCGGTAAACAGCTATTTGCCTATGACACATCCGTTCATGCACAATGGAACAAAACCCCGCTAACATCGCAAGACAAACTGGCTATCGGCGGACACCACACCGTACGTGGCTTCGACGGTGAAATGAGTTTGCCTGCCGAGCGGGGATGGTATTGGCGCAACGATTTGAGCTGGCAATTTAAACCAGGCCATCAGCTTTATCTTGGGGCTGATGTAGGACATGTTTCAGGACAATCCGCCAAATGGTTATCGGGCCAAACTCTAGCCGGCACAGCAATTGGGATACGCGGGCAGATAAAGCTTGGCGGCAACCTGCATTACGATATATTTACCGGCCGTGCATTGAAAAAGCCCGAATATTTTCAGACGAAGAAATGGGTAACGGGGTTTCAGGTGGGTTATTCGTTTTGATGCGGTTGAAGTGAATAATGTATGACAAGATGCACAAAAGCTGCCGGTTTTTTGCAGGCAGCTTTTGTTTTATGTTTGGGGCTGTACCGGACAACCGGGTCAAATTTCCATTAGCTCATTATTTTAAAATTGAAATTTTATATTTTATTTCACTGTTGTTAAAACGCTGTTCACATTTCTTCATCGGTTTTATCATTCATCACCTTATTTACGGCTTCTGGAGACAGGGGCTTACCGCATTTGCTGCAGTAATCGATTTTTGGGACAGGGGAAATGCCTTTAAAGAAAGTAAAGCTATCCGACCCGATGCCGACGGAGGTGCCATAATTCATCTTTTGGAATTCGTGGCAATAGGGGCAGATTCCTGCGATGATTATGTAGAATAAAATTATGATACCTCCGAAACTGAAATATATCACAAATATTATTTGCATAATTGTTATTTGCAGAAAATTAGAACCCGTTATCACGTCTTGGATAAATGCCAAAACCACTGTGATTCCGAGAATTAAAAAGAAAAATTTCGGAATCCTCATCCTTTTCTGAAACCTGATTGCGGTATCCATGGCTTTGTCTTTGTCATTTAAGTTTGTGTTCATGTTTTTGACCCTCTTTGTTTCTAAAATCCTTTTTAAATTGCCGACTTTTTCCGTTCCAAATGTCCCATTTGAACATTATCCCGCTGCCTAAAATACGACCCAAATTCATCGGTTGTTCTTGCTGCGATACCTGCTAACAACAGTTCAACGGGTTTATTTTGTTTATTCTAACCTATTACCGTTTAAATAAATTTCCAAAGGCTTGGGCAGGCCGTAATCTTTCAAATGGCCCGGCTTTATCCAAATGCCGTCTGAATGGTGTTCGGACGGCATTTGCCCTTCAAACGGCGTAATCATCAGCAGCCGGTGCGTCAGGCGGTGGGTCAGGGCGGTTTGTTCGTCCATATCCGCCATCGTCAGGGAGAGTTTGGCGGCAAAGTCGGAAAGCCCGTTCAAACTTTCAAAACACGGCACGCAATACAGTCCGCCCCAAATGCCTTTGGCGGTGCGTTTTTCCAGCAAGATTGCGCCGTCCCGGTTGCGGACAATCAGCCAGTAAAGCGGCAGGGTTTGCACTTCGAGGGCAGTTTTTTTACGCGGCAGCTCGGCGGTGCGGTTTTGCTTTTTTGCTTCGCAGATGTCCGCCATAGGGCATTGACGGCACAAGGGTTTCGTCCGTTTGCACACGGTCGCGCCCAAATCCATCAAACCTTGCGTGTAAGTAGGCATATCGGCGTTTTCAGACGGCATCAGGCTTTCGGCAAGTGTCCAGAGCGAGTTTTCAAATTTTTTATCTTGCGGATTGCCGTCTTGGGCAAAAACACGGCAGAGAACGCGTTTGACGTTGCCGTCCAAGATGGTTTCTCGTCGGTTGAAAGCAAAGGCAGAAATGGCGGCGGCGGTGCTTCTGCCTACGCCGCAGAGCGTTTCCAAGTCTTTGCGCTCCGATGGAAACGTACCGCCGAATTGTCCGACGATTTGTTGCGCGGCTTTGTGCAGATTGCGCGCGCGGCCGTAATAGCCCAAGCCCGCCCACAACGACAACACTTCGTCTTGCGGCGCGGCGGCAAGCGTCTGAACGGTCGGGAATTTTTCCAAGAAACGCGGATAGTAGTCCAACACGGCGGCGACCTGCGTTTGCTGGAGCATGATTTCGGAAAGCCAGACGCAATAAGGGTTTTTGACCTGCCAAGGGAGGTGGTGGCGACCGTGTTGTTTTTGCCAGCGGATGAGCCGTTCGGAGAAGGGGATGGGTGTGTTCATTAATATCAATCGGTGGTTTTATTTATATTTAAAACAGTATGTTATTGTATAAAATTGTGAAAATAATTCTTATTGACTTATTTTTTGTAGGGGCATATAACTCATATAAAGAAACTTTATTGTGGTATTGAAATTATTTATCAACAAGCAAGGAGTATCAGCATGAAAGCAATGGTTTATCACGGCGCAAACGACATCCGTTTTGAAGAAAAACCCCGCCCGCAGATTATCGATCCGACCGATGCGGTGGTGAAAATCGTCAAAACCACGATTTGCGGTACCGACTTGGGTATTTGGAAAGGCAAAAACCCCGAAGTCGCCGACGGTCGTATCCTCGGTCATGAAGGCATCGGTATTGTAGAAGAAGTCGGCGAGGCTGTAAAAAACATCAAAGTCGGCGATAAAGTCATTATTTCATGCGTCAGCAAATGCTGCACTTGCGACAACTGCAAAATCCAACTTTATTCGCACTGCCGCAACGGCGGCTGGATTTTGGGCTATATGATTGACGGCACGCAGGCCGAATACGTCCGCACGCCTTATGCCGACAACAGCCTCGTGCCGCCGCACGACAACGTCAACGAAGAAATCGCCCTGCTGTTGAGCGACGCTTTACCGACCGCCCACGAAATCGGCGTGCAATACGGCGATGTGAAACCCGGCGATACCGTATTCATCGCAGGTGCCGGCCCTGTCGGTATGTCCGCCTTGTTGACCGCCCAACTGTATAGCCCTGCCGCCATTATCGTGTGCGATATGGACGAAAACCGTTTGAAACCGGCGAAAGAGTTGGGCGCGACCCATACCATCAGCCCCGCTTCCGGCGACGTCTCCAAACAAGTTTTCGCCATCGTCGGCGAAGACGGCGTAGATTGTGCCATCGAAGCGGTCGGTATCCCTGCAACTTGGAATATGTGCCAAGACATCGTGAAACCCGGCGGTCATATCGCCGTCGTCGGCGTACACGGTCAATCCGTTGATTTCAAACTGGAAAAACTGTGGATTAAAAATCTTGCCATCACTACCGGTTTGGTCAATGCCAACACCACCGAAATACTGATGAAGGCAATTTTCAGCAGCTCAGTGGATTACACCAAAATGTTGACCCACCGTTTCAAATTCAGCGAATTGGAAAAAGCCTACGACGTGTTCAAACACGCCGCCGAAAACCAAGCGATGAAAGTGGTTTTGGAAGCGGATTAATCGCCGTTGAATCAGTTGTTTTTTAAGCGGATGCCGTCTGAACGTGTTTCAGACGGCATTTTTTCAGCCGTGTAAAACGGGCTGTTCCTGATCAATCAGGTATAGTGGATTAAATTTAAATCAGGACAAGGCAACGAAGCCGCAGACAGTAAAATAGTACGGCAAGGCGAGGTAACGCCGTACTGGTTTAAATTTAATCCACTATATTTAAGGGGGATTAATGGGATATTTTGGTGGGAACGGCGGTTATTTGAAACGAAAACAGCCGAAAAACCTGTGGTTGGATGTCGGCTGTTTGAAGAAAAGGAATTTTGCAAAGGTCTCTGAGCGTTATTTTTTAACGACGGTTAACTTGTTAGTTTCAGCCGCTCATCACGGCATTTTACCGATAGGGCGATTTTTATGACTAATTGATAAATATATTATAATTATTTTTTCGTCATAGGTCTCCGCATATCGCGCGTCATTCGCATTGTTCTGGAGATGGATGGGCATTTTAGGGGCGGTGCTGCTGTGTATGCCGACTGAGTCGCCAAGCGGCAAAATGCCGTCTGAGACTGGAAAGGGCTTCAGACGGCATTTTTACGATGCGGTTCAGGCTTTGGGTTTCAATGCCGCCGCTTCTTTGGCGAGGCGGGTGATGGTGTCCCAGTCTTTGTTTTTTACAGCTTCTTTCGGTGTCAGCCAAGAGCCGCCGACGCATAAGACGTTGGGCAATGCCAAGTAATCGGGCGCAGTGGCGAGGCTGATGCCGCCGGTCGGGCAGAAGCGTACGTCGGCGTAAGGTCCGTAGAGGGCTTTGAGCATCGCTTTGCCGCCAACGACTTCGGCAGGGAAGAGTTTGAGTGTGTCGATGCCGTGTTCCAAAGCCAGTTGGACTTCGCCCGGAGTGGCAACGCCGGGAATCAGGGGAATGCCGCTGTTGCGGCCGGCTCTGGCGAGGGATTCGTGCAAACCCGGGCTGATGGCGAAAACCGCGCCTGCGTCTTCGACGGCTTTGAGCTGTTCGGGATTGGTTACCGTACCTGCGCCGACGATGGCGTTGGGCACTTCTTTGGCAATCAGGCGGATGGCCTCGAGTCCGACGGGGGTGCGCAAGGTAATTTCGAGGGTGGGGATGCCGCCTTCGACAAGGGCGCGGGACAAATCGACGGCGGTGCTTAAGTCGTCAATCGCCATCACAGGCACAACTGCGCCGGCGGTCAGGATTTCGCGGGGGGTCAGTTTGGACATTTCGGTTCTCCAAGTGGGGGGTGTCGTTTTTGTTGAGGTCAAACGGGATGGGGGGTTAAGTTTTCAGACAACCTTTGGGGTAAAACATTCTGATGTTGCTTGGGTTTTGTTCGCGGGCAAAGCTCACGCTACGTCTGCATCTATTTTAAACGGCTTCAATAATTTTTCAGACGGCCTTCTGTTTTAAAAGGCCGTCTGAAACGCGCATCAGGCAAATTCTCCGCCGAAGCTCATCGCACCGGTTTCCGCACTGCTGGTCATACTGCGGAAGCCGGCGAAGAGTTCGCGGCCGCAGCCTTGTTGGTTCGCGCCCAAATCGATGCGCTCGACTTCTCGGACGTTCCATTCGGCCTCGTTAATCAGGACGTTGAGTTCGCCGGTAACGGAGTCGAAGCGAATCAGGTCGCCGGTACGGATTTTGGCGATGTTGCCGCCCATCAGGGCTTCGGGCGTCATGTGGATGGACGCGGGCACTTTGCCTGACGCGCCGGACATACGGCCGTCGGTCAGCAGCGCCACTTTGAAGCCGCGGTCTTGCAGGATGCCCAAAGGCGGGGTCAGTTTGTGCAATTCGGGCATACCGTTGGCACGCGGGCCTTGGTAGCGGACGACGCAGATAAAATCGCGTTCCAACTCGCCGCGTTCAAATGCCGCCAACACTTCGCGCTGGTCGTTGAACACGATGGCGGGTGCTTCGATGATGCGGCAGCCTTCGCGTACGGCTGACACTTTAATCACGCCGCGTCCGATGTTGCCTTTCATCAGGCGCAGACCGCCGTCCGGGGAGAACGGATTGTCGGCTTTACGCAGGATGTCGTCGTTGCCGCTGGTCTCAGGGGCTTCGCGCCATTCGAGTTTGCCGTCGATGAGGAAAGGCTCTTTAGTGTAGTGGCGCATACCGTGTCCGACGACGGTATCGACATCGTCGTGCAATAAGCCTGCGTCCAGCAATTCGCGGATAACGAAAGGCAGGCCGCCTGCTGCGGTAAAGTGGTTCACGTCGGCTTTGCCGTTGGGATACACGCGGATGAGCAGCGGGATGATGGAAGAAATTTCGTCGAAGTCGTCCCAGTTCAAAATTACGCCTGCGGCGCGCGCCATAGCGACGAGGTGCATGGTGTGGTTGGTCGAGCCGCCGGTCGCCATCAAACCGATCAGGGCATTGATGAAGGATTTTTCGGTCAACATTTCGCCCAAAGGTTTAATCGTGCCGTTTTTGATGCCGCGCGCGAGGTGTCCGGCGGCGTAGCGGGTCAGGGCTTCGCGCAGGTCGGTATAGGGGTGGACAAAGGCGGCGGCAGGCAGGTGTACGCCCATCATTTCCATCATCATTTGGTTGGAGTTTGCCGTGCCGTAGAAAGTGCAGGTGCCCGGGCTGTGGTAAGAACCCATTTCGCTTTTCAAAAGTTCGTCGCGTCCGACTTTGCCTTCGGCGAAAAGTTGGCGGGTACGGGCTTTTTCTTTATTGCCGATGCCGCTGGACATCGGGCCTGCCGGAACGAAGATACCGGGAATATGACCGAACGAAAGCGCACCTATCATCAGACCCGGAACGATTTTGTCGCACACGCCCATAAACAGGCTGCCGTCAAACATTTGGTGCGACAGCCCGACGGCGGTACTCATCGCAATCACGTCGCGGGAAAACAGCGACAATTCCATGCCGGCGTAGCCTTGCGTGATGCCGTCGCACATGGCAGGCGTGCCGCCGGCGACTTGTGCGGTCGCGCCGTTTTTTTGTGCTTCGTCTTTGATTTGGTCAGGGAAGTCTTTAAACGGCTGGTGTGCGGAAACCATGTCGTTGTAGGCAGTGATGATGCCTAAGTTGGGGACGGTTTCCTGAAGCATTTCGATTTTGATGCTTTTGGGCATGGCGGCATAGCCGTGCGCCAAATTGCTGCAGCCGAGCTGGTTGCGCTCTAAGCGTCCCATCTGTTTGGCACTGCGGATTTTCGCCAGATATTTTTCACGCGTCGGACGGCTGCGTTCGATAATGCGCCCGGTGATTTCGGCGAGTTTGGGGTGGATAGGAGTGTGGTTCATGTTCGGTCTCCTGGCGGAACGGGGTGGTATTGGGGATTTGTTTGTGCGTTTCTGATTTTTGTATCGGGTATGTTAGACGGTGAGTATAGTGGATTAAATTTAAACCGGTCCGGCGTTGCCTCGCCTTGCCGTACTATTTGTACTGTCTGCGGCTCGCCGCCTTGTCCTGATTTAAATTTAATTCACTATATTTTAAAAGGTACGCCGTCTGAAAGTGGGAAGCGGGTGCTATTATAGTACAAAATTTGTAATTTTGTTACAAAAAAATCAGACATTGAAAAGAAATTTGATTTAAATCGCAGAATCTTCTGATTGTTGTAACGGAATAGGGGAAACCTGCCTGATTTTTGGACTAGGTCAAATAAATTGTAAAAATGGGAATAGACAAAAAGTGTAGCGGTGTGTAGTATTACTACTCATTATGCCGCCTGCCTTTGTTTCCGATATTGCGATGCTGCGTGATGGAAAAAACAGGTTTCAGACGGCATCGAAAAAATCCTTTCCTGACGAGATAATGCGATGAGTACACAGACAAATTTTGATTTGGTGTTGTTCGGTGCGACCGGCGATTTGGCAATGCGCAAACTTTTGCCCTGCCTGTATCAGGCGCATGTTGCCGGTCTGCTTCATCCCGAAGGGCGTATTTTGGGGGTCAGCCGCAGCGAGTTGGATACCGAAGGTTTTCTGGCGAAGGTGGAAACCAGTTCCAAAATCCATGTGAAAGAAAATTTTTCCGGTGAGGCGTGGGCTTCGTTTGTTGAACGTCTCGCATATCTCAAAGTCGATGTTACGCAGCCGGACGATTTTGCCGCTTTGGGCGATTTGGTCAAAGCACGCAAAGAAACCGACAACGTCGTCATCTATCTGTCCACCGCGCCGAAATTCTTCGCGCAAGCCTGCGAAAACCTTGCTGCGATCGGTTTGAATGCCGACAATGTGCGCGTGGTTTTGGAAAAACCGCTGGGTACGGATTTGGCTTCTTCCCAACAAATCAATACCGATGTGGCGCGTTATTTCAAAGAAGGGCAAATTTACCGCATCGACCACTACCTTGGCAAAGAAAGCCTGCAAAACCTGCTTGCGCTGCGTTTTGCCAATGTAATGTTCGAGCCGCTGTGGAACAATAAATACATCGAAAGCGTGCAGCTGACCATCGCCGAACAGCTCGGTGTGGAAGAGCGCGGCGAGTTTTACGACATTACCGGCGCGTTGCGCGATATGGTGCAAAACCATTTGATGCAGATGCTGTGCATGACTGCGATGGAAGCCCCCGCCAGCTTGGATGCCGACGCGGTGCGCGATGAAAAAGTCAAAGTCATCAAGTCATTGAAGCCGCTGACCATCGAATCTGTCAATGAAAATGTCGTGCGCGGACAATATACCGCTGCCAAAGGCATGAACGGCTATCTTGAAGAAATCAACGTTCCGCAAGACAGCTTTACCGAAACCTACGTCGCCATTAAAGCCGAAATCGAAAACGAACGCTGGAAGGGCGTTCCCTTCTACCTGCGTACCGGCAAACGCATGGCGGGCAAAGTGGCGGAAATCGTTTTGAACTTCCGCCCGCTGCAAAACCATATTTTCGACAACAGCCAAACCGCGCCGAACCGTTTGGTTATCGAGCTTCAACCGAATGAATCCGTCCGCCTTTACACGCAGGTGAAAACCCCGGGTGCGGGCAACAAAGTGGAAGTAACGCCTTTGGGCGTGGATTTGGGCAAGGCCGTTGAAGGCCGCCGCGCCGAGGCTTACGAACGCCTGCTGTTGGATGTGATTAACGGCAAACTCGCTTTGTTCAACCGCCGCGACGAACTCGAAGCCGCGTGGGAATATGTGATGCCGATTTTGGAAAACTGGGCAAATAACACCACGCCGCCGCACGGTTACGGCGCACACTCTTGGGGTCCTGAAGCCGCCCGCGAACTGTTGGCGCGCGACGGCAACAAGTGGCACGAAGAACAGTAATGCGCTTCAGACGGCATCGGGTTCGCAATGCCGTCTGAAGGAGGGCGGGGCAGAAAAAGCAGTCCCGCTTCGAGGCGGAAGCGGCTAAGCCATTGCCCGGCAGCCGCCCTGTAACGGGATATGCCGTCTGAAATCACAAAAGGACACAAATATGTTTGTTTGGCACGAATACGAAAATGCGGCAGAAGCGGCGCAGTCTTTGGCTGACGCAGTGGCGGATGCTTTGCAGGGCGCACTGGACGAGAAGGGCGGTGCGGTGTTGGCAGTTTCCGGCGGACGTTCGCCGATTGCATTTTTCAACGCCCTGTCGCAAAAAGATTTGGATTGGAAAAACGTCGGAATTACCTTGGCAGATGAACGCATCGTGCCGACCAACCACGCCGACAGCAATACCGGTCTGGTGCGCGAATACCTGTTAAAGAACAAAGCCGCTGCGGCAGTGTGGATTCCTATGGTGGAAGACGGAAAAACTGAAACCGAATTACATCCCGATGCTGTTGTCGATTATGCGCTGAAACATTACAAGCAGCCCGATGTTTTGATTTTGGGTATGGGAAACGACGGGCATACGGCTTCGATTTTCCCAAAAGCTCCGCAGTTTCAGACGGCAATCGACGGTTCGGCAGGTGTCGCGCTGGTGCATACCACGCCCGTTACCGCGCCGCACGAGCGCATCAGCATGACTTTGGATGCGATTGCCCATACTGGGCATGTATTTTTGGCGATACAGGGCGAAGAGAAAAAAGCCGTGTTCGACCAAGCCGCACAAGGCGAAAACCGCGAATATCCGATCAGCCTCGTTTTGAACCATCAAGGAGTGAACTGCCATGTCTTCTACGCCGAATAAACACGCCGATTACCCGAGGCTGGTTGCCGACATCGGCGGCACAAACGCCCGTTTCGCATTGGAAACCGCGCCGTGCGTGATTGAGAAAGTCGCCGTCCTGCCGTGTAAGGAATACGACACGGTTACCGACGCGGTGCGTGCCTATCTGAACCAAAGTGGTGCAACGGGCGTACGGCACGCGGCATTTGCCATCGCCAACCCGATTTTGGGCGACTGGGTGCAGATGACCAACCACCATTGGGCGTTTTCCATCGAAACCACCCGTCAGGCTTTGGGGCTGGACACCCTCATCCTTTTGAACGACTTTACCGCGCAGGCATTGGCGGTAACGCAGACTTCAAGCAAAGACCTGATGCAGGTAGGCGGGCAAAAGCCTGTCGAATTCGCCCCCAAGGCCGTTATCGGCCCCGGTACCGGCTTGGGCGTGAGCGGATTGGTGCACAGCCCCGCAGGCTGGGTGGCGTTGGCGGGCGAGGGCGGGCATACCAGTTTCCCGCCGTTTGACGATATGGAAGTGTTGATTTGGCAGTACGCCAAAAACAAATACCGCCACGTTTCCGCCGAACGTTTCCTCAGCGGCGCAGGTTTGAGCCTGATTTATGAAACGCTGGCGGCCAAGCAGAAAGCCGAACCGGCAAAACTGATGCCGTCTGAAATTACCGAAAAGGCATTAAATTGCGAATCGCCCCTGTGCCGGCAGGCATTGGACATTTTTTGCGCGATGCTGGGCACGGTCGCTTCCAACCTCGCCCTGACTTTGGGCGCGCGCGGGGGCGTGTATTTGTGCGGCGGCATTATCCCGCGAATGTTGGATTACTTCAAAACCTCCCCCTTCCGCAGCCGCTTTGAAAACAAAGGGCGTTTTGAAGCCTACCTTGCCGCGATTCCCGTTTATGTCGTCTTGAGCGAATTTCCGGGTATTGCCGGCGCGGCGGCGGCGCTCGGCAACCACCTGAAAAACGTCTAACCACGGCAGCCCTTGCAGCAGGGCCGCATTATCGAAGGGCATATCATTATGTTAAGCAAAATCAGCGAATCACTGGCCGACCTGTCCGGTGCGGAACGCAAAGTTGCCGAATGCGCCTTGGCAGAACCCAAGTGGTTTGTCCACGCCGCCGTCGCCGAAATCGCCGACCGCGCCTCGGTCAGCCAGCCGACCGTCATCCGGTTCTGCCGCAGCCTCGGTTATAAGGGGCTGCCGGAATTCAAGCTCTCCCTGTCCGCCAGCATCGGGCACGAAGGTATGCCTTATGTCCACGAAGAACTCAATGCCGACGACGATATGGCGAATGTGGTTGAAAAAGTGTTGGGCAACGCCGCCGCAGCCTTGTTGGGGGAGAGGAGGTTCTTAAAAGAATCCGAACTCGAAAACGGCATCGCCACCCTGATGCACGCCCGCCGCGTCGAATTTTACGGCGTGGGCAATTCCGGCATTGTGGCACAGGACGCGCAGCACAAATTTTTCCGTTTCGGCATGTCCACCGTCGCCTATGTCGATACGCACACGCAACTGATGGCGGCATCCGTTTTGAGCGATCAGGATGTTTTGGTTGCCATTTCCAACACGGGTTCGTCTATCGAACTTTTGGATGCGGTCAGCATCGCCAAAGAAAACGGCGCGTCCGTCATCGCACTGACCCGCAACGATTCGCCTCTGGCGCAACTTGCCGACTGCGTGTTGAGCGTTGCCACACAGGAAAACGCCGAACTCTACACGCCCATGGTTTCCCGCCTCTTGCAGCTTGCCGTCATCGATATTCTCGCCATCGGACTTGCCCTGCGCTTGGGCGATGCTGCCAGCCTGCAATTGCAGAAAAGCAAAAAAAGCATACACAACAAGCACATCGATTACGACAAAGACTGATGTTCAGACGGCATCCCGCCAATGCCGTCTGAACGGCCGGACAGGCTCCGGCAAGCCTTTTATCAGAATTTCCTTAATGGCGGAAACCCCGCCCTTTAAGGCGGCAGGGTTCGGGTTTGCCGCAACCCCTTCCAAATCGGGGCGGTACGCAGGGTTGCGCCTTATGTGCGCATCGATGTGCGGAAACGCCCCCCGTCACGGAAAACCTCAATCGGGAGCATACAGATGAAACACCTTCACGACTTACCGGCCTGGTCAAAATTGTGGAACCACTTTGACGACAGCAAAACATTGCATATGCGCGAAATGTTCGAGCAAGACCCGCAGCGGGCGGAACGCTACTGGCTGCAAGTCGGCGGACTGACGCTGGACTACTCCAAAAACCGCATCAACGACGAAACCATGTCCCTACTGTTCGAGTTGGCGCGTGAAGCAGGCGTGCCGGAGCGGATGCGGCAGATGTTCCACGGCGAAAAAATCAATACCACCGAAAACCGCGCCGTCCTGCATGTCGCCCTTCGCAACCGCACCAATTCGCCGATTATGGTTGACGGTGAAGATGTGATGCCCAAAGTCAACCGCGTTTTGCAACGTATGGGCGAATTTGCACACGAAGTCCGCAGCGGAAGCTGGCTGGGCTATACCAACCAAGTCATTACCGACGTTGTCAACATCGGCATCGGCGGATCGGATTTGGGCCCGCTGACGATGTGTACCGCGCTCAAACCTTTCGGTCATCCGCGCCTCAATATGCACTTCGTCTCCAACGTGGACGGCTCGCAACTGCGCGACGTATTGTCCAAAGTCCACCCGGAAACCACGCTGTTCATCATCGCCTCCAAAACATTTACCACGCAGGAAACGCTGACCAACGCGCTAACCGCGCGCGAATGGTTTTTGAATCATGCGGGTGACGAAGAAGCCGTTGCCAAACACTTCGCCGCCGTTTCCACCAATCGAAAAGCCGTCGCCGAATTCGGCATCGACATCGCCAATATGTTTGAATTTTGGGATTGGGTCGGCGGTCGGTACAGCCTGTGGTCCGCCATCGGATTGCCGATTATGCTGTATCTCGGCGAAGAAAACTTCATCGAAATGCTCAACGGCGCGCACCTGATGGACCGACACTTCATCAACACCCCGCTCGAGCGCAACCTGCCCGTCATCCTCGCCCTCATCGGCATCTGGTATATCAACTACTACGGTGGCGGCAGCCACGTCATCGCGCCTTACGACCAACATTTGCACCGCCTGCCCAAATTCATCCAGCAGCTCGATATGGAAAGCAACGGCAAACAGGTTACGTTGGACGGCAAAGCAGTCGGACACGAAACCTCGCCGATTATCTGGGGAGAAACGGGCATTAACGGTCAGCACGCCTTCTTCCAACTGCTGCATCAAGGCACGCACATCACCCCCATCGACCTGATTGCCTCGCTTGAAAAACGCAGCAACCTGCCCGGACACCACGAAATCCTGCTTGCCAACGTCTTTGCACAAGCAGAAGCCTTTATGTGCGGCAAAACCCCCGACGAAGTCCGCGCCGAACTCAAAGCGCAGGGTATGGATGAGGCGCGCATCGAAGAGCTGGTTCCGCACAAAATCTTCTCCGGCAACCGCCCGACCAACCTCATCCTGATGGATAAGGTCAACCCCCGCAATATGGGCAGCCTGATTGCCATGTACGAACACAAAACCTTCGTCCAAGGCATCATTTGGGGCATCAACAGCTTCGACCAGTGGGGCGTGGAACTCGGCAAACAACTGGCTAAAACCATTTTGGGCGAACTGACAGGCGAAACCGAACCTCAAAAACACGACAGCTCGACCGAACGCCTGATTAACCTCTACCTGCAGACCAACCGCAAATAAAACCTGCGGAAAAATGCCGTCTGAACGCCGACCGTTTCAGACGGCATTTTTATCGAACAGGAAAACCGTCGGTAAATTTGCAGGGCGTGTGCAATCGCGATATGGCGGTTTGCATAAATTTAAACATATATGTTCCGCAGCCATGTACTTCAAGTGCCGTAGCGTGTGTGGAAATACGCAACAGACAGTCCGTGTTTGGACGGCAAAGGAAATCTAATGAAAAAAAATTTACCCGCACTGGCATTGGCAAGTATGCTGATTTTGTCGGGCTGCGACCGTTTGGGAATAGGCAACCCGTTTTCCGGAAAGGAAATTTCCTGCGGAAGCGAAGAGACTAAAGAGATTTTGGTCAAACTGGTCCGCGACAATGTCGAAGGTGAAACCGTCAAAACTTTTGACGACGACGCATTCAAAGACCAAGCATTTGCCGATATCGGCATATCGCATATCCGCAGAATGGTCGAACGTTTGGGCATAACCGTCGATGAAGTCCGAACTACCGAGAAAACCGACACGTCCAGCAAACTCAAATGTGAAGCCGCGTTAAAACTGGACGTGCCCGACGATGTTGTCGATTATGCCGTCGCCGCCAACCAATCTATAGGCAACAGCTATAAGAAAACGCCCGACTTTTTTGAACCCTACTACCGCAAAGAAGGCGCGTATTATGTCAAAACTATTTCTTACAGCGTCCAGCCGACAGACGACAAAAGCAAAATCTTTGCCGAACTCAGTCAGGCACACGATATCATCCATCCGCTCAGCGAGCTGGTGTCTATGGCACTGATTAAAGAGCCGTTGGACAAAGCGAAACAAAGGAACGAAAAACTTGAAGCGGCAGAAGCCACCGCGCAGGAAGCGAGGGAGGCAGAAGAAGCGGCGGCGCAGGAGGCATTGGGTCGGGAGCAGGAAGCCGCCCGCGTATCCGAATGGGAAGAACGCTACAAGCTGTCGCGCAGCGAGTTCGAGCAGTTTTGGAAAGGATTGCCTCAAACTGTACAGAATAAGCTGCAAGCCTCGCAGAAAACATGGAAAAGCGGTATGGACAAGATCTGTGCCAACAATGCGAAAGCCGAAGGTGAAACGCCAAACGGCATAAAAGTCAGTGAGTTGGCGTGTAAAACGGCAGAAACCGAAGCACGCTTGGAAGAGCTGCACAACCGTAAAAAAGCCCTTATCGACGAAATGGTCAGGGAAGAGGACAAGAAAGAACTGCCAAAGCGGCTCTGAACAGCGCGGTTCAGGCACTGCCCGCCGATATTGCCGAAACCGTTATGCCCCAGTACCGCAACTGGCAAAGCGGTTTGGATGCCAAATGCGCCGACGGCGACGAATACGGGGTGGCACAATCTGACTGCCGTACCAGAGAAATCAATGCGAAAACCAAAGAAATCCAAGGTTATCTGATTGACTGAAACTTGGATGCGGGAATGTCGGCGGCTTTTGCGTTTTTGTCGTTTTTAAATCCCCTTCGTTGCGTTTGGACTTTGCCGATACCGCATATCCGAGAAAGGAAGTAATGATTTACTATCCCGCCGTGCTGTTCCAAGACCCCGATCAAAGCAACTGGGGCGTGATTATTCCCGATCTGCCGGGCTGCTATCCTGTCGGCGATACGGTTGCCGACGCGCTTGCCGATGCCAAAGCCGCCGCAATGTTCCATCTCGAAGGGCTTTTGCAGGAAAACCTGCCGATTCCCGAGGCGCAAAGCATAGAGGTTAATCGGGACAATCCCGATTATGCCGATGCGGTGTTGTGGACGATGGTTGAAGCGGACGATGCCGCATTAACCGGACAGGTGCGGTTTAACGTCAGTTGGCCGCAACATATCCTCAACCGTGTCGATGCCTGCACTGCCGCCCGTCATGAAACCCGAGCGGTTTTTTGGCGAAAGCCGCCTTAAAGGCGATGCAGCCTTAACTTTCAGCCCGATTTTTTCGGGCTTTTTTATTGCCGATGCCGTCTGAATGCGGCGCGGCGGCAATTTTACCGCGTATCCCTTTCATTGGCGGCGCGGCTTTGGTTGAACCGCGCGTCGTGCTGCCTGCCTTTCAGTTAGCTGATATACGCCTGCCGGCAGTGGTGGCGGTCGAAAAATACGCCGTTGATCAGGGTATATATAGTGGATTAACAAAAACCGGTACGGCGTTACCTCGCCTTGCCGTACTATTTGTACTGTCTGCGGCTTCGTCGCCTTGTCCTGATTTTTGTTAATCCACTATAAAATCTTCCAGCGGGTTTTGGGTTGTTGGGCGAGCCGCGCGCCGCGATAGGTGCGACTTGAGAGGGTTTCGTCTGCCGCGCCGCCGGTTATAGCGTTGAACAGTTGGTCTATGGCCACTAGTAGATGATAAATATATTCTCTCAGCCGACGTTTAGCGCCCATTCTTTGATTTCCCTTTCTAACGCATCTAATGCTGGCGCGGTTTCGATGGTATTTAATCTATCTTCAAGTTGCTGCCGCTTTCCGATAATCGCGTCGACGGCAACGGCCAGGCGGGCGGGTTTTTCGACAACCTTTCCAATCAAAACGTCCAATTCTATGCCCCTTGCGGCGGCGATTTGCGCCAGCATCGGGGTCGGGGCGTCGTTGTCCGCCTGCCACGCGAGGGTTTCTTTTTCCTGCCTGTAAAAGCTGTCGATTTCCACTTGGGGATAGCCCGCCAAGAGGCTGTTTTGAGTTCGTCCGCCTTTTCCGCGAGGCTGAATGCCAAGGCGGTTTTTTGTTTGGCGAAACGGGAGTTGGCGAAACGGGCGGCGGCTTTGCTGATTTTCCATTTTTTGCCGTCCCATTCGTGGTACTCGGACGGGCGCGGCGGGGTTAAAACGGGGCGGCCGTCGGAATCGGCGGCAATTTGCCCGCCCTGCGCCTGTCCTGCGAAGAGGGCGGCGTACTCTTCGCCGCCGACGGCAACCGCGCCTTCGGGGACGCTGCCCAATGTGTCGTCGTAAAAGCCGTTTTTGAAATAGATGGTCATTTCGGGGTTTCCTTTTTTGTATATCGTCGCTTTGCAATCAAATAAAAGTTTTGTATCCTTTGGCGATACAGACGGGGTGGGATGATGATTGTTTCTTTCAAACACAAAGGGCTTGAACGCTTTTTTAAAACAGGCTCGCTATCGGGCATCCAAGCCGGGCATTCCGTCAAACTGAATCTGCTTCTAACCGCGCTGAATGCCGCGCAAACGCCTTCGGATATGGCTGTGCCGAGTTGGAATCTTCATCCCCTCAAGGGCAGTTTGTCGGGACATTGGGCGGTTCAAAGTCAACGGAAATTGGCGTTTGACTTTTCGTTTCAACGACGGCAATGTCGAAGTTGTCGATTATCAGGATTATCACTAGGAATAATATGAAAATGCACAATCCTGCCCACCCGGGCCTTGTTTTAAAAGAGTATATTAACGGCGCAAGCATTACCGATATAGCGAAACGCCTGGGTGTCAGCCGGGTTGCCTTATCGCGCATTGTCAACGCCCAATCTTCGATTACGCCCGAGATGGCGGTTCGTTTAAGCCAACTGCTCAACACTTCGCCTGATTTTTGGCTGAATATGCAGGCCGGTTATGATTTGTGGCAAATCAGGCAACGCAAAACTTTTGATATTGCGCCCTTATTTCCCGAACCGCCTTTGTCTTCGATGAAAACAGGTGCAAGGACTTAACCCTGCGGCCGCTGCTTATCGGGCGCGCCCGGCTATCCTTTCCCGCGCGGTTTCGGCCGTGCGGTTTTTATTGCCGATGCCGTCTGAAGGAGTCGGCGGCTTTTTGCGCGGTTGTTCCCGCCTTTCGTCACTCCCCAACTCTTCGTCATTCCCGCGCAGGCGGAAATCTAGGGCGTTCGGTTTCGGTTTTTTCTGATAAACCGCCTTAACGTTGTGGGTCTGGATTCCAGCCTGCGCGGGAATGACGGCGGTCGGGTTATTCTTTCCGATAGATTCCTGCCGCGTTTGGGTTCCGGATTCCCGCTTTCGCGGGAATGGCGAAGAGTGGCAGGATTGGCGGGGCATAGGTTTCGCAGGATTGGCGGCGCGGCCGGTTTCGGTCGGATTGCTTGGAACGGTGGGCTGAAGCCCGTCTCTACAGCCCGTCTCTACAGCCTGCCCTGCCGCCCGCTAGTCTTACGACCCCACGGGGAAGTCGAGGCCTCGGTGGCGGCGGGGGTTTCGGAGTCCGGTTGATGATCTTCCACTCTCTCTTTGCGGTTCTTCATCGATTTCAGGTATTTCGGGGACTATCGGGGTGGGGCTGGCGGCGTTTCCCGAGGCGGATTTGCCGATGGCCATCCAGTCGCAACTGCTTTCGTACCAGTTGGTAATAATGGCGGCGGCGTGGTTTTTTGCGCGGATAAACAGCCAGTTGTGTTGCCTTTCGCCGTTGACGCGTCCCGAATGGCGTTCGGATACGAAGCATTTGACGTTGCCGTCGGCAAAGGCGATGGGGAAGACAACTTCGTTTCCTATGGGGCTGCCGCCTCTTGCAAACCTGTAACTGCCGGTCTGTATCATTGTGCCGTCGGGGAATCTGACAATATCCACGCCGCCGATGGTTTGGCGTGTGAATTGCGCGGCAACGGCGGCGCTGATTTTTTCGTCCAGCCCTTGGATTTGGGCGGTGGTGTGGGTGTGGTCGCGGTCGGCTTTTTCCTGCAAACCTTGCGCCAGCCTTGACGCGTCCAGTGCGCCGGCGTTGGCGGTTTCGCCGTGGGACTTTATCCGGAACACGGCTTCGCCCAAGGTGTCGGCGGCTTTGATGCACAGTTTTAAAACCAGGGCTTTGGGGCGGTTTTCTGCGCCGCCCGTTGCCATTTTGCTGTCCAATCGCGGGGTTAAAAAGCCGTTGTCGTTTAAGTCGCCGTCCGTCCAAGTCGATACGAGCGCGCTTCTTTGCCTTTCATTGCGGTCTTCGTAACCGACGGCGGCGGCGTCTGGGTGGTTTGCCCAGTGTGAAAATACTTTGTGGACGTGCCGTTTGATTTCGTCTTCCTGCTTCGTTCCGACCGCCAAGCCGTTGCCCGCGTTGAGGATAAAGCGGTCTTCCGCCTGCGGGACGTTTTGGATGCGTCCGTATTTTTCGGTCAGCAGGCGGTAAAGTTCGGGATAAGCCGATTCGGTTACGCGCTCTCGGATGTCGTCAAACGCCAGCCAGCCCGTCTGGATTTGGTCGGACGGAAACCACGCGGTGATGCCGATGTCGGTACGGGTCAGGTCGGGCAGTTTGTTTGTGTTGCCCAGGGCGCGGTAAAGGTCGAGAAGGTGTTTTGTGCAAAGATCGTGCCGTCGGCTTTGAGATAGCCTGCGGGGTTTCGGACGGCTTTGGGAAAGGACACGATCGCGCCGGCGGGGATGCCTTCCGAATTGAGTTTTTTCCACGCGCTCCAGTCGTCGTTTGCGCTGCTGGTCTGGTAGCGTTCGTACACGTCGGACGTGTAGGCGGGATAGCCCAACTGCCTGCACCAGCCGGGTTGCGTGCCGGCGATGACTTGGATATGGCAGGCGGTGTTTTCAACGGGCAGGTTCGAGCTGCCGACCGCCGTCGGCAGGGAATAGACGCCGTCGGTTTTGAGGCTGTTCAAATCGCCCCGGAATGTTTCGACTTTGAAGTTGCCGATGCCGTAGCCGGACAGCGTGTTCGGTTTGCCTTCGATGTCTTCGTTGAAACGCGGTTTGTTGGCTTTGTGGAAGATGTCGTGGTTGTTGTAGGAAATGCGGTTATTTGCGCCGTGCAGGCGCAGGGTGTCGTCGCCGAAGACGATGTGGGCGTTTTCGTTATCCGCGCCGATATAGGCTTTGTAGCCGCCGTTTCAGTGCGTCGGGTTGGCGGACAGCCGGATGCCGCTTTGGAATTGTGTTTCGGCGGTAAAGGTTTTTTGGCCGGTAACGGTTTGGTTGTCGGAGAGGGAGACTTTGAGGTCGGCGGTCGCGGCGGCGGCGCGGGCTTGGTCGATCGCGGTTTTGACGGCTTTGGGGGTGGCGGCGGTGTCTTCGGCTTCGCTAATGGCATTGTCTAATCGGACGATGCCGGCGCGGTCGGTGCGTGCGGTGTCGATGGCGTGGGTGTGGCCGTTTTTTGGGACGGTGTTTTGGCTTGTTGCGGTGATTTGCCCGGGCGCGCCCAGTGCGATGGTGCGGCTTTGGTGTCGGATGCCGTCTGAAGGGCTTCGGTTTGGTTTTTGAGCAAAAGGGTGCGGTTGGCGAGGGCTTGCAGTGGTTGGTTGACGGGCGCGCCTGGGCCGACGACGACGCTGTCGCCGGGTTCGATGAGGCGGACGGCTTGGTCGAATTGGTTTTGTTCGGTTGCGTTTGCCATTTTGGGGCTTCCTTTTGTTTGTTGATTTTCGGGGGCGCGTTATGTCGTGCCGAAACCGTATTCGCCGTTAAAGCGGATTTTGCCGTTCCAGCGGTGGGGATGGTTGCGGTAGTCGAGCGCGGTAAGTTCGCACCGCAAGGGGGCGATTTCCGCCAACATGGCGCGGATGCGGGCGGTTTGGCGGATGCTGACGGGGCGCGTTAAGACAATGCGGTATTCCGCCCAGTCACCCTTGCGCCTGCCGAATGTGCGGCTGCCGTCGAACAAGACCGAGCCGTCCCACTTGAACTCGCCGTCGCGTTCGATAATTTGGATTTCGCCCAGCCGCAAGATGGGGAAGAGGGCGCGGATGGCGTACGGCGTGCCTTTTCGGGCGTGGATTTCGGCAAAGCCTGCGATGAGGTTGCGGCGGGCTTCGTCAGTTTCGGCAAAGTCCCAGCCCTCTTCCGTGCCGATGCTTCTTGCGAAGGCGTGAAAGGGTAAAAATCCGGGGTCGAGTTGGCGGGAGACGGCGGCAGTTTCGCGTTCTGTCAGCTTTGCCAGTGCGTGTTGCAGGGGGCTGTTGTTCGCGGGGACGGTGCTGTTCATTTATTCGCGCTCGAGCGTGGACGTGATTCGGATGTATTCGCCGTTGCCGCATTCGATGTCGGCGGCGGGGCTGTGCAGTGTGATTTTTTTTCACGCCGGGGGTGTCTAACGCGCCGATGATTTTAGACAGGGCGACGGATGCGCCGATGTGGGCGTTTTGCCGCCATAGGTTATCCAAGGCTTCGCAGGCGGTCTGCCGTTCGGCTTGAATATTGGCGGCGGGGTGGTATTCGGCGGAATACTCTACTGCCGCGTCTTTGGGTTGGGCGGCGGTTACTTGCACGTTGTCGCAAAGGGGGCGGCGTGTTTCGGCGGACAGGTATTCGCGCGCGGCGGTCAAAATGGTTTCGTCGGGCGTGCCGCTTTGGGTTTTGATGTAAACCTCCACCGTGCCGGCGGCGCGGCGCACGGCGCGGGCGTGTGTGATTTGGGGGTGTGCGTCGATGGCGTGGGCTTCGTATGCGGTGCGCGGCCCGGCGGCGTATTTTTCGGGATGGGCTTGGACGCGGGCGCGGAATGCGTCGTCGGTTTCGTATTCGGCGGCAACCGGCGGGTTCGCGTCGGGGTCGGCGGCGCGGATGGTTTTGCGTGAAAGTCCGTATTGGGCGGCGATGTGGTCGAGGTCGCTGCCTTGTGCGTATGCCAAGAGGTTGGCTTTGACGGCTTCGTTGATGCGGTTGCGGACGAGCAGCTCTTGATAGGCTTGCTGTTGCAGGTCGATGGTTAGGGGTTCTGATTCTAATTCGAGGGTTTGGGCGACGGTTTCGCGGATGCTTTCGGGACATAGGGCGGTGAGGGCGGCTTTTTTGCGCGCGAAGATGCCCTCAAAGTCGGTTTCTTCGATGGCGGCGGGCGCGGGGAGTTGGCTTAATCGGCTGTTTCCCATTGTTTATCCTGTTGTTTTTATTATTTGATGCGGTAGGTTCGTTCGCCGCCGTCGGCAAGGGTTACGTCTAGGGTTAATTTGATTTTGCCGGCGGCGAGGTCGGCGGTGTCTGCCTGTATGCGGCGGACGGTTATGCGGGGTTTCCATCTTGCGAGGGCGGTAACGGCGGCTTGGTGGATGAGGGCGATGGCGGCGTGACCGGCGGGCATATCGATCAAGTCGGGAATAAAACTGCCGTATTCTTCGCGCATCAGCCGCGTTCCTATTCTTGTGAACAGGATGTTGCGGATGGATTGGGCGATGTGGGCGAGGGTGTCTTGCCCGCGTCCGTTTTCTGCGTCGGTCATTGGGGTTTTTCCGTTGTACCGCCGGAGTCGTCGGGGTGGGTGTGCTCGGACAGGCTGCCGCCTTGGCCGTTCATGCCATTTTGGTAGGTCAGCAGCCCTTGGGCGGTGGTGGTTTGGTTGACGGTCAGGTGTCCGGTTATGGTGGTTTGGGGGGTGTCGATGGTCAGGCTTGTAACGGCTTTTAATTCCATCGCGCCGCTGTTGTGGTTGTAGCGGATGTGCGTGCCGTCGGGAAATCGGACGACGGTTTCGGCGGGGTCGGCGGACGGGGCGGGGTATCGGTCGGAGGCTTGGCAGCATAAAACTACGCCGTTCTCGGGTTCGCCGGCAGGGGATAAGATGGTGCAGGCTTCGCCGACACTTGGGATGCGCCATACTGACACGCCGCCTGCAAAGGGGACGATATAGGGCAGCCAGTCGGTGGTAATGCCGCCGTGTTGTGCGCGGACGCGGGGTCGGTGTCGGCGATGGTGGCGGGTTTGATCAGGTTGTCTATTTGGCGGTCGGTCATTTCTGTCTCGTCTTGATGTGGGAAACCGCCCCGTAATGGCGGAACGGGGCGGCTTTTGCCGTTTCCGGCAGGCTTCCAACAGAGTGAGGTTATTTTGGGGCGGCGGCGAGGTGGGGGCAAGCGGTGTAGGGCTTGGTTGTGGTTTTTAGGTTTGGGGGTGGGTAAAAAATGCCGTCTGAAGGTTTCAGACGGCGTTTGTTTTTTCTATCCAATCGAGGAACTGCCGCCATTTTTCCAGCGGCATATCGGCCCGCCGCGTTTCGGTATCGGGTTCGGCTTCCCAGCGGCCTACCTGTATGTAGTGCTTCACCCCGACGATTTGCGCCAACTCGGCCTGTGTCAGTTTGCAGCG
The DNA here is from genome assembly GCF_013030075.1 of Neisseria gonorrhoeae. Classification (NCBI taxonomy): domain Bacteria; kingdom Pseudomonadati; phylum Pseudomonadota; class Betaproteobacteria; order Neisseriales; family Neisseriaceae; genus Neisseria; species Neisseria gonorrhoeae. Next base: position 799,506 of record NZ_AP023069.1, read on the forward strand.
GTTGCGCAGGGTGCGAAGGTTGTAAGGCGTGTAGCCGAGTTCCATGTCGTTGCGGTTTATTTTGTTTCGCATATTTTTTGTGGCTGTACTAGATTATCCCTAAATTCCACACCGATCCCGCAGGATTTTTAGCTGCCGGGACGGTGTGCCGAAGTTAAGTCGAAATTCGCATTCCCTCAAGAACGGCGGGAAAGGTTTGCGGTCGATTCCGTTGTATTTTCGCAAGGCGCGTTTTGCCTGATTCCAAAAGCTCCCAATGCCGTTAATGTGGTTCCGACGGTCTGCAAATTCCTTGGAACGGTTGATGCGGCAACGGGTAAAACCGCCCGCGTCCGACTTGCCGCGGCTGCCCGGGCTATCGGCATAAACAATACCGTCCGGCATGATTTTCTTTTTGACGGCAGGGAGCAACGTTTCAGGCTCGGCATCGTCCGCGGCAACGGTATAGGCCCGCCCGTTGCGTTTCGGAATGCCGAAGACAACCGCTTTTCCTGCCGCGCCGCGACCGCGTCTGCCTTTACGCCGTCCGCCGAAACAGCTTGCGCCCGGCCCGGCGGGGCCCTCGAAAACCTCATCGGCAGCCAAGGCCAAACGATGGTTGGCAACCGTGCGGATTTTACGGTAAAACAGTGCCGCCGAATCGGGATGGATACCCAAAATATCGGCGGCAGAACGGGCGGTAACTTCCGGTACAAAAGAACGGAGCGGTTCTTTTTGTACTTCTTTCTTTAATTTGCAGTGTGTTATCTTCATATTTCGAGGGTAACATATCTGCTAATCTGGTACAGACCCTATTTTTTTGACTGCCCGGCGGCAGGTTTCGGTAAGGACGGCGGCAAATCGGGCTTCGTCTGCCGGTTTGCCGCCGAAAAAAATAAAATCGTAAAGGGTGATGCCGTTTTCGGAATGGCGGTAATGCCCGCCCGGGCATTCGCCGTCTGTCTGCCTGTGGATTTTGGCAATCAGGCGGGGATAGCGGCAATGGGTAATGAAACGGCTTGCGCCGTCTTGCCCGATAATCCATTCGGGGTAGCGGTTGAATAGTGCGGCTCTGTTCATTTTGTTGAGGGATAAAGCCCCTCGCGGGGCTTGTGGTCAGGCAAATTTGAATATCAGTGCCAACACGGCGGCGATGGCGGTAACCAGACCGGTGGCCGCCATCATGGGATACCAGCGGGACTCTTGGGCTATTTTTACGGATTCGGCGTTGATTTTGTGCGCGTCGGCAATGATTTTGGCGATTTCGGCATCTATTTTTCTTAACTCGGTGCGTTTTGTTTCTTGTTCGATTATGTTTATTGGATTTCCTTTCGTTTTTGGCGGTTGCCGCCGCTTGTCGGATGGCAGGATGTCTGCCATGTATGTATGTTAATACCTTTTAGGTTTTATTGCAAGTGTTTTGGGCGGCGGCTTCGTATGCTTGGCGGTGGCGGCGGCCGTACCATTCGGCGAGTTCGCGCCGCTCTTGGAGGCGGTAGCTGTCGGCGGTCAGGTAGTGGTGCAGGCTTGAGAAGCCGGCGCGTTGGAGGGCGGCGCGGCTGATGTGGCCAAGGGCGAGGTCTGTTGTGAGGGTGTCTTTTCCGGCGGTCAGGCTGATGTTGGTGAAGAGGTCGCGGAATCCGTGCATGGTGTGTTTGGATTTGCCGGGGTGCTGCCGTCATAGCCCAGTCGTCGGATGGCGTTGTGGGCGAATTTGATGCTGATGTGGTCGGGATGGGGGGCGGGTTTGCGCCGTGGGCGGATGCCTGGGAAAAGGTGGATGTTGTCGCCGGTCTGTGTGTGCAGCTCTCGGAGTATTTCTACTGCCCAGTCCGACAGTGGGACGGTAAAGGGGTGTTTGGTCTTCATGTCGGCGGCGGGGATGTGCCATAACCGGGCGGTGAGGTCGATGTCTTGCCAGCGGGCGGAAAGCAGTGCGGACGGACGGGGGACGGTCAGGGCGGCAAGCAGCAGCAGGGGGCGGGCGTACGGGTGCAGGTCGTGGGCGGTTTGGAGGGCGCGGTAAAAGTCGGGCAACTCGTCGGGGCGGATGTGGGGCTGGGGTTTGGGTTTGCTTGTGTTTAGCAGTGGGCGGGCGGTGGTTGCGGGGTTGCGCCGTTCGTCGGTAATGATGCCGCGCTGGACGGCATAGTCCCATATTTGGGCGAGGATTTGGACGGTGCGCCGGGCGCAGGCGGGGATGTTGATGCGGTTGAGGTGTTCGATAAATTTTGATACGCCGGCGGTGGTGATGTCGTTGATGTCGGTGTTGTCTTTGTAGTAGTCGGTCAGGTAGGCGAGTGAACGGCGGTCGCCTTCCAGTGTGTTGTCGGCGCGTTGCCCTTGACGGCTGCCGTACCACGCGCGGGCGATTTCGGGAAGGCTGCGCCCGCTGCCGGGACGGGTGCGGTGGTGTTCGGCGACGGGGTCGATGCCGGCGGCGGTCTGCGCCCGGGCGGCGCGGGCAAGTTCGCGGGCCTGCTTGAGGCTGACGGCGGGATATACGCCCAAGGCTAGGGTTTTTTCGCATCCGCCGTGCCGGTAGCGCATCCGCCAGTATTTGCTGCCGTTGGGGTGCAGCAGCAGATATAAGCCGCCGCCGTCGGCCAGCTTGCTTTGTTTGCCGTCTGCCTTGGCTGCTTCTATTTGTTTTTGGGTCAGTTTGTTGTGTGCCGCCATTTTGTTTGCCTTTGCCTTTGGGTTTGGTTGGGGTGCTTCTGTGTTCGGGCTTGTGTTTTGTACCCTAATTTGTACCCGCTTTTTTGTGTTGCTTGCTGTGAGTGGCAGTATAGGCGTGAGGTCTGTTTTTGCAAATTGGTTTTTGTATATCGCTGTTTTTTATTTTGTTTTGTGTGTGGGCGTGGGTAGGGGTTGGGAGCGTTCGTTTTTAGAAGCCGTTTTCCATCATGATTTGACCGGGAATGCGGTTGCGGTGCATGGCGTAACCCATATCGAGCAGCGTTTGGAAAGTGTCTTTGACCATTTCCGGGTTACCGCAAATCATAAACCGTGTGGATTCCGGGGTAAGCTTGGTATGCAGCGCCTGTTCGATGCTGTTGTTTTTTAAGAGTTCCGGAATGCGTTTTCCGCTTAAGCCCGAGGGGTTGGCGGCACGGGTGGTAACAGGGACGAAACGGAACGAGTGTCCGTATTCGCCTACCAGGGGATGTTCGGACAATGCGGCCAGCCGGTCGTTGAAAATCAATTCTTCGGGAAAAGATACGGAATGTATCAGGTTGACGGTATCGAAACGCTGCCGGATTTCGGGTTGTTCGAGAATGGAAAGGAAGGGGGCGATGCCCGAGCCGGTACAGAGCATCACCAAATCCTTGCCGTCGGGGAAGCGTTCGGGCAGGAGAAAGCCAGTGGCATTTTTATCGAGCAGGATGGTGTCGCCCTGTTGCATTTTGGCGAAAAGGGCCGACATGGGGCCGTCTTGGATGAGTACGGCAAAATATTCGAGCGTGTCGGCATATTCTGCGGAAACGACGGAATAGGCACGCCAAATAAAGCCTTTACCTTCGTAGAAACCGAGTCGGGAGAACTGTCCGGCTTTAAAACGGTAGGATTCGGGACGGCTGATGGCGAAAGTGATGAGTTTCGGCGTGTGGTGTTTGACCCACAAAATCTTTTCTTCGGTGAATTTTGCTTCGGGCGAGGCTGCCATGTTGTTGTCCTTGAGTGTGTTTGTCGGGATTATAGCCAATTTGGGTGTTTTTTTCTGCCTTACTCTGCTGGATTTTATGAAAAAGTTAGGCTTAACCGTTTTTATCATCATACTTTTTCAAATACTACTAAAAAATGCATTACCGACTAGGCGGTAATGAGTATGGACAGTTTTACAAAAGTTTCGGCCTACAGTTTATAGGTTTATAATAATAAAAATATCTATCAAAAGAATGTAATTTTTCTTTTTTAAAAGTTGCATCTTGCCATTCTTGTAATCACATTCGTAATATTAAACATTTTTCAAATATGAATCAAATAGATATTGAGGTAAAACTTTCCCTTTCCTATCTAGTTCTATTAATTCCTCAAAAACTATCTTACCTTTATCATAAAAAACAATTTTTTGGAAATCTGAATTGATTATATACAGTTTTACATGATCCCAGTTAAAGTTCGTTATATCACTAATTAAGAATTCTTTTTTATTATAATCAAAACTTATTTTGCTTATTACATTCTTTTCAAATATAAAGAAAATAACAATAGTGATTAATAAAGAAAATATATAAATTATATTTTTATTCATCTTTTATCTTCTCCATTGTCTGGCTGAAATTTGTGCTCTGATTTGTTTTCTCCTCTGTTGAATTTTAAATCCGGTACTGGTATTATCTAAGTAAATCAATATATTTGATTGTATTTTGGTAATATTTTTCAGATAATTTTTTCTTACGATATCATAATTTCCATTACTGTTTCTTTCTGCTTGATAAAAACCATTATTTTTATCGAGTTTCAAAATTAATCCAGCCAACTCTTTTGTATTTAACCTGTTAGTATATTTGGATTTTGTCCGATGCCCGCAGTAAAATATCCCTTTTATCCTCGGCAGAGCCGATGTCTTTACGCAAAATCATCCACATCGATATGGACGCGTTCTACGCATCGGTAGAACTGCGCGAACAGCCGCATTTGAAAGGGCGGCCGGTGGTCGTCGCGTGGGAGGGCGCGCGTTCGGTGATTTGTGCCGCATCGTATGATGCACGGCAGTTCGGGCTGCATTCCGCGATGTCGGTGGCAACGGCGAAAAGGCTGTGTCCGCAAGCGGTGTATGTGCCGCCGCATTTCGATTTGTACCGTCAGGTTTCTGCGCAGATTCACGCCGTATTCAGACGTTATACCGATTTAATCGAACCCCTGTCGCCGGACGAAGCCTATCTTGACGTTACCCGTAATTTCAAAAATATCCCTTACGCCGGCGAAGTTGCCAAAGAAATCCGTGCCGCCATTTTTGCGGAAACGGGTTTGACCGCATCCGCAGGCATCGCGCCGAACAAATTTCTGGCGAAAATTGCTTCCGACTGGCGCAAGCCGAACGGGCAGTTTGTGTTGCCGCCGCACAAAGTTATGGCATTTTTGGAAACCCTGCCTTTGGGCAAAATCCCCGGAGCGGGCAAGGTAACGCTGAAAAAAATGCAGTCGCTGGGTATGCGGACGGCGGGCGATTTGCGCCGTTTCGAGCGCGGCGAGCTCTTAAACCATTTCGGACGCTACGGCTACCGCCTCTATGATTTGGCGCGCGGTACGGACGAACACCCCGTCAAAGCCGAACGCGAACGCCTCCAAATTTCCACAGAAATCACCCTGCCCGAAGACCTGCCGCTCGGGCAGGCTGCCGGACACCTGCCCCATCTTGCCGAAGACCTGTGGCGGCAAATCACGCGCAAAAACGTCGAAGCCCAAAGCGTAACGCTCAAGCTGAAGACCTACGATTTCCGCATCATCACGCGCACGCTGACTTATTCCTCCGTATTGCCCGACTGCGCAGCTCTGCTGCAGGCTGCGCAAATGTTGATGGCGCGCGTCCCGCCGCAGACGGAAGACGCGTTCCGCCTCATCGGTATCGGTGTCGGCAGGCTTGTACCGAAAAATCAGCAGCAGGATTTGTGGGCGTAAACCGCTTGACGCGCGCCGTTCAAAAAATATGCCGTCTGAACGTCTTTCAGACGGCATTGCGGCTCCGGTTTAATCCGCCGGGCCGCTTTTTTTTAGGTTGTCGATCCTTCCGATTATATCGGCAAGGTTACGTCTGCCTTCTTCTTTGCTGACAATCGGTTCGCCGCCTTTGCGCCCCAGGATTTTCAAATCTTCCTGCGGCATTTCGTCTATGAATCGGCTGGGTTCGGGGAATTGCCATATGCCTTGTTTTTTGCGTTTGACACAGTGGGTCAGCGTGAGTTGGCGTTTGGCACGGGTGATGCCGACGTACATCAGGCGGCGTTCTTCTTCGACGTTGCCTTCTTCGATGCTGTCGTTGTGCGGCAAAACACCTTCTTCGCAACCGACAAGGAAAACATACGGATACTCCAAACCTTTGGCGGCGTGCAGCGTGGATAGCGAGACGGCATCGGTTTCTTCTTCGTCTTTTCCTTCCAAAAGCGTCATCAAGGCGACGGTTTGGGCGAGTTCGATGACGTTTTTGCCGTCCCGTTCGCCTTTTCGTGCGAACCACGATACCAACTCGCCGACGTTGCGCCATTTGATTTCGCCGGCTTTGCCTTCTTCGTTTTGCATCAAATGGTTTTCATAGTCGATTTCTTCGAGCAGGCTGTTGATGAACTCGCCCGCTTCGTCGATTTCGGCTTTGGCGCGGTAGTTGCCGAACATATCCATAAAGGCTTGCAGGTGTTGGCGGTTGGTATTGTTCAGTGTGGCAAGGGCTTCTTCGTTTTGTGCGGCTTCATACAGGCTGCATTCGTGTTCGTGCGCGTAGGCGTTGAGTTTGCCCAGCGTTACATCGCCGATGCCGCGTTTTGGCGTGGTAACGGCGCGCAGAAAGGCGGGATCGTCGTTGGGGTTGGCAAGCAGCCGCACATAAGACAACACGTCTTTGATTTCGGCTTTGTCGAAAAAGCTTTGTCCGCCGGAGAGACGGTAGGGGATGCGCGCGCCGCGCAATGCTTCCTCGAAAATCCGTGCCTGATGCTTGCCGCGGTATAACACGGCAAAATCGGCGTATCGGGTTTTGTCGCCGCCGATGAGTTTTTGTTTGACGATTTGGCTGACGACCCAATCGGCTTCGTGCTGCTCGTTTTGGCAGGCAACGACTTTAACCGGCTCGCCTTCGCCCAATTGCGACCAAAGTTTTTTGGTAAACAGCTTGGGGTTGTTTTCGATGACTTTGTTGGCAATTTTGAGAATCCGCGCGGTGGAGCGGTAGTTTTGCTCCAGTTTGATGACCTTCATCTGCGGATAGTTTTCCTGCATTTTGCGCAGGTTTTCCATGTTCGCGCCGCGCCATGCGTAGATGGACTGGTCGTCGTCGCCGACGGCGGTAAACATCCCTTCCGCGCCTGTCAAGAGTTTCATCAGCGCAAATTGGCAGGTATTCGTATCTTGGCATTCGTCAACCAACAGATAACGCAGCCGCCGCTGCCATTTGTTGCGCACTTCACTGTTTTGCTGCAACAGCACGGCAGGCAGGCGGATTAAGTCGTCAAAATCTACTGCCTGATAGCTTTGCAGGGTTTCCTGATAACTTGCATACACGCGCGCGGTTTGTTGTTCCCACACATTAGAGGCCGTCTGAACGACATCTTCAGGCGTTTTTAAATCGTTTTTCCAAAGGGAAATCTGGTGCTGCGCCTTGAATACGGCTTCTTTTCCCGTGCCGCCTAAGAGTTCGCCGATGATTTTGGCGCTGTCGGTAGAGTCGAGAATGGAGAAGTTTTTTTTGTAACCGATATGGTTCGCCTCTTCGCGCAGAATCTTCATGCCCAAAGAATGGAACGTGCAAATCGTCAGCCCGCGCGTTTGCGGTTTGGGCAGCATTTTGGCGACGCGCTCCTGCATTTCCGCAGCGGCTTTGTTGGTAAAGGTAATCGCGGCGACGGTATGCGGCAGATAGCCGACATTGACAATCAAATGCTTGATTTTTTGCGTAATCACGCCGGTTTTGCCGCTGCCTGCGCCGGCAAGGACGAACAGGGGGCCGCCGAGGTAGCGGACGGCTTCGAGCTGTTGGGCATTGAGTTTCATCATGTTTTGATGCCGTCTGAAATCAGTCTGCGCCGCTTTCGAGGCAGTCGAGTGCCGCACGGAGGGCGGATACGCCGATTTGCCCCGGCGCGGAGTTTTGCGTTCCCGAACCGAACGTGATGCTTGAGCCGAACACCTGTCCGGCAAGCCGGCTGACCGCACCCGTCTGCCCCATCGACATCGTAATAACCGGTTTGGCGACAAGCCGTTTCGCTTCGAGCGTGGCGGAAAGCAAAGTCAGCACATCTTCCGAGCTTTGCGGCATCACCGCAATTTTGCAGATGTCCGCGCCGCAGTCCTCCATCTGTTTCAGACGGCATACGATTTCTTCTTGCGGCGGCGTGCGGTGAAACTCATGATTGCAGAGCAGGGCGGCGATGCCGTTTTTTTGAGCATTTGCCACGGCGCGGCGGACGGCGGTTTCGCCGGAAAACAGCTCGATATCGATAATGTCGGGCAGGCGGCTTTCGATCAGCGCGTCGAGCAGTTCAAAATAATAATCGTCCGAACACGGGAACGAGCCGCCTTCGCAATGCCGTCTGAACGTAAACAGCAGCGGTTTGTCGGGCAGCGCGTCGCGGACGGCCTGCGTGTGGCGCAATACTTCGCCGATGCTGCCCGCGCATTCCAAAAAGTCGGCGCGGAACTCGACGATATCGAAGGGCAGGTTTTTGATTTGGGACAGCACGGAGGATAAATCGGCGGCATCTCGGGCGACAAGCGGCACGGCGATTTTGGTGCGCCCGCTTCCGATAACGGTATTTTTGACGGTCAGGCTGGTGTGCATGGCGGTTCAAGCGGCTGGCGGGAAAAGTAAGGGCGCCATTATAGCAAAGGAGGGACAATGTTTCAGACGGCATTCGGTCTGAAGCGGATGGTAGCCCCCGAAAGGCAAACATGCGATAATGACCGACCGATTCATATTCCGCGCCGCAGCCCGTGTTGCGCCGCAGCCCACATACCGCATTTGTTCCGGAGTAACCCCCATGTCAGACGACAAAAGCAAAGCCCTTGCCGCCGCACTGGCGCAAATCGAAAAAAGTTTCGGCAAAGGCGCCATCATGAAAATGGACGGCAGCCAGCAGGAAGAAAACCTCGAAGTCATTTCCACCGGATCGCTCGGATTAGACCTCGCCCTCGGAGTCGGCGGCCTGCCGCGCGGGCGCATCGTCGAAATCTTCGGCCCCGAATCCTCCGGCAAAACCACACTCTGCCTCGAAGCCGTCGCCCAATGCCAGAAAAACGGCGGCGTGTGCGCCTTTGTCGATGCCGAACACGCCTTCGATCCCGTTTACGCCCGCAAACTCGGCGTAAAAGTCGAAGAGCTTTACCTGTCCCAGCCCGATACCGGCGAACAGGCTTTGGAAATCTGCGACACGCTCGTCCGTTCGGGCGGCATAGATATGGTAGTCGTCGATTCCGTAGCCGCACTCGTCCCCAAAGCCGAAATCGAAGGCGATATGGGGGACAGCCACGTCGGACTGCAGGCGCGCCTGATGAGTCAGGCTTTGCGCAAACTGACCGGACACATCAAAAAAACCAATACGCTGGTTGTGTTCATCAACCAAATCCGAATGAAGATCGGCGTAATGTTCGGCAGCCCCGAGACCACGACCGGCGGCAACGCGCTGAAATTCTATTCTTCCGTCCGCCTCGACATCCGCCGCACCGGATCCATCAAAAAAGGCGAAGAAGTATTGGGCAACGAAACCCGCGTCAAAGTCATCAAAAACAAAGTCGCCCCCCCGTTCCGTCAGGCAGAGTTTGACATCCTCTACGGAGAAGGCATCAGTTGGGAAGGCGAATTGATCGACATCGGCGTGAAAAACGACATCATCAACAAATCCGGCGCGTGGTACAGCTACAACGGCGCGAAAATCGGTCAGGGCAAAGACAACGTCCGCGTCTGGCTGAAAGAAAACCCCGAAATTTCCGACGAAATCGACGCAAAAATCCGCGCCCTCAACGGCGTAGAAATGCACATCACCGAAGGGACGCAGGACGAAACCGACGGCGAACGACCCGAAGAATAAAACCTGAAATCCCGATAAACGGTACTTCTGCTGCGAAGTACCGTTTTTTTTGAGCCGCCTCCGGACGGCTTGATTTGAGTTTTGGTATAGCGGATTAACAAAAATCAGGACAAGGCGGAGAGCCGCAGACAGTACAAATAGTACGGCAAGGCGAGGCAACGCCGTACTGGTTTAAATTTAATCCACTATAGTACGGAACCGATTCACTTGGTGCTTCAGCATCTTAGAGAATCGTTCTCTTTGATCTAAGGCGAGGCAACGCCGTACCGGTTTTTGTTAATCCACTATATTTTTACCCGACGGGGTGAAAAATACAGTTGCTACAGCCCGACCTACGCCCGCTTTGCCTCTATCCTGCGCCGACTTTACGGATGAAGCCTGCGCCCTTTTATGTGCAATACTTTGCACTTGCTGAACAAAATTCAAACGACCCTTTATATCAAATGCAAAAAATATGCCGTCATTCCCGCGAAGGCGGGAATCCAGACCTGTCGGCACGGAAATTTATCGAGTAAAACGGTTTTTCAGATTCTACGTTCTAGATTCCCGCCTGCGCGGGAATGACGGCGGCGGGGGTTTCTGTTTTTTTCCGATAGATTCCTGTGGTTTTTCGGTTACCGGATTCCCGCGTTCGCGGGAATGACGGTCGGGGTCAGCGGAAGAAGTCGCCCACGCCGGGGGGCAGATCTTGGGTGAATGCGCCCATTGTTTTGTTTGCGGTTTCTTCGGCTTTGCCCCGGGCGGATTTGAGGGCGGCGAGGATGAGGTCTTCGAGCATTTCTTTGTCATCGGCGGCTTCTTGAATCAAATCGGGGCTGATGTCGATTTTGCGTACTTCGTGCGCGCAGGTCATTGTGATTTTGACCAAGCCGTTGCCTGCTTCGCCTTCGATTTCGGTTTCGGCAAGTTTGGCTTGTGCCTTTTTCATGTTTTCCTGCATTTGCTGCGCCTGTTTCATCAGGCCGCCTAATCCGGCTTTTCCGAACATACTGAATACTCCTGTTTGTGTTTGAATGAATGAGGGAAGCGGCAATGCCGTCCGAAGGGTTCGGGCGGCATTATATCTGTTTATGGCCGGTTTGCCGCCAATTCCAGTGATTCGGGCTGCCATTGCGCGCCGAATGCTTGGAGGATTTTTTGTGCGGCGGGGTCGGCTTCGAGCAATGCTTGTGCTTTTTGCCTGTCTTCGGCTTGGACACGCTTGTCCTGCATCGCGGGGGTTTCCCGGCCGGCTTCGTCGCGCCAGTCTTCGGTTTGCAGGGTGAGTTGCAGCCCGTAGGCTTGGGCGAGGGTGTCGCGGATTTTGTCGAGCCGCTTTTTGTCGGCGGTGGCGCGGGCTTCGGCGGTCATTGCCAAAACCATCAGTCCGGTGTCGGAACGGTATTCCGTCCACGCGGAGTGTTGCGCCGGCATTTGCGCCGCGCCGAGTTTGCGGGCGAAGTGCCGGACGATGGCTGCCCAGTTTTCGGTGGAAAATTCGGGCGGCGGGGCGGACGGCGTGTTGTTTCCGCCGATGCCGCCCGCTTCTGCTTCTTCGTCCGTCCCTCCGCCTGCGGTATCGGCAGGGAGGACATTTGCCCAATCGGGCGGCGGGATTTCCACGCCGTCTTCCGGGGGGCAGTCATTATCCGGAAAACCGTAGAAAGGTTCTGCAGGGGCTTCGTGTGCAAATGTTTCCGTTTCAACGGCTTCATCATTCGGTGTTGCCTGAATGGGGTTTTCAGACGGCACTTCGGACAAGGAAGCCTCGGTTTCGTTGTCGGCTGCCTTGTTCTTGGAAACTTGATTTTCGGGCGGCGTTTCGGCTTCGGATGCCGTCTGAATGCTTTTTGCCGACGTTCGCGCCGTGCCGGCTGCGGTTTCGGTTTTGTCCGGCGCGTCTTCCCAAGGCGGAACATCGTTGTTTTCTTGATGGGAAACGGGGCCGGCAGTTTTGCCTTCAGACGGCATTGCTGCTGCGGATGCCGTCTGAACGGGCGTTTGGGCGGCATCCGCTTCAGGGCGCGGTTGTGGCTTTTTTGCGGCGGTTTCCTTTTCGGCGGTTTGTGCCGACGGGGATTGAAGTTCGGTATTTTCAATCACGGCGTTTGCATCACACGAAGCCGCCGCCAAGGGGGCGAACGCCAGCATACGCAGCAGGGTCATCATAAAGCCGGCGTATTCGTCGGGGGCGAGGCCCAGGTCGCGTTTGCCGTGGACGGCGATTTGGTAGTAAAGCTGGATTTGTTCGCCGCTTATGGTTTGGGCGAGGCGGTGCAAAATATCGGAATCGGGGTCGTCGTGCGCCAAGGCGGAGGGGACTGCCTGTATCAGGGCGAGTTGTTGCAGCAGTATGGCCAGTTCGCCCAAGGCGTTGTCAAAGCCGACGGCACACGCCGCCATTTCCTGCGCTTTTGCCAGCAGGGCTTCGCCGTCTTGGTTGACGATGCCTGTCAGCAGTTCGTACAGGTATTGTTTGTCAACCGCGCCGATCATTTGGCGGACATCGTTTTCGGCAACTTTGCCCGAACCTAGGGCGATGGCTTGGTCGAGCAGGCTTAAGGCATCGCGCATCGATCCGGCGGCGGCACGTCCCAAAAGTTGCAGGGCGGGGGGGTCGTAGGCGATTTTTTCGCTGTCGAGGACGTGGGCAAGGTGGTCGGCAACCTGTTGCGCGGTCATATTGCGTAAGACGAATTGCAGGCAGCGGCTTAATACGGTAACGGGGACTTTGTGCGGATCGGTGGTGGCGAGGATGAATTTGACGTGTTCGGGCGGCTCTTCCAGCGTTTTGAGCATGGCGTTGAACGCGCTTTTGGAAAGCATATGCACTTCGTCGATGATATAGACTTTGTATTTGCCGGCGGTCGGCGCGTATTGGGCGTTTTCCAAGACTTCGCGGATGTTGTCGATGCCTGTGTTGGAGGCGGCGTCGATTTCGAGCAGGTCGACATAGCGTCCGGCATCGATTTGGGTGCAGCTTTGGCACACGCCGCAAGGTTCGCCGTGTTGCGCATTTTCGCAGTTGAGGCTTTTGGCAAGGATGCGGGCGATGGTGGTTTTGCCCACGCCGCGCGTCCCGGTCAGCAGGTAGGCGTGGTGCAGCCTGCCTTCGTCCAAGGCATTTTGCAGGGCTTTGACGACGTGTTCCTGACCGACTAAGTCGGAAAAGGTTTTGGGCCGCCATTTTCGGGCGAGAACTTGATAGGTCATGTTTTTCTCTTGGTTTCGGTCGTGATGTTTCTGTCGGTGCGTCGGAATGCCGTCTGAACGGCGGCTTCGGGCGGCGTATTCTAGCATTTTCGGCTTACTGTCCGCGCAAGAACAGTGTGTCCAATTCTTTCAAAGTCAGTTTGACCCACGTCGGCCTGCCGTGGTTGCACTGGTTGCTGCGCGGCGTATTTTCCATATCGCGCAGCAGCGCGTTCATTTCGGGCAGGGTGAGCCTGCGGCCGGCGCGGATTGAGCCGTGGCAGGACATTGTGGCGAGGATGCGGTTTTCGTGTGATGCGATGGTTTGGCTGCTGCCGACTTGGGCGAGTTCGCCCAATACGTCGCGTGCGAGGGAGACGACATCGGATTTGCCCAACATTACGGGCGCGGCGCGGACGGCGAGGGTGTTGCCGCCCATGTCGGACAGTTCCAGGCCGAAGCCTGCCAGCGTTTCGGCATGATCGGCGAGGGCGGCGCATTCTTCGTGGGACGCGGCAAAGGTTACGGGAATAAGCAGGTGCTGGCTTTGCAGGTTGCCGTTTTCCTGACGTTGGCGTTTCATTTTCTCGTAGTTGACGCGTTCGGCAGCGGCGTGCATATCGATGAGCAACAGGCTGTCTTCGGCTTGGGCAAGAATGTAGATGCCAAGTAATTGGGCAATGGCGAAACCGAGCGGCGGCAGTTCGGATTGGGACGGGATGCCGTCTGAAAGCGGCGTATCTGTTTTGTGAGCAGGCGTTTCAGACGGCATATTGCCGAAACGTGCCTGTTCGAATTGGCTCAACTCAAGGTCGATGTCGTCGGTTTTTTTGTAGAGTTCGGCATAGGTGTCCATTGCCGCGCGGCTTTCGCGCAGGGACAGGCTGTGTTGTTGCGGCGCACGCGCGGCCTGGTAAGGCATGGGCGCGGTTTTACCTGATGAACCAAAGGCATTGCGTGTATCGGGTTTGTTGCCTGTCGGGTGGTTGGATGCGCTATCAAACAGATTTTCGCTGTCGTTTTCAGACGGCATTGGGGCAGGCGTAACGCCGGTAATGTCATGCAACACTTCGCCTGCGTTGCTGACGCTTTCGGTCAGGTTGGCGCGTGTGTCGGCAAGGGCTTTGTTGAGCGTGTGGAACACGAGTTGGTGTACTTGCCGGCTGTCGCGGAAGCGGATTTCGGTTTTGGTCGGGTGGACGTTGACATCCACGGCTTTGGGCGGCAGCTCGAGGAAAAGGACGAAAGCAGGGGTGAGGGCGTTGTGCAATACGTCGCGGTATGCCTGCTTGACGGCATGGAGCATGACTTTGTCGCGGACAAAACGATGGTTGACGAAGCAATATTGTTTATCGGTTTTGCCTTTGGCGAAAGTCGGCTTGGCAATCGCGCCATAGAGCCGCAGCGCGCTATTGCCGCTGTCAATTTCCAAAGATGCCGTCTGAAAATCATCGCCGACAATGGCGGCGATACGTTCATGCAGGCTTTGGGCAGGAAGTTTGAACACTTGTTTGCCGTCGCGTTTGAGTGAGAAGGCAATGTGCGGATGCGCCAGCGCGAGGCGTTCGAGCATGGTGGCGCAGTGAGCGTATTCGGTGTTTTCGGATTTGAGGAACTTGCGCCGCGCGGGGGTGTTGAAGAAGAGTTCGGCGGCTTCGATGGTGGTGCCGACGGGGTGGGCGGCGGCGGTGGGGCTGCTGAGTTTGCCGTCTTCGGCTTTGACTTGGGTCGCATGCGAACTGTCTTCTTGGCGGCTGGTCAGGGTCAGGCGGCTGACGGAGGCGATACTGGCCAAGCCTTCGCCGCGAAAGCCCATGCTGGCAACGTGTTCCAAATCGTTCAGGGTTTTGATTTTGCTGGTGGCGTGGCGGTGGAGCGCGAGTTCGATGTCGTCGGGGTGGATGCCGCCGCCGTTGTCGCCGACGCGGATGAGGCGGATGCCGCCGCCTTCCAGTTCCACATCAACCGCCGTTGCGCCCGCGTCTATGCTGTTTTCAACGATTTCTTTCAGGGCGTTGGCAGGGCGTTCGACCACTTCGCCGGCGGCAATTTGGTTGACGAGGTGGTCGGGCAGGGCGGCAATGCGTGGCATAAGGCGGTCTTCCGTTGCAAAAAACGCCTTATTCTATAATAAAACCCCTTATCTTTCTGCCCGTATTCTTGATAAAAGCCGTTTATCCCGTTTGGAAAATACCAGTATAATCACGCCGTATCCCGTAAAATTGGAGCGCAAAGATGTACCACTACCAATCCGAAGCCACACAATTCCTCAACCGCCTGATCGAAGAAAAACCTGAATTGGCGCAAGAACGTTTGAAAAATCGAGGGCTTTTGTGGGATGTCGAACTCAATCCCGAAGAGCAAAAAAACTTTGAATCGGCAAAAGTGGCGAAAAAACCTTATACCTATTACCAAGACTGAACCCGCCGAAATGACGACCCATCTGTCCAATGTCGCACCGGACCTGCAAAACTATTTGAATGCCATCGGCGAACCCGAACATCCCGTTTTGACGCGGCTGCGTGAGAAGGCCGGGCATCACCGTATGGGCAAAATGGCGATTGCGCGCGAACAGGCGGCGGTTTTGGTTTGGCTGGCAAAGCTGATTCGCGCGGAAAAATATCTGGAAATCGGCGTATTTACCGGATACAGCAGCACCGCGCTTGCATTGGCGCTGCCCGAACACGGGCGGATTACCGCCTGCGACATCAATGTAACCTTTACCGATACGGCGCGTCAGGTTTGGAACGAGGCCGGTGTGGCGCATAAAATCAGCCTGCACCTGCAACCCGCATTGCTGACATTGGATGATTTGATTGCACAGGGTGAAGCCGGAAGCTACGATTTGGCACTGATAGACGCAGACAAACCGCCCACGCCGCAATATTTCGAGCGTTGCCTCAAACTCGTCCGGCAAGGCGGCATCATCGCCATCGACAATATTTTGTTGAACGGAAGGGTGATGCGCGAAGCGGCTTTTGATGCGCCGCCCAGTGTCAAAATTCTCAAAGATTTCAATCAAAACCTGCCGAACGATACGCGCATCGTCCCCATCACCCTGCCCGTCGGCGACGGTTTGACCCTGCTTCTGAAAAAATAATGAAGACCAAATTACCGCTTTTTATCATTTGGCTGTCTGTGTCTGCCTCCTGTGCTTCCGTTTCACCCGTTCCGGAGGGCAGCCGAACCGAAATGCCGACACAGGAAAATGCTTCAGACGGCATTCCCTATCCCGTTCCCACTCTGCAAGACCGTTTGGACTATCTGGAAGGCAAAATCGTCCGGCTGTCGAACGAAGTGGAAATGTTAAACGGGAAAGTCAAAGCATTGGAACACGCAAAAACACACCCTTCCGGCAGGACATACGTCCAAAAACTCGACGACCGCAAATTGAAAGAGCATTACCTCAATACCGAAGGCGGCAGCGCATCCGCACATACCGTCGAAACCGCACAAAACCTCTACAATCAGGCACTCAAACACTATCAAAACGGCAGGTTTTCTGCCGCAGCCGCCTTGTTGAAGGGGGCGGACGGCGGAGACGGCGGCAGCATCGCGCAACGCAGTATGTACCTGTTGCTGCAAAGCAGGGCGCGTATGGGGAACTGTGAATCTGTCATCGAAATCGGAGGGCGTTACGCCAACCGTTTCAAAGACAGCCCAACCGCGCCCGAAGTCATATTCAAAATCGGCGAATGCCAATACAGGCTTCAGCAAAAAGACATTGCAAGGGCGACTTGGCGCAGCCTGATACAGACCTATCCCGGCAGCCCGGCGGCAAAACGCGCCGCCGCAGCCGTACGCAAACGATAGTTTTTCCATTTTTCCGCTTTTTACCCCATCCGCACCAAGAAGGATTTATGATACAAATCGGCATCATCATGGGCAGCAACAGCGATTGGCCCGTTATGCGGCAGGCAGCGCAGTTTCTTGAAGAGTTCGGCGTAGAATATGAGGCGCGCGTCGTTTCCGCACACCGCACTCCGGATTTGATGTTTGAATACGCCGAAACCGCACGGGCGCGCGGCATCAAAGCCATCATCGCGGGTGCGGGCGGCGCGGCGCATTTACCCGGCATGGTTGCCGCCAAGACCACCGTCCCCGTTTTGGGCGTACCCGTCCCAAGCAAATACCTGCGCGGCGAAGATTCGCTTTTATCGATTGTACAAATGCCCAAAGGCGTACCCGTCGCCACATTCGCCATCGGCGAGGCAGGCGCGGCAAATGCCGCATTGTTCGCCATCTCCATGCTCGCCAACGAAAACCCCGAACTGGCGCAAAAACTGGCAGACTTCCGAGCCAAACAGGAACAAACCGTTTTAAACATGGAATTGGAACAGATTTAAAACCCGCCGTCCGCGAATACACAAATGCCGTCTGAAGCCCTGTTTTCGGGGTTCAGATGGCATTTTGTTTGCATGAACCCATTGCCGGAAGAATTTCGCCCGCCCCTGTTTTGGGGTTTAACAATCTGTGCGGGTTTCAATTTTTGAAATATATAGTGGATTAAATTTAAATCAGGACAAGGCGACGAAGCCGCAGACAGTACAAATATAGTCAATTAAAATCAAAATAGGACAGTAGTGCATCGTCAAATCGGGAGTAATCAGACAAAACGGTTCGCAGATACCGCTTAATATTCGCCCACACTTTCTCAATCGGGTTGGGCTCGGGCGAACAAGGTGCGGGAGGCAATACCTTATGTCCCAATTTTTCCGCCGTTCCCCGTAAGGCACCCATACGGCGAAATCGCGCATTATCTGAAATAATCACCGATTTTTGAGCCAATGCGGGCAGTAGGCATTGCTGAAACCGCGCTTCAAAAAAGACCCCGGCCACCGTATTTTGACAAACCATCGGAGCAATCGGCCGGTTGCCGACTTGTGCGGACACCAAAGATAAGCGCCGGTATCTTTTCCCACTTATCCGCGCTTTCGCCATTTGCCCTTTCAGGCTGCGGGCATAGGGGCGGAACAGGCGGCGGTCGAATCCTGTTTCATCCGGACAAACACGTTGGCAGTCGGAAAATCCGGCCGGCCGTGTCAAATAATGCGTTACTTTGGCCGGGTCTTGTCCTTTGTAAGCGGCGGTCTTTTTTTGCGCGCCATCCGCATCTGTTTGGGCGCATGGCAAACGGCGGCTGCCGTACAATCAAAATGTTTGGCGATTTCATGCAGACAGGCATCCGGATGCCGCCCGACATATCGAGCCGGTTTTTGCCTATCCGATTTGGCGGCATTTAGGCCGGTAACTTGATGTTTTAGGCTGCCTGTTTGTTTTTTAAGGCGAATCCGCAGGTAAAGCGTGTTTCTTGACAAGTTAAACGTTGCTGCGGTTTGGCCGGTGTTTTTGCATTGTCCGTAATATAGCGGATTAACAAAAACCGGTACGGCGTTGCCCCGCCCCGGCTCAAAGGGAACGGTTCCCTAAGGTGATGGAGCGCCGGGCGGATCGGTTCCGTACCATTCGTACTGCCTGCGGCCCGCCGCCTTGTCCTGATTTTTGTTAATCCGCTATGGTTTAAAGCTTTGTTTCTTAAGTCCGCAGAGTATGCCATGGTTAAACCTTCAACGTCGAGTGTTGTACTATTTTGTTTTTAATTGAATATACTGTAAAAAGCGCAGCCATATGAAAATGCCGCCTGAACCTTAACCAGTTCAGACGGCATCTGTTTTTTGTTAAAAAACAATAAACTATAACAATTTCAAACAAGCTAAAAACATCTATAAAATCAACCCGAAACGCAACGGGCGGGCCTATACCGTTGCCGAGGACAATGCCGAGCCTGAAACGTTGCCCCCTGCCGTCAAAAAGAAAATCATGCCGGACGGTATTGTTTATGCCGATAGCCCGGGCAGCCGCGGCAAGTCGGACGCGGGCGGTTTTATCCGTTGCCGCATCAACCGTTCCAAGGAATTTGCAGACCGTCGGAACCACATTAACGGCATTGGGAACTTTTGGAATCAGGCAAAACGCGCCTTGCGAAAATACAACGGAATCGATCGTAAACCTTTCCCGCCGTTGTTGAGGGAATGCGAATTTCGACTTAACTCCGGCACACCGTCCCGGCAGCTAAAAATCCTGCGGGATCGGTGTGGAATTTAGGGATAATCTAGTACAGCCCCAATTACATTAATTCATAAACACAGTGATAAAAGCGCAAATAAACCATCAATTTCTGATGGAACTGTTTCTATCCCTGAAGGAGAGATCTTTGGCGCATCTGGTACATTAATCAATCCAGATGGAACAGAAAAATCATTTACAATGCGCTTCCCCCTCCCTATTACCAATGCTGTGCTAAAAATTACAAATGGCGCAATGGAATTCAAATCAGAAGATATTGGAACCATAAAACTAACAAAAGCTACTTTTCACCTAAAAAAAGACACATCATTAACAACCCCCGAAGGGACTACATTATTATCAGGCGGCACGCTAACCCTATCTAATACAGGTATTTCTTTATCGGGTACAACTTCTGTATTTGAAAAAGGAACATTCACCAACGGCGGCATCATTACGCTTGCCAATCAATCCTATGCAGACAAACTCACCATTGAAGGAAATTATGTCGGTAAAGACGGTGTGTTAAAAGTCAATACAGAATGGAACTCGCCGGGTGATGATCAAGGAGGAAATTCTCAATCTGATTTACTGGAAATCACAGGCGATGCTTCAGGAAAAACAACGGTCATTTCAGTGGGTAAAGATGGCAAAGAAAATATTATCGACGGCTCGATCGGCGAACTTTCCGACCGCTACAAACGCAGTGCCGCCGTTGTTAAGGTTTTGGGACAAGACAAGGGGGCGGAAACCGGTAAATTAAATATCGAAGACGCTAAACATACCTACACAATGCGCGATACTTTTAGCGGAACTGCCAAAACCACAGGGGCGGGGGAATTGCAATTGGTTTCACACAAAGATGAGGCGGGCGCGACAGAATACTTCTGGACTTTAACCACGCCGAATCAAGATAAAACCATCATCACGCCAAGCGCACCGGCCTACGCACTCGTTCCACGTCAAAACTTGGAATCAGGCTATGCGATGCTGGATACGCTCCACCAACGCCGTGGCGAAAATCAAACCCTTTCTCGGGACAGGCAAGGCAATTATCGGCAGGATGCGGAAGCAACAGACATAAAGGCTACCAAGGCACCGTGGGTGTGAAATATTCTTGGAAATAAACTGCCTAAGCCATTCCGTCCGGGTTACGGCGGTAATGGCGTACTTAAAGGGACGGCACACCGGATGCCGTCCCTTATATATTGCACCCCGTCAAAGGGGCGCATTGCTTTTTTCCTGACCCGATGCCGTCTGAACGTCTATTCCGGCACAGGTTGGGGGACGTTGTGCCGGATGGCGTAAACGGCGGCCTGCACCCGGCTGCTGAGGTTGAGTTTGCGGAGCAGGTTTTGAACGTGGACTTTGACGGTGGATTCGGCAAGATCGAGGTGGCGGGCGATGATTTTGTTGCTGTGTCCTGCGGCGAGATAGCCCAAGATTTCCAGTTCACGAGGGGTAAGTGAGGAGAGTGCCTGCGTCCTTTGGGCAGGTTGGGGGGAAATCAGGCTTTTGACGAGTTTGGCGGTCATCTCGGGCGAGAATACATTATCGCCTTCGGCGGCTTTGCGTATGCTTTCGAGAAGAAAATCGGCGTTGATGTTTTTCAGCAGGTAGCCGCGCGCGCCGATGCGCATACATTCGGTAAGGTCGTCGCTGTCTTCGGAAACGGTCAGCATAATGACTGCCTGCTGCGGATTGATGCTGATGATTTGGGACAAGGCCTCGCGCCCGTTCATGCCTGGCATATCCAAATCGAGCAGGACGACATCGGGTTGCAGCCGACTGATCATTTTGATGCCCGAGAGTCCGTCTGCAGCTTCGCCGATGACTTCAAAACCGTGTTGGCGCGACAAAAGGGCTTTGATGCCGCTGCGGAAGAGGGTGTGGTCGTCTATCAGGATGATTTTGATGGTCATGGTAGGCTTTCTTTGGGTGCGCCCGTCAATGAGACGGTGGTTCCCTGTTGTGCTTGGGAACGGATTTCTAAAACGGCACGGATGCGTTTGGCACGCTCCTGCATGATGTGCAGTCCGACATGGCTGCCCGTAGGTTCTCCTATTTTCTCCGTGTCGAAACCTTGTCCGTTGTCTTGGATGGTCATGGTAAAGCGTCCGCCGTATTCGGAAAGGGTGAATTTTACATGGGTGGCGCGGGCGTGTTTGCGGATGTTGGACAGGCTTTCTTGCAGGATGAAAATCATTTGGAGCTGCTCGTCCTGTGTAGGCAGGAACGAACCGTTTTCCCAAACGGTTTCGACCGTTATCCCGGTTTGTTGCGTGAAGCGCGCGAACAGGTCGGCAACAGCTTCGGGAAATTCTTTATTGCTGATTTTGGTACGGAAATTGAGCAGCAGTTCGCGGACATCTTCATAACATTCCTGCATGCCTGTTTTGATAAAGCCGATGTTTTCTGCGGCTTCCTCCCGTTTGTTTTCGGCAAAGGCGGTTTCCAGCATCTGTACCTGCAGGTTCAGGAAGGTTAATGCCTGCGCGATGCTGTCGTGCAGCCCCTGTGCAATCAGGCTGCGTTCCTGCAATACGGCAAGCAGACGTTTTTCTTCCTCCTGTTTCGCCCCGGCGAGCGATACGCCCAATTGCCGAATCAGGGTTTGAAGCAGCGTGCGGTCGTCTCCGGTGAGGGAAGTGCCGTCTGAAAAGCCGAGCGAAAGCATGCCCAGTTTCTCGTTTTGATATTCGATGGGGAAGGTTTCGTCATGGTATTTTTCCAAAGGGGGCTTTTTGCCGTGTTCGGCCGTATGGACGGAAATGTCTGTGTCGGAACCGTTTTCCAGGCAGATGTTGCCGGATTGCGCGCCGACGGCGGGCAGGATGTGGTTCAAAAATTCTTCCGCCGCCTGTCGCGGCGTATAGGATTGATGCAGGTCGCGCGTGGTCCGGTACAGCAGGGTCAGGTTGCGGTTTTGCTTTTCAAGGTTGTGGGTTTGTTCGGCAACCTGTCCTTCCAAATCATCGTATAAAGTCTTCAGCCTGAGCGCCATTTGGTTGAAACACCGCCCGACCTGTTTGAATTCGGGCGTACCGTCTTCGGGAACAGGGATGTCGAAATGCCGCTGACCGATGCGTTCCGCACCTTCCCTTAACGCCTGCAGCGGACGGATAACCCAAATCTGGTGCCAAAAAAGCATCAGCACGGACGACACCAGCGTCATCAGCATAATGACCCATTGAAACCGCCTGAGCCACCAAGTGTTTTTTTCGCCGGCATTTTCCAACGCCTGCAAAAACAGTTCGATATTGCCGGCAAAGCGGTAAAGCTCGATTTGTGTGGGGCGGCGGTATGCCTGCAACGGGGGGAGGATGTTGGCCTGCCAGTCGATAATCAGCATGGACTGTATCAAATCGTAGGCAAGGGGATTGTCGGAGGGAATCAGCGGATGGATGGCATCGCTTTGGGAAATGCGTTTTAAACTTTTTTCAAATTCGGCAATCTGATTGTCGATTTGTGCGCGGGGCGAGCCTTCGCCCGCCATATAGGCAAGCCGGTATGCCTGCATCTTCAGATTGCCCGCCTCTTCGATGACCGAGGCGGCATTTTCCAGGCGGAAAGAAAGCAGCAGCGTTAAAACGACAGACAGTGCCGCCAAACCGACCCACAAGCCGGTCAGGAGTTTCAGGCGCAGGGAAAGGGGGATGCCGTCTGAAAATCGGGTTGGCAGTATCATATTCGGAGGAAAGTCGTTTTAAACGGTGCAAACAATATCATTCTTTGGAATTAGAAACAACTGCTCAGAAAGGACAGGTTAAGGAAAACTTAAGCCTCAATGCTTTCAGTGTTAAATCACGTTATGATAAAATTCAAATAACATGAATTTATACGACGCCGTTTTCAAACGCGCTTCTAAAATATCGGAAACGGCAGACTGAAACTATGAAAACCTCAAACTTTCCCAAAAGCCCGCCCGCATTAAAAACGTTCGCATTGATTTTGGCAGGAGGCCTGGCCGACCGTATGGGCGGGGAAGACAAAGGGCTGGCACTGTTGGAAGGCAGACCGCTGATTGACCGCGTTATCGGTAAAATCAGGCCGCAGGTCAGCCATATCGTCATCAGTGCCAACCGGAATTTGGAAGAATACGCCCGCCGCAGCCCGCATGTTTTTCCGGATGCCCGGCAGTGGCAGCATTTCGGCCCGCTTTCGGCATTGTGTACCGCAGCCAACGATTTGCAGTTGGCGGCGGCCGATTGGCTGCTGATTGTACCTTGCGATATGCCGTATCTGCCGGACGATTTGGTCGCGCGCTTTGAAAGCGTCTCCAAACGCACACCGTTGTGCAATGCGTTTTATGTGGAAACGCCGGTAACGATGCACTACAACATTATGTATATCCGTCCGCAAATTCTGCAAAGCGCGATTCCTTATCTGTTTTCGGGTATGAAAACATTAAGAAGCTGGTTGCAGCAGCAAAGGGCGCGGCCGGTCAGATTCGAGTTTGACGGGCATTTTGCCGACTTGAACACGCAAACCGATTTGCAGGAGGGATAAGTGCAAGACCGCCGACCGGCGCGGAAAGGAAAGGTCAAGGCGTACCGGGCGGTTTTTGCCCGAACCGGAGGCACAATGCCGTCTGAAGGAGTTTCAGACGGCATTTTTCGCGGGGAAATGCTACAATTTGCACCATTTTTACCGACACAGGGAAACAGGATTATGTTTACAGGCATTGTTCAAGGATTGGGAAAACTGACGGCAATCCACCGCCCGTCGGAGGCGTTTCAGACTTATGTCGTCGAGCTTCCGCAAGAGGCGGCAGAAAACCTGCAACACGGCGCATCGGTCGCCAATAACGGCTGCTGCCTGACGATTACCGAAATCGAAGGAAACCGCGTCAGCTTCGATTTAATGGCAGAAACTTTGGCAAAAACCAATTTGGGGCTGCTGAAGGAAGGCGATTGCGTCAACATCGAACGGGCGGCACGTTTCGGCGACGAAATCGGCGGACACGTCATGAGCGGACACATTATGGCAACCGTGCCCATTGTCGAAATCGAACGGGACGGGTTCAACCGCACGGTTTGGTTTGCGCTCCCGCACGAACTCAAACCCTATATCCTGACCAAAGGGTTCGTCGGCTTGGACGGTTGCAGCCTGACCATAGGCAAAGTCGAAGACAGCCGTTTCAATGTCCATCTGATTCCCGAAACTTTGGAACGGACGCTGTTCGGCAGCAGAAAGGCCGGAGACAGGATCAACATCGAAATCGATCCGAATACGCAGGCAATCGTCGACACCGTCGAACGGCTGATGGCGCAAAGATATGCAAAGTGAGGTAGAGATGGAATTGAACGAATTCCTCGATAAAGCCTATGCCGTTTTGCGGCGTTTGGATGCCGTACTTCCGCCCGAACCCGGGCATACGGATTGGAACGCGCTTGCCTTCCGCTGGCAGAGTGCGGGCAAAAAAGGTTTTTTGGAACACTTGCCCGATCCGCACGTTTTCCCTTTGTCCCGGCTTGCCGGAGTCGGCAGGCAGACCGAATTGCTGGTGCGTAATACCGAACAATTTATTGCCGGCAGACCTGCGAATAACGTATTGATGAGCGGCGCGCGCGGAACAGGCAAATCCTCGCTGGTCAAAGCCCTGCTGCACGAATATGCGGATAAGGGATTGCGCCTGATCGAAGTCGATAAAAGCGATTTGATCGGCCTGCCGTATCTGTTGGCACTTTTGAAGGAACGCCCGGAAAAATTCATTGTGTTTTGCGACGATTTGTCATTTGAAAGCGGCGACGAAACCTATAAGGCATTGAAAACGGCATTGGATGGCGGTCTGTCCCAACGTTGCGCCAACGTGATGGTGTACGCGACTTCCAACAGACGGCATCTGATGCCCGAATATTTGGATGAAAATGCAGGTACGACAGGCGTGCGCGGAGAAATCCATCAAAAAGAGGCCGTGGAAGAAAAAGTATCTTTGTCCGACCGATTCGGATTGTGGCTCAGTTTTTATCCGTTCGATCAAAACGATTATCTGGCGGCAGTGCGAAGCTGGTTGGAAGATTTTGATGTGCCATATGACGAAGCCGCCCGGACGGCGGCGTTGCAGTGGGCGCAGATGCGGGGCAACCGCTCGGGACGTTCCGCTTGGCAGTTTGCCTGCGACTGGGCGGGCAGGCTGCCGGAGCAACGTGCGCCGTGAGTGTTTCGGGGATTATTTGAGGCAGGAAGAAAGCCACATTTGCTGCTGTTGCGGTGTGAGAATATGGAAGAAGCGGTGTTGGATTTCCAATTCGTCCACCGCAAAATCCATGCTGGAGTGGTAGCGGCTTTCGACATAATCGCGCGCCTCGTTCCGATTAAAAACATCCGAAGAAATGATTTCGACGACAGAGCGGCGGCGGCTGTGTTCGGAATGCATAACCTTCAAACGCGCCCTGTCGCCCGCCATTTTGAAGGCGGCGCGGATTTTACGCAGCTCATTGTGCTGACCCTGTGTCAGCCCGAGCCGGCGTATGTCGCAGTTCGGTTGAAAATCGTTCGGGGGGATATAAGCCGTGGCGGCGTGGGAAAGCTGGCAGGAAAGCAAAGCCATACTTAAAAAAGAGGCGGCAGGTTTGGCAAAACGGCAGGGAGCAGGCAGCGGCACGGCTTTTCCTTTAATCCGGATATTTCGGACAATATACTTGATTGCCGTGTGAAAGATGGTATTATGGCAGTTAACTTTTGTTAATAATGCTGTTTCGAGGCTTTCCCGCGTTGAGTCCGCCCATAAAGGCATTGAAGGAAAAAATATGACCGCCTACCGTATCGCACCCAGTATTTTGTCGGCAGACTTTGCCCGCCTCGGAGAAGAGGTGGCAAATGTCATTGCGGCGGGTGCGGATCTGATCCATTTTGACGTGATGGACAACCATTATGTGCCGAACCTGACCTTCGGACCTATGGTCTGCGCGGCGTTGAAGCCTTATGCAAGCGTGCCGATCGATGTGCATCTGATGGTCGAACCCGTTGACGATTTAATTCAATCGTTTGCCAAAGCAGGAGCATCGATTATCACTTTCCATCCCGAAGCGAGCCGCCATATCGACCGCAGCTTGAGCCTGATTCGGGACATGGGCTGTCAGGCGGGGCTGGTGTTGAATCCGGCAACGCCCGTATATGTGTTGGAAAACGTGTTGGACAGGCTGGATATGGTTTTGCTGATGTCGGTCAACCCCGGGTTCGGCGGTCAGAGCTTCATTCCGCACACTTTGGAAAAAATCAGACAGGTTCGCGCCATGCTTGACCGCTATGAAGGGAAAAGCGGCAGACGTATTGCCATTGAAGTGGACGGCGGCATCAAAACTGACAATATTGCCGCCGTTGCCCGAGCCGGTGCGGATACCTTTGTTGCCGGTTCGGCGATTTTCGGCAAACCGGATTACAAGGCGGTAATCGCTGCGATGAGGGCGGAACTGGAAAAAGCGGCAGGCTGAACCTTGAGCCAATGATTGAAATAGAAATGCCGTCTGAAAATTAGCTCTGTTTCAGACAGCATTGCGTTATTTTTCAACCGGCAGCCAGACGGGTTTCAACCGTTTGCCAGGGAAACAGTTATTTTCATCGGGGAGAATCTGTCCTGCCGGACAAAAGGTTTCTGTTAAGTGATGAAACCGGTGCCGGTGCAAACGTCTGATAACAATGCCGTATGAAACCCGGTTCGGTTTCAGACGGCATGGTTTATTTTTCGACGGGCAGCCCGAAATGCAGGTAGGCGCGTTCGGTCGCCATCCTGCCG
This sequence comes from Neisseria gonorrhoeae, assembly GCF_013030075.1. Taxonomy (NCBI): domain Bacteria; kingdom Pseudomonadati; phylum Pseudomonadota; class Betaproteobacteria; order Neisseriales; family Neisseriaceae; genus Neisseria; species Neisseria gonorrhoeae. The sequence goes on from NZ_AP023069.1 coordinate 826,200, forward strand.
CGCGGGGTGCGTTGCAAAAAGCCTTGTTGGATGAGGTAGGGTTCGATAACGTCTTCGATGGTGTCCGTAGATTCGCCGATGGCGGCGGCAACGTTGTCCAAACCGACGGGGCCGCCGCCGAATTTGTGCAAAACGGCTTCGAGGAATTTCCTGTCCATCACGTCCAGCCCCTGCGCGTCCACGTCCAGCATACTTAAAGCGGCATCGGCGACGGCGGCATCGATTACGCCGTTGTTTTTCACGTCGGCGAAATCGCGCACGCGGCGCAACAGGCGGTTGGCGATGCGGGGCGTGCCGCGGCTGCGTTTGGCGACTTCCATCGCGCCTTCTTCGCCCATATCGAGCTGCAACAGTTGTGCCGAACGGCTGACGATGGTGGTAAGGTCGCGGTTTTCGTAAAACTCGAGGCGGGAGACGATGCCGAAGCGGTCGCGCAACGGGTTGGTCAGCATACCGGCGCGGGTGGTCGCGCCGACGAGGGTGAAGGGCGGCAGGTCGATTTTGACGGAACGTGCGGCGGGTCCTTCGCCTATCATAATGTCGAGCCGGTAGTCTTCGAGCGCGGGATAGAGGATTTCCTCGACGACGGGGCTTAGCCGGTGGATTTCGTCGATAAACAATACGTCGTGCGGATCAAGGTTGGTCAAAAGGGCGGCGAGGTCGCCGGCGCGTTCGAGGACGGGGCCGCTGGTTTGGCGCAAATTTACGCCCAACTCTTTGGCGATGATGTGGGCAAGGGTGGTTTTGCCCAGTCCGGGCGGGCCGAAAAGCAGGACGTGGTCGAGTGCTTCGCCGCGTTTTTTGGCGGCTTGGATGAAGATGGCGAGCTGCTCTTTGGCTTTATGCTGCCCGATGTAGTCGTCCAGCGTTTTGGGGCGGAGGGCGCGTTCGAGCAGTTCTTCCTGTGCGGAGGCGGTTTGGGCGGCAACGATGCGTTGCGGTTGCGCGGCGGTCAGGTTGTCGGTTTGCAGCATAGTGTTCCCTTTGTCGGGTATGCCGTCCGAACGGTCGGCGGCGTTTCAGACGGCATTGAAAAGATAACGGTCAAAAGCGTTTTATCCGCGTGTTTCGCGCCAAACGAGATAGTCGCGCAGGGGCGGCATAGGCGGGTTGATGCAGTGGGGGCAGATGCCGGTGGTGTCTTCGTCGTCGCTGTCGATGTGGTAGGCGTTGGGATCGAAGCGCACCTGCTGCATTACCGCCTGCGCCAATGCCTGCGCCTGAACAACGTCGAAATTGAATTTTTCGAGGATTTCGTTCAACAGGCGGATTTCCCCGCCGCTGAATTCCGCGCTATGTTTGAGGATGAGGCGTTGATAATCTTCGTTGTTGATTTTAGGCAATAAATCGGTTTTCAGGGTCATGATTTTATGTCGGGGGCGGAATGGCTGAAGGATGGATTATAGCGGATATGGCGGCGGCTGTTTCAAAACCCGGCCCGGATGCCGCCTTCAAAACTTCGGACTGCGTCTAAGGTTGCGCGGTTTGCCTGCCCGAAACACGCAAACCCTATCCCATAACTTGGCGGCGGAATAAAAATAAACGGCTGTGTTTGAATACCCGCTTGATTCCATCCGTTTGCAAGGGGAAAGCCGGCTGTTTCCGTCCGGATAGAAATCGGTTCCGTTGAACAAAAGGTATTTTTGTCCGACTAATCAGGCCTGCATCAAGGGAATATTAAAAGGCAGCCGAATAAATCGATGTCATCCATCCCTTTCTCCGACGCTGTTTCGGCAATGCGGGCGAACCTCAAAAGATGCCGCGTTTGGCGTTTTCTTTTTCCTACGCGCCCCGAAACGCTTTTTGCAGCGGGGCGATTTGCGCCAGCCGCGCCCGGTCGATTTGTTCGGCGATAAAGTGCGCTTTTCCCTGCGCGCGGCATTCGGCGGCGATTTTGCCCGAATCCGCCTGATTGGCGGCTTCGAGCAGGGCGAGCCAGTGCGCGCGTTGCGGGTAGGGCGTGTGTTCGCGTTTCAGACGGCCTTGCGTGTCGGCAATGCAGACGTTCAATGCCGTCTGAAAACGCTCGGGACGGCGGAAGGCATCGGTTTTTTTCAATACGTTCAGAATGGTTTGGCTTTTAAGCTGTCCGACTTGGTGGAAAATAATGTGCCAACGGCAAACCAATTCGGCAAGCTCGGCACACTGCCTCGGCGCGCGCAGCCGTTGATTGACTTCGCGCACGGGTTCTACGCCGTTGATGTCGTGTCCGTGGTGGCGCGGCAGGATGTCGGGCGGCGTTTTGGCTTTGCCCAAGTCGTGCAGCAGGGCGGCATAGCGTTCGGGCAGGCTCAAACCCATATCGGCGGCGCGTTGCAGCGTCATCAGGGTATGGATGCCGCTGTCGATTTCGGGATGGTAGTCGGCGCGTTGCGGCACGCCGAAGAGGGCGTCGACTTCGGGCAGCAAGACTTTGAGCACGCCGCATTCGCGCAACATTTCAATCATTTTGCGCGGATTTTTTTCCATCAAACCTTTCGCCAACTCCTGCCAGACGCGTTCGGCAACCAATGCGTCCGCTTCGCCGTTTTCCACCATCTGCCGCATCAGCTTTATGGTTTCTTCGGCGATTTCAAAGCCGTAACGCGCGGCAAAGCGGGCGGCACGAAGGATGCGGACGGGATCTTCGGCGAAGGCGGGCGAGACGTGGCGCAAAATGCCTGCCGCCAAATCCCGTTGCCCGCCGAAAGGGTCGATAATCTTGCCGTCCGCATCTTGCGCCATCGCGTTGATGGTCAGGTCGCGGCGCATCAAGTCCTGTTCCAGCGTAACGTCTTTGTCGGCGTGGAAACTGAAACCGGCGTAACCCTTGGCGGTTTTGCGTTCGGTGCGGGCTAGGGCGTATTCTTCGTGCGTTTTGGGATGGAGGAATACAGGAAAATCTTTGCCGACCGGCTGGAAACCTTGCGCCAACATGGTTTGCGCGTCTGCGCCGACGACCACCCAATCGCGGTCTTTGACGGGCAGGCCCAAAAGATAATCGCGGACGGCGCCGCCGACGAGGTAAGTCTGCATATGCTTCCTATTTTAAAGTTATCAACAATGCCGTCTGAAGCGGCTTCAGACGGCATTGTTTCAACCGGAGGGGTGCGCTTATGCTACGCCTTTTTTCTCGAGATAGCTTTCGTAATCGCCCAAGTAGTGTTCATATCCGCCTTTGCCGTCCAGTTCGATGATTTGGGTTGCCAGGGAGGAAACGAACTGACGGTCGTGGGAGACGAAAATCAGCGTGCCGTTGTATTTGTCCAGTGCCATGTTCAGCGATTCGATGCTTTCCATGTCCATATGGTTGGTCGGTTCGTCCATGACCAAGACATTGGGTTTCAACAGCAACAGTTTGCCGTAAAGCATACGGCCTTTTTCGCCGCCGGAGAGAACTTTCACTTTTTTTACCACGTCGTTGCTGCCGAAAAGCAAACGCCCCAAAGTGCCTCGGATGACTTGTTCGTCGTCGCCTTCCCGACCCCATTGGCGCATCCATTCGCTCAAGTCCATATCGACGTCAAAGTCGTTTTCATGGTCTTGCGGATAGTAGCCGACACTGGCTTTTTCCGCCCATTTGATGCTGCCTTCGTCCGGCAACAGGCCGTCTGAATATTCGGGGTTGTACGCGCCGGCCAAGAGTTTCAGCAAGGTAGATTTACCTGCGCCGTTCGGGCCGATGATGGCGAGGCGTTGGCCTGCTTCAAGGATGAAGTTGAGGTTTCTAAACAACTGGGTTTCAAAGCGTTTGGCCAGTTTTTCAACTTCCACAGCCTGACGGTGCAGCTTGGCTTTTTCATCGGCTTCAAAACGGATATACGGGTTTTGACGGGTAGAAGGTTTGACTTCGACCATTTCCGATTTGATTTTGTCGGCCTGTTTCAGACGGCTGGTTGCCTGACGGGCTTTGGATTTATTGGCGGAAAAACGGGCAACGAATTCTTGCAGCTCTTGCAGTTTCTCTTTGGCTTTGGCATTGTCTTTCAGGGCGCGCTCACGCGATTGGGCGGAAGCGAGCATATAGTCGTCGTAGTTGCCCGGATAAATAGTGATGGTGTTGTAGTCCAAATCCGCCATGTGGGTGCAAACTTCGTTCAAGAAGTGGCGGTCGTGCGAGATGATGATCATGGTGGAGTCGTATTGGTTCAACACGCCTTCCAGCCAGCGGATGGTATTGATGTCCAAGTTGTTGGTCGGTTCGTCCAAGAGCAATACATCCGGCTTGGAGAACAGCGCCTGCGCCAGCAATACGCGCAGTTTGAAGCCCGGGGCGACTTCCGCCATTTTCGCATTGTGCAAATCTTCGGAAATGCCCACGCCGCTTAATAATTCGGCGGCGCGCGCTTCGGCGGTGTAGCCGTCGTATTCGGCGAACTTGGCTTCCAGTTCGGCGGCTTTCATGTAGTCGTCTTCGGTGGCTTCGGGATTGGCGTAAATCGCATCGCGCTCGGTCATCGCCGCCCACATTTCGGTATGCCCCATCATCACCACGTCCAGCACGCGCATGTCTTCGTAGGCAAACTGGTCTTGGCGCAATTTACCCAAACGCACGCCGTTTTCAATCGCCACTTCGCCGGCGGTCTGTTCCAAATCGCCGCCGAGGATTTTCATGAAGGTGGATTTGCCCGAACCGTTCGCGCCGATCAAGCCGTAGCGGTTGCCTTCGCCGAATTTTACGGATACGTTTTCAAACAGCGGCTTCGCGCCGAACTGCATGGTAATGCCGTTGGTAGAAATCATTATGGGTAAAACCTTTATTGAACAAGAGATTAAATTTTTCGAATTTTCGGATTGTAACATAACCGCCCCGCCGTCTGAAACAGACGGGCAAATTTTCAGACACTTATAGTAAAATATCGGTTTTATTATTTCAGGCAAAAGGTTTCCAAATGATAATCCTTCACGGCATTCCAAATTGCGACACAGTCAAAAAAGCCAAAAACAGGCTTGCCGGATACGGCTTGGAGTTTGGGTTTCGGGATTTCAAAAAACAGATGCCGTCTGAAGCGGAAATCTGCTCGTGGCTGGAACAAGTGCCTTTGGCAACCCTGTTCAACAAACGCGGGACAAGCTGGCGCAAACTCGATGCCGAAACACAGCAAAAAGCCCTGTCCTCGACGGCGGAGGCCGTCAAACTGATGTCCGAAATGCCGAGCCTGATCAAGCGTCCCGTATTGGAGTGCGGCAGCAGGGTTTACGTCGGCTTCAGCGAAGAAACCTACGACGGCATCTTCAACCGGCAAGCCCCGTGCAGACAGGGATAAAAACCGTTACAATACCCGACTTGAATTTCCCATTCCCAATCTGAAAATATGTTCCATTCCATCGAAAAATACAGAACACCCGCCCAAGTCTTATTAGGCCTGATTGCATTAACTTTTGTCGGCTTCGGCGTCAGCACGGTTTCCCATCCGGGCGCCGACTACATCGTCCAAGTGGGCGACGAAAAAATCAGCGAGCACTCAATCAACAACGCCATGCAGAACGAGCAGGCGGACGGCGGCAGCCCTTGGCGCGACGCGGTGTTCCAATCCCTGCTGCAACGCGCCTACCTGAAACAGGGCGCGAAGCTGATGGGCATTTCGGTTTCTTCCGAACAAATCAAGCAGATGATTGTGGACGATCCCAATTTCCACGACGCAAACGGCAAATTCAGTCACGCGCTTTTGAGTCAATACCTGTCGCAACGCCATATGTCTGAAGACCAGTTTGTCGAAGAAATCCGCGATCAGTTTGCCTTGCAGAATTTGGTAAGCCTCGTCCAAAACGGCGTATTGGTCGGCGACGCGCAGGCGGAACAGCTGATCAGGCTGACGCAGGTCAACCGCACCATCCGTTCGCACACTTTCAACCCCGACGAGTTCATCGCCCAAGTCAAAGCGTCTGAAGCCGATTTGCAGAAATTTTATAATGCGAACAAAAAAGACTATCTGCTGCCGCAGGCGGTCAAATTGGAATATGTCGCCTTGAATCTGAAGGATTTTGCAGACAAGCAGACCGTCAGTGAAACGGAAGTGAAAAATGCGTTTGAAGAGCGCGTGGCGCGTTTGCCGGCACATGAAGCCAAACCTTCTTTCGAGCAGGAAAAAGCCGCCGTCGAAAACGAATTGAAAATGAAAAAGGCGGTTGCCGACTTCAACAAGGCAAAAGAAAAGCTGGGCGACGATGCGTTCAATCATCCCTCCTCGCTTGCCGAAGCCGCCAAAAACAGCGGTTTGAAAGTGGAAACCCAAGAAACTTGGCTGAGCAGGCAGGACGCACAAATGTCCGGCATGCCCGAAAACCTAATCAATGCCGTATTCAGCGACGACGTATTGAAGAAAAAACACAATTCCGAAGTGCTGACCATCAACAGCGAAACCGCGTGGGTCGTCCGCGCCAAAGAAGTCCGCGAAGAAAAAAACCTACTGTTTGAAGAAGCCAAAGATGCGGTGCGTCAGGCCTATATCCGTACCGAAGCCGCCAAACTTGCCGAAAACAAGGCAAAAGAAGTGCTTACCCAACTGAACGGCGGCAAGGCAGTTGACGTGAAATGGTCGGAAGTGTCCGTTTTGGGCGCGCAGCAGGCAAGGCAGTCCATGCCGCCCGAGGCTTATGCGGAACTGCTGAAAGCAAAACCGGCAAACGGCAAACCCGCCTATGTCAGACTGACCGGTCTGCCGGCACCCGTGATTGTCGAGGTGCAGGCAGTCACGCCTCCGGAGGATATTGCCGCACAGCTTCCTCCTGCGAAACAGGCTTTGGCGCAACAGCAGTCTGCCAATATTTTCGACCTGCTGATCCGCTATTTCAACGGAAAAATCAAACAGACTAAAGGAGCACAATCGGTTGACAACGGCGATGGTCAGTAATTGACACTTTTGTTGACAACATAACGGTCGGAATATTCCGACCGTTTTCCCATATGGCGGAGTATGATGAATTCCAAAAAACAGGATGCATTCCAACGCCTGATCGGTGCGCTGAAAGTATTGCCCAACGTCGGGCCGAAATCGGCACAGCGGATGGCGTACCATCTGTTGCAGCAAAAGCGCAAAGAGGCTGAAGAGCTGGTGGATGCCTTACAGACGGCATTGAGGCAGGTTCGCCATTGCGCAAGGTGCAATACATTTTGCGAAGGCGGATTGTGCGATATTTGTGCCGATGAAACACGCGACGGGCGGCGGCTGATGGTGGTGCATATGCCTGCCGACGTGTCGAATATAGAAGCGGCAAACTGCCACGACGGGCTGTATTTCGTCCTGATGGGGCAAATCAATACGGCATTGGGAATGGACGTATCCGCCATCGCATTGGACAGGCTGGCGCAACGGCTGGACGGCGGGGAAATCGAAGAAATCATTATCGCGACCGCCTTTACCGCAGAAGGCAATGCCACAGCGTATGTCCTGTCCGAGTTTTTCAAAAACCTGCCTTACAAGGTCAGCAGGCTGTCGCAGGGCATCCCATTGGGCGGCGAATTGGAATATGTCGATGCGGGAACGCTGGCGCAGGCGGTGTACGAACGGCGTCTGATTAAAGAAGGCGGGGCGTAACGCCGCCAATGCAAAATGCCGTCTGAAGCCTTCAGACGGCATTTTTTCGGGCGGTTTACTTGCAGTTGAGCCCTTGAATCTGCAAAGTGCCCCCGCTGCCGACCGTAAAGACGCACTGCGCCGCGCTGCTGCCGGAAACGGTAATGCTGCCGCTGCCGCCGTTCAGGCTGACAGGTTCCTTAACGCCCATACCGACTGCCGTTGCCGCCAGCTTTTGCGCGTCGGCTTCGGAATAAGGCGTGTTGTTGGCATCGATTTTGATTTCTTTGGCATAGGCTGTCGAAACAGTAAAAACGGCAACAGCACACAAAGCGGAGATTTTCCTGATATTCATTGTTTTCCTTAAAGAAAAGGTTTTGTTTCAAGAGAAGGATAGGGTAGTTCGGCGCGTTGTGCAAGTTTTCCGTCCTGTTTTTCCGAATTTGCCACATACCGCGTCTTTATTTACACAGCCTGCCGTTCGGACGCTGCCGGGGTTTTACGGTACAATAAACTTTTGCCGCCTCCCCCAAACCGCCGTCCGGGGCGGCACGTTTGCAGACATTTTTAAGGTAGCGTTATGTTTTCTCTAGAGGCTTGGATAGGCTTGAGGTATCTCAGGGCGAAAAAGCGCAACGGCTTTATGTCGTTTATCACGATGGTTTCGATTGCCGGAATCGCCTTGGGCGTAACCGCGCTGATTGTCGTCTTGTCGGTTATGAACGGCTTTCAGAAAGAAATACGCGGGCAGCTCCTGAATGTCGCGCCGCACGCCGAAATCGGCTATATCGACAATACGGATACGGATTGGCGCAACCTGCTTCGGTTTGCCGAAAACCGCAAAGGCATTTTGGCTGCCGCACCCTATGTTTCCAATCAGGCATTGCTGGCAAACGCGGGCGAAATCAGGGGCGTTCAGATACGCGGCATTTTGCCGTCTGAAGAGCGCAAAGTGGTGGAATACGGCGACAAAATGCCGGCAGGCAAGTTTGAAGACCTGATTCCGGGCGAGTTTGACATTATCCTCGGTGTCGGTTTGGCGGAGGCTTTGGGGGCGGAAGTCGGCGGCAAGGTTACGGTAATTACGCCGGAGGGCAACGTTACCCCTGCCGGAGTCGTGCCGCGCCTGAAGCAGTTTACCGTGGTCGGCCTGGTCAAGACGGGTGTTTACGAAGTGGACAACTCATTGGCGATGACGCATATCCAAGACGCGCGCGTACTGTACCGCTTGGATAAGGAAGTTGCGGGGCTGCGGCTGAAGCTTGCCGATCCGCAAAACGCCCCCGCCTTGACGGCAACGCTGATTCCGGAGGCGCAAAGGGACACGGTTTGGGTGCGCGATTGGACGTACAGCAACCGCAGCTATTTTGAAGCGGTCGAACTGGAAAAACGGATGATGTTCATTATCCTGACGCTGATTATCGCCGTGGCGGCGTTCAACCTTGTCTCTTCCTTGGTGATGGCGGTTACGGAAAAGCAGGCGGACATTGCGATTTTGCGGACTTTGGGTCTTTCCCCTGCCGGCGTGATGAAGATTTTTATGGTGCAGGGCGCGTTTTCAGGCTTTTTCGGCACGCTGGCGGGTGTGGTCTGCGGCGTGCTTTGGGGTTGGAACGTCGGCAGGGTCGTGGCGTTTTTTGAAAACCTGCTCGGTGTCCACCTCATCAATTCGCAGGTTTATTTTATCGACTACCTGCCCAGTGATGTCGATATGGGCGACGTTGCCCTGATTGCCTGCATTTCCTTGGGGCTGTCTTTCGTGGCGACACTGTACCCGAGCTGGCGCGCGTCAAAAACCCAACCGGCGGAGGCTTTGCGTTATGAGTGATTTGATTTTGAAATGCGAAGGCGTGGGCAAACGCTACCGTGACGGCGGTTTGGACGTTCCGGTGCTGTACGGCTTGGATTTGGAAATCCGCACGGGGGAAAGCACCGGCATCATCGGCTCTTCGGGCAGCGGCAAATCGACGCTGCTGCATATTTTGGGCGGGCTGGATATGCCGTCTGAAGGCAGGGTGCTGCTGATGGGCGAGGATTTGCGTGCCTTAAACCAGCGGCGTTTGGGCGATTTGCGCAACCGCCATCTCGGTTTCGTGTACCAGTTCCATCATCTTCTGCCTGAATTTTCGGCACTGGAAAACGTGATGATGCCGCTTCTGATCGGCAAAAAAAGCCGTAAAGAGGCGGTAGAAACGGCAATGGCGATGCTCGACAAGGTCGGACTGAAACACCGTTCGACGCACCGTGCGGGCGAATTGTCCGGCGGCGAACGCCAGCGTGCCGCCATTGCGCGCGCCTTGGTTACGCAACCCAAATGCCTGCTTGCCGACGAACCGACCGGTAACCTCGACCGGGCAAACGCAAGGAATGTTTTGGATATGATGCTGGAACTGAAAACGGAATTGGGAACGGGGCTGGTGGTCGTAACGCACGACGACGAACTCGCCGGCCGCTTCGAGCGCGTGATGGTCATGAAAGACGGCAGCCTGCACCCCAGACAGGGCGCAAACGCCTAAACAGCCGAAACAACACGCACCGTCTGAAGCCCCGTGCCTTCAGACGGCATTTCGACAAGGAATACGATGGAACTGCAGACAGATGAATTTGCCCAAGCGGCGGCAAGGGCGGCAATCCGTTTTTTGGAACGCTATGCGGGTTCGGGCAACGAAGTGCTTGCAAACTGTACCGAACGCCTGTTTCAGGCATTGCAAAACGGTCATTCGTTTATCCGTTTGAGCGGGGACGAGGCTGACGCGCTGTCGGCACTCGCACCCGTGGTCGGAACATCCGCCGCGCCTTTGATTTTGGAAGGCAGAAGGCTGTTTTTGGGCAGGATGTGGCAGTTGGAATACGATTTGGCTGCCGAAATAAAACGCTTGGCGGCAGCCGGCACGTCCGCCCCCGACGCGGCAGGCGCGCGGCAAAACCTCGCAAAATGGTTTCAAGGCGCGGGAAGCGAAGGACAGCGCGATGCGGCCGCCTTGGCACTGTTGCAGTTTTTTATGGTGATTACCGGAGGGCCGGGAACGGGCAAAACGACAACGGTTGCCAAACTGCTGGCACTGATTTGCGGTGAAAACGAAAATCTTCCCCATATCGCGCTTGCCGCACCGACGGGCAAAGCGGCGGCACATATGGCGCGCGCACTGCACCGTGCAATCAACGGTTTTGACGCGCCGGAGGCCGTCCGCCGCCATTTGCTCAAACTGGAAGGGCAAACCGTCCACCGACTGCTTAAGCTGAGCCCGCCCAAAATGCAGGCGGCGTTCGACCATATCCGTCCGCTGCCGTTCGACGTGCTGATTGTCGATGAAGCCTCCATGTTGGATACCGCATTGATGCTGCAACTTTTGAAAGCGGTCAAAACCGGCGCGCGCGTGATTCTGCTGGGCGATGAAAACCAGCTCCCGTCCGTCGGAATCGGGGCGGTGCTGTCCGTTTTGTCGCAAAAAACCGTTTTGGACGGAGAAACGCACCAAAGGCTGGCCGGTTTCCTTCCGGAACACGGTTTCAGCGTCAGCGCAAATCCGCCCGTGTTGGCGCAAAACACCGCCCATCTGTCGTTCAGCCACCGCTTCGGCGACAACAGCGGCATCGGCTGCCTTGCCCGTGCCGCCGTATCGGGCGATGAAGGGGCGTGGGCATTGTTTGACCGGTTTCCGGACGAACTGGAACATTCGGAATGCAGTCCGAATGCTCGGGTCGAAAGGTTGTACCGGGCGCACAAAGCCTATTGGCAGGCGGTAAAAGACGGCAATATCGAAGCCGCATACGCAGGCATCTCGGATATCGTGGTTCTGGCAGCTTGGCGGCAGGATGCGGAAGACTTCAACGAAGCCTATTGCAGCTATGTACGCCGCAAAATGAACATACCGGAACATTTGGCCTATTTCGCCGGAGAGCCGATTATGATCAGACAGAACGACTACGCGCTTGAGCTGTTCAACGGCGACATCGGACTGATTATGGAAGATGTCGGACGGCAGGGCAGCCTTGCCGCCTATTTTGCCGATGCGGACGGATTTAAAAAGGTAGCGGTAAGCTGCCTGCCCGAATTTGAACCCGCATTCGCCATGACCGTCCACAAAAGCCAAGGTTCGGAATATCGGGAAGTCTGGCTGCTGCCGCCTTCCGACGCACCTTCGGACGAAGGGGACGATGCATTGTCCGGATTGAGTAAGGAGCTGTTATATACCGCTATTACCCGCGCCAGGGAAAAATTCGTATTTTTCGGCGGCAAAAAGACATTTTGTCAGGCGGTAAACACCGTCAAAGTCCGTCAGACGGCGTTGGACAGTATGCTTGAGCGGGTATTTTCACAAGAATAATCCGCCCGAATGATGCCGTGCCGGCGGCGCGGGCGTTCCGATGCCTACCGTCGGAAGCACGCCACCGCCCCTTATGCCTTTTTCAAACGGCACAGGAAAGTAGTTTCCCTGTTTCGGGCAAAAGCCAGCGGATCGTTCGAATCGGCAGCTTTTTTGTGAACCGGTTTGGTTTTCAAAACATCCTCAACACGCAAACCCGCCCGGATAAATGCCTTTTCCAAAAAGTCGGCAGACCGCAGCCCCAAATGCACGGCGAGGTCGGAAATGATAAGACGGATTTCTCCGTCGGGATTCAGATGTTTGGCGCATCACGCAAAAACGCAGCCAGCATCGCAGATTCGGGGTCGTATAACGCGGATTCGACGGCGGAAGTCGGCTTGGCGGGAAGCCGGGGCGGATTGCAGACAATCAGGTCGGCAAACCCTTCGGGAAATAAATCGGTTTCGCGGATTTCAACCTGTTTTTCAAAACCCAAACGGGCAATATTGGCACGGGCGCAGGCAACCGCCCTCGGATTGGTATCCGTGCCGATGACGGAAGGAATGCCCTGTTTCGCCAAAATGGCGGCAAGTACGCCCGAGCCCGTCCCGATATCGAATGCCGTCTGAAAACCCGTTGACGGCGCATGGGCAAGCAGGTCGAGATATTCGCCGCGCAACGGCGAGAATACGCCGAAAGGAACGTGTATGCTGCCGCCCAACTGCGGAACGGCAACCCCTTATATATTGCGTAACACTGTAGGATTGGACATATCCAAGCTGACATTTGACGCAACGGCCATTGTCGGCAATGCCGAATATTCGGCAAAGTTTGACAACGATTCAAAAGGTTTAAATCAGTTTTCGGACCGGTTGAAAAGCTTGGGATGTCAGAATCTGCATATCTGTATGGAGGCAACGGGAAACTATTATGAAGAAGTTGCCGACTACTTCGCGCAGTATTACAGCGTTTACGTAGTGAACCCGCTGAAAATAAGCAAGTATGCAGAAAGCAGGTTCAAGCGAACCAAAACAGACAAACAGGATGCAAAGCTGATAGCGCAGTATTGCCGGTCGGCGCAGGAAAGCGAGCTTGTAAAGAGGCAGAAGCCTACGGACGAGCAATACAGGCTTTCACGGATGATCGCAGCATACGCGCAAATCAAAAGCGAATGCGCGGCAATGAAAAACCGTCATCACGCGGCAAAAGATGAAGAAGCGGCCAAAGCATATGCGCAAATCATCAAAGCCATGAATGAACAGCTTGAAGTTTTAAAGGAGAAGATAAAAGAGCAGACGGAGAAGCCTAACTGCAAGGAAGGCGTGAAGCGTCTTGAAACCATACCGGCAATAGGCAGAATGACCGCAGCCGTATTGTTTCATCATCTAACATCTTCGAAATTTGAAACATCAAACAAATTTGCAGCGTTCGCAGGCTTAAGCCCGCAACAAAAAGAATCCGGGACAAGCGTAAGGGGAAAAGGCAAACTGACCAAGTTTGGCAACAGGAAATTACGCGCCGTCTTGTTTATGCCGGCCATGGTCGCATACCGGATAAGGGCATTTCCCGACTTCATCAAAAGGCTGGAAGAAAAGAAGAAGCCTAAAAAAGTCATCATCGCAGCATTGATGCGTAAACTCGCCGTTATTGCGTATCACGTACATAAGAAAGGCGGAGATTACGATCCATCGCGTTACAAATCGGCGTAAATCCCGAAAGGAAAAAAGGCATTTTTTAAATGCCTGCTTTGCCGCGTCTGAAATCCGGTGAATTTTCAAATATTGAAATTCAATGGGTTGAAAATGAATTGTAAAGATGCTGTTGTCAATTAAAGTAGTATCTTTCTTATGCCACTCATGCACACCCATAAACCCCAGCAGCAGATTGAGCGGCAGAAAAAACGGTTTGCCGTCCGCCTCTCCGTACACGTCGAGCAAAGCGGCGCGTATATCGGGCGCGCGTTTGTTGTCCAACACGAAACCGGGGCGGATTTCAACGGCAAGCATATTCAGAATACGGCTCTGTTGCGCCTGCTTCATACGGTGGGCGTGGAAAAGGGCGGCGATATCTGCATCGGAACGGACGGCGGCAGGTTTGCGGACCTTCTTCTTCATTGCCGAAAGCACCTGTTTGGCATTGTGGAAATCGCCCTGCCAGACAGTTGCAATATTTTGATAGGTAGCCTTCAAAATGCCGTCTGCACCGCTTTCGCGGACATAATACCAACCTTTGGGCGGCTTTTGCAGACTTTCGTTGCGCCATTCGAACCCGTTATCGGGAAAAATAAAAGAAGACATGGGATACCTGCGTCATGTTTTGAAAATAGGGCGGCAGAACCGCAAACCATACGGATGGTACAGCAAGGAGCGGCAACACAGAACTGTTTTTTTGTTCCCGCCTTGTCTTTCCAAGCCCATGCCGTCTGAAGCCGGAATGTTTCAGACGGCATGGCATCAAACTCCATAAATAAACCGCGTATGCTTGAAATAATACTTTCAACCCCAATTTACGCGGCAATCCGTATCCTGTCAGACACAAGAGAGTATCCATGACACAAAAAGAAAAGCATTTTGAGGAATATGCTGCTTTGGCGACCCTTCCTTTACGGGATGTCGTCGTTTACCCGCATATGGTTCTGCCGCTGTTCGTCGGCAGGCCGAAATCCATCGCCGCACTGGAAAACGCCATTACCCGCGAGGAACCGGTTTTCCTGTTGGCGCAAACCGATGCGGCGGTAGAAGAACCGGTTGCCGCCGACCTGTATCAGACCGGTACCGTCGCACAAGTCCTGCAAGTGTTGAAACTGCCCGACGGCACGGTAAAAGTGCTGGTCGAAGGGCTGTATCGCGGACGTGTTTTGACCATCGAAGACACGGGCGGGCTGTTCGTTTCTCATATAGAGGCGGTCGTGGAAGAAGACACGGGCGGCAATACCGACCTCGAAGCCGTGCGCCGCACCCTGTTGGCGCAGTTTGAACAATACGCCAAACTCAATAAAAAAATCCCTGCCGAAATTATCGGCAGCATCAACGGCATTGCCGAAAACAGCCGGCTAACCGATACGGTCGCAGCGCATTTGCAGTTGAAACTGGCGCAACGCCAACAGATTTTGGAGATTCCCGAAATCGGCAAACGGATGGAATTCCTGCTGGCAAAGCTGGAATCCGAACTCGACATTATGCAGGCCGAAAAACGCATACGCGGACGCGTCAAACGCCAAATGGAAAAATCCCAACGCGAATATTATCTGAACGAACAGATTAAAGCGATACACAAAGAATTGGGCGAAGAAGACGAAAACGGCGAACTGGATGCCTTGGAGGCAGGCATCAAAAAGGCGGGTATGACCAAAGAAGCGGAAGAAAAATGCCTGTCCGAACTGAAAAAACTCAAAATGATGCCGCCGATGTCTGCCGAATCCACCGTCGTACGCAACTACATCGACACCCTGCTCGGACTGCCGTGGAAGAAAAAATCCCGCGTCAGCAAAGACATCGCCAAAGCCGGACTGGTGCTGGATGCCGACCACTACGGCCTGGAAAAAGTCAAAGAACGGATTTTGGAATACCTCGCCGTCCAAAAACGTATGGACAAGCTCAAAGGTCCGATTCTGTGTTTGGTCGGCCCTCCGGGCGTGGGCAAAACCTCTTTGGGCGAATCCATCGCCAAAGCAACGGGGCGGAAATATGTCCGTATGGCCTTGGGCGGCGTGCGCGACGAAAGCGAAATCCGCGGGCACCGCCGTACCTATATCGGCTCTATGCCCGGCAAGATTTTGCAGAATATGGCAAAAGCAGGCGTAAGAAACCCGTTGTTCCTGCTCGACGAAATCGACAAATTGGGCAGCGACTTTCGGGGCGATCCCGCCAGCGCGTTGCTTGAAGTGCTCGATCACGAACAAAACAACAAGTTCGCCGATCATTATGCCGAAGTGGATTACGATTTGAGCGACGTGATGTTTATTGCGACTTCAAACAGCCTGAATATCCCGACCCCGCTGCTTGACCGTATGGAAATCATCCGTCTGTCCGGCTATACCGAAGACGAGAAAATCAATATCGCGATGCAGTATCTCGTACCGAAGCAAATGAAACGCAACGGCGTGAAAGAAGGCGAATTGGTGGTCGAAGAAAGCGCGGTACGCGATATTATCCGTTATTACACCCGAGAGGCGGGCGTGCGTTCGCTCGACCGCGAAATTGCCAAAATCTGCCGTAAGGTGGTGATGCAGATTACCTTGAACGAAGATAAGAAGAGGTTG
This sequence comes from Neisseria gonorrhoeae, assembly GCF_013030075.1. Classification (NCBI taxonomy): domain Bacteria; kingdom Pseudomonadati; phylum Pseudomonadota; class Betaproteobacteria; order Neisseriales; family Neisseriaceae; genus Neisseria; species Neisseria gonorrhoeae. The sequence continues at coordinate 842,264 of NZ_AP023069.1, forward strand.
TCTGAAACCAAGAAAACCAGCAAAGCCAAGCCTAGGGCGGTTAAAGTCAATGAGAAAAACCTACATGACTACTTGGGCGTGCGCCGCTTCGATTACGGCGTTGCCGAAAGTGAAAACCGCATCGGACAGGTTACCGGTTTGGCTTGGACGGAAGTCGGCGGCGAATTGCTGACTGTCGAAGCCGCAGCATTACCGGGTAAAGGCATGATCCAGTGTACCGGCCAGTTGGGCGATGTGATGAAGGAATCTGTATCCGCTGCATGGTCTGTTGTCCGTTCCCGTGCGGAATCAGTAGGTTTGGCTCCTGATTTTTACGAGAAAAAAGACATTCATGTCCATGTTCCCGAAGGTGCAACGCCGAAAGACGGTCCGAGCGCAGGCATTGCTATGACTTTGGCGATGGTGTCCGCCTTTACCAAAATTCCGGTGCGTGCCGATGTTGCCATGACGGGCGAAATTACCCTGCGCGGCGAAGTCCTGCCGATCGGCGGTCTGAAGGAAAAACTGTTGGCTGCGCTTCGCGGCGGCATCAAACACGTCCTGATTCCGAAAGACAATGTCAAAGACTTGGAAGAAATCCCTGAAAACGTGAAAACCGGATTAACCATCCATCCGGTCAAATGGATAGACGAGGTATTGGCTTTGGGTTTGGAAAGCCGGCCTGAGTCTTGGGCAGAACCTTCTGCCGCGGAAGCGGCGGCGGAATCCGCTTCAAAACCGAAACCCCGCAGCAGGGCAATCAAACATTGAAACGCAGGAAATGTGTTGTAAAAATGCGGTTTCGTCCTGAAAGCCTGTAAAATAGGGCGATTCCGTATTTTTTGCTTGACACGGCAATTTCAGAATTGCTATAAAGCGAAAGTTGCTCAAGCAGTACAAACCCCGAGTATTCGGGCATTTCATCATTTTTTAAGACAGGAAGGGACTGATTGTGAACAAGTCTGAATTGATCGAAGCGATTGCTCAAGAAGCCGATATTTCCAAAGCCGCCGCACAAAAAGCTTTGGATGCCACTACCAACGCAGTAACCAACGCCCTGAAACAAGGCGACACCGTTACTCTGGTCGGTTTCGGTACTTTCTACGTCGGCGAACGTGCGGAACGCCAAGGCCGCAACCCCAAAACCGGCGAGCCTCTGACCATTGCCGCCGCCAAAACGCTTAAATTCCGTGCAGGTAAAGCATTGAAAGACGCACTGTAAACTGTTTTTCAGCAAAAGCCGATTCCTTGAAGAATCGGCTTTTTGTTTTCCCCGCCGAATCAGGATAGGGGTTTGCCCGTCGGATTCGGATGAAGGGCTGCCCGTCAAACCCGGATGGAAAAATGCCATCTGAAACGCTTTTCCCCGCGTTCAGACGGCATTCCAGACCTGAGGTTCAATCGGCTTTCAAATCCGCGACACATTGTTTGTCTCGAGTTTCAAACGCGTTTGCGCCGCCGAGCAGGTCAAGCTGTTCTTGTGCACCGAGTTTGCCGAAGGAGCTGATCTGTTTCTCGCTCAATCCGTCCAAAGGCTGCTCCCACATACATTTGCAGTAGTCGACGGCGAGACGGGTATTGTCCGCATCCAAGCCGCGCGCTTTCAAATCGTTCTGCCATTTTTCAGCAAACGGAATATTTTTCATGCAAGACTCGACAATTTTCTGTTTTGCCTGCGGTTTGGACATCGCGCATTGGGAGAGCAGGGCGGTTGAAGCGAGCAACGCCAAAATGACCCACGCCCAAATGCGGATGGTGCGGATTTTGGCTTTTGCTTTTTTGCGCGCGGCAACCTGCTCTTCCGTCGGCGTTTCGTGTTTCGGCTCAGTCATGCAGGCTTTCCATGCGGATCATGGTAATCGGTTTTTCCACACAATCCAGTGCTTCGATGGCTGCGATTGCCGACTTGATGTGTTTTTCGACCGTGCTGTGGGTCAGAATCACGATTTCGGCAGTGGTCTGATCGATAACGCCTTTTTGGATTAAGGCTTCGATGGACACGTTTTCTTGTGCCAACAGCGCGGCGATTTGCCCCAGCGTGCCCGGTTCGTCTTTGGCTTGGACGCGCAGGTAGTAGCTGCTGGTAATTTCGTCCATAGGCAGGATGGTTTGCGCTTGGACTTGGGCGGGTTGGAACGCCAGATGCGGTACGCGGTGGGCGGTGTCGGCTTCAACCAGGCGGGCGATGTCGATGATATCGGCAACCACGGCGGAAGCGGTCGGCAATGCGCCCGCGCCCGCGCCGTAATATAAGGTTTCGCCGACCATATCGGCGTTGACGCGCACGGCGTTCATCACGCCGTCGACGTTTGCCAAGAGGCGGCTTTCGGGAATCAGGGTCGGATGGACGCGCAATTCGATGCCTTTGCCGGTTTTGCGGGTGACGCCCAACAGTTTGATGCGGTAGCCGAGTTCTTCGGCGTATTTGATGTCGCGGCTGTCGAGTTTGCTGATGCCTTCGAGATAGCAGGCGGAGAAGTTCATCGGCGTACCGAATGCCAGCGCGCTCATGATGGTGATTTTATGGCCTGCGTCGTTGCCTTCGATGTCGAAGGTCGGGTCGGCTTCGGCATAACCCAATGCCTGCGCTTCTTTCAATACGTCGGCAAACGCGCTGCCTTTTTCGCGCATTTCGGAGAGGATGAAGTTGCTGGTGCCGTTAATAATGCCGGCGATGGATTTAATCCTGTTTGCCGCCAAACCTTCGCGCAGGGCTTTGATGATTGGGATACCGCCCGCTACTGCCGCTTCAAATTGGACGATGACGTTTTGTTTTTCCGCCAGCGGGAAGATTTCGTTGCCGTATTCGGCGAGCAGTTTTTTGTTGGCGGTAACGATGTGTTTGCCGTTTTCAATGGCTTTCAACACCGCTTCTTTGGCAATGCCCGTGCCGCCGAACAATTCGACGACGACATCGACGTCTTTACGCGCGACCAGTTCGAACGGATCTTTGACAAAGGCGGCGGACGGGCAGATTTGGCGGGCTTTTTCTTCGCTTAAGTCGCACATGGCAGAAATACGGATTTCGCGCCCCAAGCGGCGGGAAATTTCCTCTGCGTTGTCCCGCAACACGGCAGCCGCACCGCCGCCGACCGTACCTAAGCCTAAAAGACCGATGTTTACTGGCTTCATTGTGTCTCCTTGTAAGCCGACTGAAATGTAAATATTGAAAGACGAAAATATCCGCTGCCGGTATAATTGTGCCGCACTTTGAATCAAATGCCGTCTGAAATCGGCAGGCGCGTCAGATGAAATCTGCCAATCCTACATTAATTCGCCTGATTTTGCACCCCTTTCGGTGCAGATGATGCAGCAACGGGGTAAAAAATGTTGTTTGAAGAAAATCCGATAGACGGACAGTTTGCAGAATATGAATGCGGCGCGGGCGGAATCCGGCTGGCGGGGCAAAGTTTCCATAAACCCGTGCTTGTACATAAGGATTCGGTCTGCCTGCCGCAATGCCGAACCTTGTCCGACCTGACTCCGGAAAACCTGTTGTCCGACATCAAACCTGTTGACTATCCGGAAATATTGATTATCGGGACGGGCGCGGCTCAGGAGTTTATCCATCCCAAAATCATGGCGGATTTTTCCCGAATCGGAATCAGCGTGGAATGCATGAATACCGATTCGGCATTCAGGACATTGGTTTTCCTGCACTCGGAAGGGCGCAGGGCTTGGGCTTGGCTTCAACCGTAAATTTCCCGTTTCAGACGGCATCGGCACTGACTTTCAGGTAAAATACGGGCTTTTCCCGCCCGACGATGTTTCCGTTATGATTGAAATCAAAAACCTCACCCTGCAACGCGGTTTGAAAGTCCTGCTCGACAAGGCTTCCGCTGCCGTCAATCCCGGTCAGCGCGTCGGTTTGATCGGTAAGAACGGGACGGGCAAATCCAGCCTGTTTGCCTTAATCAAGGGCGAAATCACTCAGGACGGCGGCGATATCTCGATTCCGAAAAACTGGCGGCTCGCTTCCGTTTCCCAAGAAACGCCCGATTTGGATATTTCCGCTTTGGATTACGTTTTGCAGGGCGATGCCGAGTTGCAGGCTTTTCAGACGGCATTGAGGCAGGCGGAAGTGCAAAATGACGGCATGAAGCAGGCGGAATATCATGCCAAATTGGAAGAAATCGACGCCTATACCGCGCCGGCCCGCGCGGCAAAATTGTTGAACGGGCTGGGTTTTTCGCAAGAAGAACACAGCCGTCCCGTCAAATCCTTTTCCGGAGGCTGGCGTATGCGCCTGAATCTTGCGCAAGCCCTGATTTGCCGCGCTGATTTGCTCTTGCTTGACGAACCGACCAACCATTTGGATTTGGAAACTGTCTTGTGGTTGGAAAACCACCTTGCCTCTTTACCCTGCACGCAAATCATCATTTCCCACGACCGTGATTTCCTCAATGCGGCCACCACCCAAACCATTGAATTGTCGCAGCAAAAGCTCACGCAATACAGCGGCAATTACGATTTTTACCAAACCGAACGCGCGCAGCGTCTGGCGCAACAACAAGCCGCATATGTCAAACAGCAGGCGCAAATCAAACATCTGCAATCCTTTATCGACCGCTTCAAAGCCAAAGCCACTAAAGCCGTTCAAGCTCAAAGCCGCATGAAGGCGTTGGCGAAGCTCGAACGCATCGCTCCCGCACATCTGGACAGCGAGTTTTCCTTTGAGTTTTACAATCCCGACCATCTGCCCAATCCTTTGCTGAAGCTGGAGCACGCTGATTTGGGTTACGAAGGTAAAACCGTCCTGCATGACATTACCCTGTCGCTGGAAAGCGGCGCACGCTACGGGCTATTGGGTGTCAACGGCAGCGGTAAATCTACGTTTATCAAAGCTTTGGCAGGAAAAATCGATTTACTCTCCGGCAGCATCGTCCATTCCGAAAAACTTAATATCGGCTATTTCGCCCAACACCAGCTTGACACCATCCGCGCCGACCAAAGCCCTGTTTGGCATATACAGCAGCTTTCTCCCGAAGTACGCGAACAAGAAATCCGAAATTTCCTCGGCGGCTTCGATTTTGTTGGTGATATGGCGTTACAGAAAACCGAACCTTTTTCCGGCGGAGAAAAAGCCCGCCTTGCCCTTGCCATGATTATCTGGCAAAAGCCGAACCTGCTGCTGCTTGACGAACCGACCAACCATCTGGATTTGGATATGCGCCACGCCTTAACGCTCGCGTTGCAAAGTTTCCAAGGTGCATTAATCGTCGTATCGCACGACCGCAGCCTGCTTGAAGCCACGACCGACAGTTTCCTCTTGATAGACAAAGGTCGTCTGAAAAACTTTGACGGCGATTTGAACGATTACCGCCAATGGCGCTTGGCACAGGAAAACGCCGCAACCGCGCCAGCCGCTTCCACTCAAAGCCAAAACCGCAAGGATACCAAGCGTATCGAAGCGCAAATCCGTCAAGAAAAAGCCCGACGCAGTAAGCCGATACAACAGAAAATCGACAAAGCCGAAAAAGAAATGGTGCAGCTTTCTGAAATTCAGACGGGATGCGAAGCATTTTTAACACAAGAAGACGCTTACCTTGAAGCAAACAAAGAAAAATTGCAAAATACCTTATCCGAGCTGGCAAAAGTCAAAACACAGCTTGCCCAAATCGAAGAAACTTGGCTGGCTTGTCAAGAAGAATTGGAACGGATTGAAACTGAAATCGAGAAACAGTTTGCCGAGCGATAAAGAAGCGCGGGCAGGGTGCTTATCTTTGCCTGCCAATAACGGTATAATTCGGACGTTACCACCGCCTTTTTACTTTACCGGTATAAACATCAGACTTTTTGCCGCCTTGGGTCTCCTGTCCCTTTCCGGCGCGGCGGCGCAAGCCTCCATATACCATTGCAACTCAAATGGCAAAAGCGTATATACATCAGACCCGTCAGGATCGTGTGCCGATGCTGATTTACCTAAAATCAGCAGCCATCAGGGAGGCGGATACCGCCTGAAAATTAAAAAACTTAGTCAAGAAGCCAAAATACACACAGGAAACAAAAAGAAAAACAAAAAACATGCCGGGAAAAAGAACAGACAGGCTGCCAAAGCCCCGAAGGAAAATCAAAAATAAACAACCGAAAAGAAAAGCCCATAAAACGCCAAGAAAACCTTACAAAAAATCCTCAAAAAATCAAATTATTATCCGAATATCAAACACATTATGAAATCAAAACTCCCCTTAATCCTAATCAACCTTTCCCTGATTTCAAGCCCATTGGGTGCGAATGCGGCCAAAATCTATACCTGCACAATCAACGGAGAAACCGTTTACACCACCAAGCCGTCTAAAAGCTGCCACTCAACCGATTTGCCCCCAATCGGCAACTACAGCAGCGAACGCTATATCCTGCCCCAAACTCCCGAACCGGCACCATCACCGTCAAACGGCGGACAGGCTGTCAAATATAAAGCCCCGGTCAAAACAGTATCCAAGCCGGCAAAATCCAATACGCCGCCTCAACAAGCACCTGTAAATAACAGCAGACGCTCCATTCTCGAAGCAGAATTAAGCAATGAACGCAAAGCCCTGACTGAAGCCCAAAAAATGTTATCACAAGCACGTCTGGCAAAAGGCGGCAACATCAACCATCAAAAAATCAACGCATTGCAAAGCAATGTTTTGGACAGACAGCAAAATATCCAAGCACTGCAAAGAGAATTGGGACGTATGTAAGGCCGTGTTTTCAAATCGACCGTTCCAAGGATTTGACAGAAGAAATGATGAAAAAGCAGGAGAATTTTTGGGATAAGTTGGGCGATTTACTGTTTGCGCCCGTTGATATAATGTTTTGGATTAAAAAAGTATGGGCGGCATATCCTGTGTGTCGGCTGCCTGTAATCGTATTGAAGGTCAACGTATTCCCCAATACCGGCTACACGTACAACTGTTTCCGATAGTTCGCATAATGTATATTATGTTAAATTTATAATGGATTGAATAGATATTTTTACAATCTCATTCAAAACTCAGACACTTAAAAAATTTAATCAGAACAAATAAAAAAGCAAACAAAAATATCCATCTTTCAAACTCATATTTTGCAATAACCTAGATAAGCAAGAACAGAGGCAGAACGGATTCGCCTTTGATGTGGTGGTAGGCAACCATTCCAATATGTCCCAGCGACAAAAACAGCAATGAAAATGCCAGCGTGCCGTGAATTCCTCCGCCATTGCCGATTTGACGGGCAATGCCTGCGGCGGAACAGCGAGCATCAGGGCATACGCCCAATGCCCAATTTGGTGACGGCGGTGTTGGCGGGGCGGTTTTTACGTTGGCGGATTCCCTACCCTACGCACCAAACAGACAATATCAGCAGCAGGATTCTGACTGCACGGATATGTTGGTATGAATCGTCCGCCCAAGCGGAAAAGGCTGTCGCGCCCAAAACAGTGGCAAGAATAAATTGCTTGAATTTCATGATGTTGCTTCTTTTGCACAAAGCGTTCGGAATAGTGAAGCCCGCAGCCTATGGCTTTGCGGCAGTCGCAGCTTTACAAGCGGTATTGCAGGAAACCTTAAAACACGATCATTGCATCAAGAGCTGTTCGAATTCCGCCAAATGAACCTGACACGCAAACTTTGACGCTTGAATACGGCATTCATAGCTTCCAGTTTATCGGTTCGATACCGTGTTGACTCAAATAGCTGTTTGCCTGTGAAAAATGGCGGCAGCCAAAAAAACCGCGATATGCCGACAGAGGAGACGGATGAGGCGCGGTCAGTATCAAATGATTTTGACTGTCTATCAGCCTCCCTTTTTGTTGTGCATACCCACCCCACAACATGAAGACAAGGTGCTTGCGGTGTGTCGCAAGCTGCCTGATGACGGTATCGGTAAAGCGTTCCCAGCCTAAAAGGGCGTGCGAATGCGCCTGTCCTGCACGCACCGTCAAAACCGTGTTCAGAAGCAATATGCCCTGCTCCGCCCACGCTGTCAGGCAGCCGTGCGCGGGAATGGAAAAGCCTTCGATGTCGGTTTCCAATTCTTTGTAAATATTGAGTAAAGACGGCGGTATGCGGACACCCTGCCGGACGGAAAATGCCAAACCGTGCGCCTGCCCTACCCCGTGATACGGATCTTGTCCGAGAATGACGACTTTGACCCGGTCGAACGCTGTCAGCCGGAATGCGTTGAACACATCGGCCTCCGGCGGATAGATAATTTGCCCCGACAAACGTTCCTGCCTGACCGCATTTAAAATTTCCTGAAAATACGGCTGCTGTTTTTCGCCGCCGAGTGCATCGTGCCAAGTGTCCATATCTGCCCTATCCTTTCAAATTCGGCTATACTGCTGATATTGCGTTATTTTGTCAAACGACGCGCTTTGTGGGGAAATGTATGACTGTATGGTTTGTTGCCGCTGTTGCCGTCTTAATCATCGAATTATTGACGGGAACGGTTTATCTTTTGGTTGTCAGCGCGGCTTTGGCGGGTTCGGGCATTGCCTACGGGCTGACTGGCAGCACGCCTGCCGCCGTCTTGACCGCCGCACTGCTTTCCGCGCTGGGCATTTGGTTCGTACATGCCAAAACCGCCGTGGGAAAAGTTGAAACGGATTCATATCAGGATTTGGATACCGGAAAATATGCCGAAATCCTCCGATACACAGGCGGCAACCGTTACGAAGTTTTTTATCGCGGTACGCACTGGCAGGCGCAAAATACGGGGCAGGAAGTGTTTGAACCGGGAACGCGCGCCCTCATCGTCCGCAAAGAAGGTAACCTTCTTATCATCGCAAACCCTTAACACTCGGAGGAATTATGGAATTTTTCATTATCTTGTTGGCAGCCGTCGCCGTTTTCGGCTTCAAATCCTTTGTCGTCATCCCCCAGCAGGAAGTCCACGTTGTCGAAAGGCTCGGGCGTTTCCATCGCGCCCTGACGGCCGGTTTGAATATTTTGATTCCCTTTATCGACCGCGTCGCCTACCGCCATTCGCTGAAAGAAATCCCTTTAGACGTACCCAGCCAGGTCTGCATCACGCGCGATAATACGCAATTGACTGTTGACGGCATCATCTATTTCCAAGTAACCGATCCCAAACTCGCCTCATACGGTTCGAGCAACTACATTATGGCAATTACCCAGCTTGCCCAAACGACGCTGCGTTCCGTTATCGGGCGTATGGAGTTGGACAAAACGTTTGAAGAACGCGACGAAATCAACAGTACCGTCGTCTCCGCCCTCGATGAAGCCGCCGGGGCTTGGGGTGTGAAAGTCCTCCGTTACGAAATCAAGGATTTGGTTCCGCCGCAAGAAATCCTTCGCGCAATGCAGGCACAAATTACCGCCGAACGCGAAAAACGCGCCCGTATTGCCGAATCCGAAGGCCGTAAAATCGAACAAATCAACCTTGCCAGTGGTCAGCGTGAAGCCGAAATCCAACAATCCGAAGGCGAGGCTCAGGCTGCGGTCAATGCGTCCAATGCCGAGAAAATCGCCCGCATCAACCGCGCCAAAGGCGAAGCGGAATCCCTGCGCCTTGTTGCCGAAGCCAATGCCGAAGCCATCCGTCAAATTGCCGCCGCCCTTCAAACCCAAGGCGGGGCGGATGCGGTCAATCTGAAGATTGCGGAACAATACGTAGCCGCGTTCAACAATCTTGCCAAAGAAAGCAATACGCTGATTATGCCCGCCAATGTTGCCGACATCGGCAGCCTGATTTCTGCCGGCATGAAAATTATCGACAGCAGCAAAACCGCCAAATAAGCCGTGATGAAAATACCGTCTGAAGCTCTGTTTTCGGGTTTCAGACGGTATTTTTATTTAAACCCGAACAGGGTTGTATTCCGCTTCAAATATGTTTCGGAACCGTCTACCTGCCCCGGTAAAAACTGCCGGCAAAATATTTCTGCGCGCCCTCGCGAAGCAAGACCAAGGTTACGGCGGCCAAAGGCAATCCGGCCAACATTCCGACAAAGCCCATCAGCTCTCCGAACGCCATCAGCGAAAAGATAACCCAAAACGGCGACAGGCCGATACGGTCTCCTACAATTTTCGGCGTAATGAAAAAACTTTCGAGAAACTGACCGACGGCAAAAACCGCCCAAACAGCCAAGATTCCGTTCCACGAACCGAACTGGAGCAAGGCTGCAACAGTGGCAAGCAGCAATCCCGTAAACGCACCCAAATAGGGGACAAACACCAAAATACCGGCAACCATACCGATGGCAAATCCCGAATCCAGTCCGACTAGCATCAATCCCAAACCGTAAACCAAGCCCATAATCAGCATCACCAGAAGCTGACCGCGCAAAAATTCGCCCAATACCTCGTTCAAATTACCCGTAATGCGCGTATAAGCACCGGCAAAACGCCTCGGAACCAGTTTGGCGATGCCGCACGACCACCGCTGCCAATCCAGCAGGAAATAGTAAAGCAGCAAGGGCGGCAGCAGCAGGTTGCCGATACTGCTGACAATATTGCCGCCCTGTTTCATCAAAACGGGAAACCACGCCTTAAGCGCGTTGCTCAACTCGCCCGTATGCGCCTGAAACCACGCAATAATAGATGCCTGATCGATTTCCACATATCCGCCGATTGTATTTTTCAACCACGGCAGCAGCGTGTTCTGTATAAAACCGATTAATTGGGGCAGGCGAGATGCCAAATTATTGAACTGCCCGACCAGCATAGGGACAATAATCAACAATAATGCCAACAACAAAATCAAGGAAAACACCATCACAGACATCGAAGCGGATGCACGGTTCAAACCCTTTTTCTGCAACCATTCGACCAAAGGGTCCAACACATACGCCAGCACCGCCGCAACCGCAAACGGAGTCAAAGTATCGCCGAGCGCGTAAACCAGCCAGACCAAGGCGGCAAACGCCGCGCCGGCACCCATCCACGGCTTGATGCCCCGTCCTTTTCTCCGATACATAAAATCCACCCTTCCGAAAATAATATTGCGCGCCAGTATAGCAGAACCGCCGCGCCGTCAAAAAAGCCTCCGCCTTCCCGATAGCCTGTTATCGTGGTTTAGGCTAAAATACTGCACATCCGATGCCCTCTGAAAGGCAAACCCGCCTTCAGACGGCATACCGTACACGATAAGGCAGCACATCATGACCGAACAAAAAAACAAAGCATCCCTCATCGAATTTCCCTGCGCCTTCCCATTGAAAGTGATGGGCGCGGTGCATCCCGAGTTCGAGCAGGCGGTATTGGACACCGTCCGCCTTCACGCCCCCGACACGCAGGCGCACCACATCACCACGCGTCCGAGCAGCAAAGGCAACTATACCGGTGCCACCGTTCAGGTAAAGGTTGAAAACCAAGAACAATTGGACAACATCTACCGCGCGCTGACTTCGCACGAACTGGTCAAAGTGGTACTTTGAGATGAAAATCATACACAAAGGTTTGGTCGAATATCTGCCGACTTTTGAAGCGATGAAAACCTTTAATGCCGGACGGAATGCAGACACCGAAGACGAATTGTGGGTCGTCGAACACCCGCCCGTCTTTACGCAAGGACTGGCGGGAAAACCCGAGCACCTGCTGATTAGGGACGACATCCCCGTCGTCCAAATCGACCGGGGCGGGCAGATTACCTATCACGGGCCCGGGCAATTGGTCGTTTATACGATGATTGATTTCAAACGGCGCAAAACCAGCGTCCGCAACATCGTTTCCGCGCTTGAAAACAGCATCATCGCCACATTGGCGGAATACGGCATCGAAGCGGCGGCAGATCCCAAACGCCCCGGCATTTACGTCGGCGAACGCAAAATCGCCTCACTGGGGCTGCGTATCAAAAACGGTTCCGTCTATCACGGACTCGCACTCAACGTCAATATGGATTTAAGCCCGTTTACCCAAATCAACCCCTGCGGCTACGCCGGTATGGAAATGACGCAAATCGCGGATTTTGTCCAACCCTGCCCCGCGCCGGACGAAGTCGCCTCCAAACTCACCGCACACCTTGAAACACAACTCACACCGAAAGCAGACAACAATGAGTGAAATCAAAACCGACGACCCCAAACGCGGCATCAAACTCAGAGGCGCGGACAAAACCGCCCGCATCCCCATCAAAGTCGTCCCCCTTCAGGAAAAACTGAAAAAGCCCGAATGGATACGCGCCAAACTCCCATCGCGCAAATTCTTTGAAATCAAAGACATTTTGCGCGAACAAAAGATGCACACCGTTTGCGAGGAAGCCTCCTGCCCCAACATCGGCGAATGCTTCAGCAAAGGCACGGCGACCTTCATGATTATGGGCGACATCTGCACCCGCCGCTGCCCGTTCTGCGACGTGGGACACGGCCGTCCGAATATGCTCGACCCCGACGAGCCGAAAAACCTCGCAGAATCCGTCAAAGCCATGAACCTGCGTTACGTCGTCATCACCTCGGTTGACCGCGACGACCTGCGCGACGGCGGCGCCCAACACTTCGCCGACTGCATCAAAGCCATCCGCGAAACCAGCCCGAACACCAAAATCGAAATCCTCGTCCCCGACTTCCGAGGCCGCTTGGACATCGCACTGAAAATCCTTGCCGAAACCCCGCCCGACGTGATGAACCACAACTTGGAAACCCATCCGAGCCTGTACAGAAAAGCCCGTCCCGGTGCCAATTATCAACATTCTTTAGACTTATTAAAACGTTATAAAGAAATGATGCCGCATATCCCGACCAAATCCGGCATTATGGTAGGCTTGGGCGAAACAGACGAAGACGTGCGTGAAATTATGCGCGATATGCGGGCGCACAATATCGAGATGATTACCATCGGACAGTACCTCCAGCCTTCAGACGGACACTTGCCTGTCTTGCGCTACGTTACACCCGAACAATTCAAAATATTTGAAAAAGAAGCATACGAACTGGGCTTTACCAATGCCGCCATCGGCGCGATGGTACGTTCAAGTTACCATGCCGACGAACAGGCGGCGGAAGCCTTACGCGAAAGCCACGGCGGTTGCGGGCATCATTAAACTCGGAACACCGTTCCGAAGTAAAAAATAATTTCCTACGCTGCTGTCTGCCGCCTTGTTTGATGTAAACAACATCAATTTGAATTGTCCATGCCGTCTGAAAGTCCTTCAGACGGCATAATTTATTCCCAAAATCCGATAATCTCAAAAGAATCTGTCGGTTAATGAGAAAGATTCATTATAAATTTTGATAAAAAACCGTGCTCTATTTGTTTTTTGCTATGGTTAACAAGTGTAAATGTTCTTTATTGATGAGATGGATTCTTAGTTTTAGCAGCAAAAAAAACCGATAAGAAACAGCATACTGATTTGGAAGGCATCGGGGAATACGCCCTATTTATTTTGATAATTGTTTGTATTTTAAATAGAAAATTTGTCATGCCGACAGCTTTTGCATACAATGCACGCATCCCGAACAGCGTTACAGAACGCCGTTTAACCGCACGAAACCCAAATTAAGAAAAGAGAGATATTATGCAAGGCAATCAAGCTGTTGTTGATTACATGAACGAATTGCTGTCCGGCGAGCTGGCGGCACGCGACCAATACTTCATCCACTCCCGCCTCTACTCCGAATGGGGCTACACCAAACTTTTTGAACGTCTCAATCACGAGATGGAAGAAGAAACCACACACGCCGAAGACTTCATCCGACGCATCCTGATGCTGGGCGGTACGCCGAAAATGGCACGCGCCGAACTGAATATCGGCACGGACGTGGTTTCCTGCCTCAAAGCCGACCTGCAAACCGAATACGAAGTGCGCGACGCTTTGAAAAAAGGCATCAAACTGTGCGAAGAGGCTCAAGACTATGTTACGCGCGACCTGATGGTTGCCCAACTGAAAGACACCGAAGAAGACCACGCACACTGGTTGGAACAGCAGCTGCGCCTGATCGAGCTGATTGGCGAAGGCAACTACTACCAAAGCCAACTGTAATCCGTATTAGGAATAAAAGGAGTCCGTATGAAAGGCGACCGTTTGGTTATCCGCGAGCTGAACAAAAACTTAGGCTTGCTGCTGGTAACCATTAACCAATATTTCCTTCACGCCCGTATTTTGAAAAACTGGGGCTTTGAAGAACTGGGCGAACATTTCTTCAAACAATCAATCGTAGAAATGAAAGCTGCCGACGATTTGATTGAACGCATCCTCTTCCTTGAGGGATTGCCCAATTTGCAAGAGCTGGCCAAGCTGTTGATTGGTGAATCTACCGAAGAAATCATCGCCTGCGATTTGACCAAAGAACAGGAAAAACACGAAGCCCTGCTTGCCGCCATCGCCACAGCAGAAGCGCAACAGGATTATGTCAGCCGTGATTTGTTGGAAAAACAAAAAGATACTAACGAAGAACACATCGACTGGCTCGAAACCCAGCAGGAACTGATCGGCAAAATCGGTTTGCCGAACTACCTGCAAACAGCGGCGCAAGAGGACTAAAACACAAACCACTGCCAAATACAGCAGTCCCCTGCATCATCAGACGGCATATCCGTATAAACGGGTATGCCGTTTTTCTTTGCCGGTTTACGAATAAAATCTAAATTGATTTGAATCAATACTCGATAACGGTTTTTGTTTGATAATACCGATATGAAATCTAGATTGTTTGTTTGCTGTTTCCCAATCCGTCTTGATTTTACCTCTTTCCTCTTGATGTGTGTGTGTGTTTGGGTGTGGCTGCCGCCACCCCTTTTTTTTGGCTTTTATGTGAAGTAAAATCCGTAACAGCAAATGCTTAACTTTTAACCATTTATCCGGAAACAAATGATGGGCAACAAATTGACTCTGCCTGCCGAATTGCCTGACGAACAGGATTTGCGGGCGGTATTGGCATACAATATGCGGCTTTTCCGCGTGAACAAGGGTTGGTCGCAAGAGGAATTGGCGCGGCAATGCGGTTTGGACAGGACTTATGTGTCGGCAGTCGAGCGCAAACGCTGGAACATTGCCCTGTCGAATATCGAAAAAATGGCGGCGGCTTTGGGCGTGGCGGCGTATCAGTTGCTGCTGCCGCCGCAGGAACGGTTGAACCTGATGACCAATTCCGCCGATACCCGACAAGTGCCGTCTGAAAGCGGTATTTGACCGCCGAACCATCCGCCTCCCTTTTTCCCGCCAATCGAAAGAATAAAAATGCCTGAAAACCTGTCTTCAGCACTGGAAACCTTCAAACAGCAGCGCAATGCCGCCGAAGCGCATTATTTGAAAGCCAACCGCGTGTCGGTATTTTTCAGAGAATACACGGCGGCAGTCGAAACCTTGCTGGCGGCATTGTGGGCAGAACATTTTCAAAACAGCGCGTTATGCCTGATGGCGGTAGGCGGCTTCGGGCGCGGCGAACCGTATCCCTGTTCGGATGTGGATTTGGCGGTTGTCTCCCCTGCCCCGCTTTCAGACGGCATTCAGGAACAGATTGCCCGATTTATCCAAACTCTGTGGGATTGCAAACTAATGCCGTCTGTAAAAAGCGGCAGCGTTGACGAACTGTGCGAAAGCGTGCGCGACGATATTACGGGGGACACAGCGTTTTTAGAGGCTAGGTTTTTGTTTGGCAACCGCCAAACAGCAGACGAATTGGCGGAAAAAATGAACGTGCAACGCAATGTAGCGGCATTTATCGAAGCAAAATTGGTGGAGATGGAACACCGCCACGCCAAATCGCAAGGTTCGGGGGCGGTGTTGGAGCCGAATATCAAAAGCTGTCCGGGCGGTCTGCGCGACATCCACACCCTGCTTTGGATAGCGAAGGCGCAAGGCTTGGCGGCCAACCTGCCCGACCTGCTCAAACAGCGGATTTTGACACGTGCCGAAGCCGGTATGCTTTCGCACGGCTACCGCCGCCTCGCCCACATCCGCATCCGGCTGCATTTAAACGCCAAGCGCGCCGAAGACCGCCTGCTTTTCGATTTGCAGCCGCAAGTTGCCGAAAGTATGGGTTATCAAGATGAAAACCGCCGCCGTCAAAGCGAAGAACTGATGCGCGTGTTTTACCGTGCGGTCAAAACCGTCAAACAACTGGGCGGCATCCTCACGCCCATGCTGCGAAGCCGCGTTTCCTCCACGCCGATGCGCGTTACCCTGCGGATTGACGACGACTACATCCAAGTCAACAACCAAATCGCCGCGCGGCACACCGATATTTTTTTCAGACGGCCCGAACACATTTTCAAAATCGTCGAAATCATGCAGCAGCGCAACGACATTACTGCGCTCGAACCGCAAACCCTGCGCGCATGGTGGGGGGCGACGCGCAAAATCAACCGCAGCTTCTACCAAAATTCTGAAAACCGTCGCCGCTTCGCCGGTTTTTTCCGCAGCGGCAACGGACTGACCCAAACCCTGCGCTTTCTCAACCTCTACGGCGTGTTGGGCCGCTATCTGCCCGCGTGGGAAAAAATCGTCGGCCTGCTTCAACACGACTTGTTCCACATCTATCCCGTGGACGACCACATCCTTGCCGTCGTCCGCAACGTCCGCCGCCTTGCCCTGGATATGCACAGCCATGAGCTGCCCTACGCCTCCGCGCTGATGCAGTCCTTTGAAAAACAAGACATCCTCTACCTTGCCGCCTTCTTCCACGACATCGCCAAAGGACGCGGCGGCGACCATGCCGTACAAGGCATCGCAGACGCGCGCCAATTTGCCGCCGACCACTTCCTGACCGAAGAAGAAAGCGACCTGCTCGCCTGGCTGGTTGAAAACCACCTCCTTATGTCTGCCGTCGCCCAAAAAGAAGACATCCAAGACCCCGGCGTACTCGATGCCTTCTGCAAACGCGTCCAAACCCACGAACGCCTCAGCGCGCTCTACCTCCTGACCATTTCCGACATACGCGGCACCAATCCCAAGCTGTGGAACGCCTGGCGCGCCAGCCTGCTGGAAAGCCTGTTCCACGCCGCCGGACGCTGCCTCGCAGGCAACGACGGCAACCCGCACGCCCTCTTCGGCCGCCGCCGGCAGGAAGCCGCCGACTTACTTACCCGCGCCGCCGTCCCCGAAAAACAGCAGAAAAAACTATGGAACGCGCTCGGTTCCGCCTATTTCGCCCGCCATCAGTCCCGCGAAATCCTGTGGCACGCCGCCAACCTCGTACACGACTTTGAACCCCCCATCGTCCGCAGCCGCATCCTACCCCAAAGCGACAGCTTTCAAGTGATGGTCTTTATGCCCAACGGCCCGCGCCTGTTCGCCCGCCTCTGCCGCATCTTCAGCCGCCACGGCTTCGATATCCTCGCCGCCCGCGCCTTTATCACCGAACACGACTACATCCTCGACACCTTCATCGTGCAAATCCCCTCGCAGCACGCCCCCGAAGACTACCCCGACATCCAAAGCGCGCTCGAAGCCGAACTCAACAGCTTTATCCACGGACACACCGTTGCCGAAACCCAAAGCTGCAACCGCCGCATCAGCCGCCGCAGCCGCTATATGCCTATTGCGCCAAGCATCACCATCACCCCCGAAGAAGACTATCCGGACCGGTATTCCGTCGAAATCACCGCCGTCAACCGCCCCTTCCTGCTCGCCGACATGGCGGAAGTCTTCTTCGCCCACAACGTCAGCCTGCGCTACGCCAAAATCTCCACGTTGGACGAACGCGTCGAAGACAGCTTTACCGTCTTCAGCCCCGACTTGAAAAACCCAAAAATCCAGTCCTCATTGAAACAGGCTTTGCTGGAACAGTTGGCATAAGCACCCTGCCGGTTTTCAAACGGCATCCCGCCGCCACGCCGTATGCCGTCTGAAGGCGGGGGATATTGCAAACAATATAAACTGTCAAGCCGCCGGCAACGTGCTATAATGCCGTGCATCTTGCACAAACCGAAAGACCGAGCATTATGCGTATCGTAGAAAAAGCCTATACTTTCGACGATGTTTTGTTGGTTCCCGCACATTCGACCGTGCTGCCGCGAGACGTTAAACTTCAAACCAAGCTTACCCGCGAAATCACACTCAACCTCCCCCTGCTTTCCGCCGCGATGGATACCGTTACCGAGGCGCGCCTCGCCATTTCGATGGCACAGGAAGGCGGCATCGGCATCATCCATAAAAACATGCCGCCCGAAATGCAGGCGCGCGCCGTTTCCAAAGTAAAACGCCACGAAAGCGGCGTGGTCAAAGACCCCGTAACCGTTGCGCCGACAACGCTCATCCGCGAAGTCTTGGAAATGCGCGCGCAGCGCAAACGCAAAATGTCCGGCCTGCCCGTCGTTGAAAACGGCAAAGTCGTCGGCATCGTAACCAACCGCGACCTGCGTTTTGAAAACCGCGTCGATTTGCCCGTTTCCGCCATTATGACCCCGCGCGAACGTCTGGTTACCGTCCCCGAAGGCACAAGCATAGACGAAGCGCGCGAACTGATGCACACGCACAAAGTCGAACGCGTTTTGGTCCTGAACGAAAAAGACGAGCTTAAAGGCTTGATTACCGTTAAAGATATTTTAAAAACCACCGAGTTTCCCAATGCCAACAAAGACTCCGAAGGCCGTCTGCGCGTCGGTGCGGCAGTCGGCACCGGCGGCGACACCGACGAGCGCGTCAAAGCCTTGGTCGAAGCCGGCGCGGACGTGATTGTCGTCGATACTGCCCACGGTCATAGCCAAGGCGTGATCGACCGCGTGCGTTGGGTCAAAGAAACCTATCCGCACATCCAAGTCATCGGCGGCAACATCGCCACTGCCAAAGCCGCATTGGATTTGGTCACCGTCGGCGCGGATGCCGTCAAAGTCGGTATCGGTCCGGGATCGATTTGCACCACCCGTATCGTGGCAGGCGTGGGCGTGCCGCAACTGACCGCCATTCACAACGTTGCCGAAGCCCTCAAAGGCACGGGCGTTCCGCTGATTGCCGACGGCGGCATCCGCTTCTCCGGCGACATCGCCAAAGCCCTCGCCGCAGGCGCGTACAGCGTCATGCTCGGCGGTATGTTTGCCGGCACGGAAGAAGCCCCGGGCGAAATCGAACTCTACCAAGGCCGCTCGTACAAATCCTATCGCGGTATGGGTTCCTTGGGCGCGATGAGCCAAGGTTCTGCCGACCGCTACTTCCAAGACAAAACCGACAGCACCGACAAATACGTCCCCGAAGGCATCGAAGGCCGCGTTCCCTACAAAGGCCCGATTGTGAACATCATCCACCAACTGACCGGCGGACTGCGTTCCAGTATGGGTTATTTGGGTTGCGCCAATATTGCCGAAATGCACGAAAAAGCCGAATTTGTGGAAATCACTTCCGCAGGTATGAGCGAATCGCACGTTCACGACGTTCAAATTACCAAAGAAGCGCCGAATTACCACCGCTGATTTGAACAGCCTTTCAGGACAAATGCCGTCTGAAACCTAATTTCCGAGTTTCAGACGGCATTTTTGTTCGTTCAAGGCAAGCCGCACGGGCTGATTGCGCGGACGGGCAAAGCCATTCTGACGGACACGCCGAAAGAATGAAAATGCCGTCTGAACGCCGTTTGCACCCCGTCTGCCGAATACCGTCGGCCTTTAAAACGGCGGTGGAAATAAACGCAATCTTTCAATACGGGCGTTTCGATTGGTCGGAAATGATGCGCCGGCCGCCATATCAAAAAATCGGGCGGCGGCTTCGGGAAAGTATGCCCCGCCCTCCCCAAGCCGCCCCGTCAGCATTATGATTTGCCTTTCCGTTTTTTGACCTTAATCGGAACCGGTTTCTTTGCCTTTTTCCCCGATTCGGCAACGGCAGGCACGCCCCTTCCCCTTACTTTGCCGCATCGGGCTGTTTTTTTCTCGGCGGTGGTTTTCGATTTCCCTTTCCCCGCCGCCCCTGCCGGTTTGGCAGATGCGGATAATTTGACCTTCCGCCGCCTGCCGCTTCCTCCGGCAATTAGGACAAAGTCGATTTTTCCATCATCCAAATCGGCACGCGCGACCCGGACGGCAACCCTGTCCCCCATATTGAAACGGATGCCGCTGCGTTCGCCTTCGATTGCCATGATTTCGGGGCGGAAGTTGAAATAATCTTCGCCCAAATCGCTGATATGTACCAGACCGTCGATATGGATATCGTCCAAAGTGACAAATATTCCAAAATTTGCCACCCCGGAGATTTTGCCTTCAAATATTTCACCGACCTTATCGCGCATATAATAAGTTTTCAGCCAGTTTTCCACATCGCGGCCAGCATCGTCGGCACGGCGTTCGCAAAACGAAGTATGCACGCCCAAAGCCTGCCAGCTTTTGTTTGGCGTGTAGGTTTTCCGGTTCAATACGGCTTTGATGGCACGGTGGACGGTCAGGTCGGGATAGCGGCGGATGGGCGAGGTAAAGTGGGCGTATGCTTCATAAGCCAAACCGAAATGCCCTTCGCAATGCGGTTCGTAAACCGCCTGCTGCATGGAGCGCAACATCATGACTTGCAGCAATTCGGCATCCGGCCTGCCTTTGAATTGTTCGGCAAGCGCGGCATAGTCTTTCGGCGACGGGTTGTCGCCGCCGCCAAGTTGAAGCCCCAACAGACCGAGCTGCTCGCGCAGGGTGGCGAGTTTTTCGGACGTGGGGCCCAAATGGTTGCGGAACAATGCGGTATGCTTGTTTTTCAACAGAAAATCCGCCGCGCAAACATTCGCCGCCAACATACATTCTTCAATCAGCTTATGGGCATCGTTGCGGACAACGGGCACGATTTTTTCGATTTTGCCGTTGCCGTCGAAAAGCATTTGCGTTTCGACGCTTTCAAACTCGACCGCGCCGCGCGCCAGACGTTTTTTCTGCAAAATCTTAAACAGCTTGTAAAGCGTGTCGATTTGGGCTTTGTGCGGATTCCCGATGCCGTCTGAAAGCCATTTCCAAACTTGGTTGTAGGTCAGGCGGGCATGAGAGCGCATCACGGCGGGATAGAAGCGGTATTCTTTGATATTGCCCGCATAGGTAACGACCATATCGCACACCATACACAAACGCTCGACATCGGGATTGAGCGAGCAGATGCCGTTGGACAGGTTTTCCGGCAGCATCGGAATCATACGGCGCGGGAAATACACGCTGGTACTGCGTTCTTGAGCATCTGCATCAATCGCATCGTCAGGGCGGACATAATGGCTGACATCCGCAATCGCCACGACCAGACGGTAATTGCGTCCGACTTTTTCGGCAAACACCGCGTCGTCGAAATCGCGCGCCGTTTCGCCGTCTATCGTTACCAAAGGAAGGTCGCACAAATCGACGCGGCCTTTCAAATCGCTTTTGCGTACATGGTCGGGAATTTTTTTCGCGGATTTGGCACACGCTTCACTGAATCGGTGCGGCAAATGATGCTTGCGCACGGCAATTTCGATTTCCATCCCGCTGTCGGCATAATCGCCCAAAACTTCAATGATTTTTGCCACTGCAGGCCGGTTTTGCTCGGGATAAACCTCAATTTTGCCGACGATAACCTGACCGGATTCGGGTTTGAAACGCGCCACGCCGTCCGGTTCCAACACGATGCTTTGGTTCAGACGCTTGTCTTCCGGCTCCAAAATCGCCACGCCCCTATCCATATAGAAACGGCCGACAACTTTGCTTTGCGCGCGTTCGACAATATCCAGAACCGTCCCTTCGCGGCGGCCCCTGCGGTCGATACCCGCAGGACGGACGGTAACGGTGTCGCCGTGCATGACACCACGCATCTGGCGTTCGTATAAAACGAAATCCCCTTCGTCCATCGGCATGAGCGGCACGGCGAAGCCGAAACCGTCCTTATGCGCCTCGACGCGGCATTTGACCAAATCCAGCTTGTCCGCCGCGCAAACTGCGCCTCGGCGGTTGATTAAAACCTGACCGTCCCGCGCCATCGCCTTCAGACGGCGTTCAAAAAAGACATACTCGTCTTCCGTAATCGACAGCTCGCGTGCAAGCGATTCGATTTTTGAAGGCACACCTTTGCGCTCCAACAATTCGATTATCCATTCCCGACTGGGCAAAGGATGTTCATAACGCTGTTTTTCACGACTTAAAAACGGGTCTTTTTCCCGTAAATTTAAAGATTTAATATTTTTATTCATTTTGACTGTTGACATTCTCTTTATGAACTATATAATAGCGACTTCTTTGCGGCAGGACACTGTACCGCAAAACAGCAAATAAAGCAAAGCCCGGGTGGCGGAATTGGTAGACGCGCCAGCTTCAGGTGCTGGTATCCTCACGGGTGTGGAAGTTCGAGTCTTCTCCCGGGCACCAAATAACAAATTATCCCGATTAGGATAATTTCCGCCATTAGAGAGGTGGATGAGTGGTTTAAGTCGCACGCCTGGAAAGCGTGTATACGTGAATAGCGTATCGAGGGTTCGAATCCCTTCCTCTCTGCCAAGTACAAATCCCAAACTTTTACAGTTTGGGATTTTTTGTTACTTACGTATTGATTTTATTGCGTAAAATCAGCCACAACCTATTACCCTACGTTACCATTGATTACTATCCGTTACCGTTTTTTTATGGTATGTTTTGCGGTATGTTTTATCCTCTTCCTAAGCCTGTAAGGACTCAAAAGGCGTATCCCTTCAAACGATATTGTTCGACATGCTGCCGGGAAACCGAACCCGATACCGAAACGCGACGGGGCGATATGCCGCTGGAAAAATGGCGGCAGTTTCTTGATTGGATAGGAAAAACGCCGTCTGAAACAGCTTCAAGAAGCCGCAAAGCCCGTCCGAATAAAAAATACCGTCTGAAATTTTTCAGACGGCATCGCGTATCATTTAAACATTAATCCAGCTTTTTAAAATGACGGCGGCGTTCCAATTCGCTCAGGTAACGCTTGCGCAGGCGGATGGATTGCGGCGTGATTTCCACCAGCTCGTCATCGTCGATAAACTCGACCGCGCCTTCCAGCGTCAGTTTGATCGGCGTGGTCAGGCGCACCGCTTCGTCGGTACCGCTGGCACGGATATTGGTGAGTTTTTTGCCTTTGAGCGGGTTGACCACCAAATCGTTGTCGCGGCTGTGGATGCCGATAATCATACCTTCGTAGATTTTGTCGTTGGGCGATACGAACATACGGCCGCGGTCTTCAAGATTCCACAAGGCGTAAGCAACCGCCTCGCCCTGCTCTTGGGACACCAGTACGCCGTTGTGGCGGCCGGGCATATCGGGTTTGACGGGCGCGTAGTCGTCGAACACGTGGCTCATCAGCCCGACGCCGCGCGTCAGGGTCATGAATTCGCCTTGGAAACCGATCAAGCCGCGCGCTGGAATATGGTATTCGAGGCGGGTGCGTCCGTTGCCGTCGCTTTCCATATTGGTCAGTTCGCCACGGCGGCGGCCGAGTTCTTCCATTACCGCGCCTTGGTTGTCGTCGGGTACGTCCACAGTCAGGTTTTCATAAGGTTCGCATTTTTGACCGTCGATGTCTCGGTACACGACGCGCGGCTTGCCGACGGCGAGTTCGTAGCCTTCGCGGCGCATATTTTCCAGCAAAATCGTCAGGTGCAGTTCGCCGCGCCCGGATACGCGGAACACGTCGGCATCGGCGGTGTCTTCCACGCGCAGGGCAACGTTGGTCAGCAATTCTTTTTGCAGGCGGTCGCGGATTTGGCGGCTGGTCACGAATTTGCCTTCTGTACCTGCGAGCGGGCTGGTGTTTACCATAAAGTCCATCGTCAGCGTCGGTTCGTCCACTCTCAACATCGGCAGGCCTTTGGGGTTGTCTTTGTCGGTGATGGTTACGCCGATGCCGATGTCTTCGATACCGGAAATAATCACGATGTCGCCGGCTTCGGCTTCTTCAAGCGGCACGCGTTCCAAGCCTTTGAAACCCAAAAGCTGGTTGATGCGGCCTTGGGCGATTTGCTGCTCGTGGTTCATCACGGCAACGGTTTGACCGGGTTTGATGCGTCCGTTCAAGATACGACCGATACCGAGGCGGCCGGTGTAGTTGTCGTAGTCGAGTTGGGAAATTTGCAGTTGCAGCGGCTCGTCCGCGCTGCCGCTCGGTGCAGGCGTGTATTTTAGGATGGTGTCGAACAGCGGGCGCATATCGCTGCTCTCGTCGGTTTCTTCCAGCTTGGCAAAGCCGCTCAAACCTGAAGCGTAAACAATCGGGAAATCCAACTGCTCGTCGGTCGCACCCAAGTTGTCGAACAACTCGAAAGTCTGGTCGATAACCCAGCTCGGACGGGCGGACGGTTTGTCGATTTTGTTGATGACGACAATCGGTTTCAGCCCCAAAGCCAAGGCTTTTTTGGTCACGAAACGGGTTTGCGGCATCGGACCTTCCTGTGCGTCCACCAACAAGACGACGCAATCCACCATCCCCAAAACGCGCTCCACTTCGCCGCCGAAGTCGGCGTGTCCCGGCGTGTCGACGATATTGATGTGGCAGCCTTCGTAATCGATGGCGGTGTTTTTGGCGAGGATGGTGATGCCGCGTTCTTTTTCAAGGTCGTTGCTGTCCATCACGCGCTCGTCAACCTGCTGGTTGGCGCGGAATGTGCCGGATTGGCGCAGCAGTTGGTCGACCAATGTGGTTTTGCCGTGGTCGACGTGTGCGATGATGGCGATGTTGCGGATTTGTTTCATAATTAATGTTTTTCAAAAACTGTAAGAGATAACTGCGTATTATACCACGATTTACCGGACAGTATTTGGAAAATGAAGATGCCGTCTGAAGCCCTTGCCTTTCAGACGGCATCTTCTTACATACTTTCAGTTATCCAGTTGCGCAGCCACCTTGCCGCCGGGGCGATTTCCCCTGCCGACAGCCCAGCCGCAATGCCTGCCGATTCCTTTATAACATCCGCCGCCGCGCCGTGCAGCCACGCGCCCGCGCAGGCGGCTTCAAAAACCGGCACGCCCTGTGCGAGCAGACTGCCGATGATGCCGCCCAATACGTCGCCACTGCCCGCCGTTGCCAATCCCGCATTGCCGCTTTCGTTGACATAGATTTCCGTATCGGACGCGGCAACCAATGTTTTGTGCCCCTTTAAAACCACGGTTGCACCGAGAATTGCCCCTATCTTCCTTACTGCCGCCGTCCGATCCGCCTGAACCTGTGCAACTGTCGTTCCAAGCAGGCGCGCGGCTTCGGCGGGGTGCGGCGTTAAAATCAGGTTTTTACACCCGCGCGCCAGATTTCGGGTTTCGGCATCGGTTGATAATATGTTCAGCGCGTCCGCATCCAAAACGACGGCTTCGTCTCGATTCCGCGCCAGCACTGCCGCCACCGTTTCCACTGCCGCCGCATCTGTACCCAAGCCGCAACCCGCCGTCCAAGCGTTTATGCCTTGACGCTTGGTCAAACCGTCTGCCGTGTCCAACATAATCTCGGGAAAACCGGCAATGACGGCAAAAGGCAGCGTATCCTGATTGAAACCTGCCCGCACCTTACCGCAGCCGAGATACATTGCCGCCGATGCCGCCAATACGGGCGCGCCGCTCATCCCTGCCGATCCGCCGACTACGGCGAGCGTGCCGAAAGTCCCTTTGTGCGAATCTTCCGCACGGGCTTTGAAAACATGGGGAAAACGCAATGCCGTCTGAAGCATCCGGCGGCGGCTTTCGCCTGAAAGATGGAAAACGGGAAACATTTCCCCTCCAATCGGTTAAAATTAAGGCTCGAAAACAAACCGATTCTACCGCCGGAAACCGATTATGAAAAACAAAACCAAAGTCTGGGACTTCCCCACCCGCCTTTTCCACTGGCTGCTTGCCGCATCCCTGCCCTTTATGTGGTATAGCGCAAAAGCCGGCGGCGATATGCTGCAATGGCACACGCGCGTCGGGCTGCTCGTCCTTTTCCTGCTCGTATTCCGCCTCTGCTGGGGCATTTGGGGCAGCGATACCGCCCGTTTCTCCCGTTTCGTCCGAGGTTGGGCAGGTATACGCGGCTATCTGAAAAACGGCATTCCCGAACATATCCAGCCCGGACACAACCCCTTGGGCGCACTGATGGTCGTTGCGCTTTTGGCCGCCGTCTCATTTCAAGTCGGCACGGGGCTTTTTGCCGCCGATGAAAACACCTTCAGCACCAACGGCTACCTCAACCATTTGGTTTCCGAACATACGGGCAGCCTTATACGGAAAATCCACCTCAACTTTTTCAAGCTGCTCGCCGTTTTTTCCGCAGTCCACATCGCCGCCGTCGCCGCATACCGCATATTCAAAAAGAAAAACCTCGTCCGCCCGATGATAACCGGCTTCAAATACATCGAAGGCAAAACCTCAATCCGCTTTGCCGGCAAAGCCGCGCTTGCCGCCGCATTATCGGTTGCCGCGCTTGCCGCAGCCGCCATCCTGCTCCTGTCCTGAAACCCGACATCATGCCGTCTGAAGCCCTTTTCTGCCTTTCTGACGGCATTTTCCCCACCGCACAAACGGTCTGAATGCCCGAAACGGCTTCAGGCCGTTTTTCCGTCCAAAACCGTTATATAGCGGATTAACAAAAATCAGGACAAGGCGGCGGGCCGCAGGCAGTACAAATGGTATGGAACCGGTTCGCCCGGTGCTTGGGCGCCTTAGGGAACCGTTCCCTTTGAGCCGGGGCGGGGCAACGCCGTACCGGTTTTTGTTAATCCGCTATAAAACGGAAAACCGCCGCATCCGCAGCCGCCCCCCATATAGCTTTCAGCTTCTAACAAATGCCTTTTTATTATTTAAAATGACCCGCATTCCGACAAAAATGCCGCGACGCACCGTATCGGAAACAAGGTGCGGGCAAACAGCAAAGGAGTCAGCCAGTGAATTATTTTCCCATTTTCGCCAACCTCTCCGGCCGCCCCGTATTGGTCGTAGGCGGCGGCGCGGTCGCCGCACGCAAAATCAGCCTGCTGCCGAAGGCGGGCGCAGAGGTCGGGGTTGCCGCAAAACACCTGAATGCCGAACTCTCCGCGTTGGCGGCGGAAAACAAAATCCTGTGGCTTGCCAAAGAATTTCGTGCCGAACACATCCGCACGGTTTTCCTCATCATTGCGGCAAGCAGCGACCAAGCCCTCAACCGGCGCGTTTTCCATCTTGCCGAAAGCTGCCAAAAGCCGGTCAACGTGGTGGGCGACCGTGACCATTGCAGCTTCATCTTCCCGTCGGTTATCGACCGCGACCCTGTTCAGATTGCCGTTTCCAGCTCCGGCAGCGCGCCCGTCCTCGCCCGCCTGCTGCGTGAAAGGCTGGAAGCCTTGCTGCCGCCGTCTTTGGGCGATATGGCGGAAATTTCAGGAAGGTGGCGCGATGCCGGTTTTTATTTCCCCGTCCAACTGGTCGTCCGCCAAGATGCCGACAAGGCCGACGGTTTCCGAGGCTATCAGGGGCGCATCGAACGCGGTTCGGTCACCGTCGGGCAAACCGTCCGCATCGAACCGAACGGGCTGACCGCCGAAGTGTCCGAAATCATCGCGCCGAAAGGGGAAGTGGCGCAGGCTTTTGCCGGCGAGGCGGCAACCATCCGGCTGGACCGCGACATCGATGTTTCGCGCGGCGATCTTTTTGTCGATAAAAATTTCCCGCTCGCCCCGCAAAAACATCCGGAAGCCACGCTTTGCTGGTTTGACGAACGCCCGCTCAACACCGCGCGCAAATACCTGCTCAAGCACGGCACGCAAACCGTGCCGGCAAAAGTCGGGGAAATTGAAAGCGTTTTGGATGTCCGCACGCTGGAACAAGAGGCCGGCGCGGAATCCTTAAAGATGAACGACATCGCCAAAGTCCGCATCAACCTTCAAAAACCCGTTACGGCAACGCCTTATGCGGAAAACACCGCCGCCGGTTCGTTTATCCTGATAGACGAAGCGACATACGGTACTGTTGCGGCAGGTATGATTTTATGAGTGAACACGATATGCAGAACACAAATCCGCCATTACCGCCTATGCCGCCCGAAATCACGCAGCTCCTGTGTCGGGGCTGTCCGGCTACGCTTGGGCAAAAGCAGGAAACGGGGCATCCGCAGGGCTGCCCGCGCTTCAGACGGCATTGCCGGCGGCAGAACCTTTTTCCGTAACCGTCCTTTCCGCCTCGCAAACCGGCAATGCGAAATCCGTTGCCGACAAAGCGGCGGACAGCCTGAAAGCCGCCGGCATCCAAGTCAGGCGCGCCGAACTGAAAGGCTACAAGGCGAAAAACATCGCCGGCGAACGCCGCCTGCTGCTGGTTACGTCCACCCAGGGCGAAGGCGAACCGCCGGAAGAAGCCGTCGTGCTGCACAAACTGCTGAACTGCAAAAAAGCCCCGAAATTGGACAAACTCCAATTTGCCGTACTGGGTTTGGGCGACAGCTCCTATCCGAATTTCTGCCGGGCGGGCAAAGATTTCGACAAACGTTTTGAAGAATTGGGCGCAAAACGCCTGCTCGAACGCGTTGATGCGGATTTGGACTTTGCCGCCGCCGCAGACGGATGGACAGGCCGCATTGTCGCGCGCTTAAAAGAAGAAGCCGCAAAAAACCGGGCAACGCCCGCGCCGCAGGCAACGTCCCCCCGCCGGCCTTCAGACGGCATCGGAGGGCAGGTACTGCAAGGCAGACCCCTTTCCCGCCGCCCTGCTGGCCAATCAGAAAATCACCGCCCGCCAATCCGATAAAGACGTGCGCCACATCGAAATCGATTTGAGCGGTTCGGATTTGCACTACCTCCCGGGCGACGCGCTCGGCGTTTGGTTTGACAACGATCCGGCACTGGTCTGGGAAATCCTAGACCTGCTCGGCATCAATCCGGCAACGGAAATACAGGCGGGCGGAAAAACCCTGCCGGTTGCCTCCGCACTGTTATCCCATTTCGAACTCACGCAAAACACCCCCGCCTTTGTCAAAGGCTATGCCACGTTCGCCGATGATGACGAACTCGACCGTATTGCTGCCGACAACGCCGTTTTGCAAGGCTTTGTGCAAAGCACGCCGATTGCCGGTGTGCTGCACCGCTTCCCGGCAAAACTGACGGCGGAACAATTCGCCGGCCTGCTGCGCCCGCTTGCGCCGCGCCTGTATTCGATTTCCTCGTCGCAGGCGGAAGCGGGGGACGAAGTGCACCTGACCGTCGGCGCAGTGCGTTTCGAACACGAAAGGCGCGCCAGGTCGGGCGGCGCATCGGGTTTCTTTGCCGACCGGCTGGAAGAGGACGGCACGGTGCGCGTGTTTGCGGAACGCAACGACGGCTTCAGGCTGCCCGAAGACAGCCGCAAGCCGATTGTGATGATCGGCTCCGGTACCGGCGTCGCACCGTTCCGCGCCTTCGTCCAACAACGTGCCGCAGAAAATGCGGAAGGCAGAAACTGGCTGATTTTCGGCAATCCGCATTTTGCCGCCGACTTCCTCTATCAGACCGAATGGCAGCAGTTTGCCAAAGACGGCTTCCTGCACAGATATGACTTCGCCTGGTCGCGCGATCAGGAAGAAAAAATCTATGTGCAGGACAAAATCCGCGAACAGGCGGAAGGACTTTGGCAATGGCTGCAGGAAGGCGCGCATATCTATGTGTGCGGCGATGCGGCAAAAATGGCAAAAGAAGTGGAAGCCGCCTTGCTGGATGTGATTATCGGGGCAGGGCATTCGGACGAAGACGGCGCAGAAGGATATTTGGATATGCTGCGCGAAGAAAAACGCTATCAGCGTGATGTTTATTGATTAAATATAATCGGGAGGAACACAAAATGACCGTACAGGCCAAGACAAAAGGTTTGGCGTGGCAAGAAAAGCCGCTATCCGACAACGAACGCCTGAAAACCGAAAGCAATTTTTTACGCGGCACGATTTTGGACGATTTGAAAGACCCGCTCACGGGCGGCTTCAAAGGCGACAACTTCCAACTCATCCGCTTCCACAGTATGTATGAGCAGGATGGCCGCGACATCCGCACCGAGGCAAAACTCGAGCCCTTGAAATTTATGCTTTTGCGCTGCCGGCTGCCGGCGGGATCATCAAACCGTCCCAGTGGATAGAACTGGACAAATTCGCCCGGGAAAAGAGTCATTACCGCTCCATCCGGCTAACCAACCGGCAAACCTTCCAATTTCACGGCGTGCCGAAAACCAAGTTGCAGACGATGCCCCGCCTCTTGCACAGCCTGGGTTTGGATTCCATCGCTACGGCGGCGGATATGAACCGCAATGTGCTTTGCACCTCCAACCCGATCGAGTCCGAGCTGCACCGGCAGGCTTACGAATACGCGAAAAAGATTTCCGAACACCTGCTGCCGCGCACGCGCGGTTATCTGGATATGTGGGTGGACGGCAAAAAAGTTCAAAGTTCCGACGACTTCCTTCAAGAAGGCGAGCCGATTTTGGGCAAAACCTATCTGCCGCGAAAATTCAAAACCGCAGTCGTCATCCCGCCCTTGAACGATGTGGACTGCTACGGTAACGATTTGGATTTCGTCGCCGTTTCAGACGGCAACGGACAGCTTGCCGGCTTCAATGTTTTGGCGGGCGGCGGGCTTTCGACGGAACACGGCAACGGCAACACCAAAACCTATCCGAACATTTCACTGGAACTGGGTTTCGTGCCTCCGGAACACGCACTGAAGGCCGCCGAAGCGGTGGTAACCACGCAGCGCAACTTCGGCAACCGCAGCCACCGCAAAAACGACCGCACCCGCTACACCATTCAAAATATGGGCTTGGACAACTTCCGCACGGAAGTCGAACGCCGTATGGGTATGCCGTTCAAACCCATACGGCCGTTCAAGTTTACCGGGCGCGGCGACCGCATCGGCCGGGTGAAAGGCATAGACGGCAACTGGCATTTGACCCTTTTCATCGAAAGCGGGCGTTTGGTTGACGAAGGCGGGAAACAGCTTCTGACCGGCGTGTTGGAAATCGCCAAAATCCACAAAGGCGGCTTCCGCATCACCGCCAACCAAAACCTCATCGTGGCAAATGTGCCCGAAGGAGGCAAAGCCCGGATCGAACAGCTCGCCCGCTCATACGGGCTGATACGCGACGGTGTCAGCAAGCTGCGCGAAAATGCGATGTCGTGCGCTTCCTTCCCGACCTGCCCGCTGGCAATGGCGGAAGCCGAACGCGTGTTGCCGGACTTCATCGGCGAGCTGGATAAGATTATGGCGGAACACGGCGCGTCGGACGACTACATCGTTACCCGCATTACCGGCTGCCCGAACGGCTGCGGACGGGCGATGTTGGCGGAAATCGGACTGGTCGGCAAAGCCGTGGGACGCTACAACCTCCACATCGGCGGCGACCGCGAAGGCGTACGCATCCCCCGCCTCTACAAAGAAAACATCACCCTGCCGGAAATCCTTTCCGAATTGGAAGACCTGATCGGCAAATGGGCGGCGGGACGCGATACCGACGAAGGTTTCGGCGATTTCGCCATACGGACGGGCATCGTCAAACCCGTGTTGGATGCGCCCGTCGATTTTTGGGACGCATCCAAAGCCGTCCCGATTGCGCGCGCCTGAACCCGTCCCCCGCATTCCTGCGGGGATGTTCTTTTTTGCCGCACACGTTTCCATTCCGCAAAATTCCGATACTTGGTATAAAATCCCCCCTTTTCCCACTCTAAAAAACCGTACCCGATGCCGTCTGAAACAGCCCTGCCTTTCAGACGGTATAGGCACAAGGAAACACACTATGCCAGAATACCGCTCCAAAACCTCCACCCACGGCCGCAATATGGCGGGCGCGCGCGCATTGTGGCGCGCCACCG
Source organism: Neisseria gonorrhoeae (assembly GCF_013030075.1). NCBI lineage: Bacteria > Pseudomonadati > Pseudomonadota > Betaproteobacteria > Neisseriales > Neisseriaceae > Neisseria > Neisseria gonorrhoeae. The sequence goes on from NZ_AP023069.1 coordinate 873,800, forward strand.
GCGTGATGGAAACCGACTTCGGCAAGCCCATCATCGCCGTTGCCAACTCCTTCACCCAATTCGTGCCCGGCCATGTCCACCTGCACAATATGGGCCAGCTGGTTGCCCGCGAGATTGAAAAAGCGGGTGCAATTGCCAAAGAATTCAACACCATCGCCATCGACGACGGCATCGCCATGGGGCACAGCGGTATGTTGTACTCCCTGCCCAGCCGCGATTTGATTGCCGACTCCATCGAATATATGGTCAACGCCCACTGCGCCGACGCGCTGGTGTGCATTTCCAACTGCGACAAAATCACCCCGGGAATGCTGATTGCCGCCATGCGCCTGAACATCCCCACCATCTTCGTCTCCGGCGGCCCGATGGAAGCGGGCAAGGTCATCGGCGTGGCAAACATCCAACCCGAACGCCGTTTGGACTTGATTGACGCCATGATCGAATCGGCGGACGACAATGTCAGCAACCGGCAAGTCGAAGAAGTCGAACAAAACGCCTGCCCGACCTGCGGCTCGTGTTCGGGTATGTTTACGGCAAACTCGATGAACTGCCTGACCGAAGCGCTCGGTCTGTCCCTGCCCGGCAACGGTTCGTATTTGGCGACCCACGCAGGCCGCAAAGAATTGTTCCTCGAAGCAGGGCGTATGATTGTCGAAATCACCAAACGCTATTACGAGCAAGACGACGAAACCGTGCTGCCGCGCAGCATTGCCACCAAAAAAGCGTTTGAAAACGCCATGACGATGGATATTGCGATGGGAGGCAGCACCAATACCATCCTGCACTTGCTCGCCGTCGCCAACGAAGCGGGCGTGGATTTCAAAATGGCAGACATCGACCGCTTAAGCCGCGTCGTGCCCTGCATCTGCAAAACCGCGCCCAACAACCACGACTACTATATGGAAGACGTGCACCGCGCCGGCGGCATCTTCGCCATTCTGAAAGAACTTGACAAAGCGGGCAAACTGCACACCGACGTGTACACGATCCACGCGCCGACACTGAAAGACGCGATTGAAAAATGGGACGTCACCAATCCCGAAAACACCCGCGCCATCGAACGTTTCAAAGCGGCTCCCGGCGGCGTGCGCACCACTCAGGCGTTCTCGCAAAACCGTATTTGGAAAACCCTCGACCTTGACCGCGAAAAAGGCTGTATCCGCGACGTGGCACACGCCTACTCGCAAGACGGCGGTTTGGCGGTCTTATTCGGCAACATCGCCGAGCGCGGCTGCGTGGTAAAAACCGCAGGCGTGGACGAGAGCATCCTCAAATTCACCGGCCGCGCGCGCGTGTTTGAAAGCCAGGAAGCCGCCGTCGAAGATATTTTGGGCAACCAAATCGTCGCCGGCAACATCGTCATCATCCGCTACGAAGGCCCGAAAGGCGGCCCGGGTATGCAGGAAATGCTATACCCGACCTCCTACCTGAAATCCAAAGGCTTGGGCAAAGCCTGCGCCCTCTTAACCGACGGACGCTTCTCCGGCGGCACATCAGGTTTGTCCATCGGACACGCCTCGCCCGAAGCGGCGGAAGGCGGCGCAATCGGTTTGGTACACGAAGGCGATACGATTGAAATCGACATCCCCAAACGCAGCATCCGCCTTGTCATTTCCGATGAAGAGCTTGCCGCACGCCGTGCCGAAATGGAAGCTCGCGGCAGCAAAGCGTGGAAACCGGAAAACCGCGACCGCTACGTCTCCGCCGCATTAAGGGCTTACGGCGCGATGGCGACTTCCGCCGACAAAGGCGCGGTGCGCGACGTATCGCAAATCGAGAGATAAGCCCCAAAACGTGCGGCAAATGCCGTCTGAACAGTAAAGGTATGATTATTAACAAATTTATCTGGGCGATGGCGGTATTTTCCGCAATTTTGGCCCTCGTTATCGGCAGCGGCTTTACCGCGCTCGAGTATGTAAAAGAGCCGCCTGCCGCCCCTTATGCTGTTTCCGCGCCGAAAACCGCCGGGGTCAAGCCTCGGCGCATCCTGCCGGAACGGAATCCCCCGTGCTGCCGATTGACGGTTCAAACCCCGCGCCCGTTTCAAACACCGGCGATGCGGACGGACAGGATACGCCTGACGGAAAGGCAGCAGATACCGTTTCCATCATCGGGGTCGGCGGCATAAGGTACGCTGTTTGACGAAGGCGGTACGCCGAAAAAATGTGCAAACCACCAAAATATGCTATGCATTCCGAACGCCCTCCGCATACGGGCAATACCTTGCCGACGCGGGATTCGACTACCTCAGCCTCGCAAACAACCACAGCAACGGCTTCGGCGCGCAAGGCATCACGGCAACGGCAGGCAACCTTGACGAATTGAACATCAAATATTCGGGCATCGAAAACAGGTTTGAAACCGCCATCCTGAAGAAAAACGGCGTGAGATACGGCTTCGTCTCCTTCGCCCCCAACCTTGCCGCCGTCAAACTGAACGATTACGCCAAATTCAAAAAACTGATTCGGAAAACCAAACAAAAAACCGACATCGTCATTGTGATGTTCCACGGCGGCGCGGAAGGGAAACAGGCTGAACACCTGCCGTTCGATACCGAAATCTTCTATGGGGAAAACAGGGGCAACGTCGTCGAGTTTGCGCGGCTCGCCGTCGATTCCGGCGCGGATGTCGTATTCGGGCAGGGGGCGCACGTTACTCGCGCCGTCGAACTTTACCACGACCGCTTCATCTCTTACAGCGGCGGCAACTTTGCCACCTACGGCATCAGCGGCATTGCGCCGATTTTCAAAATTATCACCGACAAACAGGGGCGGTTCGTTTCCGGCAACATTATCCCCATCACTCAAGTCGGCGATAAAATCCCCAAAATCGACCCTGAAAAAACTGTTATTGAGCGGATTATTTATCTGAACCATAGCGACTTCCCCAACGGGAACGGACTGGATGTCTCGCCCGGCGGCGACATCACGCGCCGGTAAAAAGATATTGGAAATTCCGTCCGAACAAATGCCGTCTGAAAGCCTTTTTTCAGGTTTCAGACGGCATTCAAGTTTCAGACGGCATTTTTCAATCGTCAATAATCCGCTTTAATCCCGGAGGCTTTTTCCACTTCGGCGACCTCGCCTTCCGGCTCAAACTGCAAGGGATACAGGTTAAGCTTTTCCATCAGGATTCTATCGCCGTCCTCATCAGGATTGCCTGTGGTCAACAGCTTGTCGCCGTAAAAAATCGAGTTCGCACCCGCCATGAAGCACATCGCCTGCATCGCTTCAGGCATATTGCTGCGCCCTGCCGAGAGGCGGACATAACTTTGCGGCATCGTAATCCGCGCTACGGAAACCGTACGGACAAATTCGGTCCAATCCAAATCTTCGGCATCGGCAAGCGGCGTGCCTTCCACTTTGACCAACCGGTTAATCGGCACGCTTTCGGGCTGCGGGTCGAGGTTGGCGAGGCTGGCAATCAGCCCGGCGCGTTCGGCGCGGGTTTCGTTCATCCCGACGATGCCGCCGCAGCAGACTTTCAAACCGGCGTTGCGGACTTTGCCCAAGGTATCCATACGGTCTTCGTGCCGGCGTGTGTGGATGATGTCGTTGTAGCGGTCGGGGTCGGTGTCGAGGTTGTGGTTGTAATAATCCAAGCCCGCCTCTTTCAAGTCTTCCGCCATACCTTCTTCGAGCATACCGAACGTGCCGCAGGTTTCCATACCTAAGCCCTTGACGGCTTTGATGATTGCGGAAACCGTCTCCACGTCTTTGGGTTTGGGGCCGCGCCATGCCGCGCCCATACAAAACCGGCTTGCGCCGCGCGATTTGGCGATTTTGGCTTTTTCGACGATTTCATCCACATCCATCATCTGCTCTTTGCCCAAATTGGTGTTGTGGTGCGCTGATTGCGGACAGTAGGCGCAATCTTCGGGACAACCGCCGGTTTTGATGGACAACAGCGTGGAAAGCTGGATTTCGCGCGGGTTGAAATTTTGGCGGTGGACTTCTGCCGCCTGATAGACAAGTTCTAAAAACGGCAGTCCGAAAAGTGCCTCGACATCGCATTTTTTCCAATAGCGCGCGGTGGGATGAGGCTTGCACTCGGTCTTACGGCGCAAGGCGACGGGGGATACGGTCATAATGTGTTCTTTCGTATTTACAGCGGCGCAATGACGCTGACAGGCAAACCGCCGGCGCAATGACGGCGGTTGCGGGTAATCAAATGGCTGAAAACAGCGGCGGCAAGTGTAACGCGTTTGAAAATACGGGGCAAACGGTTTTTCCGCCTTTGTGCCGCGCAGCCGGGCAATGCCGTCTAAAGGGCTTTCAGACGGCATTGCCCGGGCTATCTCAAAGCGTCCAGCAGTTTGGTGTGTATTCCGCCGAAACCGCCGTTGCTCATCACCAAAATATGGTCGCCGGTTCGGGCGTTTTTCACAATTTCGGCAACGAAGGTATCGAAATCTTTACCGACGCGCAGCCTGCAGCCCAAAGGCGCGAGGGCTTCGGCAACGTCCCAGTCCGCGCCGCCGGCGTAGCAGAACACTTGGTCGGCTTCTTTGAGGCTTGCGGGCAGGGCGGACTTCATCGTGCCGAGTTTCATGGTGTTGGAACGCGGCTCGAGCACGGCGAGGATGCGCGCGCCGCCGACACGTTGGCGCAAACCTTGAATCGTGGTTTCGATGGCGGTCGGGTGGTGGGCGAAATCGTCGTAAACGGTGATGCCGTTTGCCGTGCCTTTGATTTCCATGCGGCGTTTGACGTTTTTAAACGCACCCAAGGCTTCGCAGGCCGTCTGAACATCGACTCCGGCATGGCGTGCGGCAGCGATGACGGCGAGCGCGTTCATACGGTTGTGTCCGCCCATCAAATCCCATGCGACGTGTCCGGCTTTTTTGCCGTCAAGCAATACGTCGAACGAGCCGTCGGCATTGACTTCACCAATCTGCCAGCCGTGTCCGGTGCCGAATTTTTCCACCGGCGTCCAGCAGCCTTTGTCCAAAGTATCTTGCAGGCTTTGCTGCTGTCCGTTGCAGACGATGAGGCCTTCGGATGGTACGGTGCGCACGAGGTGGTGGAACTGGGTCTGTATCGCGCCCAAGTCGGCGAAGATGTCGGCGTGGTCGAATTCCAGATTGTTCAACACGGCGGTACGCGGGCGATAATGCACGAATTTGGAGCGTTTGTCGAAAAAGGCGGTGTCGTATTCGTCGGCTTCGATGACGAAAAACGGCGATTTGCTGTTCGGGTCTTGACGCGGCGTTTGCGGTAGGCGGGCGGAAACGCCGAAATTTTCCGGTACACCGCCGATGAGGAAGCCCGGCGCGAGTCCGGCATATTCCAAGACCCAGGCGAGCATGGACGCGGTGGTCGTTTTGCCGTGCGTCCCTGCCACGCCGAGTACCCAATGATGGTGCAGCACGTTTTCAGCCAGCCATTGCGGGCCGGAAATATAAGGCAGCCCACGGTTCAAAATCGCCTCGACCACATCCATCCCGCGCCTGGCGACATTGCCGATGACGTAAATATCGGCTTGAAATTCTTCCAACTGCGCGGCATCGAAGCCTTCGTGTACGCCTATGCCCAAGGCTTCGAGCTGGGTGCTCATCGGCGGATACATCTTCGCGTCGCAACCGCTGACTTTGAACCCGGCTTCTTTGGCAATGGCGGCAATCCCGCCCATAAACGTGCCGCCGATACCGATAATGTGGATGTGTTTCATCAGAGTTCCCTAATCGTTCAAATTCTATTGTTCAACACCGTAATGGTTGATTCGGTTTCAATCAATGCGGTCTGATGCCGGCATCCGAACCGTCTTTCTGTGCATTCCCTTTCGGATTTTGGACGGCTTCGTCCCTCACCGTGTCCGAATAATCGCCAACTCCTGTGTCTTCCGCCCTGTCTTTCACGGCAGGCCTGACCGAACTGTACACCCGATCCCGCCCCAAACCCGCGTTGGTACAATGTTTTCCCGGAGTTTGGCTGTAACTGGTTTTACCATTATGGCGGCACTCGTAAACATTTGCCGAAAATACGGTCTGAACCGCTGCAACAAGCAATATACTTCCAATCATTTTAGATACGCGCATATTAAACTCCTTTATTGTTCCTCTTCAAAAAAAGGAATGTATTTCAATAGAACTTCATCTAATTCTTTCATTCCTTGCTCATAATTGAACGGGTATTCCCAACCATCCCCTACTTTGATTTCAGAAATGTCTTTAAACTTCCGCTTAAGGGCGGACACTTTGTCCATATCGTCATCAATTTCCTGTTTGCCGAACGGTATTTTCCGCTTTTCCAAAACCTCGTCATAATAACAAGGTAAATTCAGCAATAGCCCCCAAGCGCTATTTGCGATTACGACTAATCTATATTTTTCCCTAGTTAAGTAATCTGCACCGCTATCATAGATTGCCCTTGTCGGATCATAAAAAAATTCGCAATTTTTCATAGCGTCCCCACACTTTAACCGATTCGCAATTTTATATCCGCGATTTTGCAAGCTGCCCATAAAAACCGATTGCCTGCCAAGCCGACACTACTTGTTAAAGATGCCCGATAATGCCGCAACTCTTCCGTATTTACCGACAAACGCCCTATTTGCTTAGAGCTGTTTTGTTTTCCACAAAACTTTAATCCGTTGATTTAACAAATTTTTTACCAAATTCTTTATTTGTTCGGATTCCATTAGCACGATTTTGAGCAATATCTGTCAAAACCATTTCCACCATATCCAAAACAAAACCGCCGCCGCCACGGCATTGGACGATAAGATGAGTTTCCACTGCCCGTCCTTCCGCAATGCCGCCTTCTTGGGCTTCAAAGCACCCGCATAAAAAAACGGTGACAGCAGCATAGAAGCGATACATAAGAAAATCAATACGCCGTAATAGATTTTTTCAGACGGCATTTCTCTTCCTCAATACGCCGCCCGTTGGCGCATCTGTTCAAACAGGCAGATTGTCGCCGCCATCGCGACATTTAAAGACTCGGTTGCATCGTGCATCGGTATCCTGACACACTTGTCCGCCCTGTCTAAAACTGCTTTACCGACACCCGCACCTTCGTTGCCGAACACCCAAGCTGTCGGTTCGCACAAATCTTCGCCGTACAAAACCGCCTGCTTTTCCTCGCGCAACGCGGTGGCAAACACACGGTCTTCATAGTGCGCCAACCATATTTCCAAATCCGCCTGCGAATAAATGTCCAACAAGAAATGCGCGCCCATACCCGCGCGTAATACCTTGGGCGACCACGCGTCCGCACAACCCCTGCCCAAAACGACCGTACCTACCCCTGCCGCCGCCGCACTCCGTAAGACGGTGCCGACATTGCCCGGATCTTGCACGCCGTCCAAAACCGCACAGTCGCCTTTGTCCGGCAAGGTTCCGCCCAATGGGATATCAATCAGTGTAAGTATCTCGTCTGCACAACTCAAGCTGCTGATTTTTTTCAATATGCCGTCTGAAACGGAAAAAATCCCGTCTTCCGGCAAAACCGCTGTCAATTTAAGGACTTCTTCAGACGGCATTTTAGCTTCGGGAATATATACCCCGACCGGCTTTCTGCCGGATTGCAGGAAAACCTGAAGCAGGTGCACGCCCTCCAAAACGGTTTGGGCATACTGCCGTCTGAACTTTCCTTGCGACAACAGGCGGTGCAGGTGTCTGATATGTTCATTATTGGTCGAACTGATGTGTTTCACTTCACAAGCCTTTTAGAAATATGCAACCGGACAATACCCGACTGAACGCCGCCGAAATCTGTTTGCGATATTATCAAAATAAAATGGGAAAGTCAGGATGTACGGGCAAAATGCCGTCTGAAACCGAGATTTGAAAATCCGCACAACAGTTTGCCAACGCCAATGGACGGTTTCCGCTGTCGGCAACGAGCGGCCAAATTGGGCGCAGGAAAGGCAGAACCCGTTTCCCCTGAAGGATTTTTTTCACATTTTTATGGATGCCGCCGACAGCCAACGTATCCGATGCCGCTACCGTCCTCAAAATCCCGTCCTGTTCCAACATGGCTTCAGGAAGTCCGAACGGATGCCGCTTCAACACAAATCTATGTTCTGTCAGTATTTTTTTGAGATTTCCGCTTATCGTCCCATCTTTCAGAAAAGCCGGTTTTGCCAACTGTTCCGACGCAAACACAAACAGCCTGCCTGCATAATGATGCAATTCAAAGCCTTGCAAGTTCCAACGTCCGGTTTTTGCCTCCGTCAAAACGCGGGCAATGTCGGCAAGTGCGTTCTGATTCGGCACGGGGATGCCGTTTTCCTTTAGAAAATTCCGCAAAATATGGGTTTTCCGGCGCGGGGAAAACGTCAGCCACCGCGCCGTATCGAAATAACCGGCCCCGCAAACCCAACGGCAGTCTTGAACGACGACCTCTTCCAACAAAGCCAAATCTTCCTGCAAAGCGCGGACATTGTTCAGCACATGCCGCCCGAAATGGGGAATCTGCGCCGAAAGTTCGGGCAAAATACGGTGCCGGAAGCGGTTTCGCAAATAAGCCGTATCGGTATTGCTTTCATCCTCGATATTCGGCAAACCGTGTTTTCGGGCATAATCCCATATGTCTTGGCGCGAAAAAGGCAGCAAAGGCCGCCAGATAATGCCGTTTTCCCCCAAAGGGCGGACGGCGGGCATAGCCGCCAAAGCGCGCAAACCTCCGCCGCGCGCGACTGCCAGCATAAAGGTTTCGATTTGATCGTCCCTGTGGTGCGCCAACGCCAAAACGTCAAAGCCTTTTTCGGCAAACTCGGCATAACGCTTTTGCCTTGCCGCCGCCTCGATGCCCAAACCGTTTTTTTCCACGCAGACCTTAACCGTTTCCAGCCCCACCCCTAGCATATCGCAATAATTCCGGCAGAAATCCGCCCAATCGTCGGCTCGGGGACTCAAGCCGTGATGGATGTGCAATGCCTCCGGCACAAATCCTGCCCGCTTCCCGGCACAAACCAGCAGATGCAGCAAAACGACGGAATCCAAGCCGCCGCTTAATGCCACTGCTGTTTTTTTTCCATTCAGACCTTGAGGAAAACAATCCTTCAAGCATTGCTCAAACGCATCTAAAGTCAGCACGGCTTCATCCCGATAAAGAAAAAGCAAGCAGTTTCAGACAAACTGCTTGCTGCTTGTTCTACCCGAATTATTGTTCCGAAAATTTGCCGTAAGCCATAATGCGGTCGAAACGGCGCGAAAGCAAATCGGCAAGCGGGATGCTTTGCGCTTCGTGCAGTTGTTTTTCCAAAACGGCTTTTACGTTTTTCATGGTTTGCCCGAAATCCCTATGCGCACCACCCAAAGGCTCTTTAATGACGGTATCGACCAAGTCCAGCTTTTGCAGGCGGTCGGCAGTAATACCCAAAGCCTGTGCCGCATCAGCCGCCTTTTCGGCGGTTTTCCACAAAATCGAAGCACAGCCTTCGGGGGAAATAACGGAATAGGTCGAATATTGCAGCATATTGACGTAATCGCCTACGGCGACCGCCAACGCACCGCCCGAACCGCCTTCGCCGATGACGGTACACAAAACGGGAACGCGCAGTCGGGTCAGTTCGTACAGGTTTTTGCCGATGGCTTCCGACTGCCCGCGTTCTTCCGCGCCGATGCCGGGATACGCGCCCGGCGTATCGATAAAGGTCATGACGGGCAAGCCGAATTTTTCCGCCGTTTTCATCAGGCGCAGGGCTTTGCGGTAGCCTTCAGGACGGGGCATACCGAAGTTGCGGCGGATTTTTTCTTTGGTGTCGCGCCCTTTCTGATGCCCGACGACCACAACGCTTTGTCCGTTGAAACGCGCCAATCCGCCGACAATCGCATGATCGTCGGCAAAGTGGCGGTCGCCGTGCAGCTCTTCAAAATCGGTAAACAGCGCGTCAATGTAATCCAAAGTATAGGGACGCTGCGGATGCCGGGAAACCTGTGAAATTTGAGCGGGTGTGAGTTTGCTGAAAATCGATTTGGTCAAATCGTTGCTTTTTTTCTGCAAACGGTGTATTTCGTCCGAAATATCGACGGCAGACTCGTCTTGGACGAAACGCAGCTCATCGATTTTGTTGGTCAGTTCGGCTATGGGTTGTTCAAAATCCAAAAAAACAGGTTTCATAAAATGAAGCTCTCATCAACAGATTCTGCCGCTATCATACGCTATTTGTGCATATTCCGCAGTTAATTTATTGTCCAAAACGGCTTTTCCACACCCTCTTTTTGTGTTCGGACAGCATGGAAAACAGCGGATTAGTGCATATATACTAGTTATAAGGCGATGTATCTTATGCTAAACTCGAAACAAATTCAATTATTTCAAACAAAATCGTATGAAAGACAAGCACGATTCTTCCGCCATGCGGCTGGACAAATGGCTTTGGGCGGCACGTTTTTTCAAGACCCGTTCCCTTGCGCAAAAGCATATCGAACTGGGTAGGGTTCAAGTAAACGGCTCGAAAGTCAAAAACAGTAAAACCATAGACATCGGCGATATTATCGACCTGACGCTCAATTCCCTTCCCCATAAAATCAAGGTTAAAGGTTTGAACCACCAACGCCGCCCGGCACCCGAGGCGCGGCTTCTGTATGAAGAAGACGCGAAAACGGCAGCATTGAGGGAAGAGTGCAAACAGCTCGACCAATTCAGCCGCATCACTTCCGCCCATCCCGACGGCAGACCGACCAAGCGCGACCGCCGCCAACTGGACAGGCTGAAAAAAGGAGACTGGTAAAACCATTCCCGCTGCAAACAGAAGCACGAACCGCGTACCGCCGCATTTCAGACGGCATTCCTGAAACTTATTCCGCCTCGTCTATCCATGCCTGCTGCACGGCTTCAAGGATGCGTTCGCCGCAACGGGCGGGATCGTCGTCAAATTCGGGCAATGCCATAATCAGGTCGCGCAGTTGGGTAAAGCGCACGGTTTTGGGATCGATGGCTTCGCCGTGCAGGTCGTAGAGTTCTTCGGCGATGCGCCGGGTATCGGTCCATTTCATATAAATTTCCTTTTATCGTCCGGCATTGAAGCCGTGTAGAATATGTTTCGGCAAAACTGCCGCCCCTTGAGGATGGCTGAATGTTTCAACTCGCCGGACGGCACATCAAGCACCACCTTATGTGTCGTCCTGATCCGGGAGGAGTTACCCCTCCCAAACAAATCTGATTCTACCGCCCTGAAGAGCGGGGTTTCAACCGATAAGGAAGATTGATGAACAATATGTTTGCCGCAAAATTGTCCGAACTGGTTTATACCGCTTCCGACCATCCCGACTCCCTGTCGGAGATGGAGGAGTTTGACCGCCTGATTCTGCTGATACGCAAACTGTATCAAATATTGGACGGGCAACATACCCTCTACAGAGTAACGGTTTGCCTTAACTACCGGAGCAGGCGCGGTCTGATTGCTTTGGATAAAGCGGCTGTCGGTTGCGATGCGGCAATGTTGCGCGCCCGGCGTTGGCGCATCTGCATGCAGATTGCGGAACGCCTTTCCGAGTCGGTCGGGCGGCTTCACGGTTACGGCAGAAAGCGTGTCCGCCGCCTGCCCCGAGCTTGAAGGACGCTATCTCGACCTTGTCCGCCGCGCCGCCGTCTCTTTCGGTTTCGCGCAAGGACAGGCAAATCCGGCAGGCGGGCAGGAAGAAACGCAAGCCGCCTCAGATGCCGTATCGGGTCGTTCCGTCAAAAAACCGATAAAAATCAATATAGAATCGAAAGTTCCGTCTTCACAAACGTCTGTTTTTCGGTAATTGCGCCTTATCCGCGCAACAATGCCGTCTGAAGCGTGCCGGCTTCAGACGGCCTGTTTTCAGTGTTCTTCGCGCGCGTGGTTGATGGTGTATTTGGGGATTTCCACAATCAAATCCTCGCCGGCAACAACCGCCTGACAACTCAGGCGCGAATCGGCTTCCAAACCCCAAGCCTGATCGAGCAGGTCTTCTTCCAATTCGGCCGGCTCTTCCAAACTGTCGAAACCTTTGCGGATAATCACGTGGCAGGTGGTGCAGGCGCAGGATTTTTCGCAGGCGTGATCGACTTCGATGTCGTGGTCGAGCAGCACGTCGAGGACGGTTTTGCCTTCGGGCGCGTTATCGATGACTGCACCCTCGGGGCATAATGTTGCGTGTGGAAGTACGGTGATTTTGGGCATTTTTATTGTCTTTCTGTAAAAAGTATTTGTGTCCGTTTTTAGGAAAACTGTCTGCCTAATGTCGCGGTTCGAGCAGGTCGGCAACATTTTGCCAGCCCGTCAGGCGGGCAAAATCGAGGGCGGTATAGCCTTCCGATGTCTTTGAGGCAGGATTTGCGCCGTATTCAAGCATGGCTTGAACCATAAGTGCATTTCCTGCCATGGCTTCATGATGAAGCGGCGTATAGCCGTCTTCGTCCTGCTCATGCAGAAAATCCGGATTTTGGGACAACTGTTGCCGAAAATCGTCAATACAGTTCCGGCACATCGGATGCTCTTCCAAATTTTCGGGATGTTCTTTTTCTTCATACACCGGCAATACCTGCCCGGGATCGCCGAAATCGATTCCCCAGGCGGTATCGTGTTCGGTACGCTCCTCTTCCGTCATCTGTCCGCGCATTGCCTGTACGGTAAAGCCGCCGTAGGGGATGCCGTTGCACACGAACATCCAGTCGCTGATGTCGCCAACCGGAACGCAAACGCTTTCGCCTTGTTCGACATTGGTCAGTCCGCCGGGTTCATTGTTCAGCACACCGTAAATATAAAGACCGTCAAAATAAATATCGTCGATCCACATATGTTCGCAAATTTCGCCGTCTTCGCCGTCTTGGAAAAAAGGGACTTTGACCATGGCAAAATCCAAGGCGGAAATAATGCGGCGGCGTTCCCAAAAAAGCTCGCGCCAAAAGTATTTGAATGTTTTACGGGCGCGTTCGCCGGCACGGTTTACCGGTTCGTCTGCCTGTTCTACATAATAAATGACGGAATCGCCCATCATACTGCTCCTCAACGTGTACGGTATCTGTTTGCACCTTACCGCGGTTTTCTACCTCCGGCATCCGATTCGGATTTGAAAAGTTCCAAATATTCGGAATAGGCTTTTTCCAAATCCGCCCGCGAAAAACAGGTGTAAATATGGATGCCGTCTGCAATTTCGTCGGTCAGCCTCGTGCCGCTTTTGCCGAAATATGCTTCTTTAAAAAGGCGGATTTTCGATTTTTTCGGCTTGTAGGATGCCGCGTCCGCCAAAAGCCGGGGCAGCGCGTAAGGGTATTCCCGGTGTCCGCGCCGTACCAAATCAAGCAGTTGTTTGCGGCCGGACCCGGCATTCCCTTCCTGCCGGCGTTCGTGGACGCTTTTTTCAAATTCCGATTCCGCCGTTTCGTTTTTCGGGAACACGATTTCGCCGCGAAGCGATAAAAACAAACGTTTCACAAGGTTTTCGTCCACGGCGAACAATTCGGTATCGCCTATCCTGCTTTTGCTGAAAATTTCATGGAGCAGGTTTTTTTTCTTTGTAATTGTCGGTTTTGACGGCGAGGAGGCGTTCCAACCCGGCAACGTTCGCATAGCCGTTGTTTTCCAAATGGCGCATTCTGCCTTCAAAATTGCTTACGTCCGAAATGCCGATTTTATATAGTGAATTAACAAAAATCAGGACAAGGCGGCGAGCCGCAGACAGTACAAATAGTACGGCAAGGCGAGCCAACGCCGTACCGGTTTAAATTTAATTCACTATACACGCCCTTGATGACGGTTTTCATCGAATAGACAATGCCTGACTTTTCCATATCGATGTTTTTCAAGTGTTTTCGATCCTTCAGACGGCATCAGGTTATATCTATGCCGTCTGAAACCGTTTAAGTATCAAATATTATCGACACTCTGACCTGTCAGCGCACGTTGGATGTTGCGGTTCATGCGCTTGGCGGCGAAATTGTCGGTGCTGCGGCTGAGTTTGGCGACAGCTGCACGGATGTCTTCAGCTTTACCGTCTTTCAGACGGCCTTGCAAATCGGCGATGTCTCGCTGGATTTGTGCAAACTCTTCGGCATCCAGCAAATCGCTGTCCAACTCGAGGGCGGCGTTGACGGCATCGGTCAGGCTTTCGGCTTCGACCACGGCTTCGGCGCGGGCGCGTGCCGCCATATCTTCGGCGGCGTTGCCCATGCTGTCTTTGAGCATTTGGGTGATGGTGTCATCGTCCAAACCGTAGGAGGGTTTGACTTCGATTTGCGCCTGTACGCCGGTGCTTTGTTCTTGGGCGGAAACGGACAGCAAACCGTCGGCATCGATTTGGAAGGTAACGCGGATACGCGCCGCACCCGCCGCCATAGGCGGAATGCCGCGCAGGGTAAATTTGGCAAGGCTGCGGCAGTCGGAAACGAGCTCGCGTTCGCCTTGCACGACGTGTATCGTCATCGCGGTCTGACCGTCTTTGAAGGTGGTAAAGTCCTGCGCGCGCGCGGTGGGGATGGTGGAATTGCGCGGGATGATTTTTTCCGCCAAGCCGCCGTAGGTTTCCAAACCGAGCGACAAGGGGGTAACGTCCAACAGCAGCCATTCGCCGTCGGCTTTGTTGCCTGCGAGGACGTTTGCCTGTATGGCTGCGCCGAGCGCGACGACTTCGTCGGGATTGAGGTTGTTCAGCGGGGTTTGTCCGAAAAAGGTGGCGACTGCCTGTTGGACGTGCGGCATACGGGTCGAACCGCCGACCATAACCACGCCTTTGACTTCGTTTTTACCGACACCGGCATCTTTCAACGCCTGTTTGACCGGCTCGAACGTTTTCATCACCAAATGCTGCGTCAGGTTGTGGAACTCGGCGCGACTGATGCTTGTGTCGATTGCCATACCGTCTGAAAACGTCGCCTGAATGCGCGCTTCGGTTTGCGTGGTCAATTGTTCTTTGGCGGCGCGGACGAGCGAGAGCAGGAGTTGGCTGTCTTGTTCGTTGAGTTGGGAGAGTCTGTTTTGTTCGAGCAGGTAGCAGAACAAACGATGGTCGAAGTCATCGCCGCCCAACGCGCTGTTGCCGCCGGTGGCTTTGACTTCAAACAGTCCTTTGGTCAGTTGCAACACGGATACGTCGAATGTGCCGCCGCCCAAATCGTACACGACAAACGTGCCTTCCGAGGCGTTGTCCAGCCCGTAGGCGATTGCGGCGGCGGTAGGTTCGTTGAGCAGGCGCAATACGTTCAAACCGGCCAGACGCGCGGCATCTTTGGTGGCCTGGCGTTGCGCGTCGTCGAAATAGGCGGGGACGGTAATCACCACGCCGACCAAATCGCCGCCCAAGGTTTCTTCGGCACGCAATTTGAGGGTTTTGAGGATTTCCGCCGACACTTCGACAGGCGTTTTCACCCCCTGCCGCGTATGCAGTTCGATAAAGCGTTGATTGTCGCCGAAACGGTAAGGCAGGTAATGCGTATTTTGATGCAGATCGGCAAGAGTCCGCCCGATAAGGCGTTTGGCGGAGCTGACGGTGTTCAGCGGGTCGGTTTTTTGGGCGGACAGGGCGGTTTTGCCGACTTCAATGCCGCCGTTTTCCAGATAGCGGACGACGGAAGGCAGGGTAACGCGCCCGTCGGCATCGGGCAGGCAGGCGGCACTGCCGCTGCGGACGGTGGCGACCAAGCTGTTGGTCGTACCCAAATCGATGCCTGCCGCCAAACGGTGCCGGTGCGGGGCGGCGGACATACCCGGTTCTGAAATCTGCAAAAGAGCCATAAATTTTGCCTGTCGGTGCGGTGTGTAAAGGAAGGAAGGCGGCATTTTAACAGAATTTGCGCCGATAGTTGAGCAAACCGCTAAGGATTGGGCCGTGCCGCCGAAATTGCCCTCTACCGCCAAATACCGATAAAATCCGCCTTTCCCGCCCATCATTAGGAATATAAATCGTGAAAGGACTCGACTATTGCCGCCAAAAAGCAGAGGAAAGCCGCTCCAGTTTTTTGTCGGGCTTCCGTTTCCTGACTCAGGAAAAACAGGATGCGGTAACGGTTCTGTATGCCTTTTGCCGCGAATTGGACGATGTGGTTGACGAATGTTCCAACCCCGATGTTGCACAGGCAACATTGAACTGGTGGCGCGGCGATTTGGACAATGCGTTCGGCGGCGCGATGCCGGAACACCCCGTCAATCAGGCCTTGCGGCAGGTTAAGGAAACCTTCAAGCTGCCGAAATATGAACTGGAAGCCTTAATCGACGGGATGCAGATGGATTTGGTTCAGGCGCGTTACGGCAGTTTTGAGGAATTGAAACTGTATTGCCGCCGCGTCGCGGGCGTGGTCGGCTGCCTGATTGCGCGGATTTTGGGGTTTTCAGACGGCAAAACGCTGGAATACGCGGATAAAATGGGTCTTGCGCTGCAACTGACCAACATCATCCGCGATGTCGGCGAAGATGCGCGCAGGGGACGGATTTACCTGCCGATGGAGGAAATGCAGCGGTTTGACGTACCCGCAAGCGTGATTTTGCAATGCAGCCCGACGGGCAATTTTGCCGAATTGATGGCGTTCCAAATCAAACGCGCCCGTGAAACCTACCGCGAAGCCGTATCGCTGCTGCCTGATGCCGATAAAAAAGCCCAAAAAGTCGGACTGGTTATGGCGGCGGTTTATTACGCGCTGTTGAACGAAATCGACCGAGACGGCGCGCAAAACGTCCTCAAATACAAAATCGCCCTCCCTTCGCCGCGCAAAAAACGCATTGCCCTGAAAACCTGGTTATTCGGATTCAAACCGCGCCCCGGCACGCCGGAACGGGCATAAGGCGCATACTGCCCTTCAGGAAAACCCAACCCCCGCCGCCCCGAAAAACGGGGTTTCAACCATTGGAGGAATAAATGATGAACACGCCGCATCCGCGCCCGAAAATCGCCGTCATCGGCGCAGGCTGGGCCGGCTTGTCCGCCGCCGTCACCTTGGCGCGGCACGCCGACGTTACCCTGTTTGAAGCCGGCCGGCAGGCGGGCGGAAGGGCGCGCACACTGGCCGGAAATACCGACGGTTTCGGTTTTTTGGACAACGGGCAGCACATTTTGCTCGGCGCATACCGGGGCGTGTTGCGCCTGATGAAAACCATCGGTTCAGACCCCCGTGCCGCCTTTTTGCGCGTACCGCTGCACTGGCATATGCACGGCGGTTTGCAGTTCCGCGCCCTCCCCCTGCCCGCGCCGCTGCATATTTTGGGCGGCGTGCTGCTTGCCCGGCGCGTACCGTCCGCATTCAAAGCCAAACTGCTTGCCGATATGTCCGATTTGCAGAAGTCCGCACGCCTCGGACAGCCCGACACGACAGTTGCACAATGGCTGAAACAGCGGAACGTGCCGCGTGCCGCCGTAATGCAGTTTTGGCAGCCCTTGGTCTGGGGCGCGCTCAACACGCCTTTGGAAACCGCAAGCCTGCGCGTGTTGTGCAACGTTTTGTCCGACGGCGTGCTGACGAAAAAATCCGGCAGCGACTATCTCCTACCCAAACAGGATTTGGGCGCAATCGTCGCCGAACCCGCCTTGGCGGAGCTTCAACGGCTCGGCGCGGACATCCGCCTCGAAACGCGCGTATGCCGTCTGAACACCCTCCCGGACGGAAAAGTCCTCGTCAACGGCGAAGCCTTCGATGCCGCCATACTTGCCACCGCGCCCTACCACGCCGCCGCGCTCCTGCCCGAAGGCACGCCCGAACACGTTCAGACGGCATATCAAAACCTTCGCTACCACGCCATTACCACCGTCTATCTGCGCTACGCCGAACCCGTCCGCCTGCCCGCCCCGCTGACCGGCATTGCCGACGGCACGGCACAATGGCTGCTTTGCCGGGGCAGGCTCGGACTGCCCGAAAACGAAGTCTCCGCCGTCATTAGCGTTTCCGACCGCGTCGGCGCGTTTGCAAACCGGGCGTGGGCGGACAAAGCCCACGCCGACCTCAGACGCATCCTTCCGCATTTGGGCGAACCCGAAGCCGTGCGCGTCATCACCGAAAAACGCGCCACAACCGCAACCGATGCCCCGCCGCCGGATTTGTCGTGGCTGCACCGGCACCGTATCTTCCCCGCCGGCGACTACCTCCACCCGCACTACCCCGCCACGCTCGAAGCCGCCGTACAATCAGGTTTCGCGTCGGCGGAAGCCTGCCTGCAAAGCCTGAACGATGCCGTCTGAAAACGCCGGCCGGCATCGGGACGCTTTACAAGGTGCGGCAAAACGCTAAAATACATTAACCGTCAAACCCAAAGGACAACCATGCCGACACTGACCGACAAAACCATCTTAGTTACCGGCGCATCGCAAGGCTTGGGCGAACAGGTCGCCAAAGCCTACGCCGCCGAAGGGGCGACCGTAATTCTGGTGGCACGCCATCAGAAAAAACTGGAAAAAGCCTATGACGCGATTGTCGAAGCCGGACACCCCGAACCCTTCGCCATCCGTTTCGACCTGATGAGTGCGGAAGAAAAAGAATTCGAACGGTTTGCCGCCACCATTGCCGAAGCCACGCAAGGCAAACTGGACGGCATCGTCCACTGCGCCGGCTATTTTTACGCCCTCTCGCCGCTGGATTTCCAAACCGTCGCCGAATGGGTCAACCAATACCGCATCAACACCGTCGCCCCGATGGGGCTGACCCGCGCCCTGTTCCCGCTGCTGAAGCAGTCGCCCGACGCGTCCGTCATCTTCGTCGGCGAAAGCCACGGCGAAACACCCAAAGCCTACTGGGGCGGCTTCGGCGCGTCCAAAGCCGCGTTGAACTACCTGTGCAAAGTCGCCGCCGACGAATGGGAACGCTTCGGCAACCTGCGCGCCAACGTCCTCGTCCCCGGCCCCATCAATTCCCCGCAACGCATCAAATCCCATCCGGGCGAAGCCGGAAGCGAACGCAAAAGCTACGGGGACGTACTGCCCGCATTTGTCTGGTGGGCAAGTGCCGAAAGCAAAGGGCGGAGCGGCGAAATCGTTTACCTCTAAATCCGGAAAAGGCAGGCATCCCGCCCGCGCCGCGCTTCCGTTTTGAAAAATATCCGTACCTTCCGCGCGCATCCGTCCCGCACAGACAAACACCTTGACTTAAATTTACATAAGGACAATAATGATAACCCGTTATTTCCCTAACTGGACCTTAGGGTAAATTTTATGAAAACCGTTTCCGCCGCCATCGCTTTTGCCGCCGCTGCCGTTTCACTGACCGGCTGTGCGACCGAGTCCTCACGCAGCCTCGAGGTTGCAAAAGTCGCCTCCTGCAATACGCAATATCACGGTGTTCGCACCCCGATTTCCGTCGGAACATTCGACAACCGCTCCAGCTTCCAAAAAGGCATTTTCTCCGACAGTGAAGACCGTCTGGGCAGCCAGGCAAAAACCATCCTGGTAACACACCTGCAACAAACCAACCGCTTCAACGTACTGAACCGCACCAACCTTAGCGCATTGAAACAGGAATCCGGCATTTCCGGCAAAGCGCAGAACCTGAAAGGCGCAGATTATATCGTTACCGGCGATGTAACCGAATTCGGACGCAGAGATGTCGGCGATCATCAGCTCTTCGGCATTTTGGGTCGCGGCAAATCGCAAATCGCCTATGCAAAAGTGGCTCTGAATATCGTCAACGTCAATACTTCCGAAATCGTCTATTCCACACAGGGCGCGGGCGAATACGCACTTTCCAACCGCGAAATCATCGGTTTCGGCGGCACTTCCGGCTACGATGCGACTTTGAACGGCAAAGTTTTAGACTTGGCAATCCGCGAAGCCGTCGACAACTTGGTTCAGGCTGTCGACAACGGCGCATGGCAATCCAACCGTTAAGGAGAAATGATGAATCCGAAAACCTTGGGCCGTTTGTCGCTGTGTGCGGCGGTCTTGGCTCTGACCGCCTGCGGCGGCGGGCATAAAAACCTGTATTATTACGGCGGTTATCCCGATACCGTCTATGAAGGTTTGAAAAACGACGACACTTCGTTGGGCAAGCAGACCGAAAAGATGGAAAAATACTTTGCGGAAGCCGCCAACAAAAAAAATGAATGCCGCCCCGGGTGCGCACGCCCATTTGGGACTGCTGCTTTCCCGTTCGGGAGACAAAGAGGGCGCGTTCCGCCAATTTGAAGAAGAGAAAAGGCTGTTTCCCGAATCGGGCGTATTTATGGACTTCCTGATGAAAACCGGTAAAGGAGGCAAGCGATGAAACCTTTGATTTTAGGGCTTGCCGCCGTGTTGGCTCTGTCTGCCTGCCAAGTTCGAAAAGCTCCCGACCTCGACTACACGTCATTCAAAGAAAGCAAACCGGCTTCAATTTTGGTGGTTCCGCCGCTGAACGAGTCGCCTGATGTCAACGGCACTTGGGGGATGCTGGCTTCGACCGCCGCGCCGATTTCCGAAGCCGGCTATTACGTCTTCCCCGCCGCAGTCGTGGAGGAAACCTTCAAAGAAAACGGCTTGACCAATGCCGCCGATATTCACGCCGTCCGGCCGGAAAAACTGCATCAAATTTTCGGCAATGATGCGGTTTTGTACATTACGGTTACCGAATACGGCACTTCATATCAAATTTTAGACAGCGTGACGACCGTATCCGCCAAAGCACGGCTGGTCGATTCCCGCAACGGGAAAGAGTTGTGGTCGGGTTCGGCCAGCATCCGCGAAGGCAGCAACAACAGCAACAGCGGCCTGTTGGGGGCTTTGGTCGGCGCAGTGGTCAATCAGATTGCCAACAGCCTGACCGACCGCGGTTATCAGGTTTCCAAAACCGCCGCATACAACCTACTGTCGCCCTATTCCCGCAACGGTATCTTGAAAGGTCCGAGATTCGTCGAAGAGCAGCCCAAATAAGCATATGCCGTCTGAACCTCTCCGAGCTTCAGACGGCATATGCGAATCTTGATACTTGCAAGC
The DNA here is from genome assembly GCF_013030075.1 of Neisseria gonorrhoeae. Taxonomy (NCBI): domain Bacteria; kingdom Pseudomonadati; phylum Pseudomonadota; class Betaproteobacteria; order Neisseriales; family Neisseriaceae; genus Neisseria; species Neisseria gonorrhoeae. The sequence goes on from NZ_AP023069.1 coordinate 894,600, forward strand.
CGCACCGCCCAAAATCAGGCGACCGGTTTCAATATCCGAACAAGGTTCGGGTTCTGTATTTTGCAGAACCCGAACCTTTTATTCAAATTTAAACTTAATTCCGGCGTGGTTGTATGGTAAATTATAGTGGATTAAATTTAAACCAGTACGGCGTTGCCTCGCCTTGCCGTACTATCTGTACTGTCTGCGGCTTCGTCGCCTTGTCCTGATTTTTGTTAATCCACTATAACAAGCAATATGCCCTGACCGGCAAAACTTCCCCAAACTTCATCAAAAAATCAACTGTACCCGTCTTTTTCAGACGGCATTGATACCGTAAGAGATTTCCCATGCAAAACCGGCAAACCGAGCTTTATTCCACGCCGTCTTGGCTGTTGCAGACCTTATTGATGATTACCGCCGCCTCGGCGGTGATTCTGTTTTTCGCGCGCAACACGCGCTTGGGGCGGGAGTTTGCCTATATCCTGCGCCTTTGCCTGACACCGAAAAGCACGGTCAAAGTATTGCTGCTGATTACGGCAATGGTTACGCTGCTGTTAACCGAAGTGCGGTTGAATGTGTTGAGTACCTTCATGTCCAAAGGACTTTACGATTCGATGCAGGATTTGAATGCTTCGGCATTTTGGATGTTTGCAGCGATGAACGCCGGCGTGGTACTGATACGGGCGTTTAACAACGTCGTTAACGACTTTCTCGATTAAGGCTTGGCGATTAAATGGTCGGAACGGCTCAATGAAGTTTTGACTTCGCGCTGGCTTGCCGACAAAAACTACTACCGCCTGCAAATGCGCCGCCACGCGCCGGACAACATCGACCAGCGTATCCAACAGGATGCGCAGGAATTCATCGCTTCGACCATCGAATTTGTGCGCGGCATGGTCAATTCGGTCGTTACTTCTCTGGAATTTGCCGTTGTTTTGTGGGGCTTGGCAGGCATCCTGACCGTGTTCGGCTTCGACATTCCGCACGGCATTGTTTGGTTTGTCTTTATTTTCATGATTTTGGCGATCTTTATCGCCATGTGGATAGGCAACCCTTTGATTCGTTACAATTATGAAAACAAAAAACTCAACGGCGACTACCGTTATTCCCTCATCCTCGTACGCGACCACGCCGAAAGCGTGGCGTTTTACAGCGGCGAACAACACGAACACGGCCGGCTTTCCGACCGCTTTAAAGCCATTATCCGCAACCGTTGGCGCATCGCGCGGCAAAGCGTCTGCTTAAGCGGCTTTAACGATATGTTCACCAACGGCATCAAACTCTTCCTGATTATTTTGCAAGCTCCGCGCCTGTTTGCCGGACAAATCAAAATCGGCGACATCCAGCAGACCGTCCAAGCCTTCGCGCGACTGCAAAACGCGCTGTCTTTCTTCCGAATGTTCTACAACAAATTCACCGCCTGCCACGCCCGACTGGAGCGTCTGTACGTCTTTTTGCTGAGTACCGAAGAACAACACGGCGCGCAGCAACCCGAGATTAGCGAAGTTTCAGACGGCATTGCACTGGAAAACGTCGCCCTGTTCCGCCACAACGGCGAAGTTTTATTGGACGGCATCAACATCAAACTCAAAAGCGGCGATTCCCTGCTGATACGCGGCCCGAGCGGTTTAGGCAAAACCTCGCTGCTGCGCGCGCTGGCGGGGCTTTGGCCGTTCGGCAGCAGCGGCAAAGTCAGCCGTCCGCCGCATCAAGGCATCCTCTTCCTGCCGCAACGCCCGTACACGGCACAAGGCAGCCTGCGCGACGCGGTTTGTTACCCCGATATCGACAAACAGCATCCCGAGTTAGCCGAAGCCATGAACACCTGCCGCTTGGGTTATCTGATTGACAAATTGGATAAAACAGACGGCTGGCAGCACAAACTCTCCCCCGGCGAACTGCAACGCGTCGCCTTCGTCCGCGCCCTGCTCTCCAAGCCCAAAATCGTCCTGCTCGACGAAGCCGCCGCCGCCTTGGACGAACCGGCCGAAGCCTAGCTCTACCGCGCCTTAAAGCAAAAACTGCCCGACAGCATCATCAGTATCGGACACCGAAGTACGCTCAACGCGTTCCGCAATATGCACCTCGATGTCGGCAACGCTGCCTGCGGCTGAACGATGCCGTCTGAAGCCGTTTTCAGACGGCATCGTTCAAATTGGAAAGACACGCGAAAACAACGTACAATAAACCCGATTCCAACCCATCCGGTATGCCTTTGTGAACCAGCTTATTTTCGACTTTGCCGCACACGACTATCCGAGTTTCGACAAATTCCTCGGCACGGAAAATGCCGAACTGGTCTATGTGTTACAGCATAAACACGACCCGTTTATCTACGTCTGGGGCGAAGAAGGCGCGGGCAAAAGCCATCTGTTGCAGGCGTGGGTCGCACAGGCGCTCGAAGCCGGCAAAAACGCCGCCTATATCGATGCCGCCTCCATGCCGCTGACCGATGCCGCGTTTGAGGCAGAATACCTCGCCGTCGATCAAGTCGAAAAACTGGGCAACGAAGAACAAGCCCTGCTTTTTTCCATCTTCAACCGCTTCCGCAACAGCGGCAAAGGCTTTTTGCTGCTCGGTTCGGAATACACGCCCCAGCAGCTCGTCATCCGCGAAGATTTGCGGACGCGTATGGCATACTGCCTCGTTTACGAAGTCAAGCCCCTAACCGACCAAGAAAAAATCGACGCGCTCGCCAATATGGCGGCGGCACGCCAAGTAACCGTCGATTCCGAAATTTTCGAATACCTGCTCAAACACTGGCGGCGCGATATGGACAGCCTGATGATGATGCTCGACACGCTGGACAACTACGCCGTAACCATGGGCAAACGCATCACCCTGCCGCTGCTTCGCCAGCTTTTGAAACAACAGGAAACCCAATGAAAAACCTCGCCATCTTCGACCTCGACAACACCCTCATCAACACCGATTCCGACCACGCCTGGCCGCAATACCTCATCAAAAAAGGGTTGGTTGACGCTGCCGAAACCGAAGCGCAAAACGAAAAATTCTACCGCGACTACCAAAACGGCTGCCTCGACATCGACGCATTCCTCAAACTCCACCTCGCCCCGCTCGCCCGTTACAGCAAAGAAGAGCTGGCGGAGTTTCACCGCGAATTTATGGCGGAATACATCATCCCCCACATCTCGCCTATGCAGCGTATGCTGGTGCAGAGCCACCAAATGGCAGGCGACGAAACCCTCGTGATTTCCTCAACCAACGAGTTCATCATCACCCCCGTCTGCCGCCTTTTCGGCATCGCCAACATGATCGGCACACAACTCGAAACCGGTCCCGACGGCCGCTACACCGGCAATTACATCGGCACGCCCAGCCTCAAAGAAGGCAAAATCACCCGTCTGAACCAATGGCTCGCCGAACGCGGCGAAACGCTCGAAAGCTACGGCAAAACCTATTTTTACAGCGACTCCAAAAACGACCTGCCGCTGCTGCGCCTCGTCAGCGAACCCGTCGCCGTCAACCCCGATGCCGAACTGGAAAAAGAAGCCAAAGAAAAAGGCTGGCCGGTTTTGAATTTCAAATGACGCAATGCCGTCTGAAGCCCGATTCGGCGTTCAGACGGCATTGAGGCTGAAATCCCAAAAACCCAAAGCCACAGGAATTCATCGGGAAAAACAACAATCTTTCCACCGTCATTCCCACGAAAGTGGGAATCTTGATCCGTCCGCACGGAAACTTATATTTCGTCATTCCACCAATCCCACACCACCCTTACCGGTTCAAATCCGCACAAAAATCCACATCCCGTCATTCCCACGAAAGTGGGAATCTAGGACGTAAAATCTAAAGAAACCTTTTTTTCCCGATAAGTTTCCGTGCCGACAGGTCTGGATTCCCGCCTGCGCGGGAATGACGAAATTTCAAAGTTATGGCGTTATCGGAAAAACAGAAAATCAAAGCCGGAGAATTTATCCAAAACAACCGGATTTCAAAAAAACCAAATTCCCGGCGGGAATGACGGATTTTAGGTTTCTGTTGTGGTTTCTGTTTGCTCGGGAATAACAACTTAGAAATTGCCCGAAACCCCAAAAACAGAAACCGGACAAACAGGTTTTCCGCCAAAGCCGGCATTTTCCGACTTTGCTTCAGGCATCTTCCCCTCTGCCTAAAATCATCGACCCGATACCGGCATCGGTAAAGATTTCCAGCAAAAGCGCGTTGGGCAACCTGCCGTCGATGATGTGCGTGGCTTTCACACCGTTGGCGGCGGCTTCGACCGCAGAAGCGATTTTCGGCAGCATACCGCCATACAGCGTGCCGTCGGCAATCAGCCCATCAATCCGTTTCGGCGTGAGTTTGGTCAGCAGATTGCCCGTTTTGTCCATCACACCGGCGATATTCGTCATCATCAAGAGTTTTTCGGCGTTCAATTCTTCCGCCAATTTGCCTGCCACCAAATCGGCGTTGATGTTGAACGCTTCGCCTTTTTCACCTACGCCGACGGGGGCGACGACGGGAATGCAGCCGCGTTCTATCAGCCCTTTAACCAAACCGGTATCGATGCTTTCCACCGTACCGACCTGTCCGATGTCCACGCTATTCTGTTCGGGCGTATCGACCAAAAGTTTCTTCGCCTTAATGAAATGGTCGTCGCGCCCGCTCACGCCGACCGCGTGCCCTCCATATGTGTTAATCATCGACACGATTTCCTTGTTGACGTGCCCGCCCAATACCATTTCGACAATATCCATCGTCTCTTTGTCGGTAACGCGCATTCCTTGGACAAATTCGCCCTTTTTGCCGACTTTTTCAAGCATCGCATTGATCTGCGGCCCGCCGCCGTGAACGATGACGGGATGAATGCCGACCAGCTTCAGCAGCACGACATCGCGGGCAAACCCTTCTTTCAAGGCAGGTTCGGTCATCGCGTTGCCGCCATACTTGATGACGGCGACCGAACCGGAAAACCGGCGGATGTAAGGCAGTGCTTCGGCAAGGATACGCGCCTTGTCGGCGGCGGAAATAATGTTTTCAAACTCCATAACGGCTCCATATTGTTGACAATTTCGGCTTATGTTAACGCCAAACGCCGTCTGAAACAATCTTCAGACGGCGTTTGGCACACCTTCGGGCAGGTTGAAGCCTTGCGATACGGGCGGTAAAATCGCGGTTTATCCGGTTCGAGAAACCGGCGACAGCAAGGACTTTCCCATGATTAAAATCAGCACCCGCTTCGATGCCGGCTCGGTCGTCGTCAAAGACCTGACCGACCCTTCCAACATCCGCCTCGCCCTGCGTTCCGACAACGCCTCCGATTTCGCACAATGGTTCTACTTCCGGCTGCAAGGCGCGGCCTATCAAAACTGCATCATGCATTTTGAAAACGCGGCAGAAGCCGCCTACCCGAAAGGCTGGGAAGGCTATCAGGCGTGTGCCTCATACGACCGCCGCAACTGGTTCCGCGTACCGACTTCCTACGAAAACGGCGTACTGACCGTCAATCATACGCCGCTGTCCAACAGCGTGTATTACGCCTATTTCGAACCCTATTCCGAAGAGCAGCACCTCAACCTCCTCGGCGACGCGCAAGGCAGCGGCCTGTGCCGCATCGACGACTTGGGCAGCACCGTGCAAGGCCGCGACATCAATCTGCTGACCATAGGCAACCAAGTCGAAAGCGACATGAAAATCTGGATTACCGCCCGCCAGCACCCGGGAGAAACCATGGCGGAATGGTTTGTCGAAGGGCTGCTCGGCAGGCTGCTCGATTCGCAAGACCCGACAGCACGCACCCTGCTCGACCGCGCCACGTTCTACATCGTCCCCAATATGAATCCCGACGGTTCGGCACTGGGCAACCTTCGTACCAACGCCGCCGGTGCGAACCTCAACCGCGAATGGGAAAACCCGACTTTGGAAAAAAGCCCCGAAGTGTTCTTCGTGCGCGGAAAAATGCTGGAAACCGGCGTGGATTTGTTTTTGGACATCCACGGCGATGAAGGTCTGCCCTTTGTCTTTGTTGCAGGAACGGAAGGTGTGCCGAACTACAATCCGCGCATTTCCGCGTTGGAAGCGCAGTTCAAAACCGCCCTTTTGAACGCCAGCCCCGATTTCCAAGACGAATACGGTTACGAAAAAGACGCGCCGGGCAAAGCGAATATGACCTTGGCGACCAACTGGGTCGGCAACCGTTTCAACTGCCTTGCCTACACGCTGGAAATGCCGTTCAAAGACAACGCCAACCTGCCCGACGACGACTTCGGCTGGAACGGCCAGCGTTCTTTGCGGCTTGGGGAAGCGGTGCTTTCCGCCATTTTGAACGTCGCCGGCGATTTGCGCTGACACTCCCCACTGAAAATGCCGTCTGCAAGCCCTTTTGCGTCTTTCAGACGGCATTTGAAAACGAAAGCCCGTTATGATTATCCATCACCAATTCGATCCCGTCCTCATCAGTATCGGCCCGCTTGCCGTGCGCTGGTATGCCTTAAGCTACATCCTCGGATTTATTCTTTTTACCTTTCTCGGCAGAAGGCGCATCGCGCAAGGCTTGTCCGTTTTTACCAAAGAATCGCTCGACGACTTCCTGACATGGGGCATTTTGGGCGTGATTTTGGGCGGACGCTTGGGCTATGTCCTGTTTTACAAATTCTCCGACTACCTCGCCCATCCGCTTGATATTTTCAAGGTATGGGAAGGCGGAATGTCGTTCCACGGCGGCTTTTTGGGTGTAGTTATTGCCATATGGTTGTTCAGCCGCAAGCACGGCATCGGCTTCCTCAAACTGATGGACACGGTCGCGCCGCTCGTTCCGCTGGGTCTCGCTTCGGGACGTATCGGCAACTTTATCAACGGCGAACTTTGGGGACGCATTACCGACATTAACGCATTTTGGGCAATGGGCTTCCCGCAAGCGCATTACGAAGATGCCGAAGCCGCCGCGCACAATCCGCTTTGGGCAGAATGGCTGCAACAATACGGTATGCTGCCGCGTCATCCCTCGCAGCTTTATCAGTTTGCCCTTGAAGGCATCTGCCTGTTCGCCGTCGTTTGGCTGTTTTCCAAAAAACCGCGCCCGACCGGGCAGACTGCCGCGCTTTTTCTCGGCGGCTACGGCGTGTTCCGCTTTATTGCCGAATTTGCGCGCCAACCCGACGACTATCTCGGGCTGCTGACCTTGGGGCTGTCGATGGGGCAATGGTTGAGCGTCCCGATGATTGTTTTGGGTATCGTCGGCTTTGTCCGGTTCGGCATGAAAAAACAGCACTGACCGCCTGTGAAAAATACCGTCTGAAACATGGAAATCCGGTTTCAGACGGCATTTTTACGTTTGGTTCAGATGAAAGCAAACGCTTCAATTCTTACCGCAACACGCCTTGTATTTCCTGCCGCTGCCGCACGGACAGGGATCGTTCCTGCCGGTTTTTTCCCCTTCCCTGCGGACGGTTTGCGGTTTGTTGATGACCGCCTGCCAGTAGCGGTAGATGTCTGCCAGCGCGTAAGGCAGTTCGGACGCAAGTTCCGCCAGCTCGCCTTCGGTGAATTGCAGGCGGATAGCGCCGTTTTCCTCTTCGTCGTAAATGCCGCCCAATGCCATCACGGGGTAAAACAGCTCTTCAAACGCTTCATCATCGGCGGCTTCAAACCAATCGGTCGGCACAATGTCCAAACCGTAAAGATAGGCGTTGCACCAAGTGTAAAAATCGCTGCCGCCCTCGCCGTCGTCGTAGAGCCACAAATCGGGCAGCTTTTTATCCGACATCGCGGCGGTTGTTTCCATCGCCATTGCCAAAACCAGCCGTTCGATTTCGGAACGTTCGGCGGCGGTAAATTGCGATTCGTCGCCCAACACTTCGGGCAGCCAGTCGAGCGGTGCCAATTTGTCCGGCCCGCTCAACAGCGCCGTCATAAAACCTTGAACCTCGTCGCAACGCATCGTGTTGCCTTGTTCGCTTTTGGCATCCAACAATTCGCCCAACCGCCGTTTGGATGCTTCGGTAAATTTTCGGGAATCCATCATTTTCCTTTTCAAATGGGTTTTGCGCCCTATTATAGTGGATTAAATTTAAATCAGGACAAGGCGGCGAGCCGCAGGCAGTACAAATAGTACGGCAAGGCGAGGCAACGCCGTACCGGTTTAAATTTAATCCACTATATCGCCGCAATGCCGTCTGAAGCCTTTTTATGCTTCAGACGGCATCGTCTGTTTTCACGCTCAAATCGTACCGCTGCCCTGCGCCTTCGGTTTGGCGGCACTAAATTCCAGCTTGCTCAAAGCGGAAAGGTAAGCTTTGGCGGTCGCCGCCAAAATGTCGGTATCCGCGCCCTGACCGTTGGCGACGCGGTTGCCGCGCGCCAAACGGACGCTGGTTTCGCCTTGGCTTTCCGTACCTTGCGTGACGGCGTTGACGGAATAAATCTGCAAAGTCGCGCCGCTTTGCGCCACGCTCTCAATCGCTTTGAAAATTGCATCAACAGGGCCGGAGCCGGTTGCGGAAGCGCGTTTTTCTTCGCCTTTGATGCCGAACACGATGTCGGCGCGCGGCTCTTCGCCGGTTTCGGTGCTGATTTTTTGAGAAATGAATTTATAGCTTTCGGCATTCATATTGCCCATTTCGTCCGACACCAGCGCGTGCAGGTCTTCATCGAAGATTTCGCGTTTTTTGTCGGCGAGTTCTTTGAAGCGTGCAAATGCCGCGTTCAGTGCCTCTTCGCTTTCCAACTCGATGCCCAAATCCGCCAGCTTGGTTTTGAAGGCGTTGCGGCCGGACAATTTGCCCAAGCTCAATCGGTTTGCCGACCAACCGACCGATTCGGCAGACATAATCTCGTAAGTTTCGCGGTGTTTCAGCACCCCGTCCTGATGGATGCCCGATTCGTGCGAAAAGGCATTCGCGCCGACAATGGCTTTATTGGGCTGCACGGGATAGCCCGTAATGGTGGACACCAGTTTGGACGAAGGCACGATTTGCGTGGTATCGATGCCGGTTTCCAAGCCGAACAAGTCGTGGCGCACCTTCAACGCCATCACGATTTCTTCAACCGAAGCATTCCCCGCGCGTTCGCCCAAACCGTTAACGGTACATTCCACCTGACGCGCGCCGCCTTTTAATGCGGCAAGCGAATTGGCAACCGCCAAGCCCAAATCGTTGTGGCAGTGTGCCGACCAGACGACTTTGCCGCCGTTGGGCGTTTTGGCAATCAGTTCGCGGAAAAATTCTTCGGTTTTGTACGGGATGGAATAGCCGACGGTATCGGGAATATTGATGGTGGTCGCGCCCGCTTCAATCACCGCGCCGCAGATTTCGGCAAGGAAATCGATTTGCGAACGCAACGCGTCTTCGCAGGAAAATTCCACATCGTCGGTGTATTCACGAGCGATTTTTACCGCTTTGACCGCCGCCTCAATCACCTGCTTCGGCTTCATCTTCAGCTTGTACTCCATATGGATGGGGCTGGTGGCGATGAAGGTGTGGATGCGTTTTTTCGGCGCGGGCGCAACGGCCTTACCCGCCTGACGGATGTCCCGCTCGATGGCGCGGGACAATGAACAGACCGTTGATTTGGTAATGGTTTTCGCAATCGCATTGACCGCCTCGAAATCGCCCGGGCTGGCGGCGGCAAAACCCGCTTCGATGATGTCCGCGCCCAATTTTTCCAACTGGCGGGCGACGCGGATTTTTTCCTCTTTGGTCATAGCGGCGCCGGGCGATTGTTCGCCGTCGCGCAGGGTGGTGTCGAAAATAATAACGCGGTTGGCCTGTGTCATTTCTGTTCTCTCCAGAGATTCGTTTTTTTGTAAAAAAGCATTCAAATCCAGCGGTCTTCCTTGCGATTCGGCAAGCGCGGTCAATTTTTGCAGTTGCGCCAAAGGCAGCGAGCCGCGTGTGCGCCATTTGTAGATGGCGGCGGTCGTCGCGGCATTTTCAGGATCGTGCCGTTTCAACGCTTCGGCAAGCGCGTTCACGCCGCCGAAATAGGCGACCAGACGGTCTATATCTAATTGCATGGTAGTCCTTGTCTAAAATAAATCAGCCCGCAGCAGAAATATGGACAGGATTATACGCATTTTGGACAAAACGGTAATATTAATTTGAAAAAATCTCAATAAGTTGCTATAAATTTTATTAATTTTATACATTTTGTCTATTTTATTGCAGATGCGGCGTGATTGTTGACAATTGCGACAGAACAGGGCAAATTCGGCGGTACAAGGCGGCAACGAGACAGGACAAACCAACAAGGACGGAAACAATGAAATACAAAAGAATCGTATTTAAAGTCGGCACATCTTCGATTACCCATTCGGACGGCAGCCTCTCGCGCGGCAAAATCCAAACCATTACCCGCCAGCTTGCCGCATTGCATCATGCGGGACACGAGCTGGTCTTGGTGTCTTCCGGCGCGGTTGCTGCAGGGTTCGGCGCGCTGGGTTTCAAAAAACGTCCGGTCAAAATCGCCGACAAACAGGCTTCCGCCGCCGTCGGGCAGGGGCTGCTGATGGAAGAATATACGGCAAACCTGTCTTCAGACGGCATCGTGTCCGCACAAATCCTGCTCAGCCGTGCCGACTTTGCCGACAAACGCCGCTACCAAAATGCCGGCGGCGCACTTTCCGTGCTGCTGCAACGCCGCGCGATTCCCATCATCAATGAAAACGACACGGTTTCGGTTGAGGAGTTGAAAATCGGCGACAACGACACATTGAGTGCGCAAGTGGCGGCGATGATACAGGCAGACCTCTTGGTGCTGCTGACCGACATAGACGGTCTTTACACCGGCAACCCGAACAGCAATCCCGATGCCGTACGGCTGGACAAAATCGAACACATCAACCATGAAATCATCGAAATGGCGGGCGGCTCGGGTTCGGCAAACGGCACGGGCGGTATGCTGACCAAAATCAAAGCGGCAACCATCGCCGCCGAATCCGGCGTACCGGTGTATATCTGTTCCTCACTCAAACCCGATTCATTGGCCGAAGCCGCCGAACATCAGGCGGACGGCTCGTTTTTCGTCCCCCGTGCCAAAGGTTTGCGGACACAGAAGCAATGGCTGGCGTTCTATTCCGAAAGCCGGGGCAGCGTTTATGTGGACGAAGGTGCGGAACACGCTTTGTCCGAACAAGGGAAAAGCCTGCTGATGTCGGGCATTGCCGGAATCGAAGGGCATTTTTCCCGTATGGACACCGTAACCGTGTACAGCAAGGCAACCAAACAGCCCCTGGGCAAAGGGCGCGTCCTTTTCGGCTCCGCCGCCGCCGAAGACCTGCTCAAATCGCGTAAGGCGAAAGGCGTGTTCATCCATCGGGACGATTGGATTTCCATCACGCCCGAAATACGCCTGCTTCTGACCGAATTTTAGAAAAGGAAACCCATGTCAAACACACAAAAACAGCTTGCCCTTGCCAAAGCGGCAAAAAAAATCCGTCAACACGGCGGATGCGGAAGAAAAAAACCGCGCGCTGCTTGCTATGGCGGACAGTCTGGAAGCGGCGGCGGAAGATATTTTGGCGGCAAACCGTTTGGATTTGAAAGCGGCGGCAGGCAAAATTCCCGACAGCATGACCGACCGCCTTTTGTTGGACGGCAAACGCATTTGCGCGATGGCGGACGGCATCAGGGCGGTTGCCGCGCTGCCCGACCCCGTGGGCGAAATACTGGAAACCTCGACTCTGCCCAACGGCTTGGAAATCGTCAAAAAGCGCGTGGCGATGGGCGTTATCGGCATTATTTACGAAAGCCGCCCGAACGTTACTTCCGATGCGGCGGCTTTGGCACTGAAAAGCGGCAGCGCGGTCGTACTCCGCAGCGGCAAAGATGCATTTCAATCCGCACGCGCCATCGTTGCCGCCCTGAAAACGGGGTTGGCACAAACCCGCATCGACCCCGAAGCCGTACAGCTCATCGAAGACACAGGGCGTGAGGGCAGTTACGAAATGATGAGGGCGAAAGATTATCTAGACCTGCTGATTCCGCGCGGCGGGGCAGGGCTGATACGGGCGGTGGTTGAAAATGCCGTCGTGCCGGTCATTGAAACGGGGACGGGCATCGTCCACATTTATATCGACAAGGACGCGGATTGGGACAAGGCACTCCGTATCGTGTACAACGCCAAAACCGGCCGCCCGTCCGTGTGCAACTCGATGGAAGTGCTGCTGGTGCATGAAGGCATTGCTGCCGACTTCCTGCCCAAGCTCGAACGGCTGTTGGTTCGCGGCCGTATAGAAGCCGGACTGCCGCCCGTCCGCTTCCGTTTGGATCCGCAGGCGGCGCGGTATATCGGCGGCGAAGCGGCGGGTGCAGACGATTTCGATACCGAGTTTTTAGACTACATCCTCGCCGTGAAAACCGTCGCTTCGGTTGAAGAGGCGGTCGGGCACATCGAAGCCCGCGGCACGCACCATTCAGACGGCATCGTTACCGAAAACCGCCACGCTGCGGACTATTTCACGACCCATATCGATTCTGCCGCCGTGTATATCAACGCGTCCACGCGCTTCACCGACGGCGGCGAATTCGGCTTGGGTTGCGAAATGGGCATCTCCACGCAAAAACTCCACGCCCGGGGCCCGATGGGTTTGAAAGAGCTGACGAGTTACAAATACATCGTACAAGGCACGGGACAGGTTAGGGAATAATCCGAATTCAAACGTCTGATATAGTGGATTAAATTTAAACCGGTACGGTGTTGCCTCGCCTTGCCGTACTATTTGTACTGTCTGCGGCTTCGCCGCCTTGTCCTGATTTTTGTTAATCCACTATAAAAATGCCGTCTGAAACAGTCTTCAGACGGCATTTCTATTTGCAAAAAAATCAAGCATTGTCCAAGGGGACGAGAATCGTACGGTTGCCGTTGTGTTCCGGTGCGGACACAATGCCTTCCGCCTCCATCTGGTCAATCAGACGCGCGGCGCGGTTGTAGCCGATGCGCAAGGCGCGCTGTACGCCCGAAATGCTGGCTTTGCGCGTTTTCAGGACAACGGATACAGCCTCGTCGTACATCGGATCGGTTTCGCCGTCGCCGCTGCGCCCGATACCGGGCAGCTCTTCGCTGCCGCCGCCGCTCAAAATATCGTCAACATAGTCCGGCTCGCCAAACTGTTTCAAATATTCGACCACGCGGTGCACCTCTTCATCCGAGGCAAACGCGCCGTGAACGCGTTGCGGATAGGCAGTACCCGGCGGCAGGAACAGCATATCGCCCTGACCGAGCAGGTTTTCCGCGCCCATTTGGTCGAGAATCGTGCGGCTGTCGATTTTGCTGGACACTTGGAACGCGATACGCGTCGGGATGTTCGCCTTAATCAGACCCGTGATGACATCGACGCTGGGGCGTTGTGTGGCAAGGATAAGGTGGATGCCTGCCGCGCGGGCTTTTTGGGCGAGGCGCGCAATCAGTTCTTCGATTTTCTTGCCTGCCGTCATCATCAAATCGGCAAACTCATCGACCACGACCACGATAAACGGCAGTTTTTCCAAAGGTTCGGGATCGTCGGGCGTGAGGCTGAACGGATTGCCGATTTTTTCTCCCCTTGCTGCGGCTTCGGCGATTTTTTGGTTGAAGCCCGCAAGATTGCGCACGCCCATAAAGCTCATCAGGCGGTAGCGTTTTTCCATTTCGTTAACACACCAGTTCAGCGCGTTTGCCGCCAGCTTCATATCGGTAACGACAGGGGCGAGCAGGTGCGTGATGCCTTCGTAAATGCTCAATTCCAGCATTTTCGGATCGATCATAATCATACGCACGTCTTCCGGCGCGGCTTTGAAAAGCATGGACAGAATCATCGCGTTGACACCCACCGATTTGCCCGAACCGGTCGTGCCGGCAACCAGCAAATGCGGTGCTTTGCCCAAGTCGGTTACGACGGGCTGTCCGGTGATGTCCTGACCGAGCGCGAGCGTCAGCTTGGATTTGGATTCGGCAAACTCGGGCGAATTGAAAATTTCGCTCAGGCGTATCATTTGGCGTTTCGGGTTCGGAAGTTCCAAACCCATGCAGGTTTTGCCGGGGATGGTTTCGACAACGCGGATGGAAGCCACGCCGAGCGAACGCGCCAAGTCTTTTTCCAAATTCAGAACGGAATTGCCGCGCACGCCGACATCGGGTTCGATTTCATAACGCGTAATCACGGGGCCGGAATAAGAATCGACAACCTTGACCTTGACTTTGAACTCCGCCAATTTTTCTTCGATGGTGATGCTGTTTTCCAACAGTTCTTCTTCGGTTTGCGTCGCCTCGGGATTGAACAGCGGAGGCAGAAGCAGGTCGGTTGTCGGCAGGTGTTCGGATACCGCACCGGTCTCTTCCGATTGGAACGCCCCTTCATCCGCTTCCGTATCCGATACCCGGCAGGACGGGCGTTCAGACGGCACATCTTCAAACGGACAAACCGCCTGACTGTCATGCCCGAACGCTTCGGTTTCCGACAGATATTGCCCGCTTGACCGCTCTGCCGCACCCTCACTGCCGTCATCTGCAATAGCGGCGGTTTCCTCCTGCCAACCTCCATTCAAAACATCAGCGGCAAGATGGTCGGTTTCGGCAATGCGGCTGCGTTGCGCCTGCTCGAATCCTGCCGGCGGCTCATAGGTACGGTTGTAGATTTCCGATACGGGAGGCGGCGGCAGAATATCGATTTCGGGTACGGCTACCTCCGGCACTTCGGGTGGTTCGACCACCCAAGCATCGGGCGCGGCAGGCTCTTCAATATGGATATCGGCAGCTTCATCATAAACCGGACCGCCGTATCCCACAGACGAAACGGTTTCCGTGAAAACATTTTCGGTTTCAGACGGCATTTCGACATCCCGTTTCCCGACAACCGTCCGACTTTCCGGAATCAGGCGCGAAATCCGCGCCTCCGCAGAAACCGTTGCCTTGTTCGGTTCTTTCAAATTGACGGAAACGCGGCGGCGGGCATCGCGGACGGCTGTGCCGTCTGAAACGGACTGCCCTTGGGAAACATCCGGGGATTTTGCCTCCGCCTGCCCTTTCTCCTGCCCTGCATGACGGCGGAACGGCGCATTCCGTGCATTTTCGGCTTTGACTGCAGAAAAGGCAGACGGATGCTGCTTCTCAAAATACGGCTCAAATCCGTAATCCGCAGACTCGGAAAACGCTTCTTTGTCCGCATCAAACATACGGGAATACGTGCGTTGAAGCACAGGGTCGTCCAAACCGATAATCTGCAGCCCTTCCATCGGGGTATCGGACACGCGTACTTTGGGGACGGCTGTTCCGTTTTTCTCAAATGCATCGATATAGCGTTTTTTCGTTTCCCTTAAAGCCGCGCTGCTTAAAGCACGCGTTGCTTCTTCCAAAGTGATTTCCTTAAAAACCGGACGGACGGGCGAAGTTTTGCTTTCAGACTGCATCAACCCTTCAGCAATACTCCGGTCGAATGGGATGCGGCGGTTGTCGATTACGGCAGTTGCAATGTCTTCCGTATCGGCAGCCTCTTCCTCCGCAGCTTCTGCTGCTTCCGTTTCCGCTTCTTCCGTCCCGTTTCCACTGTCTGAATACCCGTCGGATGCGGTCGGAACATCCGCACGGTTTGCAGAAGCAGGCGGAACGGGCCTGTCCGGTTCGGATTCGTGCGCCAGATAGTTTCGGCAGAAACGGACGGCACCGACAAACAGCCAATACACTGCCGTTTTGACGGCATGGAAAAGCATCAGGGAAAACTCGGGAAAATCGGGCATACCGTCTTTGATTTCAGGCAGCTCCGCCTGTTTTTCCCCTTTCTTTTCCTGCCACGCAGAAACCTCGCGCATCCACTCGCGTTCGGATTGTGCGCGGACAAAAAACAGGCCGGCAAGCGCAAGCAACAAAATAACGATCAAAACTATCCAAAACATATGCCGTTTCCCGCAAGACAAACGATTAACCGAGTTTATTTTAACGTGTTTCCAGCCCAAAAAAAACAACCGGCCGGCAATTCTGCCGAAACCGATTCGGCTTTCGGTTTGCCCCCGCCGACAGTATAATAGCCGCCCCTTCCCTTAATCTTTGCGGCATTACCATGATTTTCCAAACAGTCTGGTTTTCAGATGTGGTACTGTCGGTTTCGTGGATTGTCCTTATCCTGATACTGGCAGCTTCCGCGCCGTCGGCATTCCGTTCGCTTGCCCGCTACCGTTCCGCCCTTCCCCTGTGTACCGTAATTTTTTCCGCAGCATGGTGTCTGAACGCCTCTGTCGGCGGCGGACAGCTTGCCCAGATGAACTACCACCTGCTTGCCGTCAATCTGGTTACACTGATGGTGGATACCTCCGCCGCCCTTTGGCTTGCCGCGCTGCTGATGCTGCCCTACTGCCTGCTGTTTGCCGGTTCTGCCGGCGCATATCCGCCGAACGCTTTGGTGCTGATACTGCCCGCGCTTGTCGTCAACCGCCTGTCGCGTATGCTGGTCAACCGTCTGCCGCCCAATATTTTCATCTTTATTTTCGTCAACGGCTTTCTCGCTTCCGCCGCCGGCATTCTGCTGACCGGGCTGGTGCTGATCGGTATTTTGGATGCCGCAAACGCTTTTCCGTCCGAAATATTGTGGACGACCGCCCTGCCCGTCTTTATTCTGCTGGCGTGGGCGGAAGCCTTCCTCAGCGGCATTTCAACTGCCATTTTCGTGGCACTGAAGCCCCATTGGATCAACACTTTCGACGACAACCGCTATCTGAAGTCCGAGCGCGGCATATGGCTGTAGCCTTCAGACGGCATAGGCAGACAAAACCATGCTTTCCAACATCCTCCCCCTTTCCATCGGTGCAATATTCGGCACAACGGCGCGTTGGCTGCTCAACCTCGCCGTCCCCGCATCGTTGTCTCCCGCCACAGGCAACCTGTTTGCCAACTGGACGGGCGCGCTGCTCATCGGCATCTTTGCCGAAACCGTCAGCCATCCGCAATGGAAGCTGCTGCTGATTACCGGTTTTTTCGGCAGCCTGACCACGCTTTCCGGATTTTCACTGGAAACCGTAACCCTGCTCCAATCGAACCGTCCCGCTTCGGCACTTGCCAATATTTTCCTACACACGGCAGGTTCGCTGCTGCTGACTTGGCTCGGGCTGAAGATAGGGACGGCAGTCAAATAACCGCAAAAAATTGCTTCCTTTGGTTTTGACATAATCTATAAATTGGCTTCGCTTGTTTAAATACTGCCTGTGCCAATTATAGTGGATTAAATTTAAATCAGGACAAGGCGGCGAGCCGCAGACAGTACAGATAGTACGGCAAGGCGAGGCAACGCCGTACCGGTTTAAATTTAATCCACTATACCGTTCTCAAATTCAAATTGGGCTTTTAGGTCTATAACAAAGAAAAAGCCTTGGGAGGATAAACCTACCAAGGCTTTTTCTTAAAAAACGCTCTATCACTGTGCCTAAAAATGCAAAAAAGTAACCGTCATAATCCTTTTGCCAAAATCAATATCATCATCCGATGAATGAACGGACGGTATATAAGAAAGCGTTAATAAACTCATAAACCAGTAAGAAAAATCAGTAACGAAGATATTCATTATTACCCATTCTTAAAAATTATCACGTTCGTTTGGGTAATTATCATACCCTTTTCCCTCTTATTACTAAAGCACGAATTACTTTAAAGTACGCACCCAGAGACAAGCCGAAAAGGCATATCCGATCCGCCAAACAAAATGCCCGCCGACTTACTCCGGCGGGCGGTTCCAACATCCTGTCAATCCTTCATCAGCCAGTATTGCAAACCGATTAATGTTTTACCGTCTTTAATTTCATCGTTTGCCAATGCCTGACGGACTTCATCTTTCGACATCAGCACGGTTTCCGTTATTTCATCTTCATCATTAGAAAGCGTACTGCCCAAGCGCACGCCTTCCGCCTCGAACAGATACATTTTTTCATTGCAAAAACCGACCGCCGTATAAAAACTGTACAGCAGGCGCACGCTGTCGGCAACATAAGGCGTTTCCTCCGCCAATTCTCGCAGCGCACACGCTGCCATATCCTCGCCCGCCACATCCAGCTTGCCCGCAGGAAGTTCCAATGTCGCCTGATTTGCCGCATAACGCCACTGCCGCACCAAAACGACCTTTTCGTCATCCGTTACCGCCAACACGCACGCCGCGCCCGGATGCCGGATGACGATGCGCTGCCCTTCATTGCCGTTGGGCAGCCTGACCTTATCCCTGCTGATACTGACGAAACCGCCCTCGTAAATGGTTTCGCCGCCTAATTTTACTTCCCTCAAATCCACTTCATATCTCCTTTCCGTTTCCTATTCTGCCGTTCAATCTTCACGCTTGCCGCGCTCGATTTCCACTCCAACCTCGCGCACGCCTTCCAAAATACCCGGCTTGACGATTTTCACGTGCACCCACACCGCGCCGAAATATCCCAAAACCAAATCGGCAATATATTCCGCCAACGCTTCCAAAAGCAGGAAATCCTGTTCTTTCAGATGTCGGCGCAGCGTTTCGCATACCTCGGCATAATGCACCGTATTGGCAATATCGTCGTCCGAACCCGCTTTCTCGGGAACGCCGATGTCCAAATCGACAATCAGGGTCTGCAACCGTTCGCGTTCCCAGCCGTACACGCCGATAAGCGTATCCGCCTTCATGCCGTGCAAAAAGATTTTATCCATAATCCGCCCCGTTTTTTGCTAAAATAACCGCACCATTCTAAGTAAAGTACCGCAAATGTTCAACATACCGGCCGTCGCCGTTTCCTATTTAATCGGTTCACTTTCTTTCGCCGTCATCGTTTCCAAGTATTACGGGATGGACGACCCGCGCACCTACGGATCGGGCAATCCCGGCGCGACCAATGTTTTACGCAGCGGCAAAAAAAAGGCGGCCGCGCTGACGCTCTTGGGCGATGCCGCCAAAGGTTTGGTTGCCGTTTTGCTTGCACGCGTGCTTCAAGAACCGCTCGGTTTATCCGACAGCGCAATCGCCGCCGTCGCACTCGCCGCGCTGGTCGGGCATATGTGGCCGGTGTTTTTCGGATTTAAGGGCGGCAAAGGCGTGGCAACGGCATTGGGCGTGCTTCTGGCACTCTCTCCTGCAACTGCCTTGGTCTGCGCGTTGATTTGGCTTGTGATGGCATTCGGCTTCAAAGTATCCTCCCTTGCCGCGCTGGTCGCCACAACCGCCGCCCCCCTTGCCGCACTGTTTTTTATGCCGCATACTTCTTGGATTTTCGCAACCCTCGCAATCGCCATATTGGTGTTGCTCCGCCATAAGAGCAACATCCTCAACCTGATTAAAGGCAAAGAAAGCAAAATCGGCGAAAAACGCTGATTCGGCATTTGTTTTCCATTACGTCATGCCGTCTGAAACCATGTTCCCGCGTTCAGACGGCATTTCCGCACAAACGGCTTTCATACATACCATGCTCAGTTACAGACACGCATTTCACGCCGGCAACCACGCCGATATGCTCAAACACTTCACCTTGTTTTTAGTGCTGCAATATTTCAACCGCAAAGACAAGCCCTACTGGTACATCGACACGCACGGCGGCGCGGGTTTGTACAATCTCGAAGGCAGCGAGGCGCAGAAAGTCGGCGAATACCGGCAAGGCATCGCCCTGCTCCGACAGGCGCAAAACCTGCCTGCCGAACTCTCTGACTTTGCCGCGCACATACAAAAAATCCTACCCTCGCCCGAACTTTACTGCGGCTCTCCGTGGCTGGCGCAATCGCTGATCCGCATCGGCGACAAATTGCGCCTGTTTGAGCTGCACCCTGCCGACTTTGTCCATCTGCAAAACAATATGGGCGAAGCGGGATTGGGCAAACGCGGACAAGTGTTGCGCGAAGACGGTTACAAAGGGCTGATTTCCCTGCTGCCGCCCCCGCCGCGACGCGCTGTTATTCTCATCGACCCGCCCTATGAGGAAAAACAGGACTACCGGCGTGTAACGGAAACGCTGAAAGCCGCTTTAAAACGGTTTGAGTCCGGCTGTTATCTCATTTGGTATCCCTGCCTCAGCCGCGAAGAAAGCCGCAAGCTGCCGGAAGAATTGAAAAAACTCCTGCCCGACAACTACCTTTACGCCGAACTGCACGTCCACGCGCCGAAAACCGACGGTTTCGGTATGCACGGCAGCGGAATGTTCGTGATTAATCCCCCTTACCTTTTAGCCGAACAATTGGCGGCAAACCTCCCCGCCCTGACACGGCTGCTGGCGCAAGACGAAGGCGCGCGCTACCTGTTGGACAACAAAATCCGCTGACCCCGATGCCGTCTGAAACCCTTCAGACGGCATCTTCCGTCAAACAAACAAAACCGGGCGATACACACTCCATATCGTCCGGTTCTGCATAAAACCAGTATTCAAAAATCAGAACACGCTTTTCATTACACCCACGGTACCAACCACACCGTTCAGCAGCATCAGACCACCGGCAGCCGTACCCATACCTTGACGGATTGCGTCATGCTTATTGGCACGTTTTTCACGTTCCAAAGCCAACTCCTCAGAAACATTTTTACGTTGACGGCGGTGTTGCGCCAGTTCCGCACGGCTAATTCGCGCTTCGGCACGGTTACGACCAGCCTTGATTACGGCCGAATCGTCGCCGATAGCATAGTTGGCTACAGAATTTTCAGAAGCGCAGGCAGCAAGCAAAACGGCACACACAGCAACAACGGAAATATTTTTCAAGTTTTTCATACCTGTCCTATTATCTCAAAATAAAGAAAAAACTAATCCAACTGGAGTTTTATCGGATAAAATAAATATTGGGTGAATTTTCGTTTGCCTTTTTGATGGCGCGTGCCGCATCCATCATTTCTTCCCGGCGTTCTTTACGGTATTCGGCACGCTCGGCACGCTCGCTTATCTGAATGGCACGACTTTTCGCCTGTATTTCCGCTGCAGATTCTTGAGTTACAAAACGGCGGTCTGCGTAAGTACATGCCGTCACCAACATCGCAGCCACCGACAACAAAATCAGTTTCTTCATTTTCATCTACCTATATTTAAGTTTATTTGTAAAATATGTTATCACTATATATATATATAATGTCAATATTTTTTAAAAATAAATTTGGCATCTTGTACTTCTCGATCCGCCTGCCGCGTTCCGACTTGCCCCGCGCCGTTTTTTTCCACTACAATCCCACGCGATATCCGGCGAAACGCACCAAAGGAACGCCCCGCAGCAATCTGCCGCCTTTCAGACGGCACAAACCTTTCCGAAACGAGCAAACCATGGACACACTGACCCGATTCCTCCCCGAACACCTGCAACAAAACCAACTGCCCGAAGCACTCGGCGGCGTTTTGCTGTCCGTCGTTTCCGCCTGTACCGAAATCAACGCCAAAGTCCGCCTCGGCGCACTTGCCGGCGTATTGGGTATGGCGGGCACGGGCAATATTCAGGGTGAAGACCAGAAAAAACTGGATGTTATCGCCAACAACATTATGATTGACACACTCAAAGCCAACCCTGCCGTTGCCGGTTTGGCAAGCGAGGAAGAAGACACTTTCGTAAGTGCCGGTGAAAACGGACGCTATCTCGTCCTATTCGACCCTTTAGACGGATCGTCCAATATTGATGTCAACATTTCCGTCGGTACGATTTTCTCCATTCTCGCCAAACCCGAAGGCGCATTGGCAACCGAATCATTCCTTCAAACGGGCAGACAGCAGCTTGCCGCAGGCTATGTCCTCTACGGGCCTCAAACCCAGCTCGTATTCACATTCGGACACGGCGTGTACGTATTTACACTCAATGCCGAAAACGAATTTGTGCTGACCAAAGAAAACCCGAAAGTACCCGAAAGTACCAAAGAATTCGCCATCAATATGTCTAACCGCCGCCACTGGCTACCCCCCGTTCAACAATACGTCGACGAGCTCTTGGCGGGCGAAACCGGTACGCGCGGCAAAAACTACAATATGCGCTGGGTAGCCAGTATGGTTGCCGAAATCCACCGCATCCTGATGCGCGGCGGCGTGTTCATGTATCTGCAAGACAAACGCGACCCGTCCAAACCCGGCAAACTGCGCCTGATGTACGAAGCCAACCCTATGGCCCTGATACTCGAACAGGCGGGCGCATCGGCAAGCAACGCATATCAAGCCATGCTCGATATACAGCCCGAAAGCCTGCACCAACGCGTCGCCGTCATTATGGGCAGCAGCGAAGAAGTGGATTACCTCAACCGTCTGCATTCAAAATAGGCAGAGACCGTACTGATAAAGACCGGCGGCAGCGTGAATCCGATACTGCGCCGATATTTCAAGCATACCCTCCGGAAAAACAGAAAACTGCCTTTCCGAACGATAAAAATACCGTCTGAAAAATTTTCAGACGGTATTTTAAAAATTAAAGCTCAAATTTATTTGCCCGCCGCTTTTTGCAGGATGGCGTACAACTCGTCTTTCAGTTTCAATTTGGCTTTTTTCAGCTCATCGATGGTTTCCGCACCGCTGGTAACCGGATTGTTGGCCAGACCGGTAATTTTATCGTCCAGCTCGTTATGCTCGTCGAACAGACGGGCGAAGCGGGAATTTTCCTGTTTCAATTTGGAAATCAAATCACGGTATTCTGGGAACATAATCGCTTTCCTCTCTTGGTTTACGGTTAAAAAGTCAAATTGAATCTTTACATTAATTATAACAAAGATAATATTTTTATCCAGTGTTTTGTTATACACGGCAACACCGTCCGCAGAAAACCGCCCCACCGTCCGATAAAATCGTTGACAATCTTCCGCTTTACGCATAAATTTTCAGCCCTTCCTACTGCATATGAAAGGCACGCCCCAGTTTCCCCAATGTGGATTTTCAGCGCGCGCAGTAGAGGTGCCGACCCAAATTGGCAGACCCTTTGCTTTTGTTAATATCCTAGAAAATCCAGAAATTCGCAGTACTCTACCACTCATCGCCAATTGGCCAACCTTTCCACGGCTTTGGGTTAATGGTGAGTTAATCGGTGGTAGTGATATTATCCTACAAATGTACCAATCAGGTGAGCTAAAACCACTCATTGAAGAGCATAGCCCAAAGGTCTGATTACTTAATATCTTAAAATAAATATCAAAAAAGACTGCTGATGACATTAGCGGTCTTTTTTTGATGGTCAAGATTGATAGTTTGGATTGAATTATTTAGCCATATTACATACAATAATCAGCATGCTTTGTATGAATTATCAATCAAACTCAGGCGAAGGAGTGCTTGTGGCTAAAACATATTTATTGACTGCATTGATAATGTCTATGGTAATCTCCGGATGTCAAGTCATCCATGCCAATCAAGGTAAGGTTAATACTAATTCTGCTGTCATCGCAGGTGCAGACGCTCACACGCCTGAACATGTAACGGGACTGACCGAACAAAAGCAGGTAATTGCAAGTGATTTTATAGTAGCGTCAGCCAATCCATTAGCAACACAAGCTGGCTATGATATCTTAAAGCAAGGCGGTAGCGCTGCAGATGCGATGGTGGCGGTGCAGACGACACTAAGCTTGGTAGAGCCACAGTCGTCAGGCTTGGGCGGTGGTGCATTTGTGTTGTATTGGGACAATACCGCCAAAACATTGACCACATTTGATGGGCGTGAGACGGCACCGATGCGTGCGACGCCAGAATTATTTTTGGATAAAGATGGTTAACCATTGAAATTTATGGAAGCGGTGGTCGCTCGGTAGGTACGCCTGCTATCCCTAAACTGACGGAGACAATACATCAGCGATACGGTGTATTGCCTTGGGGAAAATTATTTGATACGCCGATCCACTTGGCAAAACAAGGCTTTGAGGTGTCGCCAAGGCTTGCCATCTCGGTTGAGCAAAATCAGCAGCATTTGGCACGCTATCCAAAAACAGCCGCTTATTTTTTGCCGAATGGTGTGCCGCTACAAGCAGGCAGCTTGCTGAAAAATTTAGAATTTGCTGACAGTGTTCAGGCGTTAGCAGCTCAAGGTGCAAAAGCTCTGCATACTGGTAAATATGCCCAAAATATTGTTTCAGTTGTCCAAAATGCTAAGGATAACCCCGGTCAATTATCCTTGCAAAATTTATCTGATTATCAAGTGGTGGAACGCCCGCCTGTTTGTGTGACTTATCGTATTTATGAAGTATGCGGTATGGGTGCACCAAGCTCAGGTGGGATTGCTGTGGGTCAGATTTTGGGGATTTTAAATGAATTTTCACCCAATCGGGTGGGGTATGATGCTGAAGGTTTGCGTCTCTTGGGCGATGCTTCTAGGCTTGCGTTTGCGGATCGTGATGTATATTTGGGCGACCCTGATTTTGTACCAGTACCCATTCGCCAGTTGATTTCTAAAGACTACCTAAAACATCGCAGCCAGCTGCTTGAGCAGTCGGATAAGGCATTGCCTAGCGTATCTGCAGGCGATTTTATTCATGAGTGGGCGTCCTCACAAGCGATTGAGTTACCTTCTACCAGTCATATATCAATTGTGGATAAGGCGGGCAATGTGCTATCAATGACGACTTCCATTGAAAATGCGTTTGGCTCAACTTTGATGGCAAATGGCTACCTGCTGAATAATGAGCTGACAGACTTTAGTTTTGAGCCAATAAAGCAGGGCAAACAGGTCGCCAATCGTGTCGAGCCTGGCAAGAGACCACGCTCCTCAATGACACCAACCATCGTATTTAAAGCAGGCAAGCCTTATATGGCAATCGGCTCTCCAGGTGGTAGCCGTATCATTGGCTATGTCGCTAAGACGATTGTGGCACATAGTGACTGGAATATGGATATCCAAGATGCCATCAGTGCACCCAATTTATTAAATCGCTTTGGTAGCTATGAACTAGAAACGGGTACAACCGCCGTCCAGTGGCAACAAACATTAAATGATTTGGGCTATAAGACTGATGTGCGTGAGCTAAATTCAGGTGTTCAAGCCATTATTATCGAGCCAAGCAGGCTGGTTGGTGGTGTCGATCCACGCCGAGAAGGTCGAGTGACGGGTGATTAGAGGTGAAGCTTGTATTTTGTGAATTTGACCGCATTAAGTTAATTATTAAAATAGGGGGAAATTGTGAGTAATCAAACAAAAATACAAGCCATCAAGCAAGCTTCTGAGCAGATCTTGGCAATTTGTGAGACGCCAAACACAGCATTACAAGCCATTCATCTGATTTTAAGACATGGCGGGGCAGGAAGAATTGTCTTGGCAAGTGGTGTATCAGCGGGTTATGGCTGATAAAGATGTGGTTGGTGCTGGTTATTTGATTGATTTTGCACAAACTGCCGAAAATTTACCATTTGATGTATTGCCTTTGATTAGCCTTGTGCTAAACAAAGGTGATGAGACGCTAAAAACCGGCATGTTAAATAAATTACCTGATAATGCCAAAGAAAATTTACGCATTATGGGCTATCTGCCTTAGGTTTTGAAGTATTTTTTTATACGAAAAACGCTCATGATACCCTGATTACACAAAGGAGCCGAGAATATGTTTTCAAAAAGCGTTACCCTCGCACAATATGACCCCGATTTGGCAGCAGCCATTGCCCAAGAAGACCGACGCCAGCAAGACCACGTCGAGCTGATTGCCTCTGAAAACTACGTCAGCTGCGCCGTGATGGAGGCACAAGGTTCGCAATTGACCAACAAATACGCCGAAGGCTATCCCGCAAAACGCTACTACGGCGGCTGCGAATACGTCGATATTGTCGAACAATTGGCAATCGACCGCGTAAAAGAACTGTTTGGCGCAGCCTATGCCAACGTTCAACCGCACTCCGGTTCCCAAGCCAACCAAGCCGTATATGCTTCCGTTTTAAAACCGGGCGACACCATTTTGGGTATGTCTCTGGCGCACGGCGGACACCTGACCCACGGCGCGAGCGTTAATATTTCCGGCAAACTCTACAATGCCGTTACTTATGGCTTGGATGAAAACGAAGTCCTCGATTATGCCGAAGTCGAACGCCTCGCGCTCGAACACAAACCCAAAATGATTGTGGCGGGCGCGTCTGCCTACGCGTTGCAAATCGACTGGGCAAAATTCCGCGAAATCGCCGATAAAGTCGGCGCATACCTCTTTGTCGACATGGCGCACTATGCCGGACTGGTTGCCGGCGGCGAATATCCTAACCCCGTGCCATTCTGCGACTTCGTAACCACTACCACCCACAAAACCCTACGCGGCCCTCGCGGCGGTGTGATTTTGTGCCGTGACAATACCCACGAAAAAGCGCTGAACTCTTCCATCTTCCCAAGCCTGCAAGGCGGTCCGTTGATGCACGTTATCGCCGCCAAAGCCGTAGCGTTTAAAGAAGCGTTGCAACCCGAGTTCAAACAATACGCAAAACAAGTGAAAATCAATGCTGCCGTCATGGCGGAAGAGTTGGTTAAACGCGGTTTGCGCATCGTTTCCGGCCGCACCGAAAGCCACGTTTTCCTCGTCGACCTGCAACCGATGAAAATCACCGGCAAAGCCGCCGAAGCCGCTTTGGGCAAAGCGCACATCACCGTCAACAAAAACGCCATCCCGAACGATCCGGAAAAACCGTTCGTTACCTCCGGCATCCGCATCGGTTCCGCCGCCATGACCACTCGCGGCTTTAACGAAACCGACGCTCGCGTATTGTCGAACTTGGTTGCCGATGTATTGGCTAATCCCGAAGACGAAGCCAACCTCGCCAAAGTCCGCGGACAAGTGACTGCCTTGTGCGACAAATACCCCGTTTACGGAAACTAAACGCCCGATGTTTCCATACAAAATGCCGTCTGAACATTTTCCAGACGGCATTTTTTGTTTTCGGTAACATTGCTATTTTTTCTCTTCCAGCAAAATGACCAACTTTTTCAATACTGCGATTTCACTATCTTTCTGCCTGATCAATTCATCCTTTGCATCCAGCAGCGACCTCAATTTTTCATTTTCAAACACCAGCATTTCATCAGAGCCGATAATATTATGATGGTTATTGGTATTGTCGCCGATAGAGAAGAAAAACGATCGGTTCTGCTCCGCCAGCAGCTCAACCACATCGATATTGAAAATCTGGGCAATCTGGCGCAGCTTGTCGAGATTGATACCGCTTTTCCCGCGTTCTATTTTCGAATACCCGTTAACCGACATTTCCAATTTTTCCGCCATCTCTTCCTGCGTCCACTGATTGACTTCCCTTAACGTCCGAATCTTGTCATGCACTTCCATCCTGCCCTCCAAGGTTAATTTTCACCACTCAAACAACCGTAACCGGTATCTTCAGTTGATGGTCGGATATTTTAAAAATAAATAATATAACACAATAGTATTTTGATAAAAATTTACCTAACGAGGTACAGACATGTATTCAGAAAACAAGCCTAAACGCACCGTAAAAATGAAAAAATACTGGCAGCCTGCACCCTTTCCCTGTCCCTTTCTGCCTGTACTTCGACTCAAGTAACTTCTTTTGTCGAGGGACTCTCCGAGGGACTCGTAGATGTCAGCGAAGCCTTTATCACAACAAAGGCAGAATCATATTCTGCCCCGTCTCTTCAGGATAAGCAAATTTTCATAAATCGCGTCTCAGAACGAGCACAAAAAAATTACAAAGAAAGAAGGAAAAAGAAAGAAGCAGACTTACTAAATTCAGCATCGTCATTAAATGAATCAACATCAGAAGCCCTATCTGCCCTTAAAAACGCTATCGTAATTCCTAAACGCCCTAAACGCTCCTTGGGCAAAAAATATAAAAACGGTTTTCATCCTGTAAATACGTGTGCGGATGTGGAAGCTCGGTGGGCAAACGGAGCAATGAGAGATGTTAGGGACATAGAAAGGCTAATAAGCCGAAACGTCCCTTTACGTCGTATCGGAGACGCCATTCAAAACATGTGCATGGAAACCAATGTGTCCATTAGGATGTATCGCCAGGAGTGCCGTTCAGAATCGTCAGATTTTTATGACGAAATGCTTGAGCATCACGAGAATTTCATAGGATCCTCCAAATCATTCGCATCATCACTTCTTCCCCTTAGCGTTACAAACTTTACAACAGACATGGCGTGTACTCCCGAATTTTAATCTAATCACACTCCACAACTCCCTATCAATATAACTGCTACTTCTCTGAGTAGTATCAACCAACCCTTAACAAAGGACTAAAAAATGAAAAAAGCACTGCTTGCACTGACTATTGCCGCCATCTCCGGTACTGCTATGGCCCAGTTGCCCGACTTTCTGGGTAAAGGCGAATATACCGTCCGTACAGACATCTCCAAACAAACGCTGAAAAATGCCGATTTGAAAGAAAAACACAAAGTACAAAAAAACATCGGTTTCCGTGCCGATATGCCGTTTGACGATATTCACCACGGCATGCGTTTCGAAGTATCACACAGCCGAGACAAAAAAGACATGTACGTTGTGACCGAAAGTACTACTAAACCATTCGGCAAAGACGTTAAAGAAAAACGCACCGACGTGTATGCCGGTTACACCTACACTCAACCGCTCAGTGAAGCCACCAAACTGCGTGCCGGTTTAGGTTTGGGCTATGAAAAATACAAAGATGCGGTAGCTAATGAGAAAGGAACAGTCAGCACCGAGCGCGAAGCCTTCTATACCAAAGCGCACGCCGACCTGACTTCCGATTTGGGCGGCGGCTGGTATCTGAATCCTTGGGCAGAGGTTAAGGTTGACCTGGACGCCAAATTGAAACACAACGCAACTGTAGCCGGTGCCTCAGCCGACATTAACGCAAAAACACGCGGATGGGGCGTGGGCGTAGGTGCGAATATCGGCAAACAAATTACCGATACCGTCGGCATCGAAGCCGGCCCGTTCTACAAACACCGTCACTTCAAAGCATCCGGCAGCTTCGTTTTGGACGGCGGGAACATCCGAGTCGATCCTACCAAAATCAACGAATACGGTGTTCGTGTCGGCGTGAAATTCTAATCGCGGCGATATGCCCCAGACACAAAACCGCAAGCCTTTTGGTTTGCGGTTTTTGATGTTGTAGCAGACCCTAATACCGTCTGAAACTTTTCAGACGGCATTTTTCCAATCGGTTAAAATACCGCCTCGACATTGTGTTTTGGAAAACCCGTGCTTGCTTCTGTGATTGATTTTATCCTGCATATCGACCAACACCTGCTCAGCCTGTCGGCGCAATACGGTGTGTGGATTTATGCGATTCTGTTTTTGATTGTTTTTTGCGAAACCGGTCTGATTGTTACGCCCTTCCTGCCCGGCGATTCGCTCTTGTTTGCCGCCGGCGGGATTGCCGCGCTGGGCGGTATGGATATTCATTTGATGGTTGCATTATTAAGCCTTGCCGCCATACTCGGCGACGCGCTCAATTTTACCGTCGGCAAATATTTCGGCGGCAGGCTGTTCGCCAACCCCGATTCTAAAATCTTCCGGTGCGAATACCTCGGCAAAACCCGCCGTTTTTACGAAAAACACGGCGGCAAAACGATTATCATCGCGCGCTTCGTGCCCATCGTCCGCACCTTCGCCCCCTTCGTCGCCGGTATGGGAAAAATGCACTATGCCAAATTTATCCGCTACAACATCATCGGCGGCTTGTTGTGGGTTATCTTGTTTTCTTACGCGGGCTATTTCTTTGCCAACTTCCCCGTCGTAAAAAACAATCTGGGCTTGGTGATGGGCGGCATCATTATTGTTTCCGTCCTGCCCGGCATCATCGAAATCGCCCGCGCCAAACTTGCGGCAAAATCCGAACGTTAATTGTTGGAAATTGACATTATGAATATATTATCCGTAGAAAACGCTTCCTTTGCCGTCGGACATGTCGCCCTGCTCGACAAAACGTCCTTCCAACTCGACAGCGGCGAAAAAGTCGGCTTGATCGGACGCAACGGCGCAGGCAAGTCTTCGTTTTTAAAAATCCTCACCGGCGTGCAAAAACTCGACGACGGGCAGATTATTGTTCAAAACAATCTCAAAATCGTTTATGTGCCGCAGGAGTCCTTTTTTGATAAGGACGCAACCGTATTTGATACTGTTGCCGAAGGTTTGGGCGAAATTCGCGATTTATTGCGCCGTTATCATCATGTCAGCCATGAGTTGGAAAATGGTTCGAGTGAGCTCTTATTGAAAGAGCTTAACGAATTGCAACTTGAAATCGAAGCGAAGGACGGTTGGAAACTGGATGCGGCAGTCAAGCAGACTTTGGGGGAACTCGGTTTGCCGGAAAACGAAAAAATCGGCAACCTTTCCGGCGGTCAGAAAAAACGCGTCGCCTTAGCGCAGGCTTGGGTACAGAAGCCCGATGTATTGTTACTGGACGAACCGACCAACCATTTGGATATCGACGCGATTATTTGGTTGGAAAACCTGCTCAAAGCGTTTGAAGGCAGCTTGGTCGTGATTACCCACGACCGCCGTTTTTTGGACAATATCGCCACGCGCATTGTCGAACTCGATCGCGGTATTTTGCGCTCCTATCCCGGCTCGTTCTCCAAATACAGCGAGAAAAAAGCGCAAGAGTTGGCGGTTGAAGCCGAACACAACCGCCTCTTCGACAAATTCCACGCGCAGGAAGAGGCGTGGATACGCAAAGGCATCGAAGCGCGCCGTACCCGCAACGAAGGCCGCGTGCGCCGTTTGGAAGAACTGCGCCGCCAGCGTGCCGAACGCCGCAATGTACAAGGACAGGTCAACTTCAAACTCGACAGCGGCAAGAAAAGCGGCAAAATCATCGCCGAACTGGAACACGCTTCGTTTGCCTATGACGACAAAGTTATCATGGATAAATTTTCCGCCATCTTGCAGCGCGGCGACAAAATCGGCTTAATCGGCCCAAACGGTATCGGCAAAACCACCTTCCTTAAGCTGATTTTGGGCGAATTGCAGCCGACCTACGGCAGAATCCGTATCGGCAGCAAGCAGGAAGTCGCCTATTTCGACCAGTTCCGCAGCGCCTTGAATGAAAACGATACTGTGTTTTACACGCTCGGACAGGGCAACGATTACGTCGAAGTCGGCGGCAAGAAAAAGCATGTGATGAGCTATTTGGAAGATTTCCTGTTCCCCCCTGCCCGCGCGCAAAGTCCTGTTTCTTCACTCTCCGGCGGCGAACGCAACCGCCTTTTGCTGGCAAAACTCTTTACTCGTCCCGCCAATATTTTGGTTTTGGACGAACCGACCAACGACTTGGACATCGACACCCAAGAATTGCTTGAAGATCTGTTGCGCGATTACCAAGGCACGGTCTTCCTCGTCTCGCACGACCGTATGTTCCTCGACAATGTAATTACCCAAAGCATTGTTTTCGAAGGACAAGGCCGTCTGAAAGAATACATCGGCGGCTATCAGGACTATATCGACGCAAAATCGCGGGAAAATAAAATTCAGACGGCATCCGCACCCAAAGCATCCGATGTCGAACCCGCCAAAGAAAAACCCAAAGCCAACCGTACGGTCAAACTTTCCTACAAAGAACAGCGCGAACTCGACGCCCTGCCCGACGAAATCGCCGCCTTGGAAACCGAACAGGCAGAAATCAACGCGCAGCTTTCCGATCCCGGAATTTTCAAAGATTACGAAAAAGCAGGAGCATTGCAAAACCGCGCCGAAGAAATCGAAATGCTGCTTTTGGAAAAGCTGGAACGCTGGGAGCTGCTGGAAACCAAACAGAACGGCAATGCCGTCTGAAATCAAACAGGAAGAAAAAAAATGTTCAAACGACCTGAAGAAATCATCGTCCTGATACTTGCCGTCCTCTGGATTGCCGGTACGTATTTTCTCGCCGCCCTGTTTGGAGCGGATGCTTATACCGTGTTAAAAATCACTGCCCTTACCCTGCTTTGGTCTGCCGCATCATTCCTCCTTTGGCAAAAAAAAACCTCAGCCGGCATATCTGGCCGCTGCTGCTCGGCTGCCTGACTGCCTGTTGGTGGCCGTATCTGAATCAATCGGTCGCACCCGGTTCTTTACCTTGGCATGCATCATGGACGTTCAAAACCATCTTAGCCCTGATTCCCGCAACCGCAGGTTATCTGTTTAAATGGAAACAATACCGGCAGCGCAAAACAAAGCCGTAAGCCCGTCTTTTTTCAGACGCCATCTCCGGTCAGACTGTCAACAATTCCGATAAAATGTTATACTCGCGCCCGTTGCCGCGCCGTCCGAAACCGCCTTTTGGGAAAGCAGAAATGATCAGCAAACAAGAATACCAAGCCCAAGCCGCCCAAGGCTACAACCGCATCCCGCTCGTGCAAGAACTCCTTGCCGACTTGGATACGCCGCTTTCCCTCTATCTCAAACTCGCCAACCGCCCCTATACCTACCTGCTCGAATCCGTTGTCGGCGGCGAACGTTTCGGCCGCTATTCCTTTATCGGCCTGCCTTGCAGCCACTATCTCAAAGCCGGCGGCAAACACGTCGATGTTTATCAAAACGGCGAAATCGTCGAACAATACGACGGCAATCCGCTACCCTTTATCGAAGCTTTCCACAACCGTTTCAAAACACCCGAAATCCCAAGCCTGCCGCGCTTTACCGGCGGCTTGGTCGGCTACTTCGGTTACGAAACCGTCTACAATTTCGAACACTTCGCCCACCGCCTGAAAAACACCGCCAAAGCCAACCCGCTCGGCACGCCCGATATTTTGCTGATGCTGTCGCAAGAGTTGGCGGTAATCGACAATTTGAGCGGCAAAATCCACCTCATCGTTTATGCTGATCCCTCGCAGCCCGACAGCTACGAACGCGCCCGCGAACGCCTCGAAGACATCCGCACCCAGTTGCGCCAAAGCTGCGCCATCCCACTTTCCCTCGGCAGCAAACAAACCCAAGCAGTCAGCGAGTTCGGCGAAGAACCTTTCAAAGCCTGCGTCGATAAAATCAAAGACTACATTTTCGCAGGCGACTGTATGCAGGTCGTCCCCAGCCAACGCATGAGCATGGAATTTACCGACAATCCGCTTGCCCTCTACCGCGCCCTGCGCACGCTCAACCCTTCGCCTTACCTCTTTTACTACGATTTCGGCGATTTCCACATCGTCGGTTCCTCGCCCGAAATCCTCGTCCGCCGCGAACGCGACGACGTCATCGTCCGCCCCATCGCCGGCACGCGCCTGCGCGGCAAAACCCCCGCCGAAGACCTTGCCAACGAACAAGATTTGTTAAGCGACGCCAAAGAAATCGCCGAACACGTTATGCTTATCGATTTGGGGCGCAACGATGTCGGACGCATCAGCAAAACAGGCGAAGTCAAAGTCACCGACAAAATGGTGATTGAAAAATACTCCCATGTGATGCACATCGTTTCCAACGTCGAAGGCTGTCTGAAAGAGGGCGTTACCAATATGGACATCCTCGCCGCCACCTTCCCTGCCGGCACACTCTCCGGCGCGCCAAAAGTCCGCGCGATGGAAATCATCGAAGAAATCGAACCGGAGAAACGCGGCATCTACGGCGGCGCCGTCGGCGTATGGGGCTTCAACAACGATATGGATTTGGCAATCGCCATCCGCACCGCCGTGATTAAAAACAATACCCTCTTCATCCAAAGCGGCGCGGGCGTGGTTGCCGACTCCGACCCAACTTCCGAATGGCAGGAAACTCAAAACAAAGCCCGCGCAGTGGTTCGGGCGGCGCAGATGGTGCAGGAAGGGTTGGATAAATAAATTTCAGACAACCTTCGCAGATGAAAAGAAGGTCGTCTGAAAATCACAAAACAACATCAGAGATACTTACATAAAAAATCACAATGCAATTCACATCATTAGAAATTTGTGCCGGAGCAGGCGGACAGGCTTTGGGCTTAGAAAGGGCAGGCTTTTCCCATGTTGCGTTAATCGAAATCGAACCGTCGGCTTGTCAAACCCTACGTTTAAACCGTCCTGATTGGAACGTTATTGAAGGAGATGTCCGCTTGTTTCAGGGCGAAGGATATGACGGTATTGATTTATTGGCCGGCGGCGTGCCTTGCCCTCCTTTTTCCAAAGCTGGAAAACAACTGGGAAAAGATGATGAACGCGATTTATTCCCTGAGGCTATTCGTCTAGCTAAGGAAACTGACCCTAAAGCCATCATGTTAGAAAATGTGCGGGGGTTACTTGACCCAAAATTTGAAAATTATCGCAACCATATTACAGAACAATTTGCCAAGTTGGGTTACCTTGGACAATGGAAACTACTTTATGCTGCCGATTACGGAGTATCGCAACTCAGACCCAGGGTTTTATTTGTTGCGTTGAAAAACGAATACACCAATTTTTTCAAATGGCCTGAACCAAATTCGGAACAACCGAAAACCGTTGGAGAACTGCTTTTTGACTTAATGTCAGAAAATAACTGGCAGGGGGCGCATAACTGGCGTTTGAAGGCCGCGCAGATTGCACCGACCTTGGTCGGCGGTTCAAAAAAACACGGCGGTGCTGACTTGGGGCCTACACGATCCAAACGCGCATGGGCGGAGTTGGGTGTGGATGGTTCAGGTTTGTGGGATAGTGCGCCGCCTGAAGACTTTTCGGGAATGCCTAGATTGACTGTCCGAATGACGGCGCGTATCCAAGGATTTCCTGATAACTGGCAATTTTTTGGTAAAAAAACGCCTATGTACCGCCAAATCGGCAACGCTTTTCCCCCGCCGGTAGCCGAAGCGGTGGGCAGGCAGATTATCAAAGCCTTAAAAAAGGAAAATTGAATGAATCCGCTTTTTACCCAAGAACGCAGGATTTTCCATAAGAAATTATTGGATGGCAATATTCTTGCAACCAACAATAGAGGCGTAGTCAGCAATGCGGATGGGAGCAATACCCGAAGTTTCAATATAGCCAAGGGGATTGCCGACTTACTGCATTCGGAAACGGTTTCGGAAAGATTACCCGGTCAGACATCGGGAAATGCTTTTGAAGCAATATGCAGTGAGTTTGTCCAATCTGCTTTTGAGAAATTGCAGCATATCAGACCCGGCGACTGGAATGTTAAGCAGGTCGGTTCTCGCAACCGTCTGGAAATCGCACGTTATCAGCAATACGCACATCTGACAGCCTTAGCCAAGGCTGCCGAAGAAAACCCCGAATTGGCTGCCGCCTTGGGCAGTGATTACACCATTACTCCCGATATTATCGTTACCAGAAATTTGATTGCAGATGCAGAAATCAACCGTAATGAATTTTTAGTTGATGAAAATATTGCCACATATGCCAGTTTGCGTGCGGGTAATGGCAATATGCCGCTGCTCCACGCCAGTATCTCTTGTAAATGGACGATTCGCAGCGACAGGGCTCAAAATGCCCGTTCTGAAGGATTGAATTTGGTTAGAAACAGAAAAGGCAGACTGCCGCACATTGTTGTCGTAACGGCAGAACCAACGCCAAGCCGCATTTCATCTATTGCCTTGGGTACAGGGGAAATAGATTGCGTTTACCATTTTGCCTTATATGAGCTGGAACAAATTTTACAATCATTGAATTATGAAGACGCTTTGGATTTGTTTTACATCATGGTCAATGGTAAACGATTAAAAGATATTTCCGACCTTCCCTTAGATTTGGCAGTTTAAACAGAATTATTCCACTATGAACACACCCCCCATCCTTCCTCCCGCCATGCTCGGCATCCTCGGCGGCGGACAATTAGGCAGAATGTTTGCCGTTGCCGCTAAAACCATGGGCTACAAAGTAACCGTTCTCGATCCCGACCCGAATGCGCCGGCGGCGGAATTTGCCGACCGCCATTTGTGCGCGCCGTTTGACGACCGGGCCGCGTTGGACGAATTGGCAAAATGCGCGGCGGTTACGACCGAATTTGAAAACGTCAATGCCGACGCGATGCGCTCTCTGGCAAAGCATACCAACGTTTCCCCCAGCGGCGACTGCGTGTCCATTGCACAAAACCGCATTCAGGAAAAAGCGCGGATACGCAAAGCAGGCTTGCAAACCGCGCCGTATCAGGCGGTTTGCAAGGCCGAAGACATTACTGAAGCAAGCGCGCAATTTTTGCCCGGCATCCTGAAAACGGCTACGTTGGGCTACGACGGCAAAGGTCAAATCCGCGTCAAAACGTTGGACGAACTCAAAGCCGCGTTTGCCGAACACGGCGGCGTGGATTGCGTTTTGGAAAAAATGGTGGACTTGCGCGGCGAGATTTCCGTGATCGTATGCCGTCTGAACGATGAAAACGTGCAAACCTTCGACCCCGCCGAAAACATCCACGAAAACGGCATCTTGGCTTATTCCATCGTCCCCGCGCGGCTGAGTGCCGACGTGCAGCAACAGGCGCGGCAGACGGCGCAACGCTTGGCGGACGAATTGGATTATGTCGGCGTATTGGCGGTAGAAATGTTTGTTGTCGGCGACACACATGAATTGCTCGTCAATGAAACCGCCCCGCGCACGCACAATTCCGGCCACCATACGATAGATGCCTGCGCCGCAGACCAGTTCCAACAGCAGGTACGCATTATGTGCAACCTGCCGCCCGCCGACACCAAATTATTATCCCCTTGCTGTATGGCGAATATTTTGGGCGACGTTTGGCAGGAAGATGGCGGCGAACCGGATTGGCTGCCGTTGCAAAGCCGGCCGAATGCACACCTGCACCTATACGGAAAAAAAACCGCACAGAAAGGTCGGAAAATGGGACACTTTACCGTTTTGACCACCGATTCGGACACCGCATTTCAAGAAGCAAAAAAACTGCATCAGTCCCTATAATCCGACCAACGGCACAGATGCCGTCTGAAGCCGCCGACATACCGCCATGAGCCTGCTGACACTGTTACGCCCCGCCACCGTGCAAGACTGCAAAGACATCTTCAAAGTCCACCTGCACTCCGTCCAATACACCTGCATCCTCAGCTACAACGAACACGCCCTAAAAGTATGGGAAGGCTTGTTAAACACAGAAAGCTACCTGCCGACCATTTCCGATCCCGACAAAGCACTTTGGGTTGCCGAATACAAAGGCAACATACAGGGATTTTTCCAAATCGACTGCCAAGAAGCACAACTCGATGCGCTTTACGTCCACCCCCTGTTCCACAATCTCGGACTGGGCACTGCCCTGCTCCGTCAGGCAGAAACCATCGCCCACAAATCCGGTTTGAGCTTTCTGAAACTCTACGCATCTCTCAACTCCGTCCCGTTTTACCTTCTCAACCGCTACGAATCGCTCGGTTCGGCAGTATTGCAGCTTGACCCCAGCATCAAAATCAAATGCGAACTGATGCGCAAACACCTCTAATCCCGCCTTATAACCAAAACTGATAATCTTCAAATCAAACATTATTTCCACAAGCGCAGACAGCCGTATAAAGTTGCCCCATCTACCAACCGACAGGACAAGCATATGAAAACCTACGCACAGGCACTCTATACCGCAGCCCTGCTTACCGCCTGCAGCCCCGCAGCCGATTCAAACCATCCGTCCGGACAAAATGCCCCGGCCAATACCGAATCCGACGGAAAAAACATTACCCTGCTCAATGCCTCATACGATGTGGCACGGTATTTTTACAAAGAATACAACCACTTATTTATCAAAGCATACCAATCCGAACACCCCGGCACATCCGTCAGCATCCAACAATCCCACGGCGGCTTCAGCAAACAGGCATTATCCGTAGCCAACGGCCTTCAAGCCGATGTCGTAACCATGAACCAATCTTCCGACATCGACCTGCTCGAAAAAAAGGACTGGTAGAAAAAGGCTGGCAACAAGCCCTCCCCGATCACGCCGCACCCTACACCAGCACTATGGTTTTCCTTGTCCGAAAAAACAACCCCAAACAGATCCGCGATTGGAACGACCTTGCCAAAGACGGCGCTAACATCGTCATCGCCAAGACCTCGGGCAACGGACGCTACGCCTTCCTCGGCGCATACGGTTACGGTCTGAAAGCCAACAACGGCAACGAGCAGGAAGCCCAAAAACTCGTCGCATCCATCCTCAAAAACACACCCGTTTTTGAAAACGGCGGACGCGCCGCCGCCACCACCTTCACACAACGCAACATCGGCGACGTACTCATCACTTTTGAAAACGAAGCCAACTACGTCAGCAAAAAACTGACCCAAGGACAGTTTGAAATCGTCTATCCGAGCTACACCATTTCCGCCGAAAGCCCCGTTGCCGTCGTCAACAGCGTCGTCGCGAAAAAAGGCACGCAAAAAACCGCCCGCGCCTATCTCGAATACCTTTGGAGCGAACCGGCGCAAGAACTCGCCGCCTCACTCTACCTGCGTCCCCGCAACCCCGAAGTATTGGCACGACACAAAGCCGACTTCCCCGACTTAGACACCTTCCCTCCCGAAGAAAAATTCGGCGGATGGGACAACATCATGAAAACCTACTTCGCCGACGGCGGCGTATTCGACCGCCTGACCGCACAAAAATGACCATTATGCCGTCTGAACCGCCTTTCAGACGGCATTTCACACATCAAAACAGAAAACCGCACCCAAAATCATCATCACAAGACACAACGGCAAACCGGATACAAAACCCAACACCGCCGCCAAAATGCCGTCTGAAGCCGTCGGCGCAACCATCCTTATCTGGGGCGCGCCTCATCAAAGGGGCGCATAACTTTCCTTAACCATCCCTTTTGACAGCCAAATAAACAGTGCTTTTGCCTGTCAGAAACAAAACCAATATTTTGCGGTTCGTATCGGAACATTTATAAAACATCAGATTTCCGTGTTTCGCGTTTCCGGCAATTCAAGATTAGCAAAACCATTAACCTGCTTCGCAAGGCAGGTTTTTAAAACTTTATCAGGCGTTCGAGCATATCGGTTCGACCGACCCGCATTTCCGGCAATCAACACTGCCGACGGTTGCCGCATTTCTTTTTGATATACAATCACACTTTCAAAAAACATACGACGGCAACAAAATCATCCTCCCCCCGCTTGGCAAACATCCGGCAAATTAAAACCCCGCCCGAAACAGCCATCGGACAAATAACAGGAAAAAATATGAATACCGACTTCCAAAAGATCCTCAAACAACTGGGCAAACAGGCCAAAAAAGAAGCGGCAGAAAAACAGGAATCCGAAAAAAACAAGCAAAAACAAGAACATGATTTAGATTTTTCACAAGCAGTCGGACAAGTCTCCCCATTAAAAAACCGGCAGCAATATTATGCGCAGTCCGACAAAACCCCCATCAAAGCCCGTCCCAAAGACAACCGCACCGACGAAGAAAACTACTTCTACATAGGCAGCACATACAACGACCCACCCGCCAGCTTCTGCAAAAACGGACAGGGAAAAAACGACATCCAACGCCTGAAAAACGGATACTATCCCGTCGTTACCGATGTCGACCTGCACGGCTACACCCAAGAAGAAGCACAAAAAGTCCTCAACGAATTCATCGCATTCACCCAAAAACGCGGCGTATGCGGCGAAATCATCCACGGCAGCGGATTAGGTTCCAAAGGCTACAAACCCGTTCTGAAAAACATGACCCGAAACTGGCTGATGCAACACCCCGACGTACTCGCCTACGTCGAACCCCGGGAAGGCAACGACGGCTGCGTCCGCATCCTGCTCAAACGCAAATTAAGGCAGCAAGACTGACAAATTTCTCCGACAGACTTGGCAGCACCGCACAATATCCGTATAATTTGCAAACCATTTCTGGGGGCGACCTTGGTTTCGACGGGGGTTGCGAAGCAGATGCGGGCATACCGGGGTCTCAGATTCCCGTAAAACACTGAATTCAAATAGTCGCAAACGACGAAACTTACGCTTTAGCCGCTTAAGGCTAGCCGTTGCAGCAGTCGGTCAATGGGCTGTGTGGCGAAAGCCACCGCAACGTCATCTTACATTGACTGGTTTCCAGCCGGGTTACTTGGCAGGAAATAAGACTTAAGGTAACTGGTTTCCAAAAGGCCTGTTGGTCGGCATGATGGAAATAAGATTTTCAAATAGACACAACTAAGTATGTAGAACGCTTTGTAGAGGACTTTCGGACGGGGGTTCGATTCCCCCCGCCTCCACCATGCCCTATTTTCAGCAGTATCCTGCAACACAAAAAATCCTTGAACTTCAAAAGTTTCAAGGCTTTTTTATTGCCTTGAATATGATGGCGTATGCTTGAGTTTTCGCAATTTATGGGGTAACTTTTGGGGTAACTTTTCAGGAATCACCCTAAAAAATATCTTAAAAATACAAAAGCCATCACGCATTTTTTAAAAAGGTTACCCAAAACTTAAATGAAGCCTTTATTTATAAGGCTTGCAGCTTTCCAAACAAGTTACCCCCAAACGGATAAAAAATGCCGAAGCTGAACTGCACCCCAAAAAGTCGGACAGTTTAATCAAGCGGCTTTCAGGGACTGAATTCTGTACTGAACAGGGCTCAGTCCTTTTAATTTCAACTTGATTCTATCGTTGTTGTAGTAACGGATATATTCGTGCAGTGCCGCTTCCGATTCGGTAACGGAATCATATTTGCACGTATGGAAACATTCCGATTTCAACGTTCCGAAGAAACTTTCCATTGCCGCATTGTCCAAGCAGTTTCCCTTGCGGGACAGACTCTGAACCAGACCGTTGCCTTTCAACTGCTTTTGATAAAAAACATCTGATATTGCCAACCTTGATCCGAATGCAGCATCGGCTTTTCAGACGGCCCCGGTTTCTCCGGCGCAC
Source organism: Neisseria gonorrhoeae (assembly GCF_013030075.1). NCBI lineage: Bacteria > Pseudomonadati > Pseudomonadota > Betaproteobacteria > Neisseriales > Neisseriaceae > Neisseria > Neisseria gonorrhoeae. Next base: position 935,096 of record NZ_AP023069.1, read on the forward strand.
CTTTCAGTATCTCGCCGGCCAAATCGAAAGTCGGGCGGGTTTGAATACGGTAACTGACGATTTCCCCGTTAAACAAATCCATAATCGGAGAAAGGTATATCTTTTCTCCGCCTACATCGAACTCGGTAACGTCCGTTACCCATTTCTCATTCGGCTTTTCTGAATGGAAACAGCGTTGCAGGATGTTCGGCGCAACTTTGCCGACTTCTCCTTTGAACGAGCGGTATTTGCGCCGCCGTATCACTGCCTTCAGCCCCGTCTTCGCCATCAGACGGCTGACTTTCTTGTGATTGACCGGTATTCCTGCGTGACGGATGGCTGCCGCAATCCTCCGGTAGCCGTATCTTCCCTTATATCGTTGATAAATATCATGGATATGTCGTTTCAAATCGGCATATTTGCCTTCTGCCGATTGGACGGCCAATTGGTAATAGAAGGTGCTGCGTGGCAGTCCGACAATCCCCAACAGCAGTTCAACGGATGGCATTTCCTTAACCCTGCGACGAGTTGCGTTCTTTCTGCCGCACTTCTTTCAAGGCATCGAGCTTTTTTAGGACAGCCGCTTCCGCTTTAAGGTAAGCCAATTCCGCAAACAGTTCTTCCTTGGTTTTCAGATAGTCGGCTTTTTTCGTTTGCGGCGGATACTGTTTTTTCACGGGCTTTCTTCCTTTGGGTTTGGGCTTTAAACCGTTAATACCATTCAAACGGTAGAGGCGCAACCATTGCGGCAAAACGGAGCAGTCGGGCAGATTCAGTTGGTCTGCGGCAGCTTTTTGGGACATTCCCTGCCCCGTCACCGGGCGGATTGCCTCAAGTTTGTATTCGACCGAATATTTTGTCGTATGCTTTCTGCGTTTGATGCCGCTTTCACCGTGTAATCTGTATCTTGCCACCCATTTGCGTACCAATGAATCGGAAATGGAAAAATATAGTGAATTAACAAAAATCAGGACAAGGCGGCGGACCGCAGGCAGTACAAATGGTACGGAACCGGTTCGCCCGGTGCTTCATTACCTTAGGGAATCGTTCCCTTTGGGCCGGGGCGGGGCAACGCCGTACCGGTTTTTGTTAATCCGCTATATTACGGACAATGCAAAAACACCGGCCAAACCGCAGCAACGTTTAACTTGTCAAGAAACACGCTTTACCTGCGGATTCGCCTTAAAAAACAAACAGGCAGCCTAAAACATCAAGTTACCGGCCTAAATGCCGCCAAATCGGATAGGCAAAAACCGGCTCGATATGTCGGGCGGCATCCGGATGCCTGTCTGCATGAAATCGCCAAACATTTTGATTGTACGGCAGCCGCCGTTTGCCATGCGCCCAAACAGATGCGGATGGCGCGCAAAAAAAGACCGCCGCTTACAAAGGACAAGACCCGGCCAAAGTAACGCATTATTTGACACGGCCGGCCGGATTTTCCGACTGCCAACGTGTTTGTCCGGATGAAACAGGATTCGACCGCCGCCTGTTCCGCCCCTATGCCCGCAGCCTGAAAGGGCAAATGGCGAAAGCGCGGATAAGTGGGAAAAGATACCGGCGCTTATCTGCGGAACACGCCGAGGGATTTTCCAAGGGGTGCGGCTGCCGCTATATCACGAAATCCAACAGGTAGAAATCTTCTTTGCCCACGCCGCATTCGGGGCATTTCCAGTCGTCGGGGATGTCTTCAAACTTTGTCCCGGGGGCGATGCCGTGTTCCGGGTCGCCGAGTTCTTCATCGTAAATCCAGCCGCAGGGGCCGCACATATATTGAGCCATTTGTGTTTCCTTGTTTGTACCGTGCTTTTTTGCAGCGGGCCGCCGGGGTTTGGTTCGGATGCCGTCTGAAGCGTGCCGCCGCATCTGTCCCGCCTTGGGCGGTTTGTGCTTCAGACGGCATTTTCCGCCTGTTTATTTTGCGGCTTCGATTGCTGCTATTTCTTTGCAGAGGTGTTTGATTGCGGGGGTTACGATGGCGACAAACATCGCTTCGCCGACGCGCCTTTGGGCGGGACTCCGCATCAGGTAGCCTTTCGCGCCGGAATGCAGGGCGGCGGATTGCGCAGCGGCAAGGGCCAGTACGGCGGCGGCTTCGCGCAGCTTGAGGGTGGCGAGGTTGTCGGGCGTGTTATCCCACGCCAATCCGGCGAGCCGTTCGGTTTCTGCCCACGCGCCGTCCAGCCTTGCTTTGAGGCTGTCGTAGCCGTCGTCGAGATAGCTGTTGACTTCTGCATTGACGATGTTGGCGAGGCGGATGATGCCGAGGCTGCCGTCTATCACGCCCGCGCCGATGCCGATTTGCAGGAGGATAAAGCCTGCTTTGATGCTTTGGATGTAGCCGGCAAACTGTTCGGGCGCGGCGATGATGTCTTCGTCGGGGATAAATACGTCTTTGAAGTTCAGGCTGAAGGTGCGCGTGCCTTCGAGGGCGCAAAATTCGGGGCAGTTTTGCAGGCTTACGCCTTCCCTTTGCCCGCCTGTGATGAACATGACGTAGCCGCCGCCGATTTGGGCGGTATTCGCCCAAATGTGGTCTTCGCCGATGTTGGACACCCACGGCAGCGCGCCGTTGACTTTGTAACCACCGTCCACGCACTCGGCTTGAAGGTTGTGTTTTTCAATGCCGGCAAGGTGTTTGACGGTATTGGACATTCCGGTGCCCGCCAATACTTTGCCTTGCAGGATGTCGGCGAGGTATTTGTCTTTGACGGCTTGGTTGGGCGTTTGGTGCAGATACCACGCGCAAGCCGCCTGACACCACGCGCTGAAGGAGGTCGCGCCGCATTCTTTGCCGATTTCGCGCAAGACGGCGATTCGTGTTGCCAAGCCTAAGCCGTTGCCGCCTTCGGCTTCTATACCGACTGCGCCGATTGCGCCGAGTTCGCGCATAAATGCTTCGGGGTAGTATCCTTTGCGGTCGATGTCGTCGACGAGGGGTTTGAGCTTGGTTTTGACGAGTTCGGCAACGTTGGCAAGCAGGGTTTGGGCGTTCATCTTTGTTCCTTAAGGTTTTTGGGGGGAAATCGGGGGCACGCCTGATGCGCGGCTGCTTTTCCCGCCGCTTGGGCGGCTTGTTTTTGTTTGAGGGGGTGTTTTTGAAAAACCGCCTGCATTCAGGCGGTTTTGTTTGCTTAGGCGTATGCCTGCAATTTGGGGTTGATTTCGGTTTGGGCGAGGTTGTTGGCGTAGTTGCACAAAGTTGCCAAGGCTACGCCCATTACGACTTCGACTGCCTGCTGCCGGTTGTAGCCCGCATCGAAAAATGCTTTGAGTTCGTCGTCGGATACTGCGCCTTTTTTCGCCATTACGGCTTGGGTGAAGGCGGCAAGCGCGCCGAGTTTGGCATCGTCAAATTCACCTGCCGCCAAAGCGCGGGCGGCATTGAGGGATTGCTCGGACAGGAGTTTTTTCAGGGTTGCGAGTTTGGTGTGCCCTGCCACGCAGAAGCCGCATTGGTTGGTGCGTGCGGCAATGATCCGGATGACTTCGACTTCGCCGGCGGTCAGGCTGTTGGCGGCGTTGAGCTTGCCGACTTCTTGGTAAAACGCCAAGGCTTCGGGGGCGTTTGCCAATACGCCGATGAGGTTGGGGATAAAGCCGTTGTTTTTGGGTACGGCCTCTACGCGCGGTTTGGCGGCTTCGGGGGCGGTTTCGAGGGTGTGTACGGTTAAACGTGCCATTTTCTTTCCTTGTTCGCAAATATTGGGGACGGGCGCATGGTACGCATTTCGGAACGGAATAGGAAAGACTGTGCCACAAACAAAAAGTTATAAGAAATGCCGCCTGAAGCCTTTCAGACGGCATTGCCGGGAAACACGCCTACCCGCCCCCGCGTCCGAAATATTGCGCCAATGCGGCTTGGGGGTTGGCGGCTTCGACTGTTTCGGGCAATTCGGTATAGCCGCGCGATAAAAGGTGGCGTGCATAAAGGCTGTTGCCCTTTGCGCCGAACCAGACGGAAACCGCCAAGCCCAATACGTTAAACGCCGAGTCTGTGGCGGGCGTGTCGCCGTAAACCAGTTGGGCAAACACCGCCAACACGAATATCGCGCCCGTCATCCCCAGCCCCAAACCCCACATTCTTTTGAAACACGCCCACAGCGTGCCGAACAAAAGACCCGGCCATGACCAGCCTTGTTTGACGGCTTGGGGCGGCAGGGCGGGATGGGTGTAGATTTTGTATGGTTTCATCGTGTTTCCTTTTCGGTTGAAACCCCGCCCTTTGGGGCGGTAGGATCAGACTTTATTTGTGAGACGCGCGCCCGTGTGCAGACATACGGCTTGAACATGCCCGTCGGGGAAGACAGATCCGACAATGCCGTCTGAACGGTGTTTTGCCTTCAGACGGCATTGCCTGCCTTCAAAGCGGACGCGCTTATTCCGCCCAGTTTTTCTTTTTGCTGGTTTTGCCGATACCCGGGTTGAAGCTGTTGGTCGGGTCGAGTTTGCGGTAAAACTGTTTGAGCGCGGGCTTGGCTTCATACAAATGGCCGACGTTGTGTTCGGCGGGATATTGCGCGCCGCGTTGGTCTAAGAGATGCAGCATTTCGTGTTCCAACGCCATACAGCCGTTGCCTTTTTTGATGATGTAATCCTGATGGAAAACGTGGCACATAAAATGCCCGTAATACAATTTATGGATGATTTTATTGTCGATTTCCGGCGGCAGTTTTTCAAACCAGTCGCGGTCGTCGCGGCGCAGGGCGATATCCAGCGCGACCAAGTCCTCCACTTCGTCGTCGTGCACGGAACGGTAGCGGATAGCGGCGGAAGCGACGGCGAAACGGTGCAGCATCGCGGCTTGGGTTTCTTCGGCGTTGCACTCGAAAAACGCGCCGCCGTGGTGTGAAAAATATTCTTTTAAGAACGCGCGCGCCTCATCCACGCCTTTTCCGCCCATTTTCAGAATCAGGTGGTGTTCGTATTTGTCGCGGTAATCGCGCATGGATTTGGGCAGGTGGTCGGGCAGGAATTTGCTGACGAACTGCATTGCCTTGTCGGAAAAATGTTTGGGCAGGAAGCTGACTTTTTTGCCGAACCTGTCCACGCGCGCCTTCAAGTCAAATAATTTCGGCAGTTGGTGCGTACCGAATTTTTTGATGACGTAGAACGTGTCTTTGCCGTACACGTCGGCAATGTCGAAAGCGTGGCGGTGGATGTATTCGCCGGAAACGGGCAGGCTTTCAAATTCGCCCAAGGCGGCGCGGCGGATGTCGGTCAGCTCGTTGATGTCGTTCGTGCCGATGTAGAACACGGCGGTTTGTTTTTCTTGCGGGAAGGTGTCCAAACGGACGGCAAAAACCATCAGCTTGCCCGCGCAGCCCGAGGCTTCGTAATGGCGGGCGGGGTCGGCATTGAAACGCGCGGCGGTCGGTTCGTCCACTTGGCGGACGTGTTCGCAATAGGCGTGGTCATGTCCTTTGCCCGCGTCTTGTTTGATGTCTTTTTTCTGATAATGATGACCTTGCAGGTTGGTCAGGATTTCTTCGGGCGTGTCGCCCAAGTCTATGCCCAAGTGGTTGACCAGTTCCAACCTGCCCTCTTCGTTGATTTGGGCGAACAACGCCATTTCGGTGTAGGCCGGGCCGCGCTGTACCAACGCGCCGCCGGAGTTGTTGCACACGCCGCCTAAAACGGACGCGCCGATGCAAGAAGAGCCGATGACCGAATGCGGTTCTCGTCCCAAAGGTTTCAGCAGCAGTTCAAGCTGGTTCAGGGTCGAGCCGGGCAGGCAGACGACTTGTTCGTTGTTGTTGATGGTTTGGATGATGTTCATCCGCATGGTGTTCACAATCACGATGTCGCGGTCGTAATCGTTGCCGTCGGGGGTCGAGCCGCCGGTCAGTCCGGTATTCGCCGCCTGCGTAATCACAATCACGTCCGCTTCGACGCAGGCCTGCAGAATTTTCCACATTTCCAAAATGCTTCCCGGGCGCACCACCGCCAACGCCTTGCCTTCGCCGAAACGGTAGCCTTGGCGGTATTGTTCGGTTTTCGCGGGGTCGGTGATGATGTATTTTTCGCCTACGGTTTGGGTCAGGCTGCTGATTAATTGCGAGGCGTTCATAACACTCTCCTATCGGGATAAGCGGCGGCGCAAATCCCGGTACGCCGCCGTATGTTCAATTTGGATATTTTGGTGCGGCAAGTTGCACGCTGCAAATTATTTTTGGTTAAAGAAATAATGTAATTTAATATTTTTGGCATTTGCCGCGTTTTCCAAATCGGCCTTGTCGCTTTCGCTATCGCCCGTCATATAGACACTGACATTATTTCCGACTTTCTTTGCATGGTTTAAGGAATAAAGTGCGGTCGCCTTATTAAACATTTGGCTGCCTCCCGCCACGCCGACGTTGATATTGTCCGCGCCGAGCATTTCAATCATATTTGATGCCGAAGGCGATCCGGATGTTTTAATCATTCCGACAGCCACCGCATCGGAAAGCGGGTTATTCGTCGCGGGAACCTGCACGACAACAGAGCGTTCTCCCTGCGGCATTTCAACCATCAACCGGCCGACATTGACACCTGTTGAACAAGCTGCAAGCATACCGGTGAGGGTTATCATTAGAAGTTTTTTCATTTGCCTACTCCTTTAGTCTTTAATCAAACCGCCCTGTTCGTCATATAACTTGAAATTGAACCATACTTCCATTTTTATGAAGCCGGTTCTTCATTGGCCTGTATGGATACATTGTAATGATGCGTTATGGCAAAGTAAAGGAAATGCCGTCTGAACGGCTTTCAGACGGCATCGGTGCGATACGGGAACGCCGGAACATCGAAGCTCCGGCGTTTCAAATAGGGCGGCGGACCAAACCCCCGGCACTGGCGCATCGGAGTGGGCTGCTGGCTTCCGCCCCTGACCCGGTGTTCCGATTTGCCATGCGGGGAGACCCGCCTCGGAGAAACGGCATTATAACGGGTTTTCTGAAAAACTCAACCGTTTTGATACGGTCATACGCCGGAAACACCGCCTAAAATTTATATTTGATAATATTGTCAACAATTTCTCAAAGCGTTATTTTGTTTCTATAAGGGTATTGCCTGTTTCGGCATTGAAAAATATCAAAAATTGAACTACATTATCGCCTTTTCAAACCCGGCTGAAACCGACTTTTCAAACGGCATTCAAATAAAAACTGCCAAACACGGACACACTATGACCACGACTACCGCCCCGCAGCGTATTCGGGAAATCCCCTACAACTATACTTCCTACACCGACCGCGAAATCGTCATCCGCCTGCTGGGCGACGAGGCGTGGCACATTCTACAGGACTTGCGCGGACAGCGCAAAACCGGGCGTTCGGCACGGATGCTGTTTGAAGTGTTGGGCGATATTTGGGTGGTCGTACGCAATCCGTATCTGGTCGATGATTTGCTGGAGCATCCGAAACGCCGCGCCGCGCTGGTGCGGGAAATGCGCCACAGGTTGAACGAAATCCGCAAACGCCGCGACGATAATCAGCAAGCGGATGTGTTGATTGCGGCGGCGGAAAAGGGAGTGGAGCTTTTTGACGGCAGCTTTGACGAAACGCGCCAAAAGCGGCGGCAGATTTTGGAGCGTTTGAGCAAAATCACCAAGCCGCACAATATTATGTTTGACGGGCTGGCGCGGGTAACACACGTTACCGATGCGACCGACTGGCGCGTCGAATATCCGTTTGTCGTCGTCAATCCCGACACGGAGGCGGAAGTCGCGCCTTTGGTGCGCGCCTTAATCGAGCTGGACTTAGTTATTATCCCGCGCGGCGGCGGTACGGGTTATACCGGCGGCGCGGTACCTTTGGACGCAAACAGCGCAGTCATCAATACCGAAAAACTCGACAAGCATCGCAGCGTCGAATACGTTGAGCTGGCAGGCTTGTACGGCAGACATCCGATTATCCGGTGCGGCGCGGGCGTGGTTACGCGGCGGGTGGAAGAAACCGCGCATCAGGCGGGCTTGGTGTTCGCCGTCGATCCGACTTCCGCCGACGCGTCCTGCGTGGGTGGTAATGTGGCGATGAATGCGGGCGGTAAAAAAGCCGTATTGTGGGGTACTGCCTTGGACAACCTCGCCTACTGGAACATGGTTAACCCTCAAGGCGAATGGCTGCGTATCGAACGCGTGCGCCACAATTTCGGCAAAATCCACGACGAAGAAACTGCCGTGTTCGACGTGCACACGCTGGATTCAGACGGCATCAACATCGTTAAAACCGAACGCTTGGAAATCCCCGGACACAAATTCCGCAAAGTCGGTTTGGGCAAAGACGTTACCGACAAATTTTTGAGCGGACTGCCCGGCGTGCAGAAAGAAGGTACGGACGGCATCATTACCGGCGTTGCCTTCGTATTGCACAAAATGCCGAAATACACGCGCACCGTGTGTATGGAGTTTTTCGGCACGGCCGCCACCGCCACGCCTTCTATCGTCGAAATCCGCGATTTTCTGCTCGCACACGACAGCGTGCGGCTGGCGGGTTTGGAGCATTTGGACTGGCGTTATGTCCGCGCCGTCGGCTACGCCACCAAAGCGGCGGGCAAAGGACGACCGAAAATGGTCTTGCTGGCGGACGTGGTTTCAGACGACGAAGCCGCCGTAGAGGCAGCCGCCGAACACATCTGCGAACTTGCCCGCGCCCGTGACGGCGAAGGCTTTATCGCCGTATCGCCCGAAGCGCGCAAAACCTTTTGGCTCGACCGCAGCCGCACCGCCGCCATCGCCAAACACACCAACGCCTTTAAAATCAACGAAGACGTGGTGATTCCGCTGGAGCGGCTGGGCGAGTATTCGGACGGCATCGAACGCATCAACATCGAGCTTTCCATCCAAAACAAACTCAAACTCTGTGCCGCTTTGGAGCAATATCTTTCGGGCAAACTCCCCATCGACAAAATGGGCACCGACCTGCCGACCGCCGAACTGTTGGGCGAACGCGGCAAACACGCCCTCGCCCACGTTGCCGCCGTCAAAGCGCGTTGGGACTGGCTGCTCGCCCATTTGGATGCGCCGCTTGCCGACTACAAATCACGCTACGGTACAGCCGTCCACGCCGCGCCCGAAGCCAAAGACGATGAAAGCTGCTTCACCGCCTTCCGCGATTTCCGCCTGCGCGTGTCTGTCAAAGCAGACGTAATGAAGCCGCTTGCCGAAATCTTCAGCGGCAAAACCGATACCAAAATTATCCAAGGCTTGGGCAAAATCCACGCCAAAACCGTACGCAGCCGCGTCTTTGTCGCCCTGCATATGCATGCCGGCGACGGTAACGTCCACACCAATATTCCGGTCAACTCAGACGATGCCGAAATGCTTCAGACGGCCTACCGTTCTGTGGAACGCATTATGAAAATCGCCCGTTCGCTCGGCGGCGTGATTTCCGGCGAACACGGCATCGGCATCACCAAGCTCGAATTCCTCACCGATGAAGATTTGCAACCGTTTTGGAACTACAAAAACCAAGTCGACCCCAAGCACACCTTCAACCGCCACAAACTGATGAAAGGTTCGGACTTACGCAACGCCTACACGCCGTCTTTCGAGCTGTTGGGCGCGGAATCGCTGATTATGGAAAAATCAGACCTCGGCACGATTGCCGATTCCGTCAAAGACTGCCTGCGCTGCGGCAAATGTAAACCCGTCTGCTCCACCCACGTTCCGCGCGCCAACCTGCTGTACAGCCCGCGCAACAAAATCCTCGGCGTGGGTTTGCTGACCGAGGCCTTCTTATACGAAGAACAAACCCGGCGCGGCGTTTCCGTCAAACATTTTGAAGAACTGATGGACATCGGCGACCACTGCACCGTGTGCCACCGCTGCGTCAAACCCTGCCCCGTCAACATCGACTTCGGCGACGTTACCGTAGCCGTCCGCAACTACCTTGCCGATTCCGGCCACAAACGCTTTGCGCCTGCGGCTTCAATGGGTATGGCGTTTTTGAACGCCACCGGTCCGAAAACCATCAAAGCCCTGCGCGCCGCGATGATACAGACCGGCTTCCCCGCGCAGAACTTTGCCTACAAAATCGGCAAGCTTCTTCCGATCGGCACGAAAAAGCAAAAAGCCGAACCCAAGGCAACCGTCGGCAAAGCCCCGATTAAAGAACAGGTTATCCATTTCATCAACCGCCCACTGCCCAAAAGCGTACCCGCCAAAACACCGCGCTCCTTATTGGGCATCGAAGACGGCAAAAGCATCCCCATCATCCACAACCCCGCCGCGCCCGAAGATGCCGAAGCCGTGTTCTACTTCCCCGGCTGCGGTTCGGAGCGTTTGTTCAGCCAAATCGGACTCGCCGTCCAAGCCATGCTCTGGCACGTCGGCGTACAAACCGTCCTGCCGCCCGGCTATATGTGTTGCGGCTATCCGCAAGACGCTGGCGGCAACAAGGCAAAAGCCGAAGAAATGAGCACCAACAACCGCGTCGCCTTCCACCGTATGGCGAACACCCTCAACTACCTCGACATCAAAACCGTCGTCGTCAGTTGCGGCACTTGTTACGACCAGCTTGAAAAATACCGCTTCGAGGAAATCTTCCCCGGCTGCCGCATCATCGACATCCACGAATACCTGCTCGAAAAAGGCGTGAAACTCGACGGCGTGAAAGGTCAGCAATACCTCTACCACGACCCCTGCCACACCCCGATTAAAACCATGAACGCCACCCAAATGGCCAGCAGCCTGATGGGGCAGAAAGTCGTTTTAAGCGACCGCTGCTGCGGCGAATCCGGTATGTTCGCCGTCAAACGCCCCGACATCGCCACACAGGTCAAGTTCCGCAAACAAGAGGAAATCGAGAAAAACCTCAAAGAGCTGCCGCAGGGCGAACCCGTCAAAATGCTGACCTCCTGCCCCGCCTGCCTGCAAGGACTGAGCCGCTATTCCGACGACAACAATATGCCTGCCGACTACATCGTCATTGAAATGGCGAAACACATCCTCGGCGAAAACTGGCTGGATGAGTTTGTAAAAAAAGCCAACAACGGCGGCGTAGAGAAAGTGTTGCTATAACAACGGACACGGAAATGCCGTCTGAACGCCGAAAGCCTTCAGACGGCATTGTTTGAATCAAATACCTACCCGAATCATGATTGACGGACAAACAACCGAACCCAAACAAAAAACCAGAATCATACCAGCCCCCATGCGGGGGCTGGTAGACGATGTGATGCGCGACCTGCTGACACGTATCGGCGGCTACGACGAATGCGTCAGCGAATTTGTACGCATTACCCATACCGTGCATTCACGATCCATATGGTTAAAATATGTCCCCGAAATCGCCAACGGAAACAAAACGTTTTCCGGCACGCCCTGCACCGTCCAACTTCTGGGCAGCGATGCGGACAATATGGCGGCAAACGCATTGGAAGCCGTCCGATTCGGCGCGGACAAAATCGATTTGAACTTCGGCTGCCCCGCGCCCACCGTCAACAAACACAAAGGCGGCGCAATTCTTCTGAAAGAGCCGGAACTGATATTCCACATCGTCAAAACGCTGCGCGGACGTTTGCCTGCACATATTCCGCTGACGGGGAAAATGCGGCTAGGCTATGAAGACAAAAGCCCTGCTTTGGAATGCGCCTGTGCGATTGCCGAAGGGGGCGCGTGCGGACTGACCGTGCACGCGCGCACCAAAGCCGAGGGCTACGAACCCCCGGCGCATTGGGAATGGATAAGGAAAATCCACGATACCGTCAATATTCCCGTTACCGCCAACGGCGACGTTTTCAGCCTGCAGGACTATATCGGCATCAAAACAATCAGCGGCTGCAACAGCGTGATGCTCGGTCGCGGTGCGGTCATCCGCCCCGATTTGGCGCGCCAAATCAAGCAATACGAGAACGGCGGACCGGTCAAAGACACGGATTTTGCCGAAGTTTCCACATGGATAGGGCAGTTTTTCGAGCTGTGCCTGACAAAAGAGGCAAACAACAAATACCCGATCGCCCGTCTTAAGCAATGGCTGGGCATGATGAAAAAAACGTTCGACCCGGCGCAAACGCTGTTCGACCGCGTCCGAACGGTTAAAGATGCGGATGAAGTGCGCCGAATCCTGAACGCATTTGAGCATGAGATGGATGTTTGATGTCTCCCGCGCTTCAAAGCAAATGCCGTCTGAAAACCTTTCAGACGGCATTTGTTATCTTTATTGCCGTTTTTCCCCTGCTTTCGGTGTATTTTTGTTTTTCAGTTTCGCCCCCAAACCCAAACGTTTTTCATAATCCGATTGCGGGGTATCGTCTTCCTGCATACCGAACGCGCCGGCATTGACCCACAGCGACAGCAGCGCGACGACAAAGGCGCAAAAGCCGATTACATACCAAAACATTGCCCCTCCAAATTTGTTAAAATCATATCAAATACAGTGCCGAATTTATCACAAGCGCACGAGCAAATAAATCTTCTGACCGCAGTATTTCATTCATTTACCTTGAAAACAAAAAAGGGCACCTGAAAATTTTGCGAAACTTTTCAGATGCCCTGCTTTGCCGAAAAACGTATCAGCCGCAGCAACCGCCTTCGCCGTGTCCGCCTTTTTTGTCGTTATCGACAATGGGCAGTTCGACTTTTTCGTTTGGTTTTTCTGCATTTTCGGGCCGGTCGTTGAGTTTGATTTTCGCGGTTTCGCTCATTTCCTTACCTCATTTGGAAAACGGTTTGAAAGATTCATAAATATAGCATGTTTAATCCGAATCTGAAAAGGGAAGCCGTATGCGAAATCCCGTCTGAAGCCCAATCAGGGCTTCAGACGGGATTTGCTATCTTTATTGCCGCTTTTCTTCCGTATCCGGATTTTTGTTTGGGGCTGAAGCAGATTGGCAGTCAGATTGCAATCGAAGAATGAAGGCAAGCCATCAAAAACAAAGCTATCCGCTTCACCGCCCCGATATTTAGAATTTGTGGCGCAGACCAACGGAGGCGGCATTAATTTGAGTGTAGTTGCCGATGCCGGTATTTCGTTTCAGCCAAGCGGCAGACATGATGGCGGAAGTGCGCTTGGAAAAATCGTAATCGACACCGGCGATGATTTGATCATAGCTGGTATGTTCGCGTTTCTGACTGCGTTCGACAAAGTCGAAACCATGGGCATAGCTGATGCGCGGGACTGTATTACCGAAGCGGTAGGAAGCAGTGGCGGCAATTTCGGTCGTACTGTTTTTGGTTTTGTCGGCATTTTCAGACAAATCCAACTGAGCCGCCAAGGCGAGATTCAAGCCGCCTTCCCCATAGCCGCCCGTCAGGCGGTGTACCTGATGGTTTTTCAATGGATCGGTATCACTCGCTCTGCCGAGCAAGAACAAAAAGAAAGCATCATGCCCCTCATTGGCGTGTTTCGCATATTTAAGGGCATAATTTCCGAAAAAGCCGCCATTTTTGTAATTCAGACCGGCATAATACACATCCGACCCCGGCTTGCCGACAACAGCCGGAACTGGTTTCATCTGATTACTTTCCAGCGTGAAAGTAGCAGGCGTATAGGCGGACTTGCTGTTTTGACTCGGAACAAATTGAATGCTGCCGCTGAAACCGGAAAATCCGGGGGAATCGTAACGCACGGAAACCGGCATACCGTCGTGGCGTTTGAAAATACCCAATTGCGAAGCCACATTATTATTGCTGTCCCAAGGATCAATGGCTTTGCTGGCATCGCCAAACGGATTCGCAACGCGACCGGCGAGCGCCGTGCCGAATTCGCCTGCCAAGCCGATAAAGGATTCCCTGTTACCCCAACGGGTCGCGCCGCCGCCGGCAACGGATACGTCTTGCTCGAGCTGCCAAACAGCCTTCAGCCCGCCGCCCAAATCCCCACCCCCTTAAAGCCGATAAACGAGCCGAAATCACTGACTTTCGTCCTGATGCGGCTTTTGGCCTTAGTAACTGTATTGCCCGTTTGACCTTCTGAGGGTGGCTCGGTCAACTGCAGCCGGATGTTCCTGCCTTCCACACCAGCTTTGACTTCGCCGTACAGGCTGACATCGGCAACTGCCGCAAACGGCAGTGCGGACAATACGAGGGCGGTAAGTTTTTTTCGCATATCGGCTTCCTTTTGTAAATTTGCTAAAAACATCGGGCAAACACCCAATCAGTCTCCAATTACCCCCCGAAAAAAAAACCATTTTTCGGAACAAATTTCGGGTAAATTTTGGAATTTTTATTTTGAAAAATAATATTTCAATATAAAACAATAAATTAACTTTTTTGAAAATGTTGCTTTCCCGCAACATGATTTAAATACAGACCTTGTCAAAGCCGATGCGGCGCAGACCCGGATGCCGTCTCGTTTTTTAAAACACCATAAAAAAACACACGCGGTACTTTAATTTCCTGCGTGTGTCGAGTGTATCGAAATCAAGCCGAATCAAATATACCGGACTTCGATAATATCGTATTCGCGTACGCCGCCCGGTGCCTGAACTTCCGCCGTATCCCCTTCTTCCTTGCCGATCAGGGCGCGGGCAATCGGAGAGCCGACATAGATTTTGCCCTGTTTGATGTCGGCTTCGTCTTCGCCGACAATTTGATAGGTAACGTGTTCTTCCGTTTCCAAATCTTCCAGCGTAACCGTCGTACCGAACACGATTTTGCCTTCGGCGTGGATTTCGGCCGGATTGATGATGTGGGCAACGGAAAGTTTGTGTTCCAACTCGGAAATGCGGCCCTCGATAAAACCTTGGCGTTCTTTGGCGGCTTCGTATTCGGCGTTTTCGGACAAATCGCCGTGCGATCTGGCTTCGGCAATCGCTTCGATCACTTCGGGACGCGCCACGCTTTTGAGCTGCTGCAATTCCTGTTTCAGCAATTCCGCACCGCGTACGGTCAGGGGGATTTTTTGCATCGGTCTTTTTCTCCATATTCCGGCACACCGGTTTGCGGCGGCAAGCATACCGCGTACCGTCTTGTTTTGTGCGTCCGGATATTAAAATAAAAATACAAGCCGCCCGGAAAATCGGCGGCTTGTCTGTCGTTGAACAGCGGCTATTCTACCAAATTCTATGAAATTGGCAATCGTGCCGTGCCGCCGGCAGACGCGCTATGTCCGCAACAAAAGCCGAAAATATGCCGGCAAAAAAATTTTAGAAACAAAAAATTTAAAAAAAATCAATTTTCGGCATAAAAAACCAAATTCACGTACTTTAAAACCGAAAATGCCAAACCTGAGATTTTCCAGACGGCATTTGCACCAGTATAATGCAGGCTGTTTTTATCTTTATATTTACGTTTTGCCATGACCGAATCCGTCCGCCTCCCCGCCGCCTCGCTCAAACCTTCCACCGTCGCCCTGCCCGGCTCCAAAAGCATCAGCAACCGCACCCTGCTGCTCGCCGCCCTGTCCGACAATGTTTGCGAAATCCATTCCCTGCTCAAATCCGACGATACCGACCGTATGCTCGAAGCACTCGATAAACTCGGCGTTCAAATCGAACATCTTGCCGAAGGCCGTCTGAAAGTACACGGCACGGGCGGACGCTTCCCCAACCGCTCTGCCGATTTGTTTTTGGGCAACGCGGGCACGGCGTTCCGTCCGCTGACCGCCGCGCTGGCCGTTTTGGGCGGCGATTATCATCTGCACGGCGTGCCTCGTATGCACGAACGCCCCATCGGCGATTTGGTCGATGCGTTGCGGATTGCCGGCGCCGATGTCGAATATCTCGGCAACGAACACTATCCGCCGCTTCATATCGGCAAACGTCAAGACTGCGGCGAGCGCGTGATTCCTATTAAAGGCAATGTGTCCAGCCAGTTTCTGACCGCCCTTTTGATGGCGTTGCCGCTGACCGGGCAGGCGTTTGAAATCCGTATGGTCGGCGAGTTGATTTCCAAGCCCTATATCGACATTACTTTGAAACTGATGGCGCAATTCGGCGTACAGGTTGCCAATGAAGGCTACCGCGTTTTCAAAATCCCTGCCGATGCGCACTATCACGCACCCGAACACTTGCACGTCGAAGGCGATGCCTCCGGCGCGTCCTACTTCCTCGCAGCCGGTTTGATTGCCGCCACGCCCGTCCGCGTTACCGGCATCGGCGCAAACAGCATACAGGGCGATGTCGCCTTTGCCCGCGAACTGGAAAAAATCGGTGCGGACGTGGTTTGGGGCGAAAACTTCGTCGAAGTCTCGCGCCCGAAAGGACGCGCCGTCCAAGCCTTTGATTTGGATGCGAACCATATCCCCGATGCCGCGATGACCCTCGCCATCGTCGCGCTTGCCACAAGGCAAACCTGCACGCTTCGCAACATCGGTTCGTGGCGCGTTAAGGAAACCGACCGCATCGCCGCAATGGCGAACGAGTTGCGCAAACTCGGTGCAAAAGTCGTCGAAGAAGCCGAAGCGATTCACATTACCCCGCCCGAAACGCCGACACCCGATGCCGTCATCGACACTTACGACGACCACCGCATGGCGATGTGTTTCTCGCTGATTTCGCTGTTGGGAGTACCCGTCGTCATCAACGACCCGAAATGCACCCATAAAACCTTCCCGACTTATTTTGAAGTGTTCTCATCACTGACCGAAACAGCGGAATAAGGCGGAAAAATGCCGTCTGAAACCCGAAAACAGGGCTTCAGACGGCATTTTGCCGCGATTCCGGCGCGGCGGGCGGCTCATTCTGTAAAAAACGTATGCGCTCCAAGGTAGTTTTTGGCGTAAAACGGTGTGGAGAGTTTTTCGGTTTTGATGGTTTTGCCGCTGCCGGGGGCATGGATGAATTCGCCGTTGCCGATGTAGAGTCCGACGTGTGAGTAGCGGTGTGCGCCGCCGGTGTTGAAGAATACGAGGTCGCCGGCCTTGAGGCGGCTGTCGGGGATTTTGCGGCTTGCCGCCGCCATGTCGCGGGCGGTGCGCGGCAGCTTGACGTTGAGGGCGTTTTTGTAAACGAATTGAATCATGCCGCTGCAGTCGAAGCCGGTTGCGGTGCTGCTGCCGCCCCATTTGTAGGGCGTGCCGATGAGTCCGAGGCTGTGGAGCATGAGTTCCTGCGAGCCTTGTGTGCGGCCGATGTGGCTGATGCGGACGGCTTGGATTTGCCGGACTGTCTGTTTGGGTTTCGGTTGGCGGTGTTTGCCGGAGGTCGTGCCGCATGAGGCGAGGAGCAGTGCGCCGAGACAGAGGAAAAGGGTTTTGTCGGGGGAAAACATGGTTTTTTCCTTTGCGGGTTCGGATATGCCGTCTGAAGGTGTTTCAGACGGCATTTCTATAATAAACCTTCGATGGGCAGCAGGGATAGGATTTTTGCGGCGATGCGTTTCCAAAGTTTGGCTTCGGGTTCGTTCGGGTAGGTTTTTCGGGTGGCGGGATCGTGCCATTGCAGGCGGTTGTGTTTGTCGAGGGTAACGCGGTAGGCGTATTCGGGTGTGGTATCGGCGAGGGTGCGCTCCATCTGTTCTGCGATTTTGGGGCTTTCGATGACGACGCCCATTTCGGTATTGAGCCGTGCGGAACGGGGGTCGAGGTTGAATGAGCCGATGAAGATGCGTTTGCCGTCCACAATGAAGGTTTTGGCATGCAGGCTGGTTACGGAGCTGCCGGTCAGGCCTTTGTCTTTTGTGGCGGGGACGGCATGGTTGGGTTGCAGCTCGTAGAGTTTGATGCCGGCTTTGAGCAGCGGTTTTCGGTATTTGACGTAGCCGGAATGGACGGCGGCAACGTCGGTCGCCTGTAGCGAGTTGGTCAGGACGGTAACGTCTATGCCGTCCTGCACCAGTTTTGCCAGTGCGTCTGTGCCGGATTTTGTAGGGACGAAATAGGGTGAAACCAGATAGACGCTTTTTTCGGGCTGTTTGAGCGCGTCTTGCAGCCTCCCGGCAATCGGCGGTTTGCGGCGGTCGCGGTCGAGTCCTTTTGCAGGGTTGTCGCTGATCAGGCGGGTTTGGACGCTCTGCCAGTCGATGCGTCCCGTCTGTATTTTTTGGTAGAGGGGCGACTGTTCGACGGTTTCGCGGTAGCGCAGGAGCGCGTGTCTGGATGTTTCGTCGTTGTATCCGAGTGCTTGAAGACCCTTGCCGATGTTGCCGCTGCGGATGATGCGCGTGGCGTTGTGGGCGGAATGGCTTGCCCAGTAGCGGTCGAAGTCGTGCGATACTTCGCCGACGACGCTGCCGGTGGCGAGGATGTCCAGGTCGGCGAAAACGGTGTCCTCACCGACTTTGAAGTATTCGTCGCCGATATTGCGTCCGCCGAGTATGGTGGCGCGGTTGTCGGCGGTAAAGGATTTGTTGTGCATGCGGCGGTTGAGGCGGGGGAAGTCGGTCAGGTAGCCGAGTGCGCGCCATTTGCGTAGGACGAAGGGGTTGAACAGGCGCACTTCGATATTGGGATGGCTGTCGAGGGCGAGCAGGAGATCGTCCAACCCGCGCGTGTTGTTGTCGTCCAACAGCAGGCGTACGCGCACGCCGCGTTCTGCGGCAAGGTACATGAGGTTGAACAGCAGCCTGCCGGAAATGTCGTTGCGCCAAATGTAGTATTGCAAATCGAGGCTGTGTTCGGCAGATTCGATAAGGGCGGCGCGGGCGGCAAAGGCTTCGTGGGGGTCGTCGAGCAGGTAGATGTCGGATAGCCCGTTGTTATGAGGGGTGTGCCGGATTTGCAGGATGTTGTCCAGGAGGACAGGTTTGGAAGTATTGAAATGACGGCTTTCCGTCCGTTCTTCCAGTGGGGGCAACCATGAAGAACATGAACAGAGAAGGAGGCATAAAAGGGAAATGAGGCTGCGTGTTTTCATCGGGGATATAGTTTCAGACGGCATTGCCTGTATTTTGGGGTCTGTATGCATTGAAATGAAGCATCATAATCTAAAGGTTGGAATGGGTAAAAGTTTTGTCGGGATGCGGGGTTAAGGCCGCGTGCCTCTTGTCAGGTTTGCACCGTCTGAAACGTGCAGACGCTTAAAAACCAACGACGAGGCAAGGGTGATGCCGCCGATACTGAGCAGGGTCATACGGAAGGCGAAATGCAGGCCTGAAGAAGCCGGTATCAGAAATGTCCAGTTTTTAAGGATTAATGCGCCGGCAACAATGCCCACGCTGATGGCAAGCTGTTGGTTGACCGCCATCAGGCTGTTGCCGCTGCCGGTCTGTTGCGGGCGCAAATCGGCGAGGGTCAGTGTGTTCATGGCAGAAAACTGTAGGGAGTTGCATGCGCCGATCGCCAGCGAGAGGAAAATCCAAATCCACAGCGGCGAGTTTCCGTCAGGCAGGGCGAGCAGCATGATGAAGGCGGCAAGCAGCTTGGTGTTCCAAAGCAGTACCGTGCGGTAGCCGAAACGTTTCATGAGCGGTGCAATCAGCGGTTTGACCAGCAGCGAAGACAGGGCGACGGGTGCGACCAGCCAGCCCGACAGGCTTGCGCCGAAGCCGAAAGCGACTTGAAACATCAGGGGCATCAGAAAAGGAATCGAGCTGATGCCGAGACGGCTGAACAGATTGCCCGCCAGTCCCAAACGGAAGGTGCGTATCAGAAACAGGTCGGCGGAATAAATCGGTTTGGACGCGGTTTTCATATGTCGGAAATAACGGCGTGCAAACAGCAGTCCGCCGCACAGCGGTAACAGTGCAAAATACGGAGGCAGCGCGTGCGACAGGCTTTCTGCCGCAAGCAGCAGCAGGCAGGCGGCAACGGAAAAGGTCAGATAGCCTTTGAAATCCAGAGCGGTATCGTTGCCTTTGACATCGGGCATGATGTTGCGTCCCAATATGAAACCCAGCAGACCGATGGGCAGGTTGAGCAGGAAAATCCAGTGCCACGAAGCGTATTCGACCAGATAACCGCCCGCCAGAGGTCCCAACGCAGGGCCGATCAGTGCAGGCATGACCGCATAATTGATGGCGTTGAGCAGCTTCGATTTTTCATATACACGCAAGATGGTCAGACGCGGTATCGGAACCAGCATCGAACCGCCGATCCCCTGAACGACACGGGAAAGCGTCAATTCAAACAGCGAACCCGATGCGGCGCACAATGCCGATCCGAGCATAAAAACGGCAATCGAACCGAAAAAGACTTTTTTCGTTCCGAACTTGTCCGCCAAATAACTGCTCAAAGGAATCAGCAGGGCAACCGTCAGCGTATAGGCAACGACTGCCTGTTGCATATCCGGAGGCGATTCGTTCAGGTCGGCGGCAATTTCGGGCAGTGCGGTATTTAAAATGGTCGCATCCAACATCTGCATAAAAATGGCAATTGCCAGCAGAAGCGGCAGCCAAGGGGATGGTGCGCGGGCGGACAGGGTGTTTTTTTCCATAGGGTGATTGTACCCCATCCTTGTGCCGTTATTGTTTTCAGATGCTGTCTGAATGCCGGCAGAGTCGGCATCCTGAATGTTCACAAGCAAACGAATCGGCATTGCATTGTAATGATAATTATTATCGAAAATCATCAGAGTAAGGTACAGTAAGCGTTATGGGGCAGTTTGTAAGAAAAACCGGATTATTTTTTAAAATTAGACTTGACCCGCAACGGTCAATTACTTAAAGTAAACGCTTACCTTTCTACAGAAAAAACGGGTTTCCCGTTATCAAAAAATATGAGCGCAACCATTCCCCCAAAAATCATCCGATACGACAGCAATCCGACAGATGTCTATTTTTTCGGCACTTGCGTCCTTGATCTTTTTATGCCCGAAGCAGGCATGGATGCCATTGCCCTAATCGAGCAGCAGGGCATACGCGTCCATTTCCCGATGGCGCAAAGCTGCTGCGGTCAGCCTGCCTATTCATCCGGCCATCCGACCGAAGCCTTCGATGTCGCCAAAGCGCAACTCGACCTTTTCCCCGAAAACTGGCCGATTGTCGTACCGTCCGGCTCATGCGGCGGCATGATGAAACATCACTGGCCTACCCTGTTTAAAAATACAGAATACGAATCCAAAGCGGTTGATTGTGCCAACCGTATCATTGAGTTTACTCATTTCTTGCTTGCCATCGGCTACAAGCCTGAAGACAAAGGCGAGCCAGTCAAAGTCGCCGTTCACACTTCCTGTGCCGCCCGCCGAGAAATGAATGTCCATCTTTCAGGCTGGCAGTTGATTGACGGTATGGAAAACGTCGAACGCATCGTCCACGACCACGAAAGCGAGTGTTGCGGCTTCGGCGGCACATTCTCCGTCAAACAAGCCGATATTTCCGGCGCGATGGTAACCGACAAAGTTGCCGCGCTGAAAGAAACCGGCGCAACCGAAATCATCAGCGCGGACTGCGGCTGTATGATGAACATCGGAGGCAAAATCGCCAAGGACGAGCCGGATATGCCGCGTCCGAAGCATATCGCATCCTTCTTGTTGGAACGCACCGGAGGCAAAGTATGAGCGCGCGCGAAAATATTTTGGCAAAACTGAAAAAAGCCGGCGCATTGCCGATGGAAGAGCCTGCGGTTTTTGATTATTACCGCGAAAAGGGCGTTTCTTGGGACAGCGAAGCCGAGCGTCTGAAACATTGGGCTGCCGCCATGCGCGCGGTCAAAACCGAAATCTATTGGGTGACGAAAAGCAATTGGATGCAGGTTTTCCGCGAAGCGGCAGAAGGCAAGGGTTTAAAAAACATCCTGCTGCCCTTGGCGACCGAACACGGACAAATTGCCCGTGCCGCATTGGCGGGCAGCAATATCGACCCGATTGCCTTCGAGCGCGAAATCGATACTTGGAAAACCGAGTTTTTCACGAACATCGATGCAGGCTTCAGCGGCGCGCAATGCGGCATCGCCCGCACCGGCACGCTGATGCTGTTTTCCAGCCCTGAAGAACCGCGTACTTTGAGCCTCGTTCCGCCCGTGCATTTCTGCCTGTTCGATACGTCCAAGATGTACAACGAGTTTCACAACGCCGTCGAAGGCGAAAAACTGGTGGAAAACGGTATGCCGACCAATGTATTCCTGATTTCCGGCCCGTCCAAAACCGCAGACATCCAGTTGACGCTCGCTTACGGTGCGCACGGTCCGCGTGATTTGGTCATCCTCGCCATTTTGCCCGACCACATTTCCCCTGCCGATTTGGAGGAAAACGCATGACTACGCAAACCATCAAGTTCCACATGAAGCCGGAAACTTTCAAACAAAACGCCGCAATTTCCCTTCAAGACAAGCCCTTGCGTAAAAGCCTGCGTACCGCGATGGATATGCTGATGACCAAGCGCAAAGCCGTTTTGACCGACGAAGAAGAGTTGCAAAGCCTGCGCGATTTGTGCGAACACATCCGTCAGCGTTCCCTCTCCAAATTACCCGCGCTGCTGGAGCAGTTGGAAGAAAACCTGACTAAGTTGGGCGTGAAAGTACACTGGGCGGAAACCCCTGCCGAAGCCTGCCAAATTATCCACGACATCATCACAGCCAAAAACGGCAAGCTGATGGTCAAAGGCAAATCCATGGTCAGCGAAGAAATCGAGCTGAACCATTATCTTGAAGCAAAAGGCATTAAGGCGGTGGAAAGCGACTTGGGCGAGTTTATCGTCCAAATGGCAGGCGAAAAACCGACCCATATCGTGATGCCCGCAATCCATAAAACCAAAGAACAGGTCAGCGAACTGTTCCACCAAAACCTCGGCACACCGCTTACAGACGACGTGGACCAACTGACCGGATTCGCCCGCAAAGCCCTGCGCGATATTTACAGCACTGCCGATGTCGGCTTGAGCGGCGTAAACTTCGCCGTTGCCGAAACGGGCACGCTGTGTCTGGTCGAAAACGAAGGCAACGGCCGCTTGAGTACTACCGTTCCGCCCGTACATATCGTCATTACGGGTATTGAAAAAGTTGTCGCCAAGCTGTCTGATGTTCCGCCTTTGTACAGTCTGCTGCCGCGTTCCGCCATCGGTCAGAACATTACCACTTATTTCAATATGATTACCGGCCCGCGCCGCAGTGAAGAATTAGACGGTCCGCAGGAAATGCACTTGGTTTTGCTCGACAACGGCCGCAGCCAAGCTTATGCCGAAGACCAAATGCGCCGCACCCTGCAATGTATCCGTTGCGGCGCGTGTATGAACCATTGCCCGGTTTATACACGCATCGGCGGCGCGGCATACGGCACAACCTATCCCGGTCCGATTGGCGAGATTATTTCCCCGCACCTGTTGGGTCTTGATGCCACCCGCGACCTGCCGACTGCCTGCACGATGTGCGGCGCGTGCGTGGAAGTTTGTCCGGTACGCATCCCGATTACCGAACAAATGCAACGTTTGCGCGTTGAAGCACAACGTTCGCCGACCGAAACCGTGCCGCACCCCATCCGAGGGCAAGGCGCATCGCATACCTTCGGCGAACAAATGGCGTGGCGCACATTCAACGGTATTTTCAGCGGTAGCAAAACCTACCGCGCCTTCGGTTGGGCAGCCACCAAGTTCCGCAATCTGACCCCGCGCAAACAGTTGGGTTGGACGCAAAACCGCGTACCGATGAAACCGGCGAAGAAAACCCTGCACGAACTGATGGCGGAAAAAATGCGCCAAAAAGAACAGGCATAAAAAGTTGTTCGCAAAAATACCGTCTGAAACCCGAAAACAGGGCTTCAGACGGCCTGAAAAGCAGCCTGAACGCGCAAAAATAAATAATGAAACGGAATGCTAAGACGCTTTCAGGCAGCCTGACATTAAGGCTGCTTAAAAGCGTCTTTTAATCGTGCCACGGATTGAACACCGCGACATCGGCCGCAAAAAATGAGCCGGTATCACGCGTAGCAACTGTCAAACTGTGCTGTTTTGCAGTGGCGGCAATATAGCCGTCTGCGGCAGCAATCTCTTTGCCATGTGTTTTGGCATAGGAACGAATTTGCGCATAGATTGCGGCAACCGGTTCATCAAAAGGCAGAATCCGCCCCGCAAATAAAGGCAAAATGGATTGTTCCAAACGTTCGTGCAGCACATTCTTTTTCTTGCCATTGAGCAACAACGCCACACCCAAACGCAATTCTGCAACAGTAATGGCAGACAAATACACATCTTCCAATATCAAACTATCCAACCATGCCACCACACGTTCATTGGGTTGTGGGCGCAAAGGTTCGGAAATCACATTCGTGTCCAGCAAAATCATCACAAAGAAACCTCGTTATCAGTATTACGACCGCGTACGTCTTCCAGCTCAACACCTCCGATTTCCTGCCCTATTGATGCCAACATTGACCCCAAACGTACAGTTTGTTGTGCTTTGGCGATGTTATCCAAAATTAAGCGGATTTCTGCTTCGGTACTGCGCCCTGCGGCTCGCGCACGGAATTTGATTGCGTTGTGCGTGGCCTCGGATAAATTTCTAATCACAACAGAAGCCATTGCCTTTCCTTCCTGAAAAAAGTTTTTCAAATGCTATCAAAATAAAAAAAATGATAGCAATCTATTTTTTAACGCCTGCGGATGCCTGAAAATTCAGGTGGCCGCAGGCGTTTTTTTACATCTAAAAAAACGTCTCCCCTCCCTCTTTCTGATAAATAAAAAACAGTCGCTCTTGAACTGCACCCCAAAAAGTCGGACAGTTTAATCAAGCGGCTTTCAGGGACTGAATTCTGTACTGAACAGGGCTCAGTCCTTTTAATTTCAACTTGATTCTATCGTTGTTGTAGTAACGGATATATTCGTGCAGTGCCGCTTCCGATTCGGTAACGGAATCATATTTGCACGTATGGAAACATTCCGATTTCAACGTTCCGAAGAAACTTTCCATTGCCGCATTGTCCAAGCAGTTTCCCTTGCGGGACAGACTCTGAACCAGACCGTTGCCTTTCAACTGCTTTTGATAAAAAACATCTGATATTGCCAACCTTGATCCGAATGCAGCATCGGCTTTTCAGACGGCCCCGGTTTCTCCGGCGCACCTTTCAGTATCTCGCCGGCCAAATCGAAAGTCGGGCGGGTTTGAATACGGTAACTGACGATTTCCCCGTTAAACAAATCCATAATCGGAGAAAGGTATATCTTTTCTCCGCCTACATCGAACTCGGTAACGTCCGTTACCCATTTCTCATTCGGCTTTTCTGAATGGAAACAGCGTTGCAGGATGTTCGGCGCAACTTTGCCGACTTCTCCTTTGAACGAGCGGTATTTGCGCCGCCGTATCACTGCCTTCAGCCCCGTCTTCGCCATCAGACGGCTGACTTTCTTGTGATTGACCGGTATTCCTGCGTGACGG
Source organism: Neisseria gonorrhoeae (assembly GCF_013030075.1). NCBI lineage: Bacteria > Pseudomonadati > Pseudomonadota > Betaproteobacteria > Neisseriales > Neisseriaceae > Neisseria > Neisseria gonorrhoeae. The sequence continues at coordinate 960,175 of NZ_AP023069.1, forward strand.
ATGGCTGCCGCAATCCTCCGGTAGCCGTATCTTCCCTTATATCGTTGATAAATATCATGGATATGTCGTTTCAAATCGGCATATTTGCCTTCTGCCGATTGGACGGCCAATTGGTAATAGAAGGTGCTGCGTGGCAGTCCGACAATCCCCAACAGCAGTTCAACGGATGGCATTTCCTTAACCCTGCGACGAGTTGCGTTCTTTCTGCCGCACTTCTTTCAAGGCATCGAGCTTTTTTAGGACAGCCGCTTCCGCTTTAAGGTAAGCCAATTCCGCAAACAGTTCTTCCTTGGTTTTCAGATAGTCGGCTTTTTTCGTTTGCGGCGGATACTGTTTTTTCACGGGCTTTCTTCCTTTGGGTTTGGGCTTTAAACCGTTAATACCATTCAAACGGTAGAGGCGCAACCATTGCGGCAAAACGGAGCAGTCGGGCAGATTCAGTTGGTCTGCGGCAGCTTTTTGGGACATTCCCTGCCCCGTCACCGGGCGGATTGCCTCAAGTTTGTATTCGACCGAATATTTTGTCGTATGCTTTCTGCGTTTGATGCCGCTTTCACCGTGTAATCTGTATCTTGCCACCCATTTGCGTACCAATGAATCGGAAATGGAAAAATATAGTGAATTAACAAAAATCAGGACAAGGCGGCGGGCCGCAGGCAGTACAAATGGTACGGAACCGATCCGCCCGGCGCTCCATCACCTTAGGGAATCGTTCCCTTTGAGCCGGGGCGGGGCAACGCCGTACCGGTTTTTGTTAATTCACTATATATAGAAGGTATATATCCTAGTAGGCGTAATGGCAGCTATTACAAAATGTCTGCATCAGGTTCACGAAACGCAAGTCGAAAGCGTCAAACAACTGATTGCCCGTTTTGACCGGCTGATTGACGAATCGGACAAACAAATCGACAACCACACCCGCACGCATTTTGACGGCAAAGCCCAAGTGGCGGAGCAAATCAAAGGCATCGGTTCGATAACGACGGCTACGCTGATGGCGATGCTGCCCGAATTGGGGCGGCTGTCGCACAAACGGATAGCGGGTTTGGTCGGCATTGCCCCGCACCCGAGGGAGAGCGGGGAAACCAAATTCAAAAGCCGCTGCTTCGGCGGAAGGTCTGCGGTGCGTAAGGCGCTGTATATGGCTGCCGCGGCAGCGACACGTTTTGAACCGCTTATTCGGGATTTCCACCAACGCCTGCTGTATAGCGGATTAACAAAAACCGGTACGGCGTTGCCCCGCCCCGGCTCAAAGGGAACGATTCCCTAAGGTGATGAAGCACCGGGCGGATCGGTTCCGTACCATTTGTACCGTCTGCGGCTCGCCGCCTTGTCCTGATTTTTGTTAATCCGCTATGGTTTAAAGCTTTGTTTCTTAAGTCCGCAGAGTATGCCATGGTTAGACCTTCAACGTTGAGTGTTGTACTATTTTGTTTTTAATCCACTATATTCTGACTGCCTCAAAGGGCAAAAATAATGTGAGTATGTTGAGGCTGCCTCTTTTTGAAATGACAAACAAAATGCCGTCTGAAACCCGATTTCCGGTTTCAGACGGCATTTGATGTTCAATCAGTTGTCAAACCTGATTATGCCAAACCTTTTGCTTTCAACACTTCCAGCATCGTCGTGCCCAACTCGGCAGGGCTGCGGGTGTAGGCGATACCGGCTTTTTCAAACGCGGCGAATTTTTCTTCGGCAGTACCTTTACCGCCGGAGATAATCGCACCGGCGTGGCCCATGCGTTTGCCTTTAGGAGCGGTAACACCGGCGATGTAACCGACAACAGGTTTGGTTACGTTGGATTGGATGTATTCGGCTGCTTCTTCTTCCGCAGTACCACCGATTTCACCAATCATGATGATGGCATCGGTATCTGGGTCTTCTTGGAAGAGTTTCAGTGCGTCGATTTGGTTCATACCAGGAATCGGGTCGCCGCCGATACCGATACAGGTTGATTGACCCAAGCCCAGTTTGGTGGTTTGTGCCACGGCTTCGTAAGTCAATGTACCGGAACGGGAAATAATACCGATGCGGCCCGGAGTGTGGATGTGGCCCGGCATAATGCCGATTTTGCACTCGCCCGGAGTAATCACGCCCGGGCAGTTAGGGCCGACCAAACGGGTACCGTTGCCGTTGGTTTCCAAGTAACGTTTGGCTTTGAGCATGTCCAGAGTTGGAACGCCTTCGGTAATCACAACGACCAAGCCTACGCCTGAATCAACGGCTTCAACGATAGAATCCAACACAAACGGAGCGGGAACGTAAATCACGGATGCGTCAGCGCCGGTTTCTTTAACGGCTTCTTTCATGGTGTTGAATACAGGCAGGTCTAGGTGGGTTTGACCGCCTTTGCCTGGGGTAACGCCGCCGACAACTTTAGTGCCGTAAGCCAGAGCTTGTTCGGAGTGGAAAGTACCGTTTTTACCGGTGAAACCTTGAACCAATACTTTGGTGTCTTTATTAATCAATACGCTCATTCTTTTCTCCTTAGGCGTTTACGGCTGCAACAATTTTTTCGGCTGCGTCATTCAGACCGTCTGCAGAAGTCAGTTTCAGACCTGATTCGTTCAGGATTTTCGCGCCGAGTTCGGCGTTGTTGCCTTCCAAACGAACAACGACAGGAACGTTGACGTTGATTTCTTTAACGGCTGCCACGATGGCTTCCGCAATCATGTCGCAACGTACGATACCGCCGAAGATGTTGATCAATACGCCTTTAACGGATTTGTCTTCCAAAATCAGTTTGAACGCTTCAACCACGCGGTCTTTGGTTGCGCCGCCGCCAACGTCCAAGAAGTTGGCAGGTTGGCCGCCTTTGAGTTTGATGATGTCCATGGTGGCCATCGCCAAACCGGCACCGTTAACCATACAGCCGATATTACCTTCCAGGGCAACATAGTTCAGGTCGAATTCAGAAGCTTTCAGTTCACGTTCGTTTTCTTGAGATTTGTCGCGCAATTCAGCGATTTTTGGCAGGCGGTAGAGCGCGTTGCTGTCGATGCCGATTTTGCCGTCCACGCAAGCCAGTGCGCCGTTTTCGCGAACTGCCAGCGGGTTGACTTCAAACAGGGCGAAGTCGTTTTCGACAAACGCTTTGTACGCGCCGGTCATCAGTTTGGCGAACTCGTTGATTTGTTTGTCTTTCAAGCCCAGTTGGAAGGCAACTTCGCGAGCTTGGCAAGGTTGCAGGCCGACCAGCGGATCAACGGTTACTTTGAAGATTTTTTCTGGAGTTTCAGCAGCAACTTTTTCGATTTCCACGCCGCCTTCGGTAGAAGCCATGAATGTAACGCGGCGGGTAGAACGGTCAACCACTGCGCCCAAGTACAGCTCGGTTTGAACAGGATACATGTCTTCGCAAACCAAAACGCTGTTGACAGGTTGGCCGTTGGCATCGGTTTGGTAAGTTACCAAGTTGGTGCCAATCAGGCTTTCAGCCACTTCTTTGGCTTTTTCGCGGCTTTTAACGACTTTTACGCCGCCCGCTTTACCGCGGCCGCCGGCGTGTACCTGTGCTTTGACAACAGCGAATTTGCCGCCCAATTTGTCGTAAGCTGCAGCGGCTTCTTCGCCGTTGTGCGCCAAAATACCGCCTTGTACGGGCAAACCGTAGCTAGCCAGCAGTTCTTTAGCCTGATACTCGTGTAAATTCATGGATTTCTCCTTAAGGTGAGTGGGTTTTAGGAATCGCCCTGCGGCCAATCCCATATTTTCAGACGGTCCTACTATTTACTGAAGGGCAACCACATCCGCGCCAGCAGATACATGACTGCACCGCCTCCCCCGAGAATAAAAAAGACGATGCCTTTTTTACGCGAATTCGGACAGAGCAGATAAACGGCAAGGCTGAAACTGATAAACAACAATGCCACGCGCCAAACCAATTCTTTATCTTTGAAACGGTTGAGCGTATAAGTTTCGGTCATCATCACATACATCTGCCACAATGCGGCCATACACATGCTGATGATGCCCATCGGTATAAAGAAAATACCGACTATTTCTTTGTTCATAATGAATGTAAATGCTGTTTGTCTGACGGAATTATAAATCAGAAAACGAAGCTCTCGGAACATTCAATTTGCCGGAGGCCTTAAGGCCGTCTGAAAATTTCAGACGGCCTTAATGTCTATCAACCGTGCAAAGCGCGTTTGTCGGCCGCCAATGCAGCTTCGTGAACCACTTCGGACAAGGTTGGGTGGGCATGGATAATACGGGCGATATCTTCGCTGCTGGCGAAGAATTCGAGCGCAGTCACGCCTTCGGTAACCAATTCGCTGACAACCGGGCCGATCATGTGTACGCCCAAGATACGGTCGGTTTTGGCATCTGCCAACACTTTAACCGTACCTTTGGCTTTGCCCATTGCCAATGCACGGCCGTTTGCACCGAAACCTGAAGTACCTTTTTTGTACTCCACGCCTTCGGCTTTGAGCTGCTCTTCGGTTTTACCCACCCAAGCGATTTCAGGGTCGGTGTAAATCACAAACGGTACGTTGTTGAAGTCGATATGCGGTTTTTGACCGGCAATGCGCTCGGCAACGGCAACGCCTTCGTCGCTGGCTTTGTGTGCCAACATCGGGCCGCGAACCACGTCGCCGATTGCCCATACGTTAGGCAGGTTGGTACGGCATTCGCCATCCACTTTGATAAAGCCGCGCTCGTCTTTTTCCAAGCCTACGGCTTCCGCGTTCAGGCCTTTGGTGTTTGGAATACGGCCGATGGCAACGATCAGTTTGTCGAATACTTCGGTTTTGGCTTCGCCGGCAGCAGTTTCGTAAGCAACGGAAACACCTTTGCCTTCAGACTTGATGTCGCCGATTTTCGCACCCAATTCGATGCTCAGACCTTGCTCTTTGGTGAAGTATTTGAAGGCTTCTTTGGCGATTTGTTGGTCGGCGGCAGCCAGGAAGGTCGGCGCGGCTTCAAGAATGGTAACTTCCGCACCCACGCGGTTCCATACGGAACCCATTTCCAAACCAATCACACCGGAACCGATTACGCCGAGTTTGGCAGGTACTTCGGTCAGGTTCAATGCGCCTTCGTTGTCCAATACGTTCACGTTGTCGATAGCGACTTGCGGCAACGGACGCGGTACGGAACCGGTTGCTACGATGACGTGTTTGGCTTCGATAACGGTTTTCTCGCCTTTGTTATCGACTTCAATTTGGTAAGCATCGCCATTTTTACCGGCAAAGGAAGCAGTACCGAACAGGCTGGTTACTTTGTTTTTTTGGAACAGGAATTTCACGCCGCCGGTCAGTTTGGTCACGATGGCATCTTTGCGCTCAATCATTTTGGCCGCGTCAAATTTTACGTCGCCGACAGTGATACCGTGTTCGGCAAAATCGTGTTGCGCAGCGTGGAAATGTTCGCTGGATTGCAACAGGGCTTTAGAAGGGATACAGCCTACGTTCAAGCAAGTACCGCCCAATGCAGGGGCATTGCCTGCTTTGTTAACGCCTGCATCGACACAGGCAGTTTTGAAACCCAGTTGTGCGGCACGGATGGCGGCAACGTATCCGCCCGGACCTGCACCAATCACTACTACATCATATTGAGACATCGTGTCATCCTTTGCTTTTAGCAGTATCTCAAAATAAAAACGATACTTTTCGTTTCTTTTTTTATTTTGAATGACTGCGTTTTGATGGTTTTAAGAAAAAGCCGTCTGAAAGTCCATATCTGCCGATTCATTCGAATCAAATGTTTCAGACGGCCTCAATCGTTCGTTGAGCCTATTGTAGCACGATACTACATTACGCTACATCTAAATAAAAATTCAGACGGCCTTTTCATTAACAAATAAAAAGCCGTCTGAAACGATTACAGATCCAACAACAGGCGGACCGGGTCTTCCAACGCGTCTTTAATGGCTACCAAGGTCAATACAGCTTCGCGGCCGTCAATGATACGGTGGTCGTAAGACAGAGCCAGATACATCATTGGACGGACAACAACTTGGCCGTTTTCAACCACAGCGCGCTCTTTAGTGGCATGCATACCCAAAATCGCAGATTGAGGCGGGTTGATGATCGGGGTGGACATCATAGAACCGAAAGTACCGCCGTTGGTAATACTGAATGTACCGCCGGTCAGGTCTTCGATAGCGATTTTGCCGTCTTTGGCTTTTTTCGCGTAATCAACAATTGCTTGTTCGATGTCGGCAATGCTCATTTGGTCGGCATCGCGCAGGATTGGTACAACCAAACCGCGTGGGCTGCCAATTGCGATACCGATGTCGAAGTAGCCGTGGTACACAATGTCTTTGCCGTCAACAGAAGCATTCACAACCGGGTATTTTTTCAGGGCTGTAACAGCGGCTTTAACGAAGAAGGACATAAAGCCCAGTTTTACGCCATGTTCTTTCTCGAATTTTTCTTTGTACTTCGCACGCAAGTCCATGATCGGTTTCATGTTGACTTCGTTGAATGTAGTCAGAATGGCGTTTTCTTGTTGAGAAGCCAAGAGGCGTTCTGCAACACGGGCACGCAGGCGGCTCATTGGTACGCGTTCTTCAGGACGTGCGCCGGCAGGAAGTGCAACGGCAGGGGCCACGGCTGCGGCAGGTTTGGCAGCGGCATTTTGTACGTCTTCTTTCAATACGCGACCGTCACGGCCGGAACCTTGCAATACGTTCACGTCAACACCGGTCTCGGCAGCCAGTTTTGCAGCGGCAGGCATGGCGGCGTTGTTTTGTGCAGCAGCAGGAACGGCAGCCGGGGCAGCTTCGGCAGGAGCGGCTGCAGGTGCTTCAGCAGCGACAGTAGCAGCTGTATCGATACGGGCCAAAACTTGGTCGGCAACAACGGTTTCACCGTCTTGCGCTACGATTTCAACCAATACGCCGGCTTGTGGAGAAGGTACTTCCAAAACCACTTTGTCCGTTTCGATATCGATCAGGATTTCGTCACGGGCAACTGCTTCGCCAACTTTTTTCTTCCATTCCAAGAGTGTGCCTTCAGATACGCTTTCAGACAGCATAGGTACTTTTACATCAATAATCATTTTGTGTCTCCAATGGCCCTTTCAGACGGCCTGTTGTGTGTTTTTAATTCTGCATATGGGCATTCCGCCTGAGCAGACTCAGACGGAATGCTACTTGGTTTATAACGCCAAAGCGTCTTCAACCAATTGTTTCAATTGAGCAATGTGTTTGCTTGAGTAGCCCACTGCAGGCGATGCGCTGCTTGGACGGCCGGCATAAGACAGTTTTTGCTCTTCGCTGATAACGTCTTCGATGCGGTGGCGGATTTGGTAGAACGCGCCTTGGTTTTTCGGCTCTTCTTGCGCCCAAACCACAGATTTTGCGTTCGGATATTTCGCCAGTTCGGCTTTAACCTCGTCGTATGGGAACGGATACAGCTGCTCAACGCGGACGATAGCGACATCATCTTCCAGTTTACGTTCGGCTCGACCGGCTTCCAAGTCATAGTAAACCTGACCGGCACACAATACCACGCGTTTCACGCTGTCGTTGCTTGCGCGTTCGGCGGTATCACCAATAACCGGACGGAAAGTCGAACCTTCGGTGAAGTTTTCCAGCGGGCTCATTGCACCTTTGAAGCGCAACAGGCGTTTGGACATGAAAATCACCAGCGGTTTGCGGTATGAACCCAAGACTTGGCGTTGCAAGAGATGGAACATTTGCGACGCTTCAGACGGCATGATGACTTGCATATTGTTCTCAGAACACAGTTGCAACCAACGTTCTACGCGTGCAGAAGAGTGTTCAGGGCCTTGACCGTCGTAGCCGTGCGGCAGGATGGTGGTCAGACCGCACAAGCGACCCCACTTGGTTTCGCCTGAAGACAGGAATTGATCAATAGTTACTTGCGCGCCGTTGGCGAAGTCACCGAATTGAGCTTCCCAAATGGTCAGCTTGTCAGGAGCGGAGCAGGCAAAGCCGTACTCGAACGCCATCACGGCTTCTTCGTTCAAGATAGAGTCGATAACCAGGAACTCGCCCAAGCCTTCGCCCATGTTGCGAAGAGGAACATAAGTACCGTCGTCCCATTTTTCGCGTTTTTGATCGTGCAGAACGGCATGACGGTGTGAGAATGTACCGCGGCCGGAGTCCTCACCGGAGATACGCACGCCATGACCTTTGGTCAGCAGGCTTGCGTATGCGAGGGTTTCGGCCATACCCCAGTCGATGGCTTGTTTGCCGGATGCCATGGCTTTACGCGCTTCGATCACACGTTTTGCAGTCGGATGCAGGGCAAAGCCTTCCGGCACAGCGGTGAATTTCTCAGTAAGACGCTCAATGTCGGCGGCAGGCAAACCGGTTTCGATTTTTTCGCGCCAATCTTTACCTTGGTATTTGCTCCAGTCGATTTGTGTGCGTTGGAAGTTGCTCAACGTTGTTTGCTCAACATGTTCGCCTTTGTCCAAAGCATCACGGTAGGCTTGGATGTAACCGTCGGCCTCAACTTGAGTTACCACGCCTTCGGCAATCAGTTGCTCGGTGTACAAAGCACGCGCACCCGGATGTTGCGATACTTTTTTGTACATCATCGGTTGGGTCAAAGTCGGATCATCGCCCTCGTTGTGACCCCATTTACGGTAGCAGACAACGTCGATTACGATGTCTTTATGGAATTTTTTGCGGTAATCCAAAGCGGCTTGAATGGCAAAGCAAACGCGTTCGGGATCATCGCCGTTCACATGGATAACCGGAGCGGAAACCATTTTTGCGATATCGGTACAGTGTACGGTTGAACGGGTATCGCGGATATCGGAAGTGGTAAAGCCGATTTGGTTGTTGATGACGATATGGACCGTACCGCCTGTGGTATAACCGCGCGTTTTAGACAGGTTGAATGTTGCTTGGTTGACACCCAAACCGATAAATGCGGAATCGCCGTGAATCAATACCGGCAAGACTTTATCGCGGCCGTTTTCGCCCAAACGTTTTTGTTTGGCGCGTGCAGAACCTTCCACTACCGGATTGACGATTTCCAAGTGTGACGGGTTGAACGCCAAAGAAACGTGCATCGGGCCGTGAGGGGTGGCAATATCGGAGCTGAAGCCCATATGGTATTTCACGTCGCCACTAGGCAGTTTGATTTCGGCACGGCCTTCAAATTCGGCAAACAAATCGCCGGGTTTTTTGCCCAAAATGTTCACCAAAACATTCAGACGGCCACGGTGCGCCATACCGATGATGACTTCTTCCACGCCGTCCTTACCGGCGTTTTGAATCAGGTAGTTCAAACCGGCAATCGCGCTTTCGCCGCCTTCGACACCGAAACGTTTCTGACCGACATATTTGGTATGCAGATAACGTTCCAAAGTCTCGGCAGCGGTCATCTCTTTCAAGATACGGCGTTTTTGATCGGCATTGTAATGCGGTGTGGACAATACGCTTTCAAAATAGTTGCGTACCCAACGGCGCTCTTCGGTATTGGGAATATAGATATATTCCAATGCGATGTGGCCGCAGTAGGTTTGTTTGAGGTTGCTGATGATTTGGGACAAGGGCAGTTTGCCGCGATTGGCAAAATCACCCTCGCCCATATTGAATCGAAGCGCCATATCGGCATCTGACAGACCGTGGAATTTCGGATCGAGGGCTTCAATATCGCGCGGAGGGATACGTTTGAGCGGATCAAGTTGGGCCGCACCCACGCCTTGGATACGATAGGCAGAAATCAGCCGTAAAACGCTGACTTGCTTTTTCAGCATTGCCTCATCCGCACCGCCCGCAACGGCAGATGCAATTTTCTTTTTCGCCAAAGTAACAAATGATTCGCGAATCGGTGTGTGTGCGACATCGACAGCAACCGTCCCCGGCTGTTTGCTCAAATCGGTGAAATACTGCTTCCATTTTTCATCAACCGCATCGGGGTTTTCCAAAAAAGCCTCGTACAATTCCTCAATGTAGGGTGCGTTCGAACCGAACAGATAAGAGAAATTGAGTTTTTCGTCCATCATGGCGTGCGCTCTTTTCTTTAAAATATAAACAAAGGGTAGAAGTCCGCGTCCTGACGGCTGAACTGATGCCGTCTGAAAAGACATTTTATTCTACCCTATTTTAAACCGGATTGCTTGTCTTGATTTCATCCGACTACAATCAGACGGATTCAGGAAACAATCCGGTTCTCTGATATTGCCTGTTTGACAATATATTAATGTATGTTACCTCTCGCCTGCCGGCACATAATCGCGGCGTTCCGAACCGGTATAAAGCTGGCGCGGGCGGCCGATTTTCAGCGAAGGATCGCTAATCATCTCGTGCCAGTGCGAAATCCAGCCCACGCTGCGCGACAGGGCGAAGATGACGGTAAACATTTCGGTCGGGATGCCCAGCGCGGACAGGACGATGCCGGAATAGAAATCGACATTGGGATACAGTTTGCGTTCGATAAAGAACGGGTCTTTCAGCGCAATCTGTTCCAATTCCATCGCCAGTTTGAATTTCGGACTGTCTTCCAAGCCCAATTCCTTCAAAACTTCATAGCAGGTTTCGCGCATAATGCTGGCACGCGGATCCATATTGCGGTATACCCGGTGTCCGAAGCCCATCAGGCGGTATTTGCGCTGTTTCACGCCTTCCATGTATGCGGCAACATTGGACACATCGCCGATTTCATCCAGCATTTTCAACACGGCTTCGTTCGCACCGCCGTGCGAAGCACCCCACAGGCAGGCGATACCGGCAGCAATACAGGCAAACGGGTTCGCACCCGAAGAGCCTGCCAGACGGACGGTTGAAGTTGAGGCGTTTTGCTCGTGGTCGGCATGCAAAATAAAGATGCGGTCGAGTGCGCGTGCCAAAACGGGATTAGGTTTGTAGTCTTCACACGGTGTGGCAAACATCATATGAAGGAAGTTTTCGGAATAAGAAAGATTATTCTTCGGATAATTGAACGGCAGACCGTTTGAATAGCGGTAACACATTGCCGCAATGGTCGGAATTTTGGAAATAAGGCGGTAAATCGCGATTTTGCGGTGTTCGGGATTAGTAATGTCCAAGCTGTCTTGGTAGAACGCAGACAGCGCGCCGACCACGCCGACCATCATCGCCATCGGATGCGCGTCGCGGCGGAAACCCCGGAAGAACCAAGTCAGCTGTTCATGCACCATCGTGTGGCGGCGGACTGTATTGTCAAATTCTGCCTTTTGCTCGGGAGTCGGCAGTTCGCCGTAAATCAACAGGTAGCAGACTTCCAAATAATCGGACTTTTCGGCCAGCTGCTCGATGGGGTATCCGCGATAATAAAGCAAGCCTTGATCGCCGTCGATGTAAGTAATTTTAGACTCACAGCTTGCGGTTGAAACAAATCCGGGGTCGAAGGCAAACAAACCTGTATTTTTTGTCAGCCCCCGAATGTCAACCACATCATGCCCGATGCTGGCTTCCAATACCGGCAGCTCCAAACCTGCCCGACCCGGTACGTTGAGTTTGATTGATTTGGACATATTATCGCTCCTTTGCAAGTTATAACCCACGTTACTGCATCCGCAGCACGTTCTTTGCTTTCAGACGGCCTTTGCATTTTGAAATCTGCCCTCAGACAAATTTCAGATGCCTCATGCCCGTCTGATTTTTTCAAGCATCGGGATAAGGTGCCCTTTGTCCGTTTCCGAATGCCCGTGAATCAAGGCAAGCAATTCTTGATCTTGAAATTCAAGGATTTCGGAAAACTCGGACAGCTCTTTATCGCTCAAATGCTCGAATTCTTTTTCCATAAACCTGCCGAAGATTAAATCTAGTTCCAACAATCCCCGGCGGGTTTGAAAACGGATTTTCCGTTTGGCAATGTCGTCAAAAACCATCATTTCTTAAACAACCCGTTTCAACATAATCTCTTTAATCTTACCGATGGCCCGGGTCGGATTCAAGTGTTTGGGACATACGTCCACGCAGTTCATAATGGTGTGGCAGCGGAACAAACGGTACGGATCGTTCAAATTATCCAAACGCTCATTAGTGATGGTATCTCGGCTGTCCGCAATGAAGCGGTAGGCGTTCAGCAAGCCGGACGGACCGACGAATTTGTCGGGATTCCACCAGAATGACGGACAGGCGGTCGAACAGCAGGCGCACAAAATACATTCGTACAAACCATCCAACTCTTTGCGCTCTTCCTGAGTTTGCAGACGCTCTTTGTCCGCATCAATCGGATTGTCGTTAACAACATAAGGTTTGACGGAATGGTATTGTTTGAAGAACTGGGTCATATCCACAATCAGGTCGCGGATGACGGGCAGACCGGGCAGCGGGCGGATTTTGACAGGCTGTTTCAAGCTGCGTAAATCGGTCAGACACGCCAAGCCGTTTTTGCCGTTGATGTTCATACCGTCCGATCCGCAAATCCCTTCGCGGCAGGAGCGGCGGAAAGACAAGGTATCGTCTTGTGCTTTCAGGCGTACCAAAGCGTCCAAAAGTTTCACGTCGGTCGGTTCCAATTCCAACTCGTAACGCTGCATATAAGGCTTGGCATCAACGTCCGGGTTGTAACGGTAAATTTCAAAACTCATTTTTTCCATGAGAAGTGTTCCTTTTCTCATCAACTGCCCAATGATTTTGTATTATAAATTCAAGCAGTTCAATGTGGGTATGGTTAGGTTTCAGACGACCTTTGAGGCGAAGACCGTCTGAAAACGCATCAATAAACGCGTTTGGCCGGTTTGATGTATTCCACGCTCAAAGGCTTGGTGTGTACCGGTTTGTAAGACAAGGTATTGGTGTCCGAATGATACAGGGTGTGTTTCATCCAATTTTCGTCATCGCGCTCAGGATGGTCGTCTGAAGCGTGCGCACCGCGTGATTCTTTACGTGCTTCGGCAGACACCAAAGTCGCTTTCGCCACTTCAATCAGGTTATCCAATTCCAAAGCTTCGATACGCGCGGTATTCCACACTTTGCTCTTGTCTTTGATTTCGGTACGTTTCACACGCTCGGCAATCGCCATGATTTCTTGAACGCCTTTGCTCAGAATCTCATCGGTACGGAACACGCCGGCGTGCAGTTGTACGGAGCGTTGCAGTTCGCGACGCAATGCATCAACGTTTTCACCATCGGTTTGACTGTCCAAACGCTCGATACGTTGGCGGGTCAACTCACCGGCATTAGCAGGCAGAGGTTTCCAATCGCTTTGCTCTTTGATGAATTTAATCATGCTGTCACCGGCAGCTTTGCCGAACACCACCAAGTCCAGCAGGGAGTTCGTACCCAAACGGTTCGCACCGTGTACGGAAGCACAGGCGCACTCACCTGCGGCATACAGGCCTTTTACAGGTACTTCGTACTCGTCGCCTTGCGGAACAACAACTTCACCGTGATAATTGGTCGGAATGCCGCCCATCATATAGTGGGTAGTCGGCACAACCGGAATCGGGTCTTTAATCGGATCGATACCGGCAAACTGAATGGAAATCTCGCGGATGCCCGGCAGTTTTTCCATAATTTTTTCTGCACCGATATGGTCGATTTTCAGTAAGACGTGGTCTTTGTTTTTACCACAGCCGCGACCTTCATAGATTTCCATCGCCATCGCGCGTGAAACCACGTCGCGAGAAGCCAAGTCTTTTACGGTCGGCGCATAGCGTTCCATAAAGCGTTCGCCGTCGGCGTTCAACAGAATACCGCCCTCGCCGCGTACGCCTTCGGTAATCAACACGCCCGCACCCGCCACGCCGGTCGGGTGGAATTGCCAGAATTCCATATCTTCCAACGGAATGCCCGCACGGGCGCAAATGCCCAAACCGTCACCGGTATTCATATAAGCATTGGTAGAAGAAGCATAAATACGACCGCCGCCACCGGTAGCAAACATCACGGCCTTGGCGTGGAAAATATAAACTTCGCCCGTTTCCATTTCCATGGCGGTTACGCCGACGACATCGCCGTTTTCATCACGAATCAAATCTTGCGCCGTCCATTCCACAAAGAATTGTGTATTGGCACGGACGTTTTGTTGGTACAAAGTATGCAACATCGCATGACCGGTACGGTCGGCAACCGCACATGCACGTTCTACCGCACGTTTACCATGTTCGGCAGTATGTCCGCCGAAAGGACGCTGATAAATTTTGCCGCTTTCAACGCGGTCAAAAGGCATACCCATGTGTTCCAACTCAATCACCGCTTCAGGCGCAGCGCGACACATAAACTCAATCGCATCTTGGTCACCCAGCCAGTCGGAACCTTTCACGGTATCGTACATGTGCCAGTCCCAACGGTCCTCCTGCACATTACCCAGAGAGGCGGAAATACCGCCCTGCGCCGCTACGGTATGCGAGCGGGTCGGGAACACTTTAGACAAAACGGCACAATTCAAACCGGATTTGGATAATTGGAGGGCTGCACGTAAACCTGCACCGCCACCGCCGACAATCACGGCATCAAACTTGCGAACAGGAAAACCCATACTTACCCCCAAATCACTTTAACTGAATACACGAGGCAGCCGACCAGCCAGACAATGGTGGCAACCTGCAAAAACAAACGCACGCCGAAGGGTTTGATATAGTCCATCCACAAATCGCGGATACCCACCCAAGCGTGCAAGAATACGGCGATAAAGCTCACTTGGGTAAATACTTTTACCCAAGCTTGACTAAAAAATGCCTGCCATGCCGGATATTCTTTAGGCAGGGCAAATAGAACCACTAAAAGTGCAACGGTATAAATCAACATAATAACCGCAGTCGCACGCTGCATTACCCAATCGCGCAAACCGTAATGGGCACCGGTCAATTTACGTTCTACCATAACAACGCTCCCAAAACGACAGTCAAAACCAATGCAGAAGCAAATACGGCTTTAGCGGTATTGCGCGCAGTATTCAGCTCAAGGCCTTTGTGCGCATCCAAAAATAAAAAGCGGATACCGGCGAGAGAATGGTGCAGATAAGCCCACAATATACCGATTAAAACCAGCTTGACCAAAGGATGGGAAACAATGGCACGGTAAGTTTCAAATGCAGACTCTTGACTCAGGGTACCGGACAGAAAATACAGCAGGAAAGGCAGCATAATAAACAGCCCGACCCCGCTAATGCGGTGAAGGATGGAAACTATCCCGGGTATCGGCAGACGGATGTTCGGCAAATCCAGATAAACAGGACGCAGTTTGACAGACATAGTCAATTCCTCTGTAGTTATATATCGACTCAAAAACCGTAAACCCATTGCTACACTGGGTTACATCAACGTTAATTTACCTGTTTTATCCCATTTTGAACAGTGTATTTTAAAAACAAACTGATAGATTTTGACAAACACGCGTGGAAACAGCAGATTAAAAGAAAGATTTTTAGTTTTGCCGCTCCCTTCCCGACACGGTATCAGCATCCGACCCCCAACCCCATCCCCAAAAATAAAATGCCGTCTGAAAAAAATTTCAGGCGGCATTGTTTTGCCATATCGGTCAGGCTTTCAATTTCGCATCGGCATCGCGCAACGCGGTACGCAGACCTTCCTCGATAACAGGATGGTAGAACGGCATATCCAGCATTTGCGGAACGGTCATCTTCATTTGATGCGCCCATGCCAACAAGTGAGCCAAATGTTCGGCGGCAGGGCCTACGATTTCCGCGCCGATAAAGCGGCCGGTGGCTTTTTCGGCATACAGGCGCATATGGCCTTTGTTTACCAGCATCACGCGGCTGCGACCTTGATTTTTGAACGATACTTCGCCGATGACAAATTCGTCGGCTTGGTATTGCGCGGCAACCTGCGCGTATTTCAAACCGACAAAGCCGATTTGCGGACTGGTAAACACCACGCCAATGGTGCTGCGGCGCAAACCGCTGCCGATATTCGGGTAGCGGCCCGCGTTATCGCCGGCAATCTTACCTTGGTCGGCGGCTTCATGCAGCAGGGGCAGTTGGTTGGACGCGTCGCCCGCAATAAAGATATGCGGAATGCTGGTCTGCATGGTCAGCGGATCGGCAACGGGTACGCCGCGCGCGTCTTTGTCGATATTGATGTTTTCCAAACCGATATTGTCAACGTTCGGACGGCGACCTACGGCTGCCAACATATATTCGGCAACAAATACGCCTTTTTCGCCATCCTGCTCCCAATGGACTTCTACATTGCCGTCTGCGTCGAGTTTGACCTCGGTTTTAGCATCCAGATGCAGTTTCAATTCTTCTCCGAACACGGCTTTCGCCTCGTCTGAAACAACGGGGTCGGAAATGCCGCCGATGATTCCGCCCAAACCGAAAATTTCAACTTTCACACCCAAACGGTGCAATGCCTGACCCAGTTCCAAACCGATAACGCCCGGCCCGAACACGGCAACGCGCTTAGGCAGCGTATCCCACGAGAAAACGTCGTCGTTGATAATCAAACGGTCGCCCAAAGACTGCCACTGCGGCAGGATGACGGGACGCGAACCGGTAGCAATCACGAAACTTTTTGCCGCAATTTGGATATGGTCGTCGATTTGGACGGTATGCTCGTCGATGAATTTAGCCGAGCCCATGATGCGCTTGTCGGCAGGCCATTCTTCCACATCGGTAACGACAAAGCCGACAAAACGGTCGCGCTCGGATTTGACGCGCCGCATAACCTCTTCTCCGTTGACGACGATGCTGTCTTTGTCCAAATGCACGCCGAAGGGGTCGGTATGCAATGCGTGGTGACGCGCTTCTGCGGCGGCAATCAAGAGTTTGGAAGGCATACAGCCCACGCGCGCGCAGGTTGTGCCGAACACATTGTTTTCAATCAGGTAAACATTATCCGAATGTAAACGGGCATTGCGAAACGCACCCATACCGGCAGTACCGCCGCCGATTACGACGATATCCGCTTGAATTTTTTTCATAATCTTTGTCCTTCCGTTTTCGTCTGAAACATTGCCGACACAGAACATATCGGTTTCAGACAGCATTTAAATATCTTCCCAATCAAAAACATTATTCAGATAAATAAAAACAAAATTTCGATTGAGTGCGACAATATCCAAATCTTCTTGTAAATATAGAGTTATTCGGAGCGGCAGTATAGAACCGCCCGAATAACTCTATCCGGTATATCAGACAGTTTAATCAAACTGCCTTAAGCAAACAGCTATCAGTTTTTAGCCAAGTAAGCTTCCAAATCTTCGCTGCCGCCGATGTATTTGCCGCCGATGAAGACTTGAGGGGCAGTCATCTTGCCGGTAATAGCGCGAACGGAAGTAACGGTTGCATCTTTGCCCAATACGATTTCTTCGTAAGACAAACCTTTGTCTTGCAAAGCTTGTTTGACTTTGGCACAGAATTGGCAACCTGGTTTAGTGAAAATTGCCACAGACTCTTGAGCCTTCCAATCGGGAGCAACGAATTTCAGCATAGTATCTGCATCGGATACTTTGAAAGGATCGCCCGGTTCTTCAGGTTCGATGAACATTTTTTCAACCACGCCGTCGTTAACCAGCATGGAGTAACGCCAAGAGCGTTTGCCGAAGCCCAAGTCTTCTTTACCGACCAGCATACCCATACCTTCGGTAAATTCGCCGTTGCCGTCAGGAATCATGTAGATGTTGTCTGATTCTTCTTCGGCAGCCCAAGCGTTCATTACGAAAGTATCGTTTACAGATACGCAGCAGATTGCGTCAACGCCGTTTTCTTTGAACGCGCCGAATAATTCGTTGTAACGCGGCAGGTGTGAAGAAGAACAAGTCGGGGTAAATGCACCGGGCAGGGAGAATACGACTACTTTTTTGCCTTTGAACAAATCATCGGTAGACACATCTTTCCAAGTGTCGCCGACGCGGGTGCGGAATACTACGGAAGGTACTTTTTGACCGGTACGATCTTGCAAAGCCATTTTGAGCTCCTTAATAGATTGGTTTGAGAAATAATTGTGAATCGCCGCGCATTCTACCCCATGCAAAATGATTTGTATAATTTATAGTTTAAATAATATAAATTATTTAAAACTATCAAATACAACTCCGATTTGCCTGTTCCCCACATATAAAGCCGAATTAGAGAAAAACAAGCTGCAATGAAAAGATTTTCCGGCAACTGCTCCCCTGCGCCGCAACTCAGGACAAAATGCCGTCTGAAAGGCTTTCAGACGGCATTTGTTCATACGGTCTCGGCTTATTTCGCCAATTCGGCACGCAGTTTGCGGGTTACGTTCATCATTACTTGAAGCTGTTCCAGAGTTTCTTTCCAGCCGCGTGTTTTCAGGCCGCAGTCCGGGTTAACCCACAGACGCTCAACCGGAACAACCTCAATGGCTTTGCGCAACAGGTGTTCCACTTCGGCTTCTGTCGGTACGCGCGGGCTGTGGATGTCGTAAACGCCCGGGCCGATGTCGTTCGGGTATTTGAATTCGCCGAACGCAGCCAAGAGTTCCATGTCGGAACGTGAAGTCTCAATGGTGATCACGTCCGCATCCATTGCAGCAATCGCAGGCAGGATGTCGTTGAACTCAGAGTAGCACATATGAGTGTGGATTTGAGTGCTGTCTTCGCAACCTGCAGAGGATAGGCGGAAGGATTCGCCCGCCCAGTTCAGGTAGGCATCCCAATCGGCACGTTTCAAAGGAAGACCTTCGCGGATGGCAGGTTCGTCAATTTGGATGACTTTAATGCCGGCTTTTTCCAGATCCAATACTTCGTCGTTCAGAGCCAGTGCGATTTGTTTGCACACGGTAGCGCGCGGAATATCGTTGCGGACGAAAGACCATTGCAGAATGGTTACAGGACCGGTCAACATACCTTTCATCGGGCGTTTGGTCAGGTTTTGTGCGTAAGTAGACCAAGCGACAGTCATAGCTTCAGGACGGCTTACGTCACCGAAGATGATAGGTGGTTTAACGCAGCGTGAGCCGTAGCTTTGCACCCAGCCGTATTGGGTGAATGCAAAACCGCTCAACAGTTCGCCGAAGTATTCGACCATGTCGTTACGCTCGGCTTCGCCGTGCACCAGTACGTCCAAGTCCAGTTTTTCTTGCTCTTCAACCACCAAGGCGATTTCTTTTTTCATTGCGGCTTCGTAATCGGAGGCAGACAGTTCGCCTTTTTTGAAGGCTGCGCGTGCTTGGCGGATTTCGGTAGTTTGCGGGAAAGAACCAATGTTGGTCGTCGGCAGCAGAGGCAGGTTCAACCATGCTTGTTGCGCTTTGATACGGTCGGCAAACGGTGATTTGCGTTGGCCTGCGTTGACAGGCAGGTCGGCCAAGCGTTTGGCAACGTCTGCACGGTGGATTTCACTGCTGTTGGCACGGGAGTCGGCAGCAGCTTGGCTGGCGGCCAGTTCTTCGGCAACAGAATCACGGCCTTCATTCAATGCGGCTTTCAGAACACGCAATTCTTGGGTTTTTTGCAGAGTGAATGCCAACCAAGAGTACAGGTCGGGTTTGTTGGCTTTCAGTTTTTCTTCGATTGACAAGTCAAACGGAGTGTGCAGCAGCGAGCAAGAGCTGGAAATCCACAAACGCTCGCCCAGTTTGGCTTGCAGAGGCCCGACGGTTTCCAAAACTTTGTTCAGGTTGGCGCGCCAAATGTTGCGGCCGTCAATCACGCCGGCAGACAGGACTTTGTCGTAGCCGGCGAACGCGTCCAGTTGCTCGGGTGCGCGTACCAAGTCGATGTGCAGGCCGTCAACAGGCAGGGATTTCAACAATGCGGCGTGTTCGGCAACAGAACCGAAGTAAGTGCCCAACAGGATTTTGGCGCTTACTTTGTTCAAAGTAGCGTAAACGTCTTTGTATGCTTCTACCCATTCTTTAGGCAGATCGACAGCCAAAGCAGGCTCGTCGATTTGAATCCACTCGGCACCGGCTTCAACCAAAGCAGTCAGGATTTCAACGTAAACAGGCAACAGTTTAGGCAACAGGCTCAGACGGTCGAATTCAACGGAGCCTTTTTCTTTACCCACCCACAGGAAAGTCAAAGGACCGACAACGGTCGGTTTGGCTTTCAAGCCCAAAGTTTGGGCTTCTTGCAGTTGTTGAACGTAGTGTTTGGCGTTGGCTTTGAATTCGGTATCGGCATGGAATTCAGGCACCAGGTAGTGGTAGTTGGTGTCGAACCATTTGGTCATTTCGATGGCGAATTGGTCTTTGTTGCCGCGCGCCAGTTGGAAGAATTGTTCCAAAGGCAGGTTTTGGCTATCGAAGCCGAAACGGGCGGGAATCGCGCCGGTGGCAACTTGCAGGTCGAGGATGTGATCGTAGAAAGTGAAATCACCTACAGCAACGTAATCAGCGTTGGCAGCAGCTTGGTGTTTCCAGTTTTTCTCGCGCAGGTCTTTGGCAACGTCGAGCAGCTCTTGTTCACTGATCTCTTTGCGCCAGTATTTTTCTTGGGCGAATTTCAATTCACGGAAGGCGCCGACACGCGGGAAGCCTGAGAAATGTAATGTTGTCATGTTGAACTCTCCAGTTGGATTTTGTAAGGACCGGTTCAATCCGAATCGGCCGGTATTGTAAATCAGAATGGCTCGGATAGGGCGGCGTTTTGCTTTTCAGACGGCCTCGGATGCTGTCTGAAGCCGTTTTCGGCTTTAAGGGCGCGCGCCTAAAATATGGCAGATGGCGTAAGTCAGCTCGCTGCGGTTGAGCGTGTAGAAGTGGAAATCTTTCACGCCTTCGCGGGACAGGACTTTAACCATATCGATGGCGATACTGGCGGCGACGAGGTTGCGCGTGCCTTGGTCGTCGTCCAAGCCTTCATACATTTGCGACAGCCATTTCGGGATTTTGACGTTGGTTACTTGTGCCATTTTGCCGAGTTGCTTGAAGTTGGTAACAGGCAGGATGCCGGGAACGATTTCGACGTCGATGCCCAACATCACGCAGCGGTCGCGGAAGCGCAGGTAGCGTTCCACATCGAAGAAGAATTGGGTGATGACGTGGTTCGCGCCCGCATCGATTTTGCGCTTCAGATTAATCAGGTCGGCTTGTGCGGATTTCGCTTCGGGATGTACTTCGGGGTATGCCGCTACAGAGATGTCGAAGTCGGCGACGGAGCGTAATAGCTTAACCAAGTCTTCGGCGTAAAACGGTTTTTTCTCATAACCGGCCGGCTCGTCGCCACGCAGGGCAACGATGCGGCGGATACCGCTGTCCCAATAGTCTTTGGCGATTTGGCGCAATTCGTCGTAGGATGCATCGATGCCGGTCAGGTGCGGAGCTGCTTCCAAACCGGTTTCCTGTTTGATGCGTTTGACGATGCCGTGCGTGCGGTCGCGTTCGCCGGAGTTTGCGCCGTAAGTTACGGATACGAACTTGGGATGCAGGGTTTGCAGACGGTGGATGGAATCCCACAGCATCGTTTCCATTTGTTCGTTTTTCGGCGGGAAAAATTCAAACGAAACGTTGATGTTGCCTTTCAAATCGGAAAGGCTGTTGTTTAACGCATTGATTTCTTTTGCATAATTTATCTGCATACCTTCGTTATCTTTTACATGATGTTTCAGGCGGTATGATAAGGTTGCACCGAATATGAGTCAATTTCAAAATTTTCAGGTTTATGATGAAAATTTTTAATATTTAGCAAAAACTATACGCTTTTCTTGTACAAGCCTTCTAAATTATGATAAAGTTTGTTATGTTATAACACTTCAATCAAGGCAATATATGAAACCGAATATTCATCCTGACAATTATCGAACCGTCCTTTTTTTCGACAGCAGTGCCAATGAAGGCTGGCTGATTCGTTCTTGCGCCGGAACGCACGGAAAAACAATGGTTTGGACAGACGGCAAAGAATATCCGCTCTTTTCCTTAGATACTTCCTCTTCCTCACATCCCGTCTATACCGGCAAACAGCGTAACGTCAATACCGAAGGCCGTGCCAGCAAGTTCAACCAACGTTTCCAATCCGTCATGTCATCGTTTAGAAAGGACAAATAATGCAGGTTCTGTCTTCGCTCAAAACCGCCAAACAACGCCACCGCGACTGCCAAATCGTCAGACGCAGGGGCAAAGTGTACGTCATCTGCAAAAGCAATCCGCGTTTTAAATCGCGCCAACGCTGACCCCCTGCCCTTCCTGCTTCGGTTGTAAAGCCCCTCCTACCGCAAGCCCTTTTCAAATATGCCGTCTGAAACAGAAAAATGCGTTTCAGACGGCATTTTTCCGTCGATACGAATCCGGAATGTGTTTGAAATACAGCATAAACAGATACCAAAACAGCGTCGCGGCGGCTGCACCGAGCAGTACCCATGCGCTGATTTCGGCGACTTCGCGCAGGACACGTTTCTGCCTGCGGCTAAAGAGGCGGTTGATAATCAGCGCGGCAAGTGCGAAAAAGAAAAAAATACGGAAAAGTCTGCCTATCATGTCGGGAAGCGAAAAGTATGGTTCGGGCGCGGCGGCATGGGAAAGGATGTTTCAGCGCGTCAGGCTGCTTGTCCGACCGTGTCAAAAAGTCATGCCGTTTGCGATATAATAACGCTTTTCGCCGCATTTGTTGGAACAGGATATGAGTCAAAATACCTCGGTGGGCATTGTAACGCCCCAAAAAATTCCGTTTGAAATGCCGCTGGTTTTGGAAAACGGTAAAACTTTGCCGCGTTTCGATCTGATGATTGAAACCTACGGCGAGCTGAATGCTGAAAAAAACAATGCGGTTTTAATCTGCCACGCGCTGTCGGGCAACCATCACGTTGCGGGCAGGCATTCGGCGGAGGATAAATATACGGGCTGGTGGGACAATATGGTCGGTCCCGGAAAACCGATTGATACGGAACGTTTTTTCGTGGTCGGGTTGAACAATCTGGGCGGCTGCGACGGCAGCAGCGGGCCTTTGTCGATCAATCCTGAAACGGGCAGGGAATACGGCGCGGATTTTCCGATGGTTACGGTGAAGGACTGGGTAAAATCACAAGCCGCGCTTGCCGATTATCTCGGCATCGAACAATGGGCGGCGGTTGTCGGCGGCAGCTTGGGCGGCATGCAGGCTTTGCAGTGGGCGATTTCCTATCCCGAACGTGTGCGCCACGCCTTGGTGATTGCGTCTGCGCCGAAACTGTCCACGCAAAATATCGCGTTTAATGATGTAGCACGTCAGGCGATTTTGACCGACCCCGATTTCAATGAAGGACATTACCGCAGCCACAACACCGTTCCCGCGCGCGGTTTGCGGATTGCCCGTATGATGGGACACATTACGTATCTTGCCGAAGACGGTTTGGGCAAAAAATTCGGACGCGATTTGCGTTCCAACGGCTATCAATACGGCTATAGCGTTGAATTTGAAGTAGAATCCTATCTCCGCTATCAAGGCGACAAATTCGTCGGGCGGTTTGATGCTAATACATATTTGCTGATGACCAAAGCTTTGGACTATTTCGATCCGGCGGCGGATTTCGGCAACAGCCTGACCCGCGCCGTGCAGGATGTGCAGGCAAAATTCTTTGTCGCCAGCTTCAGCACCGACTGGCGTTTCGCGCCCGAACGTTCGCACGAACTGGTCAAGGCACTGATTGCCGCCCAAAAATCCGTGCAGTATATCGAAGTCAAGTCCGCACACGGGCACGATGCCTTTTTAATGGAAGACGAAGCCTATATGCGCGCCGTAACGGCTTATATGAACAATGTTGACAAGGATTGCCGATTATGAACCTGCGCGATGATTTGCAACTGATTTACGACCGGATACCCGAAGGCAGCCGCGTCTTAGACTTGGGCTGCGGCGACGGCGAATTGCTGGCGGCTTTGGCGGAACACAAAAAATGCAGCGGCTACGGCATCGAAATCGACACCGACAACGTGATTGCTGCGATGTCGCGCGGCGTAAATGTTATCCAAGCCGATTTGGAAGAAGGGTTGACCGCATTCAACGATCAAAGTTTTGATGTGATTGTTTTGAGCCAAACCATCCAAGCGATGCAGAATACCGAAAAAATCCTGCGCTGCCTGATGCGCCTCGCCAAACAGGCAATCGTCAGTTTCCCGAATTTCGGCTACTGGCGCAACCGCGTCCAAATCGCACTCGGCGGACATATGCCGGTTTCCGAACGTATGCCCTACCATTGGTACGACACGCCCAATATCCATTGGTGCACGCTCAAAGACTTTGATTTGTTGTGCGCCAAAAACAATATCCGCGTCCTCGAACGCGCCGTGATGACGGGCAACAGACAGGTCAAACATTTCCCCAACCTTTTGGGCAGCCTTGCGTTTTACCGCGTCGGGTAAGACAGGTTGAAAACCTTGTCGGCAATAACGGGTTTCTCGGTTCTATTAACAACAGTCCGTCTGAAAAATGAAACGGCAGGTTTTCAGACGGCCTTTTCAATATTGGAAACAATAGAATGAAAAACAAAACGTCATCACTTCCCTTATGGCTTGCCGCAATCATGCTGGCCGCGCGTTCCCCGAGCAAAGAAGATAAAACGAAAGAAAACGGCGCATCCGCCGCTTCGTCTTCCGCGTCCCAATCCGATTTGCAACCGGCCGCATCCGCCCCTGATAACGTCAAGCAGGCAGAAAGCGCGCCACTGTGAAATTGCACCGGCCTGCACCCCGCCGCCGGCATTGGCGATCTCATACAGCAAATCGCCGAACACATCGACTCGGACTGTCTGTTTGCCCTTTCCCATAACGAACTGGAAACCCGTTTCGGCTTACCCGGCGGCGGCTATGACAACATACAGCGGCTGCTGTTTCCCGACATCCGCCCTGAAGATCCCGACTACCATCAGAAAATCATACAGGCAATTGAAGACTTGCGTTACGGAACGCGCACCATCAGCCGGCAGGCACAAGATGCCATGATGGAACAGGAACGCCGCCTCCGAGAAGCGACGCTGCTGCTGACACAAGGCAGTCAAGAAACCCGCGGACAAGGCGAGGAACCGAAACGCGCACGTTATTTTGAAGTTTCGGCAACATCTGCCTATTTGAACCGGCACAACAACGGACTCGGCGGCAATTTCCAATACATCGGCCAATTGCCCGGCTATCTGAAAATACACGGAGAAATGCTTGAAAACCAATCACTCTTCCGGCTGTCCAACCGTGAACGCAATCCCGACAAACCGTTTTTAGACATCCATTTTGACGAAAATGGCAAAATCACGCGTATTGTCGTTTACGAAAAAAATATCTATAGTGGATTAACAAAAATCAGGACAAGGCGACGAAGCCGAAGACAGTACAGATAGTACGGCAAGGCGAGGCAACGCTGTACTGGTTTAAATTTAATCCACTATACTTCAATCCAAACACGGGGCGAATATAAAAAATGCCGTCTGAAAGCCTTTCAGACGGCATTTTTCAAGTAGGATATCAGGCGCGTTTGCGGAATTCGCCGGTACGGGTATCGATTTCGACTTTGTCGCCGTTTTCGATGTAAGACATCACTTGGATTTCGGTGCCGCCGACCAGACGCGCGGTTTTCATCACTTTGCCGGAAGTATCGCCTTTGACGGCAGGCTCGGTGTACTCGACTTCGCGCACGATGATGGTGGGCAGTTCGACAGAAATGGGATTGCCTTCATAGAAGGTAACTTCGCATTGGTCTTCCATACCGTCAACGATGAATTTCAACGCGTCGCCGATGTTGTCGGCTTCGATTTCGTATTGGTTGAATTCTTCGTCCATAAAGACGTACATCGGGTCGGCAAAATAGCTGTACGTACAGTTTTTGCGGGACAGGATGACCACGTCGAATTTGTCGTCGGCTTTGTAAATGGTTTCGGAAGCAGCGCCGGTCAGCAGGTTTTTCAGTTTCATGCTGACTTTGGCGGAAGAGCGGCCGCCTTTGATGTATTCGGTTTTTTGAACGACCATAGGATCGTTGCCGACCATAAATACATTGCCGGCGCGCAGTTCTTGTGCTGTTTTCATTGTGATTTTCCAATCAAATCGGTTGTCGTAAAACGCGCTATTCTAGCGTATTTTTTGATGCTTTGAAACAAAGGCGGCGAGTTTTTCGGATGCGGAAGGCTGCCCGAAAAGATAACGGCTCCAATCCTCCGCGCCTTGCCGCCAGCCGTTTTGATGTTGTTGCAGGGTTTGCCAACATTCGAGGCGTTGTGTTGCGGATAAAGCCTCTCCGCCGTTGAGGTCGTCCGAAAGGAGGCGGTGCACCGATGCGGTTTCGGGCGTGTAGAAGCCGTATGCCTTATCCCAAAAGGCGTGGAGTTTGTCGAGATGGACGTTTTCATCTTGCGGGTAGATGTGCCAAAAGAAAGGTTTTCCGGCAAGCTGGGTACGCACGAAACTGTCTTCGCCGCGTATCACGGCGCAGTCGGCGAGGTGCAGCAATTTGTCGAAGTCCTGTTGCGGCACGAACGGGATTTTGACAAGGCGGACGGATGCCGTCTGAAAGACACCGCCGTCATTTTGCAGGGCGTTTTGCGGAATAACGCCGCTTTGTTTGAGGCTGTCGATAATTTGCGCCCCCGCCAGCAGTAGGGTCATCAGGCTGCCTGCCTGTTGCCACATGTCCAGCCACTTTGCCCAAACATCGCCCCGATAGCCGAAAAGCAGCCATTCGGGGGCGTTTTTTTCGGGCAACACCAGCCGCCGGCGCAGGGCTTCGGTATCGAAACGGACGGCTTCGCGGTAATCGCGTTCGCGTATCAACCCGCCGCTTTTTTCGCTGAAACCCATAAACCAAAAATATTTTTGAACGCCCTCCTGCGGCGAAGGCATCAGGTGCAGCCTTTCATTGCTTTCCTCCGCGCTCAAATATTCCCAATTCAGCCAAAGCGGTTTGTGTCGGCGGATGATGTTCAGCACATTTTCGGGCAGGTCGCAGGCAAAAGTTTCGATAACGGCATCGGGAACGGGCGCGGTATCAATGTCTGCCGCATCGGAATGCCAAGTGCGGACATGAATATCCTGATGAACGAAGGGAACATCGGGCAAATCGGGACAAAGCGCGCGCAAGGCGGACACGTCGTCCGTCCACAAATGCACCTGCCAACCGAGTTCGCGGTGCAAAACACGGGCGAGCCGCCACGAAACGCCGATGTCGCCGAAATTGTCGATGACCTTGCAAAAAATCCAACAGACAGGAAAAGCGTATGTATTCATAACCATCGGGAAAACAAGCTAAAACGCGCCGAAATAGTGGAACAAATACACAACCAGCAAAACAATCGGAATAAACAGAAACATGGTTTGACGTTTCAAATCAAACCCTTGTTTAAGATGATGCTTGATGGTTTCAAAGAGGACGAATTTAAACAAAAACGTCGCTTCGCAGGCAAGGATGATGCCGTTGATCAGATGCTGGGGTTTGTCTTCGGGCGGATTGGCGGCGAAAACGGCAAGCGTCGCCAAGGGGATGAGGCAGACGGCGAGCCAGCGGACAAGCAGGTTTCGGGACATTGCAAGGCTTTCAAAAAAGCAAAACGCCATTATCGCCTCAAGAACGCACCTTGTCTAACGGACGCGCCGGAGATGCCGTCTGAAGCCTTGCCGCCGGAAAACGCCGCACCGCCGAACCTTTAAATATACCCGGGACGGGCGTTCCCCGAGAAATCGGACGCTGCCGCCGATGCCTGCGGACAAGGCGGCATCGGGCGCGGGCATATTGAAAACCCGACGCATCGGTTTGAACGCATTTTATAAAGGCGTACGGCAAACCCGCCCCTTGCCGTCGGCGTGCTTCCGCAAAGCAAAATATAAGGGCGGCGCGCTTTCCGCTATAATCCGCATTTTTCCAAACCTGAAACATTATGCCGACCCCGAAAGCCTTTACCCTGCTCGGGCCGACCGCCTGCGGCAAAACCGCGCTCGCCCTCAAAATCGCCGAAACCCTTCCGGTCGAAATCATCAGCCTCGATTCTGCACTGCTCTATACCGGTATGGACATCGGCACGGCGAAACCGTCCGCCTCCGAACGCGCCTTTGTCCCGCACCACCTTATCGACATCATTACGCCCGTTCAGACATACAGTGCCGCCCGTTTTGTCGAAGACTGCACGCGTCTGACCGGCGAAATCACGGCGCGTGGGAAATGTCCGCTGATTGTCGGCGGCACAATGATGTATTTCCGCGCCCTGACCCAAGGTTTGAACGATTTGCCCGAAGCCGATGCCTGCCTGCGTGCCGACTTGGACGAACAAAAACAGATGTACGGTTTGGATTTCCTCTACCGCACCCTGCAAAAAGTCGACCCTGAAACAGCATGCCGTCTGAAACCGAACGACAGCCAGCGCATCGGACGCGCCCTTGAAGTCTATTACCTGACCGGCAGGCCGATGAGCGCGCACCTGAACGGACAGCCCGAACACACCCTGCCCTTCGAACTCTACACCGCCGCCCTGATTCCCGAAAACCGCGCCCGACTGCACGAAAACATCGCCCTGCGTTTCCACCTGATGCTTGAACAGGGCTTTATCGGCGAAGTAGAAAACCTGCGCCGCCGCTATCCCGGCCTGACCGCCGACTCCCCCGCCATCCGCTGCGTCGGCTACCGTCAGGCGTGGGAACACCTCGACGGTGCAACCGACAGACAAACCTTCATCGAAAAAGGCATTGCCGCCACGCGCCAACTTGCCAAACGCCAACTGACTTGGTTACGCAAAACACCTTTAGACTGCGTTGCCGACCCGTTTTCAGACGGCACTTCAGGCACGCGCCTGATTGAGGCGGCAAAACGGTTTTTCGGCGAATAAACCATGCTGGCCACGCCGCCGCTCGCCCCCAAAACCGTCGCCGCCCTGCACAGGCTCGGTATCCGTACGCTCGAAGAACTGCGGCAAAACGGTTCGGTCAAAGCCTTTCTGCTGCTCAAAGCATCGGGTTTGACCCTCACGAAAAGCACGCTGTGGCAACTCGAGTCGCTGCTGAACGGCACGCCGCCGCAAGAAATGTCCCAAGCGCATAAAGACTGCCTGCTTGCCGAGTTGAAAAACCATCCGCCCGTCGCCGCCTTTCCGCCGCAGGAAGAAATGGGATACTTCATGCGCGAAGCACTGCGCCAAGCAGAACAATCCGCCGCCGACGGCGAAATACCCGTCGGGGCAGTCATCGTTTCAGACGGCAAAATCATCGCATCGGCACACAACACCTGCATTGCCGACTGCAATGTCAGCCGACACGCCGAAATCAACGCCTTGGCACAGGCAGGCAGCGAAATGCAAAACTACCGCCTTGACGGATGCGACATCTACATCACCCTCGAACCCTGCGCCATGTGCGCGTCCGCACTGATACAGGCACGAATCAGGCGCGTGATCTACGGTGCGGCAGAACCCAAAACCGGCGCGGCAGGCAGCATCGTCAACCTGTTTGCCGACAAACGCCTCAATACGCACACCGCCATACGGGGCGGAATCCTGCAAGAAGAATGCCGCGCCGTATTAAGCCGTTTTTTCCAAAACAAAAGAAAAGGTTGAACCCATGACCGCCCTACTCGTCATCCTCGCCCTCGCCCTGATAGCCGTCGGCACGGCAGGCATCGTCTATCCCGCCCTGCCCGGCTTGGCATTGATGTTTGCCGGAACATGGCTGCTTGCCTATGCCGGCGGCTATCAAATCTACGGCGCAGGCATCTTGTGGACGGTCGGACTCATCAGCCTTGGCGGCATACTGGCGGACTATATGGCAGGCATGTTGGGGGTAAAATACACTGGGGCAGGCAAACTCGCCGTCCGAGGTGCATTGGCCGGCAGCATCATCGGCATATTTTTCTCCCTGCCCGGGCTGATACTCGGCCCCTTTATCGGCGCGGCGGCAGGCGAACTGATCGATCGGCGCAATATGCTTCAGGCAGGTAAAGCGGGCTTGGGTACGCTGTTGGGGCTTGTCGTGGGCACGGCGTTCAAAATCGGCTGCGCCGTATCCATCTTGCTTATCCTGTTGGTGAAATACATCGCCTACCTGTTTTAACCCCTTCAGACGGCATACCGGCAAATTGCTATAATGCCGTCTGAAACCTTTTGACAAACACCATTATGGCAAACCAAAGACCCATCTACGGCTTCCACGCCGTCAACGCCCGATTGTGGCAAAACCCCAAATCGATTACCGAACTCTATATCCAAGAAGGCAAATCCGACGCACGCACGCGCGAAGTGCTGGAAAAGGCGGCAAACGAAAACATCCGCGTATATTTTGCCGATGCCGACCGCCTCAACGCCATCAGCAAAGGCGCGCGCCATCAGGGCGTGGTCGGATTTATCGATGCCTCCAAAAACCACGTCCACCTCGAAGACGTATTGGAAAACTTGAGCGAACCGCCGCTGCTGCTGATACTCGACGGCATCACCGATCCGCACAACCTCGGCGCGTGCCTGCGTACCGCCGACGCAATGGGCGTACACGCCGTCATCGCGCCGAAAGACAAAAGCGCGGGACTGAACGCCACCGTCAGCAAAGTCGCCTGCGGCGCGGCGGAAACCGTCCCCTACATCACCGTAACCAACCTCGCCCGCACCCTGCGCGAATTGAAAGAATACGGCATCTGGATTATCGGCACCGACATAGGCGGCAACGCCGACCTTTACCATTGCAATCTGCCCGACAGCGCGGCATGGGTGATGGGCAACGAAGGCGACGGTATGCGCCGCCTCACGCGCGAACATTGCGACATGCTGGTGTCCATACCCATGTTCGGCACGGTCGAAAGCATGAACGTCTCCGTGTCCGCAGGAATGGTATTAAGCGAAACCCGCCGGCAACGCGTATTGAAAAACAAAAAAGCGTAAGCCTCAAAAACAATGCCGTCTGAAACAGGGATTCCGTTTCAGACGGCATTCGTTTTCAAAATCAGTGTTCCAAATGGTCGGTATCAAACTTGACCGCCGCCTCGGTTTTATCTTCCGGCAAGACCAAATTCAGCAAGACTGCCGTAATGCCGCCGCCGGAAATAGAGTTTTGGAACAAGACGGGCAGGTTTTTAAACACTTCCGGCTCAAACCCCACGCCCAAGCCCAAACCGACCAACGTTGCCGCAATCACCGCCTCGCGCCTGCGGATGCCGTGGCCGACCAAAATCCGCACGCCCGCAATCGCAATCAGGCCGAACATCAAAACCATCGCGCCGCCCAACACCGGACTCGGAATCGTCGTAAACGCGCGTCCGACAACGGGGAACAGACCCAACAGCACCAAAATCACGGCAATATATTTGCCCACGTGGCGCGAAGCCACTCCGGTCATCTGAATCACGCCGTTGTTTTGCGCAAACGTCGTCAGCGGCAGCGAACCCAAAGCCGTCGCAATCACCGATACCAAGCCGTCAGCCAACACGCCGCCGCGCAGGCGTTTGGTGTATTCTTCGCCTTCAATCGGCTGGTCGGACACCATTGCCGTTGCCGTCAAATCGCCGACCGCCTCAAACACGCCCAACAAGAAAATCGCACCCGCCGCAATAAATGCGTGCCAGTCAAAAGCAAAACCATATTTAAACGGTACGGGCAGCGTAACCGGCGGCAGGTTTTGCAGTGCGGAAAAATCCACCTTGCCCAAAAACAGCGCGACAATGTAGCCGGCAATCAGACCGACCGCAATGCCGCTCATCCGCAGCAGCGGATTTTTCATGCAGTTGAACACCAGCACAATCAGCAGCACCAGCGAAGCCAGCCCCAAGTTTTCCATCGAGCCGAACGTGCCGTCCGCCTTCGCGCCGAAGCCGCCGCCGAAATCGGCAATACCGACGTGTACCAAACTCAGACCAATCAGCATCACGACCACGCCGCTGACCGTCGGCGTAATCACTTTTTTCAAATACGGCAAAAGCCACGCCGAGAAACACACCAAAAACGCACCGGCAAACGATACGCCCAAGAGCGTCGAAACCATCGCCCCCTCACTCAAACCGCCCTCTTTCATCCCCGCGCCGAGCGCAATCATGACGGTAACGCTGGATGGACAGCATCCCCGAGCCGACCGGCCCGAAGCGGTTGACCTGCAAATAAGTGCCGATGCCGGAAGCCACCATCGCCATCGACACGAGATACGCCGTCATTTCCACCGGTAGTTCCAGCGCGCCGCCCACAATCAGCGCGGGCGTAATCATCGGCACGAAAATCGCCAAAAGATGGGTAACCGCGCTCAAGAGCGCATTACCGAACGGTGGCCTGTCTTCCAAACCGTACACCAAATCAGGCGAATCCGCCTGTTTTTTCATTGTTTCAGCCATTGGAGTCTTTCTATCCGTTGCCAAACGTTAAAAAATTTTAAGAACGAAATTGTAACGAATCAAAGATTCCTTATCAATTCAAATCCTCATGTGCAAAAACACCACCGGTTGTCCGAATTCAAATTTCTTTGAATTTCCACACCGGACAGTCCTTCATTTCCAGAGAGCCTTCATGCGCTTAACACATTTTAATCCTCAACGGCGCATCCACTGCTTAAACCCAATAATTTCATGATTATAAAAAAAATATTATTTATTAAGATATGATGGGACTTAAGCCTTGGAACCAACCGTGCGGCCGATATGTTTCACACAAACAACAAAGTAAGCTACAATCCGAAGCATAATCGACCTCACTCAATGAATAAAAGGTTTCCGTATGTTACAAGGTAGCTTGGTTGCCCTGATTACCCCGATGAATCAAGACGGCAGCATCCATTACGACCAACTCCGCCAATTAATCGACTGGCACATCGAAAACGGCACGGACGGCATCGTCGCTGTCGGCACGACAGGCGAATCCGCCACCCTCTCCGTCGAAGAACATTTAAGCGTAATCGAAGAAACGGTCAAACACGTTGCCAAACGCGTCCCCGTCATCGCCGGCACAGGGGCGAACAACACCGTCGAAGCCATCGCCCTTTCCCAAGCCGCCGAAAAAGCCGGCGCGGACTACACCCTCTCCGTCGTCCCCTATTACAACAAACCTTCCCAAGAAGGCATGTACCGCCATTTCAAAGCCGTTGCCGAAGCCGCCGCGGTTCCGATGATACTCTACAACGTGCCCGGCAGAACCGTCGTCAGCATGAACAACGAAACCATCCTGCGCCTTGCCGAAATCCCCAACATCGTCGGCGTTAAAGAAGCAAGCGGCAACGTCGGCAGCAACATCGAACTCATCAACCGCGCGCCCGAAGGCTTCGTCGTCCTTTCCGGCGACGACCACACCGCCCTGCCGTTCATGCTCTGCGGCGGACACGGCGTTATTACCGTAGCCGCCAACGCCGCCCCGAAACTCTTTGCCGATATGTGCCGTGCCGCGCTGCAAGGCGACATTGCCCTTGCACGCGAACTCAACGACCGGCTGATTCCGATTTACGACACCATGTTCTGCGAACCCAGCCCCGCCGCACCGAAATGGGCGGTATCCGCCTTGGGCAGATGCGGACCGCACGTCCGCCTGC
Source organism: Neisseria gonorrhoeae (assembly GCF_013030075.1). Taxonomy (NCBI): domain Bacteria; kingdom Pseudomonadati; phylum Pseudomonadota; class Betaproteobacteria; order Neisseriales; family Neisseriaceae; genus Neisseria; species Neisseria gonorrhoeae. Next base: position 993,364 of record NZ_AP023069.1, read on the forward strand.
CGCTCGTTCCGCTGACGGAAGGCGGACAGGTAAAAGTCCGCGCCGCCCTGAAAGCCTCAGGACAACTTTAAATATAGCCATGCCGTCCGAACCGTTCGGACGGCATAACATGACAAACACTTTAATATCCATGAAACAGGATGACACGATGACCCATATCAAACCCGTCATTGCCGCGCTCGCACTCATCGGGCTTGCCGCCTGCTCCGGCAGCAAAACCGAACAGCCCAAGCTCGACTACCAAAGCCGGTCGCACCGCCTGATCAAACTCGAAGTCCCGCCTGATTTGAACAACCCCGACCAAGGCAACCTCTACCGCCTGCCTGCCGGTTCGGGAGCCGTCCGCGCCAGCGATTTGGAAAAACGCCGCACACCCGCCGTCCAACAGCCAGCCGATGCCGAAGTATTGAAAAGCGTCAAAGGCGTCCGCCTCGAGCGCGACGGCAGCCAACGCTGGCTTGTCGTTGACGGCAAATCCCCCGCCGAAATCTGGCCGCTTCTGAAAGCCTTTTGGCAGGAAAACGGCTTCGACATCGAATCCGAAGAACCCGCCATCGGACAAATGGAAACCGAGTGGGCGGAAAACCGTGCCAAAATCCCCCAAGACAGCTTGCGCCGCCTATTCGACACAGTCGGTTTGGGCGGCATCTACTCCACCGGCGAGCGCGACAAATTCATCGTCCGTATCGAACAGGGCAAAAACGGCGTTTCCGACATCTTCTTCGCCCACAAAGCGATGAAAGAAGTGTATGGCGACAAAAACAAAGACACGACCATGTGGCAGCCTTCCGCTTCCGACCCCAACCTTGAGGCCGCTTTCCTGACGCGCTTTATGCAATATTTGGGCGTTGACGGACGGCAGGCGGAAAACGCATTGGCAAAAAAACCGACCCTTCCCGCCGCCAACGAAATGGCGCGTATCGAAGGCAAAAGCCTGATTGTCTTTGGCGACTACGGCAGAAACTGGCGGCGCACCGGCCTTGCCCTCGACCGCATCGGACTGACCGTCGTCGGTCAAAACACCGAACGCCACGCCTTCCTGGTTCAAAAAGCCCCGAACGAAAGCAATGCAGTTACCGAACAAAAACCGGGGCTGTTCAAACGCCTACTGGGCAAAGGCAAAGCGGAGAAACCTGCCGAACAGCCGGAACTGATTGTCTATGCCGAGCCTGTCGCCGACGGTTCGCGCATCGTCCTGCTCAACAAAGACGGCAGCGCATATGCCGGCAAAGACGCATCCGCACTGTTAGGCAAACTCCATTCCGAACTGCGTTAAACCGTTCAAAACAAAAGCAGCTTCCAAACAGAAGCTGCTTTTTTGTGCGGAACTTTTTACAACAAACGGGGCAAAATATCCTCAACCGCCTGAACCAACGCATCCGCCAAAGGCGGATCGAACGCACAATGCCCCGCCTGGACCACCCTCAATTCCGCTTCGGGAAAGGCTTTCGACAGCTCCCACGCACTCTGCATAGGCGTACACAAATCATACCGCCCCTGCACGATAACGGTCGGGATATGCCGTATTTTGCCGATATTGTTCAAAATCGCCTTATCACCCTGCAACCAACCGCCGTTGACAAAATAATGGTTTTCCAAACGCGCGATTGCCAGTGAGGCATAAGCATCTTCATCCACTCCCTCCGGCTCGAAACGAATCAGATAGCTTTCCCAATCCGCCCAAGCCTTCGCGGCAGACAGGCACACTTCTTCATCTTGATGAAACAGCAACCCGTGATACGCCTCAATCAGCCGGCTCCGCCGATTTTCAGCAATCGGCGCGACAAATTTTTGCCATTGTTCCGGATAAATCCGGCTCACGCCGCCCGCCTCGTTCAGCCACGCCGTTTCAGACGGCCTGCACAAAAATATCCCGCGCAACACCAATCCCTTTACCCGTTCGGGATGGGTTTGGGCATAAGCCAGCGACAAAGTGCTGCCCCACGAACCGCCGAACACCAGCCATTTCCCGATACCCAGCATTTCACGGACTTTTTCAATATCCGCCACCAAATCCCAAGTCGTATTGTCTTCCGCACAAGCATACGGGTGCGAACGTCCGCAACCGCGCTGGTCGATGATGACGATGCGGAACACATCAGGATTGAAAAAACCCCGACATTCAGGCGAAGCCCCCGCGCCCGGCCCGCCGTGTAAAAAAATGACCGGCACACCGTCGGGATTGCCCGACTCTTCCCAATAAATTTGATGAATTTCAGACACCTGCAAGTATCCGCTATGAAAAGGCTGTTTTATTTCATACATCATCTTCTCCCATATTGCTTCTGACAATCCGAACATCCCGACACGCGACATCCCGCACGAAACACAAGCCGCCCCGAAAGGCAAATGCCGAAAAATCGCGATAAAAACCATCAATCGGAAAATATTGCATAAACAGGCGAAAATATATCATTGAAAAGAAAACCCATACAATGTCTGACAGAAACAAGCCGCTTTGCCATTGTTTCCTAACAGTTAAACCCCGCCCTTCAAGGCGGCGGGGCAGGGCTTGATTCAAAATGGCGCAAGCCCCTGCCCTCAAATCCAACACGCAGGATTAAACCATAATAGCGGCTTTCTTATTATTTCTTATTGAAACACCGCCCGGAACCCGATATAATCCGCCTTTCAACATCAGTGAAAATCTTTTTTTAACCGGTCAAACCGAATAAGGAGCCGAAAATGAATCCAGCCCGCAAAAAACCTTCTCTTCTCTTCTCTTCTCTTCTCTTCTCTTCTCTTCTCTTCTCTTCTCTTCTCTTCTCTTCTCTTCCCTTCCGCAGCGCAGGCGGCAAGTGAAGGCAATGGCCGCGGCCCGTATGTGCAGGCGGATTTAGCCTACGCCGCCGAACGCATTACCCACGATTATCCGGAACCAACCGGTACAAAAAAAGGCACAATAAGCACGGTAAGCGATTATTTCAGAAACATCCGTACGCATTCCGTCCACCCCAGGGTGTCGGTCGGCTACGACTTCGGCGGCTGGAGGATAGCGGCAGATTACGCCCGTTACAGAAAATGGAACAACAATAAATATTCCGTCAACATAGAAAGGGTGCAAGAAGCCCATAGCAACAGGATAGACCTGAAGGCGGAAAATCAGGAAAACGGTACGTTCCACGCCGTCTCCTCGCTCGGTTTGTCCGCCGTTTACGATTTCAAACTCAACGATAAATTCAAACCCTATATCGGTGCGCGCGTCGCCTACGGACACGTCAGACACAGCATCGATTCGACCAAAAAAACAACAAAGATTCTTACCTCCTTCTATGGTGTTGCCACAAAACCTACAACTTATGATATTGGTCCAAAGACGCAAGACGCCCATCAAGAAAGCAACAGCATCCGCCGCGTGGGTCTCGGCGTCATCGCCGGCGTCGGTTTCGACATCACGCCCAAGCTGACCCTGGACACCGGCTACCGCTACCACTATTGGGGACGCCTGGAAAACACCCGCTTCAAAACCCACGAAGCCTCGTTGGGCGTGCGCTACCGCTTCTGATTCCCCGATACCGATGCCGTCTGAACCTTCAGACGGCATTTTTGACGCACCTGCCGTTTACGGGCGCGGGGCGGGCGCAGTAAAATACCCGAACCGTCATTCCCGACAACACCGTAATCTCGAAACCCGTCATTCCCGCGCAGGCGGAAATCCGGACCCCCGACGCGGCGGGAATCTATCGGAAATGACTGAAACCCCGCGTCCTAGATTCCCACTTCCGTGGGAATGACGGTTCGGTTGCGTAGGGCCGGGTGGTCGAAAGGGCGGATTCGATGGATTCGATGAAAACGGTAGACATGTTGGGTTGATGGGAATGGCGGACTGAAGCCCACCGATTCATCGACTCCAACGTTTACGATGCTTCCAACGGTTTCAGACGGCATTTTTTACACAATTCCCGCCATTTTCCATCATTCCCGACAACACCGCAATCTCGAAACCCGTCATTCCCGCGCAGGCGGGAATCCGGACCCCTGACGCGGCGGGAATCTATCGGAAATAACTGAAACCCCGCGTCCTAGATTCCCACTTCCGTGGGAATGACGGTTCGGTTGCGTAGGGCCGGGTGGTCGAAAGGGCGGATTCGATGGATTCGATGGATTCGATGAAAACGGTAGACATGTTGGATTGATTGTTTATTGTTGAGGAAAATATAAGATCTTCTTTCCGGTTGAAGCCGATTTGTTTTTATCTTATGGGTGTTATGCTATATCATCATAGTTATGCAGAAGATGCAGGGCGCGCGGGCAGCGAGGCGCAGATACAGGTTTTGGAAGACGTGCACGTCAAGGCGAAGCGCGTACCGAAAGACAAAAAAGTGTTTACCGATGCGCGTGCCGTATCGACCCGTCAGGATGTGTTCAAATCCAGCGAAAACCTCGACAACATCGTACGCAGCATACCCGGTGCGTTTACACAGCAAGATAAAAGCTCGGGCATTGTGTCTTTGAATATTCGCGGCGACAGCGGGTTCGGGCGGGTCAATACGATGGTGGACGGCATCACGCAGACCTTTTATTCGACTTCTACCGATGCGGGCAGGGCAGGCGGTTCATCTCAATTCGGTGCATCTGTCGACAGCAATTTTATTGCCGGACTGGATGTCGTCAAAGGCAGCTTCAGCGGCTCGGCAGGCATCAACAGCCTTGCCGGTTCGGCGAATCTGCGGACTTTAGGCGTGGATGACGTCGTTCAGGGCAATAATACCTACGGCCTGCTGCTAAAAGGTCTGACCGGCACCAATTCAAACAAAGGCAATGCGATGGCGGCGATAGGTGCGCGCAAATGGCTGGAAAGCGGAGCATCTGTCGGTGTGCTTTACGGGCACAGCAGGCGCGGCGTGGCGCAAAATTACCGCGTGGGCGGCGGCGGGCAGCACATCGGAAATTTTGGCGCGGAATATCTGGAACGGCGCAAGCAGCGATATTTTGTACAAGAAGGCGGGTTGAAATTCAATTCCAACAGCGGAAAATGGGAGCGGGATTTCCAAAGGCCGTACTGGAAAACCAAGTGGTATCAAAAATACAATGACCCCCAAGAACTGCAAAAATACATCGAAGGTCATGACAAAAGCTGGCGGGAAAACCTGGCGCCGCAATACGACATCACCCCCATCGATCCGTCCGGCCTGAAGCAGCAGTCGGCAGGTAATCTGTTTAAATTGGAATACGACGGCGTATTCAATAAATACACGGCGCAATTTCGCGATTTAAACACCAGAATCGGCAGCCGCAAAATCATCAACCGCAATTATCAATTCAATTACGGTTTGTCTTTGAACCCGTATACCAACCTCAATCTGACCGCAGCCTACAATTCGGGCAGGCAGAAATATCCGAAAGGGTCGAAGTTTACAGGCTGGGGGCTTTTAAAGGATTTTGAAACCTACAACAACGCGAAAATCCTCGACCTCAACAACACCGCCACCTTCCGGCTGCCCCGCGAAACCGAGTTGCAAACCACTTTGGGCTTCAATTATTTCCACAACGAATACGGCAAAAACCGCTTTCCTGAAGAATTGGGGCTGTTTTTCGACGGTCCGGATCAGGACAACGGGCTTTATTCCTATTTGGGGCGGTTTAAGGGCGATAAAGGGCTGCTGCCCCAAAAATCAACCATCGTCCAACCGGCCGGCAGTCAATATTTCAACACGTTCTACTTCGATGCCGCGCTCAAAAAAGACATTTACCGCTTAAACTACAGCACCAATGCAATCAACTACCGTTTCGGCGGCGAATATACGGGCTATTACGGCTCGGAAAACGAATTTAAGCGGGCATTCGGAGAAAACTCGCCGGCATACAAGGAACATTGCGACCCGAGCTGCGGGCTTTATGAACCCGTATTGAAAAAATACGGCAAAAAGCGCGCCAACAACCATTCGGTCAGCATTAGTGCGGACTTCGGCGATTATTTCATGCCGTTCGCCGGCTATTCGCGCACACACCGTATGCCCAACATCCAAGAAATGTATTTTTCCCAAATCGGCGACTCCGGCGTTCACACCGCCTTAAAACCAGAGCGCGCAAACACTTGGCAATTTGGCTTCAATACCTATAAAAAAGGATTGTTAAAACAAGATGATATATTAGGATTGAAACTGGTCGGCTACCGCAGCCGCATTGACAACTACATCCACAACGTTTACGGGAAATGGTGGGATTTGAACGGGGATATTCCGAGCTGGGTCGGCAGCACCGGGCTTGCCTACACCATCCGACACCGCAATTTCAAAGACAAAGTGCACAAACACGGTTTTGAGCTGGAGCTGAATTACGATTATGGGCGTTTTTTCACCAACCTTTCTTACGCCTATCAAAAAAGCACGCAACCGACCAATTTCAGCGATGCGAGCGAATCGCCCAACAATGCCTCCAAAGAAGACCAACTCAAACAAGGTTATGGGCTGAGCAGGGTTTCCGCCCTGCCGCGAGATTACGGACGTTTGGAAGTCGGTACGCGCTGGTTGGGCAACAAACTGACTTTGGGCGGCGCGATGCGCTATTTCGGCAAGAGCATCCGCGCGACGGCTGAAGAACGCTATATCGACGGCACCAACGGGGGAAATACCAGCAATGTCCGGCAACTGGGCAAGCGTTCCATCAAACAAACCGAAACCCTTGCCCGACAGCCTTTGATTTTTGATTTTTACGCCGCTTACGAGCCGAAGAAAAACCTTATTTTCCGCGCCGAAGTCAAAAACCTGTTCGACAGGCGTTATATCGATCCGCTCGATGCGGGCAATGATGCGGCAACGCAGCGTTATTACAGCTCGTTCGACCCGAAAGACAAGGACGAAGACGTAACGTGTAATGCTGATAAAACGTTGTGCAACGGCAAATACGGCGGCACAAGCAAAAGCGTATTGACCAATTTCGCACGCGGACGCACCTTCTTGATGACGATGAGCTACAAGTTTTAAAGGCAGCCCGCGTTTTGTGGAAAAACTGCAATGCCGTCTGAAAGCCCTTCAGACGGCATTTGTTTCCCCAAACGCATCATCCTGCCGCAAGCCTATGCCAATCCGTTTTATCGCATCGGCAACTCAAAGAAAAATCCATTTCATTCCCACGCAGGGAAGCCGGTTTTTGATTTCGGTTATTTTTGGTTGTTTCGGGTAATTTATGAGTCGTCATTCCCGCAAAAGCGGGAATCAGTTTTTTTATAGTGGATTAACAAAAACAGGTACGGCGTTGCCTCGCCTTGCCGTACTATTTGTACTGTCTGCAGCTTCGTCGCCTTGTCCTGATTTTTGTTAATCCACTATAAATTTCAGCCATTTCCGATAAATTCCTGTGGCTTTAGCTTTCCGGATTCCCACTTTCGTGAGAATGGCGGCGGAGAGGTTTCTGTTTTTCCGATAAATCCCACAACCTAAAATCTCATCATTACCGCGCAGATGATATGTTGCCCGTCAACACCAAATAAAAATAAAACCGTAATAAATTGATTTATGTTGTTATTTTTTATTTACTGTATGCAAATGCACGGTTACAAAGATATATTTGCATAACTGTTTAATTTTATTGAATTTTATTGATTCAATCAGTGTCTTTCCGCATCGTAAGGCTGCCCGGTTTTAACAATGTAATAGGCGGGCTTCGCCAGTTTGCGCATGATGGCAACGATGATTACCATCTTTGGCTTACCCGCTTTTTTCAGATTATTTATTAATTTCGGAAATGCGTTAAAACGGTAAGCACAAAGGGCGGGCATATACAGCGGGAATCCGTTTTTTGAGTTTCGCTTAAGTTCAATAAATCCTGAAACTTTAATCTCGCCGTGAAAATGAATTTTCTATTTCAATTTGTCATATATAGTTAATTTTTTTAGGGTATTTTATTTTTTGTTCCAAAGTCAAAATATGCCGTCCGAACGTTCGGGCGGCAGACAAAACGGCACTGCCCGATAAAGGCAGTGCCGTTGTCCGTTTTAAACCGTGAAACATCAGCCCAAATCAAAGGCTTTATGCAATACCCTGGTTGCCAGTTCCATGTATTTTTCGTCAATCAATACGGAAACTTTGATTTCGGAGGTGGAAATCATTTGGATGTTGATGCCCTCTTCGGCGAGCGTGCGGAAGATTTTGGCGGCTACGCCGACGTGCGAACGCATACCCAAACCGACTGCGGAGACTTTGCACACGGTGTCGTCGCCGTCGATAGAAGCTGCGCCGATACTGTCTTTACGTTCCGACAGGATTTCCAAAGTCTGTTTGTAATCGCCGCGCGGTACGGTGAAAGAAAAATCGGTTGTGCCTTCGCTGCCGACATTTTGGATAATCATATCGACTTCGATGTTGGCATCTGCGACCGCGCCCAAAATCTGATAGGCGACGCCGGGCTTATCGGGCACACCGCGCACGTTGATGCGGGCTTGGTTTTTATCGAATGCGATACCGGTTACGGCAGCTCTTTCCATGTTGTCGTCCTCTTCAAAGGTAATTAAGGTGCCGTTGCCGCCGTCTTGCAGGCTGCTCAGTACGCGCAGGCGCACTTTGTATTTTCCGGCGAATTCTACTGAACGGATTTGCAAAACTTTCGAACCGAGGCTGGCCAGTTCGATCATTTCTTCAAATGTAACCGTATCCATACGGCGCGCTTCGGGTACGACGCGGGGGTCGGTGGTGTAAACGCCGTCTACGTCGGTATAGATTTGGCATTCGTCCGCTTTGAGGGCTGCGGCAAGCGCAACGGCGGAAGTGTCGGAACCGCCGCGTCCTAGCGTGGAAATATTGCCTTCACTGCTGATGCCTTGGAAGCCGGCAACGATGACGACTTTGCCGGCGGCGAGGTCGGCGCGCATTTTTTCGTCATCAATGCTTTCTATGCGGGCTTTGGTGTGGGCGGTATCGGTTTTGAGGGAGACCTGCCAGCCTGTGTAGCTTTTGGCATCCACGCCGATATCCTTCAATGCCATTGCCAAAAGGCCGATGGTTACTTGTTCGCCGGTAGCTAAGACGACGTCCAGCTCGCGCGGATCGGGATGCTCCTGCATTTCGTGCGCCAACGCAACCAGACGGTTGGTTTCGCCGCTCATGGCGGATACGACGACGACGATATCGTGTCCTTCGGCGCGGGCTTTAGCGACACGTTTGGCCACGTTTTTAATGCGCTCGGGCGAGCCTACGGATGTGCCGCCGTATTTATGTACGATTAACGCCATGTTTCATGCTTTCTTGTGTGGGATTGGTCGGGCAGCATGGTTTGCTGGAAAAGCGGCTATTATTACTATTTTTTACATGAAGTTCAAGAACGGACTGCGCTTTCCCGCCTGCCGTTTGACAGCGGTCAGCGAAAAACCTGTTCTTTCAGATTTTTGACAAAATGCCGTCTGAACGGTTTTCAGACGGCATACGGACAGTAATTAAGCAACGGACAACGCATTTTGCTGATAACGCAGCAGTTCGCCTATGCCTTTTTGCGCCAGTGCAACCAGTTTGCCCAACTCGTCCAAACTGAATGGCGCGCCTTCCGCCGTTCCCTGTATTTCGATGATTTTCCCCGATGCGGTCATGACGATGTTCACATCACTGTCGCAGCCGGAGTCTTCGGGATAATCCAAATCCAAAAGCGGCACGCCGTTCACTACGCCCGCTGATACGGCGGCAACAGCTTCAAGGATGGGGTTTTCACTCAAAATGCCGTCTGAAACCAGTTTGCCGACGGCGATTTGCAGCGCGACAAACGCACCGGTAATCGAAGCCGTACGCGTGCCGCCGTCCGCCTGAATCACATCGCAATCAATCAGGATTTGTCGTTCGCCGAGTTTTTCCATATCCACGACCGCGCGCAGCGAACGCCCGATCAAGCGTTGGATTTCTTGTGTGCGTCCCGACTGTTTGCCCGCCGAAGCTTCGCGGCGCATACGCAAAGCGGTTGAGGCAGGCAGCATACCGTATTCCGCCGTTACCCAGCCTTGGTTTTTGCCGTGCAGAAACGGTGGGGCATTTTCGTCCACGGAAGCGGTACAAATCACTTTGGTATTACCGCATTCAATAAGGCACGAACCGTCCGTATGCGGCAGGAAATGAGGGGTGATTTTGATATCGCGCAGGCTGTCGGCGGCGCGTGAGGTGCGGATATAATCAGGCATACTGCCCTCCCGTTAAAAACAGATAAATTAAAAAGCCTTAAATATGAAAAATCACATTTAAGGCCTTCAAACTGAAAATTTCTACGCCTCTTCGGCTTTGCTACGGATAATCAAAAGCGGCAGGTGGCTTTGGCGCATTACCGTTTCGGCGAAACTGCCCATCAAAAGGTGCATCAGCCCGGTGCGCCCGTGCGTGCCCAACACCAGCAGGCCGGCACCGTTTTCATCGGCATAATCGACCAAATCCTGCGCCATTTCGCGCGCACCCTTATTGGCAACCAGCAGGTGTTTGACGGTATTTCCCACACCCAGTTCCCGGGCGGTGCGCTCGGCGGCATCCAAAACCTCGTTGCCTTGCGCGACGGCGGCGGCCTCGTAACTTTCGTGTTGCAAAAATTCGGGGGCGAGCGCCATATATTCGGCAGGGTTGGCAACGTGTACCAAAGTCAGACGCGCACCGTTGACCCCGGCAAGCTCGGCGGCGTGTTTCAGGGCATTGATGGACGTTTCACTGCCGTCAACGGCAACGACCAGATGTTTGTACATATCGTATTCTCCTTTTGCACCGTCTCACGGTGCCGTCTCTTCAGGTTTGCGCAAAGGCAGTCTGCGCCGTTTCATTATAGACCCGCCGTCGGGCTTTATACAACAGCCGAACAGCCTGACTGCTTTCCAGTATAATATGCCGCTTTCGTGCAGTCAGGCATTTTTTGCCGGCTTTCGTTCACTTTTTGATTTGACGCAATCTTGCAGGATTCGACCATGTCCGACAACGCTTTGACCTCTTCGCGACGCTTCGGCGGCATCGCCAGACTCTACGGAGACTCTGCCTTGACGCACTTTTCACAGGCACACGTCTGCGTGGTCGGCGTGGGCGGGGTCGGCTCGTGGGCGGTCGAGGCTTTGGCGCGCACGGGCATCGGGCGTTTGACTTTGATTGATTTGGACAACGTTGCCGAATCGAATGTCAACCGCCAGCTGCACGCCCTGACCGGCGACTTCGGCAAAGCAAAAGTTACCGCCTTGCGCGAACGTATTACACAAATCAATCCGCAATGCGAAGTATTTGAAATTGAAGATTTCGTTACCGAAGACAATTTGCCGGAATACTTCGGAAAAGGTTTTGATTTCGTCATCGACGCGATCGACCAAGTGCGCGTCAAAGCGGCAATGGCGGCTTATTTTGTGGAACGCAAACAACCGTTTGTCCTCAGCGGCGGCGCGGGCGGACAGAAAAATCCCGCCCTGATTCAAACCGCCGATTTAAGCCGCGTAACCCACGACCCGCTGCTTGCCAACCTGCGCTACACCTTGCGGAAACGCTACGGCTTCAGCCGCGATACTAAGGAAAAAATGCGCGTGCCGTGCGTGTATTCGACCGAAAATATCATGCCGCCGCAATCGGGCGCAGCGTGTTCTGCCGATGCCGCGCCGCAGGGCTTGTCATGCGCCGGCTATGGCGCAAGTATGCTCGTTACCGCTTCGTTCGGACTGTATTGCGCACAGGCGGCGGTGGAACACATCGCGGGCAAAAAATAAGCAATGCCGTCTGAAACAGGATTCAGACGGCATTTGAACAAACGCGGCAATCAAGCTGTCGGTTCAGAAAAACCAACATCGGCACGCCTAAAACCGTATTCACAATCTACTCCTTTTCAAAATATTTGCATTTAAAAGCCGTTATAATGCCGTCCGAACATCTGCCCGACCACATTATGCGTGAATGCCGGCAGATTGTTTTCTTTTGTAAACTTATATTAAAATTCACTTACCAATTCACGCCATGCCGCCCATCCCTGCCCTATCCGCACCATCCGAGCACACTGTCGCATGGGTATTCGGCCAACCCGTTACCGATTTGCCGCAGGATTTGTTTATCCCGCCCGACGCGTTGAAAATCGTGTTGGGCAGCTTCCAAGGCCCTTTGGATCTGCTGCTCTACCTTATCCGCAAGCAGAACATCGATGTTCTCGATATTCCGATGGTGGAAATTACCGGGCAGTATCTGCACTATATTGCCCAAATGGAAGCCTATCAGTTTGATTTGGCGGCGGAATATCTTTTGATGGCGGCAATGCTGATTGAAATCAAATCGCGCCTGCTGCTGCCGCGTACCGAAGCCGTCGAAGACGAAGAGGCCGACCCGCGTGCCGAGTTGGTGCGCCGTCTGCTTGCCTACGAGCAAATGAAACTGGCGGCGCAGGGTTTGGACGCGCTGCCGCGTGCGGGACGGGATTTCGCGTGGGCTTACCTGCCGCTGGAAATTGCAGCCGAGACGAAGCTGCCCGAGGTTTACATCGCCGATTTGATGCAGGCATGGTTGGGCATTCTTTCTCGGGCAAAACATACGCGCAGCCACGAAGTAATCCAAGAAACCCTTTCCGTGCGCGCGCAAATGACGGCAATCCTGCGCCGTTTGAACGAACACGGGATATGCAGGTTTCACGCCCTGTTCAATCCCGAACAGGGCGCGGCTTACGTGATCGTCAACTTCATCGCCCTGTTGGAGCTTGCCAAAGAAGGATTGGTCGGAATCGTACAGGAAGACGGTTTCGGAGAAATCCGAATCAGCCTCAATCATGAGGGGGCGCATTCAGACGGCATTTTCGGCACACGGGGCGGGCGCGATGTGTTCTAATACGCCCCAAGCCGCCACCAGAAATCGGGAGACACGCCATATGACCGGCATCATACATTCGCTGCTCGACACTGACCTCTACAAATTCACTATGCTGCAAGTAGTCCTGCACCAGTTTCCGCAGACGCACAGCCTTTACGAATTCCGCTGCCGCAACGTCTCGACCGTCTATCCGCTTGCCGACATCAGGGAAGACTTGGAAGCCGAACTCGACGCGCTCTGCCGGCTGCGCTTCACCCACGACGAACTCGGCTATCTGCGCTCCCTGCGTTTCATCAAAAGCGACTTTGTCGATTATCTCGAACTCTTCCAGCTCCAACGCCGCTTTGTCGAAGTCGGCACAGACGATAAAGGCCGTCTGAACATCCGTATCGAAGGCCCGATGATACAGGCGATGTTTTTTGAAATCTTCATCCTCGCCATTGTCAACGAACTTTACTTCCGCCGGCTGGAAACCCCTGCCGTTATCGAAGAAGGCGAACGCCGGCTTCAAGCCAAAGCCGCGCGCCTGAAAGAAATCGCCGCCGCACAGAATCCGGACGAACCGCCCTTCCTGATTTCCGACTTCGGCACGCGCCGCCGCTACAAGCTCGCGTGGCAGGAACACGTCATCCGCACCCTGCTCGAAGCCGCCCCAAGCATCGTGCGCGGCACAAGCAACGTTTACCTCGCCAAAAAACTCGGCATCACCCCCATCGGCACCATGGCGCACGAATTCCTCCAAGCCTTCCAAGCCCTCGACGTGCGCCTGCGTAATTTCCAAAAGGCCGCGCTCGAAAGCTGGGTGCACGAATACCGGGGCGATTTGGGCGTCGCCCTGACCGACGTGGTCGGTATGGATGCCTTCCTGCGCGATTTCGACCTCTATTTCGCCAAACTCTTCGACGGGCTGCGCCACGACAGCGGCGACCCTTACGTTTGGGGCGACAAAGCCTACGCCCACTATCAAAAGCTCAAAATCGACAGCCGCACCAAAATGCTGACCTTCTCCGACGGGCTGGACATCGAACGCTCTTGGGCATTGCACCAATATTTCAAAGGCCGCTTCAAAACCGGCTTCGGCATCGGCACCAACCTCACCAACGATATGGGGCATACGCCCTTGAATATCGTGTTGAAACTGGTCGAATGCAACGGGCAGTCCGTCGCCAAGCTCTCCGACTCGCCGGGCAAAACCATGACCAACAACAGCACCTTCCTCGCCTACCTGCGCCAAGTGTTCGGCATACCCGAACCTAGAACGCCGTAAACCGGCAGAAAAAGCGTACAATTCCTGTTTCCGCCGCATAAAATCTTTTAAAATACCGCCTGATTTGAATTTAACCGAAAGACCGAACTTCATGAACCTACATCAAACCGTCGAACACGAAGCCGCCGCCGCCTTTGCCGCCGCAGGCATCGCCGGCAGCCCCGTTGTCTTGCAGCCGACCAAAAATGCCGAACACGGCGATTTCCAAATCAACGGCGTGATGGGTGCGGCGAAAAAAGCCAAACAAAATCCGCGCGAACTGGCGCAAAAGGTCGCCGACGCATTGGCGGGCAACGCCGTCATCGAAAGCGCGGAAGTGGCCGGACCCGGCTTTATCAACCTGCGCCTGCGCCACGAATTTCTCGCTCAAAACATTCATGCGGCTTTGAACGACGCGCGTTTCGGCGTAGCGAAAACTGCCCAACCGCAAACCGTCGTTATCGACTATTCTTCGCCTAATCTGGCGAAGGAAATGCACGTCGGCCATCTGCGCTCCAGCATCATTGGCGACAGCATTTCACGCGTGTTGGAATTTACGGGCAACACCGTCATCCGCCAAAACCATGTCGGCGACTGGGGTACGCAGTTCGGCATGTTGGTCGCTTATTTGGTCGAGCAGCAAAAAGACAATGCCGCGTTCGAGCTGGCGGATTTGGAGCAGTTTTACCGCGCCGCCAAAGTACGTTTTGACGAAGACCCTGCCTTTGCCGACACCGCGCGCGAATACGTTGTGAAGCTGCAAGGCGGCGATGAAACCGTGTTGGCATTGTGGAAACAGTTTGTCGATATTTCGCTCTCGCACGCCCAAGCCGTTTACGACACGCTGGGCTTGAAGCTGCGCCCCGAAGATGTGGCGGGCGAATCGAAATACAACGACGATTTGCAGCCCGTAGCCGATGATTTGGTTCAAAAAGGCCTGGCGGTTGAGGACGACGGCGCGAAAGTCGTGTTCTTGGACGAGTTCAAAAACAAAGAGGGCGAACCCGCCGCATTTATCGTGCAAAAACAAGGCGGCGGCTTCCTTTATGCTTCCACCGATTTGGCGTGCCTGCGCTACCGCATAGGCCGTCTGAAAGCCGGCCGCCTGCTGTACGTCGTCGACCACCGCCAAGCCCTGCACTTCGAGCAACTCTTTACCACTTCCCGCAAAGCAGGCTATCTGCCTGAAAATGCAAAAGCCGAGTTTATCGGCTTCGGCACCATGATGGGCAAAGACGGCAAACCGTTCAAAACGCGCAGCGGCGACACCGTAAAACTGGTTGACCTGCTGACCGAAGCCGTCGAGCGCGCCACCGCTTTGGTGAAAGAAAAAAATCCCGAATTGGGCGCGGATGAAGCCGCCAAAATCGGCAAGACCGTCGGCATCGGCGCAGTCAAATACGCCGATTTAAGCAAAAACCGCACCAGCGATTATGTGTTCGACTGGGACGCCATGCTCTCATTTGAAGGCAACACCGCCCCCTACCTGCAATACGCCTACACCCGCGTGCAAAGCGTGTTCCGCAAAGCCGGAGAATGGGACGCAACCGCACCGACCGTTTTGACCGAACCACTGGAAAAACAGCTTGCCGCCGAGCTTCTGAAATTTGAAAACGTGCTGCAAAGCGTGGCGGACACCGCGTATCCGCACTACCTCGCCGCCTACCTTTACCAAGCCGCCACCCTGTTCAGCCGCTTCTACGAAGCTTGCCCGATTTTGAAAGCCGAAGGCGCAAGCCGCAACAGCCGCCTGCAACTGGCAAAACTCACCGGCAACACGCTGAAACAAGGCTTGGATTTGCTGGGCATCGATGTGTTGGACGTAATGTAAAACCGCACCGCCCGATTGCGGACAACAGCCCTGCAATCAACCGGCGGACCATCCTCATCCGAATCTGAAAAAAGCGGCGCGATACACCGTATCCGCCGCCCCTCCCAAAATGCGAAACAGACAAACGCCAAGCAAGCAAGCAAGCAAGCAAGCAAGCAAGCAAGCAAGCAAGCAAAAAATTATAACCCCCCTTCCTGCCGACGCACGCACTTTCCGCGCGGCTTATTCCCCTTTTCCCGCCCCTCAAACCCGCCTTTTCTTCAGGCAGGGTTTCAGCCCGCCTCCTTTCCCTGTTTTCCTTCCCTCAACACGCGTGCGCGCCCCTGCCGCACCGTGCCGCGCTTTTGCGCCCGGACGGCATCGTTCCGCCATCCGGTTCTCTGTTTCAAATACCCCTGTTTCAGAAAGAAATGCAGATGTTTCAACACACAGGACGACATATAAAGTACCGCCCTATGTGTCGTCCTGATTTGGAAGGGGTTGCGCCCCTTCCTAAATATAGTCTGATCCTGCCGCCCCGAAGGACAGATGTCCGAGTGGCGGGGTTTCAACCGAAAAGGAAATACGATGAATATTCACGCCCTGCTCTCCGAACAATGGACGCTGCCGCCATTCCTGCCGAAACGGCTGCTGCTGTCCCTGCTGATACTGCTGGTCCCCAATGCGGTGTTTTGGGTTTTGGCACTGCTGACCGCCACCGCCCGCCCGATTGTCAATTTGGACTACCTTCCCGCCGCGCTGCTGATCGCCCTGCCTTGGCGTTTCGTCAAAATTGCCGGCGTATTGGCGTTTTGGCCGGCGGTTTTGTTTGACGGGCTGATGATGGTGATCCAACTCTTCCCTTTTATGGACCTCATCGGCGCCATCAACCTCGTCCCCTTCATCCTGACCGCCCCCGCCCCTTATCAGATAATGACCGGGCTGTTGCTGCTGTATATGCTGGCGATGCCGTTTGTGTTGCAAAAAGCCGCCGTCAAAACCGACTTCCGACACATTGCCGTCTGTGCCGCCGTTGTGGCGGCAGCCGGCTATTTCACCGGCCATTTGAGTTACTACGACCGGGGGCGGATGGCCAATATCTTCGGCGCAAACAACTTCTATTACGCCAAAAGTCAGGCGATGCTCTACACCGTCAGCCAGAATGCCGACTTTATTACCGCCGGCCTGGTCGACCCCGTCTTCCTCCCCTTGGGCAATCAGCAGCGTGCCGCCACGCGGCTGAGTGAGCCGAAATCTCAAAAAATCCTCTTTATCGTCGCCGAATCTTGGGGGCTGCCGGGCAATCCCGAGCTTCAAAACGCCACTTTTGCCAAACTGCTGGCGCAAAAAGACCGTTTTTCGGTTTGGGAAAGCGGCAGTTTTCCCTTCATCGGCGCGACGGTCGAAGGCGAAATGCGCGAATTGTGCGCCTACGGCGGTTTGCGCGGGTTCGCACTGCGCCGCGCGCCCGACGAAAAATTTGCCCGCTGCCTCCCCAACCGTTTGAAACAAGAAGGTTACGCCACCTTTGCGATGCACGGCGCGGGTAGTTCGCTTTACGACCGCTTCAGCTGGTATCCGAGGGCGGGCTTTCAAAAAATCAAAACCGCCGAAAACCTGATCGGTAAAAAAACCTGCGCCATTTTCGGCGGCGTGTGCGACAGCGAGCTGTTCGGCGAAGTGTCGGCATTTTTCAAAAAACACGACAAGGGACTGTTTTACTGGATGACGCTGACCAGCCACGCCGACTATCCCGAATCCGACATTTTCAACCACAGGCTCAAATGCACCGAATACGGCCTGCCCGCCGAAACCGACCTCTGCCGCAATTTCAGCCTGCACACCCAATTCTTCGACCAACTGGCGGATTTGATCCGACGCCCCGAAATGAAAGGCACGGAAGTCATCATCGTCGGCGACCATCCGCCGCCCGTCGGCAACCTCAATGAAACCTTCCGCTACCTCAAACAGGGACACGTCGCCTGGCTGCACTTCAAAATCAAATAACAACAATGCCGTCTGAACGCACCAACAGCCTTCAGACGGCATTTTGCAGACAGACCGACCTCCTCAGGCCCACTTTTTTCATCATCTCCGATAAATTGCTTTGTAAGAATCCAAAAATCCAAAATCACAGGAAGTTATCAAAAAAACAGAAACCATCCGCCGTCGTTCCCGCGAAAGCGGGAATCCAGACCCGGAAACCGCAGAAATTTATCGGAAAAACCGAAACTCGAAAACAACGGACAGAATTCCCGCCTGCGCAGGAATGACGGCTCATACATCACCCAAAAAAAATTGAAACCAAACAGCTGGGATTCCCTCTTGCGTGAGGCTGACAGATGCCGTCTGAAAGACTTTCAGACGGCATAGGGCGTTTTCTCTTTGAATTTAAATTTTGCCACAAAAAAGCCGCCCCAAATGAATACCCGGGCAGCTTTTTGTTGATATGACTCCAATCAGCGGTGTTGCGGATTGTAACGTTTTTCCAAACGCAGGAATATCCAGCCTAAGAAAGTCGTCATCAACAGATAAATCAGGGCGGCGGTGTAAAGCGGTTCTTCATAAACCGAATACCGGCCCGTAATCGTATTCTGAACATACGCCAACTCCGCCACAGCAATGACCGACAGCAGCGAGCTGTCTTTCAAGAGCGTGATGAACTCGCTCGCCAAAGGCGGCAGCATACGGCGCAATGCCTGCGGCAGAATCACATAGCGCATCGCCTGCGGATAGGTCAGTCCCAAAGAACACGCCGCCTCCATCTGTCCTTTGTCTATAGACTGGATGCCCGCGCGGAAAATCTCACAGATATACGCCCCCGAGTTGGCGATCAGTGCCAAAGAACCGGCAATCAGCGGCCCGTATCCGCGACGCAGCGCGATTGCCGCCTCGCCGCTGACCAAAATGCCGTCTGAAGGATGGACGAAAAACGGAAACCACACATACGCCCAAATCACAATCTGCACAAACAGCGGCGTACCCCGGAACAGGGTAACGTACAGCAGCGAAACCTTACGCAACGCCCACGCCAGCACGCGCATCGGCGCACCGGCTTTTTCCAAGTGAATCAGGCGCGCCAACGCCAACAACAGACCCAATACCGAACCGCCCGCCGTCGCCACGACCGTCAGCCCCAAGGTCGTCAGTGCGCCGTAAAGAAACATCCAGCGGTATTCGTAAATAATGTCAAAACGAAAATCCATAAACCGTCCGTATCAAAAACCGGCGGAACTGCCGCCGTTGCAAAATAATCCGCCATTTTACCGTAAAAACCGCCGCCTGAACTTTTTTATCGCGGCAGACGGCGGTTGCGCGTCTCCGCAAAAATGCAGGGCGCGCGGTTTTCAGACGGCATTTGCCGTTCAAGGCCGTGCGGTGTCTTTACCAAATGCCCAACCATTCGCCCACGGAATCCATCCAATCCTTATTGCCCCCGCCGCTCCTGCCTGCCCGGCGGTACGCCCACGGCGCTTGCGGATTTTTAGCTTTCCACAATCCTTTGCGTTCCCTTTCCGCCTGAATTTGAGCGTCGGCATAGTCGGCAAAATCCGCCTTATCCTGCTGTTCTTTAGCATAACTTTTATAATGCCACGCCGCCCCGTCCTGCACCTGCATCAGGTTCAAATCGGTTTTGCCGGCGGATACCTGCGCCACTTCGCGCTGATAGCGGTCGGTTTCAAACACACGTACACTGACTTTCCTACCCTCCGCCGCCGCGCGCAGGTTGTCGCGCGAACGTGTACCGTAAGCCTGTTTCATCTCCGGTGCGTCGATATACGCCATCCGAATTTTATGTTTCGCGCCGTCGCCGTCGATGACGTGAAGGGTATCGCCGTCATAGACTTTGGACACCGTGCCTGTGTAGCTGTGGCCGGATTTCGCCGATGCCCGGCGGCGAACGGGTGTTTCGTACCTACCCGCACTCTCCTCTACACCCAATTCATTCAGTACGGCAATACCGGTACGGACAAGCTCGCTGTCGTATCCCGTATAACCCAACGCGCCCAAAAGCGACAGGGCGACGGGAAGCCATTTCATGATTTTTTTAATCTGCATATTTTTCAAATGCCGATGCCGTCTGAACATCTCTGAACCGGATTTCAGACGGCATCTTAACGTCAGGATTACCCTTGGCAGGGATAGATGACTTTCGCACCCTCTTCCGTCCCCAAAATCAACACATCGGCGGCATCGCGGGCGAATATGCCGTTTTCGAGTACGCCGGTGATTTTGTTGATTTCATCTTCCATCGTCAGCGGCTGATCGATATTCAAGCCGTGGACATCGACGATTTGGTTGCCGTAAAACGTGGTGTAGCCGATACGCAGTTCGGGCTGTCCGCCCATGGCAAGCAGTTTGCGCGAAACAAGGGAGCGCGCGCTTTCGACGGCTTCCACGGGCAGTGGGAATTTGCCCAGCCGGGAAACATATTTGCTTTCGTCCGCAATGCAGACGAATTTTTCTGATGCGCTGGCGACGATTTTTTCGTTGAGGTGCGCGCCGCCGCCGCCCTTAATCATTTGCAGGGCGTGGTTCACTTCGTCCGCACCGTCGATATAGACCGCCAAACCGGACACTTCGTTCAGGGACACGACGGGAATGTCGTACCGGGCAAGCAGTTCGCCGGATTTTTTGGAGGTTGAAACCGCGCCTTTGATTTTTTTACCGCTTTTGCCCAAGGCTTCGATGAAGAAATTGATGGTCGAACCGGTACCGATGCCGATGTATTCGTTTTCGGGTACGAATTCGACTGCTTTTTCGGCGGCGATGCGCTTGAGTTCGTCTTGTGTCGTCATATTTTTATCCTTTGGGAAACCGTATCAACAAACAGCCGCCATCTTAACATTTTTTTGCACGTCCTGCCCGCCGCGTTCAAATCCGTACCAGCAATACCGCCGCCTGCGCCTCTATGCCTTCCATCCGCCCGAGATAGCCGAGTTTTTCGTTGGTTTTGCCTTTGATATTGACGCACGAAATATCGATACCCAAATCGGCGGCGATGTTGGCACGCATTTGCGGAATGTGCGGTGCGAGTTTGGGTTTCTGTGCAATCACGGTCGTATCGACATTGACCGCCTGCCAACCCTGCGCCTGAACGCTTTGATACGCCGCACGCAAAAGGACGCGGCTGTCCGCATCTTTGAACTCTGCGGCGGTGTCGGGAAAATGGCTGCCGATGTCGCCCAAACCTGCCGCACCGAGCAGCGCGTCGGTAACGGCGTGCAGCAGCGCGTCGGCATCGGAATGCCCGAGCAGCCCTTTTTCAAATGGGATTTCAACTCCGCCAAGTATCAGCTTTCTGCCTTCGATCAATTGGTGGACATCGTAGCCCTGTCCGATACGGATATTCGTCATCGTTTGTGTTCCTGATGTTTTGAATTGAATTTCAGACGGCATTGAGCAGCAGCCTGACGATGTATGCGTCCTGCGGCTGCGTCAGTTTCAAATTGCGCGCGTCGCCCTGTATCAGTAGCGGACGCACACCCAGTTTTTCCACGGCGGACGCTTCATCGGTAATGCCGTCCAAGTTTTCCGCAGCCAATGCGCGGTGCAGCAAACCCGCTTGAAAAAGCTGCGGCGTTTGCGCCTGCCAAAGCCCCGAACGGTCGACAGTTGCACTGATTTGTCCGCTTTCTGCGCGCTTGAGCGTATCGGCAACGGGAACTGCCAAAATCCCGCCTTCGGCGGCGTTGCCCGCCTGTTCTATCAACCGCGTCAGAGCTTCAGACGGCAGGCAGCAGCGGGCGGCATCGTGTACCAGAATATTGTCGGTTTCCGCCGCCAAACCGGTTTCCAACAGTTTTGCCACACCGTTGCGGACAGTTTCGGCGCGGGTCTGTCCACCGTTTTTCCACACCCGAACCTGTGGAAATGCCGTCTGAACCTTATCGGCAAACGTGTCTTCGGGCGAGACGACAACGACGGTCAAATCGACGGCCTCATGCCGTTCAAAAATCCCAAGTACATGTTCTAAAACGGTTTTGCTTCCGATTTCGACATATTGCTTGGGTTTGTCCGCACCGAAACGCACCCCGATGCCGGCGGCGGGAATCAGCGCGATATTTTTGCGTTTCATGCGTTTTCCCCGCCGTTTTCAGACGGCACGGCTTCCTTACGCCAAATACAGGCTTCGCCCAAGCCGTCAAGATATTCTTCGTGCGCCGCCAGTTCGGCTTCATCCGCCTTAATCACTTTCAGTTTGGCACCGAGTTTCATTTCGGCAGATGCAACAGGTTTGGCTGTCGGTTCTTCCTCCTCGGTCTCCCCCATCAAGTCGAATTGCCGCCGCGTCATCGCCAGATAGACTTCGCCCAAAAGTTCGCAGTCGATCAATGCGCCGTGCAGGACGCGCTTGCTGCGGTCGACGGAAAAACGGTTGCACAGGGCATCCAGACTGGCTTTCTGCCCGGGGAACATTTCGCGCGCCATCGCCAGGGTATCGGTAACGGTGCAGCCGAGTTCCTCGACGGTCGGCAGCCCCATCCGGCGGAACTCCATATTGAGGAAGCCCACATCGAATTTGGCATTGTGGATAATCAGTTCCGCACCGCGCAGAAAATCGGCAATCTGCCTGCCGACCTCTGCAAACGGCGGCGCGTTTTTCTCTTCCAAAACCTGTATCGTCAAGCCGTGGACGCGTGCCGCCTCTTCGGGCATATCGCGCTCGGGGTGGACATAGAGGTGCAGGTTTTTGTCGGTCATTTGGCGGTTGACCATTTCCAGACCGGCAAACTCGACCAGACGGTCGCCGCCGTCGGCATACAGGCCGGTGGTTTCGGTATCGAGGATGATTTGGCGTGTCATCATATCGGTGTCTTTCTTCTGTCTTCGTAAATTGATTATTTTTTAAGCAATGTATTTTTCTGTTTTCATTTCAATGCACAAACCCACTTATTCACAGTGTGTTCACAACATTGGGCAGGCGGATTGTGTATTTTGGGGACAATTTTTTCAGACGGCATTCAAGGTTTTTTCCTGATTGCCGCCGCGCCTAAAAACCGCCTTTCGCGCTTAATCAAAAATACCGCCAACGGAATATTGCCCAAGGCGACAATCAGATACAGCAGGGAAATGCTGTCAAACAAAAACAGCAATACCGCGCTCAAAACGGCGGCGGAAACCATAAAGATGCCGTTAACGATATTGTTGGCGGCAACGGCGCGGGCGCGGAAAGTCTCGCTGCTGGCGGTTTGCAGCCAGGTATAGAGCGGAACGGAGAAAAATCCGCCGAAAAAGCCGATCAGCGTCATCACCGCCATCACGGAGTATGCCCATCCTTGCGATAAAAACCAAAAAATGCCGTTCAGCCCTTCAAAACGGTGTCCGTGCGTCAGCCACACCAAAACCAGGCCGCAAACCGTCAAACCCAACGCACCAACCGTTACCCAAGCCAACATCAGCCGTTCCCTGCCGAACTTGGCACACAGTACCGAACCGGCGGCAATACCGATGGAAAACAAAGCAAGCATCAGGTTAAAAACATTATCGTTGCCGCCCAAATGGATTTGGGTAAAGGTCGGCAGTTGCGTGGTATAAACCGCGCCGACAAACCAAAACCACGAGATGCCGATAATGGCGGTAAAAACGGGATTGTGCCGCACCGTTTCACGCAGCAGGGATTTTGTACCACGGACAATATTCCACTCGATTTGGGTATCGGCAGCCTTGGCGGGTACGGACGGCATAAACAGGCTGCCGGCCGTTCCTCCGACGGCGACCAGCAAAACCAGTATCCCGACAATATAAGGCGGCGCGCCGGCAACCGCCGTTCCCAAAATCTGACCAAACAGGATGGCGACAAACGTACCGGATTCAATCAGGCTGTTGCCCATCATCAGCTCGTTGTCGTCGAGATAATCGGGCAGAATGGCATATTTAAGCGGGCCGAACAGCGTCGATTGCGCGCCCATGCAAAACAGGCAGAGCAAGAGCAGCGGGGCTGACCGGATATAAAACCCGTATGCCGCCACCGCCATAATGATGATTTCCAGCACCTTGACCCAACGCGCCAAAACGGCCTTGTCGAATTTGTTACCCAACTGCCCCGACAGCGCGGAAAACAGGAAATACGGCAAAATAAACAGCAGTGCGCCCAAGTTCAACATCTGTCCGGCAGGCAGAACGCCGTTTTGCCCCAAACCGTAAAACCCGATCATCACAAACAGCGCGGTTTTGAACACATTGTCATTGAACGCGCCGAGAAACTGCGTAGCGAAAAGAGGCCCGAAACGGCGGCTTTTAACCAGTCCCAAACCGCCTTTTTTAGCGTCCATCGTTTTCCTTCTCTTTTTCAATCAGTTTACTTGTCGAATCATCATCCATCAAAATGCGGTGCGCCGGTCCTTCCAAATCGTCAAACTGTCCGTTTTTGCCCGACCACCAGAAAAACCAGCCGATGACAAATGCCAAAATAATGCTGATGGGCACCAGAATAAACATACTTTCCATCACATATTCCCTATCAAATCGTTCAAAACAAAAGTCTGCCCTGACACGGTCAGATATTCGTTACGCAAAGTTCCGACGGGGGCTTCGTCAAAAAACAGCTCGATACGGTCTTTGACCACGCGCCAATATTGGGGAATTTCCGTCTGACCGAACGGCGACAGGACATGGTTGCCCGTCCCATCTTCCAATTTAACGGCAAAACGCCCGCTCTGCAGCCGTGCTTCCGATTCGTCGTCGGCAAGAAGGATGAAAAAGCCTATATGCCGTCCCGATTGGTCATGAATACTGAAATAATGCATAAATTCCCCACCCGCCTTTTTTCAGAGGGCATCAACTAAAAACAGGGCGAATGTACCAGTTTGGACGGGAAAAATGCAAAGAAATTCTCCCTCCCCCAGCCGAAAACACCGGCAAACCGCATATCCCCCTTTTTTCCGTCAAAATACCCGACTTCCGCCATTTTCACGCAAACGCCCGATTAAGCCAAGCAATTGCAAAGATTTTTTGCTAGAATAGCCTGCTTCTTTTATCAACCGTTTCAGACGGCTCCACTACTTTCCCGTCAAGGAAAGCAAAGCGGATTCGGCACGAATCCGATTAGTATCCGTGTCCGATTCCAATGCCGTCTGAAACTTTCCGGAGTAAGAAAATGTCCCAAAAATTGATCTTGGTTTTGAACTGCGGCAGCTCGTCCCTCAAAGGCGCGGTCCTGGATAACGGCAGCGGCGAAGTCCTGCTGAGCTGCCTTGCCGAAAAACTCAACCTGCCCGATGCCTACATTACATTCAAAGTAAACGGCGAAAAACACAAAGTCGATCTGTCCGCACACCCCGACCACACCGGCGCGGTCGAAGCCCTGATGGAAGAACTCGAAGCCCACGGCCTCGACAGCCGCATCGGCGCCATCGGCCACCGCGTCGTCAGCGGCGGCGAACTGTACAACGAATCCATCCTCGTTGACGACGAAGTCATCGCCGGCATCGAAAAATGCATCCCGCTGGCTCCTCTGCACAATCCCGCCCACCTCTTGGGCCTGCGTGCCGCGCAAAGCATTTTCAAAGGCCTGCCCAACGTCGTCGTATTCGATACCTCCTTCCACCAAACCATGCCCGAAGTCGCCTACAAATACGCCGTTCCGCAGGAGTTGTATGAAAAATACGGCCTGCGCCGCTACGGCGCGCACGGTACCAGCTACCGCTTCGTTGCCGACGAAACCGCGCACTTCCTCGGCAAAGACAAAAAAGACCTGCGTATGGTCATTGCCCACTTGGGCAACGGCGCATCCATCACCGCCGTCGCCAACGGAGAATCGCGCGACACCAGTATGGGCCTGACCCCGCTGGAAGGGCTGGTAATGGGTACGCGCAGCGGCGACATCGATCCTTCCGTATTCGGCTTCCTCGCCGAAAACGCCAATATGACCATTGCCCAAATCACCGACATGCTGAACAAAAAATCCGGCCTGCTCGGCATTTCCGGCCTGTCCAACGACTGCCGCACCATTGAAGAAGAAGCCGCCAAGGGGCATAAAGGCGCGAAATTGGCCTTGGATATGTTTATCTACCGCCTTGCCAAATACATCGGCAGTATGGCGGTTGCCGCAGGCGGCTTGGACGCACTGGTCTTTACCGGCGGTATCGGCGAAAACTCCGACATCATCCGCGAACGCGTAATCGGCTACTTGGGCTTCCTCGGTCTGAACATCGACCAAGAAGCCAACCTGAAAGCCCGCTTCGGCAACGCCGGCGTGATTACCACTGCCGACAGCAAAGCCGTTGCCGTGGTCATTCCGACCAACGAAGAGCTGATGATTGCCCACGATACCGCCCGTTTGAGCGGTCTGTAAGGTTTTATCCTCACGCGAACTGCCTCCGGAAACGGAGGCAGTTTTTTTATAGTGGATTAAATTTAAACCGGTACAGCGTTGCCTCGCCTTGCCGTACTATTTGTACTGTCTGCGGCTTCGTCGCCTTGTCCTGATTTTTGTTAATCCACTATATCCGGCTTTCCATGCTTAAACAGCACTACCTCTTTTCAGACATTGACGGTTGCAGCCGCCTACCTGAACCTTAATGATTGACTATTTTTTAATCATGTTATTATTTTCCATAAAATACATGGCATTAAGATGTTTTTCCACAAAAGATACACACACCGGCAAACACCGGCTGTGTTTATCTTTTCTTATGCCTATTTTTTAATCATCGTATTTTTATCTTTTAATTTCAATACGCAAACCGACTTATACACACGGTTTTCACATCTTTGGACTGCTTCCGTGTGTATAGCGGATATTGCCGTTTTCCTGTCTGACAAAAATGCCGTCTGAGAACTTCAGACGGCATTTGAAACATCGGAATCAGCGGTTTTGTTCATACCACTCGATAAACTTGTCTGCTTTGACAAAACCCAGCAGCGGCTCGCTGCGGCTGCCGTCGGCGCGGACGACAAACACGCCCGGCGGCCCGAACAGACCGTATTCTTTCAACAACGCCTGATGTTCGGGCGTGTTGGCGGTTACGTCGATCTGGAAAAAGCGTTCCATATCGACTGCCTGATGCACTTCCGGCTGATTGAGCGTGTAAACCGCCATTTCTTTGCAGGAAATGCACCAGTCGGCATAAAAATCCAAAACGACAGGTTTGTCGGGATGTTCTTTCAACGCCGTATCCATCGCTGCCTTCAGCGCGGCAGTATCGGCAAACATTTTGCCGTGTTCCGAAAATTTGCCTGCTTCGGCCGGCGGATTGAGGGTCAAGAAATGGTGCAGCGCGGTCGTTTTGCCGTTTGCGCCCTGCCAGCCGAACCACGCGCCGCCTATCAGCAATATGCTGCCCAATGCGAATGCCACAGCTTTCGGACGGCGTTTCTGCCTGCGTCCGTTGACCAGCAGCATAAAGGCAGGAACCAGCATCAGCAGCGTGTACAGCGCGACGACGAGATAATAGGGCAAATGCGGCGTGGCGAGGTAAACGGCGACGGCAAGCAGGATAAAGCCGAAAGCGTATTTGACGGCATTCATCCAATCGCCCGCCTTAGGCAGGATATGTCCTCCGAACGTGCCGATGGCAATCAGCGGCACGCCGGTGCCCAACGCCAAAGTGTAAAGTGCCAAACCGCCCAAAACCGCATCGCCCGTCTGACCGATATAGCCCAAGGCAAACGCCAGCGGCGGGGCGACGCACGGTCCGACAATCAGTGCGGACAGAATGCCCATAATAAAGACGGAAACGATTTTACCGCCGGAGAGCCTGCTGCTCTGGTTTTGGAAATATGACTGTACGGCGTTGGGAAGCTGGATGTTGAACAGCCCGAACATAGACAGCGCCAAGACGACCATCAAAGCCGATGCCGCCAACACGACCCAAGCCTGCTGCAACCATACGGTCAGCAGCGCGCCCGTCAGTCCGGCAACAATGCCGACCAGCGTATAAGTCAGAGCCAAACCCTGAACATAAACGACGGACAGCACAAACGCCCGCGCCTTGCCCGCCTTTTTGTCACCGACCACGATACTGGACACAATCGGCAGCAGGGGATACATACAAGCGGTAAAACTCAGGCCCAAACCGGCGAGAAAAAACGCCAAAAGATTGGCGTTGAGCGTATCCCAAGACAGCTTGAAACGGCCGTCGCCGCCCTCGTCCCCCTTCGGGGGCGGCAACGCCCCGCTGCCGTTTTGAGAGGAAGGCTGCAAAAAACGGTCTTTGGCGGATGCCGGTTCGTCGGTTTGCGGATGGTAAGTGCCGTTGCCGGAAATATCAAACTCGGTATCCACGGGCGGATAGCACACGCCGGCTTCGGCACAGCCCTGATAGGTCAAAACCAATTTATACGGTTCGCCGACAGCCTTTGCATAAGGAAAGGCAACCTGCGCCTCGTGATGGTGAACCGTCTGCCTGCCGAAAAACTCGTCTTCCTTCTCTTCGCCCTTACTGAAAGAAGGCTGTCCCAACAAATCCGCCGGATCGGTCTTGCCGACGATTTTCGCCTGATACATATAGTATCCGTCGGCAATCCTGAAACGGACGTTCACGCCGTCGTCGGCAACAGTAAGCTCCGGCACGAATGCCTTTTCCGGCGGCAGCAGATCGTTCGCATCCAGCGCGAAAGCCCGTCCGCACAACATCAAAAATACGGCGAACAGGCAAATCAGTTTTTTCATAATCGAATCCGTTTCAGACAAATAATTTGTCCGCATTATAAATGGTAAGGTTGACGGTAGGATTTAATTTATGTAAAACCCGCCATTATCCGAACCTATTTCCATAAACATCTTATCGGACCCGCCATGTACGATGTCAATACCCACGATGTCCGCCGCTTTTTCGCCCGCGTGTGGCAGCAGCGGCTCAATCCGCTGCAATTGGGCGCGTTGGAACAGAAAGCCCTCCGCATTGTCGAAGCCCATCCCGAATACCACCGTTATCTCGAACGCATCGAAGACCATCTGGACACCGACTGGCTGCCCGAAAACGGCGAAAGCAACCCCTTCCTGCATATGTCGCTGCATTTGTCCGTCCAAGAACAGGCGGGCATAGACCAGCCGCACGGCATACGCGCCATCCACGACACCCTGTGCGCCAAACGCGGCTGGCCGGAAGCCGAACACGAAATGATGGAGGCACTGGCGGAAACACTGTGGACGGCGCAACGCTACGGCACCGGTTTGGATGTCAATTTCTACATGACCCGACTGCGCAAACTCATCGGCTTGGGTGCAGAGGATCAAGCCAGGTTAAACCCGCATGAAATCGCCTGACCATACCGACCGCCTGCAAAATGCCGTCTGAAGCGGAACAACCCCTTTCAGACGGCATTCATTTTCCCCCAATCATTTCCACAACGCGCGTTTCAACATAATCAACCAATCCTTCTTATCCAAAACGGGGCGTTGTGCAAACACATCGTATCGGCACGCGTCCAGTTTCTGCAAAATCAACTGCGCCCCCAACACAATCATACGGAGTTCCAAACCGATACGCCCTTTCAATTCGCGCGCCAAAGGCGAACCCGCCTTCAGCATACGGAATGCACGCCGGCACTCATACGCCATCAGCCGCTGAAACGCCGCATCCGCCCGTCCTGCTGCGATCTGTTCCTCAGAAACACCGAATTTCAACAAATCGTCCTGCGGGATATAAACCCTGCCCTTTTGCCAATCCACAGCTACATCCTGCCAAAAATTCACCAGTTGCAAAGCCGTACAAATACCGTCGCTTTGCGCTACGCACACCGCATCCGTTTTCCCGTATAAAGCCAGCATAATGCGTCCGACAGGGTTGGCGGAACGCCGGCAATAATCGGTCAGATCGCCGAAATGCGCGTACCGCGTTTTAACCACATCCTGCGAAAACGCCGAGAGCAGATCATAAAACGGCTGCAAATCCAAACCGAACGGCACAACCGCCTCGGCATCCAATCGTGCAATCAAAGGATGCGCCGACCGGCCGCCCGATGCCAACACGTCCAACTCGCGCCGCAAACCCTCCAACCCCGACAACCTGGCTTCAGACGGCATACTGCCCTCGTCCGCCATATCGTCCGCCGTCCGTGCAAACGCATACACCGCATGAACCGGCTTCCTCAACCTGCGCGGCAAAACCAGCGAACCGACGGGAAAATTCTCATAATGCCCAACCGACATACCTTCTCCATCCATCAAACAAAATGCCGTCTGAAACGGAACAAACCCTTTTCAGACGGCATCAGATACCTCCAAGCTGCCGGCAATCAGTGGTGGTAATGACCGTGCGAACCGTGGACATGACCGTGTGCGATTTCCTCATCGGATGCATCGCGCACGCTTTCAACCGTAGCTTTAAAGCGGATTTTCATGCCTGCCAAAGGATGGTTGCCGTCCACCACCGCCTTGCCGTCGGCAACATCGGTTACACGATAGACGACAACATCGCCGGTTTCAGGATCGTCGGCTTCAAACATCATGCCGACTTCGACTTCAACAGGGAACGCGCCCGCATCTTCAATACGGACCAACTCCGAATCCTGCTCGCCGAACGCATCGTCGGACGAAAGCGCCACATCGACCGTATCGCCGGCATCCTTACCGTGCAACGCCTCTTCCACCAAAGGGAAAATGCCGTCGTAACCGCCGTGCAGATACGCAATCGGTTCTTCGGTTTTATCCAAAAGCTGATTGTTGGCATCATACATCTCATAATGCAGCGAAACCACGGAATTTTTTGCAATAGCCATATTTGTCCTTTCAGGAACAGCAGATTGATTACAGGCGCATTCTAACACAACCGCCGCGCCGGCCGATTACCGTTAACCTGTTCATAAACTGTACGGCACATATTTCAATGTAAATTTTTGTTATTTTATTGCAGTGTAAATTTTTTACAACACTCTCAAAAACCATTCCGACCCATCTGCCGACTTCCCCAATCTGCCTTAATAAATCATACAAGATACTGAATTATATTAATCTCTATAATATTTATCCCTATCGGATTTTTAACAGCAAAACCGTTTTACAGGATTTATCAATCCGCCCGCCAGAAAACTTTTCATTCAAACCTTTTTCCCATCTGTACGACATTGCAATCCCTTATTCCATGGTGCATAATTACGCAAATTCAGCGATGAATTTCCAACCCGGTTTGTAGTATGGTCGAAAAAGACCTATTTGTTTCAATAATTTAAATTGATTTTAAAGGTTACTAAAATGAAAAAATCCCTGTTTGCCGCTGCTTTGTTGTCTTTGGCTTTGGCTGCCTGCGGCGGAGAAAAAGCCGCTGAAGCTCCTGCTGCTGAGGCTTCCTCTACCGAGGCACCTGCTGCCGAAGCACCTGCCGCCGAAGCACCTGCCGCCGAAGCTCCCGCCGCCGAAGCACCTGCCGCCGAAGCTCCCGCTGCTGAAGCTCCTGCCGCCGAAGCTGCTGCTACCGAAGCACCTGCCGCCGAAGCTGCTGCTACCGAAGCACCTGCCGCTGAAGCTCCTGCTGCCGAAGCTGCAAAATAAGCATTTTCCGCTTGCAAAAAAGCAGGATACGTTCAGTATCCTGCTTTTTTGATTTTTCAGACGGCATCAGATTCCCTTCCTCAATCTTCTCCCTACCCTTCCGACAAACATGCCTGACCTTCATACCGAATTTTCCCGACTCCTGCCGGCAGATGAAATTGCCGAACCTTCTCCGACGCTTTTAAAAGATCAGCGCAACCGCTTTACGTCTGCACCAGACATCATTTTGCAGCCGCGCAGCGTTGAAAGCGTGCAAACCATTATGCGTTTTTGTTACGAACACCGCATTCCGGTTACGCCGCAAGGCGGCAATACCGGTTTGTGCGGCGCGGCAGTATCGGAAAACGGCGTATTGCTGAACCTTTCCAAACTCAACCGCATCCGCAGCATCAATTTGTCAGACAACTGCATAACCGTCGAAGCAGGTTCCGTACTCCAAACCGTCCAACAGGCAGCCGAAGCCTCAAACAGGCTGTTCCCACTCAGTCTCGCCAGCGAAGGCTCGTGCCAAATCGGCGGCAACATCGCCTGCAATGCCGGAGGTTTGAACGTATTGCGTTACGGCACGATGCGCGACCTGGTTATCGGTTTGGAAGTCGTCCTCCCCAACGGCGAACTGGTTTCCCATCTCCATCCCCTGCATAAAAACACCACCGGCTACGACCTGCGCCATCTGTTTATCGGCAGCGAAGGCACACTGGGCATCATCACTGCCGCCACGCTCAAGCTTTTTGCCCGTCCCTCGGACAAGGCAACGGCATGGGTCGGCATTCCCGACATCGAATCCGCCGTCCGCCTGCTGACCGAAACCCAAGCGCACTTTGCCGAACGCTTATGCAGTTTTGAACTGATCGGCCGTTTTGCCGCCGAGTTGTCTTCCGAATTCAGCAAACTCCCCCTGCCGACACATTCAGAATGGCATATTTTACTTGAGTTGACCGACTCATTACCCGACAGCAATCTTGATGATCGGCTTGTCGAATTTCTTTATAAAAAAGGATTTACCGACAGCGTATTGGCGCAAAGCGAACAAGAACGTATCCATATGTGGGCGTTGCGCGAAAACATCTCCGCCTCCCAACGCAAACTGGGCACCAGCATCAAACACGATATTGCCGTTCCTATCGGGCGCGTTGCCGACTTTGTCCGCCGGTGCGCCAAAGATTTGGAACAGAATTTTAAAGGCATACAAATCGTCTGCTTCGGACATCTGGGCGACGGCAGCCTGCACTACAATACTTTTCCGCCCGAAATCCTCAGCAATGAAGTTTACCGTTACGAAAACGACATCAACAGCACAGTCTATCGCAACGTCCTTGCCCGCAACGGCACGATTGCCGCCGAACACGGCATAGGTATCATCAAAAAACAATGGCTGCCCGCTGTCCGCACGCCCTCTGAAATTGCCCTGATGAAAAGCATCAAACAACACCTTGATCCATATAACATTATGAATCCTGGCAAACTGCTTCCGTAACCGGCATTTCTGATTTGCATACACAACAAAGAAAAGGACAATAGATCCGATTGTCGGTTTAGCGCGAGCTCGTGGACGTGGCGAGTTAGACCGTATTGAGCAAATGGATTTAGATTTTTTCCATCGCACTCGAGCACGCTATTTAGAATTAGTAAAAGATAATCCAAAAGCAGTCGTAATTAATGCAGAGCAGACTATTGAACTTGTTCAAGCTGAAATTGAAAGTGCGGTAAAAATTGGTGGAAATTACACGAAAAATGACCGCACTTTTAAAATAATAAAATCGGCAGTGAATTTCCCTGCCGATTTTATTTTGTTACAATTTAACTTAAAACGTCCACTGTAAATTCAACGCACCTTGTTTAGCGTGATGATGTTTGCTTGTTTGGCGGTTGAATGAGGCTTGCAAGGTTAAGTGAGATTTGATTTTCGCTGCTACACCTAATTGAGTTTCAATTACCGTCTTATTGTTTATCACTCGACGATCCCCGTCTATTTCCACACCGAAAGGTTTTTGTTGGTAGATTGAATTGACAGCAACAAATGGTTGGAAAGTGACGCCATTAGTGAAAGCAAATTGCGCTTTAGCTTGAACGCCCACTCGGCTTTGTAATTGGCGGGAGCCAAGCAAATTCACTTGGGCATTTTCGCTATCGCTGAATTTTCCGTTTACCCCCAAATAAGTCAATTGCGCCTGTGGTTGTAGGTAAACACGAAGGCTGTTGCCCTTTTTAGTGAAGTGTTCCGCCAATAACGCATTGTAACCCGCTTCAATTGAGGCAGTAATACCTTTTGAAGTAAAACGTTCTGTAGCATATTCAGTGTTAATGCGGTGGCGGAAACGTTGATATTGCATCCAGCTATCAACATACGCACCTGTCTGTTTGTCCTGAAGCTGATGCCAAGTGGCGTAAACGCCCGCACCAAAGCCTTTCACATTTCCCGTTGTAAGATTGTCTGTATCCGGATTGCGGAAAGTGCTGCGTTGTTCTGCTTGTCCGCCCATTAAGCCAATAGAAAGTTGATTACTTTCGTTTTGCCATGTGAACACCTCGCCGCCGAGTTGCACACCTTTTCGATAGCCTTCTACAGGTGCTGTTTTGCCTTGCACCCATTGGTTGGAATGTCCGTCAATCACACGCAACCACAAGCCTTTGCGTGGTAAAGTGCGGTCGAAAATATCACTGTTTTTGTCGTTCAAACGCAAGGCGAATAAGGTATTGGCGGCTTGAGCCTGTTGTGCATAAATCGCAATATCATCGCGTTCTTGCACTTTGGTAAAAAAGCCCTCTGGGCGTTGTTGTAAAGAGAGCGTATAAATTCCCTTTCGGTATTTACTGGAAAGTCTAAAGGCATCTTTATCTGCGGTGTCATTTACTTTGACAATTTGATGCCCGTCTAGGTGTTTCAAATTATCCAACGCTTTTCCCTCAAAAATAATATCTGATGTGCCAGTTATATTTTTTTCAAAAGTTAAAACTGGTATTTCAGGGACTTTATCTTTTAGATCGTAAGCAAAACGAAAACGAGCTCCGCCAGCATAATCTTCTTTTACGAGTAAACTTTCATTTTTAGTGTTGAAACGAATTTCAGCATTTTTTGTTATTAAATAATCAATATTAGAGTTCCAACGGGGTTCCCATAGAGAATTTGTTAATTCTAATGCTCCCAAATCAATCGTTTGTCCGATAACGTGCGAGTTGTCTGTAACCTCAATATAGTGGAATGGATCTAAACCAGCATATAGATGCTCTTGCCAACCAGTAAGCTTATTAAGTGTTGGGCGAAGCCATTCGATATAATTACCTACAGATAAAATTTCGCTGTTGATATGGCTATTTTTTATTTGTGATGCTAAGGCGAAAATATCGCTCTTTATTAATATTGGGCCATAGTTTCCGAAGGATGAAATTTTACAATTATCATTATTGGAATTCTCAGTATTTACACAGTCCTTAAAATATTGCCGGAGTGGTTTTTCTTCTTCCCCATTTCTTTTTTCAACCCCGAAACCTCGGGCGAAGCCAACAAGGTAATCTTCAGTGTATTCCTTGTCATAAAAAGAAATCTTTTTTGAGTTGTTGATGTTTTCGAATGGATCGAAAGGATGTTTAGGGAATAATGCGGGAATGTTTGGATAAGTTCGCCCGTTACTTTTTATGTGATAAGTTTCTTCTTTCCAATATTCACTATTTCTATCGCGGAGTTTTTTTTAAGCGGATAATTTCATCATCAGTGAGCTTGGTTTTGTCGTAAACATAATCAACAGCCAAAAGCGGAGAGGTATTAAAGAATAGAAAAAAATAGACTTATAATAAATGATTTTTTAAACTTCTGCTTGCTTGCTTCGAGTTTCATAATAAATTTTCCTTTGTCAAGTAAAAATAAATAGGGCGTGGATTTTAGCATAAAACTGAACAAAAAATGTCATTTAGTTCAAATTTTCTCTATTTATTTCTTATTTATTAAAAGTAAACGTTTGCTTTTTGCTATTTTGTCAAGCCGGTTTGAAAATGTGTATAATTGCCCTCGTTATTTACAAAAATTTCAGGAAAAATGACCGCACTTTACCCTTGGCTAATGCCAATTTATCATCAAATTGCTCAAACCTTTGACGAAGGTTTGGGGCATCATGCCGTGCTGATTAAAGCGGATGCTGGTTTAGGTGTAGAACGTTTACGCATCAGGCGGCAGCCTTGCCCGTACCGTCTGAAGCATTGTTTCCACAATCAGCGCGTATGCTTAATCAACCGCTGTTTCTCGCGTTTCCAGTCGGCTTCCTTCATACTTTGTCGTTTATCGTGCTGTTTCTTACCTTTTGCCAAACCGATTTCCATCTTGATTTTTCCGCGTGAAAAATGCAAATCCAGCGGCACGATGGTGTAACCTGCACGTTCGGTTTTTCCGATTAACTTATTGATTTCCGACTGTTTTAATAACAGTTTGCGCGGACGTACGGCATCCGGTTTGATGTGTGTCGAAGCCGTAGGCAAAGCCGTAATATGGCAGCCGACCAGATAAAACGCATCTTTTTTCCAATAGATATAACTCTCTTTAAGCTGTACGCGCGCGGCGCGGATTGCTTTGACTTCCCAGCCTTCCAAGACCAAACCGGCTTCAATCCGGTCTTCAATGAAAAAATCGTGAAATGCTTTTTTATTGTTCGCAATAGCCATAAACATCCTATCAATATCCGCCGTCAGACGGTATAAATCCGAAAACAGAAGCCATCATACCGCCTCTTCAACCGCCTGCACAATCTT
This sequence comes from Neisseria gonorrhoeae, assembly GCF_013030075.1. Lineage (NCBI taxonomy): Bacteria > Pseudomonadati > Pseudomonadota > Betaproteobacteria > Neisseriales > Neisseriaceae > Neisseria > Neisseria gonorrhoeae. The sequence goes on from NZ_AP023069.1 coordinate 1,029,315, forward strand.
CTCGGGATACAGCCTGTTGAGGCAGTCGGTATGCCCCAACGGGCATTCACGTTTGAAACAGGGCGAACATTCCAAGTGCAGGCTGACGATTTTCGCCCTGTCGCTCAAAGGCGGCGTATGCGTCGGGCTGGAAGAACCGTAAACCGCCACTACCTTCCTGCCCAAAGCAGCCGCCAAATGCATCAGCCCGCTGTCGTTGCACACGACCGTGTCCGCCAACGACAGCAAATCCATTGCCTGCGACAAATCGGTTTTGCCGCACAAATTGACACACATGCCGTCTGAAAGGCAGTTGATTTCTTCGGCGATTTCATTATCTTTTTGCGAACCGAACAACCAAACCTGCCAACCCGCCTCCGAATAGTGTTTGCCCAACTCGGCAAAATGCCTTGCCGGCCAACGCTTTGCCGGCCCGAATTCCGCACCCGGGCAAAAAGCCAGAACAGGCTTTCCAAGATTCAAACCGAAAGTTTCAATAGAAATTTCCCGCCGCCGTTCATCAATGGAAAACTCGGGGAATCCCGAATGCCCGTCAAAATCTTCCTGACTCTGATGCGCGAGAGCCGTATATCGGTCCACCATCAAAGGCAGACGTTCCTTATCCAGCCTGCGTATATCGTTCAACAGAAAATAACGGCTTTCGCCGACATAACCCGTTCTTTTTCCGATGCCCGTTGCCAGCGCGATGACTGCCGACTTCAAAGAACCCGGCAACACGATAACCCTGTCGTATCCGCGCCGTCCCAACTCCCTGCCGACCCGCCAACGGCGTTTCAGCTCCAACGCACCGTGTCCGAACGGATTTTCAAGAATCTCATTCACTTCCGGCATACGCTCGAACACCGCCATCGACCACTTCGGTGCGAACACATCAATCGTGCAACCGGGATGAAGTTTCTTCAAACGGCGGAACAAGGGCTGGGTCATCACGCAGTCGCCTATCCAACTGGGAGAAATAATCAGGATTTTGATAGACATAAAACGAAACCGAAATCAGACAGGCAGAATTTTACCGCGAAACCGTTGGAAAACCTATCTCGCCGCATTCCGAGCGCCGGACGTGCAAATGTGAAAAAGCCCGAACATTCAAGTTTGGGCTTCAAAATTCTGGCTCCCCGACCTGGGCTCGAACCAGGGACCTGCGGATTAACAGTCCGTCGCTCTACCGACTGAGCTATCGGGGAATGGGGCGTATTATAGCGTCCGGAAAAAATGTGTCAATCCTTAATTTTGGAAAAATGGGCGACAAAACGACAAGCATATGAATCAGAAAGACATTAAGACCGATGCCTTAAAAGGATTGCCGTTGTATGAATTTTCACAGCCGTCATCACACCATATTTAAGCCCGATGAGCCGTTCTGCATTTCCCCGCTTAAAACAATGCCGTCTGAACTTCGCCGCGTTCCAAAGCCAGTAAAAACTGTTTGCGGTTCAACCCGCCCGCGTAGCCGGTCAGTTTGCCGTCGCTGCCAATGACGCGGTGGCAGGGAATCATGACAGACACCTTGTTCTGCCCGTTGGCGGCGGCAACGGCGCGGACGGCTTTGGGGTTGCCCAAACGCTGCGCCTGCTCCTTATAACTGCGCGTTTCGCCGTAAGGAATCGCCAAAAGCACGTCCCACGCCTGTTTTTGAAACGCCGTACCAATCATTTCCAAGGGCGTGGCAAAGGTTTTCAGACGGCATTGGAAATACAAATCCAATTCCTGACGCAAAAATTGCATCCGCCCGTCTTCCCGAAACACAAACCGTCCGCGCAAGGCTTTTTGGACGGCGGCAATTTCCTGTTCCAAATACTTCTGTCCGACAAACTCCAGCAGGCACAATCCCTTAACGCCGAACACCGCCAACATCTCGCCCAAAGGCGTGGCAATGGCGGCACACACCAGCTCGTTCAAGCTGTCGGGATAACGTAATTCCAACAGACGGATGGCGCGGCGGATACGGACATATTCTTCAGGCGCGTAGCCGATATTGTCCCAAAAATCCCGCTCGAACTGCCCGGCTTCGCATTCCGTCAGATTGGGATACGGCATAACGCCGCACTCAAAAACCCGGGTTTCGAGGCAATGGCGGATTTCATCCCATTTTGACGGCAGATTGTTTAAGGAAGGCAGGGTAATCATTCGTTTGCTCCGTATCCCTATCATAAATTTGACGGCGAAATCCCCGATTTCCGCCATTCCCGCACGCCGGTACAGGAACAGGCTGCGGCGGAAACCTTGAGGGTCTGGTTGCGGCAATGCCTAAATATACAATATTTCCAAAGCATCAGGGAAAGGAATGTTTCAACACACAGGACGACACATAAAGCGTCGCCCTATGAAAAATTTCAGACGGCCTTCAAAGGGTCGTCTGAAACCACGATTTTTGCATTTGCGCATTCCGGCACATCATCCAACCGTTTCGGCACATTCCTGCCGCCGTTGACAGCCTATAATGAATCCGCTTATTCATCAAGCAAAGGAATCATCTATGCAAACCCGCATCCTCTCCGCCGTACTGCTGGCTTTTTCAACCGCTGCCTTTGCCGGGGGCGCATTCACGCTGCAATTCGACAACCCGTCCGAAGACGGCGGCTTCACGCAAAACCAGCTTTTGAGCGCGCCTTACGGCTTCGGCTGTTCGGGCGGCAATGCTTCGCCCGCGCTGTCGTGGAAAAACCCGCCCGCAGGGACAAAAAGTTTCGTCCTGACCGTTTACGATAAAGACGCGCCGATCGGTCTGGACCGGATGCACTGGGTGGTCGCCGACATTCCCGCCGATGTCCGCCGCCTGCCCGCAGGCATTACCGCACAATGAGGCAGGCCGCCCAAAGGCGCGCTGCAAACCCGCACGGACTTCGGCGCGCCGGGCTACGGCGGCGCGTGTCCTCCCGAAGGCAGGAAACACCGCTACGAATTCACGCTTACCGCGCTGAAAGTCGCCAAGCTGCCGAACATCACCGCCGAATCCACACCCGTGCTGGTCGGTTTCTCCACTAAGGCAAACAGCTTGGGCGAAGCGAAATTCACGGTCGAACACCGACGCTGACCTGCCCCGTGCGCCGATATGCCGCCGGCTCCGCTTCCGAGCGGACCACCGACGGTACGCAACCGAACAGCTCTTTGAAGCGCGCGCTGAAACGGGACGGGCAGTCATAGCCAACCGCGCCGGCAATCTGCGCTACCGACCATTGCGTAACCTGCAACAGCGTCAGCGCGCGCATCATGCGTACATCCGTCAGCAGCGTACGGAAATTCGTGTCCTGCCGCGCCAACCGCCGCCGCAACGCGGCCTCGCTGCAATTAAGCCGCTGCGCCAGCATTGCCGACGACCAGTCCGCAGCCATATCGGCAGTAATCAGTTTGCGGATTTGCCGCATCAGGTTGACGCCTCCGTACACGGCAAAACCGATGCCGTCATGCTGCAACCACGCCAACACGCCGCAAAGCGCGGCCTCCGCCGCATTGTGCGGCACTTCTTCATCCGCCAGTACCGCAGCCGCATAATCAAACGCCGCGCCCATACGCCCGGGGTGCGGCAGCTTCACCGCATCGCACACTGCCTGCGCCGTCCCGTATTGTGCGGCGAACCTTTCTACGGTTTCCTGTTCGAAAGCAATCCATTGCGCCTGATAGAGGCCGTCTGAATCGGGAATATTGATGACGTCAAACGTCTGCCCGCCTGCCAAGCCGACAGCCTCACCCGCCGCAATCCTCAATTCGCGCCCCGCCCACCGCAGCTTCTTGCATCCGCGCCGCACGATAACCACGGTCGGTTCATATACCGCCACGCTGCGGTACAAGGCGGTATGATGTTGCACGATGCCGCCTAAAGCACCCAATCGTTCACGCGTATGAAAGTAATTTGACGGCACGGTTATATTCCTCAATGTTTCAACACACAGGGCCGCACATAAGGCGCAGCCCTGTTTACCCTGATTTGGAAGGGGTTACTTCCCAAAAAATAAACCAAAATTCTACTGCCCTGAAGGGCAGGGTTTCAACCATATTCCGTCGGTGTGCCTGCAACTTAGCTCCCTCCCCTGTGGGGAGGGTCGGAGGGAGGGTAAAACGTGGCAGATACAGACAATATTTCCGTTGCCGTCCCAATGCCCTCTCCCTAACCCTCTCCCACGGGAGAGGGAATGGATTACCGTTCAAATAAATCGCTCTACATAAAAATCAATGCGTTATCTCAAACTCATGTTGGGTCTAATCAGATTGTCGGACATCCATATCCGACAACCAGCCCATCTTCTTTTCAGACGGCCTTTTCAGCCAACAACCGCGCCAATATCCTCTCATACACCGCCGACAGCTTCGGAATATCGTCCAGCCGCACATTTTCGTTGATTTGGTGGATGGTGGCATTGGACGGGCCTAATTCGATGAGTTCTTTCGCAATGGCTTTAATGAAGCGTCCGTCCGAAGTGCCGCCGGTGGTGGACAATTCGGCCTCAACGCCGCAGGTTTCGGCAATGGCGGTGCGTGCCACGTCGGTCAGTTTGCCCGCGTGGGTCAGGAAGGGCTGTCCCGAACACGACCACTGCAAATCGTATTGCACGCCGTGTTTGTCCAAAATGGCGTGGACGCGTTGTTTCAGCCCTGTTTCGGTGGACTCTGTGGAGAAGCGGAAATTGAATTTGACGTTCAGCTCGCCCGGAATGACGTTGGTCGCGCCTGTGCCGCCGTTGATATTGGAAATTTGAAAGCTGGTCGGCGGGAAGTATTCGTTGCCTTCGTCCCAAACTTCCTGCGTCAACTCTAACAAGGCCGGGGCAAAAGTATGCACGGGATTCACCGCCAAATGCGGATAGGCGATATGCCCTTGCTTGCCTTTGACGGTCAGATTGCCCGACAGCGAACCGCGCCGGCCGTTTTTAATCATATCGCCCAATTTGTCCACGGCGGTCGGTTCGCCGACGATGCAGTAGTCAATCAACTCTCCGCGTGCTTTCAACACATCGACGACTTTGGTCGTGCCGTCCAGTGCATCGCCCTCTTCGTCGGAAGTAATCAAGAGTGCAATGCTGCCTTGATGGTCGGGATGTTCGGCAACAAAGCGTTCGCAGGCGGTAACGAAACAGGCGATGCTGGTTTTCATGTCCGCCGCGCCGCGCCCGTATAATCTTCCGTCGCGCTCGGTCGGTTCGAACGGGGGCGAATCCCATTTTTCAACAGGACCTGTCGGCACAACGTCGGTATGCCCTGCAAAACAGACGACAGGAGCTTTCGTGCCGCGTCGCAACCAGATGTTTTTGGTGTCGCCGAAATGGAGTTCTTCAGCCGCAAAACCGATTTTGTGCAGGCGTTCGGCAAGCAGTTTTTGGCAATCTCGGTCGTCGGGGGTAACGGACGGGCGGGAAATCAACGCTTTGGCGAGTTCTAGGGATTGGGTTTCGGTCATTTTGTTCACTTTGGAAATCAGGTCGTCTGAAATGTCCTGAAGCTGATTTTCAGACGACCTCCGGGTTGGATTGGTGTATAAGACGGGCATTCGTACCCGTCAGTTTTCTGAATCATTTGCCGTGACAGGCTTCGTAAAGCGGCAGTAAATCTTCCACCATTTCGGCTATCCATTTTGCTACATCCTGCTTGCCCAAATCGTCGCGCTCAATGTGTTTGCCGATGCAGAAAAAGTCTTCGTCGTTTTGCAACCTTCGGTCGGATTCGCTTTGTTGTGCGACGGTGCGGTAGTCGTCATATTCGCTTTCCGCGCCGTGCCACATATCGAATGCGGCGTATTTTTCGGTATCGAAATCATCCAGCCAGCGGTTGTACTCGGGCAGCGCAATCGGCGACACGTCGGCTTTGTAGCAATGCCAGTCCAAGCTGACGCTCAGGCGGCGGCGGTTGAGCAGTATCGACAGGATGGCGGCGGAATTTTTGTATTGGGCGTATTTGAAGTAGGCGAAGAAATGGGCGCGAACCTGCCAGCCGTTACACCAGCGTTCGATATGCGGCGGGGCGAAAGGTTCGCTCAAATCTGCGGCGACCTGCTGTATCAACTGCTGCCATATCTGCCAGTTTTCCTTGTAGTCGGCTTTGATTTGCGGAATGCTCTCGGGCTGGTATTTTTTGAGCTGGGCAAACTGGAAAAACGGGATATTGAACAAATCGCAGCTTTTGGGCGTCAGCATAATATATCCTTGAGACGATTGTTTCAGACGGCATTATTTGCACCGGCGCGCCGCCATGATTTCGCCGATTTCGGTCAGCTTCTCTTCGGGGATAAACGTTTTGCCCATGTCGAACAAAGGCTCTTCAATCGCCAGATGCACATCATATCCCTCCACAAAGCGTTTGAACGCTTCCGCATCGGGGATATAAGCGTTGTCTGCTTCGAGTTTGGCAAATTCGGCGGAAACAGCCGCCCAGTTGTCGTACAGCCCGATATGTTGGCGCAACAGCTCGTCCACGCCTTCACGGGCTTGCGGCGCGTATTGCAGCAGCAGCGGGAAAAAGTTTTCTTCTTCGTCCTCATGGTGCAGCGGCGCGGCAACGTTGAAATACCGGGAGATTTGGCGGATGGTTTGCAAAACAAGCTGATTGCAGCCGTTTTCGGCGATATAGCCCGACAACATAGCAATCTGGCCGCAAAAACGGCGCACTTTGCCGTGGCAGGCATACAGCATTTCAATCGGTTCGGCAAAGGTAACGCTTTGGGTTTCAAACGGATTCATGTTTTCGTTCTCAACGGGGACTTTTCAAGCAGTCATTTTATAATAAAACAGCCTGCACAAAGCAGGCTGTCTGTCTTTTGAAACTTTAAGCGGATTAATCGACCAAAGTCACTTTGCCGTTCATCAAAGCACCGTGACCCGGGAAGGTGCAGGCAAATTTGTAGTCGCCGTCAGCCAATTTGGCAGGATCCAAAGTCAGGGAAGACTCTTCGCCGCCGCCGATCAGTTTGGTGTGGGCAACAACGCGCGCATCGTCAGGTTTGACATAGTCGGTATCGGCAGCACCTACGCCGTCTTTAAATACGCCGTCCATGTCTTCAGCTTTGGCAATCACAAGGTTGTGACCCATGCTGGCTTTGGGTTGCGTACCGGTATGTTTCAGAGTGATGGTGAACTCTTTACATGCTTTGCTGACTTGGATGTCTTTGGTGTTGAACTGCATATTGTCGTTGGATTCGACAGTTGCCGCACAGTTGCCGGCAGCAGGGGCTTCGGCAGCATCTGCAGGAGCAGCTTCGGCGGCAGGCGCTTCGGAAGCGGGTGCTTCACCGGCAGGAGTTGCCTCGGCAGCAGGCGCGGCAGGTTCTTGAGAGCAGGCAGCCAAACCGATAACGGCGGCAGAAATCAGAGCCAGATAAGCTTTCATGGTAAATCTCCAATCGATAAAATAATATTCGGTTTTACGGAAATCAAAGTGCAACCGCCATTAACAAAACCTTGAAAAAGATTCCGCCGTGTTGCACAAACAGATGTTTCGGGGCGGCATTTTGCTACAAACTTCATTTGAAATCAAAGCCTGTTTGCAAGTTTACAATCGTTTACCCAAAAAAAGGGCAATCTTACCCCGAACCTATTTCTTTAATATTAGGGCAGCCGTCCCCCGCCGCGCAAATATTAACGGATATTTACAACATCCCTGCCGGCCGCCTTATGCCCCGTACTTCCTGACCAGCTCCTCCAGTGCCTCCGCCAATTCGGGATGCCGTTCTTCCAACTTTGCCGCCGCCGAATCGAAACTCTCCAACGCAGCCTTACTCAAATGCAGGGTATTGGTTTTCGGCGGTTTTTCCGGTTTTGGAACCAGCCTGACCGAAACAGACCGTATCGAAGCATCAAGCCCTGCCAGCTGCGGCAATACCGACGGGGCAATCATCTTCAAACGCGATGCCGCCATATTGTTTGCCGCCAAAAGGACAAGCCTGCCGTCTTCGATACATGCCGTCTGAAAGTGGGGGTGCAGGTTGGCAGGCAGCAGTTTTTTCACGGCAGCATCCAACCGCCGCCACTGTCCCGCCTGTTTCAAAAGTCCGGAAAGCAGCGCGTCCCGCCTGCCCAACTGTTCCAAATTCATAAAACATACACCCCAAAAGATTGAAATACCGCAAACGCGCCTTTATTTCAGACGGCATTAGCACTTTGCACAAACGCTTGTGTTAAAATCGCGTTTTCGCCCCACTATTATATCAGGCGCAGGAATTATTCATGCTGACAAACATTGCCAAGAAAATCTTCGGCAGCCGCAACGACCGCTTGCTGAAACAATACCGTAAATCCGTTGCCAGAATCAACGCGCTCGAAGAACAGATGCAAGCCCTAAGCGATGCTGATCTGCAAGCCAAAACTGCCGAATTCAAACAACGCCTCGCCGACGGTCAGACTTTGGACGGCATTTTGCCCGAAGCCTTCGCCGTCTGCCGCGAAGCGTCCCGCCGCGTACTCGGTATGCGCCACTTCGACGTGCAGCTTATCGGCGGTATGGTGCTGCACGACGGCAAAATCGCCGAAATGCGTACCGGCGAAGGCAAAACCCTGGTCGCCACCCTCGCCGTCTATCTCAACGCGCTGGCCGGCAAAGGCGTGCACGTCGTTACCGTCAACGACTACCTCGCCTCGCGCGACGCAGGCATTATGGAGCCGCTCTACAATTTCCTCGGTCTGACCGTCGGCGTGATTATTTCAGATATGCAGCCGTTCGACCGTCAAAACGCCTACGCTGCCGACATTACCTACGGCACGAACAACGAATTCGGCTTCGACTACCTGCGCGACAATATGGTAACCGACCAATACGACAAAGTGCAGCGCGAATTGAATTTTGCCGTTGTCGATGAAGTGGACTCCATCTTGATTGACGAAGCGCGCACCCCGCTGATTATCTCCGGTCAGGCAGACGACAACATCCAGCTCTACCAAATCATGAACACCGTTCCGCCCCACCTCGTCCGTCAAGAGACAGAAGAAGGCGAAGGCGACTATTGGGTCGACGAAAAGGCACATCAGGTCATCCTGAGCGAAACAGGTCACGAACACGCCGAACAAATCCTGACCCAAATGGGGCTGCTGGCAGAAAACGACTCGCTGTACTCGGCGGCAAATATCTCCCTGATGCACCACCTTATGGCAGCATTACGCGCGCACTCGCTGTTCCACAAAGACCAACATTACGTTATCCAAGACGGCGAAATCGTCATCGTTGACGAATTTACAGGCCGTCTGATGTCCGGCCGCCGCTGGTCCGAAGGCCTGCATCAAGCCGTAGAAGCCAAAGAAGGCGTGGAAATCAAACGCGAAAACCAAACCCTCGCCTCCATCACCTTCCAAAACTATTTCCGCCTGTACACCAAGCTCTCCGGTATGACCGGTACGGCAGATACCGAGGCTTTCGAGTTCCAAAGCATCTACAACCTCGAAACCGTCATCATCCCGACCAACCGCCCCGTACAGCGCAAAGACTTCAACGACCAGATTTTCCGTTCCGCCGAAGAAAAATTCGAAGCCGTCGTCAAAGACATCGAGGAATGCCACAAACGCGGGCAGCCCGTCCTCGTCGGTACGACCAGCATCGAAAACTCCGAACTGGTCTCCCGCCTTCTGCAAAAAGCCGGACTGCCGCACAACGTCCTCAACGCCAAAGAACACGAACGCGAAGCCCTGATTGTCGCCCAAGCCGGCAAAGTCGGCGCAATTACCGTCGCCACCAATATGGCGGGACGCGGTACGGACATCGTTTTAGGCGGCAACCTGAAGCACCAAACCGATGCCATCCGCGCCGACGAAACCTTGAGCGACGAAGAGAAACAGGCACAAATCGCCGCACTCGAAAACGGCTGGCAGGCAGAACACGATAAAGTGATGGAAGCAGGCGGTTTGCACATCATCGGTACGGAACGCCACGAAAGCCGCCGTATCGACAACCAGTTGCGCGGACGTTCCGGCCGTCAGGGCGACCCCGGATCCAGCCGTTTCTACCTCTCGTTTGAAGACCCGCTGTTGCGCCTCTTCGCACTCGACCGCGCCGCCGCCATCCTCAACCGCCTCGCCCCCGAACGCGGCGTTGCCATCGAGCACAACCTGCTGACGCGCCAAATCGAAGGGGCGCAACGCAAAGTCGAAGGCAGAAACTTCGATATGCGCAAACAGGTTTTGGAATACGACGACGTTGCCAACGAACAGCGCAAAGTCATTTACAGCCAGCGCAACGAAATTCTGACCAGCAAAGACATCGGCGACCTGATGCAGGAAATCCGTTCTGATGCCGTCAGCGACCTCGTGGATACCTATATGCCGCCCGACAGCATGGAAGAACAATGGGACATCCCGACACTGGAAAACCGCCTGGCTGCCGAATTCAGGCTTCAGGAAGACATCCAATCCTGGCTGAAGGCGGACAATGCGATTGACGGTCAAGACATCAAAGAGCGCCTGATCGAACGTATCGAAAACGAATATGCCGCCAAAACCGAACTGGTCGGCAAGCAGGCAATGGCTGATTTCGAGCGCAACGTGATGTTGCAGGCCATCGACAACCAATGGCGCGAACATCTTGCCGCCATGGACTACCTGCGACAAGGCATACACCTGCGCAGCTATGCCCAGAAAAATCCGAAGCAGGAATATAAACGCGAAGCCTTTACCATGTTCCAAGACCTGTGGAACGGCATCAAATTCCATATCGCCTCCCTGCTTACTTCGGTTCAAATCGAACAAAACCCTGTCGCGGCGGTTGAAGAGCAACCCGTCGGCAACATCCAGTCCATCCATTCCGAATCGCCCGATATAGAAGAACTTTTGGGTCAGTCGCAAACCGATCTGGTTACCGAAGCCTTTAATCCCGATGGGACGGATTTCAGCCCCGAAGCCTTGGAAGCGCGGGGACAAATCGTCCACCGCAACGACCCCTGCCCCTGCGGCAGCGGTTTGAAATACAAACAATGCCACGGCAAATTGGCTTAAGCGTTTGAACGCAAATGCCGTCTGAACATCCGGTTTCCGGCTTCAGACGGCATTTTGCCTGAACCGCCACATCCGACCGCCATTCCGAAAAATCCCGATTTCGTACCGTCCGTACCGAAAACAGACATCCCGTCCCCCCACATCATGATTCCATCCGACTTCATTGACGAGCTTCTGGCCAAAACCGATATTGTCGGCATCATCGACGAGCAGGTTCCGCTGAAAAAAGGCGGGGCGAACTATATGGCGTGTTGCCCGTTCCACAAGGAAAAAACACCGTCGTTTTCGGTCAGTCCGACCAAGCAGTTTTATCATTGTTTCAGTTGCGGGGCGCATGGTTCGGCGATTGGTTTTGTGATGGAACATCAGGGACTGTCGTTTCCGGAGGCGGTTCAGTTCCTTGCCGACCGCGTAGGTATGATTGTGCCTAAAGTGCGCGGGCAGAACGATAATCCCGAAGTCCGTGCCGAGCGCAAGAAAAAACAGCAGACGCTGGAAGAAACGACGGCGGCGGCAGCTGATTTTTACGCGCAGCAGCTGAAATTCAATCCGGCTGCGAAAGCTTATTTGGACAAACGCGGCTTGAGCGCGGAAGTCATCGCGCATTATGGTTTGGGCTACGCGCCCGACGGCTGGCAGCCTTTGGCGCAAGTGTTCCAACCGTATCCGAATACCGCGTTGGTGGATACGGGGATGGTGATTGACAATGAGGGGCGGCATTACGACCGCTTCCGCCATCGGATTATGTTCCCCATCCGCAATCCGCGCGGGCAGGTCATCGGTTTCGGCGGCAGGGTGCTGGACGACTCGAAACCGAAATATTTGAATTCGCCCGATACGCCTTTGTTCGATAAGGGGAAAAACCTTTACGGCTTGTATGAGGGGCGTGCTGCTGTAAAAGAGGCAGAACGGATTTTGGTGGTCGAAGGCTATATGGACGTGGTCGCGCTGGCACAGTTCGGCGTGGGCTACGGTGTGGCGGCCTTGGGCACGGCGACGACGGCGGAACACGTCAAAATCCTGATGCGGCAGGCGGACAGTATTTATTTCTGTTTCGACGGCGACAGCGCGGGGCGAAAAGCGGCTTGGCGCGCGCTGGAAAACGCGCTGCCGCAGTTGAAAGACGACAAATCGCTGCATTTTTTATTCCTGCCGGAAGAACACGACCCCGACAGCTACATCCGCGCCTACGGCAAAGCGCAATTTGAAGACGCGCTTCTGAATCAAAGCAAGCCTTTGTCGGAATATTTCTGGGAACACCTTTCAGACGGCATTCATCTCAATACGCAGGAAGGCAAGGCGGAATTGGTGAAAACCAGTTCGCCGCTTTTGGTGCAGATTACCGCACCGGCATTGGCTTATTTGTTAAAACAACGGCTTAGCGAGCTGGTCGGCATCGACCCCGACAACCTCGCGCAACTGCTCGGACAGGAAGCGCCAAAGCGGCACGTCAAACAAAAAAACTACAAACTGCCTCCGATTTCCGTCAAACAGCCCGTTATGCCGACATTGGTGCAACGGCAAATCCGCAGCCTCTTGATAAATCCGGATTGGGCTGCATATATAGACCTGCCCGATTATCTGGCGTTGGACGGCGATTTCGCCTGCCTTGCCAACCTCGCCGAAACCATTAAAAACCATCCTTCCGTGCCGGCAACCGCACAGGTTTTGGAACATATGCGCGGTTCGCCCTACGAAGAAACAATCGACCGCATCTTCCGGTCGGCCCTTCAATCGGAAGAAATGGAAGGCGGCGGCGAAGAAGATTGCGAAAACTTCCAAATCGGCATCAAAAAACTGCTCAATGAGTTAAAATACAGCCAAATTGAAACATTAAAACAAAAAAGCCTGCAATCCGGCTTAAATGAAAGCGAGAAAAAACTTTTGCTGTCGCTGCTGACCGCAAAACAAAATTGACCGGCGGATTCCGCCATCTGTAAACCGTTATGCCGTCTGAAAAGCATTCACCCCGGCTGCAACAACGACACCTGCAGAACACCCATCCCAAAAAGCCTTCAGACGGCATCAGAGTACCCTACTTTGCCACGCCTTCAGGTGCGTCCAAACGCAAACCGTCGGCATCTTGCCAACAGAAAGCAGACAATGTCCAAAAACCAAAATCACGAAGAATACCAAGACGATGCCCGCCCCCTGACGATTGAGGAACAACGTGCGCGCCTGCGCCAACTCATCATTATGGGCAAAGAACGCGGCTACATCACCTACTCCGAAATCAACGACGCACTGCCCGACGATATGTCCGATGCCGATCAAATCGACAACATCGTCAGTATGATTTCCGGTTTGGGTATCCAAGTTACCGAACACGCCCCTGATGCGGAAGACATATTGTTAAGCGACAATGCCGCCGTTACCGACGATGATGCCGTCGAAGAAGCCGAGGCCGCCCTTTCCAGCGCAGATTCCGAGTTCGGCAGGACGACCGACCCCGTCCGTATGTATATGCGCGAAATGGGACAGGTCGACCTGCTGACCCGCGAAGACGAAATCATCATCGCCAAAAAAATCGAAAACGCCCTGAAAAATATGGTTCAGGCCATCTCCGCCTGCCCGGGTTCCATTGCGGAAATCTTAGAACTCATCGAAAAAATCTGCAAAGACGAAATCCGCGTCGACGAAGTCGTAGAAGCCATTATCGACCCGAATGAAGTATTGCTCAACGAATTGGGCTTGGGGCACTTGGAAACCACAGCACCCGAGAAACCTTCCAACGACAATTCGGACGAAAACGAAGACGACGAAGAATCGGAAGAAGATGCGGATGAAGTCTCGGCAGCCAATCTCGCCGAATTGAAACAAAAAGTCATCGGCCACTTTGCCCAAATCGAAAAAGACTACAAAAAAATGATCGGCTGTTTGGAAAAACACCACAGCCGGCACAAAGACTATCTCGCCTACCGCGACGCGATTGCCAACAAACTGCTGGAAGTCCGTTTCGCCACCCGGCAAATCGACAGCCTCAGCAGCAGCCTGCGCGGAAAAGTAGAAAACATCCGCAAACTCGAACGCGAAATCCGCGACATCTGCCTCGACCGCGTCCATATGGAACGCGACTACTTCATCCAAAACTTCCTGCCCGAAATCACCAATCTGCAATGGATTGAAGAAGAAATCGCCAAAGGCAGGGTTTGGAGCAACGCACTCGACCGCTTCCGCCACGCCATCCTCGAAAAACAAACCGAGTTGGCGGATATGGAAAAAGAAACCCGCATTTCCATCGAAGAGTTGAAAGAAATCAACAAAAATATGGTGTCGAGCGAAAAAGAAACCGCAGCCGCCAAACAGGAAATGATTCAGGCAAACTTGCGCCTCGTCATTTCCATTGCCAAAAAATACACCAACCGTGGCTTGCAGTTCCTTGATTTGATTCAGGAAGGCAACATCGGCCTGATGAAGGCGGTCGACAAGTTCGAATACCGCCGGGGCTACAAATTCTCCACCTACGCAACCTGGTGGATCCGCCAGGCAATTACCCGCTCGATTGCCGATCAGGCGCGTACCATCCGTATTCCGGTACATATGATTGAAACCATCAACAAGATGAACCGCATCTCGCGCCAACACCTTCAAGAAACCGGCGAAGAACCCGATTCCGCCAAACTTGCCGAACTGATGCAGATGCCCGAAGACAAAATCCGCAAAATCATGAAAATCGCCAAAGAGCCGATTTCGATGGAAACCCCCATCGGCGACGACGACGATTCGCACTTGGGCGACTTCATCGAAGATGCCAACAATGTTGCGCCGGCCGATGCGGCAATGTACACCAGCCTGCACGAAGTAACCAAAGAAATCCTCGAAAGCCTGACACCGCGTGAGGCAAAAGTCCTGCGTATGCGTTTCGGCATCGATATGAACACCGACCACACGCTGGAAGAAGTCGGCAGACAGTTTGACGTAACGCGCGAACGCATCCGTCAAATCGAGGCAAAAGCACTCCGCAAGCTGCGGCATCCGACAAGAAGCGACCGTTTGAGAAGTTTCTTGGACAGCGAAGACAGCAAGCTGTAAACCAAAAAACCGCAGGTTTCAAATACCTGCGGTTTTTTCTTACACAATAAACAACGCTTCCACATATCCCACACTCCCATCCCGTTTCTCCAACAACTCCGGCTGACAGACTTCCACCAGAGAGCAGGCTTTGCAGCGTTTGCCGTAGTCGGGCGGCGGGGTTTGTCCGCTGTTTAAGAGTTCGCGGACGGCGGCTATAGTTGCGAGGGTTTGGGCGCGTAGGCCGAGACCTTTGCAAAAATAGTCTGTTAACGAAATTTGACGCATAAAAATGCGCCAAAAAATTTTCAATTGCCTAAAACCTTCCTAATATTGAGCAAAAAGTAGGAAAAATCAGAAAAGTTTTGCATTTTGAAAATGAGATTGAGCATAAAATTTTAGTAACCTATGTTATTGCAAAGGTCTCAGGCCGTCTGAAAACACGACGGGGACACGGTGGCGGGTTTGCATATACCACAGCGCGCCCTCAGAGACGGTTTGCCCCGTCATTTCTTCCAAGCACAAGCCTTGGGCGCAAAGCTGGATTTCATCCACCGGGTCAGGTTTGGGCTTGCCTCGTTTGTATTCCACAGGTTTCAGACGGCCTGTTTTTGTATCCATTTCCACCAAATCCAATATGCCGCTGATGCCCGGTTTTTCCGCCGAAACGTGTACCGTCCGCTCAAAACGCACGCCCTTGCACGTTTCCGGATCGCCCGAATCTTTGCCGCAATGATATTGCACGCAATCGGCATGGGACTTTGCTCCGACACCCGATACTGCGCCCGACGCAACAGCACATTGCCGTTCTGCCGCCCCTGAAGCCGTCCCAAATAACACCCGTTTTCGGTAAAAAACGCCAAATTCACATTATTTTCGCCGCAAAACCCCAACAGAAACGGCGACACAAGCACATTCCCAAAACAGAAAATATGCCCGATGGAATGCACCGGTAACTGCGCCACCTTCTTACGCTCCTGCTCCACCACCAGTGTCTCCCGCTCCTTATGCAGATAGCTGCCTTGGGTGGTGATGTAGAGTGTGTTTTGCAGTTTGCGCATGGGAAAACTCCTTAGGTTTTGACCGTGCTTTTGGGGTTAAACGAGGGGCTAGCTAAAAATTAGATTTTATCTTCTGCCGGATCAACTTTATACCAATGCTCACGATTTCTTTTACACTCTAATGCTGGTGTAGTTCTTGTTACCCTTCTTTTCTTGCTACCATCAGAATAACGTATATTCTCCCACTCGATTGGCTTATTATAATATTTCATTTCTCCACCGCACTGTGGACATTGAGAAATACTAATTTTCTCTAGACTTAAACGATGCCCCATACCGCTAATAGCATAATTAAAAACTAATGGGTATCTAGTTTGATACTTAGTAATTCTGCGTAATGTAATAGTGATAAGAAATAATACAGCAATAGCTATTAAAATAAATATATAAGTATTATTTATTTCACTTTGTATCATAGTTTTACCATTTACTAAATATAATATGGGTTTAACTATACAATTATAAATAGGTAATAGCCCTGCTAAAGAAATCAGAAAACTAGCCCATGTCAGCCAAGCCATCGTAATGGGGCTTCTCCAAATTGGTTCCGGGGTGTATGTGGCTATTTCGTTTTCATTTATTGAATTTGGTGTATTTTGAGTATGTACATTATGAACATCACCATTAACTATTTGAGTATTCCCATAAAAATTAGCATTTTTAAAATCATTTTTTTGTGTCATGTTTTTCCTTAGATATCTTGAAACTTCAATAGAATATTATTCAGAATTAAATAATATTAAATATGCCCTGAGGTTAGCTGGTTGGGTAAAACAGCATAACCCAACCTGTATGTATTGAATCTATTCTATGACAACAAGTATACTAATCGTCTTCTAAACCCAGTCTTTCTCTTTCTTCTCGTATTTCCTCTAAATCATCTTCACTAAGCTCTCGTTCAAGGTGATAGAATATTATATTTGCATTATCCAGTATTTTATCAATTTCATCTGAATATCTATCTGCAAAATCACCTTCTTCAAGCTCGTCGATATGTTTCGACAATAAGTCTTGTGGCAAACCGCTTTTTAACCCGAGAAAGTCATCATGAAAAGTATAAACTCGGTCATCATGTCCAATATCCACTAAAATATCTACGACATTCTCTACAGTAGGATTTTCTAACTCTAGTTTTTCACCAACATCAGATAGATTGCTAAATTGATGTTCTATATTTCTTGTCATTTACGACTCCTTAAAATGTGTAATTACAATTGAGCATGATTGCTCGTTTTCAGAAATTGCGATTAATTTGGAAGATTCAAGTTAATTAACGTAATAATTTTTTTCAAATAAAATATTACTCCCCAAACAACCCCTTCACATATCCCACACTCCTATCCCGTTTTCCCAGCAACTCCGGCTGGCAAATCTCCGCCAGCGAGCAGGCTTTGCAGCGTTTGCCGTAGTCGGGCGGCGGGGTTTGGCCGCTGTTTAGGAGTTTGCACACAGCGGCGATGGTGGCGAGGGTTTGGGCGCGCAGACCGTCTGAAAACACAACGGGGACGCGGTGGCGGGTTTGCATATACCACAGCGCGCCCTCTGAAACGGTTTGCCCCGTCATTTCTTCCAAACACAAACCTTGGGCGCAAAGCTGGATTTCATCCCCCGGGTCAGGTTTGGGCTTGCCTCGTTTGTATTCCACAGGTTTCAGACGGCCTGTTTTCGTATCCGCTTCCACCAAATCCAATATGCCGCTGATGCCCGGTTTTTCTACCGAAACGTGTACCGTCCGCTCAAAACGTACGCCCTTGCGCGTTTCCGGCTCGTCCGAATCCACCCGCTCATGTAACGCTTTGCCTTGCGCGGTCAAATAGTTCTCCGCCCACGCCTGTTCGTTGTGAATCAAAGCACATTGACGCGGGCAGAAGGCGTAGTGTTGCAGGGCGGAAAGGGGAATCAGGCGCGTATCCTGATTTTCCCTTTGGGTTTCGGTTAAAAGTGCGGTCATCTTTTGCTACAAACAAAAAATTTTTTCTATCCATTCATCTTTATCATATGGATCATGAATACTTTTAAAGCATCCTCTACTTTCAACATTTCTATCTAAATTTTTAACTATCCAATCAACGACACAGATAATTTTGTTCGTTTCAGAAATAACCCCCTTAACGATTCCAATATGTAAAATCTTAATTTCAGACGATCCTTGACCTTTCATGCGTTTGATTGCAATTCGATCACCTACTTGGATTTTTTCTCCTTTTGCAAATTGATCTGGTTGTTGAGAGGATTCCCACTCCAAAACCCAGTAACCATTTTCAACAAAAAATTGATCTTGATGCCCCTGCCCTCCCCAAGAGGCTCCAACTAGCCAATATTTCATATCGTTACTCCTGATTTATTGAAAACTTACAAATACTCTTCCACACTCACGCCATTTAGCCCGTCTGAAACCACGCTGATTTTGTAATCGCCAAAACCGCTTGCGGGCGTACCTGATTCGCCGTTTACGCGTTCGACTTTCACGGCGTCAAACAGTTTATGTGCAGGCTGGCTGCCGAGTGCGCTGTCGTGTTTGAAAACAACCAGTTTGCGTGCCGCCATTTCGCCACGGGCGGCGGAGCGGTCGTGTTCAAACATCAACGTCAGGGCTTGCCAGAGTTTGGCTAAGTCGTCGTCTGAAAAACCGGTTTTGGCGGCAAGGTTGGCGGAGATAAAGCCATGCACGCGGTAGAGCGCGTAAGGGACGATGTATTTGCGCCCCATGGTGCGTTCTTTTTCCAAGTCTTTTTCATTGGTTACCGCCATGCGGGTGATGGAAACTTCCGGCGGCACAATCGGGTCGATGGATTGGGCAAACGCCAGTTGTACCGGGCCGCGCACTTGTCCGCTGTTGACTTCGGTGGTCATCACGGCGCCGAAGGTGCGGATGTCAAAGAAGTTTTTACACATCCAAGCGGTAATATCACGGGCTTTGGCTTCGTCCTTCGGCAGTTTTTGGCTTCCGACTCAATGCCAAGCGCCTCATAAGCGCGTTTGTTTTGCAGGTTCAGCACGCTTTTTTCTTTGACGTAGATTTCGTAACCGGCTTCGTTTTCGCTGCTGATTTCGACAAAATTACGGATTTTGCGTTTCAGGCAGACATCGGTTACCAAGCCTTTGGATGTTTTCGCTTTTGCCCAGCACGGCAGTTTGCAACAAGAGCCGCCAAATAGACGGCGGCGTTTTCCACGCACAAGGCTCAAGGGCTAAATCTTGCCAATGATGCGCCAAGTTTTCCGCCAGCTGCCCAAATGTGGTGTCCAGCCAAAACCGAACAGAAATCCGCGCAGCATTGGGGGCAAGCCCCAAGATGTAAAAACGGGTATTGGGAGAGAGTTCAGGCGCAATTTCTTGCAGCGGACGACCTTTGCCGATTTGTTCCAATACGTTGAAAATTTTGGCGCTTTCTTGTTCGTCATCCGACGGCGTAAACACTTGCGCGAAGAAGCCTTCGGCAGCCTGCGCCGTGGCGTTATAGTGGATTAAATTTAAACCGGTACGGCGTTGCCTCGCCTTGCCGTACTATTTGTACTGTCTGCGGTTTCGTCGCCTTGTCCTGATTTAAATTTAATCCACTATATCATCCGCTTCCGCCCAAAAGACCGTGCTGGCATCGCCTATGGTCAGGCAGTGATTATTTTCGCGGCGCAAGAGATAGTTCAGCGCGGTGGTGTAGGCAAAGGCGGATTGTTCGGAAACAGGCGCATTTGCGCCTTGCTCTTTTCCGAAAGAGGAAAAGGCTTCTTTATTAAACGAAATAATCGAACCGCCGGAGCTTTGCCCGCCAAACACGCCTTTAATCGCCGGATGCAGCCGTGCAATCGGCGCGGTGTCGCCGCTAATCAGGTATAAGCTTTCGAGTGCTTCATCACTTTTCAGGCAGCCTGCCCACAAGGTTTGCGCGGCTTCGCGTTTATGGATAAGAGCGGTCGGTTTTTCAAGAGAAAATGCGGTGTTGGAATCAAGCATTTCGGCAGGCAGGTTTTCGGCAGCGAAATGTGCAGGCTGCCAGTTTTGCAGAAAACGGCATAAGGCTTGTAAACCTTCGTCTTCGCTGTTTTGCAGTAAATCGAGATGGTATTGCTTGAAGGCTTCAAAGGTTTTTTCAGACGGCGTAAACGGTTTTTCTTTGGCTTCGGCTTTGTTTTTATTGGCTTCCACGCCAAGCGCGTAGGCGGTTTTATCCCACAAAAAATTCGGTTTGATACCCGACGTGCGTTTTTCAGGGCGCGGCACACTCATCAGCTTCGGCTGCGGCTTTTTATCGGCAGTCAGATTCGGCACAACGGTTTTCAGACGACCTTCTTTATCCAACACCAAAATCCAGCCGATTTTCTCCTCGCTAAAACCATAAGACGGCACTTTCGGGTTGCCCGTTTCATCGGTTTCCGTTGCCAAACGGCGGTAATAGCGGACAAGGGACGCAAGAATCATGCTTTCACCTCCTCGGCGTAAAACGGCGGCACATCAATCAAGCCGTCTTTCATTTGCGTGCGGAAAAAATGCGGCGTGTTGCCGTGATCAAAATCAATATCGTGCAGCATCCAGCCCAAATCGCGGTTTGCCTCGCTTTCCGATAACGCCGACGGCGGCAGCGGTTCACCCTTATCCGCGCTTTCGCCATTTGCCCTTTCAGGCTGCGGGCATAGGGGCGGAACAGGCGGCGGTCGAATCCTGTTTCATCCGGACAAACGCGTTGGCAGTCGGAAAATCCGGCCGGCCGTGTCAAATAATGCGTTACTTTGGCCGGGTCTTGTTCTTTGTAAGCGGCGGTCTTTTTTTGCGCGCCATCCGCATCTGTTTGGGCGCATGGCAAACGGCGGCTGCCGTACAATCAAAATGTTTGGCGATTTCATGCAGACAGGCATCCGGATGCCGCCCGACATATCGAGCCGGTTTTTGCCTATCCGATTTGGCGGCATTTAGGCCGGTAACTTGATGTTTTAGGCTGCCTGTTTGTTTTTTAAGGCGAATCCGCAGGTAAAGCGTGTTTCTTGACAAGTTAAACGTTGCTGCGGTTTGGCCGGTGTTTTTGCATTGTCCGTAATATAGCGGATTAACAAAAACCGGTACGGCGTTGCCCCGCCCCGGCTCGAAGAGGACGATTCCCTAAGGTAATGAAGCGCCGGGCGGATCGGTTCCGTACCATTCGTACTGCCTGCGGCCCGCCGCCTTGTCCTGATTTTTGTTAATCCGCTATGGTTTAAGGCTTTGTTTCTTAAGTCCGCAGAGTATGCCATGGTTAGACCTTCAACGTCGAGTGTTGTACTATTTTGTTTTTAATTGACTATATTCGTGGCAGACAACACAGCGCGTACAGCCTCGGACGGCTTTTCGCTTTGCTTCCGGTATCGGGTCGCCGCAGTCTTCGCAATGGCTGAAGCCGGCGGTGTTTTCAGACGGCGGTTGGTGTTTCGCCAAGGCTTCCACCAGAAATTCGGCTTCGCGTTCGGATGCGCGGTCGGCAAAATCAGTCATGTTTCAGACGGCCTTTCGTGTGCCAGTTCTGCCAGCCCTCAATTTGGATTTCGAGCTTTCGGTAGTATCCGCCATAGCGGACGGCGTGGTTTAAAAGTTGTTCGGGAGAGCCGCCGGCCGGACGCTCGGGGCGTTCGTATTCGACCAGCAGTCCGGAAGGAACGGGCGGAATTTCCGCGACGGCAACGGTTTTAATCGGGGTATCCGAAGGCACGGTTGTAGAGGTGCAGGCTGTTCGTGCCAAGGCCGTTAAAACGGTTGCCGTCTTTGTCTGCCGCTTCACGGGTTTACTCCTGTAAGGTGTTGCGCGTTTTGTCCAATTCGCTCAGGGCGGCCGCCAAATCCGTGCTTTGTTTTTGGGAAAAGTCGTACCACCGCTGCCTTTCGTCCTGCGCTTTTTTAAGCTGCAAGGCGTATTGTTCCGCCGCAACCATAGAAGAATGCCGATAGGCGGCAATCAGGGCGGTTTGTTCCGCTTCGGCCTTGTCGGCAGCGTACCGGTAGCCGCACGCCCACGCAAGCAAAAGTACAAATGCCCAAAGCAGCCGTTTTTTGGCTCGGACAAATTCAATCATTGCCGCCCCCTTCCTGATTTGCGGATTTTTTGATTTCCGCCAGCTGCGGAACTGCCGCTATGCCGCGTTTGATTAAGGCATAATTAGGAAAGGCCGTCTGAATGGGCTTTTAAAGGGGGTTAAAAGAGTTCATGGGATGGTTGCTTATCCAAATCAGTACAAATGAATTTCAGGTTTTTGTTGTATGCAGGCAAAGGCCATTTTTTCCATACTTCATCTGCACCAACTTTCTCAATCAGCCAATAGACCAACAAAGCTGCTGGCTGACTGAAAAAATACATTTCTTCAGCATTTTCTTTTATCCGCTTGGCAATATATTTCTTCTCATTCAAAAGTGAACGGATGTCAGAAAGAATACTTGATTGGGAAATGCTGGATTGAAATGTTTCTAGAAAAATCATATTGGTTTTTTTATCAACTTCAGGAACAAGCCCTATTTCCTTTTGATAAAGCTGTGATAATTGGGGAAGAAGCTCTTCTTGTGGTTGATTTGCTTCTTTCAAAATTGCCAGAGTACGACTAAATAAGTCATCTGTAGTTTCCATCAAAGCCATGCTCTTCGCGACTTCGCGCTCTGCTTGCTTTGGAACATTGCCGTCAGGCTTGTATATATTGTCATGAACCAGCTCTGCATAAGCATGTTGGAGTAAAGAACGCACCTGAACTTCACAGCACAAATCAGCAGGGATGCTGACATTTTCGGGTGTAATGAATGCTTGTTTAGGACGAATCTCGTAATGTTTGGATTGTATAGTCAAATTGCTTTGGGATTTTGCTGAATTTCATCTGCAAAATCTTTCGAAACTTTAGCATTCCACTGAGATGAGGATTCAATGATTTCACAAACTATTTGAATATGTTCCGCAAGCAATGCCACAAAACGTACGCCGACCAAGTCAGTCATTTGAGTTTGAGGTGAAGTGTAATTTTTTCGGCCAATCTTGGCTAGAGCTGAAGAAATCTCTTTGACTCCAGGCTTTGCTTCAATTTTTAGAAAATTGGCAACCGGAACAGGAGAAATGACATTGGATAATTGATTTTGAATTTCTTCAGCCACAAATCTACCCCAAGCGGAAAATGCCGCTTGGTGGCTTTCTAAATAGCTTTTGAAATCATCAATATCACTCATTTTTGTTGTTGTAACTGTCCTTTAATTAGGACAACAGTATATTCCCCATCTTCCGTTGGCGCAATTTCCATATAGTCCTGAGTATGCTCGGGAGGAGTCAAGATAACTACACCGTTACTAAATCCGTAAGACCTCCGTTTGCGTAAACGAGTTTTAATATATTCAATATCTTTACTTACGGCATTTTGAGGAAAATCCTTTTCCACCATAAATTCTGTATAAGTTGTTCGTTTTTCTTGAGGTAAATGATTTTGGGCAAAATTATTTACACTAATGGTTGCTTCCGCACTTTTCAATGTAACGCGCAATGCTTCATGCGCATCTAATTTTGCATCATCACTTAAATCAGAGTTATCGATAAAATTGCGTGTCCACTCAAAAAAATCCTGCGTCAATTTACGGGAAGAAGCAGCTATACTCATACCCAAGAATACTTGATAGAAATAGGAAGCTGCCGGTCTAGTTTCCGTTTGTGTCATCAGATGGTCATACAAAAAAGCTCGATAATTCCCAGATTGTATTTGCTCTAGCGGCCTTACTGTTTCAGCCACCAAAAAACCTATCTTGAATAATCTTGCTGAATCGGTCAGTAATAATTCTTCTAAGAATTCAATCGTGATAAAGTCATCCTCTTCTTTGGTTCGGAACCCATCTTGAGGTTCAGCCTTAAT
This sequence comes from Neisseria gonorrhoeae, assembly GCF_013030075.1. Classification (NCBI taxonomy): domain Bacteria; kingdom Pseudomonadati; phylum Pseudomonadota; class Betaproteobacteria; order Neisseriales; family Neisseriaceae; genus Neisseria; species Neisseria gonorrhoeae. Next base: position 1,053,126 of record NZ_AP023069.1, read on the forward strand.
TACACATAAAAACGGCTTACCGGTATCTCCAACCCTACCTTTTAAAACCAACAAAATACCACCCGGTGCATTTGTATTCAGTTGTGCATCGGTCAACATGTGGGCAAATTGTGCGGAATCCTCAATAAACTCTGCTTCCTCTTTGAGTTGTATGGCTGCCGCTATCTGAAAAAAACTATTTTCAGCCGTATTGACAACAGACATTTCAATGCCATGAGATTTATTACCCAAAGCTTTGGTCAGCCTGGTTTCCAATGTTCTTCTTGCCGTAATAGGCAAATCAATCAAATGTGTACTGATTTTAGGTTCTACACGCTCTCTATTTTCATTTTTCGGATAAATACGATGGGTAATAATTTTTTTCAATTACCAGCCCTTCAAAAGAGTAATTCGTTTCTGTCATCATTTTTCCTATTGTAAGTTAATTAAGGTCTTTTGAAATCTGAACCACTTGGCCGATGACCTGAATATCGGGGTGGTTTTTAATACGCTTTAAAATGCACGGCCGCTCCTATTGCTTAATATCTGTTTCAGAACACCGGAGCAGCCCGACTGTCAGAGTGTCCCAAATGCCGTCTGAAATCTTCAGACGGCATTTTTTATCCGTTGCTCACTTTACCAAGCGCAGTTTGGGCTTTTTTCTCTACCACCAGCTTAAAGGCGGCGTAGTCAGCAAGCTCTTTGCGGCTGCCGCTGCCGAGCTGACGGAACAGGGCAAGCAGTTCTTTTTCTTCAGCACTCAAGGATTCAGACGGCATGGCGGCTGTTTCGCCGCGTCTGCCGTGCATGACGTAATCAATATCGATGCCGATTTTAGAAAAAGAGAATAATTTTTCACTTGATGGGCGATTTTCACCACGCTCCCACTTTCCCCACATCTCACGAGAAAAACCACATTTTTCAGCAGCTTCTGCTTGGTTCAAGCCTAATTTAATTCTTTCTTCTTTCAATCGCTTACCAAAAAGAGAAGTTTTTTCCACTTAAATTTCCTTGAAAAGAGAAATATTTTTCTCATAATTCACACATCAAGACATGAAACACCCTAAATCATCACGAAAAAGGACGAAAAAATGAACACTTTGAAGGCTCATGCGCGACAGCTCATGATGGATCACATACACCCGGCTACGGGAAAAAGCTTGTTTATTTTAAAACAAGCCAAGACCCTGCTGCTGCACAACAGACCGGATGTTTATCGTGCAAAGAGGCCTAAAACTAAACACATTATACCACACGAAAGGCATAAATAATATGGAAAAACCTTTAAATTTCAAGCCTATTCCCTATCCGCAAACGCGCGGCAGCACGGCCGTGTGGTTTAAGCGCAACGGCGTGTGCAAGACGCACCGGGCGAAACATTTCAATTTGGAGCGCACCGCGGTGGAACACCCCTTGCGCGGCAAGCTGAAAGGCAATTTCGGCAAAAGCCACGAAGCGGCGGTAAAATTTGGGCTGAAGGAGGATGCGGATGGCGACGAGTAAAAAGGCGCAGCGGCTGTTGCGGGTGTTTTTGGCGATGGACGCGCATCCGGTAATCGGCATCAGCAATAAGGAGCTTTCAGACGGCCTGGGGCTGACGCCATCACAAGTCAGCAGGGATATTGATGATTTGGTTGCATCGGGATTGGTCATCAAGCTTGAAAACGGCAACTACGCCTACGGCATCAAAACCCTACAAATCGCAGAGCGGTTCAGAAAACAGCAAGAGCGGCTGAATGCGCGCTTGCAAGAATTGGAAAACCGAATTTACTAAATGCGACGACGACGTCGCATTTGAGGAGCAAAAGAAATGGCAACAGAAATTTTAGGACATACGGTCGGCGTAACGGCAAACGAATTGGCTATCCACAGTATGGAGGTTATGGACAAGTTTTCAGGCGGCGAGGCCTACAACGAGACGGTATGGATTGAGCGCGGACGATTTGCGGACGCCAAACGATGGAAGGGATGTTTGAGCCGGGACGCGCGCTGATCATCATCAAAGAGCATACGCCGCATGGGCGGTTTGCCGAAATCGCTGAAAAAGAGTTGGCCTCGGACGGCGGGAATCCCAAAGACTGATGAATGCCACCCTCCGTTTTATCGACCCGAAAATGAAACAAGCGCAGCCTAAGCTGATGACGTTGGGCAAATCCAAACTGCTCGAGCTGCTGGTCGAAGACGACGACACTTTGTTGGAGCTTGCCGAAGGCGGTGAGGTCAACGGCAACACTTTTGACGATGTCGACCGTATGACTATTAAGGAGCTGCGCGTCGCCCTGCGCGAAAGCCGTGAAACGGCGGAAGCGAAAGATAAGGTGATTGCCGATAAAAATAAAAAGGTCGATGAGCTGGCGGAAAAGCTGTCGAAAAAGCAGACGGGTGTCAAAGAGCCTAAACCTGCGGATGTGGGCATCGAGCTGACGATGCAGCTTGGCAGCTTGGAAGTCGGTATCCGCTCGCAAATCAGCCGATTGCGCGATATGTTCGAGCAGATGGCGGCGCACGGCGAGGCGCATGGATTTGACCACCGCGCGAAGATGGTCGGCACGCTCAATCAAATTATTTTGGACTGCGAGCAACTGCGCGAAAGCTATGCCCTACCGACCGAAGCACCGGCAGACAATGTGCCGGAATGGTTGGGCGGTGAAACGGGAGAAGGCGATGAATCCGGCAATGATTGAGCGTCTTAAAGCAGTCGAAAATCAGGCGGAAGCAATGGGGCGCGGCGCACGCTCTGCATATCTTAAGCAGCAGGCGCAGGAATTGGGCATCAGCCTTGCCACGCTATACCGCAAGCTGGAGGCGGTCAGCGTCAAGCCGACGCGCAAACGGCGCAGCGATGCGGGCAAGACGGAGCTTAAACCGGAAGAAGCCAAATTGATTTCGGCGGTTTTGGCGGAGGCGATGAGGCGCAACGGCAAGCGGTTGATGCCGGTGCGGCAGGCGGTGGAAATGCTGCGCGCCAACGGGAAAATCGAGGCGGCGCGGATTGACGGGGAAACCGGGGAAGTCATCCCCCTTTCTGAAAACACCATTACCCGGGCTTTACGGGAATACAAGCTGCATTCCGACCAGCTTTTGCAGCCCGACCCCGTCAGCCGCATGAAATCGGAACACCCGAACCATTGTTGGCAAATCGACCCGAGTTTGTGCGTTTTGTATTTCCTGCCGCGTCAGGGCAAGGATACGGGGCTGCGGGTGATGAAGGAAGAGGAGTTTTATAAAAACAAGCCGAAAAACGTCGTCAAAATCGAAAACGACCGCGTTTGGCGGTACACGGGGACAGACCATGCCTCCGGCACGATTTCGGTGCGTTATTACTTCGGCGGCGAAACCAGCGCGAACCTCTGTGATTTTTTCATCTACATGATGCAGGCGAAAAAAGACATCGGCAAAGACCCGTTCCGGACCGTACCGCGCATGGTCATGCTTGACCCGGGCAGCGCGAATACTTCGGCGGCGTTTAAAAATTTGTGCAAGCCCTTGGATGTGCATGTGCAAATCAACAAGCCGGGCAATCCGCGTGCCAAGGGGCAAGTGGAAAAAGCCAACGATATTGTGGAAACGGCATTTGAGAGCGGGTTGCGCTTTACCGAGGTACACGACATCGACCAGCTCAATGCTTTATCGGAACGCTGGATGCGTTACTACAACGGTACGCAAAAACACAGCCGCCACGGCATGACCCGCTATCAGGCGTGGAACAAAATCAAACCCGAGCAGCTCATCCTGCCGCCGCCTGCCGAATATTGCCGAGAGCTTGCCGTCAGCGCGCCGAAAGAGGCGAAAGTCTCGGCGGATTTGGAAATCCGCTTTGGCGGACGGGTATATAGCGTAAAAGGCATCAAGGGGATTTTGGTCGGTAAGAAAGTTTTGGTCGGTAAGAATCCTTGGGAGGCAAACGGGGCGCGGGTCGCCACTTATGACGCGGAGGGTAACGAGGTTTGGGTATCCGTACCCGAAGTAGTTTTTGACGAGATGGGCTTCAAGGCTGATGCCGCGGTCATCGGGGCGGAATACAAAGCCCCGGCCGATACAGACGCGCAACGGCATCGCAAAGAGCTGGACAAGCTGGCGATGGGTGCGGAAACGCTGGAGGCGGCAGCCGCCAAACGCAAAGGCAAGGCAGTCCCGTTCGGCGGCAAAATCGACCCGTACAAACATCAAGAAGATACGCTTGCCGCAAGCAATACGCTCTTTATGCCCAAACAGGGGCAACAGATGGATTACAACAAGATGGAGGTCGCCGAGCAGGTATTGAGCAAGGTCGAAATCGCCAAACGCTTAAAACCCCGCGTCGAGGCAGACGGCGGCGACTGGAAACAGGCAGTGTCGGTCATCCTCAAACACTACCCGGAAGGTGTGACCGAGGGCAGGCTGGAAGAGGCGTTTGAACGCACCCGGACAAGATGCCGTCTGAAACTTTTGAAAACCGGTTAGGTTTCAACCGAAAACAGCTTTTATAGTGGATTAACAAAAATCAGGACAAGGCGGCGAAGCCGCAGACAGTACAAATAGTACGGCAAGGCGAGGCAACGCCGTACCGGTTTAAATTTAATCCACTATAAAAACCACCCTGCTTGTCCGATGCCTCGGGACGGACGGGCAAACCGACACGGCACGCAAACCGCGTCGGCAAAAATGCCGTCTGAAAAAATTCAGACGGCATCTTCAGACACATTACCTGCAAACGGCAACACATTCCAATCCAAACCGATCAGGCAATCAATACGAACGGCTGTTTACATACTTACCAGCTTTCACCAACCGGTATCGATTTAACCGATTTCCTTAATATTTTTCCTGTCCGTTTTAAACTTCGCCTTAAACACATCCGGTAAATCTTTATCGAAATACCAAAGCCCGTCATCCATTTCCAATGCGCCGCCCATTCCATGCAGAACGACTTTTCCCCCGTTAAAGGATCGGTTTCGGTAATTTCCACCTCATGCATTTTTCCCCAATCCAAAACAGGCAACTTGTGTGCAAACGCCAAAACTTGTTCGTCAGAACGGCCGCACGCCTTATCGCATCGGCCTGAAACATATACGGGACAAGGCTCATCCTCTGCATAACCGTCCGGAAGGATACCGGCTGAGGCAGGACACAATCCGTATGTTTCCGCCCACGACGACAAAGCCCGTCTCGCCGCCTTTTTATTGGCAAATAATCCGGTAGGCGGATTATCCGTCACACCGTTTTTCAAAGCCGCTGTTTTCGCATTCAACATGCCGTCTGAACCTTTTTCAAACCTGACGGTCGTAAATGTTTTAAGCAGATTTTTGGCAGATACATAACAACCCGAATGATAACGTCCGACCAATTCCGCTTTAATCTTATATGCATGCAGGCTGCCCAATGCGGGAAAAAAAAACGGACTTCCTCCGTATTGCACCAATCAAACGGGGGCTTTTCCGGAATCCAACAAAGCCGCAACCTCGCCATATGCCCGTTCAAACGTACCGATATAATTTACTTTTCCCCCGCCGTCGAAACAGGCAAGCACACCTGTACCGTCGGGCAAACCGTACAGCCGTTCCCTCAACCGTTCGGGAAGCGCGGCAGGAAAAAGTTTCGGATTCGTCAAACGGAAACACTGCCTGCTCCACTCCTCAAGCCCGTGTGCCGACAGGCTGTATTCCAAATAATCACACAACGCCGATACATCCGCCATCGCACGATGCCTGTCTTCCACAACAATCCCCAACCTTTCGATGATACCGTCCAGGCTGTGCTTGTAAAACTGCGGATACAGCCGACGCGAAAGCTGCACACTGCACAAAGCAGGCGATGAAAATCCGATACCCGCACGATGAAACTCATGCTTTAAAAACGTATAGTCGAAACGGCTGTTGTGCGCCACCAGCACGCACCCCTTCAATACCGAAAACAACCCGCCGGCAATTTCAGCAAACACCGGCGCGTCGGCAACCATGCCGTCTGAAATCCCCGTCAGTTCCGCCACAAACTTCGGAATCGGTTTTTGAGGATTGACCAGCCATTCATACCTCTCCGCCCTTCCCTGCCCAAACTTGACCAAAGCCACTTCGGTTACCCTGTCTTCATACAGATTGCCGCCCGTCGATTCCAAATCAACCACGGCAACAGGCATTCCAAACCGTAAAAACGCCTTTTCCAGCAAGGGCCAGCGGGAAACAACAATCATTTTATTCTCTTTAAATTCAAACAACAAACCGATATTTTACACTTTTAAGGCATTTCATCCAACAAAATAATTGACAGAATCCGATGATTACCATAAAATTCAAAAATTTATTGCAGCGCACCCGTAGCTCAGTTGGATAGAGTATCTGGCTACGAACCAGAGGGTCGGGCGTTCGAATCGCTCCGGGTGCGCCAGTAAGAAAATACAATACGCGCCCATCGTCTAGCGGTTAGGACATTGCCCTTTCACGGCGGTAACCGGGGTTCGATTCCCCGTGGGCGTGCCAGATTCCAAATCCCCGAAATAATCCCTCGGGGATTTTTATTGCCTCGGCAATTCGTTACCATATCTTTACCTACCCACTTCATCAGAATCTCAGACGTAATCGAATCATATTCAAACTTTTGCCATGCAAACCGATATCCCATAACCGGATGCGGTGTCCGTTCAATATAGTGGATTAAATTTAAATCAGGACAATGCGACGAAGCCCCAGACAGTACAAATAGTACGGCAAGGCGAGGCAACGCCGTACCGGTTGAAATTTAATCCACTATATTTTGTCCGATTGGTACAGATATAACAGCATATTCCAAAGCTCCTTCTGCTTTTCTGTTTACCACTGCAATATTTAGAGTATAATACCAAATTTGAGTAATGGTTCTAAAACAATTAAAACCATTTTTCATGAGCCTGACTGATTCGTATATTCGGAGAAACTGATGCAGAATATTTTTGACCCTTTGATTATTCGTGGAAAATCCCTTATTCCCATCGTGCAAGGCGGTATGGGGGTCGGTGTTTCCGCATCGGGTTTATCCAGCGCGGTGGCGCGTGAAAACGGCATCGGAACGATTGCCAGTGTAGATTTGCGCCACCTTCACGAAGACCTGCTCGCCGAATCCCAAATCAATCCGAGTGAAGAGAAATATACGTCTTTGAACTGTACCGCATTAGACAGGGAAATCCAAAAAGCCAAAAGTGCTTCAGAGGGAAAAGGACTGATTGCGGTCAACGTGATGAAGGCGGTCAAAGACCACGCCGCGTATGTCCGCCAGGCTTGCGAATCAGGGGCGGATGCGGTCGTGATGGGTGCCGGCCTGCCTTTAGACCTGCCGGAAATGACCGAGGGCTATCATAAGGATGTCGCGCTGCTGCCGATTCTGTCCGAATCGCGCGGTATTAATATCGTCTTGAAACGTTGGATGAAAAAAGGCATATTGCCCGATGCGATTGTAGTCGAACATCCTGCCCATGCGGCCGGACATTTGGGTGCATCAACCGTTGAAGGCGTAAACGATGCCAAATTCGACTTCAAACGCGTGATTGAGGAAACGTTTGAAGTGTTTAAAAATTTGGGGCTGGAGGGAGAAAAAATCCCGCTTATTCTTGCGGGAGGCATGGCAAATTTTGAAAAAGTCAAAACCGCCCTAAAGAACTGGGGAGCCTCCGCCGTTCAAATCGGTACGGCTTTTGCCGTTACCGAAGAAGGAGATGCACACCTCAACTTTAAAAAAACGCTCGCCAGTGCGGAAACTGAAAAAGTAGTCGAATTTATGTCTGTTGCCGGTTTGCCGGCGCGCGGTATCCGCACCAAATTCCTAGACAGCTATATCAGGCGCGAAGGCAAACTTCAGGCAAACGCCAAAGCCGACCCGCGCCGCTGTACCCAAGGTTTAAACTGCCTGACCAGCTGCGGTCTGCGCGACGGGCTTTCCAAAGCAGGGCAATTCTGTATTGATATCCAGCTTGCTGCCGCATTCCGTGGAGAAGTTGATAAGGGGTTGTTTTTCAGGGGAAAAGACCAGCTTCCCTTCGGTAATGCCATCCGCACCGTCCGCGAAACGATACAATATCTGCTGACGGGGAGCGAACCTGTTGCAACGCTCGGACGCTGACATCAGGTAGGATTTGATTTGCAAACAAAATGCCGTCCGAAGGGCTTTCAGACGGCGTTTTTCAGGTTGTGTTCCGGAACAGTGTCGAAAAAACGGAGAGAAATAAAAACGTTTTTATGTGAACAAAATGCCTTCCGCATTATGTCGGACATACAACACAAATGCCGTCTGAAGCCTTTCAGACGGCATTTTTCAGGCTGCCTTTCGGAATGATGTTAAAAAATAAACGGGATGAGATACATTTATTTTCGTCCGACAAATCAGACCATCACGCCGAATAATCAAACAATGCCTGCCCGACATTGCATATAACAAACCAATGCAATGAAAACACGGCTTTTTTATTTGCTTCCTGCATTATTGAAAAGTTTGTCCATCGGGGTCAAATCGACCGCATTGCCCTGGCTGGTAATCCATTTGTTCTCGACGCGCCACACGCCTGCCGCGTCCTCCACGCGCACATACCAGTGGTTGGCCGGCGGAAGGGTTTTGAACACCGCCTCATATTCCGCCCTGCCGTTCTGCGCGCTGCCGACGGGCTTGAGGGCGACGGTTTGATCGTCCGCCTTGCGGGTCGGGTGCATCAGCAGCAGGTTCAAAGGCTGTTTGCCGTCAAACTCGCCGCCGACAAACACTTTTGCCGCATTCATATCGGGAGAAATGAGGACCTGCACCCCGATATGCCGTCTGACGGCTTCTTCATCCCGATGAAGCTGGATGTCGATATGCTTGCCATCCTTATAATAATCGTCCGTAACCAAATCTGTCGCGTGCTGCTGCGCGACAAAAAACATAGCGACGCTGGCGATGACGACAAAAATCGGCCCCGCCATCAAGACCCACGGCCAGACGTGTTTGTACCAAGGCTTGATTGGATTGTTTTGAGACACGGTTATTCTCCGATAAAGGTTGCGTCTTCTTCCAAAACAACCGGCTTGCCGTCTGATGCACCGCTTTCCCGGTATTGGAAGATAAACTCGATAGGATGACTGCCTTTGTCCGCGTATTCCGGAATGGTGGACACTTGGACGGGAAGGGTTATTGTTTCGCGCGGAGCCACTTTTATACCGCCTTCAGGCAGCCCGGTCAGGGCGATTTCGTCAAATCCTTTGACACTTGCGGTAATCAGCTGTTCTTTTTCGCTGTTGTTGATGATACGCAGGCTATATGCGTTTTCCAGCCAACCTTTGGCGTTTTCGCGCACCATTACGCCACGGTCTTTCAGAATATCGACTTCGACCATTTTGCGCGTGGACAAACCGACCAGGAAGGCGGCGACAACCACTGCCAACACCGCGCCGTAACCTGCCACGCGCGGTCTGAGCAGCCGTTTTTTAATGTCTTTTTCGGCATATTCGTGTTCCAGCGCGCTTTCGGTCGTATAGCGTATCAAACCGCTCGGATAACCCATTTTGTCCATAATCTCATCGCACGCGTCGATACAGGCGGCGCAGCCGATACATTGGTATTGCAGGCCGTTGCGGATGTCGATGCCGACGGGGCAGACTTGGACGCACATCGCACAGTTGATGCAGTCGCCCAAACCCGCCTCTTCCTTGTTGACCGTTTTCTTGCGGGCGCCGCGCGGTTCGCCGCGCTCCGCGTCATAAGAAACAATCAGCGTGTCCTTATCGAACATCGCGCTTTGGAAACGTGCGTACGGACACATATGCAGGCACACTTTTTCGCGCATAATATGGGCGAAGAAGAAGGTCATAAAGCCGTAAAACGCTGCGGCAAACATCGCGCCGCCGCCTGCTGCTCCGGTGAATAAATCGGGAACAAACTGGCGGATGGGGACAAACCAGCCGGCAAACGTGATGCCCGTCCACGCGCAGACAAGGAAAATCAACAGGTATTTGGTGGCTTTGATGCGGATTTTGGTGAAATTCCACGGCGATTTTTCCAGCTTCAGGCGTTTGTTTCTATCGCCTTCGACCAGGTTGTCGATCCACAGCATAATTTCGGTGTAAACCGTTTGCGGGCAGGAATAGCCGCACCACAAACGGCCGGCAATCGTCGTCCACCAAAACAGCCCGAAGGCGCAAATCATCAGCAGCAGGGCAAGGTAAATCAAATCGCCCACCCCCAACGACAATCCGAAAATGAAGAAATGCCGTTCGGGGATATTGAAAACGACGGCCTGCCTTCCGCTCCAATTGAACCACGGAATGACGTAAAACACAAACTGGGTCGCCAATACGGCGGCGATACGCAGTTTGGCGAACCGTCCTTCCGCCTTTTTGGGATGGATGCGTTCGCCTTCGGGATGGATTTGAATCACGCTGGCACGCGGATCGAACGTTTTTTTCACTTTCGGCGCGGCTTTTGTTTGTTCGGACGTGCCGATTCCGGATGCCGGACTGCCGGCTTGGTTTTCCGTGGTCATTCTGCATTCCTTAGATTTTTGATTGATGGTTTGCCCGTTACCGCCGCCGTTTTGCTTTTCAGACGTCATTTTTCTTGTTTTTTTAAGGCATTGTGTTTCAAGTTTTGAGAAAATCCGCTTTTCCCAAAATATATTCCCGCTATTGTACAACTTTATGTGCCGTCCGGATGTATTGGGCGAATACATTTCCCATCCGCATCAAAACGCCCTGATTTTACCGCACCGCCCGAACAAAATTAAAATACTCTTAAAAAACAAAGACTAAAAAAACAGACACCCCCTTATCGGCAGAACCGCCGGCGCAAGCTCATAAACAAACGCTATCAACAATCCGGCACACAATCTATAACGTTTTATTTCAAAAGGAATAATGGCAGGCTTCGCCCGCAAATCGAAAATCCTTCCCCACCGCCCACCCCCTGCCGCCGCCTTCCCCCGCGTCCGCCCTTTTCTTGAAAGCATAAGCGAATCGGGCGATAATCAACGCCTTCCGATTATCCACTTATCCGAAACACCAGCAAGGAAAATACAAAATGTCTCAACTGGCAAACGTAATCCGCTTCCTCTCGGCCGATGCCGTTCAAAAAGCCAATTCCGGCCACCCCGGCGCGCCTATGGGTATGGCGGAAATGGCGGAAACATTGTGGACGAAATTCCTCAATCACAATCCCGCCAATCCCAAATTCTACAACCGCGACCGCTTCGTCCTCTCCAACGGTCATGCGTCTATGCTGTTGTACAGCCTGCTGCACCTGACCGGCTACAACCTGAGCATTGAAGATCTGAAAAACTTCCGCCAGCTGCACAGCAAAACCCCCGGCCATCCCGAATACGGCTACACCGACGGCGTGGAAACCACGACCGGCCCGTTGGGGCAAGGTATTGCCAACGCAGTGGGCATGGCATTGGCAGAAAAAATCCTTGCCGCCGAATTTAATAAAGACGGTTTGAACATCGTCGATCACTACACTTACGTCTTTATGGGCGACGGCTGCCTGATGGAAGGCGTATCGCACGAAGCCTGCTCACTCGCCGGCACCTTGGGCTTGGGCAAACTGATTGTTTTGTATGACGATAACAATATCTCCATCGACGGCAAAGTGGACGGCTGGTTTACCGAAAACATCCCGCAACGCTTTGAAAGCTACGGCTGGCACGTCGTTCCCAACGTAAACGGCCACGACACCGCCGCCATTCAGACGGCCATCGAAGCCGCCCGCGCCGAAACCGGCAAGCCGTCCATCATCTGCTGCAAAACCTTAATCGGCAAAGGCAGCGCCAACAAAGAAGGCAGCCACAAAACCCACGGCGCGCCTTTGGGTGCGGACGAAATCGAAGCCACGCGCAAACATTTGGGTTGGGCTTATCCTGCGTTTGAAATCCCGCAAGAAATTTACGATGCGTGGAATGCCAAAGAAAAAGGCGCGAAACTGGAAGCCGGATGGAACGAACTGTTCGCGCAATATCAAGCCAAATATCCTGCCGAAGCCGCAGAATTCGTGCGCCGCATGGATAAAAAGCTGCCGGAAAACTTTGACGAGTACGTTCAGACGGCATTGAAAGAAGTGTGCGCCAAAGCGGAAACCGTCGCCACCCGCAAAGCCAGCCAAAACAGCATCGAAATCTTGGCAAAAGAGCTGCCCGAACTGGTGGGCGGTTCTGCCGACCTGACCCCGTCCAACCTGACCGACTGGTCAAACAGCGTCTCCGTTACCCGCGACAAAGGCGGCAACTACATCCACTACGGCGTGCGCGAGTTCGGTATGGGTGCGATTATGAACGGTTTGGTATTGCACGGCGGTGTAAAACCCTTCGGCGCGACTTTCCTGATGTTCAGCGAATACGAACGCAACGCCTTACGCATGGCGGCACTGATGAAAATCAACCCCGTCTTCGTATTCACCCACGATTCCATCGGTTTGGGCGAGGACGGCCCAACCCACCAGCCTATCGAGCAAACCGCCACCCTGCGCCTGATTCCGAATATGGACGTATGGCGGCCGTGCGACACCGCAGAATCTCTGGTCGCTTGGGCAGAAGCGGCAAAAGCCGAAGACCACCCGTCCTGCCTGATTTTCAGCCGTCAAAACCTGAAATTCCAAGCACGCAGCGAGCAACAACTGAACGACATCAAACGCGGTGCTTACGTAATCAGTGAAGCCCAAGGCAACGCCCAAGCCGTCATCATTGCCACCGGTTCCGAGGTAGGATTGGCTGTAGAAGCGCAAAAAGTATTGGCAGGACAAGGTATTGCCGTGCGCGTCGTTTCCATGCCGTCCACCAGCGTCTTCGACCGGCAAGACGCCGCCTATCAAGCCGCCGTCCTACCGGAAGGCCTGCCGCGCATCGCCGTAGAAGCCGGACACACCAACGGCTGGTACAAATATGTCGGACTGAACGGCGCAGTCGTCGGCATCAACCGCTTCGGCGAATCCGCCCCTGCCGATCTGCTGTTCAAAGCATTCGGCTTTACCGTGGACAATGTGGTTGATACGGTGAAATCCGTGCTGTAAACCTCAGCCGCCGCATCAAATGCCGTCTGAATGCTTTTCAGACGGCATTTTTTTGCCCTCCCGCCTTGATGCTTCCTCATTCCGCCAATCTCCATTATAATATTTGCGAATCACTCTTATTCACATTTCAAAAGGAGAAACGTATGAACACCCGCACCGAACACGACACGATGGGCAATGTCGAAGTCCCGTCCGAAGCCTATTGGGGCGCGCAGACCCAGCGCAGCCGCAACAATTTCAAAATCGGCGGCGAAACCCTGCCGCAGCCGCTGATTTACGCTTTGGCGTTGGTGAAAAAAGCCGCCGCCGCGACCAATGTTTCCCTCGGCAGGATTAAGCCCGAACAGGCGGATTTGATTACGCAGGCGGCGGATGATGTACTGAACGGCAGGCTCGACGGGCAGTTCCCCTTAGTGGTTTGGCAGACCGGCTCCGGTACGCAGTCCAATATGAACATGAACGAAGTGCTGGCAAACCGCGCCAACGAAATTGCAGGTACGGGTTTGGCGGCGTACCGGCCCGTCCACCCCAACGACCATGTGAACCACGCGCAATCGACCAACGACGCGTTCCCGACCGCCATCCACGTCGCCGCCGCGATTGAAATCAACCGCCACCTTATTCCGGCGGTAAAAGCCTTGCGCGATACATTGGACAAAAAAGCCCAAGCCTTCGCCCCCATCGTCAAAATCGGCCGTACCCACTTGCAGGATGCGACGCCGCTGACTTTGGGACAAGAATTTTCCGGCTACGTTTCCCAACTCGACCACAGCTTAGGCCGTCTGAACGACGCGCTCAAAGGTTTGTACGAACTCGCCTTGGGTGGAACGGCGGTCGGTACGGGTTTGAACAGCCATCCCGAATACGCTGAAATAGCCGCCGCCAAACTCGCCGAACTGTCCGGCCTGCCGTTTGTCAGCGCGCCGAACAAATTTGAAGCCTTGGGCGGACGCGATGCCGCCGTTGCCGCTTCGGGCGCATTGAAAACGCTGGCGGCAAGCCTGAACAAAATCGCCAACGACATCCGCTGGCTGGCAAGCGGCCCGCGCTGCGGCTTGGGCGAAATCAAAATCCCCGAAAACGAACCGGGTTCGTCCATTATGCCGGGCAAAGTCAACCCGACCCAATGCGAAGCGATGACGATGGTGTGCTGCCAAGTGTTCGGCAACGACGTTACCATCGGTATGGCGGGCGCGTCGGGCAATTTCGAGCTGAACGTCTATATGCCCGTCATCGCCTACAACCTCTTGCAATCCATCCGCCTCTTGGGCGACGCGTGCAACAGCTTCAACGAAAACTGCGCCGCCGGCATCGAACCCGTACCGGAAAAAATCGACTATTTCCTGCACCATTCCCTGATGCTGGTTACTGCGTTAAACCGCAAAATCGGCTACGAAAACGCCGCCAAAGTCGCCAAAACCGCCTACAAAAACGATAAATCGCTGCGCGAAACTGCCGTTGGGTTGGGCTTGCTGACGGGCGAAGAGTTTGACGAACTGGTCGTCCCTGCCGATATGGTTCATCCGCGCTAATCCTTCCCTCAAATAAAATGCCGTCTGAAGCCTCGTTCAGACGGCATTTTCCGTTGCCTGCGAACTAGCGGCGTTTGAACAGCCTGTCCCCCACCGCCGCCGTAACCGCACCCCCGACCACGACGAGTGCGCCGACATAACCCAAACCGTTCATATCCGGCGCGGCAAAAGTATCAGGCATCACATAATGCCCGAGCAAAGAAAATATTACGGTAAACACGGGGAGCAAGGTTGTTACCGCGCTGACTTTGGAAGCCTCCCAATGTTTCAACGCCTCGCCGAACGAGCCGTAACCGATTAACGTATTCAAGCAGCAATACACAAAACAAACCCACGCCAACGTACCGTCCAAACTTCCGATGTGTGCCGGTTCGGCAAACGGCAGGAACACGGCGGCACTTGCCGCATAAATCAACAGCAGAATCTGTTGCGGCCCGAATTGCGCCGACAGCAGCTTTTGCGCCACGGCATAACACACCCAGGCCATACTGCCTGCCGCACACAGCAACACGCCCTTCGCATACGCGCCCAAACCCGACAACTCGCCGAATTTGTCGTTAAAAAACATAAGCAAACCGACAAGCAGCAAAACCAAACCGATTTTCTGCGCGGCAGTCATCCGGTCTTTAAACACCAACACGCCGACAACAATCATCGTAAACGGCGAAATCTGCCACAAAACCTGCGTCGTGGTCGGCGAAATATAATGCAGCCCTTGGGCAATCAGCACAAAGTTTGCCGAAATGCCCGTCACGCCGAGCAGCAGCAGCCTGAATGAATGCCAAGAAAAATCCCGCCGCTTCGGCAGCCGCCCGCCCAATGCCAGCAAAACAAACAATACCGCCGCCGCCACTGTAAAACGCACCCACACCAGCGTCGGCGCATCGACAAACTTCAATACCTGCCGCACGGCAATCGGCAGCATCCCCCACGTCATCGCCGCCAAAAGTGCCAACGCGAAGCCTAGGAGCGGCCTTTGGTTTTCCATCCTGATTTCCCTATTTTTAAACAACCGTATTGCCGGACGATGCCGGTTTGCCGCATCGGGCAATGATGGTTCAAGCGTTTGGCGTTTGATTCCAACCCTTTGATTTCAAACAAACTGGCTGAAGCCCGACTATTGCTTCGCACTATTTGAAAACACCGCCTCAATTTTAAAATGCCGTCTGAAAACAGCGGGGGAGTGCGGCAGGCATCGCTTGCCTCAAAACGCCCGAACGGCGCAATCGCAACGTTACGCCCAACGCAGGGGGCGGCAACAAGCCGGCCCAAATGCAAAAAAGAGAAACCTTGCCCCGTAAGGTTTAAGGTTTTTCCGTCCTTTATGACTTCCCTCCGCGAGGATGTCCGGCCGTAAAATTCAGAACGGGATGTCGTCGTCAATGTCCTCGACCGGGGCGGCGGCCGGCACGGGTTGGCGGCGCGGCGCGGCGGGTGCTTCTTGGGGATGGGACGGCGCGTCGGGAGCGGGCTGCCGGCTTTGCTGAGCGGGGCGTTGGTAAGCCTCCTGATTCTGACCGTAACCTTCATCGTAAGGCGCGCCGCCGCTGTTTTCATTGCGCCCGCCCAACATTTTCATTTCATTGGCGACAATATCGTAAGCGGTGCGTTCGATGCCGTCTTTGCCTTGGTATTTGCGGCTTTGGATTCTGCCTTCCAGATAAACCAGCCCGCCTTTTTTGAGGTATTGCCCGGCAATTTCCGCCAGTTTGCGGTACATCGTGATGTTGTGCCATTCGGTGCGCTCTACGCGCTGGCCGTTGCGGTCGTTCCAAGTTTCGCTGGTGGCGACGCTGAAATTACACACTGCCTCGCCGTTGGGCATATAGCGCACTTCGGGATCGCGTCCGAGGCGGCCGATAAGGATGACTTTGTTCAATGACATTTTTTAAACTCCTGTAATGATTTTTTCAGCGGCAGCCTGATCGAAACCCTTCTGCAACACTTTAAGATAGACGGTCTGCCCGTCGAAACTGAAACCGATGTCTTCCACGCCTTCCAACTGCAACAGGGCGCGTTGCAAACCGTCCCGATTGCCCTGCCACACGCCGCCGACAGGGTAACTGAGGTTTTTGACGGGCTTGGGCGCGGGCGATAAAACGGCAATCACCAGCCACAGCAGCATCAATATGCTGCAAAAGGCAAACACGCCGGCAAAGCCGTATTTTTGAAACAGCAAGCCTCCTGCCGCGCCGCCGGCAAACAGTCCGAGCGACTGCATCGTGTTGTACACGCCCATCGCCGTACCCTTCAGGTCGGACGGCGCGATTTTGGAAACCATAGACGGCAGGCTCGCTTCCAACACATTAAAACCGATAAAGTAAACAACCAGATAAGCGGTAATCAGCCAAATCGAGTGCATTCCGGACAGCAAACCAAGCTGCGCCGCCGCGATGCAGACGATGCCCAAAACAAAAACCTGTTTGAGCTTGTTGCGCGTTTCGCCGACGATAATCAGCGGAACCATCACCACCAAGCCCGTAATGGTCGAGGGCAGATATACTTTCCAATGCTGGATTTTTTCCAAACCGAGCCGGGTCATCGCGAAAGGCAGCGCGGTAAACAATGCCATTTGCGCGGCGTGCAGGGCGAAAATGCCGAAATCGAGCGTCAGCAGCCTACGGTTTTTCAAAACTTCGCCTATGCGCGAAGGCTGCGCCTGCGTGTCCTCATGCAGCTTGGAAACTTCGGGATCAGGAGTCATCCACGCCACTACGCCGATGCTGATGACGGTCAGAATGCCGGTCAGCATAAACAGTCCGCGAACGCCGGCCACATCGGCAATCATCGGCGCAACCACCAGGCTGACCGAAAACGTCAGACCGATACTCAAACCGATCATCGCCATCGCGCGGGTACGCACGCCGTCGCGCGTCAAGTCGGCAAGCAGCGCGGTTACGGCAGCACTGACCGCCCCCGCGCCCTGTATGGCGCGCGCGGCAACCAGCATGGGCAGCGTATCGGCGGCGGCGGCAAGGAAGCTGCCGGCGGCAAACACGACCAGCCCGACATAAATGGTTTTCTTGCGCCCGAACTTGTCGGAAGCGATACCCAAAGGCAGTTGCAGCAATGCCTGCGTCAGCCCGTAAATGCCCATTGCCAGCCCGACCAGCGTTTTATTGTCTTCCGCACCGGGCAGCGAGGCGGCATATATTGCCAAAACGGGCAGCACGAGGAACATACCCAGCATACGCAGCGCGTACACGCCGGAAAGCGTCGTACTGGCGCGCCATTCGTGCGGAAACATTTGGATGCGGTTGTCTCTTGCCATAAATAATTTTTCAGACGGCATCAACAGTTGCAATGCCGTCTGAACTTCCAGTGAACAGATTTTCGGATTATACAGGATTCGCCGTATTTCGGTTGCGGCACGGGTTCAAAATCAACGCCACTGCCAGCGGTTGCGCCACGCGCCCAAAACGGCGTTCGGATATTTATTGCTGCCGAGGCTGCCGTTGAAGCGGGCAAGTGCGCGGACGATGTCGCCCTTTTCAAGGTTTCGGTAATGGCGCAGGATGGTGCAGCCGTAACGCAGGTTGGTACGGATATCGAACAGGTTGTGCGCCGGTTTGCCGATGTAGTTTTTCCAAAACGGCATAACCTGCATCAGACCGCGCGCGCCGACCCCGCTTATCGCATACTGCCGGAACGCGCTTTCCACTTCAATCAGCCCCAACACAATCTGCGTATCCAAACCGGCCCGGCTGCTTTCGTATTGGATATTGACCAGCAGCCTGCGCCGCTCCCCCTCGTCGGGGACGAATCTTGCCAAACGTGCCGACATCGCGGACAACCAACGTTCGCCCTCTTTCGGATTGTCGAACACCAGCCTCGGCGGATTGACGCTGCCGACAGAACTCCTCATCACGGAAGCCACATCGTCGGCAAGCGTTTCTTCACGTTGCGCGCCGGCGTGCGCCAGCGGGCTGATCAACAGCGCGCCGGCGGCACACAGCAGGCGGCGGCGTTGCAGATTGACGGGTAGGGTATCGGTCGGTTTTTTCATAAGGAACGGGGGTGCGTCCGGACGTTTCAGACGGCATTAAATATTCAAACAGACATGATTGCTTCCAACGCGAAAAACCGCGCGCAAAATCCAAGCGCGGCATATCGCCCTGCCCTTTTCGGGCAAACCTTGATTTTACCGCCCTCAAGAATGCTTGTCCAAACAGGCACAGACGACACCGCCCGGGCATTTCCCGTTTTCACCGGTTATCCGCCGTCCGGATTGTGCAGCAGCACCATCAGCGCATTACGCTTTTCGGGCGGCAGCAGGCGGAAATATAGTGGATTAAATTTAAACCGGTACGGCGTTGCCTCGCCTTGCCGTACCGGTTTAAATTTAATCCACTATATCTTGAGACCTTTGCAAAATTCCCTTCCCTCCCGACAG
This sequence comes from Neisseria gonorrhoeae, assembly GCF_013030075.1. NCBI lineage: Bacteria > Pseudomonadati > Pseudomonadota > Betaproteobacteria > Neisseriales > Neisseriaceae > Neisseria > Neisseria gonorrhoeae. The sequence goes on from NZ_AP023069.1 coordinate 1,071,999, forward strand.
CTGAAACCCTGACACAGATTTTCGGCTGTTTCCGCCACCAATCACTCCTAACTCTACCCAAATACCCCCTTAATCCCCCTTGAATACCCGATAATCAGGCATCCGGGCCGCCTTTTAGGCGGCAGCGGGCGCACTTAGCCTGTTGGCCGCTTTCAACAGGTTCAAACACATCGCCTTCAGGTGGCTTTGCGCACTCACTTTAATCAGTCCGAAATAGGCTGCCCGCGCATAGCGGAACTTACGGTGCAGCGTACCGAAGCTTTGTTCGACCACATAACGGGTCTTCGACAAATATCGGTTGCGTTTGGTTTGCGCCTCCGTCAGCGGGCGGTTGCGGCGGGCTTTGCGCATAATGCCGTCCAGCAGCCGATGCTCTTTCAGTTTTCCGTAGGTCGGATTCTCGAATCCGACATTACTTCAATCGTATTCAATAGAAAAGTCCGCATTGCCGCCACCCCAATTATGCGGATAAATACCCTGTTTGACATAACGGTGAAACGTAGAAAACCGCCAATCGGAAATTTGTCCTACATAGCCATGTTTGACCGGATTGAAATGCAGATAATCAAAATGGCAGGCAAAATCGGCCTTACCGCGAATAGTATGTTCCCAAAAGCGTTTTGCCAAAGCCTGAGATTGCCGCCGATTAAATATTGGCTGTGCCGCTTGATTTGCCGCCAGCGTTCCGAATAAGCAGAATCATTGTCCGGCAGCCGCCATATGGTATGCAGATGATCGGGCATCAACACCCATGCCAAAATTTCAAACGGATTCCGTTCGCGCACCGCCATTACCGCCTGCCGTAAAGCCAAACGCACCGCATCATCGGTCAAAATCTTCTGCCGTTTATTGGTTACAACCGTAAAAAAGTAAGTGCCGCCATTGCGGTAAAAACGACGGTATTTCATAGTATTATGCTCGGAATGATTTTGTAGGCCGGATTCTTGAATTCGACATTTTGGACATTGCTGCAATGGATTGCAATGATGGGAATGTTAAAGGTTTTGTCGGATACAAGTATCCGACCTACGCTTGCTGAACCGTCATTCCCACGGAAGTGGGAATCTAGGACGCGGGGTTTCAGTCATTTCCGATAGATTCCCGCCGCGTCGGGGGTCCGGATTTCCGCCTGCGCGGGAATGACGAATTTCGAGATTGCGGTGTTGTCGGGAATGACGGTTCGGGTATTTTACTGCGCCCGCCCCGCGCCTGTAAACGGCGGGCGATTAAAAATGCCGTCTGAAGGTTCAGACGGCATCGGTATCGGGGAATCAGAAGCGGTAGCGCACGCCCAACGAGGCTTCGTGGGTTTTGAAGCGGGTGTTTTCCAGGCGTCCCCAATAGTGGTAGCGGTAGCCGGCGTCCAAGGTCAGGCCGGGCGCGACGTCTATGCCCACGCCCGCCATCGCGCCGAAGCCCAAGCGGCGGCTGCTGCGGTTTTCGTGATAGGCAGGTTTGGGGGGCATTTCTGATGGAACAGAAGTTTTCGCACTACCGTCGCTTGGGTAAGTGGTAACAGCAATGGTTTCTTGTTGAACCGAACGAACCTGATGTCTGACGTGTCCGTAGGCGACGCGCATGCCGATATAGGGTTTGAAGCGGGAACCGGTATCGAAATCGTAAATGGTTGACAAGCCGAGAGAAGAAACGGCGTGGAACGTACCGTTTTCCTGATGTTCCGTCTTCAAGGTTTGCTCGTTGCGAAGCCTTTCATCACCTCCTATTTTCACCAGTTTTGTGTTGACGGAATATTTATTGTTGTTCCATTTTCTGTAACGGGCGTAATCTGCCGCTATCCTCCAGCCGCCGAAGTCGTAGCCGACCGACACCCTGGGGTGGACGGAATGCGTACGGATGTTTCTGAAATAATCGCTTACCGTGCTTATTGTGCCTTTTTTTGTACCGGTTGGTTCCGGATAATCGTGGGTAATGCGTTCGGCGGCGTAGGCTAAATCCGCCTGCACATACGGGCCGCGGCCATTGCCTTCACTTGCCGCCTGCGCTGCGGAAGGGAAGAGAAGAGAAGAGAAGAGAAGAGAAGAGAAGAGAAGAGAAGAGAAGGTTTTTTGCGGGCTGGATTCATTTTCGGCTCCTTATTCGGTTTGACCGGTTAAAAAAAGATTTTCACTGATGTTGAAAGGCGGATTATATCGGGTTCCGGGCGGTGTTTCAACACAATATGGCGGATGAACAAAAACCGGTACGGGTTGCCCCGCCCCGGCTCAAAGGGAACGGTTCCCTAAGGTGATGAAGCACCGGGCGGATCGGTTCCGTACCATTTGTACTGCCTGCGGCCCGCCGCCTTGTCCTGATTTTTGTTAATCCGCTATAAACAACGCTTCGTCCGAAAAAACGATTGAATTTGCGGGCAGAAGCTGGACGAAAACCGCCGACAGCCTGCCGCAAAAGGCACACGGTTTGCGCTACGGCTTGGGCGTGTCGCGCGAAATCAATGCGGGCGGGCATCATTTCCTCTACGGCGGCATCAGCCGCGGCGTGCATTATTGGGATAACAAAGATTTCAGCGAACAGAGCCTGCGCCTGTCGTTCGGCCATCAAAACCGTTCGGTAACGCGCTCGTTCGGCACCGTGCCGTTTGTCGGGCAAAACCTCTTGGGCGGCAGCCGATACAATTTCGCCGGCGGCTTCAATGCCGATTTCTCCCGACGCTTGGGCGAACGCTGGCGGCTGACGCTGAACGCGGGCAATATGTGGAAGCATTATCAGGAAGACCGCACCGCCGCCCGATACGGCAGCCATATGCCGCTGGCGGGCGCGACGCTGATGTATTCCGCGCCGAAAGACCGGCTGCTTTACGGCGGTGCGGACTGGCCGCACGACATGACGAAAGAGGCGGAACAGGCTTCCGTCCGCAAGGGTTTGCGTGTCGGCGCGGTCAAAACGTTCGACGGCGGCTTGGGGCTGCGGGCAAACCTGCGCTATACCCGCAGGACTTTTGATGCACCCGGGACAATTGTGTACCGCTTCCCGCGCAAAGACCACGAATATCAGGCAAACCTGTCGTTGCGGCACGACAAAATCTCTTGGAAGGGCTTTACGCCGCAACTCAATTTCCGCTATCTGAAAATCGACAGCAATATGAAAAGTTTTTACACACGCAAAAATACGCAGATTTTCATGAGCGTGGAAAAGGATTTCAAATAAGCGCAAAAAATGCCGTCCGAACGTTTTTCAGACGGCATTTTTTGCTGTCGGAAACATACCGTCGGCAACATCCGTGAGCAGAATCAAAAACAGCCGCATCATTTATTGTCAACGCCTGCGCCGTCAGAGTAACATTGCGTTTTTCCCCCACCGGTATCCGCCATGACCACCAATCCCGCAAACGTCCTCGCCTCCGTCGATTTGGGTTCCAACAGTTTCCGCCTCCAGATTTGCGAAAACAACAACGGACAATTAAAAGTCATCGATTCCTTCAAACAGATGGTCCGTTTTGCCGCCGGTCTGGACGAACAGAAAAACCTCAGCACATCCTCGCAGGAACAGGCTTTGGACTGCCTGGCAAAATTCGGCGAACGCCTGCGCGGCTTCCGCCCCGAGCAGGTGCGCGCCGTGGCAACCAATACATTCCGCGTCGCCAAAAACATCGCAGATTTCCTTCCCAAGGCCGAAGCGGCACTGGGTTTCCCCATCGAAATCATCGCCGGGCGCGAAGAGGCGCGGCTGATTTATACCGGCGTGATCCACACCCTCCCCCCCTGCGGGGGCAAAATGCTGGTTATCGACATCGGCGGCAGTTCGACAGAATTTGTCATCGGTTCGACGCTGAATCCCGACATTACCGAAAGCCTGCCCTTGGGCTGCGTAACCTACAGCCTGCGCTTCTTCCAAAACAAAATCACCGCCAAAGACTTCCAAGCCGCCATTTCCGCCGCCCGCAACGAAATCCAGCGCATCAGCAAAAATATGAGGCGCGAAGGTTGGGATTTCGCCGTCGGCACATCGGGTTCGGCAAAATCCATCCGCGACGTGCTTGCCGCCGAAATGCCCCAAGAGGCGGACATTACCTACAAGGGAATGCGCGCCCTCGCCGAACGCATCATCGAAGCCGGTTCGGTCAAAAAAGCCAAATTTGAAAACCTGAAACCGGAACGCATCGAAGTTTTTGCCGGCGGACTTGCCGTGATGATGGCGGCGTTTGAGGAAATGAAACTCGACAGGATGACCGTAACCGAAGCCGCCCTGCGCGACGGCGTGTTTTACGATTTGATCGGGCGCGGCTTAAACGAAGATATGCGCGGACAAACGGTTGCCGAGTTCCAACACCGCTACCACGTCAGCCTCAATCAGGCGAAACGCACCGCCGAGACCGCGCAAACCTTTATGGACAGCCTCTGTCATGCCAAAAACGTTACGGTTCAAGAACTTGCCTTGTGGCAACAGTATCTCGGACGCGCCGCCGCGCTGCATGAAATCGGTTTGGACATCGCCCACACCGGCTATCACAAGCATTCCGCCTACATCCTCGAAAACGCCGATATGCCGGGTTTTTCACGCAAGGAACAGACCATACTTGCCCAACTGGTCATCGGTCATCGCGGCGATATGAAAAAAATGGGCGGCATTATCGGCGGCAACGAAATGTTGTGGTATGCCGTTTTGTCCCTGCGCCTTGCCGCCCTGTTCTGCCGTTCGCGCCAAGATCTGGGTTTCCCGAAAAATATGCAGTTGCGTACGGATACGGAAAGCTGCGGCTTCATCCTGCGTATTGACAGGAAATGGCTGGAACGCCACCCCCTGATTGCCGACGCATTGGAATATGAAAGCGTCCAATGGCAAAAAATCAATATGCCGTTCAAAGTTGAAGCCGTCTGAACCTTGACAAACCAAATGCCGTCTAAATGATGTTCAGACGGCATTTCCCTGTCCGCAATATCCCGATATGCGCGGCACATCCTCCCTGCACGGTCATGCAGGCGTAAAAAACAAGGGGCATACAACTCAAAAACCGCCTGAAAATCTTCAGGCGGTTTCATTTGGGTTGCCGGCAGGCGGCATCTCGTCATTTTTGCCAAGGCAACAAATTATTTGGCGGCGTCTTTCATTTTGTCTGCCGCTTCCTGAGCCGCGTCGGCAGCTTTGTTCAAAGTGTCTTTAGCCGCTTCGCTTACCGCTTCTTTGGTTTCGGCTGCCGCGTCTTTGGCTTCAGTTACAGCTTCCTCGGCACTTGCCTTTGCATCAGCCGCAGCATCTTTGACTTGGCCTTTCGCTTCTTCGACGGCAGAAGCGGCAGACTCGGCGGCAGAAGCCGCAGTGTCTTTAACATCGGACTCAACGGCTTGGGCCGCTTCTTTAACCTCCTGTTTGGCTTCTTGCGAACAAGCTGCCAAGGCAGCCGCCATCATTGCGGCAATCAATAATTTTTTCATGTCTTATCCTTCTTGAGTTGTTGATTAAGGTTTTGCTTAAAAACCGGACCGTGTTCCATCAATCGGCTGATTTTGCCCATCGGCCGGAGAGAAAACGGTTTCCCGTTTAGTTAAAACCCATTATATTAAATATAAAGGGTTTTTTCTCGAACAACAAGGCGGCATCAATGCCATATTGAAACACGTCCGAAAACTATTTTATGAAAACAGTTCGGAAAATTGTAACACACATCCCCTCCTTTTGAGTTTCCCGGCGGCGCGGACTTTTTCCGCAAGGTTTGAAAAATCCAAATATATTCCGTGATGTCCGAATAACTCAATAATGGCGGCGGCGGAAATAAAACGCCCCCTCGCTGTCGATTTCCAGCACATAGCGTCCGTTCTGCACGGCGGCATAGCCGCTTTTGCCTGCCTGATAGGGTTGCAGGGCGGAATGCGAAATCAGGTAATCCGTCAGTTTGCCGCCGTCTTCGGCGATATTGCCCACCAGTTTGGCAAACAAGGTATGGCACACGCCGTTTTCCGCCCAGCCCGAAGGCGCGTCCTTTCCGTCGGTTTCCATACATTTGCCGACGACGGCTTCCAAGTCGTTGGGATGCTTTCCGGTCAGCCGGACGGCGTTTTGTTCCGGCAAGCCTTTAATCGGATAACTGATTTGTTTTTTGCCGTCGTTGGTTTTGCCTTCGCTACTTTGTCCCAAAGCCAAACCGGCAATCGCCGTATTGTCGATGTATTTGACTTTGAAAACCGGTTTCGGCGCGCTTTGTGCCGCATTTTGCGGCTGTTCCGCCGTATTTTCGGATTTGCCGCAGGCGGCAAGCAGCAGGCAGCCGCCCAACACGGCAAAAGGTATTTTCAGCATTCCGCACTCCTGATGGTTTCAAAATGCCGTCTGAAATGCCGTCTGAAACGTGGCAGGCGGAGGTTCGGACGGCATTGGGTTTATTTCAACGGGCGGATGCCGACCGCATCGCGTACTTTATCCAACAATTCGCGCGCTTCTTTGCGCGCTTTTTGCGCGCCTGCCTGCAAAATCTCTTCGATTTGCGAAGGATTAGAGGTCAATGCGTTGTAGCGTTCGCGCAGTTCTGCCAGTTCGGCGTTGATTTTCGCCGCCGAAAGTTTTTTCGCCTCGCCCCAAGCCAAGCCGTCGGCAAGCATTTGCGTAAATTCCGCCGTTTCAGACGGCGTGGAGAAGGCTTTATAGATTTCAAACAAAGGGCTTTCGTCGGGCTGTTTCGGCTCGCCCGGCTCTTTCATGTTGGTAATGATTTTGTTGACCGATTTTTGGGTTTTTTTGTCGTTTTCCCAAAGCGGAATGGTATTGCCGTAGGATTTGGACATTTTGCGTCCGTCCAAACCGACCAAGAGTTCGACGTTTTCGTCGATTTTCACTTCGGGCAGGGTGAAGAGTTCTTGGAAACGGTGGTTGAAGCGGCCGGCAATGTCGCGCGCCATTTCGACGTGTTGGATTTGGTCGCGCCCGACGGGGACTTCGTTGGCGTTGAACATCAAAATGTCGGCAGTCATCAGAATCGGATAACTGAACAAACCCATTTCCACACCGAAATCGGGGTCTTCCTGCCCGTTTTCCGCATTGGCTTGAACGGCGGCTTTGTAGGCGTGGGCGCGGTTCATCAAACCCTTGGCGGTGATGCAGGTCAGAATCCAGTTCAACTCCATCACTTCGGGAATGTCGCTTTGGCGGTAGAAGGTGGTGCGCTCGGGGTCGAGTCCGCAGGCAAGCCAAGTGGCGGCAACGGCTTGGGTGGATTGGTGAATCATCTCCTGCTCGTGGCATTTGATGATGCCGTGGTAATCGGCGAGGAAGAGGAAGGATTCGGTATCGGGGTTTTGCGCCGCGCGGACGGCGGGGCGGATGGCGCCGACGTAGTTGCCCAGATGCGGGGTGCCGGTGGTGGTTACGCCGGTCAGAACTCGTTTTTTGCTCATAAAAATGTCCTTACGGCAGCAATGCCGTCTGAAAGGGAAAAGATGCGCCGATTATACCCGATTTGCCACATACATCCAGCCGACAACAGACTTTTCCATATTAAGAAGATATAGTTATACATATTATCATACATTTCTATATACTTTAAATTCAACAATATATCGAATTAAATATAGAAAAACAGAAAACAACACTTGAGTTATCCACAGTCATGCACATATAGGCTTCGACAGCGGACATTTTGAAAAGGAAACGAAAATGCGATACGACAAATTAACCGCCAAATTCCAACAAGCCCTTGCAGAAGCTCAGAGTTTGGCGTTGGCTGCGGACAGCAGCTATCTGGAAGCAGGTTTCGTACTGAAAGCCCTGCTTGACGACCAAAACAGCGGAGCTGCCGCGCTCTTGGCTCATGCGGGCGTGAACGTGCCGCAGGTTAAACAGCGTTTGCAGCAGCATTTGAATAGCCTGCCGAAAGTGTCCGGACAAGGTGGTGAGATTCTGCCCAGCCGCGAATTGCAGGCGGTGTTGAACCTGATGGACAAAGCGGCAACCAAACGCGGCGATGCCTATATCGCCAGCGAACTTTTCCTGCTCGCCTTGGTGCAGCAGAACGATGCGGCCGGCAAAATCTTGAAAGAAGCCGGTGCGACCGAACAAAACATCAATGCCGCGATCGATGCGGTACGAGGCGGACAAAACGTGAACGATGCGAATGCCGAAGACCAACGCGATGCTTTGAAAAAATACACGCTCGATCTGACCCAACGCGCCCGAGACGGTAAGCTCGACCCCGTTATCGGTCGTGATGATGAAATCCGCCGCGCGATTCAGGTGCTGCAACGCCGCACCAAAAACAACCCCGTGCTGATTGGCGAACCCGGTGTGGGTAAAACCGCCATCGTCGAAGGTTTGGCGCAACGCATCGTCAACGGCGAAGTACCTGAATCCCTGCGTAACAAACGCCTGCTGGTTTTGGATTTGGCGGCTTTGATTGCCGGTGCGAAATACCGTGGCGAATTTGAAGAACGCTTGAAAGGCGTATTGAACGATTTGGCGAAAGACGACGGCAACACCCTGATTTTCATCGATGAAATCCATACTTTGGTCGGCGCGGGCAAAACCGACGGCGCGATGGACGCGGGCAATATGTTGAAACCGGCCTTGGCGCGGGGCGAACTGCACTGTATCGGTGCGACTACTTTGGACGAATACCGCCAATACATCGAAAAAGACGCGGCACTCGAACGCCGTTTCCAAAAAGTATTGGTCGGCGAACCCAGCGTGGAAGACACCATCGCTATCCTGCGCGGTTTGCAGGAACGCTATGAAATCCACCACGGCATCGATATTACCGACCCCGCCATTGTTGCCGCAGCGGAGTTGAGCGACCGCTACATTACCGACCGCTTTTTGCCCGACAAGGCGATTGATTTGATTGACGAAGCTGCCAGCCGTGTCAAGATGGAAAAAGAAACCAAACCGGAAGCTATGGACAAAATCGACCGCCGTTTGATTCAGCTTCGGATGGAAAAGGCGCACGTTGAAAAAGAAAAAGACGATGCCAGCAAAAAACGTTTGGAACTGATAGACGAGGAAATCGACGGCTTGCAAAAAGAATACGCCGATTTGGACGAAATCTGGAAAGCCGAAAAAGCGATTTCAGACGGTGCTGCCAATATTAAGAAACAAATTGACGAAGTCAAAATTAAAATCGAACAGGCAAAACGGCAAGGCGATTTGGCACTGGCTTCAAAATTGATGTATGAAGATTTGGAGCATTTGGAAAAACAGCGTGCAGCCGCCGAACGGGCAGATACGGACAGCACAAAACCGGCAAACAAACTCTTGCGTAATAATGTCGGCGCGGATGAAGTGGCCGAAATCGTTTCCCGTATGACCGGCATTCCCGTATCCAAAATGATGGAAGGCGAACGCGATAAATTGTTGAAAATGGAAGAAGTGTTGCACCGCCGCGTAGTCGGTCAAAACGAAGCCGTGCGCGCCGTGTCCGATGCCATCCGCCGCAGCCGCTCCGGCCTTGCCGATCCGAACAAACCTTACGGCAGCTTCCTGTTCTTAGGCCCGACCGGTGTGGGTAAGACCGAGTTGTGCAAAGCTTTGGCAGGCTTCCTGTTCGACAGCGAAGACCACCTCATCCGCATCGACATGTCCGAATACATGGAAAAACACGCCGTTGCCCGCTTAATCGGCGCGCCTCCGGGTTATGTCGGATACGAAGAGGGCGGCTACCTGACCGAACAAGTCCGCCGCAAACCGTACAGCGTGATTCTTTTGGACGAAGTGGAAAAAGCCCATCCCGACGTATTCAACATCCTGCTGCAAGTATTGGATGACGGTCGTTTGACCGACGGACAAGGCAGGACGGTAGATTTTAAAAATACCGTGATTGTGATGACTTCCAACATCGGCAGCCAGCACATCCAACAAATGGGCACGCAGGACTACGAAGCGGTGAAAGAAGTTGTGATGGAGGATGTGAAAGAACATTTCCGTCCGGAAATGATCAACCGCATCGACGAAGTGGTCGTGTTCCATGGCTTGGATCAGGCCAATATCCGCAGTATTGCGAAAATCCAGCTCAAAGGTTTGGAAAAACGTTTGGAAAAACAAAACCTGCGCCTGACTGTTTCCGATGCCGCTCTGGACATCATCGCCAAAGCCGGTTTCGACCCGATTTACGGCGCACGTCCGCTCAAACGCGCGATCCAATCGGAAATCGAAAACCCGCTGGCCAAAGCCCTGCTTGCCGGAAACTATGCGCCCGAAAGCGAAATCAAGGTAGAAGCCGACGGCGACAGACTGAAATTTGCCTGATTTGTTCCTGCTGTTGAAAATGCCGTCTGAAACGGGAATCTCCGTTCCAGACGGCATTTTTTATCAGAATCCTACTGATGGTAGGTTTGCAGGAATCTTGCCAACCTGCCCATCGCCTCTTCAATCTGATGGACGTAAGGCAGCGTAACAATGCGGAAATGGTCGGGTTTGATCCAATTAAACCCCGTTCCCTGTACCAGCAGGACTTTTTCGCGCACCAGCAAATCGTAAACGAATTTCATATCATCGCGGATGCGGTACATTTCGGTATCGATTTTCGGGAACATATACATCGCGCCCATCGGTTTGACGCAGGACACGCCGGGAATCTGGTTGACCAGTTCCCACGCTCTGTTGCGCTGTTCCAAAAGCCGTCCGCCGGGCAAGATGAATTCGTTAATGCTCTGATAACCGCCCAATGCCGTCTGAATCGCGTGCTGCATCGGCGTATTGGCACACAAGCGCATGGACGAGAGCATATCCAAACCCTCGATATAACCTTTTGCGTGATGTTTCGGCCCGTTTAGCACCATCCAGCCTTGGCGGAACCCGGCTACACGGTAGGCTTTGGACAAACCGTTGAACGTTACCGTCAAAAGGTCGGGGGCGAGCGCGGCGATGTGGCAGTGAACCGCGCCATCATAAAGGATTTTGTCGTAAATCTCGTCGGCGAAAATAATCAAACCATGCTTGCGCGCCAGTTCGGCAATTTCCAGCAGGATTTCCTTGCTGTACACCGCTCCTGTCGGGTTATTGGGGTTGATGACGACGATGGCTTTGGTTTTGGACGTGATTTTGGCTTCCATATCGGCAAGGTTGGGAAACCAGCCGTTTTCTTCGTCGCACAGATAATGGCGTACCGTACCGCCCGCAAGCGTTGCCGCCGCCGTCCACAAAGGGTAGTCGGGCGCGGGAATCAGGATTTCGTCGCCGTCGTTGAGCAACGCCTGCATAGACATCGCAATCAGCTCGGACACGCCGTTGCCGATATAGACATCGTTTACCGTAATATCGCGCAAACCTTTGTTCTGATAGTAGTGAACAATGGCTTTGCGTGCGGAATACAACCCCTTCGAATCGCAATAGCCTTGCGAAGTCGGCAGGTTGCGGATGACATCGACTAAGATTTCATCAGGTGCTTCAAAGCCGAACGGCGCAGGGTTGCCGATATTGAGCTTGAGGATTTTGTTGCCCTCCTCTTCCAACTGAAGGGCTTTTTTGTGAACCGGCCCGCGTATGTCGTAGCAGACGTGGTCGAGCTTTGCAGACTTGGGAAATTTATCCATAATGTGTTCCGTAAATTTTGGGCAATGGGTGGGAATGTACTCTTTTTCACGCGAAATTTAAAGCATCAGGGCGGGGTTTTCAGGCTTTTTACCTGCCCTCTTTGCGCCGTTCGCTGACGCTTTTGCCGCCTATATCCCAGTTATCGGTATCCACTTCGTCAATCACGACAACCGTTGTTTCGGGATTTTTACCCAGCACGCGTGCCAGCAATTCGATTACGCCGCCGATCAGTTCCGCTTTTTGCGCGGCAGTCGGTGCTTCCTTGCCGCCGGTTACTTTAATATTGACATAAGGCATGATATTTCTCCGTTTTGAAATATTGCTATCTTATCAAACAAGTTGCCTCCGCCCAAACGTCCGCTTCATTTTCTGAAAAATTCAAATCGATACAAAAAGACAGTTTTCAGGCGGCAAATCCGTCTTCACACGATACATATTTTGTTATAGCATAACAAAATTTTTAACCCGCACGATATAAAGGCTGCACCATGAAGAAAACATTGACACTGCTCGCCGTTTCCGCACTATTTGCCACATCCGCACACGCCCACCGCGTCTGGGTCGAAACCGCCCACACGCACGGCGGCGAATACCTTAAAGCCGACTTGGGCTACGGCGAATTCCCCGAACTCGAACCCATCGCCAAAGACCGCCTGCACATCTTCAGCAAACCGATGCAGCTGGTTACCGAAAAAGGTAAGGAAAACATGATTCAACGCGGCACATACAACTACCAATACCGCAGCAACCGTCCCGTCAAAGACGGCAGCTACCTCGTTACCGCCGAATATCAGCCTACTTTCCGGTCAAAAAACAAAGCAGGCTGGAAACAGGCTGGCATCAAAGAAATGCCTGACGCAAGCTATTGCGAACAAACCCGTATGTTCGGTAAAAACATTGTCAACGTGGGACACGAAAGCGCGGACACCGCCATCATCACCAAACCGGTCGGACAAAACTTGGAAATCGTCCCGCTGGACAATCCCGCCAACATTCACGTAGGCGAACGCTTCAAAGTCCGCGTTCTGTTCCGTGGCGAACCGCTGCCCAATGCCACCGTTACCGCTACATTTGACGGCTTCGACACCAGCGACCGCAGCAAAACGCACAAAACCGAAGCCCAAGCCTTCTCCGACACCACCGACGGCAAAGGCGAAGTGGACATCATCCCCTTGCGCCAAGGCTTTTGGAAAGCGAGTGTCGAATACAAAGCCGATTTCCCCGATCAAAGCCTGTGCCAAAAACAGGCGAACTACACAACTTTAACCTTCCAAATCGGCCATTCTCACCATTAATTCCGTCCAAACAAAAATGCCGTCTGAAATGGTTTCAGACGGCATCCTTTGTTCAAACATCAATACCAGCCGCGCAGCTTCATCGCTTTTTCAACACGGCGGATACTCATCATATAAGACGCGGTACGCAAATCGACATCATACTCTTGCGCCAAGTTCCAAATATCGCGGAACGCGCGGCGCAGGACGACGATTTCTTTTTCCTGAACTTCGTCAAACTCCCAATAATAGCCTTGCAGGTTTTGCACCCACTCGAAATAGGAAACGACCACGCCGCCGCAGTTTGCCAAAATATCGGGCACGACCAATACGCCGTTTTGACGCAGGATAACGTCGGCTTCGGGCGTAGTCGGGCCGTTTGCGCCTTCAACCACGATTTTCGCGCGGACTTTACCGGCGTTTTCGGAAGTCAGCTGGTTTTCCAATGCGCAAGGGGCGAGTACGTCCATATCCAAAGCCAAAAGTTCGGCGTTGGTAATTTCTTTGCCGTAACCGGCTTTGTTGGTGATGAAGCCTTTTTCTTGGAACTCTTTAAACAGCGCTTCCATATCCAAGCCGTTTTCATTGTAGATAGCAACGTCAACAGTAGATACGGTAACGACTTTCGCGCCGGATTGATGCGCGTAATAGCCGGTGTGGTAGCCCACATTGCCGAAACCTTGAATGGCGTAGGTTGCGCCTTTCACATCTTTGCCCAGTTTTTCCAAAGCTTGGACGGCGGCGAGGTTCACGCCGTAACCGGTAGCCTCGGTACGCGCCAAAGAGCCGCCGAACTCAACCGGTTTGCCGGTAAATACGCCCGGCGCGGAATGTTTCACCACGTTTTCATAGGCATCCACCATCCACGACATAATTTTGCCGTTGGTGTTCACATCGGGGGCGGGAATATCGATTTTTTTCGCCGATCAGCGGGGCAATCGCTTCGGCATAAGCTCGGGCGATGCGTTCCAGTTCCGCCTCGGAATAATCGCGCGGATCCAAGGTAACGCCGCCTTTGCCGCCGCCGTAAGGAATGCCTGCAACGCAGCATTTGATGGTCATCCAAATCGACAGTGCCTTGACTTCGTCCAGATTCACACCGGGATGGGAACGCACGCGAACGGTAACCGGTAAAGGTTTTGACCGTGCCGTCGTCGAGTTTGACTTCCAACACGCGGGTCGGACTCTTCAGGATTTCATAAACGGCCGGATCGGTTTTCAGCCGGTCGCAGGCGGTTTTGACCTGTTTTCGCGCGATTTCAAACGGATTGAGGGTTTCTTTTGCAACGGCATCAGACATTTTGCTTCCTTTTCGCAAAAAGATTTTCAGGGGCGTGCATTTCGCTCATTACTATAACCAATTTCCCGACAAAACGTAATAGCATGTAGTCGACATAAGCCCGATTTTATTAATCTATATATGATTTTATTTTTCAAGCCGCACAGCATCCGTCTGAAAAAAGCAGCGCGCATCCGAAAAGCAAATGTCCAATTAAATAAAGATATAGTCATCATTTTATTTTTTAAAAATTTAATTGGAACATCGCCGGGATTTCAAACCCTTGCCAGACCCCGCCATAAAATCCGAAAACACCGCCCGAAAAACCTGTTGCGATTGTTAATAATCTATACATTAGAAGCCCTGTGCAAACGATGTTAAAATAAACCCTTTCAACCCGACAGGAAACCGGATTATGAATGCAGCCATCGAACACGTCCAAGCCGTCGCCTTCGATTTGGACGGCACACTGTGCGATTCCGTCCCCGACCTTGCCGCCGCCGCAGAAGCGATGTTGGAACAACTCGGTATGAAACCGCTGCCCGCCAAAGTGGTCGAAAGCTACGTCGGCGACGGCATCGGCAAACTGGTTCACCGCGTCCTCACCAACGACCGCGACCGCGAAGCCGATTCCGAACTGTGGGAAAAAGGTTTCGTGTCCTATATGAAATACTACCGCGACCATTTGAGCGTCTTCACCCGCCCCTATCCCGAAACCGAAGCCGGGCTGGCATTGCTCAAATCCTTGGGCATTCCGCTGGTAATCATTACCAACAAAAACGAAATCCTTGCCGCCGAGCTTCTAAAACAACTGGGACTCGCCGACTACTTCAGCCTGATACTCGGCGGAGACAGCCTGCCCGAAAAAAAACCCAGCCCGCTGCCGCTGCGGCACGCCGCCGAAGTTTTGGGTATCGATGCCGCCAATATGCTTATGGTCGGCGACTCGCGCAACGACATCATCGCCGCCAAAGCCGCCGGCTGCCTGAGTGTCGGCGTTACCTTCGGTTACGGCGATATGACGCTGCTCTCGCAAGACGATACGACCCGCCCCGACCGGATTATCGGCGCGCTGCCCGAAATTTACGAAAACCTGCGACCGCAGAAAAACAAAGACGAAGAATAAAACAATCTGTTCAGACGGCATCGGAATCCGTTTCCCATACCGTCTGAATCTTTCCGTGCCGAAACCGCCGCCATGAAACCGCAAAAATCCCTACGCGCCCGCGCGATGGACATCCTCTCGCGCCAAGAAGTCAGCCGCATCGGTCTGAAACGCAAACTTGCACCGCACGCCGAAAGCGAAGAGGAGTTGGAAAACGTGTTAAACGAATTTGCCGAACGCAACTGGCAGTCGGATTTGCGCTACGCCGAAGCCTATATCCGCAGCAAAAGCCGCAAACACGGTTCATTGAGGCTGAAACAGGCTTTGGCGCAACAGGGCATAGATGAAAAAACCAGCCGCAACCTGCTTCCCGACCGCTCAAGCGAAAAGCAAGCCGCCATAGCCGTGTTGCGTAAAAAATTCAAACACCCCGCCGCCAACCTCAAAGAAAAACAAAAACAGGCGCGTTTCCTCGCCTATCGCGGTTTTGATGCCGATACCGTTCAGACGGCATTGAAACACGCTTGGGACGAAAATTGGGAAGACAGCTGCTGACCTTCCTTCTTAAATCTTTTTGCACGGCAGCGTAACCTTACGCCCGTTTCCAACTTTTCCGATTGAGAACAAAATGTCCGAACAACCCGAAAAACACCACGCCTCCCCCATCGAAGACGAACGCAAAAAACCGGTTTACCGTATGGGACGGGCGGTTGCCGGATTCATGCTCGCCGTTTGGGCGGGCGTGCTGGCACTCGTGTTTTTCTTGGTTTTCCGTTTTTGGCTTTCCTGAACAAAATGCCGTCTGAAGGCTTCAGACGGCATCGGCGGCCCATTTCGGCAGACTATCCCTCCATAGCTTTTTTTAGCTTGAATTCCACTTCCCCATTCCCTAAAATTTTCCCGCACCCATTTCAAAACACCCTTTCTTAAAACAGGTACACCATGACACAACAACGCCAACTGCCTTCCCACGAACTCATTATGTCCGAACTGATGATGCCGGACACCGCCAATTTCAGCGGCAACGTACACGGCGGCGAACTCCTGCTCCTGCTCGACCAGGTTGCCTATTCCTGCGCCAGCCGTTACAGCGGCAATTATTGCGTTACCCTTTCGGTTGACAAAGTCCTGTTTAAAGAACCCATCCACATCGGCGATTTGGTTACCTTTTACGCCGCTGTCAACTACACGGGACGCACCTCGATGGAAATCGGCATCCGTGTCGAAGCACAAAACATCCGCACCGGCGAAATCCGCCATACCAACAGCTGCTACTTCACGATGGTTGCGGTCAAAGACGGCAAACCCGTCCCCGTCCCTCCGCTGGAAATCCTGACCGACCGCCAACGCTGCCGCTACGAAAAAGCCAAAAAACGCAGAGAAATCAGCCTCCAAGCCTCCGGAGACGTGTCCTGCGGCTGCTGACGGCGGCCTATGCCGTCTGAAAGACAGGACAAGCATTGTTCCGACATTCGGTGTAATGGTTTGATTTATTGAAGTAAAATCGGCTGATTCTGGCTCATCCGTTTTTCAACGCCATTTTGGAACACAGCCGTGAGACTAAGCGGTTGTGTTTTCATATTCCCTTGATGCAGCCCTAATCAGTCGGACAAAATGCCTTTTATCCGATAAAACCGCCCTCCGAACGGAAATAAGCGGCTTTTCCATTGCAAACGGATGAAATCAAGCAAATACCCAAACACAGTCAAACAAATTTATACGCCCCGTCCCTTCGGAATGATTTGAAAACACAGCCGCCAAAACAAAAATGCCGTCTGAAGACCTTTCAGACGGCATTTTTAACCTGATTGCAAACGGAAAGTCAGAACGCGATATAGCTGTTCGGGTTAACCGGTTTGCCGTTTTGACGCACCTCGAAATGAAGCTGCGTTCTGGAAGCATCGGTATTGCCCATCAAAGCAACCTGCTGACCGCGTTTTACCTGCTGACCTTCGCCGACCAGCAATTTTTGGTTGTGCCCGTACGCGGTCAGGAAAGAGGAATTGTGCTGGATGATGACCAAGTTTCCGTATCCCCTCAAACCTGAACCGGCATAAACCACTTTGCCGTCAGCCGCCGCCAAAACGGGTTGTCCGGCATTGCCGGCAATATCGACACCCTTGTTGCCGCCGCCGAAATCGGCAACCACTTTACCTTGGGTCGGACGCTGCCAAACAATGCCGCCGACCGAACGCGTGCCGGAAGGCGAAGCGGCAGGAGATTGCGGGGCGGGCGCGGGGGCGGGAACCGCTTTATTTTCCGCAGCGGGCGCGGCAGGTTGCGGCGCGGACTGAACGGGCGGTTGCGCGGCGGGTTTCACAGGGGTTTGCGCGGCAGCCGGTACGGCGGGCCTGCTTTCTACGGCTGCGGTTTTCGGTGCGGCATATCCTGCCGGTTTGACTTTAACAATCTGACCGATGCTCAACGTATTGTCGGTCATGCCGTTCCACGCACGGAAATCGTCTTGAGAGATATGGTAGCGTTTGGAAATGTTGTACACCGTGTCGCCACGCACAATAGTATGCGTCGCCGCGTTGATGTCGACGGGTGCGTAAGAAGGAACATATGTACCCGAAACGGCAGGTGCAGACGGCGGAACATAAGCAGGAGGCGAATAAACCGGCGCAGTTTGCACGGGCGGCACATACGGCGCATCGTTGGCGGCAGGAGCGGCATTGTACGGCGTTGCGCCATAAGGATTGTAAACCGGCGCAGACGATACGGTCTGCATACCTGAATTGCCTGCAATGACAGGAGCAGGCTGTTGGGTGGCGCAACCGCCCAACAGAGCGGCAACGGCGGTACAAGCTGCCAAAAGTGTCGTTTGTTTCAACATAAGATAACCTTCATGTTCCGATATATAGCCTGAATGCGGTATATCATAATAAAAATGCGCGTTCTTCTCAAGCGCAAAACCCGACGGTATTTGAAAAACGGTCAGTCCGTATGCCAAAAGGCCGCCGTCTCCGCCATGTCCGGATAGGCGGTCAAATCGATTTGCAGCGGCGTTACGGTAATAAAACCTGCGCCGCATTCACCAAAATCCGTCCCCTCTTCCCGATCGGAAACTTCGCCGACCGGCCCTATCCAATAAATCTGTTCGCCGCGCGGATTGCGGGACGGGACGATGTTCTGCTCATGATGCCGTCTGCCCAAACGGGTAATCTTGATTCCCCTGACATCTTCCGGTGCGACAGCAGGGATGTTGACATTCCACAAGACGGGCGCGGACGGCGGTTTTTTAAAAAAATGCGCCAACAATGTCCACAGTGCCTTTTCTGCGGTTGCCCAATAGCGTCCGGAAGCATCGTTTAAAGAAAACGCCACAGCAGGCATACCCATCAGATAGGCTTCGGTCGCCGCCGCAACCGTCCCCGAATAAAGCGTATCGTCGCCCATATTTGCGCCACGGTTGATACCTGAAAACACGACATCGGGCTTAAAATCGGGCAGGGCAAACTGGCCGACATGGATGCAGTCGGTCGGCGTGCCGTTGACGTAGCAGAAGCCGTTTTGCGCCTGTTTCAGCTGCAAAGGACGGTCGAGCGTCAGCGAATTGCTGACCCCGCTCCTGTCCCGCTCGGGCGCGACCACCCTGACATTGGCAAATTCCGACGCAACCCGCGCCAGAATGGCAATGCCTTCTGCCAGATAGCCGTCGTCGTTGGAAATCAAAACGTTCATTTTTTATCCTGGATGCTTATTCTTCGGGCAATTTGGTGATTTTGACCCGCTCGATGCGCTGCCCTTCTTTTTCGACCACTTCAAACCGCCAGCCGTGAAAATCGGCAAAATCGCCGACATCGGGGATGGTTTGCAATTCTTCCATAATCAGCCCGGCAACGGTATGGAAATCGGTATCTTCCTCCTGCTGCGGCAGGTTGAGTTGGGATGCCAGCTCCACATATTCCAACGCGCCTTCCACCGTCAGGCTTTCATCGGGATTCCCCTGAACGGCGGGTTCTTCTTCGCGCTCGAATTCTTCGGGGAACTCGCCTGCGATGGCTTCCAACAGGTCTTTCATCGTCACCATACCCAACACCGCGCCGAACTCGTCCACCACCAAAGCGTAATCCGCGCTGCTTTGGCGGAAGAGTTCGAGCGCGCCCAAGGCGGTCGTGCCGTCGGGCAGGACGAGCGGCTGGCGCAATGCCGTCTGAATGTCGAGACCGCCTGTTTCCAGCAGTTGGGACAGCAGGTCTTTTTTGTTGATGTAGCCCAACGGTTCGTCCACGCCCGCCTTTCCGACAACGAGCAGGCGGCTGTAAGGCGTGTTTTGCAGTTGGGCATACTGTTCTTCGCGGCTTTGGGAAATGTCCAGCCGTTCGATGTCGCGGCGTGGAATCATCACCCCCATAATCGGGCGTTCGGCAAGCGTCAGCACGCTGCGTATCATCGATTTTTCGTTTTCTTCAAAATGCGCGTCATCCACGGATTCGCCGCCCGCGTCAGCAAGCACGCTTTCGCGTATGCCCATCATACCCAAAACGTTTTCGGCGGTGCGCTTGCGCCACGAGCTGCCGATGTAGTCGTTTTTGCGGCTGTTGCGTTGCGAAATCTGGTTAAACAGTTCGATTAAAATCGAGAAGCCGATGGCGGCGTAGAGGTAGCCTTTGGGAATGTGGAAATGGAAGGCTTCCGCAATCAGGCTGAAACCGATCATCAACAAAAAACCAAGGCAGAGCATCACGACGGTGGGATGCCTGTCCACAAATTCGGTCAAGAGTTTGCTGGCGGAAATCATGACAACCATTGCGACGACGACCGCGCCCATCGCCACGACGATGTGATCGACCATCGCCACGGCGGTGATGACCGAATCGATGGAAAACACGGCATCCAGTATCAGGATTTGCGCGACCACGCCCCAAAACGGCGCGTGTTTTTTTTGGTTGTCGGCAACGGTAAAACGGTTGTGCCCTTCGAGGCGTTCATGCAGTTCGGTGGTGGCTTTGTAAAGCAGGAAAATACCGCCCGCGAGCATAATCATGTCCTTGCCGGAAACGGCGAGGCCGCCGATTTGGAACAGCGGCTCGGTCAGCGTGATGATGTGCGCCATAAAAGCAAGCATAATGATGCGGATGACGACTGCCAGCCCCAGCCCGATAATCCGTGCGCGGTCGCGCCGTGCGGGCTGGACCTTGTTTGCCAAAATCGCCACAAAGACAAGGTTGTCTATCCCCAATACGACTTCCAACACCAAAAGCGTGGCAAAACCTATCCAGGTATGCGGTTCTGCCAACCAACTGAAATCCATGATTTTCGTGTTCCTCAAGTTCAAACGCAAAAAGGCAGCCTGAAACGCTCAAGCTGCCTGAACAGACGGTACGCACAAAAAACGGCGGGCGGGCTTACTGCTCTGCTCGGGGTCTTTCATGTGCGTGTACCTTCGGTCGAAATAATTTAAACAGTTTAACAGCTTATCGGGGCAATGGCAAAACGCCATGCCGTCTGAAAGGATGTTCGGACGGCATGGGCTTATTTTGAAATGTTTCAATACACGGACGGCACATAAAGCGTCTCCCTATGTGTTGCCCTGATTGAGGGGTTGCGCCCCTCTCAAATACAGTCTGATTCTACCGCCGCGAAGAACGGATGTTCGAGTGCGGGCGGAATCCCAATGGTTAAGGGATGATGAAGCCGTCTATCGGCGCGTAGCCTTTGGTGTTGCCCTCTTTATCGGTAATGACTATCCACTCTTTCTGCCTGCTGCTGGTAAACGGCAGGTAATACAGCTCCTCCCCTTCGGCGAGACCTGCCTGTTTCAGAATGTCCGCAACCGTCGTTTTTCTCGCATCCGCCAAGACTTTCAGCGGTTTCAGATGTTTGCGGATTTTTTCTGCTTCCTTGTCGGAATACGGCAGCCACCGGTCGGGACGCATACTCGGCTCGATACCTTTCAGGGACAAATCCAGCGTCTTGTTCTTCTCATCCGCATCCTCAGGTTCTTTCAATGCAATGCGGCGGATGCCGAACCACGACAGGCTTTGCAGCCCTTCGGGGGCTTTGTGCAAATCTTCGACCACGACTTCCGCCGCCGTAACAATGGTCATGCGGTCCTGTTCAAACGCTTCCACCACGGGACGCGCCAGCGAAACGCTGTGCAAACCGTACGCCAAAGCCGCCAGCTGGATGATGCCGACCATGGAAAAATCGACCATGCGTGCCTTTGTCTTTTTCTTCGGGCTTGCCAAAATTAAAGTCAGCAGCGGGCCGCATACGATATCGACCGCCACCACCAGCTGATAAAGCGACAGACCGCCCGTCAGCTCGGCATAAGGATAAGGATACCAAACCTTAAAAACCAGCAAGGCCGCCAGCCCTGCAACCAATAAGCTGATTAAGAGGTGCCAGCCCGCACTTTTCAAGGCAAAACGCCATCTCGGGAATGTTTTTCCGTTTTCCATCATATCTTACATTCAAATCAAAAATAACCGTAAAAACAGGGCGCATTGTACAACAGATAGAGACTGCTTAAAATGCGACACCGTCTGAAACCCTGCCATTCAGACGGCATCCGTCACCCGGCATCAATGCACAAATATTTCAATTCTAGATATTCGTCCGCACCGTATTTGCTGCCTTCACGTCCCAAACCGCTGCGTTTCACCCCGCCGAACGGTGCCGCTTCATTACTGATTAAGCCCGTATTGATGCCGACCATGCCGTATTCCAAGACTTCGCCGACGCGCCATTGACGGGCGGTGTCGGAGGTGAAAAGGTAAGCTGCCAAACCGTATTCCGTATTGTTCGCAGCCTCGATGACTTCGGCTTCGGTTTCAAAACGGAACACCGGACACAAAGGCCCGAAGGTTTCCTCGCGAGCTACCGCCATTTGCGCCGTAACGCCGCTTAAGACAGTCGGCTCAAAAAACGTTCCGCCCAACGCGCTGCGTTTGCCGCCGGTCAGACAGACCGCGCCTTTGGAGAGTGCGTCGGCGATGTGCTGTTCGACTTTTTCTACCGCTTTTTCCTCAATCAGCGGTCCTTGGTTCACACCTTCGTCCAAGCCGTCGCCCAATTTGAGCGCGGCTGCCTTTTCACTCAATTTGCGGCAAAATACGTCGTAAATGCCCGATTGGACGTAAACGCGGTTGGTGCAGACGCAGGTCTGACCGCTGTTGCGGAACTTGCTCGCCAGCGCGCCTTCGACGGCTTTGTCCAAATCGGCATCGTCAAACACGATAAACGGCGCGTTGCCGCCCAGTTCCAAACTGAGTTTTTTAATGTCCGCCGCGCTGCCGGCAAAAATTTTCGCGCCGACTTCGGTCGAGCCGGTGAAGCTGATTTTGCGCACGGTCGGGTTCGTGGCAAATTCATGGCTGATTTCCGAAGCGCGGCCGCTGACGACGGGAAGCAAATCCTGCGGCACGCCCGCTTCGTAGGCCAGTACAGCCAACGCATACGCACTCAAAGGCGTGAGCGATGCAGGTTTGACTATCATCGCGGACGGGAAATTCCACGGCGTAATCGCAGCGGTAACGCCGACGGGCTGTTTCAACACAACCAGTTTTTGCGACGCTTTCACACTCGTCAGCACATCGCCGTCAATCCGCCGCGCCTCTTCGGCAAACCAGCGCACAAACGAAGCCGCATAATCGATTTCGCCGCGCGCCTCGGTCAGGCTTTTGCCCTGCTCCATCGTCATGAGACGCGCCAGTGCTTCTTTGTTTTCTTTAACTAAAAAATACCAACGCCACAATATGTCGGCGCGTTCCAAGGCGGTTTTCGCCGCCCATAATTTTTGCGCTGCCGCCGCCTTTTGAATCAGGTTTTTCAGCTTGTCCGAACCCGTGTTGCGGACATACGCCAAAATTTCGCCCGTCGCCGGATTGCCGACCCCGATGCCGTCTGAAATCGGGGAAAGGGAAATATCGGGATGCTTGATTAATTGGGAATATTCGTTCATTTCGTATCCTCCGGTATACGGGATAACCGCTTTCAAATGCCGTCAATCTCGCGGACATTATCATCTTCATATTCCAAAACTGCAAACCCTTCCGATGCCGTCTGAAGCATCCGATCGGGCAGCGCAACATCCGGGCGGTGTTTGAATATGGCACGGGCGCATCCCTGTCGTTTAAGAAAAATACTTTTTATGCGATAGTAATCTTTAGAAAGAAAAGTAATGCAGCCCTTTGATAGGGTACAATATATAAGAAGCAAAGATTGCAGTTACAACGCGTGGTAGAGTATGGCAAAAGTCAAAACATTACAGTCAAAATTACGGAGATTAAATAATGATTTTTAAACAGGATCAATTATTGGGCAGTTTTTTATGCTAATGAAGAAGCTCTGATTGTTCAAACATGTTCAGGTTTGGGGTTAACGGCAATAGACCACCTATATCCCCCCATATCCTGCCATTGGATACCGACAATGAAACTTTAGGCACGACGGTCTTGCAAGCGTTGGCAAACAGCAGGACTTTCGTTTATGACAGTTCGGAAGACCAAGATTTTTTTGATACCGAAAAATTTCGGCAACGCTATGAGGATTGGGTTGCCAACCTATGCGGGAACTTGGGCTATAAAACCAGACGCGCCCTATTTAAAAACATGATGAGCGGGGATATTTGGCTGCACAACGGCTGCCTGAAAATCAGCCCGAGCCGCCATGTCAAGCCGGAAGCGTGGGATGCCATTGATGCAGACGATGTAATTTTATCATTGGATAACAGCCCTGAAGAAATCGGAGCAGGTTTAAAGTTGGCATTGAGCCGCTGCCGACAGGATAAACCCAGAACGAAACGAAAAATAATCCGCCACGCCCGAAAACCGCCGGAACCAGCCGACGGCCAAAACAAAACCGGCATAAAAAACCGCCCGAAAAATCCGGACGGCGGTTCAAACAGGCTGCCCCGTTTAACGGGCGCGGCAGGAAGTTTCGACCGAATTGCCGTAGGCATCGGTAAAGCCGAAAAAGGCTTCGCCGCCTTTCTGGTGCCACTCGGTTCCGTTTCCGAACAAACCGTGTTCGGCGGTATAGCGTTCGCCGGATGCGGCAACGTCGGAAGAGAGGACGGCACGCCTGCCGTCCAGCCGCAACGCGATTTTGCCGCCGTCCAAATTGCGGACGCGCACAGACAAACCGTTCTCGCATGAAAACGCTCGAAAATCGTCCGGGCCGGCTTGGTTTTGAACAGGCGGCATATACCCGCGTCCGCCGCCATCATACGCTTCCGGCACGGCACAGGCCGCCAAAGACAAAACCGATACGGTCAGCGCGAAAAACCTGATATTCATAAAAGCTCCCCAATAAAAAGAAAATATGTTTCAACACACAGGACGACACATTAAAGCACCGCCCTATGTGCCGTCCTGATTCGGAAGGGGTTGCGCCCCTCCCAAATAAAGTCTGATTTTACCGCCCCAAAGGGCTGAGGTTCAACCGAAAAGGAAACACGATAAATCAATAATCCGGATTGCGCGCCCCTTCTTTACCCGTCTTCCGACACCGCCTTTTGCCTGACGATGCCGTCTGAACCTGCCTGCCCGCCCGGAGGAATGTAAATTTTTCCAAATTCCAAGTAAAAACCGCTATCAGTGTGCTAATTTGCGTTAAAATTCTATTCGGCGTTTAACGTTTGTGCGCGTACATTCCTGCACTGTTTGATGCGGGCATAAGGCACAAGTCCCGACAAGCGCACTGTTTCATACTTCGTCAATCATTCAAACTCCGGTTTGTGTCGGCATCGGATTACGGGTAGCCAACCGTTGCCTGTCCGCTCCGACATATTCCGACAGTGTGAGATAAGGATTTATTCGATGAAATCACTCAAAACCTTCCTCATTTGGGGCATAGTGGTACTGGTCGGCTTAGCATCCTTTACCACTCTGGCCCTCAGCCGAGGCGAACAGGTCAGCGCGGTATGGATGGTTACCGCCGCCATATCCGTTTACTGTATCGCCTACCGTTTTTACAGCCTCTACATCGCCAACCGCGTGATGCGGCTCGATCCGAACCGTCTCACGCCCGCCGAGCGGCACAACGACGGCTTGGACTACGTTCCGACGCACAAAGGCGTATTGTTCGGACACCACTTTGCCGCGATTGCCGGCGCGGGCCCTTTGGTCGGTCCGGTTTTGGCGGCGCAAATGGGTTATCTACCCGGTACTTTGTGGATTATCTTCGGCGTGGTATTTGCCGGCGCGGTACAGGATATGACGGTCTTGTTCGTCTCTATGCGCCGCGACGGTAAGTCTTTGGGCGATATTGTGAAACAGGAACTCGGCACTGTCCCCGGCGTGATTGCCTCCATCGGTATTTTGATGATTATGGTCATCATTATGGCGGTTTTGGCGTTGATTGTCGTAAAAGCATTGGTTCACAGCCCTTGGGGTACGTTCACCATTGCCGCAACGATGCCGATTGCGCTGTTTATGGGTATTTACACGCGCCATATCCGTCCGGGCAAAATCGGCGAGATTTCCATCGTCGGCTTTATTTTGCTGATGTTGGCGGTAATTTACGGCGAAGATGTGGCGAAAAGCTCCATCGGGCATTGGTTTGACCTTGACGGCATCCAGCTCACTTGGGCGATTATGATTTACGGTTTCGTGGCTTCGGTTTTGCCGGTCTGGCTCTTGCTGACCCCGCGCGACTATCTCTCCACCTTCCTGAAAATCGGTACGATTGCGGCCTTGGCTTTGGGTATCGTCATCGTCAATCCCGCTTTGCAAATGCCTGCGGTTACCCACTTTATCGACGGTTCGGGCCCGGTATTCTCAGGCGCATTGTTCCCGTTCTTGTTCATTACCATCGCCTGCGGTGCGGTTTCGGGCTTCCACGCACTGATTTCTTCCGGCACCACGCCGAAAATGCTGGAAAACGAAACCCACGTCCGTATGATCGGTTACGGCGGTATGTTGATGGAAAGTTTCGTGGCGATTATGGCGCTTGCCGCCGCCGCATCGCTCGATCCCGGCGTGTATTTCGCGATGAACAGCCCCGCCGCACTGATCGGTACGGATGCCAACACCGCCGCCGAAGTAATTACCACCAAGCTGAACTTCCCTGTCGATGCCGCAACCCTGTTGCACACCGCTAAGGAAGTGGGCGAAAACACCATCCTGTCCCGCACAGGCGGTGCGCCTACCCTCGCAGTCGGTATGGCGCACATTATGAGCCGTCTGATTCCGGGCGAGGCGATGATGGCATTCTGGTATCACTTCGCCCTGTTGTTTGAAGCCTTGTTCATCCTGACCGCCGTCGATGCCGGTACGCGCGTCGCACGTTTTATGATTCAAGACTTGGGCAGCATCTTCTACAAACCTTTCGGCAACACCGACTCCATCCCCGCCAACCTGATTGCGACCTTCTTCGCCGTGGCATTGTGGGGCTACTTCCTCTACACCGGCGTAACCGACCCGCTGGGCGGCATCAACTCGCTCTGGCCTTTATTCGGCATCGCCAACCAAATGCTGGCAGGCGTAGCCTTGATTATGTGTGCCGTTGTGCTGATTAAGATGAAACGCGACCGTTATGTCTGGGTGGCACTCGTTCCTGCCGTCGGCGTACTGCTTGTAACCTGCTACGCCGGTCTGCAAAAACTGTTCCACAACGACCCGCGCGCCAGCTTCCTTGCCCACGCAGGCAAATACAGCGACGCATTGGCTAAAAACGAAGTCCTTGCGCCCGCTAAAGACATCGGCGAAATGGCGCAAATCATCTTCAACGACAAGATTAATGCCGGTCTGACCATCCTCTTCTTGTCGGTTGTCGTGACTGTTGCCGCGTACGGTTTGCGTACCGCCCTCAAAGCACGCAAAGTCGGCTGGCCGACCGCCAAAGAAATCCCGGCGGTGTACCGCGACGGCAAACAACCGGAGGAACAAAGTGAAGCATAAGCTCGCGTCTTGGTGGAAAACCATCAAGCTGACGGCAAACTTGATGGCAGGCGTGCCCGATTATGAAAACTACGTTGCACAACAACGTAAACATAATCCCAACGCCCCCGTGATGAACAAGCTGCAATTTCAAGACTATTGCCGCAAACGCCGCTGCGGCGCAAACGGCGGACGCTGCTGTTAGCCCCGCTTGAAACAAATGCCGTCTGAACGCCACTTCAGACGGTATTTTTATAATAAGGCGCTGTCCTAGATAACTAGGGAAATTCAAATTAAGTTAGAATTATCCCTATGAGAAAAAGCCGTCTAAGCCGGTATAAACAAAATAAACTCATTGAACTGTTTGTCGCAGGCGTAACTGCAAGAACAGCAGCAGAGCCTGACAGCATTGTTTATACGGATTGTTATCGTCGCTATGATGTATTGGATGCAGGCGAATTTAGCCATTTCCGTATCAATCACAGCACACATTTTGCCGAACGACAAAACCATATTAATGGAATTGGGAACTTTTGGAACCGGGCAAAACGTCATTTACGCAAGTTTGACGGCATTCCCAAAGAGCATTTTGAGCCGTATTTAAAGGAGTGCGAACGGCGTTTTAACAACAGTGAGATAAAAGTTCAAATTTCCATTTTAAAACAATTAGTAAAATCGAGTTTATCCTAGTTGTCCAGGACGGCCCCTAATTTATTTACAATTTTGATACAATTTGTTTTTCATCAAAGGAGAAAATCTATGCGGGCACGGCTGCTGATACCTATTCTTTTTTCAGTTTTTATTTTATCCGCCTGCGGGACACTGACAGGTATTCCATCGCATGGCGGAGGCAAACGCTTCGCGGTCGAACAAGAACTTGTGGCCGCTTCTGCCAGAGCTGCCGTTAAAGACATGGATTTACAGGCATTACACGGACGAAAAGTTGCATTGTACATTGCAACTATGGGCGACCAAGGTTCAGGCAGTTTGACAGGGGGTCGCTACTCCATTGATGCACTGATTCGCGGCGAATACATAAACAGCCCTGCCGTCCGCACCGATTACACCTATCCGCGTTACGAAACCACCGCTGAAACAACATCAGGCGGTTTGACGGGTTTAACCACTTCTTTATCTACACTTAATGCCCCTGCACTCTCGCGCACCCAATCAGACGGTAGCGGAAGTAGGAGCAGTCTGGGCTTAAATATTGGCGGGATGGGGGATTATCGAAATGAAACCTTGACGACCAACCCGCGCGACACCGCCTTTCTTTCCCACTTGGTACAGACCGTATTTTTCCTGCGCGGCATAGACGTTGTTTCTCCTGCCAATGCCGATACAGATGTGTTTATTAACATCGACGTATTCGGAACGATACGCAACAGAACCGAAATGCACCTATACAATGCCGAAACACTGAAAGCCCAAACAAAACTGGAATATTTCGCAGTAGACAGAACCAATAAAAAATTGCTCATCAAACCCAAAACCAATGCGTTTGAAGCTGCCTATAAAGAAAATTACGCATTGTGGATGGGGCCGTATAAAGTAAGCAAAGGAATCAAACCGACGGAAGGATTGATGGTCGATTTCTCCGATATCCGGCCATACGGCAATCATACGGGTAACTCCGCCCCATCCGTAGAGGCTGATAACAGTCATGAGGGGTATGGATACAGCGATGAAGCAGTGCGACAACATAGACAAGGGCAACCTTGATTCACACTGCCATAACCGCTTGCTGCCAAGGAAAACAAAATGAATTTGCCTATTCAAAAATTCATGATGCTGTTTGCAGCGGCAATATCGTTGCTGCAAATCCCCATTAGTCATGCGAACGGTTTGGATGCCCGTTTGCGCGATGATATGCAGGCAAAACACTACGAACCGGGTGGCAAATACCATCTGTTCGGTAATGGTCGCGGCAGTGTTAAAAATCGGGTTTGCGCCGTCCAAACATTTGATGCAACTGCGGTCGGCCCCATACTGCCTATTACACACGAACGGACAGGGTTTGAAGGCATTATCGGTTATGAAACCCATTTTTCAGGGCACGGACACGAAGTACACAGTCCGTTCGATAATCATGATTCAAAAAGCACTTCTGATTTCAGCGGCGGTGTAGACGGCGGTTTTACCGTTTACCAACTTCATCGGACAGGGTCGGAAATCCATCCGGAGGATGGATATGACGGGCCGCGAGGCGGCGGTTATCCGCCCCCCGGAGGAGCAAGGGATATATACAGCTACCATATCAAAGGAACTTCTACAAAAACAAAGATAAACACTGTTCCGCAAGCCCCTTTTTCAGACCGCTGGCTAAAAGAAAATGCCGGTGCCGCTTCCGGTTTTCTCAGCCGTGCGGATGAAGCAGGAAAACTGATATGGGAAAACGACCCCGATAAAAATTGGCGGGCTAACCGTATGGATGATATTCGCGGCATCGTCCAAGGTGCGGTTAATCCTTTTTTAACGGGTTTTCAGGGATTGGGAGTTGGGGCAATTACAGACAGTGCGGTAAACCCGGTAACCTATGCGGCAGCACGGAAAACTTTACAGGGTATTCACAATTTAGGAAATTTAAGTCCGGAAGCACAACTTGCCGCCGCGAGCCTATTACAGGACAGTGCCTTTGCGGTAAAAGACGGCATCAATTCCGCCAGACAATGGGCTGATGCCCATCCGAATATAACAGCAACAGCCCAAACTGCCCTTGCCGTAGCAGAGGCCGCAACTACGGTTTGGGGAGGTAAAAAAGTAGAACTTAACCCGACCAAATGGGATTGGGTTAAAAATACCGGCTATAAAAAACCTGCTGCCCGCCATATGCAGACTGTAGACGGGGAAATGGCCGGGAAAAATAAGCCACCGAAACCAAGTACGCAGCAACACTCTACACACTCTGATAACAATATCGGCTTACCTGCCCCATATGTTAAACCTGATACATCTATTTCTCCGACAGGAACAATTCAAGACCGCATCAGATGGACAAAATCCAAGTTTCCTACTGAGAAATCTTTAAATGGACATTTCAAAGCTCATGGAAAAGAATTTGGCGATATAACCATTGAAGACTACCAAAAAATGGCGTCTGATTTGTTATCAAAACAGACATCGGACAAGATATTAGGTTATCAGACGGAACATAGACGAGTGCGCTATGATATCAATAACAATATCTATGTTTTGGCCAATCCAAAAACATTCAAAATCAAAACAATGTTTAAACCAGACTTAGGAAAGGAGTATTATGATGGAGAATTCAAAAAAGACATGGGAAATTGACGGAGAAATATGGCTACATTGTCCTGTTTGCGGAACTGAAGTTATGGACTATGATATCTGTGACGTTTGTCAGTGGCAAAATACAGGAGAAACTAATATAGATGGTGGTCCTAATGAAATGACACTTGCGGAGGCGAAAGAAGCTTACGCAAAAGGCTTACCAATCAGATAAATAAGCACCTAGAGAAACCAATGATGACGGAACCCCATGGTTACCCATCAAATAATTTACCTGTTAAAATCATAAATGATATTATTTATGCAACCCAGTTAGTCGAAGATTTGGTTTTAGGAAAAATAAAAATTGTTGATTTTTTAAAATCATATAACAATTTTTATTATTGGCTTGGTTTTGATGAGTTACCTCAATCTGAGAAAATAAAATTTCTAAACTATCTCAATATATTAAGTATTCATAAGGAAATACAAGATAAAACTGTGAATAGGGTTTATACCGATTGTTTTGATATTGATAAATTACATTCGCTTGACAGAATTACAACTAATGAATGTATTAATGGTATAAAAAAATCTATCAAAAAAACAAATTAGAATTTGACAATATACTCAAATAACTAGCCTATGTTTTGTAAAATAAAAATATTCTTGCTGAGTGTAGAGCCAGAGATAAAAAGATTTGATAGTAGTTTGCAGTTGTAGAATTATATAAACAAGAAAATAGTCAGCAGCCGTAGGTCGGATTCTCGAATCCGACATTTTCCAACAGCGGCATTTCGGAAACGATAGATGCGTCAAATATTTTTGTCGGATACAAATATCCGACCTACATCTCTGCGCAGCAAACTTTACAAGATATTAATGAATTAGGAAATTTAAGTCCGGAAGCACAACTTGCTGCCGCGAGCCTATTACAGGACAGTGCTTTTGCGGTAAAAGACGGCATCAATTCCGCCAGACAATGGGCTGATGCCCATCCGAATATAACAGCAACAGCCCAAACTGCCCTTGCCGTAGCAGAGGCTGCAGGTACGGTTTGGGGCGGTAAAAAAGTAGAACTTAACCCGGCCAAATGGGATTGGGTTAAAAATAACGGTTATAAAAAACCTACTGCCCGCCATATGCAGACTAAGGCGTTAGGTACGGTAGATGAAATTGGCAATACAGTACAGCAGGTTGGGAAACAGACTAGCGGACAAAAAACCAGCGGTGGTAATCCTGCGATTGATAGCGACCCCTATAGCCCGAGTAGTGTGTCAGCTCGTATAGAAGCCGGTAAGGTGCGCAGTGATTTACAAATCAAAGACATTTTGAGCAATACTACTCAAAGGAGTAAAACAAAAGGTCCCGCTGTTCAGTATGATAAAGTGGGGGATTACAATGACGCACTAAATGATTTTAATAGTCTGAATGTTCGAAATGTACAAACACGTCCTAATGGAACGATAACGGGCAATTTACCTGATGGGCGTGCGGTTAATGTTCGTAATGATAGCAGTGGTGGAGAACCAACACTTGAAATAACAATTAGTAATAACCGAAAAATAAAAATCAGATATGGAAATACACGATAAATTATGAAATTAAAAAGCTTAGATTTCCCAACTGGCTATTTCTATTTTGATAATGCAGCAATAAACTTTGATAAAGTAGAAGTTATAGCAGTTGGTTATAGAAATACGGGTAAAACCATAAAAATTTCTATTGAGGATGTTATTCATTTTAGGGTTGTTGATGAATCGTATTTTATAGATACTTTTATGGATTTAATTTCGGAAGATGCAGATAGAGCTTTGCTTCATGAAAATGGTGGTCAATCTTTTTTCGAACTTCTTGATGAGCGTTATGCGGCATGGATATCGAAAGAAAGTTATTTTCCTTTGAATAGAGAATTCTTTAAATACTATATTTTTATGTTTGAGCAAACATTCATAGAAATAATTGGTTCTAGTGCAACGTATTCAATTATTGAGAGCTAGCGTAAGATGAGTAATAAGTTGCCTATCTTTCTTTCAGGCAGCCTGAAAATAAAATTACTCGTGTAATGAACCACGCACTTTAAACAGCACAGGTATTTTGATGAGAATGGCATGGCAATTAAGTATATTGGTTTCTACATTCCGTCCGCAATATTCGCGCCTTCCGCATTGAACAATGGTCAGACTTTACGGATATAGCCGTAGGTTGGATTCTCGAATCCGACATTTTCTAACAGCGGCATTTCGGAAACGATAAACGCGTCAAATATTTTTGTCGGATACAAATATCCGACCTACATCTCTGCGATGGGGTACCTGTATCAGTGAAGGGAAATTTTGTTGATGGTAAATTTCGCATTGGTACGGCAACAATGAAATCATTTTAAATTGAGCTAGAAATGAATCTAGAAAATTATGAAAACATTTTAATAAAATTACTTTTTCATCATAACAACTTAGTAAATGAATATTCTTATTTTATTGAGAATAAAAACTTATTTAAAATAGTATCTCGAACTAAAACGAGTAAGGGCTTTTTTTTCACTATAGAAAAACCATTAAATTTTCTAAGCAAAAAAACTTATTTTGAGTTTAATTTTAAATATTTACACTCAGGGAAAGAACGCTTTGGTTCGTTTATGTGCTGGATAAATACTAATTTAATGGAATTTGAGGGAGTTTTTTTTAACGACCCGCTCCCTGATAATATGATAATAAATAACTTTTTTGAAATAAATGATTAACGATATACCAATAAACCAATAAAAATTGGTGGGGTAACCGTATGGATGATATTCGCGGCATCGTCCAAGGTGCGGTTAATCCTTTTTTAACGGGTTTTCAAGGATTGGGAGTTGGGGCAATTACAGACAGTGCGGTAAACCCGGTAACCTATGCGGCAGCACGGAAAACTTTACAGGGTATTCACAATTTAGGAAATTTAAGTCCGGAAGCACAACTTGCCGCCGCGAGCCTATTACAGGACAGTGCTTTTGCGGTAAAAGACGGCATCAATTCCGCCAGACAATGGGCTGATGCCCATCCGAATATAACAGCAACAGCCCAAACTGCCCTTGCCGTAGCAGAGGCCGCAACTACGGTTTGGAGAGGTAAAAAAGTAGAACTTAACCCGACTAAATGGGATTGGGTTAAAAATACCGGCTATAAAAAACCTGCTGCCCGCCATATGCAGACTTTAGATGGGGAGATGGCAGGTGGGAATAAGCCAGCGAAGCAAGCTACTCCTAATGGCAAAGCTGGCGTTTCTACACAACAATCTTTGCAAAATAGTCTCGTTCCACAAAAAAATTATACGCATACTACCTATAATGGTGGATCAGCTATTACAGATGGCAAATATATTACTGACCCTCTCAGTATGGTACGACACAAACCTGATGCATCTAGTCTAGACAAGATAGATAGCAAAAGTTTATTTAAATCAGATGTTGATGCGGAAAAAGCTACATTAGATGCTGCTAGATATGCAGATAAACATAATTTATGGGATAGTCAAAATAAGGCAAAAGTTCCAACGAACGACGTAGTTGGCTATACAGACGGAAAACCGACACATATAATTAACATTTATCGTAGAAAGCCGAATAAAGATGGGATTAGACCTGTGCATGGAACACCAGGTAAGGAACGTTGATTTATGAAAATTTATAACTTAGATAATATTATAACTTCATCAGCATTGAGTCTGTATAAATCCACTTGGGTTAAGTTAGATTTAATATCTTGTGCTAAATTTATCATAGAAGGAACGAATTTTACTTTTGATTGGGATGAAGGAATTGAAAATTGGATAGTTTTTTTTCATAAAAACAAAGTTATTGGTTATTTGTGTGCAAAATTACCTTTTGCTATATTAGACAACGAACAATTAAAAAATCAGCTATATCACAAATATCCTCATGTATTAACCTTACAAATTAAAAATATTGAAACTGAAAAAATATCTTTAAATGTAAACATTTGTAGATTAACGTTATGCCCATCATTTCATGATGAACATGATACGCTTGTTTGTTCAGTGCAAGATTTTTATGTAAATACTGTTTAACTAGCAAGCGCAGGCTGGATTAAAACCTAAATCATTGATAAAAAACATAAAACAAGCATCCTGAAATTTTTCAGGCTGCTTTTTTGTTGGGTTTGGTAACCCAATCTACTCGCTGAAAATTAGCAGAGGACGTAAATGGCTATTTATGATTTAAACGAAATCGTAACCCGTGCTGCATTAGGTATATATAAAGGAAAATGGCGAAACATGGATTTTGAGCAAGTTCTACAAAACATTGTTCAGCAACCGTAGGTCGGATTCTCGAATCCGACATTTTCCAACAGCGGCATTTCGGAAACGATAGACGCGTCAAATATTTTTGTCGGATACAAGTATCCAACCATACGGCAATCATACGGGTAACTCCGCCCCATCCGTAGAGGCTGATAACAGTCATGAGGGGTATGGATACAGCGATGAAGCAGTGCGACAACATAGACAAGGGCAACCTTGATTCACACTGCCATAACCGCTTGCTGCCAAGGAAAACAAAATGAATTTGCCTATTCAAAAATTCATGATGCTGTTTGCAGCGGCAATATCGTTGCTGCAAATCCCCATTAGTCATGCGAACGGTTTGGATGCCCGTTTGCGCGATGATATGCAGGCAAAACACTACGAACCGGGTGGCAAATACCATCTGTTCGGTAATGGTCGCGGCAGTGTTAAAAATCGGGTTTGCGCCGTCCAAACATTTGATGCAACTGCGGTCGGCCCCATACTGCCTATTACACACGAACGGACAGGGTTTGAAGGCATTATCGGTTATGAAACCCATTTTTCAGGACACGGACACGAAGTACACAGTCCGTTCGATAATCATGATTCAAAAAGCACTTCTGATTTCAGCGGCAGCGTAGACGGCGGTTTTACCGTTTACCAACTTCATCGGACAGGGTCGGAAATACATCCCGCAGACGGATATGACGGGCCTCAAGGCGGCGGTTATCCGGAACCACAAGGGGCAAGGGATATATACAGTTACCATATCAAAGGAACTTCTACAAAAACAAAGATAAACACTGTTCCGCAAGCCCCTTTTTCAGACCGCTGGCTAAAAGAAAATGCCGGTGCCGCTTCCGGTTTTCTCAGCCGTGCGGATGAAGCAGGAAAACTGATATGGGAAAACGACCCCGATAAAAATTGGCGGGCTAACCGTATGGATGATATTCGCGGCATCGTCCAAGGTGCGGTTAATCCTTTTTTAACGGGTTTTCAGGGATTGGGAGTTGGGGCAATTACAGACAGTGCGGTAAACCCGGTAACCTATGCGGCAGCACGGAAAACTTTACAGGGTATTCACAATTTAGGAAATTTAAGTCCGGAAGCACAACTTGCCGCCGCGAGCCTATTACAGGACAGTGCTTTTGCGGTAAAAGACGGCATCAATTCCGCCAGACAATGGGCTGATGCCCATCCGAATATAACAGCAACAGCCCAAACTGCCCTTGCCGTAGCAGAGGCCGCAACTACGGTTTGGGGAGGTAAAAAAGTAGAACTTAACCCGACCAAATGGGATTGGGTTAAAAATACCGGCTATAAAAAACCTGCTGCCCGCCATATGCAGACTGTAGATGGGGAGATGGCAGGGGGGAATAGACCGCTGGAATCAAAAAATACTGTAACAACGAATAATTTTTTTGAAAATACCGGTTATACAGAGAAAGTATTAAGGCAAGCATCGAATGGTGATTATCATGGTTTTCCGCAATCAGTAGATGCTTTTTCTGAAAATGGAACAGTAATACAAATAGTTGGCGGAGATAATATTGTAAGGCATAAACTTTATATCCCTGGATCTTATAAAGGAAAAGATGGAAATTTTGAATATATCAGAGAAGCAGATGGAAAAATTAATCATAGATTATTTGTCCCTAACCAACAACTTCCTGAAAAATAGTAGATAGAGATTAATATGTTAAATGAAATTTTTGAAATTTATTCGAGACAAGGGGAATCTTTGATAGGAATTGGAATTAGAGAAGCCGCATTACCCGTCCCCACTGCAATAGATATATTAAATTTATTTATAAATGAAAGAATACTTGTATTGGGGGGAGATATTTATATCAAGAAAGATAATTATTTTTATCAAACATATGATAATTGGTATTACGAGGGAAGTAATTTATTTAACAGTATCAACAAAGCAATGCATTATTTATCTCAAATAAAATTAGAGAATGCATACGTGTCTTTTGTTTTGAAATTTATCTAACAAAGGAAGCACAAGAATAGGTTTATAGTAAAACATCAAGATGTTGAAAATGCTGGGTTTTAACCTAACCTACGCTGACCGGATCAGATACAGCCGCTCAGCAGACTCTACAAGGTATTAATGATTTAGGAAATTTAAGTCCGGAAGCACAACTTGCCGCCGCGAGCCTATTACAGGACAGTGCCTTTGCGGTAAAAGACGGCATCAATTCCGCCAGACAATGGGCTGATGCCCATCCGAATATAACAGCAACAGCCCAAACT
The DNA here is from genome assembly GCF_013030075.1 of Neisseria gonorrhoeae. Lineage (NCBI taxonomy): Bacteria > Pseudomonadati > Pseudomonadota > Betaproteobacteria > Neisseriales > Neisseriaceae > Neisseria > Neisseria gonorrhoeae. The sequence continues at coordinate 1,108,731 of NZ_AP023069.1, forward strand.
GCCCTTGCCGTAGCAGAGGCCGCAGGTACGGTTTGGAGAGGTAAAAAAGTAGAACTTAACCCGACTAAATGGGATTGGGTTAAAAATACCGGCTATAAAAAACCTGCTGCCCGCCATATGCAGACTTTAGATGGGGAGATGGCAGGAGGAAACAAGCCAGTTGTTAAATCTATTAGACCAACTACGCGAGATGAATTACGTCAAGCATTGCAAGAACAAGGTTTTAGACGTACTGGTTCAGATGCGGCTCAATATGAAACATGGAAAGGTCCTGATGGCGTGAAAATAGATATTCGTCCAAATGGAGAGGTTATAAGAACCCAAAGAGTGCCGCGAACCGATGGTGTACAGGGAAAATATCCGCAACGACAAGATTATGAAGGCAATCCATTGCCAAATAATCATCATCATTCTGGATATTTTGTCAAATGAAAAAAAATATTTTTCACAATGTAAGCCTTTATGAAATAATCTTTTCCGATAATGGAAATACCCTTACATTATCTTTTACAGATACAATTGAAGGTAATTATTTCGGATATATCAAATGCAGTAATATTTTGAATTTTAAATTAGATACAAATAATTTCGTAGATTATGAGGATAAGGAAGATAGCTTGTTTCCCTTGTTTATACCCGAAATAGAGCTATATAAATACCAATTTTATAGTGAAATTATTATTGATGTAGGGATTATTATAAAAATATCTGCTGAAACAATTAATTTTGAGCCACTGGGAAAATAGTAACTGCTTTCCCAGCAGCCGTAGCAACTGTATTTTTACCCGACGGGGTAAAAATACAGTTGCTACATCTCTGCGCAGCAGACTCTACAAGGTATTAATAATTCAGGAAAATTAAGTCCGGAAGCACAACTTGCCGCCGTGAGCCTATTACAGGACAGTGCTTTTGCGGTAAAAGACGGTATCAACTCTGCCAGACAATGGGCTGATGCCCATCCGAACATTACAGCTACTGCCCAAACTGCCCTTGCCGTAGCAGAGGCCGCAGGTACGGTTTGGAGAGGTAAAAAAGTAGAACTTAACCCGACTAAATGGGATTGAGTTAAAGATACCGGCTATGAAAAACCTACTGCCCGCCATATGCAGACTGTAGACAGGGAAATGGCTGGGGGGAAACAAATCATTAAAAATAGGGACACAATCTGTTGAAAAATCAACCGGTCGTACAATACCTAATAATTTAAAGGAACAATTAGCAATGGAAGAAGTTAAGGCAAACCCACAGGGCAAAACTCCTGCGAGAATACCTCCTATGTCCGATACTAAAAATGGTTGGTTGGCAAAAGACGGCTGGGTTAAGCGCGTTCAAAATATAAACAAAGTTGAGATACATTACATTGAAAATACAAGAACCGGTGAGAAAACAGATTTCAAGTTTAAGGATTAGCCATGTTTTTAGATGATGTAAATGTTTTTTTAGATGATTTAAATACCAATCCAATCACTGACGAATGGTATATGTCCAATTTTGCCGATAAACATATTAAAATTTTGGAAAGTTACGAAGCCTTTGATATTCTAAAACAATTTGTTGATTACATGATTGAAGAACATGATGAAAAATCAGAATATGAAATCATGGAAATATTGAGACAATTAAAATATCAAGCAGATACCAACGAAAAATTTTATACAAATACACAGAAACAGAAAATTGTAGAATTATATAAACAAGAAATTAGTCAGGATATTTTAAATGAAATCTTTAGATAAACTATCAATATAGAAGAAAATCCTTGGAAAAAATAAAATGATAATCAAACATAATGGAAATATACATAAAATAGCCAGAATGACTGGAAATAAAAATAATGGGGCTGTCCTAGATAACTAGGGAAATTCAAATTAAGTTAGAATTATCCCTATGAGAAAAAGCCGTCTAAGCCGGTATAAACAAAATAAACTCATTGAACTGTTTGTCGCAGGCGTAACTGCAAGAACAGCAGCAGAGCCTGACAGCATTGTTTATACGGATTGTTATCGTAGCTATGATGTATTGGATGCGGGCGAATTTAGCCATTTCCGTATCAATCACAGCACACATTTTGCCGAACGACAAAACCATATTAATGGAATTGGGAACTTTTGGAACCGGGCAAAACGTCATTTACGCAAGTTTGACGGCATTCCCAAAGAGCATTTTGAGCCGTATTTAAAGGAGTGCGAACGGCGTTTTAACAACAGTGAGATAAAAGTTCTTGTTCCATTTTAAAACAATTAGTAAAATCGAGTTTATCCTAGTTGTCCAGGACAGATATAATTCAAAATATAAAAATGGGTTACATCTGGACATTACGAAATTTTTATTCCTTCGCCTGAATTCTATTGTCAGATTCAAAGAGACCTCATCATGCGAACCACCTCAACCTTCCCTACAAAAACTTTCAAACCGGCTGCCATGGCGTTAGCTGTTGCAACAACACTTTCTGCCTGCTTAGGCGGCGGCGGAGGCGGCACTTCTGCTCCCGACTTCAATGCAGGCGGCACCGGTATCGGCAGCAACAGCAGGGCAACGATAGCGGAATCAGCAGCAGTATCTTACGCCGGTATAAAAAACGAAATGTGCAAAGACAGAAGCATGCTCTGTGCCGATCGGGATGACGTTGCGGTTACAGACAGGGATGCCAAAATCAAAGCCCCCCGAATCTGCATACCGGAGACTTTTCAAACCCAAATGACCAATATTAAGAATATGATCAACCTCAAACCTGCAATTGAAGCAGGCTATACAGGACGCGGGGTAGAGGTAGGTATCGTCGATACAGGCGAATCCGTCGGCAGCATATCCTTTCCCGAACTGTATGGCAGAAAAGAACACGGCTATAACGAAAATTACAAAAACAAATTACAAAAACTATACGGCGTATATGCGGAAGGAAGCGCCTGAAGACAGAGGCGGTAAAGACATTGAAGCTTCTTTGGACAATGAGGCCGTTATAGAGACTGAAGCAAAGCCGACGGATATCCGCCATGTAAAAGAAATCGGACACATCGATGTGGTCTCCCATATTATTGGCGGGCGTTCCGTGGACGGCAGACCTGCAGGCGGTATTGCGCCCGATGCGACGCTACACATAATGAATACGCATGATGGAACCAAGAACGAGAAATAATGTCTGCAGCCATCCGCAATGCATGGGTCAAGCTGGGCGAACGTGGCGTGCGCATCGTCAATAACAGTTTTGGAACAACATCGAGGGCAGGCACTGCCGACCATTTCCAAATAGCCAATTCGGAGGAGCAGTACCGCCAAACGTTGCTCGACTATTCCGGCGGTGATAAAACAGATGAGGGTATCCGCCTGATGCAACAGAGCGATTAGGGCAACCTGTCCTACCACATCCGTAATAAAAACATCCTTTTCATCTTTTCGACAGGCAATGACACACAAGCTCAGCCCAACACACTGACCCTATTGCCATTTTATGAAAAGACGCTCAAAAAGGCATTATCACAGTCGCAGGCGTAGACCGCAGTGGAGAAAAGTTCAATGGCTCCAACCATTGCGGAATTACTGCCATGTGGCGCCTGTCGGCATCCTATGAAGCAACCGTCCATTTCACCCGTACAAGACCGATTCAAGTTGCCGGAACATCCTTTTCCGCACCCATCGTAACCGGCACGGCGGCTCTGCTGCAGAGATACCCGTGGATGAGCAACGACAACCTGCGTACCACGCTGCTGACGACGGCTCAGGACATCGGTGCAGTCGGAGTGGACAGCAAGTTCGGCTGGGGGCTGCTGGATGCGGGTAAGGCCATGAACGGACCCGCGTCCTTTCCGTTCGGCGACTTTACCGCCGATACGAAAGGTACATCCGATATTGCCTACTCCTTCCGTAACGACATTTCAGGCACGGGCGGTCTGATCAAAAAAGGCGGCAGCCAACTGCAACTGCACGGCAACAACACCTATACGGGCAAAACCGTTATCGAAGGCGGTTCGCTGGTGTTATCGGATATGCACGTCAAAACCAAAGGTGCACTGATTTATAACGGGGCGGCATCCGGCGGCAGCCTGAACAGCCACGGCATTGTCTATCTGGCAGATACCGACCAATCCGGCGCAAACGAAACCGTACACATCAAAAGGCGGTCTGCAGCTGGGCGACAAAGGTACGCTGTACACACGTTTGGGCAAACTGCTGAAAGTGGACGGTACGGCGATTACCGACGGCAAGCTGTACATGTCGGCACGCGGCAAGGGGGCAGGCTATCTCAACAGTACCGGACGACATGTTCCCTTCCTGAGTGCCGCCAAAATCGGGCAGGATTATTCTTTCTTCAAAAATATCGAAACCGACGGCGGTCTGCTGGCTTCCCTCGACAGCGTCGAAAAAACAGCGGGCAGTGAAGGCGACACGCCGTCCTATTATGTCCGTCGCGGCAATGCGGCACGGACTGCTTCGGCAGCGGCACATTCCGCGCCCGCCGGTCTGAAACACGCCGTAGAACAGGGCGGCAGCAATCTGGAAAACCTGATGGTCGAGCTGGATGCCTCCGAATCATCCGCAACACCCGAGACGGTTGAAACTGCGGTCGCCGACCGCACAGATATGCCGGGCATCCGCCTACGGCGCACAACTTTCCGCGCAGCGGCAGCCGTACAGCATGCGAATACCGCCGACGGCGTACGCATCTTCAACAGTCTCGCCGCTACCGTCTATGCCGACAGTGCCGCCGCCCATGCCGATATGCAGGGACGCCGCCTGAAAGCCGTATCGGACGGGTTGGACCACAACGGTACGGGTCTGCGCGTCATCGCGCAAACCCAACAGGACGGTGGAACGTGGGAACAGGGCGGTGTCGAAGGCAAAATGCGCGGCAGTACCCAAACTATCGGCATTGCCGCGAAAACCGGCGAAAATACGACAGCAGCCGCCACACTGGGCATAGGACGCAGCACATGGAGCGAAAACAGTGCAAATGCAAAAACCGACAGCATTAGTCTGTTTGCAGGCATACGGCACGATGTGGGCGATATCGGCTATCTCAAAGGCCTGTTCTCCTACGGACGCTACAAAAACAGCATCAGCCGCAGCACCGGTGCGGATGAATATGCGGAAGGCAGCGTCAACGGCACGCTGATGCAGCTGGGCGCACTGGGTGGTGTCAACGTTCCGTTTGCCGCAACGGGAGATTTGACGGTTGAAGGCGGTCTGCGCCACGACCTGCTCAAACAGGATGCATTCGCCGAAAAAGGCAGTGCTTTGGGCTGGAGCGGCAACAGCCTCACTGAAGGCACACTGGTCGGACTCGCGGGTCTGAAGCTGTCGCAACCCTTGAGCGATAAAGCCGTCCTGTCTGCGACGGCGGGCGTGGAACGCGACCTGAACGGACGCGACTACGCGGTAACGGGCGGCTTTACCGGCGCGGCTGCAGCAACCGGCAAGACGGGTGCACGCAATATGCCGCACACCCGCCGGGTTGCCGGTCTGGGGGTGGATGTCGAATTCGGCAACGGCTGGAACGGCTTGGCACGTTACAGCTACACCGGTTCCAAACAGTACGGCAACCACAGCGGACAAATCGGCGTAGGCTACCGGTTCTGACGGACAGAAAACAGACAGCCGCAAAGATCACGGTCTTTGTGGCTGTTTCTTATGAAAAGAAAACCCTATTCCAATTGCCTGCTTCTATTGTTTCAAGACTTCTTCCAAAGATTCGGCATCAATCAGACGTATAGCGGATTAACAAAAATCAGGACAAGGCGGCGGGCCGCAGGCAGTACGGATGGTACGGAACCGATCCGCCCGGCGCTCCATCACCTTAGGGAACCGTTCCCTTTGAGCCGGGGCGGGGCAACGCCGTACCGGTTTTTGTTCATCCGCCATATTGTGTTGAAACACCGCCCGGAACCCGATATAATCCGCCCTTCAACATCAGTGAAAATCTTTTTTTTAACCGGTCAAACCGATATAAGGAGCCGAAAATGAATCCAGCCCGCAAAAAACCTTCTCTTCTCTTCTCTTCTCTTCTCTTCTCTTCTCTTCTCTTCTCTTCTCTTCTCTTCTCTTCTCTTCTCTTCTCTTCTCTTCTCTTCCGCAGCGCAGGCGGCAAGTGAAGACGGCGGCCGCGGCCCGTATGTGCAGGCGGATTTAGCCTACGCCGCCGAACGCATTACCCACGATTATCCGGAACCAACCGGTACAAGAAAAGACAAAATAAGCACGGTAAGCGATTATTTCAGAAACATCCGTACGCATTCCATCCACCCCAGGGTGTCGGTCGGCTACGACTTCGGCGGCTGGAGGATAGCGGCAGATTATGCCCGTTACAGAAAATGGAACAACAATAAATATTCCGTCAACATAGAAAATGTGCGGATACGTAAAGACAATGGCAACAGGCAAGATCTGAAGACGGAAAATCAGGAAAACGGTACGTTCCACGCCGTCTCCTCGCTCGGTTTGTCAGCCGTTTACGACTTCAAACTCAACGATAAATTCAAACCCTATATCGGCGCGCGCGTCAGCTACGGACACGTCAGACACAGCATCGATTCGACCAAAAAAACAATAAAGGTTACTACCGTCCCCAGCACTGCTCCTAACGGAGCAGTTACAACTTATAATACTGATCCAAAGACGCAAAACGATTACCAAAGCAACAGCATCCGCCGCGTGGGTCTCGGTGTCATCGCCGGTATCGGTTTCGACATCACGCCCAACCTGACCCTGGACGCCGGCTACCGCTACCACAACTGGGGACGCTTGGAAAACACCCGCTTCAAAACCCACGAAGCCTCGTTGGGCGTGCGCTACCGCTTCTGATTCCCCGATACCGATGCCGTCTGAACCTTCAGACGGCATTTTTGACGCGCCCGCCGTTTACAGGCGCGGGGCGGGCGCAGTAAAATACCCGAACCGTCATTCCCGACAACACCGCAATCTCGAAACCCGTCATTCCCGCGCAGGCGGGAATCCGGACCCCCGACGCGGCGGGAATCTATCGGAAATGACTGAAACCCCGAGATTCTAGATTCCCACTTCCGTGGGAATGACGGTTCGGTTGCGTTCCGACAACACCGTAGTCTCGAAACCCGTCCGACAACACCGCAATCTTAAAACCCGTCATTCCCGCGCAGGCGGGAATCCGGACCTGTCCGCACGGAAACTTATCGGATAAAACGGTTGCCCAAACCCCGCGTCCTAGATTCCCACTTCCGTGGGAATGACGGTTCGGTTGCGTTCCGACAACACCGCAATCTCGAAACCCGTCATTCCCGCGCAGGCGGGAATCCGGACCCCCGACGCGGCGGGAATCTATCGGAAATGACTGAAACCCCGCGTCCTAGATTCCCACTTCCGTGGGAATGACGGTTCGGTTGCGTTCCGACAACACCGTAGTCTCGAAACCCGTCATTCCCGCGCAGGCGGGAATCTAGGATGCGGAATCTAGAGAAACCTTTTAACCGATAAGTTTCCGTGCGGACAGGTCTGGATTCCCGCCTGCGCGGGAATGACGGTTCAGTTGCTTAGGGTAGGATTTGGCGGGATTGGTGGGCTGAAGCCCACCCTACGGCCCGCCCTACGCATCCGCCCTACAATACTCCTTGCGCATCCGTCCCTCGCCCGCCCTTGTATGTCTCAAATGGGTTAAACTACGCACTTCCCGACTTCCCGTTTCGGGCAGGGGTGCAGGTCCGATTTATATTTCAATAAAACAAGGAAACTTTATGCAGCACGAAGAAGGCAACCGCCAACGCCCTCAAGGCGAACTGCTCCTGCGTACCGTCGCTATGCCGCGCGATACCAATCCCAACCAAGACATTTTCGGCGGCTGGATTATGTCGCAAATGGATTTGGGCGGCGGCATATTGGCGGCGGAAATCGCGCGGGGGCGCATCGTTACCGTCGCCGTTCAGGAAATGAACTTCATCCGCCCGGTCAAGGTCGGCAACGTCGTCTGCTGCTACGGGCATTGCGTCCGCGTGGGCAATACTTCCCTCCAGCTTAAAGTCGAAGTCTGGGTGAAAACTTTGATGAACGATTGCGTTACCGAAGACCGCCATCTCGTAACCGAGGCGGTGTTCACTTATGTCGCCATCGATGCGGAAGGCAATCCGCGCCCGATTCCGAAAGAAGGCAACCCCAAATTGTCGGGCTTATTGCCCACCCCGTAAAAATACCCGTAAAAATGCCGTCTGAAACTGTCTTCAGACGGCATTCCGTATCATTTGAACCAAGACCTGATGCGGGAAAACAGCGACATACTCTGTTTTTCAAAGTCTTCCCGCACTTCGGGCACGGCTGTTTTTATGACCTTCATTCCTGCAAAAGTCTGCGCCACAGGCATAATTTCAATCGTGTTCACATTCATATGCGCCGGCCGGCGGTACAGCCACAATGCGGTTTCCGCAATATCTTCGGGGCGGATAAATTCCACACCCTCATACACGCCCGCCACCCTCTCGTTATCGCCTTTGAAGCGCACGTTGGAAAACTCCGTATTGCCGCACAAACCCGGCTCGATATTGGTAACGCGGATGTTCTTATCCGCCAGCTCTGCGCGCAAATTCAGGCTAAACTGGCGCACAAACGCCTTGGTCGCCCCGTAAACGTTGCTGCCGGCATAAGCATAATTGCCTGCAATCGAACCCAAATTCATCACATAACCGCCGCCGCGTTCCACCATTTGCGGCAAAATCTTGCGCGTCAGGAACGTCAAACCCAAAACATTGGTTTGAATCATTGTTTCCCAATCTTCAAAATCCGCCTTGTCCGCCGTGTCCAAACCCAAAGCCAGCCCGGCATTGTTGATGAGGCAGTCGATGTCGGAAAATTCATCGGGGATGCCGTTCAAGGCGTTTTCCACCGACTCGCGGCACGACACGTCCATTTCCAAAGGGTAAAACAAAGCACCCAATTCATCCGCCAAAGCCTGAAGCCTGTCCGCACGGCGCGCCGCACCGATAACGCGGTATCCCGCCCCGACAAACCTGCGGCACATCGCTTCGCCGAAGCCTGCCGAAGCACCGGTAATTAAAACAGCCATTGTTTTTCCTTTCTTTCTCGTTTCCCAAACCTGTTTCAGGTATCATAACACCCTTCAGACGGCATCGCGCCGGCTGAAAACGACAACAACCGTACCACCACGACAGGACACATTCAACATGAAAACCCAAATCAGCCTTGCCGCAACCGCCCTCGCCCTATTCCTTTCCGCCTGCGGAAACGGCGGCGCGCCCGCACAGCCCAAAGGCGAAATTTCCGAAAACCGCACCGCCGCGTTCAAATCTATGATGCCCGACTTCTCGCGTATGGGCAAAATGGTCAAAGGCGAAGAGCCTTACGATGTCGAAAAATTCAAACAGGCGGCGGCGGCGTTTGCCGAAAGCAGCAAAAAACCGTTCACACTTTTTGAGTCCGATCCGCAAGGCAACGGCCGCGCCCTGCCTGCCGTTTGGTCGGATGGTGCAAAATTTGAAGCCGAAAAAACAAAATTCGCCGCCGCCGTCGAAAAACTCAACGCCGCCGCCCAAACCGGCAAACTGGACGAAATCAAAGCCGCCTACGGCGAAACCGGCGCAAGCTGCAAATCCTGCCACGACAGTTTCCGCGCGCCCGAATAACATCCGAAACAGAACAATGCCGTCTGAATCCTTCAGACGGCATTTTCTTTGTCATTTCGCCACGCGCAAAGCAATCGGAAATTATCTTCAATTCAAAAAATACGCCATATCCTGATTTTTGCCTTACTTACTCCGCCATTTTCTATTTTGATTTACCATGCGATTGATTTTTATCGTCAAATGCCAAAATCGGAATGTCGGCCTGACGGAACAGCGCATAAACGGGCTTGAGCCAATAATCTTCCGGAAGGGAAGCCGGTTTCAATGCGTAAACGTGCACATTGGGAAAATCCTTCATCGTCAACGCCGCACCGCTGAAAAAGGTATAAATTTCATACCTCGTATGCGGGTTTTTCTTAATTTCGCGCAAAATATAGTCTTCGATGACATAGGGCGAATTTAACGCGGTTACGCCGGAAAGCCCGTAGGTCTGGCGGGGATGCGGCGCGACATATTGTATGTTGAAATTTTTTGCCGCCTTTTCCGAAATTTCCTTCATCTCTTTGTCGGGCGAACCCAAAAGTATCCGCACCGTGCCGCCCGTTTCGTCCCCCGCCTTCAGTTCGGACGCATCGAACAGCGGCAGGTAAGTCATCTTGCGGCGGCCGTCATCCATAATGTTTTTCAAACCCTTGAATATCGTGTAATGCTCGTCGGAAGCATTGCGGGTTTTGGCGATGCTCCAATCCCCGACCATCATTCGGGCAAAATTCCGCTTAATCGCCCCGTTTACGGCAAACTCGCCGCCCAAATAGCTGCTCTCCCGTATCAGGTTGTTTGTGCCGTCGTCAAAGGTTTTGATTTCCGCATCCGGGTAAGTACTCAAAAAGGCGGCAATACTGACTTTTTCCAAACTCGCCAAATAAATCCGCTTGACCTTCGGCAGCAGCATCGACTTCACCTTCAGCTCCGCCATCGTCGGAATGAAATTAAACGATTTGTTCAAACCGTAGGGCAGGTAGAAAAAATACGCCCGCTCCGCCTTATCCTTTATCTGATTGAAATAATAATCGTATTTTTCATTCCTGTTTTCAGACATCAGCACCACATAAAACCGCTCCCCCGGATGCTGCGCCATAATCCTTTCTGCCACCTTCATCTGCAATATGGTATAGCAGAAAATCAGATTGACGGGTTTCCCCTCTTCATTGAAGAGTTTGTCCTTCAGCAGGGAAACCGCGTTCCTTTCCCCCTGATTTACCCGGTCAAACGTATAAAATATCCCGAAGCAAAAAACAATCAGGCACAACACGGTCAAACAGACTTTTTTCAACCCCATATCCCTAAAAACTCCATTCCGACAAATTGAACATACGCCCCGAGTGTCCCGGTGCGGAAACCCGGTGCGGAAAATGCGGAATTTTAGCAGATATTCCGACAGTTGCCGAATATTAAAATCAATTTTACCGAAAATGTGCCGCCGCACATCAGGCACAACGCCGCCGACGCCGCCGCCAAACGCGGGAAAGCCATTTCCCCCTTCCTTTCCCGCCGCCGCGTTATTTCCCCTTTCCTTTCCCGCCGCCGCGTTCAAACACGCCAAGATCGAACAAAGCGCGAACAAAGCCGCCAAAATATGCCATAATAGCCGCGCACATTCCCCGCGCAATGTGTTTCAAAAGAAAAAACCAACCTACAAGAGAATAATCCTATGACTCAAAAATCCACCATTGTTTATACCCATACCGACGAAGCCCCCGCGCTGGCGACCCAATCGCTGCTGCCGATTGTGCAGGCGTTTGCCCGCCACGCCGATATTGATGTCAAAACTGCCGACATTTCCCTGTCCGGCCGCATTTTGGCGGCATTCCCCGAATATCTGACCGAAGCGCAGCGCGTACCCGACGCGCTTGCCGAATTGGGCGAACTGGTGAAACAACCCGGTGCAAACGTAATCAAACTGCCGAACATCAGCGCATCCGTACCTCAACTGACCGCCGCGATTAAAGAATTGCAGTCTAAAGGCTTTGCCGTTCCCGACTATCCTGCCGACCCTCAAACCGATGAAGAAAAAGCCGTACGCGAACGCTACGACCGCATCAAAGGCAGCGCGGTAAACCCTGTCCTGCGCGAAGGCAACTCCGACCGCCGCGCGCCTAAAGCGGTGAAAAACTTTGCCAAAAAAAATCCGCACAGCATGGGCGCGTGGGCGAAAGACTCCAAAACCCACGTTGCCACCATGCAAAGCGGCGACTTTTTCCATAACGAACAATCCGTTACCGTACCCGATGCGACTTCCGTATCCATCGTGTTCACCGACAAACAAGGCAATAAAAAAGAGCTGCGCGAGCCTGTTGCCCTGAAAGCCGGCGAAATCATTGACGCGGCCGTAATGAGCAAAAAAGCCCTGCTCGCCTTCCTTGCCGAACAAGTGAAAGACGCAAAAGCTAAAGGCGTATTGTTCTCGCTGCATATGAAAGCCACGATGATGAAAGTGTCCGACCCGATTATCTTCGGACACGCCGTCAAAGTGTTCTTCGCGCCTGTATTTGAAAAATTCGGCGGCAAACTGGCTGCCGCAGGCGTCAACGTCAACAACGGCTTCGGCAACCTGATTGCCAATCTGGACAAGCTGGATGCGGACACCCGCGCCGCCGTCGAAGCTGAAATCGCCGCCGTTTACGCCGCCAACCCTGATTTGGCGATGGTCGATTCCGACAAAGGCATCACCAACCTGCACGTTCCCAGCGATGTCATCGTTGATGCTTCTATGCCTGCGATGATCCGCAATTCCGGCCGTATGTGGGACAAAAACGGCAAAGCGCAAGACACCAAAGCCGTGATTCCCGACAGCAGCTATGCCGGTGTTTACCAAGCAACCATCGATTTCTGCCGCGAACACGGCGCATTCGATCCGACAACAATGGGTACTGTGCCCAACGTCGGACTGATGGCGCAAGCGGCGGAAGAATACGGCTCACACAACAAAACCTTTGAAATCGAAGCCGACGGTCAGGTTCAAGTGATTGATGCGGCGGGCAATGTCCTGATGCAGCACGACGTTGAGGCAGGCGGCATCTGGCGCATGTGCCAAACCAAAGACGCTCCCGTCAAAGACTGGGTACAACTCGCCGTCAACCGCGCCCGCCTGAGCAACACGCCCGCCGTGTTCTGGCTCGACGAAAACCGTCCGCACGACAAGAGTCTGCTCGCCAAAGTCAAAGCCTACCTTGCCGAATTGGATACCAACGGCCTCGACATCCGCGTCCTCGCGCCCGAAGAAGCCGCTAAATTCAGCTTGGGCCGTCTGAAAAACGGCGAAGACACCATTTCCGTAACCGGCAACGTCCTGCGCGATTATCTGACCGACTTGTTCCCGATTTTGGAACTGGGTACCAGCGCGAAAATGCTGTCCATCGTTCCATTGATGAACGGCGGCGGTATGTTTGAAACCGGCGCGGGCGGTTCTGCACCGAAACACGTCCAACAGTTCCTCGAAGAAAACCACCTGCGTTGGGACTCATTGGGCGAATTCCTCGCGCTTGCCGTATCGTTTGAACATCTGGCGCAAAAAACCGGCAACGCCAAAGCCCAAGTCCTCGCCGACACTTTGGATGCCGCCACCGAAAAACTGCTGTTGAACGACAAATCGCCCAAACGCAAAGCGGGCGAACTCGACAACCGCGGCAGCCATTTCTACCTCACCCTCTACTGGGCGCAAGAATTGGCGGCGCAAGACAAAGATGCCGAACTGAAAGCCGCATTTGCTCCATTGGCAGCCGCTTTGACTGCCGACGAAGCCAAAATCGTTGAAGAACTCTCTGCCGTACAAGGCAAAGCGGTCGACATCGGCGGCTACTACGCAGCCAATCCTGAAAAAGCCGCACAAGCGATGCGTCCGAGCGCAACCTTTAATCAAGTACTAAACGCCTTATAAGCACAAAGGCAAAAATGCCGTCTGAACATTCGTCGTTCAGACGGCATTAGTTATCCCTATCTGCCTGATTATGATTAAACGCCGCACCCATTGGATATATAGTGGATTAACAAAAACCAGTACGGCGTTGCCCCGCCTTAGCTCAAAGAGAACGATTCTCTAAGGTGCTGAAGCACCAAGCGAACCGGTTCCGTACTATTTGTACTGTCTGCGGCTTCGTCACCTTGTCCTGATTTTTGTTAATCCACTATAAATCATATAATCTTTAGTTTTTTACCCTACGGAAAGACAATAATATGAAAACTGTTCCAACCATCCTGACCGGCATCCTTTTGGCAACCGCCCTTCCCGCATCCGCACACGGTATGCATAAGAGCAAACCCCTGGCTATGGACGAGCTGCCGCCGATTTGCCAACAATATTTCAAACGCGCCGAAACCTGTTACAACAAAGCCGGAAACAAAGCAGATTTCGCACGCAACAACACCAAATTCCTATTCCAAGCCCTACCTGCCGCCGATTTGGGACAGCGTAAGCAAATGTGCCAAATCGCTATGGATTCGTTTGCAGAAAAAACCCGCAATCTGAATTGCGAATAAAGCCGCATCAGCAATAGCAATGCCGTCTGAAACAAAGGTTCAGACGGCATTCTCACATCAAAACGTACCGGCTGATAAAACCCGCCTTCCCCGCATCCCTGACCCGAACAGGATTAAACGGAGTAACGGTTTCGGCCATTATGGCAAGTCCCCATCCCAAAAATGACCATATAAATTAATACCATAAAACATTGATAAAAAGCGTCTGCCGGTTGCGGTTTGTTGCAGGGCGTTACGGAAAATCATCGTAAACCGATGATTTTTATATAGTAATTGACACAACCTGAACAAAAAAGAACCGCCCTGAATCAGGGCGGTTTTGCTTTGCGGCGGAAACGGCAGGATTCGACTAAATTTTATTTTATTGATTTAAATACATTTATTTCTTATAAAAATTTAATTTACCATAAAAACAGCCATATACAAAAATCTTGGAGTAACTACTGCATTACACTATTAGAAGGATGCAGGGTCATGTAATATTTAATTAAATTAATATATAAATTAAATATTTGAATTATATTTATAAAAAAAGGTGCAAATAAGGTGCAAATAAAATTAGTTTTTCCCAATGGGTTAAAGAACAAATCCGAAAAGAGTTCTTAAAATAGCCCGACCGCCGCCAAGCCGCAAACTTGGCGGCTTCTTTATGCCGTCCGAAAGCCCTTCAGACGGCATTTTTCTTTGATTTTGTTGGGGGAATGGTTGACTTTGAACGTGTCCACGTTTATAATTCAATTCATCGGCGCATCGGGTGCCGATACGGGAAAAGCCCCACCGAAGCGGGGCTTGTACAGGGAGTAGGAAAATGAAGCTCATCCTTCAAATTCTCATCCTGGTTTTAATCTTGATGCTGGCAGGCGATACGCCTATTAGCGGATAAAACCGGCTGGGGCGGTAGCCGCCGCCCCAGTCCCTATCTTACAAAAGGCAGTTCAAAAAATCAAGGAGTTTGCCTATGGTTAATGAAAAACTGGCAGAAAACCGAAAGCGTTACGAGCAAAAACGAGTCATTAAAAAAGTCTCGTTTAATGCGGAAACAGAAAAAGAGCTTTTGGAATATGCCCAAAATCTCGATTTTTCCCAATGGGTTAAATCAATCATAAAAGAAAAAATCAAAAAGTAATTGACTTTGAACGTGTCCACGTTTATTATTCTTACAACGGCACAGCCGTTAATGGAAAACCGAACCAAGCGGGAACTTGGTTCGGTTAAGTGAAAAGCAGTTCTAGGAAAACTCTTTTCGCGTCTTTTAAATAACCTCTAAAAGAAAGACTATTCTATCATGAATGCTGTCCAAGTTTTAAACTTTCAACAAAACTCCGTCCGTACTGTTGCCGATAACAAAGGCGAGTTGTGGTTTTTGGCAAACGATGTTTGCGAGATTTTAGGCTACACCAACCCTCGCCGAACGGTTGACCTGCACTGCAAAAGCAGGGGCGTAACAAAACGGTACACCCCCACCGCCAGCGGCGAACAGGAGATGACCTATATTAACGAGCCGAATCTCTACCGCTTGATTATCAAATCCCGCAAGCCTGCCGCAGAAGCGTTTGAAGAATGGGTAATGGAAACCGTCCTGCCCGCCATCCGCAAAACAGGCGGCTACCAAATTACTCCCAAAACCACCGCCGACGACCGTACCGGATTGCGCCAAGCTGTTGCCGCGCTTGTCGGACGCAAAGGTATAGACTACTCCTCCGCGTACAGTATGATACACCAACGCTTCAACGTCGAATCCGTCGAAGACCTCCCTGCCGGGAAGCTGCCCGAAGCCGTCGCCTACGTCCACGCATTGACACTGCACACGGGCTTGACAGGCGAAGTGTTGGACGCACCGCCCAAAGCCGAGCCGAAACTGCCCATCGACGGCAACTCTTTAGCCGACATTGCCGCTATGGTTTATTACGGCACATGGATGATTGAATCGGGCAAAGACATCTCCGCGCCGCTGAAGCAGCTCGGCTGCAGGCAGGCGGTTACGATGTGGACGGTTTGGCACGAAACCCGTTCAATCCTGAAAAGATCCGCCGCGGCCCTCGAAGTGTTGCGGGGATATGCGGACAAAGACGCCTCCGACCGCATAGCCGCATGTCTTGAAGGCATTTACGGCAAGGCTACGGTAAGGTAAACGGAAAATGCCGCCCGAATCTTCGGACGGCATTTTTCACGCGGCATAGCGTTTCAACATTTCCCGATAATCCGCCGGTTCCCGTCCGGCGAACTCAAAGGCCTTCAAATCGGCGTTATCTGATGCCTTGCGGCTCTCGTTCAGCCAATAGGCGATCTGTTTCCTGCAAAACTCTTCAGCACTCATCGTCAAATCCAAAAATGCCTGTTCAGGTGCGGCGCATCCTCACGCGTGATACGGCGCAAATCACTGTCGGCCGGCAGGCCGAAATACAGCTCGAAACGCCTCCTTGCCGATTCCGAACGCTGCGGGTCGAAAGTCTCCGCATCCGGGATACTGAAAGCCTCCGCCAAAGCCCAATAAACCAAATTCCGATGATGTATGGAATTGATTTCCGGCTCGTCCCCGTCCCCCGCCATATCCCGCGGCAGGCAATACCCCCCGGCAAACAACCTGCCGTCACGGTCCGGCGCAGGCGCAAGCGTCAGCTTCCCGTCGCCCTGCACCGCATAAACCGGCAGCCCCGTTTGCGCCCCGTCGCGCCAACCCGGGGCGCAAACATCCGCCGCCTCCGGCGAAACCAACTTCAGGCACACCGGCTTGCCGTCGGACACAAAACGGATACTGTCGATTTCATACGCATAACCCGCCGCAAACCCCCCTGCCGCATAAGCATAAAGCGGCCGCCCTTTTTCCACATCCGTTACAAACGCATCGTCCGAATGCAGCAGCCGGCCGCGCAGGCACGCCTCGTGAACCGCATCGTTCAACCATCCCGACACCTCTTCGTCGCTCCAAAAATACGGCTCGGCCTTATCATTGGCAAGCACGCGGAAACGCGCAATCAAAGCCTTCAAATTCATTGCGCGATACCGAACTGACGAACCATCCGAACCACGTCCCCGCGCAAATTCTCCGCCGATTTGCGCTTATCCAAACCCTGGCCGTAATTCGCCTTCGCATACAGTTCAAGCTCGTCCTTGCCCATCCGGTTGATTTGCAGGATCACATCCTGCACCGCGTCAAACGCCGCCGTTTCCCGTTCGAGTTCCGAAGCGCCCGCCTTTTCCAAAGCCTCCGTATCATCCGCCTTTTCCACGCGTTTGCCCGGGACGGCGGCAAACACATCGCCGTGGCGCAACAACTTTGCCGCAGCCCCGGCCGACACCTCGCGCACCTGGCCGTCTTCGAAAACCAAGCCCGTATGATAGATACGGTCGCGCCACACGGCACGCCCGCCGATATACTTGATAAAAACCTTATCCATCCAACCCCCCGCCGCCGTCCGGACGGCATTGTCAAATACAGCAACGCCGCAAAGGCAAATCCCCGGGCGGCGTTTCATTCCGCTTACAACTGGCCGAACTTCTCGCCGTAAATCAAAATATCGATATCGGCGGCCTTCTTATTTTCCGCCCCTTTAAGCGTAACCGTCAGCAAAGCCTGCTTGGGCAGCGTAACCAGTTTGGCAGACTGGCAGCGGATACGCCCGGCAGACGCAAAATCCGCGCCCGAAGCAAAATAAGCCGCATCCTGAGGCACGTGCGCATCATCCGCACCGTCCGCATACGCAAAGCCGACATCGGCAGTGATACCGGAAGACATCGCCGTCTTCACAATAATCTGCGCGTCATCCAAACGGAAACCCTGTTCCAAGACACCCAGCGCCAACACATCGCCATCCTTGGGCGGCCCGTAGGCATCCGCCCCCAAGATTGCACCGTCCTGCTTCGCAACGATACGGTAATGCTCCGCCGCCAGATTGCCGTAAGGCACGCCGCCGAAACGGTTGCCGCCATTGTTTCTCACATAAATCTCAGCCATAAAAAACCTCAACCCAACAAATAGGAAAAGCCGCCCTTTCAAGCGGCATTCGAATCAGCGGATACCGCCGTGCAAAGGAACCACCGTATCCACAACCGTGACACCGTAGTCGGTAATTTCCTTCGCGCCCCCGCCGACATCCACGGCAAAGCGCGTTTTCGCCACACCGCGTATCGTACCGACGAGCGTTTCCACACGGTTGCCGTGGTCAAGCTCCTTCTCAGACCAAAAGAAAGGCATACCGCCGTGTTTGCCGGTATTCGCAAACGCCTCCAACACCGCCTGGCCGCCCAAAATAACCGAACGGTCGACCGCAAACTTGTCCGCAAACGAAGCCGGGATTTTCAAGCCCGATTCCGCCTCGCTGAACTTATCGGCGCAATACTTCATCTCATCGCCCGCATAGAAACGGATGGGGCGCGGCATTTTCACCAGGATAAAGCCGTTCCACAAACCCGCATCGCCCAAAAACAGCGGATTTTGATTTGCCTGGGAGGCGCGCGCGATTGCCGAAGCCTGAAGCTGGCGGAATTTCGGATCGGCGGCAAAACGGTTGTACTGCGCCGGGGAAAGCAGCCACACGCGCAAAGGCGAATCACCCGCCGCCTTGTCGCCCTCAAACTTCACAATCGGCGGCGGCAGCGGAATCTGGTCGAGCACGGTACGCATACTGTCCACCGTATCCATCGTAAACAAATCGGTAGAGGCAATCTTCAACTCGCCGCCGTCCTGCCCAACGCCCGTTACCGCATCGCCCGAAGCCGTAAAATGGCGGTTTTTGGACGGGGCTTTGACCGGATTGACCGCATAATCATTGAATTTCGGGTCGCCCGCCAAAGGCACGCCCCATTCGATATTGTCATGAAAACCGCGCGCGCCCGCCATATGCACCAACAGCGTCTGGTCGGCATAACGGTCCATCAGGCTTTGCGCCGCCGGACGAATCAGCGCGCGATAATCGGCAGGGCTGCGCTGATTCGTCATCGTACCGCCGCCGTCAACGGGGAAACGCGCCTGATTCACACGCAAACCCGCCTCCGACAGGCTCATCCCCACGCCCCTGCCTTCCGCCGTGTTGTCGCCCATAATCGGCAGGGCGGAAACAGGGTTGACCAAATTGAAACGGATTTCGTCACCCATGCCGCGCGTCAAATCCTGACAGCGCACGACCGGCATATGCTGGGTCGTCTGTTTGCGCAAAGTCGCCTCCGCACCCGCGGTACCGGCAGGCATCTTGCCCGCCAAACGGTTCAGCGTACTGTTGCGCTGCATATGCATCGCAAACAGCCCCGCCGCCTGCCTCATCATCGCCTGCGGGTCGCCGTAGGCCGTATTCGTCTTTTGTGCCATAAAGAGCCTCCCTCAAAAACTCAAGAATTTAAAAACTTCTCAACCTGCTCTTCCGTCATGGAAGCCAGTTTTTCCGCCAGCGCGTTGCCGCTCAAATAATCCGGCGGGCCGTCCGAAGCCGTATGGTCGCGCCCCGCCGGAATATCCGACAGCGTATTGGGCGTATTCTTCCCGGCAGGCGGCTTTTCGGCGGGCTTTTCCGGTTCGGCGGCGGATTTTGCCGCCTTAAACATATCGAACGCCCCGATGACCTCGGCGGCAGTCCCGTCCTTAAGCGCGTCATTAAACGCCTTGCGGACAAGCGGGTTCTGCCCGGCCAGCCACTCCTCCAGCTCGCGGCTTTCCACAATCGAATCCGCATCGGGGTGCGCCGTATAGATTTCGCGGTAATGCGCCTTTGCCGCCTCCTGCCGCTTCATGTCCGCCTCATAACCCGCCAGCTTCTCCTGAATCAGCTTTTCCACGCCCTTTTTCACATCCTCGTCGGAAAAATCCCCGAACAACGAATTATCGGAACCGTCAGCCGTTTCCACTCCGGGTTTTTCCGCCCCCTTCTCAAGCTGGGCAATGCGCTCCCTCAAGGCTTGGGCTTCGGCTTTCGCCGACTTTTCCGCCTCGCGCGCCTCTACCAGCTTTTCATAAGGGATAGTGTGTTTGCCGTCCTTGGCACGGATGACCTTGTCCGCACGCCGTCCGCCGCGCCGATACCCGCGCCGACCACCGCGCCCGTACTGCCGACCACCAGCGATTCCGCCCACTTCTTACCCTCCAAACCGTCTTGGATATCGGGGAAAACCAACTGGTCCAAACCCAAACGCCCCGACACGTCCAGCGGCGTCAGGCGGCTGAAGCCCTTGGCCAACACCTCGCCCGCCTTATCCCCGAAAGTGTCCGCCAACATATTGCGCAACGCCGCTTCCGCATCCCACGGGTCATCGTCGTCACTGCCCAACATCGAAGCCACCGCAAGCAGCGTCGACACAAACGGCAGCCCCAAGATGCCCGAAGCCATCGCATGCGAGACCAACAGCCCCGCCAGCGTCTTACGCGCCTCCTTATCCCCCTTAAACGCAAGGTACGCATTGCGCCCCAGCGCATACAGGATATTCTGCGAATACTGCTTGAACAGGAAGACCACCTTCGCCGCATTGCCCATCATAAAGCGCGGACGGTTTTGCGCCGCATAGTCAAAATGCCCGTCGTACGTCGCCTTTTTCGCCTGTTCGAAAGCCGCCTCACTGTCCGCCCCCGCCCGTTTCGCCAAACGGTAGGCCGCGACAAACGTAACCTGGCGGTTAAACTTCTCCGCATGATGGAACAGCCAGGCCGCCTTATCCATCACCTTCTGCCAAGCCGACCCCGCCAACCCCGGGTCGCCGTTGGCCACCCCCGCCAAATCATGCGCCTGCGACAAATCGATCACACCGTAATCCGCCGCCTTTCGGAACGCCGCCTTCTCATCCCCGTTCAAACTGTCCTCAATCGTATTGAACTTCTCCCCGAACCTCAGCCCGATCTGTTTTGAAGCCCGCAGCAATTCCCGCGCCGCACCGGCATAACCCCACTTCGCCGCCATCACCGGATAAGCCACCATTGCCGTCTGCGACAGGTTCACAACCGCAGAAGCGGGCGACATCCCCATCATCCACAAAAAGCCGAAGCCCGTCAAAGCCTGCGCCAGCTTGGAAGGATTCGGATTCATCACCGCCTCGTGGCGTTTCCTCATCTCATCCGCCACACGCTGCAACTGACGCTGGTCGAAACCCTCCTCATATTTGCGCCCGTCCACAAAATCCTGCATCACATCCAACTGTTCCGCCATACGGTCCGCATAGCGCAACTTCGCCAGATAATTCGCACCGCTGCCCATATTCTGCGCATATGCGCGCCTCGCATCATCGCTGAAGCCCGGCACGCCCTTGCGGTGGATGCCGTGTTTCGCCCAAGACGTATCGGGCAGGGAGTTCAAATAAAGCTGCGTCAGCGTATCGTTCAATCGGGCCCGTTGCGCCGGATCCAAATCCATCCTGCCGACAGCCTCGCCCAGCTCCTTCATAAATCCGCTGCCGACCGCATCGCGGCTTCGGATATAATCCCGGGACTTCATCACGGGCGAAACCTTAAACCCCGGCCCGAAATCAGCCTTCAGCGCATCGCGCAGCTTCTCCGCCTCGCTCAAAGTTTCCGCGCGGGACACATTCGCACTATTCCCGTCCGCATCCTTGACCACCACCAGATAATCGCCGAAACGCGCCAAAGGGAAATACACACCGCCCAGCTCGTTGTCAAAACGCTCCTTCAGGCGGCGCACCGTTTCCGCATCCTGCCCCGCACGCGCCAACCGTTCGGCAAGCGCATCGCGCACCTGCCCGAAATGCGCCCTATAATCATCCCGCGCCTTGCGGTACACCCTCTGCGCCGCATCAGGCAGCCCGGCAAAACGGCGGTTCAGCAAAGCAAGCCCCTCCAAAGCCTTTTGCGCCCCAACCTCATCCTTTTCCAAACGCTTCACATCCGCGCGCGCCTGCTCCAACATCCGTACCGCATCCGTTTTAGCCCGGCTTTCCGCCGCCGCATCCGCCCCGGCGCGCCTCAACGCCCGCTTCGCCTCCGAATCCGCATAAAACAGACGGCGCAGGCGCATATCCGCCTCATCCGCCAAAATTTCCCGACCGTGTTTTTCCTGCGCCTTCTCCAGCGCATAAGCCGCCTTATCCGCCGCCCGTTGCGCCTTATTGTAAGCAGCATCCGCACGCGCGGTACGCGCACCGGCGGAAGCAACGGCCGCCCGCGCCTTCGCGATTTTACCGTCCGCAATATCCAAAGCCGTCCGGATGCCGTCCAAACGCCCCCGGGCATCCTTTCGCATCAGCGGGTCGGCATCCACCTTCGCCAGCGTCGCATCGTGCATCAGATCCGCAAGCGCTTTCGCATCCTCCTCCTTCAACCTGCCCCATTCCCTGACAACCTTGTCCGCCTCCGTAACCGCC
Organism: Neisseria gonorrhoeae; assembly: GCF_013030075.1. Lineage (NCBI taxonomy): Bacteria > Pseudomonadati > Pseudomonadota > Betaproteobacteria > Neisseriales > Neisseriaceae > Neisseria > Neisseria gonorrhoeae. Next base: position 1,131,098 of record NZ_AP023069.1, read on the forward strand.
TTGTTCGCATCCGCGCCGAAGAGTTCCGACAAACGCCCGTATTCCTTCAGGCCGTCCAAAACGCCGCCGTAAATGTCCTCGATCTGCCGCCTGCCCAAAAACTGGAGCTGAATCCCCTTGGAAGCATCCCAGCGGTCTTTCAGCGCGTTTCTCAAATCGGATTTTTTACCCGTTATACGGCTGATTGCGGCCCCGATGTTCGCCGCACGGGAAAAACGCACCGCCTCCGTGTCAAAATCGGCAATGCCGCCCTTGCCCGCATCTTTGTCTTGCAAAATCTGCAACAGGCGTTTATCATCAATGCCCGATAAAGGCGATTTGCTTTCAGAGGCTCCCGTAGTTGATACGCGGTCAAGTAATGAAAGCAAGTTGCCTTTTTCTATTTTCGTCAGCTTATGGTCGTAATAGCGGTTACCGTTCCTGCTAACCGCGACGGCAGCCCTTACCGTGTAATCCGCACCGCCGACATTCAGTCCCGAAACATAATATTCATAACCCTGAATATCGCCGTTCTTAGCCAAATCCTCGTTCGGCAGCGTATCGATATACACCGCATTCTCAATAATCTGCGGAATTGCCGCGATACTCTGCAAATGTTCCGCGTCCTTATAGTCGTGACGCAATATTTCAGTGATGCCCGAACGTCCCAAACTGATTTCACGCCCCGTGTCCTTATTCACATAAGGCCCGCGCAAAGATTTGCCGTATTCCAGCGCATTGCGCTTATATTCGCGCAAATTGCCGCCTTCCGGAACCTCCCTGCCCGAGATACGGATGGTTTCCGCACGGCGCAGCTTCTCAAGGCTTTCCGACTTGGAACGTTCCGCCGCACCGTCTTCAGCCCGCGCGAACATCACTGCACGATGATTGCCGTCCCAAGGCGCATCCCGCGCCCCTTCCACATTCCCGTGCAAATCCGCCAGCATCGCAAACACATCCGCGTCCGACATCGCACCGCCGGCCTTGCCCGCCAGGCGTTGCAGCACACGGCGCAACAGGGCGCCGATACGCGCCAACACGCCCGCAATGCCGCGTTTCAAACCGTTGCCGACCTTCACGCCGTAACGGTTTTCAATGCCCGCCCAACCGCCGGTACGCTGCGCCGCATAAAGCTCCGCGACCGCCTCTTCCACCGCGGCGGAGCGCACCGAGGCCGCCGCATCGCCCGTGCCTTCGCGCCCTTCCTGCACCGCGTCCGCAATGCGCCGTATCAGGCCGTTGCCGTCCGCACGTTCCAATTCTTCACGGTACTTGGCGAAACCATCCGCCGCAAAGCCCCTGTGCCCCAGCTCGTGCCACGCCGCCCATACCGCGCGTTCGGGCGTAAGGTTTTCCGCCACCAGCGTGATTTTGCCCGTCCTGCCGTCAAACCAGCCCTCCACACGCTGCGACAACAGCATCTGCGCCTTGTCCGGCGCCGTTTCGGACACGGCGGCGACATCCACCCGTTCCGCCAGTCCGCCTATGCTTTCGGCGAGGCGTTTTTTGATATTTTCGGCGTGCTCGCGCAATGCCTTAAAACCTTGCGGCGCCTGACGCTCTTTCACCGTATAAACAGGCCCTCCCTGCAACACACGCGCCTTGCGCCGTGCCTCTTCCGGATTGTCCGAAGCCGTTTTCGCAAACGTTTCAGGCTTGGCAGCCTTATCCGAAGACGGCTTTTCGGTTGCCGCGCCTTGTGCGGCGGCCGACTTGCCCTTTCCGCCATCGAAGTGGGATTTTCCCGATTCGATATTTCGCACCTTATCCGAAGACGGCTTTTCGGTTGCCGCATTTTTTGCAGCAGCCGCCTTGCCCGCAACAGGCGTATCTTTTGCCCGGGCAGGCTGCGCCCTGCCCGCCGGTTTGCCGTCGGCGGCGGCATCGCGCGGCCGCGCCATCACCCTGGCCGGCGCCCTTGCTTCCTGCGTCGGACGATAATCCCGGCCCGGCTCGGACGGCACGGCTTCCGACAAACCGCCCGCCCGCAAGGTTTCCGCCTCCCGCCCCTTCAAATAACGGCGGCCGTCGGAGACAAGGCCGTCAGAGTTGGAAGGACCGGCCATATCGGCAAACTCCTCCGGCATCCCGCCTTTGCCCGGCCTGCCCGGCACGCCCGCAAGCGCATCAATATGCCTGCGGTCCGTATGCTCGAAACGGTATTCGCCGCCCCCCAAAGGCACACCCGCCTTTTCCGGCCTGCGCCTGTCCGCCGCCGCATCCGCCATCCGTTTCTTAGGCGATACCCTGCCCGCCGAAGCCGCAACCTGCGGATTCAATACCGGCAACACCGTATCGGGGCGTTTGCCCGCAACAGGCGCACGTTTCCCGCCGTCCGTCCCGGCAAGGTTTTCAGACGCGGACAGGCCGGGCGCGGCACCTTCCGCGCGCGCCCGAACCTGTAAGTTTTGCCGACGGGCCGGCGCATTGCCGGACGCAACGGCGGCGGACCCTGGCAAACCCTGCAAGGCAGCCGCATTTGCATCCGCCCCCGCATCAGGGGTCAAACCCCTGCCGCCTTGGGTCAAACCCTGCCGCACATCCTGCCGCACATCCTGCGCCAAACCCTTATCTTCCGTGGGTAAAGCCCGGGTCAAACCCCTGCCGCCGCCGACAACGGCCTCAGACGCGCCGTCATCCGGCAACGCCGTCCGAACCCCCTGCAAACGCTCCCCCTCGCGGCTCAACAGCGGCACGCTCCAACCGTTGTTGCGGCGGTAACCGTAAACCGCACGGTTAAGCCTGTCCAACACATCCGCCGATTCCGGATGTTCCGCACGGTAAGCGCGTACAGCCCCGGCCGATTCCGCCAAACCCTCAGGATAATGTCCGCGCATATCCGCCATACCCGCCTCCCGGCGCATAATCCCGTCCGCCGTATAGTCCGCCACCGTCTGCGCATGACGGCGCACCCCTTCCGGCAGCGCGTCAAACCGCCTGCGCGATTCCTTATCCAACGCATCGGCAGGGACGGAAAACCCTTTTTTAGGAACAGGCACGGCATCCGCCATACGCACGGGCGGCGGCAGGTAACCCTGTTTGGCTTCGGAAGCCGCCTGATAATCCGCCTCAATCCGCGCGTGATACGCCTGCTCGATTTTTCGGCGCACAGGCGCGGCGATTTGCCCGAAATCCGCAACACCCTTAATATCAAGGCCCGCCTCCTTCGCCAAAGCCTTGCGCCCGCGCGTATCCAAGCCGTCGAAATATTGGCCCGCAGGCAGCGGCGAGACCCGCGCAATCCCGCCCGAAGCAGCGGCGGCAGAACCGCCCGGCGCAACCGAAGCCGCACCGCGCGGCGCACCGCCGGGGCGCACATTGCCGTAAGCGGACGGAACACCGCCCCTGTCCGCATCCGCCGACCGTCCGGACGGCGCATCATCCGCAACCGACCGGGCTTCCATATCGTCAGACACCGCAGACGGCACAGCCGCGCCCGAATCCGCCGCCAAAGCAGCGGCCGCAGAAACCGCACCGTCATCCGGATCAATCCCCACCGCCTCCGACGGCTTGGCCCGGTATTTAGCCGCCATGTCCGCATACTGACGCGCCAAACCGTCCGGCATCACGCCCGTATCCAAAAATTCCGCCCCGTCCTCCGACGGGATACCCGAAACATCCGGCTGTTTTTCCGTCCCGCGCGCCAATTCCTCCGCGTGCGGCGTATTGCCGTCGGCAGGGCCGCTGAAAAACCGCCCCGCCTCCTCCTGCTTCGTACGGTCCGCAAACTGCCGCAAAGCCGGATGCGACTGATCGTGATGCGCCGTATCAAAACCCGCGCCGCCCTGTTCCGCGCCGCCGTCCGCAGCCGCCTGTGCCGCCGTCCGCAGCCGCCTGTGCCGCCGCACGCAACGCCTGCGCCCCTTCCGGGGCCGGCCTGCCCGCCTTCCTGTTGCCCCCGATACCCCCCTGCGCACCCGCCTTCCGTCCGGCCGGCGGCCTGAGCGGGTCAGTTACCGCCGCATAAGCCTTCGTTCCGGCAAACCCCACCGCAGAATGCCCCAAAGAAGAGAAAGCCTCCAAAGCCGCCCCCTTCTCGTCCCATTCCCCGTTTGCCAGCCCCGTACCCAAATACTCGCCCGCAAACTCACCGGCCGATTCCGTCGCATAAGCCGCCGCGTGCCGTGCCGCACCGCCCAAACCGCCCTTGGCAGACTCCTTCGCCAGCGCCGCAAATTCAGGCGTTCCCTTAGCCGCCGCAACCGCCGCCTTATCCGCCGCCGCAACACCCATTTTCTCCAATGCGGCTTTCCCGGCGGCCTTCTTGCCCATATTCAAAATACTGCCGCCAAGTTTCATCGCCGCCATATCCGCCGCGCCGACCACCGCGCCCTTGACCGCCGCATTTTTCAACGCACCCGGCGCACCTCGGCCGATAAACGCCATCACCGCATCCTTGTCCGCAGGGTCGACGCCCGCCGCCTCTGCCGCCCTGTCCAGCTGCCCGCCGTATTCCATCAGCGTATTGCCCAAGGTCGCGCCCGCATAGGCGCCGACAGCCGCGTTACCGCCCGCCAAAGCGCCCAATATGCCGCCGGCGGTTGTCGTAGCAATAGGGACAAGCGCATTGGGCGCCTGCTCCAGCACCGCGCCCCCCATCTCGCCCACATCTTCCAAGGCGCCGTCCAAACCCTTCTCGCGCCAGTCCTTCTTAAGCTCCCCCCACACATTCGACAGGCCGCCGCCGACACCCCCGCCCTTTTCCCAAGCCTCGCCCAGCTCCCTGCGCGCTTGGGATTTGCGCCCCTCCTGAATCTTCCGATAATCCATATCCTCGGCCTTGAGCCGGCCCAGTTCCTCTTTGTCGCCCGTAAGGGCATTCCACCCCATACGCGCCGAACGCATAGAATTTTTAAACCCGCGCGTCAACGCCGTATCGTCGGCGGCCGCCCGCGCATCCTTTTGCGTAAAGCCGCGGTACTCCTTCAAACCCCCGGCAAGCCGCCCGTGTTCCAACGGATCGTATCTGACCAAATCACTCATTGCTCAACCCTCTTCTCACCCTTCTCATTCTCATAAATGATTTTACCGCCGGCCGTTTTCTGACCGTTCGGCTTAAAGCCCAACTGCGCATAACGCTTCTCGCGCTCTCCCGCAAACTCCACATCCAAAGGCTTGCCCGTCCGCAAATCGACAATCCCCTCGCGCTTCGCCGTCAAGCCCGTATCCGGGTCGGCAACCTCATAACTGATAGTCTTGAACACATTCGGGTCAAAGCCCTTCTCCCCTTGCCGCTCAAACTTCCCGTTAAGCGCATCAATCTGCCGCGCAATCTCCCCGCGCTGCCCGTCCGACTTCGCAAAACCATAAGCCCGCGTCAAATCGGCGATGCGCTTCCTATCCTCAAGCTCCAGCGCATCCGCCTCACGCTTCATCTCAAACCCCTGCCGCTTCATCCCCAGCTCGGCCTGCTGCACATCAAACGCCCTGTCCGCATTCCTCTGCGCCATCTCGCGGTTCAACGCACCCTCGTTCGCCTTAACCGCCGCATCAAACCGCCCCTCCTGCAACACCGCCTCACGGTTCGCCGCATTCTCCGCCGCAGCCGCCGCCAGCCTTTCCCTGCCCAATTCCCTGACCGCCGCATTTTTATTATGTTCCGCCACAATCCCGCGCGCCGCATTAAGCTGCGCCGCCGTCAACTGACCGTTCAAGGCCCCCGCATGAGGCGTAGTCGCCCTCCTGTAAAGCTCCCGCTCCTCAGGCGACAGCGCATCCGGCCCGGCAGACACCAAAGGACGCTGCGCGTCAAAATCACGCACCGGTTTGCCGTCCCGATACACATTCCCGTCAAATCCCAAAGGCGGCGGCGTCCGTCCGCCCGCATCCGTCGGGCGCGTATCGCGCCGCGCGAAATCCGCCCCGGCCCGCGCATCGGGGGAAAGCGCCTTATCGCCGCCCGAAAACCCCAAACCGGCATCCGCACCCCGTTCGAAAGCACCCGCCCGGCGCAACCGCCGCGCCCCATCCTCAATATTGTTACGGCTCAAATCCATCACATTCCGATAACGCGCCGGCCCGGCCTCATAATTCGCAACGGTACGCCGCACCGCATCGGCACGGTGCGCCTGTGCCGCCGCCCGCTCCCGCTCCTCCGCCCCCTTCCGGGCCTTCTCTTTTTTCTCCTTTTCCTTCATCTCCCAAAAATCCCCGGCAGACGGCTCAAACAAACCCATCGCAAACCCTCCGAACAAATAAAGCCCAAAATAAGCAAAAACCCAAACCCAATCAAACGCCTAAAGTTAAGAACAAACAAAAATCGCAACCACAAACCAATTAATAAACAACAAGTTACACAAAAAAACACACCGACGGGCCATTTCCGGGGGCAAATAAAAACCGCCTTCGTGCAAGGCGGTTGCAAAAAAGCCTTTCATTTAACGAAAGGCTTTTTGCCGCCCGCGTACCGCGTTCAGAGGTTGTCCGACACCGTCGGCGTTTCCATGCCTGTTTGGGCGTGATTCGCACTCTTTGGCGGCACGGCCGTCATCGGGCCGGTATCCGCGCCGTAGGCTTCAGGGATGCCTTCGGGCGGTATTTGCGTTTCAGGCGGCATGGCGGGGACGGGGAAGCCGGGATCGTCGCCCCGCGCCGGCCTGACATATCCCGCGCCCTGCATGACCGCGTCGGCAACGGGGGCGATTTGCGGCATGGCGGCTATCTGCCCGCCCGCCTGCATGGCCGCATAAGCCGCCTGCACGCCGATTTGTACCGCCCGCGCTTCGATTTCCTTGATTTCGCTCGCGGTACGTTGTTCCTTGAGCGCCAATTCCCGCCGTTTGATGTCGTTGCCGGATTTTGCCAATGCGTCCTGCACCGCCTGCGCGATACGCGCCTCGATTTGTTCGGGCGTTTCCTGCACTCGGACTTCTTTGATTTTTTCAATCACTTTGTCTTTAAACGGGATGTCCATCAGGGACACCATAAACGGCAGCACCGCCGCCTGATATTCGGGCGGCAGGGATTTGACCGCCTCGCTCATCGCACCCAGCTGCTGGCTGCGGTAGGAGTTGGTGCTGGGCACGTCTTCCAAAGCCACTTTCAGCCGTATGTTTTGCAGGTCGTTGGACAAATAAGCCTTGCCGGTTACGGGGTCGGTTTCAGGCCTGTTGATGACGACCGTCCGCCCTTGCGTGATTGCGTCCCCTTCTATGACGACGGTTTGCTCGTCCGAGCCCAAATCCTCGATAATCATCGCAAGCAGCAACTCGCCGACCAATGAGCGGCTCTGGCGGAAGTTGTCCATAACCAGCCCCAGCGACTGGTTGGACTGCTCGACTTGGATGCTTTCCTGCCTGCCGCTGGTGGCGTTGCCCCGGTTGCCCATAAATGACGGGGTAATCCCGCTGATTTGCCGTATGGTCGCGCGGCTGTCTTGAAGCATCTGCCAATGCTGTGCCGACAATTCGAAATCGCGGCTGACGTCGAAACGCGCGCCCGGCTGGGCGGCCTCTATTTTGTTCAGCACGATGTCCGCGTCCACCCGTGCGATATTGCGGCGGAACTGTTCGTCCGACATATCGACTATGCCTTTGGTGCGTACCGTGCGTATTGCCGACAAACCCCATCGTAATTTGCTGTTGGTGCTGTTGAGGTTGTCCTGCGCGTATTTCATATTGCGGACATATCCGTAGGGGATGCCGGTGTTGTCCTCGCGGAATCCGAAAAACGGGACGTAAGGGAACTTTTGATGCGGATACGGGGTCGGCTCGTCGCGGACGACCAAATCCCCCACGACAAAGGCGCGGCGCATACGCGGGACGGAAGCGGCAAACAATACCGCGCCGTTTGCCGCCATCTCCCGATGGTTTGGGTTTGCGCCGTCAAACTCCACCGTGCGCCCTGTTTTTTTGTCGCGCAGGCAGTCTGCCGTTACCCACCGCCTGTACCATACTTCCGCCACCGCCAGTTCGCGCGTGGTTTCATTGAACCAAAACTCTTCGCTGACGGTGTTGCGCCCCGAAATACCCCAAGCGTCCGCCAGTCCGGTATTGCCGCCGCCGTCAAGCATTTCCCCGCTGATGCGCCAGTCCGAACCGCCGCGCCCCATCGCTTTGAAGTGTCCGGCATATTCAGGGAAGAATTGCGCCAGGCGTTCCGGCAGCAGCCAGCGGCGGCGTATCAGCCAGCGGGCATCGGACAGGTCGTATTTGTAAGATTTCATATCCCAATGGATGGCGTTGCGGTGGATGACGCCGCACTCATAAGGAAACTCGAAAGGGTTGGGGTTGCGTGTAACCTCCACCCAGCCGATGCCGCAGGCTATCTGCCCCCTGAACGCGTCCGAACAAGCCTTGTCGGCACGGCTTTGCCGTTCCGCGCGGTTGAGTTTGAAGTTCAATGCGTCCGCCACGTCCCGCCCGCCGGTTTCGCCGTCCGCCGTCACGCGCCAGTCCGTCCGTATCGTCGCCTCATATCCCTGTACCGACAGCAGGGTCGGGGTAATCAGGTTTTCAACGGCGGGGGGCAGGCCCAACTCGCGCTGTTTCTGTAAAAGCTCGTTGTCAAGCTGCCTGCCGTCGGCGTAGTCCATTTCCTTGTCGGCAACGGCACGCCATGCAGGTTGGTTCATCATTTCACCGACAAACAGCCGGTATTCCCCGATAGTCAGCGGTTCGCCGTTTTTATCGGGCAATACGCCTGTTTCCGGTACGTCCGTCCCCATCAATAAAGCCTCCAATCCGAAACGGGCGTTTCCGTGTATCCCGTATTGCTGCCTGTATCCATTAAATCAACCGCCTGCGCCAGGTAGCGGAACATATCCGCGCCGTGCGAATATTCGTCGTGCAGCGGCCCCATTGCCACGCCTGTTTTCGCATGTATTTGGCGGCCGTACCGTTTCAGGCATTCCAAAAGCCGCGCTGTTTTGTCTTTATCGAAGTACACTTTGGGAAACAGCATCCGCGCCGCCCTGATGCCTTCTTCGATACCGGTCGCGTTTTGCACGAAAACCGACTTGCGCCCCAGTCCGGTCAAAATCTCCATCGTACTTTTGCCTGTTTGGAAGTTGCGCGTCCTGCCGTCGTGCGGCAGGAAGTCCGTCCCCCACCGGTAGGGCAGCTTTTCCAATTCGGCAACATACCAGTCCAACGTCCGGTGCGTGTCTTCGATGTAGCCGATGATGCGCACGCTCATCAAATCGCGCTGCACCAGCCCGATGGTCATGGCATCGTTCCAGCCCAAATCCCAAACCGTATGCACGGGCAAAGAAGAATCATAAGGGACGAGTGTAACGCGTCCGGAATGAAAAGCGTCCTGTATTTCATGCCGGTAAACCGCCCCCTCCGATACCATGCGCGGCCTGCCTTCCCAAATATTCCCGTAGTCCTCTTTATTCATCGAACGCTGTGCTTTGAGCCGCTCCCGGTTCAATGCTTCGGGAAACCACGGATTGTCGCGCCAGTTGATTTCGCACAACCAAGTGTCTTCGGACGGCATAGCGATAAAACGCCGGTAGGTTTCGTCCGTCTCCATATCGGGATTGAGGGTAATCCAAATTTCCGAACCTTCTTTGCGTATGGTCGGCGTGAGCACGTCCCAGCTTTTTTTACTGACGCCGTGCCCTTCCTCAACCCATACGATGTCGATACCTTCAAACGATTTGATGCTGTCCACGGTATGCGACTGCAGGCCCGAAAACACGAACAGCGTGCCGTTTGCGCCGCGTATCTCGAAGTCGGTTATTTCGTAGAAATGCCCCAAACCCAACTGCGCCACTTTGTCTTTCAACAGGCGGTGTACGGTATCGCGCATCGATTTTTGAATTTCGCGCACGCATAAAATACGCAAAGGGCGTTGCGCCCCCAGCGCCAGCAGTGCGGATGCCGCGCCGTGCGATTTGCCGCCGCCGCGCCCGCCGTACATAACCTTGTACCGGCAAGGCTTGAACAGCCCGTCCAGTTTTGCGGGCAATTTCAAATCAACCGTCTTTCCCGTCATCTTCAGGCCCTACAAATTCGATACGGATGCCCGCCGTCTTGGCGGATTCCGAAATCTTCGATTCCGCGGTATCCATACCGTATGATTTACGCTCGATTTCCACCAAAACCTTAAACCCCGCCGCCACCGTTTGGAACATACGCGCCTTTGTGAATGTGTCCTCCGGGCTTCCGTACAATTCCGCGACAATCTGCTCCGCGCTTTTGGACAGGTTTTCCGCCAAATTCCGATGCCTGCGCTGTACGGCGGCAACCCGTTTCGCTTCCGCGTCCGTTACTTGTTTAAGGTTGAAATCCGCATAATCCGGCGCATTGCCGTTTTTGTCCGCGGACAGCACCATCGCCCGCGCCTTTGCCTGTACCTCGTCATTCAAATCGCGCGTCCACACGCGTTCTTTGGCAACCCTGCCGACGTGTTGCGCCGAAACATTGTATTTGCGGCCGATTTCGGCAATGCTCAAAACCCCGCGCCGGTAATCCAGCTCGACTTTGCGCCAATCTTCATCTGACAATCTCGGCATTAAAGGTCCAACCTCCCGTTTTTGGCGGAACATTCCAGATAATTCCGCAATACTGAAAACTCGCGCCCCATCTGAATACTGGAAAACTGCTGCCCGAACCCCGACATCAAAGCCCCCAACGAGCGCATTTCCTGCGGGTTGAGGTGCAATACCGTATCGCCTATTTCCAATACGCCCATCCCCGAATCCAATACCGATACGCTGACGGGGCGCGTCTCGCCAAACCCTATGGCGGGCTTGAAAATCCCCCTTGTCACGCGGTAGATTTTGCCGTGCTCGACCAGCAGCTTGGTAAATTTAGTGATTTCCGACATTTTCAGGCCTGTCGTTTCCGCCAAAGCCTCGCGGCTGACCACCTGCTCCGCGTTGTGCAAATCCACAACCCCCTGGTACACCTTGTCAATATCCGACAATCCCGACATCAAATCAAACTCCTAAACATCCCAAACGATTCCAAACTCCGCCGCCGCCCGCGATTGCAGGCGGTTACACTACAAAGCCAAAATCTTTAGATGCTGCCTCTCTCGCTTTCACTGCATCTTCAATATGTTCAAATAAACCTAATATTTTATTTTTTCTATTAACCATAATCCTAGCTTGCCATTTCTTAGACGGCTTATGGAAATAAACCCCAGTATGCCCGCTAGTATTATTTTTAAACTTCCCTCTATTTTTCATATTTTCAGCATGTGTAACATCTCTCAAATTAGATATTCTATTATCTGTCTTATCCCTATTGATATGGTCTATTGAAGAAGCGTGTTTCCCATAAACAAAAAGCCAAATTAATCTATGTGCATTATATTGTTTCTTAAATATTTTTAACTTCAAATACCCCAACCTGCCTTTGTATAAGAAAACCTCCTTGCCGGAAAATCCGGTATTCCAAGATTTGTAATGCAAACCGCTATTGAAATACTTTCTTGGACGCTCCGCCCAATATAACTTTCCCGTATTGTCATCATATCTTAATAATTCTTTTAAAACCTCTTGTGTTAATCCCATAAAACACCATGCTCCATAGATGCCCAAGATATAATCTTTTCTTGATATTCAGACATTTCCCGAACTGATAATTTTGTCGTTGATATACCCATTAATTGCCCGTTAGGCATTTCAATACATCCAATAAATTTTCTTTTTAAAAATTCATGCCATACATCTTGACTAAACCTTCTCCCATCGATAAAAACTTTTTCTGAAATTTCACGATACAAAAACCATAGCCGCCTGTTCTGCTCGACGCTCCGTTTTGACTTGCGCGGGCGGATTGTGATTTCAAGGTTGCCGTTTTCAAACCACCCGTCCGGGCTGTCCCAAATCGACCGCATAACCTGCTTTTTGTTTTGGGGCGTCAGTGTAAATTCCGCCCCGTTCATTTCAGACGGCCTTTCACGCCGACAACCCCCAATGCTTCAAGGCGGCGTATCGTGCGCAATTGCGAACGGCGCATATAAAACTCTTTGTCTTCGCGGCTTAGGCCTGCGCCCCTGCCGTCGATCGCGCCGCGGCGGCAACCGCACCCGAAACCCGCGCCCAAACCGCCGCTTTTCAATCCCGCCCCGTGCGTCTCGCCCGGGAAACGGCACAACACGACCGTTTCAGGGTTGTCATTGCACACGCCCGCGATGTTCGGCGTGCATTGCCCGCCTTTGGCGGCTTTGCGTATCGCGCTAGACATCCCAACCCTCCTGTCCGATGAAATCCCAACCCTCGTCTGCCGCATCCGTCTGTTCCATCTCCAACTCCCCCACCTCCACCGCCAAACCGCCGCCTGCGACCGGCTCGTCGGCGTAATCGGCGGCAATGCGCCGCACCTGCCTGTCGTTGTGATAGGCAACGCCTTGAAGCGCGTCCAGCGCAACCTTCAGGGCGTTGTCCAAATCGATCACCGTCTTGTTTGCGCCGCCGTCTTTGTTCGCTTTGGGTATCAGCCGCACATATACGGCAACCGCGCCTTCGGACGGCATCGCGCCCGCTTCTTGCGCGATACGGCGGACGACGGACTTATACGCCGCCGCCTCCGCGCTCCTGACCGCCCTGTTGCGCCAAATCCGCCAATATCGGTTTGCCGATACGGGGTAAGGCAGGATAAGGCGTATCACGCGCATTCCCCTGCCGGTTGCGTCCACAGGCCGGCGCCCAATATCGGGCAGGCGGCGTGCGCGGCGCGGATGTATCCGTGCAGCCTTGCCGCCGTCATCGCGCCGGCTCCCGCCGCCGCGCGTTTTTCCGCGCGCTTTTGCCGGACTGCCTTGTTGCGGCAGGTTTTGCACGATTTGTAATAATAGACCCCCCCTTCCTTGCGCGGGACGGCATTAAACCCTTTCTCCAACGGCTTGGTCCCGCCGCAGGCCTTGCAGGTGCGCATTTCTTCCGCCATTTTGATTTTTCCTTTTGTTTTTATGTGTTTAATATCCGAAGCCGTCGAAGTCGTCTTCGCCTTTGCCGTCGCGCTTGCGGCGCAAAACCGCGTCGGCGGCTTCCACCAAAAGCCATACCGCCAACGTCGCCGCCCCGGCAAACGACAGCGCGGTGATGATGCTTAACAGGGTATCCATTGTTTTATTTCCTTTCGGTCGGTTTTATGGGTCGGGGTCGGATTCCCGCCGCCTCCGTCATTCCCTCGCAGGCGGGAATCCGGACCTTGGAACAACAGCAATATTCAAAGATTATCTGAAAGTCCGGGATTCCGGATTCCCGCTTTCGCGGGAATCACGGCGGTCGGGTTGGCGGGTCAAATGCCTCCGCCCGCCGTTTCAGGCGGCATCGGGCTTTCAGGGTGCGGGGCCCGCCCCGCTTCAGGCGGCATTTTTTCCAACAAATCTTCGACACAGGCGGCCGCCCACGCAAAATTGTCTTCGCCGTCGCGGATGTAATAAGCGGCGGAGATGACGGCAAGCAGCGCGGCCTCCGTGCCGCCGTCGAACCCGCAATCTTTCAGACCGGCGTACATTTTTTCATAGCGGCGGCATTTGAGTTTCTTGAACTTCGGCGCGTCGGCGCGTTGGCGTTCCAAGTACCGCAGGGCTTTTTCCAAGTCTTCGCGCCCGCCTTTTTCCTTGTGCCGCCAGATGTATTTGAAGGCGTTGCCGAGGTTGAAGTTGAGGTATTGCGCAAACCCGACGCACTCGAAGGCGCGGTTTTTGTAATAGCCCGGGTTGGTATTGCCGCCTTGTTGCGGCGCGGCTTCCGTCCGGACGGTTTCGGTTTGCGTGTTTCGGACCGTCATTCCGTATTTCCTTTCAAATTTGCGTTTTAACGCGTTTTTTAAATCTCGGGTAGGCTGGGGTATTCCCCAAGCGTTTTACCCGCCTTCCCGCTCAAATTCGGCGCATTGCGGGGGGGGGATATTCCCCAAGCACCGCCGTCCTTTTTGCGACTGCCGCCCCCGATGCCGTCTGAAACGCCCCGGCGGCGCACGGATTGGTTCGCGGGTAGTACGTCGCTTTTTCCTCCGCATTCCGCGCCTTCGCGCATTTCGCAAAACCGCGCACCGGCGTGCCGGTGTTGGTTTTGAAGTCGGCATGGTTGCAATAGAAACAGGTTTCACGCACGGTAGCTCTCCCAGTCGAACGGAATCAGCTTGCCGCCGCCGTCCCGCAGCCTGTCCCTGATCCGCGCGTCGGTGTTTTCGCGGAAGGCTTCCGCCGTCAGGTTGGTCAGCACCAGCATCGGCATCAGCCGCTCGTACCGGGCGTTGACGACGGAAAACAAAATCCGCCCGTCCGTTTCCGACAGACTGCCCGCGCCGAACTCGTCCAGCACCAGCAAATCGGGCTTCACGAAAACCCCGACCGCCCCCGCCTCGCCGCCGCCGCCGCCGAAACTGTCCTTGACCGTCCGCAGCATATCGCCCACCGTGATGACCAGCGCGCTTTTGCCGGCGGCGATGACTTCGCGGGCGATGCCGCAGGCAAGGTGGTTTTTGCCCGTGCCCCTCCTGCCCGAAAAAATCATGCTCCGCCCCGTCTGCAACACATCGGCGAAGTTTGCCGCATACTCGGCGGCGGCCGCCTTCGCCCTCGCCATCCCCGGGATCGAATCGCTGACGGCGTAGTTTTCAATCCGGCAGTTTCTGAACCGCGGGGCGATGCCCGAACGCCCGATGCGTTTTTCCAGCGCGTCGCGCATCGCCTCGCGGCGCAGCGTTTCCGCGTATGCCGCCATTTCGTCCGCCGCCTCCAGCTTCCGGCAGGCCGGGCAGCCCGTCCACACGCCGCGCAAAACGCTTTTCGCCGCGTATCCGCCGTGTTCCGCGCATTGCCGCCGTTCGGTCTGCACACTGCAGAAAGCCCTCAAAAAATCAGACGCGCCCTTCAAAGCCATACCAAGCCCCCTCAAAAATCCGTCGTCGGCATATCGCCGTAGCTTCCCGCATCCGGCACGGCGGCGGTTTGGTTGTGCGTCGGGCCGCCGCGGTTTCCGGACCTGCCGAAAGTTTTGTTTTGCAGCCAGTCGGCGCGGAAGCTGCCCCAGCCGCTGGCGATGGCGTACTCCGCCGCCTGCAGCGCCGTCATCCCGCATTTCTCCGCATCGGCGGCAATCAGGCGCATTGCCGTTTCCGTCAGCGGCTGCCGTTTTGCCTTGCGGACTTGCAGGAAGTCCGCCGCCACCTGCCCCGTGATGCCGTAGTCGGCAAGCAGCGAAAGCTCGGTTTCGTGCCTGCCGGTTTTTTTCGCCTTCGCCGCCGGTGCGGTTTCGGGAGGCGCCGTTTGCGGTTTCGCAGGGTGCGGTCCGGCAGGGGCGCGCGCGCCGCGCGCATTTGATCCTGACGGTTCTACTGACGGTTCTACTGACGGTTCTACATATAAGGAACCGTCAAAATCTGACGGTTCGCCGCTCAAAATCTGATGGTTCTTAGCGCAAAATCTGATGGTTCTTAGCGCAAAATCTGATGGTTCATCGCTCAAAATCTGATGGTTCTTAGCGTCAAAATCCGAAGGTTCAAAATCCGAAGGTTCAAAATCCGACGGTTCAAAATCCGACGGTTCAAAATCCGACGGTTCGTAATCCAATGGTTCTTCCCACATTTTTGCCTGCCGCGCCGCCTTCCGTTTTGCCGCCTCCGCATAGCATTTTTCAAGCAGGGCGACGTTGATGCGGTAGATGTCGGACTTCCTCTCCCGCCCCCTCTGCCGCCGGGCGGACTTGATGAAATTGTTATCCTTCAGCCACTTGATATGCTGCCGTACGGCGGTTTCGGCGAAGCCCGTATCTTCCGCCAGCGTTTCTTGCGACGGATAACACAAGCCCTCGTCGTTGGCGCAGTCGCACAACTTCACCAAAACAAAACGCTGCCCCCTCGGGATACCCGTTTTGAAAGCCATCCCCATCAGCCTCGCACTCATACTTCCGCTCCGTTTTTGACAATCGAATAATGCGTAACAGGCTTCCCGCGGCCGCCCGCCTTCATGCGCGGCTTGGCAAACACGAAGCCCCTGCCTTCCAAGTCGGTTATCCGTGCCGCAAGCTGCGTCACCTTCAGGTTCTGATAAGCCTCAAGGGATGTGATGCATCCCTTGTTACGGATGTAATCGACAATTTGTTTGCATTGCGTTTGTTTTTGATTCATAATCGCCTTTCGCCGTTACCTGAACCGCTTCCCTGCAATTCAGGGGGGATTACCCGCCCCGTGCGGGTTTTTCTTTATCGGCCGCCCGTCTGTCCGGGCGGTCAGCCGTCTTTCCGATTTGCCGTCACCCCGTTACAACCGAGTTTCCACACAACGGCCGACGGAGTAAAAAAATGCCGTCCGACTTATCCTTCATACTCGCCAAAGAGCTTATCCGCAGCGGTTCTATCCGCTTAAGCGGCAGTACGGCCAAAGGACAAGCCGGAGAATTGGCGGTATTCATCCGAACACTTCATCAAAAACCCGAAGAATCGGAGCCAAATACCGATGACGAATATTTAATCGGGCTGCTTTCCAAGTAATTCAAAGCCGTCTTTCAAACCCGGCGCGATTCTGTAAACCTCATCGCAGCCTTTGGCGGCGGCTTTCAGCATCGCCTTTTTAATCAGCCGTCTGTCTTTCTTCGACAGGCGGTTTCTGTCCTGCTTCTTCATTTTTTTCCTTTCCGGTAAATTGCGGATGACTTCCGCTTCAATTCGGTTATATCAATTAACATCTGACCCGACGGGCTTTTTATTTGGGACAAACCCTGAACTCCGAAATTAATTCAGAAATAGAAACCTTATTTTTTGTCAACAACATAACGTCTTTATAAAGACGCTTTGGCGTTACTGCCCGTCCGTTTTCTATCTGCCATAGAAAAGACAGGGATAAGCCAAGTTTTTTAGCGTATTCCGTTTTTGCACCACGCTGTTCTGACAGCGTTTTAATAAATTCTGAATGAGTCATTCTGTAGTTTCACCGTAAATATTTAATGAGTTTAGCAAATATTAAACGCATAGGCAAGAAAATTTAATATTTGTTTGTTTAGCAGAAACTAAATAAAATTGAATCCCAATCTGAATGGAGCGCGAAAATGACTAATAGAGATCTGAAGGCCATCCGTATCGATAATTTAAAAAGATTCTTTGAAAATAAAAAGTTGCCGGTTAAAGACAAAAGCCTTTTATCTCAATTGATGAGCGGTAAAGCATCTTTTGGCGAAAAGGTAAGCAGACGGCTTGAAGAAGAATATGGGATGGGCAGTCTGTACTTGGATTCCGTTCCGAGCGAACCAACGCCCGTCCTCATCAACCCCGACCTGCCGCACGAAGTCAAAGACATCCACCGCCCGATGATGTGGAGCAGTAACGACCCGCTGCCCGACGATGATTATGTTTTCGTCCCCTACCTCAAAGAGAGCTGCTTCAAAGGCGGGGCGGGCGCGTATGAAATCCCCGACTACAACGGCTACCGCCTGCCGTTCGGCAAATCAACGTTAAGGCGCAAAGGCATCAACCCCGACAACGTCTTCTGCTGCACCCTGACCGGCGACAGCATGGAGGAAAAAATCGCAGAAGACGCGGCAATCGCCGTAGATACGGGCGAAACCGCCATACGCGACGGCAAAATATACGCCTTTGCCCAAGACGGCATGTTCCGCGTCAAATACCTGATACGGCAGCCCGGCAACAGCGTGCTGATACGCAGCCACAACAGCGGCTTCTATCCCGACGAAACCGCCCCTTTGGACAGCCTGTCCGTTATCGGCAGGGTATTTTGGTGGAGCGTGTTGGATTGATGCCGTCTGAAACGGCAGGGCAAGTATTTTTCAAATATATCCGCCCGATATGCCGACGGCGCGGACAGCCTGCCGATACCGGATAATTTGCACAAATTATTTCTTGAAATAATGGGCCGGCGGCCTTAATATACAGAAAAATAACAACGGAAACAGAAAATGCTGAACGCGTACGACGTGGCAGATTTCTTCCTTTCCCCTTTTGAAGAAGAGGACGGGGAGCAAATCTCCAATCTCAAACTTCAAAAACTCCTGTATTACGCACAAGGCTACGCCCTTGCCATACTTAACCGCCCCCTGTTTGCCGAAAATATCGAACACTGGCAGCACGGTCCGGTAGTCCCCTGCATTTACCGCACCTACAAAAAATACGGCGGCAGCCCATTGCCTGCGGCCCATATCGAACCGGACAAATATGCGGACGAAGAGTTGGTTGTCCTCAACCGTGTCCGTAAAGAGCAGGGCTGCTACACCGCTTGGGCATTACGCAATAAAACCCATCAGGAAGCGCCGTGGATACAGACCCGGCAGGGCGAAGTCATAGGGATTGCGCTGATGGGGGAATATTTCCGCCATGCGCTGCCGCAGACGGATTACAATTTCAATCTTGAAAAACTCAAAACAGCCGTTGAAGACAGCTTTGTCAGCGTCCCGCATTTCAACGGCGCCGACGACTTGGAAAAATGGTTGGAGCAGTAAATGCAGGTGCTGCTTGGCGAAGACTTCAAAAGAGCGTTGAAAAACTACCCCAAAGAAGACCGCAGAAAAATTGCGGAATTTATCGCACACGTCCAACAGAACGGCTTATCAGGGTTACCCGGCAGGAACAAATCCAGCGACAACGTACCGGCAGACGATCCTCAATGGCTGGAAAAAGTCCGATTTGCCCAACGGCACAACCTTTGGCACTATCACATCGGCATTCCCAAATACAACGGCGGCAGGTATGGCGATTTGACATCCGCCTATATCCTTCACTATACCCTTTGCGACGGCTTTATCAAAATCATCGGTTTTGACAGACACCCGCCTTTTATCCTGCCCGATATTCCCAAATAACCTTGTCTTACCCCCCTTAAGACAGCCCCTCGAGATACCGCCTGCAAATCTTTGCCAAAGCCTGTACGCGGCTGCCCCCGGCTTTTTCCACGGCGGCAAGGATAAGCTCCACGTCTTCGGCACGCCCCTGCACTGAAAACTGCCGGTATTCGCCGCTTGCCAGTTTTGCCTTTGTCGCCGCCGCCGCCGTTGCCGCGCGCAATTTTTTAGAATGCCCGCTGTTGGAATTTGCCATTTTTAAATCCTTATAGTAGAGTATGGGAAAGATAAGAGGAAGGGCAGCCTCCTTAACTGCCCTGCAAATGGTTAATCGTTAATCACTTGTTTTGTATTTCCCTACCACGCTGGGGAGCTTGCAAGGAAATACAAAATCACACAGATTAGGATTTTCTTAATCACATTGCCTCCTTTCTCTTTCAGGTTGCCCCGTATCGGCTGATACGGGGTTTCTTCATTTCCTAATCTATGAGTTTATTATATCATATGATATAATAAACGCAAGTATCGAAATACCCTACACGCGCAGAGGGCATTCTTTCCTAAACAACCGCCTTAATAGGCGGTTTTTTTGCGCCTGCGAAATCTCAAAAATAAATTCTTTTAATAATCAAAATGTTCAGTATTTATTAAATAATCACTAAACATTTTACTTGACTAGATGTTAAGTGTTTACTAAACTACACCCATCGAAACAAACAACAACTTGAAGGAAACGAGATGAACGAATTAATCAGCAGAATAAATCGGTTTGGCGCGAGGGCAAAGGACGGGCAAAGCCTTTTATTGAAAGTTGGTGAAATCTGCCGCGACGCAGCAGCGACATGGACCACTAGAAAAAGCGAAAGCCTCAATCACACTGCCTTCACTTTTACAGTGAAAAAAGACGGCTTAAAAGAGAAGGTAATGATTGTTTTGTAAAGAAACCAACCCCACCCCGAAAGGAAACAAAAATGGAAGCAAATAAATTTGAAGTGAAAAGTTTGTCAGACCTTATAAAAGTCTTTGCAGGCATTGCTGCCGATTTCGAAGCGGCAATGGGTGTAAAACGCGCCGACATTTCAACCGAATTTGACGAACCGCAACATGAGCCGCAACCGCCGGTAACAGTTGCCGAGCAAAAAGGTATCAACGACTTTGCCATCGGCAAGGAAGTCATCATCCGCACTTATTCGGCAGGCGTTTGGTTTGGTGTGTTGAAACAAAAAGCAGGCAATGAAGTGATTCTGACAAAAGCGCGCCGAATGTACAGCTGGTGGGCAAAGGAATCAATCAGCCTGTCAGGTGTCGCACGACACGGCATCAGGCAAGACGGCAGCCAAATTTGCGGCGAGCTTGATTCCGTATGGCTCGAGGCGATTGAGATTATCCCAGTAACAGGCGGCGCGGCTGAATCAATCCGCACCGCGCTGGAGGTCGACCAGTCATGAGTTATCTAGATCAACCATTGAAGCACGGCGACGGCAACGGCAACGGTAGCGGCAACGGTAGCGGCTATGGCAACGGCTACGGCAACGGCTACAGCAACGGCTACGGCGGCGTCGACGGCGGCGGCAGCGGCAGCGGCTACGGCAACGGCAAGGGCTACGGCAACGGCAGCGGCAACGGCGACGGCGACGGCAACGGCAACGGTAGCGGCAACGGTAGCGGCTATGGCAACGGCTACGGCAACGGCTACAGCAACGGCAGCGGCAACGGCTAAACCTTAAAACCGCCCGAAGCTATATCTGCCAAGCCGGGGATAGCACAAAGCGATGAAGTATCGAACTTCAAAGCGGGGCAACGGCACGGCGAAACAGTGAATGCTGCGGGCGGTTTTCTCAAACGGAAAGGACGAAGGCGGTGAAATATTACGGCACGGCGGCTTACGGCAGCCCCGATTGGGGGATGGAAAGATATTACGCGCGGGAGGATATGCGGCAGGCTTTGGACGGTTGGGAGGCGGAAAACCGAATCCTGCACGAATCCGGGTTGATTGAGATTGCCAAAAAATCGGCGCGGGAGTTTGTCCGCGATGCGGACGGCGAACCTTATACGCAGGAGGATTGGGAAACGTACCTTACGGAAGATGCTTCCCGTGTCGGTAAAGATACCGAAGCCGCGATGAACTACGCCATAGACGAGCGGGAATGGTTCGCGCTGGCGGAGAACATCGGCAGGCTGGCAAATTCATAGCGGGCATAGGAATGCCGCGCCGTCAGCCGGGGAGTGGGCGCGGCGGCGGTTTTTGTAGATTTTAGCCGCAGATAACCCCGACGGCGCACGGTCCGTACCATCCTTAGCGGACGCGGTGCGCAATTAAAACCTTTTAAATTAAGGAAATAGAAATGAAGACAAGGAATATTGCGTTTAAGTTCGCGGTATTGGCGGCGGTATTGGCGGCGGGCTATGCCTTCGGATTCGCCAAGGGAGGCGGAAGCCGTACGGCAAAGGGAAAACCCGCCGGTATTGCGGCAATGCGTATGGCGTTGGCTCAAAAGCAGGCGGAAGTTGCGGAATTGAGCGCCGAGATCTGGCTGGAAGAGCGGCACCTGAATGCCGATGAAGAAGAAGCCGGTTGCCGGCGGGTGCACGGCGATGCGGAAGTGCCGGGGGGTAAAGAATGAGCTTCCATCCCGAAACCGCTTACACCGGCGGCGGAGAAACAGAGCCGTACGGACCAAGCCCCGAAGAAATCAAATACCGGCAAAGCCCGGAAACCGCCGAAACACGGCGGATGACCGAAAAACAGGCAGAAGGCCACATTAAAAGCATTATCAGGTAACGCCGCCGCGCAAGGCATAAAACAGCGCGAGACCGATAGACGAAACGACCTTTAACAGGAGACCGAAAATGTCATTGATTTTAAGTGTGAAAGACGAAAGCAATTTCAAACCATGCCCGGCAGGCAGCCATCACGCCACCTGCATCCGCATCATCGATTTGGGTACGCAGCTCGTCGAGTACCAAAACGAACAAAAGCGGCAGCACAAGATTTTAGTGCAGTGGGAAATCGACCCGGAAGGCGATCCGGAAATGCTGATGCCGGACGGCAGGCCCTACCTCATCAGCCGCCGGTACACCGCCAGCCTGCACAGCAAAAGCCAACTGGCAACAGACCTCAAAAGCTGGCGCGGAAGGGACTTTACACCGGAAGAACGCGACAACTTCGATTTGCGCAATATTTTGGGCAAGCCCTGCCTGTTGAGTATCGCCCACCAAGAAAGCAGCGACGGCAAAACCACCTATGCCAACATTTCCGCCATCAGCAACAAGATGAAGAGCTACACCCCGAAACAGCCGGACAACGCCGTTTTTGCCTTCGACCTGTCAGACCCCGATTGGGCGAATTACGGCCTCCTGAACGAGAAACTGAGGGAGCAGATTGCCAAAAGCCCGGAATATGCCGAAGCCGTAAACGGCCGCCAACCGCCGGCGCCGCCGCAGAAACAGGCCCAAGCGGCGGAAGGGCAGACGGAACACCCCCAAGGCAATGCCGCGCCTGCCGAAGACATCGAGGACGACATCCCTTTTAATTAAGCCCGCCGTCAGGGCGTAAAACCGGACGGAAAACCGCAAACAAACGCCGCGCCCTGCGGGCGGGCCCCGCACTCTGAAGCAGTAGTCGATTTTTAGTTTGCAACTGCTTCGGACGGCAACAGAGAAAGGAAACAAAAAAATGGCAAACATCGACCTGACCCAATGGGACGGGAAAACCATTGGCGCCGCCGCCAATCCCGAACAGGGATACATCAACATCACCATCGGCAGCGACGACCTATTCATCAACATCGAACAGGCATACGCCATACACGCCGCGCTTGGCGAAGCGGTTGCCGAATATGAGGGAGGGGCACAATGACCGCCCTCACACTCTACCGGTGCGCGGCAGACGTACAGGCGGCGCTTGATTACTACTTCGACAGCGAAACCGAGCGCGAAGACACGCTGGAAGCCGTTATCGGGCAGTTCGAGGTCAAAGCGCAATCCGTTATCGCTTATATTAAAAACCAAGAAATCACGGAAAAAATGCTTGAAGAGCATATCGGGCGGATGACCGGGAAGCTCAAGGCGGCAAAAGCGCGGAATCAAAGCCTGAAAGACTACTTGGCGCGCAATATGCAGGCGGCGGGCATTACCGAAATCAAAGCGGACGACGGCACTTTTAAAGCCTCGTTCCGCAAATCCGAAGCCGTCGTGATCTTAGACGAAGCACAAATCCCCGCCGAATTTATGCGTGAGGCCGTCAAAACCGAACCGGACAAAACCGCCATCAGAAAAGCGATTGAAAGCGGTCGGCAAGTAGCAGGCGCGAAGATTGAAGGGCGGAAGAATTTGCAGATTAGATAAACCGTAGAAGATGTTGACGACAGCATCCCATTTTGAGTTAAGGAGCAAAAAATGAGCTATTTGGAAGATGTAAAAAACGCATTAAGGGTAATAGATAACTTATGCAAAGAAGCATTAAAAGAGCCTGAATCGTTAGAGGGTTATATAGACGAAATTAGGGATAAAGCAGACGAAGCGGATACCTCTTTGGAATTTCTAAAGGATGTAATAAATTATGGTATTAGCGATTTAAAAAATGTAATTGAGGTGTTTGAAGATTGCGTTTGATATTAATGGAACAAGACATGAACTATCAATTTAAATTCGGCGACCCCGTGAGAGATACAGCTTTATGATTGGGCATTGAGAGAACGGCATCAAAAAATCGAGAAAACAAAATGCAAACAGTAGCAACAAAACCGACGGCAAAACAGATGCTTGCCGCCAAACGCGCGGCGAAGGAATCAACGCGGCAGGAACGCGCCGTCAAACGCGCGGGAACAGTAAAAAACGTTGACCGGAACCGGCTGTCCGCCCGGTCAAAAGCGCAAAAAGAAAACATCGCCCGGATGTTGTCGGGCGCAAAGGTATCGGAAGACGAAGCCCTGACGTGCGGCATCATGATGCGGCTGTCCCTGCAGGATATGCGCTATGCCTGCAATCAGGAGTTAATCAACTTCGCCGAACATATCGTCAAACAGGTGCAACGCTTGGGCCTGTACTGCAACACGGACGACCCCGCGAACGAGGAAAGCGTACTGTTTGCCTGCCGCGAAGCATCGCAGGCGGTCGCGCAATGGACTAAGGATTTCGACGACCTTAGCCCGAATCAGCGCCAACTCGTGCTGCGTCCGCTGTCAAATCTCTTCGCCGCGTACGAAGAATTTCTGAAAGACGCGCCTGCACGGCTGATAGCCGAAGTATCGGCATACTCATTGGCCGTGCGGGTTGCCAAGAAAGCCATGGCGTTTTTAGAACTTGACGGCGGTTTGATTTCGGCGGTCGGCAAAGTCGTCAACGGCGCGGATTCGCGCGCGGAAGCCCGCCGCCTGAAAATGCCGTACGCGGAATTTACAGGCCGGATCCTACACGCCGCAAACCTGCTTTACGATGTGGGCATTCAGGCGGACAAGGAGCTTTCGGCGATGTACGGCAAGCCGCTGAATCCCGTGCGCCCCCGACGGATAAGCGACGTGCGCCGGCCGATGATGAAAATGCTTGTTGCGGACAAAGGCGGCGCGTTGGTCCGGGCCGTAAAAGACTCGGAAGACGTCATCCGGCATTGCGACAACGGCGCCGGCTTCAGCTGCTTCAACTGGACCGAACATTTCAAACGGACGGCAAACCTGATCAGCCTCATGCACAGGGAAGCGGCGGCATGAGGACGCACATCCGGACCTGCGTGTATCACGATTCCGGCACAAAAGGCTCAAACACGGCATCAGGCATAAGCGGCACGGCTGCCGGCGCGGCGGAACAAGCGTTTTTCAGCGCGGCGAAGACGGCAAACCGCAGCGCGTCAGCCGCATCCGCAAACGCTCCGCCACACCCGGACAAGCCAGAGAACGGACGAAAACCCATGACGTTTCAAGGACACAACAACCGTAAAAAAGCCGGCGGCTACGCCGAATACATCACGGGCGGCGAACTGCGCCTATTGCAACAAACCGCCTGCCGCTTCAAAGCCGCCCTCGAAACGGCCGCGTGGAAACACTACGTCCGCGCCATCAAAGAATCCGAGCCGGTACCGGATGCCGAAGCGCGCCGGAAGCGGAAAAAACAGGCGGCGTAAATATAATTAAGTTTGGAGGTTTTAAATGGATAGCGAATACCTAGACCCGCAGCAATGCGCAGATATTTTATCCGTAAAAAAGCGTACATTTTTAGAGCGGTACGCACCGCGTCCGGATTTCCCCGCGCGAATATCCGTATCGAAGAAACGTTTTTGGTGGAAAAAAGAAGAAGTCGAAGGATGGCTAGACCGCCAAAAAGAAAAACGCCCGGTGATGTGATTTGCACCACATTTGCACCAAGTGGCATATAACATTATGAAAGATATAAAAATTTTGGTGCGGACGGAGAGACTCGAACTCTCACACCTCTCGGCGCCAGAACCTAAATCTGGTGCGTCTACCAATTTCGCCACGTCCGCATAAGGGTGGAGATTATACAGATTTTGTCCGATTGCGCAAGGCTTTGGACGTAATAGTTGAGGCTTATGCTTTGCAGCGGTAAAATCCGCTATTCGTCCGCCTGGCATCGGAATCGGGCGGTTTTTTGTTTTTATTGACGGAATTTGGGTATGCCTGCTGCTTTGATTAAGGATTTTCTGCTGACTCAGGGTTTGAAGCTGCCGCTTGACGAGGTTCGGGCGGCGTATCTGACGGCGCAGACGGTAATGGATATGGGGATGGCTTCGATTGACCGTTCTGTTTTGTGGTGCAATGATGAGGGTTGGAAACTTGCCGATTACCTGCCGTGCGATGATGTCCGCGAAGATGCCCTGAAACGGCTTTTTATGGCTTTGGATTCGGTGTTTTCACGCTCGACAGGTGTGCGGAGCGCGGCGGTTTATGCCTTGATGCCGTCTGAAAACGCCGCCCTCCGGCTGGTGTGCCTGTCCCAACAGGGCGAAGGTTTGGAAAACATATGGGAGCAGGATGGAAATATTACCGATGTTTCGCTTGCCTGCCGTTCGGCGCAAAGCGGTTGGATGAATGTTGCCTCGGATGTACGCCGTTGGTTGAATTTGGGTGAGCTTTCGGGAGAACGCAATCATGCTTCGGCGGCGCAAATTTCCATTCCCGTTTGCACGGAGAGCGGCGGTGTATTGGGCGTGGTTCATGTGGAATTTGAATGCGCAGAGTGTGCGGATACGGCGGCGCAGGCGGAATGGGTGGCTCTTGCCTTGGCTTTGTCCGAACCTTTGAAGCAACTTTTGGGCATCACTGCCGCAGAAGGAGATGAAAATGTCTGAATTATTAGACCATGTCGCTTCCTGCCGTCTGCCGACCGAATGGGGCGTATTTACGATGCACGGTTTTGAAGAGGCAAACGGGCAGGAACACGTCGCGCTGACCGTCGGCAATTGTTCAGACGGCAATCCGGTGTTGACGCGCATCCACTCCGAATGTCTGACGGGCGACGCGCTGTTCTCGAGAAAATGCGACTGCGGACCGCAACTTGAAGCGGCAATGAGGGCGGTACAGGCAGAGGGGCGCGGCATCATCGTCTATCTGCGTCAGGAAGGACGCGGCATCGGGCTGATTAACAAAATCCGCGCCTATCATCTGCAAGAACAAGGTATGGATACCGTTGAAGCCAATTTGGCACTCGGGCTGCCCGTCGATGCCCGCGATTTCCGTTTGGCGCAATCTATCTACGAATATCTGGGCATCCGCTCGGTCAAACTGTTGACCAACAACCCCGAAAAAATCCAAACCCTGAAAGATGCGGGGATTAACGTGGTCGAACGCATTCCCCTGCACGTCGGGGAAAATCTGGAAAACGAGCGTTATCTCCAAACCAAAGCAGACAAGCTGGGGCATTTGATGTCGGAATAAGGCAAAGTTGCAGGGAACGGGCATCCTGCGCCGTCTTTCGGGAAACAGGTTTCCATAGCTTGATAAAGCAATAAGTTTTATCAAGTTGCAGGGTGCGGATGCAAACGCATTGCGAGCGCGGGTTTGAGGCATACGCGCAAACATCTTAATACAACGTATTGATATTTATGATTTTCTCTATCATCGTCCCTATTTACAATGTGGAAAAATACCTTCGCTGCTGCGTGGATTCCGTGCTTGCCGAAAATTTTGCCGATTATGAAATGATTTTGGTCGATGACGGTTCGCCGGACGGCTGCGGGAAGATTTGCGACGAATATGCAGGCAAATATCCGCATATAAGGGTAATCCCATGCGTAACGCCGTAGGATTGGACATATCCAAGCTGACATTTGACGCAACGGCCATTGTCGGCAATGCCGAATATTCGGCAAAGTTTGACAACGATTCAAAAGGTTTAAATCAGTTTTCGGACCGGTTGAAAAGCTTGGGATGTCAGAATCTGCATATCTGCATGGAGGCAACCGGCAATTATTATGAAGAAGTTGCCGACTACTTCGCGCAGTATTACAGCGTTTACGTAGTGAATCCGCTGAAAATAAGCAAGTATGCAGAAAGCAGGTTCAAGCGAACCAAAACAGACAAACAGGATGCAAAACTGATAGCGCAGTATTGCCGGTCGGCGCAGGAAAGCGAGCTTGTAAAGAGGCAGAAGCCTACGGACGAGCAATACAGGCTTTCACGGATGATCGCAGCATACGCGCAAATCAAAAGCGAATGCGCGGCAATGAAAAACCGTCATCACGCGGCAAAAGATGAAGAAGCGGCCAAAGCATATGCGCAAATCATCAAAGCCATGAATGAACAGCTTGAAGTTTTAAAGGAGAAGATAAAAGAGCAGACGGAGAAGCCTAACTGCAAGGAAGGCGTGAAGCGTCTTGAAACCATACCGGCAATAGGCAGAATGACCGCAGCCGTATTGTTTCATCATCTAACATCTTCGAAATTTGAAACATCAAACAAATTTGCAGCGTTCGCAGGCTTAAGCCCGCAACAAAAAGAATCCGGGACAAGCGTAAGGGGAAAAGGCAAACTGACCAAGTTTGGCAACAGGAAATTACGCGCCGTCTTGTTTATGCCGGCCATGGTCGCATACCGGATAAGGGCATTTCCCGACTTCATCAAAAGGCTGGAAGAAAAGAAGAAGCCTAAAAAAGTCATCATCGCAGCATTGATGCGTAAACTCGCCGTTATTGCGTATCACGTACATAAGAAAGGCGGAGATTACGATCCATCGCGTTACAAATCGGCGTAAATCCCGAAAGGAAAAAAGGCATTTTTTAAATGCCTGCTTTGCCGCGTCTGAAATCCGGTGAATTTTCAAATATTGAAATTCAATGGGTTGAAAATGAATTGTAAAAATGCTGTTGTCAATTAAAGTAGTATCTTATATATTCAGAATCTGTGTTCTTTGATACTACTCAATTTCACAAACAAGAAAACCGCCCGCCTATTCTCGTCATCAAACTTTAAGTTTGTGGTTTGTTCAGGCCGGACGGTTTCGGCAAAGGGTAGCTATTCCTTTGCCGTGTCTGATTTTATTTGGGTTGCAGGTTTTGGTAAAGATTCCTGTTGCGACCCGAATGTCTGATTTTTTTTAGGCGTATCTCAGTCCGGAATCACTCCGTTAGTGGGTTTGCGGTATTGAAAAACAGTTCATAAAAAAGGAAAAGGGGGTATTCGTAAAGATTGGGTAACGCACCCAATCTTTACAAAGCTTCCCCCTTTTCCTTTTTTCCGCCCTATTTTCCTGCACCTACAACCCCCGAACGAAGCGATTCCGGACTGAGATACGCCCAAAAAAAAACAGCCATTCTAGCAGTTAACCCCCTTCGCTCCGCCCAAGCCATCCTGAGGGGTAGTGGCTGAATTTGTGATTTTGGTTTTATCAAACAAAATATTTGACTGAAGTCACATGGCGGTCGTCATATGGGGGTTCCTTCGCACCCAAAAAATCGACCGCGTAACGGTTTACTAAAACTTCATCGTCCTTAAACTTTTGGTGCTTTTTCCGGCAATATTTTCTGAACTCCGTTAAATTTGACGGCAAGAACCCGCAACCGTCTGCACCGTAAATGTAATCAACTTCAAACAAACTGTCTTTCCGGGCAAGCCGACCATCTTTAAGCCAGAACATAGGCTCGAAATAAAAAACTTTCGACGTGTCCGGGAACTTATGGAGACGGAGAACACGTGTGAAATCCCCGTTTTCATCTACAATTTTGATATATCTTGGTTTGTGAATCATGACATCCTCAGATTTAGTATTCAGAATATGATTTTAAAAAGAACTTTCTGCTTTACGACTCCGCCGCCGATTCCTTCAAACGGTTTTCCGCGCTCTTCAGTTGTCGTACATTAAATTTTATTAGGACTTTCCGCCCATTACGAGAACTTGGGGCTTGTCCGCTTTCGCGGACTGTGCCGCCTGTTCCGTCCTTTGCCGTTCGTCCTTGTAAGGATTGAAAGGCAACCCGTTTTTCACATATTCTTTACACATTATCTTTGTTATTTCTTTCAAGGGTGTTCCTTGATTTGAATAGCATGTGCAATCTGATTTTCCGCCGTCTATGCATCCGGCGATTTGCTCAAAGGTTTTTACTTGTCGGACTGTGTTATAAATAGGCTTGCTTTCGGGCTTTTCGGGCAAAGTCGGCACAAAGTCTTCAGGTTTCAGATTGTCGGAATGCTCAAAAGGCGCTGTTTCTGATGATGCCGTCTGCTCCGTCATCGTCTGCACAACGCTTTCTTTTTGCGCTTCCTGCTCAATCCGGCTGTCTGTGGCTTTGCTGTAAACTTGAAACATGCCGTAACTTTTCCAGCCTACAAACCCTACAACCGCAATCAACGCCCAAACCGCCCAAGGCACTTTTTTCTTGAACTTTTGGTGCCGGCTTGATGATTTATAGTATTTGAAGGCTTCTTTAGGCGGTTTCCAATTTGCGGCTTCTACGCCGCTTACGCCCGCGGGATTGTCCAACGAGGTTACGCATTTATACCAATAATACTGTTTCATGCCGATTGCCTTGCGTTCAAGGTGTACATGCTTTGAAACAAGGTTGCGGACGAATATATCAAGTTGGCTCGGGTGCCGCGTCATCAAAATGACGGTATGCCCGTGATGGCGGAGTTCTGTCAGTTCCTGAATATAGGGCGGAACGGGACGGCCTGCCGCGCGTACCGGGTAAGTGTAGTGCGCTTCGCCAACAATCAGCACCGCGCCTTCCGGTATGACATCACGAAGCGGGGCGGACATGATTTGCCCTTCCGCCAGTTCGCGGGCATTGAATTTTCGTTTGTCCAATCCGTCGATATGGCAGAAATAAAGCGGCCGGTCTGCCTCCGTGCCGTCTTCCAATTCCATTTTGAACAATCCGTCTTCGTTGTTCAAAATCATAGAGACGACGCGGGGGGTTTTGCCTGCCCCCATGTTTCCCGTAAACAGATAAATCATGTTTCTACCTCATCCCGGAAAGACAAACGTCAGTTTTTTGAATGCGTGCATACCAATGAAGAACGAGAATGCGCCGAACAGGCAGCCCAACCCCTGACCGAATCCCGAAATTAAAAGAAGGTTCAATATGTCGGAAGGCATGGAATTGATCGCATTTGCCGTGTAGCCTTTGAACTTTTCCAGTGCGGCGAGATACCCGGCATAGGTTACGAATGTCAGACCTGTTGCAAGGATGATTCTGACAATCAGCATTTTCAGAAGTATGCCTAAAAGTGGAATCAGGCCGGCAAGTAATGGCATTTATTCCCCCCCAACGAACCGAAAACGACAAAAGCCGACATAATGATAAAGGCGAGCAGTACGGCAAAACGGATTTTTTCGGCAAACACGCACAACGGTTCATAGCTTGCCCGATATTGCCTGCCGAAAACATGAAAGGTTTTCGGCTGCGGACATACGCCGTTAGACGGTAAAAAGTTATGTGAAGACCATGTTTTATCGTCTGTAACCTGCGGTATGCTTATATCGTGAAACATGCGGTCCGAAGGTTTGCCCATCTCCTGACAGGCTAGGATTTCCGGAAAATAATCGCACGAAAGCCCGCCGTCTTCGCCTTCTTTCCTTTCTTTGCGATGCCTGCCGTTTGGGCGGTCCGGAACGGCCGGGGAATCGGGGCTTGTTCCGGGCTGTCCGTCCGTATCGGGATTTGCATCGGGATTCAAATCGGGGTCGGGTTCGGGATTGGGGCGCGTGCCGGGGTTCTCATCGGGGTCCGGGTTGTTTGCGGGGTTTTCGGCGGGCGATACTTCGGGCGGCGGCTGTGCGTGAGGTGCTTCCGCGCTTGCGGGCGTGAGGTCGGGACGCGGGATTACTTGTACATCCGCCGTGGTGTTGCCTTGCGCGTCCCTGCCGAATGTTGCGGCAACCTGAACGGGATTCCCGTTCCTGTCCGTGACGGGCCCCATATTCACTTTTGTTCCGGGTGCGACTTCTACTTTTTCGGAATAACCGGGATATCCGGTTGCCTTTATGTATTTGTCGGGATCGGCATCGACTTTCAACGATAAAATCTCTTCCGGCTTTTTGGCATCCATTTCTTCTTTGTATTTCGGATTGCGGCCAAGTTTAAAATAAACTCGATGAATTAAATTATCACCGTTACGTACAAAACAACCGCCGCCGTTCCAAAAAAATTCACAATGACTAAAAGGAAAAAGACGCCACTTTAAAGCAGTATCTTTAGGAATTTCTTCTTTCCGTTTATCCCAAAAAGGACGAGCAATCCTTTCCATTTGACTTTCCATCAGTTGTTGGACTTCGGGGAATCTGCTGCGATCGGGCATAAGGCGCATAATCGAACTGTCAACGCCGTAGCAGCCATAGGTTCTATTAATACGTCTTTCGTCTTCGTACCAAAGGCAATTAGCATATTCGTAGCCTTTTACAAATTTGTCGGTTTCGGGATCGTATCGGCAGCCTCGTGCCTTTATGTCTTCTTTGAAAGTTTGGTATACGTCGTGGGCTAAAAGGGCTGTTCCGACATAGGGAACCGCCCTTGTGCCGAATTTCGCGCCTTGGCGGACAAGTTTGCCGACCCCCGACAATACGCCGGCGCGGGATACGCTGGCGGTTATTTTGGCGTTGATTCGGGCTTTTGCGCCCGTGGGGATGTGTGTTAAATCTACCGTTTTTATTAAATCAGATGAATAAGTTTTACTATTTTTAGGTACAAACTTATGAATTTTCGCACCTTGTCCGGTATCAACCGAAAGAGTTTCAGATATTTTTACTGCATTTGCATTCGCTTCAAACGAATACATCATCAAAATTGCAATTATCGACAATTTGGCAAAATTCAAATTTGTATGTTTTATGACCATCTTTCAAGGATTCTTTAATTACCATTTCCGAATTATCAGGAAATGATATTAACCAAATGTCATGTTTGATTCTTCTATTCCAGAAAAAAGAGAAACAATCAATAACATTTTCAGACTTATTAATCTTCGCAAATTCAACAAATTCAGATTGCGCTATAACCGCCATCGATTGCCCAAAATACTCGCTTGACGGCTGATATTTATAAAGTGCCAACTGCGCCTGAGTGATAAACGGCTTGTTCATGGTTCTGCCTTTCAAAGGTTGTTTTGAAAGCCTGATTTTGACACCATAACTTCATGCGCTCAATCCTTAAACAGAACCGCCCCGATTAATACGGGGACGGCAACGCCGAGATAGAAATAAAAATCCATCATTTCAAAACCTTTTTCAGCAGGGAAACAAAGTAAACGGACGCGAGGACGCCGAATACTATCCGGCCTGTTTCAAGACCGCTTTGCAGGTTGTCTTTCGGACTGCATTCCGCCAATGAAAGCCTTAGCGGCTGACCGTCCGACATCTTCCACATGCTGCCGTTATATTCCGGCCTGATTATCTGTCCGTTTTCTTGGATTCTTGGTACTACCAAGCTGAAATAAAGGTTTTCGGCCCGGTGCTTCTCAAGACATTTATTTCCGACTTGGCAGTACATGCCGCCTTACTTCATCACCCTCTTAACGATGGAAAATACAAAAAGCGCGGCGAAAACGCCCACTACAATCCAACCGGCTTCCATACCGTCCGCTTTTGCGGCTTCCAAAGCGTTTTTTGCCGTTTCGGGCAACGCTGCGTTTGCCTGTGCCGCCAAAGCCAGCGGGGCGGCTGTTACAACAGCCAGTTTTGCGCCGTATTTACGGCAGGTGTTAATAAATTTCATGATATTTTCCTTCAAAAAGTGTTTGGCGGTAATGGATGGAGAGTTTTTCAGACGACCGCCGAACATCCGAAAATCAGTCTTTCAAAAATCCGAATACGACAAATTCGCATTGGTTGCCGATTTCTTCCAAACCTGCGTTAACCGCTTCTTCGAAGTCGTAGAAATAATCGGCATTGGTAATTAATTTGGTATGTCCGATGTCGCCCGTTTCAGGAGAGAGATACAGAAAGTCCCCTGTTGATACGGACTGGACAACATAGACTTTCTGCATTCAATCAGCCTTTCTTAACGAATTGAAAACCGGTGACTTTCAGTTTTTGAGTTTTGCCCGTAGTGACGATTTCCACGTTCAGGTTTGCTTCGATCGGAAATTGGGCGTTTCGGAACTGCTCGAAATTGGCAGAGCCGCCGAAATCGTATTCAGTAGTAGAGCTGCCCAATGCGTTGCCTTGGGAGCTGTCTAAGGGTGTGGCGACAATCAGGCGGCAATAGTCGAAGCTCTTGCCTTCGATTTGTCCGTTGAATTTTTTAACGCCGACGATGTGGCCTTGAAGTTGGATGTTCATTTTTTGGTTTCCTTGTGTGATTAAACGTCTTTCGGGCAGACACTTTAAGCCCATGAAATCGGTAGTCTTGCGAATTTGTCGTAAATGAAGTTGTTATAGCTTTCTTCATTGTTGACGTGTTTTTGCTGTTCAAGCTGTTTTTCAAGATTCTCGTAATATTCGTACATATAATAAGGGTCATTGTACGGTTTGAATGCGGGCTGTTCATGAATGACTTGAGATTTCAAAAAGGCGCAGTCGTAGGCTTCGAGAGCCAAAGACTTGGGCAGCTTGTGATGACTCGGCTCAATCAGTTCAAACAGTTTGGCTTTGTCCAATTCGGGAAAAATGAATTTCAGACCGTTTGCCGCACGTCCGAACTGTTTTTTTACCCATTCAAGGCAGCGGTCGGCTGAAACAACCTTATCTTCCTTAACCGCGTGTATGCGCGTTGCCTTTTGGGCGAATCGTTCGCAAATGGGATATGCGCCGCCGAAATATTCGCCCGGATTCTGCAAAACTTCGAAAGGGATAACGATGTCTTTTGCTTTGAATTCAATTTCAAAGCGCGTCCATGTGCTTGTTTTATCGCCCAACTGCTTGCCTTTTTCATAGACGCGGACATATTTGGACGATTCACGGGAGCCGATACCATAGGTCTTGCCTTTGGTCATTTTGGCTTCATCGTCTTCTTCCCAATCCGACCCCAAACATTCGCCCTTCGGTTTGACGTGATGGCACGTAAACAAACCTTTATTGCGGTCTTCTCTTGCCTGATTCGGGCTGTACTCTCCGTTGAAAAAGTCTTTTGCAATGTCAACGCGCGTTATTTTTGGACGAATCGCATTTGTCAGAAAATCAAAAAGCCTTGATTCCCATCCAATATTTGCAGCATTGCAGCCTACCGCCGTCAATTCAACCAACATCGTTTCACGTTGGCCGCCGTAATGGACGCGCCCGTATTGGGCATTTTCCGTTCCCATCAGCCAGCAGCCTTCATAGAAACGCCCGCCCGAATGCTTGGCTTTTTCAATGATTCCGAATCCGAAAATTTCCTCCATCTTGGCGGAAGCCGCGCGTATGAAATCGTCATCATCGAACAAATCAAACGAAAGTCCATAAACATGGAAAAACGTGTCTTCATGAATTGAAAATGTGATTTGGTCAATGAAAGCCGAATCTGATACACCGCGCCTAAGAGGAACGCCTAACAGGTTTCCTTTACCGTCCGTTATGTACGTTTCGTAACATTCGAAGACTTCCTGAACCCTGCCCGCCGTTTCGGTTTCTGTGCCCCCCCCTGTTAGATAAGGGGGGGGGAAGATTCGAAGCGGTTGCCGGCTTCCTGCCGTCCGCCGGCGCCTCCGTCATCACGCCGGCAACCTCCTTTGTCATCCCTTGCTTATCTTCCATTTGCGAATCCTCAAAAACGGGCAAAAAAAAAGCCCTGTTACTTGTAGAAAGTAAAGGGCGTTAATTTTTGTTAATCGCCCCTTCTTAGGGACGCAATATATAAGGTTTCAGACGGCATTGTTCTCCCGCCGTCATTCCCGCGCAGGCGGGAATCCGGAACGTAAAATCTAAAGAAACCGTTTTATCCGATAAGTTTCCGTGCCGACAGGCCCGGATTCCCGCCTGCGCGGGAATGACGGGATTTTAGGTTTCTGATTTTGGTTTTCTGTTTTTGAGGAAATGACGGGATTTTAGTAACCGTAACAACTGCCTGCGCGACGGCTAAGGGGCTTCAGCAACCGTAGCAACTGCCTGTGTGGGAATGACGGACAATGGGCTTCAGACGGCATCTCTTGCCTTCCGCTAAAACAGTTTGCCGCACAACTGTTCAAACGCGTCCGATATGTTTCAACACACAGGACGACACATAAAGCACCGCCCTATATGTCGTCCTGATTCGGAAGGGGTTACGCCCCTCCCAAACAAAGTCTGATCCTGCCGCCCTAAAGGGCGGGGTTTCAACCGAAAAGGAAACACGATGAAGTGGTACAATTAACGGCAATGCGGACAGACAAATTAAACTATCAGAAATTGCCCTACCGTTTTTTAAACACTTTCAGGAATAAGGAAAAATGACCGCCCAACCCTGCCCCATCTGCACGGCACAAGATGAAGATATTTTGCTGCAAACCCCCAAGCTGCGCGTCATCGCCGTCCATAACGACAGCGGTTCGCCGGCATTCTGCCGCGTCATTTGGCACGGACACATTGCCGAAATTACCGACCTTTCGGCAGCGGAACGCGGCGAATTGATGGAAATGGTGTACAAAGTCGAAGCCGCTATGCGCCAAGTGTTCCGGCCGGCAAAAATCAACCTCGCCAGCTTGGGCAATGTCGTGCCGCACCTGCATTGGCATATTATCGCCCGCTTTGAAAACGATGCGACTTTCCCTGCGCCGATTTGGGCAAACCCCGTCCGAAAACACGGTATGACCCTGCCGCAAAATTGGACGGAACAGCTTAAAAAGCTGCTTTAAACCCGCCGATGCCGTCTGAAACCGTATGAAAGGGAAATTATGACCGAACCGACCTCCCGCCGCCGTTTTCTGAAAACCTGCACCGCCGCCGGCGCGGGGCTGCTTCAGGCTTGCGGCACATCCGCCACATCCGTTCCGCCCCTTCCCTCTTCCCATTCCGTTGTGAAAGCCCGAACCGTGCCTCTCCAAACGCCACGCCGTCAAAGTTCGGACGGCAACCTTCTGCGCGTTGTCGCTTCGTCAGGATTTGCCGAAGACACTAACCGCGTCAACACAGCCTTAACCCGCCTTTACAATGCCGGTTTTACCGTAACCAACCAACAGGCGGGCAGCCGCCGTTTCCAACGGTTTGCCGGCACGGACGCGCAACGCGCGGCAGATTTCCAAGAGGTCGCCTCCGGCCGCGTCGCCACGCCTAAAGTGCTGATGGGCTTGCGCGGCGGTTACGGTGCGGCGCGGATTCTGCCGCATATCGATTTTGCCTCGCTCGGCGCAAGGATGCGCGAACACGGCACGCTGTTTTTCGGATTCAGCGACGTATGCGCCGTCCAACTGGCATTGTTGGCAAAAGGCAATATGATGAGTTTTGCCGGCCCGATGGCTTATAGCGATTTTGGCAAACCTGCCCCCGGTGCGTTTACGATGGATGCCTTTATCAAGGGGACAACCCAAAACCGCCTGACCGTTGATGTTCCTTATATCCAACGCGCCGATGTCGAAACCGAAGGCACGTTGTGGGGCGGCAACTTAAGCGTCCTCGCCTCGCTCGCCGGTACGCCTTATATGCCCGACATCGACGGCGGCATTTTGTTCCTCGAAGATGTCGGCGAACAGCCCTACCGCATCGAACGTATGCTCAATACGCTGTATCTTTCGGGTATTTTGGGCAAACAGCGCGCCATCGTGTTCGGCGATTTCCGTATGGAAAAAATTCGAGATCTCTATGATTCGTCTTATGATTTTTCCGCCGTTGCCAAGCATATTTCGCGCACGGCGAAAATCCCCGTGCTGACAGGCTTCCCGTTCGGACACATTGCCGACAAAATCACTTTCCCTCTGGGCGCGCACACCCGAATCCGTATGAACGGAAACGGCGGCTATTCGGTCGCGTTTGAAGGCTACCCCACACTCGATGCGTCCGCCCTGACTTTGGATACCCTGCTCCCACCGCCGGATTTGCCTATCTTCCCCGAAAGCGGTGTTGCCGATATTTCGGAATAAACCCGCAAACGGACAAATGCCGTCTGAAGCCTTCAGACGGCATTTTCCTGTAAAAAAACCGCACCTGATGGCAGGTGCGGTTTCCATTTTCAGGCTAAAACTTATTTGTCGCGGCCGAATACGATTTTAGTGGCTTGGATGGCAACGCAGATTGCACCGCCGATAAAGATTAAGTCGGGGGCAGTGCGTACCCAGCGCAGGGTGTCGAGGATTTCCATTTGCAGGAATTCTTCGCTGCGGGCATACCACAAACCGTGCGTGATAGAGGCGTATGCCTGAATCACGCCGACAGGCAGCAGGCTGATGGCAATCATACCGACCAAGCCGCCGTTGAGCAGCCAGAAGCCCCAAGTCATCAGTTTGTCGTCAAACCGCGCGTTCGGTTTCAAGTAGCGCGCAACCAACAATACGAAGCCCAATGCCAAGAAACCGTACACACCGAACAAGGCGGCGTGCGCGTGAACGGCGGAAGTGTTCAAACCTTGGATATAGAACAGGGAAATCGGCGGATTGATCAGAAAGCCGAATACGCCGGCACCGATCATATTCCAAAAAGCGACTGCCACGAAGCACATCAGCGGCCAACGCAGGCGTTTCGCCCAGTCGGACAGGTGTTGGTAAGACCAGTGCTCGTATGCCTCGCGGCCCAGCAACACCAGCGGCACGACTTCCAAAGCGGAGAAGCAGGCGCCGATTGCCATAGAGGCGGAGGTAGAGCCGGAGAAGTACAGGTGGTGCAGCGTGCCCGGAACGCCGCCCAACATAAAGATGGCGGCAGCGGCCAAAGTGGAGGCAGTGGCGGTACTGCGGCGGACAAAGCCCATATTGTAGAAGACAAAGGCAAAGGCGGCAGTGGCAAATACTTCAAAGAAGCCTTCCACCCACAGGTGGACCACCCACCAACGCCAGTATTCCATTACGGCAATCGGGGATTTTTCGCCATAGAACAGGCCCGGTGCGTAGAACACGCCCACGCCGACCATAGAAGCGACAAAGATTGCCAGCAGGTTTTTGTCCACGCCTTTTTCTTTGAAGGCGGAAACCGTGCAGCGCAACATCAGGAACAGCCACAACAGCAGTCCGACCATCAAAAGGAGTTGCCAGAAACGTCCCAAATCGAGGTATTCGTAACCTTGGTGTCCGAACCAGAAGTTAAATTCGGGGGGAAGGATGTGCGTCAACGCGAAGAAGTTGCCCGCGTAAGAACCGCCGACCACGATGAAGAGGGCGATATAGAGGAAGTTCACGCCTGCACGTTGGAACTTGGGATCTTTGCCGCCGTTGACAATCGGCGCGAGGAACAAACCTGCCGTCAAAAAGCCGGTTGCAATCCAGAAGATGGCGGATTGGATGTGCCAAGTACGGGTCAGGGCGTAGGGGAACCAGTCGGACATTTCAAAGCCCAACGCCTCGTCAATGCCGTAGAAACCCTGACCTTCGACGGTGTAGTGCGCGGTCAGGCCGCCCAGCAATACTTGTACCACAAACAGGGCGACCGTCAGGAAGACGTATTTGCCCAATGCTTTTTGCGAAGGGGTCAGTTGGATTTTGGAAATCGGGTCTTCAGACGGCACTTCCACTTCCTCGTGTTTGGTCAGGAAGGAATAACCCCACATCAACAAACCGATGCCCATCAAGAGCAGTACGACACTGGTAAACGACCACATGTAGTTTTCAGTAGTCGGTACATTGTTGATCAAAGGCTCGTGCGGCCAGTTGTTGGTGTAGGTAAAGACCTCGCCGGGACGGTTGGTCGAAGCAGACCAAGAAGTCCAGAAGAAGAAGTCGAACAGTTTTTCACGCGCTTCTTGGCTTGGCAATGTGTTGTTTTTCATTGCAAAGTGTTCGCGGGTGGTTTGCAACTTGGGATCATCGCCGTAAACGCCGTGATAGTAAGGCAGGATGCTTTCGATGGCTTTCACGCGCGTATCGCTGATGACGACGCTGCCGTCTTCTTTAATACGGCTTTGATTGCGGTATTCATCGGCCAAGCGGGTTTTCAGAACGGCTTGTTCTTCAGGGGAAACTTCATCGAATTTTTTGCCGTAAGCCTGTTGCGCGGTCAAATCCAACCAGGCGGACAACTCACGATGCAGCCAGTCGGCCGTCCAATCCGGAGCCTGATATGCGCCGTGTCCCAGAATCGAACCGACTTCCATGCCGCCGGTAGTCTGCCACGCAGACTGACCTGCCAAAATATCGTCTTTCGTCATCAGCACTTTGCCGGATGCGGAAACGACCTGTTCGGGGTAAGGCGGGGCTTTCTTATAAACCTCGCTGCCCATATAGCCAAGAATGGTAAAGCATACCGCCAGAACGGCAAACAGCAAGTACCACAGCTTCTTGTACTGTCCCATTTTGAGAGCTCCTTTTAATAAATCAGTTGTTTAAAATTCACAAAATATGAATGTTAAAGATTGTAGCATGGTTTACCGCGCAAATAAACATTTGTTCAAACAAACTCACATATAGAACAAATACATATATGATAATAACTATCATTATTCTTTACTCGGAAATTGCCCTGCCTTTGCCTGCTCTGCCGGAGCCCCTAGCAAATCAGCCTATTCATTGTAATTTTTAGTAGTTATAAAGTATTAGAAGCGTCATTTTAAGTTCATATTTTATGAATTATTTGACTTAAATTAAAATGCCCGCAATGGGACAACCGCATAATCACACCAAGTTCTTAACTAATCCCCCCTACTTTTCTTACAAAAGGAAAACATTATGAAACGCCAAGCATTAGCCGCAATGATTGCTTCCTTATTCGCATTGGCCGCCTGCGGTGGCGAACAAGCTGCTCAAGCCCCTGCCGAAACCCCTGCCGCTTCCGCAGAAGCCGCAAGTTCCGCCGCACAAGCTACCGCCGAAACGCCTGCAGGCGAACTGCCCGTCATCGATGCGGTGACCACCCACGCTCCCGAAGTACCTCCCGCAATCGACCGCGACTATCCTGCCAAAGTACGCGTAAAAATGGAAACCGTCGAAAAAACCATGAAAATGGACGACGGGGTGGAATACCGCTACTGGACATTTGACGGCGACGTTCCGGGCCGTATGATCCGCGTACGCGAAGGCGATACGGTTGAAGTCGAATTCTCCAACAATCCTTCTTCTACCGTTCCGCACAACGTCGACTTCCACGCCGCAACCGGTCAGGGCGGCGGTGCAGCCGCGACCTTTACCGCCCCGGGCCGCACTTCCACATTCAGCTTCAAAGCCCTGCAACCGGGCCTGTACATCTACCACTGCGCCGTCGCGCCGGTCGGTATGCACATCGCCAACGGTATGTACGGTCTGATTTTGGTCGAGCCTAAAGAAGGCCTGCCGAAAGTGGATAAAGAGTTCTACATCGTCCAAGGCGACTTCTACACCAAAGGCAAAAAAGGCGCGCAAGGCCTGCAACCGTTCGATATGGACAAAGCCGTTGCCGAACAGCCTGAATACGTCGTATTCAACGGCCACGTAGGCGCTATCGCCGGCGATAACGCCCTGAAAGCCAAAGCAGGCGAAACCGTGCGTATGTACGTCGGTAACGGCGGCCCGAACTTGGTGTCTTCCTTCCACGTCATCGGCGAAATCTTCGACAAAGTTTATGTTGAAGGCGGCAAACTGATTAACGAAAACGTACAAAGCACCATCGTGCCTGCCGGCGGTTCTGCCATCGTCGAATTCAAAGTCGACATCCCGGGCAGCTACACTTTGGTCGACCACTCCATCTTCCGCGCATTCAACAAAGGCGCGTTGGGGCAATTGAAAGTAGAGGGTGCGGAAAACCCTGAAATCATGACTCAAAAATTGAGTGATACCGCTTACGCCGGCAGCGGCGCGGCTTCTGCCCCTGCTGCTTCCGCACCGGCTGCTTCTGCCCCGGCAGCCTCTGCATCCGAAAAAAGCGTTTATTAAATCGGATACCCGTCATTAGCGGGACAAACCACTGCCGCCGTACTTCATTACGCACGGCAGTGGTTTTTTAACAACCAATCTTTCCTTTCGGAAGATTGATTTTTCAGACGGCATTCGCGGCTTTTTGTTTAAAATGCCGTCTGAAAAATCAATGCTAACCGCCTGTCAGGAGGCTTTATGAAGTACGTCCGGTTATTTTTCCTCGGCACGGCACTCGCCGGCACTCAAGCGGCGGCTGCCGAAATGGTTCAAATCGAAGGCGGCAGCTACCGCCCGCTTTATCTGAAAAAAGATACCGGCCTGATTAAAGTCAAACCGTTCAAACTGGATAAATATCCCGTTACCAATGCCGAGTTTGCCGAATTTGTC
This sequence comes from Neisseria gonorrhoeae, assembly GCF_013030075.1. NCBI lineage: Bacteria > Pseudomonadati > Pseudomonadota > Betaproteobacteria > Neisseriales > Neisseriaceae > Neisseria > Neisseria gonorrhoeae. The sequence goes on from NZ_AP023069.1 coordinate 1,172,461, forward strand.
AACAGCCACCCCCAATGGCAAAAAGGCAGGATCGGTTCCAAACAGGCAGAACCCGCTTACCTGAAGCATTGGATGAAAAACGGCAGCCGCAGCTATGCGCCGAAGGCGGGCGAATTGAAACAGCCGGTTACCAATATTTCCTGGTTTGCCGCCAACGCCTATTGCGCCGCACAAGGCAAACGCCTGCCGACCATCGACGAATGGGAATTTGCCGGACTTGCTTCCGCCACGCAGAAAAACGGCTCAAACGAACCCGGCTACAACCGCACTATTCTCGATTGGTATGCCGACGGCGGACGGAAAGGCCTGCACGATGTCGGCAAAGACCGCCCGAACTACTGGGGTGTTTATGATATGCACGGGCTGATTTGGGAATGGACGGAAGATTTCAACAGCAGCCTGCTTTCTTCCGGCAATGCCAACGCGCAAATGTTTTGCAGCGGCGCATCTGTCGGGGCGAGCGACTCGTCCAACTATGCCGCCTTCCTCCGCTACGGCATCCGCACCAGCCTGCAATCCAAATATGTCCTGCACAACTTGGGCTTCCGCTGCGCAAGCCGATAACCCCTTCAATTATAGTGGATTAACAAAAACCAGTACGGCGTTGCCTCGCCTTGCCGTACTGGTTTTTGTTAATCCGCTATATTCCGCCATCTCTAAGATTTACAGCGATACACGGGTAATTTAAGGAATGCCCGAACCGTCATTCCCGCAACTTTTCGTCATTCCCGCGAAAGCGGGAATCTAGAATCTCGGACTTTCAGATAATCTTTGAATATTGCTGTTGTTCTAAGGTCCGGATTCCCGCCCGCGCGCAAGTTTCCGAAGCCATCCTTTTGGCCGAAGGTCAAAAATCAGCCGTTACCGAGTATTACCTGAATAACGGCGAATGGCCCGCCGACAACGGCGCTGCCGGCGTGGCATCTTCTTCATCAATCAAAGGCAAATATGTTAAGGAAGTTAAAGTCGAAAACGGCGTCGTCACCGCCACAATGAATTCAAGCGGCGTAAACAAAGAAATCAAAGACAAAAGACTCTCCCTGTGGGCCAAGCGTGAAAACGGTTCGGTAAAATGGTTCTGCGGACAGCCGGTTAAGCGCGACAACGCCGACGCCGACGACGTTACCGACGACGCCGGCGGCAACGACAAAATCGACACCAAGCACCTGCCGTCAACCTGCCGCGATACGTCATCTGCCGGTAAGTGATTTTCCACGGCCGCCCGGATCAACCCGGGCGGCTTGTCTTTTAAGGGTTTGCAAGGCGGGCGGGGTCGTCCGTTCCGGTGGAAATAATATATCGATTGCGCTTCAAGGCCCTGCATGTGCCTCATTGCCACCCGTTTAAACACGGTTTTTATCTGACAGGCGCGCAACCCGCCCACTCATTTGCCGAACAAGCGGTCCGGACTCCCGCCCGCGCGGGAATGACGGCTGCAGATGCCCGACGGTCTTTATAGCGGATTAACAAAAATCAGGACAAGGCGGCGGGCCGCAGGCAGTACAAATGGTACGGAACCGATCCGCCCGGTGCTTCATCACCTTAGGGAACCGTTCCCTTTGAGCCGGGGCGGGGCAACCCGTACCGGTTTTTGTTCATCCGCCATATTGTGTTGAAACACCGCCCGGAACCCGATATAATCCGCCTTTCAACATCAGTGAAAATCTTTTTTTAACCGGTCAAACCGAATAAGGAGCCGAAAATGAATCCAGCCCGCAAAAAACCTTCTCTTCTCTTCTCTTCTCTTCTCTTCTCTTCTCTTCTCTTCTCTTCTCTTCTCTTCTCTTCCCTTCCGCAGCGCAGGCGGCAAGTGAAGGCAATGGCCGCGGCCCGTATGTGCAGGCGGATTTAGCCTACGCCGCCGAACGCATTACCCACGATTATCCGGAACCAACCGGTACAAAAAAAGGCACAATAAGCACGGTAAGCGATTATTTCAGAAACATCCGTACGCATTCCGTCCACCCCAGGGTGTCGGTCGGCTACGACTTCGGCGGCTGGAGGATAGCGGCAGATTACGCCCGTTACAGAAAATGGAACAACAATAAATATTCCGTCAACACAAAACTGGTGAAAATAGGAGGTGATGAAAGGCTTCGCAACGAGCAAACCTTGAAGACGGAACATCAGGAAAACGGTACGTTCCACGCCGTTTCTTCTCTCGGCTTGTCAACCATTTACGATTTCGATACCGGTTCCCGCTTCAAACCCTATATCGGCATGCGCGTCGCCTACGGACACGTCAGACATCAGGTTCGTTCGGTTCAACAAGAAACCGTTGCTGTTACCACTTACCCACAGAATGCTGCGTCAAGTGTTACCACAAATGCTCCGATCCGCAAACTTCCCCATCACGAAAGCCGCAGCATCAGCAGCTTGGGCTTCGGCGCAGTGGCAGGCGTAGGCATCGACATCACGCCCAAGCTGACCCTGGACGCCGGCTACCGCTACCACAACTGGGGACGCTTGGAAAACACCCGCTTCAAAACCCACGAAGCCTCATTGGGCGTGCGCTACCGCTTCTGATTCCCCGATACCGATGCCGTCTGAACCTTCAGACGGCATGAGGTCTTTGCCTGCGCACTTGGTGCGCTGGTCGCCTCCGAACATGGCGCAACACCCGACATTTCCGCCGAACGCATCGGGCGTTTCATAAACCCGGTTTAAAATGCATGGAAAAATGCCGTCTGAAAGCCTTTCAGACGGCATTTTGTTTGAGATTCCGTTTACCAATGGCTGACAAACGCTTCCAAATCGGTATTCTTGGGCTTATGCACTTCCTCTGTCGGCGTGCCGACCATCATCAGCCCGATGATTTTATCCTTATCCTCGCAACCGAAAGCCTCCCGCAACAATGGGCTGTTGACCCACATCCCCGTAATCCAGACATTGTCGAATCCCTGAGCCGTTGCCGCCAGTTGCAGCGCATACGCCGCACAACCCGCCGTCAGCATCTGCTCCCATTCCGGTTTCGGCTTAGGCACATCGCGGTTCGGCACAAACGTTACCCCGATGACCATCGGCGCCATATTGCCCACTTTTTCCGCCTTTTTCATCGCATCGTCGCCGAAATTCAGTTCGGCAACCGTTTGCTTCAACACATCGCGAAAACGTTGCAATCCTACCTCGCCTTGAATCACGGTAAAACGGAAGGGGCGCATGTTGCCGTGATCGGAAACTTGGGTTGCCGCCTGCAATATTTGTTCCAACTCCGCCGCATCGGGGGCGGGGTGCTTCAGCTTTTTGGAAGATCGGCGGTTCGTCAATAATTTTAAAGCATCCATATCGTTATACTCCGGTCATCGGTCGGGTGTTTCGGACACATATGCCGTGAAGGCTTCAGACGGCATATCCGGCATCAGCGCGGACGGCGGCAGGCTGCCAATATATCCATTTCCTTCCGATAGGTTTGGCTGTTGGAAATGTCCATCAGCCCCAATACCGTGCTGAAATAGTGGTCGTGCGAATATTCGTTTTCCGCCGCTTTTTGTTTGAGGCATTGGAAATCTATGCCCCCGTGTTGGCGGAAGGCTTTGGAAAACCACATAACCATCGGGATATGCGTCTGTCCGGAAGGCGCGATGGCGTAAGGCGCGGCGTGCAGGTACATCCCGTTTTCGCCCAAACTTTCGCCGTGGTCGGAAACATAATACACCGCGCTTTCCAAATCGTCGCGGTTTTCAAGTTTGCGGATAACCTTGTCGATAAACTGATCCACATACAAAACCGTATTGTCGTAAGTGTTGACCAACGTGGCGCGGGCGCATTTGTCGATTTCGTTGGTATCGCATGTCGGCGTGAATTTGCGCTCGGCTTCGGTGTAGCGTTCGTAATACGTCGGCCCGTGGCTGCCGATGGTATGCAGGATTAAAACCGCGTCTTTATCGTTTTTGTTGAGGGCTTCGTCGAACTTGGTCAACAGGATATTGTCGAGGCACTCGCCGTTGCGGCAGTATTCGGGCAGGTTGAGCGAAGTAACGTCGGTATTCGGCACTTTGCCGCACACGCCCTTGCAGCCGGAATCGTTTTCCAACCAAGTAACTTCCACGCCGGCGCGCTGCACGATGTCCAGCAGGTTGTCTTGGTGTTCGGCTTTGATTTCGTCATAATCCGTGCGGTCGAAGGTTGAGAACATACACGGCAGGGAGTGCGCGGTCGATGTGCCGCAGCTTCTGACCTGCGGGAAATTGACAATTTCATCGCCGCGCGCGGCAAGCAGCGGCGTAGTTTGGCGGCTGTAACCGTTCAAACCCCAGTTGGCGGCACGCGTAGTCTCGCCCACGACCAGCACCACGAAACGGCGCAGGCTGCCGGCCGGCCGGTTTTGCACGACCGCCATATCCAATTGCGTATAAGGAATATTGGAACGCTTCCAATCTTTGTATTTCGACACGCCCGCGCCGATGAAATTAGACGGCACAATCAGATGGGTTACTGATTTATTGTTGCGGAAAAACGAGGCGTAATCCTGATATTGCAACATCGCGATGCCCAACGCGCACAAAAAGGAAACGGCGGCAAGCACAAGGCGCGTCAAAAGCTCCTTATACCAAACGCGGTATTTGACCTTGACGGCGATATATGCCAGCGCGGGCAATACGCCCAAACATACAATCCACAGCACATAGCCCGGCGTAATCAGGCGCGCGCTTTCCGCCGCCGTGGTTTGCAAGACATTATTCAACATCGACTTGTTGAAATAGATATTGAAAAATATTTCTTGGTAAGACACCGCCGCACTGATAACCAATATCAATGGAATCAACACTTTATGCACAAAAGGCAGGGCAATGACGTGAAAAACGAAATTACTTAAAAAAAACAGCACCACCGGCATCGTATAGAGGAAGATGTCCGCCCCGGTGTCGTTAAAAGGGCGAAGTTCGACAACTTTGGCAAAAAAGGCGTAATTCAATACCAGCGAAGAATACAGGGAAAGAAAGGCAATCAGCGCGGAAGAGCCGAGCTTCGGCCTCAGGTTCGGTTTTATCATTTGGAATGTGTCGGATAAGGGTTGGAAAAGGCATCCGGAATCCGGATTATTGAAAAAGATTCTTAATTATAAGGCAACGGAGCAAAGCAGGGCAAGAAAACGAGTAGGCGGCGCGGGGGTTTCCGCCCGCCATTCAAACGTCCGGCAGACATAAAAACATCGTAAGCAAAATTCGAACCGGTCTGCAACCGCCCCTGCCGGAAAAGCGGGCAAAGCATTTCATATTGGAAAAACCCGGCCGCGCCGCCGACGGGACAGTCCGGCACAAACAGCATCACGCCCGGATTGAAAAGGACGGATAGCCGCCGGCAGCACAATCTTACCACCTCCAAAACGCCGCCGGAGAACGCCGAAACAGCCGATGCCGTCTGAAACGCATTCGGGCGGCATTTGAAAATCAACCGTAACGCCGTTGGAAATCGCGCATAAAATCTGCCAAAGCCCGCACGCCTTCAAGCGGCATCGCATTATAAATGCTGGCGCGCATCCCGCCGACAGACTTATAGCCCTTCAACAGGCACAAGCCCTGCAATTCGGCTTCCAGCACAAAACGGCGGTCCAAGTCTTCGCTTGCGGTTTTGAAGACCACGTTCATTTTGGAGCGCGCATCAGGATGAATATCGTTGATGTAAAAACCGCCGCTGCCATCTATCGTCTCATACAAGGTTTGCGCCTTCAGCCGATTGACCGCTTCAATTTTTTTCACACCGCCCTGCGCCTGCAGCCAGCGGAACACCAGCCCCGACATATAAATCGCGTAAGTTGACGGCGTGTTGTACATACCGTCGCGGTTCAAATGAGAACGGTAGTTGAACACATCGGGAATATCGTTCGGACAACGCTCGAGCAAATCCTCACGCACAATCACCACCGTAACTCCTGCCGGCCCGATGTTTTTCTGTGCGCCTGCATAAATCAGTCCGTAGTCGGCAACATCAAACTCACGCGACAGAATCTCGCTGGACATATCGCACACCAACGGCGGCATGCCGTCTGAAAGGCGCGGCACTTCACGGTATTGCAGCCCGTTGACAGTTTCATTGACGGCAAAATGGACAAACGCCGAATCGGGTGCAACATCCCACGTTTCCACAGGCGGCAGGTCAAGATAGTCGAACTGCTCGCCCCCGTGCGCCGCCAAACGGATTTCCGTATCGGTCAAACGGCTCATCTGTTCATAGGCGATACGGCTCCAGTTGCCCGTTACCACCGCGTCGGCAGTGCGGAAACCGTGTGCCAGATTCATGGCTGCCATATTAAATTGGGTTGTTGCTCCGCCCTGAAGAAACAATATCTTATAGTTGTCAGGCACTTTCAAAAGCTGCCTCAAATCCTGTTCCGCATGATGCAGGATGCTCAAAAACATTTCCGAACGGTGGCTCATTTCCATCACGGAAAAACCCGTACCGTTGTAGTCCGACATTTCCTGCTGCGCCGTCCTCAACACAGCTTCAGGCAACACGGCAGGGCCGGCGGAAAAATTGTAAATCGGATAAAGAGACATGATGCAGCCCTGGTTCTGAACAATAACCCGCCCGATTTTAGGCTTGCAGCAGGCTTTGTGCAAGGATGGGAAATACCTGCCCTCCGCCCGATTCCATGCCGCCCGAACACGGGAAATAATATCAATATATTGATTTACAAACATAAAAATCATGCTAGCGACAAATAGATACATTTGTTTTGTCAACAATATTCACGATTTCCCATTACAAACCTCCCGTACACCCGCTTTTTTCCGTCCCAAAAACACAAAATAAATCAACACTTTCATTTCTCCGCAAAAGCGGTTATAATCACGCCGATTTTTCAACTTTTGACGAAAAATGGCCACGGGGCCATTTTTTTATTATGTACATAGGGAGCAGCATGGATATTCAAACCATCCTCGAAAAAACCCTGCCCGGCCTGGGATACGAACTGGTCGATTTCGAACTGGCCGCGCAAGGAACATTGCGCGTGTTCATCGACAAAGAAGGCGGCATTACCGTCGAAGACTGCGCCACCGTCAGCAACCACTTGAGCCGCGTCTTCATGGTTGAAGACATCGGCTACAAAAACCTGGAAATTTCCAGCCCCGGACTCGACCGCCCCTTGAAAAAAGCCGCCGACTTCGTGCGCTTTGCCGGTCAGAATGCCAAAATCAAAACCCGCCTGCCGATAGGCGGTCAGAAAAACTTTATCGGTAAAATCGAAGGCTGCGAAAACGACACTGTTACCGTTTCCTTCGACGGCAAAACCGTGCAAATCGAATTGGGCAACATCGACAAAGCCCGCCTGCGCCCCGAATTCAAATTCTAAAACACAGCAATATTGGAGATGTTCAAAATGAGTCGTGAAATGTTACAGCTGGCAGAAGCACTGGCAAGCGAAAAAAACGTTGATGCGGAAGTCGTCTTCCAAGCACTGGAATTCGCACTCTCTACCGCCGCCAAGAAAAAGGCAGACCGCGAACACATGGACGTGCGCGTCCAAATCAACCGCGATACCGGCGAATACCAAACCTTCCGCCGCTGGCTGATTGTGGCCGATGAAGACTATACCTATCCCGATGTCGAAAAAACCATCGAGGAAATCCAAGAGGAAATCCCCGATACGACCATCCAAATCGGCGAATACTACGAAGAGCAGCTGCCCAACGAAGGCTTCGGCCGCCAAGCGGCGCAAACTGCCAAACAAATCATCCTGCAACGCATCCGCGATGCCGAGCGCGAGCAGAATCTGAACGAGTTCCTCGCCGTCAAAGAAGACATCGTGTCCGGCACGGTCAAACGCGTCGAACGCCACGGCATCATCGTCGAAGTCGTTGCCGGCAAACTGGACGCGCTGATTCCGCGCGACCAAATGATTCCGCGCGAAAACTTCCGCAGCGGCGACCGCATCCGCGCCCTCTTCCTGCGCGTCGAAGAAATCGGCAACACCGGCCGCAAACAAGTCATCCTGAGCCGTACTTCCGGCGATTTCCTCGTCAAACTGTACGCCAATGAAGTACCTGAAATTGCAGGCGGCATGCTTGAAATCCGCGCTGTCGCCCGCGACCCGGGCCAACGTGCCAAAGTCGCCGTCAAAGCCAACGACCAGCGCATCGATCCGCAAGGCACCTGTATCGGCGTTCGCGGTTCGCGTGTCAATGCCGTCAGCAATGAATTGTCCGGCGAGCGCATCGACGTTGTCCTTTGGTCGCCCGAGCCTGCCCAATTCGTCATGAGCGCGCTCTCACCCGCCGAAGTCAGCCGCATCGTCATCGACGAAGACAAACACGCCGTCGATGTCATCGTTGCCGAGGACCGGCTCGCGCTCGCCATCGGACGCGGCGGTCAAAACGTGCGCCTTGCTTCCGACCTGACCGGCTGGCAGCTCAACATCATGACTTCCGCCGAAGCAGACGAACGCAATGCGGCAGAAGATGCCGCCATCCGCCGCCTGTTTATGAATCACTTGAATGTAGATGAAGAAACCGCCGACGTACTGGTTCAAGAAGGTTTTGCAACCTTGGAAGAAGTCGCCTATGTTCCTGCCGCCGAACTGCTTGCCATTGAAGGATTTGACGAAGAAATCGTCGATATGCTCCGCAACCGTGCCCGCGATGCCATCCTGACCATGGCGATTGCTGCCGAAGAAAAACTGGGCGAAGTGTCCGACGATATGCGTAACCTCGAAGGCGTAGATGCCGATATGCTCCTCAGCCTTGCCGAAGCAGGCATTACCACCCGCGACGACTTGGCAGAGCTTGCCGTGGACGAACTGATTGAAATCACCGGTGTAAACGAAGAAACTGCAAAAGCCGTCATCCTGACCGCACGCGAACACTGGTTTACCGAAGACAAATAAAGGGGGTACAGATGAGTAACACAACCGTAGAACAATTTGCCGCCGAGCTGAAACGCCCCGTCGAAGACCTGTTGAAACAGTTGAAAGAAGCCGGCGTCAGCAAAAACAGCGGCAGCGATTCCCTGACGCTGGACGACAAACAGCTTCTGAACGCCTACCTGACCAAGAAAAACGGCAGCAACGGCGGCACCATCAGCATCCGCCGCACCAAAACCGAAGTCAGCACCGTTGACGGCGTAAAAGTCGAAACACGCAAACGCGGACGCACTGTCAACATTCCTTCTGCCGAAGAATTGGCAGCACAAGTAAAAGCCGCCCAAACCCAAGCCGCACCTGTTCAGCCGGAGCAGACGGCAGAAGACGCGGTAAAAGCCCGAGCCGAAGCTGCCGCACGCGCAGAAGCCCGTGCCAAGGCAGAAGCGGAAGCGGCAAAACTGAAAGCGGCAAAAGCAGGCAACAAAGCCAAACCTGCCGCGCAGAAACCTACCGAAGCAAAAGCCGAAACCGCACCCGTTGCGGCGGAAACCAAACCCGCCGAGCCCAAAGAAAAAGCCGTCAAGCCGAAACACGAGCGAAACGGCAAAGGCAAAGATGCCAAAAAACCGGCGAAACCTGCCGCACCTGCCGTGCCGCAACCCGTGGTCAGCGCGGAAGAACAGGCGCAACGCGACGAAGAGGCGCGCCGCGCCGCCGCATTGCGCGCCCACCAGGAAGCCCTGTTGAAAGAGAAACAGGAACGCCAGGCACGTCGCGAAGCCATGAAACAACAGGCAGAACAACAGGCAAAAGCCGCACAGGAAGCCAAAACCGGCAGACAGCGTCCCGCCAAACCTGCCGAGAAACCGCAGGCAGCCGCACCGGCCGTCGAAAACAAACCTGTCAATCCGGCAAAAGCGAAAAAAGAAGACCGCCGCAACCGCGATGACGAAGGTCAAGGCCGCAACGCCAAAGGCAAAGGTGCAAAAGGCGGGCGTGACCGCAACAATGCCCGCAACGGCGGCGACGAGCGCGTACGCGGCGGCAAGAAAGGCAAAAAACTCAAACTCGAGCCGAACCAACACGCCTTCCAAGCACCGACCGAACCCGTCGTACACGAGGTTTTGGTTCCCGAAACCATTACCGTTGCCGATTTGGCGCACAAAATGGCGGTCAAAGGCGTGGAAGTGGTCAAAGCCCTGATGAAGATGGGCATGATGGTTACCATCAACCAATCCATCGACCAAGACACCGCCCTGATTGTCGTCGAAGAACTCGGACACATCGGCAAACCCGCCGCCGCCGACGATCCCGAAGCCTTCTTGGGCGAGGGCGCGGAAGCGGTGGAAGCCGAAGCATTGCCGCGTCCGCCCGTCGTTACCGTCATGGGCCACGTCGACCACGGCAAAACCTCGCTGCTGGACTACATCCGCCGCGCCAAAGTGGTACAGGGCGAAGCGGGCGGCATTACGCAGCACATCGGCGCGTACCACGTCAAAACCCCGCGCGGCGTGATTACCTTCTTGGACACCCCGGGCCACGAAGCCTTTACCGCTATGCGCGCGCGCGGCGCGAAAGCAACCGATATCGTGATTCTTGTGGTCGCCGCCGACGACGGCGTGATGCCGCAAACCATCGAGGCAATTGCCCACGCTAAAGCGGCAGGCGTTCCGATTGTGGTTGCCGTCAATAAAATCGATAAAGACACTGCCAACCCCGAACGCATCCGTCAGGAACTGACCCAACACGAAGTCATCCCCGACGATTGGGGCGGCACGGTTCAATTCATCGACGTTTCCGCGAAAAAAGGAACGAACATCGACGCGCTGCTCGAAGCCGTATTGCTCGAAGCCGAAGTATTGGAACTGACCGCACCTGTCGATGCACCCGCCAAAGGCATCATCGTCGAGGCGCGTTTGGACAAAGGGCGCGGCGCGGTTGCCACATTGCTGGTTCAAAACGGTACGCTGAAAAAAGGCGACATGCTGCTGGCCGGTACGGCATTCGGCAAAATCCGCGCGATGGTCGATGAAAACGGCAAATCCATTACCGAAGCCGGCCCGTCCATCCCCGTCGAAATCCTCGGCTTGTCCGACGTACCGAATGCGGGTGAAGACGCGATGGTATTGGCGGACGAGAAAAAAGCGCGCGAAATCGCCCTCTTCCGCCAAGGCAAATACCGCGACGTGCGCCTTGCCAAACAGCAGGCGGCGAAGCTGGAAAATATGTTCAACAATATGGGCGAAACCCAGGCCCAATCTTTGTCGGTCATCATCAAGGCAGACGTTCAGGGCTCTTACGAGGCTTTGGCGGGCAGCCTGAAAAAACTGTCCGCCGACGAGGTGAAAGTGAACGTGTTGCACAGCGGCGTGGGCGGCATTACCGAATCGGATGTCAACCTTGCCATCGCTTCGGGCGCGTTCATTATCGGCTTTAACGTGCGTGCAGATGCCTCTTCGCGCAAACTTGCCGAAAATGAAAACGTGGAAATCCGCTACTACAACATCATCTACGATGCCATCGACGACGTGAAGGCGGCGATGAGCGGCATGCTTTCTCCCGAAAAGAAAGAACAGGTTACCGGTACGGTCGAAATCCGTCAGGTCATCTCCGTTTCCAAGGTCGGCAACATTGCAGGCTGTATGGTCACCGACGGCGTGGTCAAACGCGATTCCCATATCCGCCTCATCCGCAACAACGTGGTCATCCACACGGGCGAACTGGCTTCGTTGAAACGCTATAAAGACGACGTAAAAGAAGTCCGCATGGGCTTCGAGTGCGGTCTGATGCTCAAAGGCTACAACGAAATCATGGAAGGCGACCAACTGGAATGCTTCGACATCGTCGAAGTTGCCCGCACCCTGTAATTCCTTTGCAAATAAAATGCCGTCTGAAGCGTTCAGACGGCAACGAAACGGGTTCTGTATCATACAGAACCCGTTTTTTGTCGCAAATCGGCTTCAGCGACCCTCCTGCCTTATCCCGATTTGAATCTGACTTGCCATACAAACAGGCTTCAGACGGCATTATTTGCCCGCCAAACGTATCCCGATCTTCTCCGCATATTCCCTGCGTTCGGCGCGGCTGGTTTCCGGGCGGTGCGTATTGAGCGACGACCATTTCCAATGACTGCGGGCTTTGTTGAGTTCGGGCGGGAGTTTGGCGGCATCCCACGGGGCTTTGCGGCTGTGCAGCTCGATATCCGACTGTGCCGCGTGTCCGCGCGTTTGCAGGACGTGGAGCAGATCGAGGGCGCGGGCGGCGAGCAGGGTCAGGGTTTCAGGGTCGGTGTGCAGGGTTTGACGGCCGGCGAGTTTGTCGGAAATGGTGCGGGTATTGGGCAGGATGCCGCCCAAAAAGCCGCCGATTGCCGTACCCAATCCGAGCGAGCCGCCGAGTGTGGCGATGTCCAGCCCCAAGCCGATGAGCGCGCCGGTTGCCGCGCCCGTGCCGGTGCGGATGCCGTATTGTTTGAGCAATTCGCTGTCGAACGGGTCTTGGCGGAAGGCTTGCGGCATCCAGTCGCCGCCGTCGATTTCGCTGTGGTAGAAACGGTAAAGGGCAAACAGCCGCTGCTGCATCTGCCGTTCGAGTTGGCGTATTTCCGCCTGCATGGTTTGCAGCACGGTGGCGGTATCCTCGTTTTCGTCCACTTCCTGCCTGAAGGCGGCGGCATCGAGCAGGAAATCGGCGATTTCGCGGCGCGCTCCGCCGTCCAGCCGCTGCCATTCGCGCCGGCGCATGGCTGTCAGGCGGTCAAGTGTGCTGCGTTCGGGCAACATGGTGGCGAGGTTTTCCCACAGGCGCAATTCGCCTTCAAAATCAAAGGCGACGGTGTCGAACCCTGCGAAAACGTGCAGGTTTCTCCTCGCCAGCATGGTTGTCCACGATTCGGGAAGCTGTCCGCCGGTAAAGTTGAACACGGGCATAACCGGTTTGGCACACCATGAAAGGATGGTCAATTCATCCCGATATTTGTCGAGGACGGGTTCGCGCGCGTCGATGACGTACATTGCCATATCGCTTTGCAAAACCTGCCGCAGCACTTTGGCTTCTTGGTTGAAATCGTGATGCGCGCCGTGGCTGCCGAGAAACTGTTGCAGCCGCTCGATGCCGTCTGAACGATTGTCCGTATGGTTTTCCAGCCATTCCAAAACACCGCCCGCGTCTTCGAGTCCGGGCGTGTCATACAGGAAAACCAACATGTCCGCGCCGTCGCTGATGGCGGCTTCTTCGACATGGCGTGTGGTGGACGGTGCGTTTCTGACTTCGCCGAAGCCGCTGTCGCGCAACAGGGTGCGCAGGAGCGAGGTTTTGCCGGTGTTGGTGTGTCCCACGACGGCGAGGGAAAGGGGTTGTTTGTTCATGATGTTTTTGAAGAATGGATTTTCAGACGGTCTTTTTTCAGAATGGCGGCTTAACAGAACATTTCAAGTGAGTTTATTGGTCTTTCAAACGGCCTTCCTGCGCCACCCTGTCAGGCTCAAGCCACGCCGCGCCGCATTCGGTCAGCGCGTTACGCCAATGTTCCAGCTTTTCCGAAAGGTCGTCTGAAAGCCCCTGTTCCGCCAAAAGCTGCACCACCGCGCCGCCCTGCGCCGCTTCCGAAAGCCGCACAATCTGCCGCAGCACGCCCCGGTCCGGCACAGTTTGGGCGCGTACGCCGATAAGCAGTTGCGCCGGTTTCTGCTTCAGCTCTGTCTCCAGCGCGGCAACCTGTTCCCGATTGGCGGCAACGCCCTTATCCAGCCATTCCTGCGCCAGCCTGCCCTCGAACCATTGGCCGTCCTGCCACTCGGTCTCCAGCATGAGCGCCCATTTCGGCGCATCGTTCAAGACGATTTTCGGCGAAACGGCGGACACGGTTTCCCGACGCGTATCCGCATCGGTGATTTTGTTCTGCCAGCGGCGGATGACCGCCTGATAATAGGTTTTTTCCAAATCCAATCCGTTTTCGCTTGTTTTCAAAAGGATTTTACACACTACCCAAGCCAAGAGGCGCGGCAGGATGCCGTAGCAGACGATACTGCCGACCAGCAGCCCCGACCAAGCCCGCGCATCGGCAATATTGCCGTTCAGACGACCTTCGATGACCGCCCGCGCATCGGGGACAGGGAAACCGAGTTTCGACGGCAGCCATGCCAACATTTCCACCGCGCGTACCGAAGCGGCATTGCTCAACAGCGTGCTTTCCCAGTTGAACGTATATTGCCGCACCAAAAGCAGCAGCAATACCGACACCAGCATTCCGAGCAGCGTGCAGAGCCACAAGCTGTGCGCCGTTGCGCCTATTTTCCATCGTACCGAAGGTTGCCGCCACTGGTCCGCATACAGCCGCAACACCGCCTGATTTACAGGGCCTTTGCCCCGAAACCACGTCGCCGGACTGCTGAAAAACCGCCCCACTTTCACGCGCAGGAACAACGTTGCCAACCATACTGCCAGCATCAGCGTATTCATGCCCAACACTCCCGCCAAAACTAAAAAGAAATTCAGCCCCTGATTGTCCATCAGAAGATAAGTGCCTGAAAATCCGGCGGTAAACATCATCGATGCCGCCACCACCCATAACCAGAACGACCCCGCACGCACACGTTCCAACGTGTCCCGCAGCATACGGTCCCTGTCGATCATCTCCGCCCGACGGATGATTTTTTCCTCCGTACTGCCGTCCACGCGGCGCAAAGCCTCCGTCGCCTGCACGGGATCGCCGCTGAAAATAAAACCGCCTTCATCCAAAATACGGACCAGCTCAACCAGTTTTCGGGATGGATTCAACATAAAATGCCGTCTGAAAATAAAAAACAAATTTTAACACACGCATTTTCAAGAATATTCACAGTGTAGGCAAAGAGTAAATCCCACACAGAGGCAAAAGTATCGGCGTAAACTGACTGCCTCTACTTTCCCGAAAGATTGTGCGATGTATGCAGGCGAACGCTTCAATACTTACAGCCATTTGAGCGGTTTGATTCTGGCGGCGGCAGGTTTGATGCTGATGCTGCTGAAAACCATAGGACACGGGGACGGCTACCGTATCTTCAGCGTATCGGTTTACGGCATCAGCCTTCTTCTGCTCTATTTGAGTTCCTCGCTGTACCACGGAATTGCAGCCGGAAAACTGAAAAGCATTTTGAAAAAAACCGACCACTGCATGATTTATGTGCTGATTGCCGGAAGCTACACACCGTTTGCACTGGTTTCTTTGAGAAACGGGCCGGGCTGGACGGTATTTTCACTGTCCTGGCTGCTGGCGGCTGCAGGAATCGCACAAGAACTCACCATCGGACGGAAAAGCGAAAAACGTCTGCTGTCTATTGCGATTTATATCGTAATGGGCTGGATGGTCTTGGCGGTAATGAAATCCCTGACAGCCTCACTCCCGCCGGCAGGACTGGCTTGGCTGGCGGCAGGCGGTATGCTGTACAGCGTCGGCATTTACTGGTTTGTAAACGATGAAAAAATCCGACACGGGCACGGAATCTGGCATCTGTTCGTATTGGGCGGCAGCATAACCCAATTTGTCAGCGTGTACGGTTATGTAATCTGAATGCCGTCTGAAACACAAAAACCTCCCAAACCTGAAGGCAGGGAGGTTTTCTCTTTGCCGGGCATTATTGTTTATCGTGGAACTCGTGGAATTCATACTGATAGGACAAATCCCGACCCGCTTTTTTCTGTGCCAAATAATCATCATAAATGGCGCGGATTTCCTTACGCAGCAAGAACAGGGCAATCAGGTTGGGGATAACCATAAAGCCGTTGAACATATCGGACAGATTCCAAACCAAATCGACTTTGCCGAGCGTACCCAAAACGATAGCAAGCAGAACCAATGCGCGATAGATGCCCAAGTGTCTTCCCCTGAAAAGAAAACGGATGTTGGACTCGCCGAAATAATACCAGCCGATAATGGTCGTAAAGGCGAAGAAGGTCAGACACACGGCAAGCAATTGCGAACCGAAGCCCGGAAATGCCTTGTTAAAGGCAAATTGAGTAACCGCCGCGCCCTGTTCGCCCGAAAGGTTGGCATCGGTCAGCAGGATAATCAATGCCGTAGCCGTACATACCAAAATCGTATCGATAAATACACCGACAAATGCCGTCATACCTTGCTGAACAGGATGCTTCACATCCGCAGTCGCGTGGGCGTGCGGAGTCGAACCCATACCTGCTTCGTTGGAAAACAGACCGCGCGCCACGCCGAAACGTATCGCTTCACGCATACCGATACCCGCAGCACCGCCCAAAACGGCCTCGGGATTGAAGGCGGCGGTAAAGATGTGGTTGAACATCGGCACAATATGGTCGGAAAATTCAAACAGGATAACGACGGCGCACAAAATATAAACAACCGCCATAAACGGCACGACAAACCGGGCAATATTGGCAATACGGTTCACGCCGCCAATCACAACCATGCCCGCAAGGACGGCAAACACAATACCGACTGCCAAAGAAGGCACATCAAATGCAATGGTAACGGCAGAAGCGATGGAGTTTGCCTGAGTCGCATTGCCGATAAAGCCCAACGCGACAATCAGCGCGATGGAGAAAAAGCCCGACAGGAAACGCGCCGCGCCCCTGCCGATTTTCGGAGTCAGACCGTGCGTAATATAAAACGCCGGCCCGCCGATGTATTTGCCGTGGCTGACGACGCGGTATTTCTGCGCCAGCAGTGCTTCCGCAAAAATCGTGGACATCCCCAAAACGGCAGAAAGCCACATCCAAAAAATCGCACCCGGCCCGCCTGCGGTAATGGCGGTCGCCACACCGGCGACGTTGCCCGTACCGATTTGCGCGGATATAGCAACCGCCAACGCCTGAAACTGCGATAAGGACTTATCGTCTTTATCACCTTTGGCAAACAAGCCGCCGAATACGGATTTGAATCCCGCGCCCAGCTTGGTAATCTGCGGCGCACCAAGATACAGCGTAAAAAACAGGCCGATACCCAAAAGCGCATAAATCAGCAGGTAGCCCCAAAGAAACCGATTGACTGTACCCACCAGAACAGACAATATATTTTCCATAAAATAAACCTTATCTTACGATTAAAATGACTGTTTTCCAAAAGACATTCCAATAAGGAAACACGGCGAGCAGACCGTATTTGCCGCAACAGATGCCTTAAATTGTCAACAATCCGAGAGAAGCTGTGCCAGCATACCGTAAAATATCGTTAATTAAAATATTTCTTTATTTTTAAGCGGAAAGCGGAGGAAATCGTTTTCAGACGGCATCGACAACGGCACGGCATAAAACAGGATATTTTGGGTACTTGCAACTTATGTTAAAATGCCGACCGTAAAAAATCTGACAAAAACAGATTAATTATTTGAAATAAGAAAGGAAATTTATGGCAGGCCATAGCAAGTGGGCGAATATCCAGCATAAAAAAGCCCGTCAGGATGCCAAACGCGGCAAAATCTTCACCCGTTTAATCAAAGAAATCACCGTTGCGGCGCGTATGGGCGGCGGCGATCCCGGCGCAAATCCGCGCCTGCGTCTGGCTTTGGAAAAAGCAGCCGAAAACAATATGCCCAAAGACAATGTGCAACGCGCCATCGACAAAGGTACGGGTAACTTGGAAGGCGTGGAATACATCGGGTTGCGCTACGAAGGCTACGGCATCGGCGGCGCAGCTTTGATGGTGGACTGCCTGACCGACAACAAAACCCGCACCGTTGCGGACGTACGCCACGCATTTACCAAAAACGGCGGCAACTTGGGTACCGACGGCTGCGTGGCGTTCAACTTCGTGCATCAGGGCTATTTGGTATTCGAACCCGGCGTTGACGAAGACGAGCTGATGGAAGCGGCTTTGGAAGCCGGTGCGGAAGACGTGGTTACCAACGACGACGGTTCCATCGAAGTCATTACCGCGCCAAATGATTGGGCGGGCGTAAAATCCGCTTTGGAGGCGGCAGGTTACAAATCCGTTGACGGCGACGTTACGATGCGCACCCAAAACGAAACCGAACTCTCCGGCGACGATGCCGTCAAAATGCAAAAACTGATTGACGCGCTGGAAGACTTGGACGACGTGCAAGACGTTTACACTTCCGCCGTATTGAATCTGGACTGATACGCAGCACAGCAGACATACAACAAAATGCCGTCTGAACCTTTCAGACGGCATTGATTTATTTAGCCCTTGCCCACGCCCACCAAACCGTCAGGACAACCGCCAAAAAATACGCCGCGCTCCAAACAGGCAAAGCAACCCCTAACAGATAATCCGGTTCGGCACAATTTCCGAACCCGCGCACAACAGGCTCGAACCAATCAAACAAAGGCCAGCCCTTCAATCGAAACGTCCACGGCGCGCCGCACGAAGGAGCCGTACCCGGCGGCAGCGACTGCAACCACAACTGATATGCCGCAACAGAAATACCCGTAACGGCGGGAATACTGATAAACACTGCGCCTGACAGTCCGCCCACCCTGCCCTTGGGCTTACACGCCAGCACAACTGCCGCACACAATGCGGTTGCCAAAACACATAACCGCTGACTGATGCACAAAACGCAAGGCTCCATACCCAAAACATACTGTGCCGCCAAAGAACCGGCAAATGCACAGACCGAAACGGCAAACAGCAGCCAAACGGCTTTTCTAAATAACGGGGTCATTTTCTCAACACACCAATCAAAATACCGATATGCCGATTTTGCTGGATATATCCCGAGATGGCAAGGGACGAATCGACACCGGCACAGGTGCGGACGATTTCGGTTTTCCCGATATGCACAAAACCTGACAAAGGACAAAACGGCGATTTGTCCGCACAATGCCCGAAAAAATACATCCGGAGGATTTGAATTTGAATTTCGGCAAATTTAGCGAATCAAAAGCAACAGCCGATAAAAAAATCAAAAGCTTATTTCAATGTTTCAACACACAGGACGACACATAAAGCACCGCCCTATGTGCCGTCCTGATTTGGAAGGGGTTACACCCCTCCCAAATATAGTGGATTAACAAAAACCGGTACGGCGTTGCCTCGCCTTGCCGTACTATTTGTACTGTCTGCGGCTTCGCCGCCTTGTCCTGATTTTTGTTAATCCACTATAAAGTCTGATTCTACCGCCCTAAAGGGCAGGGTTTCAACCGAAAAGGAAACACGATGAAAGCATATGATTTTTTGAATAATCGGATTGACGGGTTTTTGAGGGAATTTGTTACCGGATAGCCATCGGGCAAGTTTTTTGCAAAATTTGAATCGGTCGGGTAAATTTTCAAAAAATAATTGACAGCAGATAAGAAACGGCGGATAATTACCGCCGTTGAGTTGCTTGATGCAGCTTGATTTTTCTCCTCTACTTCTCCTTTGTAGACTTGGCACACATTCAACCGGATGTGTGCATTTTTTATCTCCGCTTTTTTTGAAATTTAATTACTTTTATTGTTTGAAATTCTATTCTTTAAGAAATTTAACAAGAAAAACGCTTGCTTTTTGACCGGAAAAGCTGCATAATTCGTTCCGTTAGCTGGTTCGAGTAGTCAGTTAATAGTTTCTCCTCTATTTCTCCTTTGTAGACTTGGCACACATTCTATTGAATGTGTGCATTTTTTATCTGAAGCAACAAGCCTCTGTGCGTGATGTTGTTATGTTTCATTTAGATGTCAAACCGCATACCCGGTCTGAAATATTCAATCCAAATCCAAAACCGGATTTTCTTTGACTTCCTCCATCACAACATAACTCCTACTCTCCGAAGCGGCAGGCAGTTGCAATAGGATATTGCCGAGCATATCCCGATAGGCAGACATATCGGGCAAACGTACTTTAATCAGGTAGTCGTATTCGCCCGACACCAGATGGCACTCCATAATTTGCGGAATTTTCAGCACTTCTTTTTTGAAATCTTCGAAAATATTGCCCGATTTGGATTGCAGCTTCAGCTCGACAAAAACCAATGGCGGTTTGCCCAACAGATGGGGATTGAGATGGGCGTGATAGCCGGAAATATAATGTTCCCGCTCCAAACGGCATACCCTCTCTGTAACGGGCGTGCTGGACAACCCTACCTTCTCGGCAAGCTCCGTCATCGGGATACGGGCATTTTGCTGAAGAATTTTGAGGATGCGGAAATCGATTTTATCTAGTTCTTTCATTTGGATTACCTTGTATTTATTATTGATTTTAACAAATAGAGTATAAATTTGGGAAAGCAATTATATCAGGAAAAGCAAACCGCCTTCCTACCTGAAAACTGCTGCTCTGGCTTGAAGACACAAGGTTCTTTAATATTTTAAAAGCCTTGCCGTTGGATTATAATTCCCCAATTAATTTCTTAATTTTGCTAATAAACACTTGTTTGGTAAGGAATGAATTTATGCGGCCTTTGAACGTGCAGATCAGGTTGGGCAACCTTAGGCACAATTATCGGATTTTGAAGGAAATGCACGGAGGCAAGCTGTTGGCGGTAGTGAAGGCCGACGCATACGGACACGGTGCGGTCAGATGTGCTTTCGCGCTGGCAGACTTGGCAGACGGCTTTGCCGTGGCGACAATCGACGAGGGAATCAGGCTGCGGGAGAGCGGCATTACCCATCCGATTGTCCTTTTAGAAGGCGTATTTGAAGCATCAGAGTACGAAGCGGTCGAACAATACTCGCTTTGGCCGGCAGTCGGAAACCAATGGCAGCTTGAGGCTTTGCTTTCCCGCCATTGGAAAAAACCTGTCAAGGTCTGGTTGAAAATGGATTCGGGAATGCACCGTACCGGATTTTTCCCTCATGATTACGCTTCGGCATATGCGGCATTGAAACAGTCGGAATATGTGGACAGTATTGTCAAGTTCTCGCATTTCTCCTGTGCGGACGAACCTGAAAGCGGTATGACGGAAATACAGATGGAAGCATTCGATTTGGGTACGAAAGGGCTGGAAGGCGAAGAAAGCCTTGCCAATTCGGCAGCTATTTTGAATATCCCCGAAGCACGCAGGGATTGGGGGCGCGCGGGCTTGGCGTTATACGGCATTTCCCCGTTCGGAGGCAACGATGACAGGCTGAAACCCGTGATGAGGCTTTCAACCCGTATTTTCGGCGAACGCGTTTTACAGCCGCACTCCCCTATCGGTTATGGCGCAACATTTTATACCAGTAAATCTACGCGCGTCGGTCTGATTGCCTGCGGTTATGCGGACGGTTATCCGCGCCGCGCTCCAAGCAATTCCCCCGTCGCCGTCGACGGTAAATTGACCCGGGTCATCGGCAGGATCTCTATGGATATGATGACTATCGAGCTGGACGCTTCGCAAGAAGGTTTGGGACACGAGGTCGAACTGTGGGGCGATACGGTCAATATCAATACCGTTGCCGAAGCGGCCGGAACCATCCCTTACGAATTGATGTGCAATATCAAACGTGCAAAATTCACTTATATCGAGTAATCGAGTCCAAACGAAAATCCCGTCTGAAGCTTTTCAGACGGCATAAATGCGTTTTGACAAAATCAGTAAAAGACATTGCCAAATAGAAAATACTGATAATGCCCACAATCTGAAACCCCATCCTTCCCGCAAAAACGGAAAATCAAAATCAGAAACCTAAAATTTCGTCATTCCCGCGCAGGCGGGAATCCGGTTTTTTGAGTTTCCGTCATTTCTGATAAATTCTCGTCGTTTTTCATTTCTAGATTCCCGCATGCGCGGGAATGACAAAATTAAAGTTTCAGAATTTATTTGAACAACAAACTAGATTCCCGCTTTCGTGGGGATGACGGCGGATAGGTTTTGTTGTTTCGGATAAATTCCTGTTGTTTTTTGGTTTCCAGATTCCCACCTTTAAAAGAATGACGTAAGAAAGCAGAAATAAGAACACGGGGATTTTTTAAATTTGCAATATTCTTTTCTAAAGACATTTTACCCAATGCCCATAAACAAAAATGCCGCCTGAAGCCTTTCAGACGGCATTTTCCCATCAAAACCGCAATCAGTTTTTCATCGATTGAACCGGTGCGGGAATCCTGCCGCCCCGGTTGACGAACACTTCGCACGAACCTTCTTTTGCCGGCATTACAGGCGCGTAGCCCAACAGACCGCCGAACTCGACGCTGTCGCCGACGGTTTTGCCCGTTACCGGAATAATGCGCACGGCGGTGGTTTTGCTGTTGATCATGCCGATGGCGGCTTCGTCGGCGATGATGCCGGAAATGGTGTGCGCGGGCGTGTCGCCGGGAACGGCAATCATGTCCAAACCAACGGAGCAGACGGCGGTCATGGCTTCGAGTTTGTCCAGCGTCAACACGCCTGCCTCGGCGGCGGCAATCATACCTTCGTCTTCGGAAACGGGGATAAACGCGCCGCTCAAACCGCCGACCGCGCTGGAAGCCATCATGCCGCCCTTTTTCACGGCATCGTTCAGCAATGCCAAAGCTGCTGTTGTGCCGTGCGTACCGCAGACGCTCAAGCCCATTTCTTCAAGAATGCGCGCCACCGAGTCGCCGACGGCGGGGGTCGGTGCCAGCGACAAATCGAGAATGCCGAACGGGATATTCAGCATTTTTGAGGCTTCGCGGCCGATGAGTTCGCCCACGCGGGTGATTTTGAAAGCGGTTTTCTTCACGACTTCGGCGACCTCGGTCAGGCTGACCGCGTCCGAATTTTCCAGCGCGGCTTTGACCACGCCTGGACCGGATACGCCGACATTAATCACAGCATCCGCTTCGCCCGAGCCGTGGAACGCACCCGCCATAAACGGATTGTCTTCCACCGCGTTGCAGAACACGACGATTTTGGCGCAGCCGAAACCTTCGGGCGTGATTTCAGCCGTGCGTTTGATGGTTTCGCCTGCCAGCTTGACCGCATCCATATTGATACCGGCACGCGTGCTGCCGATATTGATGGAGCTGCACACGATATCGGTAGTTTTCATCGCTTCGGGAACGGAACGGATCAACACCTCATCCGAAGGCGACATACCTTTTTGCACCAGCGCGGAAAAGCCGCCGATAAAGGACACGCCGATGGCTTTGGCTGCCTTGTCCAAAGTCTGCGCCACGCTGACATAACTGTCGGCTTTGGTCGCCGCCGCGATTTGGGCAATCGGCGTAACGGAAATGCGCTGATTCACAATCGGCACGCCGTATTTGGCGGAAAGGTGTTTCGCCGTTGCCACCAAGTCTTTGCCGACCGTGGTGATTTTGTTGTAAATGTTTTGGTTTAACACGTCGATGTCGGTGCTGATGCAGTCGTGCAAATCAATGCCGATGGTAATGGTGCGGACATCAAAATTCTGGTCGGCAACCATTTTGACGGTTTCTAAAATTTCGCCGGATTGGATACTCATCACATTCCTCCGACTCAAATGCGGTGCATCGCTTGGAAGATTTCTTCGTTTTGCATACGGATGTCAAGCGCGAGTTTTTTGCTCTCTTCCGCAAACAAATCCAAAATCTCCTGCCGCGATTTAGGGCATTTCGAGGTATCCACCAAGATAATCATAGTAAAAAAATCGTCCATCAGCTGTTGGCTGATATTGAGGATGTTGATTCGGTTTTCCGCCAAAATTTTGGAAACATCGTACACGATGCCGACGCGGTCTTTACCGATGACGGTGATGACTGAATTGTTCACAGGCTTACTCCTTGCAGATATCCGTTAAAATCCGAAATTATACCACCGTCGGATTTTGAAGAATATTGTCAACAATATATACATACAAAATGCCGTCTGAAACTATTTCAGACAGCATCAAGATTCAGGGTTCGATTAAATAACCATCCTTATCCCATTGGGTTTTCCTGACCAACTTGTCATCCTGATAAACAGCCTCGCTCTTTTTAGAACCATCTTCATACCACTCCAAAACCACCCCGTTGCGTTTATGGTGGCGGATAGACAGTTCCGAAAGTAATCGGCCGCTTTCATCCCAAGTCAGAATTTTGGCAGGCTCATCGTTGACCATAACCATTTCCGTCTTGATACTTCCATCGGCATACCATTGCTTCCATACGCCGTTCGCCTTATTTTGCTTAAACTGGATTTCGCTTTCCTTGCCGCCGTTACGGTAATAACGGTATCCCGTACCCTCACTCAAGCCATTTTTATAAGGCATAACCGCAGATTTTTTACCGTTCGGATACCAGTTGACCCATTCCCCGTCCGGCTTACCCTTGCTGAAGCCCCCCGCCATTTTTTTCTGACCATTAAAATGCCACAAAATCAACATACCGTTTTGCAGGGTAGGCACAAAAGATTTGATTTGCGTTGAAGCAACGATATAAGGTTCGGAATATTTCTTCATCGACGGATAATAAAAATCCTGCGCGTGTGCGATACCCGCCGCCACACTATATTGCCTGATATAAGCGGCAGAAGACATCGTCGCCGTCAGTTTCCCGTTCTGATTAAAATAAACAGAATAGGTCTGCGCCGGCAAAGCGGCCGAAAAACCCAACAGTACGATTGAAAATACAATCCGAGATAATTTCTTCATTATGATAGCGATATAAAAAACAATTAACTTATAAACAATATGGTAAGGATTTCTCAACCAAGCGTCAAACCCGAAACAATGTATCGTAAAAATGCCGTCTGAAAACAAATCGTCTTCAGACGGCATTTCCCTCCAACTCACTCTTCGCCCAATAACTGCTCGCGCGTCAAGAGGAAAACAAAACCGTCGCCCCCGCTGGTTTCCAACCAAGTAAAAGGCAACTCCGGATACGCTGCTTCCAATACATCCCTGTTATGCCCGATTTCCACCAGCAATACACCTTTAGGATTCAGAAACTTTGCCGCATTCAGAAGAATCTGCCTGGTGGCATCCAACCCGTCCGCCCCGCTGCCCAACGCCAATTCCGGTTCGTGCAAATATTCCTCAGGCAAAGCCCCAACCGACTCTGCATCCACATAAGGCGGATTGGAAACAATCAAATCATAAGTGCCTTCCAGTCCCTCAAACAAATCGGTATGAATAAGCTGAATACGCTCTTCCAGACCATAATCTTCAATATTGATCCCTGCAACTTCCAAAGCATCCAAACTCACATCAACCGCATCAATTTGGGCATCAGGATAATGGTGCGCCATCTGAATGGCAAGGCAACCGCTTCCGGTGCAAAGATCCAAAGCATTATGCACCAGCTCATCGTATTCTATCCAAGGTCGAAGTCCGTCACCCAGCAATTCATAAATAAAAGAGCGCGGTACAATCACGCGTTCATCTACATAAAAATCAAACTCCCCCTGCCAGGCCTGGTGTGTCAAATAAGCGGCAGGAATGTGTTCGACAGCACGACGCTCAATAACCGCCAGCACTTCCTCTTTTTCAGCTTCCAAGAGTTTTGCATCAAGATATGGGGCAAGCATATCCAAAGGCAAATTCAAAGTATGCAGAATCAAATAAACCGCTTCATCATGCGCATTATCTGTTCCATGACCAAAAAAGAGCCCTGCCTCATTAAAACGGCTGACTGCAAAACGTAAAACATCACGGATAGTCGTCAATTCTTGTGCGGCCTGATTAAACATAATATGAACCATTCTGCGTATAGATGCTTTTAATTATAACAGAAACAACAAGCAAACCTTTTCATATCGCCAAATAACCACTCAATCTACCCATACAACTACATAAATGCCGCGCGAAGACCATTGCCCGAACGGAAACGGCGATGGCGGACGGTATGGGCAACCTGATAGGCTGGGAAGAAACGGGGCTTGTTGAGGGCAAGCAGTGGATAACCGCAAAAGACGACAAGGTGTCCGATGTCTGCAATGCCAACGGCGGGATGGGCGTAATCGGTTTGCACGAGCCTTTCTCCCACGGTGCGTTGACGATACCCGAGCATCCAAATGGCAGGTGCGCGGTTGTTCCCGTTGTCGGGCGGACAGGCAAGCTGGCGAAAGGCAGCCGCGCGATGGAAACGGGCGATGGACGGCAGGTGAGGTTGTTTCCGTATCGGGCGGCGAATTGGGGGAATTTGCTGAAACAAAGGAGCTTCGTAAAGCGGCTATGCAGTATGCGCGTGATAACTTTGTCGGCAAAAGCTATGTCAATGAAAGCAGCGGGCATGAACTGAAGGTAACTTGGCAAGGTGTGAAACACGCTGCGTCAAAATCGAACAGCATCGAACTTTCCCTTATGGTCGCGCTTGATAAAGTTTTGATGAATGCAAAATATGAAGGAAGTTTTCCTAACAAATTAGGGAGGGATCATATTATTGCGGTACACAAATACTCAACCGGTGTCAGATTTGGCAATAAAGTCTTAAAAATCAGGATAATAGCCCGTGAGAAATTTGATGGGATAAAACATTACGATCATTTTATTTTGAAAGACAAATGAAAAAACCCTGTCCAGTATATCTGGGATAGCTTATGGAAGCATTTAACCCAGCCTCGGATAAGGCTTTAAATCCATCATGCCATTTATACGGTAAAAACAAGGGTCTGTACTAGATTAGCAGATATGTTACCCTCGAAATATGAAGATAACACACTGCAAATTAAAGAAAGAAGTACAAAAAGAACCGCTCCGTTCTTTTGTACCGGAAGTTACCGCCCGTTCTGCCGCCGATATTTTGGGTATCCATCCCGATTCGGCGGCACTGTTTTACCGTAAAATCCGCACGGTTGCCAACCATCGTTTGGCCTTGGCTGCCGATGAGGTTTTCGAGGGCCCCGCCGGGCCGGGCGGAAGCTGTTTCGGCGTACGGCGTAAAGGCAGACGCGGTCGCGGCGCGGCAGGAAAAGCGGTTGTCTTCGGCATTCCGAAACGCAACGGGCGGGCCTATACCGTTGCCGCGGACGATGCCGAGCCTGAAACGTTGCCCCCTGCCGTCAAAAAGAAAATCATGCCGGACGGTATTGTTTATGCCGATAGCCCGGGCAGCCGCGACAAGTCGGACGCGGGCGGTTTTACCCGTTGCCGCACCAACCGTTCCAAGGAATTTGCAGACCGTCGGAACCACATTAACGGCATTGGGAGCTTTTGGAATCAGGCAAAACGCGCCTTGCGAAAATACAACGGAATCGATCGTAAACCTTTCCCGCCGTTGTTGAAGGAATGCGAATTTCGACTTAACTTCGGCACACCGTCCCGGCAGCTAAAAATCCTGCGGGATCGGTGTGGAATTTAGGGATAATCTAGTACAGCCACAAAAATAAAATAGGGAGGGATGTCGTGATATTTGAAAAATCAATAAACGGCTGGAAATACCGCGCCGTAATGGAAATCAGAACCACGCAAAAGGAGCTTGCCTTGAACAGCCTTTATACAACAGACAGGATTGAATAGTCATGACAAAACCTGCGACGAGTAACTGTCAATCTTTCGATTCCGTCCTCATACATCCTAAGCGTCTTTGCAAATTCTGTTCAGTTATACCATTTATACAGACAGGAGCAAACCAATGACGAAGTTATACGCAGAAATCGCCGAAATGGAGGCGCAGGACGACGGCACGGTCAAAGTTTGGGGTTATGCCTCAAGCGAGGCGGTCGATTCGGACGGCGAAGTCATCGCGGCGGCGGCTATGAAGGCGGCGATTCCCGATTATATGAAGTTCGGCGAGGTGCGCGAGATGCACGGCAGCAACGCGGCGGGAACGGCGATTGAAATCAACGTGGAAGACGACGGCAGAACCTTTTTCGGGGCGCATATCGTCGATCCCGTTGCAGTGGAGAAAGTCAAAACGGGCGTTTACAAGGGCTTTTCCATCGGCGGCAGCGTTACCGCTGTCTGCTTAGGTTGAATCGGCATTCGTACGATTACGGCACACCGCCTAATCTGTACCTGCGTCTGTTGCGCCCAATACCAAAGGCTACCTGAAAATCTCCCAAACTTTTCAGGTAGCCTTATCACGTTTTCAACTGCCGCCACACGCCCAAAGACCGCCTGAAACCCTTTTTCAGACGTTCCGCTCTGATACACCCAACAAAACGCTGCCCGAACGCATGTTCAGACGGCATTTCCTTTGCATCGATTCATTCCCCGATATAGCGCAGGTCTTTCTCCAGCCATTTCCCTTCCAAACAAAGAACAAAAAAGCGCCGGCGGCAGCCGATGCCCCTTCCTTTACAGGTTCCCCTATTTTTTAACCGCAGGCAGCACCGGTTTGGCGGGGCCTTTTGGTGCGGGCGCGCCGACGGAAGCCTGGTCTTTCAGCTTCGCCAGCACCGCCGGACCGATGCCCTTCACCTTGATCAAATCGTCCACAGACTTGAACGCGCCGTTTTGCGCGCGGTATTCCGCAATGGCCTTCGCCTTCGCCGGGCCTATGCCCGGCAGCGCCTCCAGCTCCTGCTGCGAAGCCGCATTGATGTTTACCGCCGCAAGGGAGAAGGCGCAGGAGAACAGCATACAGAACAATACAAACATTTTTTTCATGGTTTTTCCTTTAAGGGTTGCAAACAACAAACCGCATCTTGCGACGATATGGCGGATTAACAAAAACCGGTACGGCGTTGCCCCGCCCCGGCTCAAAGGGAACGGTTCCCTAAGGTGATGAAGCACCGGGCGAACCGGTTCCGTACTATCCGTACTGCCTGCGGCCCGCCGCCTTGTCCTGATTTTTGTTAATCCGCTATAAAACGGGTCATTCTAAAATGAATATCCCAAAGTTTCAAGCCGTTCCTCCGCAAACCCGACCGGACACCGTACAGATGCCGTCCCGCCATCCCCGACATTTTTTCCGGGCAAAGCAAAAACCCCCGGATATCCGGGGGTTTTCTGAAAGGGTGTTTGGCAGTGACCTACTTTCGCATGGAAGAACCACACTATCATCGGCGCTGAGTCGTTTCACGGTCCTGTTCGGGATGGGAAGGCGTGGGACCAACTCGCTATGGCCGCCAAACTTAAACTGTTGCAAATCGGTAAAGCCTTAATCAATATATTCGGTAATGACTGAATCAGTCAGTAAGCTTTTATCTCTTGAAGTCCTTCAAATGATAGAGTCAAGCCTCACGGGCAATTAGTATGGGTTAGCTTCACGCGTTACCGCGCTTCCACACCCCACCTATCAACGTCCTGGTCTCGAACGACCCTTTAGTGCGGTTAAACCGCAAGGGAAGTCTCATCTTCAGGCGAGTTTCGCGCTTAGATGCTTTCAGCGCTTATCTCTTCCGAACTTAGCTACCCGGCTATGCAACTGGCGTTACAACCGGTACACCAGAGGTTCGTCCACTCCGGTCCTCTCGTACTAGGAGCAGCCCCCGTCAAACTTCCAACGCCCACTGCAGATAGGGACCAAACTGTCTCACGACGTTTTAAACCCAGCTCACGTACCACTTTAAATGGCGAACAGCCATACCCTTGGGACCGACTACAGCCCCAGGATGTGATGAGCCGACATCGAGGTGCCAAACTCCGCCGTCGATATGAACTCTTGGGCGGAATCAGCCTGTTATCCCCGGAGTACCTTTTATCCGTTGAGCGATGGCCCTTCCATACAGAACCACCGGATCACTATGTCCTGCTTTCGCACCTGCCCGACTTGTCGGTCTCGCAGTTAAGCTACCTTTTGCCATTGCACTATCAGTCCGATTTCCGACCGGACCTAGGTAACCTTCGAACTCCTCCGTTACGCTTTGGGAGGAGACCGCCCCAGTCAAACTGCCTACCATGCACGGTCCCCGACCCGGATGACGGGTCTGGGTTAGAACCTCAAAGACACCAGGGTGGTATTTCAAGGACGACTCCACAGAGACTGGCGTCTCTGCTTCCAAGCCTCCCACCTATCCTACACAAGTGACTTCAAAGTCCAATGCAAAGCTACAGTAAAGGTTCACGGGGTCTTTCCGTCTAGCAGCGGGTAGATTGCATCTTCACAACCACTTCAACTTCGCTGAGTCTCGGGAGGAGACAGTGTGGCCATCGTTACGCCATTCGTGCGGGTCGGAACTTACCCGACAAGGAATTTCGCTACCTTAGGACCGTTATAGTTACGGCCGCCGTTTACCGGGGCTTCGATCCGATGCTTGCACATCTTCAATTAACCTTCCGGCACCGGGCAGGCGTCACACCCTATACGTCCACTTTCGTGTTGGCAGAGTGCTGTGTTTTTAATAAACAGTCGCAGCCACCTATTCTCTGCGACCCTCCGGGGCTTACGGAGCAAGTCCTTAACCTTAGAGGGCATACCTTCTCCCGAAGTTACGGTATCAATTTGCCGAGTTCCTTCTCCCGAGTTCTCTCAAGCGCCTTAGAATTCTCATCCTGCCCACCTGTGTCGGTTTGCGGTACGGTTCGATTCAAACTGAAGCTTAGTGGCTTTTCCTGGAAGCGTGGTATCGGTTGCTTCGTGTCCGTAGACACTCGTCATCACTTCTCGGTGTTAAGAAAACCCGGATTTGCCTAAGTCTTCCACCTACCGGCTTAAACAAGCTATTCCAACAGCTTGCCAACCTAACCTTCTCCGTCCCCACATCGCATTTGAATCAAGTACAGGAATATTAACCTGTTTCCCATCGACTACGCATTTCTGCCTCGCCTTAGGGGCCGACTTACCCTACGCCGATGAACGTTGCGTAGGAAACCTTGGGCTTTCGGCGAGCGGGCTTTTCACCCGCTTTATCGCTACTCATGTCAACATTCGCACTTCTGATACCTCCAGCACACTTTACAATGCACCTTCATCAGCCTACAGAACGCTCCCCTACCATGCCGGTAAACCGGCATCCGCAGCTTCGGTTATAGATTTGAGCCCCGTTACATCTTCCGCGCAGGACGACTCGACCAGTGAGCTATTACGCTTTCTTTAAATGATGGCTGCTTCTAAGCCAACATCCTGGCTGTCTGTGCCTTCCCACTTCGTTTACCACTTAATCTATCATTTGGGACCTTAGCCGGCGGTCTGGGTTGTTTCCCTCTTGACAACGGACGTTAGCACCCGCTGTCTGTCTCCCGAGGAACCACTTGATGGTATTCTGAGTTTGCCATGGGTTGGTAAGTTGCAATAACCCCCTAGCCATAACAGTGCTTTACCCCCATCAGTGTCTTGCTCGAGGCACTACCTAAATAGTTTTCGGGGAGAACCAGCTATCTCCGAGTTTGTTTAGCCTTTCACCCCTACCCACAGCTCATCCCCGCATTTTGCAACATGCGTGGGTTCGGTCCTCCAGTACCTGTTACGGCACCTTCAACCTGGCCATGGATAGATCACTCGGTTTCGGGTCTACACCCAGCAACTCATCGCCCTATTAAGACTCGGTTTCCCTACGCCTCCCCTATCCGGTTAAGCTCGCTACTGAATGTAAGTCGTTGACCCATTATACAAAAGGTACGCAGTCACACCACTAGGGCGCTCCCACTGTTTGTATGCATCAGGTTTCAGGTTCTGTTTCACTCCCCTCCCGGGGTTCTTTTCGCCTTTCCCTCACGGTACTGGTTCACTATCGGTCGATGATGAGTATTTAGCCTTGGAGGATGGTCCCCCCATATTCAGACAGGATTTCACGTGTCCCGCCCTACTTTTCGTACGCTTAGTACCGCTGTTGAGATTTCGAATACGGGACTGTCACCCGCTATGGTCAAGCTTCCCAGCTTGTTCTTCTATCTCGACAGTTATTACGTACAGGCTCCTCCGCGTTCGCTCGCCACTACTTGCGGAATCTCGGTTGATTTCTTTTCCTCCGGGTACTTAGATGGTTCAGTTCTCCGGGTTCGCTTCTCTAAGCCTATGTATTCAACTTAGGATACTGCACAGAATGCAGTGGGTTTCCCCATTCGGACATCGCGGAATCATAGCTTTATTGCCAGCTCCCCCGCGCTTTTCGCAGGCTTACACGTCCTTCGTCGCCTATCATCGCCAAGGCATCCGCCTGATGCACTTATTCACTTGACTCTATCATTTCAAGAACTTCTTTGACTTCGTTTACCTACCCGTTGACTAAGTAAGCAAACTTGAAATCCCTACTTTGATAAAGCTTACTGCTTTGTTGTGTCTTAATCCTGCCTTTTGTGTTTCAGGATTAAGTCGATACAATCATCACCCAAATACTATGTTTGTTTTCTTTTCTCTTGCGAGAGATTTTTTATCCTTTGCAAAGAATAAAAAATCAAAACAAACTCATTGTCTTTGTTTGTTGATTTCGGCTTTCCAATTTGTTAAAGATCGATGCGTCGTTATTCTACTTCGCAAATCAAAATAAGCTGCTAAAAACAGCAAACTTGCTTTCATTTGTAAAGTTTTGGTGGAGGCAAACGGGATCGAACCGATGACCCCCTGCTTGCAAAGCAGGTGCTCTACCAACTGAGCTATGCCCCCGTTCTTGGTGGGTCTGGGAGGACTTGAACCTCCGACCCCACGCTTATCAAGCGTGTGCTCTAACCAGCTGAGCTACAAACCCGGTTTCCCTTCTTAAGCGAACCTTGCCTTCACTCAAGCTTCTTCCGCATCTTTTCAGTTTACCGATAAGTGTGAATGCCTAAAGCCCCTTCTTTCTCTAGAAAGGAGGTGATCCAGCCGCAGGTTCCCCTACGGCTACCTTGTTACGACTTCACCCCAGTCATGAAGCATACCGTGGTAAGCGGGCTCCTTGCGGTTACCCTACCTACTTCTGGTATCCCCCACTCCCATGGTGTGACGGGCGGTGTGTACAAGACCCGGGAACGTATTCACCGCAGTATGCTGACCTGCGATTACTAGCGATTCCGACTTCATGCACTCGAGTTGCAGAGTGCAATCCGGACTACGATCGGTTTTGTGAGATTGGCTCCGCCTCGCGGCTTGGCTACCCTCTGTACCGACCATTGTATGACGTGTGAAGCCCTGGTCATAAGGGCCATGAGGACTTGACGTCATCCCCACCTTCCTCCGGCTTGTCACCGGCAGTCTCATTAGAGTGCCCAACCGAATGATGGCAACTAATGACAAGGGTTGCGCTCGTTGCGGGACTTAACCCAACATCTCACGACACGAGCTGACGACAGCCATGCAGCACCTGTGTTACGGCTCCCGAAGGCACTCCTCCGTCTCCGGAGGATTCCGCACATGTCAAAACCAGGTAAGGTTCTTCGCGTTGCATCGAATTAATCCACATCATCCACCGCTTGTGCAGGTCCCCGTCAATTCCTTTGAGTTTTAATCTTGCGACCGTACTCCCCAGGCGGTCAATTTCACGCGTTAGCTACGCTACCAAGCAATCAAGTTGCCCAACAGCTAATTGACATCGTTTAGGGCGTGGACTACCAGGGTATCTAATCCTGTTTGCTACCCACGCTTTCGGACATGAACGTCAGTGTTATCCCAGGAGGCTGCCTTCGCCATCGGTATTCCTCCACATCTCTACGCATTTCACTGCTACACGTGGAATTCCACCTCCCTCTGACACACTCGAGTCACCCAGTTCAGAACGCAGTTCCCGGGTTGAGCCCGGGGATTTCACATCCTGCTTAAGTAACCGTCTGCGCCCGCTTTACGCCCAGTAATTCCGATTAACGCTCGCACCCTACGTATTACCGCGGCTGCTGGCACGTAGTTAGCCGGTGCTTATTCTTCAGGTACCGTCATCGGCCGCCGATATTGGCAACGGCCTTTTCTTCCCTGACAAAAGTCCTTTACAACCCGAAGGCCTTCTTCAGACACGCGGCATGGCTGGATCAGGCTTGCGCCCATTGTCCAAAATTCCCCACTGCTGCCTCCCGTAGGAGTCTGGGCCGTGTCTCAGTCCCAGTGTGGCGGATCATCCTCTCAGACCCGCTACTGATCGTCGCCTTGGTGGGCCTTTACCCCGCCAACCAGCTAATCAGATATCGGCCGCTCGGATAGCGCAAGGCCCGAAGGTCCCCTGCTTTCCCTCTCAAGACGTATGCGGTATTAGCTGATCTTTCGATCAGTTATCCCCCGCTACCCGGTACGTTCCGATATGTTACTCACCCGTTCGCCACTCGCCACCCGAGAAGCAAGCTTCCCTGTGCTGCCGTCCGACTTGCATGTGTAAAGCATGCCGCCAGCGTTCAATCTGAGCCAGGATCAAACTCTTATGTTCAATCTCTAACTTTTTAACTTCTGGTCTGCTTCAAAGAAACCGACAGGACAATGTTCAAAACATCATCTCGTCTGTCTTTCAAACAGTGCGAGGCCCAAGGCACTCACACTTATCGGTAATCTGTTTTGTTAAAGAGCGTTGCGAAATTATAAAGTATCCCTTCCGCCTGTCTAAGATATCTCTCGATATTTCCGACATTCCGTGCTATACTTTTCAGTTCGTCCGCCGCTTCGGCAGCGGCGAAGAACCGAACTATACGCCCGCAGGGGAAAACAGTCAATACTTTCAGCGGGATTTTTTTGGGGAAATTCGTCATGTCGCTGTCGGATAAGGTTTTTTATCTCCGCCAAACGCTGCGCCGCCTCCAACAACCCCCTCTTCTCCTCCGGCTGATGCGCCTTTGTGAATATGCCGCCTGAAACTCGGGGCTTCAGACGGCATTTCGTATCCAAACGGTAACTAATGTATCCGTACTTTGTTATAGAATGGCTGCTGTTTTTTCTTCGTAATTAGAAATTGTCAAAATGGGCAAACATATTCTTTTAGGTGTAACGGGCAGTATTGCGGCGTATAAGTCTTGCGAGTTGGTGCGACTGCTGAAAAAACAGGGGCATTCGGTTACGGTGGTTATGAGCCGCTCGGCAACTGAATTTGTTTCTCCGCTGACTTTTCAGGCTTTGAGCGGCAATCCCGTTCTGACCGACACGCACGGCGGCAACGGTTCAAACGGTATGGAACATATCAACCTGACCCGGAATGCGGATGTTTTTCTGATTGCGCCGGCAAGTATGAATACCGTGGCAAAAATCTGTAACGGCGTGGCAGATAACCTACTGACCAATCTGGCAGCCGCACGGAAATGCCCTCTTGCCATCGCTCCCGCGATGAATGTGGAAATGTGGCTGAATCCTGCCAACCAACGGAATATCGCACAACTGGTTTCAGACGGCATTACTGTCTATATGCCGGGCTTGGGCGAACAGGCTTGCAGAGAAAATGGTATGGGAAGGATGCCGGAACCTGCCGAATTGCTGGATTTGCTTCCAGACTTGTGGACACCGAAAATTTTAAGGGACAAGAAAATCTTGATTACCGCAGGTGCGACATTTGAAGCCATTGACCCTGTCAGGGGCATCACAAATACCTCCAGCGGAAAAATGGGCGTAGCTTTGGCGCGGGCGTGCCGTGCCGCCGGTGCGGAAATCAGCCTGATTCACGGACAGCTTCAAACCACGCTGCCTTTCGGCATATCCGATACGGTTCAAGCCGTCAGTGCCGAAGATATGCATCGCGCAGTACATCGTTTGATTGAAAAACAAGATGCTTTTATTTCTGTTGCCGCCGTCTCAGACTATAAGGTTAAAAACAGGAGTACGCAAAAATTCAAAAAAGATAAAAATGCCAAACCGTTATCCATCGAATTGGATGAGAACCCCGATACTTTGGCTTCTATTGCCTCATTGCCGAACCCGCCGTTCTGCATCGGTTTTGCCGCTGAAACGGAGAATGTAATGGCATATGCGCGGGAAAAACGTATTAAGAAAAAAATACCGGTGATAGTTGCCAATGATGTTTCAATCGCGATGGGCAAGACAACCAACCAAATTGTTATCATAGATGATGATGCGGAGTTGTCTTTCCCCGAAACAAGTAAAGATGAAGCGGCAATGCGGATTGTTGAAAGGCTTGCCGTATATTTGAACAAATAAGCAATTGAACGGATAAACCATAAAACGGGTTGCCTTTTGATTAACAGGCAACCCGTTTTACCTGCTTCAACTTCTGATGACTTTGCGGATATATGGGATGCTGTGCAGATTTTGAATAATCTGATTCAACTGATCCAAATTCTTGACTTTCAATAAGAATTTGAATTCGACAAAACCTTCCGTTCCCGACTGGGATTTAGACGGTGTTTCGACCGACTCGATGTCCGCACCGGAATCGGAAATCGCTTGCGCCATTAATGCCAACAGGCCGTGGCTGTCTTCCGATTGGACTTGAAGCCCGACACGGTAGTTCTGCCCGTTCATATTTTCCCAGTCTGCATCCAGCTGCTGTTCGGGATCGGACTTCAACAACGTCGGGCAGGTATCCCTATGGATAATCATGCCTTTTCCCTTAACCAACAGCAAACGGATGGAATCGCCGGGAACAGGGTGGCAGCACTCTGCAAAATGAATATGCCCGCTTTCCTGACCATCAACTTTAATGGAACTGAGCCTGACCTCGCTGCCGAAATGCTCCCCTGCCAATTCGGCGATATGCATGGCGACATAAACAGGCAGGGTATGCCCCATACCGACGTTGTACAGCACTTCCTCAAATGAAGTCTGTTTGTCGTTGAGATCGGCAAGGTATTTTTCTTTGATGCCGTCTGAAAGCAGGACATCTTTGGGCAGCAAACTGGACAAGGCTTTTTGTAAGAGGCTCTCTCCCAAAACGACCGCATCGTGCCGGTTAAGATTTTTAATATATTGGCGTATGGCACTGCGCGCCCTGCCGGACACGGCGAAATTCAACCACGCGGGATTGGGTTTGGCGTGTTCGGATGTGATAATTTCAACAGAATCACCGGTTTTGAGCTTCGTACGCAGCGGCATCATCACATTATTGACACGCGCGGCAACTGTTTTATGCCCAATGTCGGTATGCACCGCATAAGCAAAATCGACAGGCGTTGCCCCTTTGGGCAAAGTTAGGATTTTTCCTTTCGGAGTAAGGATGTAGATTTCGTTCGGAAACAAATCGACTTTGACGTGTTCGAGAAACTCAATGGCATTGGCGCTGCTTGCCTGCAAGTCTAAAATGTTTTTCAACCATTGATTGGTGTGCAGCACTGCCTGATCGACCGTTTTGGAATCTGATTTATAGCTCCAATGGCCGACAATACCGCCTTCCGCCACGGCATCCATTTCCCGCGTGCGTATCTGAACTTCAATCGGCAAGCCGTAGGGGCCGACCAAAATCGTATGCAGACTTTGATAACCGTTGCTTTTCGGAATGGCGATATAGTCTTTGAACCGTCCGGGCTTGGGCTGATAGAGGGTGTGCAATGTGCCGAGTGCGGCATAACAGGCGGGAATGCTGTTGACAATGACGCGGAAACCGTAAATATCCATAACCTCGGCAAAGCGCAGCTTTTTCGCCATCATTTTCTGATGGATGCCGTACAGGTTTTTTTCCCTGCCTTTGATTTTGGCCTCTATATTCGCGCCTACCAGCCGCTGGCCGAACGCGCGCAAAACTTTGCCGACAACGTCCTGCCTGTTCTTCCGGCTCTTGTCCATCGCTTTTTTTAAAGTCTCGTAGCGGTTGGGATGCAGGTTTTGGAACGATAAATCCTGAAGCTCCCGATACGCATTATTCAGACCTATGCGGTTGGCAATCTGTGCGTAGATTTCAAGGGTTTCCCTTGCAATCCGGCGGCGTTTGTCCGGGCGCATCGAACCGAGCGTCCGCATATTGTGCAGGCGGTCGGCAAGTTTGACAACGATGACGCGCACATCTTTGGTCATCGCCAAAATCAGTTTGCGGAAACTCTCCGCCTGATGTTCCGCATGATCTTCAAATTTGAGTTTTTCGAGTTTGGACAGCCCGTCCACCATCTCGGCAACAGTATTGCCGAACACCGCCGCCATTTCCCCTTTTGTCACGCCCGTATCTTCCAATACGTCGTGCATCACGCCTGCACAAAGACCCTGTATGTCCATATGCCAAAGGGCGAGCTGCGTCGCAACGGCAATCGGATGCGTGATGTAGGGATCCCCGCTTTTGCGGGTTTGCCCGTCGTGGGCGCGAAACGCATAGGCGACAGCTTTTTCAAGCTCCGCCTGTTCCTCGGGCTTGAGGTAGGAGGCGGTATGGAAAAGCAGGGTACGCGCTTCGGCGGTCAGGGGGTCGTAAGGGGCGGAAGGTTGGGGGGCGGGCATTTCAGACGGCTTTCGGGATGTATGTGTTTTTTCATTTCAAACCGTCGGACTGCACGGCGGCAGAGTGTGCCGGCGTGCGTTTCCGGCAGAATTTATTTATTGCGCGTCAACAGTTCCGTACCGATATGCCCGGCTGCGATTTCCCTTAAGGCGGTAACGGTCGGTTTGTTATTGCGGACATCGTCCACAAGCGGCGTATTGCCATTTTCAAGCTGGCGGGCCCGACGGGCCGCTACCAATGTCAGGTCAAAATGGTTGGAAATTTTTCCGGTACAGTCTTCGGTGGTAATACGTGCCATATTATTTGCTTTCTTTCAAAAATATTTAAATTGGGAAACCGGATATTTTCGCGGTTTTTAGGAATTTTCCAACAAATCTGCAATAAATCCCAGTTGCCGCGACCTTTTCAGACGGCAGGCATTCACAATATGAAGCAAATCCCCCTCCGCCTTCTCCAGGTCGTCATTGACCACGACAAAGTCGAACAATACGGACTGTTCGATTTCATGCCTTGCCTTCGACAGCCTCCTTTGGATAACTTCCCGACTGTCCGTCCCGCGCCCTTTGAGGCGCGCGGCAAGCACGTCGAAAGAAGGCGGCAGGATAAAGATACCGACAGCTTCCGGCAGCGCGTTGCGAACCTGCGCCGCGCCCTGAACGTCGATTTCCAAAATCACGTCATAGCCTGCCGCCGCCAACGCATTCACGCCCTCCGTGCTTGTGCCGTAATAGTTGCCGAATACGTCTGCGTATTCCAAAAAAGCCTCCTGCGCGATAAGCGATTCAAACTCTTCTTTGGAAACAAAGTGATAATGTACGCCGTTTGCTTCGCCTTCACGCGGCGGGCGCGTCGTATGCGACACGGAAACGCGCAAACCGTTATGGTTTGCCAACAGCCGCGACACCAGCGTGGTTTTGCCCGTGCCGGAAGCGGCCGAAATGATAAAGATGTTGCCTTTTCGATAAGCGGACATATTTTTTACCTGTATATTTTCCAACCGATTGTATCACAACGGACACCCTATTTCATATTTGCCGATGCCCATATTTTGCCGCTATTGTTTTGATTGATTTGGCAAGCGGCAGGCTGACGGCTACAATATGGCGTTAAAAACATCAAACTTGGAACACGCAATGCTGGTTCATCCCGAAGCTATGAGTGTCGGCGCGCTTGCCGACAAAATCCGCAAAATCGAAAACTGGCCGCAAAAAGGCATCTTATTCCACGACATCACGCCCGTCCTGCAAAGTGCGGAATACTTCCGCCTTTTGGTCGATTTGCTGGTTTACCGCTATATGGATCAGAAAATCGACATCGTTGCCGGCTTGGACGCGCGCGGCTTCATTATCGGCGCGGCACTCGCCTACCAGCTCAACGTCGGCTTCGTCCCCATCCGCAAAAAAGGCAAGCTGCCTTTTGAAACCGTATCGCAAAGCTACGCGCTCGAATACGGGGAAGCTGCGGTGGAAATCCACACCGATGCCGTCAAACCCGGTTCGCGCGTCCTGCTGGTCGATGATTTGGTTGCCACGGGCGGCACAATGCTTGCCGGGCTGGAACTGATCCGCAAACTCGGCGGGGAAATTGTCGAAGCCGCCGCCATTTTGGAATTTACCGACCTTCAAGGCGGCAAGAATATCCGCGCAAGTGGCGCGCCCTTATTTACCCTGCTTCAAAACGAAGGCTGCATGAAAGGCTGAAAACCGACCCTGCCGTCTGAAACCGGCAGGGTTGTTATTATACGTTCAAATCACACCCAAATCTTGCAAGCCCCTCAACACGCCGTCTTCATCAACGCCGGGGCAAACATATTTCGCCGCTTCTTTCGCTGCCTGTTCCCCGTTACCCATTGCCACGCCGAACCCGACTTCAGACAGCATTTCCACATCGTTCAAACCGTCGCCGAACGCCATCACGTCTGCCATTTCCAAACCCAATGCTTCAACCACGCTTCTGATGCCGTCTGTTTTCGACATTCCCGCAGGCAGCAGATCGACCGCTTCCTCGTGCCAGCGCACCGTTTTCAAGCCTTCCCGTTCCACAATATCCGACCAAAGCGGCATTTCGTTTTCCTCCGCAAACACCAGCATCTGATACACCGGTTTGCTTGAAAAATAATCCTTATCGGCAAAAAAATCGCTGGCGATATGCTGCAAGGCGCGGCACACGCATTCCGACAGCGCGGACACGGCGATCCCCTCTCCGCCGACAAACGCATAATCCATGCCCAAGCCATCCAAATGCGCACAAACCCTGCCCATCAAACCGGTATCCATCGGTACTTCGCGCACAGTTTTACCGTGCAGCAGCGCAAACTGTCCGTTTATCGTTACCACGGCATCCATACCCGTTTCCGCCATCATGTCCCTGACCTTTTCGGGAATCGTCGCCAAAGACCGCCCCGTTGCCAACGCCGTCAATATACCTTTGCCGCGCAAAGCCGCCACCGCCGTTTTCACGGAAGGGCGCAAGGTATCCGTATATTTGCGGTACAGCGTATCGTCAATGTCGAAAAACACGATTTTGGGATTCATCATATTCTCTCTCGCACTCAAACTGCCGCATTGTATCCCAAGAAGGCAAATACTTGATAAATCCTTATAAATTTCCCGGCAAAATTGACCGCGAACACGAAAAGGCGGATAATCCGCCCATCTTCAAACACCCTTCAGACGGCATTTGCAGCAATGCCGTCTGAAACATTTTTACAAAGCATACAAATCATGCTTCAACACACAGGACGACACATAAAGCACCGCCCTATTATGTCGTCCTGATTCGGAAGGGGTTACGCCCCTCCCAAACAAAGTCTGATCCTGCCGCCCTAAAGGGCGGGGTTTCAACCGAAAAGGAAACACGATGAAAGCACCCGAACTCTTATTGCCCGCCGGCGGATTGGAAAGAATGCGCGCCGCCTACGATTACGGCGCAGATGCCGTTTACGCCGGCAGCCCGCGTTACTCCCTGCGCGCCCGCAACAACGAATTTGCCAAACTCGACGTCCTCGAGCAAGGCATTAAAGAAGCGCACGAACGCAACAAAAAATTCTTTTTGACCGTCAACACCCTGCCGCACAATTCCAAACTCAAAACCTTCGTTGCCGACATGGAGCCGCTGATTGCCATGAAACCCGACGCGCTGATTATGGCGGATCCGGGTTTAATTATGACCGTGCGCGAAAAATGGCCGGAAATGCCGATCCATCTGTCCGTACAGGCGAACACCACCAACTACTGGGGCGTGAAATTTTGGCAGAACATTGGTGTCGAACGCATCATCCTGTCACGCGAATTGGGCATGGAAGAAATTGCCGAAATCCGCCAAGAATGCCCCGACATCGAACTCGAAGTCTTCATCCACGGCGCATTGTGCATCGCCTACTCAGGCCGCTGCCTGTTGTCGGGCTATTTCAACCACCGCGATCCCAACCAAGGCACCTGCACCAACTCCTGCCGTTGGGACTACAAAGTCCACAACGCCACGGAAAGCGAGGCAGGCGATGCCCAGCTTCTGCAAGGTTTCAACTTTGAAAAAGCCCAAGAAGAAGCCAACCAAAACTTTGAAGGCATCAACGGTCAAAAACGCCATCCCTACGCCGACAAAGTTTTCCTGATTGAAGAATCCAACCGCCCGGGCGAGATGATGCCGATTATGGAAGACGAACACGGCACCTACATCATGAACTCCAAAGATCTTCGCGGTATCGAAGTCGTCGAAAAACTCGCCAAAATCGGTGTGGACAGCCTCAAAGTCGAAGGCCGTACCAAGTCTCTCTACTACGTCGCCCGCGTCGCCCAGTCCTACCGCAAAGCGATTCACGATGCCGTCGCAGGCCGTCCGTTTGATTACAGCCTGTTGAGCGAACTCGAAGGCCTTGCCAACCGAGGCTACACCAGCGGCTTCCTCGAACGCCACCAAACTCAGGATTATCAAAACTACCTCAGCGGCCATTCCACCGCCAAACAAAGCCAATACGTCGGACACGTTACCGAAATCGACGAAAATGGCTGGGCGACCATCGAAGTTAAAAACCGCTTCGCCGTCGGCGATTCGCTCGAAATCATCCACCCGAGCGGCAACCAAACCATCAAATTGGAACAAATGACCCGCAAAGGCCAACCTGTCGATGTTGCCCCGGGCAACGGCATTCAGGTCAAAATCCCCAATATGCAGGGCAAAGAAAAAGCCCTCATCGCACGCGTGTTGAACCCCTGAGCCACAATGCCGTCCGAACCCCGTTTTCAGACGGCATTTTGTTGAATCTTACTGTACAATGGCAATGATTTCCCACAGCAAACAAGGACATCCGACATAAAAAATCCTCATACTCTCCGCCGCCGCCCTGATGCTGGCAGCCTGCCAATCCGGCCGCGCGCTTAAAAACGCGCACACGGCATCCGCCGGGACACCGGCCGGAGAATCATGCAAAGTTATCCGCGGAGACACCGCAGGAGGCGGCAAAAACATCATTTACCGTTGTAGCAACGGTCAGGCGGCAATAAATGCAGCCACCGCCGCCGGCGTATTGGAATCAGGGATTCCCGTCAGCTTCGGCGGCGGCGTACCGGTTGCAAACGGCAGGAATCTAGTTACACGGCAAGCGGCAAACGGCGTTGGCAAATCCGACTCCGAGGCCTGCGAACACGCCCTAATCAATGCCGCCCGCAAATTCCAGCAGACCGCCGGCAAACTCGGCGGGCGCAGTGTTACCGGCTTCCACAGCTACTTTGGCAAGCAATCGCTGCAAGGCGGACAATACGACTGTCAGGCAGGTTCGTTCCACGTCCGCGCGGTCATGCGCGCCAATGTCGTCCGTTAACATATCGGCAATCAAAAAATGCCGTCTGAAACATTTTTCAGACGGCATTTTTAATCCTGCAACATTACTCCCTGCCCTGAGTTCGGATACTGTATCAATATAAAACCCCATCACACAGATTTACGGTAAAAAGCCGTCCGAATGAGTTCCTGAAAACAATTCGGACAGCTTTAATCCCCAACGAGGCAATTAATCCAATAATACTAGATTAAAACTTCCATTCCAGCGATACGGCGTAATTACGGCCTGAGGCGCGGTAGCGGTCTAAGCCTTTGCCATCTCGGTCGACCGCGTTGGTGGTGCTGTAGCTATACAAACCGCGCAGGGAATCCCAAGTGGTGTATTTGCGGTTGAACACATTATATACGCCTGCACGCAAAGTCAGGTTTTTAGCCGGTTTGTAGAAGCCGTACATATCAAACACATAAGCCGACTTGTTCAGCCACGGGTAATCTTTTACCTTTTTCTGCAAAGGCGTACCCCGGCCCTTGTTTTCATAAACGGTGTATTGCGCGTCTTTGGCCTTTTTCGCACCCAGATAAGTCAGGCGGGAGAACACACCCCATTTTTCGCTCGGGCTTCGTAGTCGACACCGGCAATCACTTTCGGCGGCTGTGTGGACAGCAGGCTGTTGTCGCCCGACAGTTTGCTTTTCGCATAACCCAGCGAGCCGAACAATTTCCAGCCCTCAGGAACAAAAGACGCTATTTTGTCCACATTCAGACGGCCTGTCAGCTCAAGACCACGGATTCGGGCCTTATCGATATTTTGCATCTGCCATTCCGGTTTTTCGGAATAAGGATTGCTACACATACCGTAGTAGTAATTCATCTGAGTACAGCCGACATCGCCGCTGGTGGTCAGCTTCTGCTCTTCAGACAAGAAGTTGCGGTAATTGTTTTGATACAGGTTGGCATCCAAAGTACCTTTTTCGCTGCGGCCTTGCAGAGACAGGGTGTGGGTGGTGCTGCGCTCGGCTTTCAGGTTGGGATTGGGCAGCCAATTACCCGAACCGTGGTTGTAAGTGAAATACACTTCGGACGCATTGGGGACACGGTAGCCGGAAGTAATGTCGTAACCGACATGCCAAGCCTGATTCAGTTGCGCCGCCAAACCGACAAATCCGCTCCAGCCTTTATAAGTATTGGCTGCAGGCGGTGTTTTGTCACAAGCATGACACTCGGCATTCAATTCCTGAGGCGTCATTTTGGTATGATCGTAACGGATATCTGCACGGCTGCTGAACACGTCGTTCCATTGGATTTGATCAGACAGTGAGAAACCATAATTAGTGGTTTTCACAGGGTGTTGAATCGAGCTGGTAGTACGGGATATCTGTCCGCTGAAGTAATAATCGTCGCGGTTTAAGTTTTCAAACTCACGCCGACTGGCGAAAGTTTTAAACGACAAGCGATGTTGGCCGCCCAGTTGCAACGGTTGGCTGTCCATACGCAAAGTAAAACGTTTGAATCGGGTGTCCATGCTGCGGTTGTATATTTCGTCCAAATCCTTCTGATTTATAGTTGCGCGTCCAGGTGGAATAATCCATCGGGAACGAGCCTTTGTTGTTAACCGCCGCCACTTTGGTTTTCTGATAATCGAAGTCCGCCTTCAAAGACGACAACCAATTTGAATCAGGCGTCCATTCGTAAAAGAGGTTGGCATTGCGCCGTCTGTTTACGTCATCGGCTTCGCGCCAGGAAGAAGCGGTCAGGTTATAAGACTCTTCAAATCGTGTAATTATGCCCCTGC
Source organism: Neisseria gonorrhoeae (assembly GCF_013030075.1). NCBI lineage: Bacteria > Pseudomonadati > Pseudomonadota > Betaproteobacteria > Neisseriales > Neisseriaceae > Neisseria > Neisseria gonorrhoeae. The sequence continues at coordinate 1,216,709 of NZ_AP023069.1, forward strand.
TGGCCGTTAAACGATGCGCCGATGCGGTGCTTGTCGTTGATTTGATAAGCAATCTTACCCAAGAAGTTGTGGTATTTGTGTTTGGACGGATCAGGGATACCGCGTGCCGAACCACGGATATTCGCTCCGCTGCCAGCACCCTCTACCGGATAGCCACGCTCGCCCGCGCTTTCGGTCTCATGACCGCGACGTTGCGAATACAGCAAAGCGGCATCCACGCGGTCGTTGCTCACACCGAAACCGAGTGTATTTGTCCATTCGCGGTTGCGGCTGCTGTAACCGTTTTTCATCATCACGCCGAATTGCCTGTCGTCCAACAGCAAATCATGGCCTTGCAGGGTTTGGTAATTCACGCCGCCACCCAATGCGCCGCTACCGGTATTGAAAGAGTCAGCGCCCTTCGCGATTTCGATGTTGCGCACGAGTTCGGGGTCGATAGACAGGCGCGAGCTGTTGAAGTTGCCATAACGTGCATACAGTGAGTTTTCTTCCGAATCAGGCAGGCTCACGCCGTCAATGCTGACACCGACACGGTTGCCTTCCACGCCGCGCACAGCAAAGCCTTTTTGATGGCGGCCGCTATCGCTCAAGCCGACGTCGGTGGAGTAACGCACCAAGTCTTTGTTGTCGCGTATCATTTCCTGTTGAATGCGGCCGAGGTTGACACGTTCCACGGTTGCAGGCGCATTAAGCTGGTCTTTAACGCGCACTTCTTTTATCTCTGCTTTAACGGGTGTGGTTTCGGTTGCAGCTTCATCCGCTGCCAAGACCGGATTGCCGAAAATACTGCCGACCAGCGCGGCAATAGGAAGCATGTGTAATGGTTTCATATTATCAACTCAAGATGTAATGGATTGTTCATCCATCAGTTAATTCATAATAAATTTTCTGATAATCATTAATATTTAATAAGACAGCAACCCGTACAAATAAATCTGTGTCGTGTAATTAAAGGTCTCTGCAAACATCTATGCCGAGGCCTTGTTTGTTTCATTATTTTTAAGGGTCTGTACTAGATTGGCAGATATGTTACCCTCGAAATATGAAGATAACACACTGCAAATTAAAGAAAGAAGTACAGAAAGAACCGCTCCGTTCTTTTGTACCGGAAGTTACCGCCCGTTCTGCCGCCGATATTTTGGGTATCCATCCCGATTCGGCGGCACTGTTTTACCGTAAAATCCGCACGGTTGCCAACCATCGTTTGGCCTTGGCTGCCGATGAGGTTTTCGAGGGCCCCGCCGGGCCGGGCGGAAGCTGTTTCGGCGTACGGCGTAAAGGCAGACGCGGTCGCGGCGCGGCAGGAAAAGCGGTTGTCTTCGGCATTCCGAAACGCAACGGGCGGGCCTATACCGTTGCCGCGGACGATGCCGAGCCTGAAACGTTGCCCCCTGCCGTCAAAAAGAAAATCATGCCGGACGGTATTGTTTATGCCGATAGCCCGGGCAGCCGCGGCAAGTCGGACGCGGGCGGTTTTACCCGTTGCCGCATCAACCGTTCCAAGGAATTTGCAGACCGTCGGAACCACATTAACGGCATTGGGAACTTTTGGAATCAGGCAAAACGCGCCTTGCGGAAATACAACGGAATCGATCGTAAACCTTTCCCGCCGTTGTTGAGGGAATGCGAATTTCGATTTAACTCCGGCACACCGTCCCGGCAGCTAAAAATCCTGCGGGATCGGTGTGGAATTTAGGGATAATCTAGTACAGCCCCATTTTTAATGTCTGTGCGGCATCATGCCTTCGGGGGCTTCTGTTCCTTCCGGCAAACCGAAGGTTTCACGCAGAATCACTTTATAGAAAGCAAACGCTTCCTGCGCGCCTTGAATGGCTTCTGCTTCTGCTTCCGGAGTTAAGTTCAGGGCATTCAGGTGCTCGACGAAGGCGCGCCAGTGTTTGCCGCGCCCGTCCGGATGCGGAGCGAGGTGGCGCGCGCCGTGTTCGCCGGTGTAATCCAGCTTTTGCGCGTGTTTGAACAAAAATGCCGCGCCCAAATTGGATCCTTCGGCGCAATAAAGCCAGCCGACGGCTTTGTTGCCGGTTTCGTGTGGCAATTCTTTGTCGAATTTGTAAGGCTCTTCGCCCAAGTCTTTCAAGTCTTGCGTTACGGCATCGTATCGCGCCATGTATTCCAGCTCGGAAATGGCTTTGTTCAACTCGGGGTCTTTATAGATATGATCAACCGCTTTGTGGAACACGGATTGCAGTTTCAAAAATTTGATGTAGTTTTCTTTGCTGACAAACGGTTGGACAGACATAACGAGGTTATCCACGCTGTCGTGAACCGCCGTGGTATCCGCCTTCAGGCGTTTGGCAAACGTCAGGGCTTGGTTTTCGGTTTCGCTCATAAGTTCTCCTTTGTCGGTAAGGGATAAGGATGCGGTGCGGGCAAAATCCGGACTTGCCCGCATACAAAAATAATAAAGAATCATAAACGAAATTTATTATCACATATTTTACGAAAAAATATCATTTGCGTTATATTTTTAAGCGGGTATTTTATGATTATTTACAAAATCGGGGTTTTATCAAATAGGCTTGTCGGCCGGAGGGGCAGCCGCTCAAAAAATATTTTTGCCGGACACCAAGGGTTTGTTCATACTGCCGAACCTGCCGGTTTTGCATCCTGATTGGGTGTATCGCTTTTTTTCCTTTATAATGCCGCCATTTATATTTGCCACTTTCCCGATGAAGCCGTTTGCCGAAAATATCCCCCACAGCCTTCGCGGCAACTGCCGCGACGAAGCCCTGCCGCCGCATACGGTAGATTGCCCGGAATGCGGCTGCCGTACAGACGTGCCCCAGTTGGACAAGGGAGAGGCGGCGTTCTGTCCCCGTTGCGGACACAAACTCTTCAGGGTGGGCAGCCACCCTTTTTCCGGTCCGCCCGCCTATGCGGCGGCTTCGCTGATTTTGATGGCGTTTGCTTACAGTATGACGTATATCGAGGTCGGGATACCGGGTGCGGCATCCGTCCTTTCGCTGCCCGAGATGATGCGCCTGATGGTGTTTCAGGATTATGGTTTTTTGGCCGAAGTGATGTTTGTGCTGACTTTCGGCGCGCCGGTTCTGTTTCTGCTGCTGTGCCTGTATGTCTATGCCGCGCTGATACGGAAACAGGCGTATCCTGCGCTGCGTTTGGCAACGCGTGTGATGGTGCGCTTGAGGCAGGCGATGATGGTGGATGTGTTTTTTGTTTCCACTCTGGTGGCGTATATCAAGCTCTCGTCTGTGGCAAAGGTTCGCTTCGGGCCGGCGTTTTATCTGATGTTCGCGCTGTCGGTTATGCTGATTCGGACTTCGGTATCGGTTCCCCAGCATTGGGTGTATTTCCAAATCGGGCGGCTGACGGGGAATAATGCGGTTCAGACGGCATCGGAAGGCAAAACCTGTTGCAGCCGCTGCCTGTATTTCCGCGACAGTGCCGAATCCCCCTGCGGGGTGTGCGGCGCGGAACTGTACCGCCGACGGCCGAAAAGTCTGAGTATTTCGTCGGCGTTTCTGACGGCGGCGGTTGTTTTGTATTTCCCTGCCAATATCCTGCCGATTATGATTTCGTCCAATCCTGCCGCCACGGAGGCCAACACCATCTTTAGCGGCATCGCTTATATGTGGGACGAGGGCGACAGGCTGATTGCGGCGGTTATTTTCAGCGCGAGTATTTTGGTGCCGGTGCTGAAGATTGCGGCAATGTCGGTTTTGATTGCGGCGGCACGGTTCGCTTTGCCGGCGGGCGCAAAGAAATTGTCGCACCTCTACCGCATCACCGAAGCGGTCGGCCGCTGGTCGATGATTGATATTTTTGTGATTATTATTTTGATGTGTTCGTTCCACACTTATGCCGCGCGCGTCATTCCGGGCAGTGCGGCAGTCTATTTCTGCCTGGTCGTGATTCTGACGATGCTGTCCGCCTATTATTTCGACCCGCGCCTGCTTTGGGACAAACGCGCTTCAGACGGCATTGCTTTCAACGAAACGGAAAAATATGACTGACAACAGCCCTCCTCCAAACGGACACGCTCAAGCACGCGTCCGCAAAAACAACACCTTCCTCTCCGCCGTCTGGCTGGTCCCGCTGATCGCGCTGATTGCCGGCGGCTGGCTTTGGGTTAAGGAAATCCGCAACAGGGGGCCTGTGGTTACGCTCTTGATGGACAGCGCGGAAGGCATCGAAGTCAACAATACGGTCATTAAGGTATTGAGCATCGATGTCGGACGCGTTACCCGAATCAAACTGCGCGACGACCAAAAAGGCGTGGAAGTTACTGCCCAACTCAATGCGGACGTATCCGGCCTCATCCGCAGCGATACCCAGTTCTGGGTGGTCAAGCCGCGTATCGACCAAAGCGGCGTAACCGGTTTGGGTACGCTGCTTTCGGGTTCGTACATCGCTTTTACACCCGGCAAAAGCGGCGAGGCAAAAGACGTGTTCCAAGTGCAGGACATTCCGCCCGTTACCGCCATCGGGCAAAGCGGGCTGCGCTTGAATTTGATTGGTAAAAACGACCGCATCCTCAACGTCAACAGCCCTGTTTTGTATGAAAACTTTATGGTCGGGCAAATCGAAAGCGCGCATTTCGACCCGTCCGACCAAAGCGTGCATTACACCATCTTCATCCAAAGCCCCAACGACAAACTGATTCATTCCGCCAGCCGTTTTTGGCTGGAAAGCGGCATCAATATCGAAACCACAGGCAGCGGCATCAAACTCAATTCCGCCCCTCTGCCTGCCCTGCTGTCAGGCGCGATTTCATTTGATTCGCCGAAAACCAAAAACAGTAAAAACGTCAAAAGCGAGGACAGCTTCACGCTTTACGACAGCCGCAGCGAAATCGCCAACCTGCCTGACGACCGCTCGCTGTACTACACCGCGTTTTTCAAACAATCCGTGCGCGGACTGACCGTCGGTTCGCCTGTCGAATACAAAGGGCTGAATGTCGGCATGGTTTCCGATGTCCCTTATTTTGACCGCAATGACAGCCTGCACCTGTTTGAAAACGGCTGGATTCCCGTACGCATCCGCATCGAGCCTTCCCGTTTGGAAATCAATGCCGACGAGCAAAGCAAAGAGCATTGGAAACAACAATTCCAGACGGCCTTAAACAAAGGCCTGACCGCCACCATCTCCAGCAACAACCTGCTGACCGGCGGCAAAATGATTGAGTTGAACGATCAGCCTTCCGCCTCGCCCAAGCTGCGACCGCATACCGTTTATGCAGGCGATACCGTCATCGCCACACGGGGCGGCGGTTTGGACGACTTGCAGGCCAAATTGGCGGATTTGCTGGACAAATTCAACAATCTGCCATTGGATAAAACCGTTGCCGAATTGAACGGCTCGCTCGCCGAACTCAAGTCCGCACTCAAATCCGCCAATGCCGCCCTAAGCTCCATTGACAAACTGGTCGGCAATCCGCAGACGCAAAACATCCCGAACGAACTGAACCAAACTCTGAAAGAGTTGCGCATAACCCTGCAAGGCGTATCGCCTCAATCGCCTATCTACGGAGACGTACAAAATACGCTGCAAAGTTTGGACAAAACCTTAAAAGACGTTCAACCCGTCATTAACACTTTGAAAGAAAAACCCAACGCACTGATTTTCAACAACAGCAGCAAAGACCCTATCCCGAAAGGAAGCCGATAATGCGCCTTTTCCCCATCGCCGCCGCCCTGACGCTTGCCGCCTGCGGTACTGTGCAAAGCACACAATATTTCGTGTTGCCCGACAGCCGCTACATCCGTCCTGCAACGCAAGGCGGCGAAACCGCCGTCGAAGTCCGTCTTGCCGAACCGCTCAAACGCGGCGGACTGGTCTATCAAACCGACCCCTACCGCATCAACACCGCACAAAACCATGTTTGGGCAGACACCTTGGACGATATGCTCGAAGCGGCGTTGAGCAATGCATTCAACCGTTTGGACAGCACACGCACCTTTGTTCCTGCCTCACGCAGCGGCAGTACCGACAAATGGACGGTCTATATCGACGCATTCCAAGGCAGCTACACGGGCAAAACCCTCATCAGCGGCTACGCCGTCCTACCCGACGGTACGAACAGACCCTTCCATATCGAAACCGAACAGCAGGGTGACGGCTACGCCGCCATGACCGCCGCACTCGAACAGGGACTGAAACAGGCGGCGCAACAGATGGTCGAGTAAACCGTGAACTATTGCGAATTTGCCGCCTCACTTCCCGAAAACACCGACAACCCGAACAAACATTACCACGATACGCAATACGGTTTTCCGATTAAGGACGACAACGGACTGTTTGAACGGCTGGTGTTGGAAATCAATCAGGCAGGATTAAGTTGGACGCTGATGCTGAAGAAGCGGCAGGCGTTTCAGACGGCATTTGAAGGTTTCGACATCGATACGGTCGCCGCATTTGGCGGAGCCGATATTGAACGGCTGCTTACCGATGCGGGTATTGTCCGCAACCGTCTGAAAATCGATGCCGCCATTTTCAATGCACGGCAAATCCAAGCGTTGCAACAAGAACACGGTTCGTTCAAGAACTGGCTCGACGCGCACCATCCGCGAAGCAAAGACGAATGGGTCAAACTCTTTAAAAAACATTTCAAATTCGTCGGCGGCGAAATCGTCGGCGAATTTCTGATGAGTACCGGCTACCTCAAAGGCGCGCACGCCGAAAGCTGTCCGGTTTACCGTAAAACCCTGAAATACCACCCGAAATGGCTCGATGCCGTCTGAAAAACCAATGAACAGAAGAACCTTCCTCCTCGGCGCAGGCGCGTTGCTTCTTACCGCCTGCGGCAGAAAATCCGCCCGAACCCACGCCAAAATTCCCGAAGGAAGCACCGTGCTTGCCTTGGGCGATTCGCTCACCTTCGGCTACGGAGCAAACCCCGGCGAATCCTACCCCGCGCAACTGCAAAAACTGACGGGTTGGAATATTGTCAACGGCGGCGTATCGGGCGATACGTCCGCGCAAGCCCTATCGCGCCTGCCCGCGCTGTTGGCACGCAAACCCAAGCTTGTGATTGTCGGCATAGGCGGCAACGACTTTCTGCGCAAAGTTCCCGAGGAGCAGACCCGCGCCAATATCGCGAAAATCATCGAAACCGTGCAAAAGGAAAACATTCCCGCCGTCCTCGTCGGCGTGCCGCACATCACACTGGGCGCGTTGTTCGGGCATTTGAGCGACCATCCGCTGTATGAGGATTTGTCCGAGGAATACGGCATTCCGTTGTTCGGCGGCGCGTGGGCGGAAATTTTGGGCAATAATAATCTGAAATCCGACCAAATCCACGCCAACGGCAAAGGCTATCGGAAATTCGCCGAAAATTTGAATCAATTTTTGAGAAAACATGGGTTTAGATAAACAAAGGTTTATCCGCACCCAAGTTGTTTATATAATCATGAACCGACTGGGACACCAAACTGCTTCGGGACGCATATGCCGTCTGAAGTGCAAAACCTACGCCATACAGCCGCATGAAGTTGCAGCGGTATGGCGTTTTTTGAGAAAGACGGCCTGCCGGTTCAGACGGCATGACCGACCGTCCGAACCTGCTGCGGATAAAGCCCGGACAGGCTGAAATCATGGAATATTGCGAACCTGAAGAAGCATCCGACCCGTACGCAACATACAGGCGTGCCAACCTGATGGCGGGGCTGCCGCTGTTTGTCGTGATTTTGGTTCTGCTCAATGTTGTTTTTCCGCTTCCGGCTCATCCCTTGGCTTGGCTGGTGCCTGCAGGTTTCATGGTTTTGGGCGGCGGCTTTCCCTTATCGCTGCCGCTTGTGGCGCTGCTTGTCCCGACCTGCTGCATTCTGGCGCGTTGTCCGCCATTATCCCGCCTTTTGTGCCACCCTTGCCCGAATCATCCGATGTCTAAAAATTCTGCCTGATGGCAGCCCTACAAACCCGAAGGAGTAGAAATGAAACTGTCCGAACTGTTCAACCCCAACGAATTTGCCGCGCGCCATTTGAGTTTCGGCGACGAAGCGGCGTTGCTTGCCGCTGTCGGCGAGAAGAGCATGGACGACTTTGTCGGCAACACCTTGCCGCAAAGCATCCGTATGCCGTCCGAACTCGATTTGCCCGAAGCCCTGACCGAGGCGGACGCATTGGCGAAATTGAAAGGCATCGCGTCGAAAAACGTGATCAACAAGTCCTATATCGGCTTGGGTTATTACCCGACCCGCGTGCCGAACGTGATTTTGCGCAACGTATTGGAAAACCCGGGCTGGTACACCGCCTACACGCCGTATCAGGCGGAGATTGCCCAAGGTCGTTTGGAAGCGTTGTTGAACTTCCAGCAGGTGTGCATCGATTTGACCGGTTTCCCTGTGGCGGGCGCGTCTTTGTTGGACGAAGCGACCGCCGCCGCCGAAGCGATGGCGATGGCGCACCGCGTGGGCAAAGTGAAATCCGAGCGTTTCTTTGTGGATGCGCGCGTGTATCCGCAAACTTTGGACGTGATGAAAACCCGCGCCAAATATTTCGGCTTCGAGCTGGTGGTCAGCGATTTTGCCCAAGCGGATGAAGGCGAATACTTCGGCGCGCTGTTCCAATACGTCGGTAAAGACGGCGACGTGCAAGACTTGCAGGACGTTATCGGCCGTCTGAAAGCCAAAGGCACAATCGTTGCTGTTGCCGCCGACATCATGAGCTTGGTTTTGCTGAAGTCTCCGGCTGAATTGGGTGCAGATATTGCTTTGGGCAACACCCAACGTTTCGGCGTACCGATGGGCTTTGGTGGTCCGCACGCCGCTTATTTCGCGTTTAAAGACGAGTTCAAACGCTCCGCCCCGGGCCGCATCATCGGCGTATCCAAAGACGCATCGGGCAAACCTGCCTTGCGCATGGCTTTGTCCACCCGCGAACAACACATCCGCCGCGAAAAAGCGACATCCAATATTTGTACCGCACAGGCATTGCTGGCGAACTTGGCGGGCATGTACGCCGTTTATCACGGCCCCAAAGGCGTGAAACGCATCGCCAACCGCATTCACACACTGGCTTCCGTCTTTGCCGACGCGCTGGTTTCAGACGGCCTCAAAGTGGTTCACGAAGTCTTCTTCGATACCGTTACCGTCGATTTCGGCAGCAAAGAGAAAGCAGACCAAGTGTTTGCCGCTGCTTTGGAGTCGGGTTACAACCTGCGCCGCGTCAACAATACTCAAGTTGCGGCTGCATTCCATGAAACGTCGGTATACGAAGATTTGGCCGATTTGTACCGCGCGTTTACCGGCAAGGATACGTTCACATTTGCCGATGATGTCAAAGGCCGTCTGAACGCCGAATTACTGCGTCAAGACGACATTCTGCAACATCCTGTGTACAACAGTTACCACACCGAACACGAAATGTTGCGCTACCTGAAAAAACTCGAAGACCGCGACTTGGCTATGAACCGCAGCATGATTTCGCTCGGGAGCTGCACCATGAAGCTCAATGCGACTGCGGAAATGTTGCCGATTACTTGGACTGAGTTCTCCGACATCCACCCTTACGCTCCCGAAGCGCAAACCGCCGGCTACCGCGAATTGCTTGCTGATATGGAAAACAGCCTGAAAGCCATCACCGGCTTTGACGCGATTTCCTTCCAGCCCAACTCCGGCGCACAAGGCGAATACAGCGGTATGCTCGCCATCCGCCGTTATCAGGAAGCCCAAGGCGAAGCACACCGCAACATCTGCCTGATTCCCAAATCCGCCCACGGCACCAACCCCGCCACCGCCGCCATGCTCGGTTTGAAAGTCGTCGTCGTCGATACCGACGAACACGGCAACGTCAATATTGACGATTTGAAAGCCAAAGCCGAACAACACCGCGATGCCTTGTCCGCCATCATGATTACCTATCCGTCCACACACGGCGTGTACGAAGAAGGCATCCGCGACATCTGCCGGATCATTCACGAAAACGGCGGACAGGTTTACATGGACGGCGCAAACCTCAATGCCCAAATCGGCATCATGCAGCCCGCCGAAGTCGGCGCGGACGTGTTGCACATGAACCTGCACAAAACCTTCTGTATCCCTCACGGCGGCGGCGGCCCGGGCATGGGTCCGATTGGCTTGAAAGCCCACCTCGCCCCGTTCGCACCGGGGCATACCCTGACCGACACCCACAGCGCAAGTGCCGGGCAAACCTCCGTTGCCGCCGCAGCCTTCGGTTCTGCATCCATCCTGCCGATTACTTGGATGTACCTGACCATGATGGGCAAACAAGGCATGGAACAGGCAACACGCTGGGCATTGCTCAACGCCAACTATGTCGCTAAACGCTTGAGCGAAGACTATCCGATTCTGTATACAGGCAAAAACGGCCGCATCGCGCACGAATGCATCGTCGATTTGCGTCCGCTCAAAGCCGAAAGCGGCATCACCGAAACCGACATCGCCAAACGCCTGATGGACTACGGCTTCCACGCGCCGACGGTTTCCTTCCCTGTTGCCGGCACGCTGATGATCGAACCGACCGAGAGCGAAAGCAAAGCCGAACTCGACCGCTTCATCGCCGCCCTGAAATCCATTCGCCGCGAAGTGCAGAAAGTCATCGACGGCGAATGGCCGAAAGACGACAACCCACTGGTCAACGCGCCGCACACCGCCGCAGATATAACCGGCGAATGGGCGCATCCGTACTCTCGCGAAGAAGCCGTCTTCCCGCTGCCCTTCGTGCGCGAACACAAGTTCTGGCCCTTCGTCAACCGCGTGGACGACGTGTACGGCGACCGCAACCTCGTGTGCAGCTGCCCGCCGATGGAAAATTATGAAGACTGACTGTTGAAACCCCGAAGACAAATGCCGTCTGAAACACTTTCAGACGGCATTTTCGTCAACGGCAGACCGGTTGCACCGATACACGTATCTCGACTATAACTTTATAGTCAATTAAAATCAAAATAGGACAGTAGTGCATCGTCAAATCGGGCGTAATCAGACAAAACGGTTCGCAGATACCGCTTAATATTCGCCCACACTTTCTCAATCGGGTTGGGCTCAGGCGAACAAGGTGCGGGAGGCAATACCTTATGTCCCAATTTTTCCGCCGTTCCCCGTAAGGCACCCATACGGCGAAATCGCGCATTATCTGAAATAATCACCGATTTTTGAGCCAATGCGGGCAGTAGGCATTGCTGAAACCGCGCTTCAAAAAAGACCCCGGCCACCGTATTTTGACAAACCATCGGAGCAATCGGCCGGTTGCCGACTTGTGCGGACACCAAAGATAAGCGCCGGTATCTTTTCCCACTTATCCGCGCTTTCGCCATTTGCCCTTTCAGGCTGCGGGCATAGGGGCGGAACAGGCGGCGGTCGAATCCTGTTTCATCCGGACAAACGCGTTGGCAGTCGGAAAATCCGGCCGGCCGTGTCAAATAATGCGTTACTTTGGCCGGGTCTTGTTCTTTGTAAGCGGCGGTCTTTTTTTGCGCGCCATCCGCATCTGTTTGGGCGCATGGCAAACGGCGGCTGCCGTACAATCAAAATGTTTGGCGATTTCATGCAGACAGGCATCCGGATGCCGCCCGACATATCGAGCCGGTTTTTGCCTATCCGATTTGGCGGCATTTAGGCCGGTAACTTGATGTTTTAGGCTGCCTGTTTGTTTTTTAAGGCGAATCCGCAGGTAAAGCGTGTTTCTTGACAAGTTAAACGTTGCTGCGGTTTGGCCGGTGTTTTTGCATTGTCCGTAATATAGCGGATTAACAAAAACCGGTACGGCGTTGCCCCGCCCCGGCCCAAAGGGAACGGTTCCCTAAGGTGATGGAGCGCCGGGCGGATCGGTTCCGTACCATTCGTACTGCCTGCGGCCCGCCGCCTTGTCCTGATTTTTGTTAATCCGCTATGGTTTAAAGCTTTGTTTCTTAAGTCCGCAGAGTATGCCATGGTTAAACCTTCAACGTCGAGTGTTGTACTATTTTGTTTTTAATTGAATATAAAACAAATGGGTTAAACCAGTATCCATACATCAGCTTTTTTATCATCCTACTTTTTATTCATCCGATCGGGCAGACAGATTTCAAAGATGAAAAGCCTATTCTATTCACACCCATTTGATGTCATTTCCACACGGACGAACAAATAAATTCCCATAAAAAAACGGAGCAGATACCTGCCCCGTTTTTTAATTTAATCCGAATTTAGAATTTTGCACCGGATTGGTTTGCCATATAGTCAACAGCCGCTTTGACTTCGTCATCGCTCAAACCTGCATTGCCGCCTTTGGCCGGCATCGCGTTAAAGCCTTCAAGGGCATGTTTGTGCAAGGTTTCTTTGCCTTTTTTGATACGCGGTGCCCAATCGTCTTTTTTGCCTATGCCGGGAATACCGGGAATCGAACCGCCGTGGCACACCTGACAGGTTGCTTCGAAGACTTTTTTACCGTCAACGCCGACCGCAGGGGCTGCCGCACCCTTGTCTTCTGCCTTCGCTTCTGCCGGAGCTGCACTATCGGCAGGAGCAGAAGCTGTTCCTGAAGCGGCATTGTCGGCAGGCGCAGCCTCATCAGGATTCGGGAAAGAACCGCCGCTTTTATTCGCCATGTAGGTAATCGCCCGTTTGAGTTCCTGATCGGTCAGGTCTGCCGCACCGCCTTTGGCAGGCATGGCGTTAAAGCCGTTCAGCGCGTGTTGGAACAAGGTATCGAAGCCTTGCGCGATACGCGGCGCCCAGTCGCCGTTGTGTTCCAGTTTCGGAGCGTTCGGCACATTGCTGTCCGCCGCGTGGCATTGGATACAGATTTTGCCGAAAATCTGTTCGCCTTGGCGTTCGCCGACGGGGATGCCGTCACCCATCGTCAATTGTCCGACAGGCTGGATGCGGGTCTGCGTTGCCGCTTCCGTAGTGGCATCGACATCGCCGAACGATCCACTGCCCGCCAGCTTAATCAGGAAATAAAGGACTGCAATAACAATAACGATACCGCTCACAAGGGTAAACAGTGCAGAGCCTTGGGCTTTGTTGTCGCGGAGTTGTTTCATTTGGTAGGCCTCGCCGTCAGGTTAGGTTGTGCTGTAGATTATAGTTTGGCGTGTTAAACACAGTTAACAATATTTTGCTGGATTATACTGAATTCACATGGTCTTTCCAATCGCTATCATTGAAAATATGAAAAAATTTGCCAATGGTATCTGTACAAAACAAATAATCCGTTGAAAATACCGGATTATCTCCAAGAAAACTCCCCTTGTGCCGCCATACGCCGCCTGCCGGCGCAAGATAACCTTTGCCAATTTGCAGAATTTACGTTAACCTTACGTTTTCCGCACCCATAGCTCAGTTGGAAGAGTGTCAGTTTCCGAAGCTGGAGGTCACAGGTTCGATCCCTGTTGGGTGCGCCAATTATAAAGAGGCCGTCTGAAAGATAAATATTTTTCAGACGGCCTTTTGACTTACTTCAAATTCTTATTTCAACACTTCGGCAAGCGCATCGGCGACATAAGTGATATTTGATGTATTCAGCCCGGCGACGCACATCCTGCCGGAATCCAGCAGGTAAACGGCAAATTCGTCGCGCAACCTGCGGACTTGCCCCACGCTCAACCCCGTGTAGCCGAACATTCCGCGCTGTTTGATGAAATAAGTGAAATCGCGGTCGGGGATTCGGGCGGTCAATACGCCGTAAAGTTTCTGCCGCATCGCACGGATGCGGTCGCGCATCATATAAACTTCGTTTTGCCACAAGGCGTAAAGTTCGGAGCTGTTCATCACGTCGGCGGCGATATACGCGCCGTGCGCGGGCGGGCTGGAGTAGATGCGGCGGACGGTGAATTTGAGTTGTCCGAACACCAAATCCGCTTCTTCTTTATTGGGGCAAACCACGCTTAAGCCGCCGACGCGTTCGCCGTAGAGCGACAGGTTTTTTGAAAACGAATTGCTGACAAACAGCGGCAAATCCATTTCCACCGCTTTGCGGACGGCGTAGGCATCGCTGTCCAAATCGCCGCCGAAGCCTTGGTAGGCGATGTCCATAAACGGAATCAGTTTGCGCGTTTTGATGATCTGCAACACTTCGTCCCATTGCCGTTCCGACATATCCACGCCGGTCGGGTTGTGGCAGCAGGGATGGAGGATGAGGACGCTGTTTTCGGGCAGGGTGTTGAAAAACGCGGTCATTTCGTCGAATTTCACGCCGACAGTGGCAGGGTCGTAATATGGGTAAGTGCCGACCTCGAAACCTGCGCCTTCAAAAATGCCGCGATGGTTGTCCCAAGTCGGATCGCTGACGTAGGCGCGCGCTTCGGGAAACCAGCGGTGCAGGAAATCCGCCCCGACTTTGAGCGCGCCCGAGCCGCCCAGAGTCTGTACGGTAACGATGCGTCCCTGCGCGAGCGCGGGGTTGCCTTTGCCGAACAACAAATGCTGCACCGCGCTGCGGTAAACGTCCAAACCTTCCATCGGCAGGTAGGGCGACGGCGCAGGCACAGCGGTGCGGGCGGTTTCGGCACGGCTTACGGATTCCAATACGGGCATTCTGCCTTCGTCGTCGAAATAAATGCCTATGCTCAAATTGACTTTTTCGGGGCGCGGGTCGTTTTTGAAGGTTTCGACCAAACTCAAAATCGGGTCGCCGGGATAGTATTCGATGTGTCGGTACATAGTCCTTACCTTTTGCTTTTCAAAGGATTTTCTTTTTCAACAGTACGCCGCTTTCGATATGGTGCGTAAACGGGAATTGGTCGAACAGGGCGGCACGTCCGACCGTATGGGTTTCCGTCAAGGTGTCCAAATTGGCGCGCAGCGTTTCGGGATTGCAGGAAATGTAGATGATGTTGTCGAACTGCGACACCAGCTTCAAAGTTTCCTCATCGATGCCGGCACGCGGCGGATCGACGAAAATAGTGGAAAATGCGTAATCCGTCAAAACAATACCGCTCTCCTTAAGGCGTGTAAACTCACGTTTTCCGGTATAGGCTTCGGTAAACTCCTCAGCAGACAGGCGGGCGATTTTGATGTTGCCTATCCAGTTTGCCTCAATATTCCATTGCGCCGCACTGACGGAGGTTTTGGAGATTTCGGTTGCCAAAACCTGTCGGAAATATCGGGACAGCGGCAGGGTGAAATTGCCGTTGCCGCAATACAGTTCGAGCAGGTCGCCGCCCAAGCCTTCCGCCGCGCGGCACGCCCATTCGAGCATTTTCCGGCATACAGCGGCATTCGGCTGGGTAAAACTGCCTTCGATTTGGCGGTAGTGGAAATCGCGGTCGCCGACGCGCAGGGTTTCCGTCACATAGTCCTGTTTTAAGACTATTTTCTGCCCCCTGCTCCGCCCGATAACGGAAATATCCAACTGTTGCTGTAACGCTTGCGCCGCCTTCATCCACTCATCATCAAGCCTTTTGTGGTAAATCATGGTAACCAGCATTTCCCCGCTGAGCGTGGACAGAAATTCGACGGCATACCAATGGTTTCTCAGTTCGGCAGATTGGGCGGCAACGGCAATCAATTCGGGCATCAGGCAGTTGACTGCCTCTGAAGCAGCATCGAAACGGTCGCAACGGATCAGGCTTGCCCCGCTAGCCTTCTGCCCTTTTTCAAACATGGCGTAAAACATTTCACCGCCTTCGTGCCAAATGCGGAATTCGGCGCGCATGCGGTAGTGTTTGTCCGGAGATTCGTACACTTCCCACTCAGGAACATCCAAACCTGCAAAAAGGGTTTTAAGGTAGTCTTTTTTACCTTGAAGCTGCTGCGTGTAGTCATTCATATCGCTATCCTGAAAAATCAGGCCGGATTATAAGCCGATTTTCCTCGCCGCACGCAAACTCTTTGACTGCCGCCCCTTCAATGACGGACGGGCTTTTGTGCTAAAATCCGCCATCTTTCCACACTATACCGATAAAGGGAAAAATCATGGCAGGCAACACTTTCGGACAAATCTTCACCGTGACCACCTTCGGCGAAAGCCACGGCGCGGGTTTGGGCTGCATCATCGACGGCTGCCCGCCCGGCTTGGAATTAAGCGAAGCGGATATCCAATTTGACCTCGACCGGCGCAAACCCGGCACCAGCCGCCACGTTACCCAACGCCGCGAAGCCGACCAAGTCGAAATCCTCTCCGGCGTATTCGAAGGCAAAACCACCGGCACACCCATCGCCCTCCTAATCCGCAACACCGACCAGCGCAGCAAAGACTACGGCAACATCGCCACCGCCTTCCGCCCCGGACACGCCGACTATACCTATTGGCACAAATACGGTACGCGCGACTACCGGGGCGGCGGCAGGAGTTCCGCCCGCGAAACCGCAGCCCGCGTTGCCGCCGGAGCCGTTGCCAAAAAATGGCTGAAAGAAAAATTCGGCACGGAAATCACCGCCTACGTTACCCAAGTCGGCGAAAAAAAAATCCGGTTTGAAGGCAGCGAACACATTTCCCAAAATCCTTTTTTTGCCGCCAACCAAAGCCAAATCGCCGAACTGGAACACTATATGGACGGTGTGCGCAAATCCTTGGATTCCGTCGGCGCGAAACTGCATATCGAAGCCGCCAACGTCCCCGTCGGTTTGGGCGAACCCGTTTTCGACCGCCTCGATGCCGAAATCGCCTACGCGATGATGGGCATCAACGCCGTCAAAGGCGTGGAAATCGGCGCAGGTTTTGACAGCGTAACGCAACGCGGCAGCGAACACGGCGACGAACTGACCCCGCAAGGCTTCCTGTCCAACCATTCGGGCGGCATCCTCGGCGGCATCAGCACCGGGCAAGACATCTGCGTCAATATCGCCATCAAACCCACCAGCTCCATCGCCACACCGCGCCGAAGCATCGACATTCACGGCAACCCCGTCGAACTCGCCACCCGCGGCAGGCACGATCCCTGCGTCGGCTTGCGCGCCGCGCCGATTGCCGAAGCTATGCTCGCCTTGGTTTTAATCGACCACGCCCTGCGCCATCGTGCGCAAAATGCGGATGTTGCCGCGGATACGCCCGATATTTCCCGCTCGGACAAGTAAAAAGATTTAGCCAAAACACGGGCTTTATACTAAAATACCGACCATTGCCGTGCCGTCTGAACGCACGATTCTTAGAGGAATACAACCGAAATGACACAAGAAACCGCTTTGGGCGCGGCACTGAAATCCGCCGTCCAAACTATGAGCAAAAAGAAACAGACCGAAATGATCGCCGACCACATCTACGGCAAATACGATGTATTCAAACGCTTCAAACCGTTGGCGCTCGGCATCGATCAGGATTTGATTGCCGCTTTGCCGCAATACGATTCCGCACTGATTGCACGCGTCCTCGCCAACCACTGCCGCCGTCCGCGCTATCTGAAAGCCTTGGCGCGCGGCGGCAAACGTTTCGATTTGAACAACCGTTTCAAAGGCGAAGTTACCCCCGAAGAACAGGCGATTGCGCAAAACCATCCTTTCGTGCAGCAGGCTTTGCAACAGCAGTCCGCCCAAGCTGCCGCCGAAACGCCGTCTGTTGAAGCCGAAGCAGCCGAATCTTCCGCAGCAGAATAAATCCCCAAACGAAATGCCGTCTGAAAACCGATTTGGTTTCAGACGGCATTTTTTCGTATGCGGCAATCACGGCTCAAATATCGAGTTGCGCCGTATCGCCTTCGCGTTCCATCCAAGCGCGGCGGGCGGCGGCTTCGCCTTTGCCCATCAGTTTGACGAAGATGTCGCGCGTCTCGTCATCCGCGCCTTCGGGGATTTGCACCTGCAACAGGCGGCGGGTGTCGGGGTGCATGGTGGTGTCTTTGAGCTGGTCGGGGTTCATCTCGCCCAAGCCTTTGAAACGGCTGATGGAATAGGCGGTTTCTTTAACGCCTTCTTTTTGCAGCCGCTCTAAAATGCCGTCAAGTTCGTTTTGGTCGAGGGCGTAGAATTTGCGGGCGGGTTTGCTTTTGCCTTGTGCGTTGACATCGACGCGGAACAGCGGCGGCTGGGCGACGTAGATGTGTCCGTCGGCGACCAGTTTGGGGAAGTGGCGGTAGAACAGGGTCAACAGCAAAACCTGAATATGCGAACCGTCCACGTCGGCATCGGACAAGATGGCTATTTTGCCGTAGCGCAGGCCGCTTAAGTCGGGATGGTCGTTGATGGCGTGCGGATCGACACCGATGGCGACGGAAATGTCGTGGATTTCGGCGTTGCCGAAAAGCTGGTCGGGGTGGACTTCAAAGCTATTGAGCACTTTGCCGCGCAGGGGCAGGATGGCTTGTGTGGCTTTGTCGCGGGCGAGTTTGGCGGAGCCGCCGGCGGAATCGCCTTCGACGAGGAAGAGTTCGTTTTCGCGGATGTCTTCGCTTTCACAGTCGGTCAGCTTACCGGGCAGGATGGCGACGCCGCTGCCTTTTTTCTTTTCGATTTTTTTAACCGAACGTATCCGTGCCTGTGCCTGACGGATGGCGAGTTCGGCGATTTTTTTGCCGAAGTCCACGTTTTGGTTCAGCCACAATTCCAAAGGATCGCCCGATACGGCGGCGACAAGTTTCAGCGCGTCGCGGTTGGTCAGCTTGTCTTTGGTCTGACCTTGGAATTGCGGGTCGAGGACGCGGGCGGAGAGGACGAAGGCGGTTTTTCCGAACACGTCGTCGCTTTGCACTTTAACGCCGCGCGGTAAGAGGTTGTGCAGGTTGATGAAATTGTTGACGGCGTTGAACACGGCTTGTTTCAAGCCTGCTTCGTGCGTTCCGCCCAGCGAGGTCGGGATAAGGTTGACGTAGCTTTCGTTGGCGCACGAGCCTTCTTCCAGCCAAGTCAAAGCAAACGCGGCACCTTCGCCAATGCTGAAATCGCCGTTGTGGCCGTCTGAAATGTAGTTTTCGCAGGAGAACAGCGGCACGGCTTCCTGTGCGTCGGCAATCAGGTCGGTCAGATAGCTTTTCAGACCGTCGGGGTAATGCCAGGTTTGGGTGTGCGCTTCGTCTTCGCCTTTGACCGGACGGGTCAGGGAAACGCGCACGCCCGGCAGCAGCACGGCTTTGGCGCGCAATAGACGCTCGAGTTCGGGAATGCTGTAATTCGGGCTTTCAAAATATTTGCCGTCCGGCCACACGCGCACTTCGGTGCCGCTGTCTTTGACGGCGCATTTGCCCACTTGTGCCAACGGTTCGACCACATCGCCGCCGGCAAACACGATGCGGTGGACTTTGCCGTCTCGTTTGACACTGACTTCAAGTCGGGTGGAAAGCGCGTTGGTAACGGATACGCCCACACCGTGCAGGCCGCCTGAAAAGGCATACGCACTGCCGCCGTCTTTTTTGTTGAACTTGCCGCCCGCGTGCAGGCGGGTAAACACGAGTTCGACTACGGGTACGCCTTCTTCAGGGTGCAGGCCGACGGGAATGCCGCGCCCGTTGTCGCGCACGGAAAGCGAACCGTCTTCATGAATTTGCACGTCGATTTCAGTGGCGAAACCGCCCAACGCCTCGTCCGCCGCGTTGTCGATGACTTCTTGGCAGATATGTGTCGGGCTGTCGGTGCGGGTGTACATGCCGGGACGTTCTTTGACCGGCTCCAAGCCTTTGAGGACGGTGATGCTGGATTCGCTGTATTGGTTGTTTTTAGCCATAGGAATAATCTGAAAGTAAGAAAAACAACGCTTTCAGACGGCCTGAAAGCGTTGCGTTCCGTTGTTTTACCGGTTGCCGGAAGGTTGGCGGGCGGCAAAGTCTTCATAACTTTCCATACCGCGCAGGAAGCGGGAAGAGAGTTCTTTCAACGCCCCCAAATAAACGTCGCGTTTGAAATCAATCACTTCGTCAACGGGCGCCCAATATTGATGCCAACGCCAGCCGTCAAATTCGGGGTGGCGGGTGGCGCGCAGGTTGACATCGCAATCCCGGCCGGTCAGGCGCAGGAGATACCAAATCTGCTTCTGCCCGCGATAAGAGCCGCGCCATTCGCGGCGCACCCAGTTGTTCGGCACGTCGTAACGCAGCCAGTCGCGCGTCCGCCCGACGATTTTGACGTGTTGCGGCAGAAGTCCGACTTCTTCGTAAAGTTCGCGGTACATCGCGGTTTCGGGGCTTTCGCCGGGCTTGATGCCGCCTTGAGGAAACTGCCATGAATGTTCGCGCACGCGCTTACCCCAAAAGACTTCGTTACGTTCGTTAATTAGGATAATACCGACATTGGGGCGATAGCCTTCCCTGTCCAACACGGTGTCGCCCTCCGTTAAATTCAATCTTGGGATTTTCCCACAAATCGGACGGTTTTGACAAATCGGACGGTATGGTTCAAGCATGTCGAAACACGGACGGATTCGGGAAAATATCTTAAATTTGGTTTACAATAATACGTTTCAAATTAATTCCGGAATCAGACTATGTTAGATATCCAATTGCTCCGCAGCAACACCGCCGCCGTTGCCGAACGGCTTGCACGGCGCGGTTATGACTTTGATACCGCGCGTTTTGACGCACTGGAAGAACGACGCAAGTCCGTTCAGGTGAAAACCGAAGAACTACAAGCCTCGCGCAACAGCATTTCCAAACAAATCGGCGCACTGAAAGGTCAGGGCAAACATGAAGAGGCGCAGGCGGCCATGGATCAAGTCGCCCAAATCAAAACCGATTTGGAACAGGCTGCCGCCGATTTGGATGCCGTTCAAAAAGAATTGGACGCATGGTTGTTGAGCATACCTAACCTGCCGCACGAAAGCGTACCTCCCGGTAAAGACGAAACCGAAAACGTCGAAGTCCGCAAAGTCGGTACGCCGCGCGAATTTGATTTTGAAATCAAAGATCATGTCGATTTGGGCGAGCCTTTGGGCTTGGATTTCGAAGGCGGCGCGAAACTCTCCGGCGCACGATTTACCGTGATGCGCGGACAAATCGCCCGTCTGCACCGCGCCTTGGCGCAATTCATGCTCGATACGCACACGCTGCAACACGGCTACACCGAGCATTACACGCCTTATATCGTTGACGATACGACGCTGCAAGGCACAGGTCAGCTGCCCAAATTTGCAGAAGATTTGTTCCACGTTACCCGCGGCGGCGATGAAACCAAAACCACGCAATATCTGATTCCGACAGCCGAAGTTACCCTGACCAATACCGTTGCCGGCAGCATTATCCCGTCCGAACAACTGCCGCTGAAGCTGACCGCGCATTCGCCCTGTTTCCGCAGTGAAGCGGGATCATACGGCAAAGACACGCGCGGCCTAATCCGCCAGCACCAGTTCGACAAAGTAGAAATGGTACAAATCGTTCATCCCGAAAAATCATACGGCGCGCTGGAAGAAATGGTCGGCCATGCCGAAAACATCCTGAAGGCTTTGGAACTGCCCTACCGCGTGATTACCCTGTGTACCGGCGACATGGGTTTCAGCGCGGCCAAAACGTATGACTTGGAAGTTTGGGTTCCCGCACAAAATACCTACCGCGAAATCTCAAGCTGCTCCAACTGCGAAGATTTCCAAGCACGCCGCATGAAGGCGCGTTTCAAAGACGAAAACGGCAAAAACCGCTTGGTACATACCTTAAACGGCTCCGGTTTGGCAGTCGGTCGCACTTTGGTCGCGGTTTTGGAAAACCATCAAAACGCCGACGGCAGCATCAATATCCCCGCCGCACTGCAACCGTATATGGGCGGTGTTACCAAGTTGGAAGTGAAATAAGCCTTAACCCTGAACATAAATGCCGTCTGAAACCTGTTTCAGACGGCATTTCCTTTAAACTCTTAAAACACATCAACCGTCGGCACGAACCGCATTGCCGCAATCGCCGGTCTGTCCGACCTCGCGGATATTGGACAGCGTAACTTCCGAAATATTACCCAACGCCTCTTCCGTCAAAAATGCCTGATGTCCGGTAAACAGTACGTTATGACAAGACGACAGGCGGCGGAACACGTCGTCGGTAATCACATCGTTGGATTTGTCTTCAAAAAACAGCTCGCGCTCGTTCTCGTACACATCCATGCCCAATGCACCGATTTTCCGGCATTTCAACGCCTCGATGGCGGCGGCGCTGTCAATCAGCCCGCCCCGGCTGGTGTTGATAATCATCACGCCGTCTTTCATTTTGTCGAACGCCGCTTCGTTCAGCATATAGTGGTTTTCCGGCGTGGCGGGACAATGCAGCGTGATGATGTCCGATCGGGCATACAGCTCGTCCAAATCCACATACCTGCCGCCGAGTTTTTCCACTTCGGGGTTGCAAAACGGATCGTAAGCCAGCAGGTTCATACCGAAACCCTTTAAAATCCGCATCGTTGCGATACCGATTTTCCCCGTGCCGATAACGCCCGCCGTTTTGCCGTACATATTGAAGCCGGTCAGACCTTCCAGCGAAAAATTCGCATCGCGGGTACGCTGGTAGGCTTTGTGGATACGGCGGTTCAAAGTCAGCATCAGACCGACCGTATGTTCCGCAACCGATTCGGGCGAATAGGCAGGCACGCGCACGACTTTCAAGCCCAACTCTTCAGCCGCCTTCAAATCCACATTATTGAAGCCGGCACAACGCAACGCCACAGTTTTCACGCCAATTTGCGCCAATTTTTCCAACACGGGCCGGCTGGCGTCGTCGTTTACAAAAATACAGGCCGCTTCCGCGCCTTCCGCCATTTTCGCCGTTTTCGCATCCAGCATGAAATCAAAAAACTCCAGCTCGAAGCCGAAATGCCGGTTGGCGCGGGTAAAATGTTCGCGGTCATAGCTTTTCGTACCGTAAATCGCAATCTTCATCAATATGTCCAGTTGTCGTCTATGGTTGAGAAACGGCATAATACACCGAATTCAAACAAATCAGTAGAATATGGCGGATTAAAATTGATTTCATGCACGGCATTTCCATTTCAAAACACAAAACTCAATCGCCCATCGCCGCCAGAAGCTCCGCCTGATGTTCGGCAATCAGGGCATCGGTGATTTCTGCCAAATCGCCGTCCATCACAAAATCCAGCTTGTGCAGGGTGAGGTTGATGCGGTGGTCTGTTACCCTGCCTTGGGGATAGTTGTAGGTGCGGATGCGTTCGCTGCGGTCGCCGCTGCCGATGAGGGATTTGCGTTCGGCGGCTTCTTTGGCTTGGACTTCGCGTTTTTGCGCGTCGTTCAGGCGGGCGGCGAGGACTTTCATCGCCTGCGCTTTGTTGGCGTGTTGGCTGCGGCCGTCTTGGCATTCGACCACCATGCCTGTCGGCAAGTGGGTAATGCGGACGGCGGAGTCGGTTTTGTTAATGTGCTGACCGCCCGCGCCGGATGCGCGGAAGGTATCGGTGCGCAGGTCGGCGGGGTTCAGTTCGATGTCTTCGAGCTCGTCCGCTTCGGGCATGACGGCAACGGTACAGGCGGAGGTGTGGATGCGGCCTTGGCTTTCGGTGGCGGGGACGCGCTGCACGCGGTGTCCGCCCGATTCAAATTTCAGACGGCTGTACGCGCCGAGTCCGACAATACGGGCGATGACTTCTTTATAGCCGCCCAATTCGCTTTCGTTGGCGGACACGATTTCAACCTGCCAGCGGTTGCGTTCGGCGTAGCGGCTGTACATACGCAGCAAATCGCCGGCAAACAGCGCGGCTTCGCCGCCGCCCGTGCCGGCGCGTATTTCGATAAAGATGTTTTTGTCGTCGTCGGCATCTTTGGGCAGCAGCAGTTTTTGCAATTCGGTATCGAGTTCGTCGATTTTGGCTTTCGCCGCTTCGATTTCTTCGGCGGCAAAGTCTTTCATTTCGGGGTCGGACAACATTTCTTCGGCATCCGCCAAGTCGCTTTGGGCAAGCCGATAGTTTTGGAATACTTCGACGACGGGGGTCAGTTCGGCGTGTTCGCGCGTGAGCTTGCGGTAGTTGTCCATATCGGATGTGGCTTCGGGTTGCCCTAAAAGGTGGGTAACTTCTTCCAACCGGTCGCCGAGTTGTTGCAGTTTTTCTAAGATAGACGGCTTCATAATTCTTCCATAACAAACGCCGCCTGAATTTCAGACGGCATCAAAACGCGGTCATTATAATATATTTTCTGAATATTCAAAAAGATAATCTAGGGACGGAGCAGACTGTCGGCATTGCGTTCCGTTATCGCGGCGATTTCCGCCGCGCCGGTACCGCGTATTTCCGCAGCAATTTCGGCAATCCGAAGAATGTTGGCAGGCGTATTGACGGTGTTTTCCAACATGAACGGGCTATCCGTTTCCAATACGAAATCCCCGTCGTTCAAGGCTTTAAGCGTATCGCGCACTTTACGCGCGTTCGGATTGAGCAGCAGCGAACCGATGCCGATTTTGAACCCCAGTTTTGTCAACACGCGCGCTTCTTCCGCGCTGCCTGAGAAAGCGTGAACGATGCCGCCTTGAGTAAAGCCTGTCTGTTTGACGGCGGCGGCGATGTCGGCGGTGGCTTTGAGATTATGGATAATCACGCGGCGGCGCAGGGTTTGCGCGATGGCAAGCTGGCGGCTAAAAACTTGAATTTGCCGTTCACGCTGCGGCGGCGTTTGGGTTTTGTCGTAAAAATCCAAGCCGATTTCGCCGACCCACGCTCGGGGGTAACGCACCAATACGGCTTCCAAACCGGAAAAATCCTGTTCCGCAATGCCGTCTGAAAACCAAGGATGGATGCCCAGCGCAATACGGATTTGACCGTGTTCGGACGGCATTTCCGACAGTTCCGCCACGTCCTGCCAATCCTGCGGACAGGTGGCGGGAACGATAAACCGCCACACGCCCGCCTGTCGCGCTTCGGCAAGCACCTGCGCCAGATTGCCGCGCAAAACGGAATCGGCAAGATGGCAATGTGTGTCGGTCAGCCTCATCTTCACACCAGCCCCAACCGCTGCAACTCGTGTTTCACCCCGTCCGCGCCCCATCCTTCGGAAACGGCAAGCGTCATCAATGCGGTTGCGGTTTCCAAATTGCATTTGCCGCCGTTGACCACGCCCGCCCGACGCAGCGCGTCGCCCTGTGCGTAAACGGCGGCAGCGCAACCCTGCGGCACTTGGCTGATGTTAAGCAACAATTTGCCTTGCTGCGTAAAGTCTTGCACGGCGCGGATGAAGCCTTCGCCGGCGGGGGTATTGCCGTGTCCGTAGCTTTGCAGGATAAGGGCTTGGGCGGGAAGCTGTCCGAGCCCGTCGGCAAGTTCTTGGACGGCAAAGCCGGGGATAAGCGTGCGGACGGCGATTTTTGCCTGCGGGTCGGGATAACGGATTTCGAGGCCGTCTGAAACATCTGCCGCGTCCTGATTCGGGATGCGGACATTGTGCCAGCCCCGGGTTTCGTCCCACTCGGCAAGTGCGCCGAAATGGGCATTGCCGAAACCGGCGGCGGTTTCCGTGCTGATTTTGCTGCTGCCGACGGCGGGATACAGTTTGCCGTCAAAGGCAATAAGCGTCTGCTTCAATCCGAGTGGGAATGCGGCAACGGCAGTCACCAGATTGCGCGGCGCGTCGCTGCCCTCTGCGTTGTACGGCCATTGCGAACCGGTCAGGACGATCGGTTTGTCCAAACCTTGCAGGGCGAGGGCGAACATATTGGCGGTATAGGCGAGTGTGTCCGTGCCGTGCAGCACCAAAACACCGTCGTACTGCGGCAGCGCGGCGGCAATGATGTCCAGCCAAGCGCACCAGTTTTGCAGTTGGACGGCGGAAGAATCAATCAGCGGCTCACAAACGTGCCAATCGAAATCCATGCCGTCTGAAAACGGCGCGAGTGCCTGCCCGACCAGCGCGGTATCGGGGCGCAAGCCCGCACTGCTTTGCGTCATGCCGATGGTGCCGCCGGTATAAAGGACAAAAATTTTCTGTTTCATGGCTCATTCTGAAAATGCAAAGACCGCCTGAAACGCGAAATGCGTCCGGACGGTCGAAAATCCGATTTACTGCTGCTTCTGTGCCGCTTTTTTCGCTGCCTTTTCCGCCTTGCGTTTGGCGCGTTTTTCGCTCAATTGTGCGCGGTAAAGCTGATAATGTCGGCGTTTGCGCCACCAGAACCACGCCAGCGCCGCCGCCAGCACGCCCAATGCGATGAAGATGCCCGATTGCAGGCTGTGCATTTTCGCCATCAGCCAATCGATGTTGTGCGCGCCGTACTCGCCCAAGTAAATCCAAACGGGCACGGAAATCAGCGCGGCCAGCCCGTCCATAATCAGAAAGCGCAGATACGATACTTTGCGGCTGATGCCGGCGGTAACGAAAACGGCAGTCCGCAAACCCGGCAGGAAACGGGCGACAAACAGAACCCAGTTGCCGTATTTGTCGAATTTTTCCTGAACCTGCGCGTAACGTTTCGGCGTCATGATGCGCGCAATCGGTTTGAACTTGAGGATTTTCTGCCCCCAGATGCGTCCGGCGGCAAACATCACGCCGTCGCCCGCCAACACGCCGAGCATACCGACCGCAAACATAATATGCGGATTGGTATAACCCATACCCGAAATCACGCCGCCCGTTACCAAGGTCAAATCTTCGGGAATCGGCACGCCGAAACCGCAGATGACCAAAACGAAAAACACGGCCGCATAGCCGTATTCGACAAAAAAGGCTTCCAAAAGGGCAAACATAGCGGATATTCCATTGTCGGAGATAAAAAGTCAGAACAAGCCGAAACATTTTCTGCGCGAAACGGCATTCTATCAAAGATTATGCCGTCTGAAAGCGGCAGGGGGGGCAGATTCGCGCCCCCGCCGGACGTTCAGACGGCATTTAAACAGGAAAACCGCCGCTGTTGAAACGGTTTTGCCTGATTTTGCCTAAATGCCGCCGATGGCGGCGGCGATACGCTCCGCCCCGTCGCGCGCCCAATCGGCCTGACGCGCCTCGACCATCACGCGCACGACGGGTTCGGTTCCCGAAGCGCGCAACACGACACGCCCTTTGCCTTCGAGTTCTTTTTCCACTTCGGCCAACACGTCTTTCGAAGCCTCCTGCCATTTCTGACCCTTTTGGATGCGCACGTTAATCATCGTTTGCGGATACGGCTGCCAATCGGCGCAAACGGCGGCGAGGTCTTGGTTCAGGATTTGCAGCGCCGCCAAGACTTGCAGCGCGGAAATAATGCCGTCGCCGGTGTTATGTTTGTCCATGCACAAAATATGGCCGCTGGCTTCGCCGCCGATGAGCCAGCCGCGTTGGTTCAGCTGTTCCAACACATAGCGGTCGCCGACTTTGGCGCGGCAGAAATCGACGCCCTGCTCTTTCAGGGCGATTTCCATCGCCATATTGGTCATGACCGTTCCGACCACGCCGCCGATGTTGATACCTTCTCGGGTGCGGGCTTTGGCGATGACGTAAATCAGGCTGTCGCCGTCGTAAACCTGCCTGTTTTTATCGACCATCATCAGGCGGTCGCCATCGCCGTCCAAGGCAATACCGTAATCGGCTTCGTTTTGCAACACGGCGGCTTGGAGGGTTTTGGTATGGGTCGCGCCGCATTTTTCGTTGATGTTGTAGCCGTTGGGTTCGTTGCCGATGCTGACGACCTGTGCGCCGAGTTCGTGGAACACTTTGGGTGCAACGCCGTATCCTGCACCGTTGGCGGTATCGATAACCAACTTCAAACCCCGAAGGTCGGAATGGCCGGGGAAGGTGGATTTGCAAAACTCGATATAGCGGTCGTCCGCACCGCTGATGCGGCGGGCGCGTCCGAGACGTGCGGACGGTTGGGTTTTCATTTCTTCATCGATTTTGGCTTCGATTTCCAACTCGACTTCATCGGAAAGTTTCACGCCGCCTTCGGCAAAGAATTTGATGCCGTTGTCGGAATAGGTGTTGTGCGACGCGGAAATCATCACGCCGGCGGACAGGCGCAATGCGCGGGTCAGATAAGCCACACCGGGCGTGGGCAACGGCCCGGTCTGTACCACATTCACACCCGCCGCCGTAAAGCCCGCTACCAGCGCGGCTTCCAGCATATAGCCTGAAATGCGCGTGTCTTTGCCGATGAGGACGGTCGGTTTCTGATCGGTATCGTGCTGCACCAGCACCTGCCCCGCCGCATAGCCGAGTTTCAATACAAAATCGGGCGTAATCGGAAACTGACCGACTTCGCCGCGCACGCCGTCCGTGCCGAAATATTTTTTTGCCATCATTTGCTCCGTGAATGTGAACCGTTGTCCGAGATTATACAGTCAGTTTGCGCCCTGCTGCCTGCACCGTTGATGCCGTCTGAAGCCGTCCCGCCCTTTTCAGACGGCATTCGGCGCAAAAACCGCCGTTTACCGGTTCACGCCCAACGCTTCCCACACCTTCAACGCGTCCGCCGTCGCCTTCACATCGTGCACGCGCACGATTTGCGCTCCGCGTGCCACGGAAGCCAAAGCCGCTGCCACGCTGCCGTGTACGCGCGCCGCCGCGTCCGCCTCACCGGTCAGCTCACCTATCATGCTTTTGCGCGACACACCGATCAGCAGCGGCAAACCGGTTTCCGCCATCAATTCGGGCAAATGCCGCATCAGTGCGATATTGTGTTGCAGGTTCTTGCCGAAGCCGAAACCCGGGTCGAGCGTAATCCGTTGCGGCGCGATGCCTGCCGCGACACAGGTTTCTGACCGTGTTTTCAGATAACGTGCCACTTCGCCGACCACATCCTGATATTTCGGATTGTCCTGCATGGTTTCGGGCAAGCCCCGCATATGCATCAGGCAAATGCCCGTGTCCGCCTGGCGCGCCAGCAATTCGACCGCACCTTCGTCGGTCAACGCCGCCACATCATTGATAATATCGATGCCGCCGAGTGCCAACGCCTTTTCCATAACCACCGTGCGGCGCGTGTCCAAACTGACGGGAACGCCCCACCCCGCCGCTTCCGCCAATACAGGCTCAACCCGCGCCCATTCTTCTTCGGGCGGAACGAAATCCGCACCCGACCGCGTCGATTCGCCGCCGATGTCGAGAATGTCCGCACCCTCTTTCAAAAGCCGTTCGGCATGCGCCAAAGCTGTTTGGGCGTTTTGCGAATACGCGCCGCCGTCGGAAAAAGAATCGGGCGTGAGATTCACGATGCCCATGATTTTCGGTTTGTCCAAACCGATTTCAAACCGTCCTGCCCGCCAAACGTGTCGTGCCATCTGAACTCCTCCCGAAATAAAAAACAGATTATATGCCGTCTGAAACCGTCTTGTGCGCTTCGGACGGCACCGCTATTCGGGCGGCAGACGGCATGTTGTCCCAATGTCTGCGCCGCCTTTGAATCTGCCGGCATGCCTGCTATCCGCCCGCCTTTTCAAAACAGGTTCCGACGATTCCGCACGCGCCTGCCGCCTTTGCCAAGCCGTACAGGATTTCCTGCGGCATATCGCGGCTCCATAATCCCGTAATATTCGCAATCACGGGCAGATGGCTGATTTGGCGGACTTTCACGATGGATTCGACATCCAAACGGTAGGGATGGCCTTTGGTATGGCCCAACACGCCCGACTCGCCCAGAATCAGGTGGCGGTTGCCGCGCGAGACGACATATTCTGCGGCATTCAACCAATCTTCGGCAGAATGGTGCTTGTCTTTACACAGAACCAAGGGAATGTTCAGGCTTCCGGCTTCATTCAATACGGCAAGATCGGACATCAGCCCGCCGCCCAAATACAGGATGTCCGCTCCCGCATTCAAAGCCGCTTCGACATGGCGGACGTTGCGAACGCGCACCAATACGGGTTTCCCTGCGCCATGCGCCGATGCGGCCTGTTCCGCCAACCGTCTGCACCGTCCCCGCCCTTCATCCGCACTTAAAGTGTCGTATAAGTTTGCCGAAGTGAAAAACGGATCCAGAAACACTGCATCCGCATTGCTCCATACTGACGGTTCTGCAGCGATACGGACGGTTTCCCCGCCGCCGAAAGCCACGCCTTTGGCGGCAACGCGGCTGTCTTCCGCCCGATTTTCCCGACTGACGGTTTTCCATGTGTCCAAAATGCGGACGGCTTTCTCGACCTCCGGCAGCGTCTGTACCTCCCTGACGCTCAAAACCCTATCGTCGCCGATTGCGCCGATGACGGTACGCTCGTCGCCGTGAGAAATGTGTTCTCGCAGACCTCTGCTGCGGATGAAGGCGACAACGCCGGCAATGTCCGCTTCGGCGGCACGCCTGCTCATGACAATAATCATATTTCCTCCTGACACAAGAGACGGCCCGCCCAAAATAGGATTTTTGCAAGCCGTGTTATACTGTGGCGTGTTTTACAGATTGTTCGGGCTATGGATTTATTATCGGTTTTCCACAAATACCGTCTGAAATATGCGGTGGCGGTGCTGACGATGCTGCTTTTGGCGGCAGTCGGGCTGCACGCTTCCGTATATCGCACCTTCACGCCCGAAAACATCCGCAGCCGCCTCCAACAAAGCATTGCCCATACCCACCGGAAAATCTCGTTTGATGCGGATATACGGCGCAGGCTTCTGCCCCGCCCGACCGTCATCCTGAAAAACCTGACCATTACCGAACCCGACGGCGGCCGGGTCGCCGTTTCCGTCAAAGAAACCAAAATCGGATTGAGCTGGAAAAACCTGTGGTCGGATCGGATACAGGTTGAAAAATGGGTGGTTTCGGGTGCGGATCTTGCCCTGACGCGCGACAGAAACGGCGCTTGGAACATCCAAGACCTGTTCGACGGCGCGAAACACTCCGCCTCAGTCAACCGCATTATCGTCGAAAACAGCACCGTCCGCCTCAATTTCCTGCAGCAACAGCTTATCCTGAAGGAAATCAGCCTCAACCTGCAATCCCCCGATTCGTCGGGGCAGCAGTTTGAAAGTTCGGGCATACTGGTTTGGAGAAAGCTGTCCGTCCCGTGGAAAAGCAGGGGGCTGTTCCTTTCAGACGGCATCGGCACGCCCGAAATCTCACCGTTCCATTTTGAAGCTTCCACTTCGCTGGACGGACACGGCATCACCATTTCCACCACCGGCAGCCCTTCTGTCCGCTTCAACGCCGGCGGAGCGGATGCCGCCGGCCTCGGCCTGCGTGCAGACACTTCCTTCCGCAACCTCCACCTGACCGCGCAAATCCCCGCACTGGCACTCAAAAACAACAGCATCAAAACCGGCACGGTCAACGGCACGTTTACCGCCGGCGGCGAATATGCCCGATGGGACGGTTCGTTCAAACTCGACAAAGCCAACCTGCACTCCGGCATCGCCAACATCGGCAACGCCGAAATCTCCGGCAGCTTCAAAACACCGCGCCTTCAAACCAATTTCTCCCTCGGCTCGCCGTTGGTTTGGAGTCGGGACAACGGGCTGGACGCCCCGCGCCTGCACATATCGACCCTTCAGGATACCGTCGACCGCCTGCCGCAACCCCGTTTCATCAGCCGGCTCGACGGTTCGCTGTCCATACCGAATCTGCAAAATTGGAATGCCGAATTAAACGGCACATTCGACCGCCAACCCGTTGCCGCAAAATTCAAATATACGCGGGAAGGCGCACCGCACCTGGAAGCCGCCGCCGCGCTGCAAAAATTAAACCTCGCCCCCTATCTTGACGAATTTCGGCAACAAAACGGCAAAATATTCCCCGACATCCTCGGCAGGCTGTCCGGCAACGTCGAGGCACACCTCAAAATCGGCAGCATCCAACTCCCCGGCTTGCAACTGGACGATATGGAAACCTACCTCCACGCCGACAAAGACCATATCGCGCTCAGCCGTTTCAAGTCAGGGCTTTACGGCGGCCATACCGAAGGCGGCATCAGCATCGCCAACACCCGTCCCGCCACTTACCGCCTGCAACAGAATGCAAGCAACATCCAAATCCAACCGCTGCTGCAAGACCTGTTCGGCTTCCACAGCTTCAGCGGCAACGGCGATGCGGTCATCGACCTGACCGCAAGCGGCGAAAACCGCAAACAGCTTATCCGCTCGCTGCAAGGCAGCCTGTCGCTGAATATTTCCAACGGCGCGTGGCACGGCATCGATATGGACAGCATTTTAAAAAACGGCCTTTCCGGAAAAATCTCGGGCAGCACACCCTTCTACCGATTCACGCTCAACAGCGAAATTTCAGACGGCATCAGCCGCCACATCGATACCGAACTCTTCTCCGACAGCCTCTATGTTACCAGCAACGGCTATACCAATCTGGATACGCAGGAATTGTCTGAAGATGTCCTTATCCGCAACGCCGTCCATCCGAAAAACAAACCGATTCCCCTGAAAATCACCGGTACGGTGGACAAGCCGTCCATTACCGTCGATTACGGCAGGCTGACCGGCGGCATCAATTCGCGCAAAGAGAAACAGAAAATCCTCGAAGACACCCTGCTGGAACAATGGCAGTGGCTCAAACCTAAAGAACCGTAAATACCCTGCGTACAAAAATGCCGTCTGAAACACATTAATCTTCAGACGGCATGACCGTAAAACCTACAACCCCAATTTCCCCCAAATCCCATCAATTTTAACCGTAACCGCAGGGTCTTTTTTGATTACCCGTCCCCATTCGCGGTCGGTTTCTCCCGGCCATTTGCTGGTCGCATCCAAACCCATTTTGCCGCCGAGTCCGCTGACGGGGCTGGCGAAGTCGAGGTAGTCGATGGGCGTGTTTTCCACCAAAACGGTGTCGCGGACGGGGTCCATGCGCGTGGTTACCGCCCAGATGACTTCTTTCCAGTCGCGCACGTTTACATCGTCATCCACCACGATGATGAATTTGGTGTACATAAACTGGCGCAGGAACGACCAGCAGCCCGTCATCACGCGCTTGGCGTGTCCGGCGTACTGTTTTTTCATGCTGACCACCGCCATGCGGTAGGAACAGCCTTCGGGCGGCAGGTAGAAATCGGTGATTTCGGAGAACTGCTTTTGCAAAAGCGGTACGAACACTTCGTTCAACGCCACGCCCAAAACGGCAGGTTCGTCGGGCGGTTTGCCTGTGTAGGTAGAGTGGTAAATCGGGTTTTCGCGCATGGTGATGCGTTCGACCGTAAACACAGGGAAATGGCCCTGCTCGTTGTAATAGCCCGTGTGGTCGCCGTATGGGCCTTCCAACGCGGTTTCGTTTGGATGAATCACGCCTTCCAATACAATTTCAGCACGGGCAGGCACTTGCAAATCGCTGCCGATACATTTCACCAGCTCCGTCCGCGAACCGCGCAGCAGTCCGGCAAACTGGTATTCGCTCAAAGTATCGGGAACGGGCGTTACCGCGCCCAAAATGGTGGAGGGGTCGCAACCGAGTACGACGGCGACGGGATACGGCGTATCGGGATTGAGTTTGCGGAATTCCTGATAATCCAACGCGCCGCCGCGATGCGACAGCCAGCGCATAACCAGCTTGTTTTTGCCGATGAGTTGTTGGCGGTAAATGCCGAGATTTTGGCGTTTTTTGTGCGGCCCGCGCGTGACGGTCAAGCCCCACGTTACCAGCGGCGCAACGTCTTCCGGCCAGCAATGTTGAATCGGAAGCTGATACAAATCAACGTCTTCTCCTTCCCACACGATTTCCTGACACGGCGCGTTTTTCACCACGTTCGGCGCCATGCTCCAAATATCTTTCAACAGCGGCAGTTTGGAAAACGCGTCTTTGATGCCTTTGGGCGGTTCGGGTTCTTTCAAATACGCCAGCGTCTGCCCGATTTCGCGCAGCTTGGACACGCTGTCCGCGCCCATGCCCATCGCCACACGTTCGGGGGTGCCGAACAGGTTCGCCAACACGGGATAATCATAGCGCGTACCGTCGGGCTTAATCGGGTTTTCAAACAACAACGCCGGCCCTTCGGCGCGCAACACGCGGTCGGCAATTTCGGTCATTTCCAAATGCGGGGAAACGGGGTGGGCGACGCGCTTGAGCTTGCCCTGCTGCTCGAGCATAGCGATGAAGTCGCGCAGGTCTTTGTATTTCATGTTTATCCTTTTTGTCCTTTTATCCTGAACAATCCGATTCGGATACCGCCCCTATCCTTGCCTGCGCTTCGGCATATCCCATGCCGTGATAAAAGTCGCGTACCGGCGGATGTCCGCCGCTTTGATGAAGTTGCAGCAAAGGGCGTTGGTTGTCAGACTGGGTAACGACATTGCAGTGCAGACCGAAGGTGTCGGTTTCATAAGGGGGCAGCCGATTGCAAATCATACCGAAATAAACGGCGTTTTCAGGGTTGTCGTAAAAGCGGCTTTGATAGTCGTTAAAACTCTTTTCGCTGACGGACACCCACACGCCGTATTCCAGCGTTTCCTGATGCCCGATAATCGGAATAGGCAGCACCGCGCGGATAAAGCGGTCGGTTTGGCCGGAATAGCGGATGATGCAGAAATCAGAATCGCATTCCGCTTGATAAGCAATGCGTTCTTCTTCACTGAGTTGATTATAGGGATAGGGGGCGGTAAAGCCGGTTGCGGGCATATCTTCATGTTTTTCGCCGCAGGAAGTGCAAGTGTGCATAAGGTTTCAGACTTTCAACACAAGTTTGCGGTAAAGCCATTCGCCGGCAAACAGCATCCCCATCAATACATAGGCAATCACGCCTGTATAAACCGCCCACCAATCATATCGCCCCAACCGGGCCAACAAAGCGGCAAGCGTCCCGTTGGCAATAAAGAATACGCACCAAACCTGCGTTACCCGGCGGGTATAGCGCACGGCTTTTTCAGGCAGGTCGGGCTGTTGCAGCCGCGCAAGTTTTTCAATCACCGTCTGCCCGGCAAACAGGCTGCTGCCGAACACCGCCAACATCATCAAATTAACGAGGACAGGATACCAATACATTGAATCACGCCGCCCGAACACCAATACTGCGGCAAAAAACAGTGTAATATAGTGGATTAACAAAAATCAGGACAAGGCGGCGAAGCCGCAGACAGTA
This sequence comes from Neisseria gonorrhoeae, assembly GCF_013030075.1. NCBI lineage: Bacteria > Pseudomonadati > Pseudomonadota > Betaproteobacteria > Neisseriales > Neisseriaceae > Neisseria > Neisseria gonorrhoeae. The sequence continues at coordinate 1,251,382 of NZ_AP023069.1, forward strand.
CAAATAGTACGGCAAGGCGAGGCAACGCCGTACCGGTTTAAATTTAATCCACTATACCACAAAGCGGGATAGGCAATGCTTAATACGGTCAAAAAAATATGTCCGAAAAAACCGGGTTTCATTTTGAATCCGCACAAACGTTTTCAGACGGCATCCGATAAAAACATGCCGTCTGAAAAATAATTAGAAATACCCGATTAGCCGGCCTGAATCTTCAATACCGCCTGTACCACGTCGTTGACGGTGCGGACATTGCGGAAATCTTCAGCCTGCAGCTTGCGGGCTGCCACAACCATTCACGATTGCGATATACCCGGCGGCATTCCCGACTGCCGTTCAGCAGAAAACGCACCCATTCCAAACCGCTCCAATATGCCTCGGGCAGCATACCGGCTTCAGACGGCATATCGTCCGAAGCAGACAAAGTCAGGTGTAACGCGTCCCTTTGGTCAGAACCATCGCCAAAGCATAAGCAAACGGCGCGCGCGTTGCCGATACGGCATATCCTTCCGGCAGCGGATCGTCCGCCGCCAAAACCAAAACCGACCCGCATCCCTCTTCCAACAGGGACGCCGCTTCCGCCAATGCCGTTTCCACACCGTCGGCACACACGGCCAATGCCGTCTGCTCGCTCATATCCCGCCTCAATATCGACCATTGCCCCGCCGTCGCATTGTGCACCGACAAACCGAACGAAGTCGGCGACACGGTATGCGATTTCAACAGTTCCAACCACAAATCGAAACTACGCGCCATTTCCCCGTCGTGCGAGGCATAAACTACCGGACTGCCGGGATGGGCGGAGGCAATGTCCCAAGCCGCGTCGCATACCAAACGCGCCGCCTTACTCAAACGGCGGCGCCGCATAGCGGGCAGGAACGGCAATTCCCGCCTGACATCGGGCAAACCGTCGGCAAAATCCGGACATTCCGCCCACTGCCTCCACTGGGCCATATCGCGCATTTTGCCGCCCGAAACCCGCCAGTCGGCGATGTCGAAGTGGAACCGGCAAATAATCGGCGGCATAGTTTCTTTCAAAAATTTACACTGTGCCGCATTCTAACCAAAGCCCATCCCCCTGACAATGCCGAAATTCAAACGCATCCACGCCATTTTTTCCGACAACGCCGCCCCTCGGCAAACCGCCCGAATTAGCCTGAATTTACATTTATCATTATAATGCCCGATTACCGACACCGCCTCCCTGCTGCCGCACAGCGGGCGTATGGTTCTGATAGACCGCATTACCCGATACGGCGATGATTTTGTCGAAGCAGGGGCGCAGGTAAAACCCGACCACATCCTGCTGGCCGGCGGCATACTGTCCTACACGGCATTTATCGAACTGATGGCGCAGGCTGTCGGCGCATATGCCGGCCTCCAAGCCCGAAAAAAGGCGCAACCGGTCCGGCTCGGTTTTCCTGCCCGGCACGCGCAAACTTGAAATCTTCGCCCAATCCGTCCCTGTCGGCACGCATCTGCTGGCAACGGCGCATATGTCTATTCAGGATGCCGGGGGAATGGGCGTGTTCGACTGCGAACTGCGTTGGACGGATGCGCCGGAAACTTCGTCCGGAACACTCCCTTCAGACGGCATTTTGGCGCGCGCCTCACTCAACGTGTACAGCCCCGAACACCCTGTCGAAACAACTTAATGCCGTCTGAACAGACACGCACATACGTGAAACCGTCCTGATTACCGGCTCAAACAGAGGCATAGGCAAAGCCGCCGCACTCGGTTTTGGCGGACGACGGCTTTGATATCGCCGTCCACTGCCGCAGCCGCCGCGACGAAGCCGAAGCCGTGGCGGAAGAAATCCGCGCTTTGGGCAGAAATGCGCGCGTGTTGCAGTTTGACGTGTCCGACCGCGAAGCCTGCCGCGAGATTCTGACCGCCGACATCGAAGCAAACGGCGCGTATTACGGCGTGGTGTTGAACGCCGGCCTGACGCGCGACAATGCCTTCCCCGCGTTTTCAGACGACGATTGAGATGTGGTGCCGCGGACTAATTTGGACGGTTTTTACAATGTACTGCATCCGCTGGTTATGCCGATGATACGCCGCCGCAAAGCCGGACGGATTGTGTGTATGGCATCGGTGTCCGGCCTGACGGGCAACCGGGGGCAGGTCAATTACAGCGCGTCAAAAGCGGGCATTATCGGCGCGGCAAAAGCCTTGGCGGTCGAACCGGCGAAACGCAAAATCACCGTCAACTGCGTGGCGCCGGGTTTGATCGATACGGAGATTGTCGATGAAAACGTACCCGTCGGAGAAATTTTGAAAGCCGTCCCCGCCGCGCGTATGGGACTGCCGGAAGAAGTGGCGCACGCAGTGCACTTCCTGATGGATGAAAAAGCGGCGTATATCACGCGCCAGGTGATTGCGGTGAACGGAGGTTTGTGTTGAATACCAGAAGGGTCGCAGTAACGGGCATAGGCGGCATTACCGCCTTCGGCCGGGATTGGCAAAGCATACAGGCAGCATTCAAAGCCGAAAAAAACGCCGTCAAATATATGGATTGGCGCGAACGTTTCCCCGAATTGGAAGCGCAACTGGGTGCGCCGATTGAGGATTACGCGCCGCCGAAACATTGGACGCGCAAGCGGCTCAGAAGTATGGGGCGCGTGTCGTACCTGTGCGTCGATGCGGCGGAGCAGGCGCTGGCGGATGCCGGTTTGCTCGGGGACGAAAGCATTACCGACGGACGGATGGGCGTTGCCTGCGGCTCTTCCGGCGGCGGCACCAAAGACATCGGAGATGTGGGAGAATTGTTGCTGACCGGCACGTCGCGCAACTTCGGCGCCAATACCTATGTGCGTATGATGCCGCACACCGCCGACGCCAATATCGGCATCTTTTTCGGATTAATTTCGGATTAATAAGGACGCATCATCCCGACATCGAGCGCGTGTTCTTCGGGCAGCCAAGGCATAGGTTATGCTTACGAGGCCATCAAATACGGTCTGACCGATATGATGCTGGCGGGCGGCGGCGAAGAATTTTGCCCGTCCGAAGTGTATGTTTTCGACTCGCTCTATGCCGCCAGCCGCCGCAACGGCGAACCGGAAGAAACCCCGCGTCCATACGACGCGAACCGCGACGGGCTGGTCATCGGAGAAAAGGCGCGGGGATTTTCGTATTGGAAGAATTGGAACACGCCAAACGGCGCGGTGCGAAAATTTACGCCGAACTCGTCGGCTACGGCGCCAACAGCGACGGCATCAATATCGGCGAAGGCGCAGCCGTATTCATCATGACGCGCGATGCGGATTTTTCCGGCGGTATGCAGCTTCTGGGTTACGGCGCAAGCAGCGATGCCTACCATATTTCCACGCCCCGCCCCGACGCAAAGGCGCAATCCTCGCCTTTCAGACGGCATTGCAGCACGCCGGCCTTGCGCCCGAAGACATCGGCCGGATTAATCTGCACGGCACCGGGACGCACCACAACGGCAGTATGGAAAGCCGCGCCGTTGCAGCGGTTTTCGGCAACAATACGCCCTGCACGTCCGCCAAGCCGCAAACCGGACACACGCTGGGCGCGGCGGGCGCAATCGAAGCCGCGTTCGCGTGGGGCATTGCCGACCGGCAAAGCAATCCCGAAGGGAAACTTCCGCCCCGGCTTTGGGACGGGCAGAACGACCCCGACCTGCCCGCCATTAACCTGACCGGCGACGGCTGGGAAACCGAAAAACGCATTGCCGCCAGCTCGTCGTTTGCCTTCGGGGGAAGCAACTGCGTCTTAATCATCGGATGAAATAAGTTTGTCAATCCCACCGCTATGCTATACAATACGCGCCTACTCTTGACGGGTCTGTAGCTCAGGGGTTAGAGCAGGGGACTCATAATCCCTTGGTCGTGGGTTCGAACCCCACCGGACCCACCAATTCCCAAGCCCGGACGTATGTTTGGGCTTTTTTGCCGCCCTGTGAAACCAAAATGCTTTGAGAAACCTTGATAATGAAAAAAGTCAGCGTATTGATTGTTGCCAAAAACGAAGCAAACCACATTCGGGAATGTATTGAAAGTTGCCGTTTCGATAAAGAAGTTATCGTTATCGACGACCATAGCGCCGACAACACTGCCGAAATTGCCGAGGGTTTGGGTGCAAAAGTCTTCAGACGGCATTTGAACGGGGATTTCGGAGCGCAAAAAACATTTGCCATCGAACAGGCAGGCGGAGAATGGGTTTTCCTGATTGATGCAGACGAACGCTGCACGCCGGAACTATCTGATGAAATCTCAAAAATTGTCCGAACCGGCGATTATGCCGCCTATTTTGTCGAACGCCGCAACCTTTTCCCCAACCATCCCGCCACACACGGCGCGATGCGTCCCGACAGCGTATGCCGTCTGATGCCGAAAAAAGGCGGTTCGGTGCAAGGCAAAGTACACGAAACCGTACAGACCCCCTACCCCGAACGCCGTCTGAAACATTTTATGTACCATTACACGTACGACAACTGGGAACAATATTTCAACAAGTTCAACAAATATACTTCCATCTCGGCCGAGAAATACCGGGAGCAGGGAAAGCCCGTGAGTTTCGTTAGGGACATTATCCTCCGTCCGATTTGGGGTTTTTTCAAAATTTATATCCTGAACAAAGGGTTTCTTGATGGAAAAATGGGTTGGATTATGTCCGTCAACCACAGCTATTACACGATGATTAAATATGTCAAACTATATTATCTGTACAAATCCGGCGGAAAATTTTAAATGGAAAAAGAATTCAGGATATTAAATATCGTATCGGCCAAGATTTGGGGTGGGGGCGAACAATATGTCTATGATGTTTCAAAAGCATTGGGACTTCGGGGCTGCACCATGTTTACCGCCGTCAATAAAAATGATGAATTGATGCGCAGACGCTTTTCCGAAGTTTCTTCCGTTTTCACAACGCGCCTTCACACGTTCAACGGGCTGTTTTCGCTCTACGCGCTTACCCGCTTTATCCGGGAAAACCACATTTCCCACCTGATGATACACACCGGCAAAATTGCCGCCTTATCCGTACTTTTGAAAAAACTGACCGGGGTGCGCCTGATATTTGTCAAACATAATGTCGTCGCCAACAAAACCGATTTTTATCACCGCCTGATACAGAAAAACACCGACCGCTTTATTTGCGTTTCCCGTCTGGTTTACGATGTGCAAACCGCCGACAATCCCTTTAAAGAAAAATACCGGATTGTTCATAACGGTATCGATACCGGCCGGTTCCCCCCGTCTCAAGAAAAACCCGACAGCCGTTTTTTTACCGTCGCCTACGCCGGCAGGATCAGTCCGGAAAAAGGATTGGAAAACCTGATTGAAGCCTGTGTGATACTGCATCGGAAATATCCTCAAATCAGGCTCAAATTGGCAGGGCACGGACATCCGGATTATATGTGCCGCCTGAAGCGGGGCGTATCTGCTTCGGGAGCAGAACCATTTGTTTCTTTTGAAGGGTTTACCGAAAAACTTGCTTCGTTTTACCGCCAAAGCGATGTCGTGGTTTTGCCCAGCCTCGTCCCGGAGGCATTCGGTTTGTCATTATGCGAGGCGATGTACTGCCGAACGGCGGTGATTTCCAATACTTTGGGTGCGCAAAAGGAAATTATCGAACATCATCAATCGGGGATTCTGCTGGACAGGCTTACGCCTGAATCTTTGGCGGACGAAATCGAACGCCTCGTCTTAAACCCCGAAGCAAAAAACGCACTGGCAACGGCAGGACATCAATGCGTCGCCGCCCGTTTTACCATCAACCATACCGCCGACAAATTATTGGATGCAATATAAGCCGCTTTCAGGCGGCCTATGCCGTCTGAAAGCCTTTGATGCAACAAACCGCCAAATTATATTCGTTCATTGGAAAAAAACACCCCGAATTCATCCTTCAAAATAAGAAAATCCCAATATCCCCCGATATCGCGCAGCCTATTGGCAAAGTTTTGCAGCGTCTTCCCCGGCTTGTGCCGCCGCGTCAAGTGCTTTGTTACAATGCACTACCTTCACATTTCTTAATAAATTTTATGAGTAACCATACTTCTTGGTCGTCCAAAATCGGTTTCGTACTTGCTGCGGCAGGTTCGGCCATCGGTTTGGGCGCGATTTGGAAATTTCCTTATACGGCGGGCACCAACGGCGGCGCGGTGTTTTTCCTGCTGTTTTTGATATTTACCGTCTTGGTCGCCCTGCCCGTCCAGCTTGCCGAATTTTATATCGGGCGCACGGGCGGTAAAAATGCCGTCGATTCCTTCAGGGTTCTGCGTCCGGGTACGCAATGGCTTTGGGTCGGGCGCATGGGCGTTGCCGCCTGCTTTATTTTGCTGTCGTTTTACAGCGTGGTCGGCGGATGGGTATTGAATTATGTCGTCCACAGTTTTACAGGGGCAATCCATGCGGGAGCGGACTTTGAAGCCCTGTTCGGCACAACGATTTCCAATCCGGCAGGTTCGCTGTCCTATCAGGCACTGTTTATGCTGATTACGGTTTGGGTGGTCAAAGGCGGCATTTCAGACGGCATTGAAAAGGCAAACCGTTATCTGATGCCGGGGCTGTTTATCCTCTTTATTGCGCTGGCTGTCCGTTCGCTGACGCTGCCGGATGCAATGGAGGGCGTGTCTTTCCTGCTCAAACCCAATTGGTCGTACTTTAAAGCCGATACGATGATTACGGCTTTGGGCCAGGCGTTTTTTGCCCTGAGCATCGGCGTTTCCGCCATGATTACCTATGCTTCGTATTTGGGAAAAGATCAGGATATGTTCCGTTCCGGCCATACGATTATGTGGATGAACCTCTTGGTTTCCCTGCTTGCCGGCCTGGTGATTTTCCCGGCGGTATTCGCCTTCGGTTTTGAACCGAACCAGGGGCCGGGATTGATTTTTATCGTATTGCCCGCAGTGTTCATGAAAATGCCGTTCGGTACGGTTTTATTTGCAGTATTCATGCTTCTGGTCGTTTTCGCCACGCTGACTTCGGCATTTTCGATGTTGGAAACGGTCATTGCCTCAACCATCCGCCAAGACGAGCGCAAACGCAAAAAACATACTTGGCTTATCGGCACGGCTATTTTCATTGTCGGCATCCCGTCCGCGCTGTCTTTCGGCGCATGGGGTGAGTTTAAGGTTTTCGGCAAAACCATTTTTGATTTGTGGGACTATGTTATTTCCGCCGTCATTATGCCGATTGGTGCTTTGAGTGTTTCCATCTTTACCGCCTGGATTCAGGACAAGCAGTCTGTGTTAAAAGATGCCGGCGCGGGCAGCACCGTACCACGGGCAGTGCTGCTGCTGTGGCTGAATACCTTGCGCTACCTTGCCCCGATTGCCATTATTATTGTTTTCGTCAATTCTTTAGGCATCCTTTAAACATACCGCCCGACGGCAAAATGCCGTCTGAAAGCCTTTCAGACGGCATTTTGCTTCAGATTCAACCTATTTCGTTCAAAGTATAGTGGATTAAATTTAAATCAGGACAAGGCGGCGAAGTCGCAGACAGTACAGATAGTACGGCAAAGCGAGGCAACGCCGTACCGGTTTTTGTTAATCCACTATATTGTCCGGCATGGCCAGCCTAACTTTAAGCCGCCTGCTTTCGGCAACCGACCGTATCAGCGGCAAATCCATCACGGAAAACGCCGTCGACAAGGCATCGGCAACCGCCGCATCATCCGCCATTACGCTCATGCTTTTATAACGCGGCGTACTCACGCCGGTTCGCGGATCGAACAAATGGGTAAGCCTGCCCGCTTTGTCCATCACCGTCCCATAGCCGCCCGAAGTGGCAAACGCCTTGTCTTTCATCGTGATATTTGCCAACACGCCTTCTTCGTCGTCCGGATTGCGGATGCCGACATTCCACATCCGCCTGCCGTTTGTATCAAACCCCCTGATTTCGCCCATATCGACCAGCGCGGCAGGCACTCCGTTTGCTTTAAGCAGCGCAACAACCTTGTCCGTGATATAGCCTTGCGCGATGCCGTTCAAGGACAAACCCATACCCTTTTCGGCAAAACGGATTTCACGGTCGTCAAACGAGACTTTGCCGAAGCCGACCCGTTTCAGGGTTTCCTTCACGCTATTCTCCGGCGGCGTTTCCGCATCGGGACGGGCGGCAAAATAATCGGCATACAGTTTCCACAACGCCTGAACCGTCGGATCGAACGCGCCTTCCGTCAGCGCGTGAATATCGCGGCCAGGCTCAACAGTTCCAAAAAATCCGCCGGAGGCGAAGTCAGATAACCGTCGCGGTTCAGACGGCTGATCAGGCTGTCTTCACGGTAAAGGCTGAACATTTTTTCCAAACGCGCCACTTCCGCCAAAACCTTATTGACCCAATCCGCCGCCTGTCTGTCGTCCACGCCGAACAGGCGCAGCTCCGCGCCGGAACCCAGCGCGACACCTTTCCAGAAAAACACATTTTCATCGCGTTTTTTATCCATGTTGCGTTTTTCGCCGCCGGCGGCAAAAGGATTCGGCAAAAAAGAAACCGCCGCACCGGCCACAGCAACGGCGGCAGCCGTCAGAAAACGTCTGCGCCCGAAATGCCTGCCCATACCGCCTCCTAAACCGACACTACCGCCTTGATGTGCGGATGCGGATCGTAGCCTTCCAACTCGAAATCTTCAAACTTGAAGGCAAACAAATCCTTGACTTCAGGATTGATTTTCATCACAGGCAAGGCGCGCGGTTCGCGTTCCAACTGCAATGCGGCCTGTTCGAAATGGTTACGGTACAAATGCGCGTCGCCAAACGTATGGACAAACTCACCCGCCTCCAGCCCGCACACTTGCGCCATCATCATCGTCAACAGCGCGTAGCTGGCAATATTAAACGGCACACCAAGGAAAATATCTGCACTACGCTGGTAAAGCTGGCAGGACAGTTTGCCGTCGGCAACGTAAAACTGAAACAGCGCGTGGCAGGGCGGCAAGGCCATCTCATCGACCAAAGCCGGATTCCACGCCGACACAATCAGGCGGCGCGAGTCGGGGTTTTTCTTAATTTGTTCCACCACATTGGCGATTTGGTCGATATGCCTGCCGTCGGGCGCGGGCCAGCTGCGCCATTGGTAGCCGTAAACCGGGCCCAAGTCGCCGTTTTCGTCCGCCCACTCGTCCCAAATGGAAACATTGTTATCCTTCAGGTATTTGATATTGGTATCGCCTTTGAGGAACCAAAGCAGCTCGTGGATTATCGAGCGCAAATGCAGCTTTTTGGTCGTCAGCAGCGGAAAACCTTTGCCCAAGTCAAAACGCATCTGATAACCGAATACGGAGCGCGTACCCGTACCGGTGCGGTCTGATTTGTCCGTACCGTTGTCGAGGACGTGGCGCATCAAGTCCAAATAGGCCTTCATCATCATCTTTCATCAAATTAAACGGCACATATTGTAACATTTCCGGCCAACACCCGAGTCCGGACAAACGCGCAGGCCGCCCCGCCGGACGCTCAAAACGCGGATGAAGGCAGGCAGGATTGTTGGCAATTTCAGCCCTTTTTCACAGCAAAAGCAGGCGTGAAAACAAAATTATCTTGATTGGAATCAAAAAATCTAGTTTAACTACTTAGAATAAAATTCCAATAATATTTTTTTATTTGAGAAATTAATTTATGATTATTGGTTGATTATCGGCAATAAACATCATATATCGAAAATATGGGAAAAATAATGTCAACAATTTGTGCAAAATTAGGCTTGGCATCAGAAAAAAATAGGTTTATATTGCCAACTACAAATTTGTTTTCCCATTAGTACAATATCAACCAAAAGGAGTATCCGAATGACTGACCTGAACACCCTGTTTGCCAACCTCAAACAACGCAACCCCAATCAGGAGCCGTTCCATCAGGCGGTTGAAGAAGTCTTCATGAGCCTTGATCCGTTTTTGGCAAAAAATCCGAAATACACCCAGCAAAGCCTGCTGGAACGCATCGTCGAACCCGAACGCGTCGTGATGTTCCGCGTAACCTGGCAGGACGACAAAGGACAAGTCCAAGTCAACTGCGGCTACCGCGTGCAAATGAGTTCCGCCATCGGCCCTTACAAAGGCGGCCTGCGCTTCCACCCGACCGTCGATTTGGGCGTGTTGAAATTCCTCGCTTTTGAACAAGTGTTCAAAAACGCCTTGACCACCCTGCCTATGGGCGGCGGCAAAGGCGGTTCCGACTTCGACCCCAAAGGCAAATCCGATGCCGAAGTAATGCGCTTCTGCCAAGCCTTTATGACCGAACTCTACCGCCACATCGGCGCGGACACCGATGTTCCGGCCGGCGACATCGGCGTAGGCGGACGCGAAATCGGCTACCTGTTCGGACAATACAAAAAAATCCGCAATGAATTCACTTCCGTCCTGACCGGCAAAGGTTTGGAATGGGGTGGCAGCCTCATCCGCCCCGAGGCGACCGGCTACGGCTGCGTCTATTTCGCCCAAGCGATGCTGCAAACCCGCAACGATAGTTTTGAAGGCAAACGCGTTCTGATTTCCGGTTCCGGCAACGTGGCGCAATACGCCGCTGAAAAAGCCATCCAACTGGGTGCGAAAGTGCTGACCGTTTCCGACTCCGACGGCTTCGTCCTCTTCCCCGACATCGGTATGACCGAAGCGCAACTCGCCGCCTTGATCGAATTGAAAGAAGTCCGCCGCGAACGCGTTGCCACCTACGCCAAAGAGCAAGGTTTGCAATACTTTGAAAACCAAAAACCGTGGGGCGTTGCCGCCGAAATCGCCCTGCCCTGCGCGACCCAGAACGAATTGGACGAAGAAGCCGCCAAAACCCTGTTGGCAAACGGCTGCCACGTCGTTGCCGAAGGCGCGAATATGCCGTCGACTTTGGGCGCGGTCGAGCAATTTATCAAAGCCGGCATCCTCTACGCTCCGGGCAAAGCCTCCAACGCCGGCGGCGTGGCAACTTCGGGCTTGGAAATGAGCCAAAACGCCATCCGCCTGTCTTGGGCGCGCGAAGAAGTGGACAGCCGACTGTTCGGCATCATGCAAAGCATCCACGAGTCCTGCCTGAAATACGGCAAAGTCGGCGACAAAGTGAACTACGTCAACGGTGCGAACATCGCCGGCTTCGTCAAAGTTGCCGATGCGATGCTGGCGCAAGGCTTCTAAGCAAACGCCTCCGCCCCGCAAACAAAATGCCGTCCGAACCGCAAATGCTGTTCAGACGGCATTTCATTATCCGCCCGTTCGAATCGGGTAATACTATAGTGAATTAAATTTAAATCAGGACAAGGCGGCGAGCCGCAGACAGTACAAATAGTACGGCAAGGCGAGGCAACGCCGTACTGGTTTAAATTTAGTTCACTATACCGATACATCCGAATATGCCAGACCGTCTGAACGGTATTCATACCTCCCAATCCTGCACGCGCTTCAAATCGTTTTGCGCCAAAGTATCCGCGTGGCGGTTACGGCTCTGATATTCCCTGTCTTTCAATATGCTGCTCGCCACATAATTCAAATGAGCCTTTGCCGCCTCCGAAGCCTCGCCCGGCCGGCGGTTCGATATCGCCTCATACAGCACGCGGTGCTGCGCCATCAGTTTCGGACGCGGATCTTCTTCCTGATTCAGATAAATAAGGCTGCTGCGCGTCTGCCGGTACAGCATTTTCAACAAACCGCCCGACAAATGGCTGAACAACAAATTGTGCGCCGCATCCGCAATCGTCTGATGGAAGCTGACATCGGCTTCGCCCTGATGTTCCAGATTGCCGCTTCCGCACGCTTCCTCAAACTTTTCAAGCCAAAACCGAATCCGCTTCAAATCGGCATCCGTCCGGCGTTCTGCCGCCAATGCCGCCATACAGCCCTCGATGTGGCAGCTGAAATCAAAAACATCCTGTTCCCAATTGGAATGTTTGCCCAAAAGCTCCTGCCAACTTTGCAAAAAATCCTGCTGCGGCTTGACCGAAACATAATAACCATCGCCCTGCCTCGCTTCCAAAATCTGACGGGCAACCAAAATATTCAATGCCGACCGGACCGACGGACGCGAAACGCCGAACTCTTCCGCCAAAACGCGTTCGGGCGGAATCTTGCCCCCTTCCGCGTAAACCCCTTCCACGATGCGGCCTTCCAATACCGACAATACCTGATCGCTGATTTTCTGAGGCCTTACCAGTTTCATCACTCCTCCTTTATAAAGATTCCCTGCAGAACCCTTCCGAAATACATCAAACATCAAATTGGACTGGCCAATCAGGGCGGATTCTAATGACACGCCGTTCCCGCCGTCAACGGCACTTACCTCGCACCGCCCCCGAAACACAGGAAAAAACTACACCAAACTACAATTTTTGTTCATGCAAATATTTGTTTTAACGGGATTTAAATGAAAGCTCCGATTCAAATCTGCCGAACCGCCCAAAAATATATTGACCTGAATATTAAAGTTTCGTAAAGTAATGCAACGTTGCTTTAATTGGTTTGACCACTATTGCCGACGATTAGAAAAATATTTTCGGAGATGTTCAATTATGGAAACTTGGGTTCAAAACTACACGGCAATCGGCGGCAGCCTGTATCTGACTGCCGCCGCCGCACTCTTACCCATCGTCTTTTTCTTTGCCGCGCTGACCGTCCTGAAGCTGAAAGGCTATCAGGCGGGGCTTTATACGCTGCTGATTGCGCTTGCCTTTGCCGTATTCGGCTTCGGGATGCCGACGGGTATGGCGGTTTCTTCCCTGTCGCCGCAGCCGCATTGACCCAACGCCCCATACGCTACACTGGACTTGACCGCGCATTACAAAATCGGCAAATCCACCCGCATCGGTTTGGACTTTGAAAACGTCTTTAACAAACGCTGCCGCACGATGCCCGACATTCACGTTTACGGCACGCCGCGCAGCCTGACCGCAACCGTCAAACATATAGTGGATTAACAAAAATCAGGACAAGGCGGCGGGCCGCAGACAGTACAAATAGTACGGAACCGGTTCGCCCGGTGCTTGGGCGCCTTAGGGAATCGTTCTCTTTGAGCTAAGGCGGGGCAACGCCGTACTGGTTTTTGTTAATCCACTATAAAGAAAGAAATGCCGTCTGAAACCTTATCGTTTCAGACGGCATTTGTTTGCCCGGGCGGTTATTTGCCGGTTTGGGTATCCCGTTTCAATCCGCCGCCGAGCGCCTTGTACAAATCGGCAAGGTTTTCGGCGCGGGTCAGTTGTGCCGACAAAGCCGCACCTTCCGCCGAATAGCTGATGCGTTCCGCATCGAGCAAATCGAGCGCGCCGGATACGCCGTGTTTGTAACGCAGTCCGACCAAGCGCAACGCTTCTTTAGAGGCGCGGCTTTGTTTGCTTAAAGCGTCATAGGCTTTATCCAGCTGCTCGCGCGCCGCCAATGCGTTTGCCACGTCTTGAAAGGCGGATTGGACGGCGGATTCATAGGCAACAATTTGTGCCTGTTGGCGCAGTTTTGCCACATCAAGGTTCGCCTTGTTCGTTCCCCAAGTAAAAATCGGCAGGGTAATAGACGGCGCGAACGCCCAAACGCCCGTGCCGCTTTTGAACAGCCCGCCCAATTCGACAGAACCCGTACCGACGCTTCCGGTCAGGCGGATGGACGGGAAAAAGGCGGCGCGCGCCGCACCGATATTGGCGTTTGCCTGTTTGAGCGCGTGTTCGGCGGCGCGGATGTCGGGACGGTCGAGCAATACTTCGGAACTCAAACCGGCAGGCAGTTTTTCAACAAAAAACTGCTTGTCCAACGGCAAACCGGCGGGCAGGTCTTCGGGTATCGGACGGTTAATCAAGGTTGCCAAGGCATTGCGCGCCTGTTCGCGGCTGCGCGCGGCATGGGCATAATCGGCTTTGGCAGATTCAATCAAGGCTTCCTGCTGGCGCAGGGCGACGGCGGAAATCACGCCTGCCTTGTACCGCAATTCGGACAGCTTGTAGGTTTCCTCGCGCGTTTTCAAGACACGCTGCGCCAAAGACATCGCTTCTTCGGCATAACGCTCGTTGAAATAGGCTTTGGCAACGGTGGCAATCAGACTCAAATGTGCCGCATCGCGGTTGGCAACGCTGGCAAAATAGCCTTGCAGTGCTGCTTCGCTGCTGCTGCGCACGCGCCCGAACAGATCGAGTTCGTAAGATGCCGCACCCAGTCCGACATTGTAGCTGCTGCTGACATTGCCGCCGCTCAAGCTGCCTTGGCGCGAGCCGTTCGCATTGGCGGCAAGCGTGGGCAGGAGGTTGTTGCGCTCGATCATGTATTGTTTGCGGTAGATTTCGCTGTTCAATACGGCTGTACGCAAACTGGTATTGCGCTCGAGTGCGATGTCGATCAGCTTTTGCAGGCGCGGGTCGGCAAAATAGTCATGCCAACCCAAATCAACCGCGCGGATGGAAGAAACCGATGTGTCGTTTTGGAAGGTTTCCGCAACTTCGACTTTGGGCTGCTCGTATTGAGGAATCATGGTGCAGGCAGACAATGCAAAGGCTGCTGCAACAGAGGTCAAGGTAGTTTTCAATGTAGTATTCATAAAAAAGTCCTGATGCCGTCTGAAAACCGGCGGTTCTCAGACGGTATTTTGCTTAATATTGTTTATCGTCCGAACCGGTTATACCCGCTTTTGATGCATGTCTGACCGCCATTTCATGCTCGTGTGCAGTTTCTTTGAAGAATTTGCGCACCACTACATAAAAAAGCGGAACAAGGAACACGGACAAGAGCGTGCCGATGAGCATCCCCCAGAATACGGTCGTGCCGATGGCGCGCTGGCTGGCAGAACTCGCACCAGCGGCAATATACAGGGGAACCACGCCCAAAATAAAGGCAAACGAGGTCATGATAATCGGACGGAAACGCAGGCGGGCTGCCTCCAAAGCGGCTTCGACCGCGCTTTTCCCTTGCGCTTGAAGGTCTTTGGCAAATTCGATAATCAGAATCGCGTTTTTCGCACTCAAACCCATCACAGTAACGAAACCGACTTGGAAGTAGATGTCGTTGGCAAACGAGGGAACGCTGCCCAACAGTCCTTCAAACAGGTTGCGCCCGGTTACGCCCGCAGCCGCACCGATCAAACCCAACGGAATCACAAGGATGACCGCCAGCGGAATCGACCAGCTTTCATAAAGCGCGGCAAGTACCAAAAATACGGCTGCAACCGCCAAACCGTACAAAATCAGGGTTTGCGAGCCGCCTTTTGCCTCTTCGCGCGACTGTCCGCCCCATTCGAAGCTGTAACCGCCGCCCAATTCGTCAACCATTTTTTGAACCGCCGCCATAGCCTGCCCGGTGGAAACGCCGGTTGCAGGCGAAGCGGACAGCTTCATCGAGGGATAACCGTTGAAGCGTACGCTCTGTTCCGTACCGTTTTCCCAAGAAACAGTAGCAATGGTGGAAAGCGGTACGGCGACGCCGGATTTGTTCGGCACGGTCAGGTTCAAAATATCGGCAGGCTGCATACGGGCATCCTCGTCGGCCTGCACCATCACGCGTTGCAGACGGCCTTGGTTCGGGAAGTCGCTGACATAAGACGAACTCAGCGCGCTTGCCAATGCGGTGCGGATGTCGGCAAACGAAATGCCTTGCGCCGCCGCTGCGGCACGGTTGATGTCGATTTTCAACTGCGGCGAGTCTTCCAAACCGCCGGCACGGACGGTGCTGGGGTCAAACAAACCGCTGGCACGCATTTTCTGAATCAGCTCGTTGCGCTTCGCCAGCAATGCGGTATGGCCGGTATTGTTGCGGTCTTGCAGGTTGATGCTCAGGCCCGAACCGTTGCCCAACTCCAGAATCGGAGGCGGGACGACGGCGATGCCGAAACCGTCTTTAAGCGTCCCCATCATCATACCCGTCAGCTTGCCGGCAACCGCAACGGCATCGCTGCCGGAGGCGGTACGTTCGTTCCAATCTTTCAATATGGCAAAACCCATCGCCATATTCTGACCGCTGCCCGAAAAGCTGAAGCCGGAAACGGTAATGATGTTTTCAATTTCGGGAATGCTTTTCGCCAGTTGGGTAACTTGTGCTAGCGTCGCATCGGTGCGCTCTTTGGTCGCACCCGCAGGCAGTTGCACGCTGACCATAACGAAGCCTTGGTCTTCGGTCGGCAGGAACGAAGTCGGCAGGCGCATAAACAGGAACACGCCCACAACCGCCAAGCCGATATAGACAACCATCATGCGGAAAGTCTTACGCAGCACTTTGGCAACCCGGCCTTCGTAGCCGTGCGTCCAACTGTCGAATTTCTTGTTGAACCAGCCGAAGAAACCTTTTTTCTCTTCGTGATGCCCTTTCGGGATTGTCTTCAACATTGTGGCACACAAAGCAGGGGTAAGGGTCAGCGCAAGGAAGGCGGAGAATGCGATTGATGACGCCATCGTCAGGGCAAACTGTTTGTAAATATTGCCGGCCGCCCCGCTGAACATCGCCAGAGGCACGAACACGGAAATCAGAACGGCGGTAATACCGATGACCGCGCCCGAAATCTGACCCATCGCTTTTTTGGTCGCTTCTTTGGGCGGCAGGCCTTCACCCGCCATAATGCGCTCGACGTTTTCAACCACCACAATCGCGTCATCGACCACGATGCCGATGACCAATGTCATCGCAAACATCGTCAATACGTTAATCGACATCCCCATATAAGAGATGAAGGCGAAACCGCCCAACAGGGAAATCGGTACGACGATGGTCGGAATCAGCGTATAACGGATGTTTTGCAGGAAGAGGTACATTACGACAAACACCAGCACCATCGCTTCGATTAAAGTGTGAATCACTTTTTCAATCGAAATTTCAACGAATTTGGAAGTATCGTAAGGGGTTTTCCAACTCATACCCTGCGGAAAGTATTTTTCCAGCACCGCCAAGCGTTCTTTTACCGCCTTTGCCGTCGCCATCGCATTGCCGCTGTTGGACAACATTACCGCCATACCGGTGGTATTTACCCCGTTCAGGCGGGTTGAGGAAGAATAGTCTTCCATACCCAATCCGACTTTCGCCACATCCTTCAGGTAAATATTAGAACCGTCGGTATTGGCGCGGAGGATGACGTTGCCGAATTCTTCTGCCGTACCCAACTGCCCTTGCGCCGTTACGGTAGCCGTAACCGTCTGTCCGCGCACAGCGGGAAGCGAACCGATGGAACCTGCGGAAATTTGGATATTCTGCGCCGACAACGCGCTGCCGACATCGGCAAACGACAAATTGTAGTTTTGCAGTTTCTTAGGATCGACCCAAATCCGCATCGCGCGTTGCGCGCCGAACAGGCGGACCTGCCCCACGCCTTCGATACGCTGCAATTCGGGAACGACGTTGCGCTGCGCGTAGTCGTTCATCTCTTCGGTTGACTGCACATCCGACGAAAGCATCACAATCATCAGGAAATTGGAACGCGCCTTGGATACGGTTACGCCGTATTGCTGGACGGTTGCCGGCAGCGTGCTCAATACTTCGGAAAGCTTGTTCTGCACTTCCACCTGCGCCAGATTCTCGTCGGTATCGGGCGTAAAGGTCAGGCTCACGCTGCCGCTGCCGCTCGAATCGGCGGAAGTGGACATATAGTCCAAACCTTCCACGCCGTTCATATTCCGTTCGATCACGGAAAGTACGCTGCCTTCCATCACTTGTGCGGACGCACCCGGATAAATGGCGTGCAAAGTAATGGTCGGGGCGGCAACGGACGGATATTGCGAAACCGGCAGGCTTTTAATGCCGAAAATACCTGCCGCAATAATGAAAATCGAAATAACCCACGCGAAAATGGGGCGGTCGATAAAGAATTTAGCCATCGATGCCTTCCTTATTTCGCTTCAGAAGCAGGTTTGGCTTCAGATGCCGTCTGAACGCCGGCTTGAGGGGCGGCAGCTTGATTTTCAGACGGCGCCCATTCTTTAGGCGTTACCTTTTTCGCCCCCGTCATACCGGCGATACTGATGCCTTCCACAACCACCTTGTCCCCGTCCTTCAGACCCGACGTAACAATCCAATTCGTACCCTGCTGTTGCGCGACCGTTACCTCGCGGGGTTCCATACCGCCCTGGGCATTCACAATCATCACGGTATCTTTCGCACCGCGCGTTACCGCCTGCTGTGGAACGATGAATGCATTATCCGCCGCCACCTGATCCATCAGCACACGCACATACAGGCCGGGCATCAGGATATTCTGATCGTTCGATACGGCGGCGCGCAAGGTAATCTGACCGGTCGATTCGTCAACGGTCGGATCAGCAAACAGCAGGCGGCCTTTTTCAGGATAAACCGTACCGTCGTCAAATTTGATGCCGACCGCAATCGCACCATCCGCCGCCAGCAGCTTGCCTTCGGCTATCTGCCGGCGCAGTTTCATCACTTCGGATGCAGACTGGGTAACGTTCACATACATCGGATTGGTTTGGCGGATGGTGGCTAAAACAGTTGTATCGCCCGCATTCAACAGCGTACCTTCGGAAACTTTGGACTGACCGATAAAGCCCGAAATCGGCGCGGTAATGCGCGAACGGTTCAGATTGATGCCGGCGGATTTGATCGCCGCCTGCGCCGCTTTAACGCCCGCCTCGGCAGAACGTTTCGCCGTTACCGCAGCATCGTACTCTTGTTTACTGATGGCATCGGCGGAAACCAGCGGTTTGTAACGCGCCAAATCCGCATCCGCTTTGGCAAGCGTTGCCTGTGCCGTTGCCAGTTGCGCGCGCGCGCTTTCCAGACCTGCTTCATAAGTGGAACTGTCGATCTGATACAGCGGCTGCCCGGCGCGGACATAACTGCCTTCTTGGAACAGGCGTTTTTGGATGATGCCGCCGACTTGGGCGCGGACATCGGCGGTACGCAGCGATTCCAAACGCCCCGGCAACTCGACGGTCAATGCGACGGTTTGCGGATGGACGGTTACGACGCCGACGACGGGCGCGGGGGCTTCCCGACCCGCAGGCTGCCCGCCCTGCGCCGCGTCTCTGCCTTTACCGCAAGACGACAGTGCCAATGCAACGGCGGCAGCCAACGCGGCCGCACGCATCGCCTTAGAAGCATAAAAAGCCATTATTTATCCTATCTGTCTGGTTTGATGTAAAGGGTTTTGCCAATCAACAGGCATTCTTATTTCAGGATATAAAAACCGCCTGCTTTGATACCCGAATGTTCGAACGGGTTGCAAAGCAGGTTATACCTGTTTTCAAAGTTGAGATGCAGTCTCAATTTTATGGGTTTCATTATACATACACGATTGCACGGATAAAAGTCTTTTTTATAATCCGCCCTCGTCAAACCGACCCGAAACGAAAACGCCATTATGAGAAAAACCAAAACCGAAGCCTTGAAAACCAAAGAACACCTGATGCTTGCCGCCTTGGAAACCTTTTACCGCAAAGGGATTGCCCGCACCTCGCTCAACGAAATCGCCCAAGCCGCCGGCGTAACGCGCGACGCGCTCTATTGGCATTTCAAAAATAAGGAAGACTTGTTTGACGCGTTGTTCCAACGTATCTGCGACGACATCGAAAACTGCATCGCGCAAGATGCCGCAGATGCCGAAGGAGGTTCTTGGACGGTATTCCGCCACACGCTGCTGCACTTTTTCGAGCGGCTGCAAAGCAACGACATCCACTACAAATTCCACAACATCCTGTTTTTAAAGTGCGAACATACGGAACAAAACGCCGCCGTTATCGCCATTGCCCGCAAGCATCAGGCAATCTGGCGCGAGAAAATTACCGCCGTTTTGACCGAAGCGGTGGAAAATCAGGATTTGGCTGACGATTTGGACAAGGAAACGGCGGTCATCTTCATCAAATCGACGTTGGACGGGCTGATTTGGCGTTGGTTCTCTTCCGGCGAAAGTTTCGATTTGGGCAAAACCGCCCCGCGCATCATCGGGATAATGATGGACAACTTGGAAAACCATCCCTGCCTGCGCCGGAAATAATCAAGCCTTGGTAACAATGCCGTCTGAAACGAACAAACCCTTTCAAACGGCATCAAAATGACACAAAGCATTCTTCTAAAAATACATATTCACTAAATTGCATTTTTAATTTCCCCTATCATCGCATGAACATTGTCTTGGTCAAAATGTCCGTTTTCTTCTGAATAAACTTCTAACAAATAATGTTCAATGAACGTTTTATCTGTCATCAACGATACATCTTTGGCAATGTCTTCATACGACTCAAAATCATCTTCATGCCATGGATCATATTTATCCATGATTTTTTGAATTTCATTTTTCATATCATTTACCTTCCAATATTTATTTACAATTAATAACAATACCATTCGAATGTAAACTGCATTTTTCTCCGGCATTCTTGCAAACAAAAACCGAAAATCCCGTCATTCCCGCGCAGGCGGGAATTCGTTTTTTTGAGTTCCAGTCATTCCTGATAAGGCTTTAACGTCAAGTTTTCGGATTACCGCCTTTATGAGAATAACGATGTGGGCATTTTCCGTTTTAATCTATTACGGTTATATACATATACGATTATTTTAGTTTGCTTACAAAACACTTCATGTTAAATTCAAAAATTTAATGCACTCAATATATTTTTTTAAGGAGAAGCAGATGAGTCAAACCGACGCGCGTCGTAGCGGACGATTTTTACGCACAGTCGAATGGCTGGGCAATATGTTGCCGCACCCGGTTACGCTTTTTATTATTTTCATTGTGTTATTGCTGATTGCCTCTGCCGTCGGTGCGTATTTCGGACTATCCGTCCCCGATCCGCGTCCTGTTGGGGCGAAAGGACGTGCCGATGACGGTTTGATTCACGTTGTCAGCCTGCTCGATGCCGACGGTTTGATCAAAATCCTGACGCATACCGTTAAAAATTTCACCGGTTTCGCGCCGTTGGGAACGGTGTTGGTTTCTTTATTGGGCGTGGGGATTGCGGAAAAATCGGGCTTGATTTCCGCATTAATGCGCTTATTGCTTACAAAATCCCCACGCAAACTCACTACTTTTATGGTTGTTTTTACAGGGATTTTATCCAATACGGCTTCTGAATTGGGCTATGTCGTCCTAATCCCTTTGTCCGCCGTCATCTTTCATTCGCTCGGCCGCCATCCTCTCGCCGGTCTGGCTGCGGCTTTCGCCGGCGTTTCCGGCGGTTATTCGGCCAATCTGTTCTTAGGCACAATCGATCCGCTCTTGGCAGGCATCACCCAACAGGCGGCGCAAATCATCCACCCCGACTACGTCGTAGGCCCTGAAGCCAACTGGTTTTTTATGGCAGCCAGTACGTTTGTGATTGCTTTGATTGGTTATTTTGTTACTGAAAAAATCGTCGAACCGCAATTGGGCCCTTATCAGTCAGATTTGTCACAAGAAGAAAAAGACATCCGGCATTCCAATGAAATCACGCCTTTGGAATATAAAGGATTAATTTGGGCAGGCGTGGTGTTTATTGCTTTATCCGCCCTATTGGCTTGGAGCATCGTCCCTGCCGACGGTATTTTGCGTCATCCTGAAACAGGATTGGTTGCCGGTTCGCCGTTTTTAAAATCGATTGTTGTTTTTATTTTCTTGTTGTTTGCGCTACCGGGCATTGTTTATGGCCGGATAACCCGAAGTTTGCGCGGCGAACGGGAAGTCGTTAATGCGATGGCCGAATCGATGAGTACTTTGGGACTTTATTTGGTCATCATCTTTTTTGCCGCACAGTTTGTCGCATTTTTTAATTGGACGAATATTGGGCAATATATTGCCGTTAAAGGGGCGGTGTTCTTAAAAGAAGTCGGCTTGGCCGGCAGCGTGTTGTTTATCGGTTTTATTTTAATTTGTGCTTTTATCAATCTGATGATAGGCT
Organism: Neisseria gonorrhoeae; assembly: GCF_013030075.1. Lineage (NCBI taxonomy): Bacteria > Pseudomonadati > Pseudomonadota > Betaproteobacteria > Neisseriales > Neisseriaceae > Neisseria > Neisseria gonorrhoeae. Next base: position 1,273,129 of record NZ_AP023069.1, read on the forward strand.
CCGCTTCCGCGCAATGGGCGGTAACCGCACCGATTTTCGTCCCTATGCTGATGTTGGCCGGTTACGCGCCCGAAGTCATTCAAGCCGCTTACCGCATCGGTGATTCCGTTACCAATATTATTACGCCGATGATGAGTTATTTCGGGCTGATTATGGCGACGGTGATGAAATACAAAAAAGATGCGGGCGTGGGTACTCTGATTTCTATGATGTTGCCGTATTCCGCCTTCTTTTTGATTGCATGGATCGCCTTATTCTGCATTTGGGTATTTGTTTTGGGCCTGCCCGTCGGCCCCGGCGCGCCCACTTTGTATCCCGCACCTTAAACACGATAAACAAAATACCGTCTGAAAACCTTTTTTCTGTTTTCAGACGGCATTTGCCTTTCCATCCCGTCAGGCTTCTCCGGTCCCTTCCCTCTTTTCCGCTGCGGCAAGTGTGTCGGCGAGCAGGCGGGCGAGGTTTTCAAACAGGGGCTGTTCGAGCGGGTTTTGGCTTGCGTTGCCGAACACGAGGGCGACTTCGGTATAGTCTTTCTGCCCTTTGCTGACTTTGCTGCCGTAATAGGCGGTTTGGGCTTTTTTCAGGGCGGCTTCCCAATCTTGTTTTTGGGCAAACGCTTCGGCGGCGGCAAGCGAGGTTTTGGCAAAAAACGGCAGCGGGCGGTTTTGCCCGATATTGAAAAATACAATCCATTCCGACAACAGCTGCAATGCCCTGTCTTGCGCGATTTCCGCCAATACTTCGGTTTCTCCGGATTTGACGATAAAGGTTTGCCGCGTTTCGGCTTCAGACGGCATAACGGCGCAAAATATCAGGTGTTCCAACAAAAAAGCGATACGTTGCGGCGCATTGGGTTTGCCGTAGGCATAAAACACCTGACCGCAGCGGTACAGATTGCCCAAGCTGCCTTTCAGGATTTGCCCGTCCGACGGTATGGCGTATGGAAACGGGGGCAGTTTGGGGCTGTTTAAAACCGCCGTGTCGATTTGTTTGGCGGCGGTTTGGAAGGACTGCTGCCAAAGTTTTCCCAATTCTCCGGAAGGCAGCAGGCTTTCCGCCGCGATACGGGCGGCGGTTTGGGAAAAATCTTGTCCTTCGCGGCGCGCCCCGATATAGGTTTCGGCGATTTGCTCCGCGTGTTGCGGCTCGAAGGGTTCGGCAGGCTCCCAGGCTTCGCCGATATGGGGTTCGCTCCACGCAAGCTGCTGCTGAAGCCATACTTTGACGGGGTTGCGCCAGAAGCGGATAAATTCGTCCTGTCCGATTTCGGCAACGGGTTCGGCGTTTTCTACGGGTTGGTCGAAAAAAGGGCGCGGCGGTTCGGGCGTTTGTCCGAGCGCGGCGGCGTAGTCGGTACGCGTGCCGAATATGCCGTCTGAACGTCCGCCTTCTTGGAAATATCGGCGCGAGAAGGCTTGCAGCGGATGCTGTTCTATCCAATTTTGTGCAAGTTGGCGGCTGTTTGTGCCGGTCATGGCGGCAACTGTGTCGATGAGTTCGCCCAACAGGGAAGACGGGGCAAGCTCTTCGTCTTTGCGGATGTCGCGCCCGATGTAGGACAAATACAGGATTTCGCGCGCGCTGATGAGGGCTTCGAGGAACAGGTAGCGGTCGTCGTCGCGGCGGGCGCGGTCGCCTTTGGCGGGATGTTTGGCAACCAGGTCGAATACGGCGGCTTTGGTATTGCGGGGAAAATCTCCGTCGTTCAAACCCAACAGGCAGATGACTTTGAACGGCAGGCTCCGCATCGGCACCATACTGCAAAAGGTGATGCCGCCGCGTAAAAAGCCTGCCTCGCTTTCGCTGTCGAGGAAGCGGCGGATATGGCGGATGACGGTTTGTTGCGGCAACTGTCCGAAAAACCCAGCCAAAGTGCTCTCTTCCTGCCATTTGACCCATTCGTTTTCGAGGTTTTGGACTGCCTTTTGGTCATCGGGCCCGGCTTGAAACAATGTTTCAAGCAAATCCCGGCAACGCGCCACCCATTCGCCGACCGTCGCAGGTTGCCGCCATATCCGGGCAATATCCGACAGGGTTTCGAGGAAGGCGGCAAAACGTCCGAACATGGCGGTTTGATTCACGTCGGCATACCACGCGCTGACATCCTGCCACATCGGGTTGCCGCCTTCGGGCAGCATCCAGCCCAATATCATACGGTCTGCCGCCTGCTTCCAGGTAAACAGCTGATCCGTGCCGCCGCGCATTTCTCCGTCCAAACCCCAGCGGACGTTCAAATCGGCAACCATGTCGTGCAAAAGCGGTAAATCGTCCCCGGTCAGTCCGAAACGGCGCAACACGGGCGCGGTTTCCAAAAGCGCGAGCACTTTGCCGACTTCAAAACGGCTTTCCAGCAAGTCGGACACGCACTCCAACGCATAAAAAAACGGTTGCCGGCGGCTGATTTTCACGTCCGAAACGGAATACGGCAATGCCTGCGCGCCGGGCTGCGCCTGTCCGAACACGGCTTCGATAAAAGGCGTATAGGGTTCGATGTTCGGGGTTAATACGGCGATATCATGCGGCTGCCAATCGGGATGTTCATGCAGAATTTTCAACAGCTTGTCTTTGAGTATCTGCAATTCGCGCAAAGGGCTGTGTGCGGAGACGATGCGTATCGAGCCGTCGCCCGTGTTGACGCTTCCCACATTTTCAGACGGCATTTTCAGGTTTTGAATATCGGTTTGCAGGGCGTGCAAAAGCGTATCGCGTCCGCCTTCTTCAAATACCGGCGTTTCGCCTTCTATTTCCATTTCGTTCAAAAAGTCGAAAAAGTCGCGCCCCTGCTTGCCCAATGAGGCAAGCAGCGGATGCCCTGCCTGCGTCAGATCGGGATCGCCGCCGCCTTTGAGGATTTGCGCCGCTTCGATGACGTTGCCCCAATGCATCCCGCTCGGATTGAGTGCGAACACGAACACGTCGCAATGTTCGGACAGCTTGTGCAAAAGCTGCAAATACATCGGCGCCATCGTGGAAATGCCGAACACGAAATAACGCTCGGGCAGCTTATCCTTGTCCAACGCGGCAAGCAGTTTTTCCCACAACGCGACACGGTGCGGCGCGCTCTGCCTGCCGTCGTCGAGGTAACGCCACAGTTTGGACTGCCAGATTTCGTCGTCGCCCAAACCGAGTATCCTGCCCTGCTGCCAAGCGTCTATCCACTGAGGACGGTACACGAGGTATTGGTCGAATATGTCTGCAAGCTGTCCCGCAAGCTGGTAATCCGCCGATTCTCCGCTGCCCAGATAGTCTTGCAGCACATTCCTCACATCTTCAAATTCCGCTCCGTTTTGAAATTCTGCGCTGCGGAACAAATCCAGCAGCCGCCAGCGCATGACTTCGGGTGCAAACGGGCTGAGTTCCGGAATACCGGGAATCAGTTTTTTCATCAACTTCCACGTCAGGCCGGCGGGCAGGCTGAACGCCAAATTCGCCGCCACGCCCAAATCGCGGGCGAGGCAGGTGTTGAGGTAGCGGCGCATCCCCTGGCTCTGCACAACAATCTGTTCGGGCTGCAAGGCACATTTCAGCGGTTTGACTTTTTGAATGCGGGCAAACAGTGCAGCGAGCGATTCGAGGCGGTTGGATTGGTACAGGTAAAACATGGCTTGCTTTTTCAAAATGACAGTGATGCGGAATTATATAGCTTCTCGGGCAAGCCGCCCGCAAACAAAATGCCGTCTGAACGCTTCAGACGGCATCGGGTCATTTAAACCATTTCCTCAACACAGGAATCCGCGACAGCAGCAAGGTATCCAACAGCCAAATCACGGCAATGGCAAGCAGCGCGGTCGGGAAAAGCAGTGCAATCAACAGCAGCGGCAATGCCATCGCCCACCAGACGGGCAGTTTGATTTTTTGCGCCGGAGGAACAATGCCCGCCACGCCGGACGGACGGCGTTTCCACCACATCACGCAGCCGCTGATGCCGATAAAAATCACGGCAAGGCAGAACACGACGTTCGCCAACACGCTCCACCAGCCCAAAGTCCCCATATGCAGCGCAATGCTTGCCGCCATAAATTTGCCGAACGGGTTGTAATCGTCAAAACGGATGTCGGCAAGAATCTTGCCGCTGTACTGGTCGATATGCACCGTGCGGTCGGCAAACGGGCTGATCATGTCATAACTCATAGAATCCTGCGACAAAGTCCATACCCCGTCCTCGCCTTTGGGCAAATTCAACTGATAACGCCCTTTGAAACCGATTTCCCGCGCGAAACGGTCGACGGTTTCCAATGTCATCGGCTCGCTGGGGTTAATGCCGTTTTCACCCACAGTCGTCCCTGAGACAGGCATAGGCGTAAGCTCCAAAATCCACGGCACTTCCTTAACCTTGCCGTCATTCAATACCTCGCCGTGGGTCGGCACGACTGAAACGGGGTTCGGTTCGACACCCCATTTGCCGGCCGGGAACTGACTCCAAGCCTGCACGAACTTGCCGCCCCAAATACCTGCCCAAGCAATACCCGACAGGCAGAACAACAGTAAAATCAACGATACCCAAGTTCCAAACGCGCCGTGCAGATTCCGCCACCAAGAACGCGCCCTGCCTTTTGGCGGCAGCAGCATCGCTTTAATGCCGCGCTGTTTCGCCCACCAAAGGTACAAGCCGCTGACAACCATAATAATGGTCAGTGAAGCTGCCGTTTCCAAAAGATAATCGCCTGCCGCACCGAGCATCATATCGCCGTGGATTTCATCCATAGTGTGATACCAACCCTGATTGCGCGGCATGGTGTTGACCACTTTTGCCGTATAAGGATCGACCGCAACCATGGTTGCCTTACCCTCATTGTTGACACGGAACACAGCAACCATATCATCGGCACGCGGTGCAATATATTGGACGACGGACGAAGTCTCCGGATTAATGGCACCGCGTGCCGCTTCTGCCTGAACAGAGAGGGGTTGCACCACTGCCTGAGGGAAAACGTGAATACGCTCTCCCTCTTTACCGGTAATATTGGCAAACAACAGCATACCCAAACCTGTAACGGCAAGCAGGGTCAAGAAGGGCATAACCAATAAACCGGCATAAAAATGCCACCTCCAAACGCTCAGATAATGCCGGTTATTCTGCTGACCGGCTTCAGTTTTGATTTGTGTATCCATTAATCGTCCTTTTGAAATTAAGGCTATCGTGATGATGCGCGATTATAAACAATAAAGACTAATTCTTTATGACTAAAATCAATTTTTTTGCAACATATGAAAAAAGATTCAATTTTGAAGAAACAAACCTATATGCCGTCTGAAAGCATCAAACAATGCTGTCCGACACCCAACTGCACCATTCTTTAAACCATACAAAAATATCAGTCGGTCTGACTGCTTAAGCATCAAAATCCCCACTTTCAGACGGCATAAATCAAAAACAGGATTTCCGTTCAAAATAAAAAATCCGGATTCGATATGAATCCGGATTTCTGCATCCGACAAAGTCGGAAAACAACGGTTAGAACTTACCGCCTGACTGGTTGACCATATAGTCAACCGCAGCTTTGACCTCATCATCGCTCAAATCGCCGCGACCTCCTTTTGCGGGCATCGTATTAAAACCTTCGATCGCGTGTTTGTGCAACGTGTCCTTACCTTTTTTGATGCGGTCGGCCCAGTCGGCTTTGGTGCCTACATGGGGAATACCTGGAATTGCATTGCCATGGCAGGCGGCACAAACGGTTTCATAAACCTGTTTGCCATCCGCTTTGGCGGCAGGTGCGGCTTTTTCCTCGGCTTTAGGTTCTGCTGCGGCAGGTTTGGCTTCAGAAGCGGCTTGTGCTGCTTCTGCAGGAGCAGATGGTGCGGGTTCTGCCGCCGGTGCAGGCTCGGCTTTTTTCACCGGAGCTTTACCGTCTTTATTGGAAAGACCCCATACATAAGCAGTCATGATATGCAGTTTGTCTTTATCCAAGAAATGTCCCCAAGCGGGCATTTGGCTGCTGCGACCGTTGGTAATGGTTTCGATAATGGATTTTTGCGTACCGCCCCACAACCACACGTCATCAGTCAGGTTCGGACCCAAACCTTGGATACCTTGTCCCTTATCGCCGTGGCAAGTGAAACAGTTGGCAGGCGGACCGCTGAACAAGGCTTGTCCGCGCGCGGCACGTTCCTCATCATACTGACCTTTGGGTTTTGAAAGGGACATCACATAATGGGCAACGTCTTTCACGCCTTCTTCGCCCAAAGCAGGACCCCAGGCAGGCATAGTCGCAACACGGCCTTTTTCGATGGTCTCGTGGATTTTATCGGGATCGCCGCCCCACAACCAATCGCTATCGGTCAGATTCGGAAAACCTTTAGAACCTTTGGCATCAGAGCCGTGGCACTGGATACAATAAGTGTTAAACAGGTTTTGGGCGATTTGCTTGGCCTGTGGGTCTTTTGCCACTTTTTCAATCGGCATATCCGCAAACTTGGCATACAGTTTGCCGTATTGCTCATCGGCTTTTTTGACCTCTTTTTCATATTGGTTATGGCTGGTCCATTTCAGCAGACCTTTGTAGTCGCCGACACCCGGATACATAACCAGATAACCGATACCGAACAGCCACGTCAAAACACACAGCCAAAACCACCAGCGGGGCAGCGGATTGTCGTATTCGGCAATGCCGTCCCACTCGTGACCCGTAGTTTGTACTTCTTCGCCCTTCTTCGGACGTTTGACAACATTTTGAGACAGCAGCAGCCAAGCCAAAGCGATAAAGCTCAGTAAGACAATAACTGCAATATATATATTCCAGAAATTACTGGTAAATTGGGATGTTGCGTTCATTGTTTTGCTCCGTTATCACAATATTAACGGTTTTCGCTTTTCTTATCTTGCGCATCTTGGTTTTCAGCAAAAATGCTGTTTGCGGCATCATCGTAGTTTTTCTTATTCCGCCTGTTGAAGACGATATAGAGTACTAACAGGAAACAGATAAAGATCCATACCGTGAAAAGAGCGCGAATACCGTTAATATCCATGATGTTACCTTACGTTTTTCAAAGCCAGACCCAATCCTTGCAGATAGGCGACTACAGCATCCAGCTCGGATTTGTTTGCCAAAGCCTCAGGCGCTTTCGCAATTTCCTCATCACTGTAAGGAGTACCTACTTTACGCAAAGCCTTCATGTTGGCAACGGTTGCATCGACATCGACTTTATTGCGTGCAAGCCACGGGAATGCCGGCATATTGGACTCAGGCACGACATCACGGGGATTCAGCAGGTGGATGCGGTGCCATTCGTCGGAATAGCGGCCGCCCACACGTGCCAAATCAGGACCGGTACGTTTGGAACCCCATTGGAACGGATGGTCGTAAACCGACTCTCCAGCAACAGAGTAATGACCGTAACGCTCAGTTTCCGCACGGAACGGACGAATCATTTGAGAGTGGCAGTTGTAACAGCCCTCACGGATGTAAATATCGCGTCCGGCAACCTGCAGGGCATTGTAAGGCTTCACGCCCGGCGCCGGCTGTGTTGCCGCCTTGGTAAAGGCCAAGGGCACAACTTCAATCAACAGACCGACACTGACTACAAGCAGCGTGAACACAATCAGAACGCCGATTTTTTCTTCAGCCAATTGTTGTAATTTCATTTTGGTAGCCTATCTTTCTTAGTATTTTAGTGGTGCTGTGTTTGGGAAACCGCAGGGATTTCGGCATCGACTGCTTTACCACCGATGGCTGTGCGGTACACGTTGTACGCCATAATGCACATGCCACTCAGATACAATAAACCACCTGCAAAACGGATCATGTAGTAAGGCATGGTGCGTTTTACGGATTCGACAAACGAGTAGGTCAGCGTACCGTCATCGTTCAGAGAACTCCACATCAAACCCTGCATCACACCTGCAATCCACATCGCGGCGATATACAGAACCACACCGATAGTCGCAATCCAGAAATGCGCCTCTACCAGCTTGGTGCTGTGCATCTGCTCTTTGCCGAACAGACGGGGAATCATGTAATAGACGGAACCGATGGTTACAAAGCCTACCCAGCCCAACGCACCCGCATGAACGTGCGCGACGGTCCAGTCCGTATAGTGGCTCAATGCATTGACCGTTTTAATCGACATCATCGGGCCTTCAAAGGTAGACATACCGTAGAAGGACAAGGATACAATCAGGAATTTAAGAATCGGGTCTGTACGCAGTTTGTCCCACGCGCCGGACAAGGTCATAATGCCGTTAATCATACCGCCCCAAGAGGGTGCGAACAAAATCAAGGACAGAACCATACCCAAAGATTGCGTCCAGTCAGGCAGCGCAGTGTAGTGAAGATGGTGCGGACCCGCCCACATATAGGTGAAAATCAACGCCCAGAAGTGAACGACGGACAGGCGGTAGGAGTAAACGGGGCGGGCTGCTTGTTTGGGTACGAAATAGTACATCATACCCAAGAAGCCGGCAGTCAGGAAGAAGCCCACGGCGTTATGCCCGTACCACCATTGAACCATAGCATCAATCGCACCGGAATAGACGGGGTATGACTTCATCAAACCGGCCGGGATGCTGATATTGTTGACGATGTGCAAAAGTGCGACCGCCAAAATAAAGCCGCCGTAGAACCAGTTGGCAACGTAAATGTGTTTTACCTTGCGTTTGGCAATCGTACCGAAGAATACGATGGCGTAAGCCACCCAAACCAAAGTAATCAGAATGTCAATCGGCCATTCCAGTTCGGCATATTCCTTACCTTGGGTCCAACCCATAGGGAAGCTGACGACGGCGGCAACGATTACCGCCTGCCAACCCCAAAAGGTAAATGCCGGCAGCCAACCGCCGAAAAGACGGGTATTACAAGTACGTTGGACAACGTAGTATGATGTGCCGATCAGACCGCAACCGCCAAATGCGAAAATAACCGCATTGGTGTGCAGCGGACGCAGGCGGCCGAAGTGGAACCAAGGTCCGATATTAGACAAGTCGAGGGCAGGAGCAAAAAGCTGGGCGGCGACGATAACGCCGACCAACATGCCCACAATCCCCCAAACTACAGTCATGATGGCGAACTGGCGCACCACTTTGTAGTTGTAAGTTTGTGTGTCCATGAGAGTCTCCATGAATTATGGGAATAAAGATTTTTATCCTGCCGCTTCCGCAGCCTGTTTAAGGTGCAATCCGGGCAAGCGTAATTTTTTCTAAATTTAACATATCTGCCTTATTACGCCAAGCGGAATTACATTCGCGCCGCCGGCGAACCCTTTGCTTAATCTGTTTTTTATTACATATAAATCATATTGTTATAATAAATTACAACCCGGCCGCCATTGCTTTTGTTTCCAATTTTCCCTTTTTGTGGCACTTTATTGATGTAGGTTAAGCTGCATTTTAAAGGCATTTAATCCATCCCGTTTAACGATATATTTGATAGTTATGATTCATTATAAAATAGCCCCGTCCCCTCTAGACCATGAATGGCACATCCTGCTGAAATTCACACAAGATAATGATTTTCCTATAGAAATAAGCCTTCCGAATTGGGTGCCGGGCAGCTATCTGATTCGGGATTTTTCCCGCCACATCACTTCTATCCATGCATCCTGCAACGGCACGTCCATGCCGCTCGAACAAATTGCAAAAAACCGCTGGCACACTGCCGCCGTACGCGGCGAGTGGCAAATCCGCTACACCGTATATGCATTCGATTTGTCGGTTCGAGGTTCTTTCCTGACGACAGAACGCGGTTTTTTTGACGGATCGTGCCTGTTTTTGAAAGTCGAAGGAACGGAAACGCTGCCGCACCGCTTGGAATTGACAGGCATTCCACCCGAATGGCGTATTGCCACAACGCTGCCGGAAACAGGGAGGCTTGTCTTTCAGACGGCATCTTATGACGAATTGATTGACCGACCTGTCGAGATGGGCTTGATTGAATTTTTAGATTTTGAGGCGGCAGGCATTCCGCACACGATTGCCTTAAACGGCATATATCCCGATTTCGACCGCGACAGGCTGGTTTCGGACATCAAAAAAATCTGCGAAACAGAACTGGCGATGTTCTCCTCCCCTGCCCCATTTGAGAAATATTTGTTCCTGCTCCACGTCGGCGACCATATTTACGGCGGTTTGGAACACACCGACAGCACCGCACTGCTCGCCGATCGCCACAGCCTTCCGCCGTACGGTATGACCGATGCCGACGATGCCTACACCACATTGCTCGGACTTTTCTCCCACGAATATTTTCACGCGTGGAACGTCAAATCCATCAAACCTGCCGCATTCGCCCCTTATGACCTCGACAAAGAAAACTATACCGAACAACTATGGGCATTCGAAGGCATTACATCCTATTACGACGATTTGTTTTTGGCACGCAGCCGCACCATCTCGCCCGAATTTTATTTAAACCTGCTAGCACAAGGCATTACGCGCGTACAACAAACCCGCGGCCGTTTGAGGCAGACCTTGGCGGAATCGAGTTTTACCGCGTGGAACAAATTTTACAAACCGGATGAAAACAGCCCCAACGCCATCGTCAGCTACTACCAAAAAGGCGCACTTGCCGCATTGTGCCTTGATCTGATAATACGCAACCGAAGCAACGGCAGACATTCCCTTGATACGGTAATGGACAAACTCTATCGGGAGTGGAGGGACACACACTCGGGTATTCCGGAAAAACACTGGCAAATCCGTTGTCAGGAAATTACCGGCTTGGATTTGACAGATTTTTTTCAGACGGCATTGTACAGCACCGAAGATTTGCCGCTTGCCGAATGCCTGGCAACCACAGGCGTGAAACTGACCTTCCTGCCGCTTCCCCGACAACACGGCGGCGGATATGCGGAACACATTTTCCCCATCCCGCCGACGGGCGATTTCGGCGCACGCTTCAAACAAAACGCCGACCATATCGTCCTGACCCATGTCTTCAACGGCGGAAGTGCGGAATCTGCGGCACTGTGCCCGCAAGACAAAATCATTGCTTTAGACGGTTATGCCTGCACCGACTTTGCCGCACAATGGGCCCGATACCACGTCAGGGCAAAAATCAATATCCACTTCTTCCGTGCAGGCATATTGCGTCAAACCGTCTTGACGGTTCAGGCAACGGCGGCGGATACTGCCATCCTACACATCACAGATCGCAACCTGTTGGAAAACTGGTTGTTCGGTTAAACTTTCAGACGGCATTGCACACAAAATGCCGTCTGAACACCAACCGCAAAGCAAAGGAAACAAAATGGCGATTCTCAAACTTGACGAACATCTCTACATCTCCCCGCAACTGACCAAAGCCGATGCGGAACAAATCGCGCAACTTGGCATCAAAACCGTCATCTGCAACCGCCCCGACCGCGAAGAAGAATCGCAACCCGACTTCGCCCAAATCAAACAGTGGCTGGAACAAGCAGGCGTTACCGGATTCCATCACCAACCCGTTACCGCACGCGACATCCAAAAACACGATGTCGAAACCTTCCGCCAACTCATCGGACAAGCCGAATATCCCGTCCTTGCCTATTGCCGGACCGGTACGCGCTGCTCCCTCCTGTGGGGCTTCCGCCGGGCGGCAGAAGGTATGCCGGTTGACGAAATCATCCGCCGCGCCCAAGCGGCAGGTGTGAATCTGGAAAACTTCAGAGAGCGGCTGGACAACGCCCGCGTCTGATTACAAGCCGAAACGTTTAAACCACACCTTCAAGCGGCATTCCACCGCAACTTGAAAAAGAGGACGGCAAACCTTACTGCCGTCCTCTGTCCTTCTCCGTTTTTACAGTGGGTATAGCGGATTAACAAAAACCAGTACGGCGTTGCCTCGCCTTAACTCAAAGAGAACGATTCTCTAAGGTGCTGAAGCACCAAGTGAATCGGTTCCGTACTATTTGTACTGTCTACGGCTTCGTTGCCTTGTCCTGATTTTTGTTAATCCACTATAAAAATTAGAAATGCACATTTTCATTATTCTCGCGCAGGCAGGACTCCAGACTTACCCATTTCAGTAATGTTTGAAAATAAAAGAAAAATCAGATGTTTGTATTCCCGCCTGCGCAGAAATGGAGACGGTGCTCTGTCGTCTCATTTTTGTTTTAATCAACTATATATAACTGATTAAACATAAGAAATGCCGTCTGAAAGACTTTCAGGCGGCATTCGTTCAAGCGTCGAACTTTATTGCGCCTTGGTTTCGGTTACAAAACCGATTTTGGTAATTCCTGCCTGACGGGCGGCTTCTAAAGCTTTGTTTACATAATCGTATTCCACCGCCTTGTCTGCCGCAATCGCCACAATCACGTTTTCATTCTGCTCCTTGGCGGCTTTCAGACGGCTTTCCACTTCCCCGATTTCCACTTTGCTTGCAGAATCCCCGCCGACATAATAGCCGCCGTTCGCATCAATCGTCAGGCGCAGGGGGTCTTTAGGCTGTTTGTCCTGCTTGTTTGCCTGCTCGGACGCGGTCGGCAGTTCCAAAGGGATGGAATGCGTCAGCACCGGCATAGTAATCATAAACACAATCAGCAACACCAGCATCACGTCCACCAACGGCGTAACGTTGATGTCGGACATCGGAGAATCGTCGCTGGAATTCATCGAACCAAATGCCATAATCAGCTATCCTTTTGATTAAGCAGGCGGACGTGCAAATCGTGCGCCATCGCATCCAAATCCTGGGTCAGTATTTTTGTGCCGCGATTGAGGAAGTTGTATGCCAACACCGCCGGAATCGCCACGAACAAACCCGCCGCCGTCGCCACCAGTGCCTCGCCAATCGGGCCGGCAACCGCCGCAATACTCATCTGCCCGCTTTGCCCGATATTGATCAGGGCGTGGTAAATCCCCCAAACCGTGCCGAACAACCCGATAAACGGCGCGGTCGCGCCGATGGAGGCAAGCGCGGTCATCCCGTAATCAAACCGGCGCATAATCTGCGCCATACTGTTGCGGATTTGAATGACCAAATACTCGTTCAACGGCAAAGCCTGCGCCAGTTCGGACGCTTCGTTTCGGCGGTAGTTGCGGTAAGACTGCAATGCCTCTTGCGCCAGTTTGGACAAAGGCGCATCGACGGCGCGCACTTTTTCGACCGCGTCGTTCAGCGACAAAGTATCGCGCATATGCCGTTTGACGGCGGCATTCCCTTTGCGCGCCCGATACAGCTTGATGCAGCGCAAGACAACCAGACACCACGTTACGGTACTCATCAACAGCATCAACACAAACACACCGATCAGGACGGGATCGCCCGATTCAAACACTAATTTCAAATTCATAATGATTCCAACACTGAAAAAACCAATCAAACATCCAAGCTGCCGCAAACTGCCGCGACAACCGCCTAATTCAATTCAAACTTGACGGGGACTTTAAACTCCGTCCAGGCATTGGCTTGAAAATGCCCGTTTTGCGCCGCTTTGCGTGCCGCATTGTCCAAACGGGAAAAACCGCTGCTTTTCACCACTTTGACGGACTCGACATGACCGCCCGGAGAAACCAAAACGCTCAAAACAACCATACCCTGCTCGTCATTTTCCATAGAAAGTGCGGGATAGGCCGGGCGCGGGATGCTGCCGTTGGCGCGTAAAGGATTGCCTTTGCTGCTGCCGACACCGGTTCCGCCGCCGCTGCCGCCGGCTCCTTCCCCGTGTTCGCCTTTGGCACCGCCGCTTCCTTTACCGCTGCCTTCTCCGCGCCCCGTTCCGTCGCCTTTGGTACCGGTTCCCTTACCTTCCCCATTACCCTGCTCGCTGCCGGCTTTGGCAGAAGCATTACCGGAATGTTCGGCAGGTTTTTCAGACGGCTTCTCTGCCGGTTTTTCCGCCGGTTTCGGGGCAGGCTTCGCTTCCGGTTCGGGTTCGGGCTTAGGTTTTTCTTCGGGTTTCGGCTTTTCCTTAGGTTGCTGAATATCCGCATCCGCCTTTTTTGTAACCGCCGGCTTCAAAACCGGCTTGGGCGGTTCGACAGGTTTGGGCGGATCGGGCGCGGGTTGCGGTTCGGGCGCGGCAGGCGCGCCTGCGCCTTCGGGTGCGCCGCCCCCTCCGCCAAAATCGCCCAAATCGACAAATTCGATAACATTTCCTGACTCTATCACGGGCAGCTTGTGCGCCTGCCAGAGCAATGCCACTATTGCCAAATGCAGCAGTGCGACGGAAAACACGACTGCGGGGGTTAAAATTCGTTCTTTATCCATAATTCGGGCATAATAATAGCAACAATTCCTATTTGCAACCTATTTTTTATAATTTGTTGTCATGTGAACGCCTGCTCCATTCATAGGCAAACCGTGTTTAAACGCGGTATTACAGCAAATCATCAGATAACGGGCCGGCAGAAAAAATGATTCCGTCTGATTTCTTATTCCAATAAAATCAGGTTAGATGATATATTGCCGCTTCTGTCTGTCAGCCGTTTCGGGCTGCACACCACATCTGTTCAAAGGAAAACCATGTTTCAAAATTTTGACTTGGGCGTGTTTCTGCTTGCTGTCCTGCCCGTGCTGCTCGCCATTACCGTCAGGGAGGTGGCGCGCGGCTATACGGCGCGCTACTGGGGAGACAACACTGCCGAACAATACGGCAGGCTGACACTGAACCCCCTGCCCCATATCGATTTGGTCGGCACAATCATCGTACCGCTGCTTACTTTGATGTTCACGCCCTTCCTGTTCGGCTGGGCGCGTCCGATTCCTATCGATTCGCGCAACTTCCGCAACCCGCGCCTTGCATGGCGTTGCATTGCCGCGTCCGGCCCGCTGTCGAATCTGGCGATGGCTGTTCTGTGGGGCGTGGTTTTGGTGCTAACTCCGTATGCCGGCGGGGCGTATCAGATGCCGCTGGCTCAAATGGCAAACTACGGTATTCTGATCAATGCGATTTTGTTCGCGCTCAACATCATCCCCATCCTGCCTTGGGACGGCGGCATTTTCATCGACACCTTCCTGCCGGCGAAATATTCGCAAGCGTTCCGCAAAATCGAACCTTATGGGACGTGGATTATCCTGCTGCTTATGCTGACCGGGGTTTTGGGTGCGTTTATTGCACCGATTGTGCGGCTGGTGATTGCGTTTGTGCAGATGTTCGTCTGACTGGCTCTCAGACGGCATAAACGTTCCAAAAAACGCGGAAGGACATATTGCCCTGCCGCTTTTTTTTGGTTTTACAATGCCCTGTCGAAATAAAGCGGCACGCCTGATTTTTCACTCATACCGATTAAATAATCCATCGTCTTCCGAGGGAACGCGATGCCGCGCACCACGGTCAGATTCCTCAAAACGGGGAAAACCAAAATATCCTCCATACCGATTCCACCGTTGATGCCGTCTGAAGTACCGTCCATCAAATTCTCCAACTCTTGCAAATCTGCGTTTATCCGTTCAAGGTATTGGGCGGTTTTATTCAAATTGGCGGAAAAGCTGCCGATGCTTTTCTCTTTTTTGTCTGTGAAATATTTCACCGCTTCCGGCGTTACAAATTCGGGCAGCCCGATTTTGATCAAGCGTGGCTGAACCAATTTGTTGTTGTATCCGCCTACCTTGTCCAGCCACGCCTGTATCTCGGGGCGGACTTCGTCTTTCAGACGGCCTTCTCGGTCGAAATGGCACACAATGTCCAAACTCTCGCCCATAAACGAACCGTCTTCTTTTTGCAGGACGGGCACTTGTTTCGCACCGATCATACCGATCGGCGTTGCCTCGTCGTCGTTTGCCAGCACGACTTCTTCAACGTCAGCACCAAACAGCCCGGCAGCCATCCGCGCACGCACGCAAAACGGGCAATGGTCGTAAATATACAGTTTCATCAAAATATTCCTCGTCAACCTGTCGGTACCGGCTACCTTAACACCCGGCGCCGCCCGAAACAAGTTTATCTTCCCGCCTATGCACCGTAAATAAATAAGCTGTTACAATGAACTCGTTTTTATCGGAACGGAAGATCCCATCATGACCGCCATCAGCCCGATTCAAGACACGCAAAGCGCGACCCTGCAAGAATTGCGCGAATGGTTCGACAGCTACTGCGCCGCTCTGCCGGACAACGATAAAAACCTCATCGGTACCGCATGGTCGCTGGCGCAGGAACATTATCCTGCCGATGCCGCCACGCCGTATGGCGAGCCGCTGCCCGACCACTTCCTCGGCGCGGCGCAAATGGTCGACGAACTCGACCTGCTGCCCGATGCCGTCGCCGCCACCCTGCTTGCCGACATCGGACGCTACGTCCCCGATTGGAACCTATTGGTTTCCGAGCGCTGCAACAGCACCGTCGCCGAGCTGGTCAAAGGTGTGGACGAAGTGCAGAAGCTCACCCACTTCGCCCGGGTGGACAGCCTCGCCACTTCCGAAGAGCGCGCGCAGCAAGCCGAAACCATGCGGAAAATGCTGCTGGCGATGGTTACCGACATCCGCGTCGTATTAATCAAACTGGCGATGCGTACGCGCACCCTGCAATTTTTAAGCAACGCCCCCGACAGCCCCGAAAAACGCGCCGTCGCCAAAGAAACCCTCGACATCTTCGCCCCGCTCGCCAACCGCTTGGGCGTGTGGCAGCTCAAATGGCAGCTCGAAGATTTGGGCTTCCGCCATCAAGAACCCGAAAAATACCGCGAAATCGCCCTGCTTTTGGACGAAAAACGCACCGAACGCCTCGAATACATCGAAAACTTCCTCGATATCCTGCGTACGGAACTCAAAAAATACAATATCCACTTTGAAGTCGCCGGCCGTCCGAAACACATCTACTCCATTTACAAAAAAATGGTGAAGAAAAAACTCAGCTTCGACGGCCTGTTCGACATCCGCGCCGTGCGGATTCTGGTCGATACCGTCCCCGAGTGTTACACCACGCTGGGCATCGTCCACAGCCTCTGGCAGCCCATTCCCGGCGAGTTCGACGACTACATCGCCAACCCCAAAGGCAACGGTTATAAAAGTTTGCACACCGTCATCGTCGGCCCGGAAGACAAAGGTGTGGAAGTGCAAATCCGCACCTTCGATATGCACCAATTCAACGAATTCGGTGTCGCCGCCCACTGGCGTTACAAAGAAGGCGGCAAAGGCGATTCCGCCTACGAACAAAAAATCGCCTGGTTGCGCCAACTCTTGGACTGGCGCGAAAATATGGCGGAAAGCGGCAAGGAAGACCTCGCCGCCGCCTTCAAAACCGAGCTTTTCAACGACACGATTTATGTTTTGACCCCGCACGGCAAAGTCCTCTCTCTGCCAACGGGCGCAACCCCCATCGACTTCGCCTACGCCCTGCACAGCAGCATCGGCGACCGCTGCCGGGGCGCGAAAGTCGAAGGGCAGATTGTGCCGCTGTCCACCCCGCTCGAAAACGGACAGCGCGTCGAAATCATTACCGCCAAAGAAGGGCATCCTTCCGTCAACTGGCTTTACGAAGGCTGGGTCAAATCCGGCAAGGCCATCGGCAAAATCCGCGCCTACATCCGCCAGCAAAACGCCGACACCGTGCGCGAAGAAGGCCGTGTCCAACTCGACAAGCAGCTTGCCAAACTCACGCCCAAACCCAACCTGCAAGAGCTTGCCGAAAATCTCGGCTACAAAAAGCCAGAAGACCTCTACACCGCCGTCGGACAAGGCGAAATTTCCAACCGCGCCATCCAAAAAGCCTGCGGCACGCTGAACGAACCGCCGCCCGTGCCCGTCAGCGCAACCACCATCGTCAAACAGTCCAAAATCAAAAAAGGTGGCAAAACCGGCGTGCTCATCGACGGCGAAGACGGCTTGATGACCACGCTTGCCAAATGCTGCAAACCCGCGCCGCCCGACGATATTGCCGGCTTCGTTACCCGCGAGCGCGGCATTTCCGTCCACCGCAAAACCTGCCCCTCTTTCCGACACCTTGCCGAACACGCGCCCGAAAAAGTACTGGACGCAAGTTGGGCGGCGTTGCAGGAAGGGCAAGTGTTCGCCGTCGATATCGAAATCCGCGCCCAAGACCGCTCCGGGCTTTTGCGCGACGTATCCGACGCGCTCGCCCGCCACAAACTCAACGTTACCGCCGTACAAACCCAGTCCCGCGACTTGGAAGCCAGCATGAGGTTCACGCTCGAAGTCAAACAAGTCAACGACCTCCCGCGCGTCCTCGCCGGCCTCGGCGATGTCAAAGGCGTATTGAGCGTTACCCGGCTTTAAATACAAAAATGCCGTCTGAAAGCCGGATAACGCTTCAGACGGCATTTTGATTGCCGGGTTTTGCTATTTTTTGTTGTAATAATCAAATCGCACGTTGACTATGTCTTTCTCGGTAAAAATATAACGGAGCATCGTTGTGAATCTTTCATAACGTTCATGAATTCCCACACTATCAGGCAACCAAGGGGAAGATTTAATTGTAAAAAGTTTCCAATTTGGAACCATTAAAAACTCAATAATGGTACCGATTCCAATCACGATATCCCTTGGTATATCCATCGGATAAGGATATTTTCTCCTAACCTCGATTAAATCATTCTCCAGCTTCCAATATTCTTCATCATCCCACACCCCGTCATCATACCATTTACCAATAAATGAATTTTCGTCATACTCTTCAAAACAAGGGATGTTTCTTCTAAAATCCTTGAACTCGCACATAATAATTAATCTCCAATACGATTTAGGTTTTTATCAAATGTACCGTTTCTTGTTTCTTTTCTGTAATGTTATTCATCGTAGTAAGGTTCTGTCGAATAATTGTCTTTGCCCCCGGCAATGATAGTAACAATTTTCCCTTTTGCTTCCCATGCTTGTACTCCTATTTCATCAAACTCATAGACATATGTCGGATAAGATTCATTTGATAAATAATATTTATCAACACCGTATGATTTAGGGTGATGGAAAAGCTGTTTAAAATCTTCAAAATTCAGACCTATTATATTAACGCCCATAAAATATAGCTCCTGATAACAAAATATCGAAATAATTTTGTTTTTTTTGACGGAAATGAGTAAATTTGAGTCGGGAGATTCATAATATTCTGTTCCAAACTCATCAGGAGGTTCATACATAAAAGTTTCCAGTATGTTTTTGTACTGTGTTATATCAGCACCAAAACGGAATATTCCTACAGAAGTAAAAGGTAAAAATTCGGGAGTTTTAACGACCGCGTCGACCATGCTCTTCTCCTTTTGTTTTTCGATTGGCATTTTTGGCAATATTTTTGATTTTTTGCTTAATCTTTAAGCGTTCATTTTTGGACATTCCGGGAATAATTTTATTTGTTAATTCAGCAATTTTTGATTCCGCTGATATTTGACTTCGACCGCCGTCTCCATGTTTTTCATTCTTGGAGCTTCCTGTTCTTTTAGGCGGACAAGAATTATGAACCCAAACCCCTTCCGTTTCCGCCTGATTACCCTTGACGAAGTAAGTATGCCAGTCGGCAACGGTCAGATTGTAGGCTTTGAGCGGTTTTGGTTTGACAACGGTTTTGCGGACGGTTTGGGTTCTGCCGCTTTCGGATAACAGTCTGCTTCCCGCTTTTAAATCTTCCGCCTTAATCCATTTGCCGCCCGAATAAAACGAGTGGATGCGGTTGGAAATCAGGGTTTGGCTGTTGCCGATGCCGTCTGAAACTTCAATGTAAACGGTTTCCCGATACGGATTGCCGTATCGGGCGGTAACAGGTTTGCATCCCGTTACCCCGCTTGCCTCGTCCTTGGAGAGGACGCTCTCGCCGGCTCGGATACGGGCAATGGCTTTGTAGCCGTCTGCCGTTTTGACCAAGGTGCTGCCGTGGAAGGAGCAGGTGTAGGATTTTTGAAGAACTTAGTTTTCAATATCCTGTTTCAAATGAAGGAAATGCCGTCTGAAAATTAAACACGGTTTCAGAAGACCTTGTGATTGTTGGGTTTTTAAACCGACCTAATATTTATTAATCTGATGTACTTTCAATTCCAAATTCCTTATTAATAAAAGAGATTTCTTGGGATTCTTTTTCCGTAAGCTGGATATTGAAATCTTCAATATAATCACATAGCGTTTCAAAAGCTAGCAAACGTTCTGAAAAAGTAATGTACTCTAGTGTGGCATCAATTAGATTAGCGTCAATTCTATCTTCAAGAGATTTTCCTAAATTCTTTATTCGTTCGTCTAATGTTTCCATCTTTTAAATACTCATTATTTCATAAGGTTATATTTGAGATTAGTAAGCGTGTAGGTTGGGTCGAGACCCAACATTCTATGTTAATTGAAGAAAAGGTCGTTTGAAAAACTAAACACGGTTTCAGACGACCTTTGATTGTTGGTTTTTTTAACCTAACCTACGCTTGCTAATCAAAATTCCATTTTTCCGATATAGTATTTCTCCAAGCGTAACCACCAAGAGGTAAATTACTTAAGAGATTGACTGAGGAATCAATAGTGACAATTTCTTTTAAACTAACTATCACAGCATCTCCTTCATGAATTTCATTGCCATCTAAGAATTGCCACATTCCATCATCAGCATCATGCCATACTTCTAAGATTCCGTTTTTTTTAGACAAAATTCTTCTGGTGGTAATAACAGCAGTATTTTGAGGATCTTCAAATTTCCATTGCATATTGATACCTATTTATTTGATTTCTTAATATTTTCTCTTCTGGATAAAACCTGTGCATTTTTATAACTATTTGAACCTCCTTTACTTTTTGCTTGCACATGGTCAATCTGCCATTCATTTGATGGGGGGGGGTGATACCTTTTTGGCTCTTTTTAGGACGAACCAAAACTTCTCCAGATTGGTCAGACTTCACTACCCCTCCGTTTCTATTCATGTTTTCTTGGATGATTGCTTTCTTTTGAGCTGGTGTAAATTTTTTTCCTTCGCCAACAGATTTATTATCCGATAAATTTCCATACGGACAATCATTATGAACCCAAACCCCTTCCGTTTCCGCCTGACTGCCCTTGACGAAGTAGGTATGCCAGTCGGCAACGGTCAGATTGTAGGCTTTGAGCGGTTTTGGTTTGACAACGGTTTTGCGGACGGTTTGGGTTCTGCCGCTTTCGGATAACAGTCTGCTTCCCGCTTTTAAATCTTCCGCCTTAATCCATTTGCCGCCCGAATAAAACGGGTGGATGCGGTTGGAAATCAGGGTTTGGCTGTTGCCGATGCCGTCTGAAACTTCAATGTAAACGGTTTCCCGATACGGATTGCCGTATCGGGCGGTAACAGGTTTGCATCCCGTTACCCCGCTTGCCTCGTCCTTGGAGAGGACGCTCTCGCCGGCTCGGATACGGGCAATGGCTTTGTAGCCGTCTGCCGTTTTGACCAAGGTGCTGCCGTGGAAAGAGCAGGTGTAGGATTTTTGAAGAACTTAGTTCCCAATATCCTGTTTAAAATAAGGGGAAGGTCGCCTGAAAATTAAACACGGTTTCAGACGGCATTTTGATTGCCGGGTTTTGCTATTTTTTGTTGTAATAATCAAATTGCACGTTGACTATGTCTTTCTCGGTAAAAATATAACGGAGCATTGTTTTAAGCCTTTCATAACGTTCGTTAATTCCCACGCTATCAGGTAACCAAGGGGAAGCTTTAATTTCAAAAAGTTTCCAATTTGGAACCATTAAAAACTCAATAATGGTACCGATTCCAATCACGATATCCCTTGGTATATCCATCGGATAAGGATATTTTCTCCTAACCTCGATTAAATCATTCTCCAACTTCCAATATTCTTCATCATCCCACACCCCGTCATCATACCATTTGCCAATAAATGAATTTTCGTCATACCCCTCAAAATAAGGAACGTTTCTTATAATATCCTTGAACTCACACATAATAATGTATCTCCAATATAATTAAACTTTTCATCTCAATCTACCTTTACTATGTTGTATTGGAAAGTAAAAAAATTTCCAGTCCTCTGCATCTAGATCAGTAAAAATATAACGGAGCATTACTCTGAACCTTTCATAACGCTCATTAATTTTGACACTTTTAGGCAACCAAGGAGAAGCTTTAATTTCAAAAAGTTTCCAATTTTGAACCATTAAAAAATCAATAATGGTACCGATTCCAATCACGATGTCCCTTGGTATATCCATCGGATAAGGATATTTTTTTCTAACCTCGATTAAAGCATTCTCCAATTTCCAATATTCTTCATCATCCCACACTCCGTCATCATACCATTTGCCAATAAATGAATTTTCGTCATACTCTTCAAAACAAGGGATGTTTCTTCTAAAATCCTTGAACTCGCACATAATAATTAATCTCCAATACGATTTAGGTTTTTATCAAATGTACCGTTTCTTGTTTCTTTTCTGTTCAGATTTTTGGGTGAAGATGCTTCTTTCCAAGCCCCTCCATTATGTGAATCTACATCGCGTGATATATAACTCTTTCCTTTTTTAAAAATAGCAGCATCATTTCTCGTTCTTTCTTTTATTTTTCTATATCCCAATTTCTTTGCTGCTGCATATGCTTCTGAATCATTCCCATATACGGGGGTAGATGGTGTTTTTCTTGGCGGACACGCATTATGAACCCAAACCCCTTCCGTTTCCGCCTGACTACCCTTGACGAAATAAGTATGCCAGTCGGCGACGGTCAGATTGTAGGCTTTGAGCGGTTCCGGTTTGACGGTAACGCTTTGAACGGTCTGCTCTGCACCGTTTTCAGCAAACAGCCTGCTTCCCGCTTTCAAATCTTCCGCTTTAATCCATTTGCCGTCCGAATAAAACGGATGGATGCGGTTGGAAATCAGGGTTTGGCTGTTACCGATGCCGTCTGAAAGCCGGAATGTACTTTCAGACGCATCGGATTTCCGGGTTTAATCCGCGCTTACGGACGCTTTTTAAATATAAAGAAGGAAATATCGTCTAACGCATCTTCGGCAAAACCTTGAAAATCCGGATTACCTTGTTTTGAGCGCAATAAAGCAATCACTTTATCGCAATCGCCGATATTTTCATGCATCCTGGCGAGATGTCCGAAACAGGTTAATGACAATCTGGCAATATCCAAGTCTTTATGCTTCGACAACTCCGTCAATTTCTCGGAAATCCAAGGGATTTCATCCTCCTCCGAGCTGAAGGTCATACCGAGCATACCATCAATAACACAATCTTTATTTTCAGAATAAATCATCTTTTCTACTTGTTCCTTATCAGCCATCATTTTTTGATTTTTCCTTTTGAATTAACCAATCCTGCTTTCTTTAAAGCATTTTGTTGATCAGTATGTAAATTTTTCCAGTTCCTTACATGCCCATGATACTCAGCAGAACCGTCATTAAAAATTCTAGTTTGGTTTAATACAACGATTTCATTATTGGTTTTATCAACTCCAACTCTTTGAGAAGATGTCGATTTAACTTGAACAGAGTTATCAAGGACAGCTTGCCCATTTGTTGGCGCTCTACTTTTCACAGAATTATCATTTTTACCATGATAAGGAGCATCTTTATATCGTTGGTTGCCTTTTCCATACGGACACTCATTATGAACCCAAACCCCTTCCGTTTCCGCCCGATTGCCCTTGACGAAGTAAGTATGCCAGTCGGCAACGGTCAGATTGTAGGCTTTGAGCGGTTTTGGTTTGACAACGGTGTTGCGGACGGTTTGGGTTCTGCCGCTTTCGGATAACAGTCTGCTTCCCGCCTTTAAATCTTCCGCTTTAATCCATTTGCCGTCCGAATAAAACGGATGGATGCGGTTGGAAATCAGGGTTTGGCTGTTACCGATGCCGTCTGAAACTTTAATGTAAACGGTTTCCCGATACGGATTACCGTATCGGGCGGTAACGGGTTTGTATCCCGTCTCCCCGCTTGCCTCGTCCTTGGAAAGGACGCGGTCTCCGGCTTGAATATGGGCAATGGCTTTGTAGCCGTCTGCCGTTTTGACCAAGGTGCTGCCGTGGAAGGAGCAGGTGTAGGATTTTTGAAGAGCTTAGTTCTCAATATTCTGTTTCAAATGAAGGAAAGACCGTCTGAAAAACAAGCTTAATTTCAGACGACCTTTAATCAAATTTAAGAAAGCCCTTACCAAACAAACGGTTTCCTATTCATATCCGAAAGGTTGCCAACTTCATTATCCAACAAGAACTGCTCAAAAGCATTCCAACCCTTTTTTTCCACCAATTCGGCTTCCTGTTTATACAAGGGGACAAGCAAAGGGAAAACAATATTGTAGTGTTCGCCATAACAGACTTGGAAATCATCGTCGAAATAAAATGGGGCGGAAACATACAGTGCATCCATTTTTGTTGAATTAACAATGCTTCTAGGCAAATAAACAACCTGCCCCCGAAGAAGGATTTTTTTATTCTCAATGATGGTTTCTGCTAACCATCTTAAAAATGGGAAAATCTGATTTTCATCATATTTTAAAGAACATACAAAAAGTATTTCAAATCTGCTTTTATAATTCAGATCATGTTTGCTTAACCCTAAAGTAATATAAGTTTTTAAATCCCTGTTAGGGGAAGAGGGAATAGCTGCGATATTTAATTTGTACTGATTTCCCGAATCGCTTTTCGAGCCATGAGAAATAGTGCCTATATATTTTTCAATATGATTAATCATATTTTTCTTAGCTTCCCATCACTGTATCGAATAATCATAAACCGGATTGAGACAAAACGCCTTGTTCCCATTGGTAGAAAGTCCGTCTGAAAAGTAAAAGCGTTTCAAACGGACTACGTTTGCCGACTATCCGACCCACTTTATTATCCAATGAGATTCTTGCAGGTATTCTTTTAATATTTCTAAGTTTTCGACCCAGTCATCGTAACTGTCAAATGATGAGAATTTGTCATTTGAAGATAACAGTATCAGAAATCCACCGGTATTTTCCTGGTCATCAATAATTTTTATGAATTTTTCTTCAGGATTGACCCCATTCAGGATAACCCCCAAAGTATTGAATTTTATTTCCATAGACATCCCCTAATCTTTAATGGGAATATGGTTTTTTCAACCCAACCTACACTTTTTGTTAGTTCCCATACGAACCAAAACCTTCATAATTACAATCATTTTTTTGTGCAATACCAAATAACGTAGTTTCAATAGCTAAAATGTTTTCAAGGGAAGGGACGATATTGACGGAACAATAGCAAGTCCACATTTCTCCGAATTCATCTTGTTCAATACTGATTTGAAAATCTTGCCGATAAGAAATGAGTTGGCTTTCTATTGATTGCAGATTCTTTTGAGAACCATCTATAAAAAACTCTATTATCATAGGTTTTGTCAAATCAAACCCTAGTTCTTGATATTGTTTCAGTACATCTGAAGTAGATTTTTCGTCAATTATCATTTAATAGCAACTCATCAAACCATACGTCTTCATAACCGTTTTCCCCAATTAAAAAACGGTAACCGGGCGGAAGTGTCAAAAAGGGGATGATTTCGGGTCGCCATATTTGCAAATGGAACGTATGCAAGGGCAGGAAAAAATTTTTATCATAGGAGAAGTTTTCACCGGCCCAGATATACCAACCGTTAGTATCACCTTTGGGACGGTGCCTTAACCCGTTAATCGGATACAGGCCTGTCTGTTTGACATTTTCAGCAACACCGATTTTTGAAACATCGGAAACAGGATATATTTCTGTATTATATTTTTTACAAATTATTATTTGTTCATTTTTTATTCCCATTACTCAGTTTCTTTTTCTGTTCTTTTGAATATTGGCTTAATCTCCCTCCCTGTTTTGCAGAACAAGTCGGACATTGCGCTTGTACCGATTCAATTACCTGGCTTCATCTTGCTTCATCTTTGGCAAGGATACGGGCAATAATTTTTCATCCGTCTGCCGTTTTGACTAAAGCACCGACGTATAAGGGACGGAGATAGGATTTTTGAAGAACTCAGTTCCCAGTATCCTGTTCCATTCATCAGAATACCGTCTGAAAGTCCAAACTTGTTTCAGACGGCATTTTGATTGCCGAATTTTTATCCTGCCTGCCAGACAGTACTCGCACGATTTATATCTAAATAATCAATACCCGCTTCATCAAATTTCGTTTCCAATTCTTCTACCGAATGAGTATTCAAGAAAAGTCTTTCTGTCTGGGTAATTGGCAATAACCAGAAAAATCGGACATTATCCATATATTCCAACTCTTGCCCATAAGGATAAGGCAGAGAAATCAGAAAATGCCGGAAGGATGATTGCTCGACCCACGGTCTACCGATATTGACGGTTTTCCCTAATTGAAATTGATCAGGATAATGCATACTTGCAGATGCCAGCATTGCCAAGGTCTCAATATGTTCAGGTGTTTCAAACGGGCTGATGATAAAAAACTCCTGCCCTAAAAATTGACCTATCCCAGAGCTGACATAAACCCAAGGCTCATCTTCATGATTAGGAATCACTTGGAAAACTTGGAAATCGGGAAGTTCTTCAACAATTCTTCCTAAAGTCCAAGTAAATCCTTTAATATCATGATGTTTCCAAAATTTTTGCAAGTGAGATAAAACAGTTTGGTTATAGTCCATGCTTTTTAGCCTGTTCTCTCGAATATCTTGACATCATCGCACCCTCTTTCCTTTGACATGTTAAACATTGAGTTCCTTTTATGCTTTCCCTGGCATGTTTCGCTCGATCAGCATTGCTCATAGAGTGACCACCATGTTCATAGTAATGTTTTACTAATGGGGGTTCATGTTGCGGACTTGGTGCGGTTTTCGTACCAAATATCTGAATTCTACCACAAGTTGGACAAGGTTTACCTTCTCCTGCCTGTCTTGCTGCCTGAGCCCTTGCTCCATCTGTTTGAGAACCTCCATAATGCGTTTGACGATTATAACGTTCTGTCGGTTTTAGTTTGGTTGGACAATCATTATGAACCCAAACCCCTTCCGTTTCCGCCTTATCGCCTTTGACAAAGTAGGTATGCCAATCGGCAACGGTCAGATTGTAGGCTTTGAGCGGTTTTGGTTTGACAACGGTGTTGCGGACGGTTTGGGTTTTGCCGCTTTCGGATAACAGCCGGCTTCCCGCTTTCAAATCTTCCGCTTTAATCCATTTCCCATCCGAATAAAACGGATGGATGCGGTTGGAAATCAGGGTTTGGCTGTTGCCGATGCCGTCTGAAACTTTAATGTAAACGGTTTCTTGATACGGATTACCGTATTGGGCGGTAACGGGTTTGTATCCTGTTTTCCCGCTTGCCTCGTCCTTGGAAAGGACGCGGTCTCCGGCTTGAATATGGGCAATGGCTTTGTAGCCGTCTGCCGTTTTGACCAAGGTGCTGCCGTGGAAGGAGCAGGTGTAGGATTTAGAAAAATCCCCACTAACCGCAGCCTTCCCCGGTTTTGCCGCCTTTGTCAGGTTTTTGACTTTGGCAAACGGCAGGACGTTGACCAGGGCTTCGACGGTTTCGGCGGCATTGGGGTTTTCCTGTATCCACCGGTCAACGGCTTCGCGCGTATTCTTTTCAAAGCCCGCCACGCTGCCCAAGCCGCCGATGACGGCGAATTTACCCTCGGCGGGCAAGGGGGCGATGTTGCGCATCGCGGCTTTGTCTATGGCATAACCCGTTCCGTACAGTATGTCGCCTATGCCCAAGGCTTCGCCCGCGCTGATAAAGGGGTTGAGCGCGCCGGCGGCGACGCCGTTGATAAACTCCATGCTGTTGCCCCGGCGGTCGAGCTTGGCATTGTGCTCGAACATTTTTCTGTTGGCTTCATCGGCGCGGTCGGAGAAATTGCTGCCGAGGTTGCTGTAGTTGTCGGATATGCGTTGCCGGATGCTGCGGGTGTCGGTCGGATTGAGTTTGATACTGCGGGCTGTGCCGTTGACGTGATAGGTGTATTCGTCTCGTGCGCCCGTAGGTTTGGGGTAATTGCCGCCCTTCGGGCCGTCGTAGGCATCGGCGGGATGATGTTCGTGTCCTTCCCAGTTGAGCCGGTACACGGTAAAGCCGTCGTCAACGTTGCCTTTTTCTTCGCTTGCGCTGTCGGCGGCGTGGTTGTCGAAGGGGGCGTGTTCTTCGTGTCCGTGTCCGGAAAAGCGGGTGTGGTAGCCGATTGTGCCGTTGATGTTTGCCTGTTGGATAAGCAGGTTGCCCATCTGGTGGGTATAGTCTTGGATGACGTTGATTTTGCCGGTGCGGTCGGAAACGCTGCCGCGCGGGTCGCCGAAGAGGTGGTATTTGCCGCCGGGTTCGTAGTGCTGCCGTTGGGTGTTATCGGTAATGAACGGGTCTTGCGCCAAGTCCGCCGCGAGGGCGGGCTGTATGAGTGCGGCCGCCGCTACGGCACAGGCGGCAAGGAGGTTTGTCAGTCTTCGCAGCGGTTTCACGGTTTATCCTCCTTTGCGGCGGCGGATGACTTCGTTGCCGACATCGGGGTTTTTACCGTTGTTTTGTTTGAAGTCGGGACGGTTTTGGGCGGTTGTGTCGCCGTAGGGGGTGATGTCGGAGAAATCGACCATCAGGCGGTCTGAGGCTTTGACGGTTTTGCCGACGCTGTAAGGTCCCATCCAGAGGGCGTATTGTTCTTGGTATTGGGATTCGTAGGCGGCGGTTTTAGGGGCAATCAGCAGTTTCCGGCTGTCGCGGTCGACGGCGAAATATTCGAGCTTGGTTTGGGCTTTAAGGGTTTCGGCGTTGTAGAGGTGCAGTTCGGTACGGCTGCGGACGGTGCCGAATACGTCGACGGTTACGAATACGTCGGTGTCGGCGTATTCGGGCGGTACGACTTCGATGCCGCGCAGGTAGAAGACGGTTTGGATGAGGTTGGTCAGGAAGGAAACGTCGCGGGGGTTGGCGAGCAGGGTTTCGTTGCGGTAGTCGCCCGTGCCGTTGACGGACAGTCCGGCGGAGCGTTCGCCTTTGCGTCCGTTGTTTTTCGTCAGGGCGGCGGCGGGGGCGTTCAAAAGCGATGTGGAAGTGGTTACGCCGGAGAGCGCGTCGGATTTGGTGGTGGCGGTAGTGTCATAGGCGGGGTAGCTGTATCGGGTGGCGCTGTCGGGGTTGTTGTGGTAGCCGCCGCGTATCAGTGCGTCGATGGAGTAGCGTCCGCCGCTTATGTTGCCCGAACCTTGGTCGCCCATAACGGAGACGTAAAGGGCGGCTTTGCGTCCTTTCAGGGCGGACAAGTCCATTTCTTTGACGGCGGCGCGGGACGATGCGGCGACGAGTTCCTGTTCGACGGCAAAGCGTTTGCCGCCGCCGTGGGCGGGTATGCCGGTCAGTGTGCCGCAGGCGGTGAGTACGAGGGGGATGAGGAGGAGCAGGGTTTTCATGGCAGGGTTTGTTTTGTTTTGAACGGGTTTGAGTGTAAATGGATTTTAAGGGTTTGTAAACAAAAGGGGTGGAAATGCCGTCTGAACGGCAGGGCGGGCTTTCAGACGGCATTGTTTTTGTGGCTGTACTAGATTATCCCTAAATTCCACACCGATCCCGCAGGATTTTTAGCTGCCGGGACGGTGTGCCGAAGTTAAGTCGAAATTCGCATTCCCTCAACAACGGCGGGAAAGGTTTACGATCGATTCCGTTGTATTTCCGCAAGGCGCGTTTTGCCTGATTCCAAAAGTTCCCAATGCCGTTAATGTGGTTCCGACGGTCTGCAAATTCCTTGGAACGGTTGATGCGGCAACGGGTAAAACCGCCCGCGTCCGACTTGCCGCGGCTGCCCGGGCTATCGGCATAAACAATACCGTCCGGCATGATTTTCTTTTTGACGGCAGGGGGCAACGTTTCAGGCTCGGCATTGTCCGCGGCAACGGTATAGGTCCGCCCGTTGCGTTTCGGAATGCCGAAGACAACCGCTTTTCCTGCCGCGCCGCGACCGCGTCTGCCTTTACGCCGTCCGCCGAAACAGCTTGCGCCCGGCCCGGCGGGGCCCTCGAAAACCTCATCGGCAGCCAAGGCCAAACGATGGTTGGCAACCGTGCGGATTTTACGGTAAAACAGTGCCGCCGAATCGGGATGGATACCCAAAATATCGGCGGCAGAACGGGCGGTAACTTCCGGTACAAAAGAACGGAGCGGTTCTTTTTGTACTTCTTTCTTTAATTTGCAGTGTGTTATCTTCATATTTCGAGGGTAACATATCTGCTAATCTGGTACAGACCCTTGTCTTATCGTTTGAATGCTGCACCGATGTTTAACGATAATCCTGTTGTTTACGGAAAAATCAAATTGCAGAGTTGGAAAGCGCGGCGGGATTTCAATATTGTAAAGCAGGATTTGGATTTTTCCTGCGGGGCGGCTTCGGTGGCGACGCTTTTGAACAATTTTTACGGGCAAACGCTGACGGAAGAAGAAGTGTTGGAAAAACTGGGTAAGGAACAGATGCGCGCGTCGTTTGAGGATATGCGGCGCATTATGCCCGATTTGGGTTTTGAGGCGAAGGGCTATGCCCTGTCTTTCGAGCAGCTCGCGCAGTTGAAAATCCCCGTCATCGTGTATCTGAAATACCGCAAAGACGACCATTTTTCGGTATTGCGCGGAGTGGATGGCAATACGGTTTTGCTTGCCGACCCGTCGCCGGGTCATGTTTCGATGAGCAGGGCGCAGTTTTTGGAGGCTTGGCAAACCCGTGAGGGAAATTTGGCAGGCAAAATTTTGGCGGTCGTGCCGAAAGGGAGGGATGCCGGTGGGGATAAGGCGTTTTTCACACGCAGTCCGAAACGTCAGACGGAGTTTGCGGTCGGACAGGTAAAATGGTGGCGTGCTTATTGAAATTTCGACAAAGGTCGTCTGAAAACCGAAAATATGGTTTTCAGACGACCTTTGTTGTATTTGGTAACTATATGTTCCCGTTGTATAATTACGGATTTGCAATTCAATAATAAATACACAGGAACCGCCATGACAGAATCCATCACCCGCGACAGTATGCAATACGATGTCGTGATTGTCGGCGCAGGCCCGTCGGGGTTGTCCGCCGCCATCAAACTCAAGCAGCTTGCCGAACAGAACGGGCGCGAAATCAGCGTTTGCGTGGCGGAGAAGGGTTCGGAGGCGGGGGCGCATTCGCTGGCGGGCGCGGTTATCGATCCGATTGCGCTGAATGAGCTGATTCCCGACTGGAAAGAAAAAGGCGCGCCGCTGACGCGCACGGTAACTCAGGACAAGGTGTTGTTCCTGACGGAGAAAAAAGCGTTCAATCTGCCTATTACCCCGAATTTCGACAATCACGGCAACTACATCGTCAGCTTAGGCGAAGTCGTGCGCTGGTTGGCGGAGCAGGCGGAAAATATGGGCGTGGAAATCTATCCGGGCTTTGCCGCCGCCGAAGTGCTGTATCACGAAGACGGCTCGGTCAAAGGTATTGCGACCGGCAATATGGGTGTAGGCAAAGACGGCGGGCCGACCGACAGTTTCCAGCCCGGCATGGAGCTTTGGGCGCGGCAAACCCTGTTTGCCGAAGGTTGCCGAGGTTCGCTTTCCAAGCAAATCATCGAACGTTTCCAACTCGACCAAAACAGCCAGCCGCAAACTTACGGCTTGGGCATCAAAGAAGTTTGGGAAGTGCCGTCTGAACAGCATCAGCCCGGTTTGGTGGTGCATAGCGCAGGCTGGCCGCTGGACAGCAAAACCTACGGCGGTGCGTTTATTTACCATTTCGACGACAACAAAGTCGCCGTCGGCTTCGTGGTCGGTTTGGACTATCAAAACCCGTATCTGTCGCCGTTTGAAGAGTTCCAACGTTTCAAAACCCATCCCGAAATCCGCAAAACCTTTGAAGGCGGCCGCCGCATTGCTTACGGCGCGCGTTCGCTGATTGAAGGCGGTTTGCAAAGCCTGCCGAAGCTCTCGTTCAAGGGGGGCGTTTTAATCGGCGATGCGGCGGGGTTCCTCAATATGCCGCGCATCAAAGGCATTCATACCGCGATGAAATCCGCCATGCTCGCCGCCGAAGCCGTGTTCCCCTTGTTGGAAAACTTTGAAGAAGTGGAAAGCTTCGACAGCGGCAAAGAAGCGGGAAACTATCAAAAACTGTTTGAACAAAGCTGGCTGTATCAAGAGCTTTATGCCGCGCGCAATGTCCGTCCGTCATTCAAATGGGGCGTTTACCTCGGCTCGCTTTATACCGGCATCGACCAGATGATTTTCAGAGGCAAAGCCCCGTGGACCTTGAAACATCACGGCAAAGACAACGAGCAGCTCAAAAAAGCCGCCGTGTGCAAGCCGATTGATTATCCGAAACCCGACGGTGTGTTGACCTTTGACCGCTTGAGCAGCGTCTTCCTTGCCAATCTCGCGCACGAAGAAAACCAGCCCGACCATTTGGTGCTGAACAATCCGCAAACGATGATAGACGTGAACTATAAAGAATACGCCTCTCCCGAAACGCGCTATTGTCCGGCCGGCGTATATGAAATCATCGAAGAAAACGGCAGTCCGCGCCTGCAAATCAACGCGGCAAACTGCGTGCACTGCAAAACCTGCGACATCAAAGACCCGACGCAAAACATCACTTGGATTTGCCCCGAAGGCGCAAGCGGACCGAATTACGGCGGGATGTAAACCTCATTCCGCCGTTACGCCCGGTCAGGAATAAGGAATGGGGCAGTTGTTCGAACCTGCCCCGTTTGAACCTATGACAAAAAATGCCGTCTGAACCTTGGCTTCAACGTTCAGACGGCATTTCTGTTTGGATTTACTTGAAAATGTAAGCATCGGGCATATCGTCAAAACCGACGACCTTGCCGCCTTTATCCTTTGCAAATTTTTCAGCCTGCTCCTTGTTGCCGAACGGCAGCGCGTCTTCCGCGCCCATACCGCCGATAAAGCCGCTGTCGATGACGTAAAAGGCTTTTTTCGCATCTATCCACTCCGTGTCGGCATTAGGATTCGTCCAATCGGTAACATTGCCCATATCGGTAACGTAAATCACGCGGATGCCTTTGGGCTCTTCGGGCAGCTTGGTATAGCCGAACATCTGCTTGACGGTGGAGAACCAAACGGGCTGATCGGGTTTGCCGTTCAAAAAAATCTGGGCTTTGGGGCCGTTGTGTTCGGTCAGGTTCATACTGCAATAGTGTCCGACCGAACGGTCGCTAATCTGCCGGGGTAAAGGCGGCGGTGCCTCTTCCGCCTGCCGGCAGGCACTTAAGGCGAAAACGGCAACAATTGCCAACAGGGTTTTCTTCATATTCGTCGCTTTCTAAAAATTCCGGCTGCCAAAACAAGCGGAATGATAACCCATAAAACCTGCGCGGTCAGCAAAACGGGGACGGTCAGGCCGATTTGTCCGCTCAAACCCGCCATACCCGCATACATAGCCGTATTTTCGTAACCGGTCAGGTTGAGCAGGCGGTAAATGTCGGTGGGATTGAACAGCAGCACCGTTTCAACGACGGGCGCGGTGATGACCTGTTTCGAGTCGGCAACCAGAATACCCAAAAGCGCCATATCGAAGATGACGACGAAAAACAACCATACGCCGATGGAAATACCGGCCGCCGTCCCCCGCTCTTTGACCTTTGCACTAATCAAGTAGCCCATAGACAGAAATGCCGCACCTAAAATCACGCTGGCGGCAATCAACAGCGCAAAGGGTTTCCAAACGGCGATGTCGAAACCGCCGTTGGCAAGTTGCAGCGTAATGCCTGCCAATCCGTAACCTGCCGTGGTGGCAAGGGCGAGGATGATGAGGTGTCCGACAAACTTGCCGGCAAGGATTTGGTTGCGCCAAATGGGATAACTCAACAGCAACGCCATCGTACCGCGTTCGATTTCGCCGATCAGTGCGTCATAAGAAAGCAGCATCGCAATCAGCGGAATCAGGAAAATAGACAGGCTCGACAGGCTGACGACGGTAACGGTCAGCGGATCGACCTTGACCGAACCGGTGGGCGAGCTGCCGAGGAAACCCAAAGAAAGGGCGAGTGCGGCAAGCAGGAGGACGGCGGCAAGCACCCAGCGGTTACGCAGGCTGTCGCGGGCTTCTTTGCCGGTAATAATCCAAACGGGGTTCATACGTCCTCCCTTTTCAAGAACCGTGCGTACATTTCGTCAAGCGTCGGCGTGTGGATGTCGAAATAGGCAAGGTCGGACAGGCTGCCCAATTCGCCCAACAGTTCCATACGTTCTTCGGCCTGACATTGCGCCCGGTAGGAAATGCCGTCTGAAAGCGGCTGCCAGCGGCTGCTGAGGGTGCGCGGCGCATTGAGGCGGATATTGACGGTCAGCGGCAGCCCGCTTTGGACGTGCAATTCGTCCATACTGCCGTCGGCAACCTTAACGCCGTTTTTCATCACGACAATGCGGTCGGCGTGTCCGTCCAACTCGGCAAGGGCGTGGGTACTGAGCAATACGGTCGCGCCGCGCCCGTTGAGTTCGCGCACGACTTCGTAAAACATTTGTCGTGATGCAGGGTCGGGGCCGGTTGTCGGTTCGTCAAACAGCAGGACTTTGGGCTCGCCCAGCAGGGCTTGTGCCAAGGCAAGGCGTTGGCGCATCCCTTTAGAATAAGTGCCGACGCGGCGGTGTGCGGTCTGGGAAATGCCGACGCGCTCAAGCAGCCCCCGGTTCTGCGTGAGCGGCTGTTTTTTAAGTTTGGCATAAAAATCCAGCGTTTCGATGCCGGTCAGCGAAGGGTGCAGCGCAACGGTTTCGGGCAGGTAGCCGATTTGGCTGCGAAGCCGCGCCCCCGCTTTGCTGCCGGTACGTTCGCCCAAAAGCATCACTTCGCCTTCGGTCGGGGTAATCAGCCCGAGTATCAGCTTCATGATGGTGGACTTGCCCGCGCCGTTGTGTCCGGCAAGCCCGACGCTTTCTCCTGCCTTCAAAACCAAATCGACTTGGCTGACGGCTTTTTGCGCCCCGAACCGTTTGGTTACCTTCCTCAATTCGACATGATGTGTGGTCATGGTTGTTCCTTTTGTGTTTTCAGACGGCATTTGAATCCGGGTGCCGTCTGAAGCAGACTAGTTCAAAGAACCGTTTTCCGCCCTGCCCCGTTCCGACTGCCGCGTTTCGGCTTCTTTGAGCAACTCGTCCTTCATCGCCTGATAACGGGTTTGAATTTTGGGGGCATAAGGCTTCATCAGCGGTTTGCTGTCCACCACGCCGCCGGGCAGAACGGCGGGAAACTGCGCCTGCGCCCATTTGACGATGCTGATTGCGGGACTGTTCATCAAGAGGCGCGATACGGGCGCGCGCCAGATGATTTGGTCGATGATGCCGTCGGGACGGTACGCGCTGTCTCCGAAGCCGTCGCCGTTCAAATCGAACGGGCTGTTGTCGCTCCAGTAGTTGCCGTGTCCGCCCTCGCTCCAGTCGAGAAAGCGCGTACTGACATATTTGACCTGGCTTCCGTTGTTGATAAAGGAATTGTCGTGCAGGGACGTGCCTTCGATGGCGGCGGTAAAGTGCATGCCGATTTGGCAGTTTTCAAAATGATTGGCGGACAGTTTATCGTAGTTGGCATTGTAGGCAAAAACGCACTTGCCCGCTTTGTTGATAATATTGTCGTGAATATCGGAATAGTTGACATAGTTGAGCATGATGCCCTAATCGCGGCTGCCGACGGCGATATTGTCGAACACTTTGAGCCGTTCGGAAAACATCAGCACATAGCCCATATTGTTGCCCACGGAAATATTGCCGCTGACTTCGCTGTCGTTGGTGTACATATAGTGGACGGCGAAACGCAGGTCGCTGAAGCGGTTGTTTTTATAGGTGTTGTGCGTGCTGGTATTGGAAAAAATGCCGTCCCGCCCTTTGGAAATGTCGTTGCCGACGACCTGCGCGCCGGGCGCGTTCCAAACGGTAACGCCATTGCCGCGCTCATTCACGCGCAAGGTCGCATCGCCGACGATTTTATTCTCGCGCACCATCGCATCGGCAGAACCATGAAGGTATACGCCGAACGAATTATCAAAAATATTGTTGTGTTCAACCAGGGGGCGCGGGGCGGCTTTTTCGAGATAAATACCGGCATCCATTGCTGGCAGGCTCATACCGGAACGGGTAACGGTCAGGTTGCGGAGCGTTACGTCCGGCGCGTGTACGGCTATGGTACGCCCGCTCTTGTCCCCTTCGATGGTTGCGGAACGGTCGGCAGGCCCTTCAATCGTAATCGGTTTGTCGATATAAAGTTTGGTTTGATATACGCCGGAAGCCAGTTTGATCGTATCGCCCGCCCGGGCGCGGGCAAAAATTTCGGCAAGGTTGTCTTGCGGGGAAACGTGGACGACGGCTGCCGATGCCGTCTGAAAAATGCTGCCGGCGGCAAGTATCAGCACGGCCTTCAGCCATATACGGAGCGCGGATGTGTGCATAGTGTCCCTCTGTTTCGTTCGGTATGGCCGAACAAAATAAAGCATCATTCAAATGTGCCTGTTTTTATAGCGAAACCGCCTGAAACGGTACGGCAAGCGGTTTGGCTATAAATGCCGTCTGAAGACCTGTTGCCTTCAGACGCCATTCTCCATATTCAGCCGTCGGGCCGCATTATTTGGGATGAACAATCATCTGACCGGACATTTCCATATGCAATGCGTGGCAGAACCATTGGCAGTAGTACCAGTGCACACCCGGGCGGACGGCTTTGAAGGTTACGGAAGAAGTGGCTTGCGGGCCGATTTCCATAGCGATGCCGCAGCCTTCCAAAGTGAAGCCGTGGGTCAGGTCCTCGATGGTTTCGACGTTGGTAACGTAAACGGTTACTTCGTCGCCTTGGTTCACTTCAAACTGCGGGATACTGTAAGCAGGCGCGACGGCCGTCATATACACGCGTACTTTGTTGCCTTCGCGTACGGCTTTGGCGGCTTTTTCCAGCTCGACACCGTCTTTTTTCGCCTGTTCCAAAGCATCCTGCTAGAACCACGGGTCTTTGCGGTCCCAAGTTTTGCCCGGGTTCAGTTTGGACGCGGCAACCAAACACAAGTCGTGCGGTTCGGCAAAAGTCGGGTTGTCGTGTACCAGACGCATTTCGTCGCCGGAGATGTCGATCAATTGGTCGCACTCGGGTTTCAAAGGACCGGCATTCAAGAAGCGGTCTTTGGAGAATTTGTTCAAGGACACCAGCCATTGACCGTCGGCTTCTTTGGTTTCGCCCATGGTCGTATGGTTGTGACCCGGTTGATAGTGAACGTCGAGTTTTTGTTTGATCGGATCGATTTTCTCGCCTTTGTAGGCTTTGATCGCATCGTCAATATTCCATTTCACCATTTGGCTGTCGATAAACAATGTCGTATAAGCATTGCCGCGACCGTCGAATGCAGTGTGTAACGGGCCGAGACCCAGTTGCGGTTCGGCTACGACCACATCGCGCTCTTTGATTTTGCCGGCGAACAAATCGTCCAGTTTGCTGACATCCAATACGGTAACGGTTGGAGGCAGTTTACCGTTGGGCATGATGTATTTACCGTCAGGGCTTGCGTTACAGCCGTGAGGAGAGTTCGGCACAGGGATATAACGCGTGTATTTGGATTTGGCCTCAGCGCGGCCGTCCAGCATTTTCACACCGTTAACTTCTTTGAAGTCGCCCGCTTTGATGCCTTCTTCGATGGCTTTCAGGTCGAAAACGACGCACCAGTCCTGCTCGTTGGAAGACGCACCTTGTACGGTCAGCGCGCGCTCGGAGTTGTAGCAGGTGGCAAAAGAATATTTGCCTTGATAGTCGGCATCGCCGTTGTCCAGGTTACCGTCAACCAATACTTGCCATGCGATCTCCATGGTTTCGCCGTCGATGGCGGTGTACACTGCATTCCAGGTTTTCGCATCATCCAGTTTGCCTACACCGCTGACAGGGGTAATGTGTTCGCCGTTGGCAAAAACATAACCGGTTTTCGGATAACGTTGCGGACGCAGACCGTGAATACCTGAATCATTAGGGATGTCGATGATTTTGTCGGCCTTCATCACATCCAAACGCACGCGGCAGACGCGGTTGTTTGCCTTGTCGTTGGCATAGGCATAGCGGCCGTCATAAGTTTGGTCGGTAAACGACAGGTGCGGGTGGTGCAAGTCGCCGTTGGGGTAGCAGCGCAGGCCGCCGTCTTTTAAGAATTTACGGGTTTCTTCGGTAATATTGCCGTTGAGGACTTTCAAGCTCTCATTGGTGCGTCCCCAACCGGTCGCGCTGTCCATATTGAACACGGGGATACGCATCAGTTCGCGCATAGAAGGCAGACCGATCAGGCGCATCTCGCCGGACTGGCCGCCGGAAAGGAAACCGTAATATTGATCGAGTTCGCCCGGACCGACTTCGGAAGACAGTTGGCCGGGTTTGGATTCCCCTTGCGCCTTGGCGACGGGAGCCGCGCCGGAAGCGTTAGCGGCAGCCTGTTCGCCGTCTTTAGAGCAACCCGCCAAACCCAACAGGCCCGCACCGGCAATACCTGCACCGGAAGCGGCGGCCGTACCTAAGAACGAACGACGGCTCAAGCCGTTTTGTTCTAATTTTTCGTCTGACATACAACACTCCTTGGATAAAATACGGCAAACCGGTTTTCGGACGGCAAGCCGATGGGAAAAAAATTTTATTATCCTTCCGGGGAAACCCTGCCTGCCTGACACTTTGGCTTCAGGCTTCCCCCGGATGCTTATTTTTCAGATTGCGCCGTTTCGGGTTTGACAAAACGGACGACCTGTTCCTGCGGCTGCTTAGAGACATTTTCCAATTCCCCTGATTTGGCAGCAGCCTGTTTTTGTTTTTTCTTATTTTCCGCCACAACTTGCGGACAGCGCGTATCGTGGTGGTACATCACTTGGCAGTGCAGGCACTGGATACATTCGTTCGGATGGATGTCGCCCTCGGGCGCGATTGCCTGAACGGGGCATTCGTGCGTACAGATTTGGCAGGGGTTGCCGCACATTTTGTAGCGGCGCAGCCAGTCGAACACGCGGAATCTGCCCGGCAGCGCGATGCCCGCACCCAAAGGACACAGATAACGGCAGAAGAAGCGTTCGATAAACAGCCCCGCAATCAAAAGTGCCACGGCAAAGGCGACAAACCACCAATCGCACATGAATTTCAAGATAATCGCAGTTTTGAACGGTTCGACTTCGGCAAATTTTTCCGCCGTACCCAAATCATACAGCGAAATTGCAAAAAAACCGAAGAAAATCAGGTATTTTATGACGTTCAAACGGGTATGCAGCATATGCGGCACGGTAATCTGTTTCACACCCAGTTTTTTGGCAATGCGGTTAGTCAATTCCTGTAATGAGCCGAACGGACACAACCAACCGCAAAACGTCCCCCTGTTCCACAGCAGCATGGTTGCAGCCGTGAACAGCCACAGGATGAACACAATCGGATCCATCAGGAAGAATTCCCAATGAAATTCGGTAAGGATGGCGGAAAACAGCGTCAGCGTATTGACGACCGAAAGCTGCGCCTGTGCATACCAGCCGATATAGAAGAGCGTAAAAGTTAGGAAAGCAAAGCGGAAGCGGTCGTACCATTTTTCGTAACGCACAATCCAATCTTGGAACAGGAATACCAAAAGCAGGATGGTCAGCGCAATGCCGACGACGACAATCTGCCCCTGTTTCGCTTTCCAAATCTGTTTCCATAATTGGTTGGATACACCGTTTTCAGCTGACGCATCTTCGGCAATGCCGTCTGAAGCGGTATCGGATGCTGCGGCAGGTACTGCTTCGACAGGCGCGCTGATTTCTACGGGCGGCGCTTTAGGATCATCGACGTAATAAGCTTGGGGCAGTTCGTAATCCAAATCGGCGGTAACGAAGGCTTTATCGTTCACACTCAATACGCGCTGAACCATCAATTACAGCCGCCACGGCTCCGCACCGTCAAACGCTACGCCTTCAGGGATGGTAAACCAAGAAACTTCTTTAAAACGCGGCGCATCGGCGGCAGACAGCTCGACGACGCGTTCGTGTTGGGCATCGGTAAAACGGAAGCTGTTCTCCCCCTGAATCATCTCGATACGGTCGAAAATACCGCCGCGCACATAGCCCGAACCTTTCCAAGAATAACGGCCCTCTCCGGCAACCAAAACCGCCTGCTGCCCGGGTTTCAGCCGTTTTTGCAGATGCGCCCAGCCGTCCTTACCCAGCAGGCTTTTACCGATGGAAGGCTGGCTGACCAAGGCAACATACAAATCAATAAAGGTATCGTCAGGATCGCCCTGTTCGGCGTGATCGGCCACGCCGGCCTTGCCGCCTTTCTCAAACAGTTTGTTGATTTGATCGAGCGTGATATGCAGATGGCCGACGGCCTTTTGTTTCAAAAGTTCGTCCCAAGACAAAATATCCTGCTTGTCGGGATTTGCCATACGGCGCGGACGGGTTTCTGACGCAGGCGCGGCTTCCCGAACATCGGAAGCGGATGCCGTCTGAAGGGCCTTGTCCGAACC
Organism: Neisseria gonorrhoeae; assembly: GCF_013030075.1. Classification (NCBI taxonomy): domain Bacteria; kingdom Pseudomonadati; phylum Pseudomonadota; class Betaproteobacteria; order Neisseriales; family Neisseriaceae; genus Neisseria; species Neisseria gonorrhoeae. The sequence continues at coordinate 1,313,309 of NZ_AP023069.1, forward strand.
CAGACGGTATTGGTTGGCAATGACCTTGTACGAACGCTGGATGCTGTCGTTAACCACCATCAGTGTAACAGTCGCACCGCTGATGATGTCGCCCGGCGCCACGCCCGGGGTCGGCGGATTTTTAATAAAATTCAGACCGATATATTTGTCGATGAACTTATCGACACGCGATTGCGGGATACCGATCAGCATAATCGGTTCGTGATGATCGACCAGTTTCGCCCCGGCTATCGTGCCGTCGTTTGCCAAAGCCATCAGCGTATCGATCGGTTTGCTCGAATAACCGCGCGTATTGACCGCATCGGTCGTGATATAAACCAAACCGAGCTGCTCATCGCCTTTGTAAACGCGGGCAACCATAGGCTTGCCTTCCGGCTTGCCGTAACGATCCGCACCCGGAAAAATTTCCGAAGGCTGTATTTTCGCCAGAAAATCAGGCAGACGCTCCGCATAAGCGGGCAGTGCCGCCGTCAAAAAGACAAAGGCGGTAAAAAACGCCGTTATCCGCGCCCGAAACGCAGACATACGCCGGATTGAAAAACAGGACATAGCTATCCCCGATATACCGATACTCTTTAATATTGATATTATATGAATCATCTATCGGCGATTTTTGATGCAAATCAAATTTACAAATCTTAAAACCAATCCGCATATAGGATAATACTTTGTAATTACATCGATATAATGTGGGATTTCACGATGTTGTCAGGCGGCACAAAAATATGCCGTCTGAAACCCCTTCAGACGGCATCCTTTTCCGGCGCACCGTTATTTGTCCAAATGATAAATCTGCGCGACGGCATGAACCAAATCTTTATCTTCTTCCCCCGCCTTATTCAAGGTTTGAGTTGGCGAATGCAGCAGCTTGTTGGTCAGTTGGACGGACAGCCGTTCCAAAACCTCTTCCGCCGTTGCGCCTTTGGCAAGCTGTTTCATCGCATTTTCCAACACCTGCTTGCGCGCTTTCTCGCCCTCGTCCCGCAAGGCCTTAATCAGCGGAACGCTCTGCCTGCCCTGCTGCTGCCTGACAAATTCGGCAACCTTTTCGGACACCAGCGTTTCGGCGGCGGCGGCGGCCTTCTGCCTTGCCTCCTTGCCGCTTTGGACGATGTTGACCATATCGTCCACCGTATAAAGATACGCATCGTTCAAATCGCCGACTTCCGCTTCAATATCGCGCGGCACGGCCAAGTCAAGCATGAACAACGGCATACTCTGACGCTGTTTCAATGCGCGTTCGACCATGCCTTTGCCGACTATCGGAAGCTGGCTCGCCGTTGAAGAAACCACCACGTCGTAATCGTGCAGAATGGCAGGCAGATCGGACAGCAGGCACGGTTCCGCGTTAACACCGAGCTTGTCGCACAACTCCTGTGCACGCGCCAGCGTCCGGTTGGCAACCGTCATCAGCCGGGGATTTTTGGCGGCAAAATAAGTGGCAACCAGCTCAATCATTTCGCCTGCGCCGATAAACAATACGTTCAAATCGCCGATGTCGGGAAAAATCTGTTCCGCCAACTTGACGGACGCGGAAGCCATCGAAACCGAATTTTCGCCGACAGCGGTATCGGTACGGACTTCTTTAGCAACGGAAAAGGTTTTTTGGAACAGGGCATTGAGTTTTGCCCCCATACTTTCCTGTTCTTGAGCCGCACGCACCGCATCTTTAATCTGCCCCAAAATCTGCGGCTCGCCCAAAACCATCGAATCCAAGCCGCAGGCAACGCGGAAGGCGTGGCGCACGGTTTCCTGCATATCCAGCGTGTACAGATACGGACGGATTTCTTCAATCGGCAAACTGTGGTAATCGGCAAGCCATCGGATGATTTCTTCCGAATCGCCGACGCAGTAAAGCTCGGTGCGGTTGCAGGTAGAAAGGATTACCGCCTCCGTTGCCGCATTGCTTCGGGCAAGATTGCGGACGGCTTCTGGCAGGGCGGCGGCGGCAAACGCCAGCTTTTCCCGTATGCTTAAAGGTGCGGTTTGATGATTGAGTCCGACAGCGGTAAGTTGCATGAAAAAATCGGTGAAGATGGATATAGACCGTTATTATAGCCTAACTGCATCCTTAAAACACGGACAAAAAAACTGCACCTCCGACCGCAGAAATGCCGTCTGAAGGTGCAGTTTCCGTTTGTCCGACGGTTGCCGTCGGACAAACGGGCGGTTTAATCCACTTCGCCCGCGTATTGTTCGGCAGTCAGCAGACCGTCGTAATCGGCAGGATTGGCAGGTTTGATTTTGAAGAACCAGCCTGCGCCGTAAGGGTCGCTGTTGGCGGTTTCCGGCGCGCCTGGCAAGTCATCGTTGACGGCAACGACTTCGCCCGCAATCGGCGCATACACGTCGGATGCGGCTTTTACAGACTCAACCACACCGGACTGTTCTTCGGCGGCGAGGTTCGCACCGACTTCGGGCAGCTCGACAAACACGATGTCGCCCAACAGCTCTTGCGCGTGATGGGTAATACCGACGGTAATGGTACCGTCTTCTTCAAGGCGCAGCCATTCATGGCTGGCAACGTATTTCAGTTCTGTTGGGATGTTGTTGCTCATGGTTTGATTCTCCATTGGTAGGGGGTTATTTTCAGACGGCATCTGCACAACTTAGCGTACGCAGATACCTCGTGCGATTAATTCTTCCAAGCGTCCGTAATGGACGGCAATCATATTGTTTTTATCTTGTTCCAATTCTTGCTTTTGGGCGGAAGGCAGTTTAGAGGATGCAGAATAATCCAAATATGCTTCGTTTATCTTGCGCTTATTACTTGCCATTACGCCGCTTGCACGGAATACAACGATTTCTTGTTTGGGCCTCATATTGTCTGCAACGGCAACCTTCAGGCCTTTGCTGCGGTAATCTGCACAAATGCCTGTAACAGCCGATACTTTATCCACTTCAACTGTGCCCGCATAACGGCTGAACGCAATTAGGGTAAATGATTTCGCTTGCGACAATGCTTCCAGGTCGGAAGCACGGCTTCTACCCTTATTATCTTGCACGGCAATACTCAAATCATCATTCATGCGGACAATATCAAGAGCATATTCCCCGTCTATCACCACCTCGCCGGCAATCTTTCCATTGCCGCCAACGATTTTCATAAATATTGCAGTATGGGATTTTCCTTCTGTATCGAAAAACATCAATCCGCGCTCGCCGGCGACGAAGCGCAAGCCGATAACATCAATAACAACAATAAACTGCCAAAATTTGCTTTCATAGGAAATAACAATTCCTTAAAACCTGCTTTCAGACGGCTTAATTCAAACAAATGCCGTCTGAACCGATATTAATCAAACTGTTTTTGACCGCTGCGGACGAACGGCAGCTTCAGTACGCGCACGTCCGCTTCTTTGCCGCGAATCAGGACTTTGGCGGTATCGCCGTCAAAATCTTTCGGTACGCGGGCGATGGCGATAGATTGTTTCAGGCTGGGCGAGAATACGCCGCTGGTGGTTTCGCCTTTTCCTTTGTCGGTCAACACTTCCATATGCGCGCGCAGGATGCCGCCTTTTTCGAGCAGCAAACCGACTTGTTTGACGGCAACGCCTTTTTCTTTCAATGCCAACAAGGCGGCTTTACCGACAAAATCGCGGCTTTCGTCTTTCAAATCAACCGTCCGGCCCATGCCTGCTTCGAGCGGGCTGGTGTCGTCGTCCATATCGTTGCCGTAGAGGTTCATACCGGCTTCCATGCGCAGGGTGTCGCGCGCGCCGAGGCCGCAAGGCTGTACGCCTGCTGTTTGCAGGGCTTTGAAGAATGCGACGGCTTCGGTATCCGGCAGAATCACTTCGACGCCGTCTTCGCCGGTGTAGCCTGTACGGGCGACAAACCAGTCGTTGCCCAAATCCGCGCCTTGGAACGGTTTGAGGCCGTGAATCACATCCGCCCATTCGGGTTTGACGGTCAGGAGTTTTTCAATGGCTTTAGGACCTTGTACGGCAAGCATACCGAGGTCGTAGCGCGGATTGAAGGCAACGCCGAACTCTTGTCCGACTTTGTGGAATTGTGCCGTGTCTTTTTCACGGGTCGCACCGTTGGACACGATGCGGTATTGGGTTTCGGCCTCGTTGGTGCGGTAAACGATCAAGTCGTCAATCACGCCGCCGTTGTCGTTGAGCAAAGCGGAATAAAGGGCTTTGCCGACAAAAGCGAGTTTGGCAACGTCGTTGGCAATCAATTTGCGGAAAAAGGCTTTGGCGTTCGCTCCGACGACGTCGGTAACGAGCATATGGGATACGTCAAACATACCGGCGTCGGTGCGCACGGCTTCGTGTTCGGCGATTTGCGAACCATAATGGATGGGCAGTTCCCAGCCGGCAAAATCTACCGGCTTCGCGCCTGCATCTTGATGGGCTTGATGAAACGGGGTGGTTTTCAGAGCAGTCATTCTCAAGTTTCTCCGGATTTTTTGTTCAGATGCCGCCCGCGCACCTGTGCGCGGATGACCCTATCTGTCCTTGAACCTGAGATTTTCGACCGTATCCGCATGATGGCAAACCAGTCTGCTCACTGCTTTGCGCGGTTGTCTGAATGGTGGTTCAGACGGCCTTCTCCCCTTCGGTGGACGTTATTCTAACGCCGCTCTCCAGATTGTTTGTTTCAATGTGCAGTCCCTGATACCTGAGCGATTTAAGGGTGTCTGCGCCTTCGGCGGCTACGCGTAATCGGGTGTAGCTCTCTCCTGCACATTTCCCGATTATGTCTTGAATCGGCGGTTTGGGCAAGCCGTCTTAAAGAGATGCAAACCGACCGCCTCTGTTTTCACATGATTTTCCGAAAACAAAATTTGTCCCGGATGACGGTATAACTTTTTATATGTTAATATGGTCTCCATCTATGCGGATTGCCGCAAACATACGGACAGACAATCCGAATTCCTTAAAACGGAACGCAAATATGCCCCAACTCACTTTAGACAAAACCGATATTAAAATCTTACAGGTCCTCCAGGAAAACGGCAGGCTGACCAATGTCGAACTGTCCGAACGTGTCGCACTTTCGCCTTCTCCGTGCCTGCGCCGTCTGAAGCAGTTGGAAGATGCCGGCATCGTCCGCCAATATGCCGCGCTGCTGTCTCCGGAATCCGTCAACTTAGGTCTTCAGGCATTTATCCGCGTTTCCATCCGCAAAGCAAAAGACGCGCGGGAAGATTTTGCCGCATCGGTTCGAAAATGGCCGGAAGTCTTGAGCTGCTTCGCCCTAACCGGCGAGACCGACTACCTGCTTCAGGCATTTTTTACCGATATGAACGCGTTTTCCCATTTTGTTTTGGATACGCTTTTATCCCACCACGGCGTACAGGATGCGCAATCGAGCTTTGTTTTAAAAGAAATCAAACACACCACCTCCCTGCCGCTCAACCACCTGCTGAAGGAATAGTGCCCTTCCCGATTTTCCCGCACGTGCACTCTGCAAACACATTTACATGACAATAATGAATATCGATACTTCCGAAAATAAAGATGCTGTTGCCGAACACACCGGACAATGGTTGGAAAAAGCCGTCATCGGTCTGAACCTGTGTCCCTTTGCCAAAGCCCCCCACGTTAAAAACCTTGTCCGCATCGCGATCAGCGAAGCCAAACACCTTGACGGTTTTTTGGAAGACTTGGACGAAGAACTGCAGCGACTGGGCAATACACCCGCCACCGAACTGGAAACCACCCTGCTGGTTCACCCGACCCTATTCCCCGATTTCGACGTATTCAACGATATGCTCGACATTGCCGATGCCGCCGTTGTCGAAAACGGCTTGGAAGGCATCGTCCAAATCGCCCCGTTTCATCCCTATTTCCAATTTGAAGGCACGGATTCAGACGGCATCGGCAACTACACCAACCGTTCTCCCTATCCGACGCTGCACCTCATCCGCGAAGACAGCATTGCCAAAGCCGCACAAGCCTTTCCCGACGCTTCGGCAATATTCGAACGCAATATCGCCCTGCTGGAAAAAATGGGACATGAAGGCTGGGCAAAACTCGGTATCACATCCTGCCCTTATCCGCACAATAAGAAAAATATTTCAAAATGATCCGTTATCTTTTAATTGCCTGCGGCGGCATCTCCCTGCTGCTGGGGATCATCGGCATTTTTTTGCCGCTGTTGCCGACCACGCCGTTCGTACTACTCTCCGCCGCCTGCTGGGCAAAGGCATCCCCGCGCTTTCACCGCTGGCTGCACCGGCACCGCTATTTCGGCCCGATGGTTCATAACTGGGAACAAAACGGCGCAGTGCCGCGCAAAGCCAAGATTTTCGCCATCAGCATGATGACCGCATCCTGCCTGATGATGTTTTGGCAGTTTCCCCAACGCTGGTGGGTCGGGGCGGTTTCATCGGTTTTTTGTTCCCTTGTCGCCATATGGATGTGGCGCAGACCCGAATCTTGAATGCCGTCTGAAAGGGATAAGGGCAAACAAACGGGTGGGGCAAACCTGTTTCATTGCAAATATATGTTAAAATAAATTTATTTTTCGTTTTCGACAGATTATTTATTAAAGACATATATTTATTTGTTTTAAATAAAATTATTTATCAAAAAGAACATATATTCCCAAGCACGGCAATCCGCCTTCCCGCCGCCTTCCGGTTTGGGAAACTGGTTTATCCTGATTATTTACTTTACAATCAATCGGAAAACTTTTTTCAAAAACAAACAGGCAGCACAGTCCGCCTATGTCCGGGCGGCACGAAGCCTGTATCACTCCCGCGCGCCGCGCAAGGCAGTGCTTGAATCGAGGAAACACGATGCGCCACCTACCCCTGTTTTCACTAATGCTTTTCCCGGCATCGGTTTACGCCGCAGATTCGGACGGCGCAAACCTAAACCTGCTGTGGGGCTTGCCCTTTGCCCTGATTTTGCTGTCTATCGCATTGGGTCCCTTGTTTTTTTCGCATACCTGGCATCACCATTACGGCAAAATCACCGCCTTTTGGACATTGCTCTTCCTCATCCCGTTCAGTTTGGTTTTTGGCGCGTCCGCCGGTATCCATACCGTCGCACACGCACTCGTTGAAGAATATATCCCCTTCATCCTGCTGCTGCTTGCCCTGTACACCATTTCAGGCGGCATTTTGGTTTGGGGCGACTTGAACGGCACACCCAAGCTCAACACCGCCCTGCTTGCCGTCGGTACGGCACTTGCCTCTATCATGGGAACGACCGGCGCGGCAATGCTGATGATTCGTCCGCTGCTGAAAGCCAACCAAGACCGTACCCGCCGCGTGCACATCGTCATCTTCTTCATTTTCCTGGTTGCAAACATCGGCGGCGGCCTGACCCCTTTGGGCGACCCCCCACTCTTCCTCGGCTTCCTCAAAGGCGTAGATTTCATGTGGACGGTCAAACATATGTTCGCCCCCGTCCTGATTAGCACCGCTGTCCTGTTGACCGCCTTCTATTTCATCGACAACCGTTTCTTCAAACAGGAAAGCATTGCACAAGATACGCCGGCACAACAGGAAAAACCCGAAAAAATCGCCATCTTCGGCAAATGGAACTTCCTCCTGCTTTCGGGCGTGGTCGGCGCGGTTCTAATGTCCGGCCTTTGGAAACCCGAACACCCGGGATTTGAAATCCTCGGCAGCCGTTACGCCCTGCAAAACCTTGTCCGCGATGTCATCCTGATTACATTGACCGCCGTATCTATGGCAATCACGCCCAAACAAGTCCGCGCAGGCAACGAATTCAACTTTGAACCCATCGCCGAAGTGGGCAAACTCTTCCTCGGCATCTTCATCACCATCTTCCCCGTCCTGAGCATTCTGAAAGCAGGCGAGGCAGGCGCGCTGGGCGGGGTGGTATCGCTGGTTCACGATACGGCAGGTCATCCGATTAATACGATGTATTTCTGGATGAGCGGCATATTGTCGGCATTCTTGGATAACGCGCCCACTTATCTCGTGTTTTTCAATATGGCGGGCGGCGATGCCCAAGCCTTAATGACGGGTCCCCTGTTTCATTCGCTGCTGGCGGTTTCTATGGGTTCGGTATTCATGGGCGCACTGACCTACATCGGCAACGCACCGAACTTCATGGTCAAGGCCATTGCCGAACAGCGCGGCGTACCGATGCCGACTTTCTTCGGCTATATGATGTGGTCGGTCACCTTCCTGACACCCGTCTTCATCGTACATACCCTCGTCTTTTTCGTTTTCAAACTACTGTAAACGCTATGCCGTCTGAACATTCAGACGGCATTTTAAATTCCGGCATAATCAAAGGGGCTGTACTAGATTATCCCTAAATTCCACACCGATCCCGCAGGATTTTTAGCTGCCGGGACGGTGTGCCGAAGTTAAGTCGAAATTCGCATTCCCTCAACAACGGCGGGAAAGGTTTACGATCGATTCCGTTGTATTTTCGCAAGGCGCGTTTTGCCTGATTCCAAAAGTTCCCAATGCCGTTAATGTGGTTCCGACGGTCTGCAAATTCCTTGGAACGGTTGATGCGGCAACGGGTAAAACCGCCCGCGTCCGACTTGCCGCGGCTGCCCGGGCTATCGGCATAAACAATACCGTCCGGCATGATTTTCTTTTTGACGGCAGGGAGCAACGTTTCAGGCTCGGCATCGTCCTCGGCAACGGTATAGGCCCGCCCGTTGCGTTTCGGAATGCCGAAGACAACCGCTTTTCCTGCCGCGCCGCGACCGCGTCTGCCTTTACGCCGTCCGCCGAAACAGCTTGCGCCCGGCCCGGCGGGGCCCTCGAAAACCTCATCGGCAGCCAAGGCCAAACGATGGTTGGTAACCGTGCGGATTTTACGGTAAAACAGTGCCGCCGAATCGGGATGGATACCCAAAATATCGGCGGCAGAACGGGCGGTAACTTCCGGTACAAAAGAACGGAGCGGTTCTTTTTGTACTTCTTTCTTTAATTTGCAGTGTGTTATCTTCATATTTCGAGGGTAACATATCTGCTAATCTGGTACAGACCCTTATCAAATCAATATCCCCCTTCCGACAATTAAAAACGGCTTCCGCAAGGAAAAAAGCGGCAAATCTGACAAACAGGTACAATTCCTGATAAAATCTAACACTTTGCTACATTAATTTATTCAATGCTTTTGATGCCACGCGACACGGTATCAAAAACACGCCGTTTTTACCTTAACCATCACAAGTAATGCAAATCTATGATTAAAATCAAAAAAGGTCTAAATCTGCCCATCGCGGGCAGACCGGAGCAAGTCATTTATGACGGCCCGGCCATTACCGAAGTCGCGTTGCTTGGCGAAGAATATGTCGGCATGCGCCCCTCGATGAAAATCAAGGAAGGTGAAGCCGTCAAAAAAGGCCAAGTGCTGTTTGAAGACAAAAAGAATCCGGGCGTAGTATTTACTGCGCCGGCTTCAGGCAAAATCGCCGCTATTCACCGTGGCGAAAAGCGCGTACTTCAGTCAGTCGTGATTGCCGTTGAAGGCAACGACGAAATCGAGTTCGAACGCTACGTACCTGAAGCGCTGGCAAAATTGAGCAGCGAAGAAGTGCGCCGCAACCTGATTCAATCAGGCTTATGGACTGCGCTTCGCACCCGTCCGTTCAGCAAAATCCCTGCCGTAGATGCCGAGCCGTTCGCCATCTTCGTCAATGCGATGGACACCAATCCGCTGGCTGCCGACCCTACGGTCATCATCAAAGAAGCCGCCGAAGACTTCAAACGCGGCCTGTTGGTATTGAGCCGCCTGACCGAACGTAAAATCCATGTGTGTAAAGCAGCAGGCGCAGACGTGCCGTCTGAAAATGCTGCCAATATCGAAACACATGAATTTGGCGGCCCGCATCCTGCCGGCTTGAGTGGCACGCACATTCATTTCATCGAGCCAGTCGGCGCGAATAAAACCGTGTGGACCATCAATTATCAAGACGTGATTGCTATCGGACGTTTGTTCGTAACAGGCCGTCTGAATACCGAGCGCGTGGTTGCCTTGGGCGGCCTGCAAGTCAACAAACCGCGCCTCTTGCGTACCGTTTTGGGTGCGAAGGTGTCTCAACTTACCGCCGGCGAATTGGTTGACGCGGACAACCGCGTGATTTCCGGTTCGGTATTGAACGGTGCGATTGCACAAGGCGCGCATGATTATTTGGGACGCTACCACAATCAGATTTCCGTTATCGAAGAAGGCCGCGGCAAAGAGCTGTTCGGCTGGGTTGCGCCGCAGCCGGACAAATACTCCATCACGCGCACCACTCTCGGCCATTTCCTAAAAAACAAACTCTTCAAGTTCACGACAGCCGTCAACGGCGGCGACCGCGCCATGGTACCGATCGGCACTTATGAGCGCGTAATGCCGTTGGACATCCTGCCTACCTTGCTTTTGCGCGATTTAATCGTCGGCGATACCGACAGCGCGCAGGCTTTGGGTTGCTTGGAATTGGACGAAGAAGACCTCGCTTTGTGCAGCTTCGTCTGCCCGGGCAAATACGAATACGGCCCGCTGTTGCGCAAAGTGCTGGAAACCATTGAGAAGGAAGGCTGATTATGGGCTTAAAACATTTTCTGGAAAAAATCGAACCGCACTTCCTGCCGGGCGGCAAACATGAAAAATGGTATGCCCTCTATGAAGCTGCGGCGACGATTTTCTATACATCCGGCGCGGTAACGCGCAAAGCGGCGCACGTCCGCGACGCGCTCGACTCCAAACGCATGATGATTTTGGTGTGGCTGGCTTTGTTCCCCGCCATGTTTTACGGCATGTACAACGTCGGCGCACAGGCATTCGGTGCCTTAACGCCCGATTTGCTGCAACAAAGCATCGCCAACGACTGGCATTACGCCCTTGCCAACGCTTTGGGCATCAATATGTCGCCTGAAGCGGGCGTGTTGGGCAAAATGCTGTTCGGCGCGATTTACTTCCTGCCGATTTACGCGACCGTATTTATTGTGGGCGGCTTCTGGGAAGTCTTGTTCGCATCCGTACGCAAACACGAAATCAACGAAGGTTTCTTCGTTACTTCGATTCTGTTTGCCTTAATCGTTCCGCCCACGCTGCCGCTGTGGCAGGCGGCTTTGGGTATTTCTTTCGGCGTTGTGGTTGCGAAAGAAGTATTCGGCGGTACAGGTAAAAACTTCATGAACCCTGCGCTGGCAGGCCGCGCCTTCCTGTTCTTCGCCTACCCCGCCAACTTGAGCGGCGATGCGGTTTGGACGGCGGTTGACGGCTATTCCGGCGCAACCGCGCTGGCGCAATGGGCGGCACACGGTGCAGACGGCCTGAAAAACGCCGTAACCGGTCAAACCATCACTTGGATGGACGCATTTATCGGCAAACTGCCCGGCTCCATCGGCGAAGTCTCCACTTTGGCACTCTTAATCGGCGGCGCGTTTATCGTGTTTGCCCGCATCGCTTCTTGGCGCATTATTGCCGGCGTGATGATCGGTATGATTGCGATGTCTTCGCTGTTTAACTTCATCGGTTCTGACACCAACGCTATGTTTGCTATGCCTTGGTACTGGCACTTGGTGGTCGGCGGCTTCGCCATCGGTATGCTGTTTATGGCGACCGACCCCGTTTCCGCTTCCTTTACCAATGTCGGCAAATGGTGGTACGGCGCGCTTATCGGCGTAATGTGCGTGTTAATCCGCGTGGCCAATCCGGCTTACCCCGAAGGCATGATGTTGGCGATTCTGTTTGCCAACCTGTTTGCCCCGATTTTCGACTATTTCGTCGCACAAGCGAACATCAAACGCAGAAAGGCGCGCAGCAATGGCTAAGAAATTCGATAAAGACAGCTTCAGCGGCACGCTGATTGTCGTGTTGGCGGTCAGCCTGATTTGCTCGGTCATCGTTGCCGGTGCGGTCGTCGGCTTGAAACCCATCCAAGAAAAACAAAAACTCCAAGACAAACAAGGCTATATTTTGAGCGTGGCCGGTTTGATGGATAAGGACACCGACATCGGTAAAACCTTTGCCGAGCGTATCGAGCAACGCGTGGTCGATTTGGCGACCGGCGAATATGTGAAAGACGCGCCGAAAGACTTCAGCGCGCGCATCGCAGGCAAAGACCCCGCGCAAAGCATCCGCATCAAACCTGAAGACGATTTGGCAGGCATCAAAAGCCGCGCCAAATACACCGAGGTTTATTTGGTAAAAGGCGAAGACGGCAAAATCGGGCAAATCATCCTGCCGATGCACGGCAACGGTTTGTGGTCGGTGATGTACGGCTTCGTCGCCATCCGACCCGACGGCAACACCATCAACGGCATTACCTACTACGAACAAGGCGAAACCCCGGGCTTGGGCGGCGAAATCGGCAATCCTTTGTGGCAGCAAAAATTCGTCGGCAAAAAATTGTTTGACGGACAAGGCAAACTCGCCCTGCACGTGGGCAAAGGCGCGGGTTCGGACAAAGAACACGGCGTAGACGCCCTCTCCGGCGCGTCGCTGACTTCCAAAGGCGTGCAAGGTTCGTTCGCCTACTGGTTCGGCGAAAACGGCTATATCCCCTACCTGAACAAATTGAAATCAGCAGGAGTGCAATAATGGCTGATATGAAACGCTTGAAACATTTGATGTTCTCACCCTTTATCGACAACAACCCGATTGCCTTGCAGGTTTTGGGTATTTGTTCGGCTTTGGCGGTTACCACCAAACTTCAGACGGCCATCGTAATGGGTATTTCCGTAGCTTTGGTAACCGGTTTTTCCAGCTTCTTCATTTCGCTGGTGCGCAACTACATCCCCAACAGCATCCGCATCATCGTGCAAATGGCGATTATCGCGTCGCTGGTTACGCTGGTCGACCAACTGCTTCAGGCATTTGCCTACGAATTGTCCAAGCAGCTTTCCGTATTCGTCGGCCTGATTATTACCAACTGTATAGTGATGGGCCGTGCCGAAGCATTTGCGATGAAAGAGCCGCCGCTGGAAAGCCTGATCGACGGCATCGGCAACGGTGCGGGCTACGGGATGATGCTGCTTGTCGTCGCCACCGTCCGCGAACTGATCGGCTCAGGCAAACTTTTAGGTTATACCGTCTTTCAAACCGTACAGGACGGCGGCTGGTATCAGACCAACGGCCTCTTCCTACTCGCCCCCAGCGCGTTCTTCATCATCGGCTTTTTGATTTGGGGACTGCGTACTTGGAAACCCGAACAGGCGGAGGAATAAGCTATGGAACACTATTTGAGCCTCTTCATCAAATCCGTCTTCATTGAAAATATGGCGCTATCCTTCTTTTTGGGTATGTGTACGTTTTTGGCGGTATCCAAAAAAGTATCCACCGCATTCGGTTTGGGTGTGGCGGTAATTTTCGTACTCGGGCTGTCCGTCCCCGCCAACCAATTGGTTTACTCGCTGCTCAAAGACGGCGCGATTGTCGAAGGCGTGGATTTGACCTTTTTGAAATTCATCACCTTTATCGGCGTGATTGCCGCTTTGGTGCAGATTTTGGAAATGTTCTTGGACAAATTCGTCCCCGCCCTCTATAACGCGCTGGGCATCTACCTGCCTCTGATTACCGTAAACTGCGCGATTTTCGGCGCCGTATCGTTTATGGCGCAACGCGAATACGACTTCGGCGAGTCCGTCGTGTACGGCTTCGGCGCGGGTTTGGGCTGGATGTTGGCGATTGTCGCTTTGGCGGGCATTACCGAAAAAATGAAATATTCGGACGCTCCCAAAGGCCTCAAAGGCTTGGGCATTACCTTTATCGCCGCCGGCCTGATGGCAATGGCGTTTATGTCGTTCTCCGGCATCCAGTTATAAGAAAGGGACCGGTATGGAGATTATTTTAGGTATCGTGATGTTTACCGTCATCGTCTTAGCTTTGGCACTGATGATTCTGTTTGCCAAATCCAAGTTGGTCAGCGAAGGCGACATCACCATCAAAGTCAATGATGAAAAAGAACTGACTATGCCCGCCGGCGGCAAACTCTTGGGCGCGCTTGCCAGCCAAGGCATCTTTGTCCCCTCCGCCTGCGGTGGCGGCGGTTCGTGCGGACAATGCCGCGTTGTCGTGAAAAGCGGCGGCGGCGACATTCTGCCGACCGAGCTGTCCCACATCAGCAAACGCGAAGCACGCGAAGGCTGCCGTTTGTCCTGCCAAGTCAATGTCAAAACCGACATGGACATCGAAGTACCCGAAGAAGTGTTCGGCGTGAAAAAATGGGAATGCACCGTCATTTCCAACGACAACAAAGCAACGTTCATTAAAGAACTCAAGCTTGCCATTCCCGAAGGCGAAGAAGTTCCTTTCCGCGCCGGCGGCTACATTCAAATCGAAGCCCCGCCGCACACCGTTGCCTACAAAGACTTCGACATTCCCAAGGAATATCACGAAGACTGGGACAAATACAATCTGTGGCAATACGTTTCCAAAGTGGACGAGCCGATTTTGCGCGCCTACTCTATGGCTTCGTATCCTGAAGAAAAAGGCATCATTATGCTGAACGTGCGTATCGCCACGCCTCCCCCGCGCGTACCCGATGCGCCTCCGGGACAAATGTCGTCCTACATCTGGTCGCTCAAACCCGGCGACAAAGTTACGATTTCCGGCCCGTTCGGCGAATTTTTCGCCAAAGACACCGATGCCGAAATGGTATTTATCGGCGGCGGTGCGGGTATGGCCCCGATGCGTTCCCACATTTTCGACCAGTTGAAACGTTTGCACTCCAAACGCAAAATCACCTTCTGGTACGGCGCACGCTCCAAACGCGAAATGTTCTATGTCGAAGACTTCGACCAACTCGCGGCAGAATTCCCGAACTTCACTTGGCACGTCGCCCTGTCCGACCCATTGCCTGAAGACAACTGGGACGGCTACACGGGCTTCATCCACAACGTGGTTTACGAAAACCACCTGAAAAACCACGAAGCACCGGAAGACTGCGAATTTTATATGTGCGGCCCGCCGATTATGAACCAGTCCGTCATCAAAATGCTCAAAGACTTGGGCGTGGAAGACGAAAACATCCTCTTGGACGATTTCGGCGGTTAAATATTCGGCTTCAAACACAAAAGGAAGAAACCCCGGTTTCTTCCTTTTTTATCCGATGCCGTCCGAACACCCTTCAGACGGCATCCGCCCATACCCGTATCAATATCGTTTTTTTACCCTGCGGCGGATGTGCGGCTAAATATTTTGACGAAAAAACAAAGAAGTATACTTCTTTTTAGTTATGGTTGATTCCATAACTAAAAAAGTATCGATCAACCCATTTTACGAGGTACGGATAATGTCTGACAG
This sequence comes from Neisseria gonorrhoeae, assembly GCF_013030075.1. NCBI lineage: Bacteria > Pseudomonadati > Pseudomonadota > Betaproteobacteria > Neisseriales > Neisseriaceae > Neisseria > Neisseria gonorrhoeae. Next base: position 1,328,500 of record NZ_AP023069.1, read on the forward strand.
CTTTGAAAACAGCCCCGAATACGATGATTGGATTGAATCGGGCGGTCGTGATGAAGATTACGAATACTACTACAACAAATGGCAACGCAGGACGCGCTGACCATTAAACCCTGACAAACCGGTTTGTAAAACACCGGTTTGTTTTTTATTACCGCCACCCAAACGACGGGCGATGCCGCCCGAACGCCCTTCAAACGGCATCGGCATAGAAACATACCGGCCGTTTTGCGATATAATTCAAGCCATTTGCCAAAACCGTCAAACACTATGCCGTCTGAAACACGCCTGCCGAACCTTATCCGCGCCTTGATATTTGCCCTGGGTTTCATCTTCCTGAACGCCTGTTCGGAACAAACCGCGCAAACCGTTACCCTGCAAGGCGAAACGATGGGTACGACCTATACCGTCAAATACCTTTCAAATAATCGGGACAAACTCCCCTCCCCTGCCAAAATACAAAAGCGCATTGATGATGCGCTTAAAGAAGTCAACCGGCAGATGTCCACCTACCAGACCGATTCCGAAATCAGCCGGTTCAACCAACACACAGCCGGCAAGCCCCTCCGCATTTCAAGCGATTTCGCACACGTTACCGCCGAAGCCGTCCGCCTGAACCGCCTGACTCACGGCGCACTGGACGTAACCGTCGGCCCTTTGGTCAACCTTTGGGGGTTCGGCCCCGACAAATCCGTTACCCGTGAACCGTCGCCGGAACAAATCAAACAGGCGGCATCTTATACGGGCATAGACAAAATCATTTTGCAACAAGGCAAAGATTACGCTTCCTTGAGCAAAACCCACCCCAAAGCCTATTTGGATTTATCTTCGATTGCCAAAGGCTTCGGCGTTGATAAAGTTGCGGGCGAACTGGAAAAATACGGCATTCAAAATTATCTGGTCGAAATCGGCGGCGAGTTGCACGGCAAAGGCAAAAATGCGCACGGCGAACCGTGGCGCATCGGTATAGAGCAACCCAATATCATCCAAGGCGGCAATACGCAGATTATCGTCCCGCTGAACAACCGTTCGCTTGCCACTTCCGGCGATTACCGTATTTTCCACGTCGATAAAAACGGCAAACGCCTCTCCCACATCATCAATCCCAACAACAAACGACCCATCAGCCACAACCTCGCCTCCATCAGCGTGGTCTCAGACAGTGCAATGACGGCGGACGGTTTATCCACAGGATTATTTGTTTTAGGCGAAACCGAAGCCTTAAGGCTGGCAGAACAAGAAAAACTCGCTGTTTTCCTAATTGTCCGGGATAAGGACGGCTACCGCACCGCCATGTCTTCCGAATTTGCCAAGCTGCTCCGCTAAACATACAAACCGATTAGGAAACACCATGAAAACCCTGCTCCTCACCTTCGGCATCTTCCTGACCGTCATCATCGGTATGGCGGTCGGCTATATTTTCTCCAAACGCACCATCAAAGGCAGTTGCGGCGGCATTACCGCTTTAGGTATGAAAAAAATGTGCGACTGCGACACACCTTGCGACACCCTGCAAAAAAAGCTGGATGAAGAAAAACAGGCAGGCGGCATACGGGTTGACCGTTAACGCCGAAACAAAATGCCGCCTGAAGCCCGGCCGGCGGGTTCAGACGGCATTGCCGCTTTACTTCGATCGGTTTATACGCAAAACGCGCTTCAGGAAATAAATCAGATTATTCCCCAGACGCCTTCAGGCTTCCTTCTGTGCCACCGTAACCATAGCCGGGCGCAACACACGGTCGGACAGGGTATAACCCTTCTTCATCACACCAACCACGGTATTGGGTTCCTGCTCACTGGCCACCGCCTGCATCGCCTGATGGATATTCGGATCGAGCTTATCGCCCGCTTTAGGATTGATTTCCTTGATTTGCGTGGCATCAAACGCCTTCTGCAACTCATTCAAAGTCATCTGCACGCCCATTTTCAGCGCATCGAAATTACCGCTCTGATCCAAAAGCGCCATTTCCAGATAATCCTTGACCGGCAACATTTCCACGGCAAACTTCTGTCCGGCGAACTTGTGCGTATCGGCAATTTCCTGCTGGTGGCGGCGGCGCAGGTTTTGCTCGTTTGCCAAAGCGCGCAGTTGTTCGTCTTTCAACTGCGCTTCCAACTCGGCAATCCGCGCCTGCAAATCCTCATAAGCCGGCTCGGCGGCAGCCTGTTCCTGTACACCGTCCGCATTTCCTACTGTCTCGACGGTTTCCACCGCCTCCACATTTTCAACCGCTTCTTCACTGTTTTGCTGCTGTGTCTGTTCGCTCATATCGTATCCCTCAAAACAAATTGGAAATCAAAATCCGGTTATTACCCGAGCAAGATAAGGACATTTTCAAGAAACTTCAAGCAAAGGCAGGAAATTTCACATCCGCCGCCGAATACCCTACCGCAAAAACCATATAAACGGTAAGATACCGCCGACCTTATGCTTTTCAGACGGCATCCATTATGAAAAAAAACCATTTGAACACAACCGGTTTCGACCTCTGGCACACCATCCGCGAAGAAACCGCGGCCGCTGCCGCCGCCGAACCGATGCTGGCAAGTTTTTTGCACCAAACCGTGTTGCGCCACGAGTCCCTCGGCTCCGTCCTTGCCTACCACCTTTCCAGCAAACTCGGCAGCCCGATTATGGACGTGCGCGCGCTGTTTGAAATTTACCAGCAGGCATTGGGCAGCGACACCCAAATCAGCAAATGTGTCGAAGCAGACTTAAAAGCCATCTACGAACGCGATCCCGCCTGCGACGAATATTCGCTGCCGCTTTTATATTTCAAAGGCTTCCACGCGATTCAGGCACACCGCATCAACCACCGGCTGTATCTCGACGGACGCAAAACGCTGGCGTATTTCCTACAAAACCGTATGTCCGAAGTATTCGGCGTGGACATCCATCCCGCCGCCCGTTTAGGATACGGGCTGATGCTCGACCACGCCACCGGCTTTGTTGCCGGAGAAACCGCCGTGTTGGGCAACAATATTTCGATTTTGCACGGCGTAACGCTCGGCGGTTCGGGCAAAGAAGGCGGCGACCGCCACCCCAAAATCGGCGACGGCGTGATGATCGGCGCAAACGCCTCGATATTGGGCAATATCCGCATCGGCAGCAATGCCAAAATCGGCGCGGGCAGCGTCGTGGTTTCAGACGTGCCGCCGTCCATCACGGTTGTCGGCGTACCCGCCAAACCCGTGGCGCGATCGCTCAAAACCCCGTCGGCGGATATGGATCAAAATATCCAGTTTGCCGAAATCGACTTTATGATTTGAATATCCGCACCAATGCCGTCTGAAACGCCAAACGGGCTTCAGACGGCATTGCCCGCTTCAAGCCTGCGCCTTAATATGCCGCCGATGCCGGCACTTATCAGTCGGACAAAATGCCTTTTATTCGATACGCCCGATTCCCACGCAACCGGAAATAACCGGTTTCCTTGTAAACGGGCGGAGTCGGGCAATGATTCGGACAAAGCCTATTTCAAAAGCAAAATCAGCAGCAAAACAACCGCTATCGCTGCCAGCCACAGGCTTTGCCGCTGCTGCACTTTGACCAAATGGATATAGGCATCGCGCATTTCCTGCCGGCGCGCCTCATCGACCAAGGCATTGATTTTGCGCGGCAGGGAAGGGATGATTTGCGCCCAGTCTGGGGCTTCGTTTTTGAGGTTGCGCCAAAGGGCTTTGGGACCGACCTGCCCGTTCATCCATTTTACCAAAAACGGTTTGGCGGTTTTCCACAAGTCCAAATCGGGATCGAGTTGGCGGCCCAAGCCTTCGATGTTGAGCAGCGTTTTTTGCAGCAATACCAGCTGCGGCTGGATTTCGACATTGAAGCGGCGGCTGACTTCAAACAGGCGCATCAGTACCAAGCCGAAGGAAATCTGCGAAATCGGTTTGTTGAACACAGGCTCGCACACGGCGCGAACCGCCGCTTCCAACTCTTCCGCACGCGTGTCGGCAGGCACCCAGCCCGATTCGACGTGGGCGGTGGCGACACGTCGGTAATCGCGGTTGAAAAAGGCGAGGAAATTGATGGCGAGATAGCGTTTGTCGTAATCGGTCAGCGTACCGACGATGCCGAAATCAAGGGCGATATAGCGGTTGTCGGCGGCAACCAAAATATTGCCGGGGTGCATATCCGCGTGGAAAAAGCCGTCGCGGAAAACTTGCGTGAAAAAGATTTCCACGCCGTAATCGGCAAGTTTGTGCAAATCGATGCCGTCTGCTTTGAGTTTGGCGATGTCGGAAACCGGCGTGCCGTCCATCCATTCAATCGTCAGCACGTCGCTTGTGCAGTAGTCGTAAAACACCTTGGGCACAATCAGCATATTGCTGTTTTGGAAATTGCGCCCGAGTTGTCCTGCATTGGCGGCTTCGCGCATCAAATCCAATTCGTCGTGCAGGTATTTGTCGAACTCCGCCACCACTTCGCGCGGCTTCAGACGCTTGCCGTCTGAAAACAAGCGTTCGACCCAAGCCGCGCCGAAACGCATCAGCGACAAGTCTTGTTCGATAAGGGGCAAGAGGTTGGGGCGCAAAACTTTGACCGCCACTCGTTCGCCCGAATGCAGGCGGGCTTTGTGTACTTGGGCGATGGACGCGCTGGCGACGGGCTCGGTTTCAAATTCCGCATACAGCTTTTCGATGGGCTGACCCAGCGATTTTTCGATTTGTTCACGCGAAAGCCGCGCGTCAAAAGGCGGCACTTTGTCTTGCAGCTTTGCCAGTTCGACGGCGTAATCGTGCGGAATCAAATCGGGGCGTGTGGACAAAACCTGCCCGAACTTGATGAAAATCGGCCCCAGGCTTTCCAAGGCAAGGCGCAGACGGACGGCAGGCGGTTCGTTTTTCAATTTGGACGACTGCGGCATCATTTTCAGCAGAGCGCATATCCAACCGCTACCCATCAGCGAAACGCACAGACCTGCCAGCCGATAGCGGTAAAAAGTCCCGACAATGACCGTCAGGCGTTTCAACCATTTCATATATAAAATCCCGAATACAGCATTTATCGGACAATCAAAAAATCTTACCGAGCAGATAGCCCAAAAAGGCAATCAGCAACCCGAAAACCAGCGGTTTGATATTGCGGGGCGGCTCGGGTTGCGAAGATGCGGAAATATCATCTTCCCGCCCGCCGTGAAGTTCAAGATATTCGGGCATTTCCCCATCCGCGCCTCCTCCTTCGCCCTCCCCCTCCTCCGGCGGCACGACCGTTTCCAACTCCATATACGGGTAATAATATCCAAACCCAAATAGCTGAAATAATCATGCAACTCTTCCCGTTTCGCCCAAGTGCATTTTTCCTCAACCAGCACTTGCGGTTTGGAATCGAGCGATTCGATCAATCCTTCCGCCTTTTCTTCGCCGAGATTCTCCTTAAGGCACTCCCGGATAAGCCCGCGATCCACTTGGGGCGGGTAGGAAACATATACATCGTACAAATCGTTTCGGTAATCTTTACTCATCTCAATCATAAGGGAACAAATACGCCTGATACCGTTCCGCCCGTTCCTTTCGGGAAACCCGATTCATCTTCAAGCAATCGGATTATATGTAAATTCATCCCGATAATATATTTTCCAAAAGTAAAAATGCCGTCCGAACGTTCAGACGGCATAACACAAACCAGCCGGTCACACGGAAAACGACGATCCGCAACCGCAGGTTGTTTCCGCGTTCGGATTGCGGATGACGAACTGCGAACCCTGCAGACTTTCCGTATAGTCGATTTCCGCACCGACCAGATATTGATAGCTCATCGGATCGACCAAAAAGACCAAACCGTTTTTCTCAATTTCAAAATCGTCGTCGTTTTTGATTTCGTCAAAAGTAAATCCGTACTGGAAACCCGAACAGCCGCCGCCGTTGACAAAAACCCGCAATTTCAAATCGGGATTGTTTTCTTCGGCAATCAAATCGGCAACTTTGGCACAGCAGCTGTCAGTAAAAATAATAGGGCTTTCGTCCGACATAGTGTTATTCCTTAATATAATATTTTCTGCATTCTCTCTCAACCCCCCTTCAAAGGCAAGCAGGGCTTCGCCTTTGAAAAAGGAATTGTCCCAATAGATAAGTTTGACCGCCTGCAATTTCAAGCCCCAAACTCAAACCGTCCTGCCGAACCACTCGACACGCCCGATAATCTCCACATCATCGGTCAAGTCGTTCAAATTGATTTCAAAAGCAGGATAAGCCTCGTTGGCGGAAATGACATTGATAATCCCGCCGGGGACGATTTGCAGGCGTTTGACCAACAGATTTTCATTAATCCGCAACACATACAGTCCGTCTCTCGGCGTATTTTCCCCATGATTGACCAAAATCGAATCTCCGTCATTCAAAACCCCCTCCATCGAATCCCCCTTGACGGAAATTACAGACAGGTTTTTCGTATCTCGGGTAACATAATTCTCAATCCAATGCCGTCTGAACGCCATTGTAAATACCGGTTCCTCATGACCGACAAACTGCCCGTATCCCGCAGCCGCCCGAATATCATATCTCGGCACAAAGACAAACTCGTCCGTATCAACTTCATTTCCCAAGGTATCGTAAGCAAGGGATTTTTTTGGGGCTTCATCCGGAAACGGATTACCCTCCCCTGTCAGCAGCCAATCGATACTACACCCCTTCAACTGCTTAATTTTTTTCAATGTTTCAGACTTCGGCAGACCGCCTTCATTCCATATTCTGCTGAAGCCCGCAATCGTCATTTCAATATCGGATGCGATTTTTGCCTGCCTCGCTTCACTTTTCCATAAAAAAACCAGTCTGTCTTTAAAGGTTTCCATAAATATCCTTCCGCTCCCCTTCATTCAATCATCTAAAGTAAACATGAAATATATTTTACATTAGCTATCCCAAAAACGGAATAACTATGATAAACTAAATTTAAATTATGATTTTTCTTATCCAATACATAATTTTTCAGATTTTCCATAGGTTTGATCCCGAATTGACAGAAAAAGGATAGAAAAATGAAGAAAACCAGCAAATATCTTATCTATACTGCGGCATTTACCTCATTCTGCTTTGCCTTCCAAGAAAACCGTTCTGAAGCCAAACAGCCCGACATCACTTTATCCGCATCCCTGTGCGAACAATTCAACATGCTGAACGCCAAAGATATGGATACAGAACAAGTCTCCCTTTCCAAAGAATGCGACATCATCGAGTCTTCACACGACTGGGAAAAAGAGTACGGCAACTTGAACGAACAGGAAATGCTCGCCGGCGTCGTCTATGAATAAACCTGCCTGCCATTTGAAACATTATGCTTGAATGCATTGGAGCCAAATGTATTAAATCAAATATAAAACCAATATATTCATAAAGTTATATACTTATGGCCATGCTGTAGCTTGAAACAGCCCGCCGCCCGCCCTATTTACAGCCCATCGGGACAAAATGTTCCAACATATTTCTCAAAATAAGCAAAATCAAATAGGAGTATCCACATGGCAAAAGTAATCGGTATCGACTTAGGTACAACCAACTCTTGTTTGGCCATTTCCGAAAACGGTCAAACCAAAGTCATCGAAAACGCAGAAGGCGCACGCACCACGCCGTCCATTATCGCTTATTTGGACGGCGGCGAAATCCTCGTCGGCGCGCCTGCCAAACGCCAAGCGGTAACCAACGCCAAAAACACTATTTACGCCGCCAAACGTTTGATCGGTCACAAATTTGAAGACAAAGAAGTCCAACGCGACATCGAATCTATGCCTTTCGAAATCATCAAAGCCGACAACGGCGACGCATGGGTAAAAGCACAAGGCAAAGAGCTGTCTCCTCCTCAAATTTCCGCAGAAGTCCTGCGTAAAATGAAAGAAGCCGCCGAAGCTTACTTGGGCGAAAAAGTAACCGAAGCCGTGATTACCGTCCCTGCCTACTTCAACGACAGCCAACGTCAAGCCACCAAAGACGCAGGCCGTATCGCCGGTTTGGACGTAAAACGCATCATCAACGAGCCGACCGCAGCCGCTTTGGCATTCGGTATGGACAAAGGCGACAACAAAGACCGCAAAATAGCCGTATATGACTTGGGCGGCGGTACCTTCGATATTTCCATCATCGAAATCGCCAACCTCGACGGCGACAAACAATTTGAAGTATTGGCTACCAACGGCGATACTTTCTTGGGCGGTGAAGACTTCGACCAACGCTTGATTGACTACATCATTGACGAGTTTAAAAAAGAACAAGGCATTGATTTGAAACAAGACGTAATGGCTCTGCAACGTCTGAAAGAAGCTGCCGAAAAAGCCAAAATCGAATTGTCCAGCGGCCAGCAAACCGAAATCAACCTGCCGTACATTACCATGGACGCAACCGGCCCGAAACACTTGGCAATGAAAATTACCCGCGCCAAATTCGAGAGCCTGGTTGAAGACCTGATTGCCCGCTCTATCGAGCCTTGCCGCACCGCATTGAAAGATGCCGGCTTGAGCACCGGCGACATCGACGACGTGATTTTGGTCGGCGGTCAGTCCCGTATGCCGAAAGTACAAGAAGCCGTTAAAGACTTCTTCGGCAAAGAACCGCGCAAAGACGTGAACCCTGACGAAGCCGTTGCCGTAGGTGCAGCGATTCAAGGCGAAGTATTGAGCGGCGGCCGCAGCGACGTATTGCTGCTGGACGTAACCCCTCTGTCCTTGGGTATCGAAACCATGGGTGGTGTGATGACCAAGCTGATTCAAAAGAACACTACTATTCCGACTAAAGCGTCTCAAGTGTTCTCTACTGCCGAAGACAACCAAAGCGCAGTAACCATCCACGTACTGCAAGGCGAACGCGAACGCGCTTCTGCCAACAAATCTTTAGGTCAATTCAACTTGGGCGACATCGCACCCGCACCACGCGGTATGCCGCAAATTGAAGTTACTTTCGACATCGACGCCAATGGTATCTTGCACGTTTCCGCCAAAGACAAAGGCACTGGCAAAGCGGCCAACATTACCATCCAAGGTTCTTCAGGTTTGAGCGAAAAAGAAATCGAACGCATGGTGAAAGATGCCGAAGCCAATGCCGAGGAAGATAAAAAGCTGACTGAATTGGTCGCTTCCCGCAACCAAGCCGAAGCCCTGATTCACTCCGTGAAAAAATCTTTGGCGGACTACGGCGACAAACTCGACGCTGCCGAGAAAGAAAAAATCGAAGCCGCGCTGAAAGAAGCCGAAGAAGCCGTGAAAGGCGACGACAAAACCGCCATCGATGCCAAAGCCGAAGCACTGGGCACAGCCAGCCAAAAACTGGGCGAAATGGTTTACGCGCAAGCGCAAGCCGAAGCCCAAGCCGGCGAGGGCGCACAAGCCAATGCTTCTGCAAAGAAAGACGATGATGTCGTAGATGCCGACTTTGAAGAAGTAAAAGACGACAAAAAATAATTGATGCCGTCTGAAAAAAACGCGAACCATTCGGTTCGCGTTTTTTTCAATTGAGATAAAAGACAATAGCATGACAGAGATTCCAAATTCATCTACCGTGATATTCCCAAGCCCAAGTTCCAACTGTTGCATCGGTTATCTGGAAATTTTTCATATCATTTTCTTATTTACTTAAATTTTTTAATAAGATAATAAATAATAATTATTATCATGAGCTAAGAAATGAAACTAAATACTCTCACATGGGCTTTGATGACCGTTTTTTCCGTTGCGCCATCTTGGGCAGAACAACCGGCAAATACTGAAGAAATACAACCCGTCAAAACCTTCTCCCCGCCCAAACCGATTGCACCGACCGCCGCACAAGGCTATTTCCCCGAAAACCAATTCGACCGCTCCGACCGCAGCGATTATTACTTTGTTACCGAAAACATAGACCAAGCCTTCCGTCCGCTGAAGGCAAACAGCAGTTTTTACGGCAAAAGCTTTTACAACTCCGTTACCGCGCAAGCACTCGGGGCGAAGGTATACGGCGTAGCCAACCTCAATCGCACCAAGGCAAACGGCTACAAAGATGGCGGTGGGCGCGACACTGATTGGAAATACAGCCGCTTCAATCAGGCTTTGGTACTCGGTTTCGTGCCGTCTGAAAATCAAGAATATCGCCTCACTTATCTGCACGACGACATCAACAACGACCGCCAGCCGCAGGTCGTCAACGACGCATTGGACACCGAACGCCACATCTCCAAACTCAACGTGCGTTGGGGCAATGCCGATTTGAGCAATACGGTCAGCGCGGAAGCAGGCGTCATCAAACTCAAACGCCATGCCGACAATTACTCCTTGCGACCAAACAACACGCCGCAGCAAGTGTTCGTAGAACTTGACCGCAAAGTGTATGATTTCTCGCTCAAACACGATGCGGATTTCGGCAAATTCCACAACACGGCAGCCGTCAGCTACCGCAACGACAGCCAAAACGGCGAACGCAACACCCACACTGCCATGTGCGATTTCCTCAACGGCTACCGTTTCGCCGATGTGCACATCGACCGCTGGTGCATTGCCGATACCTTATCTTACAAGTTTGACGACCGACACAAACTGGGCTTGGGCTTGGGCTTAAGCTACGAACTCAACGAAGCGGACATTCGCAAAAATACGGCACAGCCTGAAAACCCAATAAAACCCGGTTTCCCCTTCGCCTCATCACAACAAATCTGGAAAACCCATTACGGCTACGACTTCAACGGCAAAGTGCGCCGTCATGCTTTGTCAGGCGAACTCAAATACGATTTCACGCCGTCTGAAACGCAAAAATACAGCGTTTCCCTCGCGCATTTGGAACGCATCGGCGACAACACCGAACGCTTCAACTCGCTTGCTGCCATCGTGCAAAACCGTATGAGCGGCATGCTGATGAACCAAAATCCAGCCGCCGCCATTGCAGGCAATCCCCCTGCTGAAAACTGAAAAACACAACCGCATCAGGCTCACCGCCGACAGCCGCAACGACTACTACAACGGCTACATGAACTCGCTCGCAGGCGCGGGCTGGAACGTGGGCGGCACGCTTGTGGCGGACAAAGTCAAAGACCTGATTATTTTTGACCGCGCACACGGACAAAGCGGCACAGCTTCCAAAGACGGCGGCATCATCACACGCAACGTGGACGCACGATTGTTTACCGCGCAGGCCTACGCGCGTTACAACTTCAATCCGCATTGGGCGGCAGGCATCAAAGCCGCCTACAACTACGGACACAACGAAACCGACGGCAGGCCGCCCTATCAAATCCGTCCGTTTGAAGCCGCCGTCCAAGCCGACTACAAAAACTACTTTGCCCACGGCAGCTACAACATCGGCGCGGCAACACGCTTTGTCGCCAAACAAACGCGCGGTGATTTTGATATGGCAAGCGGTCTGGGCATAGACAAACGCGAAGCCGCCAAAGGCTTTACCGTTGCCGACGTGTACGCAGGCGTAAACATCAAAGACAAATACGGCTTGCGCTTGGGCGTGAACAACGTATTCAACAAAAAATACGTCGAATACATCAGCGGCGACCACGTCCTCGCCCTATCCCCCAGCGTAGTGTATGCACCGGGCAGGACATATTGGTTGAGTTTGCATGCGGCATTTTAAAACCATGCCGTCTGAAAAATACCTGCATTGGCTTATTAAGAATTAGGAGATAAAAAATGGATATGAAAAGACGCGATTTCTTAAAAATGACCGCCGCGCTGGCAGCCGCAGGCGTTTCGCCTTCTCTGCTTGCTGCCGGTAAAGAGCAATTTACCGTGTACGGCGCACCGGCAATGCCCAGCGTTACCATTGCCGTAGCGGCGTTGCAAGGTAAACTGGCGAAACAGGCGGACGTGTCGCTGAAAATCTGGCGTTCGCCCGACCAACTGCGCGCGGGCGTGGCAAGCGGGCAATTTAAAGTGATGATGAGTCCGAGCAATGTCGGCGTAAACCTGCGCAACCAAGGGCAGAAAGTCGGCATGGTGAATATTTTGACCAAAGGCATCACGCAGTTGGTCTGCAAAGGCAGCGCGATTGCCTCGCCGCAGGATTTGGTCGGCAAAAAAATCCTCGTGCCGTTTAAAAACGATATGCCCGACATCGTGCTGCAAGCCTTGTTGAAAAAACTGAAAATCGACGCACACAAAGTCAGCATTACCTACGCTGCCACACCGCCCGAAGCAGTCGGACTATTTCCAAGTAAAGGTTACCATGCCGTCATCCTGCCCGAACCGATGGCAACCGCCAGCCTACTGAAAGGCAAAACCATAGGTATAAACGTCGTGCACGGTTTTGATTTGGTAAAAGCATGGGGGCAGGCGTTTGGCACCAAACCGCTGATTCCGATGGCAGGTATCATCGCCAACGAAGAATATTTCCACGCACACAAGGCGCAGTTCGACATCTTCCATCAAGATTTGAAAAACGCGCTCAACTGGATATTGGCCAACCGCCAAAACGCGGCGAAAATCGGCAAAAACTACCTACCCGCCCCCGAACCCGCCCTAGTCATGGGCTTGGACGGCGCACGGCTGACGGTAAGCAAAGGCAGCGAAGTGAAAAACGAGATTTTGAAGTTTTACGAAATCCTGATGCAGTTCAACCCGGAACTTTTGGGCGGCAAGCTGCCGGATAACGGGTTCTTCTTGGCTTAAAGGGAAAGAGGCCGTCTGAAAAGGGTAGGGTGGTTGTGAATACCTGATTTATCATTTTTCAGACGGCCTATTAAGGCATTGTCAGCGGCGTGGGTCGGATTCTTGAATCCGACATTTCGGCTAAACGGGGCTGTCGGATACAAGTATCCGACCTACTCTTTTCAGACGGCCTATCAGATAATAGTTCGAACAGTACACAAAGAGCCGTCGGATTGCCTGAAATGTTGGGTCATGACCCAACCTACGCTTACTGGGGAAACGGGATCGAAGTGTGAGGTATGTGGCGGGGTTGTTTAATAATGAAATTTTATAACTATTTGATAGGGTGGTAATGCCATGAATGAAGATAAATATAGGGAAAATATGACATGGGATGAAATTGAAAATGTAGTAGGAACTTTAGTTTCTGAAGAAAGAATGCTTAAATCCAATAGCTTTTTAAGTATTAAAAATAGTAAGAATAGGTTGGCTTAATCACAACCATAACCCAACGAAAATACTAAAATTCCAAGCTAAGGCTATCCTTTCCAAACCATCCCCATCAACCAAACCATGATTAAAACCGACAAAATCCGCAAACCGCAGCCTGCGCTGTTTTACATCATCGACTACCTTTGGAGCGGCTTTGCCGGTCTGAGCGTGGCGATGGTGGTGGTGGCGTTGTGGGCGTGGGGCAGCGCCGTGTTCGGCGAGTTTATGCTGCCTGCGCCGGTAGAGGTGTTTCAAAAATCTTTGGATTTATTGAAACATTTTCAGGAAAATGAAATCGGGATTTCGCTGTGGCGGTCGGTAGTGGGTATTTCGGTTGCTTTGATAGCAGGATTGGCGGCGGGGCTGGTGGCGGGCAGTTTTAAGACGGCGATGGCGTTGCTTAAGCCTGTGATTACGATTTTGTTAGCAATGCCGCCGATTATTTGGGTGGTGATGGCGTTGTTTTGGTTCGGGTTCGGCAATCCGAGCGTGTTGTTTACCATCATTGTGTTGGTTGCGCCGCTGACGTTTGCGAGTGCGGCGGTCGGAATGGCGAGCGTGAACAAGCAGCATGAGGAGTTGTTTGACGCTTATAAATTAGGCCGTCTGAAAAAAATCCGCTATCTGTATATCCCGCATCTGACGGGCTATGTGATTTCCAGCGTCGGCGTGGCGGTGGCGATGGGGGTGAAGGCGGTGATCATGGCGGAACTCTTAGGCGCGAGCAAAGGCGTGGGCGCGCGGATTGCGGACGCGAGGGCAATGCTGTAGACTTCGACGGTAATGGCTTATGTGGTGTTGGTCATGGTATTTGTGTCGCTGTTTGAATACCTGATTACCAAGCCTTTGTAAATTTTGTTTATGCCGTGGAGGAGATGATGCTCTGTCTTGAAAACGTGCGTTTTGAAATCCTCCGCGACCCCATCGTGCGCGATTTCAGTTTGAACCTGCAACAGGGCGAAGTGAAAGCCTTGTTCGGGCCGAGCGGCTGTGGCAAGACGACGGTTTTACGGCTGATTGCGGGCTTGGAAACGCCGAAATCGGGCACGATACGTAATACTTTCCACAAAACGGGTTTTCTGTTTCAGGAAAACCGCCTGCCGGAAAACCTGACCGCGATGCAGAATATCGCGATTTTTATGGACAACCCAGACGAAGGCGAAATCGTCGCGCTGGCGGCGAAAGTCGGGCTGACTGCGGGCGATTTGAACAAATATCCGACCGAATTGTCCGGCGGCATGGCGAAACGGGTGGCGTTTTTGCGCCTGCTGCTGTGCGGCTGCGACCTAGCCTTGCTGGACGAACCGTTTGTCGGTTTGGACCGCGATTTGCGCGATATTTTGGTTGCTATGCTGGTGGAAAAAATCGAGCGGCAGGGCATGGCGTGTATACTGGTAACGCACGACCGCTTCGAAGCCGCGCGCCTGAGCCATGAAATTATGCTGCTTTCCGCTAAGGGCATGAACGTGCAAAACGTGATAACCCTGCCCACGCCGCTGTCCGAACGCGATTCGGCTTTTGAAGAAGTCGTGGTGGCAAGGGAGTTTCAGGGGATTCATTATTATGAGTGATGAGGGGATTTGAGTGTCTGACAAACCTTACGGTTCGTTGCCCTCTCCCTAACCCTCTCCCACGGGGAGAGGGTTAGCAAGCCTCAGGCTTGCCTCTTTAGCGAAAGATACGAATCTGTTATCCGAACGCGATTCGGTTTTTGAAAAAGCCGTGGTGCCAAGGGGGCAGGGGATTCATTATGAGGTGCTTTATGTTTTCGACTGTGATTACTGCTGCTGTTTTATATATTGCTACAGCAGTAGATTTGTTGGTAATACTATTAATATTTTTTGCTAGAGCAAATACTAGAAAAGAATATCGAGATATTTATATCGGACAATATTTAGGTTCTGTAATTTTAATATTAGTTAGTTTATTTCTAGCTTTTGTTTTGAATTATGTTCCGGAAAAATGGGTGTTGGGTTTATTAGGTTTAATACCGATTTACTTAGGTATTAAAGTTGCTATTTACGACGATTGTGAGGGCGAAAAAAGAGCTAAAAAAGAATTGGATGAAAAAGGGTTGTCAAAATTAGTCGGTATTGTTGCTTTGGTTACAGTTGCTAGTTGTGGTGCAGATAATATTGGACTTTTTGTTCCTTACTTTGTGACTTTAGATCTTGTCGACTTATTAGTTACTCTTCTTGTATTTTTAATATTGATTTTTGTTTTAGTATATACAGCACAAAGATTGGCTAATATTTCAGGTGTTGGTGAAATTGTAGAGAAGTTTAGTCGTTGGATAATGGCTGTTATTTATATTGGTTTAGGGTTATTTATTATTATTGAAAATAATACAATTCGAACAATAATATCAATAATATGAATGACAAGGGCATTTCAGTATCTGACAAACCTTGCGGTTCGTTTCCCTCTCCCTAACCCTCTCCCACAGGAGAGGGGATCAGGTTGCTGAAAATCAGAGGGCGAAGGATTGGGGATCAAATGGAAGGTAAAACCTGAAAATGTTCGGGTTTGACAGCCCGATTCCCTCTCCCCGTGGGAGAGGGCTAGGGAGAGGGCAAGCAAGCCGCAGGCTTGCCTCTTTGGCGAAAAATACAACCCTGTCCGCCCAATAAATCCATACCCGAAAGCATCTTCATACAGAATCAAGCCAAGCGATGAATAAATTTTTTACCCACCCTATGCGCCCGTTTTTCGTCGGTGCGGCAGTACTTGCCATACTCGGTGCGTTGGTGTTTTTTCATCAACCCCGGCGCTATCATCCTGCACCGCCAAATTTTCTTGGAACTTATGCTGCCGGCTGCATACGGCGGTTTTTTGACTACCGCTTTGTTGGACCGGACGGGTTTTTCAGGCAACCTGAAACCTGCCGCTACTTTGATGGCGGTGTTGTTGCTTGTTGCGGCTGTTTTATTGCCGTTTTTACCGCAACTTGCCGCATTTTTCGTCGCCGCCTATTGGCTGGTGTTGCTGCTGTTCTGCGCCTGGCTGATTTGGCTCGACCGCAACACCGACAACTTCGCTCTGTTGATGTTACTTGCCGCATTTACCGTTTTTCAGACGGCCTATGCCGTCAGCGGCGATTTGAACTTACTGCGCGCGCAAGTGCATTTGAATATGGCGGCGGTCATGTTCGTATCCGTCCGCGTCAGCGTCCTTTTGGGCACGGAAACCCTGAAAGAATGCCGTCTGAAAGACCCCGTATTCATCCCCAACGTTATCTATAAAAACATCGCCATCACCCTGCTGCTGCACGCCGCCGCCGAACTTTGGCTGCCCGCGCAAACCGCCGGTTTTACTGCGCTTGCCGTCGGCTTCATCCTGCTCGCCAAGCTGCGCGAACTGCACCATCACGAACTCTTACGCAAACACTACGTCCGCACTTATTACCTGCTCCAGCTCTTTGCCGCCGCAGGTTATCTGTGGACAGGCGCGGCGAAACTGCAAAACCTGCCCGCCTCCGCGCCCCTGCACCTGATTACCCTCGGCGGCATGACGGGTGGCGTGATGATGGTGTGGCTGACTGCCGGACTGTGGCACAGCGGCTTTACCAAACTCGACTACCCGAAACTCTGCCGCATCGCCGTCTCCATCCTTTTCGCCTCCGCCGTTTCGCGCGCTGTTTTAATGAACGTGAATCCGATATTCTTCATCACCGTTCCCGAGATTCTGACCGCCGCCGTGTTCATGCTTTACCTGCTGACGTTCGTACCGATTTTTCGAGCGAACGCGTTTACAGACGATCCGGAATAAAAATGCCGTCTGAAACGGTTTTCAGACGGCATCGGATTGCCAATGATCAAGCCTCCTGCGGATCGACATCCACCGACCATCGGATTTTGCCGTCGCGGTTCTGCTGCAACACCTGCACCCACAAACTCACGGCGCGGTGCAAATCTTGTCGGGATGTTGATTCGAGGAAAACTTGCGCACGTTCGCGTTCGGCAAGGCGCACCATCAGCATCGGGGCGGCACCGAACCGGGAGACGCTTTCGGGCAAGAGCGGGGCGAGGGTTTCTTTGGCGGCGTTGAGAAATTCCATCGCATCGGCAACACGCGGCGCATCGGCACGGACGGCCGTCTGAAAACCGAAAGGCGGCATGGCGAACATTTGCCGTTCGTTCAATTCGTTTTCGGCAAACACGGCGTAGTCCTGCGCTTTGACGGCGGCGAAGACAGGGTGTTCGGGCAGTTGGGTCTGTATCAGCACCTTGCCGGGTTTGTCGGCGCGCCCCGCCCTGCCGGACACTTGCATCAGCTCGGCAAACAGCCTTTCCGGCGCACGGAAATCCGCGCTGTACAGGCTGCCGTCGGCGTTCAACACGATAACGAGGTTGAGCCGCGCGAAATCATGGCCTTTGGCAAGCATCTGCGTGCCGACCAGAATGTCGATTTCGTCGTTGGCGATGCGGCGGTACAAATCTGCCCAGTCGTTTTTGTGCGCCGTACTGTCCCTATCGACGCGGACGACGGCTGCCTTGGGCAGGAAGGCGCGCAGGGTTTCTTCGACGCGCTGCGTACCGTGTCCGACGGCGGTCAGGTCTTGGTTGCCGCAGTCGGGACATTTGAACGGGATGGGTTCGCGGTGGTCGCAGTGGTGGCAGCGCAGTTGGCGGGCGCGTTGGTGCAGCACCATTTTGGCGGAGCAGTTCGGGCAGCCGAAGGTATGGCCGCAGTCGCCGCAAAACAGCGCAGGCGCGAAGCCGCGCCGGTTAAGGTACACCAGCGACATACCGCCCGCTTCAAAGTTCTGTTTCAAAAGCTGCAAGGCTTGCGGTGAGAAGCCGTTATCGAGTTTCAGACGACCTATGTTGAGGATGTCCACTTGTGGCAGTTGCGCGGAAGCATGGGCGCGTTCGGTCAGTTGCAGCAGGCGGTACGCGCCGCTTTGCGCCTTGTGCCAACTCTCCAAGCTGGGCGTGGCACTGCCCAACACGACGGGACAGCCGCCCTGCTTCGCCCGCCACACCGCCAAATCGCGGGCGTGGTAGCGCAATTCGTTGTCTTGTTTGAACGAGCCGTCGTGTTCCTCATCGACCACAATCAGCCCGACATCAGGCAAAGGCGTAAACACCGCCAGCCGCGTGCCGATCACCAGCTTCGCCTGCCCCAACATCGCGCGCAGATAATCCTGCGTGCGCCTGCCTGCCGCCATCCGGCTGTGCAACACGGCGGTCGGCACGTCGGCAAAACGGTTTTCCACCCGCTTTAAAAGCTGCGGCGTGAGGTTGATTTCGGGCAACAGAAACAACACCTGTCGCCCCTGCGCCAACACTTTCGCCATCGCATCGAAATACACCTCGGTCTTGCCGCTGCCGGTAATACCGTACAGCAGAAACGACCGGAAGCGTCCCAATGCCGTCTGAATTTCATCGGAAGCCTTCTGCTGGCCGGTATTTAATACAAATTCAGAGTGCGAAGCCTGCCCGCGGTACGGCCTTAAAACAGGTTTCGCCGCTTCCGTCGTTTCAATCCAGCCCTGCTCCGCCCAATCCTCAATCAATTTCGCCGCCTGCGCGTTTGCCTGTTTCAACGCCGCCATCGTCATTTCGCCCGACAGCAGCGCGTCCCACAAAGCCGCTTTTTTGTTGAACCGAGCCGGCGGCGGCGTTTGCGCCCTGCCCGCTTCGTTCAAAGCATAAAACAACGGCGGCTGCGGCATTTCCACCGCGCGCGTTTCCTTCAAACCCTGCGGCAATGCGGCAAATACAGCCTGCCCAATCGGATAGTGGTAATAACGCGACGTAAACGCCAACAAATCACGCCAGCTTTGAGACAGCGGCTTTTCTTCCACAAAGACCGTCTGAACGCTCAAAATCCGCGCCGCATCCATATCGGGCGCAATATCCGTTTCCCACACCATCCCGACAACAGTTTTATTGCGAAAAGGCACAAGCACCCGCGTTCCCGGAGGAAGCGGCTCGGAATGCGAATAAGTCAAAAGGCCGTCTGAAAGCGGCACGTTTACAGCGATGCGATGGTAGATCATACAGGCAGGCAAATCATTTTTTTGCGTATTTTAACAGCCGGAAGCTATTTTCAGACGATAAATTGAGCCTCGGCGCAATGCAGGCGCAACAGAGGTTTGATACAATGCCACTTTTCCAACACGCTCAATCATCTTTGATATGAAAACCAAGTTAATCAAAATCTTGACCCCCTTTACCGTCCTGCCGCTGCTGGCTTGCGGGCAAACGCCCGTTTCCAATGCCAACGCCGAATCCGCCGTCAAAGCCGAATCCGCCGGCAAATCCGTTGCCGCTTCTTTGAAAGCGCGTTTGGAAAAAACCTATTCCGCCCAAGATTTGAAAGTGTTGAGCGTCAGCGAAACACCGGTCAAAGGCATTTACGAAGTCGTCGTCAGCGGCAGGCAGATTATCTACACCGATGCCGAAGGCGGCTATATGTTCGTCGGCGAACTCATCAACATCGACACGCGCAAAAACCTGACCGAAGAACGCGCCGCCGATTTGAACAAAATCGACTTCGCCTCCCTGCCTTTGGACAAAGCCATCAAAGAAGTACGCGGCAACGGCAAGCTGAAAGTCGCCGTCTTCTCCGACCCCGATTGTCCGTTCTGCAAACGCTTGGAACATGAGTTTGAAAAAATGACCGACGTGACGGTTTACAGCTTTATGATGCCCATTGCCGGCCTGCACCCAGATGCCGCGCGCAAGGCGCAAATCTTATGGTGTCAGCCCGACCGTGCCAAAGCGTGGACGGATTGGATGCGTAAAGGCAAATTCCCGGTCGGCGGCAGCATCTGCGACAATCCCGTCGCGGAAACCACTTCCTTGGGCGAACAGTTCGGCTTCAACGGCACGCCGACCCTCGTCTTCCCCAACGGGCGCACCCAAAGCGGTTACAGCCCGATGCCCCAACTGGAGGAAATCATCCGCAAAAACCAGCAGTAAACCCGCAATGCAAAAGGCTTGGAACCATGTTCCAAGCCTTTTTCAAATGCCGTCTGAAGCCTGTCGCGGCAGCTTCAGACGGCATCTTTGTTCAAACCTCAATCCTGCGCCAATGCGTCTATCGGATTGAGTTTGGCTGCCTTATTGGCGGGCATAAAGCCGAACGCGATGCCGATTCCGGTCGAACAGGCGACCGCCCCGATAACGGATGCCGCCGAAATGTCCATCGGGAAATCGGTTACAAAATGATTGAACACGAGGCTGACGGCGGCGGACAAACCTACGCCGACCAAGCCTCCGATGATGCAGATTAACACCGCCTCAATCAAAAACTGCTGCAAAATATTGCCGCGCCGCGCGCCGATTGCCATCCGTATGCCGATTTCTTTGGTGCGCTCGGTAACGGACACCAGCATGATGTTCATCACGCCGATGCCGCCGACTACCAATGAAATCAGGGCGATGGAGGAAATCAGCAGCTTCATCGTACCGGTGGTGCTTTCGACCATCTGCCTGATGCTGTCGCTGTTGTTCATAAAGAAGTCTTCCGTGCCGTGCCGTGCTTTGAGCAGCTCGGCCAGCCCTTTTTCGGCAACCCGGGTATTGGCATTGTCTTTGATTTTGACGGTGATGGAGTTGGTGTGGCTCTCGCCTGTGATTTGGTGCATCACCGTCGTATAGGGCGACCAAAGCATCAGCACGTCGGAATTGCCGAAAGCGTTTTCGTCTTTTTTCATCACGCCGATGACGGTCAAGGGGCGTTTCCTGAACAAAATGGTTTTACCCAACGGATCCGAGTCCGCAAAGAGTTTGTCTTTGACATTTTGGTCGATGACGACGACTTGCGCGTCTTCTTTCACATCGTTCTCATCAAACAGCCGCCCCGTTTCCAGCTTCAGCCCGCGCACGTCGAAATATTGTTCGCCCACGCCGTACAAAGAAGCGGTCAGGTCGGTATTGCGGTAGGTCAGCGTGCCGCCGCTCGAAGTCATGGGCGTGGCGGAGGCAACGTAGCTTTGTTTGGCGATGATTTTTGCGTCGTCTATGGTCAGGGTTTTGATTTTGCCGCTGCGCCTGTCGCCGAAGCCGCGCCCGGGGAAGATGCTGATGGTGTTCGTCCCCATCGAACTGATGTCTTCGAGGATTTTTTTCTGCGAACCGTTGCCCAATGCGACGACGGAGACAACCGAAGCGATACCGATGATGATGCCGAGCATGGTCAGAAGCGAACGCATTTTGTGCGCCAATACTGCTTGTACCGACATTCTGAAGGCTTCGACAAACTGGTCGTAATAAAACGACCACGAGGCTTTTTCCTGAATCCTCCCGACATTGCTTGCGGGGATTTCGGGATTTTTCGAGGTGTCGGAAATGATTTCGCCGTCCCGGATTTCGATGACGCGGTTGGCATTGGCGGCAATGCCGGGGTCGTGCGTGACCATAATGACGGTATGCCCGGCTTCGTGCAGCCTGCGGATGATTTCCATCACATTTTTGCCGCTGGCGGTATCGAGTGCGCCGGTCGGCTCGTCGGCGAAGATGATTTCTCCGCCGTTCATCAGGGCGCGGGCGATGGAGACGCGCTGCTGCTGTCCGCCCGAGAGTTCGCCGGGCTTGTTGCCCTCTTTACTTGCCAAACCCAAATCCTGCAAGAGTTTGTCCGCCCGCGCGGAACGCTCTTTGCCGCCCATACCCATATACACGGCTGGCAGCGCGACGTTGTCCCTTGCGGTCAGCGAGCTTAAGAGGTTGTAGCGTTGGAAGATGAAACCGAAGCGTTCGCGGCGCAATGCCGCCAGTTCGTCAGGCTGCATTTTGGCAGTTTCGATGCCGTCGATTCGGTACGAACCGGAACCGGCGGTATCCAAACAACCGAGTATGTTCATCAGCGTGGACTTGCCCGAACCGGACTGCCCGATGATGGCGACAAAATCACCCTTCTCTATCGACAGGCTGATGTCTTTCAAAATATGGACGCGGTTCTCGCCGCTGCCGAAGCAGCGGTTGATGTTTTTACATTCGATCAAGCTCATAATATTCCGTAAATCAATAACAAATGCCGTCTGAAACCGTTTCCGTGTTCAGACGGCATATTCGTTTATCGGCGCGGCGGGCCGCCTAGGGCGCGTTCGCCGCTTTCCTGCTGCTCGGCGGCGGTTATTTCGGAGATGACCACTTTGTCCCCCTCTTTCAACCCGCTTTTCACTTCGGTATTCATACTGTCTCTCATACCGGTCCGGATTTCGCGTTCCGCCGCCTTGCCGTCCGCACCCAACACGCGTACGAACGCCTTGCCGCCGCGATTTTTCACGGTCAGCGACGGAATAAGCAACACATTTTTCACACCGTCGATTTCAACCGTATTCTGCGTCGTCATCCCCGTGGCGAGTTTGCCGTCCGGATTCGGCACAAACGAACGGGCATAATAATAGACCGCATTGGAAGCCGTATCCGTACTGCTGTTGTAGCCGCCCGACGACATCGTGGTCAGCCCGGGGTCGACGCTGTCGAGCTTCGCCTTAATCGGCGTATCCGGTTCGGACAAAATCGTAAACGAAATATCCTGCCCCGCCTTCACCTTGGTAATATCGCCCTCGGCAATCTGCATTTTGTTCAACATCATATCCAGATTCGCCAATTGGACAATCGTCGGCGTAGACTGCGCCGCGTTCACAGTCTGCCCCTCTTCCACGGGAATCGCCACCACCGTGCCGTCCATCGTCGCGGTAATGCGCGTGTAGCCCAAATCCGACTCGGCGGTATTGATGGAAATTTTGCTCTGTCTGATTAAAGCCTTCAACTCGGCAACATTGGCTTTGGCGGCGGCAAGCGCATCCTGCGCGCTTTCCAAATCTTCTTTAGAGGTCGCATCATCCTTCCACAACGCCGCCTGACGCTTATATTTCTTCTCCGCGCTGCCCAATGCAATCTGTGCCGACACCAGCTTCGCCTGATACGTTTCCAATTTGGATTTTTCCATATCGAGCGTGTTGGTCTGCGTGGTCGAATTGATTTCCGCAATCAAATCGCCCTTTTTGACCTGTTGCCCGAGTTTGACATAAAGCTTTTTAATCTGCCCCGAAGCCTGCGCGCCGACCGATACCAGGTTGGACGGCGAAATCTCGCCCGTCGCGGAAACCGTCCGGCTGATGCCGCCGCGCCTGACCGTTTCCGTAATATAAGAAGCCTGCGGCTCGGGCTTCAGATAATGCCATCCGCCCCAAACCGCTGCCGCCGCGACTGCCGCAACAGCCGACCATTTCATCATTTTCGCCATATTTTCAATTCTCTGTATGCGTCAATCCCATAAACCGGAAGCGGATTCTACCGCAAGTCCCTGCCCCATCCAAGGCGGCAAACCGCCGACAATAAAAATAACCATTTGTTTTAAATGGCTTATACAATCTGCTTTCCCGAAAATTTCAATCCGTTTACATATTCCGCCATTTCCGATACGGCGTTATAATGCCGCCCACAAACAACCAAATGGAAACACATTGCTATGAAAAACGTTCAAAAAGGCTTTACGCTGCTCGAGCTGATGATTGCCGTCGCCATCCTCGGCATCCTGACGCTCATCGCCTACCCTTCCTATAAAACCTACATCCGGCGCGCCCGCCTGTCGGAAGTCAAATCCACCCTGCTGGTGAACGCGCAAAACTTGGAGCGTTACTACCGCCAAAAAGGGACGTTTAAAAACTACGACCAAACCAAACTGAAACAAAACAAATATTTCAACATTACCTTAAGCAAAGTCAGCCCCGACCACTTCACCCTTCAGGCCGCTCCCGATACGGCGACCAACGAAGGCGAAACCTGCGTCGTTACGCTCAACGACGGCGGTATCATTGCCGCTTCCGGTACAAACCAATCCTGCCCCGGCTTCGACTGATTGGCTGTTGCAGTCGGCATTGTGCCTAAACCATCTATAAAAATGCCGTCTGAACGCTGTTCAGACGGCATTTTTGACATCCCGATACGCCTTTCAAACGGCTTCCGCCATTTCCAACGCCTGCTTGATGTCTACGGCGACGACGCGCGACACGCCTTTTTCCTGCATGGTTACGCCGACCAGCTGCTCCGCCATTTCCATGGTCAGGCGGTTGTGGGAGATGTAGAGGAACTGGGTTTGCACCGACATTTCTTTGACCAGCTTGCAGAAACGCGAGGTGTTGGCATCGTCCAGCGGGGCATCGACTTCGTCCAGAAGGCAGAAGGGGGCGGGGTTGAGGCTGAACAGGGCGAACACGAGGCTCATGGCGGTGAGGGCTTTTTCGCCGCCGGAGAGGAGGTGGATGGTGCTGTTTTTCTTGCCGGGCGGACGCGCCATGATGGACACGCCGGCGGTCAGGAGGTCGTCGCCTATCATTTTGAGGGTGGCTTCGCCGCCGCCGAACAGGGTCGGGAAGAAGGTTTGGACTTTGCCGTTGACGGCGTCGAAAGTTTCTTTGAAACGCGCTTTGGTTTTGTCGTCGATTTGGGCGATGGCTTCTTCCAAAAGCGCGATGGCGGCCTGCACGTCTTCGCTTTGGCTGCGGTAGTAGCCGTCGCGTTCGCGCGCTTCTTCGAGTTCTTGCAGGGCGGCGAGGTTGACGGCGCCGAGGGCTTCGATTTGCCGGGTAAGGCTGCCGATGCTGCTGTTCAATACTTTCGCCGATTCTTTCGCCAACGCTTCGAGCGCGTCCAGATCGGCAGCGCGTTCGGTCAGGTTTTGATGGTAGCGTTTGGCGTTGATCAGGGCCTCCTGCTGCTGCAACAGGGCGGTTTGGGTGGCGGCCTGAAGCTGCGGCAGCTTGGTTTGCAGGGTTTGTACGCGGGCGTATTGCTCCCTGCCCTGTTCCTGAATCTGCGCGAGTTTTTCCTGCACGGCGATGTATTCTTCGTCCAGCGTGTGTACGGTTTCGGTCAACTCGTCGAGCTTGATGTGCTGCTCGTCG
This sequence comes from Neisseria gonorrhoeae, assembly GCF_013030075.1. Taxonomy (NCBI): domain Bacteria; kingdom Pseudomonadati; phylum Pseudomonadota; class Betaproteobacteria; order Neisseriales; family Neisseriaceae; genus Neisseria; species Neisseria gonorrhoeae. The sequence goes on from NZ_AP023069.1 coordinate 1,353,406, forward strand.
TTTTGGAACTCGGTTTCATAGGCGAGGGCAAGCTCTTGCCGGCGTTCCTGCCAGTCCAGGGTTTGCTGTTCGAGCCGGGCGATTTGCTGCCGGTAGTTTTGTTTTTGCTGGTTGAGTTTGTGGACGGCGACTTCGGCAAGCCCGTATTGGCGGTTGGCTTCCAACAGGGCAAGCTGCGCCTGTTTCAGACGGCCTTGCTGCTCTTGGCGGCTGTGCGCGGTGGTTTGCTGCTGGTGTTCGAGTTCGGCGGCGGCTTCCTGCAAAGTAGCGATGTCGTCTGAAAGCCCGTCGGACGTGTGTTGCAACACGGTCTGCTCTTCCGCCAACTGTGCCAGTTCGCGCTCGATGTGTTCGCGGCGGATTTGCCCTTGGTTGGTGCGCGCCAGAAGTTCGGCGGTGCGTTGCTGCGCTTGACTGTATTGGCGCGTGTGTTGCTGTTGCTGCTGCATCAGATTTTTGTGCTGCACTTCGGACGAGCGCACGGCAGCCTCCGCCTGTTTGAACGCGGCTTCGGCGGCGGAAAGTCCGGGGGCGAGGTTTTCCAGTTCGGCCGCGATGCCGTCGAGGCGTGCTTTTTGGGCAATCAGGCTTTCCTGCGCGGGCTTGGCATAGAGCAGGACGCTGACTTTATCGACCTGATGGCCTTCGGGTGTGAGCCAGATTTGATGCGTGCCCAAATCGCTTTGATGCGCGAGGGCGTAGCTCAAATCGGGCGCGCACAATACGCCGTCGAGCCAGTGGTGCAATGCCGTCTGAAACGGCGGCTGCGCTTGGATTTGGTTCAGCAATGCCTGTACGGGCAGGGATTTTTTGATGCCGCCGGAGAGGCCGTCTGAAAGCCATGCCGCCTGCCCCTGCGGCAAAGGTGCGGGCGGTACGAAACTATTCGGCACGCTACGGGCGTGCAGGCGTTCGGCAAGGATGACGGACAGGGCGTGCTGCCACTCGGCGGGCGCGGTGATGTGTTGCCACAGTTGCGGCGCGGCGGCGTGGTCGGTTGCCTGCCAAAAGTCGGCGGCTTCCTGCTGTTGCGACAGGATTTGCGACAACGCCTGCTGCTGCGCCTGCAAGGTAATGTGTTGCTGCTTCAGGCTTTGGAAGCGGTTTGAGGCCGTCTGAAACGCCTCGCGGGCGGCGTGCAAGGCTTCTTCGGCGGCAATGATTTGTTCTTCGTAATGCTCTTGCCGGCTTTGCAACAAGGCGGCGGCTTCCTGAGCGGCGGCGGTTTCGGCCTCGTCGGGCAGGTTCAGGGCTTGGTTTTCCTGCTTCAGACGGCCTTTGCGCTCTTCGTGCTTGGCAACGGTTTGTTCGGCATGGGCAAGCTGCTGCTGCTTCAACGCCAGTTCGCGGCGGATGCGGTTTGCCTCGTCCTGCTGGGTTTGGAAGGCAGCGTTGAGCGTGGCTTGGACTTCTTCCAATTCGGGCAGACGCTCTTCGTGTTCGGCAACCTGCATCGCCCATTCCGCCAATTCGGTTTGCTTTTCTTCGGCCTGCAACTCGTTTTCCTCAAGCTGCACGCGGATTTGCTGCTGCTCCTGCCGGATGCGTTGCAACTGCGCCTGCGCTGCCTGCTTGTCGCGTTCGATGCGTTGGTGCAGGTTTTGCCGGTGGCGGATTTGTTCTTCCAAACGGGCAATCTGCTCGCGCAACACGCCGCGTTTGTTGCTCAATTCGTGTACTGCCTGCTGCTGCGACTGTTCGGCAGTCTGCAAGGCGTGTACTTCGTTATTTAACGCCTGAACCTGTGCGGCGGTTTCATCCTGCTGCGCCTGCAAAGATTGATGCTGCGCGGTCGCCTTGTCGGCGGCGGCAAGCGATTGCTGCCATTGGGCGTAATCGAGCAAATCCTGTTGTTGATTCAACTGCGCGGTCAGGGATTTGTAGCGTTCGGCGGTTTCCGCCTGTTTTTCCAGCTTTTCCACCTGACGCGCCAACTCGTTCTGCAAATCGCCCAAACGCTGCAAATGCTCGCGCGTGTCTTTCAGACGGCCTTCCGTCTCCTTGCGGCGTTCCTTATATTTGGACACGCCCGCCGCCTCCTCGATATAGGCGCGCAACTCCTCCGGCCGCGCTTCGATGATGCGCGAAATCATCCCCTGCTCAATGACGGCATAACCGCGCGCGCCCACGCCCGTACCCAAGAACAAATCAGTAATATCGCGGCGGCGCACGGTCTGATTGTTGATGAAATAAGTCGATTCCCCCTGACGCGTCAGCTGCCGCTTGATGCTCACCTCGGCATACTGCCCCCATGCGCCCTGCAAACTGTGGTCGCTGTTGTCAAATACCAGCTCCACCGAAGCCCTCGGCGCAGGACGGCGCGTCGCCGCACCGTTAAAAATCACGTCCTGCATACTCTCGCCGCGAAGCTGCTTCGCCGAAGCCTCGCCCAACACCCAGCGCACCGCGTCAATCACATTCGACTTGCCGCAGCCGTTCGGCCCGATAACCGCGACAAGCTGCCCCGGAACATGAATCGTGGTCGGGTCGGTAAAAGATTTGAAGCCGGAGAGTTTGATGTGGGTCAGGCGCATAATGGTCGGAAAAAATAAAAAAGAAGCGTATTTTAACGGAAATCCCGCCGCACCACCCCATATCTTGCCGGCAAAACCTTACCGCATCCCGCCCCGGTGCGGCAGGATTTTGCACATCCCGGCCATCCGTATTAAAATCTTTGCGTTTCCCACACTTTCCTGACAAATATACGGAGGAGGATTCCATGAAAACAAAAACAGTCAAGCAAGCAAGCAAGCAAGCAAGCAAGCAAAATAGTCTAACCCCCCTTTCTTTAATCGCTCTACTTAATTTCCACTTCTTTTTATCCTGTTCGATCTTTTGCGGCTGCACCTCAAGAAATAAACTATTCGTTATCAGGCGGTAAAGTTTACGCAGATAAGTTCAGTATCGCCATTGGGGTTGAGGCAAAAGCTCAGGGGGATAATACCAAACTTAGCAACCTCAATCGGCACATCTGCCGAAGCAAATGCACCCGGGGCATTGGCTTTAGGGGGAAGTTCTGAAGCATCGAAAAAATTTAGTATAGCAGAAGGCTATCTGGCATCTAGTGATGGCTATGGTGCAATAGCGATTGGTTCTGCCGCCAAGATAAAGCAATTGGAAAAAGGCACAATAAATCATATTGTGGGAAACGATAATAAAGGTCTTTATGTCGATGCAGACGGCAATGTAACAAAGATAACCGTAAGGACTGAGTCGGAAAAAGATATTCTCTCAAGATACGGTCAAACTTACGGTGCGGTGGCACTAGGGTTTAGATCTTCTTCACATAATCTTTTTGCCAGTTCATTTGGAGCGTTTTCTACAGCCACAGCTATTGAAAGCTTGGCAGTCGGCGACAGCAGCCAATCAACGGGCTACCGCAGTGCTACTTTTGGCAGTCACAGCAGGGCTTTGGCAGAAGAAAGTTTGGCATTAGGTTATGAAACTCGGGCAAATGCTTATGGTTCTGTTGCTTTAGGTGCAGAATCTGTGGCGAATGAAGAAAATACCGTATCAGTGGGTTCCGATACATTGAAACGGAAAATCGTCAATGTCGCCGATGGCACGGAAGATTTATGATGCAGTAAATGTCCGCCAGTTGAACCGCTTAAGCAAACGTACAAACCGCGTCGGCGCAAGTGCTGCGGCGTTGGCTTCGTTAAAACCTGCACAATTAGGCAAAAACGACAAATTCGCCTTTTCTTTGGGCTTTGGAAGCTATAAAAATGCCCAAGCGGTGGCAATGGGGGCGGTGTTTAAGCCCGCTGAAAATGTGTTGCTTAATGTGGCGGGCAGTTTTGCCGGACCGGACCGGGCTTTCGGCGCGGGGGTTTCTTGGAAATTCGGCGGCAAACCGACACCTGCGGTTGCCGCACAAAACGCGGCGCATCCTGCAAAAGTTTTGCAATTGCGGCAGGAAGTGGCGGCGTTGCGCGCCCGGCAGGCAGAAACCGACCGCAAACTGCACAAACAGGCCGAAATGGAAAACGAGCTGCAACAGTTGCGCCGCGCGTTGTCCGAATTGAAAAAACATTGAAGCAATAAACGTAAGGCGGGACGGCGGCTCTGCCTTTTTCCGATGCCGCACCCGCGCGATGCCGTCTGAAGCCTTCAGACGGCATTTTTAACGCGCCCGAACCCCGGTTCCGCCAATGCCCGATGCTTGGCGCGGCATTTGCCGTATTGCCCCGCCGCCGGGCGCGTTATAATCCGCCACGACATCCGCCCGATTTGGAAACCTGCCTATGCGACCCTCCTATTTCATTTCCGACCTGCATTTGAGCGAAAAGCACCCCGAACTGACCGAACTGCTGCTGCGTTTTTTACGTTCTGCCGCCGCCGGGCAGGCGCGGGCGGTTTATATTTTGGGCGATTTGTTTGATTTTTGGGTGGGCGATGACGAAGTTTCCGAGTTGAATACTTCGGTTGCGCGGGAAATCAGGAAATTGTCCGACAAAGGCGTTGCCGTGTTCTTTGTCAGGGGCAACCGCGATTTCCTAATCGGTCGGGATTTTTGCCGGCAGGCGGGTATGACGCTGCTGCCGGATTACTCGGTTTTGGACTTGTTCGGCAGCAACACCCTGATTTGCCACGGCGACACATTGTGCACCGACGACAAGGCATACCTGCGTTTCCGCCGCATCGTGCATTGCAGGCGGCTGCAAAAACTGTTCCTGATGCTGCCCCTGAAGTGGCGCACGCGCCTTGCCGCCAAAATCAGGCGTGTCAGCAAAATGGAAAAACAGGTCAAGCCCGCCGATATTATGGATGTCAATGCCGCCTTTACCGCGCGGCAGGTTCGCGCCTTTAACGCGGAAAGGCTGATACACGGACACACCCACCGCGAGCATATCCATCACGAAAACGGCTTTACCCGCATCGTTTTGGGCGACTGGCATAACGACTATGCTTCAATCCTCCGCGTGGACGGGGACGGCGCGGTATTCGTGCCGCCGGAAGAATGCTGAAAATGCCGTCTGAAGCCTTTCGGGCGGCTTTTTCTACACGCCCCTTTCCCACACTCCCTCCGCCGCATCATCACCATCCTTAACCCGCATTAATAGCCATTATCGATAAAATGCTTGACCGATTACATAAGATTACGTAAAGTGTGCAAACGCATAATAATTGGTCTTACCAATTTATCTTTTAACCAAAATATCGGGTGTGCGGGATTTGAACGTCTTTCCAAACCTCGACGCGCCTTATGATGCAAATGCCTAAAAAGGATTCGTTATGGCACTTTTCCTCAGCATATTCCCCATCGTCCTGCTGATTTGGCTGATGGTGAAAAAAAACAGTATGCCTTCCTACGTCGCACTGCCGATTACCGCAGTGCTGATTTACGCCATCAAACTTTTCTACTTCGGCGATGCGGGAATGCTGCTCAACGCCACCGCCGCTTCCGGCCTCGTCAAAACGCTCACGCCGATTACCGTGATTTTCGGCGCGATTATGTTCAACCGTATGATGGAAACCACGGGCTGCATCGATGTCATCCGCAAATGGCTGGCGACCATCAGCCCGAACCCCGTAGCGCAACTGATGATTATCGGCTGGGCTTTTGCCTTTATGATTGAAGGCGCATCCGGTTTCGGCACGCCTGCCGCGATTGCCGCGCCGATTCTGATGAGCTTGGGCTTCAATCCGTTGAAAGTGGCGATTTTCACTTTGGTGATGAATTCCGTGCCGGTATCGTTCGGCGCGGTCGGTACGCCGACCTGGTTCGGTTTCGCACCGCTGAACCTGAGTGCCGAAGACATCCTCGCCATCGGCAGGCAGACCGGCGTGATGCACTTCTTCGCAGGTTTCGTCATCCCTGTCATCGGTTTGGGCTTCATCGTGCCTTGGTCTGAAATCCGCAAAAACTTGGGCTTCGTCGCCATTGCCGTCTTCTCCTGCACCATTCCTTATGCCGCATTGGCGATGGTCAACGAAGAATTCCCGTCGCTCGTCGCCGGCGCAATCGGCCTGATGGTGTCCGTATTCGCCGCCAACCAAGGCTGGGGCTTGAGCAAAGACCACGCCAAAGACCCGAATGCCGAAAAAGTGCCGTTCGCCCAAGTCGCCAAAGCACTCGCCCCTTTGGGTATGCTGATCGGCATGCTGGTGGTTACCCGCATCAAACAGCTCGGAATCAAAGGCATTTTGACCAGCAAAGAAGAATGGTTCAGCTTCCAACTGCCGTTTGATTTGTCCAAAATTACCGTCAGCGACTCCCTGACGATTACCTTCGGCAATATTTTCGGACAAGATGTCAGCGCGTCTTACCAAACGCTGTACGTCCCGGCTTGGATTCCGTTCGTGCTGACCGTTTGGATTTGCATCCTGCTGTATAAAACCAAATTCAAAGATGCCTGGACGATTTATGCCGTAACCTTCAATCAAACCAAAAAACCGCTGCTTGCCCTGATGGGTGCGCTGATTATGGTTCAGCTGATGCTGGTCGGCGGCGACAATTCGATGGTGAAAATCATCGGTAAGGAATTTGCCGCAATGGCGGGCGAACACTGGGTTTATTTTTCGCCGTATCTGGGCGCGATCGGTGCGTTCTTCTCCGGCTCCAACACCGTGTCCAACCTGACCTTCGGTCCGATTCAGCAGCAAATCGCCCTTGATACCGGCCTGTCCGTGACCCTGATTCTGGCGTTGCAGTCCGTCGGCGGCGCGATGGGCAATATGGTGTGCCTCAACAACATCATCGCCGTATGTACCGTATTGGACGTGAAAAATTCCGAAGGTGCGATTATCAAGAAAACCGTTATCCCGATGGCGATTTACGGCGTGATTGCCGTCGTCGCGGCAATGATTTTCTTCCTCTAGGCGAAACGCCGCCATCCATAGCGGCAGCACGCGGGGAACGGAAACCGCCGCTCGTCCGGGCGGCGCGTCGGGCAGAATACCCGTGCCGGAACAGCCCGCCCCGCCAAACAAATGCCGTCTGAAACCGGAAAAGGCTTCAGACGGCATTTTTATCGCCGTTTGCATTCAGGCGTAGTAATGATGCGGCATCTTGCCGTCAAGGCGGTAGCGCGTGCCGCAATACGGGCAGGCAACGCTGCCCGATTCTCCTTCGCCCAAAGGTAAAAACACCCTCGGATGCCCGTTCCACTGCTCGTTGTCCGGTCCCGAGCAATACAGCGGCAGATTTTCCGGCAACACGGAAATTTCCTGCGGATTCAGATTGTCCATTTGATTTTCCTTTGCGTGGTTGGCGTGCGCCCATTTTACGCCATCGGCAGGCTAAAGGATATTTTCGGCGCAAAGCCGCAATCCGCTATAATCCCCACTTTTCAGACGGCATACCATGACTGCGCTTACCCTTCCTGAAGACATCCGCCAACAAGAACCATCCGTTCTGCTCTATACCCTCGTTTCCGCCTACCTCGAACACACCGCCCAAACCGGCGACGAATCCCTCTCCTGCCTGTCCGACGACCAGCACACGCTGACCGCATTCTGCTACCTCGACAGCCAAGTCGAAGAAGGCGGCTTCGTACAGCTTATCGCCTCCGGCTACGGCGAATACATTTTCCGCAACCCGCTTGCCGACAGCCTGCGCCGCTGGAAAATCAAAGCCGTGCCGAAAGTCTTGGACAAAGCCAAAGCCCTCTACGAACAACACGGCGAAACCATCGAAACGCTCGCCGACGGAGGCGCAGACATCGAATCCCTGCGCAAACAGTTCCCCGACTTTGAAGAATGGGACGGCGCATACTACGAAGCCGCCGAACAAGACCTGCCCCTGCTTGCAGAACACATCCTGTCAAACCGGGCGGCATTCGCCCATATCGGGCAGGCGTGATTGCGTCTGTTTCCAGCCCGTGTAAAACAGCGTAAAATCGGCAAACCCGAATTATCTTCCGTCCCCATCAAGGAGCAAGCTATGTTCTTCAAGCACATCGAAGCCGCCCCCGCCGATCCGATTCTCGGTTTGGGCGAAGCGTTCAAAGCCGAAACCCGCCCCGAAAAAGTCAACCTCGGCATCGGCGTGTACAAAGACGCATCCGGCGCGACACCCATTGTCAAAGCCGTCAAAGAGGCTGAAAAACGCCTGTTGGAAAGCGAAACCACCAAAAATTACCTGACCATCGACGGCGTTGCCGACTACAACGAGCAAACCCAAATCCTGCTGTTCGGCAAAGACCACGAAATCATCGCCAGCCGCCGCGCCAAAACAGCGCAAAGCCTTGGCGGTACAGGCGCATTGCGTATTGCGGCCGAATTTGCCAAACGTCAGTTGAACGCGCAAACCATCTGGATTTCCAATCCGACCTGGCCAAACCACAACGCCATTGCCAAAGCGGTCGGTATCCAAGACAAACCTTATCGCTACTATGATGCCGCCAAACACTGCTTGGATTGGGACGGCATGATTGAAGATTTGAACCAAGCGCAAAAAGGCGACATCGTCCTGCTGCACGGCTGCTGCCACAACCCTACCGGTATCGACCCTACGCCCGAACAATGGGAAACTTTAGCAAAACTTTCTGCCGAAAAAGGCTGGTTGCCATTGTTTGACTTTGCCTACCAAGGCTTCGGCAATGGTTTGGAAGAAGATGCCTATGGCTTGCGCGTGTTCTTGAAACACAATACAGAATTGCTGATTGCCAGCTCTTATTCCAAAAACTTCGGCATGTACAACGAGCGTGTCGGTGCATTCACTTTGGTGGCCGAAGATGAAGAAACAGCAGCCCGCGCCCACAGCCAAATCAAAACCATCATCCGTACCTTGTATTCCAACCCGGCTTCACATGGTGCGAACACCATTGCACTGGTGTTGAAAAATGATGATTTGAAAGCACAATGGATTGCCGAACTTGACGAAATGCGCGGCCGCATCAAAGCCATGCGCCAAAAATTTGTCGAGTTGCTCAAGGCCAAAGGTTCAACCCAAGACTTTGATTTTATTATTGAACAAAACGGTATGTTCTCTTTCAGCGGCTTGACTCCCGAACAAGTTGACCGTTTGAAAAACGAGTTTGCCATTTATGCCGTCCGTTCCGGCCGCATCAACGTCGCCGGCATTACCGACGACAACATCGATTATCTGTGTGAAAGCATCGTGAAAGTATAGTCAATTAAAATCAAAATAGGACAGTAGTGCATCGTCAAATCGGGCGTAATCAGACAAAACGGTTCGCAGATACCGCTTAATATTCGCCCACACTTTCTCAATCGGGTTGGGCTCGGGCGAACAAGGTGCGGGAGGCAATACCTTATGTCCCAATTTTTCCGCCGTTCCCCGTAAGGCACCCATACGGCGAAATCGCGCATTATCTGAAATAATCACCGATTTTTGAGCCAATGCGGGCAGTAGGCATTGCTGAAACCGCGCTTCAAAAAAGACCCCGGCCACCGTATTTTGACAAACCACCGGAGCAATCGGCCGGTTGCCGGCTTGTGCGGACACCAAAGATAAGCGCCGGTATCTTTTCCCACTTATCCGCGCTTTCGCCATTTGCCCTTTCAGGCTGCGGGCATAGGGGCGGAACAGGCGGCGGTCGAATCCTGTTTCATCCGGACAAACGCGTTGGCAGTCGGAAAATCCGGCCGGCCGTGTCAAATAATGCGTTACTTTGGCCGGGTCTTGTCCTTTGTAAGCGGCGGTCTTTTTTTGCGCGCCATCCGCATCTGTTTGGGCGCATGGCAAACGGCGGCTGCCGTACAATCAAAATGTTTGGCGATTTCATGCAGACAGGCATCCGGATGCCGCCCGACATATCGAGCCGGTTTTTGCCTATCCGATTTGGCGGCATTTAGGCCGGTAACTTGATGTTTTAGGCTGCCTGTTTGTTTTTTAAGGCGAATCCGCAGGTAAAGCGTGTTTCTTGACAAGTTAAACGTTGCTGCGGTTTGGCCGGTGTTTTTGCATTGTCCGTAATATAGCGGATTAACAAAAACCGGTACGGCGTTGCCCCGCCCCGGCTCAAAGGGAACGGTTCCCTAAGGTGATGGAGCGCCGGGCGGATCGGTTCCGTACCATTCGTACTGCCTGCGGCCCGCCGCCTTGTCCTGATTTTTGTTAATCCGCTATGGTTTAAAGCTTTGTTTCTTAAGTCCGCAGAGTATGCCATGGTTAAACCTTCAACGTCGAGTGTTGTACTATTTTGTTTTTAATTGAATATATGATTACTCGGGACGCATCTGCGGAAACAGAATCACATCGCGGATGGTTTGCAAATCGGTCAGCAGCATCACTAAGCGGTCGATGCCGATGCCGCAACCGCCGGTCGGCGGCAAACCGAATTCCATCGCGCGGATGTAGTCGGCATCGTAGTGCATGGCTTCGTCGTCGCCCGCATCTTTTTGCGCCACTTGCGATTTGAAGCGTTCGGCTTGGTCTTCGGGGTCGTTCAACTCGGAATAGCCGTTTGCCAGTTCGCGCCCGACAACGAAAAGCTCGAAGCGTTCGGTCAGACCTTGTTTCGTATCCGAAGCGCGCGCCAACGGGGAAACTTCGACCGGGTAATCGACAATAAAGGTCGGATTCCACAGTTTGCCCTCGGCGCAACCTTCAAACAGGGCGAGTTGCAGGCTGCCGATGCCCGGGGACGGCGGCAGGCTTTCGCCGTGTTTGACGATTTCTTTTTTCAGCCATTCCGCATCGTTCAACTGCTCGTCGGTGTAGTGCGGATTGTATTTTTTGATGGCTTCGAGGATGGTCAGACGTTCGAACGGGCTTTCCAAATCGACTTCTTTGCCGTTGTAAGTGATGTTTGCCGTGCCGTTTACCGTGCGCGATGCGTTGCGGATGATGTCTTCCGCCATCTGCATCATACGTTCGTAGTCGGAGAAGGCTTCGTAAAATTCAATCATCGTAAATTCGGGGTTGTGGCGCACGGACATGCCCTCGTTACGGAAGCTGCGGTTGATTTCAAACACGCGTTCCAAGCCGCCGACCACCAAGCGTTTCAGATACAGCTCGGGCGCGATGCGCAGGTAGAGCGGAATGTCCAAGGCATTGTGGTGGGTAACGAAGGGTTTCGCTGTCGCGCCGCCGGGAATCGGGTGCATCATCGGGGTTTCGACTTCGAGATAATGCTCGCCCACCATAAAATTACGCACAGATTGGATGATTTGGCTGCGTTTGATAAAGGTATTGCGCGATTCTTCATTGGCAATCAAATCGACGTAGCGTTGGCGGTATTTGGTTTCCTGATCGCTCAAGCCTTTGTGTTTGTCGGGCAGCGGACGCAGGGATTTGGACAGCAGGCGGATGTCGGACACACGCACGGTTAGTTCGCCGTGGTTGGTTTTGAACAAAGTGCCTTCCGCACCGACGATGTCGCCCAAGTCCCAGTGGTTGAAGTCGTCCAAAACTTCTTGGCTCACGCCTTTGTTGTTCAGATAAAGCTGGATTTGACCGGTAACGTCTTGAATGGTGGCGAAGCTGGCTTTGCCCATTTGACGTTTGAGCATCATGCGGCCGGCAATTTTAACGGGAACGGCCTGCGGGTCGAGTTCTTCTTTGCCGATTTCGCCGTATTGCGCCTGCAAATCGGCGGCAAAGCTGTCGCGCTTGAAATCGTTGGGGTAAGCGTTGCGCTGTTGGCGGATGTTGTTCAGTTTTTCGCGGCGCAGGGCGATGATTTGGTTTTCGTCCAACTGCGGCTCGGTTTGCGGATGGTTTTGTTCGCTCATAGGGTTTTCCGAAAAAATAAATCAGGCGCAGTCTGTTTCAGACGACCTGACCGAATCACAAAATTTGCGCGTATTTTACGCGATGTCGGTGTTTTTTTCCAAGAAAGGGCGATGCCGTCTGAAAATCTTGCAGACGGCATCCGTGTTTTGGAAACTATGCCAAAAGCCCCGTCAGGTTCAGCAGGAACAAAACGGCAAACCCGGCCAGGTAGAGCAGGCCGACAATGGCAAGGGCGTTCATACCGGCGGTAAGCCTGTGGCGTTTGTCCCCTTTGACGAGGCGGTAGTTGAGCCAGGCGAACACAGGGGCGGACACAAAGGCGGCAATCATCGCAAATTTGAGCAGATTCGCCATTACGCCGTCGAACCAGAAAATCACCGCCAAACCGCTGCCCGCCACCCAAATATTCCAGGCAAAGAGTTCGGCGTTGCCGGGTTTTTCCCTGCCGCGCAGCAGGCGCACGGGCTCGGCAATGGCGCGGGCGTAGCCGTCCACAACGGTAATCGTCGTGCCGTACATACAGGCAAACGCGATAAACGCCACCAGCGGGCGCGACCAGCCGCCGATGGTTACGGCATACATATTAATCAATTGCCCGATATATTTGCCGCCCGCCATCTGCACTGCTTCGCCGTTGCCGTATTGCACAAACGCGCCCAGTGCAAGGAAAACCAAAGCCAAAACCGCACTGGCGATATAACCGACGTTGAAATCGAAAATGCCGTCGCGGTAGCCGGAAGGCCGGATGCGTTGTTTTTCGGTTACCCACAAAGAATTGATGGCGGAAATCTCAATCGGCGCGGGCATCCAGCCCATCAGCGCGATCAGGAAGCCCAAACCGGCAAGCGTCCACGGTGTCGGCTCGATAAAATCGGGCTGCATCTGCATACCGCGCGACATAGCGATGCCGGCGGCGGCAAGCGTGGCGATGCTCAAAGTAACAATGATGATTTTGGAAACACGATCCAAAGCGCGATAGCGTCCGCTTACCACAATAATCAGGCAGGATGCCATAATCAAGGCGGCAACCGTGCCGGCATCAAACATCAGCGAGGGTGCCGCCATTTTGACGATGGCGGCGGTTACAATGGCGACCGCGCCCGCGTTAATCGTGGCGGAGGCGATACACAAAATCAAAAAAACCCACAAATAAACGCAGCTTTTCTCGGCATAACCTTCAATCAGACTCTTGCCCGTGTCCAGAGTGTAATGCGCGCTGAAGCGGAAAAACGGGTATTTGAAGAGGTTGGTCAGGATGATGATGAGCGCGAGCTGCCAGCCGTAAAGCGCGCCCGCCTGCGTCGAGGCAATCAGGTGCGAACCGCCGACAGCCGCCGAAGCCATCATAATCCCCGGTCCCAATGCGTTGATCTTGCTTTTCCAAGTCGAAATATGTTGTTCGGACATAAAGTCTTCCGTATTTTTAACTGTGTTTCAACATACAGAGCCGCATATTCGGACACAGCCCTATCTATTGCTCCAATTTGGGCGGGATTGACCCCAAACAAACCCAAATCCTACCGTCTTCAAAAACAGGATACCGCCCGGTAGGGAAATTTTGATGAAAGCGCGTATTGTAACGTAATCCAAATACCTGCCAACACACACTATTAGAACTTCATGCTGAAACCTGACTATATTTTCCGTATTACTTCCAAAAGAAGGCATGAAACGACATTTTATGCCTGAAATTTTACAACAAACAACCTTACATCGCTTTTTTTCGTGCAAACACGCACCATCCGATCAGCCCGTCCGTTTTGCAGCAGGCTGGCGATTTGATAATATGGTTATGTTTTTCAGACGGCATTTCAGATTTCCGTCCATGCCGTCTGAAGCCGCGAAACCCGATTGGAGGAACTGTTATGAATACCGTATCGAATTACCTGTCCGCATTGCGCGAAGCCATGAAGGCGCAAGGCTTGGACGCACTCGTCATCCCTTCCGCCGACCCCCACCTATCCGAATACCTGCCCGAGCATTGGCAGGCGCGGCGCGAATTGTCAGGCTTTACCGGCTCGGTCGGCACATTCGTCGTTACCGCCAATGAAGCGGGCGTATGGGTGGACAGCCGCTATTGGGAACAAGCCGCCAAACAGCTTTCCGGCAGCGGCATTGAGCTGCAAAAAAGCGGGCAAGTGCCGCCGTACAACGAATGGCTCGCGGCAAACCTGCCCGAAAACGCTGCCGTCGGCATCCCTTCCGATATGGTGTCGCTCACCGGCAAACGCACTTTGGCGCAATCGCTCGCCGCCAAAAACATCCGCATCCAACACCCCGACGACCTGCTTGACCAAGTGTGGACAAGCCGTCCCGCTATCCCCGCCGAAACCGTGTTCATCCACGACCACGCCTACGTCTCCGAAACCGCCGCCGAGAAACTCGCCCGCGTGCGCGCAGTTATGGCGGAAAAAGGCGCGGATTACCACTTGGTTTCCTCGCTTGACGACATCGCTTGGCTGACCAACCTGCGCGGCAGCGACGTGCCTTTCAACCCTGTTTTCGTGTCCTTCCTGCTGATCGGCAAAGACAGTGCCGTCCTGTTTACCGAACAATGCCGTCTGAACGCCGAAGCCGCCGCCGCGCTGCAAACCGCAGGTATCACGGTCGAGCCTTACGCCCAAGTTGCCGACAAACTCGCGCAAATCGGCGGCGCGCTGCTCATCGAGCCGAACAAAACCGCCGTCAGTACGCTCGTGCGCCTGCCCGAAAGCGCGCGCCTGATTGAAGGCATCAACCCGTCCACCTTCTTCAAATCCGTCAAATCCGAAGCCGACATCGCCCGCATCCGCGAAGCGATGGAACAAGACGGCGCGGCGTTGTGCGGCTTCTTCGCCGAGTTTGAAGACATCATCGGCAAAGGCGGCAGCCTGACCGAAATCGACGTGGATACGATGCTTTACCGCCACCGCAGCGCGCGCCCGGGTTTTGTGTCCTTGAGTTTCGACACCATCGCAGGCTTCAACGCCAACGGTGCCCTGCCGCATTACAGCGCAACACCCGAAAGCCACAGCACCATCAGCGGCAACGGTCTGCTGCTCATCGACTCCGGCGCGCAATACAAAGGCGGCACGACCGACATCACCCGCGTCGTCCCCGTCGGCACGCCCACAGCAGAACAAAAACGCGACAACACGCTCGTTCTCAAAGCCCATATCGCGCTTGCCGAAGCCGTGTTCCCCGAAAACATCCCCTCGCCGCTGATTGACGCGATTTGCCGCAAACCCCTGTGGCAGGCGCAATGCGACTACGGACACGGCACCGGCCACGGCGTAGGCTATTTCCTCAACGTCCACGAAGGCCCGCAGCGCATCGCCTTCGCCGCCCCCGCCACGCCCGAAACCGCCATGAAAAAAGGCATGGTTACCTCCATCGAACCCGGCCTCTACCGTCCGGGGAAATGGGGCATCCGCATTGAAAACCTCGCCGCCAACCAAGCCGTCGCCGACCCGCAGGAAACCGAGTTCGGCAGCTTCCTCTGTTTTGAAACCCTGACCCTCTGCCCCATCGATACACGCCTGATGGACACCGCCCTGATGACCGACGGCGAAATCGACTGGGTCAACCGCTACCACGCCGAAGTCCGCCGCCGCCTCGAGCCGCTGACCGAAGGCGCGGCAAAAGCGTGGCTGATCAAACGCACCGAACCGCTGGCGCGTTAAACGGCACGGTACAAAAATGCCGTCTGAAAGCCCTTCAGACGGCATTGGTTTCCCAAAACATTCCGCACCGTTATCGTCTTGCCGCAAGCAGACACCGATCCGTTTTGCGGCAAATGCACAAAAAACCCAATGCCGTCTGAAACGCCAAACAGGCTTCAGACGGCATCGGTAGCGGATGAAAACAGCAAATCCGCATATCGTCATTCCTGCGAAAACAGCTCTTCACAGCCCTCCGGCTGCCGCCATCTTTACCCTGAAATCCCGTCATTCCCGCGAAAGTGGGAATCTAGGAATGAAAAGCAGCAGGAATTTATCGGAAATAACCGAAACCGAACGGACTGGATTCCCGCCTGCGCGGGAATGACGCGGAAAAGTGGGCTGTGGGCGGGATTGGTGGAATGACGAAATATAAGTTTCCGTGCGGACAAATCCGGATTCCCGCCTGTGCGGGAATGACGGACGGGAACGGCGCACGGACATTCGCCGGAATTTTTTATGTCTCCATTCTCATACTCTTTTTAATGCGCTATTCCAAGAAAATAGGTTGTGCAGGCTGTTTTTACTTTTCAGACGACCTGAAATCAACGGCTGTAAATCCAATCTGTTTTTCAAACCGCCTGCAACCGCAAAATCTGCTGCAACCTGCCCCCTCCCCCGTGGGGGAGGGCCGGGGAGAGGGCATTTTCCAAGTTGCGGCAACCTTTCCCAACACCCTAACTGCCCCAATACAAGCCTTGCGGCTTGTTGCCCTCTCTCCAGCCCTCTCCCACGGGGAGAGAGGACGGGTCGGCTGTTGGGGTTGAGGTTTGCTGCAAGGAAAACAGGTTGTGCAGGTTGCTTTTTATTTTTCAGACGACCTGAAACAACAGCTGCAAATCTAAGTTGCCTTTCAAATCGCCTGCAACCGAAAAATCTGCCGAAACCCACTCCCTCCCCCGTGGGGGAGGGCCGGGGAGAGGGCATTCTCCAAGTTGCGGCAACCTTTCCCAACAACTTAACCGCCCCAATACAAGCCTTTCGGCTTGTTGCCCTCTCTCCAGCCCTCTCCCACGGGAGAGAGGACGGGGAGGCTGTTGGGGTTAAGGGTTTTGTAAACTAATCAGGTTGTGCAGGCTGCTTTTTACTTTTCAGACGACCTGAAACAACAGCTGCAAATCTAAGTTGCCTTTCAAATCGCCTGCAACCGAAAAATCTGCCGAAACCCACTCCCTCTCCCGTGGGGGAGGGCCGGGGAGAGGGCATTCTCCAAGTTGCGGCAACCTTTCCCAACAGCTTAACCGCCCAAATACAAGCCTTGCGGCTTGTTGCCCTCTCTCCAGCCCTCTCCCACGGGGAGAGAGGACGGGGAGGCTGTTGGGGTTAAGGGTTTTGTAAACTAATCAGGTTGTGCAGGCTGCTTTTTGCTTTTCAGACGACCTGAAATCAACGGTTGTAAATCCAATCTGTTTTTCAAACCGCCTGCAACCGCCAAATCTGCCGCAACCTGCCCCCTCCCCCGTGGGAGAGAGGGCTCCCTGAATTTCGACAATCTTTCCCAAATCCCTTAGTCTTCTAAAATACAAGCCTTGCAGCTTTCTAGCTCTCTCCCACAGGGAGAGAGGACTATGATGCCCGCCGGCGGCATCGCACCTTATCCGCGCGCTCCGGAACAGGGCTGTATGGCAGATGCGTAGGATGGGCGTAGGTGGGTTGTGGCGGGTTGCTATTAGGAATACCTGAATCGTCATTCCCACGAAAGTGGGAATCTAGAACGCAGGGTTGGGGCAACCGTTTTATCCGATAAGTTCCTATGCCGACAGACCTGAATTCCCGCCTGTGCGGGAATGACGGCGCATAAGTTTCCGCGCGGACAAATCCGGATTCCTGTCTGTGTGGGAATGACGAATCCGTCCGCACGGAAACCTGCACCGCGTCATTCCCCCGAAAGTGGGAATCTAGAAACTTAACGCTACGGCAATTTTTGGAAATGACTGAAACCGAACGGACTGGATTCCCGCCTGCGCGGGAATGGCGGGTTTTAGGATTACGGTGTATCGGGACGGTTCGGGTATTCTTGACAGGATGGGTTCTCAAGATGTTGCGTAGTGTCGGGCTCGCAAGGGGGTGCATAGAGAGGGTTGCAGGGCGGGCTTCAGCCCGCCGCATCAAGGTTTTTGGGGAATAGGCGTGATTCGGCGGAATTGATGGATTTGACGGAATCGGCGGCAATGGCGGGATCGGTAATATTGAAGGGATTGGTGGAGGCCGGCGGCAACGGCGGGGGCGGAAAAGACGCGCCAGCCGCCGAAATCGTAGCCGAGGGCGAGTCGGGGGTGGACGGAGCGGGTGCGGATGTTTTTGAAATAATCGCTTACCGTGCTTATTTTGCCTTGGTTTGCACCGGTTGCTTCGGGATAATCGCGGGTGATGTGCTCGTAGGCGTAAGCCAGATCCGCCTGCACATACGGGCCGCGCCCATGGTCTTCACCCGCCGCCTGCCAAGCATCAGGGCGAGCAGGAGGGGTTTGTATTGCATGGTTCGGCTTTCGGAAAAAATCGGATAATGCTGAAGGCCGCGCGAAAGCGGCCGGATGTTCGGATTATACTGTCAGTTATGCCGTCTGAAAATGCCGTTTGCCCGATCTTGCGCCTTAAAAATGCCGTCTGAAGGTTCAGACGGCATCGGTATCGGGGAATCAGAAGCGGTAGCGCATGCCCAATGAGGCTTCGTGGGTTTTGAAGCGGGTGTTTTCCAGGCGTCCCCAGTTGTGGTAGCGGTACCCGGCGTCCAGGGTCAGGCCGGGCGCGACGTCTATGCCCACGCCCGCCATCGCGCCGAAGCCCAAGCGGCGGCTGCTGCGGTTTTCGTGATAGGCAGGGACGGGGCTAGTTGATATAACAGAACCTCCTTGCGTACCATTCTTTGGTTTAGGGGTAACAGTTATAGTTTCTTGCCCAACCGAACGAACCTGATGTCTGACGTGTCCGTAGCCGACGCGCGCACCGATATAGGGTTTGAATTTATCGTTGAGTTTGAAATCGTAAACGGCGGATAAGCCGAGAGAAGAAGCGGCGTGGAAGCTGCCGTTTCCTTGATGTTCTGTTTTGGTTTCTCGGTAGTTGTCTTTTATATCTTCAGTAACTTTTTTAGTAGAAGAATTACTTTCTTTCCATTTTCTGTAACGGGCATAATCTGCCGCTATCCTCCAGCCGCCGAAGTCGTAGCCGACCGACACCCTGGGGTGGATGGAATGCGTACGGATGTTTCTGAAATAATCGCTTACCGTGCTTATTTTTTTGCCTTGGTTTGCACCGGCTGCATCGGGATAATCGCGGGTGATGTGCTCGTAGGCGTAAGCCAGATCCGCCTGCACATACGGGCCGCGCCCATGGTCTTCACCCGCCGCCCGCGCTGCGGAAGAGAAGAGAAGAGAAGAGAAGAGAAGAGAAGAGAAGAGAAGTTTTTTTGTCGGCCGTATGCATATCAACTCCAAATATCTAAGATTAAATTATTAAAAGGATTGTTAATAAACGCCAAGCATTTTATCAGATTTGTTTTGCCGGGATATGATTTTTTTTGTTAAAGAATGTATTTATTTTTTAAAATTCCGGTGCGGCGATCGGATATGGCGGATTAACAAAAATCAGGACAAGGCGACGAAGCCGCAGACAGTACAAATAGTACGGAACCGATTCACTTGGTGCTTCAGCACCTTAGGGAATCGTTCTCTTTGAGCTAAGGCGAGGCAACGCCGTACTGGTTTAAAGTTAATCCACTATAGTGGATTAAAATAGGAAATATCCAATGCCAAAGCAATTTGTCGGAAATGGCCGGAACTCAAAAACCGGATTCCCACTCCTTCGTCATTCCCGCGAAAGTGGGAATCTAGGAATGAAAAGCAGCAGGAATTTATCGGAAATAACCGAAACCGAACGGTCCGGATTCCCGCCTTCGCGGGAATGGCGGCGCATAAGTTTCCGCGCGGACAAATCCGGATTTCTGTCTGCGCGGGAATGACGGGTTTCAGGATTACGGTGTATCGGGAATGATGACACGGGTATTCCTGACGATTCGGGTATTTCTGACAGGATGGATTCTCATCTAGATTCCTGCCTGCGTGGGAATGACGGGATTTCAGGATTACGGTAAATAGCGCAAAAATGCCGTCTGAAAACCCTTCAGACGGCATTGCCTTGTTCGTCTGCCTTAATGGCGGAAGTGGCGGATGCCGGTTACCGCCATGGCGATGCCGTGTTCGTCCGCCGCGTCGAAAACTTCCTGATCGCGCATCGAGCCTGCCGGATGGATGATGGCTTTGATGCCCTGTTCGGCAATCACGTCCACGCCGTCGCGGAATGGGAAGAAGGCATCGGAAGCGGCACATGCGCCGTTGAGGTCGAGACCGGCATCTTGCGCTTTGCGGGCGGCGATGCGGGTGCTGTCCACGCGGCTCATTTGGCCTGCGCCGATACCGTAGGTTTGGCCGCCTTTGCCGAAGACGATGGCGTTGGATTTGACGTATTTTGCGACGTTCCAGACAAACAGCAAATCGTTCCATTCCTGCTCGGTCGGTTGGCGTTTGGAGACGACTTTCAAATCGGCGCGGTTGATGCGGTTGATGTCGGGCGTTTGTACCAACAGTCCGCCGCCGACGCGTTTGAGTTCAAAGCGGTTGGCACCTGCTTTGAGCGGCACTTCCAATACGCGCACGTTTTTCTTGGCGGCGGCGATTTCAAGGGCTTCGGCGGTAAACTTCGGCGCCATGAGGACTTCCATAAATTGGTTGTCGGTAATCTGTTTGACGGTTTCGCCGTCGACTTCGCGGTTGAAGGCGATGATGCCGCCGAACGCGCTGGTGGTGTCGGTGGCGTAGGCGAGTTTGTAGGCGGTCAAGGTATCGGCTGCAACGGCTACGCCGCACGGATTGGCGTGTTTCACGATCACGCAGGCGGGCGCGTCAAAGGATTTGACGGCTTCCCAAGCGGCATCGGCATCGGCGATGTTGTTGTAAGACAATTCTTTGCCTTGCAGTTGATTGTAGGCGGAAAGGCTGCCTGCGGCGGGGTCAATATCGCGGTAAAACGCGGCGCGCTGATGCGGGTTTTCGCCGTAGCGCATGTCTTGCACTTTAATCCAGCTTTGGTTGAACCGGCTTGGGAATTCGCCGATTTGGGGCTGGCCGCTCAAAACGTCGTCTGAAAGGGAGGTCAGGTAGTTGGAAATCATGCCGTCGTATTGGGCGGTGTGGCTGAATGCTTTGCGTGAGAGGTTGAAACGGGTTTTGTCGCTCAACGCGCCGTTGTTGGCTTCGAGTTCGGCGGCAATGGCGGGGAAGTCGGCGGTATCGGTAACGATGGCGACGTGTTTCCAGTTTTTCGCGGCGGAACGCACCATGGTCGGGCCGCCGATGTCGATGTTTTCAATTGCGTCTTCCAGTGTGCAGCCGGGCTTGGCGATGGTGGCGGCGAAGGGGTAGAGGTTGACGCACACAAGGTCGATGTTGCCGATGCCGTGCTCTTCCATCTTGGCGACGTGTTCGTCCAAATCGCGCCGACCCAAAATACCGCCGTGGATTTTCGGATGCAGGGTTTTCACGCGGCCGTCGAGCATTTCGGGAAAACCGGTGTAGTCGGCGACTTCAATCACGGGAACGCCCGCACCGGCAAGCAGTTTCGCCGTGCCGCCGGTGGAGAGGATTTCGACACCGAGCTTGTGCAGGTTTTGGGCAAATTCAACCGCGCCTGCCTTGTCGGACAGGCTGATCAGGGCGCGTTTGATGACGGACATTGGGGCTTCCTTTTCTGACGGTTGGATGGTGAAAGGGGATCTTTTTCGGGGCGGTATTATCCGCTATTTTCAGTTTTTTGGCAGTAGGTTTTTGCAGATATTGTTGACAATTTACAAAGAAATGCCGTCTGGAAACCTTTCAGACGGCATTTGTCGGCATTCATTTGAAGCCCATTTTTCCCGATGTTCCCAATGCCCCCGCCATGCCGATGCACAAAGGCAGCAGCAGGGACAGCGGCGCGTAGGTCAGTTCCAATACGAACACAATGGCGGTCAGCGGCATTTTGAGCGATACGCCGAGAAACACCGCCGCTCCGACGACTGCCGCGCTTTCAGACGGCATTTCGGGGAAGACGCTGTTCCACGCGGCGGCGGCTGCAAAAGAAATGGTGCTGCCGAGCATCATAGACGGCGTAATCAGTCCGCCGTATGCGCCTGCCGCCAGCGCCATCAAAACGACCGCCCATTTGACAGCGGTCAACTCAAGGCTGTATTGCCAGCCGGTCAAACCGCCAAAAGTCAGTTGGTTGCCTGCTTTGCCGTTGCCCAAAATTTCGGGAAACCAAACGGCAATCACACCGATGAGTACAAACATACAGACGGCCAAGGGAATGATTTTGATATTGTCGCGCTTGATGAAGGGGAATTTTTGGGCGGTGCGCCGGAAAAAGACGGCGGTTGCGCCAAGTATCGGGCCGATGACGGCGGAAAACCAAAGCAATGAAGTATTTACGGCAAGGTTGGCGGGATGATACTGCTGCACGTCGCCTAAGCCGATGCGCGCGACGGCGGTGGCGATGACGGAAGTCAGCAATGCGGCGGCAACCGCCTGCTGCGTCCACACGCCCAACATCGCTTCGAGGATAAACAGCGTGGAGGCGAGCGGCACGTTATACACCGCCGCCAAACCCGCTCCGGACGCACAGGCAATCAAGAGGCGCATTTCGCCTTCGTCCAAACCCAACCGCCTGCCGCCGGCAAAAGCAAACGCGGCAGTCATTTCACGCGGGGCGACTTCGCGTCCGAGCGGCGAACCGAGTCCGACCGTTATGATTTGCAGCAGAACATGGAAAACCGTCGTCAGAAACGGCAGCCCCTGCAACGGCTGCTTCAAGGCGGCTTTGATTTCGATTTGCGGCTTGCCGAAACGTTTGAGCAGCCACCAGCCGCCGCCTGCGATCGCGCCGCACAGCGTCAGCATGGCAACGCGCCGCATACCGAAAGCCTGTGCCACACCTTCGCGGAACGAGATGTACGCACCGTCCGCGTCATAACCGTATGCCGTATCCGTATGAAGTGCATCAGTTCCGTCAGCACAATGCCGACCAAACCGCCGATAACGCCTGCTGCCGCCAGGGCAAACCAAAGTTTTCTGCGTCCCACTGTCGTTCCTGCCGTTCAAATGCCGTCTGAAAACCTTTCAGACGGCATCCGTTTCCTATCCGCCTATCCGAACAGGCCGCGTACACGCTCCAAACCGCCGAAGTTGATACAGGCATCGGCGGCGGCCCGCGCTTTCGGTTTGGCGCGGTAAGCCACGCCTATGCCCGCTTCTTTGAGTATCGGAATATCGTTCGCACCGTCGCCCATCGCCAACACCTGATGCGGCTGCAATCCGAGGCGGCTGCGGTATTCGCGCAATAAATCCGCCTTTGCCTGCGCGTCGATGATTCTGCCTTTCAGACGGCCGGTCAACCTGCCGTTTTCAATTTCCAAAATATTGGCGTGTTGGTATTCGAAGCCGAGCCGTTGTTGCAGCCTTTCGGTAAAAAACGTGAACCCGCCGGACACCAGCAGGAATTTCACATTGTGCCTTTTGCATTCGTCCAACAAAAATTCCGCACCGGGCGAGAGCTTCAAAACGTTTTCATAAATGTCCGCCAAAATCTGTTCGTCCAATCCCGCCAACAACGCAACGCGGCTGCGTAAAGACTGTCCGAAATCCAACTCTCCGCGCATGGCGCGCTCGGTAATTTCCGCTACTTTGCCTTTCAAACCCACACCTGCCGCAATTTCATCGATACATTCGATGGTAATCAGCGTCGAATCCATATCGCTGACAATCAGCCCGAGTTCGCCAAACGCCATATTGGGCAAAACGGCGTGGTCGATTTGACGGCTGTCCAGTAACGCCGCGTCTTTTTCGCTTAAAGAAAATCCTTCTTCAACAATAAAACGCATACGCTTTTCATCAGCATAATCAGGTTCGGGCAGGCGTGAGGGGAAGTCGGAAGGCAGGGCTTCGGCGGAGGGAAATTGGAGGACGAGGGCTTGCGGCATAACGGCGGCTCAAAAAATGCGGATTATATAGTGAAACGGCAAAGAATGTTACGGCGGGCGTGCCTGCAATCGGAAAACGACTTCAAACGCAAACGGCAGTATGTGTCGGACAACACGGGAAAATGCGCAACTATTGCCAGCCTGATGAAAATTCGTTATAAGGGGATTATCTAAAATATATTAACATTTGAAGTGAATCGGTTTTAAACCGGTACGGCGTTGCTCCGCCCTGCACCGATTTAAATTTAACCCACGATACATATGAACAACCCGAAAAAGGATTCAGAGATGAAAATCGGTATCCCACGCGAGTCATTATCCGGCGAAACCCGCGTCGCCTGCACGCCCGCCACCGTTGCCCTGCTGGGCAAACTAGGCTTTGAAACCGTTGTCGAAAGCGGTGCAGGTTTGGCGGCAAGTTTGGACGATGCCGCTTACCAAACAGCAGGCGCAACCGTTGCCGACAAAGCGGCGGTTTGGGCCTGCCCTTTAATTTATAAGGTCAACGCGCCGTCCGAAGGCGAGCTGCCGCTGCTCAAAGAAGGTCAAACCATCGTCAGCTTCCTGTGGCCGCGCCAAAACGAGGCTTTGGTCGAGGCCTTGCGCGCCAAGAAAGTCAACGCGCTGGCGATGGACATGGTTCCCCGCATTTCCCGCGCTCAGGCCTTGGACGCTTTGTCTTCAATGGCAAACATCAGCGGCTACCGCGCCGTGATTGAAGCCGCCAACGCCTTCGGCCGTTTCTTCACCGGTCAAATCACTGCCGCCGGCAAAGTGCCGCCTGCGCAGGTTTTGGTGATTGGTGCAGGTGTGGCGGGTTTGGCGGCAATCGGTACGGCAAATTCGCTCGGCGCAGTGGTGCGCGCGTTCGATACCCGCTTGGAAGTGGCGGAACAAATCGAATCGATGGGCGGTAAGTTCCTGAAACTCGACTTCCTGCAAGAATCGGGCGGCAGCGGAGACGGCTGCGCCAAAGTGATGAGCGACGAATTTATCGCCGCCGAAATGAAGCTCTTTGCCGAACAGGCGAAAGAAGTGGACATCATCATCACCACCGCCGCCATTCCGGGCAAACCCGCTCCCAAGCTGATTACCAAAGAAATGGTGGAAAGCATGAAATCCGGATCCGTCATCGTCGATTTGGCGGCGACGGGCGGCAACTGCGAACTCACCCGACCGGGCGAATTGTCCGTAACCGGCAACGGCGTGAAAATCATCGGCTACACCGACATGGCAAACCGCCTTGCCGGACAGTCTTCCCAGCTTTACGCCACCAACTTGGTGAACCTGACCAAGCTGTTAAGCCCGAACAAAGACGGCGAAATCACGCTGGACTTCGAAGACGTGATTATCCGCAATATGACCGTTACCCGCGACGGCGAAATCACCTTCCCGCCTCCGCCGATTCAGGTTTCCGCCCGGCCGCAGCAAACGCCGTCTGAAAAAGCCGCGCCTGCCGCCAAGCCCGAGCCGAAACCTGTTCCCCTGTGGAAAAAACTCGCGCCCGCCGCCATCGCCGCCGTATTGGTGCTGTGGGTCGGCGCGGTCGCACCCGCAGCATTCTTGAACCACTTTATCGTCTTCGTCCTCGCCTGCGTCATCGGCTACCATGTCGTTTGGAACGTCAGCCACTCGCTGCACACACCGCTGATGTCGGTAACCAACGCCATCTCCGGCATCATCGTCGTCGGCGCGCTGCTGCAAATCGGTCAGGGCAACGGCTTCGTTTCGCTGCTGTCGTTTGTTGCCATCCTGATTGCCGGCATCAATATCTTCGGCGGCTTTGCGGTTACACGGCGTATGCTGAATATGTTTAAGAAAGGGTAAGCCATGACTTTCGCCTATTGGTGCATTCTGATTGCCTGCCTATTGCCGCTTTTTTGTGCGGCGTATGCCAAAAAAGCAGGCGGATTCCGGTTTAAAGACAACCACAATCCTCGCGGTTTTCTGGCACATACGCAAGGCGCAGCCGCCCGTGCCCACGCCGCGCAGCAAAACGGTTTTGAAGCCTTTGCACCGTTTGCCGCCGCCGTTTTGACGGCACACGCAACCGGCAATGCCGGACAAGCAACCGTCAACACGCTTGCCGGATTGTTCATCCTGTTCCGCCTCGCCTTTATCTGGTGCTACATCGCAGACAAAGCAGCATTGCGCTCGCTGATGTGGGCGGGCGGATTTGCCTGCACCGTCGGACTGTTTGTCGCGGCTGCTTGAAACAGATGCCGTCTGAAAACACGAACGTCAATTTTTCAGACGGCATTGAAAACAAATCATCGAAAATCGGAGAATTTCCATGTCTTCAGGACTCGTAACAGCGGCGTATATCGTTGCCGCAATTTTATTCATCTTCTCACTGGCGGGGCTGTCCAAACAGGAAACCGCCAAACGGGGCTGCTATTCCGGTATCGCCGGTATGGCGGTCGCCCTCTTCGTAACGGTCTTTTCCGACAATACCCACGGACTGGGCTGGATTATCATCGCCATGCTCATCGGCGCGGCAATCGGCATCCACAAAGCCAAAAAAGTAGAAATGACCGAAATGCCCGAACTGATTGCACTTCTGCACAGCTTCGTCGGCTTGGCAGCCGTTTTGGTCGGCTTCAACAGCTACATCGAGCCGGGCAACGTTTCGCACGATATGCACACCATCCATCTGGTCGAAGTCTATTTGGGCATTTTCATCGGCGCGGTAACCTTTACCGGCTCACTGGCCGCATTCGGCAAACTCAACGGCAAAATCAGCAGCAGCCCGCTGCAACTGCCCGCCAAACACAAGCTCAACGCACTGGCGCTCGCCGTATCGTTTGTGTTGCTGCTCGTATTTGTCGGCATTGACGGCAGCGGCTTCATCCTTCTGATTATGACCCTGATCGCCCTCGCATTCGGCTGGCACTTGGTTGCCTCCATCGGCGGCGCGGATATGCCCGTGGTCGTATCTATGCTCAACTCCTACTCCGGCTGGGCGGCCGCAGCGGCAGGCTTTATGCTCTCCAACGACCTGCTCATCGTTACCGGCGCGCTGGTCGGCTCAAGCGGCGCAATTCTGTCCTACATTATGTGCAAAGCCATGAATCGGTCGTTTGTTTCCGTGATTGCCGGCGGTTTCGGCAGCGACAGCGGCATATCGTCTTCCGGCAGCCAAGAGATAGAGGAATACCGAGAAGTCAAAGCTGCCGATGTTGCCGAAATGCTGAAAGGCGCAAGCAGCGTCATTATCACCCCGGGCTACGGCATGGCAGTGGCGCAGGCACAATACCCCGTTGCCGAAATTACCGAGCTTTTGCGTAAAAACGGCATCGAAGTACGCTTCGGCATCCACCCCGTCGCCGGCCGCCTGCCCGGTCATATGAATGTACTGCTCGCCGAAGCCAAAGTCCCCTACGACATTGTTTTGGAAATGGACGAAATCAACGACGACTTCCCCGAAACCGATGTGGTCTTGGTGATTGGTGCGAACGATACCGTCAACCCTGCCGCCCAAACCGATCCGAACAGCCCGATTGCAGGTATGCCGGTTTTAGAAGTATGGAAGGCAAAAGAAGTCGTCGTATTCAAACGCTCGATGAACACCGGCTACGCAGGCGTACAAAACCCGCTGTTCTTCAACGAAAACAGCGTGATGTGTTTCGGCGACGCGAAGAAAACCGTTGACGGGATTTTGGCGGAATTGAAAAAATAATGCCGTCTGAACAATTCGGCGCAGGTTTTCAATCTGTTTGATTTGAAAAAATCACTACCAGCCCCGTTTGTGAAGGTTTGCAGTGATTTTTTTGCATTGGGGCAAACATTTTCAGACGACCCGTCCGGATAAGCACCCACATCTGAAACTGACACAAAATCAACGAAACAAACAAAATCCATCTCCGTGTTGAAGATGGATTTTTAATTAGCCGAACACTTTTTCCAAGTGTGCCTGATAATCTGCCAAGTATTTTTCCACTTGCGGATTTTTAACCACATCGTTACATAAGAATGTCGGCAGGCGGCTCAAGCCGATGAACTCGTTGGCTTTGTGGAAGTGCATATACAAAACATCAACGCCTTTGCCTTCAAAGAAATCGCCTTCGCGGGTAAAGGCTTCAATCGGCGCATTCCAAGTCAGTGAAAGCATATGTTTTTTGCCTTGCAACAAGCCGCCTGTGCCGTAGCCCTCAGTCGGATTGACGCGGTGTCTGCCGTCGCTTTGGTAGAGTTTGCCGTGTCCGCCGGTAAAGACTTCGTCCATATATTTTTTCACTGTCCAAGGCTCGTGCATCCACCAGCCCGGCATCTGCCAAATCACAGCATCCATCCAAACGAATTTTTCGATTTCCGCCTCAACATCATAGCCGGCATCAATCACGGTTTCTTGAACATTGTGTCCGAGCGCGGTCAAAACTTCTTTCGCTTTTTTGTGAAGCGTGTGGTTTAACCCGCCGTGAGAATGTCCGAACGCTTTGCCGCCGTCTAATAATAAAATATTCATTTGTTACCTCGTTTGTGAATTGATGAATGTATTGTACCGTTTTACTTTATGATTTAAAAGTGCAAAAATAAGAAAACACTTTTGCGTCAAATGGAATAATCAGATGTTTCAACACACGGGATGACACATAAATCGTCTCCCTATGTGCCGTCCTGATTGGGAAGGGGTTACGCCCTTCCCAAATAAAGTCTGATCCTGCCGCCCTAAAGGGTGGGGTTCCAACCGAAAAGGAAACACGATGAAAACCAATTCAGAAGAACTGACCGTATTTGTTCAAGTGGTGGAAAGCGGCAGCTTCAGCCGTGCGGCGGAGCAGTTGGAGATGGCAAATTCTGCCGTAAGCCGCATCGTCAAACGGCTGGAGGAAAAGTTGGGCGTGAACCTGCTCAACCGCACCACGCGGCAACTCAATCTGACGGAAGAAGGCGCGCAATATTTCCGCCGCGCGCAGAGAATCCTGCAAGAAATGGCAGCGGCGGAAACCGAAATGCTGGCAGTGCACGAAGTACCGCAAGGCGTGTTGCGCGTGGATTCCGCGATGCCGATGGTGCTGCATCTGCTGGCGCCGCTGGCAGCAAAATTCAACGAACGCTATCCGCATATCCGACTTTCGCTCGTTTCTTCCGAAGGCTATATCAATCTGATTGAACGCAAAGTCGATATTGCCTTACGGGCCGGAGAATTGGACGATTCCGGGCTGCGTGCACGCCATCTGTTTGACAGCCACTTCCGCGTAGTCGCCAGTCCTGAATATTTAGCAAAACACGGCACGCCACAATCTGCAGAAGATCTTGCCAACCATCAATGTTTAGGCTTCACAGAACCCGGTTCTCTAAATACATGGGCGGTTTTAGATGCGCAGGGAAATCCCTATAAAATTTCACCGCACTTTACCGCCAGCAGCGGTGAAATCTTACGCTCGTTGTGCCTTTCAAGTTGCGGTATTGCTTGCTTATCAGATTTTTTGGTTGACAACGACATCACTGAAGGAAAGTTAATTCCCCTATTCGCCGAACAAACCTCCAATAAAACACACCCCTTTAATGCTGTTTATTACAGCGATAAAGCCGTCAACCTCCGCTTACGCGTATTTTTGGATTTTTTAGTGAAGGAACTGGGAAAAAATATGAATAGAACGAATACCAAATAAGACATTAATTAACTTATTCTTCATCATCAATCAAACAAGTCTTTTCAATCAACTCCCTTACTCAAGGATACACGGAATTTTTATAAATCTGTTCGTTCCAAATCAGTGTTTTTATAAAATATTGAATTTCAATTGGTATTTAGAAATATTTGAGATTGGGCAAGCTGCAATCAAACGCTCAAACACAACCGCCGATAAATCGCTTTGCGTCGGCAATTCAGGCAAAACGATGAAGATTACCCTCAAAATTCTTATGGGTTTGGCGTAAAAGACGCGCCGAAGACCGAAATTGCTTATCCCGAGACCTTTACAAAACCGATAAATTTCAAAATTATAAAAATAACCAATTAAATCTTTAGAAATTTATTTTTCATAACCATCACGAAAGGAATTTTGCAAAGATTTTATTCCATCTCAAAACAATCATCTCAAAAATGCGTTTCTGACCGCCGGTAAAACAAAACCCTCTAAGAAAATACTTAGAGGGTTTTGGAATTTGGCTCCCCGACCTGGGCTCGAACCAGGGACCTGCGGATTAACAGTCCGTCACTCTACCGACTGAGCTATCGGGGAGTAAACGCGAATAATAAAACAGAAATACCGAACGTGTCAATATAAATTGACAATCGATTGCACTTATCTGCAAGCCCGCAATCTTTATATGTTATATGGCTTCCGCAATATGCCTTGCCGCACGTTTGGCATCCAATAGGATTAAACCAAGTCTGCCGGTTTCTTTTGCCACCAGCACCAACACGGCATCTTTACCCGCCTGACTTAAAAGGATATAGCCTGATTTTCCTTTAATCATCACTTGTTCCAATTCCCCGCAGGCGAGTTCCTGCACCGAGCGACTCCCCAAAGCAAGCAAAGTGGCAGAAATCGCCCCTACCCTGTCCGAATTCAAATGTGAAGGAAGCATTGTCGCCATCGGCAATCCGTCGGTTGAGATAACGGCAGACGCGATAATATCCGTAGATGTATTATTTAAATCTTCAAGGATTGAAATCAATAATTGCTGCATAATCCCTCCTGTCCCAAGTTTTACACGCGGTTGCTGTAACGGCGGTATAAAATCCTTACCAAAGTAACAAATGCCTCTTTGCTCAAATCGGGAATGCCGGCGATAACCAAAATAAATTTGGTTGAACCGATATACAATGGGAAAAATGTCAATTCGCTCTGACCGGAAGGATCGCAAACGCCCCAAGCGTTATTGTTGATATACAGGTTGTTCCTAATCAGCAGCCGGTATTTCTTTTCCATCTGTGCGACTTCTGCCGCCAACAACCCCAACTCTTCCGCCGACTCATGATGGAAATTGGCGTTGGCAAGATACAGACCGTTCCGATCGACCAATAATGCCTTACCGCTGCCGGACAATTGTTCCATCAGCAACGGCAATTGCTCGTCCGACAAATTGATGCCGTCTGAATGACCGTTTTCATCGCCATAGAGGAATTCGAGTTTTTGCAAACGGTACAACAGGTTCAAAGCGGTATCGATGTCGGCGGTGTCCGCCCGCGAGCAGCTTCTCACTGCTGACCACTTCGTCCGCATCCGCTTTCAACAGGCTGCGCAACAAAGTTTTACCGGCACTGGGGGCATCGCTGGATACGGCATAAAATGCACCGGCAGGAGTCAGGCAGGGATATAAATTCGCTTGTAGTGAAAGTGTTGATTCCATATTAAACCTCCAGTCCCGGATCAATAGAAAATAACATTGCGCTAACCAATTGTTTTACGTCATCTTCCTTACGGGCATCAATTTCAAAAACCGGAACATTAAGATTATGTTTTGCAAGATATTTGTGATACACGTCGATACCGGGCTGAGAGCGTATATCCATCTTGGTAATACCGACAACGACGGATGCCTTCTCCAGCAGCCCTCGAAACGAATGTAAAAAGAATTCCAAATCTTTCAACGGGTTGGTTCGGGCATTATCTAAAAGCAATACCAAACCCATACTGCCTTGGCTTAAGATTTCCCACATAAAGTTGAACCGTTCCTGACCGGGCGTACTATATAAATGGACTTTGGTATCCTCATCCAAGCTGATGGCCCGTAGTCCATCGCCACTGTCGTATTCCTTTTCCTATCCAAAGTCATGTCGGATGCGGAAGCATCGGTCTGGACGAGTGCTTCGTCCGAAATAGCCGCAATGGCAGTGGTTTTCCCTACGCCGACAGGTCCTGTGAAAATAATTTTATTTTCTCTCATCTCTCCGCCTCTTAGCTGCCCAACAGTTTTTTCATCAGTCTTTGCAGAAGGCCGCGCGACTGGGATTGGGATGGTGTCGTGATTTTTTCCGCTTTTTTCATCATTTCACTATCAGAAGCAGAATCGGCCCCGATATTTATTTTATCCGCCATATCGGAGTATGCCTGTTGTGAAACCGTTTTCAAATCTACCGACAAAAACCCGGTTGTATAGGTTGCCGCAAGATAATTCAGAATATCATTGAGGTTTAAAGGCATCACTTTATACAACACGTTAAGGTTGACGGATGCCTTGGTCAAAAATGCCGACAAGCGTATCGACCCCGGCACATTTGCCTACCGGGTCAGGTTTGGCCAAGATTTCAACGTAAACGGAGTATCGGGAAAAATCGGATAAATCAACCTGTCCTGCGCCGTCCAAATGGAAAACTGCCACATACAGGACATAATGCCTACTTTAGCCTTTTCGCGCCATTGCGAGTTATCGGGAACAGTCTTGCAACTGACCTGCAAATTTTCGTCTTTGCACAATTCTTCGAGTTTTTACACACTTTCTGTCAGCAAAACCCGTTGTATCGAGGGGAAAACAATTAAGGACCGGCTTATTTCCATGCAAGATAGCGATGTCCTGCCTGTTCTTTTCCGCAAACCGCAACGCCCCCAATAATCCTTTATTCGGGTTAAACTGGCGTATCGTAACCGTACGCTGCACATTCCCGTTGTTTTTCGCCGACCGGTCTGCGGGTGCAATAAACGATTTCCCATAAACATTCTCGCCCTGCAATAACTTGCGGAGCATAGGAAACAATGTTTCAAACCGAATCGGTTTGGGCAGGTAGGGAACTTCAGAATCGGGAACTTTCTCCGAACAGACGGCGACGGGTATAGCCTTATAACGCCCGGCAAGCTCTTTCCAAAGTTCAAAACCGCCCTCGGCATCGGTATCCGCCAAAACCAAATCGGGCACGGCACTGCCGTCTGAAGGGGATACTGTTTCATAACGGGTGGTATTGTGCATTTTGAATGCCATTTTGAAAACGGATTCCTGCTGCGCCGTCATCCCCGCCAACATTACGCGTACTGTTTTAATTTTCGGCAGTTGAACTTCCATTTTTATTTTCCGTACCGTTTTATTTTTTTAATATTTTGATTCATACGCTGCAGCAGCCGGCTCATCAGCATAACGACCTCTTCAGGAAGCCTGTCCGCACGTTCCCTCAATACCCTTAAAAACTGCCCCAACCTATCCCAATCTTCAGTACGTTCATAAATATCGATCAACGTAATATAAAGCTGGGATTCGTCGGGATATTTCAATACCGCCTGCTCCAACACATCCATTGCCGCTTCAATCTGACCATACATCAGCAACGACTCTACTTCTTTAACCGCATCGTCTGCCGGAGACGAACCAGTGTTGATCAACGAAGAATCTTGAAGCACCAAATCCCGATGTTGCGCTTTGAATTTCTGTATATTTTTCGGCAGATACCCGTGCCTCATACCGATGTCTTTGATTTGCCGATCGTTCGCCCCCTTTTCCAAATCATCGAAAACTTCATGGTAACCCAGGCTGTACCCCTAACCCAGCATCCGCTCTTTAACCTGCCTGCCGTAGTTGCCCAACGTTTGGTAAAGTTTCCACAAATGTCCGGCAAAACGGTCTATATCCGCGTGTTGGTAATCGAGTTTCAACGCATCGATAATCAGGTTTGCAGGTTTTTCGGAAGTTTGGATGGCACGGTCGTATTGTTTCGATGCCGTTTCGTAGCTGACTTTGTCTTTAAGGATTTTCGCACCTTGATCGGCGCGGACCAGGCCGGCAATCGCACCGATTTTCTCTTGGCTGATTCCGGACACGTCTTTTTTGCCCCGCACAATCGGGATGCGCTTGATTTCTTCGGCTCCATAAGCCTTACCGCCGACATCCGGCGGGGGCGATGCGGAAGCTGCCGTCGCAGAACCGCCTTCCGCACGTTTTTCAATCTCCTGAGTGCCCTATCCCAAACCTTCTTCCGCCAAGACGCGGATACGCAAATGGTTTGAATCTCGCTGTAATGCCTGTTCGATATATTTTGCCAAAAGTTCGAAAGGAATCAGTCTGCCGTATTTTTGCAGATTGTCTGCCAAAACATCGACATCCCCCACTTCGAGATTGATATCGATCAGCTCGCGGATAAGGTTCTCAGGTTTCGCTTCACCATCCGGAATGCCGTCCAGATAGGCAGCCAAAGATTCGGCAGCCTTGCCCTGATAACCGAATTGCTTATAAACCTGATACTCCGTAAGCGGATCGACTTCTTGCGCGGATACGGCGGCGGATGCGGTCTCGGCACTTTCGTTCCAAGACCAGTCGAGTTGCGTGCCGTCTGAAACCGATTGACCAAGTCTGATCGACCCAGTCCGAATCATTGCTTCCGGGCGGCTGCCCCTGCGTATTGCCGACACCTTGGGATTTGCGCTTCGGTGTTTTCTTACCCTGCTTCGCACGCATAACCAAAAGCATCAGCAATACCGCCAGTGCCAGACCGATAATTAATGAGTTTTCCAAAGGAAACCCCCGATACCGTAACGAGCGGATAGCTGACCGCCTGCAACGGCCAATTATCCGCTTTTATTATTAAATTGTCCGCTTTTATTATTAACGATTTACTGAAATAGACTTGTAAATTTTAAATCATACCATAATTTAACGTTTGACAATATGCCTTCTGCATAAGGCTCGCCATATTACCTTTTACCCACATCAGTATCAATACCCGATATAAAAATAACTTTGCCCATAAGCTGCCTTATTGCCTGCCCGCCGCAGAGTGGCGCGCGATAAAAAATAACGGATGATAAGTCAGGCGCACTTTGCCCGACGGCATACCGAACGCCGACAAGTAATCGCCAATAAATCCATTGAGATTTTTTCTTGTCCAATTTTTTTGGTTCGTGGCGGTAACGCCTGTATATTTAAGGTGTTTGAGTACATCTAACGGCGTATCAAAGTCTAGTATTACCTTAAAATCCTCACACCATAAAAGCTCAAAATCTTTGGCTAACCAAGCCTGCCATTGGGATAAAGTCGGGTAATTTAAGCCTATATTTGTGATTTGGCGGACTTCTTTTAAATTGTCTTTGCCAAAGGTCGCAACCGCCAATAATCCGTTTGTTTTCAAGCCTGTTTTGCAATGGGCGATAAAAGCGTCGGGTTGGTGAAACCATTGCACGGCAGATGCGCTTGCGATTAAGTCAAATTGTCGTTGAAAAGGAAAGTTTTCCGCATCGCCGCAATAAAAATCAAAGGATTGAGGCAATTTTTCAGCCAGTCGGCTTCGTACATCGCACAAATCATTAAATAACCAATAATTCGCTGAAATCTGTTTTTGCAGCAAGGCACTCAACATTCCTGAGCCGCAGCCCAATTCCAACACGTTTTCCAATGGCATATCCGGCAAATAATCTTGCAAATGCGCGATTAGATTAATCGTCATTTTTTGTTGGATTAAGGCGTGCCTGTCATAATCGCTTAATGCTTTTTGGAAAGCCTGCCGAATGCGCGGTTTATTTATGGCAGTCAGTGATTCCATAGTGCCGACCAATGGGTAAATCTTGAAAACAGGTAATGCCCGCCGTCTGTTTCTTGAACGGTGCAACGCGGTGTCCAATATCGGTGCTGATTGGCAGGAATAAAAATTTTATCGCCCGATCCGAACAAGGCGTTTGTCCAGCGGATAAGATCTGTACGCCTATCTTGCCCGATCATCGCAAAAAGTGCGGTAAGTTCTTGATGAATTTCGTCAAACGGACGGGCGGGAAATTGTTGGTAATCTTCAAAAGATGCTTTATCGCCACAGATTCTACGTTCAAACTTTGAACGAGTATTTTCTGTGAGATTCTCCAATGTGCCTTTAAAAACGGCGCAAGGGATACCGAAATTATCATCGCAAGGCAAACCTGTGCCATTCACTGCCGTTGCGGATTTTAATCTTATTCCTTGCAATGCCCTCTCTGCCGCCCAAACGCCCATTGACCACGCCACCAAACGGATGTGCCGATAGGCGGAAAAATCAAAATCCAAATTTAAATCTTGATAATCATAGCAAATCAATAAATCGTGATTTTCCGGCAAAATCAAATGATTTACAGCATCGGGCGGCATTCCCCAACCTGCAAAATACAGGATTAAATGTTCGCCTTGATGATTGTAAAATTTTGTTTTCATATCATATCCTTACAGGCACGCCGCAAACTGCCGAACTTCATCCGTTGTCATATCGGCAGTTAAAGACAGGCGGATTCTGGATGTGTTTTTTGGTACTGTCGGCGGTCTGATGGGCAGGCAATAATAACCCTGACCTTGCAGATATTCCGCTTTGGCAAGGGTGGCTTCATTCCCGCCTAAAATATAGGGGACGATACAGGTTTCGCTCGGCATTATTTGCGTCCGATGCGCCACTTCCCGCCGTAAAAATGCGCTTAACTGCTCAAGATGACTTCTTTCTTTTGAGAATTGCGGCAATCGTTCAAAAATAAAATAAGTCCAAGCCACATTAAACGGCGGCAATGCGGTTGAAAAAATCAATGGGCGCATTTGATTAATCAAACATTCTTTCAATACTTGGTTGCAGACGGCATACGCCCCCACCGAGGCTAAGGCTTTACCGAAAGTGCCGACCAATAAATCAATCTCGGCAATCAGATTATCCCGTTCGGCAATCCCCAATCCGTTTTGCCCATAAACACCGATTGCGTGGGCTTCATCCACATAAAGATAAGTATTGGGAAACTGTTTTTTTAATTGGACAAGCTGTTTCAAATCCGCCACATCGCCGTCCATACTGAAAACAGATTCGGTAACGATAAAAGTGCGGTCAAATTTTCCGACGTTTTTTTCAAGCAGATTTTTCAAATGTTCATAATCATTATGACGATAACGGAAAAACGCACACCGGCTCAAACGGATGCCGTCAATCATACTGGCGTGAACGAATTTATCTGCCAAAATCAAACTTTTCGTCGTCGTCAAAGCAGGCAAAATACCGAGATTGGCGTGATAGCCGCTGTTGAACAATAACGCGCTTTCCCGTTGGAAACGTTGTGCGACAAGCTCTTCCAAATCGGTATAAATAGGAAAGTTGCCCGTTAATAAACGTGATGAAGAACTGGTAAAAGAGGGAAAATTACCGCCGTATTGCTGCAAAAAAGACCGGCGTAAGTTTTCATCTGATGCCAACCCCAAATAATCATTAGACGACATATTCAGCATTTTGCGGTTTTCCCGCGTAATATACCGCCCTTGATGAATCAAATCCGGAATCGAACGATATTGATTTTGCGCGCCGAGTTGTTCAAGCTGTTGTCTAAAAACTTTCATTATGATGTAAATATTCCTGAGTTAAAGCCTGAAGCAACCCAGCATCAAACAATCAAGTAATGCCCCTTTAATGAAAATCGTTTTGCCGCCGACCTTTGCCACACCCCTGCCTTCATAATCCAAGGCGGAAATTTCCGCGATATTTGTTTCCGTTGCCATTACCCAATCCGTCCGCACTGTACCGAAGCGCATATTTTCGCACAAATTGGTACGGTTTCAGGTATGATTTGCCGAAAACCTATCGGACACACACCATATTTTGATATGAATAAAACAATCTGCCGCACTGCCGCACTATTGATAAGCGGTTTTTCATACGCAAACACCGTCATTCCCGATGTCTCCCCCGTCGCACAAGGTCAACATGTCTTCATTAACATCCCTCAGCAACGCCTGTTCCTCTACACCGACGGCAAACTGACCAAGGTTTATCCCGTTGCAGTAGGTCGGGCGATGACACAAACCAATCTAGGCGAACATAAAATCGGGGCGAAAGCCTATAACCCTGTTTGGCACATCCCAAAATCCATACAGAAAGAACGCGGCGACGGCGTAAAAACCATAGCCGCCGGCCCGGACAACCCTTTGGGGCCGGTTTTTGTCCGCTTAGGAGACCCGAAACTCGGTTTGGGCATACACGGAACCAATGCACCGGCCAGCGTCCCGGGCATCCGGAGTCACGGCTGCGTCCGCATGAAATCGCCCGACGCGCTCGAGTTTGCCAAAACCATCGCCACCGGCTCGCCCGCCTCCGTCATCTATCAAATGGCGGGCCTCAATGAAGATGCGGATCGCAACCTGTGGCTTGCCGCCTTCCGCGACCCTTACGGTAAGAACAACCTTGACACCGCCTCCCTGAAAAAAAGCATCGGGCAATGGGCAAAAACACAGGGCAAAACCATCGCGCCCGAGAAAGTCGATGCCGTACTCAAAGACCGCACCGGATCGGCCGTCTGTCTGACCTGCGGCAAAAACGGCAAGATGAAGATGCCGCTCAAATCGCTGGCGTGGATACAGGGTTCTTCCTCATACAGCCAAGCTGAAGTCATTGAACAAACTGAGGAAACCAACTCTGCCGAAGTATCCGAGACACGCACGCCCGAAGTGCCTGATGTACACACGCCCGAGGCACAAGCGCATTTAAATACCCAATCCGACGGCACGCCGACTGCCTATACCGAACCGGCTGCCGATTCATCGCCGCAAGTAGAATCACCTGATCAGGCTGCTTCCGAGCCGGTTGATGTATTATTTTCAATAGATGTGATACGGCAGGGGAATTTGCGTTTAGGTAATTGAATAACCTTCTGATTATTTAATACTTATGTTTATCAGAAGTTGACAGGCGGTTTGGTTTTTGTTTGGCTTTTCCTACACCGCCGCCCTGCCGCTTTCTGCAACATCCAAGCGCACAAATATGCCGTCTGAAGGCTTTAGACGGCATATTTCACGATAATAGTCGCCCAATCAAATAAACACAGATTGGAAATTTATTTTTCCCTTTACCAATATCCCAGAACTTTCCACCAAATGCTGCCGATAACGGAAAAAATCAGAAAATTGACTACGCTCATGACAAAACCCGCCTTCCACCATTCTCCCATTGTGGTGTAGCCCGAGCCGAAAATCACAGGTGAAGTACCGGTCGCATAATGAGTGAGGGTCATCATAATGTTGGATGCGGCCGCCATCATCAGCGCGGTCGGCATCGCCGGGGCATTCAGTGAAACGGCAGCAGCGAGAAATGCGCCGAACATAGCGGTAATATGTGCAGTAGTACTGGCAAACATATAATGCGCATACATATAAGCAAGCACGAGGATTACGCCCGCAGCCGTGCCGCTAACGCCCAAACCGCCGACACTTTCCGCCAACACTCCGGAGAACCATTTAATCAGTCCGAGTTTATTTAAAAATGCGGCCATCATAATCAATGCGCCAAACCAAATAATCGTATCCCACGCGCTTTTTTCTTTCAAAACATCGTCCCAAGTCAATACACCGGAAAGCAAAAGCAGGCTTAATCCGATAAATGCGGTGGCGGTGGCGTTGATACTAAAAGCGTGATTGCCGGTAATAAGGGCGGGAACATCTGCCCACAACAGCAGCAAGATACCGAAAATGACCGCCATAATGATTTCGTCTGCCGACATTTTACCCATCTCGCTCAGACGGTCTTTGGCAAATTGAACAGCATTGGGCGTTTCTTTAATTTCAGGCGGATACAAAAAATATAAAATCAAAGGCATAACGAAAAAGGCGATAACGCCGGGAACAGCCATTGCCCACGCCCACGCCCCCCAAGAAAGACGGAAACTACTGCCTAAATTTTCGGCAATCAAGTTGACGATTAAAGGGTTGGGGGCAGTTGCAGTAATAAACATAGCCGACGAAATGGGATTGGAATGATAATTGACCAAAGCCAAATATTTACCCATCTTGCCTTCTGTGCCTTTTGCGGGATTGGAGCCGTAACTGCCGGCAATCGACTGCATAATCGGATGTATAATGCCGCCGCCGCGCGCGGTATTGGAAGGGGTAACGGGAGCCAGCAGCAGTTCGGAAAGAGCGAGACTGTAACCGATGCCCAGCGTTTTTCTTCCAAAAACGGCGATAAACAA
This sequence comes from Neisseria gonorrhoeae, assembly GCF_013030075.1. Taxonomy (NCBI): domain Bacteria; kingdom Pseudomonadati; phylum Pseudomonadota; class Betaproteobacteria; order Neisseriales; family Neisseriaceae; genus Neisseria; species Neisseria gonorrhoeae. The sequence goes on from NZ_AP023069.1 coordinate 1,392,580, forward strand.
ATATCCGATACGCATCCCCAGCCCTGTTTTGAGCAAACCGCGCGAAATCATAACTGCGATGGCAATCAGCCAAATCAACGGATTGGCGAACGCACTCAACGCATCGCTCATCGCCGCGCCCGGTTTGTCGGCGGTTACGCCGGTTACTGCGACCAACCCGACGGCAATAATCGACAGCGCGCCCAACGGCATAACCTTGCCGATAATGGCGGCAATCACACCGACAAACATAGCCAGCAGCGTCCAAGCCTGAGGCTTGACCCCGTCGGGTACGGGCAGTGCCAAAACCAGGGCGCACAATACTGCGGCAATGGCGAGGGGTATCGGTTTGAAACCCAATTTCATCATATTGACCTCCGTAAAAAAGACCGTCCCGAAAAATCGGAAAAATAATATTTAACTAATTGTTTTATAAGTTATATTACGATATTTCACCGTCTTTCCGATATGCGGCTCCGGGCAACTTTTGTTTCAGTATTTGAATTTTCATTAGACTGAATACGCCGTTTGAACGGCACGGCGAAAACCCGGGGGATGCCGGACGTTCAGTCCTTTTTCGCACCTTGAAGGTAAAGCATTTCCAAGGCAATTGTGGCGCCGGCCAAAGCGGTAATGTCGGATTGGTCGTAAGAGGGGGCAACTTCTACAACATCCATACCGACGATGTCGAGATCCGTCAGCCCACGTAGGATTTTTAATGCCCTGTCGCTGCTCAAGCCGCCGCATACGGGCGTACCGGTCCCGGGGGCGAACGACGGGTCGAGACAGTCTATGTCGAAAGTCAGGTAAACGGGCATATTGCCGACGGTTTCTTTGATTTTACGGACGGTCTCTTCAACACTGTCTTCATTGACTTTGGGGGCGGACAACACAGTAAAAGGCAATTTTTTACTGTGTTCGGTGCGTATGCCGATTTGTACGGAACGGGACGGGTCGATGAGGCCTTCCTTGGGGGCGGTATAAAACATCGTGCCGTGGTCGTATTCGCTGCCGTTGTCGTAGGTGTCGGTGTGCGCGTCAAAATGAATCAGTGCGAGTTTGCCGAAATAGCGGGCGTGGGCGCGCAACAACGGGAGGGTAATGAAATGGTCGCCGCCCAAACTCAAACAGCGTTTGCCGAAAGAAAGTAATTTGCCGGCGTGCGCTTCCATTTTTTCGACAAAATCCCTGCTGTCGCCAAAAGAAAAAACCAAGTCGCCGCAATCAATAATGTTCAGGCGTTCGCGCACATCAAATGTCCACGGAAACCTGCGGTGCTCCCAAGCGAGGTTGACGGAGGCGCGCCGGATGGCTTCAGGACCGAAACGCGCGCCGGAACGCCCTGAAACCGCCATATCATAAGGCACGCCGGTAATAACCCAATCGGCATGGCTTTCATACGGCATAAAATTAAGCGGCAGGCGCAAAAACCCGAAATTATTGGAAACGAGGGAGTTGTCGGTTTGTCCTGCCAGTGTGCTGTATTGCATCGTAATGATTCCTTGTAATTGGTTTCAATCGGTCGTGATGATTGGTGTTTGAGTAAGAAAATCGGGCTTCAGACGACATATCCGATACCTTGATGCGTCTATTCGTCTTCCAAATAGGTATAACCATTAAGCCCCGCTTCGAGTTCTTTTAAGAAAGACATAGCCTGCGAGGCAGGAAGGTCTGAATGTTCGATTTGTTCGCGATAGCGTTTCATCAGCTCTTTCGGATCTTGATAAACGTATTCGAGCATATCGGCAACGGTGTTTCCTTCATCGTAATCGATGACGGTAAATTGTCCGTCTTCCCTTACAACAACATCAGCAGTGGCAGTGTCGCCGAAAAGATTGTGCATATTGCCGAGTATTTCCTGATATGCTCCCACCATAAAAAAGCCTAAAAACGGCGGCTCTTCTTCGGGATAATCAGGCATAGGCATCGTACCGGCGATGCCGTCGCCGTCGATGTAGTGGTCAATCGTACCGTCTGAATCGCAGGTAATGTCCAACAACACGGCGCGGCGCGCAATCGGTTCATTCAAACCGGTAATAGGACAAACAGGGAAAAGTTGATCTATGCCCCAAGCATCGGGCAAAGATTGGAAGAGTGAGAAATTGACATACAGCTTATCGGCAAAACGTTCTTGCAATTCGTCAATAATGGTTCGGTGAGACCGGTGTTTTTCATTAAACAATTCGCCGACTTCATGACAGATATTTAAATACAGTTGCTCCGCCCACGCACGTTGCGCCAAACTCAACAGCCCGACATTATACTGATTATGCACATCGGCAAGATCAAACTGCCCTTCGTGTATCCAGCTGCGTAAGGAACGTTTTTCCCGCGAGGCGGAAATATCCGTCCAAGTTTCCCACATACTGTGCAACACACGCGGTGCTTCGGGCGATGGCGCATCCAGCCGACGCGGTTTGTAACGTTCAACGCCTATAACATTAGCAACCAAAACGGCGTGATGTGCGGTAATGCCGCGCCCGCTCTCGGTAATGATTGTCGGATGCGGCAGCCCGTGTTCGAGACAAGCCTGACTGATGCCCCATACGACTGTGGCGGCATATTCGTTCAGGCTGTAATTAACGGAACAATCCGATTGTGTGCGGTTTCCTTCGTAATCCACGCCAAGCCCGCCACCTACATCAAAACAGCGGATATTTACCCCCAGTTTGTGCAACTCAACATAAAACCGAGCCGATTCGTGTACACCTGTGGCAACATCACGGATGTTCCCAAGCTGCGAGCCCAAATGGAAATGCAAAAGCTGCAGGCAGTCCAGCCTGTTTTTTTGTTTCAAAATATCGACCAGTTGCAAAACTTGGGAAGCCGACAAGCCGAATTTTGATTTTTCCCCACCCGAAGACTGCCATTTTCCCGAACCTTGGGAAGCCAGTCTGGCGCGCACACCCAAACGGGGCTTGATGCCGAGTTTTTCCGCCTCTTCCAATACCATTTGTATTTCGGACAGCTTCTCAATCACCAAATAAACCTGATGCCCCAGTTTTTCGCCCATCAAGGCGAAACGGATATATTCACGGTCTTTATAGCCGTTGCAGACGATTAATGTTTGCCGGGTGCCGGCGTGTGCCAAAACCGCCATCAGTTCGGCTTTAGAACCGGCTTCCAAACCATGCGGTTGTCCGCTTGACATAAGCGACTCGATGACGCGGCGGTGTTGGTTGACCTTGATAGGGTAAACCAAACAATAACCGCCCTTATAGCCGCACTCTTCCCGTGCCGTCTGAAAGGCGCGGTTAATGTCGCGGAGGCGGTGTTCGAGGATTTGCGGAAAACAAAACAAAACAGGCAGGCGCGCCTGATGTTTTTGTTGCACGGCTTCAGTCAGTTTTTGCAGTGAAACAGTTTGATTGTGTTGCGAGGGATTGGGGCGGACGATGATTTCGCCGGAATCGTCAACATCATAATAACCTATGCTCCAATGATTAATGTTGCACACTTCACGGATGGTAAGGATAGGCATAATAAACCTGCTCCGTCTGTCGTGTTGAAAAGGAATGATTATAACAAATCAGCGTGAAATGTCATTTTTTTAATAAGAAAAGCCTGCCTCATACCTGATGAGGAACAGGCAAAATGCCGTCTGAACGCTTCAGACGGCATTTTGGTTCATCTTTCCATCAAAGGAGTCAGCGATCGAGCTGCTGTTTGATGATTTTCAGGTCGGGGTAAGACAACACGATGTCGTATTCGCGGCCGTCTTTATAGGCTTCCACTTCCAAAACAGGTTTGCCCCAGTAGTCGTCGGCATCGACATCGTAAACCTGATAACCGCGCTGTTCCAACATTTTCACGGCTTTTGTGCGGTTTTGTTCAAAATGGGGATCGCCGTAAATCTGACGCTCGGCAGAGTCGCCGGCAAATGCGGTTGCGGCATTTAGGGAAACAACGGCGGCCAATAACAGTTTTTTCATTTTCAGTCCTTTTTTTATCGGTTGATTGAACAAGATGTGTTTTTCAATACCGCCATTAAAACACAGCAAAATTAGGTTTGAATTAGAGGGAAGTCAAGAAGCGTAAATGCCGTCTGAAAAAACAGAGCCGTCAAACGGCTCTGTTTTCCTTATGCTTCTTTTGTTTCAACTGCTTTTTGACGCAGACGCAGGCTCAATTCACGCAACTGCTTATCGTCCACGCTGTTGGGCGCATCGGTCAGCAGGCATTGGGCGCGTTGTGTTTTCGGGAAGGCAATCACGTCGCGGATGGATTCGGCACCGGTCATCAGCGTTACCAGACGGTCGAGGCCGAATGCAAGGCCGCCGTGAGGAGGCGCACCGAATTTCAGGTTGTCCAAGAGGAAGCCGAATTTCTCTTGTTGCTCTTCAGGGCTGATTTTCAGCGCGGCAAACACTTTCTCTTGTACGTCTGCACGGTGGATACGGATAGAGCCTCCGCCGATTTCCCAGCCGTTCAATACCATATCGTAGGCACGGGCCAGGCAGTTTGCAGGATCGGAAACCATCAGGTCTTCATGACCTTCTTTAGGCGCGGTAAACGGATGGTGTACGGCAACGTAGCGGTCGGCTTCTTCGTCGTATTCGAACATCGGGAAATCGACAACCCACAAAGGTTTCCATTCGTCTGTGAAGTAGCCGTTGTCTTTGCCGTGTTCCAAGCCGACTTTGATACGCAATGCGCCGACGGCTTCGTTCACGACTTTGGCTTTGTCCGCACCGAAGAAGATGATGTCGCCGTTTTGCGCGGCGGTACGCTCGATGATTTCTTTCAGGGCGTTTTCAGACAAGAATTTTACGATTGGAGATTGCAGGCCGCTGTCTTCGCCGTTGGAGAGGTTGCCCGCATCGTTTACTTTGATGTATGCCAGACCTTTCGCGCCGTAGATGCCGACAAATTTAGTGTATTCGTCGATTTCTTTGCGGCTGAATTTGGCGCCGTTAGGCACGCGCAGAGCGACTACGCGGCCGCCTTTCATGTCGGCTGCGCCACGGAAGACTTTGAATTCTTCCGTTTTCATCAGGTCGGTCAACTCGGTGAATTTTAAGTTGATGCGCATGTCCGGTTTGTCAGAGCCGTAGTAGAACATGGCTTCAGAATAAGGCATGCGTGGGAAGTCGCCCAAATCTACGTTCAAAGCATCTTTGAAGACTTGTTTGGCCATGCCTTCAGTGATGTCCATGATTTCATCCTCGTTCAGGAACGAGGTTTCCAAGTCGATTTGAGTGAATTCAGGTTGGCGGTCGGCGCGCAAGTCTTCGTCACGGAAGCACTTGGTGATTTGGTAGTAACGGTCGAAACCCGCCACCATCAACAGTTGTTTGAATAATTGCGGCGATTGCGGCAGCGCGAAAAACTCGCCCGGATGAACGCGGCTCGGTACGAGGTAGTCGCGCGCGCCTTCCGGAGTGGAGCGGGTCAGCATCGGCGTTTCGATGTCGATGAAGCCTTGCGCGTCCAGATAACGGCGAACGCCCGTAGCGACTTGGTAACGCAGGCGCAGGTTGCGCTGCATCACAGGGCGGCGCAGGTCGATAACGCGGTTGGTCAGGCGCACGTTTTCGCTGATGTTTTCGTCGTCGATTTGGAACGGCGGCGTAGCGGCGGCGTTCAACACTTCGATTTCTTTGGCAAGAATCTCGATTTTGCCGGAAATCATTTTATCGTTGGTCGTGCCTTCGGGACGGTTGCGTACGCGGCCGGCAATGCCCAAAACGTATTCGTTACGGGCGGAATCGGCAGCGGCAAACGCTTCGGGCGTGTCGGGATCGATCACGACTTGGACGATGCCTTCGCGGTCGCGCAGGTCGATAAAAATCACACCGCCGTGGTCGCGCCGGCGGTGTACCCAGCCTTTGACGGTAACGGTTTGGCCTAAGTATTGCTCGCTGATCAGGCCGCAATAGTTGGTACGCATAAAATCACCTTTTATTGATTTAAACTGAAAACGGAAAATGCCGTCTGAACGGCGGCTTTATTGTTGTTCGGGCAACTCCGCCTTTTCAGGCGGCATAGGTCCTGCCAATGTTTTGACGGGCAGGTCGTCAGGGATGACCATACCCAGCGAAATCACATATTTCAACGCTTCGTCCACGCTCATATCGAGTTCGCGCACATCGCTTTTCTTTACCATAATATAGTAACCGCCGGTCGGGTTGGGCGTGGTCGGGACATACACGGAAAGATAATCGCCATCCTGCGGCAATGCGGCCTTAACCGCATTCGACACCTGACCGGACACGAATGCGATTGTCCAAATACCCGATTGGGGAAACGGCACGAGTACCGGCGTTTTAAACGAACGGCTGCTGTCGGACAGCAGCGATTCGGATACTTTTTTCACACTCGAATAGATGGATTTGACAACCGGAATCCGACCCAACAGGCTGTCCCACGCGGCAAGAATCTGCCGGCCCAACACGTTTGCGGCAAATAACCCGGTTACAAACAATACGGCAATGGCAACAATAACGCCGAGCCCGGGGATATTAAACCCCAAAACATATTGCGGCCGCCATTGCTTCGGCAGCAGGTTGACAAGCTGGTCGGACGCGGAAACGATATAGGAAACCACCCAAACCGTTACCGCAATCGGCAGCCAGACCAAAATGCCTGTAATCAGATATTTTTTTAACGCCTTGGCAGCTTTGCCGCCTTCGGCCGCAGGTTCCGTCATCTTGCTTGATTCCGACAAAGTCCGTACAAACCGCACATTATACGCGTTTGCCCGGATTCAAACGAATTTTTTATCCCGCCCCGCCAAACCGCCGGCGGCTTCAGACGGCACGGCAACTTGATATGCCGTTTGAAACGGTATTCAGATGCCGTCCCAGTCGTTGAACATCAACCCGATACCGATACCGTTCTGCTTGTGGTTGTAGTCGATCAGGCTCTCGCCGTAACCGTGGAATCCGCGTACCACGCCTTTGAGTTTGCCCTTAATCGGAAACGTGTAGGCGGCTTCAATCGCGCCGTAGCCCGTTTTGGGGTTGTAGCGCAATACGGAATACACATTCTGCCTGTCGTTCAGGCGGTACTGCAGCTTCACGTCGCCATACCCCATATAGTCGGCAATATCGGGATTGTCGTTTTTATCGCCGCTCTGATCGAACGCACGCACCCACACGCGCGGAATCACCGTCAATTTGCCCCATTCCATGCCTGCCATGGCATAAATCCTGTTCCACGAACGCGATTCGGGACGGCTCTGTCCGTTGGACTGGTGGACAAAACCCGCACCGAGCATACGCAGCCTGCCGCCGAACGGCAAATCCGCCTTCACAGGCTGGGTCAGGAAAATTTCAGGTTTGTAATCCGTATTGCGGAACGGCGCGGATTTCCTGCCTTGGTTGTAAATCTGCCAATCGGATCTTTGGGTGTAGCCGAACCACAGATCCGCGCGGGTTTTAAACAAATTTTCGGCAATTTTGCTTTTGAACGAAACCTGCAATTTGGTTTCCGCACGTTTCTGCTGTCCGAATTTTTCCTGTACAGTCGTACCGCGCGTCGGCGAACTCGGGGCATAGTTGGGCGAATTGTTATACCAAAACGGCATAAGGTACATCGGATTGTGTTCGCGTACGCCCAACAGCCCGCGCAAATCGTTTTTGTCCAAGTCGTACATCAGGCTCAAAGGCGTATAGATATCGGCGGTTTCGCCCGCACTGTCGGCAGGAAGCGCATCCCCGCCTTTTTCAACAACAATGACCGCCTCGCCCTTATCCAAGCTGCTGCGGACGGTTTCCGTCAGATTGAGTACGGCTTTCGACTCCTGCCCTTCCTGCCCTGCCGAAGACGGAAGCTGTGCCGCAAAAATCCTGTCGTAACACGCCAAACGCGTAACATTGTCCGTCAAAGCGGCGCATTGCAGCGCGGTCTCTCCAAAAGCGGATGCCGTCGGCAACAGTCCTGTCAAAAGAATATAGCGCATATTTCGTGTATTCATCTCCGCCCCCATTGTCGGCATATTGGTTTTCAAACGGCATTTTATAGCGGATTCGGATAAAAAACCGCACCCTTTCCGCCATTTCGAACTTTACCCCCGAAATACAGAAAACCCCGAAACCGTCGGGCTTCAGGGTTTTCCGCTTATCGCGTATCAACCGCCTTGGCGGTTTTGCAAAAATCAAGCCAGTGCTTTTACTTTTGCAGACAGGCGGCTTTTGTGGCGAGCCGCTTTGTTTTTATGAAACACGCCTTTGTCGGCGATGCGGTCGATGACTTTGACGGACTCTTGGTAAACCGCTTGTGCGGCAGCTTTATCGCCTGCTTCGACTGCTTTCAATACTTTTTTCACTGCGGTGCGGAATGCGGTACGCAGGCTAGCGTTGTGGGCGCGTTGTTTGACGGACTGGCGGGCACGTTTGCGTGCTTGTGCGCTGTTTGCCATATTGGAATCTCCTGAAAGAAAAATAAATTCTGTAAACGCGCAATTTTAAAGGGGGTTTACATTATATGCAAGCCTTTTTTCTCTATCCGCCCGTCGGACACCCTGACGGCGCAAAAAAACGGCAAAATCGGGCGGCCGTTTCCCCCCCCCTTTTTGGAAACAGGGTAATTTTTTAGGAAAATCAGTCCAATATCGCTTTGAGTTTGCACAAATTTACTTTACAATGCCCAAACCTTGCGCCGGGGTGTTTATGGGGCGCGGGGTTTTCTTTTTTTCCAACCTCTTTCATCAGGAATCTGCCCGTATGAAAAAATCCGTATTAGCCGTTTTGGCCGCGCTGTCTCTGGCAGCCTGCGGCGGCAGCGAAAAAAACGCCGTGCAGCCTCAAGCAGGCAGCGCACCTGCTGCCAATGCCGAAGCCGCTGCCACCGATACTCTGAACATCTACAACTGGTCGAATTATGTTGACGAGAGTACGGTCGAAGACTTTAAAAAAGCCAACAATCTGAAGCTGACTTACGACTTGTACGAAAACAACGAAACGCTGGAAGCCAAAATGCTGACCGGCAAATCCGGTTACGATTTGGTCGTGCCGGGCATCGCCTTCCTGCCGCGCCAAATCGAGGCGGGCGCGTATCAAAAAGTCAACAAAGACCTGATTCCCAACTATAAAAACATCGATCCCGAACTCTTGAAAATGCTGGAAGCCGCCGACCCGGGCAACCAGTATGCCGTCCCCTATTTCTCCGGCGTGAACACGGTTGCGATTACGGCGAAGGGCAAAGAGCTTTTGGGCGGCAAGCTGCCCGAAAACGGCTGGGATTTGCTGTTCAAACCCGAATACACCCGCAAGCTGAAATCCTGCGGCATCGCCTTGTGGGACACCCCCAGCGAAATGTTCCCGATTTTGCTGAACTACTTGGGCAAAGACCCCAAAGGTTCGAATCCTGAAGATTTGAAGGCGGCGGCGGAAGTGTTGAAGTCTATCCGTCCGGACGTCAAACGTTTCAGCCCGTCCATCATCGACGAGCTGGCGCGCGGCGACATCTGCCTGGCGGCAGGCAACGGCGGCGATTTGAACTTGGCGAAAGCGCGTTCCGAAGAAGTGAAAAACAACGTCGGCATCGAAGTGCTGACACCGAAAGGTATGGGCTTCTGGATTGAGTCTTGGCTGATTCCCGCCGATGCGAAAAACGTCGCCAACGCCCACAAATACATCAACTACACGCTCGACCCCGAAATCGCGGCGAAAAACGGCATCGCCGTAACCTTCGCCCCCGCCAGCAAACCGGCGCGCGAAAAAATGCCTGCCGAGTTGGTGAACACCCGTTCCATCTTCCCGAACGAGCAGGATATGAAAGACGGTTTCGTCATGCCGCAAATGAGTACGGATGCGAAAAAACTGTCGGTCAGCCTGTGGCAGAAAATCAAAGTCGGCACCAACTGATTCGAAGCATTAAAAATGCCGTCCGAACGATGTTCGGACGGCATTTTATATTGGATTGAAATAGAAATATTTATACCGTCGCCCCCACGGCCGGGATTTCAGATTGCGGACATTTATAGCGGATTAACAAAAACCGGTACGGCGTTGCCCCGCCTTAGCTCAAAGAGAACGATTCTCTAAGGTGCTGAAGCACCAAGTGAATCGGTTCCGTACTATTTGTACTGTCTGCGGCTTCCTCGCCTTGTCCTGATTTTTGTTAATCCACTATAATCAGGAAAGACAAAAAACCTTCCGCCGTCATTCCCGCGCAGGCGGGAATCCGATCCGTTGGGATTTTGCAACTTCAAATCAATCCGCAAACCGGAATCCCGTCATTCCCGCGAAAGCGGGAATCTAGAACGCATCCGCACGGAAACCCGCACCCCGTCATTCCCACGGAAGTGGGAATCTAGAATGTCAAATCTCAAGAAACCGTTTTATCCGATAAGTTCCTATGCCGACGGACCTGGATTCCCGCCTGCGCGGGAATGACGGAGGGGAACGGCGCACGGACATTTGCCGGAATCTTTTATGTTTCCATTATCATACTCTTTTCGATGCGCTATTCCAAGAAAAAGAAAATAGCTTGTGCAGGCTGCTTTTTGTTTTTCAGACGACCTGTAATTAACGGCTGCTTATCCAATCTGCTTTTCAAACTACCTGCAACCGCAAAATCTGCTGCAACCCGCTCCCTCCCCTGTGGGGGAGGGTTTGGGAGAGGGCATTTTTCAAGTTGCGGCAATTCCCCCCCCGCTCAAAAAATTCCCTAACCGCCCCAATACAAGCCTTGCGGCTTACTGCCCTCTCTCTAACTCTCTCCCACAGGGAGAGAGGACTATGATGCCCGCCGGCGGCTTGCTATTAGGAATATCTGAATCGTCATTCCCACGAAAGTGGGAATCTAGAAACCCCAACGCAGCGAGAATCTATCGGAGAAACCGAAACCCGACAGACCCGGATTCCCGCCTGAGCGGGAATGACGGAGGGGAACGGCGCACGGACATTTGCCGGAATCTTTTATGTTTCCATTATCATACTCTTTTCAATGCGCTATTCCAGGAAAAAGAAAATAGCTTGTGCAGGCTGCTTTTTGTTTTTCAGACGACCTGTAATTAACGGCTGCTTATCCAATCTGCTTTTCAAACTACCTGCAACCGCAAAATCTGCTGCAACCCGCCCCTCCCCTGTGGGGGAGGGTTTGGGAGAGGGCATTTTTCAAGTTGCGGCAATTCCCCCCCCGCTCAAAAAATTCCCTAACCGCCCCAATACAAGCCTTGCGGCTTACTGCCCTCTCTCTAACCCTCTCCCACAGGGAGAGAGGACTATGATGCCCGCCGGCGGCTTGCTATTAGGAATATCTGAATCGTCATTCCCACGAAAGTGGGAATCTAGAAACCCCAACGCAGCGAGAATCTATCGGAGAAACCGAAACCCGACAGACCCGGATGCACGCCTGCGCGGGAATGACGGGTTTCGGGATTACGGTATTGTCGGGAGGGATGGGGAACGGTGAAATTTGTGTAAAAAATGCCGTCTGAAGCCTTTCAGACGGCATTTGCGGCGTTCGGACGTTTAGAACTTCATTTCCAAGCTAAATGTGTAGTTGCGGCCGGGGGCGGCATATCGGTTGTAAACGCCGACATTTTTGTGTTGGTTGACTGCGCCGGCGGCAGTTTGCCGCACATTTTCCCAAGTAACATAGCGGTGGTTGAGGAGGTTGTACACGCCCGCACGGAGGGTGAAGTGTTTTTTAACCGTGTAATAACCGGACACATCCACAATATACCAAGGGCGGGTACGGCGCGCGGTGGCTTTTGTATCGCGGCTGTTGCCGTTGAGCAAAGCCCGGCTGCCCAACAACTCTGTGATTTCCTTGGCTTTGGAATAAGTCAGCATACCGTTCACACCCCATTTGCCTTCCGGTTGGTCATAGCCCGAGCCGACGACATAGCGCGAGGGTTGGATGGCATCAAACAGGTGTGATTGGATATCGGTGCGGTCTGCGCGTTTTTTGATGTCGCGGACACGGACACGATTATAGGCAAATGTGGAATACCAACCTTCGGGCAATTTATCCCATACGCCGTTCCAATCGATTTTGCCCAAAATATTGATGCCGGTAATCCGCGCGCTTTGGGCATTGAGGTAAGCCGGGTCGCCTTTGACTCCTTCTTTGCCGTCTTTAATTTGCACTTCATAACCCCGGACAATCAAATCGCGGTAGGCATTGTCGAACCAACTTGCCTCCAAGTTGCCGAAATCGCCTTTAAACACGATGCCGGCTTCTTTGTTGAACGATTTTTCCGGATCGATTTTGACGGCTTTTATTTTATCGCCCGACCGCCAGCCGTACATTTCCGCAAACGAGGGCAGGCGGAAGCCGGTTGAGGTGCGGTAAGTCAAATCCAGCCAGTCGGCAGGTTTGAGGACGATGCCGGTGTTCCAGGACAGGGTGCGGTGCGTGCCGGTGGAAACGCTGCCGTCGTCCGAATGCGTGCTGCGGTAGTCGTAGCGCAACCCCGCGCCGACATCCGCCCACCTGCCCAAACGGACATTGTCCCGGACTGCCGCGTAATAGCTTTTGCCGTTGATGCTGCGCGGCGTGCAGTCCGTATAAGTATTGTTGCCAAAGAGGCAGATTTGCCCCGTAACCACATTTCCCCCGCCTATGCTGACCCAATAGGGCTTGTCCTTGCCGCCGTTGGGGATGGTTTTTTTATCGCCGTTTTGAGGGGGCGTTTTCGGCGAATAGGCGCGGTTGGCATGTTGATAATAATAATCCTGATGGCGGAGGTCGGAACCAAAACGGTCGTAACCGAGGTTGACGCTCAGGTTGTGGCGGATTTTGGCGGTATCGAAGGATTTTTTGAATGCCGCCTGCAAGAGCCTGTGGCTTTCCCCGTAAATCACGCGGTCGGATTTGTAGTAGGAAGACGGCTTGTCGGCACTCGGGCGGCAATATTTGTCCGAACCGTCGGCGGAACAGTGCGTCTGCTGAAAATGATTGTCCAAACCGATACCCTGCCGGTCGTAAGAGAGGCGGGCATAATCCGCCCAAGTGTCTTTATCGGCATTGGTATAGACATATTCCAAACCGTAGCGGCTTTTGGTGTGCGTCTCGTCGTAAAACACGCCCGTACCGTATTCCGCGCCCACCTGCGCACCGTTTTCACCTTTGGTAATCAGCCCGCCGTATCGGTGGTCGCCCGCGTATTTGCCGTGGCCTCTTATCGATCCGTATTTTTTATTTTCATCAAAAACCGCCTTGGTCAGGAATGCCGGAACCGTCATATCGCGCGTGTCGAAAGTTTGTTGCGTGCGTTCGAGTATGCCGCCGATGTAGTGCCGCTTATTCTCAAAACGAAAACCCGGGCGGAACAGCCACGACCGGCTTTCGTATGAAAGCGGATCGGCGAGGAAGCGGTTGGGGCCCGTGTAGTCTCGGGTGGAAACCGTTTGACGTTCGTCTTTGCCGTCAACATCTTTTTTCGCTTTACACTTTTCGTAACCCCCGTTTTTGCATTCTTCTTCAACGATGAAATAGGCGTATGTGCTCGCGTCATCAACCGGCGCCAGCCTGTTAAAGCTCTGAACGCCGCGTCCGGCGGCTTCGTGGGCGCGGATTTCCCCCGCGTGCCGCCCGGTGCGGATCAGCAAAGCCTCCGCACCGCCTATGCGCCCCGCCAGCGCGATGGATTGGGTAAGCCCCCGGTTTTTGCCGGAATAGGCGGTTTTACTCTGAATGCCCCACTGCCTGCCTTCCCCGATAACATCGTCGGCGGTTTTGGTTTGAAATGCGACCGAGCCCGCCAATGCGCCGCTGCCTTGTTCGACCGAGTTTGAGCCTTTGCTGATTTCGACAGCCTTGACGTTTTCATACTCGATTTCATTGATTGCGCCGCTGCTGCCCGCCGTCCTCGTCCCGCCCAATGCCGCCTGCGCGGTGTAGGACTGTATTTGCGCCAAGCCGTCCACCGTCAAGGCGACGCGGTTTTTGTCCATACCGCGTATCGAGTAGCCCGAGCTTGCGCCGCGCCCCTGTTCGACGACGGCGATGCCGGGGTCGTAACGCGTCAGGTCTCGGATGTCGAGTACCTGTTCTTTGCTGAGGGTGTCGGCGGTTTTGACCAATTTGCCCAAACCGGTTACTTCGTTATCGCGGCGGGTTTTCTGTTTTTTGGCTTTTACCTGTATGGTGTCCAACTGTTTTTCCTGTGCTTGTCCGGCTTGCACATTTTCTGCATAAGCGGGCAGCGCAGTCATTAAAGACAGGCATAAAATATTGAATCGGAACAAATGTTGCTGTTGCATAGTGTTTCCCTACCCTTCGCTTTCAGACGGAATCGGAAGGAACGATGCCGTCTGAAGCCTTATTCTCGATTGTTCGGCAGCCGTGCTTATTGCACAAGCTCTTGGCGTTTCGCACCGAATACCACGGTCGCGCTGCCTGCTGAATTTCCATTGCCGGATGAAGTTTGCGCATTTTTCGTTTGTCCATTGCCCGGATAGGCAAACCATCCGCCCAACTCTTCGGCTTTAGGCCCGTAAAAACCGCCCTGCACCGCGGCACTTGTGATGTGCACTTTATGTGTACCGGTGCTGCTGTTTTGATCCGGCGCAAAGCCGCCATTACCGGTTTTCGCCGTACCTTTAAAGCCGTTGCCATCAATCATGGCGTCAATGGTAAAGGTTGCCTCCGACCTGTTTTCAGCGGTTAACTTGCCGTTAATTTTTTTCGCATCGAAATTCACGGTAAATTCCGCCCTGTTGCCACTCGTTGCATTGGAAGCATTGCCGCTCCAGCTTGTGCCGCTGACAATATACCCGTACCAAGACCCCCGATAAACGATGTCTTGCCCTTGTGGAATCTTGTTTTCATCGGTGCGCTCGCCTTGAAGGAACATACTTCGTGCGCCCTGTGCCGTTTGGGCGGCGGCTTGGCTGCCTTTGCCGCCTCCCCCCGTGTTGCCGGCGGTTTTGCGCGTCAGCAACCCGTATTTCAGATAATTGAGGTTGGAACAGCAGGCTTGGACTTTATAGGTTTTTGTTTCGCCACTTGTGCCGCCCGCCGCATTTGAAACGGTTTGCATGCCGCCCGCGCCTGTTTGGGCTTGGGTGTTTTTTTCATCGCTTTCCGGCGTGTAGGTTGTTTCGTAGATAAAGGCTGTTTTGCCGTTTTCACCTTTATCTGCCTGACCGTCCCCGCTTTCGGTGGGCAGGAGCGGAATCATAATGCCGTCGACAACCAGTCGGGTAGCGTTGCTGAAGTTGTCGAGATTTTTGATTTCCTTGCCGTCTGGTGTCAATTCAACCGCATCCAAAACCGTGGTCAGCTTACCGTTTTCAGACGACGTGCCTGCCGCACCGTTTGATACGGAAACGCTTGCACCGCCCGAAGCACCGTTACCGCCCCCATTTTCGGCTTTGTCTCCGGTTTTCGCGCTGCCGACAACGGCAACTTTTCCATCGTCGCTCAAAAAGCGGAAACCCAATTCCTTACCCTGCGGGCCGAAAAAGCCGCCGCTCAGAGAAAACGAGTCGGAAACAAAGGGATGTTTCTTGGTTTGATCCCCGGTTTCACCATTTTTTGATTTGTCGGTTGCCATCGCCTTGCCGCTGAAGCGGTTGCCCCTAAGCGTCGCATCAAGGGTGTAGTATTCGGTGGTATATTTATTTTGATCATCACTATTATCATTGATTACATGATTGTTTTTAACTAATTTTCCTTTGAGGGTTTTGTTCTCAAAATCAACCGTTATTTCTGTTGTTAATCCCAAACCTTTGTGCTTTTCTTTTTTATCATCCTCTTTTTTGACTATATAATCCAACTCCCCGGGAAAAGCACTATATCGGTCGCCGGGTTTCGTAGAAGTATTTCCTAAATCTGTAAATTTCTGATTTGCTTTCACATCAGTTAAGAAATTCCAAGTCCCTTTATACGTAACCTGTCCCAATACAGGGAGTTGTCTCGAGGGATTTTTGCCTTTATAAAAAATATAACCGTCAGGACCGTTTCTGACTTCGATTATTTTACTAGATGAATCGTCTTTTTTAATTGTACGCCCAATCCGTTTATAAAAAAAACCCGACCATACGTATTTGAAATCGTGATAGCCCTCAACCTTAGATATACTCTGACCTTCTTGACTTGAATCTTGCAATGTTTCTCCATCATTTCCAGTTAAGGCATCAATAATACTTTTTTGTTTGGAAGGGTTTTTGATACCACCATTATCCGTTTGTTCCCAATCACTCTCGTTCAGTTTAACCCTGTCTTCTTTTGTCGACCCATACCAATTCCGCCGCTTGAAGCGCATTGCAAAACCGTATCCGCCTTGGTCTTTTCGGGCTTCCGGTTTTTTGGAAGGAACATCTTGATACTTTGGCGCGGGACGCGGGGCTTCGGTATCGACAGAATCAAGATCGAAACTGCCGCCTCCGCCCAGACAAGCGCTCAACAAAAACACAGGCAGCACCATAGCAGCCTGATTCACCAATGGATTGTTCATAACAAACCCGATTCAATTAAAGAATGATAAGGATTATTATTTTATTTATTTTTAAAAAATTTGCAAATGCTTTTTTATATTTTTAGTAAATAAACCAAAATACCGTCATTCCCGCGCTGCTTTTAAAACCGCCTGCAACCGCCAAACCTGCTGCAATCCGCTCCCTCCCCTGCGCGGGGGAGGGCTGGGGAGAGGGCACTTTCCAAGTTGCGGCAACCTCTCCCAAATCCCTTAGTCTTCTAAAACACAAGCCTTGCGGCTTACTGCCCTCTCTCTAACTCTCTCCCGCAGGGAGAGAGGACGGTGCGGCTGTTGGGGTTAAGGTTTCTGTAAACTAATCAGCTTGTGCAGGCTGTTTTTTATTTTTCATACGACCTGAAATCAACGGTAAATCCAAGTTGCTTTTCAAACCGCCTGCAACCGCAAAATCTGCCGCAATCCGCTCCCTCCCCCGTGGGGGAGGGCCGGGGAGACGGCATTCTCCAAGTTGCGGCAACCTTTCCCAAATCCCTTAGTCTTCTAAAATACAAACCTTGCGGCTTGTTGCCCTCTCTCTAGCTTTCTCCCGCAGGGAGAGAGGACGGTGCGGCTGTTGGGGTTAAGGTTTCTGTAAACTAATCAGCTTGTGCAGGCTGTTTTTTATTTTTCATACGACCTGAAATCAACGGTAAATCCAAGTTGCTTTTCAAACCGCCTGCAACCGCAAAATCTGCCGCAATCCGCTCCCTCCCCCGTGGGGGAGGGCCGGGGAGAGGGCATTCTCCGAGTTGCGGCAATCTTTCCCAAACTCCCTTAGTCTTCTAAAATACAAACCTTGCGGCTTGTTGCCCTCTCTCCAGCCCTCTCCCACGGGAGAGAGGACGGTGCGGCTGTTGGGGTTAAGGTTTATGCAAACTAATACGGCTTGTGCAGGCTGTTTTTTATTTTTCATACGACCTGAAATCAACGGTAAATCCAAGTTGCTTTTCAAACCGCCTGCAACCGCAAAATCTGCCGCAATCCGCTCCCTCCCCTGCGCGGGGGAGGGCCGGGGAGAGGGCATTCTCCGAGTTGCGGCAATCTTTCCCAAACTCCCTTAGTCTTCTAAAATACAAACCTTGCGGCTTGTTGCCCTCTCTCTAACTCTCTCCCGCAGGGAGAGAGGACGGTGCGGCTGTTGGGGTTAAGGTTTCTGTAAACTAATCAGCTTGTGCAGGCTGTTTTTTATTTTTCATACGACCTGAAATCAACGGTAAATCCAAGTTGCTTTTCAAACCGCCTGCAACCGCAAAATCTGCCGCAATCCGCTCCCTCCCCCGTGGGGGAGGGCCGGGGAGAGGGCATTCTCCAAGTTGCGGCAATCTTTCCCAAACTCCCTTAGTCTTCTAAAACACAAGCCTTGCGGCTTACTGCCCTCTCTCTAGCTTTCTCCCACAGGGAGAGAGGACGGGTCGGCTGTTGGGGTTGAGGTTTGCTGCAAGGAAAACAGGTTGTGCAGGCTGCTTTTTATTTTTCAGACGACCTGCATCAACGGTTGTAAATCCAATCTGTTTTTCAAACCGCCTGCAACCGCAAAACCTGCCGCAATCCGCTCCCTCCCCCGTGGGGGAGGGCCGGGGAGAGGGCATTCTCCAAGTTGCGGCAATCTTTCCCAAACTCCCTTAGTCTTCTAAAATACAAACCTTGCGGCTTGTTGCCCTCTCTCTAACTCTCTCCCGCAGGGAGAGAGGACGGGGTGGCTGTTGGGGTTAAGGTTTATGCAAACTAATACGGCTTGTGCAGGCTGTTTTTTATTTTTCATACGACCTGAAATCAACGGTAAATCCAAGTTGCTTTTAAAACCGCCTGCAACCGCAAAATCTGCCGCAATCCGCTCCCTCCCCCGTGGGGGAGGGCCGGGGAGAGGGCATTCTCCGAGTTGCGGCAATCTTTCCCAAACTCCCTTAGTCTTCTAAAATACAAACCTTGCGGCTTGTTGCCCTCTCTCTAACTCTCTCCCGCAGGGAGAGAGGACGGGGTGGCTGTTGGGGTTAAGGTTTCTGTAAACTAATCAGCTTGTGCAGGCTGTTTTTTATTTTTCATACGACCTGAAATCAACGGTAAATCCAAGTTGCTTTTCAAACCGCCTGCAACCGCAAAATCTGCCGCAATCCGCTCCCTCCCCTGCGCGGGGGAGGGCCGGGGAGAGGGCACTTTCCAAGTTGCGGCAACCTCTCCCAAATCCCTTAGTCTTCTAAAACACAAGCCTTGCGGCTTACTGCCCTCTCTCTAACTCTCTCCCGCAGGGAGAGAGGACGGTGCGGCTGTTGGGGTTAAGGTTTATGCAAACTAATACGGCTTGTGCAGGCTGTTTTTTATTTTTCATACGACCTGAAATCAACGGTAAATCCAAGTTGCTTTTCAAACCGCCTGCAACCGCAAAATCTGCCGCAATCCGCTCCCTCCCCCGTGGGGGAGGGCCGGGGAGAGGGCATTCTCCGAGTTGCGGCAATCTTTCCCAAACTCCCTTAGTCTTCTAAAATACAAACCTTGCGGCTTGTTGCCCTCTCTCTAACTCTCTCCCGCAGGGAGAGAGGACGGTGCGGCTGTTGGGGTTAAGGTTTATGCAAACTAATACGGCTTGCTGCCCTCTCTCTAACTCTCTCCCACGGGGAGAGAGGACTATGATGCCCACCGGCGGCTTGCTATTAGGAATATCTGAATCGTCATTCCCACGAAAGTGGGAATCTAGAACGTCAAATCTCAAGAAACCGTTTTATCCGATAAGTTTCTGTTCCGACAGGTTCGGATTCCCGCCTGCGCGGGAATGACGAATCCATCCATACGGAAACCTGCATCCCGTCATTCCCACGAACCTACATTCCGTCATTCCCGCGAAAGTGGGAATCTAGTTTTTTGAGTTTCAGTCATTCCCGATAAATTGCCTTAGCATTGAAGGTCCGGATTCCCGCCTGCGCGGGAATGACGGGATTTGAGGTTTCTGTTTTTAATTTTCTGTTTTCACGGGAATGACGGTTTAAAAGTTACCCGAAACCTCAAAAAAAAGCTGTGTTTTAATATAGTGTTGATAGACGTACTTGGCCTCCATGTATTCAATCGTGGAAATCTATATCTTCGTCCTCGCCGAAATAGTCTATGCCCGATATACAATTTTGATACACAAACTTGGAAATATGGGTATCGTCGCCGGAGCGATAGAATGCGGACAGTTATATATATACGGTTTTTTTAGGGGAGCGGGCAGATGAAGGGCGGATTTTGAATTAACCCCATGCAAATTGACTTTTGCGGGCGGTTTTACCGCCCATATATTTACAAAAGCCAAATTTTTAAACATATATCCTTGATATATACACGGCGTAAACATATACTGGAAACATCTTTAAATTTTCCGAAATTTTAAACATGAGCAACTGGAAACCCGATATTCCCTATAACGATTTACCACCCCTGCCGCCAAAACAGGATATTGAAAGCAAAACCATCCTGAAACGTTGTATAGCCGCCCGTGCATCCCTTGCCCGTTTAAAGCAGGCGGCAGAATTGATACCGAATCAAGCCATGCTGATTAACACCCTTCCTGTTATGGAAGCCCGTGCAAGTTCGGAAATTGAAAACATCGTAACCACCACGGACAAGCTGTTTCAATCCCTGCAAATGGATACGGAACGGCAAGACCCTGCCACGAAAGAAGCCCTGCAATACCGCACCGCCCTGTTTGCAGGCTATGAATCACTGGCGAGCCGCCCTTTATGCACACAAACCGCCATCATGGTCTGCAACGCCATCAAACACCCCTACGAAACGGCCATCCGCAAAACAGGCGGCACAGCCCTAAAAGGAGGTAACAGCGGAAATGTTGTCTATACCCCGCCCGAAGGAGAAGAAACCATACGCGGCAAGCTGGCAAATTGGGAGCGGTTTATTCACGAAAGCGGCGATTTAGACCCGCTTGTCATCATGGCGGCGGCACATTACCAATTTGAAGCCATCCACCCGTTTACGGACGGCAACGGGCGGACGGGACGCATATTGAACAGCCTGCTATTGATTGAAAAAGGGCTTTTGGATTTGCCTATTTTGTATTTGAGCCGCTACATCATCGAAAACAGGGCGGACTATTACCGCCTGCTTTTAGGCGTAACCGAACGGCAGGATTGGGAAAGCTGGATAATCTACATCTTAGACGGCGTAGCCGACACCGCCGATTGGACGGTATCGAAAATAGATGCGATACGCTGCCTGTTCGAGCAGACACGTCAACACATACGGACACACGCACAAGGAATCTACACGCACGAACTGGTAAATCTTCTGTTTGAGCAGCCATATACACGCATTGCCAACCTAGAAGCGGCAGGGATAGCCAAACGGCAGACGGCCTCTAAGTACCTGAAAGAGCTTTCAGGCATAGGTGTGCTGCAAGAAATCGCCATCGGCAGGGACAAACTATTCATTCATCCGCGCCTAATGGAACTATTGCGGGGAGAGGGCAACAGCTTTACTTCATTCTAACCCCCTCTTCATCCCTACATGACTAACACGAAACAGGGATTTTGACACCCGAACCGGTACCCCTTGTATTTTCCCCGCGAAAAGCCGGCATCCGCCCGCGTATCATGGGAGCAACAAAACCCCTGCCTAAAATTTTGACTTGTGCAAATTAGGGGTATATTTGGGGGGTATATTGAAAAATGGCTAAAATAAAATGTTTAATAAACAAAATGTTGAAACTTAATTTCGATAGAGCCTCTGCATATCGTATTGAGGCGTTAATGGAATTTGAGAAAGCTATTTTTAAATAAGAAAAGGTAACTATTAAATAGCTACCTTTCTAAAATTAAATATCAACACATCGTTAAAACACAGCCAAAAAAAAACCGAAACCGAACGGTCCGGATTCCCGCCTGCGCGGGAATGACGGATTTCAAGATTACGGTATTGTCGGGGATGATGGGAAACGGTGGGAATTGTGTAAAAAATGCCGTCTGAAGCCTTTCAGGCGGCATTTGCGGCATTCGGACATTTAAAAATCCCGTCATTCCCGCGCAGGAGGGAATCCGAATACATCCGCACAGAAACCTGCATCCCGTCATTCCCGCGAAAGCGGGAATCTAGAACGTAAAATCTAAAGAAACCGTTTTATCCGACAAGTTTCCGCACCGACAGGTCTAGATTCCCACTTTCGCGGGAATGACGGGATTTTAGGTCTCTGTAATCTCGGGCAGCTTTCCGTTATCGTTTTAACCCAAAGACACCATTTCAATCTGCTCCATCGTCCTGCCCAGAAAACGCTCGCCGATGGTTCTGAATTTCAAAGGAATATCGCTGACGTAAAAACGGTAGTCGGGATTGTTGTTGCCGGTATCGAGCAATCCTTCCTGTGCAAGGACGCGTGCGGTTTCTTCGGCCGTCGTAATCGCGGAATCGACCAGCGCGACATTGTGCGCCTCCCTGCCGATTAAGGGCTTGAGCAAGGGAAAGTGCGTGCAGCCCAACACCAGCGTATCGATGCCGTCTGCAAGCAGTGGTTTGAGGTATTCGCATACGGTCAGGCGGGTAACTTCGTGTTCCAACCAACCTTCCTCCACCAAAGGGACGAGCAGCGGCGCGGCCTGCGTGCGGACGAGCGTGTCGGGGTTGTCCCTGTGGATGGCGCGCGCATAAGCATTGCTGTTGACTGTCGTATTGGTGGCGATGATGCCGATTTTATTGTTGCGCGTCGTTGCCAGCGCGGCTTTGGCGCCGGCGGAAATCACGTCCAAAACGGGCATATTGCCCGTCTTTTGACGGATTTTCCGCCCCGCAACCGCCGCAATCGTGTTGCACGCGATAACCATCGCCTTGACATCGTGTCCCAATAAAAAATCGACAATCTGCATCGAGAAATTTTCGATGGTCGCCTTAGATTTCGTCCCGTAAGGCACGCGCGCCGTGTCGCCGAAATAAATGATGTTCTCCATCGGCAGCCGTTCCATCAGCGCGCGCACATTGGTCAAACCGCCGATTCCCGAGTCAAAAACGCCGATGGGCCGCTGCCTGCCGATATTTTCCATCCTTTTTCCAATCCGTCCTAAACATACAATCCGCATATTGTACACGCGCCGCTTTTTCTTGACAGCCATGCCGTCTGAAAGCAGGATGCGTATTTGGCTGTTATAATGTACGGCAATGCCGCCGCCGGGCGCACGGTTTTCCGACCGCCTGCCCTCCGATCCGCCACATAAAAGTTGTAAAGCCCCTATGTCTGATTTTTCCCCCGTTTCCCGATTCCTTGCCGACGAAGCCGCCACACTCGATTTGGGCGCGGCGTGGTCTTCCCGTTTAAACGCACCGCTGGTCATTTACCTCGAAGGGGATTTGGGTGCGGGCAAAACCACGCTGACGCGCGGCATCCTGCGCGGATTGGGTCACCAGGGCGCAGTCAAAAGCCCGACCTACGCCATCGTCGAATCTTATCCGCTGGAACGCTTCGCCCTGCACCATTTCGACCTCTACCGCTTCTCGTTCCCCGAAGAATGGGAAGACGCGGGGCTTGACGAGCTGTTTGCCGCAAACAGCGTCTGCCTGATCGAATGGCCGCAACAGGGAGGCGAATTTACCCCGCCTGCCGACATCACCGCAACATTGACACACGGCGGCGGCGGCAGAAAATGCCTGCTGACCGCCCATACCGAACGAGGACGCGAAAGCCTGCCGCTATGACCAAACTGACACGAAGACAAATCATCCGCCGCACCGCCGACACACTGTTCGCCCTGAGCCCCATCGCATCCGCCGTTGCCAAAACGGTACGCGCCCCGCAGTTTACCGCCGCACGGATATGGCCGTCGCACACCTACACCCGCCTGACGCTGGAAAGCACCGCCGCGCTCAAATACCAGCACTTCGCGCTCGACAACCCGGGCAGGTTGGTCGTCGATATACAAAACGCAAACATCAATACCGTATTGCACGGGCTTTCCCAAAAAGTTATGGCGGACGACCCCTTTATCCGCAGCATACGCGCGGGTCAGAACACGCCGACCACCGTCCGCCTCGTCATCGACCTGAAACAGCCCACCCACGCACAAGTCTTCGCGCTTCCGCCCGTCGGCGGCTTTAAGGACCGCCTCGTCGTCGACCTCTATCCGCACGGGATGGATGCCGACGATCCGATGATGGCGCTGCTCAACGGCAGCCTGAACAAAACCCTGCGCGGCTCTCCGGAAGCCGACCCCGCCCAAAACACCACGCCCCGACCCGGGCGAGGCAAAAACGGGCGCAGACCCGTCATCATGCTCGATCCGGGACACGGCGGTGAAGACCCCGGCGCCGTCAGCCCGGGCGGTTTGCAGGAAAAACACGTCGTCCTCTCCATCGCCCGCGAAACCAAAAAACAATTGGAAGCCTTGGGTTACAACGTCTTTATGACGCGCAACGAAGACGTGTTCATCCCATTGGGCGTGCGTGTCGCCAAAGGGCGCGCACGGCGGGCGGACGTATTCGTCTCCATCCACGCCGACGCTTTCACCAGCCCCTCCGCGCGCGGAACGGGGGTTTATATGCTGAACACCAAAGGCGCGACCAGCTCTGCCGCCAAATTCTTGGAACAAACCCAAAATAATGCCGACGCGGTCGGCGGCGTACCGACCAGCGGCAACCGCAATGTCGATACCGCCCTGCTCGACATGACGCAAACCGCCACACTGCGCGACAGCCGCAAACTCGGCAAACTGGTGCTTGAAGAATTGGGCAGGCTCAACCATCTGCACAAAGGCAGGGTGGACGAAGCCAATTTCGCCGTATTGCGCGCACCCGATATGCCGTCTATCCTGGTCGAAACCGCCTTCCTGTCCAATCCTGCCGAAGAGAAGCTGCTGGGCAGCGAATCCTTCCGTCGGCAGTGCGCCCAATCCATTGCCTCGGGTGTCCAACGCTACATCAATACATCCGTATTGAAGCGGGGTTGATTGAAAAGGCGGTGTTTCAAAATATAGTTGTCGGATGAAGGCAGGCATAAACCTACTTCCGCCCCAAACCGCGTTTTTATGATGAAAGGTATGGATAAATTGAGATACCAACGGGATTTTTTAAATATCCGCCCCATTTTTACAGCCGGCGAACAAGAATACCTGACCGAATTGTCCGATCGGCTTCCTTTATCTGTTTTAACGGACTCCGTGCGTAATATTGAAGAAATCGGTATCGATTTTGTGTACAGTCCTGCCAAATTGGAAGGAAACACTTATAATCAATACGATACGCAGGCATTGCTTAAACTCGGGCAAACCGCAGGCGGGAAGTTATATTCGGATGCCGTAATGTTAATCAACCTGAGGGAAAGTTACCGGCACCTGCTGTCCGGTTTGGACAGCCCCAAGCCGTTTGACTGGTTGGATTTCTTAAAAACCACCCACAGCCTGATTTCGGAAAACTTACTGGAAAAAGGCTCCGGCGGCGTAGTCCGCCGCGACAGCGTTACTATAAGCGGGACAGACTACACCCCTTTATCCAACCCGCAAAGTTTGGATACGGAATTGAAATGGTTGCTTCAAGAAGCCCCCAAAATAGAAAATCCTTTCGACCGCGCCGTTTATCTCCATAATAATTTGGCGTATCTCCGATATTTTAAGGACTGCAATAAACGTACTGCCAGAAACTGTATGACCTTGTCGCTGATGCGCTCCGGTTTTTTTCCTTGCGTATTCTCCCCCGACAGTTATCCCGCCTATGCCGAGGCTGTCGTAGCCTATTACGAAACCGGCGATTACGGTTTATTCAAGAAATATTTTATTTCGGCATACGAAAATACCGTAAATAAGTACGGTCCCCAGCCTGATGTGGATATTTTCCGAAATTTCTCCATTTAAAAAGCCGTCTGAACATTTTTCAGACGGCATTTTTGTACACTTTCCTCAACGGTTCGATCCCTGCACCATATCGATCAGGAACAGGCGGCAGTCGATGTTGCCGTTATAAAGCGGGATTTTCCGCTTGGGCAGCAGGCGCATGAATTTGGGCATTTCCCTGTCGCCGGTAAACATGCCGACCCGCCAGCCGGCATAGTGTTTTTTCAACCACGTCCCCAACTGCGGATAAAGTGCCTGCAAAGCGCGGACTTCCTCAAGGCGCACGCCGTAGGGCGGATTGGACACCATGATGCCGTTTTCGCCGTTCGGACGGACGGACTGCGCGCCGGCAACGCTGAAGGAAACGATGTCGTCCGCTCCGGCATTGTGTGCGTTGTCCAATGCCGTCTGAACGATGCGGCGGCCGTTGTCGCTGCCTGCAATCGGGGCGCGGACGGGGCGGGTTTGCGCTTCGGCGCGGCGGCGCAAATCCGCCCACAGCGTTTTATCGAAATTTTGCAGTTTTTCAAAACCGAAGCGGCGCATCATACCCGGCGCGCGGCCGGCGGCAATCCAAGCGGCTTCGATAGCAATCGTGCCGCTGCCGCAAAACGGGTCTTGAAACGGCTGCGTGCCGTCGTAGCCTGCCGAGAGCAGCAGCCCGGCGGCAAGGTTTTCGCGCAGCGGGGCTTCGCCGGTATCCAGGCGGTAGCCGCGTTTGAACAGGGCTTCGCCCGAAGTGTCGATGAAGATTTCGACATTGCGTTCGTCCAAAAAGGCGTGGATGCGGACATCGGGCGCGGCTTTGTCCACGCTCGGACGTGCGTCGTAAATGTCGCGGAAAGCGTCGCAGACGGCATCTTTGACGGTCAGGCCGGCAAATTGGAGGCTTTTGACGTTGGCGCGTTTTGCCTCGATTTTGACTTTGAACGTCTGCTGCAAGGTAAACCAGTTGAACCAGTTGATGTTTTTGGCAAGTTTGTAGATGTCGCGCTCGGTTCGGTATGTGCCTTTGGTCAGGCGCAGCAGGATGCGGCCGGCGGTACGCGAGTGCAGGTTGGCGGCGTAGGCCTGTTCCAATCCGCCCCGGCAGGAAACGCCGCCGTCAAACGCTTGGACATCGGTACAGCCGAGGCTTCCGAGTTCTTGAGATAAAACGGTTTCCAAGCCGCGCGGGCAGGTGGCGAAAAGTGTATATAAAGTATTCATAGCGTGTCCTTTCCGGACGGATGTTCCGGCAATGGCGGATTGAAAGGTTTATTCGGCGGTAAATGCCGTCTGAAATGTCCGGCTGCCGATTGTAATGTCCGCCGTAAAATCGCGCCTGCCTTCGACACAGACGGGCAGGCGGATGCGTGCTGCCTGCCAATTCCCCGACGGTTGCCGCTCGAACATATAGCGGTTGAAACCCATATCCATATTTTTCATACTGAAGCTGATGCTGACCTGTTCCGTGCCGGCGGGCGCGTGTTCGATATAAATATCAAACGGTTTTTTGGTTGAAACGGCGGCGGCGCGGACACGGCTTCCGTCCGGCAGCGTGCAACCCTCGGTCAAATCGCATTGCGCCGCCACGGCTTGCGGCTGCTGCGCCTGCCACCATTGCAACAAAACGAGCTTGAAGGCGGCAAAGGCAGTCAGCAGCAGTGCGGCAAGCAGTAATTTGCGGTTTTTATTCATGATTCTTCCCTATTGTTTCATCCCTTACCACCGCGTGCGCCCCCAATCCGAGCCATAGTTTTCCATAACGTGCAACCGTCTGTCCGTTTGCTGCAAGTACGAGCGGCACGGATACGCCCTGCCGCAGGGCTTCTGCCGCCTCTTGTGCCTGAACATCATCGCACACGCGCCACACGGCCACATCCGCGCCCTTTTCCTGCGCCTGCCGCCATTGTTCGCGGGCCTGCACCATCATCCACACGCTGCCGGCGTGTTCGGACCTGTCCTGCCATTGTGCCGCCTCCATCAAAACGTTCGCACCGCTTCCCCCTGCCGAACCCAAAGGCAGGACGCGGTACGCGCCCATACTGTTTTCGCCGTACAAACCTGTTTTCAGGCTGCCGTACAAACGGCGCGGGACGGACAGCGAACGCAAAAGCGCACCGTTGGCAGGCAGCATGGGGGCAACGGTAAAATCACCCGCCTTCTGCCAAGACCATTCCTGCCCTTCGCGCGATTGCGGTCCGCCCTCCCATTGATCGGGGTTTACCCATAAGAATTTCAGGCAGACGCGGGCGTGTTCGTAGGAATGGATTTTGGTCAGCCAAGGCGTGGCGGCGAGGATGCGGATGCCGAGTTCTTCTCCAAACTCGCGTTGCAGGGCTTGGAAGTCGGTTTCGCCCGCCTCGACCTTGCCGCCGGCAAATTCCCAATATCCGGCATAGGGCTTGCCTTCGGGGCGCGAGCCGAGCAGGTAATTGCCGTCTGAATCGAGCAGGATGCCGGCAACGACGCGGATAAGGGGGCGGGTATCTTGGATCATGGCGGGTATGCGGTTGGTCGGTCGGAATGCAAATGAGGGAAGGGCAATGCCGTCAACGGGTTTGCCGAATTTCAGACGGCATTATTTTTCGGCAACGGCAAACGCCAACACGGTATCGCCTTCGTCCGCCATACTCAGGCTGACGCGGCTGATGCCTTGTTCTTCCAGCCATTCGGACAGGGCGGGGCCGTAGAAAAATTCGGGCTTGCCCAATGCGTCGTGCCCGATGCCGATGTTGCAGAAGGAAACCGCGCCTCGTATGCCCGTGCCGACGGCTTTGGCGAAGGCTTCTTTGGCGGCAAAGCGTTTGGCAAGGTAGTTGACGGGTTTGCCCGCCTGCGGAAATTCAAGCAGCTCTTCGGGAGTGAGTATGCGCCCTGCAAACGCCTGTCCGAATTTTTTGTTTAAGCGGATGATGCGCTTGAGGGAAACGATGTCTGTACCGATGCCGTAAATCATATTTGCGCTCCTTTTTCGTGAAATGCCGTCTGAAACGGTTTGCCTGCCCTTACGGCAGCAGCCTTGCCCTGAACATCGCCTCCTTCATCTGGCGCACGGCTTCGGGAAGTCCGAGGAAGAGGGCTTGGGCAATCAGCGAATGCCCGATGTTCAGTTCGCGGATGGCGAGGATTTGGGCGACGGGGGTAACGTTGTGTATGGTCAGTCCGTGTCCGGCGTTGACGACCAAGCCCAAATCGCCGGCGAAATGCGCGCCGTTTTGGATGCGCTCGAACTGCCTGATTTGTTCGGCGTGGCTTTGTGCGTCGGCATATGCGCCGGTGTGCAGCTCGACAACGGGCGCGCCGACATCACGGGCGGCTTGGATTTGCCTGTCGTCGGCATCGATAAACAAGGACACGCGTATGCCCGCGTCGGTCAGGATTTTGGCGAATTCGGCGATTTTTTCCTGTTGCGCCAATACGTCCAAACCGCCTTCGGTCGTGATTTCCTGCCGTTTTTCAGGCACGATGCACACGTCTTCCGGCATCACTTTAAGCGCGTTTTCGAGCATTTCTTCCGTCAACGCCATTTCAAGGTTCAGGCGCGTGCGGATGGCGTTTTTGACGGCAAATACATCCGCGTCTTTGATGTGGCGGCGGTCTTCGCGCAGGTGCATGGTAATCAGGTCTGCACCGTGCGTTTCGGCAACCAGTGCCGCCTCCACGGGGCTGGGATAAGTCGTGCCGCGCGCGTTGCGGACGGTGGCGATGTGGTCGATGTTGACACCCAGAAGCATAATGTTTCCTTTTCTCTTCGTTTTCCTGTTTGACGGCATGGTGCGGGCGCAGCTACGCGGTATTGCGGTCGAACTGCCTTATCTGTTCCAACACCTGCCGCGATTTCAAGCCTTCGGGAAGCAGCGTGCCGATTAGCAGCCGTGTGATTTTCAATGCCTGTTGCAGGCTTTCGGCGGTGCGGAAACTGCCTTCGCGCAAATCGATCAGGCTCTGCCCTTCGACAATTGCGCCGGCTTCGTGCGAAAGCGCGCCTGTGTCCCGGCATACGGGCATGACCGCCTCTTCGGGCATCAGCCGGTAGGTTTTGTCCGCCAAAATATCGCCGCCCGTGCCGTCGGCGTGCAAATCGGGGGCAACGCCCAAGGCATTGAGCAGCTTCCATTCGAAGCGGCGCAAATCGGCAATATGGTTGGCTTCACGGCACACTGCCTCCATCACTTTTGCCAACGCGTCGTACAGTTCGGACATCGGGTCTTCGCGCGCGGTCAGTTTCAACACCAGCTCGTTCACATACAGACCGCTGAACAACGCCCTGCCCTGCGGCTGCCGCCATCCGCCCATCCATTCGGCGCGGTGCAGGGTTTTGAGTTCCTGACTGCCGTACCACGACACGCTGGCAGGGACGAACGGAACCAATACGCCGCGCAGCTCGCTCTGCCGTTTGCGCGCGCTGCGCGCCAGCAAAGCCACACGCCCGTAACGGCGGCTGAATGCTTCAACCCGCAGGCTGCTTTCGCGCCAAGGCGAAGATGCCAGCATAAAAACGGGTTCGTGGTTGACTCGGTATTCGGACATAATCGTTGTGGAAATGCCGTCTGAACGCTGCCGCGACTACAAAACGGCAGTCGGATACGAACCGATGGCTTTGACAAACGAAGCGCGTTCGCCCAAGCGTTCCAATGCCGTCTGAATCTGCGCGTCCCGGCGGTGTCCTTCGATGTCGATGAAGAACAGGTATTCCCACAAAACGGATTTGCTCGGACGGCTCTCAAACTTGGTCATGGAAATACCCGATTCGGTCAGCGGTTGCAGCAGCGAGGCAACCGCGCCGGCGCGGTTGGGCGCGGAAACGGCCAGCGAGGTTTTGTCGCTGCCGCTTGCACCGGTTTCGTGATGTCCCATGACCAGAAAGCGCGTGGTGTTGTTCGGTTCGTCTTCGATGCACTCGGCAACCATATCGAGTCCGTAAATTTCCGCCGCCGTGCGTCCGGCGATGGCGGCAACCGTACCGTCGTCCGATTCGGCAACCAGCCTTGCGGCTTCGGCATTGCTGGACACGGCAATCCGTTCGGCATTGGGCAGACGCCTGCCCAACCAGTCGTTGCACTGCGCCAACGCCTGCGCGTGCGAAAATACTTTGGCGATACCCTCGGTGCTGCCGTTGTTTTTGCGCAACAGGTTGTGGTGGATGCGCAAAACGACTTCGCCGCACGCCTGCAACGCGGTAACGGCAAGCAAATCCAATGTGCGCCCGACCGAGCCTTCGGTCGAGTTTTCCACGGGCGCGACCAGATAATCCGCCTGACGGGTTTCAACCTGTTTGAAGCAGTCGTCTATGGTCGGACACGCCATTGTATGCGCGGCGTGTCCGAAATGCTTGATTGCCGCCTGTTGGGTAAACGTGCCCTGCGGCCCCAGATAGGCGATGGTCAGCGGACGTTCGACGGCGAGGCACTCGCTCATCACTTCCCGAAACAGGCGTGCTACCGATTCGTCGGGCAGCGGGCCTTTGTTCAAATCCTGAATGCGGCGCAACACGGCAACCTCGCGTTCGGGGCGGTACACCGCGCCCGTGCCTTTCAGCTCGCCGATGGCGTGGGCATGTTGCGCGCGTTCGTTGAGCAGGCGCAGAATTTCGGCATCGATGGTGTCGATGGCGTTGCGGTGCGGGATGAGGAGTTCGTCGATAGTTTGGGACATAATTTCGCCTGAACGGTAATTTGCCGTGCATTCTAACATCAAATGCCGTCTGAAGCGGTTTCGGACGGCATCGGTTTACAAGTATTCGCTTTTTTTCGTTTTCCTTCCACGCCTTGTGCGAGCAGAGCCACAGAAGCGCGATGCCGCAAGAGGTAGGGCCGCCATAGTTGCCGCCATCACAGTTGCCGAACCGTCGTGCAGGACGGTTGCCGCCATGCCCACGCCCGCGCCGATTAAGGACCGGAATACACCCGACACGGCGTTCGCGCTGCCGCCCTCTTCTTTGAAATAAGACATAAAGCATGCCTGCGTGTCCGCACCGACCAGGCCCTGCGTACCGACGGAAAACATCACGCACGCAACCGGCAGCCAAAACGGGGGCAACCCGAAAAACAGCACGGCGGCGAGTTGGGACGGGTTGGCGGCAAATTGGACGACAATCCCCCGCAGCAGGATGCTTTGCGGATGCGCGCCGGTTTTAAGCCGCCACGCGGTAACGCGGCTGAAAAACATCATCGTGATGATGTTGAGTGCAAACACCCATGCGTACCGGTGCGGCGTAACGTGGTAGAGCTGCCGGTACACGAAGGAAGATTCGGTCAGAAAGGCGAACATCGAACCGAAGCTGAATGCCTGAAAAAACAGATAACCCATCGCGGCACGGGTTTTCAATACGCGCTTGAACCGCCCCGCCACCAGCCCGAACACATCCCTGCCGATTTTGCCGCCGACGGCGGGATTGGGCAGGAAATACTGTACCAAACCGGGCAGCACCGGCGAATACGCCGCCAAGAAAACGAAAATCGCCCGCCATCCGCCCAATCCCTGCAACAATGCGCCGACCATGGGTCCGGCCAGCGGCACAACCATCAGAATGATGCCGATAAGGGCAAACATCTGCGCGGCTTTGCGTCCGGAATAATAATCGCGCACCATCGCACCGACGATGACTACAGCCATGCCTGCGCCGAACGCCTGTACCGCACGCAGGTTAAGGAGCTGTTCGGTACTCGAAGCAAATACGATGGCGGCAACGGCAAGGCAATATACAATCAAACCGGTCAGGGCGACGGGTTTGCGCCCTTTGATGTCGGACACCGCGCCGCCGGCCACTTGCCCGAACGCCGTGCCGAACATAAACAAACTCAGACTCTATTCGATACGGTGGATATCCGCGTTCAGCGGCTGCGCCATTTCGGGAATCGCGGGCAGGTAGGCATCGGTGGAAAACGGCATCAGCGCGACCAGTACCGCCATCAAAACCGCCATCAGTTTTCCGCTCATCGGAGGAAGGGTCGGAGACATGGTTTTTCCGTTCAAATCAAATAAAGAAACCGTCGCAAACGACGGTCGGTACGGGCGCAAGTTTAACATATCGGACGGCGGGGCAAAACCGAAGGATATGCCGCCCGAAACCGCTTCAGACGGCATTGCCGTTTTGCGCGTCCCTGCGCGACAGCCGGCCGGCGGCGAAAGTGGCGGCGATGACGACAAACACGCCCAAGGCGGACACGGGCGATAAATGTTCGCCCAAAATCAAAACCGCCAACAGCACGCCGACGACGGGTTCGAGCGAAATCAACAGTCCCGACGCGTTGGCAGGAACACGGCTCATCCCCTTGTTCCACAGCCAATAGGCGTACCAGCCGCACCCCAAACCCAAATACAACAGCGACAATACCATCCCGACGCTCCAGTCCACGGTATAACTTTGCGCCAAAGCAAGCGAAAACGGCAGGCACATCAACGATGCGGCGGCAATGGAAACAGATGTGAATGCCGGTGCGCCGATGCGGGCAATCAGCCTTTGCGTCGGACGCATAGCGGCACAAAAGCCCGCGCCCGCCAACAACACCAGCAGGCAGCCGAACCAGCCGACTTCGCCGCCCTCTTCCGCACCGCCCGCCATCAGCAGCGCGACACCGGCAAATGCCGCCGCGCCGCATATCCAGTGGTAGGCACGCGCTTTGTCGTTGAAGAAAAAGTGTCCGACAAACACCATCAGCAGCGGCTCGAGTCCGACAATGACCGATGCGCTGGCGGCGGAAGTGTATTTCAACCCGACAAACTGAAGCAGCAGGGTCAGCACATAGTTGACGAACGACACAATCAGCAACGGCTTCCATTCCTCACGCGGAATCTTGCCGACATGACGGCGGCAGGCGGGCAGTGCAGGCAGCGCGGCAATCAGCAGGCGCACGCCGACCATCAATGCGGGATCGATGCCGCCATAAACATATTTGGCGGCAATAAACGAGCTGCTCCAGATAATCAGGGCAAGGATTTGGTAAAACATAGTGAGTGGTAAAGTCAGATGGTCATACAAAAGTATAGCGGATTAACAAAAATCAGGACAAGAAGGAATGCCCGAACCGTCATTCCCGCCACTTTTCGTCATTCCCGCGAAAGCGGGAATCTGGAATCTCGGACTTTCAGATAATCTTTGAATATTGCTGTTGTTCTAAGGTCCGGATTCCCGCCCGCGCGCAAGTTTCCGAAGCCATCCTTTTGGCCGAAGGTCAAAAATCAGCCGTTACCGAATATTACCTGAATAACGGCAAATGGCCGGAAAACAACGACTCTGCCGGCGTGGCATCCTCCCCCACCGACATCAAAGGCAAATATGTTAAAGAGGTTGAAGTTAAAAACGGCGTCGTTACCGCCACAATGAAATCAGACGGCGTAAACAAAGAAATCAAAAACAAAAAACTCTCCCTGTGGGCCAAGCGTGAAAACGGTTCGGTAAAATGGTTCTGCGGACAGCCGGTTAAGCGCGACAACGCCGACGCCGACGACGTTACCGACGACGCCGGCGGCAACGACAAAATCGACACCAAGCACCTGCCGTCAACCTGCCGCGATACGTCATCTGCCGGTAAGTGATTTTCCACGGCCGCCCGGATCAACCCGGGCGGCTTGTCTTTTAAGGGTTTGCAAGGCGGGCGGGGTCGTCCGTTCCGGTGGAAATAATATATCGATTGCGCTTCAAGGCCCTGCATGTGCCTCATTGCCACCCGTTTAAACACGGTTTTTATCTGACAGGCGCGCAACCCGCCCACTCATTTGCCGAACAAGCGGTCCGGACTCCCGCCCGCGCGGGAATCTAGGCCGGTCGGTGCGGAAACTTATCGGGAAAAAAGGTTTCTTGAGATTTTACGTCCTGGATTCCCACTTTTGTGGGAATGACGTGGTGCAGGTTTCCGTACGGATGGATTCGTCATTCCCGCGCAGGCGGGAATCCGGACCTTAGAACAACAGCAATATTCAAAGATTATCTGAAAGTCCGGGATTCTAGATTCCCGCCCGCGCGGGAATGACGGGATGTATAGTGAATTAAATTTAAACCAGTACGGCGTTGCCTCGCCTTTTCGTACTATCCGTACTGCCTGCGGCCCGCCGCCTTGTCCTGATTTTCGTTAATCCGCCATACATTTTCATGCGGCTTACGTGTTGGAAACGGATACATTGGCAAATACTATTGAAAAACATAGCCTGTTTTTCCGGTTTTATCGTATTATTCCGAAACTTACCCCATTGATAAGGAAGCGGTTTATGCTGCAAAGAACTTTGGCGAAATCCATCGGCGTTACCGGAGTCGGGCTGCATTCGGGCGAACGCGTCGCGCTGACCCTGCACCCCGCGCCTGAAAACAGCGGGATTTCCTTCCGCCGCACCGATTTGGACGGCGAGATGGGCGAACAAATCAAGCTGAACCCTTATTTGATCAACGATACCCGCCTTTCATCCACCATCGTTACCGACAAAGGCCTGCGCGTCGGCACCATCGAACACATCATGTCCGCACTGTCCGCCTACGGCATCGACAATGCGCTGATTGAGTTGAACGCGCCCGAAATCCCGATTATGGACGGCTCCAGCCTGCCGTTTATTTACCTCCTGCAAGATGCGGGCGTTGTAGACCAAAAGGCGCAAAAGCGTTTTTTGAAAATCCTCAAACCCGTCGAAATCAAAGAAGCGGGCAAATGGGTCCGATTTACGCCGTATGACGGTTTTAAGGTAACGCTGACCATCGAATTCGACCATCCTGTTTTCAACCGCAGCCCGCCTACGTTTGAAATTGATTTCGCCGGCAAATCCTACATCGGCGAAATCGCGCGCGCGCGCACTTTCGGCTTTATGCACGAAGTGGAAATGATGCGCGCCCACAATCTCGGCTTAGGCGGCAATTTGAACAACGCCATCGTGATTGGCGACACGGATGTCCTGAATCCTGAAGGCTTGCGCTATCCCGATGAGTTTGTGCGCCACAAAATCCTCGACGCCATCGGCGATTTGTATATCGTCGGACATCCGATTGTCGGCGCGTTTGAAGGCTACAAATCGGGACACGCCGTCAACAACGCCCTTTTGCGCGCAGTTTTGGCAGACGAAACGGCTTACGAATGGGTGGAATTTGCCGACAGCGATGATTTGCCCGACGCATTTCACGAGCTGAACATCAGAAATTGCGGATAACGCCCCCTTTTCCAAACAAATGCCGTCAAACAGATGCCGTCATTCCCGCGCGGGCGGGAATCTAGGACGTAAAATCTGAAGAAACCGTTTTACCCGATAAGTTTCCGTACCGACGGGGCTGGATTCCCGCCTGCGCGCAAGTTTCCGAAGCCATCCTTTTGGCCGAAGGTCAAAAATCAGCCGTTACCGAGTATTACCTGAATAACGGCGAATGGCCGAAAGACAACGCTTCTGCCGGCGTGGCATCCACCCCCACCGACATCAAAGGCAAATATGTTCAGAAAGTTGAAGTCAACAACGGCGTCGTCACCGCCCAAATGAATCCAAGCGGCGTAAACAAAGAAATCCAAGGCAAAAGACTCTCCCTGTGGGGCAGGCGTGAAAACGGTTCGGTAAAATGGTTCTGCGGACAGCCGGTTAAGCGCGACGACACCGCCGCCAAAGCCGGCACCGACAACGGCGGCAAAGGCAAAATCGAAACCAAGCACCTGCCGTCAACCTGCCGCGATAAGGCATCTGATGCCACCTAAGGCAAATTAGGCCTTAAATTTCAAATAAATCAAACGGTAAGTGATTTCCCACGGCCGCCCGGATCAACCCGGGCGGCTTGTCTTTTAAGGGTTTGCAAGGCGGGCGGGGTCGTCCGTTCCGGTGGAAATAATATACCCGCGCGCAAGTTTCCGAAGCCATCCTTTTGGCCGAAGGTCAAAAATCAGCCGTTACCGAGTATTACCTGAATAACGGCAAATGGCCCGCCGACAACGGCGCTGCCGGCGTGGCATCCTCCGCCACCGACATCAAAGGCAAATATGTTAAGGAAGTTAAAGTCGCAAACGGCGTCGTTACCGCCACAATGAATTCAACCGGCGTAAACAAAGAAATCAAAGGCAAAAGACTCTCCCTGTGGGGCAGGCGTGAAAACGGTTCGGTAAAATGGTTCTGCGGACAGCCGGTTACGCGCGCCAAAGCCGACGCCGACGCCGACGCCGCCGGCAAAGACACCACCAACATCGACACCAAGCACCTGCCGTCAACCTGCCGCGATAACTTTGATGCCAGCTGAGGCAAATTAGGCCTTAAATTTCAAATAAATCAAACGGTAAGTGATTTCCCACGGCCGCCCGGATCAACCCGGGCGGCTTGTCTTTTAAGGGTTTGCAAGGCGGGCGGGGTCGTCCGTTCCGGTGGAAATAATATATCGATTGCGCTTCAAGGCCCTGCATGTGCCTCATTGCCACCCGTTTAAACACGGTTTTTATCTGACAGGCGCGCAATCCGCCCCCTCATTTGCCGAACAAGCGGTCCGGACTCCCGCCCGCGCGGGAATGACGGCTGCAGATGCCCGACGGTCTTTATAGCGGATTAACAAAAATCAGGACAAGGCGGCGGGCCGCAGGCAGTACAAATGGTACGGAACCGATCCGCCCGGTGCTTGGGCGCCTTAGGGAACCGTTCCCTTTGAGCCGGGGCGGGGCAACCCGTACCGGTTTTTGTTCATCCGCCATATTGTGTTGAAACACCGCCCGGAACCCGATATAATCCGCCCTTCAACATCAGTGAAAATCTTTTTTTAACCGGTTAAACCGAATAAGGAGCCGAAAATGAATCCAGCCCGCAAAAAACCTTCTCTTCTCTTCCCTTCTCTTCTCTTCTCTTCCCTTCCGCAGCGCAGGCGGCAAGTGAAGACGGCGGCCGCGGCCCGTATGTGCAGGCGGATTTAGCCTATGCCGCCGAACGCATTACCCACGATTATCCGGAACCAACCGCTCAAAAAAAAGGCAAAATAAGCACGGTAAGCGATTATTTCAGAAACATCCGTACGCATTCCGTCCACCCCAGGGTGTCGGTCGGCTACGACTTCGGCGGCTGGAGGATAGCGGCAGATTATGCCCGTTACAGAAAATGGAACGACAATAAATATTCCGTGAACATAAAAGAGTTGGGAAGAAACGATAAGACCTCTTCTGGCAGCAGAGGCCATCTTAACATACAAACCCGAAAGACGGAACATCAGGAAAACGGCACATTCCACGCCGTTTCTTCTCTCGGCTTGTCAACCATTTACGATTTCGATACCGGTTCCCGCTTCAAACCCTATATCGGCATGCGCGTCGCCTACGGACACGTCAGACATCAGGTTCGTTCGGTTCAACAAGAAACCATTGCTGTTACCACTTACCCAAGCGACGGTAGTGCGAAAACTTCTGTTCCATCAGAAATGCCCCCCAAACCTGCCTATCACGAAAACCGCAGCAGCCGCCGCTTGGGCTTCGGCGCGATGGCGGGCGTGGGCATAGACGTCGCGCCCGGCCTGACCTTGGACGCCGGCTACCGCTACCACTATTGGGGACGCCTGGAAAACACCCGCTTCAAAACCCACGAAGCCTCATTGGGCGTGCGCTACCGCTTCTGATTCCCCGACACCGATGCCGTCTGAACCTTCAGACGGCATTTTTAATCGCCCGCCGTTTACAGGCGCGGGGCGGGCGCAGTAAAATACCCGAACCGTCATTCCCGACAACACCGTAATCTCGAAACCCGTCATTCCCGCGCAGGCGGAAATCCGGACCCCTGACGCGGCGGGAATCTATCGGAAATAACTGAAACCCCGCGTCCTAGATTCCCACTTCCGTGGGAATGACGGTTCGGTTGCTACGGCCCGCTGATTCCCCGACACCGATGCCGTCTGAACCTTCAGACGGCATCCAAAACCCGGTGTTTCAAGGCGGGCAGGCGGTTGCGGACGCTGTTCAGGCGGTTGGCATCGATGTCTGCCGTAACGATGCCTTCGCCTTCGGGTAATACGTCCAACACGTCGCCCCACGGATCGACAATCATACTGTGTCCGAACGTGCGCCGTCCGTTTTCGTGCAAACCGCCCTGTGCCGCCGCCACGACGTAACATTGGTTTTCGACGGCACGCGCGCGCAGCAGCAGCTCCCAGTGCGCCTTGCCCGTCGTATGGGTAAATGCCGCCGGCAGCATCAATACGTCAAACGGCAGTTGGCGGCGGAAAAATTCGGGAAAGCGGACATCGTAACAAATACCTGCCGCCACCGGCATGCCTTCTGCCGACAAGTGCGGCACTTCCCGCCCTGCGCGGATGGTATCGGCTTCGGCATAGCGTTCGCCCAAACCGGAAAAACCGAAGAGGTGCATTTTGTGGTACAGCCCCGTCCTTACGCCGTCGCACCCGTACACCAATAAAGTATTCATGACCTTGCCCGCTTCGGGGCTTTGCAGCGGCACGGTTCCGCCGAACAGCACCACGCCGCATTCTTTCGCCGTTTCGCTCAATGCCGTCTGAAAGCGTCCGCCGCCCAAAGGCTCGGCAAGTGCGAGTTTGCCGGTATCGTTTGCGCCCATCAGCACCCAATATTCGGGCAGCAGCACCCAATCCGCACCCTGCTCCGCCGCCCGTGCGACCAGGCGTTTCATGGCGGCGACGTTGGTTTCCGGCGACACGCCCGACACCATCTGCACGGCGGCAACTCTGATTTTGTCCATTTCTTCTCCTTTTTCCTGCCGACCTTGCGGCATATTCCGCCGATAGGCTACCATGGCGGCACTTTGCGAAAACCGTTTACACAAATGCCCATTTTGAACCATATTGCCCTCATCGGTGTAGGGCTGATCGGCGGTTCGTTCGTTCTCGACCTCAAAAGGCAGGGACTCGTCCGCACCGTTACCGGTATCGACACCGACCGCGACAACCTCGAACGTGCATTGGAACGCGGCGTGATTAACCGGGCTTCCGTCGTCATCGACGCGGACAGCATCGGCGGTGCGGACTTGGTACTGATTGCCACGCCCGTCGCCACCGTTCCCGCCGTTTTAACCGCGCTGCGCCCCGTTTTGCCGGAACACACTTGGATTTCCGATGTCGGCAGCACCAAATCTTCGGTCATCGAAGCCTTCCGCCGCTGCCTGCCCGACCGCCTGCACCGCTGCATCGCCGCACACCCGATTGCCGGTTCGGACAGAAGCGGTGCGCAAGCCGCGCAGTTCGGGCTGTTCCGCCACAGAAAACTCATCATCACGCCCCACGGCGGCGAAGATTCAGACGGCATCGCATTGGTAGAAAACCTGTGGCGCGCGGTCGGTGCGGACATTTTCACGATGGACGCGCAACACCACGACGCGGTTTTCGCCGCCGTCTCCCATATGCCCCACCTGACCGCCTTCGCCTATGTCCACCAGATTCTCGACCACCCCGACGGACAGGAATATCTGAAATTCGCCGCCACGGGCTTTCGGGACTTCACCCGCATCGCCTCCGGCCATCCCGCCGTGTGGGCGGACATCTGCCTTGCCAACAAAGACAGCCTGCTGCAACTGGTTCAAGGCTTGGGCAAACAGTTGGACGTTTTGGCAGACATCCTGACCGCCGACGACCGCGAAGCCCTGTACCGCTATTTTGAAGAAGCCAAAACCACGCGCGACCGCTGGCTGGACGGCAACTGACCGCCATGCCGTCTGAAAAGCAAACCGCCGCAGACCCGAAATCTGCGGCGGTTTTACTCAACCGGGCCTGCCGTCCGAACGCGGACGGATCAGCCACGGAATGTATTTCCACGCATACACCAGCAGCGCGAGTGCAAACAAAACCGAAGACGTGCGGATGCTGTGCGTGTAGGCAGTGCCGGAAGAAAATACGGCAACCATACGGACGGCGGTTGCCGCCATCATCAGCCAAAACGCAACGGGAACGGCTTTGGGCGGCGGATAAATCGAATTGCCCGTATGACCGAGCGCGGTACGCGCCATCATGCCCAAAGTCAGCACGCCGATACCGCCGACCCCGATCAGATGTACGCCCAGATTGAGGAAGGCAGGTTTGAAATAAGACGCGCCGACCGCAATCAGCCCCAATCCGGTAAACAGATAGCCGGCAAACAGAATCCACAGCATCGGTTCTTTCAATACGGGTTTATACCACCAGCGGTACACCTGTACGGTAAAAATCACGCCCGCCGCAAACGCGAAAGCCGCCGACAGCCAAGGCATCACGCCGTGCGCCATCAGTATGGCGGTCAGCATGGGTAGCCACAGCGAAGCCTGCGCCACCCATTTCGGACTGGGAATCTGCGGCACGTTCAACCGTTTGGACGTAAAAAACGAAATAATCCTCATCCCAATCAGGCCGATAAAGCCCGACACCATAACCAGGCCCGACTGCAATCCGCTCAAGAGTCCGCCTAGGTTGCCGTTGTGCAGCTGGACGTGGAACGCCGCATGCGTACCGCCCAGCACAAATATTGCGAATACGGCGACATAGTTGCGCCGGTTTTGCGAACGGATAACGGGCAAAGCCATGCACACCGCGCCGTACCAGAAAAACAGCGTACCGAGTATGCCGCTTGCCGCCGCACCCCAACCCGGGATAAAGGCGGCAATCCGCGCAGCCAGCCAAAAGGCGGTCAAGCCGACCAGAACGCCGCCCCTCGTGGGCGGCTGTCCCGTCCAAGTGGCGACGGCGGTCAGCAGGAAGGCGATGACGACGAGACCGGCATAACCCCAAATCATCTCATGCGCGTGCCAATAGAAACCGGACAGCTCGTGCGTTCCCGTGTAGCCGAAACCCCACAGCAATACGGACAATGCGCCGTACAGTGCCGCCAGTGAATAAAACGGGCGGAACGCCATTGCCCAGACGGGATGTTTGGTAAATTTCATGTGTGTTCCTTGTTTATCATTAATATATTTGCCGCAAAACGGAATCATGCCGGCAAAAACGGTTCGACGGCGGGAAACAGCTCGCGTTCTTCAAAGCGCGCGTGGTCGCGCAGGGTTGTGGCAAAAGCGGTATTCCACGCCGCGTTACCGCATTCGGGGCTTGCCATCATCTGCC
Source organism: Neisseria gonorrhoeae (assembly GCF_013030075.1). NCBI lineage: Bacteria > Pseudomonadati > Pseudomonadota > Betaproteobacteria > Neisseriales > Neisseriaceae > Neisseria > Neisseria gonorrhoeae. The sequence continues at coordinate 1,433,693 of NZ_AP023069.1, forward strand.
GCAGTTTGGCGTGATCGCCTTCAAAACGGGTTTTCAACTCAGGCGCGACATTCTGCCAAATTGGGGCAAACTTGGCTTCTTCTTCGCGAAAATGGGTTTCCAGTTCGGCAAAATGCAGCTCGAGTTCGGCACGATGGTCTGCCCCGGGCGTCCGCAACATACGCACGCACAGGGAAAGCGAGTGGTGGTGTTCGCGCGAAAGCCCGACAAGGGCGGAATGTCGTTTCAACGGTTTCATAAATTTAGGTTACAATAACAAATTATCAAACGGTAGCGCGGATGTTTCAGACGGCATACCGCCGCAGACAGGCTACATTCTACCGCCCCGACGGACAGGGTTTCAACCATTAAGGTATTTTCCGTGAAACTTAAACCGTACCGATAAGAATAACGATCCATACCGAGAAAATCATGTATCTGACCCAACATACCGACTACGGGCTGCGCGTCCTCATCTACACCGCCGTCAACGACGACGCGCTGGTCAATATCGCCACCATCGCCTCGACCTACGGCATTTCCAAAAGCCATTTGATGAAAGTGGTTACCGCGCTGGTCAAAGGCGGGTTCTTGCACAGCGTACGCGGGAAAGGCGGCGGGCTGAGGCTGGCCGCGCCGCCCGAACGCATCAATATCGGCGCGGTCGTCCGCCACCTCGAACCGATGCAGCTGGTCGAGTGTATGGGCCCGAACAACGAATGCCTGATTACGCCGTCCTGCCGGCTGACGGGCATACTCGGCGGTGCAATGAAGTCGTTTTTCACGTATCTGGACGGTTTCACGCTGCAAGACCTGCTCAACAAGCCGACCTACGACCTGCTTTATGAATCGAAAATCCCGATTGCGGTGCGATAACGCATCAAAATGCCGCCCAAACCCGCGTTCGGACGGCATTTTGTTTGCCGTTTCAAACGGATATTCCGACCGGGCGCGATACGCGCCGGCATTTCGGGCTGCCGCCGGCAAGGCGCGCGATGCCGTCTGAACGGCTGATGCTTCAGACGGCATCGGTTTCCCTACAAACCGAACACCGCCGTATCGCCGAAACCCCGGCGCACCAGTTCCGTGCCGTCGGTCATGTCGATGACGGTAGTCGGATCGGTTCCGCACCAGCCGCCGTCAATTACCAAATCGACGGCGTGTTCCAAACGCTCGCGGATTTCATAAGGGTCGGTCAATGGTTCGCCGTCTTCGGGCAGCATCAGGGTGCAGCTTAAAAGCGGCCCGCCCAACTCCTCCAGCAGGGCTTGTGCAACGGCATTATCGGGAATACGCAGCCCGATGGTTTTGCGTTTCGGGTGCAGGGCGCGCGCCGGCGCATCCTTCGTCGCCTGCAAGATAAAGGTATAAGGCCCGGGCGTGGCGGCTTTAAGCTGACGAAACTGTACGTTGTCGATTTTGGCGTATGTGCCCAACTCGCTCAAATCGGCGCACATCAGGGTCAGGTGGTGTTTCAAATCGATTTTTCGGATGGAGAGTATGCGTTCCATCGCCGCCTTATCGCCGAGTTTGCAACCCAAGGCGTAACAGGAATCGGTCGGATAAACCACCACGCCGCCTTGATTGATGATTTCGACTGCCTGCTTGATGAGGCGTTCTTGGGGATTGTCGGGATGAACGGCGAAAAATTGTGCCATAGTTTGTTTCCTTATCGTCATGTTTTCCGTATTGTACGCCCAAACGCCAAACAAAATGCCGTCTGAAAACCTTTCAGACGGCATTTTTGCGGACTCGCCCCCTTTTTTGGCTACAAGATGCCGGCAAGTTCGGCAGTGTCGCAGGCAATCATCAGTTCTTCATTGGTCGGGACGACCAAAACAGCCGGAGAAGAATCGGTCGGGCTGATAATGCCCGAATTGCCGTAGCGTTTTTCCATATTGGCTTTGGTGTCGATGTGCAAACCCAAGAAATCAAGATAGGAAACGGTTTTGGCACGGATATTACGCGAGTTTTCGCCGATACCGCCGGTGAACACGAGTGCGTCAACACTGCCGCAGGCCACAGCCATCGAAGCGATGTATTTGGCGAGGCGGCAGGTCATGACTTCGAGGGCGAGGCGCGCGCCTTCGCGGCCTTCGTCGGCGGCGATTTCGAGGGTGCGGCAGTCGTTGGGAAGTTCGGAAATACCGGGGAAACCTGATTTTTCGTTCAGCATTTCATCAACTTGGGCAACATCCATCCCTGCGTGGAAAGTCGGATAGCTGTATACGCCCGGATCGGTGTCGCCGCAACGTGTACCCATTACCAAACCTTCGATCGGCGTGAAACCCATACCGGTATCGACGGATTTGCCGTTTTTGACGGCGGTAATAGATGCGCCGTTGCCTAAGTGGGCAATAATCATGCGGATGTCTTCCAGAGGTTTGCCCAAGATGCGTGCGGCTTCAGGGGCGACGTAACGCATACCGGTACCGTGGAAACCGTAGCGGCGGAAGGCGTATTTTTTGCGCAATTCGCGCGGCACGGCATAAGTGTAGGCCCGCTCCGGCATGGTTTGGTGGAACGAGGTGTCCATCACGCCGACGTTGGGCAGGCCGGGAAAGTGTTCCTGCGCGGCGAGGATGCCGCTAATGTTGGCGGGGTTGTGCAGCGGGGCGAACGGGATGCAGGCTTTCAGTTCGTCAAGGACGTCTTGGTCGATGAGGACGGACTCGTGATATTTTTCGCCGCCGTGGGCGATGCGGCGGCCGATGGCTTTGATGCGGTCGTGCAGTCCGTGTTTTTCCAGTTCGTTCAACAGCATACCCACCGCGCCGGCGTGGCAGTTGCGGCCGCTCAGGGGAACTTGGCGTTTGTTGCCGTCTTTGTTGAAGGTAATGACGGCTTCGGGCGTAGTCAGGCGTTCCCCGAGGCAGCTTAGGACGACGCTGCCGCTTTTGCGGTCGATAACGGCGCCTTTGAGCGATGAACTGACGCAGTTCAGGACAAGAATGAGTTGGTCGGACATGATGTTTCTCCTTGTAGTTTGTGGTTGTTTTTTTGGTGCGGGGCCGTCTGAAAAAGGATGGGCGTTGGGCGGAGTGTGTTTCAGACGGCCTCTTTGGGCAAAGCGTATGCCGTATTTCCTAGCGTCATTCCCACGCAGGCGGGAATCCATATTTGCTCACACGCAGGCTCTGATAAAAATCAGGAAACAGAATATCGGCTGCGGATTCCCGCCTGCGTGGGAATGACGGCGGTGAGGTTATTCGGCTTTATGGTAATCCTTAATCAAATGCCGTCTGAAACAGCGGACAGCAATGTGCGTCCTACATGATTTCAAAAACAATCATCGGGAACGCGCACCCAACCTTCCATAATCACGCGTGCGCTGCGGCTCATGACCGCTTTGGCGGCCGTCCATTGTCCGTCCTGACATTCGGCGGCAGCACCGACACGCAGCGTACCTGACGGATGCCCGAAGCGCACTTCTTTACGCGTTCCGCCGCCTGCGGCAAGGTTGACCAGCGTACCGAGCACGGCGGCGGCGATGGCGACCGAGGCGATGCCCATCATAGCGTGGTGCAGTTTGCCCATGCTCAGGGCGCGTACCGGCAAATCGATGTCGGCGGCGTTTACGGTTTTGCCGCTGGAGGCGGTGTAATCGGCGGCGGGCGCGACGAAGGCGGGTTTCGGCGTGCGCGCGCGGGCGGCGGCTTCGGATACGTCGCTGATCAAACCCATTTTCAGCGCGCCATATGCGCGGATGGTTTCAAATTTTTCCAGCGCGGCGGCATCGTTGTTGATGTCGTCCTGCAACTCTTTGCCCGTGTAGCCCAAGTCGGCGGCGTTCAGGAAAACGGTCGGAATGCCCGCGTTGATGAGCGTGGCTTTCAGACGACCTATATTCGGCACATCAATTTCGTCGACCAAATTGCCGGTTGGGAACATACTGCCTTCGCCGTCGGCTGGATCTAAAAATTCGATTTGTACTTCGGCTGCCGGAAAATTACGCCGTCAAGCTCGAAATCGCCTGTTTCCAACACTGCTCCGTTTTGCATCGGCACATGGGCAATAATGGTTTTGCCGATGTTTTTCTGCCAGATTTTGACCGTGCAGATGCCGTCTGAAGGGATTTTGGATTTATCGACCAAGCCCTGTTCGATGGCGAATGTGCCCACGGCGGCGGTAAGGTTGCCGCAGTTGCCGCTCCAATCGACAAATGGTTTGTCGATGGAAACTTGTCCGAACAAGTAATCGACATCGTGATCGGCGCGTTCGGATTTGTCCGAAATCACAGCTTTGCTGGTGGACGAACTGGCGTTGCCCAAACCGTCAATCTGTTTGCCGTAAGGGTCGGGGCTGCCGAGTACGCGCAAGAGGATTTTGTCGCGTGCCCCGCCTGCTTCCTGCGCAGCTGCCGGCAGATCGGTGCGTTTGAAGAAAATGCCTTTAGATGTACCGCCGCGGTAGTAAACGGCGGGGATTTTGATTTGCGGCATTTTAGGGTTCTCCTTATGTAGCGTGGGCTCTGCCCACGATTTTTATAGTGGATTAATTTAAACCGGTACGGGTTGCCCCGCCCCGGCTCAAAGGGAACGGTTCCCTAAGGCGCCCAAGCACCGGGCGAACCGGTTCCGTACCATTTGTACTGCCTGCGGCCCGCCGCCTTGTCCTGATCTTTGTTAATCCGCTATACCATGTCAATTCAGCCTTTATTTCGTGGGCAAAGCCCACGCTACACCCACTTTCCAGAAGTACATTAGGCTACCACTCCGACCAAAGCCGTTTGATTCCGCAAACTGTCGGGGTTCGCCCCAATCTACGGCTGCTGTGTTGTGATACGGTAGATTATTAAACCCCGTCATTCCCGCGTAGGCGGAAATCCAGATTTATCCGCACAGAAACTCATCGGATAAAAAGGTTTCCTCAATTCCACTTTCTGGATTCCCGCCTGCGCGGGAATGACGATTTACAGTAAATGCCTGCCATATCGGGAATTACGTGAATGAGAACCCGACCCACGCTACGTCTTGCTTTTCAGACGAACTCTAAGCCGCGTTCCCTTCCAAAAAGTCCTGTGCAAACCGTTGCAACACGCCGCCGGCTTCATATACCAATACTTCTTCTGCAGTATCGGGGCGGCAGGTAACCGGAACTTCGACGGTTTCTCCGTTTTTACGGTGAATCACGAGGGTCAGGCCGCAGCGCGGTGTGCGTTCGCCGACAACGTCGTAGGTTTCCGTACCGTCCAGTTGCAGGGTATGGCGGTTGGTGCCGGGTTTGAATTGCAGCGGCAAGACGCCCATGCCGATGAGGTTGGTGCGGTGGATGCGCTCGAAACCTTCGGCGGCGATGGCTTCCACACCCGCCAGCCGCACGCCCTTCGCCGCCCGGTCGCGGCTTGAGCCTTGACCATAGTCCGCACCGGCAATGATGATAAGCGGCTGTTTGCGGTTCATATAGGTTTCGATGGCTTCCCACATGCGCATGGTTTGGCCTTCTGGTTCAACGCGTGCCAACGAACCTTGGCGTACGCTGCCGTCTTCGTTTCTCACCATTTCGTTAAACAGTTTCGGATTGGCGAAGGTTGCGCGTTGGGCGGTCAAGTGGTCGCCGCGGTGGGTTGCGTAAGAGTTGAAGTCTTCTTCAGGCAAACCCATTTTCGCCAAATATTCGCCTGCGGCACTGCCGGCCAAAATCGCATTGGATGGCGAGATGTGGTCGGTGGTGATGTTGTCGGGCAAAATCGCCGGCGGACGCATACCTCTTAATGTACGTTCCCCTGCCAGTGCGCCTTCCCAATAGGGCGGACGGCGGATGTAGGTGGACATCGGTCGCCAGTCGTACAGCGGGCTTGGTGCTTTTTGCGCTGTGCCGGTGTCGGACATCGGGATATAAATGTCGCGGAATTGTTGCGGTTTCACATATTCGGCAACCATGGCATCGATTTCTTCGTCTGTCGGCCAGATATCTTTCAGGCGGATTTCGCGGCCGTCTGCAACGCCGAGTACGTCGTTTTCAATATCGAAACGGATGCTACCTGCCAATGCGTAGGCAACGACCAAAGGAGGCGAAGCGAGGAAAGCCTGTTTCGCATACGGATGGATACGGCCGTCGAAGTTGCGGTTGCCTGACAATACGGCGGTGGCGTACAAATCGCGGTCGATGATTTCTTGTTGGATTTTCGGGTCGAGCGCGCCGCTCATGCCGTTACAGGTGGTACATGCGAAGGCGACGATACCGAAGCCGAGTTTTTCCATTTCGGGCAACAAGCCTGCTTCTTTCAAATAGATTCCGGCTACTTTTGAACCCGGGGCAAACGAAGATTTCACCCAAGGTTTGCGTTTCAAGCCGAGGCGGTTGGCATTGCGTGCCAACAGTGCGGCGGCGACAACGTTGCGCGGGTTGGAAGTATTGGTACACGAAGTAATCGCGGCAATAATCACTGCACCGTCAGGCATTTGGCCGTCTGAAGGCTCTTCGTAAGGCTTCGCCAGCCCTTTCGCCGCCAAATCGGCGGTGGCAAAACGCGCGTGCGGGTTGCTCGGGCCTGCCATATTGCGCGTTACGCTGCTCAAATCAAATTTCAAAACGCGCGGATAAACGGCGGTTTTCAAGCCACCTGCCCATAAGCCTGCGGTTTTGGCGTAGGTTTCCACCAATTTCACCTGCGCGTCGTCACGTCCGGTCAGTTTCAAATAATCAATAGTTTGCGCGTCGATGGCGAACATGGCGGCAGTCGCGCCGAACTCCGGCGTCATGTTGGAAATGGTCGCGCGGTCGCCGATAGACAGGCTTCTCGCGCCCTCGCCGAAAAATTCGACAAACGCCCCGACCACGCGCTCTTTACGCAAGAATTCGGTGAGTGCCAACACGATGTCTGTGGCAGTAATGCCCGCCTGCCGTTTGCCCGTCAGCTCCACGCCGACAATATCGGGCAGGCGCATCATGGACGCGCGTCCCAGCATCACGGTTTCCGCTTCCAAACCGCCCACGCCACGGAAATCACGCCCAGCGCATCAACGTGCGGCGTATGCGAGTCCGTGCCGACGCAGGTATCGGGGAAAGCCACGCCGTTTTTGACTTGGACGACGGGCGACATTTTTTCCAGATTGATTTGGTGCATGATGCCGTTGCCCGCCGGAATCACGTCCACATTTTCAAATGCGGTTTTTGTCCAGTTGATGAAGTGGAAACGGTCTTCGTTACGTCTGTCTTCGATTTCGCGGTTTTTGCGGAAGGCATCAGGATCGTAACCGCCGCACTCCACCGCCAAAGAGTGGTCGACGATAAGCTGCGTCTGCACCACCGGATTCACTTTGGCAGGATCGCCGCCTTTTTCGGCAATCGCATCGCGCAAGCCTGCCAAATCCACCAGCGCGGTCTGCCCCAGAATATCGTGGCACACCACCCGCGCGGGATACCACGGAAAATCGATTTCCTGCTTCCCTTCTATCAACTGGCCCAGCCAGCTTTGCAGCATCGGCAAATCGACTTTGTCCGCGCGGTTGACCAAGTTCTCAGACAAAATGCGGCTCGTGTACGGCAGCTTGTCGTAAGAGCCGGGTTTGATGTCCTCACACGCCGCACGCGCGTCGTAGTATTCCAAATCCGTACCGGGCAGCGGTTTGCGGTAACTTTGGTTGGCAGTCATGTCGGTTCTCCTGTGGATCTATTTTTCTTGTGGTTTGGGTTTCAGCCGATGTTTTGAAGGAGTCGTCTGAAAGGGTTTAAAACATCGAAACAATCATCTGATACAGCGGATTTCTCTCGTCTATCAACAATTTCACAGCCATCGAAATGCTGATGACAATCAGCAGCGGCTTAATCAGCTTCGAACCGAAGCGGACGGCAAATCTCGCACCTAAATTCGCACCGACAAACGCACCGACCGCCATCGTTGCCACAATCGGGAAAATAATCGAACCGTGCAGCAGGAATACCGATAGCGAACCAAGATTGCAAGCAACGTTCGCCAATTTGGTGTAAGACATCGCGTTCAACAGCTTGCAGCCGAGCAAAACAATAAAGGCAATCAGAAAAAATGAGCCGACACCCGGTCCGAACACACCGTCGTAAAAACCCAAAAGCGGTGCAACCGTCAGCCCGAATAGAAAAAAAGACATTCTGGCTTTGCCTTCCTTACTGCCGTCGAGCTTGGGCGAAAACACAAAATACAGCGCGATAAATATCAACAAAACCGGCACGACCGCCAGCAAAATATCTTTGGAAACCAAGCTGACCGATAATGCACCGACCACGCCGCCTGCAAACGATGCTGCGGCAATCGGGAGACCTTTCTTCCAATCAAACCTTTGCGTGCAAAAGAAACCGTAGCCGAAAACGTAGCAGCGGCTGCTTGCAGCTTGTTGGTGGCAATTGCCGACACGGGAGGAATACCTGCCAACAAGAGTGCAGGCAGCGTAATCAAACCACCCCCGCCCGCAATCGCATCGATAAATCCGGCGATCATCGCAACCAAACCCAAAGCGAGTATTATGTATAAATCTTCCATGTTTCTTATCCTGTTACTTGCGCCAATACAGGATTATCTTCTCCTATTAGATTAAACTTATTTCAGACAACCTTTCCAATAAGGCAAGGTCGTCTGAAATCCTCAGCTTTGCATACCGAAATAAAGAACAAACTGCTATTGCATTCTTCAATTATCGTTCTTCAATCTCCACAAACGCCAAATCTTCAGGGCCGGCGTAGTTTGCGCTCGGACGGATGATTTTGCCGTCTTTGCGCTGTTCGAGGACGTGTGCGCTCCAACCGGTTGTACGGGAAATCACGAACAGCGGTGTGAACATAGCGGTCGGTACGCCCAATTTTTGGTAGGAAACGGCAGAGAACCAGTCCAGATTCGGGAACATTTTTTTCTCTTCCCACATCACGCTCTCCAAGCGTTCGGCGATGTCGAAGAGGCGCATGTCGCCCGCTTCCCGGCTCAAACCGCGCGCCACTTCTTTAATCACGACGTTGCGCGGGTCGGAAATGGTGTAAACCGGATGACCGAAACCGATCACGATTTCTTTGCGGCCGATGCGTTCGCGGATGTCGGCTTCGTCGGCGTTGCGGTAGCGTTTTTGGATGTCGTAGGCGACTTCGTTCGCACCGCCGTGTTTCGGACCTTTAAGCGCGCCGATGGCGCCGGTGATGCAGGAATACATATCCGAACCCGTACCGGCAATCACGCGGGCAGTAAAAGTGGAGGCGTTGAACTCGTGTTCGGCATACAGAATCAGTGAAACATGCATGGCTTTGATGTGTGATTCGCTTGGGCGTTTGCCGTGCAACAGGTGCAGGAAATGACCGCCGACGGTCTCTTCGTCGCTTTCAACTTCAATACGTTTGCCGTTGTGCGAATATTGATACCAGTAGAGCAGGATGCTGCCGAGGCTGGCGATCAGTTTGTCGGCGATGTCGCGCGCTTCGCTGTCGGGATGGCTTTCGCGTTCGGGATGAACGCAGCCCAGCATGGATACGCCGGTACGCATCACGTCCATCGGATGGGTATGTGCAGGCAGGCTTTCCAAAACTTTAATCACACGGATAGGCAGGCCGCGCATGGATTTGAGCTTGGTTTTATAAGCGGCCAGCTCGAATTTGTTGGGCAGATGGCCGTGAATCAGCAAGTGTGCGACTTCTTCAAACTCGCATTTTTGTGCCAAATTTAGAATGTCGTAACCGCGATGGCTCAAATCGTTACCGGTACGGCCAACGGTACACAAAGCGGTATTACCGGCCGCAACACCTGAAAGCGCAACGGATTTTTTAGGTTTGAAGGTCGGGGTTTGAGTAGTTTCAGTCATGGTATTTCTCCTTTGTATTTTTATGGGTTTTATTTTTCAGACGGTCGATGCGGATTTGTTGAAAGGCCGTCTGAAAGCGGTAAATCATTTTTGAAACAATTTATCCAGTTTTTGATCGAAGGCATGATAGTTCAGATGCTCGTACAGCTCGGCACGGGTTTGCATACTGTCCACCACCGCCGCCTGAGTGCCATCGCGCATAATCGCTTCGTAAGCATTCAAAGCGGCTTTGCTTGCTGCGCGGAATGATGACAACGGATACAGCACCAGTGACACGCCGTTTTCAGCCAACTCGCTTTGCGTATAAAGCGGTGTAGCACCAAACTCGGTAATGTTGGCCAATACTGGTACTTTCACTGCATCTGCAAATTGACGGTACATTTTCAAATCGGTCATGGCTTCAGGGAAAATCATGTCCGCACCGGCTTCGACACAAGCCTGAGCGCGTTCGATAGCGGCATCCAAACCTTCTACCGCCAGCGCATCGGTACGCGCCATAATCACGAAGTTCTCATCAACGCGCGCATCTACGGCAGCTTTGATGCGGTCGACCATTTCATCTTTGGAAACGATGGCTTTGTTCCGACGGTGGCCGCAGCGTTTTTGCGCTACCTGATCTTCGATGTGAACCGCTGCAACACCGGCGCGTTCAAAGTTGCGAATGGTACGGGCAATATTGAATGCACCGCCCCAACCCACATCGATGTCCACCAGCAGAGGCGTATCCACGTTGTCCGTAATGCGTCGTGCGTCGATCAGCACATCTTCCATTGTGGTAATGCCCAAATCAGGGATACCGCAAGAACAGGCTGCCACGCCGCCGCCGGACAGATAGATGGTTTTGAAACCGCTTTGGGTGGCCAATCGTGCAAAATAAGCATTGACGCAACCGGCGACGGCAAGCGGATTCGATTCTTTCACAGCTTGGCGGAAACGTGCTCCGGCAGAGTGTTGACTCATCATATTTCTCCTTTATAGACTTTTTTCAGTATGGACAGGCTTCCATCACATTCGGACGGCAAAACACAGCCATCCGACGCGTCGGGCATCCCAATCATTAAAAATATATGGGAAAAATTATCTTATTGATATTTAAAACGAATCAAAGAAAAACAGCAGACCGTTCGGAATTATGCGGCAAAACCGCAGACAAGAAGAAAACAAGGGGATTATTCAGAAAAGGGAAAAACATCTGAATTGGTTTCATAGTAATGTTCCTTTGTAGTATTATGTAGTTTTATTTTTCGGTAATCTAAAACACAAGACTGGAATGTCAAACATTTTTAAGGAGACTAATTACATAATTTTATTATTTTATTTTAACATTATGATTAATATAAATTAATTTTAACTTATTTGTTTCCGATAAAATTAATAGGAAATTTAGAAAAATTTTCAATAATCAAAATCCTGAAAAATTATAAAATATTTTATATATAAAACAATGAATTATTTTCAAGTAATCCGATGTAGTTTATTATCTATTTGATTTTTATATTATTTATTTAAAATTAAATATATCTGGCAAACAAAATGCCGTCTGAAAACCTTTCAGACGGCATTTTTAATATCGAATCAATCAGCCCAAATACCAGAATTTCAATGCCCACAATACGGCAACAACCCATACCATAGGCGGCACGTCCCCAGTCCGGCGACACAAAAGTTTGACCACGGCATAGCTGATGAAGCCGAAGGCGATGCCGTCTGCAATCGAATAGGTAAACGGCATGAAGACAATGGTCAGGAACGCGGGCGCGGCTTCAGTCATATCGTCCCAATCAATGTCCCTCGCACTGCGGAGCATCTGCGTGCCGACATAAAGCAGTGCGGGCGCGGTGGCAAATACCGGAACACTTTTCGCCAATGGGGAGAACATCAGACACGCCAGCATCAATACGCCGACGGTAACCGCCGTCAGGCCGGTCCGTCCGCCTGCCGATACGCCCGCCGCGCTTTCCACATAAGGCGTGGTTGAAGAAGTACCCAAAGCCGCACCTGCCACAATGGCGGTAGAGTCTGCAAGCAGTGCGCGTTTCAGGCGGGGCAGCTTACCGTCCACCAGCAGTCCGGCACGGTGGGATACGCCGACCAGCGTTCCGGTACTGTCAAACAAATCGACCAAGAAGAAGACGAAAATCACGCTGACCATGCTGACGGTAAACAGACCTTTAAAATCCATCTGCATAAAGGTCGGCGCAATGCCCGGTACTTCGCCGACCACGCCGTGAAACTCGTTCAAACCCATCAGGCTGGCAATGACGGTAATCGTCAGAATGGTGATGATGATTGCGCCTTGAACGCGGAAATACCCCAATACGACCACCATGACAAAACCGAACAATGCCAACAGTGCGCTGGGCTGATGAATATCGCCCAAGCCGACCAAGGTTGCCGGATTGGCAACGATAATGCCTGCGCCTTTCAGGGAAATCAGTGCCAAAAACAAACCGATACCGGCGGCAATCGACATTTTCAAACCCATAGGCAGTGCGTTGACCAGCATTTCCCTGACTTTAAAAAAGCTGAACAGGATGAAAATCAGACCGGAAATGAACACCGCACCCAACGCCACCTGCCAAGGCACGCCCATACCCTTAACGACGGCAAAGGTGAAATAGGCATTCAGCCCCATCCCCGGGGCAAGCGCAATCGGATAGTTGCCGATAAAACCCATGACAAAACAGCCGATGGCGGATGCGATACAGGTGGCGACGAATACCGCCCCCATATCCATTCCGGTCTCGCCCAAAATCAGGGGATTGACGATAACGATGTAGCACATCGTCAAAAAGGTCGTCAAACCCGCCATCAACTCGGTACGTACCGTCGTACCGTTTGCCTTCAGGTTAAAAACCCTATCCAGCAATGTTTGTTTTGAAATATCCATATCTAGCAGTCCGTTTCAAGTAAAAAATCTGAACCCGCACACCGCAAACCGCACAGGATTCGGCATATTGAAAAATATACCTCCCAAATCGGGAAAACCGGTTCGGGAGGCAATAAGTTTACGGCAGACGGCACATTATTTGTCTGAATTGTGTTGACGACGCAAAATTGCAGGAATTTCAAAATCGTCAAGGACAGACTGGTTATCGAAATCCGCTGCTGTCAGATTCATGGTGCGGATACCGCGATTGGTGCGGATCATACCTTCGACATTGTGGCTTTGCTCCTGTTTGGACGGGGCAACCGCTTCTACTTCCCTTGCCGGAGTAGGATCGACCGCTCCTTTTTCTTTCAGACCGGTAGCGATAATGGTAATCCGGATGGCATCTTCGCTCATGGTCTCGTCTTCAGCGGCACCGAATTTGCATTCCAAATCGGGATGCGCGCTTTGGTTGACGATTTTCATGACTTCAGACAACTCGGACATTTTCAGGCAACCCGGAGCAGTCGTAATATTGACCAGCACACCGCGTGCACCATCCAAAGTTACATCGTCCAGCAACGGACTGGAAATGGCCTGGTCGGTCGCCATACGCGCACGGTCGATACCTTGGGCATAACCCGAACCCATCATAGCGATACCGCGGTTGCTCATCACGGTTTTCACGTCGGCAAAGTCGAGGTTGATGATTTCGCTCGGGCAAGTTACCACTTCGGAAATGCCTGCGACCGCATCGCGCAATACATTGTCCGCCGCGCGGAAGGCTTCGCGCATAGTTACGTCTTCACCCAATGCGGTCATCAGTTTGTCGTTCGGGATGATAATCAGCGAATCGACGTATTCTTTCAACTGTTCCAACCCTGCCTGTGCCACATGGACGCGTTTGCCTTCATAAGAAAACGGACGGGTAACTACGGCAACGGTCAGAATGCCCAAAGACTTGGCAATCTCAGCAACAACCGGCGCGGAACCGGTACCGGTACCGCCGCCCATACCGGTCGTGATAAACAGCATATTCGCACCGCGAATGGCTTCTTCAATGGCCTCCCGATCTTCCTGTGCTGCCGCACGGCCGATATCGGGATTCGCACCCGCGCCCAAACCGCGTGTCAGATTCGTACCCAACTGGATTCTCTTCGCCGCATGGTTTTTTGCCAAAGACTGCGCATCTGTATTGGCACTGATAAACTCCACACTGCGCACATTGTTGGCAACCATGTTATTGATTGCATTGCAACCGCCGCCGCCCAAGCCGATTACTTTAATTACCGCAGGGCTGACTGCCGATTCTGCCACGTCGTAAACAAATTCCATTCAAAAACTCCTGATCGCCCCGTTCAGAGGACGGTTTAAATAAATTATTATTTATTATATAAGAAGTATCTTACTGCTGGCAAAATACTTCTCACCTGTCAAACGGCAATCCAACTGTTCAGAGGTTGTTTTCAATCCACCGCTTCAATCTTGCCAACAAACCGCCGCCCCCTTCTCTCTCTTGCACTGTACCGTTTTCCGGTTGCGGCAAGTTTCCTTCCAGCTTGCATGCTGCATGAAGCAGCCCGATAGCGGTAGAAAAGCGCGGTGTGCGGACACGGTCGGACAAACCGCCCATTTCTTGGGGCGCACCGGTGCGTACAGGCAAATCGAAGATTTTTTCGGCAAATTCCACAATCCCGGTCATCATGGACACACCGCCGGTCAGAACGATACCCGCATTCAGCACTTCTTTGGGGAAACCCGATTTTTGCAGTTCGCCCAGCACTACGCCAAAAATCTCCTGAATACGTGCGCTGATGATTGCTGCCAAAACCTTACTGGAAACCTGACGCGATGTCCGGTCACCCACGCCCGGAACTTCAATCATCTCGCCCAAGCCTTCCGTATCGCATGATGCCACGCCATAATGGATTTTAATGTACTCGGCGGCATCGAGAGGTGTTCTCAACGATTTGGACAAATCTTTGGTAATCAGATTACCACCGGCCGGAATGACGGACGTATGGCGGATGGCGCCGTTCATATAAACGGCAATATCGGTCGTTCCGCCACCAATGTCGATGACGCATACGCCGAGGTCTTTTTCATCTTCAGTCAGCACCGCCTGCCCGCTTGCCAACGGTTGAAGCATGATCTGATCGCTTTTCAAGCCGCACAGCTCGATACATTTTTGGACATTCTGCACTGCCGTACTTGCACCGGTAATGATGTGCACCCGCGTATCCAGACGCACACCGCTCATACCGATGGGCTCCCTTACACCAAGTTGGGTGTCGATAATGTAGTCTTGAACCACGGCATCGAGAATTTTTTGATCGGGCGGGATATTGATTGCCTTTGCCGTTTCAATGGCGCGGTCGATGTCTGCCTGTGTTACTTCTCCGTCTTTGATTTTAACCACACCTTGCGAATTAAGGCTGCGGATGTGGTTGCCTGCGATACCTGTGGTAACGTGGGTAATTTTGGTATCCGCCATCAGCTCGGCATCATTGACCGCCTGCCTGATGGCTTGGACGGTGGCATCGATATTGGTTACCATGCCCGCGCGCAAGCCCCGTGAAGGAGCCTGCCCCAAACCGATGATGTTGATTTTGTCGTCATCTTGAACTTCCCCGATCAGTGCGAGGACTTTAGACGTACCGATATCCAGTACGCTGATGTATCTTTTCTGCTGTTCCATTGTTCGTCTGCCCTTAAAACTGATTGAAATTTGCGTCGCACCGTTTCAGACGGCACGGCCGTAATATGTCCGATACCTGTTCCCACTATTCTTCGGATTCTTTTTCGGGTAAACCGTCGGGAGCATGGCGGACTGAAAATCCGTCCTTATACCTCATATCCACATAGGATAACCGATTTTTATTCTTACGCAACAGATGCTGCCACGCTTCGGTAAAAAGCCGGAGGCGTTTCATCTCGTTTTCCCGTCCGAGCCTGACGGTGATGCCGTTGTCCAAAACGACATTCCACGCCGAACGTGCCGTATAGGTCATCTCTTTGATGCCCAAACCCTGTTTTGCCAAAACAGTCGAAAATTCGTCATAACGGCGGAGCATTTCGGCAGACGTTCCTTCCGCGCCTCTGAATACCGGCATTCCGGGTCTGTCCAAGCGGGCTTCAAAAACATTGCCTTCGCCGTCCACCAAGGCATGGTCGCCCCAACGTGCAACCGGCTTGCGCTCGGTCAGGACGACCTCAACCGTATCGGGAAAACGGCGGCGCACCATGACCGACGCAATCCACGGATACCGGCGGTAGGCTTCCTGTGCGCCATTGATGTCCGTCCTCAAAATATTCCCATGGATGTATTCTTTCGCCAAACTGCCCAATGCCTTCTTATCGGAATAAACCAGGTTGCCCTTCAGCGACACCTGCTTGACGGGCAGATGATTCGAATTGTAAAACCAAACCAGCCCGGACGCAGCAAGCAGCATCGCCATCATGACAAGCAGCCAGCGCGTCAGCCGTTCCATCGCTTCGGCATTATCCCACATGTGCGGCCTTCAAAATTTCAATACATAAATCGGCAAAACCCACGCCCGTAACGGCAGCGGATTTCGGTACTAAACTATGGCCGGTCATACCGGGCAGGGTGTTGATTTCCAACAGATAGAGTTTGCCGTCGGTATCTTTGAGGAAATCGACGCGCACGCAGCCTTCCGCACCGATTGCCTGTGCGCCGCGAACCGCCAGTTCGCGCATCAGGCTTTCTTCGGCTTCGGTCAAATCTTCCGAAGGACATTGATAAATGGTGTCGTCTCGGTTGTACTTGGCTTCGTAGTCGTAAAACTCGGTTGCGGGGATGATGTGTATGCCGGGCAGCCCTTTGCCGTTCAGGACGGGGCAGGAATATTCGCCGCCGCCGATAAAACGTTCGGCAATGATTTCGCCCTGAAGGTGTTTCAATTCTTCGTAAACGCTTTTCAGACGGCCTTTTTCTTTGACTTTTACCACGCCGACGCTGCTGCCTTCGGCCGCCGGCTTCACAAACATCGGCAGACCCAATTTTTCTTCGACGGCATCGAAATCGGTATCATCGTACAGTACGGCGAACTCGGGAACGGGTAATCCCAATGCCTGCCAAATCAGTTTGCAGCGGTATTTGTCCATGCCGATGGCGGAGGCGGCGACACCGCTGCCGGTATAGGGAATGCCCAACAGTTCCAATGCACCCTGAACAGCCCCGTCTTCGCCGTAAGTACCGTGAAGGATGTTGAATGCCGTCTGAAAGCCCCGCTCCTTCAGTTCGGATAACGGCGTTTCCTTAGGGTCGAAGGCGTATGCGTCTATGCCTTTGCTTTTTAAGGCGTTCAAAATGGCGGTACCGCTGTCCAGCGAGATTTCTCGTTCGCTGGAAAAACCACCCATCAATACGGCCACTTTGCCAAAATTCTGCATTGTTTTTGTTCTTTCCTAATTGCTTTATGCTTGTTGTCAGAGGTCGTCTGAAACCTGATTGCGGTTTCAGACGACCTTTATATGATGTTCCGTCTGTCAGGCGGGTGTATCTCAAATCTGTTTCGACAATTCCAACAGCGCGGAGGGAACGCGGTTGATGCTTCCCGCACCCATATTCAACACAACATCGCCATCCTGTAAAACATTCATCAGCATTTGCGGCAGGTCGGCGACGTTTTCGCAGTAAATCGGCTCAAGTTTGCCCAATACGCGGATAGCACGCGCCAAGGCGCGGGAGTCGGCGGCGGCAACCGGCTCTTCGCCGGCGGCATAAACTTCGGTCAGTACCAGCGCATCAACGGTATTGAGTACTTTGGTAAAGTCTTCAAACAAATCGCGCGTGCGGGTATAGCGGTGCGGCTGGAAGGCGAGTACCAAACGTTTTTCCGGATACGCGCCGCGTGCAGCGGCAAGGGTTGCCGCCATTTCGACGGGGTGGTGTCCGTAATCGTCCACCAGCAAAGCGGTCCCGCCGTTTGGCAACTTGATGTCGCCGTATTTTTGGAAGCGGCGGCCGACGCCTTCAAAGCCGAGCAAGCCTTTTTGGATCGCTTCAACCGATGCGCCGACTTCCAGCGCCACGCCGATGGCTGCCAATGCGTTCAGCACGTTGTGTCTGCCGGGCATATTCAGCACGACTTCAAACGACCCCTGCTCATGTCCTTTCATTTGAACATGGACGGTGAATTTCATTTGCGCGCCGACGTTTTCGATGTCGGTGGCGTAGATGTCGGCGGTATCGTCCAAACCGTAAGTAGCATAAGGTTTGCTCACTTTGGGCAAAATCGCGCGGACGTGTTCGCTGTCAACACACAAAAAGGCTTTGCCGTAGAAGGGCATACGGTGGATGAAATCGATAAACGCCTGATGCAGTTTTTCGACGCTGTGCCCGTAGGTATCCATATGGTCTTCGTCGATATTGGTAACGACGGACATAATCGGGGTCAGATGTAGGAAAGAGGCATCGGATTCGTCGGCTTCGGCAACGATGTATTCGCCTTTGCCCAAGCGGGCGTTGGTGCCTGCGGCGTTGAGTTTGCCGCCGATAACGAAAGTGGGGTCGAGTCCTGCCGCGCCGAGGATGGAGGCGGTCAGGCTGGTGGTCGTGGTTTTGCCGTGCGTACCGGCAATGGCGATGCCGTCACGGAAGCGCATCAGCTCTGCCAGCATCAAGGCGCGCGGAATAACGGGAATTTGCCGCTCCAACGCAGCGACAACTTCGGGATTTTCTTTCTTGACGGCGGTAGAGGCAACGACGACATCCGCACCGTTAACGTGTTCTGCGGTATGGCCGGGATAAACTTGAATGCCCAGGCTGCTCAAATGCTCGGTAGCGGCATTTCGCGCCTGATCCGAACCGGAAACTTTAAAGCCCAAATTGTGCAAGACTTCGGCGATACCGCTCATGCCGACGCCGCCGATACCGACAAAATGGATGTTGCTTACTCGATTTTTCATCATAATGTTGCGTTCCGGTTGGTTTTTAGTGCGTAAAGGCGTTATTTTAAAGGTCTGACCGTTTGCGCACCATAGTTTTCTGACAAATATATAGCGGATTGAAATAAAAAACATCCATGCCGTCTGAACGGCTTTTCAGACGGCATGGTTCGGCAGTTTACGCCGCACACGCAATCGCGGCTTCGGCAACGTCATCCGCGCTGTGCGGCAATGCCAACGTACGGGCGTTTTCCGCCCATTTGAGGCATTTTTCGCGGTTGAGGCTGCCGAGGATTTCGGCGAGTTTTTCCGCCGTCAACTGGGTTTGCGGCAACAGCAGCCCCGCTTCTGCCTGCACCATGAAACGCGCGTTGGCGGTTTGATGGTCATCAACGGCGTGAGGATACGGCACTAACAACGCGCCCAGCCCCGCCGCCGTCAACTCGGCAATCGTCAGCGCGCCGGCACGGCAAATCACCAAATCGGCATCACGGTAGGCGGACACCATGTCGGTAATAAATTCCACGCATTCCGCTTTCACGCCCAACGCGTCATAATCCGCCTGAAGATTGCCCAGCTTGTTACGCCCCGACTGGTGGTACATCTGCGGGCGCACCTCTTCAGGCAGCAGTGCCAACGCCTGCGGTACGGTTTTGTTCAAAACGTCCGCACCCAAACTGCCGCCGACCACCAAAATTTTCAGACGGCCTTCGCGCCCTTGGAAGCGTTCGGCAGGCACGGGCAGGTTGCTAATATCGGCGCGGACGGGGTTGCCGACCAAACCGCCTTCGTGGCTGAACGCTTTCGGAAAAGCGTACAACACCCGTTTCGCCCAGCGCGACAGGTGGCGGTTGGACAAGCCTGCCACGGCGTTTTGCTCGTGAATCACAATCGGCACGCCCAAGAGTTTCGCCGCCAGACCGCCGGGAAAGGTAACAAAACCGCCGAAGCCGATGACGCACTCGACACGGTGTTTGCGGATAATCCGCTGCGCTTCGCGGACGGTTTTGTACAGAGTAAACGGAAGCATCAGCTTGCGTTTGATGCCGTTGCCGCGTATTCCTTTAATCGCCAGCGTTTCCAAGCGTATGCCGTATTGCGGCACGATGCGCTCTTCCATCGAATCCTTGCTGCCCAGCCAAATTACATGATGACCGCGCACGCGCAATGAATCCGCCACAGCCAGAGCTGGGAAAATGTGTCCGCCCGTTCCGCCCGCCATCAGCATAAAGGTTTTACCGCCCATGATTTACTCCACCCGGTAACCGCGCATTTTCCGGCGGTTTTCATAATCGATACGCAACAGCAGCATCATGCTGATCAGCATGAAAAAGACTGACGAACCGCCATAGGACATCAACGGCAGCGTCAGACCTTTGGTCGGCAAAGCACCGATGTTCACACCGATATTGAAGAAACTTTGGATACCGATCCAAATGCCGATACCCGAAGCGATATAGGCGTTGAAAGTCAAACCCAAATCGCGCGACTGCTTGCCGATGGAAAACGCCCGCACCACCAGCCAGCCGTAACAGAATATCAGCACGCACATCCCGAAGAAGCCGAATTCTTCAGCGATGATGGCAAAAATAAAATCGGTATGCGCTTCCGGCAGAAAGCCGCGTTTGCTCAAACTCGCACCCAAACCCATACCGAACCACTCTCCGCGCCCGATTGCCATCAGAGAGTGGGTAAGCTGGTAGCCGGCACCCTGCGGGTCTTTCCACGGGTCCAAAAATGCCACTACCCGCTGCACACGGTAGGGAGCGGCGGTAATCATCAGCACCATCCCACCCAAGACGCTGCCTACCAGGACAAAAAAATATTTCCACGGCAATCCTGCCAGAAACAGCATTCCAACGGTAATGACGGTAATGACGACAAACGAACCGAAATCCGGCTGTACCATTATCAGCACCAAACCGAACGCCACCAGCATAATCGGCAGGATGATCGCCCGGAAACGGCCGTACATTTCTAATGTTTCACGACGTGCCTGCGGATTGGTGGCGGACATAATCAGGTTGGCCGTCCCCCGCCAAATCGACTGCCAACCCAAACTTTCCATGCTGCGCAACACTTCTTCACGGCGCGTGAACAGGCTTGCCAAATAAAGGATGACTGCCAGCTTGAACAGCTCGGTCGGCTGGAAATTCAACGGACCCAAAGGTATCCAACGGGTCGCGCCATTGATTTCGCGCCCGGCAATCAATACGGCTACCAGCAACAGGCCGGATAAGGCAAAAATCCACGGCACAAGCCGCCGCCATGTCCTCATCCTGCAAAGAAACCATAAAAAACCGCTCGCTATAAGGCCGGCAACGACGAACCCCGCCTGCCTGGTCAAATAGAAAAACTGATCGCCGCCTTCCTTCGATGCCAAATACACAGAAGCCGAATAAATCATCAGCAGGCCGAACGCCGTCATCAGCACCACCATCCACAAAAGCGGCGCGTCGAATTTCCTGCCGTCGCGCACAATCGGCCTGTCGAGCAGCAGAGTGTGGACACCGTCGCCCACTTTTACCAATACTTCCGAAATCTTCAAAAAACCACCTGCCAGTCTGTTTGCACCTGCCGCAAAGGGCAAAAATTTCAGACGGCAGACAATGCCGTCCGAACATACGATACATCCCAAATCGGTATTCTAAATCTTTACTTGCCGCCCAACAATGACGGCGTTTGTGTTTCGGACGGCATCACAAAGCCTTAAACGCTTCGATAAACACTTCCGAACGGTGCGCGTAGCCTTTAAACATATCGAAACTCGCGCAGGCGGGGCTGAGCAAGACAATATCGCCCGCTTCGGCTTGGGCGTATGCCGTCTGAACCGCCTCTTCCAAAGTGACGCAGTCGGTCAGGTTCAAGCCGCAGCCGTCCAAATCGCGGCGGATTTGCGGCGCATCGACGCCGATCAGGAACACGCCTTTTGCCTTATCTTTCAACGCGTCGCGCAGGGGCGTGAAGTCCTGCCCTTTGCCCATGCCGCCCAAAATCACGAAGAGCGGGTTTTGCAAACCGGCAATCGCGGCGGCGGTCGCGCCGACATTCGTGCCTTTGCTGTCGTCGATGAATACCACGCCGTTTTTCTCGCCGATTTTTTCCACACGGTGCGGCAAGCCTTGGAAGGTTTTGACGTGTTCCAGCAATGCTTCGCGCGGCAAACCGACGGCCTCGCACAAAGCCACGGCAGCCATAACGTTGGCGGCGTTGTGCAAACCTTGCAGCGGGATGTCTTGCGTAGAAATCAAATCTTCATTGCCTTGTTTTAAACAGCCCGTCCCGCGTTCCAACCAAAAATCGGCTTCGTGTTCCAAGGAAAACCGTTTCACTTCACGCCCTGCCCGTTTCATGGCGCGGCAGAACACGTCGTCCGCATTCAAAACCTGCACTCCATCGCCACGGAAAATCTTGGCTTTGGTATGCGCGTAGTCGAGCAAATCGTCGTAGCGGTCGAGATGGTCTTCGGAAATGTTCATCACCGTCGCCGCAGTCGGGCGCAGGCTTTCGGTGTTTTCCAGTTGGAAGCTGGAAAGCTCCAACACCCACACGTCCGCCTTTTTGCCTTCGCGCTGCAATTCTGCCTCCAAAACCGGCGTACCGATATTGCCCGCAATGACGGTATCCAGCCCGCACTTGATGCAGAGATAGCCGACCAGGCTCGTTACCGTGGTTTTGCCGTTGCTGCCGGTAATCGCAATCACCTTGTCGCCGCGGCGGTTCACAATGTCCGCCAGCAATTCGATGTCGCCTAGCACGCGCCCGCCGTTTTGCTTGAACGCCTCGATATCCGGCTGCCGCTCGCTGATGCCGGGACTGAGCGCCAGAATATCGAAACCGTTGTCCAACGCATCTTTCAGACGACCCGTGTAAAACACCAGCCCGTCAAACATCTTACCGATTTGCGCCACGCGCTCGGCTTTCAGCTCCGCATCATAAGCGGCAACCTCCGCGCCGTTTTTGCGCAGATAGGCAATCATGGAAATACCCGTGCCGCCAAGTCCGGCGACGAGGATTTTTTTGTTTTGGAAAGTCATTTTGGTTTTGTCCTAAAACAAATCATATTGGGCAGGAGACGTCCGCCCTTGCCCAAGCCGCTTTCAGACGGCATCGCGAGCCGATTAATAACCCGCCTTCAGGCGTTGGTCATTGTCGCAGCTGTTTTGGTCTCCGTTTTGACAAGCCTTGCCAAGCCATTGTTGAGCGAGCGCAAGGTCTTGGCGCACGCCGCGTCCATCGTAATACATCAAGCCCAAATTGTATTGGGCTTGGGCATCCCCTTGTTCTGAAGCCTTGCGATACCACTGCACTGCCTGTACATAATCTTGACGAACTCCTTGTCCATTTTCATACATCACGCCCAAATTGAATTGGGCTGCTGCATTTCCCTGTTCTGCCGCCTGCAAGTTTTCCCGAAAATCCGATACGTCACCCGCCCACACCGCTTGGTTCAAGCCCAAGGCAATCAGGGCGGCGGCAAGCCATTTGACTGTCTGTTTCATGGTTTTCTCCTGTTTTAGTATAAGGCGGGTTTCAGCCGCCGTTAACGATAGGACGGGGCGGATTGCCGCCGCAGGTTTATTGCGCGTTCAAATGCCGTCTGAAAGGTGTTCGGACGGCATAGGTTCAGCGAATTTTGAGGGTACTCAAACCGATCAATACCAAGACGATGGTAATAATCCAGAAACGGACGACGACTTGGGTTTCTTTCCAGCCTTTTTGTTCGTAATGGTGATGAATCGGCGCCATCAGGAAGATGCGTTTTTTGGTTTTCTTGTACCAGCCGACCTGAAGCATAACGGACACGGCTTCTACGACGAACAGACCGCCCATAATGACGAGGACAAATTCTTGGCGGACGATGACGGCAACAGTACCGAGCGCGGCACCCAATGCCAGCGCGCCGACATCGCCCATAAAGACTTGCGCGGGATAGGCGTTGAACCACAAAAATCCGAGGCACGCGCCGCACATGGCGGTGCAGAATATAGCGACTTCGTTCGCGCCGGCGACATAGGGAAGCTGGAGGTATTGGGAAAATTGGTAGTGTCCGCTGACGTAGGCGAAAATGGCGAGCCCGGCGGCAACGAGGACGACGGGGAAGGCGGCAAGGCCGTCCAAGCCGTCGGTGAGGTTGACGGCGTTGGATGTGCCGACGATGGTCAGGTAAGACAACACCAAAAAGCCGACCACGCCCAGCGGCAGGGCGATTTGTTTGAAGAACGGGACAATCAAAATATTGTTGGCGGAATTGGCGGCAAGGTAAAACAATGCCAAACCGGCGATAACGGCAACGCTTGACTGCCACACCATTTTGAATTTGGCGGACACGCCGTTGGGGTCTTTATAAACGACTTTGCGCCAGTCGTCGTAAAAACCGAGCGCACCGGTGGCAAGCAGTACGCCCAAGAGAATCCAGATATACGGGTTCGCCCAGTTGCCCCACAACAGGGTGGACACGGTAATGGCGGTCAGAATCAGCGAACCGCCCATCGTCGGCGTGCCGTTTTTGACGAGGTGGGTTTGCGGGCCGTCGGTACGCACTGCCTGCCCGCATTTGAGCGCGGTCAGCCTGCGTATCGTCCACGGGCCGAACATCAGGGAAAACGCCAAGGCGGTCAACGCCGCCATAACGGCGCGGAATGTGGTGTATTGAAAAATATTCAGACCGGTTAACCAGTTGCTGAAATGTGCGAGCCATAAAAACATGGGGCTTCCTTTTTTGTTTTGTCGTTATAGCGGATTAACAAAAACCGGTACGTCGTTGCCCCGCCCCGGCTCAAAGGGAACGGTTCCCTAAGGCGCCCAAGCACCGGGCGAACCGGTTCCGTACTATCCGTACTGTCTGCGGCCCGCCGCCTTGTCCTGATTTTTGTTAATCCGCTATACATCGGGCTTGCGCCCGCTTGAGGTTTGCTTGCTGTCCGGCAAGGTTTCGGACGGCTTTTGCAGATTAACGTGCAGGGACTTTCCCAATCACGCAAATCGGGTAGCTCCCCGGATTTTTGCCGCCGCCCAAGTCTAAACATAAATCTTCATAAAGATACGCCTGCGTCCGCATTCCGGCATAAAACGCGCCGACCAGCGCGGCAATCAGCAATAAGGCTTTAAAAAAACGTCGGCTTTTCATTTTCACTTATCCTCCAATGCCTCGACCACTTCTTCCATCTGCATAAAGCGCGAACCTTTCACCAACACGGTGGCGCGTTCGGGCAAATCGTGGCTCAACACTTGAATCAACGGGTCTTTGGCGGCGAACCACAAACCGTCCGCGCCAAATTTTTCCGCCGCTTCGACGCTGTTGTCGCCGACAAAATAAGCCGCTTCGATGCCTTGGTCGCGGGCGTACGCGCCGACTTCGGCGTGCATGGCGGCGGCTTCGTCCTCGCCCAGTTCGCCCATATCGCCCATCACGAAAATGCGCGGCGCAGGCATACGCGCCAACACGTCAACCGCGGCTTTCATACTGTCGGGATTCGCATTATAAGTATCGTCAATCAGGGTTGCGCCCTTGATGCCGGCTTTGACGTTCAGACGGCCTTTGATGTTGCTGAAGCCTTGCAAACCTTCCGCCACATCGTTCAAACTCAAACCGGCAGCCAAAGCCAGCGCGGCGGCAGCGGCGGCGTTGTGGACATTGTGGCGGCCGGGAACAGGCAGCACCACGGCAGTGCGCTCGTCGCCGCACACCAAATCAAATTCGCACGACAAAGGTTTCAGCACGATATTTTCCGCGCGGACATCGCCGCTATCGACGCCGAAAGTGCACGTATTCAAATTAAACGTTGCCGTTTTGAAGACAGCCATATTGGCATCTTCTTGAGGAATCAGTGCCATGCCGTCTGAACATAAGCCTGCATAAATCTCGCTTTTCGCTTTGGCAATATCGCCCACTCCGTCGAAACCGCATCCGACATGGGCGCGCAGGGCGTTGTTGACCAAAGCGGCATCGGGTTTGGCGATTTGCGTTAAAACCGCCAGTTCGCCAAAATGGTTCATGCCCATTTCAATCACGGCATAGCGGTGTTTTTCGTTTAATTTCAATAAAGTCAGCGGCAATCCGATGTGGTTGTTGAAGTTGCCTGCCGTCGCCGAAACGGCATCATCGCCGAAACGGCGGCGCAATACCGCAGCCAGCATCTCCTTCACCGTCGTCTTGCCGCCCGAACCGGTAATGCCGAACACAAACGGGTTCACATTATCGCGCCACGCCTTCGCCAACGTTTGCAACGCGGCAAGCGTGTCATCGACTTTCAACGCGCCGCCCAAAGCCGCGCAATCTTCGCGCGAAACCACAACCGCCGCCGCGCCCGCAGACAATACGCCTCCAACAAAATCATGCGCGTCAAACCGCCCGCCCGCCAATGCGAAAAACACATCGCCTTCCCGAATATCGCGGCTGTCGGTTACGATGCGCGACACGGGTTTGTTTTCAGACGGCATCGGAAGCTTGAGGGCTTGGCAGATGAAATTTAGGTCCAGTGGTTTCATATTTGCTTTCGTTAATATTCGGGCGGCGGACACATCGGTAGCGGCTGATTTTTTTATCGCCTGTTTTGCTGTGGTAAAACACAGATTATTTTCCCATTCTCATTCGGCATTTTTTCTGTACGTATCATTTTTTAGACGTATTTTTAGCCGATTTGCCTTTTCCCGCATACCACGGCGCGGGGTCGTCGGACTGTCTGTCGATAAAGGCAAGGTTATTGCCTTCGCCCGGCACATCGGGGACATTCCCCCAAAAATCATAGCCGTCATCGGGCAACTCGTCGGTTTCGATACCCGTCCAACTGCCGAATCCGCGTAAAAAATTAAACGCGCTGCGCCTCACTTTAATCATTTCGCGCCGCGTGTCATCGGACGAAATTTTAACCAGCGGCACGCCGTAGCTTTGACGCTTCCACTCGCCGTGTGTCAACGTTCGCTCGCCGCCTTTGCCGACATGCATCAAACCGTGGTCGGAAAAGTAAACCAAAGACCAGCTTTCTTTATTTTCATTCAATATCTTAACCGTATCTTCTAAAAATTTATCGGTTTGCGCGATGGTGGAAACATAGCAGGATATTTTTTCAGTTTGATACTGAAACCGCCGCGCATCCTTATCCAAACGTGTGCAAAAATCACTGTGCGAACCCATCAGGTGCATCACAATCAGCCGAGGCTTCGTGCCTGCATTTCCTGTCAAAACCCGTTTGAACGCCGGCAACAAAAGGCGGTCGCTCAACCCCGCGCTTTTGCCATAATCACCCCTTTGGGTAAACCACGGATAATCGCTGCGTAGGGCATAGGTGGAAATTTCGTTGGCAAAATGCCCCAA
The DNA here is from genome assembly GCF_013030075.1 of Neisseria gonorrhoeae. NCBI lineage: Bacteria > Pseudomonadati > Pseudomonadota > Betaproteobacteria > Neisseriales > Neisseriaceae > Neisseria > Neisseria gonorrhoeae. The sequence continues at coordinate 1,460,529 of NZ_AP023069.1, forward strand.
CATTCCTTGATTAGACAGCCACGCCGTCCGAAAACCCGCCTGCTTCGCCAAGCTGACAATGTTATTGTTCGGCTCTCCCGGCAGCCCCAAAGTCTGCGGCAGCGAAAGATTCGTCGCGTGGGCGGTCGATTGGTAACCGTTTATCAACAGCCCTTTGGTCCGACTCAAAAAAGGCGTATCGGGCAATGGGAAACCGTAAACATTCATATAATCCGAACGCGCGCTCTCACCGATAACCACAACATAATTTTTATACTTGGGCGCAACATGACGGATATGCCATGTTGACGCTTTTTTTGCTGCTTCCAAAATGTGGGCGCGCTTGGCGGCATATTGTGCCGGCGCGGAAGCCAAATCGTAATACAGGTCGAAAATATTCAACAACAGGCCGGCATCAGGTTCTCGCCAATCTTTATCGCCGGCGATTTTCTCCATCACCGCGCAGGATAAAATCAAAGTCAATAATATGGTCAGCCATATTTTGCTGCGGCGTTTATAGTTTTTTACGTCAGCAAATACCCCCACAGATACACAATATTTCCAAACTGTCAAGCCAAAAATGAAAAATAATGCCTGCACAAAATAAAGCGACCCGGGAAGATTGCCGACAAATTCACGCGCCTCGGCAGGATTGCTTTCCAATATCGAACCGACTATCTGATAAGAAGGCGCACCATACAGCCAGCCGACCGGCAAATATAGGGCGGTTGTGCCGACGTAAATCAGTAAAACAACTGAAGAAACGCGCGGGAAGCCGCGTGCCAATAATAATAAAAATACAACCGAAGCCAAAGCGCCCACGGCAGAATAACGGTAGCCGTATTCATATTCCAAGTGATAACCTGATGCGATGGCCGCGCCAAAACAAAAGGCTAAAAGCGCGCAAATGCCCAATGTATTTTTTAATGTCTGATCCATATTTTTTATTCGGGCGGATTGTTTCATACGATGCCGTCCGAATATCCCATTATTTACGAGTTAACAAAGCCTGCCCGACGATTTCAAGATCGGAAAAACGGTGCTTCACGCCCTGTACATCCTGATAGTTTTCGTGTCCTTTGCCGGCAATCAGGATGATGTCGTTTGCGGCGGCCTGCTCAACCGCATAACGGATGGCGGCGGCACGGTCGGCTTCGACGCATTCGGGCGCGGGCACGGCGGGCAGGATGTCGTTGATGATGTCTTGCGGATTTTCCAAACGCGGGTTGTCGCTGGTTACGACGACTTTATCCGCGCCCTGTACGGCTGCCGCGCCCATCAATGGGCGTTTGCCGCAATCGCGGTTGCCGCCGCAACCGAATACGCACCATAAGGCCGCACCCTGCGGTTTGATTTCCTGCAAAGTGGAGAGTGCTTTTTCCAATGCGTCGGGCGTGTGGGCGTAATCGACGACGACCAAGGGCTTGCCGCTGTTCATGATGCAGTCCATGCGCCCTGAAGCGGGACGGATTTTTGCCAGCACATCCAATACCTTATCAAGCGGATAACCGTTGGCACAAAGCAAGGCGATGCAGGCGGCGAGGTTTTGCGCGTTGAACCGTCCGAGCAGGCGGGTGCGGCATTTTCCTTCGCCCCACGGGGTTCGGAATACGGCTTCTATACCGTCTGAAGAGGCGGTGAAATCGGTAATGCGGATGTCGGCGTGTTCGCTGAAACCATAGCTGTAAACGGCTAAATCGGGACAGTCTTTTTTCAGACGACCTGCGAGTTCCGCGCCGTATCCGTCATCGGTATTGATAACGGCGTGTTTCAAGCCGTGCCAGTAAAACAGGCGCGACTTGATAGCACCGTAGGCTTCCATCGTGCCGTGGTAGTCGAGGTGGTCTCGGGTGAGGTTGGTGAAGATTGCGCTGCGGAACGGCACGCCGTTGACTCGCGACTGGTCAAGGCCGTGGCTGGAAACTTCCATCGCGGCGGCTGTTGCGCCTTGTTGACGGAAACGGTAGAGCAGGGTTTGGACATCGACGGGGGCGGGGGTGGTGTGCGCGGTTTCTTCCAATGCACCCCAAAAGCCGTTGCCGACCGTGCCGATAATGGCGGTTTTTTCGCCCAACAAATCGGCGGCTTGCGCCAGCCATTGCGTGATGGAGGTTTTGCCGTTGGTTCCGGTTACGCCCCAGACTTTGAGACCGTCTGAAACGTTGCCGTAAACCTGTGCCGCCAATATGCCGGCACGGTGTTTCAAATCTTTGATGCCTTGATTGGGGACTTTCCATTCGGGATTCCACGCGAATCTGCCGTCGTCGTCCCAAAAAACAAAAGCCGCGCCGTTGGCAACGGCGGCGGGGATATAACTGCGGCCGTCGGTATATTCGCCCTGACAGGCAACGAAAATATCGCCTTGTTTGATTTGGCGGCTGTCTGAATGCAACAAACGCCCTGCCGCGTTTGCACACGACAGGGTCGGGATGCCGGTTTCAGCCAAAGGGCTTAACTTGCTGAACATAAAACAATCTCGTTGATACTCGGATTAAGACGGTGTTTTGACGGCTGCGGCGGTCAGTGGCTTGGTCGGGGAAATGCCCAAGATGTTCAGGCTACCGCCCATAACTTGTTTGAAGACCGGACCTGTCACCACGCCGCTGTAGTAACCGTTTGCAGTCGGCTCGTCAATGGTTACCGCCACAATCACACGCGGATTTTTAGCCGGGGCAAAACCGATGAAAGTGGCAACGTGTTTGTAATCGACGTAACGACCGTTAACCAACTTACGCGCCGTACCGGTTTTTGCGCCGACGTCGAAACCATCTACCGCACCGGCAATACCGCTACCGCCGGCTTCAGTAACGGAAACCATCAACTCGCGCACTTTTTTGGCAGTAGAGGCTTTGATGACGCGCTTGCCTTTAGGGGCAACCGCCTGTTTTTCAAAGCTGACCGGCAACAAAACACCGTCATGCGTCAACACGGTATAGGCCCGTGCTAATTGCAGCAGGCTCAACTGCAGACCGTAACCGAAAGACATCGTCGCCTGTTCGATAGGCCGCCATTTCCGCCAATTACGCAACACGCCCGCGCTTTCCCCCGGAAAGCCGGAATGCATACGCACACCCACACCCAAATCATGGTAAAAATCATACATTTCTTTAGGCGTGAATTTTGCAGACAGTTTGCTGGTACCGACGTTGGAAGATTTTTGCATGATGCCGCGTACATCCAAAGTAGGATAAACGTGGGTATCTTGTACGGTGGCCGGGCCGATTTTGTAGGGCAGAGTATTGAATGTATCGGTCGTATCCACTTTGCCGGAATCCAGCGCTTTGGCAATGGTAAACGGCTTCATGACAGAACCGGGTTCAATCATGTCGGTTACGGCGCGGTTGCGGCGCTGTTCGCTATTAGCCTGGCCGGGCTGATTCGGATCGTAAGCCGGGCTGTTGACCAACGCCAAAATTTCGCCGGTTTGCGCATCCAATACCACAACCGTACCCGCTTTTGCCTGATGGTATTCGACCGCCTTGTTCAACTCTTCATAAGCCAAGGTCTGAATCCTCTGATCGAGGGAAAGGATGATGTCTTTGCCGTTTTGCGGTGCTTTATTGCGCGGGGAATCCAAGCTGTCCACAATATTGCCCTGCCGGTCCCGCAAAACGACTTCCGCGCCGTCTTCGCCATGCAGGCTGTCTTCAAGCGAAAGCTCCAAGCCCTCCTGACCTTTGCCGTCAATATCGGTAAATCCGATGACGTGTGCAAACAGGTTGCCCATCGGGTAATGGCGTTTTAATTCTTTTTCAAATACAAAGTTTTCCAAACCCAAGGCTTTGACCTCTTCGGCAACCTTGGGATCGAGCTGCCGCTTGATCCAAATAAACGACTTGCCTTTCTGTTCGAGTTTGTTCCTCAAAACATCGACCGGCACATCGACAAGCTCGGACAGGCGTTCCAATTGGGCGGCAGACGGCATTTCCTTCATATCTTTAGGCACGGCAAACAGGGACTCCGTCGGCGCGCTCAACGCCAAAACCGCACCGTTCCGGTCCGAAACCGTACCGCGTGTAGCCGGCAATGCTTGAGTCCGCACAATCCGGTTGTCGCCCTGTTCTTTCAAAAAGTTATACGTTACCGTCTGCAGATACAGCCCGCGGGCAATCAGACAGGCAAACAAGACCGCCATTGCCATCAGGACGAAGCTAATCCGTCCGTTACTGGTCATCGGCTTTTTGACCTGCTCTTCTTTGGGCAGCATCCGGGGCTTATATTCGCTTTTAATCAACATTTTTACTTCTCGTTATTATTATCCTGATGCAGGAATCCGATTCCGGCACACAGGCTGCTTCTATCTTTGATGTTCCACCATAAAGGTATTGCCCGAAACCGGCGGATGGAGGTTTTGTTTTTCTGCCGCCGCCCTGATCGCTTCGTGATTCGCCAAACGCGCCTGTTGCACCCTCATTTGCGCATAATCCTGCTCCAAGGCGATTTCCTGTTTTTTCGCCTTGTCCAAAGCTGTGAAGTTGAGCCTGTACTGGTTTTGCTGCATCACAACGGAAAAAGCGGAAACGCACACCGCAAGCAGCAGAAAGAAATTCGATTTGTTCATTGCCGTTCAGACGTTTTTCTCTGTTATTATTCCGGTATCGGACCGGCAGTCCGCTCCGCCACACGCAAAACTGCGCTCCTCGCCCTCGGGTTGGCGGCAATTTCCGCTTCACCCGGCTTTAATGCCCTGCCCACGATTTTCAGGGGCGGCTCGGGCAAATCCGCTTCTCTGACCGCCGCCCAGCTCGGCAGGGGCTCGTGTTGCGAATATTTTTTGACAAACTGCTTCACAATGCGGTCTTCCAACGAATGGAAAGCAATGACCGCCAAACGCCCGCCCTCTTTCAGACGGCACATGACCTGCGGCAATACCGCCCCTACTTCTTCAAGCTCGCGGTTAATAAAGATGCGGATTGCCTGGAAGGTGCGCGTCGCAGGATCCTGCCCCCGCTCGCGAGTACGGACGTTTTGTGCCACGATCTGCGCCAGCTTGCGGGTTGTATCGATTGGACTTTCCGCCCGTTGCGCGACAATGGCGCGCACAATCTGGCGGCTAAACCGCTCTTCACCATAATTCTTGATTACCTCGTGCAAATCCTGTTCCGACGCAACCGCTATCCACTCTGCGGCAGACATACCGCGCGTCGTATCCATACGCATATCCAAAGGGGCATCGAAACGGAAGCTGAAACCGCGGCTGCCGTCATCGATTTGCGGAGACGAAATCCCCAAATCAAACAGCGCACCGTCCACCTTGCCGATACCCAAACCGTCCAATGCCGTCTGAAACGAAGCAAAACCGCCATGCACGACACCGACCCGTTTGTCCGAACGCGCCAGCTCTTCTGCCACAGCAATCGCCTGCGGGTCTTTGTCGAAAACAATCAACCGCCCCGCATCGCCCAAACGCGACAAAATCAGCCGGGAATGCCCTCCCCTGCCGAACGTACCGTCCACATAGACACCGTCTTCGCGCACGGCAAGCGCATCCACCGCCTCATTCAGCAAGACCGTGATATGCCGGTAACTTTCTGCTCCACTCACAATTGCAAATCCGTCTGACTCAACTGGAAGGCAAGTTCGTCAGGATCGTCATCCAAAGCCTGAACCATCTCAGCCTCCCACTGCTCGCGACCCCAAAGCTCCAAACGGTTGGCACGGCCGACCAAAACAACTTCACGGTCGAAATCCACCCTTTTCCTCAGTCCGGCAGGAACCAGCACCCTGCCGGCGCTGTCCCATTCCAAAATTTCCGCGTTATGCAGCAAAAGATTTTGAAACCGCCGCAAAACAGGGTTATCCGCCACTTTTAAGTTTAAAAGTTGCGCCGCAACCTTTTCCCACTCCGCAACAGGGTACATCAACAGCTTATGTTTCGACTCGAGCGTTGCCACTACGGCAGGCGTATAGAGGCGCGACAGAATGTCGCGGAATTTGGCAGGAACAGCCAACCGCCCCTTACTGTCGATGCTTAATTCGTGTGCGCCGCCGAACATGACATGCCCCAAGCCGAAATCAAAATCACAAGGGTAAAAGAGACACTTTGCCCCACAATTCCCCACCAATCGACACTATAAGAAATTTTAAACACTCGGTCAAATCAGGGCATGAAAACTCATTAACATATCTGAAATTTTTATTCTGTTTAAAAACAATAAGATAAAAAATGACGACAACGGCACGGCGGGTGCAGTACAGAGTGACCGAACCAATAAACAACTATATATGATTAATTTAATAATATAAACACAATATATAGTATTAAGATAAAGCCATGACAGCACCCGTACCAACGTGTAATATGTCGGGAAATCCAATAAATTTACACAAGCTAACATTTATCATGCTCCTCCCCTCCCCCGAAGCACGGCAATCCTCGCTCAATCTGCAAACCCTCATTGCCGAAGAAATCGGCAAACACGGCAATTGGATTCCATTTTCACGTTTTATGGAATTGGTTTTATACGCTCCGCAATACGGCTACTACACCGGCGGCAGCCATAAAATCGGCAATACCGGGGATTTTATTACCGCACCGACCCTCACCCCTCTGTTTGCACAGACACTGGCACGCCAACTTCAAGAACTCCTGCCCCAAACGGCGGGCAATATCTATGAATTCGGCGCGGGAACCGGACAGCTTGCCGCCGATTTGTTGGGCAGCGTTTCAGACAGCATCAACTGTTACTATATTATTGAAATATCGCCGGAGCTGGCAGCACGTCAGAAAAACCTGATTCAAGCCCGTGCACCGGAAGCATCTCAAAAAGTTGTCCACTTGACCGCACTTCCCGAAGCGTTTGACGGCATCATCATCGGCAACGAATTACTCGATGCCATACCTGTCGAAATCGTCCGTAAAAATGAAGGAGGATTACTCGAGCACATCGGCGTTTGCACGGATAACGGCCGTTTCGCCTATTCTGCAAGACCCTTGCACGACCCGTCGCTTTCCACCTCGGCTTCCCTCTATTTTCCTCAAACAGATTATCCCTATACCAGCGAACTGCACCCGCAACAATATGCCTTTATCCGCACCCTTGCCTCAAGGCTTGAACGCGGGGGTATGATATTCATCGACTACGGTTTTGATGCGGCGCAGTATTACCACCCGCAACGCAATCAAGGCACATTGATCGGACACTACCGACACCACGTTATCCACAATCCTTTCGACTTCATCGGGTTGGCAGATCTGACCGCCCACGTCAATTTTACCGACATTGCCCAAGCCGGTACGGATGCAGGACTGGATTTGACAGGCTATCTGCCCCAGTCCCATTTTCTGCTGAATCTGGGCATAACCGAACTGTTGGCACAGACGGGTAAAACAGATTCGGCAGCCTATATCCGTGAAGCCGCCGCTGTTCAAAAACTGATTGACCAGCATGAAATGGGCGAACTGTTTAAAGTCATCGCATTCGGAAAAAATATCGGCATCGACTGGGCAGGATTCCGCTTCGGCGACATCTGCCACAAACTCCAACCCTCGTGCCGTCTGAATCCGCTTCAGACGGCATAAACTTTTTAACATTTAAAAACAAGAAACTAATTCAAAATTAAAAAATACGGCTTGTCAAAAAAACAAAAAAACATATAATAGCTAATTCACGAAACGGCGAATTAGCTCAGTCGGTTAGAGCAGAGGAATCATAATCCTTGTGTCCGGGGTTCGAGTCCCTGATTCGCTACCAGATTTTCGGGGGTATAGCTCAGTTGGTAGAGCGCTTGCATGGCATGCAAGAGGTCAGCGGTTCGATCCCGCTTACCTCCACCAGATAAAAAAGCACAGACCGTAAAAGGTATGTGCTTTTTTATTGCCTGATTGCCGGAAAATAAAGAATAAACCACTGCCTTCAAAACAGGCAATCGACTTTAAACCTATTGCCCCGCCTGTCCTGATTTTATCAGCCCGCCAGACAAACCCGACCTGAATAATGTCTTCAGGTCGGGTTTATGGTTTCATTCCCAACTTATCCAGCCCGACAACCACAATATTATGATGACAATGCCGAAAACAATGCGGTAATAGGCAAACGGGATATAGTTTTTCTTGGAAACAAACTTCAGCAGTGCTTTAACCGCTACCAAACCGGAAACAAAAGCGGCAATAAAGCCTATCAAAATCAAACCGACATCATGCAGGGTGAAAAATCGGTAATGTTTCAGGACATCATAAGCCGTTGCTGCAACCATCATCGGAACGGCCAAGAAAAATGAAAACTCCGTTGCCGTTTTCCGCTCGATTCCCCAAAGCATCCCGCCCATAACCGTACTGCCCGAACGGGACGTACCCGGAACCAGTGCAAACACTTGGGCAACACCGATCATCAACGCATCAATCGGACGCAATGCATCAACATCGGCAATTTTAGGCTCTGCTCGGCTTTGGCGTTTCTCCACCCACAAAATAAAAAAACCGCCCAAAACCAGCATGACTGCAACACTCAAGGGGTTAAACAGATACTCTTTGATTTGTTTGTCGAACAACAGCCCCATCACGGCGGCAGGTATAAAAGCAATGGCAAGATTGAGGACGAAACGGTTGGCTTTCCGGTCTTTTCCCACGCCATGCAACACATTGCTGAAACGCTGCCGGTATTCAAACACTACCGCCAAAACCGCACCGAGCTGGATGGCAATTTCAAAAACCTTGTGATTGCTGTGAAAACCAATCAGATTGCCGAACACAATCAAATGTCCGGTGCTGGAAATCGGTAAAAATTCGGTAAAACCTTCTACCAAGCCCATCATCAGGGCTTTCAGGACAATCAGAAAATCCATTGCTTGCGCTTCTTTCGGATACGGGAGTTCGGCTATTTCTGTACAGCAGGGGTCTGACGCTTGCGTTCTTCCCTGACTTTGGCAACCAATTCTTTAATCGTATGAACGCCGCCATCAAAGCCATTATTGAAGATAACGCGGTATTTTCCGCCGACAATAACGGTCGGCGTGCTGTCAATACCGTATTGTTCCGTCAGTTTCTGCATTTTTAATGCGACGGCGGCAGCTTCGGGGGAATCATAGGCGCGCATCAGTTTTTTGCCGTCAAAACCTTTTTGAGATAAAGCCCATTTTCCGGCAACAGCCCTGTTTTCCAAACGGATTTTTTGTTCGTAAACTGCTTTAAACACAGCAGAGTTTGCCTGATATTTCAAACCCGACAGCTTGACCGCAGCAGCCATTCTTGCCAGACCGAGCATTTCAGGCCGCCAGACCACGTGCTCCGTCCGCAGATAAGTATCAGACGGCAATGCCTTGCCCAGTTTCAATAACAAAGGATCGAAATGATGGCAATGTACGCAAAAATAGCCGAAAAATTCCAAAACCTCAATTTTTCCCGGCTGTTCTTGAGGAATGGGTTTATCCAACACAAGATAGTCTTCCCCTTCCGTCAGGGCATATGCCTGCGCGGACAACACTGCCGACAGCAGCAGCGGCAACAGATGTTTAAACTTCATAATTATTTGCCTTCAATCGCACGGATCAGGCTGGCAACCCCATGCTTTTTCAACTCGTCCTGCATTTTTTTCACCGCATCGGCAGACATATTGCCGCTTTGCACGCGGTAAAGCGTTTTATGTCCCGCCTGATAGCCGACCACTTCGGAAGATATGCCCAAGATTGCCAGTTTGGCACGCTGCCCTTCCGCGCTCCGGCGGTCGGCATACGCGCCCATTTGCAGATAATGCGTTGCTTCCGCCTTGCCAAACGTTTTCATTTTCTGCACTTCTTTGGCAGCGGCACTGCGCGCTTTTTCGATGCTGCCGCTGTTGAGGATTTGTTCCGGGGTCGGTTTGGGTGCAACTTTTTCCTTCGCCGCCTTTTTCTCTTCTTTTGAAGCTTTTTTCTCTGTTTCTTTAGACGGTTTTACCGCTTGTTTTTTAACCGTTTCGGCATCTTTCTTCTGCGCTTTTTCCCTGACGGTTTGTTCACGCTCTTCCGTCAGTGCTTTCTTGCGCACTGCCTGTCCGTCCGGCTCTTCCCGTTCCGGCTCGCCCGCCTTTTCTTCAACCTCGTCGGCTTTGTCGGCAACGGGCTGCTTGTCGGCAGCTTTTTCCGCATCCGACTGCTCTGCCTCTTTCGCAACATCCGGTTCGGACAAGGCGTTTTGATCGGCCGGTTCAGGTTGGATGTCTTCCTTAGGCTGGTTTTTCAGTTTCAGGATTTCCGTTTCTGCAGGCTGCTTCGACGGAGCCGGGATTTTGAACGCATTTTGACCGCCCTGGTTCAGATAAAGCAAAATACCGGCAATAATGACCGTTGCCAGTATCAAACCGAAGAAGAAACCGGACAGACCTTTTCCGGATTGGGAAAATTTGTTCATAAACATACCTTAATGTGTTTCAGACGGCATTAACGCCGTTTGCTTACGGGCGGATATTCTAACAATATCGCCATATTTGGGCAAAACCTGCTTCCATTCCCGTTCCTATAAAGCACGACGGAAGCCTATGGCTTTCATGACGTGGCTTCTGCCGACTTCTTCATCGCCCGCCAAATCCGCCAATGTACGCGCCACGCGCATAATGCGGTGGAAGCTGCGGGCGGAAAGAGACAATTTTTCCAGCAGGCTACCCAAGGCTTCCTGCGCTTCTTTTTGGATACGGGCTTGGGAATCGAGTTCGCTGACGCTCAAAGCGGCGTTGACTTTGCCCTGCCGTGCGTATTGTTTGCCGCGGGCGGCGATGACGCGTTCCAAAACGGACGCACTGCTTTCGCCCGCTTCCTGCTGCATCAGTTCGGCGGCGGACAGGCTGGGGACTTCGATGGTCAAATCGATGCGGTCGAGCAGCGGACCGGAAATTTTGCTTCGGTAACGCGCGACACTTTCGGGCGTGCAGCGGCAGGGTTTGACGGGATGCCCGAGATAACCGCACGGACACGGGTTCATGGCAGCGACAAGCTGGAATTTGGCGGGATAGACGGCTTGGCGCGCCGCGCGGGAAATGTGGATTTCGCCGTTTTCCAACGGTTCGCGCAAAACCTCCAAAACTTTGCGGTCGAACTCGGGCAATTCGTCCAAAAATAAAACGCCGTGATGCGCCAATGAAATCTCGCCCGGACGCGGATCCGAACCGCCGCCGACCATAGCCGCCGCGCTGGCGCTGTGATGCGGACTGCGGAAAGGACGGTTGCTGTCGAGTTGTTGTTGGTGGTTGGGCAGGAGCGAACGCAATGCCCAAACTTCTACCAATTCGTCTTCGGCCAGCGGCGGCAGGATGCCGGGCAGCCGTTGGGAGAGCATAGACTTGCCTGTTCCCGGCGGGCCCATCATCAAGAGGCTGTGTCCGCCTGCGGCGGCGATTTCCAAAGCAAGGCGGGCAGTGTGCTGACCTTTCACATCACACAAATCAGGTTGTCCGCCATGTTCAGACGGCATTTGCGGTACGGAACATTCGGTTTGCGCCAAAGGTTCGATACCGTTCAAATGAGCGGCGACTTCGCCCAAAGAGCGCGCGCCGTAAACGGTAATGCCGCGCATCACGGCGGCTTGTCCTGCGTTTTCTTCAGGCAAAACAAATGCACGTTTTGCCTGCATACCCTGCCACGCCATCGCCAACGCGCCGCGCACGGGGCGCAACAACCCCGACAGTGCCAATTCCCCCGCAAACTCGTATTCCGCCAGCTTTTCGGGTGCAACCTGCCCCGATGCGGCAAGGATGCCGATTGCTATCGGCAAATCGAAACGCCCCGACTCTTTGGGCAGGTCGGCAGGGGCGAGGTTGACGGTGATTTTTTTGGCGGGGAATTCAAAACCGCTTTGAATAATGGCGGCACGGACGCGGTCGCGGCTTTCCTTTACTTCCGTATCGGGCAGTCCGACGATGTTGAAATGCGGCAGGCCGTTGGCAAGGTGGGCTTCCACTTCGACCAACGGCGCATTCATACCGCTCAAGGCGCGGCTGTAAACCAAGGCAAGCGACATATTTCAGACGGCCTTATTCGCCGGCTTCGGTTTGCTGCCTGATTTCGGCGACGGCTTCTTCGGCAGCGGCTTCAGCCGCTTCCAATGCTGCCCGTTCGGGATTTTGCGCGGCTTCGAGTTTCGCCAGACGTGCTTCCAAAGCCGCCAGTTTGGTACGGGTTTTAATCAAAACCTGCTGCTGGATGTCGAATTCTTCGCGCGTAACCAAATCCATACGGTTGAACGCGCCGCCCAGCATCGCCTTAATATTTTTTTCCACATCTTTGGCAGGGCTGTTGGCGATGGTTTCGCTGATTTTCGAGCCGACTTCTTCAAAAAGCTGCTTGCCGAACATAATCTGCATCCTTCCTGAACATATCAAATTCAAGCGGCTATTGTATAAGGAAAAATGCCGTCTGAAAACGGGCGGCGGATAATCGTCAAAACATACCGCGCCCCCTTTGCGGTTGCTAAAATTACACTTCGAGACACCTGCCGCCTGAAAACGGATTTCATATTCCGCGCAACGCCCGATTACATTACAAGACACTACAAAACAATATGCTGTTTTAAATGATTTTTCCGATGCGCATCGTTTCAAACTCGGCTTTTTAAGCCATTAAGTGCTTTGCAAACAACAGAAATTGGGTTATGCTGAAACGGATTATTTACAATTTCATATAGTTTCATTACATATCTTATTGTAATTGAAGATAATTTATCCGAATCCCCTTTCGGGTATCCGGATTTTCCGTTGTACTTTCATTAGAAAAACATTTCAGGCGCAAGTTGCTTGCAATTTCAAAGCCTGTAATTCTGAAGTTTTAGACGAGGAATAGCACATGAATCCCATGTACATCACTTTTGCAATCTATTTGGTTGCAGTCCTTCTCATCGGGCTTGCCGCTTATTTTTCCACGCGCAATTTCGATGATTATATTTTGGGCGGGCGCAGCCTGGGCCCGTTTGTTACGGCGATGTCGGCAGGCGCGTCCGATATGTCCGGCTGGCTTTTGATGGGTCTGCCGGGCGCGATTTATTTGAGCGGTTTGAATGAGGCTTGGATTGCCATCGGCCTCTTGGTCGGCGCGTATTTCAACTGGCTCTTGGTGGCGGGCCGCCTGCGCGTGCATACCGAATATGCCAACAATGCGCTGACGCTGCCGGATTATTTCTTCCACCGCTTCGGCGCGGGCGGACACTTGATGAAAGTGGTTTCCGCACTGATTATCCTGTTTTTCTTCACGATTTATTGCGCCTCGGGCATTGTGGCGGGCGCAACCCTGTTCCAAAGCCTGTTTGAAGGTATGACTTACAATCAGGCAATGTGGCTGGGCGCGGGCGCGACCATCGCCTATACCTTCTTGGGCGGCTTCTTGGCGGTCAGCTGGACGGATACGCTGCAGGCTTCTTTGATGATTTTCGCCCTGATTTTAACGCCGGTGATGGTCTATCTGGGCTTGGGCGGCGCGGAACAGATGTCTGCCGCAATTCAAAGCGTCGCCGCAGGCACGGGCAAAGAATACGGCAGCCTGTTTGCCGGTACGACCGTCATCGGCATCATTTCCACCGCCGCCTGGGGCTTGGGCTATTTCGGACAGCCGCACATTTTGGCGCGCTTTATGGCCGCCGAAAGCGCGAAATCGCTGGTATCCGCACGCCGCATCGGCATGACTTGGATGGCGTTGTGCCTTGCGGGCGCGGTAGCGGTCGGTTATTTCGGCATTGCGTATTTCGGTGCAAACCCCGACAAAGTTTCTTCTATGAGCGGCAACCACGAACGCATCTTCATCGCGCTTTCCACCCTGCTGTTCAACCCTTGGATCGCCGGCATCATTTTGAGCGCGATTTTGGCGGCGGTGATGTCCACCCTGTCCTGCCAGCTTTTGGTTTGCTCCAGCGCGATTACCGAAGACTTCTACAAAGGTTTTTTGCGTAAAAACGCGCAACAGTCGGAATTGGTATGGGTCGGCCGCCTGATGGTATTGGCGATTGCCGTGATTTCCATCCTGATTGCTTCCGATCCGAACAGCAAAGTATTGGGACTGGTGTCTTACGCGTGGGCAGGTTTCGGTGCGGCATTCGGCCCGATTGTGATTCTGTCCGTATTGTGGAAACGCATCACTGCCTACGGCGCGTTGTCAGGCATGGTTGCAGGTGCGTCAACCGTTGTTGTGTGGGCGGAATGGGTAAAAAAACCGGCTCGAGCGGCAGGCGAAAGCGGCTTGTTGACGATGTACGAAATCGTCCCGGGCTTTATTGTTTGCTTGATCGTTGCCGTGTTGGTTTCCCTGTTCAACAAAGAACCTTCGCGCGAAATCCAAGAACGCTTTGAAAAAGCCGACGCAGATTACCGCGCCGCCCGATAAACCCCTTTCAGACGGCACGGCATCCCGGTTCGTGCCGTCTGAACCCGCTTCCGGGCCAAACACAAATAAACCTTGCCTGCATACAGGCCTTATTTGTGTTTTACCCGTTTCATTTTCAAAGAAACGGAAGCACCGATTCTGCCCGCATTTGAAGCCTTGTATTTCATCTGCGGATTTATTACGATATTACCGTATTCAGGCCGCACCGATGCCGTCTGAACCCCCCGAAAAAACTTTGGAGGATCCAAAAAATGTTTCATTTTGCATTTCCGGCACAAACTGCCCTGCGCCAAGCGATAACCGATGCCTACCGCCGTAATGAAATCGAAGCCGTACAGGATATGTTGCAACGTGCACAGATGAGTGACGAAGAGCGCAACGCCGCCTCCGAGCTTGCCCGCCGTTTGGTTACCCAAGTCCGCGCCGGCCGCACCAAAGCCGGCGGCGTGGATGCGCTGATGCACGAGTTTTCACTCTCCAGCGAAGAAGGCATCGCGCTGATGTGTCTGGCAGAAGCCCTGCTGCGTATCCCCGACAACGCCACGCGCGACCGCCTGATTGCCGACAAGATTTCAGACGGCAACTGGAAAAGCCATTTGAACAACAGCCCTTCCCTCTTCGTCAATGCTGCCGCCTGGGGTCTGCTGATTACCGGCAAGCTGACCGCCACAAACGACAAACAAATGAGTTCCGCACTCGGCCGCCTGATCGGCAAAGGCGGCGCACCGCTCATCCGCCAAGGCGTAAATTACGCCATGCGGCTTCTGGGCAAACAGTTCGTCACCGGACAGACCATTGAAGAAGCCCTGCAAAACGGCAAAGAACGCGAAAAAATGGGCTACCGCTTCTCCTTCGATATGTTGGGCGAAGCCGCCTACACCCAAGCCGATGCCGACCGCTACTACCGCGACTATGTCGAAGCCATCCACGCCATCGGCAAAGATGCGGCAGGACAAGGCGTTTACGAAGGCAACGGCATTTCCGTCAAACTCTCCGCCATCCATCCGCGCTACTCGCGCGCCCAACACGGCCGCGTGATGGGCGAACTGTTGCCTCGCCTGAAAGAATTGTTCCTTTTGGGTAAAAAATACGATATCGGTATCAACATCGATGCCGAAGAAGCCAACCGTCTGGAGCTGTCTTTGGATTTGATGGAGGCACTCGTTTCCGACCCCGATTTGGCCGGCTACAAAGGCATCGGTTTCGTTGTTCAAGCCTACCAAAAACGCTGCCCGTTCGTCATCGACTATCTGATTGACCTGGCCCGCCGCAACAACCAAAAACTGATGATCCGCCTCGTCAAAGGCGCGTATTGGGACAGCGAAATCAAATGGGCGCAAGTGGACGGCTTGAACGGCTATCCGACCTACACCCGCAAAGTGCATACCGACATCTCCTACCTCGCCTGCGCGCGCAAACTGCTTTCCGCGCAAGACGCGGTATTCCCGCAATTCGCCACCCACAACGCCTACACCTTGGGCGCAATCTACCAAATGGGCAAAGGCAAAGATTTTGAACACCAATGCCTGCACGGTATGGGCGAAACTTTGTACGACCAAGTCGTCGGTCCGCAAAACTTAGGCCGCCGCGTGCGCGTGTACGCCCCGGTCGGCACACACGAAACCCTGCTCGCCTACTTGGTGCGCCGCCTGTTGGAAAACGGCGCGAACTCGTCTTTCGTCAACCAAATCGTTGATGAAAACATCAGCATCGACCGCCTGATTAAGAGCCCGTTCGACACCATCGCCGAACAAGGCATCCACCTGCACAACGCCCTGCCGCTGCCGCGCGATTTGTACGGCAAATGCCGTCTGAACTCGCAAGGCGTGGACTTGAGCAACGAAAACGTATTGCAGCAGCTTCAAGAACAGATGAACAAAGCCGCCGCACAAGACTTCCACGCCGCATCCATCGTCAACGGCAAAGCCCGCGATGTCGGCGAAGCGCAACCGATTAAAAACCCTGCCGACCACGGCGATGTTGTCGGTACGGTCAGCTTTGCCGATGCCGCGCTTGCCCAAGAAGCGGTTGGTGCAGCCGTTGCCGCGTTCCCCGAATGGAGTGCGACACCTGCCGCCGAACGCGCCGCCTGCCTGCGCCGTTTCGCCGACCTGCTCGAACAGCACACCCCCGCGCTGATGATGCTTGCCGTGCGCGAAGCGGGCAAAACGCTGAACAACGCCATTGCCGAAGTGCGCGAAGCCGTCGATTTCTGCCGCTACTACGCAAACGAAGCCGAACACACCCTGCCTCAAGACGCAAAAGCCGTCGGCGCGATTGTCGCCATCAGCCCGTGGAACTTCCCGCTCGCCATCTTTACCGGCGAAGTCGTGTCCGCCCTGGCGGCAGGCAACACCGTCATCGCCAAACCTGCCGAACAAACCAGCCTGATTGCCGGTTATGCCGTTTCCCTCATGCACGAAGCCGGCATCCCGACTTCCGCCCTGCAACTCATCCTCGGCGCAGGCGACACGGGTGCGGCATTGACCAACGATGCCAGCATCGGCGGCGTGATTTTCACAGGCTCGACCGAAGTGGCGCGCCTGATCAACAAAGCCCTTGCCAAACGCGGCGACAATCCCGTCCTGATTGCCGAAACCGGCGGACAAAACGCCATGATTGTCGATTCCACCGCACTTGCCGAACAAGTCTGCGCCGACGTATTGAACTCCGCCTTCGACAGCGCGGGACAACGCTGCTCCGCCCTGCGTATCTTATGCGTCCAAGAAGACGTTGCCGACCGTATGCTCGACATGATCAAAGGCGCGATGGACGAACTCGTCGTCGGCAAACCGATTCAGCTCACTACCGATGTCGGTCCCGTCATCGATGCCGAAGCGCAGCAAAACCTGTTGAACCACATCAACAAAATGAAAGGCGTTGCCAAGTCTTACCACGAAGTCAAAGCCGCCGCCGATGTCGATTCCGAAAAATCCACGTTCGTTCGCCCCATCCTGTTTGAATTGAACAACCTCAACGAACTGCAACGCGAAGTCTTCGGCCCCGTCCTGCACGTCGTCCGCTACCGCGCCGACGAACTCGACAGCGTCATCGACCAAATCAACAGCAAAGGCTACGCCCTGACCCACGGCGTACACAGCCGCATCGAAGGCACGGTACGCCACATCCGCAGCCGCATCGAAGCCGGCAACGTTTACGTCAACCGCAACATCGTCGGTGCAGTCGTCGGCGTACAGCCCTTCGGCGGACACGGTCTGTCCGGCACAGGACCCAAAGCAGGAGGTTCGTTCTACCTGCAAAAACTGACCCGCATCCCCGAATGGGTTGCCCCGACCCTGAGCCAAATCGGACAGGCAGACGAAGCCGCGCTCAAACGCCTCGAAGCCCTGATTCACAAACTGCCGTTCAACGCCGAAGAGAAAAAAGCCGCAGCGGCCGCTTTGGGACACGCCCGCATCCGCACCCTGCGCCGTGCCGAAACCGTCCTTACCGGCCCGACCGGCGAGCGCAACAGCATCTCATGGCACGCGCCAAAACGCGTTTGGATACACGGCGGCAGCACGGTTCAAGCCTTTGCCGCACTGACCGGACTTGCCGCCTCCGGCGTACAGGCAGTGGTCGAACCCGACAGCCCGCTGGCTTCCTACACCGCCGACTTGGAAGGTCTGCTGCTGGTCAACGGCAAACCCGAAACCGCCGGTATCAGCCACGTTGCCGCCCTGTCGCCTTTAGACAGCGCACGCAAACAGGAACTTGCCGCCCATGACGGCGCACTCATCCGCGTCCTCCCTTCGGAAAACGGACTCGACATCCTGCAAGTGTTTGAAGAAATTTCTTGCAGCATCAACACCACAGCCGCCGGCGGCAACGCCGGCCTGATGGCGGTTGCCGACTGATTTTGCCAAACCGCCCGGGCGCGGCCCGTGAACAAATGCCGTCTGAAAACCTTTCAGGCGGCATTTTATAGTGGATTAACAAAAATCAGGACAAGGCGGCGGGCCGCAGACAGTACAAATAGTACGGCAAGGCGGGCCAACGCTGTACTGGTTTAAATTCAATTCACTATATGTGTTGGCACATCGCTCCAAACCTGATATAATCCGCCTTTCAACATCAGTGAAAATCGTTCTTTTTAGTCAGTTAACATTAAATTTCGGAGTCGAAAAATGAATCCAGCCCGCAAAAAACCTTCTCTTCTCTTCTCTTCTCTTCTCTTCCGCAGCGCAGGCGGCAAGTGAAGGCAATGGCCGCGGCCCGTATGTGCAGGCGGATTTAGCCTACGCCGCCGAACGCATTACCCACGATTATCCGAAACCAACCGGTACAGGCAAAAACAAAATAAGCACGGTAAGCGATTATTTCAGAAACATCCGTACGCATTCCATCCACCCCAGGGTGTCGGTCGGCTACGATTTCGGCGGCTGGAGGATAGCGGCAGATTATGCCCGTTACAGAAAGTGGAACAACAATAAATATTCCGTCAACATAGAAAATGTGCGGATACGTAAAGAGAATGGCATCAGGATAGACCGGAAGACGGAAAATCAGGAAAACGGTACGTTCCACGCCGCCTCTTCTCTCGGCTTGTCCGCCGTTTACGATTTCAAACTCAACGATAAATTCAAACCCTATATCGGTGCGCGCGTCGCCTACGGACACGTCAGACACAGCATCGATTCGACCAAAAAAGCAACAGAGTTTCTTACCGTCCCCCATGGTAAGAACATAAAATCTACAACTTATGATAATATTAGTCCACAGACGCAAAACGCCCATCACCAAAGCGACAGCATCCGCCGCGTAGGTCTCGGTGTCATCGCCGGTGTCGGTTTCGACATCACGCCCAAGCTGACCCTGGACGCCGGGTACCGCTACCACAACTGGGGACGCCTGGAAAACACCCGCTTCAAAACCCACGAAGCCTCATTGGGCATGCGCTACCGCTTCTGATTCCCCGATACCGATGCCGTCTGAACCTTCAGACGGCATTTTTAAGGCGCAAGATCGGGCAAACGGCATTTTCAGACGGCATAACTGACAGTATAATCCGAACATCCGGCCGCTTTCGCGCGGCCTTCAGCATTATCCGATTTTTTCCGAAAGCCGAACCATGCAATACAAACCCCTCCTGCTCGCCCTGATGCTTGGCAGGCGGCGGGTGAAGACCATGGGCGCGGCCCGTATGTGCAGGCGGATCTGGCTTACGCCTACGAGCACATCACCCGCGATTATCCCGAAGCAACCGGTGCAAACCAAGGCAAAATAAGCACGGTAAGCGATTATTTCAAAAACATCCGCACCCGCTCCGTCCACCCCCGACTCGCCCTCGGCTACGATTTCGGCGGCTGGCGCGTCTTTTCCGCCCCCGCCGTTGCCGCCGGCCTCCACCAATCCCTTCAATATTACCGATCCCGCCATTGCCGCCGATTCCGTCAAATCCATCAATTCCGCCGAATCACGCCTATTCCCCAAAAACCTTGATGCGGCGGGCTGAAGCCCGCCCTGCAACCCTCTCTATGCACCCCCTTGCGAGCCCGACACTACGCAACATCTTGAGAACCCATCCTGTCAAGAATACCCGAACCGTCCCGATACACCGTAATCCTAAAACCCGCCATTCCCGCGCTGCAATGGGACATCGGCGGCAGCGGGGCGGTTTTCCCTTCGCTCGCACTGTTTCTGCTCTGTTTCATCATAGGTATGCACAACACGGGGATGACGCTTCTGCCGGGCGGTGCAATCCGTTCGACGCACATGGCCCGGCACGGCAGCCGACTTGGGCATCGAAATCCCGCGCGTGCCGTACTATAGTGGATTAACAAAAACCAGTACGGCGTTGGCCCGCCTTAGCTCAAAGAGAACGATTCTCTAAGGTGCTGAAGCACCAAGTGAATCGGTTCCGTACTATCTGTACTGTCTGCGGCTTCGCCGCCTTGTCCTGATTTTTGTTAATCCACTATATTCCTAAACCCACCATCCGCGCCTGCCGCACGTACACGTCGACAAACCGAAAATATGGCTGCTCGGCGGCATCGTCGGCGCGTGGGGCTGCCATAAAATCGGACACCATTTCTCCCTGCCCGTTTCGGCAGTATTGCCGATACCGGGTGCAGGCTCGGTCGGCTACGATGTGAAGGTACGTTTTTTTGCGGATGTGGCTGCGGTTTCGGCGCAAATCACGATAAACCCGCGTTGTTTCGGGAAAAATCGGGTAATTTCAGGTTAATTGCACTTTTTCAGACGGCATGATTGCTTATAGTTGTACGGTTTGACATATGCACGGAAGGAAACGCCATGACTTTCTTCAAACCCTTTACCGTCGTGCTGACCGCATCCGCACTCGCGCTTTCCGGCTGCGTTGCCGACCCCGTAACCGGACAGCAGTCCCCAAACAAATCCGCCATGTACGGTTTGGGTGGCGCGGCAGTGTGCGGCATCGTCGGCGCACTGACCCACAGCGGCAAAGGCGCACGCAATTCCGCGCTTGCCTGCGGCGCAATCGGCGCAGGCGTGGGCGGCTATATGGACTACCAAGAGCAGCGTTTGCGCCAAAACCTTGCCGGCACGCAAATCGAAATCCAACGCCAAGGCAACCAAATCAGGCTGGTGATGCCCGAAAGCGTTACCTTCGCCACCGGCAGCGCGGCGTTGGGCGGCAGTGCGCAATACGCCCTGAACACTGCCGCACAGACGCTGGTGCAGTATCCCGACACGACGCTGACCATCAACGGGCACACCGACAACACAGGTTCCGATGCAGTCAACAATCCGCTTTCGCAACACCGCGCCCAAGCGGTTGCCTACTATCTGCAGACGCGCGGCGTGGCGGCTTCGCGCCTGACGGTTTACGGCTACGGTTCGCATATGCCGGTCGCGTCCAACGCTACGGTTGAAGGCCGCGCGCAAAACCGCCGCGTCGAAATCCTCATCAACCCCGACCAACGCGCCGTCAACGCCGCACGGCACATGTAACGCGCCCTGCAACGCCAATGCCGTCTGAATGTTTTTCAGACGGCATTTCCGTATTCGCAAGCACAGCCGTACCCCGACTGTAATGCTATGGATAACGTCTCGCCGTTTGCCGGGAAACCGCAGATTGCAGCCGGTGGCGTGCAAGTGGGCCCAACCTTGCAGACGTTACCGCCATACCGCGATACCCCTGTAACCTCATCGTTTAAACAGATATTCAATCAAAATGCCGTCTGAAACCCTGCGAAGTTTCAGACGGCATTTGCCTTTCCCGAATTACAAATCAAATTCTGCCGCCACGGGCGCGTGGTCGCTCGGACGCTCCAGCGCGCGCGTCTCCAAATCGATGCGGACATCCTTCAAAACGGCCGCCATTTCGGATGTAACCAATATATGGTCGATACGCAGGCCCAGTTTGCGTTGGAACATCGCGCCGCGATAGTCGAACCAGGTATAGAACGCGCCTTCGGGGTGGACTTGGCGCAGGCTGTCGGTCAATCCCAAATCCAGCAGATTTTGAAACCACTGCCGTTCGACGGACGAACAGTGGATTTTTTCATACCATTTTTCAGGGTCGTAACAGTCCGCATCGGCAGGCGCAATATTGAAATCGCCCAGCAGTACCAGTTTGCCGTGGCGGGTCATTTCGTCGCGGACAAACTCCGTCAGTGCGGCAAACCACTGTTCCTTATATTTGAATTTGGGGCTGTCCAAAGCCTCGCCGTTGACGCAATAGACATTGATGACGCGCACGCCGCCTACGGTCGCCGCAATCACGCGGCGTTGCGGGTCATCCGGCAGGGAAGGCAAACCGAAATGCACGTCCTGCGGCACGCTGCGGCTGATGATCGCCACGCCGTTGTAGGTTTTCTGCCCGCTCCAAACACAGTGCCAGCCCATCATCTGCAAGGCGGCGGCCGGAAATTTGTCCTGATCGAGTTTGAGTTCCTGCAAAACCAAAATATCGGGCGGATTGTCGGCAAGCAGGTTTTGCACCTGCGGCAGCCGCACATTGAGCGAATTGACGTTCCAAGTGGTGATTTTCATAACATTTCCGAAAAATGCCGTCTGAAACGTTCAGACGGCAAAAGAAAAGGATTCTAACACTATGCCGCGCGTTTGTTTTCCAAATCGCGGATTGTCCGCAGAATCGTTGCCGCGTCTTCGGAAACCAGGCGGTATTCGATAATGCGGTGGTAACGCGTAAAGTCCACCAGACCGCCCGCCCTCAGGCGGTTCAAATGACAGGAAACCGCGGTAGCCGACAGGGATAAGGATTTTGCCAGTTCGACGATATTGCGTTCGCTGTCCAACAGTTGGATCAGTATCGCCATACGTTCGGGATGCGCCATAAGTTTGAGTATGGTGTGGAGCGGTATTGTGTTCATCGGTATTCCTAAAACCTTTTCCGCCCGCCAAGCGGATTGACGGGCGGCAGATATGGATGATTTTGATTATCTTTATAAATTGTATTATAAATCAATTGTTTATTTCTCATTGTACAGGATTGTATGTTCCTTTTCCCACTATTTTTGCAAACAAGCGTAAAGACAGGCTTTCAGACGGCATAAAACTGCCGCCCCCGTCCTTTCCCCCTGTCCTGCCGCCGGCCGGAATCATCCGCATTGTTCAAAAGATGCCTTACAACCGCCGCACGCCTTGCCCTGCCGATGCCTCCGCGCCTTCGGGCAAACAAAATATAGTGGATTAACAAAAATCAGGACAAGGCGACGAAGCCGCAGACAGTATAAATAGTACGGAACCGGTTCACTTGATGCTTCAGCACCTTAGAGAATCGTTCTCTTTGAGCCGGGGCGGGGCAACGCCGTACCGGTTTTTGTTAATCCACTATACCTGCCTGAAATGCTGTTTTTTCTAAAGCATCACGACCTTCACGAAAAATGCCGTCTGAAGAATATTTCAGACGGCATTCCCTCCCTGAGGCAATAACCGGATTACGGTTAAGCGGTTCCTTACCTGACATATCAGACAGCCGCCCGCACCCTGAAACTCACGCCACGAAATCCAAACCTATGTCCAACGATCGGCTGCTGTGGGTCAGATAGCCGAGGGCGATGCCGTCCACGCCGGTTTGCGCCACGCGCTTCAGGCGGTCGAAGCCGATGCCGCCCGATGCTTCGCAATAGACGGTGTGGGGGTGGGCGGTTTGTGTGTGGCAGCGGTTTGCCGCTTCTTTCAGGGTTTCGTCGTCCATGTTGTCCAGCAAAATCCGTTCCGCGCCCGCTGCGATGGCTTCGTCCAGTTGTGCCAACGTGTCCACTTCGATTTCCACGCAGGTCAACGGTCCGACCGCCTGTTTTGCCTGCCGAACGGCTTGGGCGATGCTGCCGCAATAGGCGAGGTGGTTGTCTTTGATGAGCACGGCGTCGTCCAAACCCATGCGGTGGTTCGCGCCGCCGCCCGCCCTGACGGCGTATTTTTGCAGGACGCGCAGCAGGGGGATGGTTTTGCGGCTGCACACGATGTCTGTACCGTATTCGGCGACCTCGGCAACGGCACGAGCGGTGGCGGTGGCGATGCCGCTCAAGTGCGTGAGGTAGTTGAGCGCGGTGCGTTCGGCGGCGAGCAGCGCGCGGGCGTTGCCTTCGACGGCAGCCAGTGTCTGACCTGCGCGGACGGCTTGCCCGTCTTGGATTTCGGCTTGGAAGCGGACGCACGGATCCATCGTCTGAAAGGCGAGGCGCGCCAAGTCCATACCGGCGATAACACCGTCTTCGCGGCTGACGAGGAAAAGTTTGGCGGTTTTGTCGGGCGCGATGACGGCGGCGGACGTAATGTCGCCGCGCCTGCCCAAGTCTTCGCTCAAGGCTTGTTCCACCATGGGGCGCAACAAGGTGTCGGGCAGGGCAAAGAGGGGGTTTTCAGACGGCATGGGGTTTCCTTTGTTAAAAAAGATTGATGTTGCACCGATGGGGCAAAACTTCATTTGATGCCGTCTGAAAACGGGCTAACGGCTGCCCAGCGGCAGTCCGATGTCCGAAATCAGCCTGTCGGACAGGACGTTGTCGCGGAAGCGGTAAAGCTGCGCGGGACGGCCTTTGCTGCCCGATACGCCGGTATCCGACGGCTCGATAAGGTTTTGCTGCTGAATCTGGCGGCGGAAGTTTTGCTTGTGCAGCAATCTGCCGCTGATGGCTTCGACGCTGTTTTGCAGTTGCAGCAGCGTGAATTCGGGCGGCATCAGTTCGAAAATCACGGGACGGTATTTGATTTTGGCGCGCAGGCGGGACAGGGCGGTCGCCAACACGCGGCGGTGGTCGTGGCGCATGGTCTGCCCCGTGAGCGCGAAGTCGAAGTTTGCCTGCGGCTCGGCGGCCTCCGCTATCAGACCGCTTTCATACAACATTTCATAGCGTTGCAAAACGTATTCTTCCGACCAGTTTTCCGGTTCGACCCCCCAACACAAATGAATATGCTTGAGCCGCTTTTGGCGGACTTCCTCCGTGTCCGCCGAGTTTGCCCAAATGCGCAGGCGGCTGACGACGGCGTCGCGCTGCCCGCCGTCGGTGCGCAAGTCTTCCCATGGGAAATAGCCGTAGCAGTCCTGCCATTTCGCGTCGGGATGCAGGATGCTATCGGCTGCCTCGCGCACCAGCCCCAAATAGCTGACGTACAGCACGGGCATGCCGTGTTCGTTGCGGCGGTGGGTATCGACAAAGGTGTAAAGCTGTTCCACATAGCCCATAGGCTGCGAAGTCTGCTTGGCGACCCACAGCTTTACGCCCGCCTGCAGGGAATTGCGCAGGGGGGAAAGCGGGCCGTTGGGCAGGAGCGTGCCTTGGGCGACGGTCAACACCCGCAGGCCGCCGTCGGTAACGGCAATCAATACGGAAACCAGCTCGACGATGCTTTGCAGCGGAGCTTCGGCTTCGGGGTAGGCGTCCATGCTCGGCTTTCTGCGGGTGGGAAAGGCTTTATTGTAAACCAAAGCGGTTTGTCGGAACGAAGCGGGTCGGTTTTGCGGTATCGCAAACCTGTTTTCAGACGACCTTGCATATTATACTCAAGTTGAGCATAATGTAAAAACAGTTTGAAAAACAGACGGCAAACCTTCATGCCGTCTGAAAACCAGCTACAAGGAAACATCATGCAAACCGCCGCCCGCCGCTCGTTCGATTACGATATGCCCCTCATCCAAACGCCGACTTCCGCCTGCCAAATCCGTCAGGCGTGGGCGAAGGTTGCCGACACGCCCGACGACGAGACGGCAGGTCGTCTGAAAGACGAAATCAAGGCCTTGCTGAAGCGGAAAAACGCGGTCTTGGTGGCGCATTATTACGTCGATCCGCTGATTCAGGATTTGGCTTTGGAGACGGGCGGATGCGTGGGCGATTCGCTGGAAATGGCGCACTTCGGCGCGGAACACGAAGCCGGTACGCTGGTGGTGGCGGGCGTGCGTTTCATGGGCGAGAGCGCGAAAATCCTCTGCCCTGAAAAAACGGTGCTGATGCCTGATTTGGAAGCGGAATGTTCTTTGGATTTGGGTTGTCCCGAAGAAGCGTTTTCAGCGTTTTGCGACCAACACCCCGACCGCACGGTGGCGGTGTACGCCAATACTTCCGCAGCCGTGAAAGCGCGTGCCGACTGGGTGGTAACGTCTTCGGTGGCGTTGGAAATCGTGTCGTATCTGAAATCGCGCGGCGAGAAACTGATTTGGGGGCCCGACCGCCATCTCGGCGACTACATCCGCCGCGAAACGGGCGCGGATATGCTGTTGTGGCAGGGTTCGTGCATCGTCCATAACGAATTCAAAGGGCAGGAACTGGCGGCGTTGAAGGCAGAGCATCCCGATGCTGTGGTGCTGGTTCATCCCGAATCGCCGCAAAGCGTCATCGAACTGGGCGACGTGGTCGGCTCGACCAGCAAACTACTCAAAGCCGCCGTATCGCGCCCTGAAAAAAAATTCATCGTGGCAACCGATTTGGGCATCCTGCACGAAATGCAAAAGCAGGCGCCCGACAAAGAATTTATCGCCGCGCCGACGGCGGGCAACGGCGGAAGCTGTAAAAGCTGCGCGTTCTGCCCGTGGATGGCGATGAATTCGCTGGGCGGCATCAAACACGCCCTGACAGGCGGACGCAACGAAATCCTGTTGGACAGAAAGCTGGGCGAAGCCGCCAAACTGCCTTTGCAGCGTATGCTCGACTTCGCGGCAGGACTCAAACGCGGGGATGTGTTCAACGGCATGGGGCCCGCCTGATTTGCCGTCCATATCGCCGTTTCAGACGACCTCTCAAACAAGGACAACACCATGCAAACCGATTGCGACGTATTGATTGCCGGAAACGGGCTGGCGGCACTGACGCTCGCCCTGTCGCTGCCTGAATCGTTCCGCATCGTCATTTTGTGCAAAAACCGGCTGGACGACACCGCCAGCCGTCATGCGCAAGGCGGGATTGCGGCGGCGTGGTCGGGAGAGGACGACATCGGAAAACACGTCGCCGATACTTTGGAAGCGGGCGCAGGTTTGTGCGACGAAGCCGCCGTCCGCACCATCCTGTCGCAGGGCAAACCGGCAATCGAATGGCTGCTGGCGCAGGGCGTGGCGTTCGACCGGAATCATAACGACCTGCACCTGACGCGCGAAGGCGGGCATACCTGCCGCCGAATCGCCCACGTCGCCGACTACACGGGCGAAGCCGTCATGCAGAGCCTGATTATCCAAATACGCCGCCGACCGAACATCCGCGTTTACGAGCGGCAGATGGCGTTGGACGTTCAAACCGAATCAGGCGCAGCGTGCGGACTGACCGTCCTCGACTGCCGAACGCAAGAAACCTACCGCATCCGTGCCCGCCATACCGTACTCGCAGGCGGCGGCCTCGGGCAAATTTACGCCGCCACCACCACGCCGCCCGAATGCACGGGCGACGCCATCGCCATGGCGATACGCGCGGGTTGCGCAATCGAAAACCTCGAATTTATCCAATTCCACCCCACAGGCTTGGCAAGGCCGTCTGAAAACGGCCGCACCTTCCTGATTTCCGAAGCCGTGCGCGGCGAAGGCGGCATCCTGACCAATCAATCGGGCGAACGGTTTATGCCGCATTACGACCGCCGCGCCGAACTCGCGCCGCGCGACATCGTTGCCCGCGCCATCGCCGCCGAAACCGCCAAACAAACGCAAGACTTCGTCTCGCTCGACATCAGCCGCCAACCCGCAGCGTTCGTCCGTCGGCATTTCCCGTCCATCCATCGGCACTGCCTGTCCCAATGCGGCTTGGACATCACGCGCCAAGCCATCCCCGTCCGCCCCGTGCAACACTACACCTGCGGCGGCATCCAAACCGACCCCAGCGGCAGAACCTCCCTGCCGCAGCTCTACGCCTTAGGCGAAACCGCCTGTACCGGACTGCACGGAGCCAACCGCCTCGCCAGCAACTCCCTGCTCGAATGCGTCGTTACCGCCAGGCTTGCCGCCCAAGGCATCGCGGACGGACAAGCGTTCCAAATCGAACCATTCCAAAGGCCGTCTGAAAGCCCCTCCGCCGAAACAGACATCTTTTCAAACGACCTCCAAAACACATTCAGCCGCCCTGTCCTGCAAACGTTCAACCAACGCCATCTCGGCATCCTCCGCAACGATACCGACCTGCACCGCGCCATCGACCAACTGCGGCTTTGGAAGCAAAACCAAGCCGAACCGCACACCGCGTCCGAATACGAAAACCGCAACCTACTCGAATGCAGCCTCGCCGTCGCCCAAGCCGCATACAGGCGGAGACAGAACATCGGTGCGCATTTTAATAGTGATTGTTAAGGTTGGCTGGTTAGAAAAAAATCGTTCAAATAAATTTGAATAGCATGGTTAAGAGATTGGCATTCAGTTTTTATGGTTGCGTAAGTTGGGTTGAGGCCTTTGCAAAAAAGCCCTTCCTTCGGCATCCGAAACCCAAACACAGGTTTTCGGCTGTTTTCGCTCCAAATACCTCCTAATTTTACCCGAATATCCCCTTAATCCCCCCCGGATACCCGATAATCAGGCATCCGGGCCGCCTTTTAGGCGGCAGCGGGCGCACTTAGCCTGTTGGCGGCTTTCAACAGGTTCAAACACATCGCCTTCAGGTGGCTTTGCGCACCCACTTTGAGCAGCCCGAAATAGGCTGCCCGCGCATAGCGGAATTTACGGTAGCGGCATAAGGTGCTGCAACCGGGGATGCCCGGTCCGTCAAAACGGCAAAACAGGTTGAAACCGATGCGGGTGATGAGGCTGTGTTCGAGTTCGGGATCGGAGAGGCTGTGCCATTGTCCGGGCAGGACGGCTTTGAACATGGACGACAGGGGATGGGCGGGACGGCCGCGGCGGTCTCGGAGGTAACGGGTTTTTTGACGGTTCAGGTATTGTTCGATCGGCTGCCAATCAATCACCTGGTCCAACTCCGATAGCGGGAAGCGGCCGATGTGTTTGGCAGTCATGGCTTGGGCGGTTTGCCGGAAGAAGGTGCTCATGGGAAATCCCCTAAATGCCTTGGTGGGAATTTAGGGGATTTTGGGGATTTTTGCAAAGGTCTCGGGTTATCATTCTGTTCTAAAAGCAGAAAGGCCGTCTGAAACACTGTTCAGACGGCCTTTTTACTTCCTTAGAATTTTATCTGCCCGACTGTTCCCACACATTTTGCAAGTAGGCGTAGGTCAGCTCGGCGGTGTCGGACACCAGCGCGATGTCGCTGCCCAAGTCTTCGGTTTTGCCCACGCCGATGGGCAAAGCGCCAGAGGCTTTGATGGCGGCGACGCCGGCAGCGGCGTATGTCCGCACCCACGCCCTCGGCGGCGGCAAGGAAGATGTCGGGGGAGGGTTTGGAATGCGCGACGGCGGCAGGGTCGGCGACGGTGTCGAAGAAGTGGGTCAGCCCCATGCGTTCGAGCAAGAACGGGCCGTTTTTACTGGCGGACGCGAGGGCGATTTTTTTGCCGTTTGCCCTCAATGCTTCCAGCAGCGGCAAAATGCCGGGGTACACGTCTTCGGGTTTGACTGCCTGAATCATCTCTAAGTAGTTGTCGTTTTTGCGGCAGGTCAGTTCGGCGAACTCGGTTTCGCCGACGGTTTTGCCGCCGTGCGCGAGGATGCGTTTGAGCGAATCGTCGCGCGACACGCCTTTGAGCTGCTCGTTAAACTTGCGGTCGATGCCGATGCCCAATTCTTCGGCAAGCTTTTTCCATGCGAGGTAGTGGTATTCGGCGGTATCGGTAATCACGCCGTCGAGATCGAAGAGCACTGCGGTAAAAGTCATTTTGCGCCCTCCTTATTTTTCCAATGCAACGGTGTGGCTGCCGTTGAGCGTGATATCTTTGCCGTACACCTGCAATTCGAGCGGATCGCCTTTGAGCAGGGTGAAGACGACGTTTTTTGCCGACGGCGACTTTAATCAGACGGCCGCGGTAGTTGATGTGGAAGGCATAGCCTGTCCACGCACTCGGCAGGAACGGTGCGAAGCTGAGTTTGCCGCCCCAAGTTTTCATTTGGGCGAAACCTTGGACGATGGCGAGCCACGAGCCGGTCATAGAAGTAATATGCAGGCCGTCTTCGGTGTCGTTGTTGTAGTCGTCCAAGTCCAGGCGGGCGGTGCGCCGGTACATTTCCACGGCTTTTTCTTCTTTGCCCAGTTCGGCAGCGAGGATGGAGTGGATACATGGAGACAACGAGCTTTCATGCACGGTCATCGGTTCGTAGAAGTCGAAGTTGCGGCGTTTTTCGTCCATGTCGAAACGGTCGCCGAAGAAGTAGATGCCTTGCAATACGTCCGCCTGTTTGATGAAGGGCGAACGCAGGATTTTGTCCCACGACCATTTCTGGTTGAGCGGCAAATCGTCGGGCGAAAGCGCGGATACGGGGCGGATGTCTTTGTCAAGGAAGCCGTCGTGCTGCACGAATACGCCGAGTTCTTCGTCATGCGGACGGTACATATTCGCGCTGATGTCCGCCCATTTTTCCAACTCGGCGGCGCTCACGTTCGAACCCGGACGCGGGTATTTCGCCAAGGCTTCGCGGGTGTAGCCCAATACCCATGCGGCGAGGGTGTTGGTTTACCAGTTGTTGTTGATGTTGTTTTCGTATTCGTTCGGACCGGTTACGCCTTGAATCATGTATTTGCCGTTGCGTTTGGAGAAGTGGACGCGGTCCGCCCGGAAGCGGGACACTTCGACCAAGACTTCCAAGCCTTCTTTGGCAAGATAGCACTCGTCACCGGTGTAGTTGGTGTAGTTGTAGATGGCGTAAGGAATCGCGCCGTTACGGTGGATTTCCTCGAAGGTGATTTCCCATTCGTTGTGGCACTCGATGCCCGTAAACGTTACCATCGGATAGAGTGCGCCCGCCAAGCCCTGTTCGCGTGCGTTATGCTGCACCTGCGGCAATTTGGTTGCGGCGGTATTGCAGCAGGTTGCGGGTAACTTCGGGTTCCGCCAGTGCAAGGTAGAGCGGCACGGCGTAGGCTTCGGTGTCCCAATAGGTCGCGCCGCCGTATTTTTCGCCGGTAAAGCCTTTGGGGCCGATGTTCAGACGCGCGTCTTCGCCGTAGTAGGTGGAGAACAGTTGGAACAGGTTGAAGCGGATGCCCTGCTGTGCTTCGTCGCTGCCTTCGATGACCACGTCGGCGATTTCCCAACGATGCTGCCAGCCTGCTTTGTGCGCATCCAGCAAGGTTTCAAACGCAACACCTGCGATTTTTTCAGATAAGGCGCGGCCGGCGGCTTTCACTGCTTCCAAGCCCTGATAATCGCGGCTGGTGGTAACAATCACGCGTTTTTCAAAGGTTTCGGGCGTGCCGCCGACTTCGGCTTCAAAAGAATTAGAGACCTGCCAATCGGTTTGGCTGCCGCCGAAGGCTTTGAAGCTGCCGGCGAAGGTTTGCCCGGCGTTGACGATAAATTGTTCCACACCGAAAGGGTTGGCGACGGTTTGGGCGGCAATGTAGGAGCGGTCGTCTGAAACGCCTTTGTCCAATACCTGCCAGAATTTTTCTTCGTAGTTGGAGTCTTCGTTTTTCACGTCGGCATCGATGATGGAATCGATGCGGACTTGGTGGGTTTTGCCGTCAACGGACACGGCTTCCCAGCGGGTGAGAGCCAGCTCTTTTTGCGCGACCGACAGGAATTTGCACACATCGAAACGCACACCGAATACGGTGAACGAGCGGCGCAACACGCCGTGTTGCATATCCAGTTCGACGGAGAAGCCGGCAACGTCGTTTTTCGCCAAGTCCACCTCTTGCCCGTCGACAAAGATTTTGACTTTGCTGAAATTGAGCGCGTTGATGGCTTTGCCGAAATATTTGGGATAGCCGTTTTTCCACCAGCCGACGCGGGTTTTGTCGGGAAACCACACGCCGGCGATGTAGGTGCCCAAGTGGCTGTCGGCGGAGTAGGTTTCCTCAAAGCTGCCGCGCATACCCATATAGCCGTTGCCCAAGCTGGTCAGGCTCTCTTGCAGCCGTTTGTGTTCTTTTTCCAGTTTTGCCGAACGCAGCGTCCAAGGGCTGATTTCCATAATTCTTGTGTACATCGTAAAGCTCCTGTTTGGATTGATTTGAGGGAATGGTGAAATCTTATAGTGGATTAACAAAAATCAGGACAAGGCGACGAAGCCGCAGACAGTACAGATAGTACGGCAAGGCGTGGATTAACAAAAATCAGGACAAGGCGACGAAGCCGCAGACAGTACAGATAGTACGGCAAGGCGAGGCAACGCCGTACTGGTTTTTGTTAATCCACTATAAAAAGGTCGTCTGAAACCGGTGTTAGGAAGCTCCTAAGAAAGGGATTCGATGCCGTAAGCAATCGTCGCCTCCCTAGTATCACCCTTGTTCAGACGGATATTGCCGAATTCGGGCCAATGCAGGCTGTCGGGCAGCGTCTGCGCCTCGGTCGCCAGCGCGTCGTAAACGCCCGCATCGTGCCGCGCGAAATCCTGCGGGGCGGCGGTAAAGATGACCAAGCCGTTGCGGTCGCTGTATATGCTGATACGACGGCGGCGTCCGGCTTGCAACACGGCGGCGGGACGGCCTATATCGGACGGCACGCGGTAAGCGTCGTCAAAACCGGCCCGTTTCGCGGCGCAGGGCGGCAACGGCGGCATCCGGCGGCTTGGGCCGGCTGAAATCAAATACTTCGAGGCCGTCTGAAACCGTTAAGACGGGCAGTTTTTCGGCATCGGCCGGAATATGTCCGCCCTGCGGAATATGCAGAACCGCATCGTGCAGGCCCGCGTCCAGCCGCCAGTAAATGTGCAGCGTCGGGTCGAACACCGTGTCGCCGAGCGCGGTGGCGCGATAGGTAACGGTAAGCCGGCCATCCTCGTCCAAGCGGTAGGAAATATCCAAATCGTTGGGATAACCGTCGGCCGTCTGCCGCCACCGCGTTGAAACGGGTAACGGCCAGCCCGTGCGAACCGCCGTGCAGCGCGTTCCTGCCTTCGTTGGCCTCCACGCGGTAAGTCCTACCGTTGATGTCGAACGCCGCACCGCGGATGCGTCCGGCCACGCGCCCTATCTGCTTGTTAATCTGAAACGGATTGTCCGCATAGGAAGCCGCATCGTCGAACGACACCACGGGGTTTTCGCGCACGCCGTCTGCCAAAACGGAAAATTCCTGCACAATCCCGCCCAAGTCCAGCACGAAGACGCACGTACCACGCCGGTTGGACAGCACATAGCCGGTTACGGCCCGCCCGTCGATCAGGCCGAAATCGCGGGTAGCGGGGGTATCGCTCATCGCTCAAACCCCGCCGTGGGTCTCTTTAATCAGACAGACTGAGAAGGCTCCCAGCAGCAAGACTGCGCCTGCAACCAAGAACATGGTTGCCTGATGGCCGCCCAGCATCGGGAAAAGCACGAAACTCAACAGCGAAGCGACGATTTGCGGCATACAGACAGAGCCGTTAAACAGGCCCAAATAAGTATCCATGTGTTTGCCCGACAAAGCGTTGGCCACAATCGTCAGCGGATAAGTGATAATGCCCGCCCAAGCGATGCCGATTAAGATATAAGACAGGATGAGTGCGTATTGATTGTAGATGAAGAAGATAGAGAAGAAACCGAGCGCGCCCAAAGCCAAACAGCCGAAATAACCCGCCTTATGGTATTTATTCGGTACTTTTGCCAGAATAAACGAACAAATCACCGCCGCAACCGACTACACCGCCGCCAAAACGCCGTACCGGTTGCCCGCCTCCTGATGGCCTACGGAAGACGCATCGGTAGTGTGCCAGACGTTTTCTGCAATCGCGCCTGCCGAGTAAGTCCACATATACCGGAAGGCGAACCAGCAGAAAAACTGTACCGGAGTAACCGTCCAAAACACTTTAGGCGCGGTTTTTAAGAGTTCGAACCAGTTGGCTTTTTCCTGATTCGCGGCGACATCGATGCCGTGGTAACGGGCGTAGGTTTCCGGGTCGTATTCTTTGACTTTGGAGATTGTGAACGCACTGGTAATAATCAGTAACGCCGCACCCACATAGAATGCTACGACCACGGTTTGTGGCACAACGCCTTTCTCGGCAGTGTTCGCCAAACCGATATACGCGAACACAAACGGCAGAATCGCTGCCACAACCGCGTCCGTATTCGCTAAGAAACTTTGAATCCCGTAGGCGTAGCTTTTCTGCTCCTCGTTGACCATATCGCCGACCATCATCTTAAACGGCTGCATCGCCATATTCGACGACACGTCCAACAGCGCAATCATCAGCGCGCCGAACGACAAGGCCGCCAGCGACGCATAGCCGAAACCGAAGCTGCCCGAGTTCGGCATCAAAATCATCACGATGACCGCAATCAGCGTGCCGTAAAGCAGATACGGCAGGCGGCGGCCGCCCAAGCGCGGCTTCCAAGTGCGGTCTGAGTAGTAGCCACTATCGGCTGAACCAGCATCCCCGCCAGCGGCGGCAGGATGAAAAACCAGCCCAAATTGTGCGGGTCTGCGCCTAGCGTTTGAAAAATGCGGCTCATCTGCGAGCTTTGCAGGGTAAAGGCCGTCTGAACGCCGAGATAGCCGAAGCTCAACATCCAAATCGTGCTTTTTGCCGGCGCGGGCAAACCTTGTTTTGCTGTTTGAGGCGTATATTCCGACATAAAGTAAATCCTTTTTTTTGATTTGAAAAGTATTTGCTTTGGAAAATCCGAAATGGTTGCCGGCGCGGCGATCCCCTATCATTATTATTTTTTTGTCTGTATAATTTCAAAGGGATAGGCGGATTTTATGAATCCTGCCCGATTTTGGCAATACCGGTTCGCGGATAAACTGGCTTAAATCAAATTATCGGTTAAAATGGCCGTCTGAAATTTGTTTGACCGAATCGAGAAAACTATGTCCCAACAATACGTCTATTCTATGCTGCGCGTGAGCAAGGTTGTGCCGCCGCAGAAAACCATCATTAAAGATATTTCCCTTTCTTTCTTCCCCGGCGCGAAAATCGGCCTCTTGGGCTTGAACGGCACGGGCAAGTCCACCGTGCTGCGGATTATGGCGGGCGTGGATAAAGAATTTGAGGGCGAAGCCGTGCCGATGGGCGACATCAAAATCGGCTATCTGCCGCAAGAGCCGGAGCTTGATCCGGAAAAAACCGTGCGCGAGGAAGTGGAAAGCGGTTTCGGCGAAGTGGCTGCCGCACAGAAACGTTTGGAAGAAGTGTATGCCGAGTACGCCAATCCCGATGCGGATTTTGACGCGCTGGCGGAAGAACAAGGCCGCTTGGAAGCGATTATCGCGGCGGGTTCGTCAACTGGCGGCGGTGCGGAACACGAATTGGAAATCGCTGCCGACGCGCTGCGCCTGCCTGATTGGGATGCCAAAATCGGCAATCTTTCGGGCGGTGAAAAACGCCGCGTCGCTTTGTGCAAACTTTTGTTGAGCAAGCCCGATATGCTGCTCTTGGACGAGCCGACCAACCACTTGGATGCGGAATCGGTGGAATGGCTGGAGCAATTCCTCGTGCGCTTCCCCGGCACAGTGGTCGCGGTAACGCACGACCGCTACTTCCTCGACAACGCCGCCGAATGGATTTTGGAACTCGACCGCGGACACGGCATTCCGTGGAAAGGCAATTACTCGTCTTGGCTGGAGCAGAAAGAAAAACGCTTGGAAAACGAGGCGAAATCCGAAGCCGCGCGCGTGAAGGCGATGAAGCAGGAATTGGAATGGGTGCGCCAAAATGCCAAAGGCCGCCAAGCCAAGCCCAAAGCGCGTTTGGCGCGTTTTGAAGAAATGAGCAACTACGAATACCAAAAACGCAACGAAACTCAGGAAATCTTTATCCCTGTTGCCGAGCGTTTGGGTAACGAAGTGATTGAATTTGTGAATGTTTCCAAATCGTTCGGCGATAAAGTGCTGATTGACGATTTGAGCTTCAAAGTGCCGGCGGGCGCGATTGTCGGCATCATCGGCCCGAACGGCGCGGGTAAATCGACGCTGTTCAAAATGATTGCGGGCAAAGAGCAGCCCGATTCGGGCGAAGTGAAAATCGGGCAAACCGTGAAAATGAGCTTGATTGACCAAAGCCGCGAAGGTTTGCAAAACGACAAAACCGTGTTCGACAACATTGCCGAAGGTCGCGATATTTTGCAGGTCGGACAGTTTGAAATCCCCGCCCGCCAATATTTGGGACGCTTCAACTTTAAAGGCAGCGACCAAAGCAAAATCGCAAGGCAGCTTTCCGGCGGCGAACGCGGCCGTCTGCACTTGGCAAAAACCTTGTTGGGCGGCGGCAATGTGTTGCTGCTGGACGAACCGTCCAACGATCTCGACGTGGAAACCCTGCG
Source organism: Neisseria gonorrhoeae (assembly GCF_013030075.1). Classification (NCBI taxonomy): domain Bacteria; kingdom Pseudomonadati; phylum Pseudomonadota; class Betaproteobacteria; order Neisseriales; family Neisseriaceae; genus Neisseria; species Neisseria gonorrhoeae. Next base: position 1,496,489 of record NZ_AP023069.1, read on the forward strand.
CGCGTTGGAAGACGCATTGTTGGAATTTGCCGGCAGCGTGATGGTGATTTCGCACGACCGCTGGTTTCTCGACCGCATAGCCACGCATATCTTGGCGTGTGAAGGCGACTCCAAATGGGTGTTCTTCGACGGCAACTATCAAGAATACGAAGCCGACAAGAAACGCCGACTCGGCGAAGAAGGCGCGAAACCGAAACGCATCAAATACAAACCGGTAACGCGTTAACCTCCGAAACAATGCCGTCTGAAAGGCTTTCAGACGGCATTTTTACAAGGCAGCCCCGTTTAAAACAGCATTGCAATCCTCAAGACAATCAAGGTCATCACCGCAGCCGCCATATCGTCCGCCATAATGCCCAAACCGCCGTGCAGATTCTTGTCAAACCAACCGACGGGGGGCGGTTTGAGCGCATCAAACAGACGGAACAGAACAAATGCCGCCAGCCACCACGTCCACCTGAACGGCACAAACGCCAGCACAAACAGCATGGCGACAATCTCGTCCCAAACAATCCCACCGTGGTCACTGACACCCGTTTCACGTTCCGCACACGCACAAATACGTATGCCCCACATAAACAGCACGATACACACAAAAGCCAGCAGCAGCCCGTCTATGCCGAGCAAAATCAGCACAAACGCCAAAGGCAGTGCCGCCAAAGTGCCGAATGCGCCCGGCGCAAACGGAGCCAGCCCGCTGCCGAAACCGAAAGCCAAAAAACACAACGGCCGTTTCAACAGCCACGCAAAGTCAGGTTTAAAATCAGCCAAAATGATCGAATCCTAAAGAATGTAGTTCCAATTCCCTGCCGCCGGCATCTAAAACCTTCAGACGGCATCCTCCGTTGATTTTGCCGATGCACGTTACCGGCACGCCGCACCGTTCCGCCGCATCAAGCACGCGGCTGCGGCAACTTTCCGGAGCGGTAAAAACCAGCTCGTAATCGTCGCCGCCCGCCAAAGTATAAGACAGCCATTGCGCTCGGGGCAAAATATCTTTCAATACAGATAAAGATGGCAGCGAATCGGCCCAAATTTCCGCCCCCACGCCGGAAGCGGTCAGGATATGCCCCAAATCTTGCGCAAGGCCGTCTGAAACATCCTGTGCCGCCCGGGCAAACGGCAACAGCGCAAGCCCCAGCCCAACCCTTGGCTCGGGACGGAGCAGCTTTTGTTCGCATTCGGCGAACACATCATCCGGCAACACACACCGTTTCAGACGGCAGTTCAAAGCCGCCGCCGCCATACCGACACGCCCCGACACCCAAATATCGTCGCCCGCAACCGCCGCATCACGCCGCAACGCCCTACCCTTCGGCAATTCGCCGATAATGGTTACATTGAACGCCATATCGCCCTTGGTCGTATCGCCGCCGATTAACGTTACGCCAAACTTTTTTGCCAAACCGAAAAAGCTGCCGCAAAACCGTTCCAGCCATACTTCATCCAATTCGGGCAACGCCGCGCTCAGCAGCACCCAACGCGGTATCGCACCCATCGCCGCCATATCTGAAATATTGACGGCCAAAACCTTCCAAGCCAAGCCTTCAGGTTTGACATCTGCAAAAAAATGCCTGTCCTTCAAAAGCATATCCGCACTGAAACACAAATCGAAGCCTTCGCGCGGGCGGACAATCGCCGCATCGTCGCCTATGCCCAATACGACATCCTTATCCGTACCTGTTTGCAAATACCGTTTGATGAAGTCGAATTCTTTCATATCCCAAAATATCCGGCGTGCGAATCCAATTTAAATCATAGCAAAGCAGCAAAGGTCGTACAAACAATAAAGCGGCTCATTCAGTGTTTCAGCGTATTTCACTTTTAGCTTTAGCCATACCGTACCCGTATGCACCGACCACCCTGTTTCAACACACAAACGGCATATCAAAGCACCGCACTGCACGCCGCCCCGAATGCAAAGCGGCAACTTCCGCCACCGATTAGGCTCAATCGCTGCAACTGGCGGGGTTTCAACCGAAAAGGGATGATGATAAAACCATATCCGGCATACAGTGCCGCACACATCGGGCACGATTCCATCCATTTCCCAATGAGGGGGAAAGGCGTGAATTTGTATGAATTATCCCTTTCGGGGCTTGATACAGAAAGGATTCCCTTGCTATGGGCAAACCCACATCCTACCGCCTTAAAATCAGAGTTTCAACCGATATAGTGGATTAAATTTAAACCGGTACGGCGTTGCCTCGCCTTGCCGTACTATTGTACTGTCTGCGGCTTCGTCGCCTTGTCCTGATTTTTGTTAATCCACTATAAAGCGCGGCAATGGGACACAAACATGAATCTGAATCCGAATCCGAACCTGCACCCCGATTCTGACGATAGCCGTTTCAGAAAACCACCCAAAAAAACAAACCCCGCAAAAGCGGGGTTTGTTTCACATCATCGATACCGGCCGACGTTTCACGAATATTGCAACAGTACCCGGTACAAAATCCGCTAACCTCATGCATCGGCAAGATATTACCTAGCCTTAGTGTTGGTGATGATTGCGTGCCGGCACAACCTGACGGGTTACGATGCTGCGGATTTTCACATCTACGCGGCGGTCAGGTTCGATACATGCAATCAGAGCCTCACGTTTTTTGGCTTTAGAGGCTTTCGCACCCAGTTTGGCAACTTCGGCTTGACAAACTTGAGTCATTTGCGCTTGAGATTCGCCCAAGCCGACAGCAGAAATTCTAGAAGCAGGTACGCCGTTGCTGACCAGGTTGTTTGCCACTACGTATGCGCGGCGTTCGGACAGAGCCTGATTGTATTTTTCAGAACCCATAAAGTCGGTATGGCCTTCGACGCGGACAGATTGGACATTGGTTCGACTCAGGCGTTGCGCCAATACTTTCAGGTTGTCTTGAGCTTCGGCGCGCAATGAATCCTTATCGAAACCGAACAGGGTTTTGGCAGACAGGGAAATGGTTTCATCAACATATTGAGGAGCCTGCTCCACAACGGCGACAGGCGCGGGTTCGGGCTCGGGGACGGCAACCGCATCGCCACATTCTACGCGACCTTGGCTTGCTTTATCAAAGTAGGCGTTTTTCCAGCATTCTCCATAGTTGTTGCGTACGATTTCGTTCGACTGGCCGCTTACGGTGTAACCCTGAACGGACGCCTCGCCCGCAACAGCAGTGCCGGAAGCGAGCAATGCAACGAATAATGCGCTTAATTTCAGCTGTTTGGTCATTTTATTCCCTCATTAGATTTGTACAGCAGATACAGAAGCAACTGCTGAATTGCCAACATACAGGCCGCTGTAGAAACATGGCGGCAAATCGGATATTTCAGTCTCCACTATAAAGAAACAGGGGGCGGACTGTCAATACTCAACGCCTGAAAACAACCGTAAAACAGCCTGTTTCCTGATAGTCTATCATGCCGAAAAATCAATTCCGTGTCATTACTTTAGGGGGATTTTTTCCATATCGCACGATTGCCGTTGCACAAAAACAACAAACACAACGGCAAAGCCCCATACCGTACCGGCAAGAAAATATGATAAATTATAAACAATGTTCAGCCACCCGACACAGACCCACACCGACCCGCCATGAAATTACAACAATTGAAATACGCCTTAGAAGTTTACCGGCACAACCTGAACGTTTCCGAAGCGGCCGAAGCCTTATTCACATCACAACCCGGCATCTCCAAACAAATCAAATTGCTGGAAGAAGAAATCGGCATTCAGATTTTTATCCGCAGCGGCAAGCGCGTGGTTTCGGTCTCGCAGCCGGGCAAGGTGGTTTTGGATATTGCGGAACGTATTTTGCGCGATGTACAGAACATTAAAAATATCGGCAGCGAGTTTACCGGACAGGACAGCGGTTCGCTGACGGTTGCCACGACGCATACGCAGGCGCGCTATGCCCTACCGTTGATTGTTGCCGATTTTGTGAAACGCTATCCGAAAGTCAATCTGACCATCAAACAGGGAAGCCCTGCCGCCATCGCCCAAATGGTTACTTCGGGAGAATCTGATTTGGCGATTGTTACGGAACGGATAGACGACCACCCCGAGTTGGGAAGGCTTTCCTGCTACGACTGGACACACGCGGTGATTGTGCCGAACGACCATCCGCTGCTCGAATGCAGGAATCCCCTCCGTATTGAAGATTTGGCGAGGTTTCCGCTGATTACTTATGAATTTGCATTCAATGCGGGCAGCAGCATCGCGCGGGCATTCGCCAAAGCCCGTTTGGAACGGCCGGATGTCGCATTGGCGGCGGCGGATACGGATGTATTGAAGACTTATGTGCGCTTGGGTTTGGGCGTGGGACTGATGGCGAAAATGGCATACAACCCGGATACGGACGGCGATTTGCAGCTTGTGGATGCGGCACACCTGTTCGAGCCGTCGCCGACGTGGATAGCTTTGCGCAGCGATACTTATTTGCGCGGATATGCCTACGACTTTATCCAAGCGTTTGCGCCGCACCTGACACGCGAGAAGGTGGATAGGATTCTGTACACGCCCATCAGCGAGGATTTTTCGATTTAGGCGGCTGCCGGTTTTCAGGCGGCACTTTGCGGCAGATACAACAAACAGGGCAGATGTTTTCGTCTGCCCTGTGTTTATTGAGAATGCCGTCTGAAATGTTCGTACAGGTTAATCAAATGGCGTGCGAACAACCGGATACCATTTTTTTCAGCACCTGCAGATTGAGAATCTTGATGTGTTTGTGTTCGACGGAAATCAATCCTTCCTGATGGAACTTGGATAATGTGCGGCTGACGGTTTCAAGTTTCAGCCCGAGATAACTGCCGATTTCTTCGCGGGACATTCTTAAGATGAAGTCGTTGGCGGCGAAACCTCGGGAATAAAGGCGTTGGGAAAGGTTCAACAGGAAGGCGGCAATCCGCTCTTCGGCGCGCATATTGCCCAACAACAGCATAACACCTTGATCGCGCACAATTTCGCGGCTTATCATGCGGAAAAAGTGTGTACGCAGGCTGGGGATATTCTGACCGAGCTCTTCGATATGGGTAAACGGCAACTCGCATACCTCGCTGTTTTCCAAGGCGACCGCGTCGCAACTGTGCACATAGGAACAGATGCCGTCCATGCCGATGAGTTCGCCCGACATAAAGAAACCCGTTACCTGATCGCGGCCGTCCTGACTGGCGACGGTTGTTTTGAAGAAGCCCGAACGGATGGCAAAGAGCGAGGTAAAGGCTCCGCCGGCACGGAACAGGTATTCGCCTTTTTTCAGGCGGCGGCTTTGGCGGATGACGGCATCGAGTTGGCTGAACTCGTTGGGCAGCAGCCCGACAGGCAGGCAGAGTTCCCGCAAAGAACAGGAAGAACACAGCGTTTTCATCTGATGTGTAGTATTATGCGAAGCCATACCGTACCTTTTCGTGTGTTTTGCCCCATCCCGATTATGTGCTTGTTGACACATATCAAGACAGGTTTATCATACTGTGGCATTCTACCAAACTATCCAAAATTTGACTAACATCATAAAACCGCACACACACCATGAAAATCATTCAGATACAGAACAATCACAATGTAAACGATGACCGCCCCGAGTTTGACCGCGCGCTGATTGCCAGCCTGCCCGCCAGCGGTCCGCGCTATACTTCCTACCCTACCGCCGACCGTTTCCATGACGGTTTCCGCGAAGGCGAATATATCAAAGTTTTACATTTGCGCGGTATGGGCGCGTTAAACAAACCGCTTTCCCTTTACATTCACATTCCGTTTTGCAACACCATCTGCTACTACTGCGGCTGCAACAAAATCATCACCAAAGACAAAAGCCGCGCCGATACCTACATCGAATATCTTGAAAAAGAAATGGAACTGCTCGCTCCACATCTGAACGGACGGCACCAGCTTGCCCAACTGCACTTCGGCGGCGGCACACCGACCTTTTTGAGCGACGAACAGATCGAACGTGTCTTCCGCATGATCCGCAAACATTTCGAACTGATACCGTCCGGCGAATATTCCATCGAAATCGACCCGCGCAAAGTCAGCCGCGACACCGTCCTCATGCTCGGCAGACTCGGCTTCAACCGCATGAGCGTCGGCATTCAGGATTTCGACCCCAAAGTGCAGGCGGCAGTCAACCGCATCCAAAGCTACGAAGAAACCAAAGAAGTCATCGATGCCGCCCGTGAGGCAGGGTTCAAATCCGTCAGCGTCGATTTGATTTACGGCTTGCCGCATCAGACTTCCGAAAGCATCAAAACCACCATAGATACCGTTTTGTCGCTCGATCCCGACCGCCTCGCCCTTTACCACTACGCCCACCTGCCGCACGTGTTCAAACCGCAACGCCGCATCGATACCGCCGCCGTCCCCGACAGCGAAGAGAAGCTCGATATGCTGCAATACTGCGTCCAAACCCTGACAGAGCGCGGCTACGTCTTCATCGGCATGGACCATTTCGCCAAACCTGACGACGAACTCTCCATCGCCCTCAAAGAAGGCTTCCTCCAACGCAACTTCCAAGGCTATTCGACCTACGCGGATTGCGATTTGGTCGCCATCGGCGTGTCGTCCATCGGCAAAATCGGCAGCACCTATTCCCAAAACGAACGCGACATCGATGCCTACTATGCCGCCATCGACGAAGGCAGACTGCCCATCATGCGCGGCTACCAGCTCAATCAGGACGACATCCTGCGCCGCAACATCATTCAGGATTTAATGTGCCGCTTCGCGCTCGACTACAGGATTTACGAAAGTATGTTCGGCATCCCGTTCGACCGCTACTTCAAAGACGAACTGGCGGATTTGGAAAAACTCGCCGGTTTGGGATTGGTGCGCCTGAACAGCCACGGGCTGACCGTTACACCGAAAGGACGCTTCCTCATCCGCAACATCGCCATGGTCTTCGACTACCACCTGCGCCACAAAGAAACCAAAGCGAAATATTCGCAAACGGTGTGATTGCGGCTAACGTACAAAAGCCGTCTGAAAGGCTTTTTCAGACGGCATTTTGCTGCCGAGGATAAGTGTTTTCAAGAACAGGCGGCGGCATATCATAACCTTTGTGTCCGACCGTTCCGAAACCAAGATACCAAACAGCATATCCCGACAGAACAGATTGTGCATAAGGCACAAGCCCGCACATTCCATCAACAAAATGCCGTCTGAACACGGGTTCAGACGGCATCAGTATTTTACAATCAGAACACTGCCTGCAAAATCAAATAGCTGGCCATCGACAATACAGCGGCGGCAGGCAGGGTAATGACCCACGCCAAACCGATGGGTTTCATCAGTTTCCAGTTGGCATTGCGGTTGACCAGACCGATACCGAGTACCGCGCCGACCAAGATATGCGTACTGGACACGGGCAGCCCCATCAGCGACGCGCCCATCACGACGGATGCGGCGGACAGTTCGGCGGTAAAACCCGAAGCAGGATGCATTTCCGCCAAACTCGTACCGACGGTTTTAATCACCTCTTTACCGACAAACCACAAACCGACAATCAGCGCGATGCCGAAAGTCAGCATCGCAATCGGAGGGACGGCGCTTTGCGCGGCAACGCTGTTCGTCCGCAAAACATCCATAATCGCGGCAAACGGGCCGATGGCGTTGGCGATATCGTTCGCACCGTGGCTGAATGCGAAGCCGCAGGCGGTAAAGACCTGCATCCATGAAAACATCTGAAAGGTCGATTTGCCCAAGTCTTTACGCTTGAGGCTTTTGGCAAACACAAACGTCCCCATCCACACCGCCGCGCCTATCATAAAGATGGTCAGGAAGCTGTTGACGTTGCTCATCCCCAAATGCAGGTTTTTCAAGCCCTTGAAAATCAGCATAGCGGAAATCATCATCGTGCCGAACGAAGCGATAAAGGGAATCCAAGAATGCAGCGCCTTGTAGGAATCGACATTGTTTTTACGGTTGTCGAACGCATAAAGACCGCGGTAATACTCCGATTGCAGCTCTTGCGGATCGAATTCGGGTTCGTCGTAAATTTGCGCGTCGTGCGCCATTTTGGTGGCGTACTCGACTTTTTCGGCTTCGGACAAACCCTCGAAAAACAGGCGGTGCCGTTCTTTATAGGCCTTTTTTTCCTGCTTGATGCCCTTGAGCGTTCCTTCCGCCCAAGCGTTGTAATCTAAGACGTTTTTCTTGACGCGCGAAAACAGGAAATAGGACACCGCGCCGCCCAACACGGGCGACAATACCCAAGACATCCCGATTTCGCCCAGCTTGCCCCACCGTATCAACGCCACCCCGTCCGCATTATGCGTAAACGCCATACACAACGCACTGCCGACGATGCCGCCGATAATCGCGTGCGTCGTCGAAACCGGCAGGCCTTTGCGGGACGCGAACAGCAGCCACAACGCCGCCGCCAAAAGCGCGGACATCATAATAAACACAAACTGTATGGGTTCGAAATCAACACCCTTCAAATCGACGATGCCTTTGCGTATGGTATCGGTTACCTCGCCGCCCGCGATGACCGCGCCGCTGACCTCAAATACCGCCGCAATCAGCAAAGCCTGCGGGATGGTCAGCGTGCCTGCACCGACGCTGGTGCCGAAAGAATTGGCAACATCGTTGCCGCCGATGTTGAACGCCATAAACACACCGAACATCGTGGCAATAATGAATAAGGCGGCGTAATTGTAATGGGTATAACCCAAGCCCCAATAAATAAAATAGCCGACTGTACCTACCAGCATGGCGGCAAAGACGGCGTTGATGGTTTTAACATTTGCGCTCATTTGGATTTGAGCCATGGCAATCTTCCTTTAATGTGGTGGAAATCATGAGTGTTGCCGACACTGTATTGCTGCCTCCGGTCGAACTGCCGTTTCGGGATATGGCAGACGCATCCTTCCTTCTGAACCGCATCCGAATACCCCCAAACCTGACCGAATGCAAAACTGCTGCCGGAAACGGTTTGTATGACACTTCTACTACTGGATGTTGCGGGCGCATTATAATATTTTTCCACCCGTCTTAAAACATTTATTTACACTTTATTTACACTGCGGCGGCAAATCGGTATACGAGCGTCAATACACGTTAAAATGGCGTTTTGCACCAGTTTGGGAGTGATGATGGAAACACAGCTTTACATCGGCATTATGTCGGGAACCAGTATGGACGGGGCGGATGCCGTGCTGGTACGGATGGACGGCGGCAAATGGCTGGGCGCGGAAGGGCACGCCTTTACCCCCTACCCTGACCGGTTGCGCCGCAAATTGCTGGATTTGCAGGACACAGGCACAGACGAACTGCACCGCAGCAGGATGTTGTCGCAAGAACTCAGCCGCCTGTACGCGCAAACCGCCGCCGAACTGCTGTGCAGTCAAAACCTCGCTCCGTGCGACATTACCGCCCTCGGCTGCCACGGGCAAACCGTCCGACACGCGCCGGAACACGGTTACAGCATACAGCTTGCCGATTTGCCGCTGCTGGCGGAACTGACGCGGATTTTTACCGTCGGCGACTTCCGCAGCCGCGACCTTGCTGCCGGCGGACAAGGTGCGCCGCTCGTCCCCGCCTTTCACGAAGCCCTGTTCCGCGATGACAGGGAAACACGCGTGGTACTGAACATCGGCGGGATTGCCAACATCAGCGTACTCCCCCCCGGCGCACCCGCCTTCGGCTTCGACACAGGGCCGGGCAATATGCTGATGGACGCGTGGACGCAGGCACACTGGCAGCTGCCTTACGACAAAAACGGTGCAAAGGCGGCACAAGGCAACATATTGCCGCAACTGCTCGGCAGGCTGCTCGCCCACCCGTATTTCTCACAACCCCACCCAAAAAGCACGGGGCGCGAACTGTTTGCCCTAAATTGGCTCGAAACCTACCTTGACGGCGGCGAAAACCGATACGACGTATTGCGGACGCTTTCCCGATTCACCGCGCAAACCGTTTGCGACGCCGTCTCACACACAGCGGCAGATGCCCGTCAAATGTACATTTGCGGCGGCGGCATCCGCAATCCTGTTTTAATGGCGGATTTGGCAGAATGTTTCGGCACACGCGTTTCCCTGCACAGCACCGCCGAACTGAACCTCGATCCTCAATGGGTGGAGGCGGCCGCATTTGCGTGGTTGGCGGCGTGTTGGATTAACCGCATTCCCGGTAGTCCGCACAAAGCGACCGGCGCATCCAAACCGTGTATTCTGGGCGCGGGATATTATTATTGAGCGCAAATACCGTCTGAAAGCCATTTCCGCCGCTCAGACGGCATTTCCACCCCTTTTGTTTACAAACCCTTAAAATCCATTTACACTCAAACCCGTTCAAAACAAAACAAACCCTGCCATGAAAACCCTGCTCCTCCTCATCCCCCTCGTACTCACCGCCTGCGGCACACTGACCGGCATACCCGCCCACGGCGGCGGCAAACGCTTTGCCGTCGAACAGGAACTCGTCGCCGCATCGTCCCGCGCCGCCGTCAAAGAAATGGACTTGTCCGCCCTGAAAGGACGCAAAGCCGCCCTTTACGTCTCCGTTATGGGCGACCAAGGTTCGGGCAACATAAGCGGCGGACGCTACTCCATCGACGCACTGATACGCGGCGGCTACCACAACAACCCCGACAGCGCCACCCGATACAGCTACCCCGCCTATGACACTACCGCCACCACCAAATCCGACGCGCTCTCCGGCGTAACCACTTCCACATCGCTTTTGAACGCCCCCGCCGCCGCCCTGACGAAAAACAACGGACGCAAAGGCGAACGCTCCGCCGGACTGTCCGTCAACGGCACGGGCGACTACCGCAACGAAACCCTGCTCGCCAACCCCCGCGACGTTTCCTTCCTGACCAACCTCATCCAAACCGTCTTCTACCTGCGCGGCATCGAAGTCGTACCGCCCGAATACGCCGACACCGACGTATTCGTAACCGTCGACGTATTCGGCACCGTCCGCAGCCGTACCGAACTGCACCTCTACAACGCCGAAACCCTTAAAGCCCAAACCAAGCTCGAATATTTCGCCGTCGACCGCGACAGCCGGAAACTGCTGATTGCCCCTAAAACCGCCGCCTACGAATCCCAATACCAAGAACAATACGCCCTCTGGATGGGACCTTACAGCGTCGGCAAAACCGTCAAAGCCTCAGACCGCCTGATGGTCGATTTCTCCGACATCACCCCCTACGGCGACACAACCGCCCAAAACCGTCCCGACTTCAAACAAAACAACGGTAAAAACCCCGATGTCGGCAACGAAGTCATCCGCCGCCGCAAAGGAGGATAAACCGTGAAACCGCTGCGAAGACTGACAAACCTCCTTGCCGCCTGTGCCGTAGCGGCGGCCGCACTCATACAGCCCGCCCTCGCGGCGGACTTGGCGCAAGACCCGTTCATTACCGATAACACCCAACGGCAGCACTACGAACCCGGCGGCAAATACCACCTCTTCGGCGACCCGCGCGGCAGCGTTTCCGACCGCACCGGCAAAATCAACGTCATCCAAGACTATACCCACCAGATGGGCAACCTGCTTATCCAACAGGCAAACATCAACGGCACAATCGGCTACCACACCCGCTTTTCCGGACACGGACACGAAGAACACGCCCCCTTCGACAACCACGCCGCCGACAGCGCAAGCGAAGAAAAAGGCAACGTTGACGACGGCTTTACCGTGTACCGGCTCAACTGGGAAGGACACGAACATCATCCCGCCGATGCCTACGACGGCCCGAAGGGCGGCAATTACCCCAAACCTACGGGCGCACGAGACGAATACACCTATCACGTCAACGGCACAGCCCGCAGTATCAAACTCAATCCGACCGACACCCGCAGCATCCGGCAACGCATATCCGACAACTACAGCAACCTCGGCAGCAATTTCTCCGACCGCGCCGATGAAGCCAACAGAAAAATGTTCGAGCACAATGCCAAGCTCGACCGCCGGGGCAACAGCATGGAGTTTATCAACGGCGTCGCCGCCGGCGCGCTCAACCCCTTTATCAGCGCGGGCGAAGCCTTGGGCATAGGCGACATACTGTACGGAACGGGTTATGCCATAGACAAAGCCGCGATGCGCAACATCGCCCCCTTGCCCGCCGAGGGTAAATTCGCCGTCATCGGCGGCTTGGGCAGCGTGGCGGGCTTTGAAAAGAATACGCGCGAAGCCGTTGACCGGTGGATACAGGAAAACCCCAATGCCGCCGAAACCGTCGAAGCCCTGGTCAACGTCCTGCCGTTTGCCAAAGTCAAAAACCTGACAAAGGCGGCAAAACCGGGGAAGGCTGCGGTTAGTGGGGATTTTTCTAAATCCTACACCTGCTCCTTCCACGGCAGCACCTTGGTCAAAACGGCAGACGGCTACAAAGCCATTGCCCATATTCAAGCCGGAGACCGCGTCCTTTCCAAGGACGAGGCAAGCGGAGAAACGGGATACAAACCCGTTACCGCCCGATACGGCAATCCGTACCAAGAAACCGTTTACATTAAAGTTTCAGACGGCATCGGCAACAGCCAAACCCTGATTTCCAACCGCATCCATCCGTTTTATTCGGACGGCAAATGGATTAAAGCGGAAGATTTGAAAGCGGGAAGCAGGCTGTTTGCTGAAAACGGTGCAGAGCAGACCGTTCAAAGCGTTACCGTCAAACCGGAACCGCTCAAAGCCTACAATCTGACCGTCGCCGACTGGCATACTTATTTCGTCAAGGGTAGTCAGGCGGAAACGGAAGGAGTTTGGGTTCATAATGATTGTCCGCCTAAACCAAAACCAACCAATCATGCCCAACAAAGAAAAGAAGAAGCTAAAAACGATTCTCATCGAAGTGTGGGAGATTCCAATCGTGTCGTTCGCGAAGGAAAGCAATATTTAGATTCCGACACAGGAAACCATGTTTATGTAAAAGGAGATAAAGTGGTTATTCTAACTCCTGATGGAAGACAGGTAACTCAATTTAAGAACTCGAAAGCCAATACGTCAAAAAGGGTAAAAAATGGGAAATGGACACCAAAATAATCAATCTTCCTTAGAAAAAAGAATTTTTTATCTGGAGCATTCGGGGCAGTATCTGATGATTTGCGCCCTATCGGATTACTCCCAAAATAAACATACTGTCGTTATGGCGAATTTCCTCTATCCAAATGAAAAAATGGATTGGAGAAATTTAGATGATTTGTTCAATGAGTTGGTTTTAGAGGAATTACAGTCTTCATTTATGGATTGGTATCCAACTATTGAAAAGGCAATTAGCCATCATTTAGAAGACTTTTCGTAACAAGCATAAATCAAAAAGTCGTCTGAAACTGCTTTTAATTTTCAGACGACCTTTCCCCATATCGGCGGATTATGAATTTACAGCTATCGGGAAATTGAGTTATCTCTCTGATAGAGAAAATTCCATACGCGAAGCCGTTGACCGGTGGATACAGGAAAATCCCAATGCCGCCGAAACCGTCGAAGCCGTCTTCAACGTTGCCGCCGCCAAAGTCGCGAAGCTGGCAAAGGCGGCGAAACCGGGGAAAGCTGCGGTTAGCGGGGATTTTTCGATTAGCTATAAAAACTTTTCTACTGTCAAACCAAAAGTAATTGCCAAAGGAACGATTAATGGAAAGACTTTTAGAGATGTTAATCAAAGTGCAAAAATTGGATCGCCTGATTCACCTACATTAATAGCCCAACGAGTTAATGCAAAAATCCAAGCCGACGGTAAACCTCGTCCGAATGCAACCGTTGCTAATTCACATGCTGAAATTGGTGTTATCCAGCAGGCTTATAATGCAGGTGAAACGAAAGGGGCATCTATGACAATGACAGTTTCAGGAAAAGATGTTTGCGGTTATTGTAAAGGAGATATTGCAGCTGCTGCTCAAGCTTCTGGACTGAAATCACTGACTGTTAATGCGACAGATAATGTAACAGGAAAAAATAAAACTTACTATTGGACGCCTGGTATGAAATCAATTAAGGAGAGAAAATGAAAACATCAACAATTGTTTTTGGTGGATTTTTTATTACAGATAATGGAGAACGAATCCAAATCCCTATTTTAGAAAATCCTAACATTAAAGAAATAAATAACTTTTTTTCTGTATCAAATTTTGAAAAAAAAGCCGGAGTCCTTGTTTTCAGAATTATTCCTGAGCCTGAATTTGGCAATACTGAATTAACTATCTATTTTGAAAAAGGATATTATTTACCAATAATTCAAACAATTTTAGAAGATGGAGATATTGAAGTAAAAAATCTTAAAACAGAAAATTATAGTGGAAATACAATGGAAATTTTGGGAGACGTCTACCCTATTGAGCATATCTCTAAAAATATTTCTATAATTCAAGATATAATTTCTGAATTTATTATGAAAAATAAACCAATCACAATAATGATTTAATTGAAAAGTTCAACAATCAAAAGGTCGCCTGAAATCGTGTTTAATTTTCAGACGACCTATTTCCTTCATTTGAAACAGGATATTGAAAACTAAGTTCTTCAAAAATCCTACACCTGCCCTTTCCACGGCAGCACCTTGGTCAAAACGGCAGACGGCTACAAAGCCATTGCCCGTATCCGGGTCGGCGACCACGTCTTCGCCAAGGACGAGGCAAGCGGGGAGACGGGATACAAACCCGTTACCGCCCAATACGGCAATCCGTATCGGGAAACCGTTTACATTGAAATTTCAGACGGCATCGGCAACAACCAAACCCTGATTTCCAACCGCATCCATCCGTTTTATTCGGACGGCAAATGGATTAAAGCGGAAGATTTAAAGGCGGGAAGCAGACTGTTATCCGAAAGCGGCAGAACCCAAACCGTCCGCAACATCATTGTCAAACCAACACCGCTCAAAGCCTACAATCTGACCGTTGCCGACTGGCATACCTACTTCGTCAAGGGTAATCAGGCGGAAACGGAAGGGGTTTGGGTTCATAATGCGTGTCCGCCAAGAAAAACACCATCTACCCCCGTATATGGGAATGATTCAGAAGCATATGCAGCAGCAAAGAAATTGGGATATAGAAAAATAAAAGAAAGAACGAGAAATGATGCTGCTATTTTTAAAAAAGGAAAGAGTTATATATCACGCGATGTAGATTCACATAATGGAGGGGCTTGGAAAGAAGCATCTTCACCCAAAAATCTGAACAGAAAAGAAACAAGAAACGGTACATTTGATAAAAACCTAAATCGTATTGGAGATTAATTATTATGTGCGAGTTCAAGGATTTTAGAAGAAACATCCCTTGTTTTGAAGAGTATGACGAAAATTCATTTATTGGCAAATGGTATGATGACGGAGTGTGGGATGATGAAGAATATTGGAAATTGGAGAATGCTTTAATCGAGGTTAGAAAAAAATATCCTTATCCGATGGATATACCAAGGGACATCGTGATTGGAATCGGTACCATTATTGATTTTTTAATGGTTCAAAATTGGAAACTTTTTGAAATTAAAGCTTCTCCTTGGTTGCCTAAAAGTGTCAAAATTAATGAGCGTTATGAAAGGTTCAGAGTAATGCTCCGTTATATTTTTACTGATCTAGATGCAGAGGACTGGAAATTTTTTTACTTTCCAATACAACATAGTAAAGGTAGATTGAGATGAAAAGTTTAATTATATTGGAGATACATTATTATGTGTGAGTTCAAGGATATTATAAGAAACGTTCCTTATTTTGAGGGGTATGACGAAAATTCATTTATTGGCAAATGGTATGATGACGGGGTGTGGGATGATGAAGAATATTGGAAGTTGGAGAATGATTTAATCGAGGTTAGGAGAAAATATCCTTATCCGATGGATATACCAAGGGATATCGTGATTGGAATCGGTACCATTATTGAGTTTTTAATGGTTCCAAATTGGAAACTTTTTGAAATTAAAGCTTCCCCTTGGTTACCTGATAGCGTGGGAATTAACGAACGTTATGAAAGGCTTAAAACAATGCTCCGTTATATTTTTACCGAGAAAGACATAGTCAACGTGCAATTTGATTATTACAACAAAAAATAGCAAAACCCGGCAATCAAAATGCCGTCTGAAACCGTGTTTAATTTTCAGGCGACCTTCCCCTTATTTTAAACAGGATATTGGGAACTAAGTTCTTCAAAAATCCTACACCTGCTCTTTCCACGGCAGCACCTTGGTCAAAACGGCAGACGGCTACAAAGCCATTGCCCGTATCCGAGCCGGCGAGAGCGTCCTCTCCAAGGACGAGGCAAGCGGGGTAACGGGATGCAAACCTGTTACCGCCCGATACGGCAATCCGTATCGGGAAACCGTTTACATTGAAGTTTCAGACGGCATCGGCAACAGCCAAACCCTGATTTCCAACCGCATCCACCCGTTTTATTCGGGCGGCAAATGGATTAAGGCGGAAGATTTAAAAGCGGGAAGCAGACTGTTATCCGAAAGCGGCAGAACCCAAACCGTCCGCAAAACCGTTGTCAAACCAAAACCGCTCAAAGCCTACAATCTGACCGTTGCCGACTGGCATACCTACTTCGTCAAGGGCAGTCAGGCGGAAACGGAAGGGGTTTGGGTTCATAATGATTGTCCGTATGGCGGTTCAAATAATTTAGAGAAAGCAAAACTTCGCGCAGAACGGCTTAGTAAAAACGATCGGGCAGGAAAAGACTTTACTAAAGCAGGAAAAGAAGCCGTTATTGATTTGAATAGGATTCAAAATAATGGTCAAGTTAAGTGCGCTAATTGCGGTATTGAAACAATTCCAGCCAAACAATCTATAAAAAATATTTCTCCTACTTCAAATGAAAGACAAGTAGATCATGTCATCCCTAAATCTAAGGGTGGTCAAGGTACACCTAAAAACGGGCAGGTATTATGCAGAGGCTGCAACATTAAGAAGAGTAACAAATGAAATCGAAACTTACTGTCGTCTATTACGATTTGGAAAGCAATATTGCAGAAGAAATACTGTCAGGAAACATAATGCCTGATGGAAATTTTCTTATTCAAGAGATTCCTCTTTTCGCACCGAATTTGGCTTTAAACGACATTGTTGCCATAGAACGTGAGGATAAGATGCTGTTTTTCGACCACTTGATAAAAGCTTCAGGAAATACCACGATAAACATCGTTGTTTTGGATCATTTCCCAAAGGATTTATTGGCAGCCATAGAAGAACACAGTGGTAAAATCAGAAAAAATGGAGAGAATTATTTATCGGTTAATTTTCCGCCCAAAAAATATAATTCTGATTTAAAAGGAATTTTAAATAGATATGAGGAAGCAAATATCCTCAGCTACAGGGAAGCTTGTTTGGGCTTCTCTTAATCGATCTATAAGTAAGAATGGATTACGTTAGATTGTAAACCTAACGATTAAAAGGTCGTCTGAAACCGTGTTTAATTTTCAGACGACCTATTTCCTTCATTTGAAACAGGATATTGGGAATTAAGTTTTTCAAAAATCCTACACCTGCTCCTTCCACGGCAGCACCTTGGTCAAAACGGCAGACGGCTACAAAGCCAATGGACGTGTAATAGAAAATAGTGTAGTAACAATTATTCAGGATTAGAAAATTATGAGTGTAAAAGAATTATTCAAAGTTATCTTAGATAAAAATAAAGATTTTCCTATTAGAACGATTCATCGCACTCCAATGGGGATACTTCCCAAACCTGTTGCTTTAAGTATTGTTCAATATGAAAATGACCCGGGATTTTATTTGTTTTATTTGGATGAGACCGGTCAGGAACAAACGGATACTTATCATGACACATTAGATTCGGCATTTGAACAGGCTGAATTTGAATTTGGAATCAGCAAAGAGGAATGGATGCAAAGTCCTTAGACGGCAAAATCAAGATGCCGCTTTATTTTTCAGATGGCATTTCCGTCAATAAAAAAGTCGGTATTGGAGCCCAAAACAGCCTACGTCTTGCCGGGATAGGGATGAAATCTTTAAGAAAAAATGATTATAGTTGAACATTTAGAACATTATTTGGGTGAAATCGAAAGCGGTATAAAATGCTTGGATCGACGTTATCATCTCAGCGTTTCCGTCTTCCCATCACAACCATATAAAGGGGTAACTACTTTTTCTACTTTAGGCTTGAATCGATATGACTTGAACTATAAGAGTAGGTTTGAATTAATTTTTACCTGTTCTGAAGAATGGAATAAAGAAAATATTGCAGCTTTTCTATCAGGAGTGGCTGAATATTTGATTGACAATAGACAACCTATTTTAAGAGGTGAAATTATTCAATTACCCAGGGTAATTATCGAAGGTAGCAAAATGGATGCACTGTATGTTTCCGCCCCATTTTATTTCGATGATGATTTTCAGGTCTGTTATGGCGAACACTACAATATCGTTTTCCCTTTGCTTGTCCCCTTGTATAAACAGGAAGCAGAATTGGTGGAAAAGAAAGGTTGGAATGCTTTTGAGCAGTTCTTGCTGGATAATGAAGTTGACAACCTTTCGGATATGAAGCGGAAACCGTTTGCTTGGTAAGGGCTTTCTTAAATTTGATTAAAGGTCGTCTGAAATTAAGCTTGTTTTTCAGATGGTCTTTCCTTCATTTGAAGCAGGATATTGAGAACTGAGTTCTTCAAAAATCCTACACCTGCTCCTTCCACGGCAGCACCTTGGTCAAAACGGCAGACGGCTGAAAAGCAAACACCGTCCGTCGTGTTGCCGTTTGCGGATGAGTACGGGTCAACCCCAATGCCGCCGAAACCGTCGAAGCCGCCTTCAACATTGCCACCGCCAAAGCCGCGAAGTTGGCAAAAACGGTAAAACCGGGGAGATAAAAGCCGATGGCAGGAAAGTAAATGTGAGGATAGACAGTACGGAGGCAGACCTGCTTTATCCGGCAGGGCAATAAGAAAACAAAACTTAGATATGGAAAACGATTGTGAAGATTAAACCATTACAATTTTCTAACAATAATCACAGATTTTATGTGGACAAAATTTGTGTTACCGAACAAGATGTGAACATTTTGGCATCCGACCGAAATTATGAATTAAATATTGAAATATTTATTGACAATATAATTCATTTTCAAATAACGGATGAATCTTATAAAGTAAAATTTTCAGAATATTTATTCGAAAATAAAACAGAAAATAATTCGGATGGGAATCCTACTGCAAATTATTTTTTCGAGATAATAGATGACAGTTATATGGACTGGTTGAAAGAAGAAAGTTTTGGTTTTTTTGAAAAGAAATATTATAAGGCTTATATTTTCTTTTTTAGCGATTCTGTAATAGAAGTTATCAGCTCGACAGAACCTGTATTTTATTCAAAATAACAAATTATCAAACAAAACTCTGATTAAAAACCCAACAATCAGAATGCCGTCTGAAGCGGTATTCGGCTTTCAGACGGCATTTTCTCCGATTGGCACAGGATGCAGGGGCTTGCCGGCTTGATTTTGCCGAAGTTGTTGGCTCGTATAGTGGATTAAATTTAAACCAGTACAGCGTTGCCTCGCCTTGCCGTACTATCTGTACTGTCTGCGGCTTCGTCGCCTTGTCCTGATTTAAATTTAATCCACTATAATTTGGAAGAGGCAGCAACCTATGGAAAATAGATTTGAAAAAATCGTTAAGGATATTTTTAGTTTTACCCAATTTGTTTCCGAAGCGGAAAATAAAATTCCTAACCAATCCTCCCGTTATTACGACTGCTGGTGGGAATTGGAAATCCTGAATGCCTCCGCATTGGAAGATTGGGAAATATCGGGAAAGCCTGAAAAATGGGAGAAATGGACAGAAAAATATCAGACCGAAGCGTTACAGTCAGTTAAGGATCTATTTGCCGAAGAAGTTCCTGAAAATAATATAGTTTGCGATATTTCTCATTTTTTGCATTTTGCCGATCGGGCAGAAGCCGACATTCCCAATCAATCACGTTTATATGCCGAATATTGGTGGGAAATGGAAACGTTCAAAATGTCGGTTTTAAAAGATTGGGAGCGTTCAGGCAGACCACTAGATTGGGAAAAATGGCAAAGGCAATATCAATCCGAAGCATTTGAATTAGTCAAAAATTTGAACCGAAGCAAACAAGAGTAACAAGCCGCAGCCTGCATAGGGGTTTTTAAAGTACGGCAGCAACCGTAGATTAGATTAAAAATCAAACAATCAAAGCCCGCCTGATATAATCGATATATCCTGTTAAACGAAAAATAAATATGTTTAAAAAATTCAAACCGGTATTGTTGTCATTTTTTGCACTTGTATTTGCCTTTTGGCTGGGAACGGGCATTGCCTATGAGATTAATCCGCGTTGGTTTTTGAGCGATACGGCAACTGAAATACCTGAAAATCCGAATACTTTTGTGGCGAAACTTGCCCGCCTGTTCCGAAATGCCGACAGGGCGGTTGTCATCGTGAAGGAATCGATGAGGACGGAGGAAAGCCTTGCCGGAGCTGTGGATGACGGTCCGTTGCAGTCGGAGAAGGATTATCTCGCGCTCGCTGTCCGGCTCAGTCGTTTGAAAGAAAAGGCGAAATGGTTTCACGTAACGGAGCAGGAACATGGGGAAGAGGTCTGGCTGGATTACTATATCGGCGAGGGCGGTTTGGTTGCGGTTTCGCTTTTGCAACGCTCGCCGGAAGCGTTTGTTAATGCCGAATATCTGTATCGGAACGATCGTCCGTTTTCTGTAAATGTGTACGGCGGAACGGCTCACGGGGAAAATTATGAAACGACAGGAGAATATCGGGTTGTTTGGCAACCGGACGGTTCGGTATTTGATGCGTCGGGGCGCGGGAAAATCGGGGAAGATGTTTATGAGCATTGCCTCGGGTGTTATCAGATGGCCCAGGTATATTTGGCGAAATACCGGGATGTCGCGAATGACGAGCAGAAGGTTTGGGACTTCCGCGAAGAGAGCAACCGGATTGCGTCGGACTCGCGCGATTATGTGTTTTATCAGAATATGCGGGAATTGATGCCCCGGGGGATGAAGGCGAACAGTCTTGTGGTCGGCTATGATGCGGACGGTCTGCCGCAAAAAGTCTATTGGAGTTTCGACAATGGAAAAAAACGCCAGAGTTTCGAATATTATTTGAAAAACGGAAATCTTTTTATTGCACAATCTTCGACGGTAGCATTGAAAGCGGATGGCGTAACGGCGGATATGCAGACCTATCATGCGCAACAGACGTGGTATTTGGATGGCGGGCGGATTATCCGCGAAGAGAAACAGGGGGACAGACTGCCTGATTTTCCTTTGAACTTGGAAGATTTGGAAAAAGAGGTGAGCCGTTATGCAGAGGCTGCGGCGAGACGTTCGGGCGGCAGGCGCGACCTTTCTCACTGAACGCAAATGCCGTCTGAAACCGGTTTTCAGACGGCATTGGAGAGTCAAACGCTTTTTGCAATGCCGTATATGCCGAACCCGGTTCGCTACAAATTGAAAACCACAATCCAAAAAACGGAAATACACATTATCAAACAAACAAATAAGTTGACATATTGTGCGATATTGAGGGCTGTACCGTATTTTCCCGTTCTTTATATGAGCGGCAGGCATCCTCATAAAAGAAGGGATACCGATAAGGAAAAATCCCTCGGTATAAAAAATATACTGATTAATCAATACGAATCCAACAAACAGTTCATCATTTTCTTTTCTGTTGGCGTATAAAAACCGCTCGGAAAAAAATAAAATATCAAAACGGCAAAATAAAAATACTGATATATGCCTTCACTTTCATAGGGCGACGCTCTATGTGCCGTCCTGTGTGTTGAAACGTCGGTTTTCCTTACCGCCTGCCCCGCTTTTCCCTGATTGCTGCCAACTGCCGTCCGAACCTGAACCGTCAGGTTTCAGACGGCATTTTTTCTCCCTGTTCCCACAATTGCCGTTTTTGTGCGGCGGTCAGTTTTTTGACGGCGATTTCCTGTTTGAGCGCAGTGCCTTTATCCATGCCGCCTGCAACGATACGCATCGCCACCGGTTTGAATACGCGGGTATATTTCGCGCCTTTTCCGGCTGTGTGGATGGCAAGCCGCTGTTGCGGATTCGGGCTGATACCGCAATAGAACGCGCTGTTTTCACACAATATCAGGTAAACGCTCCAGTTTGACGCGTTCATCTGCCTGCATCCTGGGTTTTTTCCCCGTTCCAAGGCGCAACTTTCAGCAGCAGCAGCATACCCGGCAGGGCAAGTATGAAACACAGCCGGAAAAACGGTACATAACCCATCCATTCGATCAGATAGCCTGCAAAGGAATTGATGACCGTGCGCGGCACGGCGGACAGGCTGGTAAACAGCGCAAGCTGCGTTGCCGTAAACGCGGGATTGGTCTCGCGCGCCATATACGATACAAACGCCGCCGTCCCCAACCCCACGCCGACCGCTTCCGCGCCGATAACTGCCGCCAGCATCAGCCTCTCGCCTGTGCCGACCGTGTCGAAATGTCCGAACCCTGCCAGCCATACAAACCCCAAAACCGTTATTGCCTGCACCGCGCCGAATAGCCACAAGGCTTTGTTTACGCCGATTTTCAGCATCCACACGCCGCCCAAGATACCTGCCGCCACTGCCGGCCACAGTCCTGCATTTTTGGCAATCAAACCGATGTCGGTCTTGCTGAAACCCATATCCAGATAAAACGGCGTTGCCAACGCGGTTGCCATACTGTCGCCGAGTTTGTAAAGGAAGATAAACAGCAGCACGCACACCGCCGAAGCGATGCCCTTGCGCGTAAAAAATTCTTTAAACGGCTCTACCACGGTCTGCTTCAACGTTTTAGGAACGGAAGGCGGCAACACGGGTTCGTGCGCGAGAAACAGCGTCATCAGAAGGCCGGGCAGCATAAATAATGAAGTGATAACAAATACTTCTGACCACGGCATCCTGTCTGCCAACACCAAACTCAATGAACCGGGAATCAGGGCGGCAACCCGGTAGGCGTTCACATGAACCGAGTTGCCCAAACCCAATTCTTCGTCCGACAAAATCTCGCGCCTGAACGCATCCAATACAATGTCCTGACTGGCGGAAAAAAAAGCGACAAGCACCGACAAGCCGGCAATCAACGGCAGATGATTCCGGGGGTTTAAAAAGGCATATGCCGCCAAAGCCGCCAGTAACCCTGCCTGCGTCAGCAGCATCCACCCGCGCCGCCGTCCCAAAACGGGCAGCCTGACCGCGTCCATCAGCGGCGACCACAAAAATTTCCAAGTAAACGGCAGACCGATCAACGCCATCAGCCCGATGCTCTTCAAATCCACCTGCTCGCTGCGCAACCACGCCGGAATCAGGTTAATCAGAAAGTACAGCGGCAGCCCCGAGGCAAACCCCGTAAAAATACAGACGAGCATATTACGGGAAAAGATTTGCCCGATAAAACCTGATTTCGATGCAGTCATCGTTCGTACAGCCAAAAAACAAAAGCCTATTGTAGCAAATATCGCCCGCCTGCTGAAAAATGCCGCCACGCGCCGCCGGTTTGCCGTTCCAATGCAAAATGCCGTCTGAAACTGTGTTCAGACGGCATTGCTACTGAAACCCGACGGTTTACAGGCTGTAATACATTTCAAATTCCAGCGGGTGCGGCGCCATACGGATGCGGCGGACATCTTCCTCTTTAAAGGCGATGTAGCTGTCGATCCAGTCTTTGCTGAACACGCCGCCGCGCAGCAGGAATTCGTGGTCGGCCTTGAGGGCGGCAAGTGCTTCTTCCAAAGAAGCGCAGACGGTCGGGACGAGCGCGTCTTCTTCCGGCGGCAGGTCGTACAGGTTTTTATCGGCAGGGTCGCCCGGATGGATTTTGTTTTGAATGCCGTCCAAACCGGCCATCAGCAGGGCGGCAAATGCCAAATACGGGTTGGCGGTCGGGTCGGGGAAACGCGCTTCGATGCGGCGCGCCTTGCTGCTGTTCACAGACGGGATACGGATGGAAGCGGAACGGTTTTTGGCGGAATAGGCCAATTTGGTCGGTGCTTCAAAGTGCGGCACGAGGCGTTTGTAGGAGTTGGTGGACGGATTGGTAATCGCGTTCAGGGCTTTGGCGTGTTTGATGATGCCGCCGATGTAGTAGAGCGCGGTATCGGACAAACCGGCATAGCCGTCGCCTGCGAACAGGTTTTGACCGTCTTTCCAAATGGATTGGTGGACGTGCATACCGCTGCCGTTGTCGCCCATAATCGGTTTGGGCATAAAGGTGGCGGTTTTGCCGAAATTGTGGGCAACGTTTTGGATGACGTATTTCATATCTTGGGTTTGGTCGGCGCGTTTGACCAAAGTGGCGAAACGGGTGCCGATTTCCATTTGGCTGCCGGTACCGACTTCGCTGTGGTGGACTTCGACTTCGATGCCGAGTCCTTCCAAAATGTTCACCATGGCGGAGCGCAAATCTTGACCGCAGTCAATCGGCGCGACGGGCGCGTAGCCGCCTTTGACGGCGGGGCGGTGGCCGGTGTTTTGACCGTCCATATGCAGGCCGCTTGCCCACGCGCCGCTTTCGGACGTGATTTCGTAACGGGTTTTGTGCATGTCGGTTTCAAATTCTACGCCGTCGAAGACGAAGAATTCGGGTTCGGGGCCGAAATAGGCGGTGTCGCCGATACCGGAAGATTTCAAATAGGCTTCGGCGCGACGTGCGATGGAGCGCGGGTCGCGGTCGTAACCCTGACCGTCGGCAGGGTCGATGACGTCGCAGGTAATGACGACGGTAACATCATCATAAAAAGGATCGACGAAGGCTGTGGACGCATCGGGGCGCAACTGCATATCGGAAGCCTCAATGCCTTTCCAGCCGCCGATGGACGAGCCGTCAAACGCCGGTCCGTTTTCAAACCACTCTTCGGGGTCTTCCAACACGATGCGCGCAGGCACGGTAAAGTGGTGCTGCTTGCCTTTGGTATCGGTGAAGCGCAAATCGACAAAGCGGGCTTCGCTTTCTTCAATCAATTTTACGGCGTTTTTAATGGACATCTTCAGCTCCTGAAAAAGGGAAATGGCAAAATATGCGGAACGCGGCGGCTTGACGCAAAGTCGGCACGATTTTACCACGCCGATGCCGTCTGAAACCGGTTTTGCGTCAAATTCCAAGCCGGAAAATATAGTTTCAAACGGCAAGATTGTCAACAATATGCTTCGGTTTGTCTGTTCAAAAGCGGAATGCCCGCCCTTTTGTCCGAATGCCGACAAAACAGATGCCGTCTGAAGGCGGTTTCAGACGGCATCGTTCCCATCTTCGCGCCGCCGTTATAAAATGACCGCCCCGCCTTTATGGAATATGACTATGCACGCCCTCCCCCGCTACGCCGTTTTCGGCAACCCCGCCGCCCACAGCAAATCGCCGCAGATTCATCAGCAATTTGCCCTTCAGGAAGGCGTTGACATCGAATACGGACGCATTTGCGCCGACATCGGCGGTTTCGCGCAGGCGGTTTCGACATTTTTTGAAACAGGCGGTTGCGGGGCAAACGTTACCGTACCGTTCAAACAGGAAGCGTTTCATCTGGCGGACGAACATTCCGACCGCGCTTTGGCTGCCGGTGCGGTCAATACGCTGGTGTGGTTGGAAGACGGCAGAATACGCGGCGACAATACCGACGGTATCGGTTTGGCCAACGACATCACGCAGGTCAAAAACATTGCCATCGAGGGCAAAACCATCTTGCTTTTGGGCGCGGGCGGCGCGGTGCGCGGCGTGATTCCGGTTTTGAAAGAACACCGCCCTGCCCGTATCGTCATTGCCAACCGTACCCGCGCCAAAGCCGAGGAATTGGCGCGGCTTTTCGGCATTGAAGCCGTCCCGATGGCGGATGTGAACGGCGGTTTCGATATCATCATCAACGGCACGTCCGGCGGCTTGAGCGGTCAGCTTCCTGCCGTCAGCCCTAAAATTTTCCGCGACTGCCGCCTTGCCTACGATATGGTTTACGGCGAAGCGGCAAAACCGTTTTTAGATTTTGCACGACAATCGGGTGCGAAAAAAACTGCCGACGGACTGGGTATGCTAGTCGGTCAGGCGGCGGCTTCCTACGCCCTCTGGCGCGGTTTCAAACCGGACATCCGCCCCGTCATCGAACACATGAAAGCCCTGTAACCATGTTCCGCATCGTCAAATGGCTGATTGCCCTGCCCGTCGGCATCTTTATCTTCTTCAATGCCTATGTGTACGGCAACATCATTACCTACCGCGCCGTCGCGCCCCATCGGACTGCCTTTATGTCGATGCGGATGAAGCAGTTTGAACAAGAAGGTCGCGATGTCGCACTGGATTACCGCTGGATGCCCTACAAACGCATTTCCACCAACCTGAAAAAAGCCCTGATTGCTTCCGAAGATGTCCGTTTTGCCGGACACGGCGGCTTCGATTGGGGCGGCATTCAAAACGCCATCAGGCGCAACCGGAACAGCGGCGAAGTGAAGGCGGGCGGATCGACCATCAGCCAGCAGCTTGCCAAAAACCTCTTCCTCAACGAAAGCCGCAACTATCTGCGCAAAGGGGAAGAGGCGGCCATTACGGCAATGATGGAAGCTGTTACCGACAAAAACAGGATTTTCGAACTGTATTTAAACTCAATCGAATGGCACTACGGCGTTTTCGGCGCGGAAGCTGCGTCCCGGTATTTTTATAAAAAACCGGCCGCAGACCTGACCAAACAGCAGGCGGCGAAACTGACGGCACTCGTCCCCGCCCCGCTCTACTACGCTGACCATCCGAAAAGCAAACGGCTGCGCAACAAAACCAATATCGTGCTCAGACGCATGGGTTCGGCAGAATTACCCGAAAGCGATACGGACTGATTGTTTCAGATATGGAAATGCCGTCTGAACTGCGGTTCGGACGGCATATGTTTTCTGGTTCTTATAGTGGATTAAATTTAAACCGGTACGGCGTTACCCCGCCTTGCCGTACTATGTTGTACTGTCTGCGGCTTCGTCGCTTTGTCCTGATTTTTGTTAATCCACTAACCTGCCCGACAGCCGCAAAGACCATGTCGTGCATGGCAGGTATTTGCGGTGCGGGACTGCTGCCGAAAACGGCAGGCAAAAAAAAACCGCTTATAAGCGGTTTTTTGGTGGCCAGAGGCGGAATCGAACCGCCGACACACGGATTTTCAATCCGTTGCTCTACCAACTGAGCTATCTGGCCTGTATCTGTCTCGTTAAGAGGTGCGTATTAAACCAAATTTCGGGACGACACGCAAGCGGATTTGTCGATATTTTTTACCCAACCGACTAAGTCGATGTTTTAAGTTTAAATTAATTTCACAGAAAAATAGTGCAAATCGGTTTTTTGCCGTTCGTTCGGCGATGTTCTGCTTTGCAGACGGCAAAACGCTTCAATATTTGAAGTTCTCGCCCAAATAGACGGCGCGCACCTGTTCGTTGCCGACCAAATCGTCGGGCTTGCCGGAAGCCAGCACCGCACCGTCTGAAATGATGTAGGCGCGGTCGCAGATGCTGAGGGTCTCGCGGACGTTGTGGTCGGTAATCAATACGCCGATGCCGCGCGATTTGAGGAAACCGATGATTTTCTGGATGTCGATGACGGCGATGGGATCGACGCCGGCAAAAGGTTCGTCCAAAAGGATGAAACGTGGTTTCATGGCGAGGACACGGGCGATTTCGACGCGCCGCCGTTCGCCGCCGGACAGCGACGGCGCAGGATTGCGGCGCAAGTGTCCGATATTGAGGTCGGCGAGCAGTTTTTCGATTTCTCTGTCGATTTGATTTTTATCTTTGGTTCTGATTTCCAAGATGGCGCGGATGTTTTGTTCGACGGTCATTTTGCGGAATATCGAGGCTTCCTGCGGCAGGTAGCCGACACCCAGGCGGGCGCGTTCGTGTATGGGCAGGTGGCGCAATTCCCGCCCGTCCAGCATCACGCTGCCTGCGTCGGCAGCGATGAGCCCGACTATCATGTAGAAGCCGGTGGTTTTGCCTGCGCCGTTGGGCCCGAGCAGTCCGATGACTTCGCCGCTTTCGATCTCAAGGGAGAAACTTTTGACGACTTGGCGTTTTTTGAAACTTTTCTGCAGGTTTTGGACGACGAGGCGGCTGTTGTTTGCGCTCATAAATCTCTTCTCGGCATTTCGGTCGGCAAATGCCGTCTGAACTGCGTTTCCGTTTCAGACGGCATCGGGGTTATTCGGTTTTTTGTGTGCTTGAAGGCTGGATGACGACGCTGACCCTGCCGGTTTTGGAAGCGGATTTCGCACCCGATTTCGTGCTGCCGTTGATGGTATAGACTTCGGTTTTGGTGTTGTAGGTAATGACCGCACCTTCGGCAACGTCGCCGCCGCGCTGCACTTTGGCATTGCCGGTCAGAACGACGGTGCTTCCTGCGGAGGAATAGGTAACGTTGTTTGCCTGACCGCGCACCGTCCCTTTGCCCCCGTCCAACGTTTGGCTGAAGCGGACGGGCGAACCTTCCGCCCTCACGGATTCGCCGCCTTTGCCGCCGCGTGTGACGTTGACGCGCGAGGCGGAAATGTTGAGCGTACCCTGTCTGATGATGACATTGCCGCTAAATGTGGTACTTTGGTTGGCTTGATCGAGCGAACCTTGGTCGGCTTCGATTTGGATGGGCCGTCTGCTGTCGCTTTGAAGGGCAAAAGCGGGAGAAGTTGCAAAAATTACAATTAAAACAAATAGCTTACATATCTTTTGTATCATAAATCGCGGCTTTCACTTTAGATGAGAAGTTCAACATGCCTGTTTTGTGGTTGTAGGTCATACCGCCCGCCTGACCGTGCGATGCACCATATTGGAAACTGACAGGCGTATCGGTTTGGGCATATTGAGATTCGGTATCGACGTGCAGTTTTTCGGTTTCGACTTTACCCGCCTGCCGCCTGCCGTCGGCGGTTTTGGTCAGCACAACGTTGTTTTTAAAAAGAACCTGTTTGTTTTCGGTATGGTAAACGGCTTCATCGCTGCCGACTTCGTACAACAGCCTGCCTTCTTGGAAGAACACGAGATGCGGCGAATCAAAATGGATGTCGCTGTTTTCGGGAAACTGTTTCGCACCTTTCGCGCTCAAATGTTCTTTCAAGTATCCCTGTTCGTCAAACCGCCTTCCGTCCAAGCCGTCCATTGTGTATTGAGGTTCGTCGGGATTGAGCCTGACTTCCTCGATTTCGACTTCGCTGATACGGCCCAACCATGCCGACAGGCTGCCCAAGGCAACCGCCAATATCAATGGGAACGCAATTCCGTACCGCCATCTTACTTTCATTTGATGTACCCGTTCAAAGCCGCGCCCAACGTACCTTTCGCGCGGATAATCAGGTCACACACTTCGCGCACCGCGCCCGCACCGCCGGGGCGTTTGGCAATATAGGCGGCGTGTTGCAGCGTAAACCAATGCGCGTCGGGGACGGCAACCGGCAATCCGCAGCGCACCATCACCGGCAAATCGACCACGTCGTCGCCGACAAAGGCGCACTCGGCTTCTTCCAAGCCTGCCTGCGCGCGCAGCTCTTCATACGCGGCGCGTTTGTCCGAAATGCCTTTGAAGTAGTAATTTATGCCCAACTGTTTGACGCGGATGCCGACGGAGGGCGCGTCCCGACCTGTGATAATCGCAGTCTGCACGCCGCTTGCCTGAAGCATTTTCAGGCCGTGTCCGTCCAGTGTGTGAAACGATTTGATTTCTTCGCCGTCGTCGCGGATAAAGATGCGCCCGTCGGTCAAAACGCCGTCCACATCCAATATCAGCAGTTTGATTTTGGCGGCGCGTGCCTGTAATTCGGGAGAAATTGCCTGCATTGGGATTTCCTTGTTTTCAGACGGCATATCTTACCACAAATGCCGTCTGAAACGGCTGCAACGCCTTATACAATCCGCGCCGCCAAAAGGTCGTGCATATTCAGCGCACCTGTCAGCACGCCGTCTGCATCGGTAACCAGAAGCCCGTTCACATGGTTTGCCTGCATGACTTTCAGGGCTTCGGTGGCGAGGCGTTCGGCGGAGATGGTTTTAGGGTGTGTATGCATGACTTCGTCTATCGAAAGACCGGTAAAATTGTCGCATTCTTGAAACAGGCGGCGCAAATCGCCGTCAGTAAACACGCCTTTCAGACAGCCTTGCCCGTCCGTTACCGCCAACATGCCCAAACCTTTCTCGCTCATGCTGACGATGGCTCCTTTCAAGGGCGTGCCGAGTCGGACGGCGGGCAGGCCGCCGCCTTTGTGCATAATGTCGGCAACGCGCAAAAGCAGGCGTTTGCCGAGGCTGCCGGCAGGGTGGATCAAGGCGAAGTCGTCGGGCGTGAACGCGCGGGCGCGCAGCAGGACGACCGCCAACGCGTCGCCCAAAGCCATAACGGCGGTGGTGCTGGTGGTCGGGGCAAGCCCCAACGGGCAGGCTTCTTGCGAAACCGATGCGGTGATGTGGATATCGGCATGGCGCGCCATGGTTGAATCGGGGCGGGCGGTGATGCAGACGAGGGTAATGTCTTTGCGTTTGAGCGCGGGGATGATGGCGGTGATTTCGTCGCTTTCGCCGGAATTGGAAATGGCGGCGACGACGTCGTTGTCCACAATCATGCCCAAATCGCCGTGTGCCGCTTCCGCAGGGTGGACGAAAAACGCGGGCGTGCCGGTCGAGGCCATGGTTGCCGCCATTTTGCGCCCGATATGTCCGGACTTGCCCATACCCGTGATGACGACCCTGCCCTTGCAGTGCAACAACGCGTCTGCCGCAAGGACGAAGTTTTCGTCCAATTCCGCCGCAATTTCGCGCAAGCCTTCCGCTTCGGTGTGCAACACTTCGCGCGCCCAGTCGAGATATTTTTCGTTTTCTGCCATTGCCATCCGCCTTTGCTGTAACAAAACTACCCAAAATTTCCGAATCGGGGTAGCATAAGCCTTCAAACCCCGCCCATCCATCCAAAGGAATCAAAAATGACTATTTTATCGGACGTTAAAGCATTAGGACAACAAATCTGGCTGGACAACCTTTCCCGCTCGCTCGTGCAAAGCGGCGAATTGGCGCAAATGCTCAAACAAGGCGTGTGCGGCGTAACTTCCAATCCCGCCATTTTCCAAAAAGCCTTCGCCGGCGACGCGCTTTATGCCGACGAGGTCGCCGCCCTCAAGCGGCAAAACCTCAGCCCCAAACAACGCTACGAAACCATGGCGGTTGCCGACGTACGGGCAGCCTGCGACGTTTGCCTTGCCGAACACGAATCCACCGGCGGCAAAACCGGTTTCGTCAGTCTCGAAGTTTCTCCCGAACTTGCCAAAGACGCTCAAGGCACGGTAGAAGAAGCCCGCCGCCTCCATGCCGCCATCGCGCGTAAAAACGCCATGATTAAAGTGCCTGCCACCGACGCAGGCATCGATGCGCTCGAAACCCTCGTTTCAGACGGCATCAGCGTGAACCTGACCCTGCTGTTCTCACGCGCCCAAACCCTCAAAGCCTACGCCGCCTACGCGCGCGGCATTGCCAAACGCTTGGCAGCCGGACAAAGCGTTGCCCATATCCAAGTTGTCGCCAGCTTCTTCATCTCGCGCGTGGACAGTGCGCTGGATGCAACGCTGCCCGACCGGCTCAAAGGCAAAACCGCCATCGCCCTTGCCAAAGCCGCCTATCAAGATTGGGAACAATATTTCACCGCCCCCGAATTTGCCGCACTGGAAGCCCAAGGCGCAAACCGCGTGCAGCTTTTATGGGCATCTACCGGCGTGAAAAACCCAGCCTATCCCGACACGCTCTACGTTGACAGCCTGATCGGCGTGCACACCGTCAACACCGTCCCCGATGCCACGCTCAAAGCCTTTATCGACCACGGCACGGCGAAAGCGACGCTGACCGAAAGCGCGGACGAAGCACGGGCGCGGCTCGCCGAAATTGCCGCGCTCGGCATCGATGTCGAAACCTTGGCGGCGCGTTTGCAGGAAGACGGTTTGAAACAGTTTGAAGAAGCCTTTGAAAAACTGCTCGCGCCTTTGGTTTAGGCATTTCCCCGATGCCGTCTGAAAGGCTTTCAGACGGCATCGCCCGTTTGACCGGACACAGTGCGGCATATCAAGGATCCGCCCTAAAAATATTAATGGGCAAGAAGTTAATGCACGACATTACCCGCCAACACAAAAGGAAATAGAATCATGGCAAAAGCACTCGAAATCATTTCACCCGATGAAATTTATTCAGATCTGATTTTTAAGGATCCGGTACCTCCCCATACTATATATACAGAATTGATGAAACTGGTTGGTAGAAATGCAGGCAATGAGAGAATTGCAGATAGAGCCTTCGATTTTTTCTCGCCTGCTCTTATGGATGATTCAGCTACCGAAGAGCAATATAATGCCCTATATGATTTAACCTTGCTTGAAGAGCCCGGGATGGAACTGGATAAAGATGAGATAACGGCTTTGATTAATAGTCTTAAATAAAGGGGCTGTACCGGATATGTACACAGGACGCTTCGCCCCCAGCCCGACCGGGTTGCTCCACATCGGCTCTCTGCTGACCGCCGTCGCTTCCTATGCCGATGCACGTTCAAACGGCGGCAAATGGCTGGTCCGTATGGAAGACCTCGATCCGCCGCGCGAAATGCCGGGGGCGGCAAGCCATATCCTGCACACGCTCGAGGCATTCGGATTCGAGTGGGACGGCGAAGTCACCTATCAGAGCCGCCGTTACGCCCTGTATGAAGAAACCCTATACCGTCTGAAAACCGCCGGACTGGTCTATCCCTGCCATTGCAACCGCAAAGACTGGCAGGCCGGGGCAAGGCGGGGCACAGACGGGTTCGTCTATAACGGACGCTGCCGCCACCCCGGCCAACGCCCTGCACTGCAAGGCAAACAGCCGTCGTGGCGCATCCGCGTCCCCGACCGCGACATCGGCTTTTCAGACGGCATCGTCGGCAGTTACACCCAAAACCTCGCCCGCGACATCGGCGATTTCGTCCTGTTCCGTGCAGACGGTTACTGGGCATACCAGCTCGCCGTCGTTGCCGACGATGCCGAACAGGGCGTTACCCACATCGTGCGCGGACAAGACCTGCTCGTTTCCACACCGCGCCAAATCTATTTGCAGCAGTGTTTGGGCGTTCCGACACCGCAATATGCCCACCTGCCGCTGCTGACCAACGCGCAAGGGCAGAAATGGTCGAAGCAGACGCTCGCCCCCGCATTGGATTCAAACCGCCGCGAACAACTTCTCCGCCAAGTGTTCCGCTACCTCAAGCTGCCCGAAGCACCGGAAACCGACCGCCCTGCCGAATTGCTCGACTGGGCGGTGGCACACTGGGATATGGACAAAGTGCCGAAACACGCCATTACCGCCCCCTAAACACCACCCGACAAACGCACAAATGCCGTCTGAAACCTTCAGACGGCATTTCACACATACAGCCCCGCCCTATTCGCGCGTATTTGCCCGTTCGACTTCTTTCCACGCTTCGAAAATCAGGCCGCCGTCGTTGTCTTTCAAGAGCGTTGCATCGGAAAGCATACGCCGCCAAGTCCGCGCGCCTTTCAAACCGTGCATCAGCCCGAGGCTGTGGCGGACGATGTGGCGCAGGATTGTGCCGCGTCCGGCTTGGATTTGGACTTGGCTGTATGTGTAGAGGCGCTGCACCAAATCGGCGTATTCGATCGGGGCGCGGTTGTCACCGTAAAACAGCCTGTCCCATTCGCGCATCACCATCGGGTTGTGGTATGCCTCGCGCCCGACCATCACGCCGTCAACGTGTTGCAAGTGTCCGGCGATTGCTTCGTTGGTGGTGATGCCGCCGTTGATGATGATTTCCAGCTCGGGAAACTCCTGCTTGAGGCGGTAAACGTAATCGTATTTCAAGGGCGGAACATCGCGGTTTTCTTTGGGCGAAAGACCGTCCAGCCAAGCGTTGCGGGCGTGGACGATGAAGGTTTTGCAGGCGGTTTTGTCGCGCAGCGTGCCGACGAAATCGGCAACGGTTTGGTATTCGGTCTGCCTGTCCACACCGATGCGGTGTTTGACGGTAACGGGGATGCCGACCGCGTCGTGCATGGCGTTGAGGCAGTCGGCAACCAGCCCGACTTCGTTCATCAGACACGCGCCGAACGCGCCTTTCTGCACGCGCGGACTGGGACAGCCGCAGTTGAGGTTGACCTCGTTGTAGCCGTATTCTTCGGCGGCTTTGGCGGCTTTCGCCAAATCGGACGGATCGCTGCCGCCCAGTTGCAGGGCGACGGGCTGCTCGCCTTCGTTAAACATCAAAAAACGGTCTTTGTCGCCGTAAACAATCGCGCCGGCGTTGACCATTTCGCTGTAAAGCCAAGCATTTCGGGTAATCTGGCGGGCAAGGTAACGGTAGTGCCTGTCCGTCCAGTCGAGCATCGGGGCGACGCATAAACGCCTTTTCCCTTTATGTTCAATAAGTTCCTTGTTTATCATAAGGTTTTCACATTCTTTTAACTCAAACATTCTTTATTATTTGCTTGGATTTTTGCCCATTTCACTATATTTGACGTACCATACTTGCACCATAATTTTTAATTCTTGGAATGGTGCAAATGGCAACAATAACCAAGCGGCGCAATCCTTCCGGCGAAACAGTATATCGGGTTCAGGTACGGGTCGGCAAGAAAGGCTATCCTGCTTTCAATGAGAGCAGGACGTTCAGTAAAAAGGCTTTGGCGGTCGAATGGGGGAAGAAACGGGAGGCGGAAATCGAAGCCGGCCCAGAACTGCTTTTCAAGCGCGGCAAGGTCAAGATGATGACGCTGTCCGAAGCTATGCGGAAGTATCTTAACGAAACGCTTGGAGCGGGTCGGTCAAAGAAAATGGGCTTGCGTTTTCTGATGGAGTTCCCGATTGGCGGCATCGGCATCGATAAGCTGAAACGGTCTGATTTCGCGGAACACGTTATGCAGAGGCGGCGCGGAATCCCCGAACTGGACATTGCGCCAATCGCGGCTTCTACGGCATTGCAGGAGCTGCAATATATCCGTTCCGTGCTAAAACACGCCTTTTATGTGTGGGGGCTTGAAATAGGCTGGCAGGAATTGGATTTCGCGGCAAACGGGCTGAAACGCTCGAATATGGTTGCGAAATCTGCAATCAGGGACAGATTGCCGACCACGGAAGAACTGCAAACCCTGACAACTTATTTCCTGCGGCAATGGCAAAGCAGGAAATCTTCCATACCGATGCACCTGATTATGTGGCTGGCGATTTATACGTCAAGGCGGCAGGATGAGATTTGCCGCCTGCTGTTTGACGACTGGCACAAAAATGATTGTACCCGGCCGGTTCGTGATTTAAAAAATCCGAACGGCAGCACAGGGAATAATAAGGAGTTTGATATTCTGCCTATGGCTTTGCCGGTCATTGACGAGCTGCCGGAGGAATCGGTCAGGAAGCGTATGCTTGCCAACAAAGGCATCGCCGACAGCCTTGTACCGTGCAACGGAAAATCGGTTTCCGCCGCTTGGACGAGGGCGTGCAAGGTTCTTAGAATTAAAGACTTGCGCTTCCACGATTTACGGCACGAGGCTGCTACCCGTATGGCTGAAGACGGCTTCACGATTCCGCAAATGCAACGGGTAACGCTGCATGACGGTTGGAACAGCCTGCAGAGGTATGTGAGCGTACGCAAACGCTCGACGCGGCTGGATTTTAAAGAGGCAATGATGCAGGCGCAAAGCGATATAAAATCCGGGAAGTGATGTTAAATTAAAGGGGATGTGCCGCATCCCCTGATTCCTCCGTCTTGCATCAAGACCGGAATTTCCGATATTCCGATTTTGCCTTTTCTTCCTTGTCTGCGATTGCCTTTGCAAGCTCTCGGACGCTGACGAAATATTCCGATTTTCGGCTGTCGGACAATCGGAAAATCGGAAACGGAAGCTCGCACCGTACCCCCGATGCTTTAAACGCGTTAAAGCCGATATGGGCAAAAAAGTCTTTGTGTACTTCCCTCGGCGGGATATACGGGCGGCCGCCGTATGCGATTAAAAGCCCTTGTTCTTTACTGATGTTCATATATACCTCTTTCTGTTAATTCTGCTTTGTCCGGGTTTCCGCTTTTTTACGGCTTGGCGGATGTTCAGCCTGCGTCGGTGCATAAGTCCTCCTGTTCGGGCGGTTGTTCAGCCGGCCGCCCCTCCGAAAAGTGGCAGGCTGCACGGGAAGTAGTGTTTTTTTCCGTATTTCTCTGCCTGTATCAGGTTGCACAGGCGGTCGCAAAAGCCGTCAAATTCGGCATGCGGCCAGCCTTCTATCTCGTTGACCATTTTGCTGAACCTCAATTCCCGGGCAATCCGCTTTGCCGCTGCGTCACGGCATTCGTGTTCCAAGAGGACGGGGTCTTCCTTTTCCTTCGGCGGTGCAGGTTCTTGCACGGTTTGCCACAAGTCCGGTTCGATTTGCCAAGTGTCGGCGGCAAGCAGGGTGTCTGTTTTGCAGTCGTACAGTTCGCGGATGCAGCCGCCGTCGGTTTTGTCTTTGTCGATAACCAGTAAAAGCACTTCGATCGGCGTGTCTTCAAACGCGTTTTGTATGCGGTTGAGTTCTGCCAGCCGGTTGCCGATGATTTCGCGGAATCGCTGCTCGCTTTTGCGGTAGGCGATGCCGGGGAACAGGATGAAGAATCCGAAGCGGCGGGCGTTTTCCAATCCTTTTAAAACGAAGATTTCATCGGCTACGCCCGATTTCTTCCACGGGTATTCCTGTGCGATACGGCTTTTTTCGTCTTCGCTCAAATCCTTTAGCTTGATGGAAAACGGCGGATTCATGACGGTGCAGTCTTGCGGTTCGCCGTCGGTATAAAGGAAAAGGCTTGTGTTGTATACTTTGGCGGCAGGGTAGTTTTGCAACAAGGCTTTACACGCTTCCGCCTGTATCTCTACGGCGCGGAAATCGGACGGTTCGATGTACTGCTCCA
This sequence comes from Neisseria gonorrhoeae, assembly GCF_013030075.1. Lineage (NCBI taxonomy): Bacteria > Pseudomonadati > Pseudomonadota > Betaproteobacteria > Neisseriales > Neisseriaceae > Neisseria > Neisseria gonorrhoeae. Next base: position 1,533,271 of record NZ_AP023069.1, read on the forward strand.
GCTGCCCGCTTCCTGCCGCGCCGTCAAATACGCCCGGGTGTTCGCCGCAGTATCGGCGGACTTTGGCGGCAACCAGCCGCCTCAAGCTGCCGCCCGTGATGTATTCGGCGTAGCCGCCGGCTTTTTTACGGTTGTTGTGTCCTTGAAACGTCATGGGTTTTCGTCCGTTCTCTGGCTTGTCCGGGTGTGGCGGAGCGTTTGCGGATGCGGCTGACGCGCTGCGGTTTGCCGTCTTCGCCGCGCTGAAAAACGCTTGTTCCGCCGCGCCGGCAGCCGTGCCGCTTATGCCTGATGCCGTGTTTGAGCCTTTTGTGCCGGAATCGTGATACACGCAGGTCCGGATGTGCGTCCTCATGCCGCCGCTTCCCTGTGCATGAGGCTGATCAGGTTTGCCGTCCGTTTGAAATGTTCGGTCCAGTTGAAGCAGCTGAAGCCGGCGCCGTTGTCGCAATGCCGGATGACGTCTTCCGAGTCTTTTACGGCCCGGACCAACGCGCCGCCTTTGTCCGCAACAAGCATTTTCATCATCGGCCGGCGCACGTCGCTTATCCGTCGGGGGCGCACGGGATTCAGCGGCTTGCCGTACATCGCCGAAAGCTCCTTGTCCGCCTGAATGCCCACATCGTAAAGCAGGTTTGCGGCGTGTAGGATCCGGCCTGTAAATTCCGCGTACGGCATTTTCAGGCGGCGGGCTTCCGCGCGCGAATCCGCGCCGTTGACGACTTTGCCGACCGCCGAAATCAAACCGCCGTCAAGTTCTAAAAACGCCATGGCTTTCTTGGCAACCCGCACGGCCAATGAGTATGCCGATACTTCGGCTATCAGCCGTGCAGGCGCGTCTTTCAGAAATTCTTCGTACGCGGCGAAGAGATTTGACAGCGGACGCAGCACGAGTTGGCGCTGATTCGGGCTAAGGTCGTCGAAATCCTTAGTCCATTGCGCGACCGCCTGCGATGCTTCGCGGCAGGCAAACAGTACGCTTTCCTCGTTCGCGGGGTCGTCCGTGTTGCAGTACAGGCCCAAGCGTTGCACCTGTTTGACGATATGTTCGGCGAAGTTGATTAACTCCTGATTGCAGGCATAGCGCATATCCTGCAGGGACAGCCGCATCATGATGCCGCACGTCAGGGCTTCGTCTTCCGATACCTTTGCGCCCGACAACATCCGGGCGATGTTTTCTTTTTGCGCTTTTGACCGGGCGGACAGCCGGTTCCGGTCAACGTTTTTTACTGTTCCCGCGCGTTTGACGGCGCGTTCCTGCCGCGTTGATTCCTTCGCCGCGCGTTTGGCGGCAAGCATCTGTTTTGCCGTCGGTTTTGTTGCTACTGTTTGCATTTTGTTTTCTCGATTTTTTGATGCCGTTCTCTCAATGCCCAATCATAAAGCTGTATCTCTCACGGGGTCGCCGAATTTAAATTGATAGTTCATGTCTTGTTCCATTAATATCAAACGCAATCTTCAAACACCTCAATTACATTTTTTAAATCGCTAATACCATAATTTATTACATCCTTTAGAAATTCCAAAGAGGTATCCGCTTCGTCTGCTTTATCCCTAATTTCGTCTATATAACCCTCTAACGATTCAGGCTCTTTTAATGCTTCTTTGCATAAGTTATCTATTACCCTTAATGCGTTTTTTACATCTTCCAAATAGCTCATTTTTTGCTCCTTAACTCAAAATGGGATGCTGTCGTCAACATCTTCTACGGTTTATCTAATCTGCAAATTCTTCCGCCCTTCAATCTTCGCGCCTGCTACTTGCCGACCGCTTTCAATCGCTTTTCTGATGGCGGTTTTGTCCGGTTCGGTTTTGACGGCCTCACGCATAAATTCGGCGGGGATTTGTGCTTCGTCTAAGATCACGACGGCTTCGGATTTGCGGAACGAGGCTTTAAAAGTGCCGTCGTCCGCTTTGATTTCGGTAATGCCCGCCGCCTGCATATTGCGCGCCAAGTAGTCTTTCAGGCTTTGATTCCGCGCTTTTGCCGCCTTGAGCTTCCCGGTCATCCGCCCGATATGCTCTTCAAGCATTTTTTCCGTGATTTCTTGGTTTTTAATATAAGCGATAACGGATTGCGCTTTGACCTCGAACTGCCCGATAACGGCTTCCAGCGTGTCTTCGCGCTCGGTTTCGCTGTCGAAGTAGTAATCAAGCGCCGCCTGTACGTCTGCCGCGCACCGGTAGAGTGTGAGGGCGGTCATTGTGCCCCTCCCTCATATTCGGCAACCGCTTCGCCAAGCGCGGCGTGTATGGCGTATGCCTGTTCGATGTTGATGAATAGGTCGTCGCTGCCGATGGTGATGTTGATGTATCCCTGTTCGGGATTGGCGGCGGCGCCAATGGTTTTCCCGTCCCATTGGGTCAGGTCGATGTTTGCCATTTTTTTGTTTCCTTTCTCTGTTGCCGTCCGAAGCAGTTGCAAACTAAAAATCGACTACTGCTTCAGAGTGCGGGGCCCGCCCGCAGGGCGCGGCGTTTGTTTGCGGTTTTCCGTCCGGTTTTACGCCCTGACGGCGGGCTTAATTAAAAGGGATGTCGTCCTCGATGTCTTCGGCAGGCGCGGCATTGCCTTGGGGGTGTTCCGTCTGCCCTTCCGCCGCTTGGGCCTGTTTCTGCGGCGGCGCCGGCGGTTGGCGGCCGTTTACGGCTTCGGCATATTCCGGGCTTTTGGCAATCTGCTCCCTCAGTTTCTCGTTCAGGAGGCCGTAATTCGCCCAATCGGGGTCTGACAGGTCGAAGGCAAAAACGGCGTTGTCCGGCTGTTTCGGGGTGTAGCTCTTCATCTTGTTGCTGATGGCGGAAATGTTGGCATAGGTGGTTTTGCCGTCGCTGCTTTCTTGGTGGGCGATACTCAACAGGCAGGGCTTGCCCAAAATATTGCGCAAATCGAAGTTGTCGCGTTCTTCCGGTGTAAAGTCCCTTCCGCGCCAGCTTTTGAGGTCTGTTGCCAGTTGGCTTTTGCTGTGCAGGCTGGCGGTGTACCGGCGGCTGATGAGGTAGGGCCTGCCGTCCGGCATCAGCATTTCCGGATCGCCTTCCGGGTCGATTTCCCACTGCACTAAAATCTTGTGCTGCCGCTTTTGTTCGTTTTGGTACTCGACGAGCTGCGTACCCAAATCGATGATGCGGATGCAGGTGGCGTGATGGCTGCCTGCCGGGCATGGTTTGAAATTGCTTTCGTCTTTCACACTTAAAATCAATGACATTTTCGGTCTCCTGTTAAAGGTCGTTTCGTCTATCGGTCTCGCGCTGTTTTATGCCTTGCGCGGCGGCGTTACCTGATAATGCTTTTAATGTGGCCTTCTGCCTGTTTTTCGGTCATCCGCCGTGTTTCGGCGGTTTCCGGGCTTTGCCGGTATTTGATTTCTTCGGGGCTTGGTCCGTACGGCTCTGTTTCTCCGCCGCCGGTGTAAGCGGTTTCGGGATGGAAGCTCATTCTTTACCCCCCGGCACTTCCGCATCGCCGTGCACCCGCCGGCAACCGGCTTCTTCTTCATCGGCATTCAGGTGCCGCTCTTCCAGCCAGATCTCGGCGCTCAATTCCGCAACTTCCGCCTGCTTTTGAGCCAACGCCATACGCATTGCCGCAATACCGGCGGGTTTTCCCTTTGCCGTACGGCTTCCGCCTCCCTTGGCGAATCCGAAGGCATAGCCCGCCGCCAATACCGCCGCCAATACCGCGAACTTAAACGCAATATTCCTTGTCTTCATTTCTATTTCCTTAATTTAAAAGGTTTTAATTGCGCACCGCGTCCGCTAAGGATGGTACGGACCGTGCGCCGTCGGGGTTATCTGCGGCTAAAATCTACAAAAACCGCCGCCGCGCCCACTCCCCGGCTGACGGCGCGGCATTCCTATGCCCGCTATGAATTTGCCAGCCTGCCGATGTTCTCCGCCAGCGCGAACCATTCCCGCTCGTCTATGGCGTAGTTCATCGCGGCTTCGGTATCTTTACCGACACGGGAAGCATCTTCCGTAAGGTACGTTTCCCAATCCTCCTGCGTATAAGGTTCGCCGTCCGCATCGCGGACAAACTCCCGCGCCGATTTTTTGGCAATCTCAATCAACCCGGATTCGTGCAGGATTCGGTTTTCCGCCTCCCAACCGTCCAAAGCCTGCCGCATATCCTCCCGCGCGTAATATCTTTCCATCCCCCAATCGGGGCTGCCGTAAGCCGCCGTGCCGTAATATTTCACCGCCTTCGTCCTTTCCGTTTGAGAAAACCGCCCGCAGCATTCACTGTTTCGCCGTGCCGTTGCCCCGCTTTGAAGTTCGATACTTCATCGCTTTGTGCTATCCCCGGCTTGGCAGATATAGCTTCGGGCGGTTTTAAGGTTTAGCCGTTGCCGCTGCCGTTGCTGTAGCCGTTGCCGTAGCCGTTGCCATAGCCGCTACCGTTGCCGCTACCGTTGCCGTTGCCGTAGCCGTGCTTCAATGGTTGATCTAGATAACTCATGACTGGTCGACCTCCAGCGCGGTGCGGATTGATTCAGCCGCGCCGCCTGTTACTGGGATAATCTCAATCGCCTCGAGCCATACGGAATCAAGCTCGCCGCAAATTTGGCTGCCGTCTTGCCTGATGCCGTGTCGTGCGACACCTGACAGGCTGATTGATTCCTTTGCCCACCAGCTGTACATTCGGCGCGCTTTTGTCAGAATCACTTCATTGCCTGCTTTTTGTTTCAACACACCAAACCAAACGCCTGCCGAATAAGTGCGGATGATGACTTCCTTGCCGATGGCAAAGTCGTTGATACCTTTTTGCTCGGCAACTGTTACCGGCGGTTGCGGCTCATGTTGCGGTTCGTCAAATTCGGTTGAAATGTCGGCGCGTTTTACACCCATTGCCGCTTCGAAATCGGCAGCAATGCCTGCAAAGACTTTTATAAGGTCTGACAAACTTTTCACTTCAAATTTATTTGCTTCCATTTTTGTTTCCTTTCGGGGTGGGGTTGGTTTCTTTACAAAACAATCATTACCTTCTCTTTTAAGCCGTCTTTTTTCACTGTAAAAGTGAAGGCAGTGTGATTGAGGCTTTCGCTTTTTCTAGTGGTCCATGTCGCTGCTGCGTCGCGGCAGATTTCACCAACTTTCAATAAAAGGCTTTGCCCGTCCTTTGCCCTCGCGCCAAACCGATTTATTCTGCTGATTAATTCGTTCATCTCGTTTCCTTCAAGTTGTTGTTTGTTTCGATGGGTGTAGTTTAGTAAACACTTAACATCTAGTCAAGTAAAATGTTTAGTGATTATTTAATAAATACTGAACATTTTGATTATTAAAAGAATTTATTTTTGAGATTTCGCAGGCGCAAAAAAACCGCCTATTAAGGCGGTTGTTTAGGAAAGAATGCCCTCTGCGCGTGTAGGGTATTTCGATACTTGCGTTTATTATATCATATGATATAATAAACTCATAGATTAGGAAATGAAGAAACCCCGTATCAGCCGATACGGGGCAACCTGAAAGAGAAAGGAGGCAATGTGATTAAGAAAATCCTAATCTGTGTGATTTTGTATTTCCTTGCAAGCTCCCCAGCGTGGTAGGGAAATACAAAACAAGTGATTAACGATTAACCATTTGCAGGGCAGTTAAGGAGGCTGCCCTTCCTCTTATCTTTCCCATACTCTACTATAAGGATTTAAAAATGGCAAATTCCAACAGCGGGCATTCTAAAAAATTGCGCGCGGCAACGGCGGCGGCGGCGACAAAGGCAAAACTGGCAAGCGGCGAATACCGGCAGTTTTCAGTGCAGGGGCGTGCCGAAGACGTGGAGCTTATCCTTGCCGCCGTGGAAAAAGCCGGGGGCAGCCGCGTACAGGCTTTGGCAAAGATTTGCAGGCGGTATCTCGAGGGGCTGTCTTAAGGGGGGTAAGACAAGGTTATTTGGGAATATCGGGCAGGATAAAAGGCGGGTGTCTGTCAAAACCGATGATTTTGATAAAGCCGTCGCAAAGGGTATAGTGAAGGATATAGGCGGATGTCAAATCGCCATACCTGCCGCCGTTGTATTTGGGAATGCCGATGTGATAGTGCCAAAGGTTGTGCCGTTGGGCAAATCGGACTTTTTCCAGCCATTGAGGATCGTCTGCCGGTACGTTGTCGCTGGATTTGTTCCTGCCGGGTAACCCTGATAAGCCGTTCTGTTGGACGTGTGCGATAAATTCCGCAATTTTTCTGCGGTCTTCTTTGGGGTAGTTTTTCAACGCTCTTTTGAAGTCTTCGCCAAGCAGCACCTGCATTTACTGCTCCAACCATTTTTCCAAGTCGTCGGCGCCGTTGAAATGCGGGACGCTGACAAAGCTGTCTTCAACGGCTGTTTTGAGTTTTTCAAGATTGAAATTGTAATCCGTCTGCGGCAGCGCATGGCGGAAATATTCCCCCATCAGCGCAATCCCTATGACTTCGCCCTGCCGGGTCTGTATCCACGGCGCTTCCTGATGGGTTTTATTGCGTAATGCCCAAGCGGTGTAGCAGCCCTGCTCTTTACGGACACGGTTGAGGACAACCAACTCTTCGTCCGCATATTTGTCCGGTTCGATATGGGCCGCAGGCAATGGGCTGCCGCCGTATTTTTTGTAGGTGCGGTAAATGCAGGGGACTACCGGACCGTGCTGCCAGTGTTCGATATTTTCGGCAAACAGGGGGCGGTTAAGTATGGCAAGGGCGTAGCCTTGTGCGTAATACAGGAGTTTTTGAAGTTTGAGATTGGAGATTTGCTCCCCGTCCTCTTCTTCAAAAGGGGAAAGGAAGAAATCTGCCACGTCGTACGCGTTCAGCATTTTCTGTTTCCGTTGTTATTTTTCTGTATATTAAGGCCGCCGGCCCATTATTTCAAGAAATAATTTGTGCAAATTATCCGGTATCGGCAGGCTGTCCGCGCCGTCGGCATATCGGGCGGATATATTTGAAAAATACTTGCCCTGCCGTTTCAGACGGCATCAATCCAACACGCTCCACCAAAATACCCTGCCGATAACGGACAGGCTGTCCAAAGGGGCGGTTTCGTCGGGATAGAAGCCGCTGTTGTGGCTGCGTATCAGCACGCTGTTGCCGGGCTGCCGTATCAGGTATTTGACGCGGAACATGCCGTCTTGGGCAAAGGCGTATATTTTGCCGTCGCGTATGGCGGTTTCGCCCGTATCTACGGCGATTGCCGCGTCTTCTGCGATTTTTTCCTCCATGCTGTCGCCGGTCAGGGTGCAGCAGAAGACGTTGTCGGGGTTGATGCCTTTGCGCCTTAACGTTGATTTGCCGAACGGCAGGCGGTAGCCGTTGTAGTCGGGGATTTCATACGCGCCCGCCCCGCCTTTGAAGCAGCTCTCTTTGAGGTAGGGGACGAAAACATAATCATCGTCGGGCAGCGGGTCGTTACTGCTCCACATCATCGGGCGGTGGATGTCTTTGACTTCGTGCGGCAGGTCGGGGTTGATGAGGACGGGCGTTGGTTCGCTCGGAACGGAATCCAAGTACAGACTGCCCATCCCATATTCTTCTTCAAGCCGTCTGCTTACCTTTTCGCCAAAAGATGCTTTACCGCTCATCAATTGAGATAAAAGGCTTTTGTCTTTAACCGGCAACTTTTTATTTTCAAAGAATCTTTTTAAATTATCGATACGGATGGCCTTCAGATCTCTATTAGTCATTTTCGCGCTCCATTCAGATTGGGATTCAATTTTATTTAGTTTCTGCTAAACAAACAAATATTAAATTTTCTTGCCTATGCGTTTAATATTTGCTAAACTCATTAAATATTTACGGTGAAACTACAGAATGACTCATTCAGAATTTATTAAAACGCTGTCAGAACAGCGTGGTGCAAAAACGGAATACGCTAAAAAACTTGGCTTATCCCTGTCTTTTCTATGGCAGATAGAAAACGGACGGGCAGTAACGCCAAAGCGTCTTTATAAAGACGTTATGTTGTTGACAAAAAATAAGGTTTCTATTTCTGAATTAATTTCGGAGTTCAGGGTTTGTCCCAAATAAAAAGCCCGTCGGGTCAGATGTTAATTGATATAACCGAATTGAAGCGGAAGTCATCCGCAATTTACCGGAAAGGAAAAAAATGAAGAAGCAGGACAGAAACCGCCTGTCGAAGAAAGACAGACGGCTGATTAAAAAGGCGATGCTGAAAGCCGCCGCCAAAGGCTGCGATGAGGTTTACAGAATCGCGCCGGGTTTGAAAGACGGCTTTGAATTACTTGGAAAGCAGCCCGATTAAATATTCGTCATCGGTATTTGGCTCCGATTCTTCGGGTTTTTGATGAAGTGTTCGGATGAATACCGCCAATTCTCCGGCTTGTCCTTTGGCCGTACTGCCGCTTAAGCGGATAGAACCGCTGCGGATAAGCTCTTTGGCGAGTATGAAGGATAAGTCGGACGGCATTTTTTTACTCCGTCGGCCGTTGTGTGGAAACTCGGTTGTAACGGGGTGACGGCAAATCGGAAAGACGGCTGACCGCCCGGACAGACGGGCGGCCGATAAAGAAAAACCCGCACGGGGCGGGTAATCCCCCCTGAATTGCAGGGAAGCGGTTCAGGTAACGGCGAAAGGCGATTATGAATCAAAAACAAACGCAATGCAAACAAATTGTCGATTACATCCGTAACAAGGGATGCATCACATCCCTTGAGGCTTATCAGAACCTGAAGGTGACGCAGCTTGCGGCACGGATAACCGACTTGGAAGGCAGGGGCTTCGTGTTTGCCAAGCCGCGCATGAAGGCGGGCGGCCGCGGGAAGCCTGTTACGCATTATTCGATTGTCAAAAACGGAGCGGAAGTATGAGTGCGAGGCTGATGGGGATGGCTTTCAAAACGGGTATCCCGAGGGGGCAGCGTTTTGTTTTGGTGAAGTTGTGCGACTGCGCCAACGACGAGGGCTTGTGTTATCCGTCGCAAGAAACGCTGGCGGAAGATACGGGCTTCGCCGAAACCGCCGTACGGCAGCATATCAAGTGGCTGAAGGATAACAATTTCATCAAGTCCGCCCGGCGGCAGAGGGGGCGGGAGAGGAAGTCCGACATCTACCGCATCAACGTCGCCCTGCTTGAAAAATGCTATGCGGAGGCGGCAAAACGGAAGGCGGCGCGGCAGGCAAAAATGTGGGAAGAACCATTGGATTACGAACCGTCGGATTTTGAACCGTCGGATTTTGAACCGTCGGATTTTGAACCTTCGGATTTTGAACCTTCGGATTTTGACGCTAAGAACCATCAGATTTTGAGCGATGAACCATCAGATTTTGCGCTAAGAACCATCAGATTTTGCGCTAAGAACCATCAGATTTTGAGCGGCGAACCGTCAGATTTTGACGGTTCCTTATATGTAGAACCGTCAGTAGAACCGTCAGTAGAACCGTCAGGATCAAATGCGCGCGGCGCGCGCGCCCCTGCCGGACCGCACCCTGCGAAACCGCAAACGGCGCCTCCCGAAACCGCACCGGCGGCGAAGGCGAAAAAAACCGGCAGGCACGAAACCGAGCTTTCGCTGCTTGCCGACTACGGCATCACGGGGCAGGTGGCGGCGGACTTCCTGCAAGTCCGCAAGGCAAAACGGCAGCCGCTGACGGAAACGGCAATGCGCCTGATTGCCGCCGATGCGGAGAAATGCGGGATGACGGCGCTGCAGGCGGCGGAGTACGCCATCGCCAGCGGCTGGGGCAGCTTCCGCGCCGACTGGCTGCAAAACAAAACTTTCGGCAGGTCCGGAAACCGCGGCGGCCCGACGCACAACCAAACCGCCGCCGTGCCGGATGCGGGAAGCTACGGCGATATGCCGACGACGGATTTTTGAGGGGGCTTGGTATGGCTTTGAAGGGCGCGTCTGATTTTTTGAGGGCTTTCTGCAGTGTGCAGACCGAACGGCGGCAATGCGCGGAACACGGCGGATACGCGGCGAAAAGCGTTTTGCGCGGCGTGTGGACGGGCTGCCCGGCCTGCCGGAAGCTGGAGGCGGCGGACGAAATGGCGGCATACGCGGAAACGCTGCGCCGCGAGGCGATGCGCGACGCGCTGGAAAAACGCATCGGGCGTTCGGGCATCGCCCCGCGGTTCAGAAACTGCCGGATTGAAAACTACGCCGTCAGCGATTCGATCCCGGGGATGGCGAGGGCGAAGGCGGCCGCCGCCGAGTATGCGGCAAACTTCGCCGATGTGTTGCAGACGGGGCGGAGCATGATTTTTTCGGGCAGGAGGGGCACGGGCAAAAACCACCTTGCCTGCGGCATCGCCCGCGAAGTCATCGCCGCCGGCAAAAGCGCGCTGGTCATCACGGTGGGCGATATGCTGCGGACGGTCAAGGACAGTTTCGGCGGCGGCGGCGGCGAGGCGGGGGCGGTCGGGGTTTTCGTGAAGCCCGATTTGCTGGTGCTGGACGAGTTCGGCGCGGGCAGTCTGTCGGAAACGGACGGGCGGATTTTGTTTTCCGTCGTCAACGCCCGGTACGAGCGGCTGATGCCGATGCTGGTGCTGACCAACCTGACGGCGGAAGCCTTCCGCGAAAACACCGACGCGCGGATCAGGGACAGGCTGCGGGACGGCGGCGGCAAGCTGATTCCGTTCGACTGGGAGAGCTACCGTGCGTGAAACCTGTTTCTATTGCAACCATGCCGACTTCAAAACCAACACCGGCACGCCGGTGCGCGGTTTTGCGAAATGCGCGAAGGCGCGGAATGCGGAGGAAAAAGCGACGTACTACCCGCGAACCAATCCGTGCGCCGCCGGGGCGTTTCAGACGGCATCGGGGGCGGCAGTCGCAAAAAGGACGGCGGTGCTTGGGGAATATCCCCCCCCCGCAATGCGCCGAATTTGAGCGGGAAGGCGGGTAAAACGCTTGGGGAATACCCCAGCCTACCCGAGATTTAAAAAACGCGTTAAAACGCAAATTTGAAAGGAAATACGGAATGACGGTCCGAAACACGCAAACCGAAACCGTCCGGACGGAAGCCGCGCCGCAACAAGGCGGCAATACCAACCCGGGCTATTACAAAAACCGCGCCTTCGAGTGCGTCGGGTTTGCGCAATACCTCAACTTCAACCTCGGCAACGCCTTCAAATACATCTGGCGGCACAAGGAAAAAGGCGGGCGCGAAGACTTGGAAAAAGCCCTGCGGTACTTGGAACGCCAACGCGCCGACGCGCCGAAGTTCAAGAAACTCAAATGCCGCCGCTATGAAAAAATGTACGCCGGTCTGAAAGATTGCGGGTTCGACGGCGGCACGGAGGCCGCGCTGCTTGCCGTCATCTCCGCCGCTTATTACATCCGCGACGGCGAAGACAATTTTGCGTGGGCGGCCGCCTGTGTCGAAGATTTGTTGGAAAAAATGCCGCCTGAAGCGGGGCGGGCCCCGCACCCTGAAAGCCCGATGCCGCCTGAAACGGCGGGCGGAGGCATTTGACCCGCCAACCCGACCGCCGTGATTCCCGCGAAAGCGGGAATCCGGAATCCCGGACTTTCAGATAATCTTTGAATATTGCTGTTGTTCCAAGGTCCGGATTCCCGCCTGCGAGGGAATGACGGAGGCGGCGGGAATCCGACCCCGACCCATAAAACCGACCGAAAGGAAATAAAACAATGGATACCCTGTTAAGCATCATCACCGCGCTGTCGTTTGCCGGGGCGGCGACGTTGGCGGTATGGCTTTTGGTGGAAGCCGCCGACGCGGTTTTGCGCCGCAAGCGCGACGGCAAAGGCGAAGACGACTTCGACGGCTTCGGATATTAAACACATAAAAACAAAAGGAAAAATCAAAATGGCGGAAGAAATGCGCACCTGCAAGGCCTGCGGCGGGACCAAGCCGTTGGAGAAAGGGTTTAATGCCGTCCCGCGCAAGGAAGGGGGGGTCTATTATTACAAATCGTGCAAAACCTGCCGCAACAAGGCAGTCCGGCAAAAGCGCGCGGAAAAACGCGCGGCGGCGGGAGCCGGCGCGATGACGGCGGCAAGGCTGCACGGATACATCCGCGCCGCGCACGCCGCCTGCCCGATATTGGGCGCCGGCCTGTGGACGCAACCGGCAGGGGAATGCGCGTGATACGCCTTATCCTGCCTTACCCCGTATCGGCAAACCGATATTGGCGGATTTGGCGCAACAGGGCGGTCAGGAGCGCGGAGGCGGCGGCGTATAAGTCCGTCGTCCGCCGTATCGCGCAAGAAGCGGGCGCGATGCCGTCCGAAGGCGCGGTTGCCGTATATGTGCGGCTGATACCCAAAGCGAACAAAGACGGCGGCGCAAACAAGACGGTGATCGATTTGGACAACGCCCTGAAGGTTGCGCTGGACGCGCTTCAAGGCGTTGCCTATCACAACGACAGGCAGGTGCGGCGCATTGCCGCCGATTACGCCGACGAGCCGGTCGCAGGCGGCGGTTTGGCGGTGGAGGTGGGGGAGTTGGATGAAAAGTAAAACCGAAGCGGAAAAATCACATCTGCAAAAAGTGGCGGATATAGGTTGTATTGTTTGCCGCAATTGCGGGCGGTTCGGCGTTCCTGCCGAGGTCCGCCATATCCGAAACGGTGCAGGCGCGGGCTGCGGTAGAATTTGGAATCATTTGGGATGTTTAGGAGTTTGATTTGATGTCGGGATTGTCGGATATTGACGAGATACTACTTTAATTGACAACAGCATCTTTACAATTCATTTTCAACCCATTGAATTTCAATATTTGAAAATTCACCGGATTTCAGACGCGGCAAAGCAGGCATTTAAAAAATGCCTTTTTTCCTTTCGGGATTTACGCCGATTTGTAACGCGATGGATCGTAATCTCCGCCTTTCTTATGTACGTGATACGCAATAACGGCGAGTTTACGCATCAATGCTGCGATGATGACTTTTTTAGGCTTCTTCTTTTCTTCCAGCCTTTTGATGAAGTCGGGAAATGCCCTTATCCGGTATGCGACCATGGCCGGCATAAACAAGACGGCGCGTAATTTCCTGTTGCCAAACTTGGTCAGTTTGCCTTTTCCCCTTACGCTTGTCCCGGATTCTTTTTGTTGCGGGCTTAAGCCTGCGAACGCTGCAAATTTGTTTGATGTTTCAAATTTCGAAGATGTTAGATGATGAAACAATACGGCTGCGGTCATTCTGCCTATTGCCGGTATGGTTTCAAGACGCTTCACGCCTTCCTTGCAGTTAGGCTTCTCCGTCTGCTCTTTTATCTTCTCCTTTAAAACTTCAAGCTGTTCATTCATGGCTTTGATGATTTGCGCATATGCTTTGGCCGCTTCTTCATCTTTTGCCGCGTGATGACGGTTTTTCATTGCCGCGCATTCGCTTTTGATTTGCGCGTATGCTGCGGTCATCCGTAAAAGCCTGTATTGCTCGTCCGTAGGCTTCTGCCTCTTTACAAGCTCGCTTTCCTGCGCCGACCGGCAATACTGCGCTATCAGTTTTGCATCCTGTTTGCCTGTTTTGGTTCGCTTGAACCTGCTTTCTGCATACTTGCTTATTTTCAGCGGGTTCACTACGTAAACGCTGTAATACTGCGCGAAGTAGTCGGCAACTTCTTCATAATAGTTTCCCGTTGCCTCCATGCAGATATGCAGATTCTGACATCCCAAGCTTTTCAACCGGTCCGAAAACTGATCTAAACCTTTTGAATCGTTGTCAAACTTTGCCGAATGCTCCGTTTTGCCGACCATGGCGGATGCGTCAAATGTCAGCTTGGATATATCCAATCCTACGGCGTTACGCATGGGATTACCCTTATATATTCAGAATCTGTGTTCTTTGATACTACTCAATTTCACAAACAAGAAAACCGCCCGCCTATTCTCGTCATCAAACTTTAAGTTTGTGGTTTGTTCAGGCCGGACGGTTTCGGCAAAGGGTAGCTATTCCTTTGCCGTGTCTGATTTTATTTGGGTTGCAGGTTTTGGTAAAGATTCCTGTTGCGACCCGAATGTCTGATTTTTTTTAGGCGTATCTCAGTCCGGAATCACTCCGTTAGTGGGTTTGCGGTATTGAAAAACAGTTCATAAAAAAGGAAAAGGGGGTATTCGTAAAGATTGGGTAACGCACCCAATCTTTACAAAGCTTCCCCCTTTTCCTTTTTTATGAACTGTTTTTCAATACCGCAAACCCACTAACGGAGTGATTCCGGACTGAGATACGCCCAAAAAAAAACAGCCATTCTAGCAGTTAACCCCCTTCACTCCGCCCAAGCCATCCTGAGGGGTAGTGGCTGAATTTGTGATTTTGGTTTTATCAAACAAAATATTTGACTGAAGTCACATGGCGGTCGTCATATGGGGGTTCCTTCGCACCCAAAAAATCGACCGCGTAACGGTTTACTAAAACTTCATCGTCCTTAAACTTTTGGTGCTTTTTCCGGCAATATTTTCTGAACTCCGTTAAATTTGACGGCAAGAACCCGCAACCGTCTGCACCGTAAATGTAATCAACTTCAAACAAACTGTCTTTCCGGGCAAGCCGACCATCTTTAAGCCAGAACATAGGCTCGAAATAAAAAACTTTCGACGTGTCCGGGAACTTATGGAGACGGAGAACACGTGTGAAATCCCCGTTTTCATCTACAATTTTGATATATCTTGGTTTGTGAATCATGACATCCTCAGATTTAGTATTCAGAATATGATTTTAAAAAGAACTTTCTGCTTTACGACTCCGCCGCCGATTCCTTCAAACGGTTTTCCGCGCTCTTCAGTTGTCGTACATTAAATTTTATTAGGACTTTCCGCCCATTACGAGAACTTGGGGCTTGTCCGCTTTCGCGGACTGTGCCGCCTGTTCCGTCCTTTGCCGTTCGTCCTTGTAAGGATTGAAAGGCAACCCGTTTTTCACATATTCTTTACACATTATCTTTGTTATTTCTTTCAAGGGTGTTCCTTGATTTGAATAGCATGTGCAATCTGATTTTCCGCCGTCTATGCATCCGGCGATTTGCTCAAAGGTTTTTACTTGTCGGACTGTGTTATAAATAGGCTTGCTTTCGGGCTTTTCGGGCAAAGTCGGCACAAAGTCTTCAGGTTTCAGATTGTCGGAATGCTCAAAAGGCGCTGTTTCTGATGATGCCGTCTGCTCCGTCATCGTCTGCACAACGCTTTCTTTTTGCGCTTCCTGCTCAATCCGGCTGTCTGTGGCTTTGCTGTAAACTTGAAACATGCCGTAACTTTTCCAGCCTACAAACCCTACAACCGCAATCAACGCCCAAACCGCCCAAGGCACTTTTTTCTTGAACTTTTGGTGCCGGCTTGATGATTTATAGTATTTGAAGGCTTCTTTAGGCGGTTTCCAATTTGCGGCTTCTACGCCGCTTACGCCCGCGGGATTGTCCAACGAGGTTACGCATTTATACCAATAATACTGTTTCATGCCGATTGCCTTGCGTTCAAGGTGTACATGCTTTGAAACAAGGTTGCGGACGAATATATCAAGTTGGCTCGGGTGCCGCGTCATCAAAATGACGGTATGCCCGTGATGGCGGAGTTCTGTCAGTTCCTGAATATAGGGCGGAACGGGACGGCCTGCCGCGCGTACCGGGTAAGTGTAGTGCGCTTCGCCAACAATCAGCACCGCGCCTTCCGGTATGACATCACGAAGCGGGGCGGACATGATTTGCCCTTCCGCCAGTTCGCGGGCATTGAATTTTCGTTTGTCCAATCCGTCGATATGGCAGAAATAAAGCGGCCGGTCTGCCTCCGTGCCGTCTTCCAATTCCATTTTGAACAATCCGTCTTCGTTGTTCAAAATCATAGAGACGACGCGGGGGGTTTTGCCTGCCCCCATGTTTCCCGTAAACAGATAAATCATGTTTCTACCTCATCCCGGAAAGACAAACGTCAGTTTTTTGAATGCGTGCATACCAATGAAGAACGAGAATGCGCCGAACAGGCAGCCCAACCCCTGACCGAATCCCGAAATTAAAAGAAGGTTCAATATGTCGGAAGGCATGGAATTGATCGCATTTGCCGTGTAGCCTTTGAACTTTTCCAGTGCGGCGAGATACCCGGCATAGGTTACGAATGTCAGACCTGTTGCAAGGATGATTCTGACAATCAGCATTTTCAGAAGTATGCCTAAAAGTGGAATCAGGCCGGCAAGTAATGGCATTTATTCCCCCCCAACGAACCGAAAACGACAAAAGCCGACATAATGATAAAGGCGAGCAGTACGGCAAAACGGATTTTTTCGGCAAACACGCACAACGGTTCATAGCTTGCCCGATATTGCCTGCCGAAAACATGAAAGGTTTTCGGCTGCGGACATACGCCGTTAGACGGTAAAAAGTTATGTGAAGACCATGTTTTATCGTCTGTAACCTGCGGTATGCTTATATCGTGAAACATGCGGTCCGAAGGTTTGCCCATCTCCTGACAGGCTAGGATTTCCGGAAAATAATCGCACGAAAGCCCGCCGTCTTCGCCTTCTTTCCTTTCTTTGCGATGCCTGCCGTTTGGGCGGTCCGGAACGGCCGGGGAATCGGGGCTTGTTCCGGGCTGTCCGTCCGTATCGGGATTTGCATCGGGATTCAAATCGGGGTCGGGTTCGGGATTGGGGCGCGTGCCGGGGTTCTCATCGGGGTCCGGGTTGTTTGCGGGGTTTTCGGCGGGCGATACTTCGGGCGGCGGCTGTGCGTGAGGTGCTTCCGCGCTTGCGGGCGTGAGGTCGGGACGCGGGATTACTTGTACATCCGCCGTGGTGTTGCCTTGCGCGTCCCTGCCGAATGTTGCGGCAACCTGAACGGGATTCCCGTTCCTGTCCGTGACGGGCCCCATATTCACTTTTGTTCCGGGTGCGACTTCTACTTTTTCGGAATAACCGGGATATCCGGTTGCCTTTATGTATTTGTCGGGATCGGCATCGACTTTCAACGATAAAATCTCTTCCGGCTTTTTGGCATCCATTTCTTCTTTGTATTTCGGATTGCGGCCAAGTTTAAAATAAACTCGATGAATTAAATTATCACCGTTACGTACAAAACAACCGCCGCCGTTCCAAAAAAATTCACAATGACTAAAAGGAAAAAGACGCCACTTTAAAGCAGTATCTTTAGGAATTTCTTCTTTCCGTTTATCCCAAAAAGGACGAGCAATCCTTTCCATTTGACTTTCCATCAGTTGTTGGACTTCGGGGAATCTGCTGCGATCGGGCATAAGGCGCATAATCGAACTGTCAACGCCGTAGCAGCCATAGGTTCTATTAATACGTCTTTCGTCTTCGTACCAAAGGCAATTAGCATATTCGTAGCCTTTTACAAATTTGTCGGTTTCGGGATCGTATCGGCAGCCTCGTGCCTTTATGTCTTCTTTGAAAGTTTGGTATACGTCGTGGGCTAAAAGGGCTGTTCCGACATAGGGAACCGCCCTTGTGCCGAATTTCGCGCCTTGGCGGACAAGTTTGCCGACCCCCGACAATACGCCGGCGCGGGATACGCTGGCGGTTATTTTGGCGTTGATTCGGGCTTTTGCGCCCGTGGGGATGTGCTCGAAATTTGCCGCTTCTGTGAATTTGGAAAAAGTGTTAGAACTTGAATCTAATTTAAAACCAATTGATTTTAAATTATTACTTGATTGAAATTTAATTTGTGATTTTTCTAATCTTACAGGTTCAGAATAAGAATTACTCGAACATAGAATTAAAATCAGAACTATCGGTGTACTCTTGATAAACGAATTCATGAACAGTTTTTCCGTTCTCTTCTGATTTTCTTATAAAAATAACAGACTCATCAGAAAAATAAATCTTCCAAATATTATGTGCGACCCTCTTATTTAAGAAATAAGAGAAGCTCTCTAAAATATCGTACTCTTTTACGTTATTAACAAATTCTTCAAATTCTTTCTGAGCAATAAAAGCCATCGATTGCCCAAAATACTCGCTTGACGGCTGATATTTATAAAGTGCCAACTGCGCCTGCGTGATAAACGGCTTGTTCATGGTTCTGCCTTTCAAAGGTTGTTTTGAAAGCCTGATTTTGACACCATAACTTCATGCGCTCAATCCTTAAACAGAACCGCCCCGATTAATACGGGGACGGCAACGCCGAGATAGAAATAAAAATCCATCATTTCAAAACCTTTTTCAGCAGGGAAACAAAGTAAACGGACGCGAGGACGCCGAATACTATCCGGCCTGTTTCAAGACCGCTTTGCAGGTTGTCTTTCGGACTGCATTCCGCCAATGAAAGCCTTAGCGGCTGACCGTCCGACATCTTCCACATGCTGCCGTTATATTCCGGCCTGATTATCTGTCCGTTTTCTTGGATTCTTGGTACTACCAAGCTGAAATAAAGGTTTTCGGCCCGGTGCTTCTCAAGACATTTATTTCCGACTTGGCAGTACATGCCGCCTTACTTCATCACCCTCTTAACGATGGAAAATACAAAAAGCGCGGCGAAAACGCCCACTACAATCCAACCGGCTTCCATACCGTCCGCTTTTGCGGCTTCCAAAGCGTTTTTTGCCGTTTCGGGCAACGCTGCGTTTGCCTGTGCCGCCAAAGCCAGCGGGGCGGCTGTTACAACAGCCAGTTTTGCGCCGTATTTACGGCAGGTGTTAATAAATTTCATGATATTTTCCTTTACGAAATTTTTAAAAAAATGTGTTTGCGGGCTTTGTGAAGGTTTTAGAGACCGCCTGCCGAGCCTCTTAAACTTAATCTTCTTTTTCGTAGAATCCGAAAATTACAAATTCCCCGCCTATCTCTTCCAATGCCGAGCTAAAAGCGTCTTCATAGCTGTCATATTTACCGGCTGATTTGATGTTCGACGTAAATCCAATATCGCCAAACGAATCGGGATAGATGAATTCGTGATTTTCCAATTCCTGTACGATAAATTTCTGTTGGTATCTGCTCATGATTCAGCCTTTCTTAGGCTTTAGGTGCTGCGCCCTTTACTTGGAAATCCAACAATTTCTGCACTAAGCCTTTTCCTGTTGATTCCATGGCAACGGTTAGATCAACCGCACAGGGGAATTTAAGGTTTTTCAATTTTTCAAAATTATGGCTGTCACCAAACTTCATGCTTTCCGAGGTAAAGCCCACGGCATTGCCGTTTGACGGCATGGGGCTGGCTACCAAGACGGTGCATGAATCGATTTTGTTACCGTCGATTTCGCCTTTGAATTTTTTTGCGCCCAACAAAGTGGCGGTATATGTGGTTACTTGGCTTGTTTCAAACATTTTTCAATTTCCTTCAGTTGTTTAAAAAATCGGATATTTGACGTTCCTCGTACTCAATATCCTTGATGTGTTGCCGTTCCCTGTCTTGAGGAAATGCGTATTCTCTCTCTTCAATCAAATCATCAAACAGTGTTTCAATGTTCAATGCGTTAATGGCTTTCTGTTCTTCGTGGATATACTGGAATTTCTGCGTTTGGTTTTTGCAATCGTATTGCTCAGGCTGTAAACCTTTTGGATAACCTTCAACGCCTTTCACCAGCTCATCAACTATCCTGCTATCGTCCCACCCTATATCGCGGAGGAAATTAACCATCTTGCCGACTTGATTCCTTGCATGAAAAAGCTTAACGTCGAATATCAGATTAACGTTTTTAACTTTTACTTCCATGCGCTTGGCTTCTGTCTTAAAAATCTCCTTGCAAATCGGATATGCGCCGCCTAGATACGACCCCGAATAAAGTAGGACATCCAAGGGTATTTCTATATCCCCCTCAAACCTGACCCAAGGGCTATCAACATCTCCAAACTGTCTGCCTTTCTCGTAAACACGGGTAAATTTTGAATTTTCGCGCTTGCCGATGTAAAAAGTTTTTCCACTGCCGTCTTCATTGCGCCATGCCGTGCCGCGACATTCGCTTTTTGGCCGCATATTGTGTACGTCGTAATGTCCGTTATCGTGGTCTAACATTGCCTGATCGGGTGTGTACTCTCCGTTGAAAAAATCATGGGCGACATCGATACGGGTTATTTTGGGTCGGACGCATTTACTTAAAAATTCATACAATCGGTTTTCCCAACCGGGTAAAGCAGCCATGCAGCCTGTACCGTTCAATTCAACCAACATCGTTTCACATTGGCCGCCGTAATGAACCTTTCCGTATTCGACGTTATCGGGCCCGAATTGATAACAGCTTTGATAGAAAAACTTTCCTTTAAACGGTAATTTTTTGGTAATGCCGAATCCCAAGATTTCTTCAAGCAGCTCGCTATACCGGACAACGAATTCCGTATCTGATACCAATCCCTTTCCGGTTACTTTCGTCATGGAATTTTCATGTATCGTGAAAGTGATTTGGTCTATGAACGCTCCGTCATCCCTGCCACGCCTTAACGGTATTTCTATAAATCTGCCTTTGCCGTCCGATACAAAATGACTGAAATACTCGAATTGAAATTCTTGGTTTTCTGTTTTTTCCGCACCCTTCGGATTTGGGGTTTTATTTTGCTCCCCCCCTATTAGCCTAGGGGGGCAGCCTACGGCGGTTGCCGCAGCCCCGCCGTCCGCTAACGCGTCCGCCATGTCCGCGGACACCGCCAAGGCTTTATCTTCAAAGGCTTTCACGGTTGCATTCCTTATGCATCAGTTCTTTAACAAACAATCTGCCGTATTCATACGCTTCGTTTTCGGTCTTTTGCTTCAAAGTCGGATTGCAGATATAAAAAGAAACTGTTGTGATGCATTGGGATTCGTAGCCTTTATCCTTGAACACTTTCATGATGTATGCTTTGGGGAAATATACGTGTTCGGGATTGACAGTATAGAAAATAAACATGATTAAGCCCCTTCACTGACTAGAGTTAAGGGGCTTTACAAGGATTAAAAATATGCGCCCCTTATGGAGCGCAATATATAAGGTTTTAGATTGCGAGAATTTATCCGCTCCTCCGTCATTCCCGCGAAAGTGGGAATCCGGAAATGAAAGGCAACAGGAATTTATCGTAAATGACTGAAACCGAACGGACTAGATTCCCGCCTGCGCGGGAATGACGATGTAAAATTATCCGGGATTCAAAAAGACAGGCTTTCGCATCCGTGGGAATGATTGCGGAAAGATGATTTTTATTTTGTCATAAAAACCCGCACCTTAATCAGTTGGCGGTTAAATCAAACTTTTAGGGTGCAGATTACTTTTTATGATTTCAGACGGCATTTCGACAGACGGCAAACCTATTTGGGCAATACCAAAAACTTAATCAATAACTCTTTGAACACAAAACCGAACACACCCAAGCCCAAAACCAAAAACAAAACGGCGATGCCGAATTTGCCCGCTTTGGACTCCTTGCCCAAATTCCAAACGATAAAACCCAAAAAAATAATCAAACCGGTCAGGCAGATTTTCAACGCCCAATCGGCAAAAACCGCTTCATCCATATTTTTTCCTATTGTTGATGTGTATGCCATACGCAATAAGGGTTTCAGACGGCATCTGCCGCATTTTTCCGCCGATGCCGTCTGAAACACGCAATCAGCGCGCGAGTGCCTGTTTCAAATCGTCAATCAAATCGCCAACATATTCCAAACCGACCGACAGGCGCACCAGTCCGGGGCGGATACCGGCGGCGAGTTTTTCTTCGGGCTGCATCCTGCCGTGCGTGGTTGTCCACGGATTGGTGATGGTCGAGCGCACGTCGCCGAGGTTGGCGGTACGGGAAAAGAGTTCCACGCCGTCCACGACTTTCCACGCGGCTGCTTGGTCGGCGACTTCAAAACCGATGACGATGCCGCCGCCGTTTTGCTGTTTGCGGATAAGCTCCGCCTGCGGATGGTCGGGCAATCCGGTGTAGTACACTGCTTGAACCTGCGGCTGCTCTTGCAGCCATTGCGCGATTCTCAAGGCGTTGTCAAACTGTTTTTCCATACGCAGCGACAGGGTTTCCACGCCGCCCAACAACTGCCACGCGTTAAACGGCGACATCGCCAAACCGCAAGAGTTGCAGTAAACGGCGACCTGCGCCATCAGTTCTTCCGAACCCGCCAACACGCCGCCCATCACGCGCCCGTGTCCGTCTATGGCTTTGGTGGCGGAGGAAACGGAAATATCCGCGCCGTGTTTCAAAGGCTGCGAGCCGACGGGCGACAGCAGGCTGTTGTCCACCACCAAGAGCGCGCCGATGCCGTGCGCCAATTCCGCCAAGGCTTCCAAGTCGGCCACTTCGCCCAAGGGGTTGGACGGCGTTTCCAAAAACAGCAGTTTGGTGTTGGCTTTGACGGCGGCTTTCCATTCATTTATATCAGTCGGCGACACGCGGCTCACTCCGATGCCGAATTTGGTAACGATGTTATTGATAAAGCCGACGGTCGTGCCGAACAGGCTGCGGCTGGAAACCACATGGCCGCCCGCCTGCAGGAAGGTGAAAAACGCCGCCTGAATCGCGGACATGCCGGTCGAAGTGGCGACCGCGCGTTCCGCGCCTTCCAAAGCGGCTATGCGTTTTTCAAAGGCCGCGATGGTCGGGTTGGCGGTACGGGTATAAGTGAAGCCTTTGATTTTTTTTGAAAACAAATCGGCAGCGTGTTGGGCGTTGTCCCACATGAAGCTGCTGGTCAGGAACAATGCCTGATTGTGTTCGCGGTATCCGGTTTGTTCTTTGCCGCCGCGTATGGCGAGCGTTTGCGGATGAAGTTTTTTGCTCATCGGTGATTCCTCGGTTTTGTCCGTTCGGCAACGGGGCGTGCACCCGTTGTTTAATTTATTAATATTTTGCGCCTGTTCCATGAGGCTTTCAAGTCGGACGGGCAGGAAAATGCCGTCTGAACACGGCTTTCAGACGGCATGGCAATCAGCGTTTGTATTTTAATTCGTACTTGATGTCGTTGAGGATTTTACGGACATCGTGTTCCAACACGTCTTCGACTACCGCACCCGCCTGCTCGTGCAGCATTTGCTGGAGCTGATAAGTAAAGAGCGCCATCTGCTTCTGCACCGCCGTACGGATCATGCCGTTGACGGTATCGGTCAGATGCGGGCGCAGGCGTTTGATCAACCGTTCGGTCAGCTCCTGTTCGGACAGGCAGAACACTTCGCGCCGGTTGACGGCTTTCGGGTTCAGGATATTGATTTGGACGGGCATCAACGCCTCTTCCGCACCGCCTTCGCCGTTTTCCGCAACCCCGTCTGCCGCCGTACCGGATTCTGCCGCATCGGCGTTTTCCCCGCCCTCAATCTGTGCGGTTTCAAATTCGGCACTGTCTTTTTTGGCATCGAACCGGATTCTCCGCCGCGATTCGATGTGTTTTTCCGAAACCGGCATTTGCAGGGAAGCCTGCGCGTTGAGCCAGTTTTCCTGAAGGACGATCATCGGGTCGGTTTCGACTTCCTCGCCGCAATCGGCAACGGCGCTGTTGTGTTCTTCCTGCCATTTCTTCAGATACGCCTTTAACACACGGTCTCGGTTTGCATCGTCCAATTTCGGTATGGGCTCTTCCTTTCCGACTTCAGAAGGTTTGGTCAGCGGCACATAGGCAGGCGCGGTATTCATACGGCGCGTCTGACGCAGGTTTTCCAGGCGTTTTTCCCAATTCGGCTCTTTATCCTGATTGTTTGTATCCATTTTTTCGGCTTCCGGTTCTTAATCTTTGCAGGCGGGCAAACCCGCGCCCAAAGCGCAGTTTGATATAATGGCGCATTTTAACAGATTCGCGAGGATACATCATGGGCAGCATCGAACAGCGTTTGGAATATCTGGAAGAAGCAAACGATGTGCTGCGTATGCAGAACCACGTCCTGTCCACCGCCTTCAAAGCCCTGATCCGCGCCCTTCCCGCAGACACCGCCGAAATCGCGGTCGAGTCGATTCAGCTTGCTTTTGAGGACGCCTTGGCAGAATTGAGCTATGAGGACAGCCCGCATACGGATTTGTTCCACGACGTTACTTATGCGTTTTTCCGTGAAAAGGAACGTTAATTTTATGTTAAACTGATTTTTTAGGCTTTTTGATTACCGAAAGGAATTTTGATGAATATGAAAAAATGGATTGCCGCCGCCCTTGCCTGTTCCGCACTCGCGCTGTCTGCCTGCGGCGGTCAGGGCAAAGATGCCGCCGCGCCTGCCGCCAACCCCGGCAAAGTGTACCGCGTGGCTTCCAACGCCGAGTTTGCCCCCTTTGAATCTTTAGACTCGAAAGGCAATGTCGAAGGTTTCGACGTGGATTTGATGAACGCGATGGCGAAGGCGGGCAATTTTAAAATCGAATTCAAACACCAGCCGTGGGACAGCCTTTTCCCCGCCTTAAACAACGGCGATGCGGACATCGTCATGTCGGGCGTAACCATTACCGACGACCGCAAACAGTCTATGGACTTCAGCGACCCGTATTTTGAAATCACCCAAGTCGTCCTCGTTCCGAAAGGCAAAAAAGTATCTTCTTCCGACGATTTGAAAAAGATGAACAAAGTCGGCGTGGTTACCGGCCACACGGGCGATTTCTCCGTTTCCAAACTCTTGGGCAACGACAATCCGAAAATCGCGCGCTTTGAAAACGTCCCCCTGATTATCAAAGAACTGGAAAACGGCGGCTTGGATTCCGTGGTCAGCGACAGCGCGGTCATCGCCAATTATGTGAAAAACAACCCGGCCAAAGGAATGGACTTCGTTACCCTGCCCGACTTCACCACCGAACACTACGGCATCGCGGTACGCAAAGGCGACGAAGCAACCGTCAAAATGCTGAACGATGCGTTGGAAAAAGTACGCGAAAGCGGCGAATACGACAAGATCTACGCCAAATATTTTGCCAAAGAGGGCGGACAGGCTGCGAAATAAGCCCGCCCGTCCGAACAAAATGCCGTCTGAAGCCCTTTCAGACGGCATTGTTCATCAACCGGTCCACAATGAACTGCCTGCTGATTTCTCCCTACCGCAAAGCAACAGGCAAAGATTACAGATATCAAAATCCGAATAAAACAGTATTTTATTAAAACAAATTGATAATCAAGAGATTAGAATTATGTATTGTCTTCACCGTACAAACGCTGGCACTATTTCAACCTGATAAAAAACAGCCTTCAAAAAGGTTGTTTAAAACAGCAGCAGACACTTACCGCCACAACCTTGAAAAGGAACACAATCATGACCGTTATCAAGCAAGAAGACTTTATTCAAAGTATCTGCGATGCCTTCCAATTCATCAGCTACTACCATCCAAAAGACTACATCGACGCGCTTTATAAGGCGTGGCAGAAGGAAGAAAATCCCGCCGCCAAAGACGCGATGACGCAGATTTTGGTCAACAGCCGTATGTGTGCCGAAAACAACCGCCCCATCTGCCAAGACACAGGTATCGCAACCGTCTTCCTCAAAGTCGGTATGGATGTGCAATGGGATGCGGACATGAGCGTGGAAGAGATGGTTAACGAAGGCGTACGCCGCGCCTACACTTGGGAAGGCAACACCCTGCGCGCTTCCGTCCTCGCCGATCCGGCCGGCAAACGCCAAAACACCAAAGACAACACCCCCGCCGTCATCCACATGAGCATCGTGCCGGGCGGTAAAGTCGAAGTAACCTGCGCGGCAAAAGGCGGCGGCTCTGAAAACAAATCCAAACTCGCTATGCTCAACCCTTCCGACAACATCGTCGATTGGGTATTGAAAACCATCCCGACGATGGGCGCGGGCTGGTGTCCTCCCGGCATCTTGGGCATCGGCATCGGCGGCACGCCCGAAAAAGCCGTGTTGATGGCGAAAGAATCCCTGATGAGCCACATCGACATCCAAGAATTGCAGGAAAAAGCCGCGTCCGGCGCGGAATTGTCCACCACCGAAGCCCTGCGCCTCGAACTCTTTGAAAAGGTCAACGCGCTGGGCATCGGCGCGCAAGGCTTGGGCGGTCTGACCACCGTGTTGGACGTGAAAATCCTCGATTACCCGACCCATGCCGCCTCCAAACCGATTGCCATGATTCCCAACTGTGCCGCCACCCGCCACGTCGAATTTGAATTGGACGGCTCAGGTCCTGTCGAACTCACGCCGCCGCGCGTCGAAGACTGACCCGATCTGACTTACAGCCCCGACAACGGCAAACGCGTCGATGTCGATAAGCTGACCAAAGAAGAAGTGGCAAGCTGGAAAACCGGCGACGTATTGCTGTTGAACGGCAAAATCCTCACCGGCCGCGATGCCGCGCACAAACGCCTCGTCAATATGCTCGACAAAGGCGAGGAGTTGCCCGTCGATTTCACCAACCGCCTGATTTACTACGTCGGCCCCGTCGATCCGGTCGGCGATGAAGTCGTCGGTCCCGCAGGTCCGACCACAGCCACCCGCATGGACAAATTTACCCGCCAAATGCTCAAACAAACCGGCCTCTTGGGCATGATCGGCAAATCCGAGCGCGGCGCGGCCACCTGCGAAGCCATCGCCGACAACAAGGCCGTGTACCTCATGGCAGTCGGCGGCGCGGCATACCTCGTGGCAAAAGCCATCAAATCTTCCAAAGTCTTGGCGTTCCCCGAATTGGGTATGGAAGCCGTTTACGAATTTGAAGTCAAAGATATGCCCGTAACCGTCGCCGTGGACAGCAAAGGCGAATCCATCCACGCCACCGCCCCGCGCAAATGGCAGGCGAAAATCGGCATCATCCCCGTCGAGTCTTGAAGCGCAATGCCGTCTGAACGCAAAATCTGCCTTCAGACGGCATTTCCGCCGCCGGTTGCGGTACAATCCACCATTTCATCACCCGGCGACCCATACCGTGAAAATCCTCATTTTAGGCAACGGGCAGGTAGGTTCTACCGTCGCGCAAAACCTTGCCGCCATCACCAACAACGACGTAACCGTTATCGACATCGACGAAAAAGCATTGCAGGAAACAGGCAGCCGCCTCGATGTCCAAACCGTTTTCGGCAACGGCGCATCCCCCTTCACATTAGAACGCGCCGGCGCGGAAGATGCCGACTTGCTGCTCGCGCTCTCCCGCAGCGACGAAACCAACATCGTCGCCTGCAAAGTTGCCGCCGACCTGTTCAACATCCCCGGCCGCATCGCGCGCGTCCGTTCCAGCGAATACCTCGAATACCTCAGCCCCAAGCTCGAAAACAACGAAAACGGCAGCCTTTCCATATTCGGCATAACCGAAACCATCAGCCCCGAACAGCTCGTTACCGAACAGCTTGCCGGCCTGATAGACTGCCCGGGCGCATTGCAGGTTTTACGTTTTGCAGACGACCGCGTGCGGATGGTCATCATACAGGCGCGGCGCGGCGGGCTGCTTGTCGGACGCAGCATTGCCGACATCGCCCAAGATTTGCCCGACGGGGCCGACTGCCAAATCTGCGCCGTTTACCGCAACAACCGCCTCATCGTCCCCGCGCCGCAAACCGTCATCATCGAAGGCGACGAAATCCTGTTTGCCGCCGCCGCCGAAAACATCGGGGCGGTCATACCCGAATTGCGCCCCAAAGAAACCAGCACCCGCCGCATCATGATTGCCGGCGGCGGCAACATCGGCTACCGCCTCGCCAAGCAGCTCGAACACGCATACAACGTCAAAATCATCGAATGCCGGCCGCGCCGTGCCGAATGGATAGCCGAAAACCTCGACAACACCCTCGTCCTGCAAGGTTCGGCAACCGACGAAACCCTGCTCGACAACGAATACATCGACGAAATCGACGTATTCTGCGCCCTGACCAACGACGACGAAAGCAACATTATGTCCGCCCTTTTGGCGAAAAACCTCGGCGCGAAGCGCGTCATCGGCATCGTCAACCGCTCAAGCTACGTCGATTTGCTCGAAGGCAACAAAATCGACATCGTCGTCTCCCCCCACCTCATCACCATCGGCTCGATACTCGCCCACATCCGGCGCGGCGACATCGTTGCCGTCCACCCCATCCGGCGCGGCACGGCGGAAGCCATCGAAGTCGTCGCGCACGGCGACAAAAAAACTTCCGCCATCATCGGCAGGCGCATCAGCGGCATCAAATGGCCCGAAGGCTGCCACATTGCCGCCGTCGTCCGCGCCGGAACCGGCGAAACCATTATGGGACACCATACCGAAACCGTCATCCAAGACGGTGACCACATCATCTTTTTCGTCTCGCGCCGGCGCATCCTGAACGAACTGGAGAAACTCATCCAAGTCAAAATGGGCTTTTTCGGATAAACCGCTCCATTCCGGACACATTGCCGCCAAGCGGTATGGAAGCAAAAATAATAGTAGAGTGGGCTTCAGCCCACCGCTTCAGACGGCATCCGCCCCCCCCGTCATTCCCGCGTAGCGGGAATCCGGCCTGTTCGGTTTCAGTTGTTTTTGGGTTTCGGGTAATTTCCAAATCGTCATTCCCGTGCAGGCGGGAATCTAGACCATTGGAAAGCGGCAATATTCAAAGGTTAGCTGAAGCTTTAGAGATTCTAGATTCCCGTTTTCACGGGAATGACGAAAGGTTGCGGGAATCCAAACCATTGAGCAACAGCAATATTCAAAGATTATCTGAAAGTTTGAGGTTCTAGATTCCCGCTTTCGCGGGAATGACGAAGTTTCAGACGGCATCGCCCGCCTGTTTTGATATGGCAGCAAACCGCCCCGACAAAAAAACAATCCGGAACGCGTCTGACCGTTCCGGATTGTTTTCAGGCGTATCCGCGCATCAGAACATACTGCGCACGCCCATATTGACCTGCCAATTCTGGCGCATCGTGTGCATCGAAGACCTTTGCGCCTCAAAATAAAGCTGCCGTCCGTTTCCGGCATTGCGGCGCACCACGCCCAAGCCGTATTCCAACCAGCCGCCCCGGTGTTTGAATTCCTCCACGGCAGAGCCGTTGAACCTGTGGCGGATCGTGCCGATAAACTCGCGTTTGTACATCAGCTTGCCGTAGATGTTCAGCCTGCCGCCGTCCAAACCGTCCACGCCCGCCCGAAAGCCGAACCGCCCCATCAGGCTGCGGAAGTTGTCCGTCTCGGCAGACAGCCCGTTTGACAGCGGAAAGCCGTAGCCGCGCGTAAACCAGTAAGACAACTGCACTTCCGGCTGCCACCGATAGGTTTTTGCCGCCGTCTTGTTTTTCCATCCGCCTACCGGCTTCGGCGGAAAGCATATAGGCATTCAGGCGCGCCTCGTTCGATTCGACCCGTTTGCCGGCGTAATTGGTCAGCCCGTAGCTGCCCTTATATCGGGCGATGTTGGCGACCAAATCATAATAAGCCCTGCTTTCCCGGTTGAGCCAGGCGGAATAAACACCTGCCGCCCTGCCGTAGATTTTGCCGCTGCCGACGTAGTCTTCGGAAGCGTAGGACGATTGGAGGTGGCGGAGCATCAGCCCTTTGTAATGAATCCATTTATCGCCGAACCCCGTCCTGTTGAAGCCGCCGGCAAAGCCCCAATAGCGGTTGCCGTAACCGCCCACGCGGTAATCGCTGCGGCTGCCGGAGAATTTTCCGCCGACGCGTTTGATCCAAACGTTGTTGTCTTCCTGCGGCGTTCCGTCGGCGTGGATTTCGCCCATACGCTGCACCAGCGTTTCATCGGAAACCGCGTTCAACTGATACAACGCCTCGCCGAAAAGGACGCTGCTCGATGCGCCCGGCGTCAGGGTATCCGGGTAGAGGTAGAAGTCCCGCTTACCGTCTGTGGAAATATTGACCTTTTTGGAAGCACCCGACTCACCCAAGGCAAAACACCACCCTCCCTGTTCCGTACAGCGGACATTCAATTTGTATGATGCTTTATTTGATGCTTTATTGTCTTCTTGATTGCCCTTGTTTTCGACCAGTTTCAGATATTCCCTTCCCGTCGTTTTTGCCTTGGCATCGTCCATATATTCGATGATGTGCGTCCCTTCGCTGCCTTTTCGGGTAATCAGCTTGTCCGATTCTCCTTTGACGATGTCGCCATACATTTTGAACACGCCGCCATCGCCCTTGAGCTTGCTCACGGACACTTTGACGAATTTATTGTTGTCGCTAAATTCGACCTGCGCGTCTTCCGACAAATCCAACTCTTTCAGCATTGAATCATTGGTAACCGTCCAGCGCGCGCCGTTGCTCATTTTGAGGTTGACGGCGTTTTTTGTTTTGTCGTCGATAATGCTGTCTTTAAGCCAACCGTTTTCATCGAAGAACTTTTCAGATCTTTTGATTTCTTCTTCGAGTACCGCAACCTTTTCTATGTCTTCTTTTAGACGTTCTATGTGCCTTTTTCTGATCTGAATTTTGTTTTCTTGCTGTTTTACTTTTTTTCTAGTTCTTCTTTTTTCTTTTCATTTTCACCTAGTTCAGCCAATTCTTGATTGTATTTATCCAAAGTTGCTTTTTTTTGAGACAATCGTTTCTGCTTAACATTCGGGTCTGTACCAGATTAGCAGATATGCTACCCTCGAAATATGAAGATAACACACTGCAAATTAAAGAAAGAAGTACAAAAAGAACCGCTCCGTTCTTTTGTACCGGAAGTTACCGCCCGTTCTGCCGCCGATATTTTGGGTATCCATCCCGATTCGGCGGCACTGTTTTACCGTAAAATCCGCACGGTTGCCAACCATCGTTTGGCCTTGGCTGCCGATGAGGTTTTCGAGGGCCCCGCCGGGCCGGGCGCAAGCTGTTTCGGCGGACGGCGTAAAGGCAGACGCGGTCGCGGCGCGGCAGGAAAAGCGGTTGTCTTCGGCATTCCGAAACGCAACGGGCGGGCCTATACCGTTGCCGCGGACGATGCCGAGCCTGAAACGTTGCTCCCTGCCGTCAAAAAGAAAATCATGCCGGACGGTATTGTTTATGCCGATAGCCCGGGCAGCCGCGGCAAGTCGGACGCGGGCGGTTTTACCCGTTGCCGCATCAACCGTTCCAAGGAATTTGCAGACCGTCGGAACCACATTAACGGCATTGGGGATTTTTGGAATCAGGCAAAACGCGCCTTGCGGAAATACAACGGAATCGATCGTAAACCTTTCCCGCCGTTGTTGAGGGAATGCGAATTTCGATTTAACTTCGGCACACCGTCCCGGCAGCTAAAAATCCTGCGGGATCGGTGTGGAATTTAGGGATAATCTAGTACAGCCCCTAACATTCAGCTTTTTCTTTTCAATCGACTTTGTATCGGGGGTTAATTCATATCCGTCCGCATCCACGGTTAAGGCAAACATATCTTTCCCTTTGGCAAAGCTCCTTTTCCCGATATGGGCTTCCCCTTCAAAATAAGAGTCTTTGTTGGCAAGGTTCACGCTCACGCTGCCGCCGTTGTAGGCGAAAATATCGCCTTTGATTTTGACAACCTTGCCTTCCCCGCCGACAACCTCGACTTTGCTGTATTTCCCGTCAATCGCAAACGCGCTGCCTATGCTTTTGGGCCTGCCTTGCTCGTCATAAACCGGCGTTGCAACGATATCGACGTTCCCACGGAAAATCGCTTCCATCTTAGAACCTTCCGGAATCTGCTTCTTATTGCCTAATTTGCGGCTTGAATAGAAGCCAAAACCGTTGCTTTCCGCCTCTTCCTGTCCGTTCCTATCGATTTTAATGTTTACATCGCCCTTGAACTCCATTGTGGTGATGTTTGGAGAAGCCTTGTTGAAGTTGATGTCTGAGTTACCATAGTGGTTGGCGGTAATGCCCTGTCCTTTATCTTTTCCTGATTTGATGTTGATATTCAGCGTCGAGCCTTCTTCGGAAACAAGACGATATTCTCCCATTTTTTCACCATTATTAAGCAATAGGATACCTTCGTTACTAGAGTTGGCATTTGAGTCCGCGTCCATATTGATGGTATTGCGCCCTTTAAAGGCAAGCATCGCCGGCGCCAAGCTACTGGATTTATGCCTATCATCAGACAAAATGCCGGCAGGCGCGTTATGGGCGGCTATGGTTACGTTTTCAAAAGTAACCTTATTTTCTCCCTCATAGCTTTGATCCACCAACATCACCGCGCCGCTCCAATTCTGCCATGCGTACGTGTAACCGTTTTTATTTATATTTCTTTCAATCGAGTTATTGTCAATCGTCGGCGGGGCATCGGCAGGACCGTCTGCCAATTTGCCTTTTATCGTAATGTTGTTCGTACCGCCGTTGGCGGCAATGATGAGGGAATTTAAGGGTTTGACTTCGGTTCCGCCATTAAGGGTATAGTTGTTCTCTTGCCCTTGTTTTGCGAGGACGAGGGTGTATTTGTCTGTCTTCTCTATCGTTCCACTGTTTGCAGCGGCCGCCCCTTGCGCGTGCATAGAAGCGGCCGCGAAGCCAAGTAAGATGCACTGAACTGTCTTCTTTTGTTTCATCGGTTTTTCCATTTTGAAGGTATGTGATTTTTATCATTATATGCTTAAATCATTGACACGCCCCCAAAAAAAATGAATTGCTTGATATTCCAATGTTTTTTATCTTGTGATACGGTCAGACAAACGCCCCCTGACATTCGTTTAGACGGCATCGTATTGCTAAATTTCTATAAGTATGTATAATGTCCGTTTCCACGCGCCCATCGTCTAGAGGCCTAGGACACTGCCCTTTCACGGCGGCAACCGGGGTTCGAATCCCCGTGGGCGTGCCAATTCAAAAACCTGCTTGTTTCAAGCAGGTTTTTTATTATGAATCGTTATTCCCGCAATTTTTCGTCATTGCCGTGAAAACGGGAATCTAGAACCTCAAACTTTCAGATAATCTTTGAATATTGCTGTTGTTCTAAGGTCCGGATTCCCGCCTGCGCGGGAATGACGGAATTTTAGGTTTCTGTTTTTGCGGGAATGACGAATGAAGCGTGCCGGTTTATACTCGCCGCAACACGCGGTTCAGACGGCATCGCCCTCTTTTTTCATTATCAGTTGCTACGATGCACCCCGCTGCCTTGCCCTGTGCCTTGTCCTGCAATACGACATAATAATGCACCACAAACCCCGCGCTGCGGTTTTCAGACGGCATTGCCTGCTTTTTTACAGGCAGTAGCCCTTTTTATCGGACGCAATATTAAGGAGGAACAAATGAAAGGCTCTTTTGTGCAGACGCTTGCCATCGCCGGTTCGGATTCGGGCGGCGGTGCGGGCATTCAGGCGGATTTGAAAACGTTTCAGATGCGCGGCGTGTTCGGAACGTGTGTCATCACCGCCGTTACCGCGCAAAATACCTTGGGCGTGTCGGCGGTTCATCTCGTCCCGACCGAAACCATCACCGCACAAATCCAAGCAATCAGGGAAGACTTTGACATCCGCGCCTACAAAATCGGTATGCTCGGCACGGCGGAAATCATCGAATGCGTTGCCGACAAGCTGAAACACTGCAGCTTTGGCAGGCGCGTACTCGACCCTGTGATGATTGCCAAAGGCGGTGCGCCGCTGTTGCAGGATTCCGCCGTTGCGGCACTGACGCGCCTGCTGCTGCCGGACACGGACATCCTGACCCCCAACCTGCCCGAGGCGGAAGCCTTGACGGGCGTGCATATCGAAAACCGTAAAGATGCGGAACGTGCGGCAAAAATCCTGCTTGATTACGGTGTCAAAAATGTCATTATCAAAGGCGGACATTTGAACGGCAGCACAAGCGGACGCTGCACGGATTGGCTGTTTACGCAAAACGAAACGCTGGAATTGGACAGCCCGCGCTTTCCGACCGCCCACACGCACGGCACGGGCTGCACGTTTTCCGCCTGCATTACCGCCGAGTTGGCAAAAGGCTTAGACGTTTGCAAAGCCGTACAGACTGCCAAGGCCTACATCACGGCGGCAATCTCAAACCCTTTGGAAATCGGCGCGGGACACGGGCCGGTCAATCATTGGGCGTATCGGGACTAGACGTAAAAATGCCGTCTGAACGCCTTTTCGGGTTCAGACGGCATCGTCCGGCGCGGCTTATCCTGGTTTTTTCGCCAGCATAGTTACAAATTTAAACCGTATCGGGTTGCCGTTTTCGTCTTTGGCGTGCATCGCGCCCAATTCTTCTTTATATTCGACCAGCTCCCAATCCCGATAATAATCCTTCAGCTCGCCCTCTTTAAATTTGAAGGGGAACGGCATCGGGCAGGGGAAATCCGCCGTATCCATTGCCGATACGATTAAGTTGTACCCGCCCGCCGCCGTATGCGCCTGCATATCGGCAATCACGTCGGGCACGCGCTGCGGCATCAGGAACATCAGCACCACCGTTGCCACAATATAATCAAACTCGCCCTGAAGGGCGGCGGCGTTCAAATCATATTCCAGCGTGCGGACGTTCAAACCCTCCGCCTCTGCCAGTTCCGCCACGTTTGCCAACGCGGCGGGATTGCAATCGGCAGCGGTTACATCAAACCCCTTCAAACCCAGGAACAGCGCGTTGCGCCCCTGTCCGCAGCCCATATCCAACGCCCTGCCCGCCGGTACGGTATCCTGTGCCGCCGCGACCGCAGAATGCGTGGCACTCATCCCGTATTTTTTGTGAAAATAGTCTGCCGCCGCGCAATACAGCGACAAACGGATTTCGGCATCGTCCGTTTTCGGTTTGACCGAAAACACCTGCTGCGGCGCAAACACGCAATCGCCGCTTTCCGCCGACCAAACCTCTGCCGCCCCGTCCGGTGCACGGACTTCGACATCGCCCTGCAACACATTCAGGCAGACCCATTCCCCTTCCTCGGACGAATAACCCGACAACAAAACTTCCGGCAGGTTTTCCACTTTCCATACAGGCATTTGTCCGAAACAAAACAACTCGCCACTTTGACCCACTATCCGCTCCTTCATATTCAAAAATAAAGTTGCACATTATATGCCTATTTCAATCCGCCGCAATCTTTCAGACGGCACGACGCACAAACCGCTTATAATCACGCCGGACACCACACAAAGGCACGATATGGACACACCCGTTTACCTCTACACGGACGGCGCGTGCAAAGGCAATCCCGGCGCGGGCGGCTGGGGCGTATTAATGCGCTACGGCAGCCGCGAAAAAGAACTTTTCGGCGGCGAAGCGCAAACCACCAACAACCGCATGGAGCTGACCGCCGTTATCGAAGGGCTGAAATCGCTCAAACGCCGCTGCACCGTCATCATCTGCACCGACTCGCAATACGTCAAAAACGGCATGGAAAACTGGATACACGGTTGGAAGCGCAACGGCTGGAAAACCGCCGCCAAACAGCCCGTCAAAAACGACGACTTGTGGCAAGAACTCGACGCTCTGGTCGGGCAGCATCAAGTCAGCTGGACTTGGGTTAAAGGACACGCGGGACACGCGGAAAACGAACGCGCCGACGATTTGGCAAACCGTGGCGCGGCGCAGTTTTCTTGATTGCCGCACCGACAAAAATGCCGTCTGAAACCGCTAATGGGCTTCAGACGGCATCGTCCTCCACCGTCATTCCCGCGCAGGCGGGAATCCAGAACGTCGGGCAACGGCAATATTCAAAAGCCGTCTGAAAATTTAAAAGTTCTAGATTCCCGTTTTCACGGGAATGACGAAAAGTTGCGGACAGCAGAGGAATGACGAGATACTACTTTAATTGACAACAGCATTTTTACAATTCATTTTCAACCCATTGAATTTCAATATTTGAAAATTCACCGGATTTCAGACGCGGCAAAGCAGGCATTTAAAAAATGCCTTTTTTCCTTTCGGGATTTACGCCGATTTGTAACGCGATGGATCGTAATCTCCGCCTTTCTTATGTACGTGATACGCAATAACGGCGAGTTTACGCATCAATGCTGCGATGATGACTTTTTTAGGCTTCTTCTTTTCTTCCAGCCTTTTGATGAAGCCGGGAAATGCCCTTATCCGGTATGCGACCATGGCCGGCATAAACAAGACGGCGCGTAATTTCCTGTTGCCAAACTTGGTCAGTTTGCCTTTTCCCCTTACGCTTGTCCCGGATTCTTTTTGTTGCGGGCTTAAGCCTGCGAACGCTGCAAATTTGTTTGATGTTTCAAATTTCGAAGATGTTAGATGATGAAACAATACGGCTGCGGTCATTCTGCCTATTGCCGGTATGGTTTCAAGACGCTTCACGCCTTCCTTGCAGTTAGGCTTCTCCGTCTGCTCTTTTATCTTCTCCTTTAAAACTTCAAGCTGTTCATTCATGGCTTTGATGATTTGCGCATATGCTTTGGCCGCTTCTTCATCTTTTGCCGCGTGATGACGGTTTTTCATTGCCGCGCATTCGCTTTTGATTTGCGCGTATGCTGCGGTCATCCGTAAAAGCCTGTATTGCTCGTCCGTAGGCTTCTGCCTCTTTACAAGCTCGCTTTCCTGCGCCGACCGGCAATACTGCGCTATCAGTTTTGCATCCTGTTTGCCTGTTTTGGTTCGCTTGAACCTGCTTTCTGCATACTTGCTTATTTTCAGCGGGTTCACTACGTAAACGCTGTAATACTGCGCGAAGTAGTCGGCAACTTCTTCATAATAGTTTCCCGTTGCCTCCATGCAGATATGCAGATTCTGACATCCCAAGCTTTTCAACCGGTCCGAAAACTGATCTAAACCTTTTGAATCGTTGTCAAACTTTGCCGAATGCTCCGTTTTGCCGACCATGGCGGATGCGTCAAATGTCAGCTTGGATATATCCAATCCTACGGCGTTACGCATGGGATTACCCTTATATATTCAGAATCTGTGTTCTTTGATACTACTCAATTTCACAAACAAGAAAACCGCCCGCCTATTCTCGTCATCAAACTTTAAGTTTGTGGTTTGTTCAGGCCGGACGGTTTCGGCAAAGGGTAGCTATTCCTTTGCCGTGTCTGATTTTATTTGGGTTGCAGGTTTTGGTAAAGATTCCTGTTGCGACCCGAATGTCTGATTTTTTTTAGGCGTATCTCAGTCCGGAATCACTCCGTTAGTGGGTTTGCGGTATTGAAAAACAGTTCATAAAAAAGGAAAAGGGGGTATTCGTAAAGATTGGGTAACGCACCCAATCTTTACAAAGCTTCCCCCTTTTCCTTTTTTATGAACTGTTTTTCAATACCGCAAACCCACTAACGGAGTGATTCCGGACTGAGATACGCCCAAAAAAAAACAGCCATTCTAGCAGTTAACCCCCTTCACTCCGCCCAAGCCATCCTGAGGGGTAGTGGCTGAATTTGTGATTTTGGTTTTATCAAACAAAATATTTGACTGAAGTCACATGGCGGTCGTCATATGGGGGTTCCTTCGCACCCAAAAAATCGACCGCGTAACGGTTTACTAAAACTTCATCGTCCTTAAACTTTTGGTGCTTTTTCCGGCAATATTTTCTGAACTCCGTTAAATTTGACGGCAAGAACCCGCAACCGTCTGCACCGTAAATGTAATCAACTTCAAACAAACTGTCTTTCCGGGCAAGCCGACCATCTTTAAGCCAGAACATAGGCTCGAAATAAAAAACTTTCGACGTGTCCGGGAACTTATGGAGACGGAGAACACGTGTGAAATCCCCGTTTTCATCTACAATTTTGATATATCTTGGTTTGTGAATCATGACATCCTCAGATTTAGTATTCAGAATATGATTTTAAAAAGAACTTTCTGCTTTACGACTCCGCCGCCGATTCCTTCAAACGGTTTTCCGCGCTCTTCAGTTGTCGTACATTAAATTTTATTAGGACTTTCCGCCCATTACGAGAACTTGGGGCTTGTCCGCTTTCGCGGACTGTGCCGCCTGTTCCGTCCTTTGCCGTTCGTCCTTGTAAGGATTGAAAGGCAACCCGTTTTTCACATATTCTTTACACATTATCTTTGTTATTTCTTTCAAGGGTGTTCCTTGATTTGAATAGCATGTGCAATCTGATTTTCCGCCGTCTATGCATCCGGCGATTTGCTCAAAGGTTTTTACTTGTCGGACTGTGTTATAAATAGGCTTGCTTTCGGGCTTTTCGGGCAAAGTCGGCACAAAGTCTTCAGGTTTCAGATTGTCGGAATGCTCAAAAGGCGCTGTTTCTGATGATGCCGTCTGCTCCGTCATCGTCTGCACAACGCTTTCTTTTTGCGCTTCCTGCTCAATCCGGCTGTCTGTGGCTTTGCTGTAAACTTGAAACATGCCGTAACTTTTCCAGCCTACAAACCCTACAACCGCAATCAACGCCCAAACCGCCCAAGGCACTTTTTTCTTGAACTTTTGGTGCCGGCTTGATGATTTATAGTATTTGAAGGCTTCTTTAGGCGGTTTCCAATTTGCGGCTTCTACGCCGCTTACGCCCGCGGGATTGTCCAACGAGGTTACGCATTTATACCAATAATACTGTTTCATGCCGATTGCCTTGCGTTCAAGGTGTACATGCTTTGAAACAAGGTTGCGGACGAATATATCAAGTTGGCTCGGGTGCCGCGTCATCAAAATGACGGTATGCCCGTGATGGCGGAGTTCTGTCAGTTCCTGAATATAGGGCGGAACGGGACGGCCTGCCGCGCGTACCGGGTAAGTGTAGTGCGCTTCGCCAACAATCAGCACCGCGCCTTCCGGTATGACATCACGAAGCGGGGCGGACATGATTTGCCCTTCCGCCAGTTCGCGGGCATTGAATTTTCGTTTGTCCAATCCGTCGATATGGCAGAAATAAAGCGGCCGGTCTGCCTCCGTGCCGTCTTCCAATTCCATTTTGAACAATCCGTCTTCGTTGTTCAAAATCATAGAGACGACGCGGGGGGTTTTGCCTGCCCCCATGTTTCCCGTAAACAGATAAATCATGTTTCTACCTCATCCCGGAAAGACAAACGTCAGTTTTTTGAATGCGTGCATACCAATGAAGAACGAGAATGCGCCGAACAGGCAGCCCAACCCCTGACCGAATCCCGAAATTAAAAGAAGGTTCAATATGTCGGAAGGCATGGAATTGATCGCATTTGCCGTGTAGCCTTTGAACTTTTCCAGTGCGGCGAGATACCCGGCATAGGTTACGAATGTCAGACCTGTTGCAAGGATGATTCTGACAATCAGCATTTTCAGAAGTATGCCTAAAAGTGGAATCAGGCCGGCAAGTAATGGCATTTATTCCCCCCCAACGAACCGAAAACGACAAAAGCCGACATAATGATAAAGGCGAGCAGTACGGCAAAACGGATTTTTTCGGCAAACACGCACAACGGTTCATAGCTTGCCCGATATTGCCTGCCGAAAACATGAAAGGTTTTCGGCTGCGGACATACGCCGTTAGACGGTAAAAAGTTATGTGAAGACCATGTTTTATCGTCTGTAACCTGCGGTATGCTTATATCGTGAAACATGCGGTCCGAAGGTTTGCCCATCTCCTGACAGGCTAGGATTTCCGGAAAATAATCGCACGAAAGCCCGCCGTCTTCGCCTTCTTTCCTTTCTTTGCGATGCCTGCCGTTTGGGCGGTCCGGAACGGCCGGGGAATCGGGGCTTGTTCCGGGCTGTCCGTCCGTATCGGGATTTGCATCGGGATTCAAATCGGGGTCGGGTTCGGGATTGGGGCGCGTGCCGGGGTTCTCATCGGGGTCCGGGTTGTTTGCGGGGTTTTCGGCGGGCGATACTTCGGGCGGCGGCTGTGCGTGAGGTGCTTCCGCGCTTGCGGGCGTGAGGTCGGGACGCGGGATTACTTGTACATCCGCCGTGGTGTTGCCTTGCGCGTCCCTGCCGAATGTTGCGGCAACCTGAACGGGATTCCCGTTCCTGTCCGTGACGGGCCCCATATTCACTTTTGTTCCGGGTGCGACTTCTACTTTTTCGGAATAACCGGGATATCCGGTTGCCTTTATGTATTTGTCGGGATCGGCATCGACTTTCAACGATAAAATCTCTTCCGGCTTTTTGGCATCCATTTCTTCTTTGTATTTCGGATTGCGGCCAAGTTTAAAATAAACTCGATGAATTAAATTATCACCGTTACGTACAAAACAACCGCCGCCGTTCCAAAAAAATTCACAATGACTAAAAGGAAAAAGACGCCACTTTAAAGCAGTATCTTTAGGAATTTCTTCTTTCCGTTTATCCCAAAAAGGACGAGCAATCCTTTCCATTTGACTTTCCATCAGTTGTTGGACTTCGGGGAATCTGCTGCGATCGGGCATAAGGCGCATAATCGAACTGTCAACGCCGTAGCAGCCATAGGTTCTATTAATACGTCTTTCGTCTTCGTACCAAAGGCAATTAGCATATTCGTAGCCTTTTACAAATTTGTCGGTTTCGGGATCGTATCGGCAGCCTCGTGCCTTTATGTCTTCTTTGAAAGTTTGGTATACGTCGTGGGCTAAAAGGGCTGTTCCGACATAGGGAACCGCCCTTGTGCCGAATTTCGCGCCTTGGCGGACAAGTTTGCCGACCCCCGACAATACGCCGGCGCGGGATACGCTGGCGGTTATTTTGGCGTTGATTCGGGCTTTTGCGCCCGTGGGGATGTGTGTTAAATCTACCGTTTTTATTAAATCAGATGAATAAGTTTTACTATTTTTAGGTACAAACTTATGAATTTTCGCACCTTGTCCGGTATCAACCGAAAGAGTTTCAGATATTTTTACTGCATTTGCATTCGCTTCAAACGAATACATCATCAAAATTGCAATTATCGACAATTTGGCAAAATTCAAATTTGTATGTTTTATGACCATCTTTCAAGGATTCTTTAATTACCATTTCCGAATTATCAGGAAATGATATTAACCAAATGTCATGTTTGATTCTTCTATTCCAGAAAAAAGAGAAACAATCAATAACATTTTCAGACTTATTAATCTTCGCAAATTCAACAAATTCAGATTGCGCTATAACCGCCATCGATTGCCCAAAATACTCGCTTGACGGCTGATATTTATAAAGTGCCAACTGCGCCTGAGTGATAAACGGCTTGTTCATGGTTCTGCCTTTCAAAGGTTGTTTTGAAAGCCTGATTTTGACACCATAACTTCATGCGCTCAATCCTTAAACAGAACCGCCCCGATTAATACGGGGACGGCAACGCCGAGATAGAAATAAAAATCCATCATTTCAAAACCTTTTTCAGCAGGGAAACAAAGTAAACGGACGCGAGGACGCCGAATACTATCCGGCCTGTTTCAAGACCGCTTTGCAGGTTGTCTTTCGGACTGCATTCCGCCAATGAAAGCCTTAGCGGCTGACCGTCCGACATCTTCCACATGCTGCCGTTATATTCCGGCCTGATTATCTGTCCGTTTTCTTGGATTCTTGGTACTACCAAGCTGAAATAAAGGTTTTCGGCCCGGTGCTTCTCAAGACATTTATTTCCGACTTGGCAGTACATGCCGCCTTACTTCATCACCCTCTTAACGATGGAAAATACAAAAAGCGCGGCGAAAACGCCCACTACAATCCAACCGGCT
Organism: Neisseria gonorrhoeae; assembly: GCF_013030075.1. Taxonomy (NCBI): domain Bacteria; kingdom Pseudomonadati; phylum Pseudomonadota; class Betaproteobacteria; order Neisseriales; family Neisseriaceae; genus Neisseria; species Neisseria gonorrhoeae. Next base: position 1,574,369 of record NZ_AP023069.1, read on the forward strand.
TCCATACCGTCCGCTTTTGCGGCTTCCAAAGCGTTTTTTGCCGTTTCGGGCAACGCTGCGTTTGCCTGTGCCGCCAAAGCCAGCGGGGCGGCTGTTACAACAGCCAGTTTTGCGCCGTATTTACGGCAGGTGTTAATAAATTTCATGATATTTTCCTTCAAAAAGTGTTTGGCGGTAATGGATGGAGAGTTTTTCAGACGACCGCCGAACATCCGAAAATCAGTCTTTCAAAAATCCGAATACGACAAATTCGCATTGGTTGCCGATTTCTTCCAAACCTGCGTTAACCGCTTCTTCGAAGTCGTAGAAATAATCGGCATTGGTAATTAATTTGGTATGTCCGATGTCGCCCGTTTCAGGAGAGAGATACAGAAAGTCCCCTGTTGATACGGACTGGACAACATAGACTTTCTGCATTCAATCAGCCTTTCTTAACGAATTGAAAACCGGTGACTTTCAGTTTTTGAGTTTTGCCCGTAGTGACGATTTCCACGTTCAGGTTTGCTTCGATCGGAAATTGGGCGTTTCGGAACTGCTCGAAATTGGCAGAGCCGCCGAAATCGTATTCAGTAGTAGAGCTGCCCAATGCGTTGCCTTGGGAGCTGTCTAAGGGTGTGGCGACAATCAGGCGGCAATAGTCGAAGCTCTTGCCTTCGATTTGTCCGTTGAATTTTTTAACGCCGACGATGTGGCCTTGAAGTTGGATGTTCATTTTTTGGTTTCCTTGTGTGATTAAACGTCTTTCGGGCAGACACTTTAAGCCCATGAAATCGGTAGTCTTGCGAATTTGTCGTAAATGAAGTTGTTATAGCTTTCTTCATTGTTGACGTGTTTTTGCTGTTCAAGCTGTTTTTCAAGATTCTCGTAATATTCGTACATATAATAAGGGTCATTGTACGGTTTGAATGCGGGCTGTTCATGAATGACTTGAGATTTCAAAAAGGCGCAGTCGTAGGCTTCGAGAGCCAAAGACTTGGGCAGCTTGTGATGACTCGGCTCAATCAGTTCAAACAGTTTGGCTTTGTCCAATTCGGGAAAAATGAATTTCAGACCGTTTGCCGCACGTCCGAACTGTTTTTTTACCCATTCAAGGCAGCGGTCGGCTGAAACAACCTTATCTTCCTTAACCGCGTGTATGCGCGTTGCCTTTTGGGCGAATCGTTCGCAAATGGGATATGCGCCGCCGAAATATTCGCCCGGATTCTGCAAAACTTCGAAAGGGATAACGATGTCTTTTGCTTTGAATTCAATTTCAAAGCGCGTCCATGTGCTTGTTTTATCGCCCAACTGCTTGCCTTTTTCATAGACGCGGACATATTTGGACGATTCACGGGAGCCGATACCATAGGTCTTGCCTTTGGTCATTTTGGCTTCATCGTCTTCTTCCCAATCCGACCCCAAACATTCGCCCTTCGGTTTGACGTGATGGCACGTAAACAAACCTTTATTGCGGTCTTCTCTTGCCTGATTCGGGCTGTACTCTCCGTTGAAAAAGTCTTTTGCAATGTCAACGCGCGTTATTTTTGGACGAATCGCATTTGTCAGAAAATCAAAAAGCCTTGATTCCCATCCAATATTTGCAGCATTGCAGCCTACCGCCGTCAATTCAACCAACATCGTTTCACGTTGGCCGCCGTAATGGACGCGCCCGTATTGGGCATTTTCCGTTCCCATCAGCCAGCAGCCTTCATAGAAACGCCCGCCCGAATGCTTGGCTTTTTCAATGATTCCGAATCCGAAAATTTCCTCCATCTTGGCGGAAGCCGCGCGTATGAAATCGTCATCATCGAACAAATCAAACGAAAGTCCATAAACATGGAAAAACGTGTCTTCATGAATTGAAAATGTGATTTGGTCAATGAAAGCCGAATCTGATACACCGCGCCTAAGAGGAACGCCTAACAGGTTTCCTTTACCGTCCGTTATGTACGTTTCGTAACATTCGAAGACTTCCTGAACCCTGCCCGCCGTTTCGGTTTCTGTGCCCCCCCCTGTTAGATAAGGGGGGGGGGGAAGATTCGAAGCGGTTGCCGGCTTCCTGCCGTCCGCCGGCGCCTCCGTCATCACGCCGGCAACCTCCTTTGTCATCCCTTGCTTATCTTCCATTTGCGAATCCTCAAAAACGGGCAAAAAAAAAGCCCTGTTACTTGTAGAAAGTAAAGGGCGTTAATTTTTGTTAATCACCCCTTCTTAGGGACGCAATATATAAGGGTCTTAATTAAAGGAAGATGCCGTCTGATTTTTTCAGACGGCATCTTTTATTTCCTCGACCAACCGATTTAATCGCTCCCTACAAATAGCTTTATTTTTTAATTCGCACTCCCAAACGACAATCACTTTGAAACCAATCTTTTCCAGCTCGGTTTCATTTTTAATATCACGTTCGCGATTTTTTGTGATTTTTTCCAACCAAAAATCCATATTGCTTTTCGGGATATGTCCTTTATTACAAGAATGCCCGTGCCAAAAACAGCCGTGTATAAACACGACTGTTTTATATTTAGGCAAAACGATATCCGGTTTGCCTGCATAGCGCTTATCGTTTTTCCGATAACGGAAACCTTGGGAAAAAAGAAATTTCCTTACCAATACTTCCGGTTTGGTTTCTTTGCTATGGATTTTTGACATCACGAAGGAACGTTTGGATGGAGTGAAAATATCGGTCATAAAATTTAAGGCGATGTAGGTTTAGCTCGTTTTTTTGTTTGTTCCACTTTTCTCAATAAATATGAAACTAAGCTGATTAAATCCAAAGCATCCTTGTCATTAAAAATACTAGGAGATAAATTTGCTCTTAACTCATGTTGCACAGGATTTCTAAATCCAGTCCATGTTCCGCATGCAAGCTGTTCAAGACCATCTTCTAAATTTTGTTCCGCCTGCGTTTTGTTATTCGTTAATAGAAGCATAGATTTTTTACTCCCGAAGGCTTTTTCAATCAATTCTCTTCCGTCTATGCTATGAAGACCTGTCTGCTTCTGAACCTTATCTTCGAAAACTTTAACTGCCTCGATTGCAGCACTTAAATAATCCTTCTTTTCATTGTAAAAATCGTTACAGGCAGTATGCAAATCCTGATGCAAATGCCGCCAATGATAGTAAGGATATTCTGGAATAATACTATGTAAGGCAGAGATTACTTCCGCTTGTTCTTTATTTGTAAGCTCCGAATCTTCCAAACGATTCAAAATAACTTCTACCGGTTCTCTTTCCTTTTCTGGCAATTTGTTTTTCCAATTTTCGATATCAACTCCGCTTTCACCTTTCACTTCGTAATCTTTCTCTTTTTTTCTTCTTTTTCTCCAATCTTGCCCGATGGCTCAGACGATTTCCCCAAGGAAAACCCGTAATTTTGAAGTTTTAGGATGCTTCCAATCCAATGATGTCCTATCTGTAGCGATTAAATCTTCACCATCATTATCTATAAAATCAATACTTAACCATCCTGTCAGATAGGATTAGAAATGGCTGGATTCGCTATCAGTGAAAAACTCGGGCATATTTACCATTCTGCCGTTGGCAAACAAGGTAATACCTTTCATATTATTCTTTAAAGGTTTTTCCGTTGTAATGAACTTACCTTGTATTAATCCGCTGTATTCATACTGTTCGAATTTTGAAGATAACGATGAAATATTGGTTGCTAGATCCTGGTATTCCCATTCGAATTGTGGGGTAACAAGATTATATTTTAGGTTTCCGTCAATGATTCTTGGTTCCGAGCCGTTCAAGCTTACTTTGATTTTAAAATCCTGAGCCGGAAAATCAAATAAACGGGAAAGATGCCCCACATAATTATCTAACGGGTATCCTTGTTTTTTCGTCAGCTCGGTTAAAGTTATAGTTGTTCCGTTTTCGGTATTGGGTTTAACAGACTCTTTCTGAAACTCCGGTTGATAAATACGCTCACTTTTTTTAATCTCTGCATAATCCAAAGTAAAAGTAACCCGTTCGTTTCCTTGGATAGTAGAGATTTCGATTTTGTTGCCAAGCCTGAATAATGCCAATTTACCAAGACCTTTTTTACCCGTTGGAATTCTTCCGCACGGGGAGGCTTGTTTTTCTTCCCTTCTGTTCCGACCGATTCTCAAATAAAAATCATTGATTTCATCGAAGCTCATTCCTATGCCATTATCTTTAATAACGATTTTATGCTCCGGTTTATCGAATAACCTAACTTCCACTTCCGTAGCACATGCATCGTAGGCATTCGCTATCAACTCGGCAATCGCAGGAACAGTGTGCGAATACATCTTTACACCCAAATGTTCGATTACGGTTGGCTCGAAACTCATTTTCAATTTTTCTTCAGACATGTTTTCTCCTTTTCTAACATTCGATATTATCAACAATTGCCCTGCCTATTTTTTCCGCATACATCGGAGGAACGGCATTACCAATCAAACGGGCTATCTTGTCCCTACTGCCCGCTTTAAAGACATAGTTACGAGGGAACGATTGCAATGTTGCACCTTCTCGCAGGGATAACGCCCTATCTTCTTCAGGATGGGCAAACCGCCCGTTGGAAATGCTAAAGAATTTGGTCGTTATGGTAGGTGCGGGCTTATCCCACCATAGCCTACCGAACGTGTCTTTAAAACTATTGTCTTTTCCGATAAAACATTCCAGCTGTAATTCGGGAATATGCGCAAAAGCCAAACGGTTTCCTCCGTTTTTAGGTATCAAAGCCAATCGTTTCAAATTGATATCGGATAATCCCGCACAACTATGCATAAAATCCGTCTCGTCTTGATGTCCTGCCATAATTTTGGGAAAGCCGTTTTCCATTCCCAAAACATCGCGTACCGTAAGCCGTTTGCCCGAATACTTGACTGGTTCCAGCTTTTTTTGGTTATTCTGTTTGCAATTAACGTAAATCTTTTACGGCTTTGGGGAATTCCGTAATCAGCCGTATTGTGAATACCGAAATGGACGGTAAATCCTTTTTCTTCCAATAACTTTATGAAATTATCAAGCCCGCTTTCTTTCATTCTGCTCAGAATTCCCGGTACGTTCTCTACAACAACATATCCGGGATTGAAATATTCTACAAACCGCTGAAACTCCAAAAGCAAACTCTTGGATTTTTCCGATTTTCTTTTGTCTGTTTGAATAACACTCCAATATTGACAAGGACTACAACCTATAAGAATCAAATCATCATCATTCTTTTTTAAGCCGAGTTCTTTTTCCAAGGTTTCAGGCTGCAATTCAAAAATATCAGCCTGTATAAATTTGGCATTTATATTGGCTTCATATGTTTCTTTGCAGCTAAGTTCGTAATCTATCCCGGCTAAAACCTGAATACCGGCGGATTACATTCCATAGCTCATTCCGCCTCCGCCACAGAAAAAATCAACCGCCTTTAACTTACTGTTTTTCATTTCTATTTAAATAATTAGACTAGTGAGAACTAACTTTATATAACATATAATTTATTGCTTATCAAAAATAATTTGAGATTTTATTAAAATTCATGCATCTAAATAAGCAGAACTTAATTTCCTCCAAACGATCGGATATCTTCAAATGCACATTTCACAGAAAGGTCGTCTGAAACCCATTTTCAGACGACCTTTTTCCACTTCGCAAAACAAGAATTCCCACCCCTCTCCCCAAACATCGCCCAAACCAGTAAATTCCCCATATTTCAACAACTCCTTGGAAGCAAACCATGTCCCGTATCTACCTACCCCTCCTATTTCCGCCCCACATCGTCGAACGCGGCCTTTTGTATTTTCAGCAGGACAAGGTTCGCGATGTCCAAAAAATTTCCTTAGGGCGTTATCGGGCGAAGGTATTCGATTCGGAAAACTATTAGGCATGGTTGAAGCTGGATAGTGATTTGTACATTAAGGACGGGGCTGCGATTGCCCTTATGTCTAAAGGTGCAAACATGCCTTAAATTACTAAGCCTATAACGAATTGGAAACAAAATGCCGTCTGAAAACATCTTCAGACGGCATTATAAAATCTGTTCACCTTTTCAGATGAGTAATGTACACCCCTATACAATTTTTGCTACCATGCACCATAAATCCACGGCTAAAGATAATTGGGTTTATTCTTTTATCCAGAAACAATCCAGATACGGATCACGGGTCATAACTATAGGCTTAATATTACACGATTCTCATTCCATCAAGGCGGAAAACCGCACAAATACTGAAACACTATCGATCGATTTGTAAACAAGCCTACTTAAGTAACTTGCAGTCCTTATCATTTCCTTTAAAATAATCCAGCCCGTCACTACACGAACTGGCGGACTTCTTGCAAATAAAGGTTACTAGATTTTCATTCATCTTAATAATAAAAGGATTTTTATCTTTATCTATGGCTACCGCCTTCAACATGAATTTACTGTCTAAAGCCCCGCGCGCGATTCCATTCAAACGGATACAAAAGCCTTCTGCCTCTTTAATCGGCAAACTTGGCCATTTGGTAGATGTTTGTTTAAATCTCCCATTCTGCAGATAAAACTTTTCCATAAAATGTGCATTTTCTAACAAGGCTGCCCGCACTGCATTTATCTTTGCTTTCTCAACATAATTGCGATAGCTCGGATAAACAATTAAAGCAAGTACAGACAATATCAAGACCACTGATATTAATTCAACCAGCGTAAACCCCCGATTATCAGTCATTACTTTACTTCCAATAAGAACAGATTATTCAACATATTTCTTTGAACAGACTTACTATCCCATTCAGCAGTATGCATATTTCCCACTCTATTTTTTAACCGCAGGCAGCACCGGTTTGGCGGGGCCTTTTGGTGCGGGCGCGCCGACGGAAGCCTGGTCTTTCAGCTTCGCCAGCACCGCCGGACCGATGCCCTTCACCTTGATCAAATCGTCCACAGACTTGAACGCGCCGTTTTGCGCGCGGTATTCCGCAATGGCCTTCGCCTTCGCCGGGCCTATGCCCGGCAGCGCCTCCAGCTCCTGCTGCGAAGCCGCATTGATGTTTACCGCCGCAAGGGAGAAGGCGCAGGAGAACAGCATACAGAACAATACAAACATTTTTTTCATGGTTTTTCCTTTAAGGGTTGCAAACAACAAACCGCATCTTGCGACGATATGGCGGATTAACAAAAACCGGTACGGCGTTGCCCCGCCCCGGCTCAAAGGGAACGGTTCCCTAAGGTGATGAAGCACCGGGCGAACCGGTTCCGTACTATCCGTACTGCCTGCGGCCCGCCGCCTTGTCCTGATTTTTGTTAATCCGCTATAAAACGGGTCATTCTAAAATGAATATCCCAAAGTTTCAAGCCGTTCCTCCGCAAACCCGACCGGACACCGTACAGATGCCGTCCCGCCATCCCCGACATTTTTTCCGGGCAAAGCAAAAACCCCCGGATATCCGGGGGTTTTCTGAAAGGGTGTTTGGCAGTGACCTACTTTCGCATGGAAGAACCACACTATCATCGGCGCTGAGTCGTTTCACGGTCCTGTTCGGGATGGGAAGGCGTGGGACCAACTCGCTATGGCCGCCAAACTTAAACTGTTGCAAATCGGTAAAGCCTTAATCAATATATTCGGTAATGACTGAATCAGTCAGTAAGCTTTTATCTCTTGAAGTCCTTCAAATGATAGAGTCAAGCCTCACGGGCAATTAGTATGGGTTAGCTTCACGCGTTACCGCGCTTCCACACCCCACCTATCAACGTCCTGGTCTCGAACGACCCTTTAGTGCGGTTAAACCGCAAGGGAAGTCTCATCTTCAGGCGAGTTTCGCGCTTAGATGCTTTCAGCGCTTATCTCTTCCGAACTTAGCTACCCGGCTATGCAACTGGCGTTACAACCGGTACACCAGAGGTTCGTCCACTCCGGTCCTCTCGTACTAGGAGCAGCCCCCGTCAAACTTCCAACGCCCACTGCAGATAGGGACCAAACTGTCTCACGACGTTTTAAACCCAGCTCACGTACCACTTTAAATGGCGAACAGCCATACCCTTGGGACCGACTACAGCCCCAGGATGTGATGAGCCGACATCGAGGTGCCAAACTCCGCCGTCGATATGAACTCTTGGGCGGAATCAGCCTGTTATCCCCGGAGTACCTTTTATCCGTTGAGCGATGGCCCTTCCATACAGAACCACCGGATCACTATGTCCTGCTTTCGCACCTGCCCGACTTGTCGGTCTCGCAGTTAAGCTACCTTTTGCCATTGCACTATCAGTCCGATTTCCGACCGGACCTAGGTAACCTTCGAACTCCTCCGTTACGCTTTGGGAGGAGACCGCCCCAGTCAAACTGCCTACCATGCACGGTCCCCGACCCGGATGACGGGTCTGGGTTAGAACCTCAAAGACACCAGGGTGGTATTTCAAGGACGACTCCACAGAGACTGGCGTCTCTGCTTCCAAGCCTCCCACCTATCCTACACAAGTGACTTCAAAGTCCAATGCAAAGCTACAGTAAAGGTTCACGGGGTCTTTCCGTCTAGCAGCGGGTAGATTGCATCTTCACAACCACTTCAACTTCGCTGAGTCTCGGGAGGAGACAGTGTGGCCATCGTTACGCCATTCGTGCGGGTCGGAACTTACCCGACAAGGAATTTCGCTACCTTAGGACCGTTATAGTTACGGCCGCCGTTTACCGGGGCTTCGATCCGATGCTTGCACATCTTCAATTAACCTTCCGGCACCGGGCAGGCGTCACACCCTATACGTCCACTTTCGTGTTGGCAGAGTGCTGTGTTTTTAATAAACAGTCGCAGCCACCTATTCTCTGCGACCCTCCGGGGCTTACGGAGCAAGTCCTTAACCTTAGAGGGCATACCTTCTCCCGAAGTTACGGTATCAATTTGCCGAGTTCCTTCTCCCGAGTTCTCTCAAGCGCCTTAGAATTCTCATCCTGCCCACCTGTGTCGGTTTGCGGTACGGTTCGATTCAAACTGAAGCTTAGTGGCTTTTCCTGGAAGCGTGGTATCGGTTGCTTCGTGTCCGTAGACACTCGTCATCACTTCTCGGTGTTAAGAAAACCCGGATTTGCCTAAGTCTTCCACCTACCGGCTTAAACAAGCTATTCCAACAGCTTGCCAACCTAACCTTCTCCGTCCCCACATCGCATTTGAATCAAGTACAGGAATATTAACCTGTTTCCCATCGACTACGCATTTCTGCCTCGCCTTAGGGGCCGACTTACCCTACGCCGATGAACGTTGCGTAGGAAACCTTGGGCTTTCGGCGAGCGGGCTTTTCACCCGCTTTATCGCTACTCATGTCAACATTCGCACTTCTGATACCTCCAGCACACTTTACAATGCACCTTCATCAGCCTACAGAACGCTCCCCTACCATGCCGGTAAACCGGCATCCGCAGCTTCGGTTATAGATTTGAGCCCCGTTACATCTTCCGCGCAGGACGACTCGACCAGTGAGCTATTACGCTTTCTTTAAATGATGGCTGCTTCTAAGCCAACATCCTGGCTGTCTGTGCCTTCCCACTTCGTTTACCACTTAATCTATCATTTGGGACCTTAGCCGGCGGTCTGGGTTGTTTCCCTCTTGACAACGGACGTTAGCACCCGCTGTCTGTCTCCCGAGGAACCACTTGATGGTATTCTGAGTTTGCCATGGGTTGGTAAGTTGCAATAACCCCCTAGCCATAACAGTGCTTTACCCCCATCAGTGTCTTGCTCGAGGCACTACCTAAATAGTTTTCGGGGAGAACCAGCTATCTCCGAGTTTGTTTAGCCTTTCACCCCTACCCACAGCTCATCCCCGCATTTTGCAACATGCGTGGGTTCGGTCCTCCAGTACCTGTTACGGCACCTTCAACCTGGCCATGGATAGATCACTCGGTTTCGGGTCTACACCCAGCAACTCATCGCCCTATTAAGACTCGGTTTCCCTACGCCTCCCCTATCCGGTTAAGCTCGCTACTGAATGTAAGTCGTTGACCCATTATACAAAAGGTACGCAGTCACACCACTAGGGCGCTCCCACTGTTTGTATGCATCAGGTTTCAGGTTCTGTTTCACTCCCCTCCCGGGGTTCTTTTCGCCTTTCCCTCACGGTACTGGTTCACTATCGGTCGATGATGAGTATTTAGCCTTGGAGGATGGTCCCCCCATATTCAGACAGGATTTCACGTGTCCCGCCCTACTTTTCGTACGCTTAGTACCGCTGTTGAGATTTCGAATACGGGACTGTCACCCGCTATGGTCAAGCTTCCCAGCTTGTTCTTCTATCTCGACAGTTATTACGTACAGGCTCCTCCGCGTTCGCTCGCCACTACTTGCGGAATCTCGGTTGATTTCTTTTCCTCCGGGTACTTAGATGGTTCAGTTCTCCGGGTTCGCTTCTCTAAGCCTATGTATTCAACTTAGGATACTGCACAGAATGCAGTGGGTTTCCCCATTCGGACATCGCGGAATCATAGCTTTATTGCCAGCTCCCCCGCGCTTTTCGCAGGCTTACACGTCCTTCGTCGCCTATCATCGCCAAGGCATCCGCCTGATGCACTTATTCACTTGACTCTATCATTTCAAGAACTTCTTTGACTTCGTTTACCTACCCGTTGACTAAGTAAGCAAACTTGAAATCCCTACTTTGATAAAGCTTACTGCTTTGTTGTGTCTTAATCCTGCCTTTTGTGTTTCAGGATTAAGTCGATACAATCATCACCCAAATACTATGTTTGTTTTCTTTTCTCTTGCGAGAGATTTTTTATCCTTTGCAAAGAATAAAAAATCAAAACAAACTCATTGTCTTTGTTTGTTGATTTCGGCTTTCCAATTTGTTAAAGATCGATGCGTCGTTATTCTACTTCGCAAATCAAAATAAGCTGCTAAAAACAGCAAACTTGCTTTCATTTGTAAAGTTTTGGTGGAGGCAAACGGGATCGAACCGATGACCCCCTGCTTGCAAAGCAGGTGCTCTACCAACTGAGCTATGCCCCCGTTCTTGGTGGGTCTGGGAGGACTTGAACCTCCGACCCCACGCTTATCAAGCGTGTGCTCTAACCAGCTGAGCTACAAACCCGGTTTCCCTTCTTAAGCGAACCTTGCCTTCACTCAAGCTTCTTCCGCATCTTTTCAGTTTACCGATAAGTGTGAATGCCTAAAGCCCCTTCTTTCTCTAGAAAGGAGGTGATCCAGCCGCAGGTTCCCCTACGGCTACCTTGTTACGACTTCACCCCAGTCATGAAGCATACCGTGGTAAGCGGGCTCCTTGCGGTTACCCTACCTACTTCTGGTATCCCCCACTCCCATGGTGTGACGGGCGGTGTGTACAAGACCCGGGAACGTATTCACCGCAGTATGCTGACCTGCGATTACTAGCGATTCCGACTTCATGCACTCGAGTTGCAGAGTGCAATCCGGACTACGATCGGTTTTGTGAGATTGGCTCCGCCTCGCGGCTTGGCTACCCTCTGTACCGACCATTGTATGACGTGTGAAGCCCTGGTCATAAGGGCCATGAGGACTTGACGTCATCCCCACCTTCCTCCGGCTTGTCACCGGCAGTCTCATTAGAGTGCCCAACCGAATGATGGCAACTAATGACAAGGGTTGCGCTCGTTGCGGGACTTAACCCAACATCTCACGACACGAGCTGACGACAGCCATGCAGCACCTGTGTTACGGCTCCCGAAGGCACTCCTCCGTCTCCGGAGGATTCCGCACATGTCAAAACCAGGTAAGGTTCTTCGCGTTGCATCGAATTAATCCACATCATCCACCGCTTGTGCAGGTCCCCGTCAATTCCTTTGAGTTTTAATCTTGCGACCGTACTCCCCAGGCGGTCAATTTCACGCGTTAGCTACGCTACCAAGCAATCAAGTTGCCCAACAGCTAATTGACATCGTTTAGGGCGTGGACTACCAGGGTATCTAATCCTGTTTGCTACCCACGCTTTCGGACATGAACGTCAGTGTTATCCCAGGAGGCTGCCTTCGCCATCGGTATTCCTCCACATCTCTACGCATTTCACTGCTACACGTGGAATTCCACCTCCCTCTGACACACTCGAGTCACCCAGTTCAGAACGCAGTTCCCGGGTTGAGCCCGGGGATTTCACATCCTGCTTAAGTAACCGTCTGCGCCCGCTTTACGCCCAGTAATTCCGATTAACGCTCGCACCCTACGTATTACCGCGGCTGCTGGCACGTAGTTAGCCGGTGCTTATTCTTCAGGTACCGTCATCGGCCGCCGATATTGGCAACGGCCTTTTCTTCCCTGACAAAAGTCCTTTACAACCCGAAGGCCTTCTTCAGACACGCGGCATGGCTGGATCAGGCTTGCGCCCATTGTCCAAAATTCCCCACTGCTGCCTCCCGTAGGAGTCTGGGCCGTGTCTCAGTCCCAGTGTGGCGGATCATCCTCTCAGACCCGCTACTGATCGTCGCCTTGGTGGGCCTTTACCCCGCCAACCAGCTAATCAGATATCGGCCGCTCGGATAGCGCAAGGCCCGAAGGTCCCCTGCTTTCCCTCTCAAGACGTATGCGGTATTAGCTGATCTTTCGATCAGTTATCCCCCGCTACCCGGTACGTTCCGATATGTTACTCACCCGTTCGCCACTCGCCACCCGAGAAGCAAGCTTCCCTGTGCTGCCGTCCGACTTGCATGTGTAAAGCATGCCGCCAGCGTTCAATCTGAGCCAGGATCAAACTCTTATGTTCAATCTCTAACTTTTTAACTTCTGGTCTGCTTCAAAGAAACCGACAGGACAATGTTCAAAACATCATCTCGTCTGTCTTTCAAACAGTGCGAGGCCCAAGGCACTCACACTTATCGGTAATCTGTTTTGTTAAAGAGCGTTGCGAAATTATAAAGTATCCCTTCCGCCTGTCTAAGATATCTCTCGATATTTCCGACATTCCGTGCTATACTTTTCAGTTCGTCCGCCGCTTCGGCAGCGGCGAAGAACCGAACTATACGCTTAAAGAGATTTGCGGTCAACCGTTTTTTGAAAAAATTTTATAAAAATATTTATCATATTGTTTTAATTGATTTATATCTATTAACCTGCTTTTGCCATATAAAATTCTTCCAGTGCATGAGAGATATTTTCGGCCTGCCATGCATTTTTCAAAGGTGCGGTAATTTCGATTTCTTGTTGTTGATAGGTAAATTGTATTTTTCACGCATACAGGAACATAGTTTCGGATTCTGTTCCTCCATACAGGCTGTCCCCAAATATAGAGCTGCCCAGACTCTTCATTACCACCCTCAACTGATGTGTCTTACCCGTATGTGGCTCAAGGATGAACAGCCGCATTTTTTCACTGATGCGGATACTGAAAAACCGGGTAACGGCAATATTTTCCATATTGCGCGTCAGCTTCCACATCCCGCGCCTGGATTTTTCCATGCCGCCTTTTATCCATCCTTGTTTTTTGGACGGTTTGCGGTCGGACAAAGCCAAATAGGTTTTCTTCATTTTCCTTTCGGCAAACTGTGCGGCAAGAACAGCGGCACTTTGGGGATTAAGGGCAAACAGCAATATGCCTCCGGCCTGCTTGTCCAACCTGTGCAGCAACCATACCTTTTCTACGCCCAACTGTGCCGCAAGTGTTGCCGTCAGACTGACTTCGCCGCCGGAACGGTGGACGGATATGCCTTGAGGTTTATTGATGGCGACAAAATCTTGGTATCTGAATAAGATTTCCCACATATGATGTTTTGTAAAGCTCGAGAACTAATTCTTCAGGCAAACTATTGCTATAAAGCAAATTACCCTGTAAATCCCGTACACGAGCACCGTTTGATGTAATCATAACCGCACGTTCCGCACCGATTTTTCCAAGAATGGATGACATATCGGTATGATTGCGTCCTGTTGCCAAAATAATATCTACGCCTTTTTGCTCTAATACTCTCAGAGTATCAATGGTAAGATCACCCACTAAATGTTCAGGTGTTAAAAGTGTGCCACCTAAATCAGACACCATTGCCCGAAAAGGTAAATTCATAAAAACCTCAAAAAATAAACTATACTTATCACATCACTAAATATACAGGAACAATACGACATTAAAATACGGGAATTATTTCGATTGACGGGGGGGGGGAGTTATCCTATACTATTGATACTGAATGAAATGATATGAAGTAATGTTATGTATATAGGTCGTCCGCGATAGCGGCTGGTATTTTGTTAATGAGTGCTTTGTCTTCTTATGGGGCGGATTCTACTTTGCAAGAAGGTAATAATGGCTCCTTATCATGGAACGATAAAGCATCGGCATCTAAAATTGAGTGGCATTGGGTACTTCTGCTAATGCATCGAATTTTGGTATTTCCTTAGGGAAAAGCAGTGCTGCCAGTGGTACGAAAGGAATTGCAGTGGGGACATCTTCTCAGGCAACAAATTTAAGTGCGGTGGCAATTGGTACTGAAAGTAAGGCACAAAATAAATAGGGGCTGTACTAGATTATCCCTAAATTCCACACCGATCCCGCAGGATTTTTAGCTGCCGGGACGGTGTGCCGAAGTTAAATCGAAATTCGCATTCCCTCAACAACGGCGGGAAAGGTTTACGATCGATTCCGTTGTATTTCCGCAAGGCGCGTTTTGCCTGATTCCAAAAATCCCCAATGCCGTTAATGTGGTTCCGACGGTCTGCAAATTCCTTGGAACGGTTGATGCGGCAACGGGTAAAACCGCCCGCGTCCGACTTGCCGCGGCTGCCCGGGCTATCGGCATAAACAATACCGTCCGGCATGATTTTCTTTTTGACGGCAGGGAGCAACGTTTCAGGCTCGGCATTGTCCGCGGCAACGGTATAGGCCCGCCCGTTGCGTTTCGGAATGCCGAAGACAACCGCTTTTCCTGCCGCGCCGCGACCGCGTCTGCCTTTACGCCGTACGCCGAAACAGCTTCCGCCCGGCCCGGCGGGGCCCTCGAAAACCTCATCGGCAGCCAAGGCCAAACGATGGTTGGTAACCGTGCGGATTTTACGGTAAAACAGTGCCGCCGAATCGGGATGGATACCCAAAATATCGGCGGCAGAACGGGCGGTAACTTCCGGTACAAAAGAACGGAGCGGTTCTTTTTGTACTTCTTTCTTTAATTTGCAGTGTGTTATCTTCATATTTCGAGGGTAACATATCTGCTAATCTGGTACAGACCCAAAAACAAATGCCGTCTGAAAGCCTTTCAGACGGCATTTCCATTCCAAACGCTCAAACCGCCGCGTCCGAACGTTCGCCCGTGCGGATACGGATTGCCTCCTCGACCGGCAGCACAAAAATCTTGCCGTCGCCGATTTTGCCCGAACGCGCCACCTCGACAATCACGTCAATCGCGCGTTCCACGGCATCATCCGCCAACACCAACTCGATTTTGACCTTGGGCAGGAAATCGACGGCGTATTCCGCACCGCGATAGATTTCCGTATGCCCCTTCTGCCTGCCGAACCCTTTGACCTCGCTGACGGTCATGCCCGTAATGCCGATTTCCGTCAACGCCTCGCGCACGTCGTCGAGCTTGAACGGTTTGACAATCGCCTCGATTTTTTTCATAAAATTTCCTTTGAACAAACAATACAAACACATCCGAAAAACGGGAACCCCCGTCAGATTGTCAACATTTTAAACCAAAATACCCAAGCAATACAGCCCCCGTTGCGCATATAATGACAGCTTTTCCAACCGCATTTGAGAGCCGAATCCATGTCTGTTGTTTTGCCCTTGCGCGGCGTTACCGCCCTTTCCGATTTCCGTGTCGAAAAACTCTTGCAAAAAGCCGCCGCACTCGGCCTGCCCGAAGTCAAATTAAGCAGCGAATTTTGGTATTTCGCCGGCAGCGAGAAAGCACTTGATGCCGCGACTGTCGAAAAACTGCAAGCCTTGTTGGCGGCGCAAAGCGTTGAACAAACGCCCGAAGCGCGCGAGGGTTTGCATTTGTTTTTGGTAACGCCCCGTTTGGGTACGATTTCGCCGTGGGCTTCCAAGGCGACCAATATCGCGGAAAACTGCGGTTTGGCAGGCATCGAACGCATCGAGCGCGGTATGGCGGTGTGGCTGGAAGGTGCGCTTACCGATGAACAGAAACAGCAATGGGCGGCGTTGCTGCACGACCGCATGACCGAATCCGTGCTGCCCGATTTTCAGACGGCATCCAAATTATTCCACCATCTCAAATCCGAAACCTTCTCCACCGTCGATGTTTTGGGCGGCGGTAAAGAGGCTTTGGTCAAAGCCAATACCGAAACGGGTTTGGCACTCTCCGCCGACGAAATCGATTATCTGGTTGAAAACTATCAGGCTTTGCAGCGCAATCCGTCCGATGTGGAGCTGATGATGTTCGCGCAGGCAAACAGCGAACACTGCCGCCACAAAATCTTCAACGCCGATTTCATCCTCAACGGCGAAAAACAACCGAAATCCCTGTTCGGCATGATACGCGACACGCACAACGCGCATCCCGAAGGTACGGTCGTCGCCTATAAAGACAATTCGTCCGTGATCAAAGGCGCGAAAATCGAGCGTTTCTATCCGAATGCAGCGGAAAACCAAGGCTACCGTTTCCACGAGGAAGACACCCACATCATCATGAAAGTGGAAACGCACAACCACCCGACCGCCATCGCGCCGTTTGCGGGCGCGGCAACAGGCGCGGGCGGCGAAATCCGCGACGAAGGTGCGACGGGCAAAGGTTCGCGTCCGAAAGCGGGCTTGACCGGCTTTACCGTGTCCAACCTCAACATCCCCGACCTCAAACAGCCGTGGGAACAAGACTACGGCAAGCCGGAACACATTTCCTCGCCGTTGGACATCATGATTGAAGGCCCGATTGGCGGTGCGGCGTTCAACAACGAATTCGGCCGCCCGAACCTCTTGGGCTACTTCCGCACCTTTGAAGAAAAATTTGACGGTCAGGTTCGCGGCTACCACAAACCGATTATGATTGCCGGCGGTTTGGGCAGCATTCAGGCGCAGCAGACGCACAAAGACGAAATCCCCGAAGGCGCACTGCTGATCCAACTGGGCGGCCCGGGCATGCTCATCGGCTTGGGCGGCGGTGCGGCTTCTTCGATGGATACCGGTACAAATGATGCGTCTTTGGACTTCAACTCCGTACAACGCGGCAACCCTGAAATCGAACGCCGCGCGCAGGAAGTCATCGACCGCTGCTGGCAGCTCGGCGACCAAAACCCGATTATCTCCATCCACGACGTGGGCGCGGGCGGCTTGTCCAACGCTTTCCCTGAATTGGTCAACGATGCCGGACGCGGCGCGGTATTCGAGCTGCGCGAAGTGCCGTTGGAAGAACACGGTTTAACGCCTTTGCAAATCTGGTGTAACGAATCGCAAGAGCGTTATGTCTTGTCGATTTTGGAAAAAGATTTGGACACCTTCCGCGCCATCTGCGAACGCGAACGCTGCCCGTTTGCCGTAGTCGGCACGGCGACCGACGACGGTCATTTGAAAGTGCGCGACGATTTGTTCTCCAACAACCCCGTCGATTTGCCGCTGAACGTCTTGCTCGGCAAACCGCCCAAAACCACGCGTACCGACAAAACGGTTACGCCGTCCAAAAAACCGTTTCACGCGGGCGATATCGACATCACCGAAGCCGCCTACCGCGTTTTGCGCCTGCCTGCCGTAGCCGCCAAAAACTTCCTGATTACCATCGGCGACCGCAGCGTCGGCGGCATGACCCACCGCGACCAAATGGTCGGCAAATACCAAACCCCCGTAGCCGACTGCGCCGTTACCATGATGGGCTTCAACACCTATCGCGGCGAAGCGATGTCTATGGGCGAAAAACCGGCCGTCGCCCTGTTTGACGCGCCCGCCTCGGGCAGAATGTGCGTCGGCGAAGCCATCACCAACATCGCGGCAGTCAACATCGGCGACATCGGCAACATCAAACTTTCCGCCAACTGGATGGCGGCGTGCGGCAACGAAGGCGAAGACGAAAAACTCTACCGCACCGTCGAAGCCGTTTCTAAAGCCTGCCAGGCATTGGATTTGAGCATTCCCGTAGGTAAAGACAGCCTGTCGATGAAAACCGTGTGGCAGGACGGCGAAGAGAAAAAATCCGTGGTTTCGCCGTTGAGCCTGATTATTTCCGCGTTCGCGCCTGTTAAAGACGTGCGAAAAACCGTTACGCCCGAATTGAAAAACGTCGAAGGCAGCGTATTGCTGTTTATCGATTTGGGCTTCGGCAAAGCGCGCATGGGCGGCTCGGCGTTCGGTCAGGTGTACAACAACATGAGCGGCGACGCGCCCGATTTGGACGATGCAGGCCGTCTGAAAGCGTTTTACAGCGTAATTCAACAGCTTGTCGCCGAAGACAAACTTTTGGCGTATCACGACCGCAGCGACGGCGGTTTGTTTGCGACGCTGGCGGAAATGGCGTTTGCGGCACGGTGCGGTATTAGTGCCGATATAGATTGCCTGATGGATAAATTCCTGCCGATTCATCTCCCGGATTTTCAAGGCGACCCTGCCGAAGACTTATCTGACGAACTTTATAATCATGCCGCCATTAAAATCTTATTCAATGAAGAATTAGGCGCGGTTATCCAAATCCGCCAAAAAGATAGGGATTATGTTGATGCGGCATTTGAAACGGCCGGCTTAACCGATGCGGTCAGCCGGATTGGCTCTCCTGATTTTGACAATGAGTTTATTTCTTTCTTTGGTTACGGTTATTTCTTGGAACAAAACCGCGCCGACCTGCAACGCGCGTGGCAGGAAACCAGCCACGCCATCCAACGCCTGCGCGACAACCCTGCCTGCGCCGACAGCGAGTTCGCCCTGATTGGCGACAACGAACACAGCGCATTGTTTGCCGACGTGAAGTTCGACGTGAACGAAGACATCGCCGCGCCGTTTATCAACAGTGGCGCGAAACCTAAAATCGCCATCCTGCGCGAACAGGGCGTAAACGGGCAAATCGAAATGGCCGCCGCCTTCACCCGCGCCGGATTCGATGCCTACGACGTGCATATGTCCGACCTGATGGCTGGCCGCTTCCGCCTTGCCGACTTCAAAATGCTGGCGGCGTGCGGCGGCTTCAGCTACGGCGACGTACTCGGCGCGGGTGAAGGCTGGGCGAAATCCATCCTGTTCCACCCTGCCTTGCGCGACCAATTCGCCGCCTTCTTTGCCGATCCGAACACGCTGACATTGGGCGTGTGCAACGGCTGCCAAATGGTCAGCAACCTTGCCGAAATTATCCCGGGCGCAGAAACATGGCCGAAGTTCAAACGCAACCTGAGCGAGCAGTTTGAAGCGCGCCTGAATATGGTTCACGTCCCCAAATCAGCGTCGCTGATTTTGAACGAAATGCAAGACTCCAGCCTGCCTGTCGTGGTCAGCCACGGCGAAGGCCGCGCCGACTTCGCGCTTCACGGCGGCAATATTTCCGCCGATTTGGGCATCGCGCTGCAATATGTGGACGGTCAAAACCAGGTTACCCAAACCTATCCGCTCAACCCCAACGGCTCGCCGCAGGGCATCGCCGGCATTACCAACGCCGACGGCCGCGTTACCATTATGATGCCCCACCCCGAACGCGTGTACCGTGCCGCACAAATGAGCCGGAAACCGGAAGGCTGGACGGAACTGTCCGGCTGGTACCGCCTCTTTGCCGGCGCACGTAAAGCCTTGGGCTAAACCGTCTGCCCAAACAAATGCCGTCTAAAAAAGGTTTTGAAACCCGTTTCAGACGGCATTTTGACCATTCTCAAGCCCTGCCGGTACTCAATCCCGCTTTACCGTTTTCCCGCAAAGTTTTCAGCAATACTTTCCACGCCGACAATTTAGGGTTGGACTGTTTTCCTTGTCCGATCAAATCCATTTGCGTCATATACCAGTTCATTTCTAACATTGCACCCGCTTTTTTATCAACAAATGCTACGCCAGTTTGGATGCGGTCTGCTTGTACGGTTTGGTAAGTTCTGTTTTGCATTTTGTTCGCCAAATCAGGGACTAAGGCAAACGGGCGGGCTATGCCGACCAAATCCAAATGACCGCTGGATAAGGCATCTTCCATGGCGGTTTGCGAACGGAATCCGCCGGTGATAATCAGCGGGGCTTGGCTGGCTGCACGGGCTTTTTCGGCGTAATCGATGAAGAAGGCTTCGCGTTTGCGGGTGCTGTCTTTGGCGGCGAGCATTTGCGGGCTTTCGTAGTTGCCACCGGAAACTTCAATAAAATCAATGCCCATTTCCGACAGTTTTTGCACCACCTGCACCGATTCGCTTTCGTCAAATCCGCCTTTTTGGAAATCTGCCGAATTGAGTTTTACGCCCACCAAGAAATCTTTGCCCGCGGCAGCGCGAATAGCGGTGTAGGTTTCCAAAAGGAAGCGCATACGGTTTTCCAAACTGCCGCCCCATTGGTCTTGGCGGCGGTTGTGGTGCGGCGAGAGGAATTGGCTGATGAGATAACCGTGTACGGCGTAAATTTGTACGCCTGAAAAGCCTGCCTGTTCGGCAATTTTGGCAGTTTGTACGAATTGCTGAATCAGCCCGTTGATTTCATCGGCACTCAATTCGCGCGGCGGATTGATAAAGCCATTCATGCCCACCAGCGGCACGGCGCTCGGTGCAAGCGGTGTTTTATTGACCACCGCAGGCGACTGTTTGCCCGCATGATTGATTTGCATGATGAGCAGCGTGTCGTTTTGCATGCGGGCTTTCGCCCATTTTTTCAGCATTTCAAGGGCGCGGTCGTCTGAAATCAACACATCGTTTATCGAACCTTTGCCGCTTTCAGCCACCATCACATTGCCCGTCACCAAAACGCCTGCGCCGCCTTCTGCCCAAGCGCCGTACAGGCGGACAAGTTTTTCAGACGGCTGGTCGTTTTGGGCAAGTTGCTCTTCCATGGCGGATTTGAAGATACGGTTTTTGGCGGTTTTGCCGTTTTGAAAAGTGAATGGCGTGAATAATATGATCGTTCCTTTAAGTTGATAAGTTTAAAAATGTAAACGTATTTGGGTAAAAATAAAGGGCCAACGGATAACCCTATTTTGAAAGCGGGCAATTTTGAGCCATCAAATCGGCAAGCTGTTTCAATCTCGCCACCGCATCCGCCATGGCAATACTGTAAAACCGCTCTTTGCCGACCTGCTCCACCGCCACCGCTCCGGCTTGCAGCATGATTTTTAAATGGTGCGACACAGCAGGGCGCGACAGATGCAGATGCTCGGTCAGCTCATTCACATTCATCCTACCGTGTTTCCACAATACATGCAGGATCTGATGGCGGTTTTCATCGCTCAATACGGTAAAAATGGGTATGCACTCGCGCATTAAATTCATGGTTTGTTGCGGCATATTCGATCTATTGAGTTTATATATTTAAAAATTCGAACGTATTTTAGAGGGAAGGTCGGCAGTTATCAAAGGCAGTTTGGTTTGCAGTTTGGCAATATATTGTTGCTGAAAGGTTTTTATAAGAAAAAATGCCGCCTGAAACAGCATGATGGCGTTTGCTAGGGTTCCGCTGTATATTAACGCCTTTCGGATACACCTTTCAGACGGCATCCGAACCATCAAGGAACACTCATGAAAATTACCCCCGTCAAAGCCCTGACCGACAACTACATCTGGATGATACAGCACGGCAACCATGCCGTCTGCGTCGATCCTTCCGAACCCTCGCCCGTCTTGGAATTCCTCGTACGCAACCGACTCATGCTCGCCCAAACCTGGGTAACGCACCCCCATCCCGACCACGAAGGCGGTGCGGCGGCACTCTGGCGCGGCTACATGGAATCGCCCGTTTACGGCGAATCCGACATCGAAGCCGCCACCCACACCGTAACCGCCGGCACACGATTCACCTTCGGCAACGGTCAGGTTACCGTTTGGGCAACACCCGGCCACACAGACCGCCACACCAGCTACCTTCTCGAAACTTCAGACGGCATACACGTTTTCTGCGGCGACACCCTTTTTTCCGCCGGCTGCGGACGCGTGTTTACCGGCACGGTCGAACAGCTTTACGACAACTTCCAACGGTTCAACCAATTACCCGAAGGCACCCTGTTCTATCCGGCACACGAATACACCGCCGCCAACCTGCGTTTCGCCGCCCATATCGAGCCGGACAACGCCGACATTCAGACGGCATTGAAGGCGGCGGAACACACGCCCACCCTGCCCGTTACCCTCGCGCACGAACGCCGCGTCAACCCGTTCTTACGGACAGAAATCCCCGCCGTCCGCCAACGTGCCGAAGCCCTGGTCGGCAAAACGCTGAACAGCGGTTTGGAAGTATTCGCCGCCCTGCGCGAACTGAAAAACGCCTACCGCTGACCTGCCCTCCGAAAAATGCCGTCTGAAACCCGCGTTTCAGACGGCATTTGCGTTAAAAATAGTAAACCGTTTCAAAAGGGAGTAGAATAGTGCTGTTTCCAATCCCGTGCCTGATTTTTCGGGCTTTTATTATGGACCTTCCCAGTTCGTTTTTACTGAACACCCCTTCCGATTCCAAACGACAATAACCATCCCGCCGGAATGCCTCCCCGCACACGGCGGGCGGAGCATTTATGAGCATCGAACACACTCCTCCGACACACGACGGCGAAACCGGTCAAAACCATGCCGAACGCCCTTCCGCCGATTTCGACCGTGTCCACTCCCTCTGCGAAATCCTCGAACCTGCTTTTGAACAAATCGAAAACGGCACACCGCTCGAAGATGCGCCGCTGCGCGACAAACTGACCGAGCTGACCGTCCTCTTGGCCGAGTTGCACCCTGCCGACGTGGCCGACGTCTTGGAGTCCCTGCCGCCGCGCGAACGCAATATCGTTTGGCTTCTGGTCAAACCCGAAGACGACGGCGAAGTATTGCTGGAAGTATCCGACGCGGTGCGAGAAACGCTGATCGAGTCAATGGACAAGGACGAATTGTTGGCGGCGGTCGATGATTTGGATGCGGACGAATTGGCGGAGCTGGCAGACGATTTGCCGCACCAAGTGGTTTATGAAGCCTTACAGACGCGCGATGAGGAAGAGCGCGCCCAAGTCAAGGCGGCAATGTCGTATGAAGACAACCAAGTCGGTGCGATTATGGACTTCGAGTTGGTCTGCATCCGCGCCGATGTCGCCTGCGAAGTGGTGCTGCGTTATCTGCGCCGCTTCGACAGCCTGCCCGACCATACCGACAAGATTTTTGTCGTCGATGAAAACGACGTGCTGCAGGGCGTGCTGCCCATCCGCAAACTTTTGGTCGCCGATCCCGAAGATTTGGTGGAAAACGTGATGGCGAAAGATGTCGTGCGTTTCCGCGCCGAGGACGACGTGGAAGAAGCGGCGCAGGCGTTTGAACGCTACGACTTGGTTACCGCGCCCGTCGTTGATGAAAACAAAAAGCTCATCGGCAGGATTACCATCGACGAGATGGTGGACGTGATCCGCGAAGAATCCGAAGCGGATATGTTGAACATGGCAGGTTTGCAGGAAGAGGAAGACCTGTTCGCCCCCGTCTTGGATTCCGTCAAAAACCGCTGGATGTGGCTCGCCGTCAACCTCTGCACCGCCTTCCTCGCCAGCCGCGTCATCGGCGCGTTTGAAGGCAGTATCGAAAAAATCGTCGCACTCGCCGCGCTGATGCCCATCGTCGCCGGCATCGGCGGTAACTCGGGCAACCAGACGATTACCATGATTGTCCGCGCGATGGCGATGGGGCAGCTGACGGATATGCAGGCGGGAAGGCTGTTGAAAAAAGAAGTCGGCGTCGCCTTGGTCAACGGCATTATTTGGGGGACGGTGATGGGAGCGGTTTCGTGGCTGCTTTACGGCAGCCTCGGCATCGGTTTGGTCATGGTTGCCGCGATGACGCTCAACCTCCTGCTGGCGGCAACGGTCGGCGTATTGATTCCCGTGGTAATGGAAAAATTCGGACGCGATCCCGCGCTGGGCAGCTCGGTGCTGATTACCGCCGTTACCGACTCCGGCGGCTTCCTCATTTTCTTGAGTCTCGCCACCCTGTTCCTGCTTTAAATGCCGTCCCGACCCGCGCAAAAATGCCGTCTGAAGCAGAAGCTGCTTCAGACGGCATTCGACCATTCATCCTTGTTGCTCAAGATTATTGGACGGTATGTCGGGGCAGCCCTTTGGCAACGCCGACCACATCCTCCCCGAACAGCGCGTTGACATCGGTTTCATCAAACACGTATTTGCTGTGGCAGAAGTCGCAATCGACTTCGATGCTGCCTTGTTCCGCCACCACGCCGCCGACTTCTTCCCCGCCCAGCATCAACAGCATATCGCTGACCTTGCCCCGAGAACAGGTACATGAGGATTCAAACGTTTCCGGCTCGAACACGCGCGGCGGCGTTTCGTGGAACAGGCGGTATAAAACGTGTTGCGCGTCCAATTCTGCCAGCTCCTCCGCCGTCAGCGTGCGCGCCAGCGTACTGACGTGTTCCCATGCCTCTTCATCCAACACCTCTTCAGGCAGACGCTGCACCAGCAGCCCGCCCGCCGCTTCATCGCTTGCAGACAGGGCGATGTGCGTATCAAGCTGTTCGGAACGTTTCATATAGTTCACCAACATTTGCGCGATGCTGCCGCCTTCCAAAGGCACTACGCCCTGCCAGGGTTCGCCGTCTTTGGGTTGCAGCGTCAATACGAACACGCCGTTGCCGCCCAAAAGGTCGCCGAGGCTTTCGTCATCGGCTATTTCTGCGGTTTCGTCCCACCGCGCGGTTGCACGGACGGTACGGTCGGAAGTCGCTTCCGCAACCAGCATTTTCAGTTTTCCCTGCCCCTGAACCTGCACAATCAGCGTGCCTTCGTTTTTAAGGTTGCCCGACAGCAGAACGCCGGCAGCCAGTAGCTCTCCCAAGGCGCAGCGGATGGCGGCGGGATAGTTTTTCTGTTTTACAATGTGCTGCCACACGTTTTCCAGACGGACGTGCAGCCCGCGCACGGGCATATCGTCGAAGATAAAGCGGGTACGCGCATCGGCGCGGTTGATGGCGGTTTGATTCATGATTTTCTCTGACTGATTGTTCGGATGGCGGCTATATGGTTGCGGTCGGCGCGAAAACAAGGCGGACGGCGGATGCGCTTCCCAAATTCTCAATAAATTATATAAAAATCAACATATTAACTCAATCTAACAAGCCGTTTTTTGCCAAACAGCCGTTTTTTTATATACAATCAACAAGATATTTTCGACTGATACAGCATAACATCGCACGGCGGCACGATGCCTCCTGCGCGGAAACACCGATATGGATTCTTTTTTCAAACCGGCAGTTTGGGCGGTTTTGTGGCTGATGTTTGCCGTCCGCCCCGCCCTTGCCGACGAGTTGACCAACCTGCTCAGCAGCCGCGAGCAGATTCTCAGACAGTTTGCCGAAGACGAACAGCCCGTTTTACCCGTCAACCGAGCCCCCGCCCGGCGGGCGGGCAATGCCGACGAACTCATCGGCAGCGCGATGGGGCTTAACGAACAGCCCGTTTTACCCGTCAACCGAGCCCCCGCCCGGCGGGCGGGCAATGCCGACGAACTCATCGGCAGCGCGATGGGGCTTTTGGGTATTGCCTACCGCTACGGCGGCACATCGGTTTCTACCGGTTTTGACTGCAGCGGATTCATGCAGCACATCTTCAAACGCGCCATGGGCATCAACCTGCCGCGCACGTCGGCGGAACAGGCGCGGATGGGCGCACCCGTTGCCCGAAGCGAATTGCAGCCCGGGGATATGGTGTTTTTCCGCACGCTCGGCGGCAGCCGCATTTCCCATGTCGGACTTTATATCGGCAACAACCGCTTCATCCACGCGCCGCGCACGGGGAAAAATATCGAAATCACCAGCCTGAGCCACAAATATTGGAGCGGCAAATATGCGTTCGCCCGCCGGGTCAAGAAAAACGACCCGTCACGCTTTCTGAACTGATTTCCCAAGGAATACGCAATGAGTATGCCCGAAATGCCCAAATGGTACGGCGATGACGGACAGATCGTATCCTGTACCGAAAAGGTCAAAGTAATGGCCGAAAACATGTCTGAACTGTACCAAACAGCACAGGATGCATTTGAAGACGCGTTGCTGATGGGTTGCGGCGAACGGCAGTTGCGCGCTTACCTGCTCGCGCTGATTGAAGGTTTGGAAAATCCCTACCGCAAAGTCTGAACACGCCCCGGTTGCTGCGGCACGGTTTATCCGTGCCGTTTTTGCGTTTGTGCGCGGCTTCGGCTTTTCAGACGGCATATTTGACGTTATGATTAAACAGTTAACAAGATTTATCACAACGCCGTCAAAAGACAGACACACAACATGAACACCATCCGCGCGCTCCTCATCATCCTCGGCTGCCTCGCCGCCGGCGAAACCGCCGTTTTCCTAGCAGGCATCAAACTGCCCGGCAGCATCGTCGGCATGGGCGTGCTGTTTGCGCTTTTGCAGGCGGGTTGGGTCAAAACGTCTTGGCTGCAACAGCTTACCGACGCGCTGATGGCAAACCTGACGCTGTTCCTCGTGCCGCCCTGCGTGGCGGTCATCAGCTATTTGGATTTGATTGCCGACGATTGGTTTTCGATACTGGTTTCCGCCTCCGCCAGCACTTTGTGCGTACTGCTGGTTACGGGCAAGGTTCACCGCTGGATACGGAGCATTATCTGATGAGCGAAATCCTCAGGCAGCCCGGCATCCTGCTTTTCCTCACGCTTGCCGTGTACGCGCTTGCGATTATCGTGCGCACGCGCACGGGCAATATCTTCTGCAACCCCGTACTCGTCAGCACTATCGTGCTGATTGCCTACCTGAAAATCCTCGGTATCGATTATGCGGCGTACCACAACGCCGCGCAATTCATTGATTTTCGGCTGAAACCCGCCGTCGTCGTGCTTGCCGTGCCGCTCTACCAAAACCGCCGTAAAATCTTCAACCAGTGGCTGCCCGTCATCGTTTCGCAGCTTGCGGGCAGCGTTACGGGCATTGTTACGGGGATGTATTTTGCCAAGTGGCTGGGCGCGGAACGCGAAGTCGTCCTCCCGCTCGCGTCCAAATCTGTTACCAACCCCATCGCCATCGAAATCACCCGCTCCATCGGCGGCATTCCCGCCATTACCGCCGCCACCGTCATCATTGCCGGTCTGGTCGGACAGATTGCCGGTTACAAAATGTTGAAGAACACGGTCGTCATGCCCTCGTCCGTGGGTATGTCGCTCGGCACGGCTTCGCACGCGATGGGCATTGCCGCCTCGCTCGAACGCAGCCGCCGCATGGCGGCATACGCGGGGATGGGGCTGACGTTCAACGGCGTGCTGACCGCGCTGATTGCGCCGCTGCTTATCCCCGTTTTGGGGTTCTGAACCCGTTTCAGACGGCATTTCAACCCATGCCGTCTGAACGCCGACACACTCGCAAGGAGAACCGTTATGGCTGTCAACCTGACCGAAAAAACCGCCGAACAACTGCCCGACATCGACGGCATTGCCCTCTACACCGCCCAAGCAGGCGTGAAGAAGCCCGGGCATACCGACCTGACACTGATTGCCGTAGCCGCCGGCAGCACCGTCGGTGCAGTCTTCACGACCAACCGTTTCTGTGCCGCGCCCGTCCACATCGCCAAATCGCACCTTTTCGACGAAGACGGCGTGCGCGCCCTCGTCATCAACACGGGCAACGCCAACGCGGGTACGGGCGCACAGGGCAGAATCGATGCTTTGGCAGTGTGTGCCGCCGCCGCCCGGCAAATCGGCTGCAAACCGAACCAGGTGATGCCCTTCTCCACCGGCGTGATTCTCGAACCGCTGCCCGCAGACAAAATCATCGCCGCCCTGCCCAAAATGCAGCCTGCCTTCTGGAACGAAGCGGCACGCGCCATCATGACCACCGACACCGTTCCCAAAGCCGCCTCGCGCGAAGGCAAGGTCGGCGACCAACACACCGTCCGCGCCACAGGCATTGCCAAAGGCTCGGGCATGATTCATCCCAATATGGCGACCATGCTCGGTTTCATCGCCACCGATGCCAAAGTTTCCCAACCCGTCCTCCAACTGATGACGCAGGAAATCGCCGACGAAACCTTCAACACCATCACCGTTGACGGCGACACCAGCACCAACGACAGCTTCGTCATCATCGCCACCGGCAAAAACAGCCAAAGCGAAATCGACAACATCGCCGACCCGCGTTACGCCCAACTCAAAGAATTGTTGTGCAGCCTTGCGCTCGAACTCGCCCAAGCCATCGTCCGCGACGGCGAGGGCGCGACCAAGTTCATCACCGTCCGCGTCGAAAACGCCAAAACCTGCGACGAAGCCCGCCAAGCCGCCTACGCCGCGGCACGTTCGCCACTGGTCAAAACCGCCTTTTTCGCCTCCGACCCCAACCTCGGCAGGCTGCTCGCCGCCATCGGTTATGCCGACGTTGCCGACCTCGATACCGACCTCGTGGAAATGTATCTCGACGATATTTTGGTTGCCGAACACGGCGGACGCGCCGCAAGCTACACCGAAGCACAAGGGCAGGCGGTGATGTCGAAGGACGAAATCACCGTCCGCATCAAGCTGCATCGCGGACAAGCCGCCGCCACCGTCTATACCTGCGACCTGTCGCACGGATACGTTTCCATCAACGCCGACTACCGTTCCTGACCCGACACGGCTTCAGACGGCATACATAAAATGCCGTCTGAACCGTCGGACAACATACCATGACCTCCACATTCCCCCGCCGCCTCGCCCGCAAAATCCGCCAAACCCGCCGCCTGTCGCGCAAAAGCATCGCCTTTCTGTTCCTTCTGGCAGGTTCGGCACTCGTCGCCCTGACCGCACTGTTTTTTGCCCATCTTGCCGATTTTGCGCTGGAACTGAACGCCAAACTGGTTCAACAATACCCGTGGTTCGCATGGATTGCCCTGCCGCCGGGACTGCCCGTCATCGTCTGGCTCACACGCAAATTCGCCCCCTTCACCGCCGGCAGCGGCATCCCTCAAGTCATCGCCTCACTGTCGCTGCCCTACGGCGCACAAAAAACGCGGCTGATACGCCTCGGGCAAACGCTGCTGAAGATTCCGCTGACCTTTTTGGGTATGCTGTTCGGCGCGTCCATCGGACGCGAAGGCCCGTCCGTGCAGGTCGGCGCGGCAGTAATGGGCGCGTGGGGCGCGTGGTGCAAAAAACACGGTTTGGCGTTTAAGGGTATGCAGGAAAACGATTTGATGGCGGCGGGCGCGGCGGGCGGTTTGGCAGCAGCGTTCAACGCGCCGCTGGCGGGCGTGATTTTCGCCATTGAGGAACTGGGGCGCGGCATCATGCTGCGCTGGGAGCGGCAGATTCTGCTCGGCGTACTCGCCGCCGGTTTCATACAGGTCGCCATTCAGGGCAACAACCCGTATTTTTCGGGTTTCAACGGCGGCGTTTTGGAAAATATTTTGATGTGGATCGTGGCGGCGGGGCTGGTTTGCGGCGCGGCTGGCGGCATATTTGCCCGTATGCTCCATCGCGGTGCGGCGGCGTTTGCACCGCGCAAGATACGCGGCTTCATCCGCAACCGTCCGCTGCTGCTGGCGGCACTGATGGGGCTGCTGCTCGCCCTGCTCGGCACGTTCTACCAAGGCAAAACCTACGGCACCGGCTACCACGAAGCCGCCCAAGCCCTGCACGGCATCTACGAAGCCCCGTCGGACTCGCCGCCGCCAAATGGCTCGCCACCGTATTCAGCTATTGGGCAGGCATCCCGGGCGGCATTTTCACTCCCTCGCTGACCATAGGTGCGGTTTTGGGCGAGCATATC
Organism: Neisseria gonorrhoeae; assembly: GCF_013030075.1. NCBI lineage: Bacteria > Pseudomonadati > Pseudomonadota > Betaproteobacteria > Neisseriales > Neisseriaceae > Neisseria > Neisseria gonorrhoeae. The sequence continues at coordinate 1,604,046 of NZ_AP023069.1, forward strand.
GCCGCCATCGCCGACATATCGCAGGGTGCAAACATCATCGTCCTCATCTGCATGGCGGCATTTTTAGCGGGCGCGACACAATCGCCGATTACTTCCGCCGTCGTCGTCATGGAAATGACCGGCGGGCAAAGCCTGCTGTTTTGGATGCTGATTGCCTGCATTTTCGCCTCGCAGGTTTCGCGCCAGTTTTCGCCGCGTCCGTTCTACCACGCATCGGGAATGCGCTTCCGCCGGCGCGTGCTTCAGGAAACCGCCGCCCAAACCGGCAATGCGCCCGCAAGACCGCAAGCCGCAAACAGCAAAACGGGAATGCCGTCTGAAAATTAAAACGCCCCCGATCAAACGCCGGCAGCCGCCTTGATTCAAATACCGTTCCGCTGCGCTTGAAATTTCAGCAACAATGCCGTCTGAACGACAGAATGCGGTTTTCAGACGGCATTTCCCCATCCCGATATTGTTCAAACAAAACCGAAGCGTTTGCTATAATTGCACTTTTTACCGCACACGCACGCCCATGTTTCCCGATTTCTCCCAAACCCTCTCCAAAGACCGCCACTTCCTGCAATCCGCCTTCAAAAATCCCAACAAATACGGCGGCTTGTCCAAAATCGAAGAAAAATACCGAAAATCGCACGAAATCTTCTTGAAACGTTTGGCCGCATTGCCAAAACCCGAATTCGACAACACCCTGCCCGTTCACGAAAAACTCGAAGAAATCAAAAAAACCGTTGCCGAAAATCAGGTAACGATTATCTGCGGCGAAACCGGTTCGGGCAAAACCACGCAGTTGCCCAAGATTTGTTTGGAACTCGGGCGTGGGGCGGCAGGATTGATCGGGCATACCCAGCCGCGCCGTTTGGCCGCGCGTTCGGTGGCGGAGCGGATTGCCGAAGAGCTGAAATCCGAAATCGGCAGCGCGGTCGGCTATAAAGTGCGCTTTACCGACCACACCTCGCGCGATGCCTGCGTCAAGCTGATGACCGACGGCATCCTGCTGGCGGAAACCCAGACCGACCGTTATCTCGCCGCCTACGACACGATTATCATTGACGAAGCGCATGAACGCAGCCTGAACATCGACTTCCTCTTGGGCTACCTAAAACAACTCCTGCCGCGCCGCCCCGATTTGAAAGTCATCATCACATCAGCCACCATAGACGCAGAACGCTTCTCCCGACACTTCAACGGCGCGCCCGTACTGGAAGTGAGCGGGCGCACCTATCCCGTCGAAATCCTCTACCGACCGCTGACCGGCAAAGACGAAGACGACGCAGAAGTCGAGCTGACCGACGCGATTGTCGATGCCGCCGACGAATTGGCACGCTACGGCGAAGGCGATATTTTAGTATTCCTGCCGGGCGAACGCGAAATCCGCGAAGCGGCAGAAGCCCTGCGCAAATCCACACTGCGCCGCAATGACGAAATCCTGCCCCTGTTTGCACGCCTGTCGCACGCCGAACAGCACAAAATCTTCCACCCTTCAGGCGCAAAATGCCGCATCGTGCTGGCGACCAACGTCGCCGAAACCTCGCTCACCGTGCCGGGCATCAAATACGTCATCGACACCGGCCTCGCGCGCGTCAAACGCTATTCCGCGCGGGCAAAAGTGGAACAACTTCACGTAGAAAAAATCTCCCAAGCCGCCGCCCGCCAACGCTCCGGCCGCTGCGGACGCGTCTCAGCAGGCGTGTGTATCCGACTGTTTTCAGAAGAAGATTTTAACAGCCGTCCCGAATTTACCGATCCCGAAATCGTCCGCAGCAACCTCGCCGCCGTCATCCTGCGCATGGCATCGCTGAACTTGGGCGACGTAGCAGCATTCCCGTTTTTAGAAATGCCCGACTCGCGGTATATCAATGACGGGTTTCAGGTGTTGTTGGAATTGGGGGCAGTGGAGGTTGTCTGAAAACAGGCAGATCGGGCGTTTATGCCCAACGAGAACCTTATTGTCACTATTATTAGGGATTAATACAATGAATATAAAAGAATTTATGTCTAACTATACCAACCATCCCGTTCTCTTTATTGGAACAGGTATGAGTTTGAGATACTTAGATAATTCATATACTTGGGATGGTTTATTATCTAAAATTGCAATAGATTTATTTGGAGATGATAGGGAATATTTGAACATCAAATCACGGTACTGTGAAGATGGTAGATTCCAATATGAAGAGATTGCAGAGGAATTACAAAGTAAATTTGATAAAGTTTTAGAAAATGACCCTGATGGTAGATTTAAAGAAATAAATGATAAGTTCTTTGAAAATATGAGGGCGGGAAACACCTTGAGCAGGTTTAAGATTTATATATCCACCCTGCTCTCACAATTGAATTATAAAGATAATTCTAATACAGAATTATCTGAATTAAAAAAAGCGAGAAAAAATGTAGGGTCAATCATTACAACAAATTATGATAAATTAGCCCAAGATATTTTTGAATTTAACCCACTAATTGGTAATGATATTCTTTTAAGCAACCCTTATGGCTCAGTATACAAAATACATGGTTGTGTGGACGATCCATCAAAAATTATTATTACCAAAAAGGATTATGAGAAATTTAAAGAAAAATATGAACTTATTAGAGCCCAACTATTATCGTTATTTATTCACAATCCAATCATATTTCTTGGATATAATGTTGGTGACGAAAATATCAAAGAAATTTTAAAAACAATCTTTACTTATGTAGAACCAAACTCTCCTTCAGCTAATAAAATTCGTAGGAATTTTTTACTCGTAGAATATGAACCTGAGTCTAACAATGAAGATATTGTTGAACATGATATAGATATAACTGGATTCTCTACTATCCGTATTAATAAAATCAAAACAGATAACTTCTCACAAATTTATAAAGCTCTTGCAGAACTAACACTACCAATCTCAGCTATGGATGTACGTAAATTTCAATCTATAGCAAAGGAGATTTATACTGGCGGTAACATTAAAGTTAGCTTTACGGAAGATATGGACAATTTAAATAATAGCGATAAAGTGGTTGCTATTGGTTCAACTAAAACTATCAGCTACAACTTTCAAACAACATCAGAGATGATGTCAAATTATTTCAAAATAATTGAAGAGGAAAATTCACAACTTCTAAAATTAATAGATAAACATAGTATAGCATCTACGCAATATTTTCCTATTTATGGATTTAGTAGGATATGTTCTGATATACATAAAGAAGCTGTACTAAAACGCCAACAAAAAGAAAAATTAGATCATTTTATTGAAGAAATAAATAGGCGTTGTAAAAATAATCATTCATCCATCCAATCAATTTTAGATGATGAAAATATTTCAGACACATATAAAAACGATGCGATTGCTTGGGGAATATGGAATAACCAACTTTCAGAAGATGAGGTTGAAAATTATTTAAAAAATTTTGTGAATAAAAAAAATACGCACTATAAAAGACTACTATGTATGTTCGATTATAAAAAATATGCGGATACTGTCTAAACTCTAAAAAATAAGGTCGGGCATTTATGTCCGACCTACAAAACTATGCAAAACACTAAAAATCAAGCACGCAGCTCAGGCATTCATGCCCAACACAATCCGACAAATGACAAACCACTTTCAGACAACCTCGTTTTTTGAAAAACAATCTGTAAACAGATAGCTGCTGAAGAATACCGTTGCCGAGCCCCAAAACCCGTCCTGCAACTTTTATTGTGAACTGCCCATTATGAAAAAATCCCTTTTCGTTCTCTTTCTGTATTCATCCCTACTTACCGCCAGCGAAATCGCCTATCGCTTTGTATTCGGAATTGAAACCCTACCGGCTGCAAAAATGGCGGAAACGTTTGCACTGACATTTGTGATTGCTGCGCTGTATCTGTTTGCGCGTTATAAGGCAACGCGTTTGTTGATTGCGGTGTTTTTCGCGTTCAGCATTATTGCCAACAATGTGCATTACGCGGTTTATCAAAGCTGGATGACGGGTATTAACTATTGGCTGATGCTGAAAGAGGTTACCGAAGTCGGCAGCGCGGGCGCGTCGATGTTGGATAAGTTGTGGCTGCCTGCTTTGTGGGGCGTGGCGGAAGTCGTGCTGTTTTGCAGCCTTGCCAAGTTCCGCCGTAAGACGCATTTTTCTGCCGATATCCTGTTTGCCTTCCTAATGCTGATGATTTTCGTGCGTTCGTTCGACACGAAACAAGAGCACGGTATTTCGCCCAAACCGACATACAGCCGCATCAAAGCCAATTATTTCAGCTTCGGTTATTTTGTCGGACGCGTGTTGCCGTATCAGTTGTTTGATTTAAGCAAGATCCCTGTGTTCAAACAGCCTGCTCCAAGCAAAATCGGGCAAGGCAGTATTCAAAATATCGTCCTGATTATGGGCGAAAGCGAAAGCGCGGCGCATTTGAAATTGTTTGGTTACGGGCGCGAAACTTCGCCGTTTTTAACCCGGCTGTCGCAAGCCGATTTTAAGCCGATTGTGAAACAAAGTTATTCCGCAGGCTTTATGACGGCAGTATCCCTGCCCAGTTTCTTTAACGTCATACCGCACGCCAACGGCTTGGAACAAATCAGCGGCGGCGATACCAATATGTTCCGCCTCGCCAAAGAGCAGGGCTATGAAACGTATTTTTACAGTGCCCAGGCTGAAAACCAAATGGCAATTTTGAACTTAATCGGTAAGAAATGGATAGACCATCTGATTCAGCCGACGCAACTTGGCTACGGCAACGGCGACAATATGCCCGATGAGAAGCTGCTGCCGTTGTTCGACAAAATCAATTTGCAGCAGGGCAGGCATTTTATCGTGTTGCACCAACGCGGTTCGCACGCCCCATACGGCGCATTGTTGCAGCCTCAAGATAAAGTATTCGGCGAAGCCGATATTGCGGATAAGTACGACAACACCATCCACAAAACCGACCAAATGATTCAAACCGTATTCGAGCAGCTGCAAAAGCAGCCTGACGGCAACTGGCTGTTTGCCTATACCTCCGATCATGACCAGTATGTGCGCCAAGATATCTACAATCAAGGCACGGTGCAGCCCGACAGCTATATTGTGCCTCTGGTTTTGTACAGCCCGGATAAGGCCGTGCAACAGGCTGCCAACCAGGCTTTTGCGCCTTGCGAGATTGCCTTCCATCAGCAGCTTTCAACGTTCCTGATTCACACGTTGGGCTACGATATGCCGGTTTCAGGTTGTCGCGAAGGCTCGGTAACAGGCAACCTGATTACGGGCGATGCAGGCAGCTTGAACATTCGCAACGGCAAGGCGGAATATGTTTATCCGCAATAAGCAGCGTGAAAACCAATAAAGACAAATTTAGATGATGTCGGGGAAGATGCCCGACCGACAAGACTATGCAAAATATGAAAAACCAAGTACGCGGATCAGGCATGGATGCCCGATCCAACCCGGCCAATGTTTCAGACGGCCTGCAAAACAGTTCGGGCCATATCGGTACCAACACGCGCTACCGCCTGACCAAGCTCGGCGAACAAATGGCGCGCCTGCCCATCGATCCGAAAATTGCGCGCATTTTGCTGGCGGCGAAGAAACACGACTGCATGGCGGAAATATTGGTGATTGCGTCTGCGCTGTCGATTCAAGACCCGCGCGAACGGCCGCTGGAAGCGCGCGATGCCGCGGCCAAGGCGCATGAACGCTTTACCGACAAGCAATCCGATTTCCTTACCTACCTGAATATTTGGGACAGTTTCCAGCGCGAGCGCGACAAAGGTTTGTCCAACAAGCAGTTGGTGCAATGGTGCCGTCAATATTTTCTGTCGCACCTGAGGATGCGCGAGTGGCGCGAGCTGCACCACCAGCTTGCCCAAACCGCGATTGAAATGGGCTTGACCACCAAAGAAGCTGCGTTTAGACGACCTCCCGAAGTCAAGCAACTGACGTCGTCTGAGAATGCGGGCGACCAAGACCTATCTGCCAAACTCAAACAAAAACAACTGGATAAGAAACAACACCGCACCCAAATCCGCGCTACCAAAGAAGCGGGCTACGAACAAATCCACCGCGCCCTGCTCACCGGCCTCATCGCCAACGTCGGCATGAAATCGCCCGACAGCAACGACTACACCGGCGCGCGCGGCAGCCGCTTCCACCTTTTCCCCGCCTCCGCCCTGTTCAAAGCCAAGCCCAAATGGGTGATGGCGGCAGAATTGGTTGAAACCACGCGCCTTTACGCGCGCGACGTCGCCGTTATCCAGCCCGAATGGATCGAGCAGGAAGCCCCGCACCTTGTCCGCTACCATTATTTCGAGCCGCACTGGGAACAAAAACGCGGCGAAGTCGTCGCCAGCGAACGCGTAACGCTTTACGGCCTGGCCGTATTGCCGCGCCGCCCCGTGTCTTACGGTAAAGTTGCGCCCGAAGAAGCACGTGAAATCTTTATCCGCAGCGCGTTGGTGGCGCAGGAATACGATTTGAAAGCGGATTTTTTTGTCCACAACAAAAAGCTGATTAAAGAAATTACCGAACTCGAACACAAATCGCGCAAGCAAGACGTATTGGTCGATGACGAAGCCCTGTTTGCGTTTTATCACGAACGGCTGCCCGATTTTTATATGGCGGATTCGGTTTCAGAGGGCCTGTGTCCTGCAAATCCGCAGCAAACCACCCCCTCCCCCGTGGGGGAAGGCTGGGGAGAGGGCAAAACAGTTGCCGCACAAACCAACTTTTCCGCAACCTCAGCAAGCCCTCTCCCTAACCCTCTCCCACAGGAGAGGGAACAGAGTGCCTCAGTTTCAACGGTTTCAGGCAGTCTGAAAACAATGTCTTGCGAAGCAAGGCTGAATTTCTGCGAAGCTAAAACTAAAACCGAAAGCAGCCTGCACTCCCAAAGGCTATCTGAAAACTACACCCCGCCATTTTCAGACGGCCTGCGTCCTGCAAACCCCCAGCAAACCACCCCCTCCCCCGTGGGGGAGGGCTGGGGAGAGGGCAAAACAGTTGCCGCACAAACCAACTTTTCCGCAACCGCAGCAAACCCTCTCCCACAGGAGAGGGAACAGAGTGCCTCGGCTTTAACAGTTTCAGATGACCCCAAACCCAAAAAGCAGCCTGCATCTCAAAAAGGCCGTCTGAAACCTTTGCCCCTTGCCGATATCCGCACCTTTGAAGCCTGGCTCAAAACCGCCGAGCGCGACAACCCGCGCCTGTTGTTCCTCAGCCGCGACGACCTCATGCAGCACGCCGCCGCGCACATCACCGAAGAACAATTCCCCAAACACTGGCAGACCGCAGACGGCAAATTCAAACTCAGCTACCGCTTCGAGCCGCACCACCCGCTCGACGGCGTTACCCTCACCCTGCCGCTCACCGTGCTCAACCGCATCAGCCCCGCCGCCCTCGAATGGCTCGTGCCCGGCATGATACGCGAAAAAATCCAGCTACAAATCAAAGCACTGCCCAAACAAATCCGCCGCATCTGCGTACCCGTACCCGAATTCATCACCCAATTTTTAAGCCAAAACCCCGACCGCAACGCCCCCATCCTGCCCCAGCTCGCCCAAGCCATCGCCAAAACCGCAGGCGACATCCGCATACTCGAGCAAATCAACCAAGACGAATGGGCCGCGTTCAGGCTGCCCGAACACTGCTATTTCAACCTCCGCATCATCGACGACGGCGGACAAGAGTTAGCCATGGGTCGCGATTTAATCCAAATCCAACAACAACTTGGCAAAGCCGCCACCACCACCTTCCGCGACAACACCCAAGAATTCGAGCGTGACAACGTTACCGCATGGGACATCGGCATCCTGCCCGAATCCATCAAATTCGCCCGCGGCAAACAACAGCTCACCGGCTACCTCGGCCTGCAAAAAGAAAAAGACGGCCGCATCGCCCTGCGCCTGTTCGACACGTCTGCCGCCGCCGGACACGCCCACAGATTAGGCGTGATTGAACTCATGAAACTACAACTAAAAGAACAAGTTAAAGATCTGAACAAAGGCATCCAAGGCTTCACCCAAGCCGCCATGCTGCTCAAACACATCAACGCCGACACCCTGCGCGACGACCTCACCCAAGCCGTCTGCGACCGCGCCTTTATCGGCGAAGACAAGCTGCCGCGCAACGAAAAAGCCTTCAAAGAACAAATCAAACGCGCCCGCAGCCGCCTGCCCGCCGTCAAAGAAGCCCTCAGCCGCTACCTGCAGGAAACCGCAGCCGCCTACGCCGAACTGAACGGCAAACTCGGCAAACACCCATTGACCCACCTCCTAAGACTACGCCTGCAAACCCTGCTTGCACCCGGCTTCGCCACCCGCACCCCGTGGGCACAATGGCCGCGCCTCCCCATCTACCTCAAAGCCATGACCCTGCGCCTCGAAAAATACAGCAGCAACCCCGCCCGCGACGCAGCCCGCGAAGCCGATATCCAAGAGCTGGAACAAATGTGGCAGGAAAAAACTGACGGCTTGGCGAAACAAGGACAGCCCGTTTCAGACGGCCTCGCCGCGTTTAAATGGATGATTGAAGAATTGAGAGTGTCGCTGTTCGCGCAGGAGTTGAAGACGCCGTATCCGGTGTCGGTAAAGCGGCTGTTGAAGATGTGGGAGATACTACTTTAATTGACAACAGCATCTTTACAATTCATTTTCAACCCATTGAATTTCAATATTTGAAAATTCACCGGATTTCAGACGCGGCAAAGCAGGCATTTAAAAAATGCCTTTTTTCCTTTCGGGATTTACGCCGATTTGTAACGCGATGGATCGTAATCTCCGCCTTTCTTATGTACGTGATACGCAATAACGGCGAGTTTACGCATCAATGCTGCGATGATGACTTTTTTAGGCTTCTTCTTTTCTTCCAGCCTTTTGATGAAGTCGGGAAATGCCCTTATCCGGTATGCGACCATGGCCGGCATAAACAAGACGGCGCGTAATTTCCTGTTGCCAAACTTGGTCAGTTTGCCTTTTCCCCTTACGCTTGTCCCGGATTCTTTTTGTTGCGGGCTTAAGCCTGCGAACGCTGCAAATTTGTTTGATGTTTCAAATTTCGAAGATGTTAGATGATGAAACAATACGGCTGCGGTCATTCTGCCTATTGCCGGTATGGTTTCAAGACGCTTCACGCCTTCCTTGCAGTTAGGCTTCTCCGTCTGCTCTTTTATCTTCTCCTTTAAAACTTCAAGCTGTTCATTCATGGCTTTGATGATTTGCGCATATGCTTTGGCCGCTTCTTCATCTTTTGCCGCGTGATGACGGTTTTTCATTGCCGCGCATTCGCTTTTGATTTGCGCGTATGCTGCGGTCATCCGTAAAAGCCTGTATTGCTCGTCCGTAGGCTTCTGCCTCTTTACAAGCTCGCTTTCCTGCGCCGACCGGCAATACTGCGCTATCAGCTTTGCATCCTGTTTGTCTGTTTTGGTTCGCTTGAACCTGCTTTCTGCATACTTGCTTATTTTCAGCGGGTTCACTACGTAAACGCTGTAATACTGCGCGAAGTAGTCGGCAACTTCTTCATAATAGTTTCCCGTTGCCTCCATGCAGATATGCAGATTCTGACATCCCAAGCTTTTCAACCGGTCCGAAAACTGATCTAAACCTTTTGAATCGTTGTCAAACTTTGCCGAATGCTCCGTTTTGCCGACCATGGCGGATGCGTCAAATGTCAGCTTGGATATATCCAATCCTACGGCGTTACGCATGGGATTACCCTTATATATTCAGAATCTGTGTTCTTTGATACTACTCAATTTCACAAACAAGAAAACCGCCCGCCTATTCTCGTCATCAAACTTTAAGTTTGTGGTTTGTTCAGGCCGGACGGTTTCGGCAAAGGGTAGCTATTCCTTTGCCGTGTCTGATTTTATTTGGGTTGCAGGTTTTGGTAAAGATTCCTGTTGCGACCCGAATGTCTGATTTTTTTTAGGCGTATCTCAGTCCGGAATCACTCCGTTAGTGGGTTTGCGGTATTGAAAAACAGTTCATAAAAAAGGAAAAGGGGGTATTCGTAAAGATTGGGTAACGCACCCAATCTTTACAAAGCTTCCCCCTTTTCCTTTTTTATGAACTGTTTTTCAATACCGCAAACCCACTAACGGAGTGATTCCGGACTGAGATACGCCCAAAAAAAAACAGCCATTCTAGCAGTTAACCCCCTTCACTCCGCCCAAGCCATCCTGAGGGGTAGTGGCTGAATTTGTGATTTTGGTTTTATCAAACAAAATATTTGACTGAAGTCACATGGCGGTCGTCATATGGGGGTTCCTTCGCACCCAAAAAATCGACCGCGTAACGGTTTACTAAAACTTCATCGTCCTTAAACTTTTGGTGCTTTTTCCGGCAATATTTTCTGAACTCCGTTAAATTTGACGGCAAGAACCCGCAACCGTCTGCACCGTAAATGTAATCAACTTCAAACAAACTGTCTTTCCGGGCAAGCCGACCATCTTTAAGCCAGAACATAGGCTCGAAATAAAAAACTTTCGACGTGTCCGGGAACTTATGGAGACGGAGAACACGTGTGAAATCCCCGTTTTCATCTACAATTTTGATATATCTTGGTTTGTGAATCATGACATCCTCAGATTTAGTATTCAGAATATGATTTTAAAAAGAACTTTCTGCTTTACGACTCCGCCGCCGATTCCTTCAAACGGTTTTCCGCGCTCTTCAGTTGTCGTACATTAAATTTTATTAGGACTTTCCGCCCATTACGAGAACTTGGGGCTTGTCCGCTTTCGCGGACTGTGCCGCCTGTTCCGTCCTTTGCCGTTCGTCCTTGTAAGGATTGAAAGGCAACCCGTTTTTCACATATTCTTTACACATTATCTTTGTTATTTCTTTCAAGGGTGTTCCTTGATTTGAATAGCATGTGCAATCTGATTTTCCGCCGTCTATGCATCCGGCGATTTGCTCAAAGGTTTTTACTTGTCGGACTGTGTTATAAATAGGCTTGCTTTCGGGCTTTTCGGGCAAAGTCGGCACAAAGTCTTCAGGTTTCAGATTGTCGGAATGCTCAAAAGGCGCTGTTTCTGATGATGCCGTCTGCTCCGTCATCGTCTGCACAACGCTTTCTTTTTGCGCTTCCTGCTCAATCCGGCTGTCTGTGGCTTTGCTGTAAACTTGAAACATGCCGTAACTTTTCCAGCCTACAAACCCTACAACCGCAATCAACGCCCAAACCGCCCAAGGCACTTTTTTCTTGAACTTTTGGTGCCGGCTTGATGATTTATAGTATTTGAAGGCTTCTTTAGGCGGTTTCCAATTTGCGGCTTCTACGCCGCTTACGCCCGCGGGATTGTCCAACGAGGTTACGCATTTATACCAATAATACTGTTTCATGCCGATTGCCTTGCGTTCAAGGTGTACATGCTTTGAAACAAGGTTGCGGACGAATATATCAAGTTGGCTCGGGTGCCGCGTCATCAAAATGACGGTATGCCCGTGATGGCGGAGTTCTGTCAGTTCCTGAATATAGGGCGGAACGGGACGGCCTGCCGCGCGTACCGGGTAAGTGTAGTGCGCTTCGCCAACAATCAGCACCGCGCCTTCCGGTATGACATCACGAAGCGGGGCGGACATGATTTGCCCTTCCGCCAGTTCGCGGGCATTGAATTTTCGTTTGTCCAATCCGTCGATATGGCAGAAATAAAGCGGCCGGTCTGCCTCCGTGCCGTCTTCCAATTCCATTTTGAACAATCCGTCTTCGTTGTTCAAAATCATAGAGACGACGCGGGGGGTTTTGCCTGCCCCCATGTTTCCCGTAAACAGATAAATCATGTTTCTACCTCATCCCGGAAAGACAAACGTCAGTTTTTTGAATGCGTGCATACCAATGAAGAACGAGAATGCGCCGAACAGGCAGCCCAACCCCTGACCGAATCCCGAAATTAAAAGAAGGTTCAATATGTCGGAAGGCATGGAATTGATCGCATTTGCCGTGTAGCCTTTGAACTTTTCCAGTGCGGCGAGATACCCGGCATAGGTTACGAATGTCAGACCTGTTGCAAGGATGATTCTGACAATCAGCATTTTCAGAAGTATGCCTAAAAGTGGAATCAGGCCGGCAAGTAATGGCATTTATTCCCCCCCAACGAACCGAAAACGACAAAAGCCGACATAATGATAAAGGCGAGCAGTACGGCAAAACGGATTTTTTCGGCAAACACGCACAACGGTTCATAGCTTGCCCGATATTGCCTGCCGAAAACATGAAAGGTTTTCGGCTGCGGACATACGCCGTTAGACGGTAAAAAGTTATGTGAAGACCATGTTTTATCGTCTGTAACCTGCGGTATGCTTATATCGTGAAACATGCGGTCCGAAGGTTTGCCCATCTCCTGACAGGCTAGGATTTCCGGAAAATAATCGCACGAAAGCCCGCCGTCTTCGCCTTCTTTCCTTTCTTTGCGATGCCTGCCGTTTGGGCGGTCCGGAACGGCCGGGGAATCGGGGCTTGTTCCGGGCTGTCCGTCCGTATCGGGATTTGCATCGGGATTCAAATCGGGGTCGGGTTCGGGATTGGGGCGCGTGCCGGGGTTCTCATCGGGGTCCGGGTTGTTTGCGGGGTTTTCGGCGGGCGATACTTCGGGCGGCGGCTGTGCGTGAGGTGCTTCCGCGCTTGCGGGCGTGAGGTCGGGACGCGGGATTACTTGTACATCCGCCGTGGTGTTGCCTTGCGCGTCCCTGCCGAATGTTGCGGCAACCTGAACGGGATTCCCGTTCCTGTCCGTGACGGGCCCCATATTCACTTTTGTTCCGGGTGCGACTTCTACTTTTTCGGAATAACCGGGATATCCGGTTGCCTTTATGTATTTGTCGGGATCGGCATCGACTTTCAACGATAAAATCTCTTCCGGCTTTTTGGCATCCATTTCTTCTTTGTATTTCGGATTGCGGCCAAGGGAAAAAGAAGCCCCAGCTCTGAAATCATCACCTTTATTGACCGCACAACCTCCGCCGTTCCAATCAAATGTGCAACGATTTAAAACAAAATTATTCCAATCCAATTAAGCAACTTTAGCCAAAGGCAGGCGAAGCATCGCACTTTGCGGGCGAAGCCGCAAACAGCCGAGAAGCGCGGGGGGGGATTGGCGATAAGCGCGAGGGGGTGTCCCCACAGCGCTGCCGCGCCGCGAATGCGGAGCAATCTTTCAGATTAAGAAACATTTGTTTAATGAGGCAAACGTGCCTTTTAAGAAAGGGAGAGCAAATGAAATTGTTGGCCGCATTGATTCCGCTCTTGATGAGCGTCGCAGGCCGTATATTGACTGCATTAGGCTTGATGGCTGTTACCTATGCGGGTGTAGATAGATTGGCAGCCCATTTTCAACAGGCGATAACCCATAGCATAACGGGCGCGCCTCAAGCAATGTTACAGCTTTTCTATATAAGCGGCGGTGGTACTGTTCTAAACATTCTTTTCGGCGCAATCGCCTTTATTCTGTCCTTTAAACAAATGACAAAACTCGCAACCTCAATCGGGAAGAAAAAATAAATGGCAGAAATCTGTTTGATAACCGGCACGCCCGGTTCAGGGAAAACATTAAAAATGGTTTCCATGATGGCAAACGATGAAATGTTTAAGCCAGATGAAAACGGCGTACGCCGTAAAGTATTTACGAACATCAAAGGTTTGAAGATACCGCACACCCACATAGAAACAGACGCAAAGAAGCTGCCGAAATCAACCGATGAACAGCTTTCGGCGCATGATATGTATGAATGGATCAAGAAGCCTGAAAACGTCGGCGCAATCGTTATTGTCGATGAGGCGCAAGACGTATGGCCCGCACGCTCCGCAGGTTCGAAAATCCCCGAAAACGTCCAATGGCTGAACACACACAGGCATCAGGGCATAGATATATTTGTATTGACACAAGGTCCTAAACTCTTAGATCAGAACTTGCGAACATTGGTTAAAAGACATTACCACATTGCGGCCAACAAAATGGGTTTGCGTACCCTGCTTGAATGGAAAGTATGCGCGGATGACCCGGTAAAAATGGCATCAAGTGCATTTTCCAGTATCTACACACTGGATAAAAAAGTTTATGACTTGTACGAATCCGCAGAAATTCACACGGTAAACAAAGTCAAGCGTTCAAAATGGTTTTATGCATTGCCCGTCATCATATTATTGATTCCGCTATTTGTCGGTTTGTCTTACAAAATGTTGGGCAGTTACGGAAAAAAACAGGAAGAACCCGCAGCACAAGAATCGGCGGCAACAGAACAGCAGGCAGTACTTCCGGATAAAACAGAAGGAGAATCGGTGAATAACGGAAACCTTACGGCAGATATGTTTGTTCCGACATTGCCCGAAAAACCCGAAAGCAAGCCGATTTATAACGGTGTAAGGCAGGTAAGGACCTTTGAATATATAGCAGGCTGTATAGAAGGCGGAAGAACCGGATGCACCTGCTATTCGCATCAAGGGACGGCATTGAAAGAAGTGACGGAGTTGATGTGCAAGGACTATGTAAAAAACGGCTTGCCGTTTAACCCATACAAAGAAGAAAGCCAAGGGCAGGAAGTTCAGCAAAGCGCGCAGCAACATTCGGACAGGGCGCAAGTTGCCACCTTGGGCGGAAAACCGCAGCAGAACCTAATGTACGACAATTGGGAAGAACGCGGGAAACCGTTTGAAGGAATCGGCGGGGGCGTGGTCGGATCGGCAAACTGAAGAAAACGGCAACAGAGAAAAAAGACCCGTAAACCGTTTGAATATAGACGGCTTACGGGTCTTTGTTTCGCGCAAAGCAAGGGCTAAGGCAGTCAGGCAGCAAATCCCGCAATGTATTAAAACAGACGCGTAGAAATGCCGGCTGCCTTTATCCATCCTCAAAATTGAATATCATCCTAGCCGTATCAAGGCTGTATAAATAAGGAAAATACCAATGAATATAATCGGGTCGGACATCTCAAAGGACACCATAGACGCAACATTGCATAAAACAAACGGAAGTATCCATTACATTAAATTTAAGAATAATGATGATGGATTAAAACAGTTTAGATTGTGGATAAAGGGAAACAGAATCAGAAAAGTCTATATCGGCATGGAGGCAACAGGCATCTATTACGAAAAGGCAGCAGATATGCTTTCTTCCTACTATACCGTTTACGTTATCAATCCCTTAAAAATCAAGGACTACGGAAAAAGCAGGTTTAACCGCACCAAAACCGACAAAGCAGATTCAAACCTGATAGCAGATTACATAAAAAGGCATCAAGATACATTGATACCGTATCAGATACCCAAAAACAAAGCACTGCAAAAACTGATTAATCTTAAAAACCAATTACAGCAACAGCAGAAGCAAATTAAAAACCGTCTTCATAGCACTGAAGAAGACTTCATAAGGAACATACATCAAGACTTGATAGATACCATACAGGACAAGATGGAACAGGTAAAAATAGCCATATCCGAACAAATCAAAAAACAAACGGACAATAACCATTACCGCAATCTTCAAACCATCCCGAGCATAGGCAAAGACACCGCATCAGTTCTTTATGCGCAACTGACAGAAAAACATTTTAAAACCGCAAACCAATTTGTATCCTATGCCGGATTAAGTCCCGCCATCATACAATCAGGGACAAGCGTAAGAGGTCGGGGCAGATTGAGCCGATACGGAAACAGACGATTAAAAAGTACGCTGTATATGCCCGCCCTTTGTGCTTACCGTTTTAACGCATTTCCGAAATTAATAAATAATCTGAAAAAAGCGGGTAAGCCAAAGATGGTAATTATCGTTGCCATCATGCGCAAACTGGCGAAGCCCGCCTATTACATTGTTAAAACCGGCCAGCCTTACGATGCGGAAAGACACCGATTGAATCAATAAAATTCAACAAAATTAAACGGTTGCGCGAATATATTTGTGTAACCGTGCATTTGCATATCGTAAATAAACGTAAATAAAAATAACAATATAAATCAGCATGTTGCAACTTTGTTTTTTATTTTGTGTTGACGGGCAACATATCATCTGCGCGGAAAGTTACCGTATCGGCAAACGCGACTGAAAAAGACAGCGTGTTCGGCGATGCGGTGCACATTGTGATTGCGACTTAAAACATAGAACGAGTTGCCAACCCAAAGTTTACATCTCGTCTTTTACCGAAAGGATTAAAAATGACAGAATTACCGTGGATAGCCGAAGCGAGAAGGCACATCGGTTTGAAAGAAATTCCCGGCGCGAAACACAATCCGACGATTGTGCAATGGCTCAAAGAGACGGGCGGCTTCCCCGGCGCGGCAAAGTCTTGGTACTTTGAAGACGAAACGCCGTGGTGCGGCCTGTTTGTCGGACACTGCCTGGGCAAAAGCGGACGCGCGGTCATCAGGGACTGGTATCGCGCCAAAGCCTGGTCAATGTCGGGTTTGACGAAACTCGAAGCCCCCGCATACGGCTGCATCGCGGTCAAACCGCGCCGGGGCGGCGGACACGTGTTCTTCGTTGTCGGCAAAGACGCGGAAGGCAGAATCTTGGGCTTGGGCGGCAATCAGGGCAATATGGTATCCATCATCCCGTTTGACCCTGCGGACATTGACGGCTACTTCTGGCCGTCCAAGCTGATTGGCGGCAAAGCCGTGCCGTCGTCCCCCGCCGAAGGGCGTTACCGGTTGACTGCCGCCGCCGCCACGGCGAAACAGGGCGCGGGAGAGGCGTAATGATGAATCCTACCGAGTTTCTGAAAGCGCGTATCGCCGAATGGGAAGCCAAAAGCAAAGAGGCGGGCGGAAACGCCGATTTTAAAGCTTTTGAGTTTGCCGAAAGCGAAATCAAAAACTACAAAGCGATGTTGAAAACTTATGAACGGCCTGATTAAAAACCCGAAGCTGATTGCGGTGTCGGTTTGCGCCGTGTTCGTTGCCGGCGCGTGGCAATACGACCGCGCCGCGCAATACCGGCGCGGATACGGTGCGGCTATGCTGGAGGTTTCGGAACGCCTCAAAGCCGCCGCGGTCGAACACGCCGAACACGCCCGCAAATCGTCCGCCGCGTATCAGGCGCAAAAGGCGGCGCGTGAGGAAAAAGAAAGGGTGCGCTATGTGCAAACGCTTAAAATCATTGAAAAACCTGTGTACCGCAATGCCTGTTTTGATGCTGACGGCGTGCGCGAACTCAACGCCGCCGTTGACGACGGCGGTTAAGCCGCCCGCCGATTTGGTGCGGCCCTGCCCGAAACTGCCGCACCTTGAAGGGAACACGGGCGCGGACGTGCTGCCGTGGGCCCTGAAGGCGGCCGGTATGTATAACGACTGCAGGGCGCGGCACGGCGCGCTGGTACGGGCGTTGGGCGCGGATTGAGTTGTCAACCGAAAGTTTGCAACCGAACCGTCGGTTCGGGGTTGGCGGCCGCATCGGGGGAAGTGTCGGCATTCCCCCCGATTTTTTACATATCGGGCGGACGCGGCAAATTTTTGCCGTTTTGTTTGCGCGAAGGGGGCGTTATACAAAATTATCAGGCGCACCAATAATGGGCGGAAATGAAAATGCCGTACCCTATGGGCAGGCTTCGCACTCTGAAAGGTTCAGGCGGCATTTTTATTGGAAGGCTTTTTTTTGCAACCGCCTTACACAAAGCGGTTTTTTGTGTAAGAACTGCTATAATAGCCGCCTGTCATCGTCAGGAGCGGCTAATGCCTTTAAAATTCCAACCAAGGGAACGTTCAGTTATCATGTGCGACTTTCGCGGTTATGAAGAACCGGAAATGGTCAAGAAACGCCCTGTCGTCGTCATAGCGCGAAACAGGCACAACGGCAAACCGGTAACGGTCGTACCCTTAAGCAGCACAGAGCCTGTCCCTTTGGCGGACTGCCACCACAAAATGAGTGAAAACCCCTTACCGGACAAGCCGCACATCCAATGTCGGGCAAAATGCGATATGACGGCAACAGTCGGATTGGCACGATTAGACCGATACAAACCCAAAGGGCGCGACCGTTGCATCCCAATAATCAGTGAAGAGGATTTTCAGGCGGTTAAAACAGCCGTTGCCAAGGCATTCAAACTGTACTAGAATAAAACCGTTCCCTTAAAGGGGCTTGCAAGACTGTTCCGAAATATGGGCAGCCGCGCACGGGCGACAGGCGATGACAAGCCGTCCGTGCGTGTGATGGGGCGCGGAATGCGCCCCTTGTCGTATCTGCAAACGCCTACAAATCCCCAATCATCCCTTCAATAAAAATGCCGTCCGAACCTTCAGGCGGCATTTTCCGTTTACCTTGCCGCAGCCTTGCCGTAAATGCCTTCAAGACATGCGGCTATGCGGCCGGAGGCGTCTTTGTCCGCATATCCCCGCAACACTTCGAGGGCTGCGACGGATCTTTTCAGGATTGAACGGGTTTCGTGCCAAACCGTCCACATCGTAACCGCCTGTTTGCAGCCGAGCTGCTTCAGCGGCGCGGAAACGTCTTTGCCCAATTCGATCATCCGTGTGCCGTAATAAACCATAGCGGCAATGTCGGCCAAAGCGTTGCCGCTTATGGGCAGGGCGGGTTGCGGCGCGGGCAACGGTTCGCGGTCGGGGACTTCGCCGGCCAAACCCGTGTGCAGTGTCAATGCGTGGACGTAGGCGACGGCTTCGGGCAGTTTGTCGGCGGGGATGCCTTCGACGGCTTCGACGTTGAAGCGTTGGTGTATCATACTGTACGCGGAGGAGTAGCCTATGCGTTTGCGCCCGACAAGCGCGGCAACCGCCCGGCGCAATCCGGTACGGTCGTCGGCGGTGGTTTTGGGAGTAATTTGGTAGCCGCCTGTTTTGCGGATTTGAGGGATAACCTCTTCAAATATCCAGTCTTGGAATTTGACGGCTTCGGCTTTGCGTGAACGGAAGATGACTCGGTAGAGATTCGGCTCGTTGATGAAAAGTAATTCTTGGTTGCCTTTTTTTGTTGCAACGCTGGATTTTTGAATGCCCTGGTCTTTTAATGGCAACTGACGGGCATTTTGAATTTGAAGAATTTCCGCAACATCGCCAAGGCAAAACCAAGGTTCAGCCCCCAAGATTTGAGTACGGACATTTTGAGATTTGAAAGAAAATACAGAAATGGTGTTTTGCATTTTAAGCTCCACGAAAGTTTGAAAGCCTCTCTTCGACCAAGAAGAGGTAGGCGGACGTTTCAGGTTGGTCGACTGCTCGTGGAAACAGCACATCCGGAGATGTCCCGAAAGTCCGCCCGTTGGCTTTTTCAGCAAGGGTGTATGTTTAACATACACCCTTCAGGGAACTCTTATCAAAACAAAAGCCGCAAGCGCGGCAATAACCACGAAAGAAACAGGCGACCAAACCTGTGAACCGAACTTTACTATTATTCCGCTATTGCGTCAATATTTTGGGGGGAAGCACGGACGGAGCTTTGTTGAAAGTTTAAAACTTGGACAGTATTCATGGTAGAATGACCTTTCTATTTCATGGTAGATAGACGCGGAAAGAGAGTTGCCGCTCTGCTTTCCACCTGCCCAAATCAAGTTACAGCTTGGTTTGGGCTTCTTTTTTATCTGCAATCAGCAAGTGTTGAAATTATAATTTGTATCTACGATTCATGCAAGCCATTTCTATTATTTTTTCAGTTTTTCTAATTCAAGTTCATGTTTCAGCTTTTCTTTTACCCATTTGGAGAAGTCTAAATTATTGGAAAATTCCAATAAATTAGCTTCTTTTTCAGTGTTAAATGAAACGTGCTTTAAAACGCGCTTAGATTCGTAGCTTTTTTTGGATTGTTTGGTTGGGTTCATTCTTCCCCCTTGTTGAAAATAATCGTAGATACATTTTACTCGATTTAAAATCATAGGGCAACAAAAAAACCGCCAAGTTTGCGGCTTGGCGGCGGTCGGGCTATTTTAAGAACTCTTTTCGGATTTTTTCTTTAACCCATTGGGAAAAACTAATTTTATTTGCACCTTATTTGCACCTTTTTTATAAATATAATTCAAATATTTGATTTATATATTAATTTAATTAAATATTACATGACCCTGCATAGGGGCGACGGAAAGGCGGCGCGGGGGAAGGGTGTGTGTATTGTCGTTCATTGTCGATATTTCATCATTGCGGACTCAATTTCAATCCGGAACAACCTTCATTTTTGGGGAAATCCGCGTCATGAAAGAGTCCAGCAGTATGGTTACCGGCCCGTCGTTGCAGAGCGACACCTGCATATGCGTGCGGAAACGCCCTGTTTCGACATGAATCCCGTGTCCGCGTAACAGCTCCGCCGTTCGCAGGTAAAGCCGTTGCGCCTGTTCTGCCGGCGCGGCTTGGGAAAACGAAGGCCGCCGCCCGCTTGCCGCGTCGGCATAAAGCGTAAACTGCGACACCAGCAGCACCGCGCCGCCGACATCTTTCAAAGACAGGTTCAGCTTGCCCGCTTCGTCTTCAAACACGCGCAAATGTGCGATTTTGTCGGCGATATAGCGTGCATCTTTTTCTGTGTCGCTATGCGTTACACCGAGTAACACGACAAACCCGCCGTCGATTTTGCCGCAGGTTTCCGTGCCGGCTTCGGACACGACATCCACCTTTGCACCTACCGTTTTCTGTATGACCGCACGCATAAGCCGTCCTCCTTACCTGAACGTGCAATGCCGTCTGAAAAGGCTTCAGACGGCATCGGTATCGGAAATGCCATTACGGTTTGACACCGTTTTCTTCCAAAAGGGCATCGATTTTCAAGCGGGCTTTTTCCTGCCTCAAACCTTGTTCCAACTGGTTTCTGACCAACTCGAAAGGCTGCGCGTCGGGGTTTTTCCCGACCGCGCCGAGTTTGAACAGGTAATAGCGTTCGCCCAATTTGACCGGATTGCGGGTAACGTCGCCACGGTTCATACCGGCAAACTGCGAAGCCAGCGGCTCGGGAAGCTGCTGCGCCATAATGAAACCGTCGAACGCCTGCTCGTCGTTCGGATAACGCTTCATCAGCCCTTCAAAAGACAGCCCTTTGAGCAGGAGCTGCTGCGCCTGACGCGCCTCCTCTTCGGTTGCGAAGCTGACCTGCTGCAATTTGATCATGCGGATTTGCCGCTCATAAAACTGACGCAGTGCGCTTTCGGAAACCGTTTCCGAACGTTCCAGAAAACGGACGTACTCCTCGGCATAAAAAGACGCTTCGGCGATTTTAAAGCGGTTTTGGACATCCTTATCCTTATCCAAACCTTCCTTCAATGCCCTGTTTTTCAAAACTTCCAAAGTTTGCAGCCGGCGGACGGCATCGTTTCGGATTGCCTGCCCGTCCGGTCTTTGGGACTGCTCCGCATGCCGGTCTGCCTGCTGCATGATCTGCGCCACCAGCGTATCCACCAAAGCCGGGTCGATTTCGGGTGCTTTGGCTGCCGCAAAACCTGCCAACATTGCAGCAATAACTGCGGCAGCGGTCTTTTTCTGTTTCATGGTATTCCCTGTCCTGCGCGGCGGCAAAACGCCTGTATGAACGTCTTGCCGCCGTATCCCGTTTTCAGATTATTTTGCAGGTTTGATGTTTGCCTTACCCAACAGCGCACCGACGGCACGGTCAATCCGTTCCGCCTGAAGGTTGCCGGCAATCTGTCCTTTCATTTCGTCAAAAGAAGGCACTTTCACCTCGCGGCTGTCGTTGACATAATAAACGCCGTAGAAATCGCCGTTTTTCAGCGGCGTTGCCGTAAATTCGCCTTTTTTCAAGTCCTTAATTGCCTGATAAAGCGGCGGAACACCCTGTTCCAAATCTTTCAGCGGCACATATCCGTCCGGCGCGCCGGTCCGTTTGGTGCGGTCGTTGAGCGAGTATTGTTTCAAAACGGCATCAAAACCTTTTTTCGCCTTCAAATCGGCAACCGCTTTTTTCGCATTTTCTTCCTTGTCGGTCAGGATTTCGCCCAACTGGACTTCCTGCGTGCCTTTATAAAAACCGCTGATATTGTCGTAAACGGCTTTTACTTCCTGCTCGGAAACCGGTTGGGTTTTGGCGATATGCAGTGCGTATGCCTCGCCGTTCAAGCCATATTTTACCGCCTGCCAAACGGTTTTGAAGGACGGTTTCTTGTCGTCGCCCGACTTTTTCGCTTCGGCACGCAATTTGGCAAGCGCATCTTTAAACTCTGCCGACCGGTCGAGTTTCAGGCGTTTCACTTCCTGTGCGACCACGGTGTTGACCACTTCGTTTTCCAGCAGGGATTGGCGCAGTTGCGGCGTGTCTTCGGCACGGCTGTTTTCCGCACGGAATGCGGCAACCTGCGCATCGATGACGGAACTGTCGATTTTCTGACCGTTAACGGTTGCCAGCGTTTGGGCAAACAGGCTGCCGGAACAGGCAAGCAGCGCAACGGAAGTCAGGATTTTTGCTTTCATAATCTTCTCTCTTTAAATTTTAAATTGAAATATTCAGGCAGACTTCATTCAGTCCGCCGTATGGAAATACTCGTCAGGGGTAGCCGCCCGGATGCCGAGCGCGTGAATCATGCCGCCTGAAAATAAATCTTTGAGCAGCGATTTGACCGTTTTCTGACGGTTCAGACGGCTTAAACCTTCAAAACGGCCGCTGACGACCAAAACGGCATAATGTCCGCCGCCGGTATTGCCCGCGTGTCCTTTGTGCAGATGGCTCTCATCGCCGATTTCCAACACCAGAGGATCGAGCGTCTGCAGGCGTTCGCGGATCAAATCGACAGCCGGCATTATTTGAACACCGCTTTAAACGGCTTGATCAGCACTTCGCTGTACACGCCGGCATGAACATAGGGATCGTCTTCAGCCCAAGCCTGCGCCGCATCCAAAGACTCGAACTGTGCCACAATCAAGCTGCCCGAAACACGTTCGGGATTGTCCGGCAGCAGGTTTGGGCCTGCCGTCAGCAGACGGCCTTCCGATTTCAGCGTTTCCAGCCGTTTAAAGTGTTCGGGACGTGCCGCCATACGCGCTTCATGCACATCCTCCCCGTCTGTTGCCAGCAACATAAAATATTCCACAGTCAATCCTCCTTTTTCAGATAGGTACTCAGATAAATACCCTGAATAATAAAGAAAAAAAGCATCAGCGCAGTCGAACCGAACATCTTATAGTTAACCCATTGCGCTTCAAACCTAGTAAACACAAACCAGTTGGCAATACCCATAAAAATCAGAAAACCGACCCACATATATGTCAATTTTCCCCATACGGCATCCGGAAGCTGAATCTCCCTGCCGATACTCGCTTTCAAGCCGTTTTTACCCGCAAGGTGGCTGCCCAGCAGGAATAACGCCCCGCACCAGAACAATACTGTCGGCTTCCACATAATGAAGCGGCTGTCGCCCAAAACAATGGTTGCGCCGCCGAATACGACAATCAGCACCAGTCCGACCCACTGCATCGTATCCAGCCTTTTATGCTTCCAATACAGGAAAGCCGCCTGAACCACGCCTGCAACCAAGGCAACCGCCGCAGCGGCAATCATATTTTTGGTAACGGTATAAGTAGCAAAAAACAAGATGACGGACAAAAGGTCGCTGACAAATTTCATATCCAAATGAGAAAGCAAATCAAATAAACGCTAATCATACAGGCAGAACCCTATCTTTGCACCTGCAAAACCAACAAATTTTGTTTTGATTAATGCAAATATGCACAGATGTTTTTGAAAAAAGATGGAAATATGTCATAATTTATAAAATTGGCTTTAAAATACAGCTTCGGTCGGAACCTCTGCCTATCCGCACCCTATCGTCCGTATTGCCTATGCCTGATGACGAAATTTACAGACTGTACGCGGTCAAACCGTATTCAGCCGCCAACCCACAGGGGATACATCTTGCAAAAACAACAGACAAATCAAACTGATTGCCGCCTCCATCGCAGTTGCCGCATCCTTTCAGGCACATGCGCGACTGGGCGGACTGAATATCCGGTCCAACCTTGACGAACCCTTTTCCGGCAGCATTACCGTAACCGGCGAAGAAGCCAAAGCCCTGCTAGGCGGCGGCAGCGTTACCGTTTCCGAAAAAGGCCTGACCGCCAAAGTCCACAAGTTGGACGATAAAGCCGTCATTGCCGTTTCTTCCGCACAGGCAGTCCGCGATCCCGTCTTGGTGTTCCGCATCGGTGCAGGCGCGCAGGTACGCGAATACACCGCCATCCTCGATCCTGTCGGCTGCTCGCCCAAAACCAAATCTGCACTTTCAGACGGCAAGACACACCGCAAAACCGCTCCGAAAGCAGAGTCCCAAGAAAATCAAAACGCCAAAGCCCTCCGCAAAACCGATAAAAAAGACAGCGCAAACTCAGCCGTCAAACCGGCGCATAACGGCAAAACCCATACCGTCCGCAAAGGCGAAACGCTCAAACAGATTGCCGCCGCCATCCGTCCGAAACACCTGACGCTCGAACAGGTTGCCGATGCGCTGCTGAAGGCAAACCCAAATGTTTCCGCACACGGCAGACTGCGTGCGGGCAGCGTGCTTCACATTCCGAATCTGAACAGGATCAAAGCGGCAGCACCCAAAAAAATCAAAGCGGAACAACCCAAACCGCAAACGGCGAAACCCAAAGCCGAAACTGCATCCATGCCGTCTGAACCGTCCAAACAGGCAACGGTAGAGAAACCGATAGAGAAACCTGTCGAAAAACCGGTTGAAAAACCTGAAGCAAAAGTTGCCGCGCCCGAAGCAAAAGCGGAAAAACCGGCCGTTCGACCCGAACCCAAACCCGCAGTGTCCGAAACTCCGGCTTCGGCGACAGAACGCCAACCCGGACCTGTACCCGCTGCAAATACTGCCGCATCGGAAACCGCTGCCGAATCCGCCCCCCCAAGAAGCCGCCGCTTCTGCCATCGACACGCCGACCGACGAAACCGGTAACACCGTTTCCGAACCTGTTGCGGAAACAGCCAGTGAAGTTGCCGCCGAACCCGTTGCCGAACCTGTCGAACAGGTTTCTGCCAAAGAAGAAACCGAAAGCGGACTGTTTGACGGTCTGTTCGGCGGTTCGTACACCTTGCTGCTTGCCGGCGGAGGCACGGCATTGATCGCCCTGCTGCTGCTTTTACGCCTTGCCCAATCCAAACGCGCGCGCCGTACCGAAGAATCCGTCCCTGAAGAAGAGCCTGACCTTGACGACGCGGCAGACGACGGCATAAAAATCACCTTTGCCGAAGTCGAAACTCCGGCAACGCCCGAACCCGCTCCGAAAAACGATGTAAACGACACACTTGCCTTAGGTGGGGAATCTGAAGAAGAGTTATCGGCAAAACAAACGTTCGATGTCGAAACCGATACGCCTTCCAACCGCATCGACTTGGATTTCGACAGCCTGGCAGCCGCGCAAAACGGCATTTTGTCCGGCGCACTTACGCAGGATGAAGAAACCCAAAAACGCGCGGATGCCGATTGGAACGCCATCGAATCCACAGACAGCGTGTACGAGCCTGAGACCTTCAACCCGTACAACCCTGTCGAAATCGTCATCGACACGCCCGAACCGGAATCTGTCGCCCAAACTGCCGAAAACAAACCGGAAACCGTCGATACCGATTTCTACAACAACCTGTTCTCAAACAACCATATCGGCACAGAAGAAACAGCTTCCGCAAAACCTGCCGCACCCTCCGGACTGGCAGGCTTCCTGAAGGCTTCCTCGCCCGAAACCATCTTGGAAAAAACAGTTGCCGAAGTCCAAACACCGGAAGAGTTGCACGATTTCCTGAAAGTGTACGAAACCGGTGCCGTCGCGGAAACTGCGCCTGAAACGCCCGATTTCAACGCCGCCGCAGACGATTTGTCCGCATTGCTTCAACCTGCCGAAGCACCGGCCGTTGAGGAAAATGCAGCGGAAATCACTTTGGAAACGCCTGATTCCAACACCTCTGAGGCAGACGCTTTGCCCGACTTCCTGAAAGACGGCGAGGAGGAAACGGTAGATTGGAGCATCTACCTCTCGGAAGAAAATATCCCAAATAATGCAGATACCGGTTTCCCTTCGGAATCTGTAGGTTCTGACGCGCCTTCCGAAGCGAAATACGACCTTGCCGAAATGCATCTCGAAATCGGCGACCGCGATGCCGCTGCCGAGACAGTGCAGAAATTGCTGGAAGAAGCGGAAGGCGACGTACTCAAACGTGCCCAAGCATTGGCGCAGGAATTGGGTATTTGATTCCCAACTGCCCTTTCGCAGATCAAGGATGCCGTTTCAGACGGCATCTTTTTTTGCCTTATCGGTGTAACGGATAAAGTTTGAACCGGCACAGGCTCAAACAGCAGGCCGACGGCAACAAAATGCCGTCCGAAACCCCTAAAGGCTTCAGACGGCATTGGCGGCGGCGGTATCAGGTATTCGCATAGGCAACCGAATCGTCGCCGCTTTTCTTTTGAACGAACTCGATTTTGCATCCGTCGGGGTCTTCTACGAAGGCTATCACGGTTGTGCCGTGTTTCATCAGGCCGGCTTCGCGGACGACGTTTCCGCCCTGCCGCTTCACGCGTTCGCAGGCTTCGTAGGCATCGTCCACTTCAACCGCGATGTGTCCGTAGGCGTCGCCCAAGTCGTATCGTTCCGTATCCCAGTTGTGCGTCAGTTCCAAAACCGTGCTGTCGGTTTCGTCGCCGTAACCGACGAAGGCAAGGGTAAATCTGCCTTCGGGATAGTCTTTTCGGCGGAGCAGTTTCATACCCAAAACGTTTTGGTAGGAATCGAGGGATTTTTCGAGATTGCCCACGCGGAGCATAGTATGGAGTAAGCGCATTTTTCGTGTTCCTCTCGGTGGTGGTTAAACTTCGATTTTATTCGGCGTAAACGTCTGCCATTTGTTGCAGGCGGGACAGTGCCAGAAAAAGACTTGGGATTTGAAGTGGCAGTTGCGGCAACGGTACATCACGCTGCGCTGGAGCTGCCGTCCGATAACCGAACGCATCATGTCGGCATCGGCTTTCCAAGCCGGATCCAAATCGCTGAGTTTCAAACCGAGCAGGCGGTACACGCCGTTAAGGTCGGGCTTGCGGCGGACAAGCTCGACGGCGGTTTGCGCGGCTTCTTTCTCGCCCTTAAGCAGCAGGGATTTCTCGTACACGACATTGATCAGGTCAAGTTCGGGAAACGTCTGCATATATCCTGTCAGACGGTTCAAGCCTTCTTCAGGTTTTCCCTGCGCGGCATAGGCTTCGTAAAGCTTCTCGCCGACCATGCTCAAGTATGCATGGTTTTGCTGCTCGATGGCGGCATAGGCTTCGACGGCGGCAGGGAAATTGCCTTGTCGGTGTTCAATGTCGCCCAAAATCATGTTGGCGCGGGTGCATTTTTTGTTGGCTTCGAGTGCCTTGCCGACATTGAAACGCGCGGCATCGAAATTGGACTTGAACAGCGCGGCTTGGGCAAGTTCGCAATAAAACTGTGCAATCTCAAACTGATATGTCTGTTCGTCGTGACTAAGAAGTTGGGCGGTTTCAACCGCTTTTTCCCAATCCCTGTCCTGCTGGTAGATATTGAGCAGGTGCTGTCTGGCTTCACGCGCCATTTCACCGTCTTGCAGCCCCAAAAAAATCTGTTCGGCACGATCGACCAAACCCGCGCTTTGGTAGTTTTGCGCCAATTCAAACAGGACGCGCGCGCGCTTTTCGCCGACCGTATCGGGAGAATCGAGCATTGTCCGGTGTATGTTGATGGCTTTGTCGTTTTCGCCGCGCTGACGGTAAAGTTTGCCGAGGGTAAGGTTCAAATCATACGATTGCGGCCGGCCGTCGACGACTTCCGCCAACTCCCTTGCCGCGCGCCCGCTGTTGCGGTCGACCAAAGCGTCCAGGCTTTTATAAAATCCCGAAGGGATGCTTTTTGCCTGCTTCAATACGGTTTTCATATCCACGCGGGCGGCAAACCAGCCCATCGTGAAGAAGACGGGCAAAAGGATAATCGGCAGCAGGATAATCCACAATTCGTTGTCCATATCGGCTTTCTTAAGGCTGTTTGGCAGATTCGGCAGCATTTTGTATCGGCGGTGCAGTCAATTTCTGTCCGCTCAAGCGCGCACTTTTCTTCACTTCCGCACGCAGGCGGCTGTTTTCGCCGCGCAAGGACAGCAGCCGCCCGAACAGGGCAAACATTCCGAACACGATGCCGACGACAAACGCGCCGAACAATACGACAATCAGCGGCAGATTGACACTCTGCCCCGGAAGATAGGAAAAGGTAACGGCATCCATATTAATGACGGCAAGCAGCAGGAAGAGCAGCAGGATAATGATTTTGATGACGGTATAGATAAGTTTCATGTTTGCTCCGTAAATAAAAACGCCGCACGGACAGCTTCGCACTCTGAACCAAGATTGCGTTAGTTTAAACGATTTGCACGGTTTCGGATAGAATGCGGCAGCGTGTTCGGACGGCATACGGAGTATGCGATTGCCGACAATTTTACCAAATACACCGCTCCTTTCCATTTGAAAAATAACGGATTGGACACCGCATCGACAGAAAAACCCGCCGCGCACTTGTCAAAACCCTGTTTGCAGGCGTATCTTTACAACCTTCAAATTCAAACCGTTCATTGAAACATATCAGAATAAGAAAGGCTTTACATCATGAGCAGACCCGTACCCGCCGTATTCGGCAGCGTTTTTCACAGTCAAATGCCCGTCCTCGCCTACCGCGAAGGCAAATGGCAGCCGACCGAATGGCAATCTTCCCAAGACCTTACCCTTGCACCCGGCGCGCATGCCCTGCATTACGGCAGCGAATGCTTTGAAGGTTTGAAGGCCTTCCGTCAGGCAGACGGTAAAATCGTGCTGTTCCGTCCGACCGCCAATATCGCGCGTATGCGGCAAAGTGCGGACATTTTGCACCTGCCGCGCCCCGAAACCCAAGCTTATCTCGATGCTTTGGTCGAACTGGTCAAACGTGCCGCCGACGAAATTCCCGATGCGCCTGCTGCGCTGTACCTGCGCCCGACCTTAATCGGTACCGATCCCGTTATCGGCAAGGCCGGTTCTCCTTCCGAAACCGCCCTGCTGTATATTTTGGCTTCCCCCGTCGGCGACTATTTCAAAGTCGGCTCGCCCGTGAAAATCTTGGTGGAAACCGAACACATCCGCTGCGCCCCGCATATGGGCCGCGTCAAATGCGGCGGCAACTACGCTTCCGCCATGCACTGGTTGCTGAAGGCGAAAGCCGAATACGGCGCAAATCAAGTCCTGTTCTGCCCGAACGGCGACGTTCAGGAAACCGGCGCATCCAACTTTATCCTGATTAACGGCGATGAAATCATTACCAAACCGTTGACAGACGAATTCCTGCACGGCGTTACCCGCGATTCCGTGCTGACTGTCGCCAAAGATTTGGGCTATACCGTCAGCGAACGTAATTTCACGGTTGACGAACTGAAAGCTGCTGTGGAAAACGGTGCGGAAGCGATTTTGACCGGTACGGCCGCCGTCATCTCGCCCGTTACTTCCTTCGTCATCGGCGGCAAAGAAATCGAAGTGAAAAACCAAGAACGCGGCTATGCCATCCGTAAGGCGATTACCGACATCCAGTACGGTTTGGCGGAAGACAAATACGGCTGGCTGGTCGAAGTGTGCTGATGCTTTAAATAAAAAAATGCCGTCTGAAACCCGTTTGGCGTTTCGGACGGCATTTTCGCGTTCGGACCGTTTCCGCCGCACCTGCAGCAAGTCGGTACAAAGGCAATCGGTTAAAACAAGCGTCCGCATTTCCCATCCCGCCTGCCGCAAGTCGGGCATTTCCCTGGAAATACGCTTCAAACGGCAAACCGCCGCCCGAAACCGATACTCGGCACGGACGGCGCACGAATTTGAAAACGGCGGATTATCCCTCGGTGCTCAAGGCATTGATGCTGTAACCGCCGTCAACATAAGTGATTTCGCCGGTAATGCCGGACGACAGGTCGGACAGCAGGAAGGCGGCAGTATTCCCGACTTCTTCGATGGTAACGTTGCGGCGCAGCGGGTTGTGGGCGGCGACGTGTCCCAAGAGTTTGCCGAAATCGGCGATGCCGGAGGCGGCGAGCGTTTTGATCGGGCCGGCGGAAATGCCGTTGCAGCGGATGCCCTCTTTACCCAGACAGGCGGCGGTAAAGCGGATGCCTGCCTCAAGGCTGGCTTTTGCCATACCCATCACGTTGTAATTCGGAATCGCGCGTACCGCGCCCAAGTAGCTAAGGGCGACGATGGCGGAGTTTCTGCCGCGCATCATCGGACGGGCGGCTTTTGCCAATGCGGGCAGGCTGTATGCGGAAATTTCGTGTGCGGTGTTGAACGCTTCGCGGCTGATGCTGTCGAGGAAGTCGCCGCTCAAGGCTTCTTTCGGCGCGAAGCCGATGGAATGCACCAAACCGTCCAAGCCATCCCAATGTTTGCCTAAGTCGGCGAACACTTGGTTGATTTCGTCGTCGCTGGCGACATCGCAGCGGAATACGAGTTCGGAATCTAATTCCGCCGCCATTTTGCGGACGCGCTCTTCCAGTTTGTCCACAACGTAGGTAAACGCCAGTTCCGCGCCCTGTTCGCGGCAGGCTTTGGCGATGCCGTAAGCGATGGAACGCTCGGAAATCATGCCGGTAATCAGAATTTTTTTGCCTTGCAGAAAACCCATTTTGTATCCTTCAAATAGTGTTCGGTTCGTTCTAAACCGTTGATTATAGCAAATTGTCCCTGTTTCTGTGTTTTCACGTTGCAGCGTGCGGACGGCAATGCCGTCCGAAGCGGATTTCAGACGGCATTGGACGTTTCAAATACGGTTTAAGGCATCAGATGCCGCGCAAGAGTTCGTTCACGCTGGTTTTGGCGCGGGTTTGCGCGTCCACGCGTTTGACGATGACGGCACAGTAAAGGCTGTGGCTGCCGTCTTTGGAAGGCAGGCTGCCGGACACGACGACCGAACCTGCCGGTACGCGGCCTTGGTAGATTTCGCCTGTGGTGCGGTCGAAGATTTTGGTGGATTGACCGATGAACACGCCCATCGAAATCACGCTGCCTTCTTCGACAATCGCGCCTTCGACGATTTCGGAACGCGCGCCGATGAAGCAGTTGTCTTCAATGATGGTGGGTGCGGCCTGCAGGGGCTCGAGTACGCCGCCGATGCCGACACCGCCGCTCAAGTGGACGTTTTTGCCGATTTGCGCGCAAGAGCCGACGGTCGCCCAAGTATCGACCATCGCGCCTTCGTCGACGTATGCGCCGATGTTGACGTAAGACGGCATCAGCACGGCGTTTTTGGCAACAAAGCTGCCGCGTCGGGCAACCGCACCCGGAACTGCGCGGAAGCCTGCGTTTTTGAACTCGTCTTCAGACCAGTCGGCAAATTTGGTCGGCACTTTGTCGAAGTATTTGTTCACGCCGTCGTTGAGGACTTCGTTGTCTTGGATGCGGAAGGACAGCAACACGGCTTTTTTCGCCCATTCGTTGACTTTCCACTCGCCCACGCCCAAGCGTTCGGCGACGCGCAGTTTGCCTGAATCGAGTTGGCGGATGGTTTCCAACACGGCTTCTTTGACTTCGGGGGCAACGGTGGTCGGAGTGATGTCCGCGCGGTTTTCAAAGGCGGTTTCGATAATGTTTTGCAAAGACATAATGTTTCCTTGGTTCGAGATATTTCGGGACGCTTGCCGGTATTGTTCAGACGGCATGGCGGTTGGAACAAACGTGCTATTGTGCCATACAAACGCCCGCCCGTCAGCCGCGCCGCAGGCTTGCCGGATGCCGGCGTTTCGGAATCGGGCGGGCGGCAGGCATATGTCTTTTTCCGCGCCCGAATCAATACAGAAAGGCGGCGGTACTTTTATGCCGCGCCGCCGCCTTTCAGACGGCATTCGCGGTAAAACGCCATCAGCCCTTCGGTCGAGGCATCGTGTACGGACGTGCCGCCTTCCAGTTCGCCGATGATGGTTTTTGCCAACTGTTTGCCGTACTCAACCCCCCACTGATCGAAGGGGTTGACGTTCCATATCGCGCCTTGGACGAAGGTTTTGTGTTCGTAAGCCGCCATCAGCATACCCAGATTGCAGGGCGTGAGGCGGTCGAGCAGGATGCTGTTGCTGGGGCGGTTGCCGGGGAACTCTTTGTGCGGCGCGAGGCGTTCGCGTTCCGCTTCGGGCAAATCTGCCAGTTCGGCGCGTGCTTCGTCTAAGGTTTTACCCTTCATCAGGGCTTCCGCTTGGGCAAAGGCGTTGGCAACGGTAAAACGGCTGCGTCCGTCCTCCGCGCCCTGCGCCGTCATCGGGACGATAAAGTCGCAGGGAATCAGGCGCGTGCCTTGGTGGAGCAGTTGGAAATAGGCGTGCTGGCAGTTGACCCCTTCACCGCCGAACACGATGCCGCCCGTTTTGCACGCGGCGGGACTGCCGTCTGAAGCGCGGCTTTTGCCCAAACTCTCCATATCGAGCTGGTTCAGCCACGCCGGCAGCAGGCGCAGGTTGTGGCTGTACGGAACGGCGGTCTGCCCGTCCGCGTGCTGGAAATTGTTATACCACACGGCAATCAGTGCCATCAGAACGGGAATGTTGCGACGCGGGGGCGTGTGGAAAAAATGGCTGTCCATCGCGTGCGCCCCCGCTAGCAGTTCGCGGAAACGCGCCCCGCCAACCGCAACCATCACGGGCAAACCGACGGGCGACCAGACGGAATAGCGTCCGCCCACCCAGTCGTACATCGCAAACACGCGTTCCGCCGCAATGCCGAAACTTTGCGCCGCTTCCGTATCGGCAGACACCGCGCAAAAATGGCGCGCCGTTTCGGATTCCGAGAACCCCGCACCGCGATACCACGCCTTGACCGCCTCTGCATTGAGCAGGGTTTCCGGTGTTTTAAAGGACTTGCTGGCAACGCAAAACATTGTTGTTTCGGGGTTCAGACGGCATAAGACCTCATCCAGGCAGGCAGGGTCGGCATTAGAAACAAAATGGACGGAAATCTGCCGTCTGAACGGCTCGAGCGCCTGCACGCACATTGCCGGCCCGAGGTCGGATCCGCCTATGCCGATGTGGACAAAATCCGCAATCCGTTTTCCGGTTATCCCCTGATATAAACCGTCGTCCAAACTGTGTGCAAACTTCAACGCACGATTTAACTCGCGGCGGATTTCGGGCAACACGTCCCTGCCGTCCGCATAAACGGCATCCGCACCGTCGGGCAGGCGCAAAGCCGTATGCAGCGCGGCACGCCCCTCGCTGCCGTTGACTTTCGCACCCGTCCGCAAAGCACGCATTTTCCCTTCCAAATCCGCCGTCTCCGCAAGACGGCAGAGCAGTTGCAGCGTATCTTCGCCAAAACGGTTTTTGCTGTAATCGAACAACATCCCGTCCAAACGCTCATGCATACGCTCAAAACGGTCGGGTTCGGCAGCAAAGCGGTCGCGCAAAAGGATGTGGCACGTATCCTGATAATGGCGTTCGAGCGCATACCATGCACGGGTAAAGGCATCCATCTGTTTTCCTTGATTTTTCAGAACCGGATTAAAATATAGCAGAATGTAGTCTAACAAACGGCAGACACTTTAGCGAATCTCAGGAACACCGCCCGCCGCGTCCAATAACACCTTATTTCCATATGGCGAAAATATAGTGAATTAACAAAAATCAGGACAAGGCGGCGGGCCGCAGGCAGTACGGATAGTACGGAACCGGTTCGCTTGGTGCTTCATCACCTTAGGGAATCGTCCTCTTTGAGCCGGGGCGGGCCAACGCCGTACCGGTTTTTGTTAATTCACTATACCCTCCGGCCGGCATTTGACCCGCAACAATATCCTGCAAGATTTATTGTGTGCGCATAAATGCCGGACAGCCGCCTAAATTAAGGTATAATCGCATCCGATTCTGTCCCGTTTGCCGCCCGCAGGCGGGATGTCGGCGGTTTTCATCTTACCGGGAACACGCCGATACTGTTTTTTAACGATGTTTCTTACATTTTATTCCAATTACTTTACGGGGCTAGAATATGGCTAAAAATGGGGGATTTTCTTTGTTCGCAAAGAAAGAAAAACGCTTTATCTTTGAAGGCAGGCATTCTGCCTCCGACAAACTGGTCAACGGCGAAGTATCCGCGTTTACCGAAGAAGAGGCACGCAAAAAACTGGCAAAACGCGGCATCCGCCCGTTGCAGATTACCCGTGTGAAAACAAGCTCCAAGCGCAAAATCACACAAGAAGACATTACCGTTTTCACCCGCCAGCTTTCCACGATGATTAAAGCGGGCCTGCCGCTGATGCAGGCATTTGAAATCGTGGCGCGCGGACACGGCAACCCGTCTATGACGGAAATGCTGATGGAAATCCGAGGCCAAGTGGAACAGGGCAGCTCGTTGAGCCGCGCATTCTCAAACCACCCGAAATATTTCGACCGCTTCTACTGCAACCTGGTTGCGGCGGGCGAAACGGGCGGTGTATTGGAAAGCCTGCTGGACAAATTGGCAATTTACAAGGAAAAAACCCAGGCCATCCGCAAAAAGGTAAAAACCGCGCTAACCTATCCGGTATCCGTCATCGCCGTCGCCATCGGTTTGGTATTCGTGATGATGATTTTCGTACTGCCCGCCTTTAAAGAAGTTTACGCCAATATGGGCGCGGAGCTTCCCCCACTGACCCAAACAGTGATGGATATGTCCGACTTTTTCGTCTCATACGGCTGGATGGTGCTGATCGCACTGGGCTTTGCCATATACGGCTTCCTTAAATTGAAGGCGCGTTCGATTAAAATCCAACGGCGTATGGATGCCATACTGCTGCGTATGCCGATTTTCGGAGACATTGTCCGCAAAGGGACGATTGCCCGCTGGGGCAGGACGACGGCAACGCTGTTTGCCGCCGGCGTGCCTTTGGTCGATGTATTGGACTCCACTGCCGGCGCGGCGGGCAATTTAATCTATGAAGAAGCCACCCGGGAAATCCGTACGCGCGTCATCCAAGGTCTGTCTATGACTTCGGGGATGCGTGCGACGGAACTGTTCCCCAATATGATGTTGCAGATGTCCTCCATCGGCGAGGAATCGGGTTCTTTGGACGATATGCTCAACAAAGCCGCCGAATTTTACGAAGACGAGGTGGACAATGCGGTCGGCAGGCTGTCCGCTATGATGGAGCCGATTATTATTGTGATTTTGGGCTTGGTCATCGGTACGCTTCTGGTCGCTATGTATCTGCCGCTGTTCAACTTGGGCAACGTGGTCGCCTGATTTGCCGCACAGATCCGGCGCGGATTGGTTCTGCGCCGGTTTGTTTTTGCTTTGAATATATCAAGGACAAAATATGTCTGATTTGTCTGTATTGTCGCCGTTTGCCGTGCCTTTGGCAGCAGTTTTGGGGCTGCTGGTCGGCAGCTTCCTGAATGTCGTCATTTACCGCGTACCCGTTATGATGGAACGCGGCTGGACGGTATTTGCCAAAGAACATTTAAACCTGCCGCTGACCGACGATGAAAGCCGTACCTTCAACCTGATGAAGCCGGATTCCTGCTGTCCCAAATGCCGTGTGCCGATACGCGCGTGGCAGAACATCCCGATTGTCAGTTACCTGCTCCTGCGCGGCAAATGCGCTTCCTGCCAAACCAAAATCAGCATACGTTATCCCTTAATCGAGCTGCTGACCGGCGTATTGTTCGGGCTGGTCGCCTGGCAATACGGCTGGTCTTGGATTACGCTGGGCGGTTTGATACTGACCGCGTTTCTGATTTCCCTGACCTTTATCGATGCGGACACCCAATACCTGCCCGACTCGATGACATTACCCTTGATCTGGCTGGGGCTGATATTTAATTTGGACGGCGGCTTCGTGCCTTTGCAGTCTGCCGTTTTAGGTGCGGTTGCCGGCTATAGTTCATTATGGCTCTTATGTGCAGTGTATAAACTGCTCACAGGAAAAACCGGTATGGGCAACGGAGATTTCAAACTGATTGCCGCATTGGGCGCGTGGCTCGGCATATCCGCATTGCCCGTGCTGATTTTTGTTTCCTCTCTGATCGGTTTGGTCGCGGCAATCGTTATGCGCGTCGCCAAGGGGCGGCATTTTGCCTTCGGCCCCGCACTGACAGTTTCGGGCTGGATAATTTTTACGGCAAACGATTCCGTATGGCGGGCGGTCAACTGGTGGCTGACCCATCCGGTGAGATGACAGCATGGGTCGGACTGACCGGCGGAATCGGCAGCGGCAAATCGGCAGCCGCGCAATATTTTGCCGATTTGGGCGTGCCGCGCATCGATGCGGACGCGGCGGCGCACTCGCTGACGGCTTCAGACGGCATCGCCCTGCCGGAAATCAGGCGGCTGTTCGGCGACACCGTTTTCGACACACAGGGTTTGTTGCGGCGCGACATATTGCGTAAAGAAATCTTTGCCTCCCCATCGCGCAAAGCCTTGCTCGAATCCGTGATGTTGCCGCTGATTTTCTCAGAAATCAAAAAACAGCAAGAAACCTTTACCGATGCGGTTTACGGCATTGTCGAAATTCCGCTGCTGACGGAGAAGCGTCAATTTATCAGCCTGATACGGCGTGTCCTGACCATAAGCGCACCTTTGGAAAAACGTATCGGCAGGGTAATGGCACGCAGCGGGCTGACGCGCGGCGAGGTCGCGGACATCATCAGCCATCAGGCATCCGAATCCGAACGCCTGCTGCTTGCAGACGATGTACTGCTCAATGACGGCAGCCTCAAAAGCCTACGTGAGAAAACAATGCTCCTGCACGCGTTTTATTCAGGGATTTTCGCCTCAAAACCAACACAAGGAAAACACAATGGCTGAATCGCGGCAAACACGCCTTCAAGTCAAATGTCCGACCTGTCAAACGGCAGTAGTATGGAAACCGGAAAACGCATTCCGCCCGTTCTGTTCGCAACGCTGCAAACTGATCGACTTGGGCGGATGGGCAGACGGGAAATATACGGTTTCCGGCCAAACGGAAAGTTTGCCGGAAATATCCGAACCCGACGGGGCATACCGCTGACCGCCCCGCCTTCCCGGCAAACACCCTGAAAGGTCAAATGCCGTCTGAAACAAACACGCTTCAGACGGCATTTTCATTCTCAAACCTAATCGTTGGTATTTGCCGTTACCTCTTCCAATGAAGTAATGCCCTGCATAATTTTCAAAATACCGGCCCGGCGCAAATCCACCATACCCTCCTTATAGGCAACGTCCAAAATACCCACTTCCGTACCGTTGTTCATAATCACACGCTGCATTTCTTCGCTGATGGGCATAACCTCATACACGCCCGCACGCCCCTTATAACCCTGCCCCCGGCAACGGTCGCAACCGACGGCGCGGTAAAGTTTCCAATCTTTTGCAAGATCCTCATCGGTGAAACCGACTTCCTTCAAAGCAGAGGCAGACGGGCGTTCCACTTCCTGTTTGCAGCTCGAACACAGCCTGCGTAAAAGACGCTGCGCCATAATCAGGCTGACCGAACTGGCAATATTAAACGGCGCGACACCCATATTCAGCATACGCGACAACGTCGCCGGCGCATTATTCGTGTGCAGTGTGGAAAACACCATATGCCCTGTTTGTGCCGCCTTAATCGCAATATCGGCAGTTTCCAAATCACGAATCTCACCGACCATAATGATGTCCGGGTCCTGACGCAGGAAAGACTTCAAAGCAGCGGCAAAAGTCAGACCCTGCTTATCATTGACGTTAACCTGATTGATGCCCGGCAGGTTAATCTCGGCAGGGTCTTCCGCCGTTGCAATATTTACCGACTCCGTATTCAAAATATTCAAACAGGTATAGAGCGACACCGTCTTACCCGAACCCGTCGGGCCGGTTACCAGCACCATCCCGTAAGGACGGTGAATCGCTTCCAACAACAATTTTTTCTGGAACGGCTCAAAACCGAGCTGGTCGATGTTCAAAGACGCGGCATCGGAATTCAAAATCCGCATCACGACCTTTTCGCCAAACAGCGTCGGCAATGTGCTGACACGGAAATCGACAGGCTTGCCGCCCTTTTGAAAGGTCAGCTGCATCCTACCGTCCTGCGGTATCCGTTTTTCGGAAATGTCCAAACGCGACATTACCTTAATCCGGGAAGCAAGCTGCCCCCTTACCGCAATGGGCGGCTGAACCACCTCGCGGAGCTGCCCGTCCACACGGAAACGGATACGCGCATTGTGTTCGTAAAACTCGAAATGGATGTCGGATGCCCCGCTACGCAAGGCATCCGACAAAGTTTTATGGATAAACCTCGGAACAGGGCCGTCTTCTGCCTCCTCGTTGTCGATATACAGGGTGTGGCTTTCCTCTTCCTCTTGCCCCTCCCCAAGCTCCTGAAGCAGCGATGTCGAACGCGAACCCACCCAATCGAGCAAACCCGCCAACTGGTCATCCTCGACAATGACCAACTCAACCGCAATCCCTGCGGCAGAAACGGTTTTCTGAATTTGCGGCATCTGGGTCGGATCGGAAACCGCAAAAAATACTTTGTCGCCCCGACGGAAAACCGGCACACAGTGGAACTCCACCATCTGCTCCTCCGTCAACACCCCCATCAGCACCCTGTGGCGCGGATAATGACGCAAATCAAGAATCGAATAACTGAACACCCTCGCAATCAATGCCGCAAGCGACTTGGGCGAAATGACACCGTCTGAAAACAGCATCGGCAACACTTCCTTACCCGCCTGCGACTCATTGTAGTAATGCTCGGCCTGCTCAACAGTAACCACCTGGTTTTGAACCAGAATCCTCAGCAAACCTACGCTCATACGACCTTATCCCCAAATTTATTCATTGTTATACCTGTACAGATTTTATCATAAAACAACAGATTTCCAAGCCTGAACATCTTTTACGAAGCCTGAAAATCATTTCACGATTCTGCCGTCCTAAAGGTCGGTTTTTCAAGCAGGAAGAAAAAGTTTTCAGATGGCAAAAAAGCCCTCCAGCACTGAAAGGCCTTATATCGGAAACTTCCCGCAACACGGGAAACAGACAAATGCAAACCGTCAAACCTCGCCAACAGGAATCGAACCTGTATTTTACGCTTAGGAGGCATACGTTCTATCCGTTGAACTATGGCGAGCCGAAATGAAAAGGG
This sequence comes from Neisseria gonorrhoeae, assembly GCF_013030075.1. Classification (NCBI taxonomy): domain Bacteria; kingdom Pseudomonadati; phylum Pseudomonadota; class Betaproteobacteria; order Neisseriales; family Neisseriaceae; genus Neisseria; species Neisseria gonorrhoeae. The sequence continues at coordinate 1,642,995 of NZ_AP023069.1, forward strand.
AGATTTTAAACCTTTCCGGCAACAAAAGACAAGATGTCGGCCGCAATCAGCGGCCCGACAGGGATACCGCCCATAAATGCCACCCCGATGACCGTACCGATCAGCAAGCCCGTTACCAATACCGGCTGCCGTCCCATCAAAGGCACGCCGCATCCCGCCAGCCAAGCCACGAAAATACCGATAAAAACGGCGGATATCATTTTAAAATTCAAAAATTCGGCAACAGGAGGAACCTGCGCCTTTCCTGAAACCAACGGACTCAAAACCCCTATGGTCAAAAGAATGATACCGAGGTTCAACCCGTGCTTCTCGACCAACGGGACAAACTGTACCAATGCCGTCTGCTGCATCAGCAGCAATATGGTTGCCGAGACGGTAATCGAATTGTTGTTGCTGACCACCCCCAACAGAATCAGCGTAACCAGAAACAGGGGAACAAAACTGAAATTCATCGGTTACGACACCCTGACCAAAGATTCCTTCGCCAGCTGAATCATAGCATCCTTCACTTCGCTGTCGGACAGGGCATCCAACGCGGCAACGGCACAATCGACTGCTTTGCGCGCCTCGCCTATCGAATATGCCAAAGCATCCGAACGGACGACATAATCGCGGATTTTTTCAAAATAGCCGCGATCTGCATTTTCCAAAGCAGTACGCACATCGTTCGCAACCTGTTCGGAACCCTGACGCATCAGATAAATCAAAGGCAGGGTCGGTTTTCCTTCCGCCAAATCGTCGCCGACGTTTTTACCTGTTTCTTCGGTTTCCCCCGAATAATCCAGCACATCGTCAATAATCTGGAATGCCGTACCGACGTACATACCGTAGTCTTTCAAGGCCTGTTCGTGCCCGGGGGAAGCTTTGCCCAAAATTGCGCCGACTTGAGCGGCAGCTTCAAACAATTTTGCCGTTTTATATTGGATGACTCGGATATATTGTTCTTCGGTAATGTCCGTATTGCCGATGTTCATCAGCTGCATGACCTCTCCCTCGGCAATGATGTTGGTCGCATCCGCCATCACTTCCAAAACGCGCATACTGCCCGAGGCAACCATCAGTTGAAATGCACGGGTATATAAAAAGTCGCCAACCAACACTGCCGCCGCATTGCCGAACAGATTGTTTGCCGTTGCCCGCCCACGGCGCAAATCGCTTTCATCGACGACATCGTCGTGCAGGAGTGTGGAAGTGTGGATAAACTCGACCATCGCTGCCAGCGAATACAGTTTCTCGTCATCATAACCGACCGCCTTACCCGCCAAAATCGTCATAATCGGACGCAGGCGTTTGCCGCCCGCGCTGATGATATATGTACCGATTTGCGAAATCAGTGCGACATCGGATTGCACCGCACGGTTGATGACTTCATTGACTTTGGCAAGGTCTTCAGGCAGATGTCGCTGGAAATAGGGCAGATTCTCGAGCATGGCAGACTCTCAGGTTTACGTTTCCGTCAAACGGCAGATACCGCTTGAAAGCTGATTCAAATAGCGGGCAATTATATCAGCAAAGCCATCAGGGTACATCTTTTCAGACGGCATATGATTGCCCGAACCGCGCAAACTTTGACAAAACAGGCAAATAACAATACAATGCCCAATTTCGCACAATGGTGTGCGGATATTAACCATAACCCTTATGGAGTTGAGTATGTACGCGGTCGTAAAAACCGGCGGCAAACAGTATAAAGTTTCCGTCGGCGAAAAATTGAAAGTAGAACAGATACCAGCCCAACTCGACAGCCAAATCGAACTGACCGAAGTTTTGATGATTGCTGACGGCGAATCTGTAAAAGTTGGCGCACCCTTTATCGAAGGTGCAAAAGTAACGGCTAAAGTAGTGGCACACGGTCGTGGCGAAAAAGTCCGCATCTTCAAAATGCGCCGCCGCAAACACTACCAAAAACGCCAAGGCCACCGCCAAAATTTCACCCAAATCGAAATCGTGGCAATCGCCTAACCTTAAAACTTAGGAGCATTACAAATGGCAAGTAAAAAAGCAGGCGGCAGCACCCGCAACGGTCGCGATTCAGAAGCCAAACGCTTGGGCGTTAAAGCCTACGGCAACGAGCTGATTCCCGCAGGTTCCATCATCGTACGCCAACGCGGTACCAAATTCCACGCAGGCGACAACGTAGGTATGGGCAAAGACCACACTTTGTTCGCCAAAATTGACGGTTATGTCGAATTCAAAACCAAAGGCGCGCTGAACCGTAAAACTGTCAGCATCCGTCCTTACACCGGTTCTGAAGAATAATTCAACCGATACCTGAAGCCGCATCTTTTCACGATGCGGCTTTTTACATACCCCATACCCGATTTGATACACATTAAGCTGAAAGTAAAAATCCGCATACACCCTCCCCTGCATATTTCTTCAACAACGGGTTTTGATATAATCGCCTATCTGTTACAGATAGTTCAAACGGCATTCAAACCCTTACAAATGCCGTCTGAAATCATCGGCATCCGCCTATGCAAAGGATATTTTATGAGTTTACACAGCGACATCCTCGTCGTCGGCGCAGGCCCGGCGGGTTTAAGTTTTGCAGCCGAACTTGCCGGCAGCGGTTTGAAAGTTACTCTGATCGAACGCAGCCCACTGACTGTTCTGCAAAATCCTCCCTATGACGGACGCGAAATCGCCCTGACCCATTTTTCCCGCGAAATCATGCAGCGTTTGGGTATGTGGGACAAAATTCCCGAAAACGAAATCTACCCCTTGCGCGATGCCAAAGTGCTGAACGGACGTTCCGACTACCAGCTCCACTTTCCCCAACCGACTGAAGCGCGCGGCGAGCCTGCCGACTGTTTGGGCTATCTGATTTCCAACCACAATATCCGCCGCGCCGCCTATGAAATCGTATCACAACTCGACAATGTCAGCATTCTGACCGATACGGCCGTTAAAGAAGTCAAAACATCTGATAATGAAGCGCAAGTCTTTTTGGAAAATGGAGACATTCTAACCGCGCGTCTCCTTTTGGCAGCAGACAGCCGTTTCTCACAAACCCGCCGACAACTCGGTATTTCTTCAGATATGCACGACTACAGCCGAACCATGTTCGTCTGCCGCATGAAACATACCCTTTCCAACCAACATACCGCTTACGAATGCTTCCATTACGGACGCACCATCGCACTGCTGCCACTGGAAAAGCGCCTGACCAATACCGTCATTACAGTCGATACCGATAAAATCAACAGCGTTCAAAACCTTTCGCCCGAAGAATTGGCGGCAAGCGTAAAAGAACAGCTCAAGGGCAGGCTCGGCGACATGGAACTGGTCAGCAGCATCCACCATTACCCCCTTGTCGGCATGATTGCCAAACGTTTCTACGGCAAACGCAGCGCGCTGATCGGCGATGCGGCTGTCGGTATGCACCCCGTAACGGCACACGGCTTCAACCTCGGGCTTTCCAGCGCGGATATTCTGGCAAAACTGATACTCGAAGCCGAACAGCGCGGTCAAGACATCGGCGCGGCTTCCTTGTTGGAAAAATACAGCAGCAAACATATGCTGCACGCCCATCCGCTTTATCACGGCACCAATATGATGCTGAAACTGTTTACCAACGAAACCGCGCCGGCAAAACTGTTGCGCGGTTTGGTATTACGAGCCGGCAACAACTTCCCGCCGCTGAAAAAGCTGATTACCAAACAACTGACCGGTTGAAAACTGCCGAAATGCCGTCTGAAACGTTTCAGACGGCATTTTTGTATTATGAACCGTTTTGCGGTTTCCATATCCTTGGCAGACGGTTTGCAGCAGATTCGCATACGGCAGATGTTTCAAGCAGAAAGGAAACACAATAAAAATAAAAAAGCCTCCGAACAGTCGGAGGCTTTGCTTTCAAACTGAAATTATTTCAGTTTGGTTTCTTTGTACACTACGTGTTTGCGGGCAACCGGATCGAATTTTTTGATTTCCAGTTTGCCGGGCATAGTGCGTTTATTTTTGGTAGTGGTGTAGAAGTGGCCAGTACCTGCACCGGATTCCAGTTTGATTTTATCGCGCATTGCAGTAATCCTTAATTAAATAGTGTTTAAATTAAGCTTCGCCGCGAGCACGCAAATCAGCCAATACGACATCAATGCCTACTTTGTCGATGGTACGCAATGCAGCGTTGGAAACGCGCAGGCGAACCCAGCGGTTTTCACTTTCTACCCAAAAACGACGTGATTGCAAGTTGGGCAAAAAACGGCGTTTGGTTTTGTTGTTGGCGTGCGATACGTTGTTGCCGGACATCGGGCGTTTACCGGTCACTTTGCAAACTCGTGCCATAATCAGTCTCCAAACTTCTAAAATAGTAAAACGCGATTTATACCACGAAAAACAATGCCGTTTCAAGTGTTTTAAAGAAAAACAGATGTTTTGCGCGGGTAAGCCGCCCGAGTGCCGCATCTGCGGAACGTTTGCAGGTGCGAAACAGATGGGGCGCGATTATAGCGGATTTCGGGAGCTTCTGCATTCAAAATGCCGTCCGAACATATTTCCAGTATTTTCAGACGGCATTTCAAGTTTTCAAATCCCTCAATGTCCACCGCCGCCGCTGTGGAACGGCGGTTTCGCCAGCCAGACAATGGGAATCAGGACGATAAACAAAATGCTGCCGGCGAGGAATATTTCGTTCGATCCGATGATGAAGCCCTGTTGCGTAATGGTATTGTTGATGATGCCTAGAGTTTGACCGTCGGAAATGCCTTGTTGGGACAAATGCGCCGCCGTTTCGTGCAATGTTGCGGAATAGGGCGTGATGTGTTCGGCAAAACGCGTGTGGTGCAACGCTTCGCGCCGTTCCCACAGGGTGCTGACGACGGATACGCCGACACCGCCCATCAGCACGCGCAGGAAATTCGACAGGCTGCCGGCGGCGGCAATCTGTCCGCCCTTCATGTGCGACAGTGTGATGGTGGTCAGCGGCAGGAAGAACATGGCAACGCCTACCCCCTGCCAAAACTGCGGCCAGATGACGTTGCCGATATCCATGTCGGCATAAAAATCAGTGCGCCAATAAAAAGTGAAGGCAAAGGTCAGGAAGCTGGCGGTTACGAGCAGGCGCATATCGATTTTATTGCCGAACCTGCCGATTAACGGAGATAGGAAGACGGGGAGGATGCCGACGGGCGCGGCAGCAAGCCCTGCCCACGCGGAGGTATAGCCCAAGTTGGTCTGCAACACTAACGGCAGCAGGGTCAGCGTCCCCATATACACCATGAAACCCAACGAGGTGGCAATTACGCCGACGGTAAAATTCCGATCTTTAAACAGCGATAAATCGACAATCGGATATTTTTCTCCCAATTCCCAAACAATAAAATACGACAAGCACACCAGTGCGACTACGCCCAAGGTAATGATTTCTCCAGAGGCGAACCAGTCAAGTTCCTTACCCCTGTCCAGCATCATCTGTAACGCGCCGATACCGACCATCATCAGCGTCAGCCCGACATAGTCGGTCGGCGTTCTGACGGTTGCCGTTTCGCGGTGTTTCAAATGTTTCCATGTAATCCATGCCGATATGATCCCGATGGGGATATTAATGAAGAAAATCCAACCCCAATGCCAGTTTCCGGAAATCCAACCGCCGAGTATCGGCCCGAGGACAGGGGCGACAACGACGGTCATTGCCCACAATGCCAGTGCCAGCATCCGTTTTGCGGGCGGATAGGATGCCATTAACAGGCTTTGCGACAGGGGAATCAACGGCCCGGCGATAAAGCCCTGCAAAATGCGGAAAACAACCAGCGACTGAAGGTTGGGCGCGATGCCGCACAGCCACGATGCGATGACGAAACCGGCGGCGGCGGCGGTAAACAATTTGACCTCGCCGATACGTTTTGCCAAAAAGCCCGTCAGCGGCACGGAAACGGCGTTTGCCACGGAAAAAGAAGTGATGACCCACGTCCCCTGCGTGGTTGCCGCACCGAGGTTGCCGGCAATGACGGGGACGGCGACGTTGGCGATGGTCGTATCTAAAACCTCCATAAATACGGCAAGCCCCAAAGACAGCGTAACCCACGCCAATGCCGCACCCTTAAGCGGTGGATAATCCATTGTGTCCTCCGTTTCAGACGGCATCAGGGCGCGGATTGCCCGAGGATTTCATCGACCGTCCGATCGACTTCCGACCAGTCGGTACTTTCCATTTCCGGCAATGCCGCACCCGGCGTTTTTGAAACAGGCGCGCCTGCGGCGGAAGTATCCACTTTAACCGTCATCGACAAACCGATACGCAACGGATGCCTGTCCACATCTTCGCGGTTCAGCACGATACGGACGGGGACGCGCTGCACCACTTTAATCCAGTTGCCCGTTGCGTTTTGCGCCGGAATCAGCGAAAACGCGCTGCCCGTACCTGCCGAAAACCCTGCCACCCTGCCGCGATAAACAATTTGTTTGCCGTACAAATCGGACACCAGCTCGGCAGGCTGTCCGATTTTCATATGCCGCAACTGCGTCTCTTTAAAATTGGCATCCACCCACACATCCGACAGCGGCACCACCGCCATCAGCGGCGCGCCTGCCGCCACCTGCTGCCCGACCTGCACCGAACGCTTCGCCACCTGACCGTCCGCCGGCGCGCGGACTTGCGTCCGCCGAAGGTTCAGCCACGCATCTTTCAACCTGCCGATTGCCGTCTGAACCTCCGGCTGTTCGCGCAAAGAAACATCTCCGCCCAAAGCCGCGCGTGCCGAAGATTCTTCCGCCAAAGCCGCCTTAACCGCCGCCTGCGCCTGAGACACTGCCGTACGGGCGTGTGCCAGCTCTTCGGCGGACACCGCACCCGATTCCGCCAAAGCGGACCGGCGGCGCAAATCATCCTGCGCGCGCGCCAAATCCGCACGGCGCAAGGCAACCTGCGCCCCCGCCTGCGAAGTGGCGGCATTTTGCCGGCGGTTTTGGCGCACCGCCTGAACCAACTCGTTTTTTGCCCGCTCGTAAGCCAGCACATCATTATCGTCATCCAACACCGCCAGCACGTCGCCTTTTTTCACGGCATCCGTATCGTCGTGCAAAACCTTCCGCACCGTGCCGCCCTTTTGCGGCGTAACCTGAACCACGCGTCCGGCAACATAAGCGTCTTCCGTTTCCTCTTCGTGCTGCCACCATAAAAAAAACGCCGATCCGGCGGCTGCGGCGGAAAGCGCGAACAGCAGCGTCAATGCCGTCAGGCGGCGTTTGCGTTTGACTTGCGTGTTTTGAAGTTTTGTTTCGTCTGTGTGCGTTTCCATAAGATTGGGTTCCGAATTTCCTGATTTCATATAAACAATGTTCTTTCAATAGGAAATAGATTTTATATCCGCGCAATAATTCAATCAAGTCAGTATTTTAGATGCAATATTCAAAAAACAACGCTTCAGGCGGCAAAACTGAAAATATATTTCGTTTATATATGACATGGCAAACACCGCCGCCCGCACCATGCCGTCTGAAGAAAACTACACAAATACCGCCGCTTATATTACAATCGCCGCCCCGTGGTTCGAAAACCTCCCACACTAAAAAACTAAGGAAACCCTATGTCCCGCAACAACGAAGAGCTGCAAGGCATCTCTCTTTTGGGTAATCAAAAAACCCAATATCCGACCGGCTACGCGCCTGAAATTCTCGAAGCATTCGACAACAAACATCCCGACAACGACTATTTCGTCAAATTCGTCTGCCCCGAATTCACCAGCCTCTGCCCGATGACCGGGCAGCCCGACTTCGCCACCATCGTCATCCGCTATATCCCGCACATCAAAATGGTGGAAAGCAAATCCCTGAAACTCTACCTCTTCAGCTTCCGCAACCACGGCGATTTTCATGAAGACTGCGTCAACATCATCATGAAAGACCTCATCGCCCTGATGGATCCGAAATACATCGAAGTGTTCGGCGAGTTCACACCGCGCGGCGGCATCGCCGTTCATCCGTTTGCCAACTACGGCAAAGCAGGCACAGAGTTTGAAGCATTGGCACGCAAACGCCTGTTCGAGCACGACGCACAATAAACCATCCTTCCCATATTTCAGACGGCATTCCTTCGATACGGTATGCCGTCTGAACGCCTTTCCGAAAGGTTTTTATGTACGCATTGACCGCCGCACAGCAACAGAAGGCACTCTTCCGGCTGGTGCTTTTCCATATCCTCATCATCGCCGCCAGCAACTATCTGGTGCAGTTCCCCTTCCGGATTTTCGGCATCCACACCACTTGGGGCGCGTTTTCCTTTCCCTTCATCTTCCTCGCCACCGACCTGACCGTCCGCATTTTCGGTTCGCACTTGGCGCGGCGGATTATCTTTTGGGTGATGTTCCCCGCCCTTTTGCTTTCCTACGTCTTTTCCGTTTTGTTCCACAACGGCAGTTGGACGGGCTTGGGCGCGCTGTCCCAATTCAACACCTTTGTCGGACGCATCGCGCTGGCAAGTTTTGCCGCCTACGCGCTCGGACAAATCCTTGATATTTTCGTATTCGACAAATTACGCCGTCTGAAAGCGTGGTGGATTGCCCCGGCCGCATCAACCGTCATCGGCAATGCACTGGACACGTTAGTATTTTTTGCCGTTGCCTTTTACGCAAGCAGCGATGAATTTATGGCGGCAAACTGGCAGGGCATCGCTTTTGTCGATTACCTGTTCAAACTTACCGTCTGCACCCTCTTCTTCCTGCCCGCCTACGGCGTGATACTGAATCTGCTGACGAAAAAACTGACGGCCCTGCAAACCAAACAGGCGCAAGACCGCCCCGTGCCCTCGCTGCAAAATCCGTAAAACAGCTCTGTAGGGAATCGGGACGGTTGGGTTTTCTTTTATTTGCAAACACTGCCGGAACGGATAAATCCGGATTCCCACCCACTTCGTCATTCCCGCGAAAGCGGGAATCCGGTGCGTTGGGGTTCAGTCATTTCCGATAAACTCCTGCCGCATTGTATTTCTAGATTCCCGCTTTCGCGGGAATGACGGCGGATGGGTTTCCGTGCCGTGGTGTCCGGATTCCCGCCGGTACGGGAATGACGGCAGCGCTTCCTTGGCTTAGTTTTATTTTAAGCCACTATAAATGCCGTCTGAAAACCTGTTTGCAGATTTTCAGACGGCATTGTTTTCGTCGTCGGTTCAAACTTCAATCCGATTGCGACACGGTAACCGGTATGCCGCGCAAGCGCGCAAGCAGCGCGTCCGCCTTCTGTTTCTGCGCGGCAAACGCCGCCTTGTCCGCCTGCGTCAATTCGGGTGTCGGCAATGCGACCGAAACAGGATTGACGGGCTGCCCGTTGATGCGCGCCTCGTAATGCAGGTGCGGCCCGGTCGAACGCCCTGTCGAACCGACAAAACCGATGACCTCGCCGCCGCGCACATTGCCTTGTGCCTGCGAAAACGCGCTCAAGTGCGCGTACAGCGTTTCCACACCGTTGGAGTGGCGTATCATCACCGCGTTGCCGTATCCGCCCTTCCGGCCTTTAAAGGTAATCACGCCGTCGGCGGAAGCCCTGACCGGCGTTCCCTGCGGTGCGGCATAATCGATGCCCGTGTGCAGCCGCCATGTGTGCAGGATGGGGTGCATACGGTAGCCGAACGGCGAAGAAATGCGCGTATAGACCAGCGGCTCGATGTTGAAGCCGCCTTTTTCCTGCAACACCCTGCCGTCTTCATCGTAATAATTGCCGCCCCCTCCGCCTTCCTTGTCCGAACGGTAATAGAACGCCTGATGGGTTGTGTCGCCCTTGACAACTTCCGCCGCCAAAATATCGCCCGCCGCCACCTGCTGCCCGTGGAAATACAGGCTGTCGTAAAGCAGGCGCACGGCATCGCCTTCCTTCAAACCGTCAAGGCTGAAGCGGCCGGCAAAAATCCCGCTTAAGGATTCGCGGATTTCGACGGGCACTTCCGCCCGCGCCAGCGAACCGCGCGCCGACGTTTTGACCACGACCGAACGCAGTGTCGGCAAAACCTTCATATCCGCATCAGAAGCCGACCGCCGCCATATGCCGCCTTTTTTTTCCAAAGCGACCAGATTGCGCTCGCCGTCTTCGTCGGTAAAAAACTGCACTTCGCGCGCACTGCCGTCGCCGCCGACCAAAACATGAACCGACTGGTCGGCACGCAAATGCCGCAAATCGGCTTCGCCGCCATATTTTTCCGTGATTCGGGCAATCTCGTCCCGCGCCATACCCGAACGCGCCAGCACGTCCGCCAGCGAGTCGCCCGGCTGCACCGCCTCCTGCACCCAATATGCCGTCTGAACGCCGCTGCCGCCCCAAGACAGCGGCGGCAGTTTTTGTTCCACGCGCTGCGGTCTGACGCGCTCCGTCCCCTCTGTCGAAGCAATGTATGCCGCCGACACCAGAATAATCGAAACGGCAAGCGCGCGCAGCGCGTATTTCCGATGTTTTGCCGAAAGTGGGAAGACAGCCATATTGTTCCTTTTTGACGGCGTTTGCGCCGAATCCTCTATAATATCCGCCCGATCCTCATTTGTCAGGCATCAAACGATGAAACTCACCCTCGCCCTCCCCTCGCTCAATTTGGATGAAGACGAAATCCGAATACCTCTATGCCTGCCCGCCTTCAACAAAATCCTGCAATACGGCTCGCCGCACCGCCAAAGCTGCACGGCTTCGGCATTTTACGCACGTTATTTGTGGTGCGGAAGACTGGCACAACGCCCGGCGCAAAGCCTGAATATGCCGTCTGAAACCGTCGCGCTCGCCACGCCCGTCTGGCAAAAAATGGGGCTGCATCAGGCAAATGTGCTGACGGCGGAATATTTGGATGTCGGTACGGATGAAGCGGAACGGCTCTGCCGCGATCTGTCGGCGTTTTACGGCGACATTCCGTGGCGTTTCGTTCCCGTCCTGCCCGAATTATGGCTGGTTTCCCTTCCCCGCGCGTACCGCTGGGGCGCGAAGCCCGTTTTGGACTTGGGCGGACTGTTGGGCGCGGACGATCAGCCGGACGGGGAAGACGCGTTGGAATGGCTGCGCGTCCAAACCGAAATCCAAATGTGGCTGAACGCTCACCCCGTCAACCACAACCGCAAAAAACGCGGGCTGCCCGAATTGAACGGCTTATGGCTTTGGGACAGTCTGCACGGAAGCGCACAAGGCGGCACGCTTTTCGCCGATACGGTTTGGAGCCGTTTTCACCCGAACCGCCGAGCATTGCCCGACAGCTTCCGAGCTTATGCGGAAACGGCGGCACACCTGCCCGATACGCACCACATCCTGTTTATGGACGATTTGCGCCTGACCGCCCTGACAGGGGACAGGGAGCGGTATGCGGCAATATTGCAGCAGTGGGAAGAACGCTGGTTCGCACCGCTTTACGAAGCCGTCCGCACCGGCAAAATCAAACGGCTGGACATCGCCACGGACGGACAACACGGCGGTACGCTGACCTTCAAACCCACAGACAGGCGGAAGTTTTGGCGCTGCACGAAAACCTTTGACGGAATCTGGTAAACCCGCCCGCCGCAACCGCGACAATGCCGTCTGAAGCCCGAATCGGGTTTCAGACGGCATTTTACCCCGCATCGCCGTTATGCCGGAAAAACCGGAATACGTTTCCGCACACGCGGCGGCACGCAAAACACCGCCCGAAAGCCGCCGATGCCCGCCGTGACACCGCCGCCGGCAGGGTTTCCGCCGAAAAGGAACAGCAATCAGAACGTTTTGTTAAACTCGACAAACGCCCTGTTTTTCTCGTATTCGTTAAACACATCGTTGCTCCACGTTTCGCGGTGCGACAGCGTCAGGCGCGGCGTGATGCCTTTGAAATGCAATGCCCGGTGCCAAAGGCTCAAGGATGTGTCCGATTCTTTATCCCTGCGCCTTTCCCCTTTAAAACTGCTGAAGAAGCCGGGTTTTTCATAATGCCGTTTCGCCACGCCGAGGCGGAACAGCGAAGACAGGCCGCTGCCGCCCCATTCCTGCCCCCAGGCAAAGCGCAGGCCGTAACGGTTGAAATTGTCGCCACGGTCGGCGGGGTTGCGCTCGCGGTAAAAATCCAAACCGCCCGTCCAATATTGGCGCGCATTCCGGTAAAACACCAGCGAATTGGAAATTTGCAAATGGGTATTGTCGGAACGCGCCCGGCGCGTATTCTTCAAACGCCCCCACTCCGCCGAAGACAGCGTTTGCCATCTCGGGGTTTGCCAACGGTTGAAATAAAGGCGTGCGCCGTTGGCGTAAGAATAAGCGTCGTTGCCGTAGGTGCGGCGTTCGTGGAACACTGCCAGCCCGACATCTTTACGCCGGTCGGCAAAACCGATGCCGCCGGAAACACCTGCCGTCATATCGTTGAATTTCTTATTCCCCGGATAAGCCCTGCCGGACACGTCGCCGCCCGCCGTCGTGTACCAGCCGTTTTTCAGCGACCATTTTTTCTCCGCGCCGAACCGGTAATTGACCGCCGTGCCGTCCACCTGTTTCGGGAAAGTCCAGTTGCCGTACTGCTGCTGTTTCGGGGCTTGGTTGATATTGTGTTCGCGGGTAATGCTGAAACCGCCGTTTACCTTCCACGCATCGCGTTCGCGCAATGCCTTGCGGTACAGCTCGACCTGCTCCATAAGCTGCGGCGGCAGATCTTCTGTTTTCAGGCGGTCGAACTGGTCTGCCGCCGCCTCGTTCTGCCTGTCTTCAAACAATGCCGCCGCCAAACGCATACGGACGGCGGGCGCGTCGGGTTGGGCGGCAATCAATTCCCGGTAATGGGAAACCGCCTCCTTCACCCTGCCCTCTGCCTGCGCCAAAATCCCTTGTGCATAAAGTGCCAACATCTTATCCTGCCGCGCCTGTTGTAGGTAAATCGGCAAAATCACGCGGATACCGGCAATATTGTTTGAGACCACTGCGGAATACATGGCACGCGACAACAATTCGGGATTTTTCAGCAGGGTTTCGCCGTCAACCTGCAAAACTTTTCCTTTTTCCCGCACCTGCCCCGGTACCTTCTCCCTGTCGATCGGTTTGACCTCCGCTTCATGAAGCCTGAACTCGGGACGGCTTCTCAAATCCGGTTCGCGCGGTGTTTCTTCGGCGTATGCCGCGCTTGCCAATAAAGGCAGCAGCATCCATCTGTTTCGTGCAGGCATAAATGTCTTCCCACAAAAATAAAAATAAAAAATAACCATTATCAACCGGCGGATTGTATCAGTTTTTTATGCCGCTGTTCCAAACCCTGCCGCCCGATGCCGCGACAATGCCGTCTGAAGCCAGAATCGGGTTTCAGACGGCGGCAAAAAACCGGCGGTTTTCCGCCGGTTTCATCATTATGCCCCGCCCTTCGGGGCGGCAGGGTTCGGATCGGTTTGCGGGGCGGCGCACGGGGCCGTGCAGGTGTGCCGCCTGTGTGTCAAAACATTTCCCGGCGCATCAAAACAACCATTTGACCGACAATGCGGCTTCTTTGTCGCCGTCCGTCCTTTTGCCGTATCCGATGCGTGCGGACATATGGCCTTTCCAACCGGCTTCAATGCCAAACCGCCCTTCGAGCGCCGTCCTGCCTGCCAGCGTCTGTTTTTCGCCGTCCATTTCCATGCCGAAAGATTTTGACCTGTGCAAAACATTAAAAGCGGCAAAAGGCTGAAGATTGACACCGTTACGCAAAGCAAAACGGGTTTTTGCCCGAATGCCGGCGCGGATTTGCCACTGACCGCTGCCGAGCAGCCCGACCGCCGCCCCTCGCTGTCGGTAAAGCCGCCGTTTACGCCCAAGTAGGTAAACTGCGCCTGCGGTTGCAGGTAAAACTGCATATTACTGCCTTATATATTGCGTCCCTAAGAAGGGGCGATTAACAAAAATTAACGCCCCTTCTTAGGGACGCAATATATAAGGAGTGAGTACCTGTTCTTCTATTAAAGAATTAATCTTTTGAGGCATTTTCTGTTGAAGTTTATTAAACACATCTTCAGAAATTCCAAACTGCTTTATTATCTCTTCCCTAACCCGTTTTTTATTTTCTTCCCAAGCCTCGGGTCTTGTTTTGTATAAATCCTGTAATTGCTTTTTAACTGCCTGCTTTAAATCAGTTCGGTAATTATCTGTAATATATTTCTTAACAACAGGCATATTATCGACGGCGAGGATGCCGCTATTGTAGTTTTTACCCGTAATATTGATTTCGTCATACAAGGCTTCAGATGATTTTTGATCGGTTTTACCGCTGGAGAAATAATGGAAAACACCGTTTGCCGGCTTGTCTGAAAATGAAAAATCGGCAGTATCGCCAACATTTGTAGGACGAGTATCCGAACCGGGCTGATAACTGAAAGCACCGAAGCAATCAAAAGACACACTGCACGGGCCGCGCCAAACGTGGGAATTTCTGTCTTCCGCCGCTTCTAAAATAAATTTGTTTTTAATCTCGGCTTCTTTGACGGGATCGTACGCATCCGAACCCCAAGCATATGGCGTGCAAAACAGCGATAAAACAGATAATGTTAATAGATTAACCCGACCGCTTGCTTGCTTTCAGTGTCATGAGAAATTTTCCTTTGTCAAGTGTTAAAGTTATAATGATTATATACTATATCACACTACATCGCAATGAAAAATCGGGAAAAACAAAAAACCCCTCCGCCGTCATTCCCGCGAAAGCGGGAATCTAGAATTTTAATGCGGCAAGAATTTATCGGGGATGGCCGGGGTTTAAAGGTCTGGGTTCCCGCCTGCGCGGGAATGACGGTTTAGAAATCACCCGAAACGAGAAAAAGAACCGAAACCGGACAAGTCGGATTCCCGCGCGGGCGGGAATGACGATAAGCGTAATTTCAATCCGCCATATTGTCTTTTCACTTGCCTGAAAACAGATTTCAGCCGCCTATCCCTGCATCCGGCGGCTGATGTAGTCGGCAATCAAATCCCGCTTTTCCCAAAAAAACTTCTGCATTTTTTGTTCGGAATACAGTTTGCGGACCAGAGTGGGCAGACCGCTGTGGACGATGGCGGCGATTTCTTTGTTGCCTTCTTCTTCCTGCATTGCCGTCTGAAAATCCAAACCCCTGCCTTTCAGATATGCTGCAAGGCGGTTGCGGATGTGTGAATTGAGTTCGATGGATTTGAGCATTTTGCCTCCGTTTTGCGGTAAGGATTTATTCGATTTGTTTATCCGCCTGATTTTATCACGTTTCCCAAGCGGTTTGCCTGTACAATACCGCTTTTCGGAAGGGTGTGGGCGATGATGTTTTCTTGGTTCAAGCTGTTTCACTTGTTTTTTGTCATTTCGTGGTTTGCAGGGCTGTTTTACCTGCCGAGGATTTTCGTCAATATGGCGATGATTGATGCGCCGCGCGGCAATCCCGAGTATGTGCGCCTGTCGGGGATGGCGGTGCGGTTGTACCGTTTTATGTCGCCTTTGGGTTTCGGCGCGGTCGTGTTCGGCGCGGCGATACCGTTTGCCGCCGGCCGGTGGGGCAGCGGCTGGGTTCACGTCAAACTGTGTTTGGGCTTGATGCTCTTGGCTTATCAGTTGTATTGCGGCGTGCTGCTGCGCCGTTTTCAGGATTACAGCAATGCTTTTTCACACCGCTGGTACCGCGTGTTCAACGAAATCCCCGTGCTGCTGATGGTTGCCGCGCTGTATCTGGTCGTGTTCAAACCGTTTTGACGGAGCATCTTATGCCGATAGAAATCGAACGCCGTTTTTTGATTGAAAACGACAAATGGCGGCAATACGCCGATGAGCCGCTACTGCTGAAACAGGGCTACCTGTCTGTTGAAAAAGAACGCACCATCCGCATCCGCATTGCCGGAAAACGGGCGTGGCTGACGCTGAAAGGCTATATTTCGGAAATCAGCCGCAGCGAGTTCGAATACGAAATCCCGCTTGCCGATGCGGAAAAGATGATGGAAACGATGTGCCCGTTTAAGATGGAAAAACGGCGTTATCCGGTCAGATGGGGCGGCAGCCTGTTTGAAGTCGATGTTTTCCTTGGCGAAAACTCGCCTTTGGTCGTCGCGGAAATCGAGTTGCCCGCCGAAAATGCCGATTTTGACCGTCCGGACTGGCTGGGGCGCGAAATCACTTCAGACGGTATGTTTACCAATGCCTATTTGAGCAAACATCCGTTCTCAAGCTGGAAAAATGCCGTCTGAAGCGGCTTCAGACGGCATCTGCCTTGCGGTTATCCCTTGAGGTAATGCACGAATGTATATGCAACGCCTTTGCTGCTGACACGGCGTTCCGTCCGCTCTGCTTCTTTCCAATGCGTCCGGTCTATTTCTGGGAAAAATGCATCTCCTTCCACAGACAAATCCACTTCGGTTATCCGCAAATCGGTCGCTAATGGCATCGCTTGTCCGTATATCTGCGCGCCGCCCATAATGACGGCTTCTTCCGCGCCGGCGCACAATGCCAATGCCGCCTCCAAACTTGCCACCGTTTCCGCGCCTGCCGCGCAATAATCCGCCTGCCGGCTGATGACGATGTTCCTCCGTCCGGGCAGGGGTTTGACGGGCAGGGATTCCCACGTTTTCCGCCCCATAATGACGGGTTTGCCCAAGGTATAGGCTTTGAAAAATGCGAAATCTTCGGGGATGTGCCAAGGCATAGCATTGCCCGCCCCGATGCACAGGTTTTCCGCACACGCCGCAATTATGGTTATTTTGAGCATATTTTCTCCACAAAAATGCCGTCTGAACGCTTCAGACGGCATTTTATGACATTCTGCGTCAAAAATCTCAACCTGCGCGCGCCATACGTTTTGTGTTCGCACCCGCCAACAATGCCAACAATTCTTCAGTCGCGCCCCAACCGATACACGCATCGGTAATGCTCTTGCCGTACACTTCCGGCTTGTCCTGCCTGCCTTCGACCAAATGGCTTTCCACCATCACGCCCATGATATTGCCGCCGTCCTGTTCCAATTGGTCGGCAATGTCTTGTGCCACTTCCATCTGCCGGGTGTAATCCTTGCGGCTGTTGGCGTGGCTGCAATCGATCATCAGCTTGTCGGTTACCCCTGCCGCACGCAGTTGTTCCACCGCCTCGCTGACGTGTCCCGCATCATAATTCGGCTCTTTTCCGCCGCGCAAAATGACATGACAGTCGGGATTGCCGCCGGTATGGACAATGGCGGAATGCCCGGCCTTGGTTACAGACAAGAAATGATGCGAATGGCTCGCCGCACCGATTGCGTCGATCGCAATCTTCAAATTGCCGTCCGTACCGTTTTTAAAGCCGACGGGGCAGGACAGACCGCTTGCCAATTCGCGGTGGACTTGGCTTTCGGTCGTCCGCGCGCCGATTGCCCCCCAAGAAATCAGGTCGGCATAATACTGGGGTGTAATCATATCCAAAAATTCGGTAGAGGCAGGCATGCCCATATTATTCAGGGACAACAACAGGCTGCGCGCCTGACGCAAACCGAAATTGATGTCGAACGTACCGTCCAAATGCGGGTCGTTAATCAAACCTTTCCAACCCACCGTCGTTCTCGGCTTCTCGAAATAAACGCGCATCACGATCAAAAGCTCGTTTTCATACCGCTTGCGGAGTTTCAACAGACGTTCCGCATATTCCAACGCCGCTTTCGGATCGTGAATCGAACACGGCCCGATAATGACCAACAGCCGCCTGTCCCTGCCGTGAACCAAATCGGAAATTTCCTGACGGGTGCGGTGAACCAAGCCCGAAGCCTCTTTGGAAATCGGCAGCTCGTAAAGATGGGCAATCGGCGGCAACAACTCTTTAACTTCTTTAATCTTAATATCGTCTGTGGGGTAATGGTGTGTCATCTTGCATCTTTCCTGATGGGTTTTTATACGCGGCTTAGGTTACATCGTTTACCTTGCACAAACAAGTGCAACATATTACTACAAAGCTATTTTATTTCAAAATAACTGATATATCTTTTTTCATAGATTTTAAATTTCATATTTTTAATATTTTAGGAATTTTATTTCAAAGAAAAAGAAACAGATTGATAAAAACAATACCCGCCATTCATTCGGGCAAAACCGCACGGAACATCCGTTTTCCCGTTTCCACGACAATCCGGTACAGGACACCCCGCTGCCGATTCCGCCTGCACATCCGGCAAAATTTCATACGCAAGGAAAATGTTGAAAACAAAAAGAACTAATTGCTTGAAAAAAGATTTAATTGGAATGCGGGTATTTCCCACACTTTCTCCATTTATTTATCCTCATTATAAAAACATGAAAAAAAACCCCTGCTTGCACTCTCACTTGCAGCCGTGTCCGCCGTTACGGTAGCCGATATTCCCGAGTCTAACGGCAAAGGCGAATACAAAGTCTTTACCGCTTATGTTAAAGGCAAAGCCACTGCCGGCAATTTGAAAGAAAAATAACGCACACCGTCCATCGGTTTTCGTTCAACGAACGCCACGATATGCGTTTTAAGGCAGAGTACGCCCGAAGCAAAAACGATGCAGACGACAAAAGAGGGAATGCACACATCGCTAACGGCGCAATAGGCAAAATGGCTGCCGTGTATGCCGGTTATACCTACACCCAACCGGGCGGCGAATCCACACGTTTCCGTGGCGGTTTGGAGCGTGTCCAAGTTAAACGTTATCTGGGAGAAAAATGCTGCGGCTACGCCTGTCCAAAAAGCGAACGCTTCACCCTGCAAGCAGATGGTGAAATCCGTCAAAACCTTGGCGAAGGCTGGTTTCTGAAGCTATGAGCGGGGTGGCTGTCTATCTCCGCAACAAAAACAAAATAGCAATTGCCTCCCAAGATGCCAACCTAAACTCCAAAGGCCGGTTCGTCAGCAGCGGTCTGAATGTGGGCAAACAACTGACCGGCAGTCTCGGCGTAGAGTTTGACCCATACTACCGCCACCGCGCAATCCGCAAGTCTGCCGAATTTGTCCCGAACACTACCAAAACCAAAACAGACAGCGAAAAGTTTAACGAGTAGGGCTTCCGCGTAGCCGCAACGTTCTAATTCCCTTACGTATAAAAAGCAGCATAAAAATGCTGCCTTTTCCCATTTCCAAGGGAAGTATTCCGTAGTGCAGCTTACCTCATTGTTTCACACAAACCGAAAATGCCGTCTTAAAACCAATTTTCAGACGGCATTTGTCCCTTAAAACACGTTTTTTCAAGCGCGACCATACCAAACACCCACAGGTTGCCTTCCACCCTTCGTACAACCTTTGCTCCATCAAACATCCACTTCCTAAATACTGATGTATACTGATGTCTGCTTAGGTTGAATCGGCATTCGTACGATTACGGCACACCGCCTAATCTGTACCTGCGTCTGTTGCGCCCAATACCAAAGGCTACCTGAAAATCTCCCAAACTTTTCAGGTAGCCTTATCACGTTTTCAACTGCCGCCACACGCCCAAAGACCGCCTGAAACCCTTTTTCAGACGTTCCGCTCTGATACACCCAACAAAACGCTGCCCGAACGCATGTTCAGACGGCATTTCCTTTGCATCGATTCATTCCCCGATATAGCGCAGGTCTTTCTCCAGCCATTTCCCTTCCAAACAAAGAACAAAAAAGCGCCGGCGGCAGCCGATGCCCCTTCCTTTACAGGTTCCCCTATTTTTTAACCGCAGGCAGCACCGGTTTGGCGGGGCCTTTTGGTGCGGGCGCGCCGACGGAAGCCTGGTCTTTCAGCTTCGCCAGCACCGCCGGACCGATGCCCTTCACCTTGATCAAATCGTCCACAGACTTGAACGCGCCGTTTTGCGCGCGGTATTCCGCAATGGCCTTCGCCTTCGCCGGGCCTATGCCCGGCAGCGCCTCCAGCTCCTGCTGCGAAGCCGCATTGATGTTTACCGCCGCAAGGGAGAAGGCGCAGGAGAACAGCATACAGAACAATACAAACATTTTTTTCATGGTTTTTCCTTTAAGGGTTGCAAACAACAAACCGCATCTTGCGACGATATGGCGGATTAACAAAAACCGGTACGGCGTTGCCCCGCCCCGGCTCAAAGGGAACGGTTCCCTAAGGTGATGAAGCACCGGGCGAACCGGTTCCGTACTATCCGTACTGCCTGCGGCCCGCCGCCTTGTCCTGATTTTTGTTAATCCGCTATAAAACGGGTCATTCTAAAATGAATATCCCAAAGTTTCAAGCCGTTCCTCCGCAAACCCGACCGGACACCGTACAGATGCCGTCCCGCCATCCCCGACATTTTTTCCGGGCAAAGCAAAAACCCCCGGATATCCGGGGGTTTTCTGAAAGGGTGTTTGGCAGTGACCTACTTTCGCATGGAAGAACCACACTATCATCGGCGCTGAGTCGTTTCACGGTCCTGTTCGGGATGGGAAGGCGTGGGACCAACTCGCTATGGCCGCCAAACTTAAACTGTTGCAAATCGGTAAAGCCTTAATCAATATATTCGGTAATGACTGAATCAGTCAGTAAGCTTTTATCTCTTGAAGTCCTTCAAATGATAGAGTCAAGCCTCACGGGCAATTAGTATGGGTTAGCTTCACGCGTTACCGCGCTTCCACACCCCACCTATCAACGTCCTGGTCTCGAACGACCCTTTAGTGCGGTTAAACCGCAAGGGAAGTCTCATCTTCAGGCGAGTTTCGCGCTTAGATGCTTTCAGCGCTTATCTCTTCCGAACTTAGCTACCCGGCTATGCAACTGGCGTTACAACCGGTACACCAGAGGTTCGTCCACTCCGGTCCTCTCGTACTAGGAGCAGCCCCCGTCAAACTTCCAACGCCCACTGCAGATAGGGACCAAACTGTCTCACGACGTTTTAAACCCAGCTCACGTACCACTTTAAATGGCGAACAGCCATACCCTTGGGACCGACTACAGCCCCAGGATGTGATGAGCCGACATCGAGGTGCCAAACTCCGCCGTCGATATGAACTCTTGGGCGGAATCAGCCTGTTATCCCCGGAGTACCTTTTATCCGTTGAGCGATGGCCCTTCCATACAGAACCACCGGATCACTATGTCCTGCTTTCGCACCTGCCCGACTTGTCGGTCTCGCAGTTAAGCTACCTTTTGCCATTGCACTATCAGTCCGATTTCCGACCGGACCTAGGTAACCTTCGAACTCCTCCGTTACGCTTTGGGAGGAGACCGCCCCAGTCAAACTGCCTACCATGCACGGTCCCCGACCCGGATGACGGGTCTGGGTTAGAACCTCAAAGACACCAGGGTGGTATTTCAAGGACGACTCCACAGAGACTGGCGTCTCTGCTTCCAAGCCTCCCACCTATCCTACACAAGTGACTTCAAAGTCCAATGCAAAGCTACAGTAAAGGTTCACGGGGTCTTTCCGTCTAGCAGCGGGTAGATTGCATCTTCACAACCACTTCAACTTCGCTGAGTCTCGGGAGGAGACAGTGTGGCCATCGTTACGCCATTCGTGCGGGTCGGAACTTACCCGACAAGGAATTTCGCTACCTTAGGACCGTTATAGTTACGGCCGCCGTTTACCGGGGCTTCGATCCGATGCTTGCACATCTTCAATTAACCTTCCGGCACCGGGCAGGCGTCACACCCTATACGTCCACTTTCGTGTTGGCAGAGTGCTGTGTTTTTAATAAACAGTCGCAGCCACCTATTCTCTGCGACCCTCCGGGGCTTACGGAGCAAGTCCTTAACCTTAGAGGGCATACCTTCTCCCGAAGTTACGGTATCAATTTGCCGAGTTCCTTCTCCCGAGTTCTCTCAAGCGCCTTAGAATTCTCATCCTGCCCACCTGTGTCGGTTTGCGGTACGGTTCGATTCAAACTGAAGCTTAGTGGCTTTTCCTGGAAGCGTGGTATCGGTTGCTTCGTGTCCGTAGACACTCGTCATCACTTCTCGGTGTTAAGAAAACCCGGATTTGCCTAAGTCTTCCACCTACCGGCTTAAACAAGCTATTCCAACAGCTTGCCAACCTAACCTTCTCCGTCCCCACATCGCATTTGAATCAAGTACAGGAATATTAACCTGTTTCCCATCGACTACGCATTTCTGCCTCGCCTTAGGGGCCGACTTACCCTACGCCGATGAACGTTGCGTAGGAAACCTTGGGCTTTCGGCGAGCGGGCTTTTCACCCGCTTTATCGCTACTCATGTCAACATTCGCACTTCTGATACCTCCAGCACACTTTACAATGCACCTTCATCAGCCTACAGAACGCTCCCCTACCATGCCGGTAAACCGGCATCCGCAGCTTCGGTTATAGATTTGAGCCCCGTTACATCTTCCGCGCAGGACGACTCGACCAGTGAGCTATTACGCTTTCTTTAAATGATGGCTGCTTCTAAGCCAACATCCTGGCTGTCTGTGCCTTCCCACTTCGTTTACCACTTAATCTATCATTTGGGACCTTAGCCGGCGGTCTGGGTTGTTTCCCTCTTGACAACGGACGTTAGCACCCGCTGTCTGTCTCCCGAGGAACCACTTGATGGTATTCTGAGTTTGCCATGGGTTGGTAAGTTGCAATAACCCCCTAGCCATAACAGTGCTTTACCCCCATCAGTGTCTTGCTCGAGGCACTACCTAAATAGTTTTCGGGGAGAACCAGCTATCTCCGAGTTTGTTTAGCCTTTCACCCCTACCCACAGCTCATCCCCGCATTTTGCAACATGCGTGGGTTCGGTCCTCCAGTACCTGTTACGGCACCTTCAACCTGGCCATGGATAGATCACTCGGTTTCGGGTCTACACCCAGCAACTCATCGCCCTATTAAGACTCGGTTTCCCTACGCCTCCCCTATCCGGTTAAGCTCGCTACTGAATGTAAGTCGTTGACCCATTATACAAAAGGTACGCAGTCACACCACTAGGGCGCTCCCACTGTTTGTATGCATCAGGTTTCAGGTTCTGTTTCACTCCCCTCCCGGGGTTCTTTTCGCCTTTCCCTCACGGTACTGGTTCACTATCGGTCGATGATGAGTATTTAGCCTTGGAGGATGGTCCCCCCATATTCAGACAGGATTTCACGTGTCCCGCCCTACTTTTCGTACGCTTAGTACCGCTGTTGAGATTTCGAATACGGGACTGTCACCCGCTATGGTCAAGCTTCCCAGCTTGTTCTTCTATCTCGACAGTTATTACGTACAGGCTCCTCCGCGTTCGCTCGCCACTACTTGCGGAATCTCGGTTGATTTCTTTTCCTCCGGGTACTTAGATGGTTCAGTTCTCCGGGTTCGCTTCTCTAAGCCTATGTATTCAACTTAGGATACTGCACAGAATGCAGTGGGTTTCCCCATTCGGACATCGCGGAATCATAGCTTTATTGCCAGCTCCCCCGCGCTTTTCGCAGGCTTACACGTCCTTCGTCGCCTATCATCGCCAAGGCATCCGCCTGATGCACTTATTCACTTGACTCTATCATTTCAAGAACTTCTTTGACTTCGTTTACCTACCCGTTGACTAAGTAAGCAAACTTGAAATCCCTACTTTGATAAAGCTTACTGCTTTGTTGTGTCTTAATCCTGCCTTTTGTGTTTCAGGATTAAGTCGATACAATCATCACCCAAATACTATGTTTGTTTTCTTTTCTCTTGCGAGAGATTTTTTATCCTTTGCAAAGAATAAAAAATCAAAACAAACTCATTGTCTTTGTTTGTTGATTTCGGCTTTCCAATTTGTTAAAGATCGATGCGTCGTTATTCTACTTCGCAAATCAAAATAAGCTGCTAAAAACAGCAAACTTGCTTTCATTTGTAAAGTTTTGGTGGAGGCAAACGGGATCGAACCGATGACCCCCTGCTTGCAAAGCAGGTGCTCTACCAACTGAGCTATGCCCCCGTTCTTGGTGGGTCTGGGAGGACTTGAACCTCCGACCCCACGCTTATCAAGCGTGTGCTCTAACCAGCTGAGCTACAAACCCGGTTTCCCTTCTTAAGCGAACCTTGCCTTCACTCAAGCTTCTTCCGCATCTTTTCAGTTTACCGATAAGTGTGAATGCCTAAAGCCCCTTCTTTCTCTAGAAAGGAGGTGATCCAGCCGCAGGTTCCCCTACGGCTACCTTGTTACGACTTCACCCCAGTCATGAAGCATACCGTGGTAAGCGGGCTCCTTGCGGTTACCCTACCTACTTCTGGTATCCCCCACTCCCATGGTGTGACGGGCGGTGTGTACAAGACCCGGGAACGTATTCACCGCAGTATGCTGACCTGCGATTACTAGCGATTCCGACTTCATGCACTCGAGTTGCAGAGTGCAATCCGGACTACGATCGGTTTTGTGAGATTGGCTCCGCCTCGCGGCTTGGCTACCCTCTGTACCGACCATTGTATGACGTGTGAAGCCCTGGTCATAAGGGCCATGAGGACTTGACGTCATCCCCACCTTCCTCCGGCTTGTCACCGGCAGTCTCATTAGAGTGCCCAACCGAATGATGGCAACTAATGACAAGGGTTGCGCTCGTTGCGGGACTTAACCCAACATCTCACGACACGAGCTGACGACAGCCATGCAGCACCTGTGTTACGGCTCCCGAAGGCACTCCTCCGTCTCCGGAGGATTCCGCACATGTCAAAACCAGGTAAGGTTCTTCGCGTTGCATCGAATTAATCCACATCATCCACCGCTTGTGCAGGTCCCCGTCAATTCCTTTGAGTTTTAATCTTGCGACCGTACTCCCCAGGCGGTCAATTTCACGCGTTAGCTACGCTACCAAGCAATCAAGTTGCCCAACAGCTAATTGACATCGTTTAGGGCGTGGACTACCAGGGTATCTAATCCTGTTTGCTACCCACGCTTTCGGACATGAACGTCAGTGTTATCCCAGGAGGCTGCCTTCGCCATCGGTATTCCTCCACATCTCTACGCATTTCACTGCTACACGTGGAATTCCACCTCCCTCTGACACACTCGAGTCACCCAGTTCAGAACGCAGTTCCCGGGTTGAGCCCGGGGATTTCACATCCTGCTTAAGTAACCGTCTGCGCCCGCTTTACGCCCAGTAATTCCGATTAACGCTCGCACCCTACGTATTACCGCGGCTGCTGGCACGTAGTTAGCCGGTGCTTATTCTTCAGGTACCGTCATCGGCCGCCGATATTGGCAACGGCCTTTTCTTCCCTGACAAAAGTCCTTTACAACCCGAAGGCCTTCTTCAGACACGCGGCATGGCTGGATCAGGCTTGCGCCCATTGTCCAAAATTCCCCACTGCTGCCTCCCGTAGGAGTCTGGGCCGTGTCTCAGTCCCAGTGTGGCGGATCATCCTCTCAGACCCGCTACTGATCGTCGCCTTGGTGGGCCTTTACCCCGCCAACCAGCTAATCAGATATCGGCCGCTCGGATAGCGCAAGGCCCGAAGGTCCCCTGCTTTCCCTCTCAAGACGTATGCGGTATTAGCTGATCTTTCGATCAGTTATCCCCCGCTACCCGGTACGTTCCGATATGTTACTCACCCGTTCGCCACTCGCCACCCGAGAAGCAAGCTTCCCTGTGCTGCCGTCCGACTTGCATGTGTAAAGCATGCCGCCAGCGTTCAATCTGAGCCAGGATCAAACTCTTATGTTCAATCTCTAACTTTTTAACTTCTGGTCTGCTTCAAAGAAACCGACAGGACAATGTTCAAAACATCATCTCGTCTGTCTTTCAAACAGTGCGAGGCCCAAGGCACTCACACTTATCGGTAATCTGTTTTGTTAAAGAGCGTTGCGAAATTATAAAGTATCCCTTCCGCCTGTCTAAGATATCTCTCGATATTTCCGACATTCCGTGCTATACTTTTCAGTTCGTCCGCCGCTTCGGCAGCGGCGAAGAACCGAACTATACGCCCGCAGGGGAAAACAGTCAATACTTTCAGCGGGATTTTTTTTGGGGAAATTCGTCATGTCGCTGTCGGATAAGGTTTTTTATCTCCGCCAAACGCTGCGCCGCCTCCAACCCCCCCTCCTCTTCTCCTCCGGCTGATGCGCCTTTGTGAATATGCCGCCTGAAACTCGGGGCTTCAGACGGCATCTGTTGGCTCTTCTTATCTTTTCAGAATGATTTCCAATACGAACTTGCTGCCCATATAGGCAATCATAAGGCTGACAAATCCGATGATGGTCCACACGGCGGCTTTTTTGCCGCGCCATGCGGTCATGCTGTGTTTGAGCAGCAGTCCTCCGTAAATCAGCCATGACAATATGCCGAATACGGTTTTATGGGTAAATGTCATGGGTTTGCCGAATACGGCTTCGGCGAAGAATGTGCCGCTGACGACGGAATAGGTCAGCAGGATGAAACCTGCCCACATGGCCTGGAACATGAGTTTTTCCAAACTGAGCAGCGACGGCAGGAATCCTGCGAGCTTGGAGAAGTTTCTGCGGTGCAGGCTCCGGTGCAGCAGCAAGCTCAAAACGGACAATAATGTTGCGATGCCGAACAGCCCGTATGCAAGCAGTGATGTGCCGATATGCAGCATAAAGGGAAAGTCGGTAATTTCATATCCCGAGAATTTTCCCGGGAAAACCAAACCTGACAGCAGCATCAGTGCGGCGCAAGGATACAGCAGCAACTGCACTCCGCGCAGCGGATAAAAAAAGCTGCCGGCAAAATAAATAAACAGCATCATCCAAACAATCAGGCTGCCGGAATACCCGAAGCCCATAATGATGATTTTGTCTTGAATGACCGGCATCAGCAGTGCCGCGCCGTGGACGGTCAATGCCGCGCCCAAAACCGGCAATTCCGTCTTCCACGGGTAATCCCGGCCGCGCCCCTGCTGTTGGCAGTGCCATGCAAATGCACCCAATCCTGCGTAAACCGCCGTCAAAAAGATGAAAACTGTCGGCATGGTGGACTTTCTCTATCTATACTGTTGCGCCGTATGCGGCCGCTTATGAAATATTGGAACTTTTAACGTTGGAATTGTAAAATCCCCGTTTCGGGCAAGCCTTGACGGATTTGCCGATATGCTGTCCGGCACACAAGCCGCATCAAATTATTTTGATTTTATTTTAACAAAGAATGCCCCTGATGGGGCAAGCTATTCTTACTTCAGACCAAGGACCAAGTATGTTAGACAATTTAACCGGCCGCTTCAGCAATGTCTTCAAAAACATCCGGGGGCAGGCCAAACTGACCGAAGACAATATTAAAGAAGCCTTGCGCGAAGTCCGACTCGCCCTGCTTGAGGCGGATGTCTCCCTGCCTGTCGTCAAAGAGTTCGTCAACAACGTCAAAGAAAAGGCCCTCGGTCAGGAAGTGGCGGGCAGCCTGACGCCTGACCAAGCCTTTATCGGCGTGGTCAACCAAGCCTTAGTCGAACTGATGGGCAAGGAAAACAAAACACTGGATTTATCGGTTTCACCGCCTGCCATCATTTTGATGGCCGGTTTGCAGGGTGCCGGTAAGACAACAACCGTCGGCAAACTCGCCCGCCTGCTGAAAAACGATCAGAAGAAAAAAGTTTTGGTGGTATCCGCCGACGTTTACCGCCCTGCCGCGATTGAACAGCTGCGCCTGTTGGCCGAACAGGTCGGCGTAGATTTTTTCCCATCCGATACCAACCAAAAACCGGTTGAGATTGCAACTGCCGCCGTTGATTACGCCAAAAAACATTTTTACGATGTATTGATGGTCGATACCGCCGGCCGTTTGGCAATCGATGAAGAGATGATGAACGAAATCAAAGCGCTTCATGCGGTGGTCAACCCGGTTGAAACTTTGTTCGTTATCGATGCCATGCTGGGTCAGGATGCGGTAAATACCGCTCAGGCATTTAATGAAGCCCTGCCGCTGAACGGCGTCGTATTGACCAAGATGGACGGCGACTCGCGCGGCGGTGCGGCATTGTCCGTACGCCATGTAACCGGCAAACCGATTAAATTTATCGGCGTCGGCGAGAAAATCAACGGCCTCGAACCTTTCCACCCCGACCGTCTTGCCAGCCGTATCCTCGGCATGGGCGACGTATTGACCCTGATTGAAGACGTTCAAAAAGGTATTGATGAAGAAGCCGCCGCCAAAATGGCGAAAAAGCTGCAAAAAGGCAAAGGCTTTGACCTCAATGATTTTAAAGAACAAATCCAGCAAATGCGCAATATGGGCGGTTTGGAAAACCTGATGTCGAAAATGCCGGGCGAACTGGGTCAAATATCGAAACAAATCCCCGAAGGTACGGCTGAAAAAGCGATGGGCAAAGTAGAAGCCATCATCAACTCGATGACCCCTAAAGAACGCGCCAACCCTGCCCTGCTCAAATCCGGCCGCAAACGCCGTATTGCGATGGGCGCGGGCACGACCGTGCAGGAAGTGAACAAATTGCTCAAACAGTTTGAACAAATGCAGCAGATGATGAAGATGTTCAGCGGCAACGGTTTGGGCAAACTGATGCGCTTGGCCAAAGGCATGAAGGGAATGAAGGGAATGTTTCCCGGTCTTTAATGTTTGAAAACAAAAGCCGTCTAAAACGATTTTCAGACGGCTTTTTGTCTGTTACCATGTCTGCGCATCATTTCAAAACAGGTTGATGCACCCTTCCTCGAATTTCCGAATAGCTAAAACATGCCTGCTCGTGCGACAATTTCACACCTGCAAAATCAAGCAGTTATTCAGAAAATCGTACCGATCCGGCCAGGGCAGTATGGTAAGTGTGTACCTTATGCCGGACCCGCATGTTGAAACATAAAGGAAAAAATCATGAACCGTCGTCAATTTTTGGGCAGCGCCGCTGCCGTCTCTTTGGCTTCCGCCGCCTCTTTCGCGCGTGCGCACGGACACGCCGACTACCACCATCATCACGATATGCAGCCTGCCGCCGCATCCGCCTACACCGCCGTCCGCCAAACTGCCGCACACTGTCTGGATGCCGGACAGGTTTGCCTGACCCACTGCCTGTCCCTGCTCACTCAGGGCGACACGTCTATGTCCGACTGTGCGGTTGCCGTGCGCCAGATGCTTGCCTTATGCGGCGCGGTGCACGACCTTGCCGCACAAAATTCCCCTCTGACACGCGACGCGGCAAAAGTGTGCCTCGAAGCGTGCAAACAGTGTGCCAAAGCCTGTAAAGAACACTCCGCCCACCATGCGGAATGCAAAGCCTGTTACGAGTCCTGCCTCGACTGTATCAAAGAATGCGAAAAACTCGCCGCCTGATACTGAAAAATGCCGTCTGAACGGGGTTCAGACGGCATTTTTTTGACCGCGAAATTATGCGCCGAACACTTTCAAACGTTCCGCAACGGGTTCAAAGACCTTTTCACCTGCCGCCCCTTCAATACCACCGATAACCATTTGCGCGCGCAACAGCCAGTTTTCGGGAATATTCCACGCTTTAGCAATCGCCACATCGGGCAAGGGGTTGTAATGTTGCAGATTTGCACCTGCACCGACCGCGGCAAGTGTCGTCCAGACGGCATACTGTACCATAGCGTTCGCCTGGTCCGCCCAAACGGGAAAGTTGGCGGCATAAGCAGGGAACTGCTCCTGCAAACCTTTGACGACATTTTGATCTTCATAAAACAAAATGGTTGCCGCGCCCGCCTTAAACAGCTTCAATTTTTGCGCGGTCGGTTCAAAACTGTCGGCAGGCACGACGGCACGCAGCGCGTCTTCGACAAATTGCCACACCTTATATATTGCGCCCCTTCTTAGGGACGCAATATATAAGGGTAATCCCATGCGTAACGCCGTAGGATTGGACATATCCAAGCTGACATTTGACGCAACGGCCATTGTCGGCAATGCCGAATATTCGGCAAAGTTTGACAACGATTCAAAAGGTTTAGATCAGTTTTCGGACCGGTTGAAAAGCTTGGGATGTCAGAATCTGCATATCTGCATGGAGGCAACCGGCAATTATTATGAAGAAGTTGCCGACTACTTCGCGCAGTATTACAGCGTTTACGTAGTGAACCCGCTGAAAATAAGCAAGTATGCAGAAAGCAGGTTCAAGCGAACCAAAACAGGCAAACAGGATGCAAAACTGATAGCGCAGTATTGCCGGTCGGCGCAGGAAAGCGAGCTTGTAAAGAGGCAGAAGCCTACGGACGAGCAATACAGGCTTTCACGGATGATCGCAGCATACGCGCAAATCAAAAGCGAATGCGCGGCAATGAAAAACCGTCATCACGCGGCAAAAGATGAAGAAGCGGCCAAAGCATATGCGCAAATCATCAAAGCCATGAATGAACAGCTTGAAGTTTTAAAGGAGAAGATAAAAGAGCAGACGGAGAAGCCTAACTGCAAGGAAGGCGTGAAGCGTCTTGAAACCATACCGGCAATAGGCAGAATGACCGCAGCCGTATTGTTTCATCATCTAACATCTTCGAAATTTGAAACATCAAACAAATTTGCAGCGTTCGCAGGCTTAAGCCCGCAACAAAAAGAATCCGGGACAAGCGTAAGGGGAAAAGGCAAACTGACCAAGTTTGGCAACAGGAAATTACGCGCCGTCTTGTTTATGCCGGCCATGGTCGCATACCGGATAAGGGCATTTCCCGACTTCATCAAAAGGCTGGAAGAAAAGAAGAAGCCTAAAAAAGTCATCATCGCAGCATTGATGCGTAAACTCGCCGTTATTGCGTATCACGTACATAAGAAAGGCGGAGATTACGATCCATCGCGTTACAAATCGGCGTAAATCCCGAAAGGAAAAAAGGCATTTTTTAAATGCCTGCTTTGCCGCGTCTGAAATCCGGTGAATTTTCAAATATTGAAATTCAATGGGTTGAAAATGAATTGTAAAGATGCTGTTGTCAATTAAAGTAGTATCTTATCATGCTCTTCGCCAAACAGCACGACCACGCGGGCAGATTGGGAATTGAACGAAAAAGGTGTGTGCAAAACGGCGTGTTCGACGATTTGGACGATTTCATCTTTGCCAACGGGCAGGTTTTTATTTAACGAATAAACGGAACGGCGGCTTTCGGCAGCCTGTTGCAGGGATTGACGGCTCATTTCTTTTCCTCAAAAACATTCAACAAAATACACTTTAGGCAGTCCGGTTCAGGCTTTACGCTTGAAAAACAGCCTGTCCAGCGACCATGCTCCGCCGCCCGCTGCCGCGATATAGAGAAATACGAAGCAGAACAGCACTGCGGACTCGCCGCCGTTGGCAATCGGGAACAAAGCATTTCCGGAAGCGTGCGCCATAAAATAGGCAACCGCCATCTGGCCGGACAAAACAAACGCGGCAGGGCGCGCAAACAGGCCCAACACCAGCAAAATGCCGCCGACAATTTCTAAAATACCGGCAAGCAGCAACAGCCCGCCGGGCGAACCGCTGCCCATTTCAATGGGGAAGGCGAAGATTTTCGACGTACCGTGCAACAAAAACAGGTAGGCGGTTACGATACGCAAAACAGAAAGCAAAACCGGTTGGATACGGTTGCAGCAATCGGACATAAAAGCTCCTTTGATATTTGTCTTCATTTCAGGCGGCAGAGTATAGATGTTTCCCTTTTTCAAATATATACTGCTTTTATTGATACAACTTTTCCACACAAGAAAATATGGACACCCTGTTCAGCCTCAAAGTTTTCCGCCAAGTCGTCCAAAGCGGCGGCTTCACCCGCGCCGCCGACGCGCTCGGCATCTCCACCGCAATGGCAAGCAAACACGTCAGTCACTTGGAAAACACCGTCCAAGCCAAACTCCTGCACCACAACAGCCGCAACCTCAGCCTGACCGAAGCCGGGGAAGAATACTACCGGCAATGCAGTTACGCGCTCGACACGCTCGACGATGCCGCGCAAAAAGCCGCCGGGGGGACGGAAAAACCGCAGGGGCTGCTGCGCGTAACGATGCCGCTGTGGTTTGCCGGCAGCCAGATATGCAACTGGCTGGCGGAATACCGCGAACGTTATCCCGAAGTGGCGTTGGAACTGATTTTGGACAACCGCCACGTCGATTTGATTGCCGAAGGCGTGGATTTGGCGTTGCGCGTTTCCCAAACCCTTTCCCCTTCGCTGATTGCGCGCCCGCTGGCGGAAATCGAATTTGCCCTGCTTGCCTCGCCCGACTTCCTGAGGCGCAACGGCGTGCCGGAAACACCGGAAGAAGTGGCGGGGCTGCCTGCCGTCCTGCCGACCTACACCAACCAGCAGAAACTCGACCTCACCCGCAAATCGGACGGCAAGAAATACCGGCTTGAACTGACCCCCGTCATCCGTACCGACAACACGCTGATGATGCGCGAAATGATTAAGGCGGGCGCGTGCATCGGTTATCAGCCGCTTTGGGCGGCGGAACACGATTTGCGCTGCGGCCCGCTGGTGAGGCTGCTGCCCGGATACGCCGTCCCGACCGACCGGCTGAACGCCGTTTATGCGGACAGGGCATTTTTGAGTGCGAAAGTCCGCAGTTTCATCGATTTTCTGAACGAAAAAATCGCCAGCAGGAAAGGCTGCCGAAATGCCGTCTGAAACCGCCCTCCCCCTTTATGCGGACACGCGCGCCGCGCACACGCTCGTCTGGTTCCGCCAAAACCTCCGCATCCGCGACAACGCCGCCTTATGCGCCGCCGTTGCCGAAGGTTCGCCCGTTATCGGCATTTGGATTGACGATGCCGAAACAGACAACCCGCGCCGCGCCGCGTTCTACCGCCAATCCGCCGCCGAACTCGCCCAAGGGCTGGCAAGGCGCGGCATCCCGCTCTACACGGCGGCATCGCCTGCCGGGCTTGTCCGGCTCGCCGTCCGCCTCAATATCCGCGCCGTCATCGCCGACGAATCCCATACTTTTGCCGACAAACTCGCCGACAACGCCCTTTGGCACGAATTGGACAAACACGGCATCGCGTTAACCTTCGTCAACGACCGTTCCGTTTTCGGCAAAACCGACCTGACACCAGACAACGGTACGGCACACACCGATTTCAACCGCTACCGCGAAGTATGGCTCGACCGCTTTTCCAAGCAGCCCCCCGCCGGTTCGGACCTATTCGCGGCATACCGCCAACCCTTCCCCGAAAACCTGCCCGCCCCGCCGCCTGCCGCGCTTTCAGACGGCATCTTCCTGCCGCAAAACGGCGGCGAAACGGCGGCTTGGCGGCAGTGGCGGCGGTTTCTCGAACAGGCGGCTTCCTACTCCGTTTTAAAGGATTTCCCTTCGCGCAAAAACACTTCGCTGATGGGCGCGTATTTGAGTGTCGGCTGCATCTCGCCGCGCCTGCTCGCGCGGGAAAGCCTCGAACGCCGTCTGAACGCGTGGGCGGACAACATCATCCGCCGCGATTTTTTCCTTCAACTTGCCTTGCAGCACGCGGATGACGACCCTTCAGACGGCAATCCGGAACACACCCTGCGCCTGACGCTTTGGCAGCAGGGCCGGACCGGCATTCCGATTATCGATGCCGCGATGCGCTGTTTGCACAAAACCGGCAGCCTCCACCCCGCCCTGAGACGCTTGAGCGCGGATTTTTTCTGCCACGTTTTAAACCTCCCCCGCCGCGAAGGCGAGATATGGTTTGCCCGGCAGCTGACCGATTTCGATGCGGCAATCAACCAAGGCAACTGGCGGCTTGCCGCCTCACGGCACACCTGCCCCGACATTGCCGCCGCCTCATACCGTACCGACCCGGACGGTACTTTTATCAAACGGCACATTCCCGAACTCGCCCACCTGTCCGCCGACACCGTCCACACGCCTTGGCGGTTTGCCTGTTCGGTCGATACCCACGGCTATCCCGCCCGCCCCGTCGCCGGCGTATAAGCGCGGCAATGCCGTCTGAAGCCCGTTTCCCGCTTCAGACGCCATTTTGTACGGATGACCCAATATCTTCCGTTTTTTTACTTTCAATAATCAGATATGCCCGAACCACCGTCCGACAACGATACCGTACCGCATCCGCGCAATGTTAAAATGACCCCAAATCATCCGCCCACCGATACTATGCTCACCGATTTAGAAAAAAACGCCATCCGCGACCATTACCAAAATATCGGCAAAAACCTGCCCGGTTTCCGTCCGCGTGCTTCGCAGCGGGAAATGATTGCGGCGGTTGCCAACGCTTTTTCGCGGACGTTGACGCGCGAAGAAGGCGGCGAGCCGCCCAAGCGCGAGGGCGAAAGCATTGCCGTAATCGAAGGGCCGACCGGCGTGGGCAAATCGCTTGCCTACCTGCTTGCGGGCGGCATCATGGCGCAAACACGCGGCAAGCGGCTGATTGTGAGCAGCGCGACGGTTGCCTTGCAGGAGCAGTTGGTAGACCGCGACCTGCCGTTTCTGGTCGAAAAAAGCGGTTTGGAACTGACCTTCGCACTTGCCAAAGGGCGCGGCCGCTATCTCTGCCCCTACAAACTCTATCAACTGACGCAAAGCAACGCCCAGCAAAACCTGCTCGGCTTTGAAGCCCCCGCCGTCTTGTGGGACAGCAAACCCAAGCCGGAAGAATTGAAGCTGCTGCGCGACATCGCCGACGAATTTTCCGCCCGACGGTTCAACGGCGACCGCGACGCTTGGCCGGAAAAAATCGATGACGCGATTTGGCTCAAAGTGACCAACGACCGCCACGGCTGCCTGAAAGCCGCCTGTCCCAACCGTCCGGAATGCCCTTTTTACCTGGCACGCGATATGTTGGAAACCGTCGATGTCGTTGTTGCCAACCACGATCTTCTGCTTGCCGACATCAGCATGGGCGGCGGCGTGATTCTGCCTGCGCCCGAAAACAGTTTCTATTGCATAGACGAAGCGCACCACCTGCCCAAAAAAGCCCTCAGCCGTTTTGCCGCCGAACATTCATGGAATATTGCCGTTTGGACGCTGGAAAAACTGCCGCAGCTTACCGGCAAAATTGCCGCGCTTACCGATAAAGCCGAACTTGCCAACCTTGCCGACGAAGCCGCCGCATCCTTGCTCGACAGCCTGCACGAATGGCAATTCCATTTGGCGGAAGAGCCGTCTTTAAGTATGGGGCTGTCTGAAAACGACAGACGAACCAACAGCGAACCGACTTGGCTGTGGGAAGACGGCAAAATCCCCGAAGGCCTCGAAACCACCGTTTCCAATACGGCCATTGCTGCACGCAGCCTGCTCAAACACGTTGTCGGGCTGAACGATGCGCTTTCCGCCGCACGCCGCGAAAAAGAACAGGACGGTGCGCTCATCGACCGCCTGACCGGCGAGTTCGGCCTTTTTATCGCCCGTATCGAACAAATCAGCGCGGTTTGGGATTTGCTCTCCACTGTTTCCATTGAGGGCGAGGAGCCGTTGGCGAAATGGATAGCCCGCCGTGCCGACGACAAAAACGACTATATTTTCAATGCCAGCCCCATCAGCAGCGCGTCCCACCTTGCCAACAGCCTGTGGCGGCGCGCGGCAGGCGCGGTGCTGACTTCGGCCACCCTGCAATCGCTCGGCAGCTTCAACTTGATTTTGCGCCAAACCGGCCTGCTGTGGCTGCCCGAAACCACCACCCTCGCCCTCAAAAGCCCCTTTGACTTTGAAAAACAGGGCGAACTCTACATCCCCTCCATATACGCCAGCCCCAAAGACCCCGAAGCCCACACCGCCGCCGTCATCGAATGGCTGCCCAAGCTGATTTCGCCCACCGAAGCCATCGGCACACTCGTCCTGTTTTCCTCGCGCAAACAAATGCAGGATGTCGCCCTGCACCTGCCCGGAGACTACCTGCCGCTCTTGCTCGTACAAGGCGAATTACCCAAAGCCGTCCTCCTGCAAAAACACCACCAAGCCATAGAAGAAGGCAAAGCCAGCATCATCTTCGGACTCGACAGCTTCGCCGAAGGGCTCGACCTGCCCGGCACCGCCTGCGTGCAAGTCATCATCGCCAAACTCCCCTTCGCCATGCCCGACAACCCCATCGAAAAAACCCAAAACCGTTGGATAGAACAACGCGGCGGCAACCCCTTCATCGAAATCACCGTCCCCGAAGCCGGCATCAAACTCATCCAGGCCGTCGGCCGCCTCATCCGCACCGAACAAGACTACGGCCGCGTAACCATCCTCGACAACCGCATCAAAACGCAGCGGTACGGCCAACAATTATTGGCCGGCCTGCCACCGTTTAAAAGGATAGGGTAAACATACCGCCCTTCCCGCAACAGAAAGGAAAAATCATGAACTTCACCCGGTTGCTCAACCAAGTCTTAAGCACGGTTCAAAAAAAAGGCAGCACATTCTCCGGCAGCCCGCTCAATTCATTCGGCGGAGGCGCGCTGGTTGCCGGTGTCGCCTCCATGCTGCTGAACGGTAAAAACCGCAAAACCATCACCAAAATCGGTTCGACCGCCGCTTTGGGCTACCTCGCCTACCGGGGCTATCAGATGTGGCAGCAAAACAAAGGGCGGGCAACCGTAACACAAAGCGATTTCCAACCTGCCGGAAAAACCGAAGAAACATACAGCCGCACCGTATTGCGTACCATGATAGCCGCCGCCGCTTCAGACGGCATGATAGACGAAGCCGAACGCCGGACTATCGAACAGGAAAGCGGCACAGACCCCGAAACTGCCGCATGGCTCGCCGCCGAATACCGCCTGCCCGCAAGCATCGGGGACATCGCCGCCGCCGTCGGCAACGATGAGGCGTTGGCGGCGGAGACCTATCTGGCGGCAAGGTTGGTCTGTGCCGATTTGTCGCGGAAAGAAACCGTCTTCCTCGCCCGCCTGTCGCAGGCTTTGGAACTGGATGACAATCTGGTGGAGAGTTTGGAAAGGCAACTAGGGATTTGATGACACAGCCGGGGAGGGAAAATCATCAAAAAACGGTTATTCCCGACCCCGGCCTCAAAACGGCAAAATAAAAGCCGCCTCAAAGGGCAAACAGCGGCATAGGCTGCCAAAGGCAATATCCGGCAAGAAGGCAGGCTACTGCAATGCGCCGCCTCGGGAATGCTTGAGCAGGCTTTCGTGTTTGTGGAATTCCCGCCCCATATAATAAGAACCGAAATAGGTCAGGTGGTCTTGGTCGCCGTAAAGATAGCGTCCGTGTATTTCGACCGTGTTTTCAGGCAGGTATTTTTGTGCGTCCACCCAATGCACATTGGGAATATCTTTAACCAAATCAAAGACCGCCTGATTGCTCTTGCCGATGTCGCCCATAGCCTGAATGGGGCGCAGATATTGGTTTATAGCAAATCTTTTCAATTTTTCCTCCCTCAGGGGCGAACGGCTGATTGATGTGTTGTTTGCAAAAACATAGACGGGTTTGACGGCGGCTATCCTTTTGACGGTTTCCCTGAATCGGGCTTGGAATCCGGGTATCAGGAAGGATTGCGCTTCAAATCTCGGCACGGGCTGGCCGCCCATCCTCAAATCATAGAATTGGGCAATGAAAACGGCTTCGGCTTTTTCAACTTCATCCCGGTATTTTCGGCACAACGGGTTGTCTGCCAGCTTCTCATCCACCCAAACCAAACACTCCGAATCGAGGGACAGGATTTTAGCTTTCCACCCTTCCCTGCCGCCGACATAATCCAGAAAACCCCGCAGGTGTCCGGCGTGCGAGTCGCCGAGGGTCAAGACGGTTTCCGGAAAATTATTTTCCGCAGCAACGGGCGTGCCGGGCAGCGGGCGGAGGTGTTCCTGTTTCAATATCCCTCTTGAATACAGGTTGTAACCGACAAGCATCAGGGACGGGGCGAGATAAAGGCAGAAAAATGCCTTTTTGAAGGTCATCTTCCGTTTTCTAAGCGGCTGTTCAATCAAATAATAGCTCAACAGGGAAAATCCGGCCGTCAACGCGGCAACCGCCGATACGGCAGGCAATCCGAGCTGTTTGTCGCCTGTAATGTAATGGGCGAAGGAAATAAAAATCCAATGGTACAGGTATAGGGAATAAGAGATTTTGCCGACAAATACGATGGGGCTTGCCGACAGGATGCGGGTCGGAAGTGTCCCGTATTGCATACTCCGGATAAGCAGCGCCGTCAGCAGGCAGGGAAGGAGCAGGGTTATTCCCGGGATAAACGGATCGTGTTTGTCGATCACGAACAGGCAGACAAGCAATGCGCCGAAACAGAGTAATGAAAGCAACTGCCGTTTTCCATTTTCTGTTTGCCGTCTGCCGTTTTGCGTTTGCCCGTAAACCGCCAACAGCGAACCCACCAACAGCTCGGGAAACCTCAGTGTCGAAAGGTAATAAGTATTGGGTTGGTTGAGGATGTCGGTATAAAACGCGGCCGGCAAAAACGATGTGGCAGTCAAAATCAGGAACAGGATGATGCTGATGTGGCGCAACGCCCGTAGCGATTTTGTCTTTTTGCAGCAGAATATCAGCAAAAGAGGATACAGGAGGTAATACTGTTCCTCTACCGCCAAAGACCAGATATGCAGTACGGGGTTCTCGTCGGCACTCAAATCGAAATACCCCAATCGGAACCCCAAATAAATATTGGACAAAAAAACCGTAGAAAGCTCTATGGTTTTCCTCATTTGGTTGAAATCTTCGTAAAGGAAGATTTGAGAAGCAATCACCGAAGCCAGGGACACGGCCGCAATAAAAGCAGGATAAATCCGCTTAATCCTGCGGGTATAAAAATCCCGGAAAGAAAAAGAACCGTTCTGTATTTCAGAAAGAATGATGTTGGTAATGAGGAATCCCGAGATGACAAAGAAAATGTCCACCCCCAGGAATCCTCCGGGCAGCCAGCGGTTATTCAGGTGGAAAATAATGACGGATAGCACGGCGACGGCCCGCAATCCGTCAATTTCAGGCCTGTATCGGACAGCTTGCATCAATATCGCCCCGTATGTCCCGTTATCTTAAAAATGCCGTCTGAACGCGCGTTCGGACGGCATCGGTTTCAGTAAACGCTCAAATCCGTTTCGCCAACGCTTCAGCCTTGCCCACATACAGCGCGGGGGTCAGCTCAAGCAATTTGGCTTTGGCTTCGGCGGGAATTTCCAGCGATCCGATAAAGCCTTTCAGCACTTCGGGTGTGATGCCGCCTTTACCGCGCGTCAGGTCTTTCAGTTTTTCGTAAGGATTGGCGACACCGTAACGGCGCATTACGGTTTGAATCGGCTCGGCGAGCAGCTCCCAAGTGACATCCAAATCGGCGGCAAGCGCGGCAGGGTTCGGCTCGAGCTTGTTCAGACCGCGCAGGTGGGCGGCGAAACCCAACACGGCATAGCCCACGCCCACGCCCATATTGCGCAATACGGTGCTGTCGGTCAGGTCGCGCTGCCAGCGGGAAATCGGCAGTTTTTCGGACAAAAAGCCCAATACGGCGTTTGCCATGCCGAGGTTGCCCTCGGAGTTTTCAAAGTCGATGGGGTTGACTTTGTGCGGCATGGTGGAAGAACCGACTTCGCCCGCTTTGACTTTTTGTTTGAAATAACCCAATGAAATATAACCCCAAACGTCGCGGTTAAAGTCGATCAGGATGGTGTTGACACGGCTGAGGGTTTGGAAAAACTCCGCCATATAGTCGTGCGGCTCGATTTGGATGGTGTAGGGGTTGAAGGTCAGGCCGAGGCTGATTTCGACGAAGTTGCGGCAGTGTGTTTCCCAATCCACATCGGGATAGGCGGCCATGTGGGCGTTGTAGTTGCCGACCGCGCCGTTGATTTTGCCGAGGAATTCTTGCGCCTGAAGGATTTTGAACTGGCGTTGCAGGCGGTACACGACATTGGCGGTTTCTTTGCCCAAAGTGGTCGGTGTGGCGGGCTGGCCGTGGGTGCGGCTCATCATCGGGACGGCGGCAAGGTCGTGCGCCATAGCGGTGAGTTTGCCGATGATTTCGGCAAGTTTGGGCAGGATGACGGTTTCGCGCGCCTCTTGCAGCATCAGGGCGTGGGACAGGTTGTTGATGTCTTCGCTGGTGCAGGCGAAGTGGATGAACTCGCTCACGGCGGCGACTTCCGGCACTTCGGCAAAACGTTTTTTCAGCCAATATTCGATGGCTTTGACATCATGATTGGTCGTGGCTTCGATGGCTTTGACGGCGGCCGCGTCTTCTAATGAAAAGTTTTCGATGACTTTGTCGATTTCGGCAAGCGTTTCGGCACTGAAGGGCGGCACTTCGGCAATCTCCGGCGCGGCGGCCAGGGCTTTGAGCCAGTTTAATTCGACTTTGACGCGCGCCTTCATCAGTCCGTACTCTGAAAAAATCGGGCGCAATGCTTCAACGGATTGGGCATAACGGCCGTCTAGGGGGGAAAGCGAGGCGATGGGGTTGATCATATCGGCATCCTGTTCGGAAAAGACATCAAAAATTGACAAATTGTTTGCAATTATACATCACTCTCAGGACGCTATGCCGTCTGAAGCCCGTGTTCCGACAGATACGCAATGATTTCGTCTTCGTCGTCCGATATGGAGAACAAAGAAGCGGCCCCTTCGGAAATCATACCGCGCGCCAAAAGCTGCGCGTTTATCCACTCCGCCAAGCCCGACCAAAACGCCTTTCCAACCAAAACGACCGGACGCGGCGGCACTTTGCCCGTCTGCACCAAGGTCAGGATTTCAAACAATTCGTCCAGCGTCCCGAAGCCGCCCGGCATCACGACATATGCTTGGGAATAGCGGAAAAACAC
The DNA here is from genome assembly GCF_013030075.1 of Neisseria gonorrhoeae. Classification (NCBI taxonomy): domain Bacteria; kingdom Pseudomonadati; phylum Pseudomonadota; class Betaproteobacteria; order Neisseriales; family Neisseriaceae; genus Neisseria; species Neisseria gonorrhoeae. Next base: position 1,683,310 of record NZ_AP023069.1, read on the forward strand.
TGCCTTGCGTTCGGCAAAACGGGAAAACCGCAAGGCGATGTCCTGATACGGATTCGGTTTCTGCTCGTGCGGCAGGGCAATGTTCAGCCCTACCGAAACCGACTTCCCGGCAAACGCGCCCTTGTTTGCCGCCTCCATAATCCCCGGCCCGCCGCCCGAAATGACGGCAATACCCGAATCCGACAGCCGCCGCGCCAGACGGCAGGCAAACGCATAATCCGCATGATCCTGCGGCGTGCGCGCGCTGCCGAAAATACTGACTGCCGGAAACACGTCCGCCAATGCTTCGTCTGCCTGCCTGCGTTCGGCATCATAACGTGCCTGCTCCGGCACGCGGTTTACATTCTCCATTCCGTCCTCCGTTCAAAAACGGCGATTGTACCCCGTCAAAAACGCAACGCAAGCACCGCAAAGCCGCACCCGCCTTCCCCCAACCTTTTTTCAGACGGCATTTTCGGTAATCTGCTAAAATCGCCCGCTTGAGTTTCCACAGAAAAATCCGAAAAATGAATATTTTTTACGAAGAGTCCGGCCAGTTCAAAGTTGCCGTCGTCGTCCAAAAAAACGACGCTACCTACCAAGTCGATACCCAACACGGCAAACGCACCAAAGTGAAGGCAAACAATGTCTTTGCCGAGTTTGACGGCGATATGGCGGCGTTTTTGGAAAACGCTCAGGCGCAGGCGGCGGACATCGACACCGATTTATTGTGGGAAGTATGCGGCGAAGAGGAGTTTACCGCCGAAGCCATCGCCGAAGAATATTACGGCCATGCGCCGACCAAAACCGAGCTGGCGGCGACTTTGATTGCGCTGTACGCCGCGCCGGTGTATTTCTACAAAAAAGCCAAAGGCGTGTTCAAAGCCGCGCCCGAAGAAACTTTGAAACAAGCGCTTGCCGCCATCGAACGCAAAAAACAGCAAGACGCGCAAATCGACGCTTGGGCGGAAGCCTTGAAACGCGGCGAGATGCCGTCTGAAATCGCGGCGGATTTGAGAACCATCTTACACGCGCCCGACAAACAGTCGCTGACCTACAAAGCCTTTACCAAAGCCGCCGACGCACTGAAAACCTCCGCCTACGAACTGGCGAAAAAAACGGGCGGCATTACGTCCATTCCGCAATACCTGCAAGAAGGCTTTGAAATCAAATACTTCCCCAAAGGAACAGGTTTCCCCGACCTCTCCCTTCCCGAAATGCCCGACCTGCCCAAGGCCGACGTTACCGCCTTTTCCATTGACGACGAATCGACCACCGAAGTGGACGATGCCTTGAGCCTGACCGATTTGGGCAACGGCACGAAGCGCGTCGGCATCCACATCGCCGCGCCGTCGCTTGCCGTCCGACAAGGCGGCGGAATGGAACAAATCATTATGCAGCGGTTGAGTACGGTTTATTTCCCCGGCGGCAAAATCACGATGCTGCCCGAAAACTGGATTACCGCGTTCAGCCTCGATGCAGGCGCATACCGCCCTGCCGTCAGCATTTATTTCGATGTGGACGGCGAGTTCAACGTCGGCGAGCCGACCTGCAAAATCGAAGCCGTCAACATCGCCGCAAACCTGCGTATCCAAGCCATCGAGCCGCATTTCAACGCAGAAACCGGCTTGGACCAAGCAGGCGAAATGATGTTCGCCCACCATCAAGACCTGATTTGGTTCTATCAATTCGCCACCGCCCTGCAAAAAGCGCGCGGCAAATACGAACCCGACCGCGCGCCGCAATACGATTACAGCATCGAATTGGATGAAGAAGGCAACGTCTCCGTCGTCCGCCGCGAACGCGGTTCGCCCATCGATACGCTGGTCAGCGAGATGATGATTCTTGCCAACAGCACTTGGGCGCAAATGCTAGACGAAAACGGGCTGCCCGGCATTTTCCGCGTCCAACCGGCAGGCAAAGTGCGCATGAGCACCCAATCCGAGCCGCACATCGGCATGGGCGTGCAGCATTACGGCTGGTTTACCTCGCCGCTGCGCCGCGCCGCCGACTACATCAACCAAAAGCAGCTGATCAGCCTGATCGACGACACTGCCGAGCCGCTGTATCAAAAAAGCGATGCCGCGCTCTTCGCCGCCCTGCGCGATTTCGACACCGCCTACGCCGCCTACGCCGACTTCCAACGGCAGATGGAAGCCTACTGGAGCCTCGTGTACCTGCAACAACAAGGCATCAGCGAACTGACCGCGACGATTCTGAAAGAAGACCTCGTCCGCATCGAAGGTCTGCCACTGACAACGCGCGCGACCGGTATTCCGTTTGACGCGCTGCCCAAATCGCAGGCATTGTTTAAAATCACCGAATTGGATGCCGAGAAGCAGTTTGTCTCGCTCAACTACATCAAGGCAGCCGCACCCGGGGGCAAAACGGCAGGCAATGCCGTCTGAAGCCCGATACGGCAAATTCCCACAAAAACAGAAATCTGAAATCCCATCCTTCCCACGCAGGCGAAATTTTAGTTTTTTAAGTTTCAGTTGCTTTTAAGTTTAGTTTTAGGTAATTTTTAAATCGCCATTCCCGATAAATACCCGCAATCTAAAATCCCGTCATTCCCGCGCAGGCGGGAATCTAGGTTTGTCCTCACGGAAACCGATATGCCGTCATTCCCGTAAAAGCGGGAATCCGGTTCGTTCGGTTTCGTTTTTTTTTTTGAGTTTCGTGTAACTTCTGAATCGTCATTCCCGCGAAGGCGGGAATCCAGACCTTTAAACTCCGGCCATTCCCGATAAATTCCTGTTACTTTTCGTTGCTAGATTCCCGCCTGCGCGGGAATGACGAATGGCGGTGTAAAAGTAACTCGAAATTCAAAAAAGCCATACCGCCCGGACTTTTGCCCGATCGGTATGACTTTTGGATTCAAACCGCCTTAGCGGATGTCGACATACGCGCCGGAATGCAGGTCGCGCAACAGGTTGACGGTTGCCTGTCCGGCTTTTTGTTGGAAGATGTATTGCCGCACGGAATTGCGGATACGTTCCTCCGGCGTGCCGGCATCGCGCACTTCGTTCAATTTGATGATGTGCCAGCCGAATTGGGTGCGGACAGGCGCGCCGACCTGTCCGGGTTTGAGCGCGTGGACGGCTTCTTCAAAGGCGGGAACCATTACGCCGTCGGCAAACCAGCCCAAGTCGCCGCCATTGCCCGCGCTTGCGTCTTGGGAATATCGGCGTGCCAAACCTGCGAAATCCGTGCCGTTGCGCGCCTGGTCGTAGATTTTGCGGATGGTACTTTCCGCGCCGACGGCGGCGTTTTTGCTGTCGGCTTTAATCAGGATGTGTTGGGCGCGGTATTGGCGCAACGGTGCGCCTTCGGGCAGGGTGATGCCTTGTTTTTGCGCCTGCTCGAGGAAGGCATCAATTTCAGCTTCGCTCACGCGGCTGTTTTGCATCACTGCCTGCTGGCGGACTTTTTCGGCAATGATGTTGTCGGCAAGCTCGCGGCGTTGGGTGGGGCTGAGGTTTTTGAGGGCGGGATTTTGTGCGACGACGGCATCGATTTCCGCTTCACTTGCCTGAATGTTGCGGCGTTTGCCCGCCTGTACAATCAGGGATTGGTTGACAAGCTGCATCAGCACCTGTCGGGACAGCTCGGATTCACTTATCTGCGCGTCTTCGGGCAGGGTGGCTTTGGCTTCGGCAACGGCTTCGGCAAGCCGGCGGTTGGTGATGACTTCGTTGTCGGCAACGGCGGCAATGCCGTCTGAAAAGCGGATACCGCCCTGCTGTTGTGCGGGTGCGGCTTCTTTTTGCGCCGTGGCGGCAGCTTTGACCGCTTTGGCGGGCGCGGTTTTTGCCTTTTGCGGTGCGGCGTGGACATCGGCTGCTGCCAGCAATGCGGCGGCAATCATCAGGGCTTTGATTTTCATCATTCTTTCCTTATCGTTTGAATCCTGCCTTTGATGGCGGGTTTGGGGTTGTCGGTGGAATGCTATCTTGTGCAGGAACGGTGCTCCTGCCGGGTTTCCGACGGTCAGGGCCGTTTGTTGCGTCCGGCGGAAAGAGAGTGGGCGGGGATGTAGCCGGGAACGGCGACATCCATCCTGCCTGCGGGGTTTCTGCCGACGCTGCTGAGGTCTTTCAACTGAAGTGAAAAAAAGACGGCGTTTTTGTAGGTGTTTTCGCCGGTAACGTAGCGTTGGGCGTACACGCCCGCGCCCCAGCAGCCGCAACTGCTTTTGTATTCTGCACCGGCAAGCATTTCTATCGGTTTTTTGGCTTCAAAACCGTAGTTGTAGCGGACGACGGCAGACAGGTTGCGCGTCAGCGGCCATTGTGCGGACAGGTCGAGCTGGCTGAGTTTGTCGTAAAAATAGGAACCGTCCGCCTGCAGGTAGATTTTTTCGTTGCGCCCGTATTTGTAGCGGGCGTTCAACACTTTTCCGGGGGCGGGGCGGTAGCCTGCGCCGACGGCGTAATGTTCGGCGCGTTTGTCGTTTTGGTTGTAGTGGATGCTGCTGTCGAGGGTGAAACGCCCGCCTATGCCGCCGGAGGCGAATGCCACCCAGTCGGAACGGCTGCGCGGATTTTTGCCGACGCTGCCGTCAAGCATCACCGCATCATCCTTGAAATAGAATTTCTGACCGATACCGGCGCGGAAACGCTCCTCCCCCGTCGCGCCGTCCAAAATACGGCTCTGCACGGCGGTGGAAAGGCTGTTGGCGGCGTTGATGCGGTCGTTGCCGTAATAAAGGTTTTCGCGGAAAAGCTGCCCGTAGCCGAAGCTGCTTTCCGACGAATCGAAATTGGGCAGGTCGTTTTGAGATTTGGCAGGAATATAGTTGTAGAACAGGCGCGGCTCGATGGTTTGCACGACTCCGCCGCCGAACAGGCGCGTATTGCGTTCGAAGGTTGTGCCGCCGTCGATATTGACAACGGGCAAAACGCGCCCGACGCTGCGGGATGCTTTGCCGCCGAAACTGTCGAGGCTGTAATAAGTGGCGTGCAGCCCCAGTTTGGGGCGGACGTAGCCCCAGCTGTTGCTGAAATCCCATTTGATACCGGGATACACGACCAGTCGGCTGCCGTCTTGGCGGCCGTCTTGGCTGAAGCGTGTAAATTGTGCGGACACGCCGATTTGCGCCCTGCCTGCGTTTTTATGCCAATCGGCAGAAAGGCGGGGCATGATGGCGTAAGGTTCGTCTTTGTAGCCGCTTTGGTTTGCCAGCGTCTGGTATTTCTGAACCGAAAGGCCGGCATTCAGGCTGCCTCCCGCCGCCCTGCCGCCATAATCCAGCCATACGCGGCGGTTGAGGTTGACGTTGCCGGCGATTTCTTCGCCGCCGTAAAAGTCGCGGTAGTAGCCGCTGTCGGAGACTTGGTTGAAATCGACACCCGCCTGAAGCGTGTCGGAAATGTCGTGCCGGTGCTGCCATTTTGCCTGATAGCGGTTGTTCCTGCCGCTTTTCTTATCGTGCGGCAGCCAGGTCAGGTCGGTCTGTCCGCTGTAATCGGGACGCAGGTAACGGATTTGTCCGTCAAACGTCGCGCCGCGTTCGCCGATAATGCCGGGGGCGAAAGTGGCATCGAAGTTGGGGGCAAGGTTGAAATAATAGGGGACGGAAAGGGAAACGCCGTCCGAACCGGCAGATACGGACGGGACGAGCAGTCCGCTTTTGCGGTTGCCGTCAAGCGGGAAGTCCGCCCAAGGCGTATAGAAAAGGGGGACGCCGCCGAACACGAAGGCGGCGTGTTTGGCAACGCCTATGCCTTTTCCCCGATCGGCTTCGACAGAGGCGGCCTTGACATACCAGCCGGCATCTCCGGCGGAACAGGTGTTGAATTGGGTTTCCGTCAGTTTGTAACGCCCTTCGCCCAACATTTCGGCGGTGCGGCTGACGCTTTGCAGCCGCCGTCCGCCTTGTTCGGTTTCCATACGGACGTTGTGCGCTTCGCCGGTCTGCTGATCGAGATTGTAGGTCAGGGTTTCGCCCCGAATCAGCGTACCGTCCTGTTGGAGGGCGAACCGGTCGCCTACGGTAACGGTGTCGCCCGACTGGTCGTAATCCGCCCAATCGGTATTGAGGACTGCGCCGTCCCGTTCGATGATAACGCTTCCTTCCGCGCGCACCTTAACCTGCGACTGTCCTTCCATCCTGTCGGCAACAATGCGCGTATAGTCTTCGGGGACGGATGCTTCGCCGCTGCCTTGGACGGCGGCTTCGGTTCTCTCGGGGCTGCCGCTTTCGTTACTGCAAAACAGGCAGGTCGAACCGAGGGTCAAATCGGAAGCTTGTGCGGATTCGGACGCGCCCTGCGCACCGCCTTCTGCGACACGCCCGTCCGCCTCTTCCGCCGCAACGGTATCGGCGGCGCAATGCGTGCCGAAACAGAAGCCCAATGCCAGCACCAGTGGTTTGAGTGAAAATAAACGAGCCAAAATCGCCCCTCAAGTCGGTTTACCGGTTAGAATAGTGTTTATTGTAACCCGAAATGCCCGGATACTGTTATGCAACGGCAAACCGAACTGAAAAATTGGCTTCAGACCGTTTATCCCGAACGGGACTTCGATCTGTCCTTCGCGGCGGCGGATGCTGATTTCCGCCGCTATTTCCGTGCGGCGTTTTCAGACGGCGGCAGCGTCGTCTGTATGGATGCGCCGCCCGACAAGATGAGTGTCGCGCCTTATTTGAAGGTGCAGAAGCTGTTTGACATGGTCAATGTGCCGCAGGTATTGCACGCGGACACGGATTTGGGGTTTGTGGTATTGAACGACTTGGGCAATACGACGTTTTTGACCGCGATGCTTCAGGAGCAGGGCGAAGCGGCACACAAAGCCCTGTTGCTGGAGGCCATCGGCGAGCTGGTCGGATTGCAGAAGGCAAGCCGTGAAGGGGTTTTGCCCGAATATGACCGTGAAACGATGCTGCGCGAAATCAACCTGTTCCCGGAATGGTTTGTCGCAAAAGAATTGGGGCGCGAATTAACATTCAAACAACGCCAACTTTGGCAGCAAACCGCCGATACGCTGCTGCCGCCCTTGTTGGCGCAGCCCAAAGTCTACGTGCACCGCGACTTTATCGTCCGCAACCTGATGCTGACGCGCGGCAGGCCGGGCGTTTTAGACTTCCAAGACGCGCTTTACGGCCCGATTTCCTACGATTTGGTGTCGCTGTTGCGCGATGCCTTTATCGAGTGGGAAGAAGAGTTTGTTTTGGATTTGGTTATCCGCTACTGGGAAAAGGCGCGGGCTGCCGGCTTGCCTGTCCCTGCCGAGTTTGACGAGTTTTACCGCCGGTTCGAATGGATGGGCGTGCAGCGGCACTTGAAGGTCGCGGGCATCTTCGCACGCCTGTACTACCGCGACGGCAAAGACAAATACCGTCCGGAAATCCCGCGTTTCTTAAACTATCTGCGCCGCGTATCGCGCCGTTATGCCGAACTCGCCCCGCTCTACGCGCTCTTGGTCGAACTGGTCGGCGATGAAGAACTGGAAACGGGCTTTACGTTCTAAACCCAATCAAAATGCCGTCTGAAAACCAAGTTTCAGACGGCATTTTTCAAACGGGCCTACTGCGCGGCTTTTTGTTCTTCACGTACTTTGTCCGCCAAAAGGTCGATGGTGTTCATACCGGACTCCCAGTCGGCAAATTCAACTTTATATTTGCCGCCGACGATAACCGTGGGCGTACCGTCGATTTGGAAGGTTTCGGTCAGCTCCTGCATTTTGCCGGCGCGCGCCTGACTTTCGGGGGATTCGTAGGCGGCAAGGACTTTTTTGCCGTCAAAGGCGGTTTGTTCGCCCAGCCATTTTTTGAGGACTTCCGGCTCTTGCAGCTTGATTTTTTGGTTGACCATCGCATCGAAAATATGGCTGTTCGCCACATCTTTGCTTTCGGCGGCAGCCATATCGACGGCGGCGGCGAGGCGTGCCAGCGGCAGCATTTCTTTCTGCCAGACGACGTGTTCGGTACGCAGGTACATATCGTCTTTAAAAGACTTGGCGTGTTTGCTCAAAACAGGTTCGAGGCGGGCGCAGTGCGGACAAAAATAGCCGAAAAACTCAAGCACTTCAACCTTGCCTGCCTGCTGTTGGGGAATCGGGTTGGCAAGGACGGTGTAGTTTTGCCCTTCGACCAGTCCTGCCGGGGCGGCGGCTGCCGAAGCGGCAGGCGCGCTGTCGGCGGGGACGCTGGTTTGGACTTTGCTGTCGCACGCGGCAAGGGCGAACAGGGCGGCAACGCCGAGGGCGAGGTGTCTGGATTTCATACGGCTCTCCGTGATGTTGGAAATAAATCGGATATTGGTATTTTATTGTATTTTCGCGTGTTGATACAGTTTGCCGCCGAAAAAGGACGTTTTCGTTTCGGGAAACCGCTTCAGACGGCATCAAACCCGATGCCATCCGAAGCGGTTTCTGTCGTACAATACGCGCCGCCCCGGACGGATACGGCTGTTGGGGAACAATGATGTTTCAACACACAGGACGGCACATAAAGCACCGCCCTATGCGTTGCCCTGATTTGGAAGGGTTACACCCCTTTCAAATATAGTGGATTAACAAAAACCGGTACGGCGTTGCCTCGCCTTGCCGTACTATTTGTACTGTCTGCGGCTTCGCCGCCTTGTCCTGATTTTTGTTAATCCACTATAAAGTCTGATCCTGCCGCCCTAAAGGGCGGGGTTTCAACCGAAAAGGAAACACGATGAATATGCTTGGAGCTTTGGCAAAAGTCGGCAGCCTGACGATGGTGTCGCGCGTTTTGGGATTTGTGCGCGATACGGTCATTGCGCGGGCATTCGGCGCGGGTATGGTGACGGATGCGTTTTTTGTCGCGTTCAAACTGCCCAACCTGCTTCGCCGCGTGTTTGCGGAGGGGGCGTTTGCCCAAGCGTTTGTGCCGATTTTGGCGGAATATAAGGAAACGCGTTCTAAAGAGGCGACGGAGGCTTTTATCCGCCACGTTGCGGGAATGCTGTCGTTTGTGCTGATCGTCGTTACCGCGCTGGGCATACTTGCCGCGCCTTGGGTGATTTATGTTTCCGCGCCCGGCTTTACCAAAGACGCGGACAAGTTCCAACTTTCCATCAGCCTGCTGCGGATTACGTTTCCTTATATATTATTGATTTCTTTGTCTTCTTTTGTCGGATCGATACTCAATTCCTACCATAAGTTCGGCATTCCCGCGTTTACGCCCACGTTTTTAAACATCTCTTTTATCGTATTCGCACTGTTTTTCGTGCCGTATTTCGATCCGCCCGTTACCGCGCTGGCGTGGGCGGTTTTTGTCGGCGGTATTTTGCAGCTCGGTTTCCAACTGCCGTGGCTGGCGAAACTGGGCTTTTTGAAACTGCCCAAACTGAATTTCAAAGATGCGGCGGTCAACCGCGTCATGAAACAGATGGCGCCTGCGATTTTGGGCGTGAGCGTGGCGCAAATTTCTTTGGTTATCAACACGATTTTCGCGTCTTATCTGCAATCGGGCAGCGTTTCATGGATGTATTACGCCGACCGCATGATGGAGCTGCCCGGCGGCGTGCTGGGGGCTGCACTCGGTACAATTTTGCTGCCGACTTTGTCCAAACACTCGGCAAACCAAGATACGGAACAGTTTTCCGCCCTGCTCGACTGGGGTTTGCGCCTGTGCATGCTGCTGACGCTGCCGGCGGCGGCCGGACTGGCGGTATTGTCGTTCCCGCTGGTGGCGACGCTGTTTATGTACCGAGAATTCACGCTGTTTGACGCACAAATGACGCAACACGCGCTGATTGCCTATTCTTTCGGTTTAATCGGTTTAATTATGATTAAAGTGTTGGCATCCGGCTTTTATGCGCGGCAAAACATCAAAACGCCCGTCAAAATCGCCATCTTCACGCTCATCTGCACGCAGTTGATGAACCTCGCCTTTATCGGTCCGTTGAAACACGCCGGGCTTTCGCTCGCCATCGGCCTGGGCGCGTGCATCAACGCCGGATTGTTGTTCTTCCTGTTGCGCAAACACGGTATTTACCGGCCCGGCAGGGGTTGGGCGGCGTTCTTGGCGAAAATGCTGCTCGCGCTCGCCGTGATGTGCGGCGGACTGTGGGCGGCGCAGGCTTGCCTGCCGTTCGAATGGGCGCACGCCGGCGGAATGCGGAAAGCGGGGCAGCTCTGCATCCTGATTGCCGTCGGCGGCGGACTGTATTTCGCATCTCTGGCGGCTTTGGGCTTCCGTCCGCGCCATTTCAAACGCGTGGAAAGCTGACCGATGCCGATATCCTTTTTCGGAAAACGCTTTTTCCGCGCCTATATCCGGGCGCGCATCGCCCGCGTCCGCACCGGCCGGACGGGCTGCCGCATCACCAATGCCGTCTGAAAACAGAAAAACCGATACCTTATGATTTTGACACCGCCGGACACGCCCTTTTTCCTCCGCAACGGCAATGCCGACACGATTGCCGCCAAATTCCTGCAACACCCCGCACCCGCATACCGCCGCGAGATGCTTCCCGACAGCACGGGTAAAACCAAAACCGCCTACGACTTTTCAGCAGGCGGCATTTCGCCCGATGCGCCGCTGGTCGTGCTGTTTCACGGTTTGGAAGGAAGCAGCCGCAGCCATTACGCGGTCGAACTGATGCTCGCGGTACGCAATCGGGGTTGGCACGGCGCAGTCGTCCATTTCCGCAGCTGCGGCGGCGTAGCGAACACCGCCCCGGTGTTCTACCACTTGGGTGATACCGCCGAAATCGCCTTTGCTTTGGACACGCTCGCCGCGCGTTACCGTGAAATATACGCCGTCGGCGTATCGCTGGGCGGCAACGCGCCGGCAAAATATTTGGGCGAACAGGGCAAAAAGGCATTGCCGCACGCCTCGGCCGCCGTATCCGCCCCCGTTGATGCAGAGGCGGCAGGCAGCCGCTTCGACAGCGGCATCACGCGGCTGCTCTACACGCGCTACTTCCTCCGCACACTGATACCCAAAGCACGTTCGCTCCAAGGTTTTCAGACGGCATTTGCCGCAGGGTGCAAAACACTGGGCGAGTTTGACGACCGTTTCACCGCACCGCTGCACGGCTTTGCCGACCGGCACGACTACTACCGCCAAACTTCCTGCAAACCGCTGCTCAAACACGTTGCCAAACCGCTGCTCCTGCTCAATGCCGCCAACGACCCCTTCCTGCCGCCCGAAGCCCTGCCCCGTGCAGACGAAGCGTCCGAAGCCGTTACCCTGTTCCAACCTGCACACGGCGGGCACGCCGGCTTTGTCAGCAGCACCGGCGGCAGGCTGCACCTGCAATGGCTGCCGCAGACCGTCCTGTCCTATTTTGACAGCTTCCGCACAAACAGGCGTTAACGGTTTGATGCTAATATTCCCCCTTTCCCCGGACAAATACGGAACACGACATGACCGACATCCTCAATAAAATCCTTGCCACCAAGGCACAGGAAGTTGCCGCCCAAAAAGCCGCCGTCAACGCCGAACACATCCGCGCACTTGCCGCAGAAGCCGCGCCCGTCCGCAGCTTCATCGATTCGATACGCGGCAAACACCGCCTAAACCTGCCCGCCGTCATTGCCGAAATCAAAAAGGCAAGCCCGAGCAAAGGGTTAATCCGCCCCGACTTCCGCCCTGCCGAGATTGCCCGCGCCTATGAAAACGCCGGGGCGGCGTGTTTGTCGGTACTGACCGACGAACCCTATTTCCAAGGTTCGCCCGAATACCTCAAACAGGCGCGCGAAGCCGTATTGCTGCCCGTGCTGCGCAAAGACTTCATCATCGACGAATACCAGGTTTATCAGGCGCGCGCATGGGGGGCGGATGCCGTCCTGCTGATTGCCGCCGCACTGGAACAGGGACAATTGGAACGCTTTGAGGCGCTGGCGCACGAATTGGGCATGACCGTCCTGCTCGAGCTGCACGACGAAACCGAATTGGAAAAATGCCGCAACCTGACCACGCCGTTGCGGGGCGTAAACAACCGCAACCTGCGGACTTTTGAAGTCTCCCTCGACCAAACCCTGTCGCTGCTGCCCGCGCTGGAAGGCAAAACCGTCGTTACCGAAAGCGGCATTACAGGCAAGGCGGATGTGGAATTTATGCGGGCGCGCGGCGTGCATACCTTCCTGATCGGCGAAACGTTTATGCGTGCCGACGATATTGGGGCGGAAGTGGGCAAACTCTTCTAAAATCCCGATTTCAGACGGCATATTGCCGCCGACCGACCAACACCCTTACCGGACACGGAACAATGACGCACCGACCCACCGCCAGACAGATTTTGCACGAAGTATTCGGCTATCCCGAATTTCGCGGCAGGCAGGAGGATGTCATCAATACTTTGGCAGGCGGCGGCAGTTTGACGGTGCTGATGCCGACGGGCGGGGGCAAGTCTTTGTGTTACCAGATTCCGGCGCTGATGCGCGAAGGCGTGGCGGTTGTCGTATCGCCGCTGATTGCGCTGATGAACGACCAAGTGGCCAGCCTGCATGTGGCCGGGATTGAAGCGGCGGCAGTCAACAGCGGCACATCGGCAGATGAGGCGCGCGAGATTGCCGACAAGCTTGCCCAAGGCCGTCTGAAGCTGCTTTATGTCGCGCCGGAACGCTTGGTTACCGACCGCTTTTTACGTTTTCTCGACCAACAAACCGTCAGCCTGTTCGCCATTGACGAAGCGCACTGCGTCAGCCGGTGGGGACACGATTTCCGCCCCGAATATCAACAGCTCGGTATGCTTGCCGAACGCTATCCGAACATCCCGCGCATCGCCCTGACCGCCACCGCCGATGCCGCCACGCGCGCCGACATCAAGCATTATCTGCACTTGGACGACGCGTCCGAATTTGTCTCCAGCTTTGACCGCACGAATATTTATTATCAGGTTATCGAAAAAAACAACGGCAAAAAACAATTGCTGGATTTCATCCGCAAAGAAATGACGGGGCAAAGCGGCATTGTGTATTGCCTAAGCCGCAAAAAGGTTGAAGATGCGGCGCAGTTTTTGCGTGAAAACGGATTAAACGCGATTCCGTATCATGCCGGTTTGAGCATGGACGTGCGCGAGGAAAACCAACGCCGCTTTACGCATGAAGACAATATTATCGTGGTGGCGACCGTGGCGTTCGGCATGGGCATAGACAAACCCGACGTGCGCTTTGTCGCCCATCTCGATATGCCCCAGAGTGTCGAACATTTCTATCAGGAATCAGGGCGCGCCGGCCGGGACGGGCTGCCTGCCGTGAGTTGGCTGTGTTACGGCTTGAACGATTGGGTGTTGCTGCGCGAACGGATTGCCGAAGGCAACAGCGACGAGGTGCAAAAGCAAATCGAAATGCAAAAACTCGATGCCATGCTTTCCGTCTGCGAAACCGCCGCCTGCCGCCGCGTACTGCTGCTCAAACATTTCGGCGAAGCATCCGAACCCTGCGGACATTGTGACAACTGCCTGCATCCGCCCGTACGGTTTGACGGCACGGTGTTGGTGCAAAAATTACTCAGCTGCGTGTACCGCGCCGGACAACGCTTTGCCGCCGGTTACATCACCAACCTTTTGCGCGGCAAAAGCGACGATTGGATACGCGGCAACCGGCACGAGCAACTGTCCACATTCGGCATCGGCGCGGAATTGTCCGACAAAGAATGGCGCAGCGTCATCCGCCAGTGCATCAGCCTCGGCTACCTCACCGTCAACATTGCCCGATATCAGGCATTGCAACTGACCGAAGCCGCCAAAAAAATCCTCAAAGGCGAAACCGAAGTGATGCTGCGCCCGCTCAAGCGCGACAAGCCCGCCACCCGCACCCTCAAAGACAACTGGCTGCGTACCGAACGCGAAGAACGCCTGTGGCAGGCATTGCGCGTTTGGCGCATGAAACAGGCTGAAGCCGAAGGCATCCCCGCCTATATGATTTTCGGCGACAAAACCCTGCGCGACCTTGTCGAAAAAATGCCGCAAAACCTCAACGGGCTGCACGACATCTACGGCTTGGGCGAAGCCAAAACCGAACGTTTCGGACACGGCATACTCAAAGTCTGCCAAAACGCTGCCGACTTTAGCCACGATGCCGTCATCCGTCCGCAAACCGAACGCGAACAACAACTGCGTCAAAAACTCGAAGCCTGGCGGTATGAACAGGCAAGGGCGGAAAACTGCGCCCTGCATACCGTCCTCTCCGACGAAAGCCTTGCCGATATGCTTGCCGCCACGCCCGAAACCGAAACCGACCTCGAAGCCGTACACGGCTTGGGCAGCGTACGCGCCGCCAAATACGGACGGGACATCCTCGCCGTCTGCCGTCCGTTTTCAGACGGCATCGATGAAACCGCCAAACACAAACGCTGCCTGATGCGCGCCCTGATTCAATGGTGCAACGAAACCGCAAAACACGAACAGTCCGAACCCTACCGCATTCTCAGCAAAGCCGCCCTGCGCGCCATTGCCGCCAAACAGCCGGAAGGTTTGGCGGAGCTTGCCGCCGTATACGGCGTAGGCGAAGAAAAAGCCGCACGTTACGGTGCGGCGGTGTTGGCGGTGTTGGAACGGGATGCCGTCTGAAGCCCGTTACCAAGTTTCAGACGGCATTGCCTCTGTTTAAAAATTCCTGTTTTTATCAAATATTTCAAACAGTTTTTCCTTGTCGGCACAAGACCCATCCGGTATCAGGTCCAATATCGTTTCCAACGCCTCGGCAATATCTTCCCGCTCTACCGTGTCGATAAAGTGTTTTTTGTCCATTTTGTTGAAACCTCCGGTATAGGCTTTGACCGCCTCTGCCAGCCCCTCCCCTGTGTTTTCAGGCGGATTGCCGAGCAGTTTGACCACGCCGGCACGGGTTTTCCGGTACAGCTCCGCCGCTTTTTTGGCATGGCTTTTCGGGATATGCTCCGCGCCGTCCCAATCGCGGAAGGGGTTGTCGAAATTTTGCGCCAGCCATTCGGGTTTTCGGGCTTTTTCTATCCACAGGTCCAGCCCGTCTTCCTTCCGTTTCTTATAAAGTTTCTTCACTGCCTTCGCCGCCTCTTCGGGCAGGCTGCTCATCCACAGCCTGTGCAGCTTCGGCAGCCGGTCGGGATGAGGGATGTCGTCCGCGCCGAAACCGAACAAATCTACGGCAGTGAACACTTCCAAATCCTCAAATCCCGATACGGCGGAAAAATTGGCGATATTGCCCGGTTTGCCCCACAGCCGTATGGTTTTGAGCTTGGGATACGTTTCCGACAGGTTTTGCATATCGAAATCGGCAATGCCCATGACGTTGACGGCGGTCAGGTTTTCCAAACCCCGCACTTTGGGAACGCTTTTGCCCACTTCCAAAATCAGACCCGCGCCCTTTCCGGCGGTACAGACCTTGCAGTTTTCCTTGATTTCGCCTTTCAGGTTCAGGCTGTCCAAGCCTTCGTTCAGATAAAGCGATTCCACGCCGGTCATATCGACAGAAAGGTCGGTTATGCGCGTATTGCTGAAATCCAGCACGGTCTGACCGTGGTTTTCCAGACACAATCGGGTGATAAACGGATATTCCTCCAGATATTCATATAGATTTTTATGCCACTTGGTCAGAAACAGCGAAGACAGGCAGGGAAACGCCTTCAGTTCCATCGCGTCTTCAAAATCATCCCAAACATCGCTCAAATTCTGTTTGGATATGCCGTATTCCCGTCCGGCAAACATCACGGTATTTTTGCTTTTGGCGGCTTTTTTGAATGCCTTTCTCTGTTTTTCGGGTATCTGCCGCCATCTCAACTGACGGTACACGTCGTAGCCGTCGCCCCAAAAAGAGGCATACCGCTGCGTGTCTTCGCCGCACAGCGGCGCGGTATTCCCAACCCGTACATATCCCGTCGGCACGACGGCACTTGCCTTATACATGTGCAGACCGCGTTCCCAATACATAAAGTCTTTGTAAAGCGGTTTCAAATCCGCCAGCTCCGCCGCCCCAAGCGGTTTGTTGCCCCGCCAGTCCAAAGCCAGCAGGGTCGCATGTGTTTTTTTGCCACCGTGTTCTTCAACTCGGGTAACCTGGCAGGCAGTGTACTGCTTCAGTCTGATGTTATAGACGCAATATACGTCTCCGGCATCGGCACATAGTGGATTAAATTTAAATCAGGACAAGGCGGCGAAGCCGCGGACAGTACAGATAGTACGGCAAGGCGAGCCAACGCCGTACCGGTTTAAATTTAATTCACTATACATCGGCATTTCCTTTATTTCTGTCGGTTTTCACAGACAAATGCCGTCTGAAACTTGGAAACGGCTTCAGACGTCATCTGCACATCATCTCTTCGGAAAAAAACGCACCACGTTCTCCCCCTGCGGCAGCACCAGTTTTTTCACGGCGTGTCCGTACACCGTTTCCAGCGTAATGCCCAAACCGCCTTCCCGTTCAAATATCGCCCCGACACACGAACGCGCGGCGTTTTCGTCGTCCCACGCCACCGCCCGCCAAACGCCCAGCGTGTCCATATCCGCCCAAAACGTTTCCGCCTTTTTGTAGTCCAACACCAGCTTCGCCGTATCGGTAACTGGATCGTAAAAGCCGTTTTCGGCGAGCATATCGCCCAAGTCGTGCATATCGGGAAACATCACGCTGCGGCTTTCAATGCCGTTTTCTTTCAGACGGGATTTCAGTTCCGCCAAGGTATCGCGCCCGAAGCAGGTGAAAAACAGCAGCCCGTCCGTCTTCAGCGCGCGCGCCCAGTTGTGCAGCACGGGAAGGATTTGTTCCGCCGCCAACAGTCCGAGGTTCGACCACAACATATCGGCACACGCTTCGGGCAGCGGCACGGTCGGGGATTGGCAGTGCTGCACCACGCCCCTGCCCGTCAGTTTTTGCCAGAAACCGCCCTTGCGCGCGGCTGCGGCAGCCGCCAAAAAATCCGCACGGGAATCGTATTCTTCAAATACCGCCAGCGGATAGCGCTTCGCCAACAGGCTGCGGCTGATGTCCGCATCCGCACCGGCAAGCAGGATATGCCCGGGCGCGTTGCGGACGAGTGTCAGGCGTTGGTCGGTATGTTCGGCAAGATGGCGGTGAACCTGCCAGCATTTGTCCTGCGGATTCATGTCAAACCCCCTTCGACAAAGTCGCGGTACAGCGCGGCAAACACTTCCGCATGGCTCAAAAACGGCGCGTGTGCCGCCTTTTCCATCACAACCAGCCTGCTTCCTTTCAAATGCCGATGCAGATACTCGCCCATACGCGGCGGTGTAATCGCGTCTTTGCCGCCGAACACCAGCAGTACCGGAACATCTATCTTGTCCAACAAATGCCGCACATCCGCCCTTTCCGCCGCGTCCAAAGCTTCCTGTAAGGCTTGAGGCGTGCCGCAGCGCGCCAAATCGGGCAGGATTCTGCCGATGATTTCGGCGGCATCAGGCGTGTGCAGAAGCTGGAGTTGTAGAAACTGTTTGATATGTTTGGCATAATCCGTTCGGAACGCGCCGACCATTTTGCCCAGTGCAGGCGCGGCAAGCCCTTCGGGATAGTCTTCGGCAGCCGTCAGCCGTGCGAAACTCGCCGTCAGGCAGAGCGAACGGACTTTGTCGGGATGGCGCGCCGCCAGATACAGCGCGACCAATCCGCCGAGTGACCAGCCGAGAATGTCGGCCGACGTATCGATTTGAGCGGCAATGCCGTCGGCAGCTGCCTCAATATCGAAGGGTTGCGCGAAGGGCGCGTCCCCGTGTCCGGGCAAATCGACGGCGGACACCGGCCACGTTGCGGGCAGGCGCGGCATCAAATCGTCGAACGCGTGGCGGTTCGCCCCCCAACCGTGTATCAGGTAAACTTTTTTGGCAGCATCAGGCATGAATTTTCTCTCTTGTTGGCGGCGCATCGCAGACGCGCCCACTATCAGGCGTTGCGTATTATGCCACGGTTCGTCCGGCGTTTCAGACGGCATCTGCGCCGGCTGCAATACCGATTTGGCAAGTTTCCGCACCGACGCGGCAAACAGCTGCCCCCTGTGTTTCAGGCACGTTCAAGGCGGCGCGGTGTGCGGCGGATGTCAGAAAAAACCGCCCGCATTCGACCGGATGTGGGCATCGCTGCATTACGAACCGCCCGTCAGCAATATGATACGCGCGCTGAAGCACTTGGCTGATTTGGGCATGGCGCAGCCGCTGGCAGACCTGACGATGCAGAATCCGCCCGACCGGCTTTCAGACGAATGTTTCGATTTCGTCCTACCCGTTCCGCTAAGCAGGGAGCGGCTGCTGCAACGCGGGTTCAACCAAAGCGAGAGCATCGTCGGGTTGTTGGCGCAACGCTACGGCTGGCAGATACTGCCCCGACACACCGTATTCCGACACCACCGCCCGCCGCAAAGCACGCTCAAAGGCGGCGAACGGCGGCGAAACATCAAAAACGCCTTTGAAATCCGCACACCGATACCGGAAAACTGTAATATTTTGTTAATCGACGATGTCTTTACCACCGGCGCGACGCTGGACGAATTGGCAAAGACGCTGAAAAAATCGGGCGCAAACCGAATCTGCTGCTGGACGCTGGCACGCACGCCAATGAAAAAATAACTAAATTTTTTGACACCCCATCCGCCTTATGGCAAGGTTACGCGCCTATAAGTGATTGATATTTATGCTTACCATCGTTTTATATCAGCCGGAAATCCCCCCGAACACGGGCAACATCATCCGCCTGTGCGCCAATACCGGCGCGGATTTGCACCTTGTCAAACCGCTCGGCTTCCCATTGGATTCCGCCAAAATGAAACGCGCCGGGCTCGACTACCACGAATTCGCCAGCCTGACGGTGCACGAAAACTTCGACGACTGCCTCAAGTCGCTGGCAGGCCGACGTATTTTCGCCCTGACCACCAAAGGCACGGCGCGCCCCGATGAAACCGCGTTTCAAAAAGGCGACGTTTTACTGTTCGGGCCGGAAACGCGCGGGCTGCCTGCCGACATCCTCGACAGCCTGCCCGCCGCGCAAAAAATCCGCCTGCCGATGCGGCCCGGCAGCCGGAGTATGAACCTTTCCAACACCGTCTCCGTGATTCTCTTTGAAGCGTGGCGGCAACACGGTTACGCAGGCGGCGTTTGAACGCAGGTTCATGCCGTCTGAAAACCGTTCGGACACATTCCGAACCGCTGCCGCAGCGTGCGGCGGTTCGGAACGCGTCCGTAGGGCATAATGCCCATCCGTCTTCAACTCAAGAACGGAACACATTTTGACTTTAACCCGAAAAACCCTTTTCCTCCTCACCGCCGCGTTCGGCACACACTCCCTTCAGACGGCATCCGCCGACGCAGTGGTCAAGGCGGAAAAACTGCACGCCTCCGCCAACCGCAGCTACAAAGTCGCCGAATTCACGCAAACCGGCAACGCCTCGTGGTACGGCGGCAGGTTTCACGGGCGCAAAACTTCCGGCGGAGACCGCTACGATATGAACGCCTTTACCGCCGCCCACAAAACCCTGCCCATCCCCAGCCATGTGCGCGTAACCAACACCAAAAACGGCAAAAGCGTCATCGTCCGCGTCAACGACCGCGGCCCCTTCCACGGCAACCGCATCATCGACGTATCCAAAGCCGCCGCGCAAAAATTGGGCTTTGTCAGCCAAGGGACGGCACACGTCAAAATCGAACAAATCGTCCCGGGCCAATCCGCACCGGTTGCCGAAAACAAAGACATCTTTATCGACTTGAAATCTTTCGGTACGGAACACGAAGCACAAGCCTATCTGAACCAAGCCGCCCAAAATTTCGCCGCTTCGTCATCAAGCCCGAACCTCTCGGTTGAAAAACGCCGTTACGAATACGTTGTCAAAATGGGCCCGTTTGCCTCGCAGGAACGCGCCGCCGAAGCCGAAGCGCAGGCACGCGGTATGGTTCGGGCGGTACTGACCTCCGGTTGACGGTTATTCGATACCTTATTAATATCCCCATTTTTCAACCCCTGATTTACAAGGGCAAATATGAACATCAAACACCTTCTCTTGACCGCCGCCGCAACCGCACTGTTGGGCATTTCCGCCCCCGCACTCGCCCACCACGACGGACACGGCGATGACGACCACGGACACGCCGCACACCAACACGGCAAACAAGACAAAATCATCAGCCGCGCCCAAGCCGAAAAAGCGGCTTGGGCGCGTGTCGGCGGCAAAATCACCGACATCGATCTCGAACACGACGACGGCCGTCCGCACTATGATGTCGAAATCGTCAAAAACGGACAGGAATACAAAGTCGTTGTCGATGCCCGTACCGGCCGCGTGATTTCCTCCCGCCGCGACGACTGAATTTGATACAATCCGTGCCGTCTGGAGCCCGAACCGGTTTCAGACGGCATTTTGCACCCGACACTTCAGGATTCGGCACACATGATCAGCAGACTGACCGGCAAACTGGTTGAAAAAAACCCTCCGCAAATCGTCATCGATGTCAACGGTGTCGGTTATGAAGCCGACGTATCGATGCAGACCTTCTACAACCTGCCGCCCGTGGGTGAAAGCGTACAACTGTTTACCCAGCTTATCATTCGGGAAGACGCACATCTTTTATTTGGTTTTGCCACTGCGGAAGAACGCAAGACCTTCCGCCAACTGATTAAGGTCGGCGGCATCGGCGCGAAAACGGCTTTGGGCATTTTGTCGGCGATGACGGCAGACGAGCTGGCGCGGGCGGTTGCAGAAGAAGATGTCAAACGCCTCTCCTCCGCTCCGGGAATCGGCAAAAAAACCGCCGAACGTATGGTCTTGGAACTGCGCGGCAAGCTGGTCGCGCATACGGTAACGGACGGGCTGTTTGCCGCCTCACCCGCCGCCGACGAAACGGAAGACATCGTCAGCACGCTGCTTGCGCTGGGTTACAACGAACGCGAGGCAAAAGCGGCGGTCAAAGGCGTTCCGAAGGGGACGGACGTGGGCGAAGGCGTGCGCCTTGCCCTGAAAAACCTGCTGAAATAATGCCGTCCGAAGGCGGCGCGGCGTTTGCCCTGACGAAACCCTGCGTTTCCGCCCCGCGCTGTCTTCCCGACGGCTTTTCCCGTAAAATGGCGTTATTGTCCCTCCTTTCGGACGGCATTGTGTTTGATGCCGTCTGAAACTGTTTTACCGAAATCGAAAACAATGTTGAACAAAATATTTTCCTGGTTCGAGTCCCGAATCGACCCCTACCCCGAAGCCGCGCCGAAAACGCCCGAAAAAGGCTTGTGCCGGTTTGTCTGGAGCAGTATGGACGGGGTGCGGAAATGGATAGCCGCCCTAGCTGCGCTGACCGCCGGCATCGGCATTATGGAAGCCCTGATTTTTCAATTTATGGGCAAAATCGTAGAGTGGCTCGGCAAATACGCGCCCGCCGAACTGTTTGCCGAAAAAGGTTGGGAACTGGCGGCAATGGCGGCGATGATGGTGTTTTCGGTCGTGTGGGCGTTTGCCGCGTCCAACGTGCGCCTGCAAACCCTTCAGGGCGTGTTCCCTATGCGCCTGCGCTGGAACTTCCACCGCCTGATGCTGAACCAGAGCCTCGGTTTTTATCAGGACGAATTTGCCGGCCGCGTGTCCGCCAAAGTCATGCAGACCGCGCTGGCGTTGCGCGACGCGGTGATGACGGTTGCCGATATGGTCGTTTATGTGTCGGTGTATTTCATCACTTCGGGCGTGATTCTCGCCTCGCTCGACTCATGGCTGCTGCTGCCCTTTATCGGCTGGATAATCGGTTTCGCTTCGGTAATGCGCCTGCTGATTCCCAGATTGGGGCAAACCGCCGCACGGCAGGCGAATGCCCGCTCGCTGATGACCGGCCGCATTACCGATGCCTATTCCAATATCGCCACCGTCAAACTCTTTTTCCACGGCGCGCGCGAAGCCGTCTATGCCAAGCAGTCGATGGAAGAATTTATGGTTACGGTGCGCGCCCAAATGCGGCTGGCGACTCTGCTGCATTCGTGCAGCTTCATCGTCAACACTTCGCTGACCCTCTCCGCCGCCGCACTGGGCATCTGGCTTTGGCACAACGGACAGGTCGGCGTGGGTGCGGTCGCCACCGCCACCGCGATGGCGTTGCGCGTCAACGGGCTGTCGCAATACATTATGTGGGAATCCGCGCGGCTGTTTGAAAACATCGGCATCGTCAACGACGGCATGGCGACCCTGTCCAAACCGCACACCATCCTCGACAAGCCCCAAGCCCTGCCGCTGAACGTGCCGCAAGGCGCAATCAAGTTCGAACACGTCGATTTTTGCTACGAAGCCGGCAAACCGCTGCTCAACGGCTTTAACCTGAATATCAAACCCGGCGAAAAAGTCGGCTTGATCGGACGCAGCGGCGCGGGCAAATCCACCATCGTCAACCTGCTTTTGCGTTTCTACGAACCGCAAAGCGGCACGGTTTCGATCGACGGGCAGGACATAAGCGGCGTTACCCAAGAATCTTTACGCGCCCAAATCGGTTTGGTCACACAAGATACCTCGCTGCTGCACCGTTCCGTGCGCGACAACATTATTTACGGCCGCCCCGACGCGACCGATGCCGAAATGGTTTCCGCCGCCGAACGCGCCGAAGCCGCCGGCTTCATCCCCGACCTTTCCGATGCCAAAGGGCGGAGCGGCTACGACGCGCACGTCGGCGAACGCGGCGTGAAACTCTCCGGCGGACAACGCCAGCGCATCGCCATCGCCCGCGTGATGCTCAAAGACGCACCCATCCTGCTGCTTGACGAAGCCACCAGCGCGCTCGATTCCGAAGTTGAAGCCGCCATCCAAGAAAGCCTCGACAAAATGATGGAAGGCAAAACCGTCATCGCCATCGCCCACCGCCTCTCCACCATTGCCGCGATGGACAGGCTCGTCGTCCTCGACAAAGGCCGCATCATCGAAGAAGGCACACACGCCGAACTCCTCGAAAAACGCGGGCTTTACGCCAAACTCTGGGCGCACCAGAGCGGCGGCTTCCTCAGCGAACACGTCGAGTGGCAGCACGACTGAACCGATGCCGTCCGAACACCCCTTTTCAGACGGCATTTCCACACCCAACCCCAAAGAAACCATGAACGACACCGCCCAAATTACCGCCGGCTACGGCCGCCGCTACATCGTCCGCACGCCCGACGGCACAACCTACGAAGCCAGCACCCGCAAAAAACGCGTCGATTTCGCCTGCGGCGACCGCGTCCGCATCAGCCCCGTCAACGCCGAACAAGTTGTGATTGAAGATTTTTTACCGCGCCAAAGCCTGCTCTACCGCCAAGACGCGTGGAAAACCAAACTCATCGCCGCCAACGTTACCCAACTCCTCATCGTAACCGCCGCCGTCCCGAGTCCGAGCGTGCGGCTGCTACAGCGCGCCCTGCTTGCCGCCGAAGCCGCCGGCATCCGCGCCGTCATCGTCCTGAACAAAGCCGACCTGCCCGAAACCGCCCTCTGGCTCGAAAAACTCAAATTCTACGAAACGCTGGGTTACCCCGTCATCGAAACCCGCGTGCTGGAAAACGCCGACAGCCTGCGCCCCGTCCTGCAAGGGCACAGCAACATCCTGCTCGGACAAAGCGGTATGGGCAAATCCACCCTGACCAACGCCCTTTTAGGCAGCCAAACCGCCCGCACCGGCGACATTTCCGCCGCACTCGACTCGGGAAAACACACCACCACCCACGCCCGGCTTTATGATTTGAACGGCGAAACCCAACTCATCGACTCCCCGGGTTTGCAAGAATTTGGTTTACACCACCTCCAAGCCGCCGATTTGCCGCACTATTTCCCCGATTTCCGCCACCTTGTCGGGCAATGCCGCTTCCACAACTGCACCCACCGCGCCGAACCCGGCTGCGCCTTCAAAGCCGCCGCCGAAACCGGGGCGGCAAGCCCCGAACGCCTCGCCTTTTTGCAGGGCATCACCGACGAACTGCTCGGGTAACGCCTTGCCGACCGGGGCGGAAAAAATGCCGTCTGAAGCCGGATTCGGGTTTCAGACGGCATCCGTTTTGCAAAAATGCTACAATCCGCTTTTTACCGGAACACCCGAAACTATGAAGAAAAACACCCCGAAATCGTTTGAAGAGGCCTTGTCGCGCCTTGAATCGCTGACGCAGTCCATGCAGGGCGAAATGCCCTTGGAAGACGCGCTTGCCGCCTATCAGGAAGGCAACGAGCTGGTCAGGTACTGCCAAACCAAGCTGGCCCAAGTCGAACAGAAATTACAGGTTTTGGATGCGGACGGGACGAAGGAGTTGAACCTTGAATCCGACGAATGATTTGAAAGCGTGGCAACAGAGGGCGCAGGCGCAGACAGAGCTGCTGCTGGAACGCTTTTTGCCGTCTGGAAACGAAATCCCGCACACGCTGCACGAAGCGATGCGCTATGCGGCTTTGGACGGCGGCAAGCGTCTGCGCCCGATGCTGGTGCTGGCGGCTTCGGAATTGGGCGGGGCCGTGGCGGATGCGGTCGGACAGGCAATGGCGGCAATCGAAATGATCCACGTCTATTCTTTGGTTCACGACGATATGCCGGCGATGGACAACGACAGCCTGCGGCGCGGCAAACCGACCTGCCACATCAAATATGGCGAAGCCACCGCCCTTCTGACCGGCGACGCTTTACAAACCCAAGCCTTCGACGTGTTGAGCCGTCCGACAGAACTGCCCGCCGCACGCCAGTTGGCAATGTTGTCGGTGTTGGCAAAAGCGGGCGGCAGCGCGGGTATGGCGGGCGGACAGGCAATCGATTTGGCAAATGTCGGCAAACAAATGGTTCAAGCCGATTTGGAACGGATGCACAGCCTGAAAACGGGGGCGTTGATCCGTGCGGCGGTTTTATTGGGGGCGACGGCGTGTCCCGATCTGTCCGACGCGGAACTTGCCGTATTGGACGCTTACGCGGCAAAACTGGGTTTGGCGTTCCAAGTCATCGACGATGTGTTGGATTGTGAAGCGGACACGGCGACTTTGGGCAAGACGGCGGGCAAAGATGCCGACAACGACAAGCCGACTTATGTGAAACTGATGGGCTTGGAAGCGGCGCGCTCATACGCACACAAACTGGTTGCCGAAGCAGTCGCGCTGCTCGAACCCTTCGGCGACAAAGCCCTGCGCCTGCGGCAGTTGGCAGAATTTGCAGTCGCACGCAAATATTAAAACCGGCGTATATCGCCGACTGAAACGTGCCGGCACAGCGATGCCGGCCTGCACTTGAATGAAACAAATGCCGTCTGAAAGGGTTTCAGACGGCATTCCTATGCTTGTTTGCTTGTTTATTCCCTGTTGCGCGTGTGCCAAAAATACCGCCGCACGAAACACGGGAAGGCGAAAATGAGGTACAGGCAGACGACGGTGGCGTAAAACTCCCAACCCTGATTGTGTACCGCTCCCGCACGGGATTCGAGGATGTAGGCAAGAGAGGCGGTCAGCGCGAAACCTGCCGCCAGCTCGATCAGGTGGTGTCCGAAATGTTTGCGCTTGAGCGCGGCCACGCCGAACAGTCTGGTCGTGAGGAAGGGGGCGTTGGCAAAGATGAGTGCCAAGACCAAAAGGATGTACATGGATGCGGTCATGATGGGCTTTCTGTTTGGGCATTGTCGGCGGCGATGCCGTCTGAACTGCATTGCGGAACGGCATATCTTAACAAAAACGGCAGCCTCTGACACGGCTGCCGTTTCGGCGGCTCACAGCGTGTTCTCCAACGCCTTGGCGCACCAGTCGATAACGGTTTGCGGCATAATGCCCCACAGCACCAACAGCAGCGCGTTGACGCTTAAGAGGGATTTTGCGGCATTGTTGCCGCCGGCGGCGGGACGGGCGCGGCCGGATTCGTCAAAATACATGACTTTGACCACGCGCAGGTAGTAGAACGCGCCAACCAGCGACATCACGACGGCAAACACCGACAACCATACATAGCCTTGTTTCAAAAGCGCCATAATCACGCCGAATTTGGCGTAAAAACCCATCAGCGGCGGAATGCCCGCCATAGAGAACATAACCAGCAGCATCAAAAAGGCAAGCCATACGCGGTGTTGGTTCAACCCTGCCAAATCGCTGATGTTTTCGCACTCGTTGTCCCCGTCCGACAACACCATCAACACGCCGAACCCTGCCGCCGCCATCAGCGCGTAGGTAATGGCGTAATAGAGGCCCGCCGCAAAGCCGACCGCGCCCGCCATAAACGCCAACAGGATGAAACCCGTATGCGATACGGTGGAATAGGCGAGCATACGTTTGATATTGGTCTGCATGATGGCGGCAAGGTTGCCGACCAGCAGCGAGGCGGCGGCAAGCAGGGCAAACATCAGAGACCAGTCATGATGCACGGTTCCCAGCCCGGTAACGAGGATGCGGAAAGCGAAAACGACGGCGGCGATTTTCGGGGCAGTGCCGACCAAGGCGGTAACAGAAGTGGGCGCGCCGTGATACACGTCGGGCATCCACATATGGAACGGTACCGCGCCGAGTTTGAACGCAACGGCGACGACGATAAACACCAGACCCAGTTTCAACAGCCATTCGTTAGCTTCTTCATTGAAGGAAGAGGCGAGCACGCCGGCAAATTCCAGCGAACCGGTTGCGCCGTAAACCATAGAAATACCGTAGAGCAGCAGGCCGGATGCCAGCGCGCCCAGAACAAAATATTTCAAGGCGGCTTCGGCGGCAAAACCGGAATCGCGGCGCAGGGCAATCAGGGCGTAAAGGGCGAGCGACAAGAGTTCCAAACCGATATAGGCAGTTAAAAAATGCCCCGCGCTCACCATCACGCTCATGCCCAAGAGGGCAAACAGCGACAGGGTGTAAAACTCGCCTTTGAAAATACCGCGCACTTGGTTGTAGGGCTTGGCATAGACAAACAGGACAAACGTCAAGGCATATAAAACCATTTTTGCCAAACGCGACATACCGTCCGCAATATACATCCCGTTGAACGAAGACGTGCTGCCCTGTTCCCACACGGCAAGCTGCACCGCCGCCGTAACCGCCACCGTTGCCAACGCGCCGTAATGCGTCCAACGGCATTTGTCATCACTGGCCCACAAGTCCGCCGGCAACAATAACACCAGTAGCGACAGCAGCGCGACTTCGGGCAGTGCGGGCATTAAATTCAAATCTGACCAATTCATTTACACACCTCAAATCTTGCTTTGCGCCACATGGGCAATCAAATCGTTTGCCGCCTGATGCACCACTTCGATAAATGCGTTCGGATACAGGCCCATCCCCAAAACAGCAACCGCCAAAACCGCCAGAATCGCAAACTCGCGGCAATTGATGTCTTTCATTTCGGCAACGTGCGGATTGTGAATCGCGCCGAAAATCACGCGCTTGTACATCCACAGGGTATAAGACGCGCCGTAAATCAGCGTCATAGCCGCCAGCGCGCCCACCCAGAAATTCACTTTAACCGCGCCCATAACCACCATAAACTCGCCCACGAAGCCGGAAGTCGCAGGCAGGCCGGCGTTCGCCATACCGAACAACATCATAAACGCCGCAAACTTGGGCATCACATTGACCACGCCGCCGTAATCGGCAATATTGCGCGTGTGCAGGCGGTCGTACATCACACCGATGCACATAAACATCGCCGCCGACACGAAGCCGTGCGAAATCATCTGAATGACCGCGCCTTTCAACGCCCAGTCGTCCAACTGCCCGTCAACAAACAAAAACATCCCAAGCGTTACAAAACCCATATGGCTGATGGACGAATACGCCACCAGTTTCTTCATATCGGTTTGCACCAGGGCCACCATACCGATATAAATTACGGCAATCAGGCTCAATACGATGATCACGGGGGCAAAATAGCGAGCCGCGTCCGGCATAATCGGCAGGATAAAGCGCAAGAAACCATACGCACCCAGTTTCAGCGTAATTGCCGCCAACACCATCGAACCGCCGGTCGGCGCTTCAACGTGGGCATCCGGCAGCCAAGTGTGTACGGGGAACATCGGCACTTTTACGGCAAATGACAGGAAGAACGCTACAAACAAAAGCTGTTGTACGCCCAACGGAATCTGTTTGATGTTTTGGAAATCGACAATAGAGAAGCTGCCTGTCTGATAGTACAGGTAAACCATGGCAACCAACATCAAGAGCGAACCCGTCAGCGTATAGAGGAACAGCTTGACCGACGCATAGACGCGGCGCGGGCCGCCCCATACACCGATAATCAGGTACAGCGGAATCAGCATACCCTCGAAGAACACATAAAACAGAATCGCATCCTGCGCGGCAAACGCGCCGTTAATCAAACCCGACATCATCAGGAATGCCGCCATATACTGCGCCGGACGTTTCTGAATGACTTCCCAACCGGCCAATACCACCAGCAGCGTAATAAACGCATTCAAGATGATAAAGAGCACTGAAATACCGTCCACGCCCAATGCGTAGTTGATTTTCAGAAGCGGAATCCACTCGTGGAACTCGGTAAATTGATAGCCGCCGCTCAAACGGTCGAAACCGGTAAACAGGGGCAGCGTTACCAAGAAACCGGCAAGCGCTCCCATGAAGGCAAGCACACGCGCCAGCGGCGCACGGCTGTCTTTACCGGTCGCCAAAACCAGCACGCCTGCGGCGATGGGTATCCATATTGCCAAGCTGAGTAGGTAGTTGGAAAACATAGTGGTTAACCTGTGGTTAAAATAAAAAATATAGTTGTATGGGTTGGTCTTTACAGACAGCGTTTTAGGAAGTCGTCTGAAAGAAGGAATGAATACTCTCCCCCCTTCTTTACTTATTCCCAATCAATATCTGTACGATTGCGATATTCTGCCTGTACTAAAACATCTAATTCAGCCAAATCTTTTATTTCTGACTGCATAGCTAGTAAAGCTCTTAACTTCATACTTAAATCAATATATTTGGAGCCTTCGCTTGCTCCTTTTGCAGACTTAAATTTATTTTCTTCTAAAAATTTTTTAATGGGAGCATTTAAAACAGGATATCTATCTGGATATTCTTGACAAAGCATTTCAGAAAAAACTGAACCACGAGTGGAAACCCCACATTCTTTTAGCCAATCAATTTGCTTGGCAACCACATTATCTCTCTCAGTAAGTGGAGCATCAAAAACTGATTGGATGGCAATGCATAATTTTCTAAAATCTGAAGACTTACCCGTCCTTTTCCACGTTTTATCTTGAAAACGATTGCCTACCCCTTCTCCTTTATTTTCGCTTTTCCAAGACCATAATTTATTAAATTCCCCATAAAAATCATTATTGTCTATTTTTCCTGCTGCACATTGCTTAATAAGATTTTTTAATTGATTACACACAGTTTGATGGTTTCTCATCTGCTTTCTCCGTGCCGCAATCAGTTCTTGATTATAATTTGGCATCTCCATAAATAACTTATCCATCACTGATTGTCTAACAGTTGATTTCTTATAGTTAATTTCAGCTTCCTGATACTCCTCAAGCCAATCTTCCGATACCGGGATAGATTTCATCGCAATTTCATCAGCCCAAGATTTGACTTTTATAAAATCCTGCTCGGAAATTTTAGTCAAAATATTTGCTTCATAATTGCTATTAAACGCAGCATGAGTCAAATTTGAAGAACCGATTAAAGCATAATATTCATTCTTATCATTCTTCCAAAATACAGCTTTAGGATGAAAACCCTGAATGCCTTGAGCTACCATCAGTGTGAATTTCAAATGGGACGGAAGCCATTTCAACACTTTCCGAATAGCCTCTTTTTTAGACAATCCGAAATCTTGTCCAAAAATAAATTTAAACTCTTGCAATTTGCTATTGAGCTTATTTTTTACATCCCAATGAGTGAGATACGCAGAGAAAATATACAGCTCTACTGCCTCTGAAACAGCTTTCTCATATATTGAAATCAGTTCCTTCTCATTTGGTGTATCTGAATGTAAAAATAACTGTGTCATCCCTTTTGACTCCTCTATATTTGTTGAGATTGCCTAAAAAATTTAGGAAACAGATAATTTGCATGTTGGCTATTTCACGCCTGTTGGGTACCATTTTGTTCCACCCTTTGACTTAATGCCCACTTCTCAAACTTTTCAGACGACCTCTACAAAACTATGAACAGGTCGTCTGAAACTCCGCCTTTATCTGAACAAGCCCCAGAAGGTCATGCCGAGCAAGACCAATACGCCGAACACCATAGCGGCGGCGTAGGTGTAGATAAAGCCGGTTTGGGCTTTGCGTACCTGAGCGGCAATCGCGCCGACCAGTTTGGCGGAGCCGTTGACGATGCCGTTGTCGATAATGGCGGTATCGCCGACTTTCCAGAAGAAAGTGCCCAATGCGCGCGTGCCTTTGGCGAAGACGTTGAAATACAAGGCGTCGAGGTAGTATTTGTTTTCAAACAAAACGTAAACCGGACGGAACGCCTGCGCGATTTTAGCGGGCAGGTGCGGCAGTTTGACGTACAAAAGCCATGCGCTCAATACGCCTGCGGTAGCGAGATAGAGGACGGGCGAATGCAGACTGTGCGACACCATCGCCAATGCGCCGTGGAACTCTTCTTTCATGATGTGCATGGTCGGATGCGCGTCGGCGTTGACGAAAATCACGTCTTTGAAGAAATCGCCGTAGAGCATGGGTTCGATGGCGATGTAGCCGATGATGACGGACGGAATCGCAAGCAGAATCAGCGGCAGGGTAACGACCAGCGGGCTTTCGTGCGGATTGTCGTTTTTGCCCAAGCCGTGATGTTCTTCACCATGGCCGTCTGAATGGTGTTCGGGCAGGCTGCGCCATTTTTCTTCGCCGTGGAACACCATAAAGTATTGGCGGAACGCGTAAAACGCGGTAACGAACACGCTGGCGAGGACGGCAAAATAGGCAAAGCCGCTGCCCGGCAGGGTGCTGTATTTCACTGCTTCGATAATCGAATCTTTGGAGTAGAAGCCGGAGAAGAACGGCGTACCGATCAGAGACAAATTGCCGATCAGCATAGTCAGCCAAGTAATCGGCATGTATTTTTTCAGGTTGCCCATATGGCGCATATCTTGATCGTGGTGCATACCGATAATCGCACTGCCCGCCGCCAAGAACAGCAAGGCTTTAAAGAAGGCGTGGGTCATGACGTGGAACATCGCCACAGAATAGGCGGACGCGCCCAGAGCCACGGTCATGTAGCCCAGTTGCGACAGGGTAGAATACGCAACCACACGTTTGATGTCGTTTTGAATCACACCCAAGAAGCCCATAAACAGGGCGGTAATCGCGCCGATTACCATAATGACCGACAGCGCGGTGCTGCTCATCTCATAAATCGGCGACATACGCGACACCATAAACAAACCGGCGGTAACCATCGTCGCGGCGTGAATCAATGCAGAAATCGGAGTCGGGCCTTCCATCGAATCGGGCAGCCAGACGTGCAGCGGGAATTGTGCCGATTTACCCATCGCACCGACAAACAGGAGCAAACAGGTTACGGTAATCAAAGACCATTCCACGCCGGGGAAAAGCTGGATAGTGGCATTTTGTACGTTGGGCAGATAGGCGAATACGTCCTGATAACGCAGGCTGCCGCCGAAATAGGCAAGCACCAAGCCGATACCGAGCAAAAAGCCGAAGTCGCCGACACGGTTGATCAAAAAGGCTTTCAGGTTGGCAAATGTCGCGCCCGGGCGTTTGAAATAGAAACCGATCAAGAGATACGACACCAAGCCCACCGCTTCCCAACCGAAGAAGAGCTGGATGAAGTTGTTGCTCATAATCAGCATCAACATGCTGAAAGTAAACAAAGAAATATAGCTGAAGAAGCGTTGGTAGCCGACTTTTTCATCGTGCATATAACCGATGGTATAGATATGCACCATCAACGACACGCCCGTTACCACGACCATCATCATCGCCGTCATCGTATCGACCAAGAAGCCGACGGAAAAATCCAAGCCGCCCATTGTCAGCCAGGTATAGACGTTTTCGTCAAACTTGGTACGGCTGCCATTGAGGAATCCCCACAGCACATAAGCCGACAGCACGGCAGATACAGCGACACCGAGTATCGTAACCGTATGCGCGCCGGCACGCCCGATTTTGTTGCCGAACAAACCCGCAATCAGCGAGCCTGCCAACGGAACAAGGGCAATTATCAAATATAAAGTCATATCGTTCATGATTACCCTTTCAACTCGTCCAAATCGGCAACATTAATCGTTTGTCGGTTGCGGTACACCAGCACCATAATCGCCAAACCGATGGCAGATTCGGCAGCGGCAACGGTCAATACGAAGAATACGAAAATTTGTCCGGCAGTATCGCCCAAATGTTGCGAGAAGGCGATAAAGTTGAAGTTCACCGCCAAAAGCATCAGCTCGATGGACATCAGCAATACCAGCACGTTTTTGCGGTTCATAAAGATGCCCATCGCGCTGATACCGAACAGGAGAGCGCCCAATACCAGATAATGCGTCAAAGTAATCATGCTTTGCCCTCCCCTTCCGTCTTGAGGCCGTCTGAAACTTCGCTTTCTTCGGCAGATTCGACTTGCGGTTTGACCGCTTCCATTTTCACCAGACGCATACGGCCTTGATCGGCGCGTACTTTAACTTGGTCGGCTGGATCCATACGTTTCGGATTGGTGGTTTTGCGGTGAACCAATGCAATCGCGGCCACCATGCCCAACAGCAGCAATACCGCCGCCAATTCAAACGGCAACAGGTAGTCGGTATAAATACGGCTGCCCAAATCGCGGATATTGTTGTAATCGGCCGGAATGTCTTTCATCAGACCAAATGCGGCCAGGTCGGTTTTCGGGTTGACCAGAATCAGGATCAGGGCAACCGCCAACAACGTACCGACCACACCGGCAACAGGCGCGTGCCGCCAGAAACCGGCGCGCATTTCCTCGATGTCGATATTCAGCATCATCACGACGAACAGGAACAACACCATTACGGCGCCGACGTAAACCACCACCAGCGTAACGCCCAAAAACTCCGCCTGCATCAGCATCCAAATCATCGCGCTCACGCAGAAGGTCAGCACCAGATGCAAAGCGGCATGGACAGGGTTTTTGGCGGTAACGGTACGAACCGCACCGTACAAAACGATGGCGGCAAGGATATAGAACAGAATCACGGAAAAAGTCATTCGTCTGCTCCTTAGCGGTACGGCGCGTCAGCGGCTTTGCGTTTGGCGATTTCGGCTTCGTATTTGTCGCCGATTGCCAAGAGGATGGGCTTGGTCATATGCAAGTCGCCTTTTTTCTCGCCGTGGTATTCAAAAATATGGGTTTCCACAATCGCATCGGTCGGGCAGGCCTCTTCGCAGAAACCGCAGAAGATGCACTTGGTCAGGTCGATGTCGTAACGCTTGGTGCGGCGGGTGCCGTCTTCGCGTTCTTCCGATTCGATGTTGATCGCCATTGCCGGACACACCGCCTCGCACAATTTACACGCGATGCAGCGTTCCTCTCCGTTCGGATAACAGCGTTGCGCGTGCAGACCGCGGAAACGCACGGATTGCGGCGTTTTCTCTTCGGGAAAATAAATTGTGTCTTTGCGGGCAAAAAAGTTTTTGAGCGTTACGCCCATGCCTTTGACCAGTTCGCCAAGCAGAAAGGTTTTTACTAAGTTAGCCATATTATGTTCCCTCAAAACAGGGATTTCGTTAGGTATTCAAAATCGCTTTGTTCAGACGGCCTCAAGATGCCGTCTGAAACTTATTTCCACAAATTCAGCGGTGAAATCATCCACACGCCCAAAACCACGATGTAGGCGAAGCCGATCGGAATCAGCACTTTCCAGCCCAAACGCATGATTTGGTCGTAGCGGTAGCGTGGGAAGGTTGCACGAATCCACAGATACCAGTACAGCACCGCCGCCATTTTCACGAACATCCAGAATGCGGAAGGCGTACCGACAATGCCCCAGCTTTGCGGGAACGGAGACAACCAGCCGCCGAGGAACATCAGCGATGTCAGCGCGGCAATCAGAATCATGAAAATGTATTCGGCAAGGAAGAACAGCGCGAATGCAAAGCCGGAGTATTCGACGTGGTGTCCGGCAACGATTTCAGACTCGCCCTCTGCCACGTCAAACGGTGCGCGGTTGGTTTCGGCAACGGCGGAAATCAGATAGACGATGAAGATTGGGAACAGCGGCAGCCAGTTCCACGAGAACACAGAACCGCCCGCGATGCCTTTTGCCTGCGCGGCAACGATGTCGGAGAAGTTCATGCTGCCCGATACCATCACAACGCACACCAGCGCGGCACTCATGGCAATCTCGTAGGAAATGCTTTGCGCGGAAGCACGCATTGCACCCAAGAACGAATATTTGGAGTTGGAAGCCCAGCCCGCGATAATCACGCCGTAAACCGACAGCGAGGTAATCATCAGGATGTACAAAAGGCCGATATTGATATTGGTCAGCACCCATTCTTCGTTAAACGGAATCACCGCCCACGCCGCGAAAGACGGGGCGAGCGACATAATCGGGCCGATGTAGAATAAGGCTTTGTTTGACAGCTTCGGACGGGTTACCTCTTTAAACAAGAGTTTGAACACGTCGGCAAACGGCTGAATCAGACCCCGCGGGCCGGTTACGTTCGGGCCGACGCGAAGCTGCATAAAGCCGATGACTTTACGTTCGAAATACGTCAGGTAGGCAACGGTCAGAATCAGCGGAATCAGGATAATCACGATTTTGACGATGACGGATACCACCAAGCCTACGGTGATGCCCAAATCGCCCAGACCGAGCGTTGCGGCAAAGAGGTTTTGGAACCATTCCTGCATAATCAAGCTCCCGCCAGTTCAATAGTGCCCATCAACGCACCCAGCGCGGCATTTTCGGTATGCAGCGGCAGATGCACCACGTTTTCAGGCAAACCGGCATCGGCTTTGACGGCAACCGATACGCTTGCGCCGTTTTGTTTGGCGACAGCGGTTTGTCCGTCTTGCAGGCCCAAGCGTGCCAATGTGTTCGGATTTACACGCGCGGCAGGCACGGCGGCATGGCTGGTTTCTTGCAACGGTGCGGAACGGCGCACGATAGAATCAGTATGATAAATACCGACGCCGCCGACACGGACGAGGCGGTCTGAGGCCGTCTGAACGCCCTCCCCTGCCCATGTGCTGCGGTTGTCCAGTTTGGACGGCAGGCTTTCCGCATCCAGCGCGTCTTTCAGAATCGCGGCGGTATCGTGGTATTCAAAACCTTTCAGGTCAAACAGGTTGCCCAATACGCGCAACACTTTCCACAACGGACGTGAATCGCCGAAGCCTTGTACCACGCCGTGGAAAGATTGCAGACGGCCTTCCATATTGATGAAGCTGCCTGATGTTTCGGTAAACGGCGCAATCGGCAGCAATACGTCGCACACGTCCAGCAGCGTTTCGCTGACAAACGGCGTAAACGCCATCACGCTTTTCGCCTGTTTCAACGCGGCTACGGCTTTTGCACCGTCAACCGTATCGATTTCAGGCTCGACGTTGAGCAGCAAGACTGCCTGTTTCGGCGTGTTTGCCATTTCGGCAACGCTCTCGCCCGAGTTCACACCCAATACGTCCGCACCGACGCTGTTGGCGGCTTGCGGCAAAATGCCCAGCACTGCGCCGGTCGCGTCCGCCAACTCTTGCGCGGCGGCATAAATGGCGGCGTAATCAGGATGGTTTTGCACTTCCGCACCCAAAATCACCGCTGCTTTTTCAGCGTTTTTCAGGCTGGCGGTAACGGCATGTTCCGCATCGGCAGACAGGTTTTTCAGACGGCCTGCCCACTCGTCGGGATGTGCGGCTTCTTGAGACAGAAGCGGCATAAACAATTCTTCTTTACTGCCGGCCAATACGCTCAAGGCCATACGGTCTTTGGCGGCGCGGCGCAGGCGGGCGGTCAGGAGCGGCTGTTCTTTGCGCAAGTTCGCACCGACTACCAATACGGCATCGTTGTCAGCCAAAGATTCAATACTTTGTCCCAACCATTGCGCACCTTTAAGGCCGTCTGAAAGACGTTTGTCTTGTTGGCGCAAACGGGTTGCAAAGTTTTTAACACCCAAGCCGTCGGCAAATTTTTTGGCCAGATACAGCTCTTCAACCGTATTCATCGGATTAGCCCAAACGCCGACTTGGTTTTGGTTGCCGTCTTTGGCGATACATTCAATCGCGCTGCGGACATATTCCAACGCGGTTTTCCAATCCACGTCCATCCACTCGCCACCCTGTTTGATTTTCGGATTTTTCAGACGGCTTTCGTGATACAGGCCTTCGTAGGCAAAACGGTCGCGGTCGGACAGCCAGCATTCGTTGATGGCTTCGTTTTCCAACGGCAACACGCGGCGGACGGTATGGTCTTTGGTTTGTACAATCAGGTTGCTGCCCAAAGCGTCGTGTGCGGAAACGGATTTGCGGCGGTTCAATTCCCAAGTACGCGCGTTGAAGCGGAACGGTTTGCTGGTCAATGCGCCGACGGGACACAAATCGATGACGTTGCCCGACAGCTCGGTTTCCACCGCTTTGCCGATAAAGGGCATGATTTCGGAGTGTTCACCACGATTCACCATCGCAATTTCCTGCAAACCGGCGATTTCTTCGGTGAAACGTACGCAGCGGGTACAGTGGATACAGCGGCTCATTTCCTCGGCGGAAACCAAAGGACCCATGTCCTTGCCGACGACGGAACGTTTTTCTTCGGTATAACGGCTGGTGGTTTTGCCGTAGCCCACCGCCAAATCCTGCAACTGGCATTCGCCGCCCTGGTCGCAGGTCGGACAATCAAGCGGATGGTTGATGAGCAGGAACTCCATCACGCCTTCTTGCGCCTCTCGGGCTTTTGCCGAATGCGTACGCACAATCATGCCGTCCGTTACCGGCGTGGCACAGGCAGGCAGCGGTTTGGGGGCTTTTTCCACATCCACCAGACACATACGGCAGTTGGCGGCAATAGAGAGCTTTTTGTGGTAACAGAAATGCGGAATATAAGTACCGAGCTTGTGCGCGGCTTCAATTACCGTCGCGCCCTGCTCCACAGATACCTGTTTGCCGTCGATTTCGATTTGTAACATGGTTCGTTCCTAGTTACGGGTATTTGATAAATAATTTTTTATGGAGATCGTCTGAAAAATGGGCTTCAGACGGCCTTTTGAGTTTCATTGACAATCAATACTGTTTAAAACGTTTACTGCCACCTTGCCGTCATTCCCGCACAGGCGGGAATCCATTTTTTGAATTTCGGCAACTGCTTTTCAAATATCGGGTTCTGTAAATTCCACTATGGATTCCCGCCTGTGCGGGAATGACGGCAAAGTTAAATTTTTAGCATTTTGCTTTTAACCAATATAAAACCAACTAAAACTATAACTCATTTATTATATTTTTAAATGACTTAAATAACTCTTTAACAGCACGCTCATTGTCTTCATCTGTAGGCTCAAACTTTTCACACCAATTAATTATATTTACATCGCCATGCAATATCCTACTGCATCGCAACTACCACCCCGTGTCCTTGACGTGCCAAAATAAAATCACAATTATGCGAATAAAGTTTGTATAAATTTCTCCTAACCTCGTATTCATTATCACCAGATGAATAAAAACCAATCCTCTGACCTTCATGATCAAATACTGCAACAAAATCTAAGCCGTTTCCATATCTTTCAAAAAAGACTAGAAATTTAGAAAATTTCCGACAAATCTGATTAAAAAGCGTATTGAGTGTCGTACTCTTACCTTTGTTGGCTGCACCGTATAGAATAAAAATTTTAGCTTCCACCATTACCACCCTCCCCACTTATGCTCTTTCATCGGCCCGCCGTGTTCGATGTAATGCGCAAACTCATCACGGAAATGCTTGGTAAAGCTGCGGACAGGGAAGACGGCGGCATCGGCAAGGGCGCAGATGGTGCGGCCTGCCATTTGGTTGCCGACAGAATCCAGCAAATCCAAGTCTTCCATGCGGCCTTTGCCTTCTACGATGCGGCGGACGATGCGGTAAAGCCAGCCGGTACCTTCGCGGCAGGGGGTGCATTGGCCGCAGGATTCGTCGTAGTAGAAATAGCTTAAGCGTTCGAGGGCTTTGACCATGCACACGTCTTCGTCCATCACGATAATCGCGCCGGAACCGAGCATCGAGCCGGCTTTGGAAATCGAGTCATAGTCCATATTGGTCTGCATCATAATGTCGGCAGGCAATACGGGGGCGGACGAACCGCCGGGAATAACGGCTTTGAGTTTTTTACCGCCGCGCATACCGCCCGCCATTTTCAAGACTTCGGCAAACGGCGTGCCCAACGGCACTTCATAGTTGCCCGGACGCTCGACATGGCCGGAAATACAAAATAATTTGGTACCGCCTGCATTCGGAATACCTTTATCGGCAAACGCCTGTCCGCCGTCACGGATAATGAATGGAACGGAGGAGAACGTTTCGGTATTGTTGATGGTGGTCGGTTTGCCGTACAGGCCGAACGAGGCGGGGAACGGCGGTTTGAAGCGCGGCTGGCCTTTTTTGCCTTCCAACGATTCAAGCAATGCGGTTTCTTCGCCGCAAATATATGCGCCGTAGCCGTGGTGGGCGAAGAGTTCGAATTCAAAATCCGAACCCAAAATATTTTTACCCAAAAAGCCTGCGGCACGCGCCTGCTCCAAAGCGGCTTCAAAGCGTTGATAACCTTCGAAAATTTCGCCGTGGATATAGTTGTAGCCGGCTTTCGCGCCCATCGCGTAACCGGCAATGATCATGCCTTCAATCAGGGCATGAGGATTGAACATGATGATGTCGCGGTCTTTAAATGTACCCGGCTCGCCTTCGTCGGTGTTGCAAACCACATATTTTTCGCCCGGGAAAGAACGGGGCATAAAGCTCCATTTCAAACCGGTCGGGAAGCCCGCACCGCCGCGCCCGCGCAAGCCGGAGGTTTTGACTTCGTCAATCACATCGGTTTGCGAGATGTTTTCGGACAGGATTTTACGCAGGGCGGTATAGCCGCCGCGTTTGACGTATTCGTCCAATGTCCAGCAATCGGGATTGGCGGTATCCACTTGGTCAAAAATCACGCCTGATTGGTAAATAGCCATTTTTGGTGTGCCTGTTTGTTTTCGTATCGGTTGCGGCCGCTGTTTCAGACGACCTTAAAATGTCTTTGTGTATCGGCTTGTAACGTCTTCTGAAATAAAATCTAGTTTATCAAATCGATATTTTCAGACGACCTTCAATCGTTTTTGTTGGATCTCGACCACTTGCTTGTCTGCCGTCATTCCCGCGCAGGCGGGAATCCATCCTCAATGGTAAGCAATGTCTTATTAAATTCAGAAACCGAATCTTACCGGTGGATTCCCGCCTGCGCGGGAATGACGGCATTTCAGTATTTCAGTAGGGCGGATTCTTAAATCCGACATTTTGCCTTTTTACCCACTCTGTCGGATACAAGTATCCGACCTACGTTTAAATCGTCGTTTCAGACGACCTACTCCAACTCCGCCAGTTTCTTCTCAATCGCCTCTTCGGTCATAAAGCTGCACATGCTGTGGTTGTTGACCAGCATAACGGGGGCATCGCCGCACGCGCCCATGCATTCGCTTTCGACAAGGGTAAATTTGCCGTCGGGCGTGGTTTCGCCGTAGCCGATACCGAGTTTTTGTTTGAGGTATTCGCCGGTCGCCATACCGCCGCGCAGAGCGCAGGGCAGGTTGGTACAAACGGTCAGTTTGTATTTGCCGACAGGCTCAAGGTCGTACATATTGTAGAAAGTGGCGACTTCATATGCCTGCGCCGGCGTGATGCCGATGTAGTCGGCAACAAAAGCGATGGTTTCGGGGGCGAGCCAGCCTTTTTCGGTTTGGGCGATACGCAACGCGCCCATGATGGCGGAACGGCGTTGGTCGGCGGGATATTTCGCCAACTCAATGTCGATTTGTTTTAAGGATTTTGCGGATAACATTATCGGTCAACCTCCCCGAATACGATGTCCTGCGTACCGATGATGGCAACGACGTCGGCGAGCATATGGCCTTTTGCCATTTCGTCCATGCCTTGCAGGTGGGCGAAGCCGGGTGCGCGGATTTTCAGGCGGTAGGGTTTGTTTGCGCCGTCTGAAATGATGTAAACGCCGAACTCGCCTTTCGGGTGTTCGACAGCGGTGTAGGTCTCGCCCTCGGGAACGTGCATACCCTCGGTAAAGAGTTTGAAATGGTGAATCAGGTCTTCCATACCTGTTTTCATTTCGGTACGTTTGGGCGGAGCGAATTTGTGGTTTGCGGTAATGACCGGGCCGGGATTGACGCGCAACCAGTCGGCGCATTGTTTGATGATGCGTACGGATTGGCGCATTTCTTCCATACGGCAGAGGTAACGGTCGTAGCAGTCGCCGTTGACGCCGACGGGGATGTCGAAATCCATTTTGTCGTACACTTCGTAGGGCTGTGTCTTACGCACGTCCCATTCCACGCCGGAACCGCGAAGCATCACACCGGTAAAGCCTTTTTGCATGGCGCGCTCGGGAGAGACAACGCCGATGCCGACGGTACGCTGTTTCCAGATGCGGTTGTCGGTCAGGAGGGTTTCGAGTGTGTCGATATTTTTGGGGAAGCGTTCGCAGAAGGCATCGATAAAGTCAAGCATCGTGCCTTCGCGGGATTCGTTGAGCTGCTTCAATACTTTGGCATTGCGGAATTTGCTGCTCTCGTATTTGGGCATAAAGCCGGGTAGGTCGCGGTAAACGCCGCCGGGACGGAAGTAGGCGGCGTGCATACGTGCGCCGGACACGGCTTCGTACAAGTCCATCAGCTCTTCGCGGTCGCGGAAGGCGTAGAGGATGGCGGTCATCGCGCCGATGTCGAAGGCGTGCGAACCGATGCCCATCAAGTGATTGAGGATGCGCGTTACTTCGGCGAACATCACGCGGATGTATTGGGCGCGGATAGGCACATCGATACCGGCAAGTTTTTCTACCGCCAAGCAATACGCCTGCTCGTTGACCATCATGGAAACGTAGTCCAAACGGTCCATATAGGGCAGGGCTTGCAGATAGGTTTTGGTTTCCGCCAGTTTTTCGGTGCCCCGGTGCAGGAGGCCGATATGCGGATCGGCACGGACGATTTGTTCGCCGTCCAGCTCCAAAATCATACGCAATACGCCATGCGCCGCAGGGTGCTGCGGGCCGAAGTTGATGGTGTAGTTTCTTAATTTATTGGCCACCGTAGTTCTCCTCACGGACGATACGCGGTGTGATTTCGCGCGGCTCAATGGTAACAGGTTGGTAAATCACGCGTTTTTGCTCTTCGTCATAACGCATTTCCACATAGCCGGAAATCGGGAAGTCTTTGCGGAACGGATGTCCGACAAAGCCGTAATCGGTCAGGATGCGGCGCAAGTCGGGATGGTTGTTGAACATGATGCCGTACAAATCGAAGGCTTCGCGCTCGTACCAATCCGCGCTGTTGTAAATATCGGCTACGGATTCGACTACAGGGAAGTCGTCGTCTGAAACCCAGACGCGTACGCGGATGCGTTGATTGTTTTTAACGGAAAGCAACTGACTGACAACGGCAAAGCGTTTGCCCTGCCATGCTTCGTTTTTGTAAGTGCTGTAATCGACGCCGCACAAGTCAACCAGAAGCTCGAAATGCAAATCTTCATGGTCGTGCAATGCGGTCATGACTGAAATATAGTGCTCGGGCAGACACTCGACGGTAATCTCGCCCAAAGCTGAAATGACTTTGCCTGCCTGATCGCCAAGCACGCCGACGACGGTCTCGTATAAGTTTTGAATGCTTGCCATATCGTCCTCTCCTTACTCGTCACGCGCGATGGTGGAAGTGCGCTTGATTTTTTGTTGGAGCTGAATCAGGCCGTAAATCAGAGCTTCCGCAGTCGGCGGACAACCCGGCACATAAACGTCCACCGGCACGACACGGTCGGCACCGCGCACAACGGAATAAGAATAGTGATAATAGCCGCCGCCGTTGGCACACGAACCCATAGACAATACCCAGCGCGGCTCGGCGAGCTGGTCGTACACGCGACGCAGGGCTGGCGCCATTTTATTGGTCAGCGTACCTGCCACAATCATCAGGTCGGCCTGACGTGGGGACGGACGGAAAATGATACCGAAACGGTCAAGGTCATAACGCGCCATACCCGCATGCATCATTTCCACGGCGCAGCAGGCCAATCCGAAAGTAACCGGCCACAATGAACCGGTACGCATATAGTTCAACACCGTATCCGCGCTGGTGGTGATGAAACCTTTTTTCAAAACGCCTTCTATTCCCATTCCAGCG
This sequence comes from Neisseria gonorrhoeae, assembly GCF_013030075.1. NCBI lineage: Bacteria > Pseudomonadati > Pseudomonadota > Betaproteobacteria > Neisseriales > Neisseriaceae > Neisseria > Neisseria gonorrhoeae. Next base: position 1,725,389 of record NZ_AP023069.1, read on the forward strand.
CACCTTTTTTCCATTCGTAAACAAAGCCTACCGTCAGGACGACGATAAACACCAGCATAGACCAAAAGCCGTACGCGCCCAAATCTTTGAACACGACTGCCCACGGCAGCATAAACGCAACCTCCAAATCGAAGAGGATGAACAGGATGGCGACGAGGTAATAGCGCACGTCGAACTTCATCCTTGCGTTTTCAAAGGCTTCAAAACCGCATTCGTAAGGCGCGTCTTTTTCGGCATAGTGGCGTTTCGGGCCCAAAATCGTGCCGAGCAGGATAAACAGTACGCCGGCCGCGAGGCCGACGAGGATAAAGACAAAGACGGGAAAATAAGCGGACAACATGGTTACACCCAAATCCGTTAACAAAATTTCTACAATAATTTCGTATTTTAGCGAATTTCAAAAACCATTAAAAGGTAAATATCGGCAAAACGCCCAAAAAAACCCAATAAATACAATCATGTTATGATAACGATTCTTATTTGATTTTATAAGGTCATATAAATTTTTACACCGTAATTCGTGGTATAGCGGATTAACAAAAACCGGTACGGCGTTGCCCCGCCTTAGCTCAAGGGGAACGATTCCCTAAGGTGCCCAAGCACCAGGCGAATCGGTTCCGTACTATCCGTACTGTCTGCGGCCCGCCGCCTTGTCCTGATTTTTGTTAATCCGCTATATATAGGAATAAGAATTCGGGACAAAATGTTTAAACCATTTTGTCCCGACTGCTGTGATGCGGTTTTTTTGAACTAGCAGGACGTTACCTAAAACCTGCGTTACCTAAAACCTGCGTTGCCTAAAACCTGCGTTGCCTGAAACCCTTTAAGACGGTTAAATCCCTCTGCCGTATTTGTATTCTACAATCATATTATCGTCAGTAATGACTTCCGCCCCAGCCGAAGGTTCCGTCATCCGAATCAGCATACGAGAGACAACCTTTTGTGCTGCAGCATCCACGGTGCTGCTGTCAAATACGTGCCTGCCGCTTTCCGGCCAAATCAACCGGGAAAGGCGTTGCTTGAGCAGTTCTTTATTAGGGAAAACTACCGGGGTTGCCGAGCCGACTACCATATGCCCGTAGCGGTATGCATAGGGAATACTGTGTACGGCGGTAGCAAAAGCATGCGGGCTGTGCGTGGTATTAAACATTACAATACCATCCGGGGTAAGGTGGCTTTGCACCTGTTTTAAAAATTCCGCACTCAACAGGTTAGTGGAATAGGCACGCCAGTACCAAGTCGAATTCATCAAAATCAGGTCGAATTTTTCATCAGGATGGCGACGCAGCCATTTCCTACCGTCATCCAATACAATTTCAACACGTTTGTCCTGCAAAAGCGGTGCGATTTGCGGCTCGTCCGCGATAAGGCTACGGTATGCCGGATTGATTTCCGCAACGATCATCGACTGCATTTCCGGAATGGCAGACAAGACGCGCGCCCACGAACCTGTACTCAATCCAACGACGAAAATGCGGCGTATGCCGGACTTCAGGGAGGGTGGCAGATAGGCACGTTCGATGCCGTTGACACTATTGAATATATCGGTATTGTATGCGCCGTCGTATACATTCGCCCCATAAACAACCTTATCACCATCTCTATGGTAAACCGCAACAATGCCGTGTTTGTTTTCAATCAGCCTATCCGGACGGTCAGCAATATTTTGAAAGACGGAATCCGGCAGTAGGAACATGAGGATGCCGAACATTAGGGAAACTGCTACCGACACTGCATTCAGTCGGAGACTTTTTTGGAACGGTGTACAAAACAAAGGGACAGCAGCAGAAATCAAACAGATGAGCAGGTAAATCTGTTGGGTGGACAAGAAATCAAGTATCACAAAGCCGATAAGGACCGGACCCAATGCACTGCCGGCAACGTTGGCGAAATAAACATTGGAAACCTGTCGTCCGGATTTGTTGCCATCCGTACCCACATGGTGTACAAGTGGGAAAATCAACCCCCTGACGACGGCAGACAGGGTAATGAAGATACCGGCGTGGTGGACGAAGCCGGAAAAACCCGTCAACAACCACGCAGCACCCAAAATCAAAAAATCGGCAATACCCGCCCACAAGAAGCACTGCCCGATAAAGGGAATATCAACAAAGCGGCTGCGGCAAATCCGTTTGCCAAAATACGCGCCGACGGCGATACCGGTCAGAAAACAGGCAAGAGTAAATGAAAATGCCTGAGGCACGGACTGTGCTGCGAACGAAAACATCCTTACCCACAAGACTTCTATACCCAAGCTCAATAATCCGCTAAGGAAAGAAAGCATATAAATCAAACTAGTATTCGGTTTAGTGTTCACCATATCCATCCTTTCTGTAACGCAGCCATACTGAAGCAGCAATCAGAAGGTTAAGGCAGGCTGTCAGCGCAATGGTTTGGGAGAGGGTAAAAAAGACGTAGAAAAATTCGGCGGCGGCAAGCGATCCGAGTGCCGCACCCAAAGTGTTGAAAAAATATAAGGTACCGATAGACTCGCCAACATTATGTATTTTCCGGTTAAAAAAACAGGTCAGCAAGGGCAAGGTCGCGCCCATCATAAAGGTAGGAAGCAGCAATAAGAGGAAATTGGCAGCAGCGATGATGGGCAAATCAGCCTCAACTAAAAGATGCCCCAAGCCGGAAATCAGACCCTTGCTTACCAAACCGAACAGACCGATGGATACTTCAGCGATGCAAAACAGGGGGATGATACTTGAAGGAAAACGGTCAGCAATGCGTCCGCCGAAATACGCACCTACACCCAAGCCGACCATAAATACAGAAATAATGACAGTAATCGAACTCAAATCGATACCTATGTGGCTGAATAGAAGCCTCTGCCAGCTGACCTGGTAAATCAGGGCGCAGAAGCCAGAGGCGAAAAACACCAGCGACAATCCTTTCAGGGTTTTACTTGCGGTCGAATTCATATTTTCTATTTTCAAATAGGCGGAACTATAAATGAAATGTATTAATGTGTAAACATTTGTATTAGCCGTAGGAAATCACCGCATTGCTCAAACTGCAGGCCGGGAAAATAAACTCGTAAGCCCGCAAACGGCGTATCACTGTTCAAACTGCTGTGCGGCTTCATGACGTTATAAAAATTAAGGGGCTGTCCTGGACAACTAGGATAAACTCGATTTTGCTAATTGTTTTAAAATGGAACAAGAACTTTTATCTCACTGTTGTTAAAACGCCGTTCGCACTCCTTTAAATACGGCTCAAAATGCTCTTTGGGAATGCCGTCAAACTTGCGTAAATGACGTTTTGCCCGGTTCCAAAAGTTCCCAATTCCATTAATATGGTTTTGTCGTTCGGCAAAATGTGTGCTGTGATTGATACGGAAATGGCTAAATTCGCCCGCATCCAATACATCATAGCGACGATAACAATCCGTATAAACAATGCTGTCAGGCTCTGTTGCTGTTCTTGCAGTTACGCCTGCGACAAACAGTTCAATGAGTTTATTTTGTTTATACCGGCTTAGACGGCTTTTTCTCATAGGGATAATTCTAACTTAATTTGAATTTCCCTAGTTATCTAGGACAGCCCCAAGAATAATAATCATTCTGGATATTCAGTGATAACAGACACCGGGTGTTCATACCCTGTTTTTACCGTCCGTCATTCCCACGAAAGTGGGGATCCAGGACGAAAAATCTCAAGAAACCGTTTTACCCGATAAATTTCCGCACCGACAGACCTAGATTCCCGCCTGCGCGGGAATGACGGTTCGGGTATTTCTGACGATTCATCGAGCCGTAGCAACTGTATTTTCCACCCCGTCGGGCAAAAATACCAAAACTCAAATCAAGCCGTCCGAATACCGTTTTCGGCGGTATCGTTTGCGGCAAAATAATCACGCATCCGGGCATTCAATATCGTCGGCAGTTTGCGCATACATGCCGTAACGGCAACCTTATACGGCTTACCCTTGTATGGCGGATTAACAAAAATCAGGACAAGGCGGCGGGCCGCAGGCAGTACGAATGGTACGGAACCGATCCGCCCGGTGCTTGGGCGCCTTAGGGAACCGTTCCCTTTGAGCCGGGGCGGGGCAACGCCGTACCGGTTTTTGTTAATCCGCTATACCTGCGTAATGGTATCGGGTACTCATCATCAACCTGCCTTGCATTCGGTTGTGTTGTCCGGCAACTGTCCGGTTGTGCCGATGGGTTGCCCTGCCGCTCCCTGAGCCGCGCAACGGTTGTCTGCCTTGGGCGGGCGCGGGTGGCGGCCGGGCGGTTTGTCGCTATGATACGGAAGTTCCGATATACAAGCGGTGGGCTGAAGCCTACCATTTCCATCAATCCAACATTTCTACCGTTTTCATTGAATCCATCGAATCCGCCCCTTTCGACAATCCGACCCTATACAACTGAACCGTCATTCCCGCACAGGCGGGAATCTAGACCCGTCGGCACGGAAACCTGCGTCCCGTCATTCCCACAAAAGTGGGAATCCGGAACGCAAAATCTAAAGAAACCGTTTTACCCGATAAGTTTCCGCACTGACAGACCTGGATTCCCGCCTACGCGGGAATGACGGTATATCGGTTTCCGTTCGGACAAATGTCTGCGCAGGAATAAATGGCCGCGTTTGAATTCTCGGTTAATTCCATTTATTAGCCGCTTGCTTCTGTTTGCATGAAAGCCGGGATTATTGAATAAAATACATTTGCACGGCCGGTTAGGTTTGCCCGCCGGAAATTTAAACACCGCCAAAAAAATCAGCCGTTACCGAGTATTACCCGAATCACGGCGAATGGCCGAAAAACAACGCTTCTGCCGGCGTGGCATCCTCCGCCTCCGACATCAAAGGCAAATATGTTCAAAGCGTTACGGTCGCAAACGGCGTCGTCACCGCCACAATGAATTCAAGCGGCGTAAACAAAGAAATCCAAGGCAAAAGACTCTCCCTGTGGGCCAAGCGTGAAAACGGTTCGGTAAAATGGTTCTGCGGACAGCCGGTTAAGCGCGCCGACAACGCCGGCAAAGCCGACGACGTCACCGTTGCCGACGCCAAAGACGGCAAAGAAATCGACACCAAGCACCTGCCGTCAACCTGCCGTGATACGTCATCTGCCAAATAAGGCAAATTAGGCCTTAAATTTCAAATAAATCAAGCGGTAAGTGATTTTCCACGGCCGCCCGGATCAACCCGGGCGGCTTGTCTTTTAAGGGTTTGCAAGGCGGGCGGGGTCGTCCGTTCCGGTGGAAATAATATATCGATTGCGCTTCAAGGCCCTGCATGTACCTCATTGCCACCCGTTTAAACACGGTTTTTATCTGACAGGCGCGCAATCCGCCCCCTCATTTGCCGAACAAGCGGTCCGGACTCCCGCCCGCGCGGGAATGACGGCGGAGCGGTTTCCGTTGCTCCCGATAAATTCCTAAAACTTAAAATTTCATCATTCCTACAAGGACAGAAAACCAAAAACAGAAACCTAAAATTCGTCATTCCCGCAAAAGCGGGAATCCAGTTCGTTGAATTTCAGTTATTTAGAATAAATTTTGAAACTTTAATCCCGTCATTCCCGCGAAAGCGGGAATCTAGGACGTAAAATCTAAAGAAACCGTTTTCCCGATAAGTTTCCGTGCCGACAGACCCGGATTCCCGCCCGCGCGCAAGTTTCCGAAGCCATCCTTTTGGCCGAAGGTCAAAAATCAGCCGTTACCGAGTATTACCTGAATAACGGCAAATGGCCCGCCGACAACGGCGCTGCCGGCGTGGCATCCTCCGCCACCGACATCAAAGGCAAATATGTTAAGGAAGTTAAAGTCGCAAACGGCGTCGTTACCGCCACAATGAATTCAACCGGCGTAAACAAAGAAATCAAAGGCAAAAGACTCTCCCTGTGGGGCAGGCGTGAAAACGGTTCGGTAAAATGGTTCTGCGGACAGCCGGTTACGCGCGCCAAAGCCGACGCCGACGCCGACGCCGCCGGCAAAGACACCACCAACATCGACACCAAGCACCTGCCGTCAACCTGCCGCGATAACTTTGATGCCAGCTGAGGCAAATTAGGCCTTAAATTTCAAATAAATCAAACGGTAAGTGATTTCCCACGGCCGCCCGGATCAACCCGGGCGGCTTGTCTTTTAAGGGTTTGCAAGGCGGGCGGGGTCGTCCGTTCCGGTGGAAATAATATATCGATTGCGCTTCAAGGCCCTGCATGTGCCTCATTGCCACCCGTTTAAACACGGTTTTTATCTGACAGGCGCGCAATCCGCCCCCTCATTTGCCGAACAAGCGGTCCGGACTCCCGCCCGCGCGGGAATGACGGCTGCAGATGCCCGACGGTCTTTATAGCGGATTAACAAAAATCAGGACAAGGCGGCGGGCCGCAGGCAGTACAAATGGTACGGAACCGATCCGCCCGGTGCTTGGGCGCCTTAGGGAACCGTTCCCTTTGAGCCGGGGCGGGGCAACCCGTACCGGTTTTTGTTCATCCGCCATATTGTGTTGAAACACCGCCCGGAACCCGATATAATCCGCCCTTCAACATCAGTGAAAATCTTTTTTTAACCGGTTAAACCGAATAAGGAGCCGAAAATGAATCCAGCCCGCAAAAAACCTTCTCTTCTCTTCCCTTCTCTTCTCTTCTCTTCCCTTCCGCAGCGCAGGCGGCAAGTGAAGACGGCGGCCGCGGCCCGTATGTGCAGGCGGATTTAGCCTATGCCGCCGAACGCATTACCCACGATTATCCGGAACCAACCGCTCAAAAAAAAGGCAAAATAAGCACGGTAAGCGATTATTTCAGAAACATCCGTACGCATTCCGTCCACCCCAGGGTGTCGGTCGGCTACGACTTCGGCGGCTGGAGGATAGCGGCAGATTATGCCCGTTACAGAAAATGGAACGACAATAAATATTCCGTGAACATAAAAGAGTTGGGAAGAAACGATAAGACCTCTTCTGGCAGCAGAGGCCATCTTAACATACAAACCCGAAAGACGGAACATCAGGAAAACGGCACATTCCACGCCGTTTCTTCTCTCGGCTTGTCAACCATTTACGATTTCGATACCGGTTCCCGCTTCAAACCCTATATCGGCATGCGCGTCGCCTACGGACACGTCAGACATCAGGTTCGTTCGGTTCAACAAGAAACCATTGCTGTTACCACTTACCCAAGCGACGGTAGTGCGAAAACTTCTGTTCCATCAGAAATGCCCCCCAAACCTGCCTATCACGAAAACCGCAGCAGCCGCCGCTTGGGCTTCGGCGCGATGGCGGGCGTGGGCATAGACGTCGCGCCCGGCCTGACCTTGGACGCCGGCTACCGCTACCACTATTGGGGACGCCTGGAAAACACCCGCTTCAAAACCCACGAAGCCTCGTTGGGCGTGCGCTACCGCTTCTGATTCCCCGATACCGATGCCGTCTGAACCTTCAGACGGCATTTTTAATCGCCCGCCGTTTACAGGCGCGGGGCGGGCGCAGTAAAATACCCGAACCGTCATTCCCGACAACACCGTAATCTCGAAACCCGTCATTCCCGCGCAGGCGGAAATCCGGACCCCTGACGCGGCGGGAATCTATCGGAAATAACTGAAACCCCGCGTCCTAGATTCCCACTTCCGTGGGAATGACGGTTCGGTCTGCCGTTTTCGGACGGCATTTCGGCTCAATCCAGCAGTGCGTCCACAAACGCGCGCGCGTCAAACGGGCGCAGGTCGTCTATGCCTTCGCCCACGCCGATGTAGCGGACGGGGACGGGGCGGTCGGAAGCAAGCGCGGCGAGGATGCCGCCTTTTGCCGTGCCGTCGAGTTTGGTAACGATAAGCCCCGTCAGCCCCAATGCGTCGTCAAAGGCTTTGACTTGGTTGACGGCGTTTTGCCCGATATTGGCATCGAGTACGACGATAATTTCGTGCGGCGCGCCGGGAATGGCTTTTTGCAGCACGCGCTTCACTTTTTTGATTTCTTCCATCAAATGAAGCTGCGTGGGCAGGCGGCCGGCGGTGTCGGCAAGCACGATGTCGATCCCGCGCGCTTTGGCGGCTTGGACGGCATCGAAGCACACGGCGGCGGAATCGCCCGTGGTTTGTGAAATGACGGTTACATTGTTGCGCCCGCCCCAAGCCTGAAGCTGCTCACGGGCGGCGGCGCGGAAGGTATCGCCCGCCGCCAGCAATACGGATTTGCCCTGCGCTTGGAAATATTTGGCGAGTTTGCCGATAGACGTGGTTTTGCCCGCGCCGTTGATACCGGCAAGCATAATCACGAAAGGCTCTTTAGTTTCGGGCAAGACCAGCGGTTTTTCCAACGGCTTAATCAGGTCGTACAAGGCTTCTTTCAACGCGCCGCGCAATTCGTTGCCGTCTTTCAGCCCTTTGAGGCTGACGCGGCCGCGCACGTCTTTCATCAGGTATTCGGTGGCCTCCATGCCCATATCGCCGGTAATCAGCACGGTTTCCAGCTCTTCGTACAAATCCTCGCCGATTTGTCCGCCGCCGAACACGCCGGCCAGCGATTTCGCCATTTTGTCGCGTGATTTGGCCAAGCCTTGTTTCAAACGCGCAGCCCAACCGAGCTTGTGTTCTTCAGTTGTCGCAACGGCTTCTTGAACTTGCCCGACAGCCTCGCCGACGGTTTCGGCAACAGCTTCTTTTGCGGATTCAACGCGTTCCGCCGCTTCCCCTGCTTCAGACGGCATCTCGGCAACGGTTTCCTTTACCTGTTCAACCGCACCGCTGACGGTTTCAACGGCAGATTCGGCCCGCCCTTTGACGCTTTCTGCTAAAGATTCGACATCTTCTTTAATATTTCCAACTATTTGAGCAACTTCAGATTCTACTTTTGCTGCGGTTTCCTGAACTTGGGCCTCCTCGAGAGCCGGCGTTTCCTGTTTTTTCTTGCGACGGAAGAAGCTGAACATTGAATTTTCCTTTTAATTTTAGAAACTTGAAATAGGGCGTATTGTAGCGTATTTTGCGCGGCAAGGTTGTCTGAAAATCCGGGCCGTAAGGTTTCGGCATCTCAAACGTCTAATCATGCAAACCGTCCACACAGGAAACATCAAAATGAAACACCGTACTTTCTTTTCCCTTTGCGCCAAGTTCGGCTGCCTGCTTGCGCTGGGCGCTTGTTCGCCCAAAATCGTCGATGCCGGGGCCGCGACCGTGCCGCACACTTTATCCACGTTAAAAACCGCGGACAACCGCCCCGCCAGTGTTTATTTGAAAAAAGACAAACCGACGCTGATTAAATTTTGGGCGAGCTGGTGTCCTTTATGTTTGTCCGAATTGGGACAGGCCGAGAAATGGGCGCAAGATGCAAAATTCAGCTCCGCCAACCTGATTACCGTCGCCTCCCCCGGCTTTTTGCACGAGAAAAAAGACGGCGAGTTTCAAAAATGGTATGCCGGTTTGAACTACCCCAAGCTGCCCGTCGTTACCGACAACGGCGGCACGATCGCCCAAAACCTGAATATCAGCGTTTATCCTTCTTGGGCGTTAATCGGTAAAGACGGCGACGTGCAGCGCATCGTCAAAGGCAGCATCAACGAAGCGCAGGCATTGGCGTTAATCCGCAACCCGAATGCCGATTTGGGCAGTTTGAAACATTCGTTCTACAAACCCGACACTCAGAAAAAGGATTCAGCAATCATGAACACGCGCACCATCTACCTCGCCGGCGGCTGCTTCTGGGGCTTGGAAGCCTATTTCCAACGCATCGACGGCGTGGTTGACGCGGTATCCGGCTACGCCAACGGCAACACGGAAAACCCGAGCTACGAAGACGTGTCCTACCGCCATACGGGTCATGCCGAGACCGTCAAAGTGACCTACGATGCCGACAAACTCAGCCTGGACGACATCCTGCAATATTATTTCCGCGTCGTTGATCCGACCAGCCTCAACAAACAGGGTAACGACACCGGCACGCAATACCGCAGCGGCGTGTACTACACCGACCCCGCCGAAAAAGCCGTCATCGCCGCCGCCCTCAAACGCGAGCAGCAAAAATACCAACTGCCCCTCGTTGTTGAAAACGAACCGCTGAAAAACTTCTACGACGCCGAGGAATACCATCAGGACTACCTGATTAAAAACCCCAACGGCTACTGCCACATCGACATCCGCAAAGCCGACGAACCGCTGCCGGGCAAAACCAAAGCCGCACCGCAAGGCAAAGGCTTCGACGCGGCAACGTATAAAAAACCGAGTGACGCCGAACTCAAACGCACCCTGACCGAAGAGCAATACCAAGTGACCCAAAACAGCGCGACCGAATACGCCTTCAGCCACGAATACGACCATTTGTTCAAACCCGGCATTTATGTGGACGTTGTCAGCGGCGAACCCCTGTTCAGCTCCGCCGACAAATATGATTCCGGCTGCGGCTGGCCGAGCTTCACGCGCCCGATTGATGCAAAATCCGTTACCGAACACGATGATTTCAGCTTCAATATGCGCCGCACCGAAGTCAGAAGCCGCGCCGCCGATTCGCACTTGGGACACGTCTTCCCCGACGGCCCCCGCGACAAAGGCGGACTGCGCTACTGCATCAACGGCGCGAGCTTGAAATTCATCCCGCTGGAACAAATGGACGCGGCAGGCTACGGCGCGTTGAAGGGCAAAGTGAAATAAGCCGCACCGCCGCCTAACCCGGCAAAATGCCGTCTGAAACCTGCAACGTTTCAGACGGCATTTTTTATCCGGCGGGGATTTGTTCAGACAGCATCGCCGCCGTTTTCAACCAGCCCGGCCAACCGTTCCAACGCGAAGGCGACCGCCTGCGCGCGGACGGATTCGCGGTTGCCGTCAAAACGGCGCATTGCTTCGCAACTTCCGCCCGGAAAGGCAAACCCGAACCAAACCGTGCCGACGGGTTTGCTTTCGCCGCCGCCCGGGCCGGCGATGCCGGAAATACCGACGGCGTAATCCGCCTGAGCCACGGCTTTCGCGCCGCGCGCCATCTCATAGACGGTTTGGCGGCTGACCGCGCCGTGTTCGAGCAGGGTTTCGGGCAACACGCCCAAGCGGTATTCTTTGGCTTTGTTGCTGTATGTTACAAAACTCTGGTCGAACCATTGCGAACTGCCTGCAACGCTTGTGAATGCGGCGGCAAGCATTCCGCCCGTGCAGGATTCGGCACAGCTTACGGTTTGACGTTTTTTCGTCAGGTTTCGGGCGATGGTGTGCAACGCGTCCATTTCCCACCCCCCCTTTCAGACGGCGTTTAAGAATTGATGATGTGTATGTCGCGTTGCGGGAACGGGATGTTGATATTGACTTTGCGGAGGTTTTCGACCACTTGTTCGTTCAAGTCGCATTGCAGCGTCCAGCGGTCTGCTTCGTTTGCCCAAGCCCATAATGTGATTTCGATGGCATTGTCGCCCAAGGCGGTGATGTAGGCGGCGGGCTGCCGCTCTTCGTTTTGAACGCTCAAGGGGTGTTCGGCGGCGGCTTTCAACACCGCCTCTTTCGCCACTTTCAAATCGCAGTTGTAATCGACGCCGACTATCACTTGGGCGCGGCAAAGCGGCAGGCTGGAACGGTTGACGATGCTGTTGCCCATCACCACGCTGTTGGGCAGCACGACTTCTTCGTTGTCGGTCGTCCGCAAAGAAGTCTGCACCATTTTGATTTCCCGGACATATCCTTCAAAACCGCCGACACGGATAAAGTCGCCGACTTTGAACGGGCGGAACAGGATAATCAGCGCGCCGGCGGCAAAATTGGACAGCTGGTCTTTTAAGGACAACGCCACCGCCAAACCCGCGCCGCCGATTAAGGCGGTTACGGATGTTGTGGAAACGCCCAACCGTCCCAATGCGGCAATAATCACCAAAATCAATAAGCCGATATTGGCAACATTACACAAAAAACTAATCAGCGTGGCATCGACCTGCGCGCGCGTCATCGCCGCCCTCATCACGGCGACAATGCGTTTCGCCGCCCATTTCCCGACCAAGAAAATAAGCAGCGCGGCGGCAAGGTTCAGCCCGAACGCCCACGCCTTTTCAGCCAGATGCCCCCAACCGGAAACACTGATCAGGTGTAAAAAATCAAATTGTTTGAAGTCCATTGTTTTCCTCTCGATCGAACATCCGCCCCGTGCGGCGTAATCGGCACAGGTGTAAAAATGCCGTCTGAAGCCCTGCGGGGCGGTATGTTTGTTTTATTTCAAAACCGTCCTGATCCAACGGGAAACCCATCCGCGCTGGTTCGCATCAATATCGCGCTGCGCGGGGGCGGTAGTGTGCGCCGGGGCTTGGGCGAAGCGGAACACGTCGGGCAGGCGCGTGTTTTTGACGGCGGGGTAAACCCACATTTCAGACGGAACCGCCTGCTGCACTTCCGGACTTTGCAGCCATTGCACCAGTTTTGCCGCCAGCTTCGGCTGTTTCGCGCCCTTCAAGACCGCCGCGCCTTCGACCTGACGGAATACGCCGCCTTTTAAAAACAGGTTGCCCGTCGGCGGCTCGCTGTATTTGCCTTTGGAAAAATATACTTCCGCCGCAGGGCTGGCGGCATAACCGACCACCAGCGGATACGCGCCGCCGTTGTGCGAAAAGTCGGTGTAATACGCCTCGCTCCAGCCTTTGGCGACCTTCACGCCGTTCTGCCGCATCTGTGCCCACCATTTAAACGCGCCTTCTTCGCCCAGACCGCCGATGTTCGCCATCAGGAAGCCCAAGCCGGGGGAAGATGTGGCGGGGGACGGCACGACCAATAGGTTTTTATATTCGGGGCGGGTCAAATCCTGCAGGGTTTGCGGCAGGGGCAGCTTTTTGCCTTCAAACCATTTTTTGTCGTAATTGACGGACACATAGCCGTAATCGACCGCCAAAGCCGAAGGCAGCCCGACCGCGACGGGGGCGGATTCGGGTTGCGCCGCCGCCAAAATGCCCATTTCCCGCGCCTTGCCGATATTGGCGTTGTCCAAACCGTACACCGCGTCGGCAATCGGGTTGGCTCGGCTCAAAATCAGTTTGTTGAGCATTTCGTTCGCGCCGCCCGCCTGAATAATCGACACTTTCGCATCGTTTGCCCGCTCGAAGCGCGCAATCAGCCCTTTGGGCAGGCTGAACGACTTATGCACCGCCAGCCTGACTTCCGTCTGCGCCTGCAGGTATGCCGAAACCGCCAGCAGCGGCAGCAGCCAAATTTTCCGTTTCATTCCGAGTCTTCCTTTATTCGCTGTAAAATAACATTCTAACAAATTTTCACGGTTCAAAATGCAAGAAAACCCGACCGTGTGGCTGTTCGACCTCGACAACACGCTGCACGATGCCGACGCAGGCATCTTCCACCTCATCAACCGCGCTATGACGCGCTATATGGCACGCCGCCTCAAACTCTCCGAATCCGCCGCGTCCGACCTGCGTCAAGACTATTGGCACCGTTACGGCGCAACGCTCGCCGGACTGCAAATCCACCATCCCGAAATCGACATTGCGGAATTTTTACGCGAAAGCCATCCGATCGATGCAATCCTGACCAGGCTGCACGGCATGGCGGATACGGAAAACACCCTATGCCGTCTGAACGGGCGCAAGGCGGTTTTTTCCAACGGCCCGTCGTTTTACGTCCGTGCCGTTGCCGGCGCACTCGGTTTGGAAAACTGTTTCGACGCACTGTTCGGCACGGATGATTTCGGACTGCTGTACAAACCCAATCCGCAAGCGTATCTCAATGTCTGCCGCCTGTTGGACGTACCGCCCGAATGCTGCATTATGGTGGACGACAGCGCGGACAACCTCCATCAGGCAAAAGCATTGGGCATGAAAACCGTCCGGTTCGGTGCAAAATCCCACACGCCGCCCTTTATCGATGCCTCCGTAAGCGATATGGCGCAACTGGCACGGTATGCAGAAACTTTGTCAGAACGCCGCCAAAATCATTACAATACCCGCACCCCCCCCCCGAAAATACGAAAGAATGCTATGCGTAAAACCTTCCTTATCCTGACCGTCTCCGCCGCCCTTTTGTCGGGCTGCGCGTGGGAAACTTATCAAGACGGCAACGGCAAAACCGCCGTCCGTCAAAAATATCCCGCCGGCACGCCCGTTTATTACCAAGACGGCAGCTACTCGAAAAATATGAACTACAACCAATACCGTCCCGAACGCCGCGCCGTGCTGCCCGACCAAACCGGCAACAACGCCGACGAAGAGCATCGCCAACACTGGCAAAAACCAAAGTTTCAAAACCGATAAACCTACCCTATGCCGTCTGAAACCGCTTCAGACGGCATGGCACAGGAAAACGCTATGCCGCAAAACACTTTAAACACCGTCATCCTCTCCGCCGGCAAAGGCACGCGCATGTATTCCCAAATGCCCAAAGTGCTGCACTGCATCGGCGGCAAGCCCATGGTCGAGCGCGTTATCGACACCGCCGCCGCGCTGAATCCGCAAAACATCTGCGTCGTCGTCGGACACGGCAAAGAGCAAGTTTTAGACACTGTCAAACGCGATGCCGTCTGGGTCGAACAAACCGAACAACTCGGCACCGGCCACGCCGTCAAAACCGCCCTGCCCCACCTTGCCTCCGAAGGCCGCACGCTGGTGTTGTACGGCGACGTTCCTTTAATTGACGTTGAAACCCTCGAAACCCTGCTCGAAGCCGCAGGCAACGAAGTCGGGCTGTTGACCGACGTGCCCGCCGACCCGACAGGCTTGGGGCGCATCATCCGCGACGGCAGCGGCAGCGTAACCGCCATTGTCGAAGAAAAAGACGCAAGTGCCACCCAAAAAACCATCCGCGAAATCAACACAGGCATCCTCGTCCTGCCCAACGCCAAACTGGAAAACTGGCTGAACAGCCTTTCCAGCAACAATGCCCAAGGCGAATATTATTTAACCGACCTCATCGCCAAAGCCGTTGCCGACGGCATCAAAGTCCGCCCCGTCCGAGTGCGCGCCTCCCACCTCGCCGCCGGCGTGAACAATAAACGCCAGCTCGCCGAACTCGAACGCATCTTCCAAACCGAACAGGCGCAAGAATTGCTCAAAGCAGGCGTGACCCTGCGCGATCCGGCGCGTTTCGATTTGCGGGGCCGTCTGAAACACGGACAGGATGTCGTGATTGACGTCAACGTCGTCATCGAAGGTGAAGTCGAACTCGGCGACAACGTCGAAATCGGCGCAAACTGCGTCATCAAAAACGCCAAAATCGGCGCAAACAGCAAAATCGCCCCCTTCTCCCACCTCGAAGGCTGCGAAGTCGGCGAAAACAACCGAATCGGCCCGTACGCCCGTTTGCGTCCGCAAGCCAAACTGGCTGACAATGTACACGTCGGCAACTTCGTCGAAATCAAAAACGCCGCCATCGGCAAAGGCACCAAAGCCAACCACCTCACCTACATAGGCGATGCCGAAGTCGGCAGCAAAACCAACTTCGGCGCGGGCACGATTATTGCCAACTACGACGGCGTGCACAAACACAAAACCGTCATCGGCGACGAAGTGCGCATCGGTTCGAACTGCGTACTGGTTGCCCCTGTAACACTGGGCAACAAAGTAACCACAGGCGCAGGCAGCGCGATTACCCGCAATATCGAAGACAACAAACTCGCCCTCGCCCGCGCCCGCCAAACCGTCATCGAAGGCTGGGTAAGGCCGGAAAAAGACAAACAATAAAGCCGTGCCGTCTGAAGCCGGTTTCAGGTTTCAGACGGCATCCCAAAACAAACATCCGATAAGGACGGCAAACCATGTCATTACCCCCTTGCCCGCAATGCGCCTCCGAATACACCTATGAAGACGGCGGACAATACATCTGCCCCGAATGCGCCCACGAATGGAATGAAACCGAATCCGCCGCCGACCTTGCGGCTCAAGTGCGCGATGCCAACGGCGCGGCGCTGCAAAACGGCGACACCGTCATCCTCATCAAAGACCTCAAGGTAAAAGGCAGTTCGATGACGATCAAACAAGGTACGAAGGTCAAAGGCATACGCCTGCAGGAAGGCGATCACAACATCGGCTGCAAAATCGACGGCAGCGCGATGAATTTAAAATCCGAATTCGTCAAAAAAGCCTGACCGTCCAAACAGTAAAATCCCGTCCGAACCCGTTTGGCAAGGTTCGGACGGCATTTGTCCGTCAGGCAGGTTTATACGCCCGGCAGCCCTTGTCCCAAGAATCCGCCTTTTCCCACGCCGGGCAAGACGAAGAAATAGCCGCCGCCGAAGGGGCTGATGTATTCTTCCAGCGGTTCGCCGTTGAGGAGGTTTTGCACGAAGATGAAACCGTCGGCAAGATTTGCCTGATAGCAGACGAACACCAGCCCGACATCAAGCTGTCCGCTTGAGGCGGGTCCGCGAGAATAGTTGTAGGCGCGGCGGAAGAGGCGGTGTTTTTTGAGGAATTCGGGATCGCGCGGATTCGCCAGGCGCATATGGCTGTCTTTGGGCGTGGTATTACCCTCGGGGTCTTTGGCGAAATCCGGTTGGTCGGCTTCTTTTTTGCCGTCCATCGGCGCCCCGCTGTATTTTCGCCGCCCGAAAATGTCGGTTTGCTCTTGAAGCGGCGTCCTGCCCCAAAACTCGACAAAGCGGCGGATAAGGCGGACTGCCTGATAGCTGCCGTTTTTCGCCCACTCCGGTTCGTCGAGGCTGTTGGCGGCCACGCCCGTCCATAAAACCTCGTCGGCGGTTTTGGGATCGGAAACCTTGGGGTTGCCCGTGCCGTCTCGGAAGCCCAACAGGTTGCGCGCCGCCATCGCGCCGGGTTCGGATTTAGGCTGCCACCCGTCGATACTCCAGCGGATGACGGCGGTTTGGGCGGTGTGTTTGATGATGTCGCGCAGGGCGGCTTGGCAGGTTTCGGGGGTGAAGGCGCAGATTTGCAGGCTCAAATCGCCGTCGCACCAGCTTTTTTGCAGCTTATCGTTGGGGAAGTCGCGCATTTCCTGCAAATGAACCGTTTTTTTGTCTTTGAGTCCGAACCGGCCGTCAAACAGGCTGCTGCCCACCCCCACGGTAACGGTCAATCCGTCGGGGTTGAAGGCTTTGCCCAAAATGCCGCTGCCGGCTGACGGGAGTTTGTCGTCGCCGTCTTGGTATTCTCCGCCTTGGGTGAGAAACTCGATGCGGGCGGTCAGTGTGCGGAACAGGTTTTCCAGCTGCTTGGCACTTTGCGCGGTTACGTCGAAGGCGCACATAATGGAAAACGCCTGCCGCGGCGTAACGATACCTGCCTGATGTTCGCCGTAGCAGGGATAGGCTTGGGGCGAGTGTTGGCTTTCGGCGGTGCGTTCGGCGGTTTCGCCCTGTTTTTTGCCGCCGAAATAACCTCCGATTGCGCCGATTGCGCCGACGGCAAGGGCGGTTTTGAACAGATTGCGTTTGGTCGGTTGTGCGGGTTGGTTTTGACTCATGGCGTTTCCTTCAATATCCGTGCAGCAGGGTGGGCATCCCTGCACGCCGTTTTTCCATTAACCGATAGCGGCGGTCTGAAAGCCCGCCCTGCAACATATGGCGGATATAGCGGATTAACAAAAATCAGGACAAGGCGGCGGGCCGCAGGCAGTACAAATGGTACGGAACCGATCCGCCCGGTGCTTGGGCGCCTTAGGGAACCGTTCCCTTTGAGCCGGGGCGGGGCAACGCCGTACCGGTTTTTGTTAATCCGCTATAAAACTTCAGACGGTATCTGCCGCCAAATACCGTCTGAACGCTTGCGGCTTATTTCAAGCCGAGTATGCCGCGAAGTTGGGCAAGGTCTTCGGCAAGCGCGTTAATAGGAGCCTGTAATGCTTTGCGGTCGGCTTCGCTCAGCTTGTCGTAGGTTTCAAAACCGTCTTTGGTGCGGTATTTCGCCAGAATTTCGTTGACCTGTTTGAAGTTGGTATCGGTTTTTTCCAACAAGGCTTTGTTTTTGGCCTCAATCAACGGACGGAACAAATCGACGATTTTTTTAGATCCGTCCGCATTAGCTTGGAAGTCGCTCAAATCGGTGTGGCTGTAACGGTCTTCTTCGCCGCTGATTTTACTGCCCGCCGCTTCTTCAATCAGTTCGGACGCGCCGCCGACCACCTTGCCCGGAGGGAACGCCAATGCGTCGATTTCTTTTTGCAGGGCTTCGACATCGGTCATCAGTTTGGCCGCGGTTTCCTTCACGCCGGATACGTCTTTTTCCACCCAAAGGGCGTGTTCGATACGGTGGAAGCCGGTAAATCCGGCATCTTTCGCGCCGTCTTTGAAGTCGTCTTCACGCGCATCGATGACGGGGTCGAGTTCGCTGAAAAGCTCGGCAATCGGTTCGATGCGTTCGTAATGGACGCGGGTGGCGGCAAACAGGGATTTCGCCTTTTCAATGTCGCCTGCTTTGACGGCTTCGGTAAAGGTTTTGGTTTTCGCCGCCAGCTCTTTAACCTCGCCTTGAACGTAGGCTTTATAGTCGGCGAGCGGTTGGGGCAGTTTTTCCAAATCCGCTTCGTTGGCGGTGTCTTTAAAGCCGCTGTCGGCTACCACCAGCTTGCCGCGCGGATTGGTCAAAAGGCCGCAGGTCATTTCGTATTCGCCCGGCAGCAGGGTTACGGTCATTTTGTCGGAAAGCCCCGGGGCGATATTTTCGCGTTCGTCCACCACCATCACGCCCTTCAGGATTTCCCATTCGAGCTTGCGGCCGCTGTTGTTTTTAATATTGAACACAACCTGTCCGCTCGGCACGGTCAGATTCATCGGTTCGCAGGCATTGTCGTTGACGGCGATACCGACCGAACCGCCTTCGTTGGCGGATTGGGTCTCACCGGACGCGGCCGGCGCGGCTTTCTCCGCCTCCGGCGGCTGGCACGCGGTCAAACCCAAGGCAAGCATCACGGACAATGCGGTCAAATTGAATTTTCTCATTTCAATTCCTCTTTACGGGTTAAAGTTTCAGACGGCCTGCTGCCGCGCAAAAACCAAATCATGACGGGAATAAGGTACAGCAGCCAAACCAAGGCCCCGCCCTGCGCCGGATGGTCGGTATAGCCGAAAAATCCGCCGAGCAGCACACCCAACGGACTGTCTTCGTGCAAATATTTTGATGGGTCCAACACAATGTCCTGAAGCGCGTTCCAAATGCCTGCCTCATGCAGCGCACGCAGCGAGCCGGCAAGCAGACCGGCGGCAACGATAATCAGAAACGCCCCCGTCCAACGGAAAAACTTCGCCAGATTCAGGCGCATCCCGCCCTGATAAATCAACGCGCCAATCACGGCGGCAGCCAAAACCCCCGCTACCGCGCCGGCCGGCATCTGCCACGTCGGGCTCTGTTTGAATACGGCAAGCAGGAAAAAAACGCTCTCCAAACCTTCGCGCGCCACGGCAAGAAACGCCATACCGACCAAGGCCCATCCTTGACCGCTGCCACGGTTCAAAGCCGCCTGTACAGAATCCCGAAGCTGCCGCTTCATCGAACGCGCCGCCTTTTTCATCCATAAAACCACACAAGTCAGCATCGCGACGGCAACCAAACCGATAATGCCGACGACGAACTCCTGCTGCTTCCGGGGAATCTCGCCCGTTGCCGAATGGATGCCGTATCCGATGCCCAAACACATCAAAGAAGCAAGGACGACCCCGAACCAGACCTTAGGCATCAGTTTTTGAATGTCCGGACTGTTTCAAAAAACCGGCAACGATGCCGACGATGAGCGCGGCTTCGATACCCTCGCGCAACATAATTAAAAAAGCGACCAGCGTAAACGCGAATGAACAAGGATGATTAATAATATATTATCGGAATATTTTCATTACTTGCAAATACAAATGCAAGTTATTTTTATCTGCATTGCCGCGTGGCGGAAAGTTCCGCAGGCTGCGGCTGCGCCCTGTGTTAAAATCCCCTCTCCCCGGCTACCGCAACGCCGCCCGAAACCATCTTTTTTTATTACTGACGACAACATTGTCCATTATGAAAAAACACCTGCTCCGCTCCGCCCTGTACGGCATCGCCGCCGCCATCCTCGCCGCCTGCCAAAGCAGGAGCATCCAAACCTTTCCGCAACCCGACACATCCGTCATCAACGGCCCGGACCGGCCGGCCGGCATCCCCGACCCCGCCGGAACGACGGTTGCCGGCGGCGGGGCCGTCTATACCGTTGTGCCGCACCTGTCCATGCCCCACTGGGCGGCGCAGGATTTTGCCAAAAGCCTGCAATCCTTCCGCCTCGGCTGCGCCAATTTGAAAAACCGCCAAGGCTGGCAGGATGTGTGCGCCCAAGCCTTTCAAACCCCCATCCATTCCTTTCAGGCAAAGCGGTTTTTTGAACGCTATTTCACGCCTTGGCAGGTTGCAGGCAACGGAAGCCTTGCAGGTACGGTTACCGGCTATTACGAACCGGTGCTGAAGGGCGACGGCAGGCGGACGGAACGGGCCCGCTTCCCGATTTACGGCATTCCCGACGATTTTATCTCCGTCCCCCTGCCTGCCGGTTTGCGGGGCGGGAAAGCCCTTGTCCGCATCAGGCAGACGGGAAAAAACAGCGGCACAATCGACAATGCCGGCGGCACGCATACCGCCGACCTTTCCCAATTCCCCATTACCGCGCGCACAACGGCAATCAAGGGCAGGTTTGAAGGAAGCCGCTTCCTCCCCTACCACACGCGCAACCAAATCAACGGCGGCGCGCTTGACGGCAAAGCCCCGATACTCGGTTACGCCGAAGACCCCGTCGAACTTTTTTTCATGCACATACAAGGCTCGGGCCGTCTGAAAACCCCGTCCGGCAAATACATCCGCATCGGCTATGCCGACAAAAACGAGCATCCGTATGTTTCCATCGGACGCTATATGGCGGACAAAGGCTACCTCAAGCTCGGGCAAACCTCCATGCAGGGCATTAAGTCATATATGCGGCAAAACCCGCACAAACTCGCCGAAGTTTTGGGTCAAAACCCCAGCTATATCTTTTTCCGCGAGCTTGCCGGAAGCGGCAATGAGGGCCCCGTCGGCGCACTGGGCACGCCGCTGATGGGGGAATACGCCGGCGCAATCGACCGGCACTACATTACCTTGGGCGCGCCCTTATTTGTCGCCACCGCCCATCCGGTTACCCGCAAAGCCCTCAACCGCCTGATTATGGCGCAGGATACAGGCAGCGCGATCAAAGGCGCGGTGCGCGTGGATTATTTTTGGGGTTACGGCGACGAAGCCGGCGAACTTGCCGGCAAACAGAAAACCACAGGATACGTCTGGCAGCTCCTGCCCAACGGCATGAAGCCCGAATACCGCCCGTGAACCGGCAAAACAATGCCGTCCGAAGCCCGTCCCTAGCCAATCGGGCGCATTAAGGCGAAGTTTTGCGATACCGCAGGCACAAGCCGGCCGGTCGGACAAAACGCCTTTCTTATTTGACGGAATGGATTTCCGCCCGAACGGAAATCCCCCTTGCAAACGGACAGAATCGGACGGGTATTCAAACGCATCCGAACAAAAAAAGGCGGACATTCCCGCCCGCCCGTACCGGTATGGAAACCACGCGTCCGATTCGGACGGCGGCATCCTCCCGGTTGTCCCCTGCCAAAGCAACAATGCCGGGGTTCTGCCGTTGCATTTGATTTCTTTTTCCAATTCGTCAAACTCGGCTTCAAACCGCCGTTTCAATTGCTCGATCGCCGCCTGACGCTGCTGATACGTTTGGTTTGACGGCAACGCATTTCGCGCGTCGAGGTATGCCTGTGCCGTTTGTCCGCACTTTTTCTGGTGGGCGATGATTTTGTCCTTCATCGCCGCATCGGTTTTCACATACCGCCTGCGTTCGACATACAGCTCTTTCCCGTCGTCGGAAAGTTTGATCGGGATTTCCCCTATCCCCGTGTTTATCGAAAGCGCGCCGTCTTTTTCAGACAAAAGCAAAGACTCCTCCTTGCCTGTAAACACGTTGATTTTATTAAGGAAGTAATTGCCTTTTTCTTTTTTGACGGCAATCACGCCCTCTTTTTTGTCCGACTTTTCGCGCCAATAACCCTCGTAACCGCCGGCATCCTTGCCGCAGCCCGCCAACACCGCCGCCACGCCGACGGCCAAAAGCATTTGTTTCATTTCCATACTCCGTTAACATTAAGACCGGGCGGGTATATTGTTTTTTTTTCAGCTTGTTAATATTGATTTGCAAAAACTATAAACCGGCGGCAGGCAATGCCGTCTGAACGCCCATCCCGGTCAGGCGGGGAAATCCCTCCCTTTTTTGAGCAAGCCCAAGCCTTCAGACGGCATTTTGCTGTTTTCCGGCGCGGGAGGCGGTTTATAATCCGAAACGGAAGGTGCGGTACGGAAGCCGTCCGCATCTTTTTTTTCAACCGGATACTAAGGAACAGTTTATGTGCGGTATCGTCGGCGCCATCCGCGCCCATCACAACGTCGTCGATTTTCTGACCGACGGCCTCAAACGCCTCGAATACCGGGGTTATGACTCATCAGGCATTGCTGTGTATTCAGACGGCAAAATCAAACGCGTGCGCCGCGTCGGACGCGTGCAGCTTATGGAGGACGCGGCACGCGAAAAAGGCATCAGCGGCGGCATCGGCATCGGGCATACGCGCTGGGCGACACACGGCGGCGTTACCGAGCCGAACGCCCACCCGCACATCAGCGGCGGTATGATTGCCGTCGTCCACAACGGCATCATCGAAAACTTTGAAAGCGAACGCAAACGCTTGGAAGGTTTGGGATACCGGTTTGAATCGCAAACGGATACCGAAGTCATCGCACACAGCATCAACCACGAATACGCGCAAAACGGCGGCAGGCTGTTTGAAGCCGTGCAGGAAGCGGTCAAACGTTTCCACGGCGCATACGCCATCGCGGTTATTGCCCAAGACAAGCCTGATGAATTAGTTGTGGCGCGTATGGGCTGCCCGCTTTTGGTCGCTTTGGGCGACGATGAAACCTTTATCGCTTCGGACGTATCCGCCGTCATCGCCTTTACGCGCCGCGTGGCGTACCTCGAAGACGGCGACATCGCGCTGCTGGCTTCAGACGGCATCAAACGGCTGACCGATAAAAACGGCCTGCCTGCCGAACGCAAAGTCAAGGTATCCGAACTCTCGCCCGCCTCTTTGGAACCGGGTCCGCACAGCCACTTTATGCAAAAAGAAATCCACGAGCAGCCGCGCGCGATTGCGGACACGGCGGAAGTTTTCCTCGACGGCGGATTCATCCCCGAAAACTTCGGCAAAAACGCCAAAAGCGTGTTTGAAAGCATCCGCAGCGTCAAAATCCTTGCCTGCGGCACGTCCTATTACGCCGCGCTGACCGCCAAATATTGGTTGGAATCCATCGCCAAAATCCCGGCCGACGTCGAAATCGCAAGCGAATACCGGTACCGCAGCGTGATTGCCGACCCCGACCAACTGGTCATTACCATTTCCCAATCCGGCGAAACGCTGGACACGATGGAGGCTTTGAAATACGCCAAATCTTTGGGACACCGCCACAGCCTCTCCGTCTGCAACGTGATGGAATCCGCCCTGCCGCGCGAAAGCAGCCTTGTGCTTTATACCCGTGCCGGCGCGGAAATCGGCGTCGCCTCGACTAAAGCATTTACCACGCAACTGGTCGTGCTGTTCGGTTTGGCGGTAACGCTGGCGAAAGTGCGCGGCGTGGTATCCGGCGAAGATGAAGCACGTTACACCGAAGAACTCCGCCAGCTTCCCGGCAGCGTGCAGCACGCTTTGAACCTCGAACCGCAAATTGCCGCTTGGGCGCAACAGTTTGCCAAGAAAACCAGCGCGCTGTTTTTGGGGCGCGGCATCCATTACCCGATTGCCCTTGAAGGTGCGTTGAAGCTAAAGGAAATCACCTACATCCACGCCGAAGCCTATCCTGCCGGCGAACTGAAACACGGGCCGCTTGCCTTGGTGGACGAAAACATGCCCGTCGTCGTCATCGCGCCCAACGACAGCCTGTTGGACAAAGTCAAAGCCAATATGCAGGAAGTCGGCGCGCGCGGCGGCGAACTTTTCGTCTTTGCCGACCTCGACAGCAATTTTAATGCCGCCGAAGGCGTGCACGTTATCCGCGCACCTCGCCACGTCGGCGAACTGTCCCCCGTCGTGCATACCGTCCCCGTGCAGCTCCTCGCCTACCACACCGCCCTCGCGCGCGGCACGGATGTGGACAAGCCGCGCAACCTGGCGAAATCCGTAACCGTCGAATAAATCCCGCCGGTTGGCAAAAATGCCGTCTGAAGCCCGATTTTTCAGGCTTCAGACGGCATTTCCCCGTTTGATTTGCGGTATAATCCGCCTTTACCCATTGTTTGCAAAGCACAATATGACACGCAAAATCTTAGTTACCTCCGCCCTGCCCTATGCCAACGGCAGCATCCACCTCGGCCACATGGTCGAACACATCCAAACCGACGTTTGGGTGCGCTTTCAAAAACTGCGCGGCCACGAATGCTACTACTGCTGCGCCGACGACACCCACGGCACGCCCGTTATGCTTGCCGCGCAAAAACAAGGCATCGCGCCCGAAGACATGATTGCCAAAGTGCGCAAAGAGCACCTTGCCGACTTTACCGGCTTTTTCATCGGCTACGACAATTATTACAGCACCCATTCCACTGAAAACAAACAGTTTTCCCAAGACATTTACCGCGCGCTGAAAGCCAACGGCAAAATCGAAAGCCGCGTCATCGAGCAGCTTTTCGACCCCGAAAAACAAATGTTCCTGCCCGACCGCTTCGTCAAAGGCGAATGCCCGAAATGCCACGCCCAAGACCAATACGGCGACAACTGCGAAGTCTGCGGCACGACCTATTCCCCGACCGAACTGTTCAACCCGTATTCCGCCGTTTCCGGCGCGAAACCCGAATTGCGCGAATCCGAACACTTCTTCTTCAAACTGGGCGAATGCGCCGACTTCCTCAAAGCATGGACTTCCGGCAACAACCCGCACGACGGCAAGCCCCATCTGCAACCCGAAGCCCTCAACAAAATGAAGGAATGGCTGGGCGAAGGCGAAGAAACCACCCTGTCCGACTGGGACATTTCCCGCGACGCGCCGTATTTCGGTTTTGAAATCCCCGACGCGCCGGGCAAATACTTCTACGTTTGGCTGGACGCGCCCGTCGGCTATATGGCGTCGTTTAAAAACCTGTGCGACCGCATCGGCATCGATTTCGACGAATACTTCAAAGCCGACAGCCAAACCGAGATGTACCACTTCATCGGCAAAGACATCCTCTATTTCCACGCCCTGTTCTGGCCGGCCATGCTGCATTTCTCCGGCCACCGCGCCCCGACCGGCGTGTACGCACACGGCTTTTTGACCGTGGACGGACAAAAAATGTCCAAATCGCGCGGCACCTTCATCACCGCCAAATCCTATTTGGAACAAGGCCTGAACCCCGAGTGGATGCGCTACTACATCGCCGCCAAGCTCAACAGCAAAATCGAAGACACCGATTTGAACCTGCAAGACTTTATTTCCCGCGTCAACAGCGACCTCGTCGGCAAATACGTCAACATCGCCGCCCGCGCTTCAGGTTTCATCGCCAAACGCTTTGAAGGTCGTCTGAAAGACGTTTCAGGCAGCGCATTGCTGGCAAAACTCGCCGCCGAAAGCGACACCATAGCCGAGCAATACGAAAACCGCGAATACGCCCGCGCCCTGCGCGACATCATGGCATTGGCAGACATTGTCAACGAATACGTCGATGCCAACAAACCGTGGGAGCTCGCCAAACAAGAAGGTCAAGACGAACGCCTGCACGAAGTATGCAGCGAACTCATCAACGCCTTCACCATGCTGACCGCCTACCTCGCCCCCGTGTTGCCGCAAACCGCCGCCAACGCCGCGCGTTTCCTCAATCTGGACGCGATTACCTGGGCGAATACACGCAAAACCTTGGGCGGACACCCCATCAACAAATACGAACATTTAATGCAACGAATGGAGCAAAAACAAGTGGACGATTTGATCGAAGCCAACAAACAAAGCATTCAGACGGCATCCGCGCCCGTTGAAGAGGGTAAATACGAAAAAGTCGCCGAACAGGCGGGCTTCGACGACTTTATGAAAATCGATATGCGCGTCGCCAAAGTATTGAACTGCGAAGCTGTCGAAGGCAGCACCAAACTTTTGAAATTCGACCTCGATTTCGGTTTTGAAAAACGCATCATCTTCTCCGGCATCGCCGCGTCTTACCCAAATCCTGCCGAATTGAACGGTCGCATGGTCATCGCAGTCGCCAACTTCGCCCCGCGCAAAATGGCAAAATTCGGCGTATCCGAAGGTATGATCCTCTCCGCCGCCACGGCAGACGGCAAACTGAAGCTGCTTGACGTGGATGCGGGCGCTCAGCCGGGCGACAAAGTCGGTTAGGCAGAAATCTCAAAAAACGCCGTCTGAACCCCTTGGGCGTTCAGACGGCGTTTTTTTCCGCAATCCCGACAGGTTCAAACCACGCGGTTTTGCGCCTCGCCTTTCACAAAGGCGTGAATGTTCGCCAACAATATTTCAAACAACCGATCCAAAGCCTCGCGGCTCGCCCACGCGGTATGCGGCGTAACAATCAGATTGGGTAATCGTGCATTCAGCAAGGGATTGCCGCCCCTCGGCGGTTCCTCCGTCAAAACATCGACACCCGCCCCGCCGATCTGCCCGTATTTGAGTGCGGCAAGCAGCGCGTTTTCATCCACCGGCCCGCCGCGCCCGCAATTGATCAAAACCGCACCCGGCTTCATCTGCCGCAACTCGTTTTCGCCGGGTATTACCTGAATCACGGCGAATGGCCCGCAAACAACGGCGATGCCGGCGTGGCATCCGCTTCAGAAATCAAAGGCAAATATGTTGAAAGCGTTACGGTCGAAAAAGGCGTCGTTACCGCCAAAATGCTTTCAAGCGGCGTAAACAATGAAATCAAAAACAAAAAACTCTCCCTGTGGGCCAAGCGTCAAGACGGTTCGGTAAAATGGTTCTGCGGACAGCCGGTTAAGCGCGACAAAGCCAACGCCGCCAAAGACGACGTCAAAGACGCCAACGACGCCGGCACCAAAATCGACACCAAGCACCTGCCGTCAACCTGCCGTGATAAATCAACTGCCGTTTGCACGAAACACCACGCGCCGATTTCAAACACTTCCAAAAAATCAGCCGTTGCCGGGTATTACCCGAATCACGGCAAATGGCCGGAAGACAACACTTCTGCCGGCGTGGCATCCCCCCCTCCGACATCAAAGGCAAATATGTTCAAAGCGTTACGGTCGCAAACGGCGTCGTTACCGCCGAAATGAAATCAGACGGCGTAAACAAAGAAATCAAAGGCAAAAAACTCTCCCTGTGGGGCAGGCGTGAAAACGGTTCGGTAAAATGGTTCTGCGGACAGCCGGTTAAGCGCGACGCCAACAACGCCAACAACGACGCCGTCACCGACGACACCACCGGCAACGGCAACGAAAAAATCGAAACCAAGCACCTGCCGTCAACCTGCCGCGATGAATCATCTGCCGTTTGCATAGAAACACCACCTACGGCTTTCTATAAAAATACCTAAACCGTCATTCCCACAAAAGCGGGAATCCGGAACGCAAAATCTAAAGAAACCGTTTTACCCGATAAGTTTCCGTGCCGACAGACCCGGATTCCCGCCTGCGCGGGAATGACGAAGCCATCCTTTTGGCCGAAGGTCAAAAATCAGCCGTTACCGAGTATTACCTGAATAACGGCAAATGGCCCGCCGACAACGGCGCTGCCGGCGTGGCATCCCCCGCCACCGACATCAAAGGCAAATATGTTAAGGAAGTTAAAGTCGAAAACGGCGTCGTCACCGCCCAAATGGCTTCAACCGGCGTAAACAATGAAATCAAAGGCAAAAAACTCTCCCTGTGGGCCAAGCGTCAAGCCGGTTCGGTAAAATGGTTCTGCGGACAGCCGGTTACGCGCAACGACGCCGCCGACAACGACGACGTCGCCAAAGACGCCGCCGCCGGCAACGCCATCGAAACCAAGCACCTGCCGTCAACCTGCCGCGATGAATCATCGTTGCCGGGTATTGCCCGAATCACGGCGAATGGCCGGAAAACAACGCTTCTGCCGGCGTGGCATCCTCCCCCACCGACATCAAAGGCAAATATGTTAAAGAGGTTGAAGTTAAAAACGGCGTCGTTACCGCCACAATGAAATCAGACGGCGTAAACAAAGAAATCAAAAACAAAAAACTCTCCCTGTGGGCCAAGCGTGAAAACGGTTCGGTAAAATGGTTCTGCGGACAGCCGGTTACGCGCGACAACAAAGCCAACGACACCGTTGCCGACGCCGCCGACAAAGACAAAATCGAAACCAAGCACCTGCCGTCAACCTGCCGCGATGAATCATCGTTGCCGGGTATTACCTGAATCACGGCGAATGGCCGAAAGACAACACTTCTGCCGGCGTGGCATCTTCTTCATCAATCAAAGGCAAATATGTTAAAAGCGTTACGGTCGCAAAAGGCGTCGTTACCGCCCAAATGGCTTCAACCGGCGTAAACAAAGAAATCAAAGGCAAAAAACTCTCCCTGTGGGCCAGGCGTGAAGCCGGTTCGGTAAAATGGTTCTGCGGACAGCCGGTTAAGCGCGGCGACGACGCCGTCACCGACGCCAACAAAATCGAAACCAAGCACCTGCCGTCAACCTGCCGTGACCCGTTCTCTGCTAGCTAAGGCAAATTAGGCCTTAAATTTCAAATAAATCAGCCCTCACCGAATATTACCTGAAAACGGCGAATGGCCCAAAGACAACGGCTCTGCCGGCGTGGCATCCGCTTCAACAATCAAAGGCAAATATGTTCAGAAAGTTGAAGTCACAAACGGCGTCGTTACCGCCCAAATGGCTTCAACCGGCGTAAACAAAGAAATCAAAGGCAAAAAACTCTCCCTGTGGGCCAGGCGTCAAGACGGTTCGGTAAAATGGTTCTGCGGACAGCCGGTTAAGCGCGACAACGCCAACGCCGCCAAAGACGACGTCACCGCCACAATGAATTCAAGCAACGTAAACAAAGAAATCCAAGGCAAAAAACTCTCCCTGTGGGCCAAGCGTCAAGACGGTTCGGTAAAATGGTTCTGCGGACAGCCGGTTAAGCGCGACGCCGGCAACGCCGGCAAAGCCGACGACGTCACCAAAGACGACGCCGACAAAAAAATCGACACCAAGCACCTGCCGTCAACCTGCCGCGATAAATCAACTGCCGTTTGCACGAAACACCACGCGCCGATTTCAAACACTTCCAAAAAATCAGCCGTTGCCGGGTATTACCTGAATCACGGCGAATGGCCGGAAAACAACACTTCTGCCGGCGTGGCATCCTCCGGCGAAATCAAAGGCAAATATGTTCAGAAAGTTGAAGTCGCAAAAGGCGTCGTCACCGCCACAATGAATTCAAGCGGCGTAAACAAAGAAATCCAAGGCAAAAAACTCTCCCTGTGGGGCAGGCGTGAAAACGGTTCGGTAAAATGGTTCTGCGGACAGCCGGTTACGCGCACCGACGCCAAAGCCGACACCGTTGCCGACGACGCCGGCGGCAACGACAAAATCGACACCAAGCACCTGCCGTCAACCTGCCGCGATAAACATGATGCCACCTAAGGCAAATTAGGCCTTAAATTTCAAACAAATCAAGCGGTAAGTGATTTTCCACGGCCGCCCGGATCAACCCGGGCGGCTTGTCTTTTAAGGGTTTGCAAGGCGGGCGGGGTCGTCCGTTCCGGTGGAAATAATATATCGATTGCGCTTCAAGGCCCTGCATGTGCCTCATTGCCACCCGTTTAAACACGGTTTTTATCTGACAGGCGCGCAATCCGCCCCCTCATTTGCCGAACAAGCGGTCCGGACTCCCGCCCGCGCGGGAATGACGGCGGAAAGATTCTATTTTTCCCGATAATCGCCCACAATCTCAAATTCCTTCATTCTCTCAAAACAAAATCAGAACCCTAAATCCCATCATTCCCATCTATGTGAATATAAAAATTTTAAAAATTACTTTAATGATCGGTTGTTTAATCATTTTCACAAGCGAAAAAATGCCGTCTGAAGCCTTTTTTCCGGGCTTCAGACGGCATTTTTTGCTTGACGTTTCAACTGTAAATCTTCGCGCCTTTTTTGACGAACTCGACCGCTTTTTCCTCCATACCCTGCCGTTGGGCTTTTTGCTTGTCGGCGTAGTCGCGCACTTCCTGCGTGATTTTCATCGAGCAAAATTTGGGGCCGCACATTGAGCAAAAATGGGCGATTTTCGCGCCTTCGGCGGGCAGGGTTTCGTCGTGGAAGCTCTCGGCGCGTTCGGGGTCGAGGCTTAAGCGGAATTGGTCGCGCCAGCGGAATTCGAAACGCGCCTTGCTCAGGGCGTTGTCGCGTAATTGCGCGCCCGGCCAGCCTTTGGCGAGGTCGGCGGCGTGGGCGGCGAGTTTGTAGGTGATGATGCCGGTGCGCACGTCTTCTTTGTCGGGCAGCCCCAAATGTTCTTTGGGGGTAACGTAACAAAGCATCGCCGTGCCGTACCAGCCGATATTGGCCGCGCCTATGCCCGAAGTGATGTGGTCGTAGCCGGGGGCGATGTCGGTAACGAGCGGGCCGAGTGTGTAAAACGGTGCTTCAAAGCAGTGTTGCAACTCTTCGGTCATATTTTCTTTGACGCGTTGCAGCGGCACATGGCCGGGGCCTTCGATCATGACTTGTACGTCGTGTTTCCACGCTTTATCGGTCAATTCGCCCAAGGTGTGCAATTCGGCGAATTGGGATTCGTCGTTGGCATCGGCAATGCAGCCGGGGCGCAGGCCGTCGCCCAAGCTGAACGATACGTCATACGCCTTCATGATTTCGCAGATTTCGTCGAAATGCGTGTAGAGGAAGTTTTCCCGATGATGTGCCAAACACCATTTCGCCATAATCGAACCGCCGCGCGATACGATGCCGGTGAGGCGGTTGGCGGTCATCGGCACATAACGCAGCAACACGCCCGCGTGTATGGTGAAATAGTCCACGCCTTGTTCCGCCTGCTCGATTAAGGTGTCGCGGAACAAATCCCAAGTCAAATCTTCGGCGATGCCGCCGGTTTTTTCCAAAGTTTGGTAAATCGGCACTGTGCCGATGGGGACGGGCGCGTTGCGGATAATCCATTCGCGCGTTTCGTGGATGTGCGCGCCTGTGGATAAGTCCATAATCGTGTCCGCGCCCCAACGCAGCGACCACACCATTTTTTCGACTTCTTCGGTCAGGCTGGAGGTTACGGCGGAATTGCCCAAGTTGCCGTTGATTTTGACGCGGAAGTTGCGGCCGATAATCATCGGTTCGAGTTCGGGGTGGTTGATGTTGGCGGGGATAATCGCGCGTCCGGCGGCGATTTCTTGGCGCACGAATTCGGGGGTGATTTGGTCGGGACGGGTCGGGATGTTCGCACCGAAACTTTGCCCTGTGTGCTGTTTCAAGAGCTTGGCGTATTCAGGCCGTCTGAAAAGCTCGTCCAGCTTCATGCGTTCGCGTATGGCGGCGAACTCCATTTCGGGCGTGATAATGCCTTGGCGGGCGTAATGGAGCTGGGTTACATTGCGGCCGGCTTTGGCACGGCGCGGGCGGGTGATTTGGTTGAAGCGCAGATGGGCGGTTTTCGGATCGTGTGCGCATTCGATGCCGTATTCGCTGGAGAGTTTGGGCAGGATTTCGGTATCGCCGCGTTCGTCCAGCCACGCCGTGCGGATGTGCGGCAGGCCTTGTTTCAGGTCGATGTGCGCCGCCGGATCGCCGTATGCGCCGCTGGTGTCGTACACCGGAATAGGCGGGTTGGCTTCCGTACCTTGCGCCGTGTAGGTGTCGTCCTGACGGATTTCGCGCAAAGGTACGCGGATGTCGTCGCGGCTGCCTTGCAGATACACGCGTTCGGAGTTCGGATATTTGAAGCGGATGCCGATGTCTTCGCTCAAGTCGGAAAGTTCGCGCGCTTCGTTGCCGGAAATTTTGGCGGTTTTTTTTGGCGTAGTCATAAAAAATGCTCCTGTTTTCTCGTTTAGAATAAAGAAACAGGAGCGTTTTGCGTTTTCAGACGGCATTTGAAAACCAATGCCGTCTGAAAGACAGAATCCGTGAAAACTCCCCACGCAGGTATTATCCCGATCGGGTGTAAAGGGTATTTCTCAGCCGCCTGAACATCAGGCAGCACCCCTGTTTCGATGTTAACCAAAATTAAATCACGAACATGAACTTTTGTAAAGAAAATGATATTTCAAATCAGGCATAAGCCGCCGGACGGAAAACTTTATGATTTTTCACGGAAATAATGTTTGACAACATAAAAAATCTGCCGTATAGTTTCATCTTCTGACGCGGGATGGAGCAGCATGGTAGCTCGTCGGGCTCATAACCCGAAGGTCGTAGGTTCGAATCCTGCTCCCGCAACCAAATATCAAACCCCTCGGTTCAATGCCGAGGGGGTTTTGTTTTTCCTGTTTCCTGCCGCCTCCGTTTTTTGCCGGATTTTCCTTCCTGCCGCAATATCGGAACGGCAGGCCGCCGTCTGTTTGCGGTTGCAAATTCAGGCGGTTTGGCTACAATCTTCCGCATTGTGTTCAAGAAAGCCGGCTATGCCGACCGTCCGTTTTACCGAATCCGTCAGCAAACAAGACCTTGATGCCCTGTTCGAGCGGGCAAAAGCAAGTTACGGTGCCGAAAGTTGCTGGAAAACGCTGTATCTGAACCGTCTTCCTTTGGGCAATCTGTCGCCGGAATGGGCTGAGCGCATCAAAAAAGACTGGGAGGCAGGCTGCTCCGAGTCTTCAGACGGCATTTTTCTGAATGCGGACGGCTGGCCGGATATGGGCGGACGCTTGCAGCACCTCGCCCGCACATGGAACAAGGCGGGGCTGCTTCACGGATGGCGCAACGAGTGTTTCGACCTGACCGACGGCGGCGGCAACCCCTTGTTCACGCTCGAACGCGCCGCTTTCCGTCCGTTCGGACTACTCAGCCGCGCCGTCCATCTCAACGGTTTGGTCGAATCGAACGGCAGATGGCATTTTTGGATAGGCAGGCGCAGTCCGCACAAAGCAGTCGATCCCGGCAAGCTCGACAATATTGCCGGCGGCGGTGTTTCCGGCGGCGAAATGCCGTCTGAAGCCGTGTGCCGCGAAAGCAGCGAAGAAGCCGGTTTGGATAAAACGCTGTTTCCGCTCATCCGCCCAGTATCGCGGCTGCACAGCCTTCGCCCCGTCAGCCGAGGTGTGCACAATGAAATCCTGTATGTGTTCGATGCCGTCCTGCCCGAAACCTTCCTGCCTGAAAATCAGGATGGCGAGGTAGCGGGTTTTGAAAAGATGGACATTGGCGGCCTATTGGATGCCATGTTGTCGAAAAACATGATGCACGACGCGCAACTGGTTACGCTGGACGCGTTTTACCGTTACGGTCTGATTGATGCCGCCCATCCGCTGTCCGAGTGGCTGGACGGCATACGTTTATAGGATGCGCCATGCTTGAACTGAACGGACTCTGCAAATGCTTCGGCGGCAAAACGGTCGCCGACAACATCTGCCTGACTGTCGGGCGCGGCAAAATACTCGCCGTACTGGGGCGGTCGGGCTGCGGCAAATCCACCCTGCTGAATATGATTGCGGGCATCGTCCGGCCGGACGGCGGCGAAATTCGGCTGAACGGGGAAAACATTACCTGTATGCCGCCCGAAAAACGCCGTATCTCGCTGATGTTTCAAGATTACGCGCTGTTTCCCCATATGAGTGCGCTGGAAAATACGGCATTCGGTTTGAAAATGCAAAAAATGCCGAAAGCCGAAGCCGAACGCCTCGCCTTGTCGGCACTTGCCGAAGTCGGGCTGGAAAACGAGGCGCACCGCAAGCCTGAAAAACTTTCCGGAGGCGAGAAGCAACGGTTGGCACTGGCGCGCGCTTTGGTTGTCCGCCCTTCCCTGCTGTTGCTGGATGAATCGTTTTCCAGTTTGGACACGCATTTGCGCGACCGGCTGCGCCGTATGACCGCCGAACGCATCCGCAAGGGCGGCATCCCTGCCGTTTTGGTAACGCATTCGCCCGAAGAGGCCTGCACGGCGGCGGACGAAATCGCCGTCATGCACGAGGGGAAAATCCTTCAATGCGGTACGCCCGAAACCTTGATTCAAACGCCTGCCGGCGTGCAGGTCGCCCGTCTGATGGGGCTGCCCAATACCGACGATGACCGCCATATTCCGCAAAATGCCGTGTGCTTGGACAATCATGGAACGGAATGCCGCCTGCTGTCCCTCGTCCGCCTGCCCGACTCGCTCCGGCTTTCCGCCGTCCATCCCGAACACGGCGAGCTGACCTTAAACCTGACTGTCGGACAACATACGGACGGTATTTCCGGAAACGGTACGGTCCGCATCCGCGTCGATGAAGGGCGTATCGTCCGTTTCCGATGATGCGGCAGAAATGCCTGCCAAACAAAATGCCGTCTGAAAATTTTTCAGACGGCATTTCTTGACCAAAGCAGCTGTATTTTTTAAGGGCGTTATTTGACTGCAACCCGCTCGCATTGTCAACAATATTTATTTCCGTCCCTTGACTTCGGCTTCTTCCGCGACAGACACGCTGTTGATCTGTTTGATCAGCTTTTCCGACTTCTCTTCGTCTTCGCAGCGGATGACTTTCGCAATATCGCCTTCGAGCTGTCCGGCATTGCTGTGCAGAATGATGTTTTTGACGGGCAGGATGTTGTTCGGATTCATGGAAAAACGGCGCAGCCCCATACCCAATAAAACGCGGGTAAACGCGGTATCGCCCGCCATCTCGCCGCATACGGACACGTCTTTGTCCATGCGGTTGGCGGTACGGATGACGTGTTGCAGCATTTTCAGCACGGAAGGATGTCCGGGTTGGTAGAGATGGCTGACGCTGTCGTCGCCGCGATCGACGGACAGAATATATTGGATCAAATCGTTGGTACCGACGGAGATGAAATCGACCAGTTTCAAAATACTGCCGACGGTCAGCGCGGCAGACGGAATTTCAATCATGCAGCCGATGCCGACTTCGCCGAAGGCATCGCCGCGTTCGGCAAGCTGGCGTTGCGCGGTGTCGAGGTGGATGAGGCACTGGCGCACTTCGGATACGGAGGTAATCATCGGCCACATCATGCGGACGGGGCCGTGTACCGCCGCACGGAGGATGGCGCGCATCTGCGTGCGGAACATGACCGGTTCGGCAAGGCACAGGCGGATGCCGGTCATGCCCAGCGCGGGGTTGAGGCTGCCGTTGGGCGTGCTGTTTTTCCCGAACCAGCGCGGATTTTTGTCCACACCCAAATCGACTGTCCGTATCGTTACGCTTTTGCCCTTCATTTTTTTGACAATCGCGCTGTACACTTCGTACTGCTCGTCTTCAGACGGCATCGTATCGCGGTTCAGGTAAAGAAACTCGCTGCGGAACAGCCCGATGCCGTCTGCGCCGAGGTTGTGCAGCGGTTTCACGTCTTCGGCGGATTCTATATTGCCCACAAGCTCGATGCAGACCCCGTCGGCGGTGGCGGCGGCGGTTTTTTTGAGCTTGTTCAAATCGCGTTTGTGGCTGCGGTATTCGCGGGCGCGGCGGCGGTATTCGTTCAACACCGACTCATCCGGCGAAATAATCAACACGCCGTTGATGCCGTCCACGATGACCGTTTCGCCTTCGGTAATCAGTTTGCGCGCGTTGTGCAGCCCGACGACGGACGGGATGTCCAAGCTCCTGCCCAAAATCGCCGTATGCCCGGTGGGGCCGCCGGCATCGGTAACGAAGGCGGCAATGCGCTGCTCTTTAAACAAAACCGTGTCGGCGGGTGAAAGGTCGTTTGCAATCAGAACGGTTTCGTCAAACAGGTTGTCGGCAACCTCCAACTCGTTGCCCTGCCCGATCAGGTTGTTGTGGATGCGGCGGACGACTTGCAGCATATCCTGCTTGCGTTCGCGCAAATAGGCATCGTCCATATTGTCGAATTGGGCGGCGAGTTTGTCGCTCTGCTGCTTCAATGCCCACTCGGCGTTGATTTTTTGTTCCCTTAAAATATCGACGGGTTCGCGCGACAAGGTAACATCGGTCAAGAGCATCAGGTGCAGCGAGATGAACGCGCCCAACTCGGTCGGGGCGTTTTCGGGAATCGCGCTGCGGAGCTGTTCCAACTCTTTGCGCGTGGCTTTGACGGCGGCATCGAAACGTTCGGCTTCGGCATCGGTGTCCGCCTGAGCAACATCATACTGCGGCACTTCCTCCGTACCGCGCGCAATCAGGTGGGCGCAACCGACGGCAATGCCTTTGCCCGCCGCCACGCCGTGCAGCACGATACTCATTATTCGCCCTCGCCGAAGTAGTCGTTGATTAAGTCGGTCAATGCCTTCATGGCTGCGGCTTCGTCCAAGCCGTCGGTTTCCAGTTCGATGACCGTACCCTTGGCGGCTGCGAGCATCATCAGCCCCATAATGCTTTTGCCGTTGACGCGGCTGCCGTTTTTCGTAACCCAGACTTCGCTTTTGAATTGGGACGCGGTTTGGGTGAACTTGCTGGACGCGCGGGCGTGGAGTCCGAGTTTGTTGATGATTTCGATGGATTGTTTGAGCATTTCGGTTCCCGTGTTATGTATAGTGGATTAACAAAAACCAGTACGGCGTTGCCCCGCCTTGGCTCAAAGAGAACGATTCTCCAAGGTGCTGAAGCACCGGGCGAACCGGTTCCGTACTATCCGTACTGTCTGCGGCCCGCCGCCTTGTCCTGATTTTTGTTAATCCGCTATATATCGGCAGCAGACGCCGTTTAAAATGTTTTCCTGCCCTGCCGCTTCTTCAGACGGCATCGCCGCTGCGCCGGCACACCAAATCTTCGGGCGCGGACGTGATGGCGAAAATGCCTTTTACCGCCGCCTCCCTGACGCATTCGGTAAAGGCGGCAAGGTCTTCCGCCGCCGGCGAATATTGGACGGCCTTAACCATCATCGGCGCGTTCAGCCCGGTCAAAATCGCCGATTTGTTTTCGCGCACGAGCCGGCGGGCGGCATTGCAGGGGGTCGCGCCGAAGATGTCGGTCATAATCAATACACCGTGGTTTTCAGGAAACTCTTGCAGCGCGGAAATGGCGTTGTTGATAATGTCGTCTTGGCCTTCCGTCGGCTGCACGCCGAGTATGCGGACGTTTTCAGGCAGCCCGCCCGGAAAAAAATGATGCGCCAGCTTGCGGTAGGCTTCGCCTATGGTTTCGTGTGTGATGATTAAAAGCCCTATCATATTGATGCGTCCTGTTCCTCATTAATCCTGCCGGCGTATGGGCGCGATGCCGTCTGAAAGGCCTTCAGACGGCATCGCATCCCTTATTTTCCGCCCAATGCGTAAATCTCGCCCAAATTGCGCCAGCAGCCTGCCGCATCCATACCGTAACCGAAAACATAACGGTTCGGCACATCCAGTCCGACATAATCGGCTTTGACCGGTTTTTCTTTGTCGATTAATTTATTGGCGAACACCGCCGCACGGCAGCTTGCCGCACCCATTTCCAAAAGTTTGGCTTGAATGGCGGACATCGTATGCCCTTCGTCCAAAATATCGTCCAACACGACCACGTGCCTGCCCCGGATTTGTTCCGCATCAGGCATACGCTTCCAGTTGAACGCGCCGCCCTCCAGCTTGTCGCCGTAACGGGAAACGTGAACATAATCAAAGTCTAAGGGAAAGCGCAACAGCGGCAGCAACTGCCCCGTAAACACCACCGCCCCGCCCATCACGGGCAGGAGCAACGGATATTTATCCCCCAAATCGCGCGTAATCTCGTACGCCACTTTTTGCAGTGCGGCGCGGCATTGCCCTTGGTCGAACAAAAGTTCGGCGTTTTCAAGCATCGCCTGTGTTTCAAGGCGTTTGGTTTCTAAATCGGTCATATGTCGGAATCGGTCGGTAAAAGGAAAATTATAAACCAAAGTATCGGCTGCCGTCCGAGCCGTCCTGCTCAACGGTCGGTACGCACGCGCACGAAGGTGGCAAATTTCGGCGTGCCTTTCCGCGTAAAGCCACGGTAACGGTAGGTAATCAGCGTGCCGATTTTGGGCGGGTTGTCGCGGTCTTTGTCCTTGAAACCGCTGCCGATGCGGAATTCGCCGTGTCGGTTTTTGCAGCCGACCGCGCCCAGCCGTCCGGCGTTTCGCCCTTTGCCCTCATAGTGCCGCGTTACCGTGCATTCGTCGTCGTATTGGCTTTTCAGCTTCAATAATTGGCTGCTCCTGCCGCCGCTGTAACGGGATTCGGGCTGGCGCAGCATCACGCCTTCGCCGCCCTGCGCTTCGATTTGTTTTAAAAAGTCCATCGCGTGCCGCCGGTCGCGCACTTTGATTTGCGGGATGATGGTAATCGGCGCGTTCGGATGCGTTTTCAGCCACTGCGTTGCGACTGCCAAACGTTGGTAGAGGTTGCCCTGCGCCTTGGGTACGTCGAAAACGTGCAGGCGGATGCCGCGCCAGTCTGAAGAAACAGAACGCACGGTAGCAGAAATCTGCTCGAACTGACCGCGCCCGCTATACAATTCGCCGTCCAAAGGATAAGGCGGAAACTGCGCGGTAAAGCCTTTGGGCGGCGTAAACGCATAACCCTGACGGCTTATCAGGTGCTTTCCGTCCCAATACGCGCGCACGCCGTCGAGCTTCTCGCTCATCGCCCAGCCCGCAATCTCTTGGTCTTTGTATTCCTGCGCCAGCATCAAATCCGCCGCGCCTGCCGATGCAGGGATGAAAACCGCCGTAAAAATCGGTATGATGCCGCCGATTATCTTCTTAATCACCTGATTCCCCCAATATCAAAACAGGCGGCAAACCGCCATAAAACAAACGGCAAACCCGATGCCGTCTGAAAAACCGTTTTAGGAACACGCCGATGACCCTACGTTACGAAATTCTCCCCGTTACCCCCTTCCGCCAAAACTGCACCCTGATTTGGGACGACGAAAGCGGCGAAGCCGTCCTGACCGATGTCGGCGGCGACGTGCCGTTCCTGCTGCAAGCGTTGGCAAACCGCAAACTCACGCTCACGGCAATCTGGCTGACGCACGGTCATCTCGATCACGCGGGCGGCGTGGTCGAGATGCTGGAAACGCATAAAGTCCCCGTCCTCGGCCCGCACCGCGAAGATGAATTCCTGCTCCAATCGCTGCCGCAAACCACCGCGCAATACGGATTCCCCGTCTCGCCCGCCTTTGCGCCGAACCGTTGGCTCGAAGAAGGCGAAACGCTCACGGTCGGACGCTATGCCTTCCAAGTGCTGCATATTCCGGGGCACACGCCCGGACACGTGGTTTTCTATTGTGCCGAAGCGGAGCTGCTGATTGCGGGCGACGTGTTGTTTTACGAAACCATAGGCAGGACCGATTTTCCGCGCGGCAACCACGCCGACTTAATCAATAATATCCGCAACAAATTATTCGCCTTCCCCGAAACCGTGCAAGTTGTCGCCGGACACGGGCGTATGACTTCCATCGGACACGAAAAACGGCACAATCCGTTTTTCTAACCGACTTTCCAAAGTCTTCAGACGGCATCATCTGCACTGATGCCGTCTGAAACGCATCCGCCTTTCCTATTCGGCTTCGTCAGCCGCTTCCTGTTCCGAAGGTTTGCCCAAAGCAAATGCCGTCTGTTCGTTGGCACGCTCGACCA
Source organism: Neisseria gonorrhoeae (assembly GCF_013030075.1). Lineage (NCBI taxonomy): Bacteria > Pseudomonadati > Pseudomonadota > Betaproteobacteria > Neisseriales > Neisseriaceae > Neisseria > Neisseria gonorrhoeae. The sequence continues at coordinate 1,764,959 of NZ_AP023069.1, forward strand.
AATCCCGTTGAAGCTGTTTGCCTGCCTTCACGCCCAACAGACGCAGTTTCTCGGCGCGTCCGACCAGATTCCCGCGTCCCTCGGCAAGTTGCTTGAATGCCGTCTGAAAGCTGTTTTGCGCCTGATCGATGCCTTTGCCGACGCTTTCGAGCGTCTGTACGAAGCCGACAAACTTGTCGTACAGCTTGCCGCCTTCGTCCGCAATCGCCAGCGCGTTTTGGTTTTGCTGCTCGTTGCGCCAAATATTCGCCACCGTCCGCAAAGTCGCCAGCAGCGTACTGGGGCCGACCAGCATAATCCGTTTGTCGAAACACTCTTGGAACAAGCCCGCGTCATTCTGCAACGCCAGCAGGTAGGCCGGTTCGACAGGGATAAACATAAAGACGAAATCCAATGTGTTCACACCTTCCAAATCGGTGTAATCCTTCAGCGACAAGCCTTTCATATGCGCGCGTATGCTGGCGATATACGCCGCCAGTTCGCGTGCCGCCTCATCCGCATCCGCCGCCTGCGTGTAGCGCACATAAGCCGTCAGCGAAACCTTGGAATCAATGACAATCTGCTTGTTGTCGGGCAGGTTGACCAAAACGTCGGGCTGGAGGCGGCGCGTGCCGCCGTCTTCCTCTTTTCGGACGGATGCCGCCTGAACCACATATTCCCGCCCTTTCTGAAGGCCGGAATTTTCCAAAACCGTTTCCAGAATCATCTCGCCCCAATTGCCCTGAACCTTGTTCTGCGTGCCGGTCAGCGCGTTGGTCAGGGCCTTTGCCTCGCTGTGCAGCTGCGCATTCAACCCTTGAAGCCGTTTCAATTCGTTTTCCAAAGTCAGCCGCTCGCGCGATTCTTTATCATAAGTTTGCCTGACCAACTCGCCGAAACCGTGGATGCGTTCGTTCAACGGGTTCAAAACCTGATGGAGCTGCTCGCGGTTCTGCTCGGTAAAACGGCGGCTTTTTTCTTCCAAAATCGTGTTGGCAAGATTTTGAAACTGATCGCTCAAGCTTTTGCGCGCCTCGCCCAGCAAGGACAGCTTTTCTTCAGAAGCAAGGCGTTCCTGTTCGATTTGCGTTGCCAAACGTTCGTTTTCAACCGCCAAACCCTGCGCCTTTTCCTGCAACTCGGTATGCGACTGCCTCAACCGCTCCGCTTCCGCCTCTTTTTCCTGCAAATAGGCAATCTGTTTTTCGGCGGCGGCAAAACGGTTGCCCACATCGGAAAGGTCGTTTTGCACGTCGCGGACAGTTTGGCGGCTTTCTTCCAAATCGGTTTCGACTCTTTGGCGGATTTGGCGTTCCAGCGCATATTGCTCGGCAAACGCCTTCCGTTCCTGCCCGAGCTGCGTTGCCAAACGTTCGTTTTCAACCGCCAAACCCTGCGCCTTTTCCTGCAAATCGATATACGACTGCTTCAACCGAACCGATTCCGCCTCTTTTTCCTGCAAATGGGCAATCTGCTTTTCGGCTGCGGAAAAACGGTTGCCCAAAGCATAATTTTCGTCCTGCAAATGCTCGTATTTCCCATCCAAAGCGGCCAATTCTGATGCAATTTCTGCGTGTGCCTGTTCAATAAAATCACATCTTGCCGCCTTTTCCGCCAATTGCGCGTTCAAACCGGCAAACTCGCCCTGAAACCTGCCCTTCATCAGCAACCATGTAAACAACACGCCCGACACCAACGCCGCCAAAGGCAGCAAAACAGTCATCAGCTCCATCAATCATCCTAATATTCAAACATTTTCACACCGGACAAAACCGCCGCCATTCTACCTGTTTGCACGGTGCAGCTCCAAAAAATATAGCGGATTGGCTTTAAACCTGTTCGACATCGCCTTACCATGCTGCTTGCGGTTTCAGACCTTTTCCTAATTCAATATCAATCTGCCACAAACCCTGATTAAGTTCCCGATGTCTGACATTTTTAGAATGATGCCGTCTGAAATGTTGCAGCTATGTTCAGACGGCATCCGGGTGCTGATTTTCCCAAAGGGCAGAAGCATGCAAAAAGGGCAAACCCTAAAGGATTTGCCCTTTTGTTCCAAACGCTTAGTGTACGTCTTTCCAATATTCTTTTTTCAGGAAGTATGCCAAAGGCAGCATAACCGCCAACAAGAAAATCATCACGACATAGCCTATACGTTTGCGTTGCAGTTGTGCAGGTTCACCCATGTACACAAGGTAATTGACCAAATCGCGTACATAAGTATCGTACTCTTTTTGGATGACTTTGCCGTTCGGCAGGCGGCGGCTGTGCAGGCCGGTAGATTCCCAATACAGCTTAGGCTTCATCTCGCCGTGTTCGTCTTTTACCATAACCGGCTGACCTTTGGCATCCAACTCGACTGCCTGAACACCTTGCTGTTCCCACAACGGGTGGGGCATACCGACTTTATCGAATACGGTATTGTTCCAGCCGCTCGGACGGGTCGGATCTTTATAGAAGCCGCGCATATAGGCGTAAAGGTAGTCTGCACCTTTGGAACGCGCAATCAATGTCAAATCGGGCGGAGCAGCACCAAACCATTTTGCCGCATCTTTCGGGTTCATCGCCGAATGCATGACATCGCCGACATTATCGGTGGTAAACATCAGGTTTTTCTTGATTTCTTCATCAGTCAGACCGATGTCTTTCAAACGGTTGAAACGCATACCGCTTGCCGAGTGGCAGGACAAACAGTAGTTGGTAAAGATTTGTGCGCCGCGCTGCAAGCTTACTTGGTCGCGCAAATCAATATCGACTTTCTCATAGTGTGCATGACCGCCCGAAGCAAATGCCGCACTCATGGGTACTGCCGACAGCAAGGCAGCAAACCAATTCTTCATAGCTTGTTTCATTTCGACTGCCCTCATCAGATGTTGGTTGCAAACAGGTAAGCACCCACGGCAGTAATGCCGACGTAAACAAAGAACATGATTTTTTGTTTGGCGGTGCTCATGGTTACGCGTTCGGGAACCGGTTTGTTTTTATCCAGCTTGGTATAGAACGGCATACCCAGGAAGAATGCGAAATAGACGAAGGACAGGATGCGCGCGACCAAAGTACGCGTATCGGTTGCCACCATCGCGCCCAAAATACCCAAACCGATAAAGGAAATGATGAACAAGACCAATGCGGTTTTGAAAATCGGACCGCGGTAACGGACGGATTTCACCTCGCCCCTGTCCAGCCAAGGCAGCAGGGCAATCAACACGACCGCCGCGCCCATACCGATTACACCCCAAACCTGCGTTCCCAAGAAGGAAGGAATCGCACGCAAAATGGCGTAGAACGGTGTGAAATACCATACCGGCGCAATGTGCGGGGGTGTTTTCAGCGCATTTGCCGCATCGAAGTTCGGCGCTTCGAGGAAGTAGCCGCCGCCTTCAGGGGCAAAGAACAATACGGCACAGAAGACAATCAGGAATACAACGACGCCCAGGATGTCTTTAACAGTGTAGTAAGGGTGGAACGGGATGCCGTCGCGCGGAATGCCGTTTTCATCTTTGTTTTTCTTGATTTCCACACCGTCGGGGTTGTTAGAGCCCACTTCGTGCAGTGCGATGATGTGTGCCACGACTAAACCGAGCAATACCAGCGGTACGGCGATAACGTGCAGGGCGAAGAAGCGGTTCAGGGTAACGTCGGAAACGTTGAAGTCGCCGCGAATCCAAGTGGACAAATCAGGACCGATGACGGGAATGGCGGAGAACAGGTTGATAATCACCTGCGCACCCCAAAAGGACATCTGACCCCAAGGCAGCAGGTAGCCCATAAAGGCTTCCGCCATCAATGCCAAGAAGATCAAAGAACCGAAAATCCACACCAATTCGCGCGGTTTTTTATATGAACCGTAAATCAAACCACGGAACATGTGCAGATAAACAACAATGAAGAAGAAAGATGCGCCGGTGGAGTGCATGTAGCGGATAATCCAACCGCCGGACACGTCGCGCATGATGTACTCTACTGCGGTAAAGGCAGCAGGCAGATGGTAGGCATTCAGGTTGCCGTCCGGTTTGTAGTTCATCGTCAGGAAAATACCGCTGACGATTTGAATCACGAGGACGAGCAGGGCTAAAGAGCCGAAATAGTACCAAAAATTAAAGTTTTTCGGCGCATAGTATTGCGCCAAATGCTCATTCCACATTTTAGACAGGGGGAAGCGAGCGTCCATCCAGCCTAACAATGCTTTTGCTTTGCTATTGGTTTGGTTTGCCATAATTATCGTTCCTTATTCTTAGTCTTCGCCCACCAAGATAGTTGTGTCGCTCAAGTATTTATATGGCGGGACAACCAGGTTGGTCGGGGCAGGAACACCTTTATATACGCGGCCGGCCAAGTCGAATTTCGAACCGTGGCACGGGCAGAAGAAGCCGCCCTTCCAGTCTGCGCCCAAATCGGCGGGGGCAATGTCGGGACGGAAGGTGGGCGAGCAGCCCAAATGGGTGCAGATACCGATGGCGACAAGGATGTTCGGCTTAATCGAACGGGTCTCGTTTTTAGCATACTCCGGCTGCTGTTCCGCATCGGAATTGGGATCGGTAAGTTCGCCGTTCAGGCCTTTCAGGTCTTTAAGCTGCTGATCTGTACGGTTGAGCACCCAAATCGGTTTGCCTTGCCACTCGGCGGTCAGCAGCTGACCCGCTTCGATTTTACTGACATCCACCTCGACGGCAGCACCGGCGGCCTTGGCTTTTTCCGAAGGGAAAAAACTGGCCACAAACGGCGTTGCCACACCCAATGCTGCCACTCCGCCCGCGCCGCAGGTCGCAAGTGTCAGGAAACGGCGGCGGCCGTTGTTGATTTCTTGATTATCCATTATTCAGTCGTCCTAATATTTTGGGAATGCCGAGCCATTAAACATTGCAATTTTACCCAGTTTGCAGTGATACTCAAAGCATTATTTAAAATAAGGTAAAGTTTTATGATATTTCTCAAGACTCAAGCCGGGTTGTTTTCGTCAAAATGGCACACTTCCAACCCGAAAACCTCTGCCGCCGATTCTGCCAGCGCGCGTACGCCGTAACGTTCCGTCGCGTGATGCCCTGCCGAAATGAAAGCCGTACCCGTTTCATTGGCGAGGTGGTATTGGGCTTCGGAAATTTCACCCGTCAGATACAGATCGACGCCTTCATCTATTGCCGTCTGAAAAAAGCCCTGTGCACCGCCGGTACACCATGCAACCCGTCGGATTTCGCGTTCGGGATTGCCGATGGCGACAGGCTTACGTTGCAAAACTGTTTCAATATGCGCCGCCAATGCGCCGAGTGTCTTGGCTTGTTTCAGGCTGCCCGAGTTGAGCAGGTTTTGTTCGCCGAACCGTTTTTCTGTCGCAAAACCCAATCTGTCGGCGAGTTGGGCATTGTTGCCCAGTATGGGATGCACATCCAGGGGCAGATGGTAGCCTGCCATATTGATGTCGTGCCGTAACAGTGCGGCAATCCGTTCTTTTTTCCAACCGGTAACGGTCGGCAGCTCGTTTTTCCAGAACATACCGTGATGTACCAAAAGCAAATCTGCCTTCTGCTCCACAGCAAAATCAATCGCTGCCCTGCTTGCCGTTACCGACGTAACGATTTTCCCGATATATTCCCTCCCTTCAACCTGCAAACCATTGGGGGCGTAATCTTTAAACGATGCCGTCTGCAACGTTTCGTCGCACCAGGCTAAAAAATCTCTGCGCAAAACCATATTTTTCCTGTCATTTCCAAACAAGCGGGCATTCTAACCGCAAATGCCCGAAACGCCCATTTTTCCGATTTGCACCCGCATATGAATTATTTTAATATGCGCCGGTTCAATATGCCGTCTGAAGCCCCATGGATTCCATTATCGAATTGCGCCACCTCAAAACCCTGCTGGCACTTGAAGAAACCGGCAGCGTCTCCCTTGCCGCCAAACGGGTTTTCCTTACCCAATCCGCCCTTTCCCACCAGATCCGTATGCTCGAAAACCACTACGGCACGCCGCTGTTCGAACGCAAATCCACGCCCCTGCGCTTTACCCCGGTGGGCGAAAGGCTGCTGCGCCTCGCCCACGAACTGATACCTCAAGTTGCTGTTGCAGAACGAGATTTGGCGCGAATCACGGAAGGGGAGGCGGGAGAGCTGCGGATTGCCGTCGAATGCCATACCTGTTTCGACTGGCTGATGCCCGCCATGGGCGAATTCCGCCCGATGTGGCCCCAAGTCGAACTGGATATCGTATCAGGATTCCAAGCGGATCCCGTCGGGCTGCTGCTGCAACACCGCGCCGACCTCGCCATTGTCTCCGAAGCCGAAAAACAAAGCAGCATCAGCTTCCACCCACTGTTTGCCTACGAAATGGTCGGCATTTGCGCCCCGGACCATCCGCTTGCCGCCAAAAACGTTTGGACGGCGGAAGACTTTATCGGGGAAACCCTGATTACCTATCCCGTTCCCGATGAAATGCTGGATTTACCCAAAAAAATCCTGATTCCGAAAAACATCAACCCGCCGCGCCGGCACAGCGAGCTGACCATCGCCATTATCCAACTGGTTGCCAGCAGACGTGGCATTGCCGCCCTTCCCTATTGGACAGTCATGCCCTACCTTGAAAAAGGCTATGTCGTCCACCGCCAAATTACTGCCGACGGACTGCAAAGCAAACTGTATGCCGCCATCCGCACTGAAGACACAGATAAAAGTTATCTGAACAACTTTTGCCAAATCATACGTGAACGCGGCTTCGCGGACTTGCCCGGATTAAGTGAGTTGGAACCGGTCTGATTTCCCTTGTTCAAACTATACCCGGGCTATTTTTCTATTTTTTTATATTTAAGAAAACGGAATAGTTATTAGAAAAACTCTTTTAACATAGCCTCAAGGGGTTGTTAAACTTGAAACTATATGAGATGGGAACAGACTCATAACGGGTGAAATATATGGATCAACAGGACGTTTTAGACATGGAACAAAATAATGAGATTAACGAAATATCCTTATAATTCCATAAGAGAGTTAGAAGACTATTTAATAAACACCTATCAAAAATATATTATTCTACAAGAGGGAGGAAAAGAGATTTATCGATGTTTTATTCTTTCTTTTTATAAAGAATTCAATATAGGTATTGGATTAGCTGTTTCTTGCATAAGTATTCCCCCAAAAGTATTAATGCTTGATGATAAAAATATTTTTATCGGATTTGATTCAGTCGTTTTTTGTATTTCTATACAAAATTCAAAAGTTAACATACTAAATATAGATGGAATAGTTTTTGATATTTATTTATTGGATAATCAAAAAATTTGTATTATTCATGAGTTGGGTGCAATTATTACAGATAAAAATTTAATAAGAGAGAATTCAGTATCTACCGATATAATATCAGACTGGGAAATAGATAAAGTTAATAAGTTAATCATATTAAAAGGGTTAGACTCTGAAAAAATAATTTCTCTAAATTATGATTAAGGATGCTTGGTTATTTAAGATATTCTCCCCATTATGTAATACAGGTTAGCTAAAAACTAGGAAACTGTTCCTTTACTGATCGGCTTGAACGGCGGCGGTGACACCTATGCTAACCCTAATAGATTGCCATTTTTATAGGCTAGTTGAAATAGCCGTTCTATTTTTTCAATAACTCTAAATAAATTAAAAGTTATTTTACAAAGTAGAAATACGATGTCCTCTCCAGTAACAGCCATCCCTGACGGTCAGTTCGTCCGTGTAGTCGATACTGGTGCTGTTTTTGATTTTTGCCCAATCCGTAATCTTTAGATTACCAATGGGAAACCGCCTGTTACAAATAAAAAACCCTGCGATAAGCAGGGTTTTTTGAATTTCCAAAATCAACGTTTGGAGAATTGTTTTGCACGGCGTGCTTTGCGCAGACCCGGTTTTTTACGTTCGACTTCGCGCGCATCGCGGGTAACGAAACCGGCTTGAGACAAGGCGGGTTTCAAAGCAGCGTCAAAATCAATCAGGGCACGGGTAATACCGTGGCGGATTGCGCCGGACTGGCCGGTTTCGCCGCCGCCGACAACATTTACTTTGATGTCGAGAGATTCGGCGTTTTCAGTCAGAACCAGAGGTTGGCGGACAACCATACGGCTGGTTTCGCGTGCGAAGAATTCGTCAACGGGACGGCCGTTTACGATGATTTGACCCGTACCTTTAGTCAGGAATACACGAGCCACTGAACTTTTGCGGCGGCCTGTGCCGTAGTAGTATTTACCGTTCATGTCGTGTCCTTATTATTTCAGTTCCAAAACTTTGGGTTGTTGCGCAGCATGGGCATGCTCCGCACCAGCGTACACTTTCAGTTTTTTAATCATGGCGTAACCCAGCGGACCTTTGGGCAGCATACCTTTTACAGCCTGCTCCAAAGCGCGGCCCGGGAATTGATCTTGCATTTCGCGGAAAGTGCGCTCGTAGATGCCGCCTGGAAAACCGGAATGGCGGAAGTATTTTTTATCTTCGAATTTGGCACCGGTTACACGCAGTTTGTCCGCATTGATGACGATGATGTAATCGCCGGTATCGACGTGGGGGGTGTATTCAGGTTTGTGTTTGCCACGCAGACGGCTGGCGACTTCGGTTGCAACGCGACCCAAGACTTTGTCTTGGGCATCGATGACGAACCATTCGCGTTTCACCTCGTGAGGTTTCGCTGAAAAGGTTTTCATAGTGGAAATCCAGATAGATATAGAAAGTTATGGATTTTAAAGACAGGATTTGATTTTGTCAATCGCATTACCGCGTTACGGAAGGATTTTCCGGATTTCGGCAGACTGCATACTGCTTTTTCGGGCGGGACGGCGGCCAATGTGAAAAACCGCATCGTTGCGATGCGGTTTTGAATGGGAATCCCCGCGAGAGCCGTTTCGGCCGAATCCGCTTGAACCTTGCTGACAAGGCGGCTGCCCCGGGTAGTTTCGGGTGCGTCCGCAAAAGGACGCTCGCGCCCACTACTGCTCCCGGCAACCTTAAGCGAACTTATTGGTTCAAAGGAATATATGCCTTCGCGGACACCGCAGGGAAAAAGGGGTTATTCCTGCCCCAAGCGGGATAGTGCCTTTTGGCAGGCGTTGTCCATATCGGTTATTTTACGCGCAAAATCGCCGATTGCCAAATCGCCGCCGTTCAGGGAGGTTTTCAATAGGTCGTGGACGACGTTGAGCGCGGCCATAATGACGATTTTTTCGCTGTCCGCGACGCGGCCGCCTTCGCGGATGGCTTCGGCTTTGCCGTTGAGCATTCCGACTGCCTGCAACAGTGTGTCTTTTTCTTCTGCCGGCGTGTTGACGGTCAGCCGGGCGTGCATGACTTCGATGTAGACTTGTTCGATGTTCATCCTTTAATCCTTATTGCTGCGTTTCCTGCCGTTGGGGGAGGCGCGCTGCCAGTGCGCTGATTTTCTCCCTGCTCTGTTCGAGCAGGGCGCGGTATCGTGCATTTTCTTCCGTCAGGCTGTCGATTTTGTTTTGCAGGTCTTCTTTGAGTTTGCCGACTTGGACGAGCAGGGCTTCGCTGAGTTCGTCGACGGCGGTCTCGTGTTCGAGTTTTTGCCGCTCGTGCGCCCGTTCGAGTTCGGCGACGGTTTCTTTGAGGCGGCGGTTTTCGCTGACGAGGGTTTCGAATTTTTGTACCAACGTATAAACGCTGCTTTCGAGTTTTTCGATATTTTGTTTCATGACCTTACCTGTCTGTATGCCGTCTGGGGGTTCAGACGGCATCTGTTTGTTGTTTATTCGAAACGCGCGCTGCGTTCCATCAGCCTTTCGACGACCTGCTGAGGGGTCATTTCTTTGCGGATGAGTTGCAGCAGGGTTTGGGTAATCGGCATATCGATTTGGTATTTGCAGGCGGTATTGAAGACTTCTTCTATGGTGCTGACCCCTTCGGAAACGTGCCCGATTTCGACCAGCACCTGATGCAGTTCCTTGCCTTCTGCCAAACCCAAGCCGACGCGGCGGTTGCGCGAAAGTGCACCGGTACAGGTCAAGATGAGATCGCCGATGCCGGCAAGCCCCATCATGGTTTTGGGCTGCGCGCCCATTGCGGAGGCAAGGCGGGTGATTTCGGCCAGTCCGCGCGTAACCAGTGCGGCACGGGCGTTGAGTCCGTATTCGAGTCCGTCGGAGAGTCCGGTAGCGATTGCCATGACGTTTTTGACTGAACCGCCTACTGCCACGCCGATAACGTCGGTACTGCCGTAAAGCCTCATGACGGTCGTGTTGAGCTGCGGTACGAGTTCTTCAATCCACTCTTGGTTTTCGGAGGCGAGGACGACGGCGCAGGGCAGTTGTTTGGCGAGTTCCTGTGCAAAACTCGGACCGGAAAGTACGCCGATTTTCTTATTGTCGGGCAATACTTCTTTCAAGACTTGGAAGGTCAGCAGCCCTGTATCCTGCTCGAAGCCTTTGCAGGCGGCGAGGACGGGGAGGTGTCCCGCGCCGTACTGTTTGAGCAGCTCTGCGCTGCTTCTCAATCCGGCAACGGAGGTTACGATAAGGACAAGTCCGCTGTCTTTGAGCGCCTCTGCCAAATCCGCACACACTTCCAAGGTTTCGGGAAAGGAAAAGCCGGGCAGTCCGCGTTTGTTTTCACGCGCTTCCTGCATTTGGCGGACTTGGTCTGCGTTGCGCGTCCACAGGGATACGCGGTTGCCGTGTTGGGAAAAATGCAGGGCGAGCGCCGTACCCCACGAACCTGCGCCGATAACGGTAATTTTCATTGGTCGTCTTTCAACATATCACTGCCGTTCACTTTAAAACAATCGGTGTTTCTCTGCAAGTGCGGTCAGGTAAATGCCGTCTGAAAGGCGTTCAGACGGCATTTTGCCCCGATGCGGCACTATCAGCCGGTATTGCGCAAACCTTGCGCCACGCCGTTGATGGTCAGGTGCACCATCAGCAGGGCGTGCGGATTGTCGGGTTCTTTGCGCAGGCGTTTGAGCATGGCGACTTGCAAACCGTTGAGCGCGTTCAGGTATGGAATCCTCAAAGCGAGCGAACGGGCGAGGCTGCGGTTGTCGCGCAAAAGTTCTTCGGTTTGCAGCAGGTCGAGCAGGGCTTTGCGGCTGCGTCGGTATTCTTCCTTAATCATGCCGAAGATGACTTTTGCCTTTTCGGGTGATTCGCTCAAACCGGCGTAGTTTTCCGCCAAGGTGATGTCGGTTTTCGCCATCACTTGTTCCATATTGGAGAGCATCGCTTGGAAGAAGGGGTTGTTTTGGGCGTGTCCGCGCAGGGCGGCGAGGGTTTCGGGGCTGCCTTCGCACAAGGTTTCCACCGCGCTGCCGAAACCGTACCAAGCCGGCAGCATGAGGCGGTTTTGCATCCAGGAGAATACCCACGGAATCGCGCGTAAATCCTGAATTCGCGCCAGGGTTTTGCGGCTGGCGGGACGGCTGCCGAGGTTGAGGGTGGCGATTTCCTGAATCGGGCTGGTTTGCAGGAAGTAGTCGATGAAGTCGGGGTGGGTAATCAGTTCGCGGTAGTATTTGAACGATACGTCCGACAATGCCTGCATCAGTTTGGCATCAGGGTCTTTTTTATCCGGCAGGATGCTGGCTTCCAAAGTCGCGGCAACCAAGGTTTCCAAGTTGCGTTGGGCGTTGCCGGGGTCGGCGTATTTGGCGGTGATGACTTCGCCTTGCTCGGTAATGCGGATTTGTCCGGCAACGCTGCCTGCGGGTTGCGCCAAGATGGCTTGGTAAGACGGGCCGCCGCCGCGTCCGACGCTGCCGCCTCGACCGTGGAACAAGCGCATACGGACATCGTATTTTTTGAAGAGTTCGACCAAGCCCAATTCCGCCTGATGCAGACACCATGAGCTGGTAACGTAGCCGCCGTCTTTGTTGGAGTCGGAATAGCCGAGCATGATTTCTTGGATGTTGCCGCGGCTTTCGAGCAGGGCATCATACCAGTCGAGGCGGAACATGGTTTCCATGACCGGACAGGCATTTTCGAGCGCTTCGATGGTTTCAAACAGAGGCACGATGTTGATGCGGCTGTGCGGTTTGCCGTTTTCCACCGCCAACAGGCCGCTTTCTTTCAGCAGCAATGCCAAGGCGAGCAGGTCGCCGGGTTGTTCGCAGTTGGAAATAATGCTTTGTGTTACGGCATCTTCGCCAAATTCGTCTTTGATTTTGCGCGCTTCGTTGAAAATCGCCAATTCGCGGCAGGTATGGTCGCTGTATGTGATGAACGGGCTGTACAGCGGACGTTGGTGGCCCAATTCGCGCAACAAGGCGGCTTGTTTTTGCTCTTCGTTCAGGCTGTTGTAGTCTTCCAAGCCTGCGTGTTGGAAAAGCTCGGCAACCACATCGGCGTGTTTGCCTGCGTGTTGGCGCAGGTCGAGCGGCATCATGTGGAAGCCGAACACGGACACGGAACGGATGAGGTCTGCCAAACGGCCTTCGGCAAGCAGGCGGCTGCCGTTGTCGATAAGGGAACGTTGCAATTTTTTCAAATCATCGAGAAATTTTTGGGCCGAAGCATAAGGCTCGAGAAAGCCGAATTTGCAGCCCATGCCCAAACCGAGCGAGCGCGCTTTGCCCATAGCGCGCGCCATAATGTAGGCAATGGCGCGGCGGTAAGGTTCTTCGGTGCGGGCGATTTCTTCGTCAGGCGAGAGGGCTGCCAGTGCCATTACGTCGTCGTTGACTTTGACGCGGCGGATGGAAAGCGGCAGTTCGCGGTAAAGTTTGTCGAGTTCGCTGCGGTAAAAACGGAACACGGCATCGGCGTGGCGGCGGAAGGCAAAGCGCAGGGTTTCGCCAGAAACAAACGGATTGCCGTCGCGGTCGCCGCCGATCCAGCCGCCGATTTTAAGGATGTTCGGAACGCGGACATCGGGATAGGCCGTCTGAAAGTCGTGTTCCATCTTGCGGTAGAGTTTGGGCAGGGCTTCAAAAAAGCTCATCGGGAAGATGGACACGCCGTTGTTGATTTCGTCGTTGACGCTGAGTTTGTGGCGGCGCGTTTCGCTGGTCTGCCACAAGCCCAGAAGCACGGTGTCGATTTCGCGGCGCAGCCGTGCCAGCGCGTCGGCATTGGTGCAGCGTTCGCGTTGCGGCAGCAGCGCGCGGATGCGGCGGTTGAAATTCAAAACGGTTTGGCGTTGCACTTCGGTCGGGTGCGCGGTCAAAACGGCGGTAACGGACGTATTGTCCAACTGCCGCTGCACCGATTTGCCGTCGGCTTTCCCCGCTTTGAGCCTGCGGACGGTTTCCGTCAGGCTGCCTTCTGCTGCGTTGTGGCCGGCATCTTCGTGGATTTGGCGGCGGCGTTCGTGGTGCACGTCTTCGGCGATATTCAGAATCTGGGCGAACAGCCCGCAGGCAAGCGTCAGATCGTAGGTCTGCCGTTCGTCCAATTGCGGCAATACTTTTTCAATCAATGCCGCGCTGTCGTCGGAAGTGGACAAGAGTTTGACCGTTTCGACAACCAACGGCGAGGCTTCTTCGTGCAGGAGGTTGAACAGGGACTGTTTCAAAAATTCCGCGTCCGCCGCCAAAGCCGCGTCCTTCGGATTGTTCAGGATATGCAGTTGCATGATTTTCCTCTCATTGCCGTAAATACTGTAAATGTACCTCAAATGCCGCATCCGTGCCAAACCGTTCACACTTTAACCACTCATGTCCCGAAATGCCGTCTGAAGTTGAACGCCGCCCGACGGCGGCGTTACAATCGCCCGCAACTGTTTTTTCCGAACATCATCATGACCGCGACCGAACACGACAACGACGACGCACTCCTGCTGCGGTACAGCCGCCACATCCTCTTGGACGAAATCGGCATCGAAGGGCAGCAGAAGCTTTCCGCCGCGCATATTTTGGTCGTCGGCTGCGGCGGATTGGGCGCCGCCGCCCTGCCCTATCTCGCCGCCTCGGGCGTCGGCACGCTGACCATAGCCGATTCCGACACGGTCGAGCTGCACAACCTGCAACGCCAAGTCGCATTTGACGAGGGCGATGTCGGCAAGCCTAAAGCCGAAACCTTGGCAGGCCGCCTGAAACGCATCAACCATACTGTCGATGTCCGCGCCGTCAACGAAAAACTCGACGGCTGCCGCCTGACCGGTTTGGTTCAAACCGCCGACATCGTTTTAGACTGCTGCGACAACTACGCCACGCGGCAGGCGGTCAACCGTGCCTGCGTGCAAACGAAAACACCGCTGGTTTCAGGGGCGGCGGTACGTTTTGAAGGACAGCTTGCCGCATACCGTCCCGACTTGCCCGACTCGCCGTGTTACGCCTGCCTGTTCGACGGCGGATCGGCTTCAGACGGCATCTGTTCCCTCTTCGGCGTGCTCTCGCCGCTGGTCGGCATCGTCGGCTGCACACAGGCGGCGGAGGCTCTGAAAATCCTGCTGGAAGCGGGCGAACCGTCGCACGGCAGGCTGGCGGTTTACCGTGCCTTGGAAGGGGGCTGGCAATATTTCGACCTGCCGCGCAACCCCGAATGCCCGGTTTGCGGCGCGGCACGGTAAAACCCTGCCGCCGTTTCAGACGGCATCCGAACGGATGCGGCGGAACGGTTTTAAAAATTTAAAAATTTACATTTCTTTGCAAAAAAATAAACTTACCTTATAATTGCAGTTGTTTTAGCAATGTCTGTTTCGCAGACTCATTGAGTAAGACGTTTTCCCCGTAATGTGTTTGGCCGTCTGTCCCCTTTGGGTTCGGACGGCTTTTTTTGGCTGTGTTTGAATACCCGGTTGGTTTTATCTGTTTGCAGCGGGGGAAGCCGCTCATCGCCGTTCGGACAAGAACCGGTTTCATCGGATAAAAGGCATTTTGTCCGACTGATTAAGGTTACATCTTAGGGTTGCACCGGCGGAATATTCAAACACAGCCTTTATTTAAGGAAATCCGGATACGGCGGCGCATCAATAATGCGGCGGAATCTCGTCGCGCAGGGAATACGGCTCTTGCGCGTCGGGATTCCTGTCCTGCATTTTTTGATACAGCAGCCTCAACTGAGCCTGCTGCAAATCCAACGTCTGCCGCAATTCCGCCACCATCGCGTTCAGACCGGAGATTACGTCCTCCTGAAGCGCGGTTTGGATTTCCAGTTCGACAATACGGCGTTCCAACTCTTGAACCGCGTCCATTTACAGCACCATCGCGGCAATCCAGCCGGCAATCAGAAGCGGGATGTTGTAGTGGATGAAGGTCGGGATGACGGAATCGCGGATATGGTCGTGCCGCCCGTCGGCGTTCAGCCCCATCGTCGGGCCCAGCGTGGAATCGGACGCGGGCGAACCGGCATCGCCCAACGCCCCCGCCGTGCCGACAATGGCGGCGGTGGCAAGCGGCGAAAAGCCCAAACCGGTACACAGCGGCACATAAATCGCGGCAATAATCGGCAAAGTGGAAAAGGACGAACCGATGCCCATCGTTACCAAAAGCCCCACCACCAGCATCGCCAACGCCGCCATACCTTTGCTGTTGCCGAATATCGCCATACTGCTTTCCACCAGCGGCTGAATATGCCCGGTCGCATTCATCACGGCGGCAAAACCCTGCGCGGCAATCATAATGAAGCCGACCATCGCCATCATCTTGATGCCTTCGCCGAATACGTCGTTTGCCTTGTCGCGGTTAATGACCCCCAACATCATAAATACGGCGAAACCGAGCATCGCGCCCAACACCAGCGAATCTTCATACATCAACTGTATGGCAAAGCATACGGCGATGGCGGCGGCGGCAACCAGGCTGCGGTAGGCGGACGGCTGCGGACGGTTTGCCGCATCGGCGTTGCCCGCCGTATCGGCATTGTTGCTTTGGTACAGTCGCGGTTTGCGGTAGTGGACAAACGCCAGCAGGAGTCCGGCCAGCATTCCCAATGCGGGAATCGCCATTGCCGCCATCACGTTGATGTTTTTCACATCAAGCTGCGGCGCGGCGGAATGGATGTTGCCCAACAGGATTTCGTTCAAAAAAATCGCGCCGAAGCCGTAAGGCAGGAACATATAAGTCGTAACCAGCCCGAAAGTGATGACGCACGCAATCAGGCGGCGGTCGATTTTCAGGCGGTTAAACACCAAAAGCAGCGGCGGAACAATCATCGGGATAAAGGCGATGTGGATGGGTATGACGTTCTGACTCATAATGCCCATCACAAGGATGATGGAAAGCAGCAGCCATTTGACCGCGCCCTCGCCCGAACGCACGCTGTCGGGCATACCGCCCCGGTTCAGCTTGCGGACGACCGCGCCGGCAAGCTGCTGCGGCAGGCCGGAATGGGTAATCGCCATCGCAAACGCACCAAGCATCGCATAAGAAAGCGCAATCTTCGCGCCGCCTTCCAAACCTTTGTTGAACACGGGGATAATCCCCGCCTGACTGACCTGTCCCGCCGCATCGGCAATGTTTTGCAGCGGCATACCCGCCACCGCGCCGCCGACAAACGCGCCGACCGTCAGGCTCAATACCACGTGCACGCGCGACAGCGACAGCACCAGCATAACGATTACGGCAACTACGACTGCATTCATTGTTTATCGCTCCAAACCTATAAATGTTTACATATCAAAACACATCATAACCCAATAACGGAAAATCCGCCAATTTTGCAAACAATTATTTCAAATGCTTCATATACTTCCCCAGCGTAACCCTGTCCAAACCGACCAAATCCGGCAGGATTTCCACTCCCGAAAAACCATTCTCCGCCAACACGCCGCGCACCGCCGCGCCCTGATCGAAACCGTGTTCCAACAACAAAAAACCGCCTTCCGCCAAACGGTCGGGCGCGCCTTGCGCCAAGGTGCGGATGCAGCTTAGGCCGTCTGAAAAGTCGGTCAGCGCGATTTGCGGCTCAAACCGCAAATCGCCTTGCGACAAATGTTTATCGCCGTTTTCGATATAGGGCGGGTTGGACACGATGATGTCCCATTGCCTTTCAGACGGCATATCGGTGTCGAACCACGAACCGTGTGCAAATTCGACCCGCGCGCCCAAATCCGCCGCATTTTTCCGCGCCGTTTCAAGGGCGGGCGTGCTGATGTCGGATGCGCGCACAAACGCATCGGGGCGTTCGAGCGCGACGGTTACGGCAACTGCGCCGCTGCCCGTCCCCAAATCCCACACGCGCCCGTTTTCGGGCAGGCGCGCCAATACGGCTTCGACCAAGTGTTCGGTTTCGGGGCGCGGAATCAGCACGTTCGGGTTGACTGTAAAGCGTCTGCCATAAAATTCGCGCACACCTAAAATATAGGCAACCGGCTCGCCGTTCAGACGGCGTTGCGCCAGCCTGTCCGCCCGCTGTCGGATTTCGTCCGGCATTTCTTCCCCGCCCCGCGTCAACAACTGCACGCGCGTATATTCCGAAACATATTGCAGCAGCATCCTTGCTTCAATTTTAGGCAGTTTTGACAAGCCCAACCATTCGTCAAACGTCATTTTTCGTCCCGTCTGCCGCCGATGCGGCTTGAACATTTTTTCCGGCTTTGCGGCACGCTTGTTCAAAAAATATCATTTTGCATTGAAATTATATAATAAAGGAAAACACCTTATCGCCGTTTCAATACCGTAGGAATTTATCCGAATAACAGAAACGCTCCGCCGTCATCCCGCGAAAACGGTCATCCGGAAACATAAGGCTGAAGCGTTTTATCTGGAATGACGATTTGGAAGTTTCCCGAAATTCAAAAACAGGCAAAACCGGACGAACTTGATTTCCGCACGCGCAAGAATAATAAAATAAATAAAACGATGAGATAGTTGATTTTTCCTTTGAATTTGCAATATTTTCGGCGGCTGAAAAAAAATCCGCACCCGCCTTCAAATGCGGATACGGATTTTCTTGTCAAACAAACTTATTCGGCCAACAATGCTTCCGGTTTGACTTTCTCGCCATACACGGGCAAGAGGGTTTTTTCATAGGCGGCTTTCAGACGGCCGTCTTTTTTCATGGCGGCGATTTCGCCGTTGACCCAGTTCAGGAGGTCGGCGTTGCCTTTTTGAACGGCGGGGGCGATAAATTCGGCAGGACCGAGATTGCCGATGGCGACTTCAAAGTTCGGGTTTTCTTTCGCCCACGCCCACAGCAGGGCGTTGTCGTGCGCGAGTGCTACGCCGCGACCGTCTTTCAGCGCGTCGAAGGTTTCAGTGTTTTGGTCGAATTTCAACAGCTTGACTTCGGGATGGCTTTTGGTGAAGAAAGCGTCGGCGGTGGTGCCTTTGTTGACCAGCAGGGTTTGGTCTTTCAATTGCGCCATGTCGGTAATCGGTTTGTTTTTGGGGGAAACCACGCCCAACGCCACTTTCATGTAAGGATCGGCGAAATCGACGGCTTCGGCGCGTTCGGGGGTTTGGGTAAAGTTGGCGAGGATGAGGTCGACTTTGCCGGAACGGACGTATTCGACGCGGTTTGCGGCCTCGGTCAGGACGAATTCGACTTTGTCGGGGCTGCCGAGCAGGTCTTTGGCCAGGTCTTTGGCGATTTCAACGTCAAAGCCTTGGTTTTTGCCGTTTGCGTCAACATAGCCGAACGGGGGTTTGTCGCCGAATACGCCGATGCGGATAACGCCTTTTTCTTTGATGGCGGCAACGGTTGCCGCACCGCTGCTTTGTGAAGATTGGGCATCGCCGGAGCCGCCCCCGCAGGCGGTCAGACCGACGGCGATGGCGGCGGAAGCCAAAAGGGCTTTGAGTTTGGCGTTCAATTTCATTGGAAATCTCCTTTTTGAATGTTTGCTTGGGATGTTTCAACACACAGGACGACACATAAAGCACTGCCCTATGAAATGCCGTCTGAAAAGGGTTCGGACGGTTTGCGGTAAATCAGTAGTCCATACCTGCCAGAAATTGGCGGGCGCGTTCGCTTTTTGGTGCGGAAAAAAAGGTTTCGGGGTCGGACGATTCGACGATGCCGCCTTTGTCCATAAAGACGATGCGGTCGGCAACTTTGCGTGCGAACCCCATTTCGTGGGTTACGATGAGCATACTCATCCCTTCGCGGGCGAGTTCCAAAACCACTTCCAAGACTTCGCGCACCATTTCGGGGTCAAGTGCGGCGGTGATTTCGTCCAGCAGGATGACTTCCGGATTCAGGCACAGGGCGCGGACAATGGCGATGCGCTGTTTCTGACCGCCGGAAAGTTCGCGCGGATAGGCGTTTTTGCGGTCTAGCAGTCCGACGCGTTCCAACAGTTTGCCGGCTTGCGCCTCTGCTTCGGCACGGTCGCGGTTTTGTACCTTTACCGGGCCTAAGAGGATGTTTTCGATGACGGTCATGTGGGCAAACAGTTCGTAGCTTTGAAAGACCATACCGACTTTTTGCCGGGCGGTTTGCCAGGAAACGTCTTTGCCGAATTCGCCGACACCGTCCATCACGATGCTGCCGCCTTGGTGCGGCTCCAAACCGTTGACGCAGCGCAGGAGGGTGGATTTGCCGCAGCCGGACGGGCCCAGCAGTACGATGACTTCGCCTTTTTCCAAGTCCAAGTCTAAGGATTGGATGGCGGTTACGCTGCCGTATTGTTTGTGCAGCTTGCGGATGCTCAGTAAAGCCATGTCAGTGTTCCCATTTTTGTTCAAGTTTTGCCGCCAGTAGAGATAGCGGCCAGCAACAGAAGAAATACAGCATAAAAATCAGGCCGTAAACCCAAAATGAAGCATTGGGCTGCGTCAGCAACGAGTTTTCAATAATTTGCTGCCCGACTTTGACGACTTCGATCACGCCGATAAGCCAGGCGAGCGAGCTGGTTTTGATCATGCGCGTGAACAGGTTGACCGCGCCGGGCAATACGCGGCGGATGCTTTGCGGCAGCTCGATGCAGCGGAATACCTGCCCCCGGCTCAAGCCGGGCGCAAGACCCGATTCGACCTGGTGTTTTTCAATCGATTCCAGTGCGCCGCGCACCAAGTCGCCCATTTCGGCAACGCCCCACAGGGAAAATACCCAGACGCAGACCCAAAATCCGCCGATATGGATGCCTGTCCAGACGGATAGGCCGAAATACAGGCCGAACAGCCACACCAAAATCGGCACGATTCGGATGGTTTCGAGATAAAACCGTCCGACAAAGCGGACAAGCCGGTTGCGCGAACGCAAAACCAAGCCGAACAGCGTGCCCAATACGCAAGAAGCCGCAACAGAGATTAAAGAAATTTGTGCCGTTAAGAGCAGGCCTTCGCCCAACCGTGCCGCATTTTTTCCTTCAAACAGCCATTCAAACGCCATATTTCGCACTCCGTACGCGGTTTTCAATCCGCCGCGCCAACAAAGAAACAGGCAGCAGGATAATCAAATAAGCGGCAAACAGCAGGAACAAGGCTTCATTGGTTTTGTAGTCCATACCGATGACGTCTTTGGTAACAAATAACAATTCCGCAATGCCGACCGTGCTGACGACGGATGTTTCTTTCATTAAAAACAATATGTTTGCGCCGATGGCGGGAACGGCGACCGCCCAAACCTGCGGCAATTCGACATAGCGGAACACTTGAAAGCGGCTCAAACCGATTGCCTTGCCCGCTCCGACCTGCCCTTTGGGGACGGCGAGGATGCCGGCGCGGACAGCTTCCGCCATATAGCTTGCGCCCAAGAAAACCAGCGCGATTACGCCGCAGGTGAAACCGTCCCATTTGATGCCCATTTTCGGCAGACCGTAATATAGGAAAAACAATTGGATCAGCAGGGGCGTATTGCGCGACAGCTCGATATAGGCGCGCGCCAATGCGTAGAAGGGGCGGATGCGGTATGCCGTTACCACGGCGACGGGCAGGCCGAACAGCAACGACAAAACAACGCCGTAAACGGACAATTCCAGCGTCAGCTTTGCCGCATCGGCGAATTTGGGTACGGCATCGATTAAATAAGGCCAGTTCATCAGAAATCAGCTTAACGAAAGGCGGTATTTTAATGAACTTGTAAGATAATGTTAAAGAATGCTTAGGAATATCAAACATCGGAAAAAAGAATAAGGCGATGCCGTCTGAAAACCTTTCAGACGGCATCGTGCCGGATTCCGCGTCAGATTGCGCTGCCGCCGACGGTCAGCCCGGCATCGATACGCAGGGTCGGCTGCCCCACGCCGACGGGGACGCTCTGCCCTTCTTTGCCGCACACGCCGACACCGCTGTCGAGCGCGGTATCGTTGCCTATCATCGAAACGTGTTTCAGCACTTCGGGGCCGTTGCCGATAATGGTCGCGCCTTTGACGGGGTATTGCAGCCTGCCGCCTTCCACCCACCACGCTTCGGACGCGCCGAAGACAAATTTCCCGCTGGTGATGTCCACCTGTCCGCCGCCGAAGTTGACGGCGTAAATGCCCTTGTCGATGGACGCGATGATTTCTTCCGGCTCGTAGCTGCCGTTTTCCATAAAGGTGTTGGTCATACGCGGCATCGGGACGGAGGCGTAGCTTTGGCGGCGGCCGTTGCCGGTCGATTGCGTACCCGTCAGGCGGGCGTTGGTTTCGTCCTGCATATAGCCGACCAAGATGCCGTCTTCAATCAATACGGTGCGGCGTGTTTCGTTGCCTTCGTCGTCGATGTTGAGCGAACCGCGCCGGCCGGCAATATCGCCCTGATCGACGACGGTAACGCCTTTGGCGGCGACGCGTTCGCCGATCCGGCCGGAAAAGACGCTGGTCCCCTTGCGGTTGAAATCGCCTTCCAAACCGTGTCCGACCGCTTCGTGCAGCAACACGCCCGGCCAACCGTTGCCCAAAACGACGGTCATCTCGCCGGCAGGCGCAGGACGGGATTCGAGATTGGTCAGGGCTTGTTTGACGGCGGCATCGACAAACT
Source organism: Neisseria gonorrhoeae (assembly GCF_013030075.1). Classification (NCBI taxonomy): domain Bacteria; kingdom Pseudomonadati; phylum Pseudomonadota; class Betaproteobacteria; order Neisseriales; family Neisseriaceae; genus Neisseria; species Neisseria gonorrhoeae. Next base: position 1,786,676 of record NZ_AP023069.1, read on the forward strand.
GCCGCACCAAGGTTTCATCGAAATAAGCCAAGTCGTAGCGTCCTCCGCCGCCCGCGCCGCCCTGTTCGCGGCGTTCGCCCTGTTTGGCGATGACGGTAACGTTCAGGCGCACCATCGGGCGGATGTCGGCGGCGTGTTTGCCGTCCAGACGGGCGAGGTAAACCATATCGTATTCGCAGGTCAAACCGGCCATCACTTGCACGATGCGCGGATCGGCGGCTTTGGCGATTGCTTCCACTTTGTTCAACAGCGCGACTTTGGCGGCGGAATCGAGGCCGGCAATGGGGTCGGATGCGGAACAAACCGGCTTGCCGCGCGTTTCAGACGGCATTTTGGCGGACACCTTGCCGCCTGCCGCCCCAATCGCGCGGACGGCGCGGGCGGAACGGTTTATCGAATCGATGCACAGGCTGTCGGCGTAGGCAAAGGCGGTTTTGTCGCCCGAAACGGCGCGCACGCCCACACCCTGATCGATTTGGAAGCTGCCCGATTTGACGATGCCCTCTTCCAAATGCCAGCTTTCATAAGCGGTGCGCTGGCAGTAGATATCGGCATAATCGACGTGGTGCGCGCCGATGATGCACAGGCTTTTGGCGAGCAGTTCGGGGCAAAGGCGGTTGGCTTCGAGCAGCCGCGCCTGTACGGCGGAATAGGTCGGATGCATAGTGTCGGCGCATAAAAAATCAGGGGCTTGATTATACGGCATTTGTTATGGAAATGCGCCGTGCCGTCGAAAATGTAAGAATTTTGCCAACGCACGTTGCTTTGTGTAAACTTAAAGCCTTCTTGTCGGAGTGCCGCCCGCCGGGCGGCTGAGATTGCGAAAGCAAAATCCGTAGAACCTGTCGGGGTAATGCCTGCGTAGGAAACAAAACCTCCCCGCCCTTTCGGGCTTCCGTTCCCTTTTCCGCACTTCCCCGCCCACCTTCCTTCTTTTTAAAGGACGTCATATGTCGGGCAATGCCTCCTCTCCTTCATCTTCCGCCGCCATCGGGCTGATTTGGTTCGGCGCGGCGGTATCGATTGCCGAAATCAGCACGGGTACGCTGCTCGCCCCCTTGGGCTGGCAGCGCGGTCTGGCGGCCCTGCTTTTGGGTCATGCCGTCGGCGGCGCGCTGTTTTTTGCGGCAGCGTATATCGGCGCACTGACCGGACGCAGCTCGATGGAAAGTGTGCGCCTGTCGTTCGGCAAATGCGGTTCAGTGCTGTTTTCCGTGGCGAATATGCTGCAACTGGCCGGCTGGACGGCGGTGATGATTTACGTCGGCGCAACGGTCAGCTCCGCTTTGGGCAAAGTGTTGTGGGACGGCGAATCCTTTGTCTGGTGGGCATTGGCAAACGGCGCACTGATCGTGCTGTGGCTGGTTTTCGGCGCACGCAGAACGGGCGGGCTGAAAACCGTTTCGATGCTGCTGATGCTGCTTGCCGTGTTGTGGTTGAGCGTCGAAGTGTTCGCTTCGTCCGGCACAAACGCCGCGCCCGCCGTTTCAGACGGCATGACCTTCGGAACGGCAGTCGAACTGTCCGCCGTCATGCCGCTTTCCTGGCTGCCGCTGGCCGCCGACTACACGCGCCAAGCACGCCGCCCGTTTGCGGCAACCCTGACGGCAACGCTCGCCTATACGCTGACGGGCTGCTGGATGTATGCCTTGGGTTTGGCGGCGGCTCTGTTTACCGGAGAAACCGACGTGGCGAAAATCCTGTTGGGCGCGGGCTTGGGCATAACGGGCATTCTGGCAGTCGTCCTCTCCACCGTTACCACAACGTTTCTCGATACCTATTCCGCCGGCGCGAGTGCGAACAACATTTCCGCGCGTTTTGCGGAAACACCCGTCGCTGTCGGCGTTACCCTGATCGGCACGGTGCTTGCCGTCATGCTGCCCGTTACCGAATATGAAAACTTCCTGCTGCTTATCGGCTCGGTATTTGCGCCGATGGCGGCGGTTTTGATTGCCGACTTTTTCGTCTTAAAACGGCGTGAGGAGATTGAAGGCTTTGACTTTGCCGGACTGGTTCTGTGGCTGGCAGGCTTCATCCTCTACCGCTTCCTGCTCTCGTCCGGTTGGGAAAGCAGCATCGGTCTGACCGCCCCCGTAATGTCTGCCGTTGCCATTGCCACCGTATCGGTACGCCTTTTCTTTAAAAAAACCCAATCTTTACAAAGGAACCCGTCATGACCCGTATCGCCGTCCTCGGAGGCGGCCTTTCCGGAAGGCTGACCGCATTGCAGCTTGCAGAACAAGGTTATCAGATTGAACTTTTCGACAAGGGCACCCGCCAAGGCGAACACGCCGCCGCCTATGTTGCCGCCGCGATGCTCGCGCCTGCGGCGGAAGCGGTCGAGGCAACGCCCGAAGTCATCAGGCTGGGCAGGCAGAGCATTCCGCTTTGGCGCGGCATCCGATGCCGTCTGAACACGCACACGATGATGCAGGAAAACGGCAGCCTGATTGTGTGGCACGGGCAGGACAAGCCATTATCCAGCGAGTTCGTCCGCCATCTCAAACGCGGCGGCGTAGCGGATGACGAAATCGTCCGTTGGCGCGCCGATGAAATCGCCGAACGCGAACCGCAACTCGGCGGACGTTTTTCAGACGGCATCTACCTGCCGACCGAAGGCCAGCTCGACGGGCGGCAAATATTGTCTGCACTTGCCGACGCTTTGGACGAACTGAACGTCCCTTGCCATTGGGAACACGAATGCGCCCCCCAAGACCTGCAAGCCCAATACGACTGGGTAATCGACTGCCGGGGCTACGGCGCGAAAACCGCGTGGAACCAATCCCCCGAGCACACCAGCACCTTGCGCGGCATACGCGGCGAAGTGGCGCGGGTTTACACGCCCGAAATCACGCTCAACCGCCCCGTGCGCCTGCTGCACCCGCGCTATCCGCTCTACATCGCCCCGAAAGAAAACCACGTCTTCGTCATCGGCGCGACCCAAATCGAAAGCGAAAGCCAAGCCCCCGCCAGCGTACGTTCCGGGCTGGAACTCTTATCCGCGCTCTATGCCGTCCACCCCGCCTTCGGCGAAGCCGACATCCTCGAAATCGCCGCCGGCCTGCGCCCCACGCTCAACCACCACAACCCCGAAATCCGCTACAGCCGCGAACGCCGCCTCATCGAAATCAACGGCCTTTTCCGGCACGGCTTTATGATTTCCCCCGCCGTAACCGCCGCCGCCGTCAGATTGGCAGTGGCACTGTTTGACGGAAAAGACGCGCCCGAACGTGATGAAGAAAGCGGTTTGGCGTATATCGGAAGACAAGATTAAAGCCGCCCGAAAGGACACCCTATGACCTTCCCGCCCCTAAAATCCCTACTTAAATTCTACGCCGTCGTTCCCACCGCCGATTGGGTGGGGCGCATGGTCAAAGCAGGTGCCGACACGGTGCAACTGCGCTGTAAAACCTTGCACGGCAACGAATTGAAACGCGAAATCGCCCGCTGCGTCGCCGCCTGTCAAGGCAGCCGCACACAGCTTTTCATCAACGACCACTGGCGCGAGGCAATCGAAGCGGGCGCATACGGCGTACATCTCGGGCAGGAAGACATGGACACCGCCGACCTTGCCGCCATCGCCGCCGCCGGTTTGCGTTTGGGTTTGAGTACGCACTCCGTCGCCGAACTCGACCGCGCCCTGTCCGTACACCCCGGCTACATCGCCAGCGGCGCGATTTTCCAGACCACGACCAAACAAATGCCCACCGCCCCGCAAGGCTTGGACAAATTGCGCGAATATGTGGAACAGGCTCGCGGCACGCCCGTCGTCGCCATCGGCGGCATCGATTTGAACAACGCCCGAGCCGTGCTGGCCACCGGAGTTTCCTCACTCGCCGCCGTCCGCGCCGTAACCGAAGCGGCAAATCCCGAAGCGGTGGTTAAAGCGTTTCAGGCTTTGTGGGATGGATAAAACCGAAAGAAGAAAATTCAATTGCCGTGTAGGCAAAACTTAGCCCGTTATCGCAAATATGCTTAACTTTAAATGTGGCATATCATCAAATTCCGTCATTCCCGCTCAGGCGGGAATCCGCCGTAAAACTTGAGAAACCATCATTTGAAAAACAGTTTCCGAATTTCAAAAATGGATTCCCGCCTGCGCGGGAATGACGGCAACCGGCCGGTTGCGTATCAAAAAATAAAGTAATTCGGCTAGATATAGTGGATTAACAAAAATCAGGACAAGGCGGCGAAGCCGCAGACAGTACAAATAGTACGGAACCGGTTCGCCCGGTGCTTGGGCACCTTAGGGAATCGTTCCCTTTGAGCCGGGGCGGGGCAACGCCGTACCGGTTTTTGTTAATCCGCTATAAATACAGAGACATCGAGAAACCATGAACATCATCTTAAACGGCGGACCCGCCGAACTTCACGGCACAAGCGTTGCCGACCTCATCGCCCAAACCGCGCCGCAAAAACCCTTTGCCGTGGCGGTCAACACCGTTTTCATCCCCAAAGGCGCGTATACGGAAACCGTTTTACACGAAAACGACAAAATCGACATCGTCCGCCCCGTCGTCGGCGGCTGAATGCCGTCTGAAACCCCAAAGGCACGCCGCCGGCTTTCAGACGGCATCGCGTCCGACAACCATACCAAAGAATCCATCATGCTCACCCTGTACGGCGAAACTTTCCCTTCGCGGCTGCTGCTCGGCACAGCCGCCTACCCGACCCCTGAAATCCTCAAACAATCCGTCCGAACCGCCCGGCCCGCGATGATTACCGTCTCGCTGCGCCGCACGGGATGCGGCGGCGAGGCGCACGGTCAGGGGTTTTGGTCGCTGCTTCAAGAAACCGGCGTTCCCGTCCTGCCGAACACGGCAGGCTGCCAAAGCGTGCAGGAAGCGGTAACGACGGCGCAAATGGCGCGCGAAGTGTTTGAAACCGATTGGATAAAATTGGAACTCATCGGCGACGACGACACCTTGCAGCCGGACGTGTTCCAACTCGTCGAAGCGGCGGAAATCCTGATTAAAGACGGCTTCAAAGTGTTGCCTTATTGCACCGAAGACCTGATTGCCTGCCGCCGCCTGCTCGATGCGGGCTGTCAGGCGTTGATGCCGTGGGCGGCTCCCATCGGCACGGGTTTGGGGGCGGTTCACGCCTATGCGCTCAAAATCCTGCGCGAACGCCTGCCCGACACGCCGCTGATTATCGACGCGGGCTTGGGTTTGCCTTCCCAAGCGGCACAAGTGATGGAATGGGGTTTTGACGGCGTATTGTTAAACACCGCCGTTTCCCGCAGCGGCGACCCCGTCAACATGGCGCGCGCCTTCGCACTCGCCGTCGAATCCGGACGGCTGGCATTTGAAGCCGGGCCGGTCGAAGCGCGAACCAAAGCCCAAGCCAGCACGCCGACAGTCGGGCAACCGTTTTGGCATTCGGCGGAATATTGAAAAAGGCGGCAAAAATGCCGTCTGAAGGCTTCAGACGGCATCGCGGCCCCAAACGGGCAAACCGCCATTCCCCGGCATCACGGCTTTGTCGTGAGGAACAGGGAAACCGGCCGGAAAACCTTGCCGCCCGCCCCGACACCGCAACCAACGAAACACCCGGACTCCCCGGCGCGCAGGCTGCTGCGCAAGCCCTAAGTACGGCAATAGAAGGGTGTTTTGTCGTTTGAATACATTTAAAAATACCTCGGGGCATCCGTAAGCCTTCATCCGCAACGGTTTCACCGCTTTTGCATCCCCGAATCCGCGCTCAAACACCCCCGAATGGCAACCCTGTCCGCACCAAATCGGACGGTTGTTCAAACACGGCAGGCTTCTTTCCGACAGGCACGAAGCCCCCGTCCATGCCTGCCGACCCCGATTTGTCCGGCGCAATGAAAGTTTGCCGACCCAAATCACAAACATCGGCGGACAGGTTAATTTGTTTATTTTTCATCGCATTACAAAAAATCCGCATTTATTTTTAAATTTTTATTGATAATTATTATTATTAGCGTATAATCAAAACCACTCGGAAGCCGTCCGTTCCGAACCATTAAACACTGTATTCCCTCACAATTCACTTTCACACTTGGAGTCGGCATATACGAGACATACATTCCCTTTTTAATCAGATACTCAAAACCGAAACGCCAAACCCACCCTAGCGGTGGGTTTGGCGTTTTTGGTCTGCACTTATTTGCAAGACTTGAGGTTCAGTTTGCCGTATAGGGACGTGATTTTACGGATTTCGTCCGCATCGGCGGCATTCACGCCCGTAAACAAAACCGTCATACGCGACACGCTCAAAGAATCGTCCTGCCTGTCGGCTTCGGCAAAGTGTTCGACAATATGCGCCCCGCCGAATCCGGCATCGGCAAGTCGGTTTTGCAGGGCTTGGGCGTTTTCCCGGCTGTTGCCGACACCCAAACTCAATGCTCCGTCAAACGGTACGGGGTTGAAACCTTTGGCAGACAGCTCCGCCGCCTGATTTTCGGCATCGGCGGAAACGGGCAGGACGACGCGGTAGGTTTTGTCGGCAGGTTTGGCTTTGGCGGTGCGTTTTTCGACGCTCCTGCTGGCAACGTGCGACCATTTGCCCAAAAGCCCTTTGATGCGGTGGTAGTCGTCTTCGTCCATCGTGAGGCTTGCCTGCGCGGCGCATAAGGCATCCGCCGCGCCGTTTTCACGTTCCGCCTGCGCCTTTTCGGCGGCGAGTTTTTCGCGGCGGGCTTTTTCTTCACGCTGTTTTTTCTCCCTCAGTTTTTTCTGTTCCGCTTCTTTTTTCAAGCGCAACTGCTCCGCCTGTTCTTCGCTCAGGATGTCGCCCGGTTTGAGCAGTGCCGCCGTATCCTCCACGGATGCCGCCGCATTGCCGGCGGCGGGCGTTGCGGGGGGCGTGTTTTCGACGGCCCGGTTTTCCGGCACGCCGCCCGCCGCTTTAACGGCCAATTTATAGCCCACCGTGCCGCCGAATACGGCAATATTGAGTACCGCCAAAAGGGTGAAGAGCCATTTCATTAGAATTTCCTCAATGTTTGAAACCCCGCCCGCCCGGGCGGCAGTCTGTCGGGCGGCAGAATCCGGACAGATTCGGACGGATGCCGCCCCGTGTTGAAAAAAGGCATATTTTTTAAGCGTGTTCCGATTCCCCGCCTTCGGCGGCAATCAGGTTCAGCAGCCCGTGGATGACGAGGTTGTCCGCCACGCGCACGGTATTTTCCGCCAAAAATGCAGGCGGCAGGGCTTCGGCGACTTTCGCCGCGCCGCCGCCGGTAATGATGACATCGACAGGCTTGCCCGCGCCGTTTTTTTCTTTCAAACGGCCGTGCATCATCATTATCGAGCCGCAAACCGCGTCCATCATGCCGCTTGCGACGGCGTTGCCCGTTGTGGTCGGGAAAGGGTAACGTTTGCCGGCGGGGCGGTTGAGGTTGGCGGTTCGGACGGCGAGCGATTCTTTCATCAGGTGGAAGCCGGGCATGATGGTTCCGCCGAGATAATGTCCGTCATCGGTGAGCGCGTCAACCGTTACCGCCGTGCCGCAACTGACGACGACGCAGGCGTTGCGGCTGAAGCGGCGGCTGCCCAAGGCGTTGAACCAACGGTCGGAACCGTGTTCTTCGGGGTGGCGGTAGTGGTTGCGTATGCCCAAAGCCTGTGCGGAAGACGGCAGCCACTCGATTTTTCGGGCGAGCTGTTCCTTCACTTGTGCCTTTTTGGATTCTCCGCACACGGCGCAACCGACGATGCGGACATTTCCATCCGCCTTTTCCGCCCACTCCGCGCCCAAAGGCGACAAATCGCGGTACGGCGCGCTGCCGACGGTTGCGAACGTGCCGTTTTCCACCCACGCCCACTTGAGCCGGCTGTTCCCGCCGTCCAACAGCAAAAAACGTTCCGAATCCCGCCGCTTCGGCACGGAAACCGGTCTGTCGTCGGGCCGCAGGCTGATTTCGCCGCTGACGACCGTCTGTTCGCCCTCTGCCGTTTCCAAGTGCAGAACGCCTCGTCCGTCCACGCCTTTAACCGTGCCTTCGCACACGGTTTCGCCGTCGCGCAACAGCAATACCGCCTTGCCGTGGTCGCGGTTGGCCGTTTCATACTCATTTAAAAATGGCGCGAACCCTTCTTCCGCATATTGTTCCAACACCGCGCCCAGTTCCGCAAGCAATGTTTCCAGCAATACGGCGGCATCGGCATTGCCCCGCCGCGATGCCGTCTGAAACAGCGACTGCACGGAAGCGGCGTTTTCCACTTCCTTGGGCAGCACGAAATTGATGCCGATACCGACCACGGCAACCGTTTTACCGCCCGCCCTGACTGTTTCAATCAGAATGCCGCCCAATTTGTCGCGTCCGACGACCAAATCGTTTGGCCACTTGATTTGCGTTTCCAAACCCAAACACCCCAAAGCGCGCCGGCACGCAAGTGCCGCAACAGGCGACAGCGAACCCAACTCATACTGCGGCCGGTCAAACGCCCAGCCGAAACTGAACATCAGGCACTCGCCCAAACGGTGCGACCACTTCCGCCCCTGCCGCCCCCTGCCCTTACTTTGCAGGTGGGTCACGCATATGGTTTTGTGCGCCTTGTCCGGCGCAATCCGCGCCAATTCCAGTATCTCGTCGTTGCTGGACGCGCACTCGTGCTTCAATGCCGTCTGAAAACCCGACCTTTCCCCCAGATCGCGCAAACCTTCGGCATCGAAAACCGCCAAGGGGCGCACCAGCCGCCAATAGCCGTCGTGTTGGCGCAACAGCCCGCGTATATGCGCCGGCATCTGCTGCCAAAAACCGTTGAGCTGCTGCGGCTTCATGTCCGCCTCACGCGCCAATTGCGATACGTGTTGCGGCAAACCGTCGGCAAGCTCCGCCAACACCCGCCAGTGCGAAGGCTTCAAAACCGTCATTTTCCGCCCTCTGCCGCACGGATTTTTGCCAAAGTCTTCGTTGTCGAAGTCTGATGCAGAAACGGAATTGAAAACACCTGACCGCCGCGTGCCAGCGTTTCCGCCGCACCGACAATCTTATCCACGACCCAATCGCCGCCCTTGACCAACACCTCCGGCTTGACCGCCTCAATCAACGCCGCCGGCGTATCCTCGTCAAACCAAGTAACCAAATCCACACTTTCCAACGCGGCGGCAACGGCGGCACGGTTCTCCAAAGAATTAACCGGGCGGTCGCCGCCCTTGCCCAAACGCCGCACCGAAGCATCGGTATTCAACGCCAGCACCAACGCCGCCCCTGCCGAACGCGCCTGCGCCAGATAAGTAACGTGCCCCCTGTGGAGGATGTCGAAACAGCCGTTGGTAAACACCAGCGGGCGCGGCAACAACGCCAAACGCGCCGCCAACGCCTCGGGCGGACAGATTTTCGATTCAAAATCAGGGACAGACCAAGCGTCAACCATCAAAGCCTCCGACAAAAACCATAAAAGACAGAAAAACCCACATGATACAGAAGCATATGCGAAAGGCAAAGCCGGCGGCGCAAATGCCGTATGAAGCGGTTTCCGTATGACCGGCCCGGCTTTCAGACGGCATACCGCCGCACCGGTACGACGGCGCGGACAGTACGCGCAAACAGGAAAAGACCCGTACCGAAAAGTACGGGCCTTTATCTGGGGTGGCTGATGGGGCTCGAACCCACGACAACCGGAATCACAATCCGGGGCTCTACCAACTGAGCTACAGCCACCATAAAAACGGTTTTCAATCAAATTCTTGGCACGCCCGACAGGAATCGAACCTGTAACCCCCGACTTAGAAGGTCGGTGCTCTATCCGGTTGAGCTACGGGCGCTCATGCCGATTCGTGCTGATTGATTGGTCGGGGCGGTGGGATTCGAACTCACGACCCTCTGCTCCCAAAGCAGATGCGCTAACCGGGCTGCGCTACGCCCCGACTTGAAGAAGCGGAATATACAGTTCAGGGAAAGATGCGTCAACATTTATTTTCAAAACACCAAGATGAAAAATATAGTTTTTTGATTTGAAAAAATATTTAATCCGTCCAAACAGCCGTATTTTATTTCGGGGCAAATTTATTTTCGGCATTCTGCTGTAAAAACAAACGGAAAATGCGATAATTTTCAGCATTTTCTACCTGTTTAACAAAAGGACGGATATGTCGGCACAACTGATCAACGGTAAAGAAGTTTCGCAAAAACACCTGCAGGCGATTGCCGAAGCGGTGGCGCAACGCCAACAGGACAATCTGCACACGCCTTGCCTGGCCGTGGTTTTGGTCGGAGGCGACCCTGCCGGCGCAGTTTATGTCCGCAACAAGAAAACCGCCTGCCAAAAATGCGGCATCAAGTCGCTGTCGTACGAACTGCCCGAATCAACATCGCAGGAAGAACTGCTGGCATTGGTCGACCGTCTGAATGCCGATTCCGAAGTGGACGGTATTCTGGTTCAGCTTCCACTGCCGAAGCACCTCGACAGCCAAGCGATCTTGGAACGTATTTCGCCGGATAAGGACGTGGACGGCTTCCATCCTTACAATGTCGGCAGGCTGGCGGTCAAAATGCCGCTGATGCGCCCGTGTACGCCCAAGGGCGTGATGACGCTTTTGGAGGCTTACGGCATTGATCCGAAGGGGAAAAAAGCGGTCGTGGTCGGCGCGTCGAATATTGTCGGCCGCCCGCAGGCGTTGGAATTGCTGCTGGCGCGCGCAACGGTAACGGTCTGCCACAGTGCGACCGAAAATCTTGCCGATGAAGTTGCCGCCGCCGATATTTTGGTGGTCGGCGTGGGCATTCCGAACTTTGTCAAAGGCGGGTGGATCAAACCCGGCGCGGTCGTTATCGATGTGGGCATCAACCGTTTGGACGACGGCAGCCTGTGCGGCGACGTGGAATTTGAAACGGCAAAAGAACGGGCGGCGATGATTACGCCCGTTCCCGGCGGCGTGGGTCCGATGACGATTGCCACATTAATGGAAAACACTTTGCACGCAGCTTCGCTGCACGATGCTTGAGCGGTTCTGAAGATAAAAATGCCGTCTGAAAGCCTTTCAGACGGCATTTTGCCGCGTCCGTTTATTTGGGCAGCTTGACGACAACCGTATCCGCCAATATGTCGTAAAGCGTGCGGCGGTCGCGTTTGACCATAAAGAGCAGGACAAAGTTGGCAAGGAATGCCAGCAGGTTGATGGCGTTTTCCCCGTTTTCACCTACTGCAAGACCGATAACGGCGGCAATAATGGCAACCAAAACCGACCACGCGATTTCGCGTACCAAAACCGTGCCGACAAAACCCGGATTGCGGCCGTCGGTTTTCAACACGCGGATTCTCATGATTTTCTTACCCAATGACTGCCCGTCCCTGCTCATATAGTAGATTTGGATGACGGTGTACGCCAAAATGCCCGCCAGTCCGACCCAAAAGGAAGTCATGCCCAAAAGCAGCCCGAATATTTCCTCACGACCGCCAATCCTGCCTTCATTTTTGACGGCGAAGGCAATCAGTCCGACAAACGGCACCAACAAAATCAAAAAGGTAAACAATTGGTTCAGCAGCGCGGCAAGTATCCGGTCGCCTGCGCCGGCAATTCCGACTTCAATTTCCTGCCCGTTGCGGTTGTCGGATACCGCGTCGGTGTAGTCGTTTTTTTCTTCCATATCCGTTCCTGATAATTGTTCTTAAACAGATGGAATTCTACCGCCCTACTGCTGCAAACGCCAATCCCAAAAAGAAAATTCGATAAAGAACTTTACATTTTCCCAATACGGCGTTAAAACGCTTTCTTTACGCCATACATAATTTTATTAACGATTTTCCTCAAGGAGCAATACATGAAAGTAGGTTTCGTCGGCTGGCGCGGTATGGTCGGTTCGGTTTTGATGCAGCGTATGAAAGAAGAAAACGACTTCGCCCACATTCCCGAAGCGTTTTTCTTTACCTCTTCCAACGTCGGCGGCGCGGCACCTGATTTCGGTCAGGCGGCTAAAACATTATTGGACGCGAACGACGTTGCCGAGCTGGCGAAAATGGACATTATCGTCACCTGCCAAGGCGGCGATTACACCAAATCCGTCTTCCAAGCCCTGCGCGACAGCGGCTGGAACGGCTACTGGATTGACGCGGCGTCCTCACTGCGCATGAAAGACGACGCGATTATCGCCCTCGACCCCGTCAACCGCAACGTCATCGACAACGGTCTCAAAAACGGCGTGAAAAACTACATCGGCGGCAACTGTACCGTCTCCCTGATGCTGATGGCTTTGGGCGGCCTGTTCCAAAACGATTTGGTCGAATGGGCGACCAGCATGACCTACCAAGCCGCTTCCGGCGCGGGCGCGAAAAATATGCGCGAACTCATCAGCGGCATGGGCGCGATTCACGCCCAAGTGGCGGACGAGCTTGCCGATCCTTCCAGCGCGATTCTCGATATCGACCGCAAAGTGTCCGATTTCCTCCGCAGCGAAGACTATCCGAAAGCCAACTTCGGCGTACCGCTCGCCGGCAGCCTGATTCCGTGGATTGACGTGGATTTGGGCAACGGCCAGTCCAAAGAAGAATGGAAGGGCGGCGTGGAAACCAACAAAATCCTCGGACGCAGCGGCAATCCGACCGTCATCGACGGCCTGTGCGTCCGCATCGGCGCGATGCGCTGCCACAGCCAAGCCATCACTCTGAAGTTGAAAAAAGACCTGCCTGTTTCCGAAATCGAAGCGATTTTGGCAGGCGCGAACGACTGGGTGAAAGTCGTCCCCAACGAAAAAGAAGCCAGCATCCGCGAGCTGACGCCCGCCAAAGTTACCGGCACGCTGTCCGTCCCTGTCGGACGCATCCGCAAACTGGGCATGGGCGGCGAATACATCAGCGCGTTCACCGTCGGCGACCAACTTTTGTGGGGTGCAGCCGAACCGATGCGCCGCGTGTTGCGTATCGTGTTGGGCAGCCTGTAAGCCCTGTTTGAATGGAAATGCCGTCTGAAGCCTGTTTCAGACGGTATTTTCCTTGCAACCCCGGTTAACCGAAATTCCGATAAAGCGACCGTTCACGCCAGCAACATTTCCTGCATCAGCTTCATACCCCACTGCCAGCCGCCGAGCATACCGTTCAAACTGCCCGAATGCGGGGAAACCAACAGGCGGGCGTTCCACAAATCCGCCTGTTTTTGCGCCCAACCGTGCGGCACGCCGCCGTGTTCGGACACCACCAATGCGGCACGGCAAGGACAGCGGACGCGTTGGAAAGTGTGTTCCGCATCGTCGGGAAAAATATCGGGACGCGGAGATACGAGAATGATACCGGCGAGTTTCTTCTGCGTCAGGATGTCGGCGCGGTACAGCCACGCCAAGAATGCGGCCGCGCCCGCGCCGTGTGCGACAACGGCGATATGCCTGCCCTGTATCCGTTCGAATGCCGTCTGAAGCGCGCTTTGCCACGCTTCCGTGCTGCCGTTTGCGGACGCTTCGGACATCTGCACAACGGGATAACTGACCGCCCAACGGTCTATCCACATTTCCGCTTCATCCGCATCGCGTATCAGCCACAGCGTCAAATCCTCAAGCTCGAAACTTTCCATTGTCCGCGACTATTTGAGCAGGTCCCGGAGGGTAAAGGCGATGAGCAGCGAAGCGGGTACGCTCAATATGGCGCAGACGGTCAGGCAGACAAAAATATTCACCACCCGCCGCCAGCCTTTCCAACCCAAACATTTGGCCGCAATCAGCAGGCAGGGCAGACAAATCAGCAGCCACACCAACGCCCATATCGGGTTTGCCTTGGTCGGCGCAAGCCAGCCTTGCATCCGCGACAACATAAACACCGCCCACACCAATATGGGCAGGATAAACGCAGCGACAACCCATGCCGCGCCTATTCCTGTTTTTCCGTCCACATTCCAATCATATTTACCCAAAACCTTATTCGGCAGCATAGTCATACTCCACAACTAAAGGGGCGTGATCCGAGAATTTTTCATCTTTATAAACGTGTGCGGACACGGCTTTGGCGGCAAGTTCGGGCGTAACCATCTGATAATCGATGCGCCACCCGACATCTTTCGCATACGCCTGCCCGCGGTTGCTCCACCATGTATAACCCGGCACATCGGGATAGAGCGTGCGCCACATGTCCGTCCAGCCCAGCGTATGCATGACTTTGCCTATCCACTCGCGCTCTTCGGGCAGGAAGCCCGAATTTTTCTGATTGCCTTTCCAATTTTTCAGGTCGATGTTTTGGTGGGCGATGTTCCAGTCGCCGCAGACGACGATGTCGCGCCCTTCGTTTTTCATCGCTTCGAGCATAGGGTAAAACGCATCGAGGAAACGGTATTTCACCTGCTGGCGTTCTTCCGCGCTGCTGCCGCTGGGCAAATAAAGCGAAATGACGCCCAACCTGCCGAAATCGCAACGCACAAACCGCCCTTCGCGGTCGAATTCCTCAATGCCCATGCCGATTTGCACATTGTCGGGTTTGCGTTTGCTGTACACCGCCACACCGCTGTAACCGCGCTTCTCGGCGCAATGCCAATAGCCGTGCATCCCGTGCGGATTTTTCATATCGGCAGACAAATCAGCCTCCTGCGCTTTGAGTTCCTGCACGCAGACAATGTCTGCGCCCGATGCGGCGATGTATTCGTAAAAACCTTTTTTGTAGGCGGAGCGGATGCCGTTGACGTTGGCGGAAATGATTTTAAGCATAATAAAAATAAGTTCTCACAATGTTCCCATACACAAAGCGGCACCCGGTGCGCCGCCCGGTATTTCCCATTCGGTCCTGCCTGCTGAAAACGGCGGGGCTTCAAGCGGGAAATGCCGTCTGAAAACGAAAAAAGGGCAAAAGGCGGTACTTTTGCCCTTTCCGATACAGTTCAACCGCGCCGCCAAGTCGTGCCGCCGGCGCTGTCTTCCAAAATGATTTTGTGTTCGTTCAGAAGGTCGCGGATGCGGTCGGACTCCGCCCAGTTTTTATCCGCGCGAGCCTGTTTGCGTCGGGCAATCAAGTCTTCGATTTCTTCGTTGGAGAGGCCGTCTGAAACTGCGCCGCCTTGGAGGAACTCAATCGGGTTGCGTTGCAGCAGGCCGATGATGCCGCCCAAAGCTTTCAGGCAGCCGGCGAGGTGTGCGTCATTGGTTTTGTTCACTTCGCCTGCCAGCTCAAACAACACGGCAACCGCTTCGACCGTACCGAAATCGTCGTTCATGGCGGCGTAGAAACGGCGGGTGTAGCCGTTGGCGTTTTCAGACAAATCAAACTCAGCCGCCGGTGTGTTTTTCAAGGTGGTGTACAGACGGGTCAACGCGCCTTTCGCGTCGTCCAAATGCGCGTCGGAGTAGTTCAACGGGCTGCGGTAGTGGGCGCGCAGGATGAAGAAACGCACGACTTCGGGGTCGTATTGTTTCAATACTTCGCGGATAGTAAAGAAGTTGCCCAGCGATTTGGACATTTTTTCGCCGTCCACACGGATGAAGCCGTTGTGCAGCCAGTATTTGACGTGGCTGGCAATACTTTGACCGTGGTGGGTTTGCGCGTGGTCATGACCGCAGGTGTGACCGCTGGCACCGACGCTTTGGGCGATTTCATTTTCATGGTGCGGGAACTGCAAATCCGCGCCGCCGCCGTGAATGTCGAACGTATCGCCGAACAGGTTTTCACTCATCGCGGAACATTCGATGTGCCAACCCGGACGGCCGTTGCCCCACGGGCTTTCCCACGCCGGTTCGCCTGCTTTCGCCGCTTTCCACAATACAAAATCAAGCGGATCGCGTTTGAAACCGTCCACTTCCACGCGTTCGCCCGCACGCAGGTCGTCCAACGATTTGCCCGATAATTGTCCGTAAGCGGCAAACTCGCGCACGGCGTAGTAAACGTCGCCGTTTGCGGCAGGATATGCCTTGCCGTTTTGAATCAGGGTCTCAATCATGGCAATCATTTGCGGGATGTTTTCCGTCGCCTTCGGCTCGATGTCGGGACGCAACACGCCCAAAGCATCGGCATCTTCGTGCATCGCCTGAATGAAACGCGCGTTCAGTTCGCCGATGGTTTCGCCGTTTTCAGCCGCACGGGCGATGATTTTGTCGTCGATGTCGGTGATGTTGCGCACATAAGTGAGCGGATAACCGCACTCGCGCAACCAGCGGGCAATCATGTCGAACACCACCATCACACGGGCATGGCCTAAGTGGCAATAGTCGTAAACGGTCATGCCGCAGACGTACATACGCACGTTTTCAGGGTCGATGGGGGCGAAGGGTTCTTTTTGACGGGTAAGGGTGTTGTAGATGGCGGTCATATTCATCAAGTAAGTTTAGAAATGAGTAACAGTAATGTCATATCCGCGATTTTGGGCGAAATCTAAAAATTCATTGGCTTCATTAACGGCAGGAAATTCACGCATAATTTCAGTTTTAATATTTTCCAACAACGCTTCTGCAATCGGATATTGGCCTCTCAATGCTTTTTCGTACCAACTTATCAAATCATCCTCAGTTACGATGTTTTGAATTCGGCTTTTCCAGCCTATTTGCGTCAGTAATGAAACAATCACCGATTGTTCTGCCTTTTTGCAGACAATGACAATTCTATCTGCGCTAATGGAGGATACAATATCTTCTGCCAACTCTTCGTCTAAAGAGAGATGTTTGACCTGTATGGCCAATCCGAAGTTAGACCACATATCCAACCCTCTATCGGCAGCATTGGTTACGCCTACACGATGGATTTTTGCAGGAAGTTTTAAATGCTCATTTTTCGGCATAGTGATGATTTTTTCGGCAAAATCTTGATATTCCTCCCATAAAAACAGGTTTTCCTTAGGAAAATCAATTGAAACCGTTATGCCTAATTCTGAAACCAATGCATCAAACAACGCATAAACAACGATTTCATATATCTTGTCTATACTTCTTTTCAATCCCGGCTCGAGCCAAAATAAATTTAGAAATTCAGACAGTTGGAAGGAGTATCTGTCTGTATTGCCGACATAAGCCAATGCTTCGCTCATTTGGGAAAAACGATTGAAAAACTGTTTATAAATGTACGATTCTACCCCGCCGTCCGACTGTCTGTTTAATGTTCCCAATACCGCTAGTTTTTCAGGCGGTATTGCATTTTTTTCAAACAGATTATCTTGGAATTTTGCAGATGAAGTAGAAATCCGCCCTAAAAACCGACGGCAGATTTCATCCCTCCAGCGTTTAGATTGGTTGCGGTAAGTATCTAAATTTAAAAAATCCAACTGTTTTATACAACGGTCATGATATAAAATTTCTGCAATTTGAATGGGTTTATAAAGGTGGACACGGGATTTTTTGATAATGCCGTCCAATGCTTCTTTGGCTTGTTGTTCTTCAAGCGTCATCCTGCCTCCAATAAATCCAATTGCCCTTTTTGTTCGACCTTGCCGGAAAGAGAAGCGAGCATATTTTCCGCGATGGCTTCTATTACAGGGACGGATACAGAATTTCCGGCGACTTTCCTGACTTGCGAGTAGGGGATATTGATTTCAAAATCATCGGGAAAACCTTGTAATCTTAACATTTCCCTTCCTGTTAGCCTTCTTACTCCGTTTACCACCAAATAATTGTAACTTCCCCCGGCCCTTAAGGCACAGGAATATGGAAGTGCGGAAACATTCCCGCCAATATTTTCATGCCAAATTGATGGGGTGGGCGGAGCTTTTTTTAAGGCTGCCAAACGTTTTTGTTTCAAGGTATCTGATAAAAAATAGCTTGGTTCGACATCTCGATCGTTTTCCAGCAGTTCGCCCAATGGCCGATATTGGTTTATGGGTTCGGGAAAGTAAAAAGGGATGTTGTCTGAAAAACCCACAATATAAATTCTCTCGCGTTTTTGCGGCAATCCGAAATCCAAAGTATTTAAAACCTTAAAATAAACCGTATAACCAAGCTGTTTAAGGGTTTCTAAAACAATACGGAAAGTCCTGCCCGAATCGTGCGTAGTCAGCCGCTTAACGTTTTCCAGAAGAAAAGCCTTCGGCTGTTTGGTTTTCAGGATTTCGGCAATATTGAAAAACAATGTTCCGCGCGTATCTTCAAATCCCAATCCCTTACCTGCGATACTGAAAGGTTGGCACGGAAATCCCGCAAGCAGAATATCATGATCGGGAATATCTGAAGGATCGATGCCGTTAATGTCGCCAAAAGGTTTTTCTCCAAAGTTTGCTTCATACACTTGTCGGGCATATTTGTCCCATTCCGATGAGAATACATTGGTGCACCCGTATTTTTCAAAGCCTAGGCGTATTCCGCCAATGCCTGAAAATAAATCTATTGTTTTGTACATAGCACATCTCTGCAGAATGAGCCGCCTGAAAACTTTCAGACGGCCTTGTCCTTTTACTCCGGCTTAAACACGCCAGTATCCGTTTTAGGCTGCTGTTCGATAATTTCAACATTTGCCGCTGCTTTCTCCGCTTCGGCTTTTTCAGCCTCGATACGTTTTTTCTCGGCCAGGTATTGGTTGATTTGGTGTACCAACTCCTGCGTGCCTTGATGTGTCAGCGCGCTGATTTGGAAGAGGCGCGGGGTTTCCATGTCGAATTGGAAACGGTCATCAGGTTCGGGGTAGTCCCAGCCGACGGCTTCGAGGAAGGCGGCTGTTCGCGCCCGGGCTTCTTCTTCGTCGAGCATATCGAGTTTGTTCAGCACCAGCCAGCGCGGTTTGCCGTAAAGTTCTTCGTCGTATTTGCGTAATTCGTTGATGATGGCGAGTGCTTCTTCGGCGGGATTGACGGTTTCGTCGAAGGGTGCCAAATCGACAACGTGTAACAGCAGACCGGTGCGTGATAGGTGTTTGAGGAAGCGGTGGCCGAGGCCTGCGCCTTCTGCCGCGCCTTCAATCAGGCCGGGGATGTCGGCCATCACGAAGCTGTGGTTTTCGTCGATGCGTACCACGCCCAAGTTCGGATGCAGGGTGGTGAAGGGGTAGTTGGCGATTTTGGGGCGTGCGGCGGAGACGGCGGTAATCAGGGTGGATTTGCCGGCGTTGGGCATGCCTAACAAGCCGACATCGGCGAGGACTTTGAGTTCGAGTTGCAGGGAACGGGTTTCGCCTTCTTCGCCGGGCGTGGATTGTTTTGGGGCGCGGTTGACGGAGGATTTGAAGTGGATGTTGCCCAAGCCGCCTTTGCCGCCTTTGGCGAGGCAGACGCGCTGTCCGTGGTAGGTGAGGTCGGCAACGATTTCGTCGGTGTCGAGGTCGCGGATAAGGGTGCCGACGGGCATTTTGAGGACAATGTCGTCCGCACCTGCGCCGTAGCGGTCGGAACCGTGGCCTTTTTCGCCGTTTTTGGCTTGGTAGCGTTTGACGAAGCGGTATTCGACGAGGGTGTTGGTGTTTTCGTCGGCTTCTGCCCAGACGCTGCCGCCTTTGCCGCCGTCGCCACCGTCCGGGCCGCCGCGGGGTACGAATTTTTCGCGGCGGAAACTGGTTGCGCCATTACCGCCTTTGCCTGCGGCGACTTCGATTTTTGCTTCGTCGATGAATTTCATTAAATGCTCTTGTTTGTTGGTTTTAAATAGGGTTTCAGGCGGATTGCCATATGTTTTGATGCCGTCTGAACAGATTTTCTGCCGACATTATAAGGTATAAGCGGTATTTCAATATACCGCGGAGAAACTATTTGTTCTGCCCATCTTAATGAATTTTTAAGCAAATCTTCAGCCTGCAAACAAAATATGTCCAACTTCTTTGGTACAATCGCGCCTTTTTGACATTCCGACCCGACGGAATGTCCGTTCAAACCGTTACATATGATAAGGATTTTTTTATGAACACAAACCAACCTGCCGTTTACGACCCGTTGACACGCGCGCTGCACTGGCTGACCGTTGCCGGCTTCATCGGCATTCTGACCACCATCGTCCTGTGGACAATTTACGAAGAGGCGGAATGGGCGGGCAGCCTGTTCGGCCTGCACAAATCTTTCGGTTTCCTCATGCTGACGGTGATTGCATTGCGCATCGTGTGGGCGGTTGCCAACCGCGCCAAGCGTCCGCAAAGCGACAGCAAGGCGGCAGCGGCAGGACACGGCATTCTGTATCTGCTCATGCTTGCCGTTCCCGTTATCGGCATGATCCGCCAATACGGTGGCGGACGCGGCCCGTTGAAAGTGTTCGGCGTTGAAGTAATGCAGGGTTCGCCGGAAAAAATCGAGTGGATGGCAAACTTGGGCAACACGTTCCACGGCAATTTGGGCTGGCTGCTGTTTGCCGCCGTCGTCGGACACGTCGCCATGGTCGTCGTCCACCGTGTTCAAGGCAAAGACGTGCTGTACCGCATGACGGGGCGTGTCCGTTGATTCCGTTCGCACTATGGTGCCGGTCCATCCGGCATCATTTGTTTTTCCACGACAGTGCCAAATCGTACAAAGCCTTTTTGCCCTCACCTGTAATCTTGGCGGCAAGCTCCGCCGCCTGCTTGGTCGGCAGCTCGGCCGCAAGGATTTTCATCGCATTTTGCGCAGACTCGGACAAGCCTTCGTGTTTTTCATCCTGCGCCGGATAAAGCACCAACACCATCTCGCCGCGCGATTGGTTGCCGTCCGCCGCCAATGCCGTCTGAATTTCCCCAACCGTGCCGCTTAAGAACGTTTCAAACGTTTTCGTGATTTCGCGCGCCAGCATCAGACGGCGTTCGGGGAACAATTCCGCCATATCGGCAAGCGTTGCCCCGATTCGGTGCGGCGTTTCAAACATGACGACAGGAAATGCCGCCCGCACCCATTTGGCAAACAATTTCCTACGTTCGCCCGATTTCGGCGGTACAAAACCGTTGAAATAAAAATCGGATTCCGCCACACCGGCCACACTCAACGCCGCCATTACCGCGCTTGCGCCCACGACGGGAACGACTTTGAACCCTGCTTCGCGCACGCGGCGGGCGAGTTTCGCGCCCGGGTCGCACACGGCCGGCGTACCCGCATCGGAAACCTGCGCCACAACCAGGCCGTCTGAAAGGAAACCGATTACCTTGTCCGCCATCTGCCGCTCGTTGTGTTCGCGCACACTGACCAACCTGCCCTGAATGCCGTACGCGCTCAAAAGCTGCGCAGTAACGCGCGTGTCTTCGGCACAAATGATGTCCGCCTTTTGCAATACCGCCAAAGCGCGCAGGGTAATGTCTGCCAAATTGCCGATGGGCGTGGCAACCACGTATAATGTCCCTCCGACGACGCTGTCGGGGGCTTTCTGCAAGTGTTTCTGAAACATAAAAAATGCCGTCTGAAAAACAGACATTATAAAGGTTAAACCGATTATGCGCTTAAACCACAAACAGGGTACGGCAGGGGAAGATGCCGCACTTGCCTTCCTCCAATCCCAAGGCTGCACGCTGCTTGCCCGCAACTGGCACTGCGCCTACGGCGAAATCGACCTGATTGTCAAAAACGGCGGCATGATTCTGTTTGTTGAAGTAAAATACCGCAAAAACCAACGGTTCGGCGGCGCGGCATACAGCATTTCTCCGTCCAAATTATTGAAACTGCAACGAAGTGTAGAGTATTATCTGCAACAGAACAGGCTGACAAACGTACCGTGCCGCCTCGATGCGGTACTTATCGAAGGAAACCGCCCGCCCGAGTGGATAAAGAATATTACAGGTTGACGATATGACGACATTACAAGAACGCGTTGCCGCACATTTTGCCGAAAGCATCCGTGCCAAACAGGAAGCCGAAAAAATACTGGTCGAGCCGACCGTACAGGCTGCCGAGCTGATGCTGCAATGCCTGATGAACGACGGCAAAATCCTGGCCTGCGGCAACGGCGGTTCGGCTGCCGACGCGCAACACTTCGCCGCCGAAATGACCGGGCGTTTTGAGAAAGAACGCATGGAACTCGCCGCCGTCGCCCTGACCACAGACACCTCCGCGCTGACCGCCATCGGCAACGACTACGGTTTCGACCACGTATTCAGCAAACAAGTGCGCGCGCTCGGACGTGCAGGCGACGTCCTCGTCGGCATTTCCACCTCCGGCAATTCCGCCAACGTCATCGAAGCCGTCAAAGCCGCGCACGAACGCGATATGCACGTCATCGCCCTGACCGGCCGCGACGGCGGCAAAATCGCCGCCATGCTCAAAGACACCGACGTTCTGCTCAACGTCCCCCATCCGCGCACCGCCCGCATTCAGGAAAACCACATCCTGCTGATACACGCCATGTGCGACTGTATCGACTCCGTACTGCTGGAAGGAATGTAACCCTTTTCAGACGGCATGGCGCAAAGCAATGCCGTCTGAAACGCCCAAGAAAGGAAGTCCCCGATGAAACCCAAACCACACACCGTCCGCACCCTGATTGCCGCCGTCCTCAGCCTTGCCCTCGGCGGCTGCTTCAGCGCAGTCGTCGGCGGGGCCGCCGTCGGCGCGAAATCCGTCATCGACCGCCGAACCACCGGCGCGCAAACCGATGACAACGTTATGGCGTTGCGTATCGAAACCACCGCCCGTTCCTACCTGCGCCAAAACAACCAAACCAAAGGCTACACGCCCCAAATCTCCGTCGTCGGCTACAACCGCCACCTGCTGCTGCTCGGACAAGTCGCCACCGAAGGCGAAAAACAGTTCGTCGGTCAGATTGCACGTTCCGAACAGGCCGCCGAAGGCGTATACAACTACATTACCGTCGCCTCCCTGCCGCGCACTGCGGGCGACATCGCCGGCGACACTTGGAACACGTCCAAAGTCCGCGCCACGCTGCTGGGCATCAGCCCCGCTACACAGGCGCGCGTCAAAATCATTACCTACGGCAATGTAACCTACGTTATGGGCATCCTCACCCCCGAAGAACAGGCGCAGATTACCCAAAAAGTCAGCACCACCGTCGGCGTACAAAAAGTCATTACCCTCTACCAAAACTACGTCCAACGCTGACTCGGCAATGCCGTTTGAACCGCCTTCAGACGGCATTGCCCGACACCCCAAAAGCACAATCAAAATGGCAAAAAAACCGAACAAACCCTTCAGGCTGACCCCCAAACTCCTGATACGCGCCGTATTGCTCATCTGTATCACCGCCATCGGCGCATTGGCAGTAGGCATCGTCAGCACATTCAACCCGAACGGCGACAAAACCCTCCAAACCGAACCGCAACACACCGACAGCCCCCGCGAAACCGAATTCTGGCTGCCAAACGGCGCCGTCGGACAAGATGCCGCCCAACCCGAACACCACCACGCCGCCTCATCCGAACCCGCACAGCCGGACGGCACAGAAGAAAGCGGCAGCGGACTGCCGTCCCCTGCCGCACCCAAGAAAAACCGGGTCAAACCGCGCCCTTCGGATGCGGCCCGGGCAGCCGATTCGTTAACCGGCACCGGAACACAAGCTGAAAACACACTCAAAGAAACCCCCGTACTGCCCACAAACGCCCCCCATCCCGAACCCCGAAAAGAAACACCCGAAAAACAGGCGCAGCCCAAAGAAACACCCAAAGAAAAAGAAACGCCCAAAGAAAACCATACCAAACCGGACACCCCGAAAAACACGCCGGCCAAACCCCATAAAGAGATTCTCGACAACCTCTTTTGACCCGGCACGGCAGGCACACCCGCAATCCAAGGAAGCATTATGAACGGCATCATCATCAAAACCCCCGAAGAAATCGAAAAAATGCGCGAGCTGGGCAAACTCGTCGCCGAAGCCCTCGACTACATCGGACAATTCGTCAAACCCGGCATCACCACCGACGAAATCGACAAACTTGTTTACGACTACCACGTCAACGTCCAAGGCGGCTATCCCGCCCCCCTCCACTACGGCAACCCGCCCTACCCCAAATCCTGCTGCACCTCCGTCAACCACGTCATCTGCCACGGCATTCCCGACGACAAGCCGCTCAAAGAAGGTGACATTATCAACATCGACCTCACCATCAAAAAAGACGGTTTCCACGGCGACTCCAGCCGTATGTTTACCGTCGGCAAAGTCTCCCCCATCGCCCAACGCCTGATCGACGTAACCCACGCCTCTATGATGGCGGGCATAGAAGCCGTCAAACCTGGCGCGACGCTGGGCGGCGTAGGTTACGCCTGCCAGCAGGTTGCCGAAAATGCAGGTTATTCGGTTGTACAAGAATTCTGCGGACACGGCATCGGGCGCGGTTTCCACGAAGCCCCGCAAGTGTTGCACTACGGAAAAAAAGGGCAGGGTCCCGTTCTAAAACCGGGTATGATTTTTACCGTCGAACCGATGATCAACCAAGGCAAACGCCACCTGCGTATCCTCAACGACGGCTGGACGGTGGTTACCAAAGACCGCTCCCTCTCCGCCCAATGGGAACACGAAGTCTTGGTGACCGAAACCGGCTACGAAATCCTCACCGTCAGCCCCGCCACCGGCAAACCCTGAAGCTGTATGCAATATAAAAACAGGCTTGACCCGGCACATTACGAAAACAAAGCAAATCGGAATTTGCCCCGCAACCAGAAAAACTTAAAGGAAGTTTTATGAAAATATTTGAAAATATAGAAGATGTTAAAGCCATCCGTAAAAAGACCGGGATGAACCAGATAGACTTCTGGGGCAAGGTCGGCGTTACTCAATCCGGAGGTTCACGCTACGAAACCGGCCGCAAGATGCCCAAACCCGTACGCGAACTGCTCCGCCTCGTCCATATCGAATGCCTCGATTTGGCAAAAGTCAACAAAAAAGATATGGAAATCGCCGCCCTGTTGAAAAAACACCATCCCGACCTGTATGCCGAATTGTCCAAACAGACCAAGGCCGAAAGAAAAAAACAAGGTTAAACCGCAACCTCCGGATGCCCGGAGGTTTTTCATTTCCGAAAAATGCAAACAATGCCGTCTGAAACACCGGACAGGCCGCCGTATCCCGCCTGCCGCCCCTGCCTCAAACCGCCGAACCGCCCGAACCTGCCTTTTTACAAACTTTATCCAATTTCCTGTTTATTTCAGGATACGCCGACATTAGACTGTCAAACAGTCCGAAACGGGCAAACTCCACATCTATCCAAAGGAATAAAAATGAAACTTCTGACCACTGCAATCCTGTCTTCCGCAATCGCGCTCAGCAGTATGGCCGCCGCCGGCACGGACAACCCCACCGTTGCCAAAAAAACCGTCAGCTACGTCTGCCAGCAAGGTAAAAAAGTCAAAGTAACCTACGGCTTCAACAAACAGGGTCTGACCACATACGCCTCCGCCGTCATCAACGGCAAACGTGTGCAAATGCCCATCAATTTGGATAAATCCGACAATATGGACACGTTCTACGGCAAAGAAGGCGGTTATGTGCTGAGCACCGGCGCAATGGACAGCAAATCCTACCGCAAACAGCCTATTATGATTACCGCACCTGACAACCAAATCGTCTTCAAAGACTGTTCCCCACGTTAATCAGGCAACAAAAAACAGCGTTTTCATTTCTGAAAACGCTGTTTTTTGACCGTTCCATTATTCGCAAAAGGGAAAAAACGATTACCTGCCCCGTGTATCAAAACCTGCCCTGCCGGATGAAGGGCATAACCGGCAGGGACGGCGTCAACACCATATGGGGGTACGGCTTTTCTTGAAAGATTCGGTTTAAATATCCAACACTTTCGCGGTATAGGCGATAATTTCATCCGCCCTTTCAGGGTTTTCGTTCAACTTGATGCCGTAACCCGGTACCAGCTCTTTCAGACGACCTTCCCAAGACGGGGCGCGCTCGGGGAAGCATTGGTGCATCAGCCGGATCATCAGCGGCACAGCGGTCGATGCGCCCGGCGACGCTCCCAGCAATGCGGCGAGCGAGCCGTCGGCGTGGGCGACAATCTCCGTACCAAACTGCAGCACGCCGCCTTTTTCGGAGTCTTTTTTAATGATTTGGACGCGTTGCCCTGCGGTGATGAGTTCCCAGTCGTCGGGGTTTGCCTCGGGGTAGTATTCCAGCAGGGAGGCAAAGCGTTCTTCTTTGGTTTTACGCAATTCGCCCAGCAGGTATTTGGTCAGCGGCATATTCGCCCAGCCGGCGCGCAGCATAGGATAGAGGTTGTCCATATGGATGGACAGCGGCAAATCCATAAACGAGCCTTGCTTGAGGAAGTTGGAACGGAAACCTGCGTAAGGACCGAACATAAGGTGTCGTTTGCCGTCTACGTTGCGTGTGTCGAGGTGCGGGACGGACATCGGCGGCGCGCCGACGGAAGCCTGCCCGTACACTTTGGCGTTGTGTTGTTCGGCGGTTTCGGGGTTGCTGTTGCGGAAGAACAGGCCGGACACGGGTAAGCCGCCGTAGCCTTTGCCTTCGGGGATGCCGGATTTTTGCAGCAGGGTCAGTGCGCCGCCGCCCGCGCCGAGGAAGAGGAAGCGGGTGCGGAGGGTGAGCTGCCAGTCTGGGTTGCGGGTATCGGCGGTTTTGAGCACCCACGCGCCGTCGGATTCGCGTTTGATGTCTTCGACGTGGCGGTTGAACTCGGTTTTTACGCCCTTGCCCTGCAAATATTTCACCATCTGGCGCGTCAGCCGTCCGAAATCGACATCCGTGCCTTCGGCGGAATAGTTGGCGGCGACGGGTTGGTTTTCGTCCCGGCCGCGCATAATCAGCGGAGCCCAATCGGAAATTTTGTTCCGATCGGTGGAAAATTCCATATTTTCAAAAAGTTTCTGCGTTTTAAACACATCATAGCGTTTTTGCAGGTAACGGCAGTGGTCTTCGTTCATCACCAAAGACATATGCGGCACGGCATTGATGAAGGAATTGTCTTCCAACTTGCCTTCCGCGACCAGCGTCGCCCAAAACTGGCGGCTGACATGAAACTGTTCGGCAATATTGAGGGCGCGCGCCGGATTGATGACGCCGTCCGCACCCAGCGGCGCATAGTTCAATTCGCACAGCGCGGAATGCCCCGTGCCGGCGTTGTTCCACGCGTTTGACGATTCCAACGCCACATCTTCCAAGCGTTCAATCAGGGTGATTTCCCAAGACGGTTCGAGTTCTTTGAGCAAAACGCCCAAAGTCGCGCTCATAATGCCGCCGCCCACCAAGACAACGTCTGTCGCTTCAGCCATGGTTTACTCCTAAAAAACAGGCATCTTCTGCCCTTATGGTTATTTGCCGTACTACAAACGCCTGAATCGCAAAAGCAGGGGAAACCGGCAATGGTGTGTGTCCGAGCACGCTGTTTCGGGGTTGGAATGCGTTGCAAGTATGGCTTCCGACACCGCTTCAGGGGCTTGTAATATGTTATCGTGAATGTAGTGGATTTTACTGGGAAATGCAAAGTTTTTCTGTCGCCCGCCAAGCCGGGGAACTGCGAAACAAAAAATAAAAATAGTTATTTATCTATATATATCAAATTTTTAATAGACAAAAAATCAAAATTGTTTATATATTAATTTTTAAAAGATTGTCAGCATATCGCGTTAAGTTTTTTAAATTTGAGAATACTGCCTCACACCTGCACGCCATACCCTGCCAACCTGCCGGTCAGGATTTCCCTGTTTTTGCACCAATCTTCCCTCAGCATACTGTACACAACCGTATCGCGCACACTGCCGTCTTTACGGAGCATATGCATACGCAGCACGCCGTCTTTTTCCGCGCCCAGCCGTTCGATGGCACGTTGCGAGGCAAGGTTCAGAATATCCGTGCGCCATCCCGCGCAACAGCAAGCTAAAACATCAAATGCGTAATCCAACAGCATGATTTTGCAACAGGTGTTTATCCGTTTCCGCCGTGCCGATGCCGCATACCATGTGAATCCGATATCCAAACGCGGAATCTGCGGTTCAAAATGATAATACGCCGTTGTCCCGACCACCCTGTCCGCCTCTTCATCGACAACCGCAAACGCCAAACGCGTTGCCAATGCTGTCCCGATATAGTCTGCCACCCTATCCGGATGGGGCGCGGACGTTACCCCCAGCTTCCAAACCTCCCCATCGCAAACCGCCTCGCGCAAACCCGTTTCATGATGCACATCCAACGGTTCGAGCCGTACGCCGCCCAATGACAAAACCGGCAGTATTATCCTTTCCGACATCCTTTTCTCCCAATATTCCGCCTTCAGACGGCATTTCCGCCCGAAATGCCGTCTGAACGGCTAAAAACACAATATCCCCGCTTCCGATACAAAACCGTCCAGCGGCAGGTCGTGCGCCTCGCGTGGGAGCCTGTCCACCAACTGGCAGGCAAAGCCCACGCCCACGGTTTTCGCCTGCAAACGGTATTTCATCGCCGAAAGCGTCGCATCGTAATAGCCGCCTGCCTGCCCCAAACGGTAGCCTTCGCGGTCTATGCCGACAAGCGGGACGAGCAATACCGACAAACCGTGCACGCGGATTTTGCGCCCTGCAAACTGAGGGACATGCAGCTTCGCCCTACCGCGCTTGCGTTCCCGTTCCATTCCGCGTTCAGGATACGGCGTAAACCACATCCGCCGCGTGTGCGGTTCGATATAAGGCAGATAGAGTTTTGCGCCGCGTTTTTGCGCCGCGCGGACAAAGCCGCCCAAACGCAATTCCTTGCCCATCGGCCAATACACGCCGATTTTCCGACCGCGCTTGATATAACGTTTGAGCAGGCGGTTGATTTTTACCGCCGCCGCCGCCCGCACGTCCCGCCCCATTTGCGAACGCCGCCCGCGCAATTCGCGGCGCAGGGCGCGTTTTTCCTCGTTCCTCATTTCAGACGGCCTTTCAGGATTGCGGTAGAA
The DNA here is from genome assembly GCF_013030075.1 of Neisseria gonorrhoeae. Classification (NCBI taxonomy): domain Bacteria; kingdom Pseudomonadati; phylum Pseudomonadota; class Betaproteobacteria; order Neisseriales; family Neisseriaceae; genus Neisseria; species Neisseria gonorrhoeae. Next base: position 1,815,247 of record NZ_AP023069.1, read on the forward strand.
TGTTGCGATTATAACGATTTTGTTAACATTCAAACAGGACGCACACAATGTGGCACATCGTCGCCATCGGCTATCTTTTTGTTGCCGTTATGTATTCCGCCGCGCAGCCGAGTATTGCGCGCGCTTTGATTTATTTGGTTTTTTGGGTGGTTCTGCCCACCGTGTTCACGGTCTTCGCCGTAACCGTCCGCCGCCGCAACCGCCTGATGGGGCAGCAGGAACAGGCAGAATCCGAACAGCAGCGCGCACAACGGCAAAAAGACAGCGGCACAAAACCCTGAATCCCTTTTCAGACGGCATCTTATCCGCTATAATCCGTCAGTTTTCCATTTCGGAAACACACTATTTTTAAAACTTATGCCCACTTTCGCCGAAGGGTGCTTGACAATAGGCGCCGCCTATCAAGTTCTATGCGATTGAATGTGTGCTCTTTAACCCTTTCAAGGAAATAACATGTCTCAAATTACTATGCGTCAGATGATTGAAGCCGGTGTTCACTTCGGCCACCAAACCCGTTTCTGGAACCCGAAAATGGCTCAATACATTTTCGGCGCGCGCAACAAAATCCATATCGTAAACTTGGAAAAAACCCTGCCGATGTTCCAAGAGGCGCAAGAAGCCGTACGTCGTCTGGTTGCCAACAAAGGTACGGTATTGTTCGTAGGTACCAAACGCCAGGCACGCGACATCATCCGCGAAGAAGCGACCCGCGCCGGTATGCCTTTCGTCGACCACCGCTGGTTGGGCGGTATGCTGACCAACTACAAAACCGTTAAGCAATCCATCAAACGCCTGGAAGAAAAAACCGCAGCCTTGGAAAATGCTGCCGAAAGCGGTTTCAGCAAAAAAGAAATTCTGGAAATGCAACGCGACGTTGAAAAACTGGAACGCTCTTTGGGCGGTATCAAAAACATGAAAGGCCTGCCCGACGCGATTTTCGTTATCGATACCGGCTACCAAAAAGGTACTCTGGTTGAAGCTGAAAAACTGGGCATCCCCGTTATCGCCGTAGTCGATACCAACAACAGCCCAGACGGCGTGAAATACGTCATCCCCGGCAACGACGACTCCGCCAAAGCCATCCGCCTGTACTGCCGAGGCATCGCCGACGCAGTTTTGGAAGGCAAAAACCAAGCGCTGCAAGAAACCGTAGCCGCTGCCCAAGAAACCGCTGCCGAGTAATTCGGTACACAGAAGAGGGGCGTTATGCCCCTTTTCTCAAATATGCCGTCTGAACGCCCGTTCGCGGCACACGATTCCCGAATGTGGAAAATCCTTTCCGTATTTCCCAAAAATCTAGGAGATTCAAAATGGCAGAAATTACTGCAAAAATGGTTGCCGACCTGCGCGCCGCTACCGGCCTGGGTATGATGGAATGCAAAAAAGCCTTGGTTGAAGCTGAAGGCAACTTCGACAAAGCCGAAGAAATCCTGCGTATTAAATCCGGTGCGAAAGCGGGCAAACTGGCTGGCCGTACTGCTGCCGAAGGCGTATTGGCTTATGCAATCAACGGTAATGTCGGCGCATTGGTCGAAGTAAACTGCGAAACCGACTTCGTTGCTAAAGACGCCGGCTTCGTAGAATTTGCCAACTTCGTTGCGAAAACTGCTGCCGAGAAAAAACCGGCTTCTGTTGAAGAACTGAGCGAACTGGTTGAATCAGAACGCAAAGCCATCATCGCTAAATTGGGCGAGAACATGTCTGTCCGCCGCTTCCAAGTGATTGACACTGCCAACCAACTGGTTGCCTACATCCACGGCGCATTGGCGACCGAAGGCGTTTTGGTCGAGTACAAAGGCTCTGAAGATGTAGCACGCAAAATCGGTATGCACATCGTTGCCGCCAAACCGCAATGCGTAAGCGAAGCCGAAGTAGATGCTGAAACCGTTGAAAAAGAACGCCACATCTACACCGAGCAAGCCATCGCTTCCGGCAAACCTGCCGACATCGCCGCTAAAATGGTTGAAGGCCGTATCCGCAAATTCTTGGCTGAAATCACTCTGAACGGCCAAGCATTCGTGATGAACCCTGACCAAACTGTTGCCCAATTCGCTAAAGAAAACGACACTGAAGTGGTTAGCTTCGTACGCTACAAAGTAGGCGACGGTATCGAGAAAGCCGTTGTCGACTACGCAGCCGAAGTAGCCGCAGCCGCCAAAGTGTAAGGCACTTATGAAAAAGAAAGCACCTGGATTCCAAACGAATCAGGGTGCTTTTTTTTGAGAAAACCGTTTACGGTACCTATTTTAAGACGACCGAATATAAAGGCCGTCTGAAAACAAAACAATAATAGAACGACACACCATATCATTGTAATCCGACCATTTGAAATTCAGACGTCCCAACTCCGACCGACGACATTCAAGAAAGCAAGGTATCCCATGACACAGCAAATCAAATACAAACGCGTATTACTGAAACTCTCCGGCGAATCCCTGATGGGTTCCGATCCGTTCGGCATCAATCACGATACCATTGTTCAAACTGTCGGCGAAATTGCCGAAATCGTGAAAATGGGTGTGCAAGTCGGTATCGTTGTCGGCGGCGGTAACATTTTCCGCGGCGTATCTGCACAAGCAGGCAGCATGGACCGCGCCACTGCCGACTACATGGGCATGATGGCGACCGTGATGAACGCCTTGGCACTCAAAGACGCATTTGAAACCTTGGGCATCAAAGCGCGCGTACAATCCGCACTGTCTATGCAGCAAATCGCTGAAACTTACGCCCGTCCTAAAGCCATTCAATATTTGGAAGAAGGCAAAGTCGTGATTTTCGCCGCCGGTACCGGTAATCCGTTCTTCACGACCGACACTGCCGCCGCATTGCGCGGCGCGGAAATGAACTGCGACGTGATGCTCAAAGCCACCAACGTCGACGGCGTGTACACCGCAGACCCGAAAAAAGACCCGTCCGCCACACGCTACGAAACCATTACTTTTGACGAAGCCTTGAATAAAAACCTCAAAGTCATGGACGCGACCGCCTTTGCCCTCTGCCGCGAACGCAAGCTCAATATCGTCGTCTTCGGCATCGCCAAACAAGGCTCGCTCAAACGCGTCATTACCGGCGAAGACGAAGGCACACTGGTCCACTGCTGATTGATGATTGACCATAGGGTCGGCAGATATAGTCGCATATGGGCTTCAGACAGCCATTTATTATATGGAGATTATAGTGGATTAAATTTACAATTTTGATACAATTTGTTTTTCATAAAGGAGAAAATCTATGCGGGCACGGCTGCTGATACCTATTCTTTTTTCAGTTTTTATTTTATCCGCCTGCGGGACACTGACAGGTATTCCATCGCATGGCGGAGGCAAACGCTTCGCGGTCGAACAAGAACTTGTGGCCGCTTCTGCCAGAGCTGCCGTTAAAGACATGGATTTACAGGCATTACACGGACGAAAAGTTGCATTGTACATTGCAACTATGGGCGACCAAGGTTCAGGCAGTTTGACAGGGGGTCGCTACTCCATTGATGCACTGATTCGCGGCGAATACATAAACAGCCCTGCCGTCCGTACCGATTACACCTATCCGCGTTACGAAACCACCGCTGAAACAACATCAGGCGGTTTGACGGGTTTAACCACTTCTTTATCTACACTTAATGCCCCTGCACTCTCGCGCACCCAATCAGACGGTAGCGGAAGTAGGAGCAGTCTGGGCTTAAATATTGGCGGGATGGGGGATTATCGAAATGAAACCTTGACGACCAACCCGCGCGACACTGCCTTTCTTTCCCACTTGGTACAGACCGTATTTTTCCTGCGCGGCATAGACGTTGTTTCTCCTGCCAATGCCGATACAGATGTGTTTATTAACATCGACGTATTCGGAACGATACGCAACAGAACCGAAATGCACCTATACAATGCCGAAACACTGAAAGCCCAAACAAAACTGGAATATTTCGCAGTAGACAGAACCAATAAAAAATTGCTCATCAAACCCAAAACCAATGCGTTTGAAGCTGCCTATAAAGAAAATTACGCATTGTGGATGGGGCCGTATAAAGTAAGCAAAGGAATCAAACCGACGGAAGGATTGATGGTCGATTTCTCCGATATCCGGCCATACGGCAATCATACGGGTAACTCCGCCCCATCCGTAGAGGCTGATAACAGTCATGAGGGGTATGGATACAGCGATGAAGCAGTGCGACAACATAGACAAGGGCAACCTTGATTCACACTGCCATAACCGCTTGCTGCCAAGGAAAACAAAATGAATTTGCCTATTCAAAAATTCATGATGCTGTTTGCAGCGGCAATATCGTTGCTGCAAATCCCCATTAGTCATGCGAACGGTTTGGATGCCCGTTTGCGCGATGATATGCAGGCAAAACACTACGAACCGGGTGGCAAATACCATCTGTTCGGTAATGGTCGCGGCAGTGTTAAAAATCGGGTTTGCGCCGTCCAAACATTTGATGCAACTGCGGTCGGCCCCATACTGCCTATTACACACGAACGGACAGGGTTTGAAGGCATTATCGGTTATGAAACCCATTTTTCAGGACACGGACACGAAGTACACAGTCCGTTCGATAATCATGATTCAAAAAGCACTTCTGATTTCAGCGGCAGCGTAGACGGCGGTTTTACCGTTTACCAACTTCATCGGACAGGGTCGGAAATACATCCCGCAGACGGATATGACGGGCCTCAAGGCGGCGGTTATCCGGAACCACAAGGGGCAAGGGATATATACAGTTACCATATCAAAGGAACTTCTACAAAAACAAAGATAAACACTGTTCCGCAAGCCCCTTTTTCAGACCGCTGGCTAAAAGAAAATGCCGGTGCCGCTTCCGGTTTTCTCAGCCGTGCGGATGAAGCAGGAAAACTGATATGGGAAAACGACCCCGATAAAAATTGGCGGGCTAACCGTATGGATGATATTCGCGGCATCGTCCAAGGTGCGGTTAATCCTTTTTTAACGGGTTTTCAGGGATTGGGAGTTGGGGCAATTACAGACAGTGCGGTAAACCCGGTCACAGATACAGCCGCTCAGCAGACTCTACAAGGTATTAATGATTTAGGAAATTTAAGTCCGGAAGCACAACTTGCTGCCGCGAGCCTATTACAGGACAGTGCTTTTGCGGTAAAAGACGGCATCAATTCCGCCAGACAATGGGCTGATGCCCATCCGAATATAACAGCAACAGCCCAAACTGCCCTTGCCGTAGCAGAGGCCGCAGGTACGGTTTGGCGCGGTAAAAAAGTAGAACTTAACCCGGCCAAATGGGATTGGGTTAAAAATACCGGCTATGAAACAACTGTTACCCGAAAGACTTTAGATGGGCAAATAGCTGGCAAGAACAAGCCTATTAAACCTTCTTCAGGAGATTATGTCTTGCCGGTAGGCAGACAAATCATAGATCCTACTCGTACATCTTTTTCACAAGCTACAGTTAGCTATCAGAAGCGTGGTGCAAATTACAACTATGATTCTCTTGTAGCTGCAATGAACGAAAAAAAATCATGGGTTGGCGACAGGGTTGATGTTGTTAATATGCCTGATGGAGCACCTACTAGTATGGATAACACGCGTATTATGGCAGCACGTGAAGCAGGGGTAAAAGTGGAAGCGAATGTTCATAATTTTAATGACCGATTATCATCAAAAGAGAGAATCAGGTTTAAGCATGATGGTATTGAGCCTCAAACTTGGGGAGAAGCTATCCAGCTACGAATTAGAAAGCAAGAAACACAAAAAGGAGTTCCAGAAGGGTGGAGCAAAAGATTTCCTAACGGAAGTATTTATGATGTAAAGGTACTTAGGAAATGATAAAACAAAATAGTTTTGTTCCGTATCCTGAAGCAATGCTTCCTAAAGGATTTAAATATCCGCAAAGTTATTTAAAATTAGCTCAATCCACTCATGCCATTAACTACGATGAACAATATTCTTTTCCTTGGTGGTTTGAAAATGCAGAAAGCAATATATCAGAAGTAATTGACATTTATTTTGAAATAACTGGCATTCCAAACCTATTACCTTTTGCTAGAAACCAAGAGTGGGCTGCCTGTTTTGATATTTCAGATAAATCAGGTAATCCTAAAATTATAGTAGTTAATTTAGATAATACAAAATATTACGAGACTTTTGAAAATTTTGATACTTGGCTAAAAGAAGCTGAAAATGATGGTTGGTAGCAGCCGTAGGTCGGATTCTCGAATCCGACATTTTCCAACAGCGGCATTTCGGAAACGATAGACGCGTCAAATATTTTTGTCGGATACAAGTATCCAACCATACGGCAATCATACGGGTAACTCCGCCCCATCCGTAGAGGCTGATAACAGTCATGAGGGGTATGGATACAGCGATGAAGCAGTGCGACAACATAGACAAGGGCAACCTTGATTCACACTGCCATAACCGCTTGCTGCCAAGGAAAACAAAATGAATTTGCCTATTCAAAAATTCATGATGCTGTTTGCAGCGGCAATATCGTTGCTGCAAATCCCCATTAGTCATGCGAACGGTTTGGATGCCCGTTTGCGCGATGATATGCAGGCAAAACACTACGAACCGGGTGGCAAATACCATCTGTTCGGTAATGGTCGCGGCAGTGTTAAAAATCGGGTTTGCGCCGTCCAAACATTTGATGCAACTGCGGTCGGCCCCATACTGCCTATTACACACGAACGGACAGGGTTTGAAGGCATTATCGGTTATGAAACCCATTTTTCAGGACACGGACACGAAGTACACAGTCCGTTCGATAATCATGATTCAAAAAGCACTTCTGATTTCAGCGGCAGCGTAGACGGCGGTTTTACCGTTTACCAACTTCATCGGACAGGGTCGGAAATACATCCCGCAGACGGATATGACGGGCCTCAAGGCGGCGGTTATCCGGAACCACAAGGGGCAAGGGATATATACAGTTACCATATCAAAGGAACTTCTACAAAAACAAAGATAAACACTGTTCCGCAAGCCCCTTTTTCAGACCGCTGGCTAAAAGAAAATGCCGGTGCCGCTTCCGGTTTTCTCAGCCGTGCGGATGAAGCAGGAAAACTGATATGGGAAAACGACCCCGATAAAAATTGGCGGGCTAACCGTATGGATGATATTCGCGGCATCGTCCAAGGTGCGGTTAATCCTTTTTTAACGGGTTTTCAGGGATTGGGAGTTGGGGCAATTACAGACAGTGCGGTAAACCCGGTAACCTATGCGGCAGCACGGAAAACTTTACAGGGTATTCACAATTTAGGAAATTTAAGTCCGGAAGCACAACTTGCCGCCGCGAGCCTATTACAGGACAGTGCTTTTGCGGTAAAAGACGGCATCAATTCCGCCAGACAATGGGCTGATGCCCATCCGAATATAACAGCAACAGCCCAAACTGCCCTTGCCGTAGCAGAGGCTGCAGGTACGGTTTGGGGCGGTAAAAAAGTAGAACTTAACCCGGCCAAATGGGATTGGGTTAAAAATACCGGCTATAAAAAACCTGCTGCCCGCCATATGCAGACTGTAGATGGGGAGATGGCAGGGGGGAATAGACCGCCTAAATCTATAACGTCGGAAGGAAAAGCTAATGCTGCAACCTATCCTAAGTTGGTTAATCAGCTAAATGAGCAAAACTTAAATAACATTGCGGCTCAAGATCCAAGATTGAGTCTAGCTATTCATGAGGGTAAAAAAAATTTTCCAATAGGAACTGCAACTTATGAAGAGGCAGATAGACTAGGTAAAATTTGGGTTGGTGAGGGTGCAAGACAAACTAGTGGAGGCGGATGGTTAAGTAGAGATGGCACTCGACAATATCGGCCACCAACAGAAAAAAAATCACAATTTGCAACTACAGGTATTCAAGCAAATTTTGAAACTTATACTATTGATTCAAATGAAAAAAGAAATAAAATTAAAAATGGACATTTAAATATTAGGTAATTATATGAGATTAAAATTAAAAAATTATGATTGTTCTGACTTTGATTTGGAAGATTTCCCACAAGACAAGTTAGAAAATTTTTGTATACTTTTGACATTATCAATAGGTTTTGATGAAAGTAATGGTGCTGATTATTTTTATGTTTATATATATAGCACCGAATGGTTACTTTCAAATATACATAGACCGATGTCATTAAAAAACTCAATTGTTACAAACCGTTTTAATATTGAACACATATTAAAATTGATAAATGATATATTGGAAATATGTAATTCAACGTCTGAAGATAAGTCTATATCAAATTTGGCAAAATATTTTGACTGGGAATTTGACGATTATAATCTAAATATCCAAGACTAAAGATGGTGGGACAGCATTTAGACCAAAAACAGGTAAACAGTATTTTGATGACAAATTAAAATAAAAGGAATTATTCATGAAATTAATTGATTTTGAAGGGAATTTAGTTAAAATTAGTCTCGATAAAGATGAGTTGTATATTATTCAAGCAATTGTAGGAGAAATTTATTCAGGCGTATGCGTGGATTGTAGAGATTTTGAGATAATTCATGGTGTTGAAAAAAATAAAGTTCTTCTTTTGGATAAAGAACTTAAAAAAATATATGATACTTGGGATAAATGTTAGCTAGATAGGGTGGGCACTCGTTGCCCACCTTTTGCCGTATATTAAAAATCCTTTTCAGGCTGCCTGAAACTGGGTGGGCATCAATGCCAATCCTAACTGTGCGGATGAAGCAGGAAAACTGATATGGGAAGACGACCCCGATAAAAATTGGCGGGCTAACCGTATGGATGATATTCGCGGCATCGTCCAAGGTGCGGTTAATCCTTTTTTAACGGGTTTTCAAGGAGTAGGGATTGGGGCAATTACAGACAGTGCGGTAAGCCCGGTCACAGATACAGCCGCTCAGCAGACTCTACAAGGTATTAATGATTTAGGAAAATTAAGTCCGGAAGCACAACTTGCTGTCGCGAGCCTATTACAGGACAGTGCCTTTGCGGTAAAAGACGGCATTAATTCCGCCAGACAATGGGCTGATGCCCATCCGAATATAACAGCAACAGCCCAAACTGCCCTTGCCGTAGCAGAGGCCGCAGGTACGGTTTGGCGCGGTAAAAAAGTAGAACTTAACCCGACCAAATGGGATTGGGTTAAAAATACCGGCTATGAAAAACCTGCTGCCCGACCTATGCAGACTGTTGACGGGGAAATGGCAGGTGGGAATAAACCTATTAAATCTTTACCAAACAGCGCCGCTGAAAAAAGAAAACAAAGTTTTAAGAAGTTTAGTAGCAACTGGAGTTCAGCAAGTTTTGATTCAGTGCACAAAACACTAACTCCCAATGCACCTGGTATTTTAAGTCCTGATAAAGTTAAAACTCGATACACTAGTTTAGATGGAAAAATTACAATTATAAAAGATAACGAAAACAACTATTTTAGAATCCATGATAATTCACGAAAACAGTATCTTGATTCAAATGGTAATGTTGTGAAAACCGGTAATTTACAAGGTAAGCAAGCAAAAGATTATTTACAACAACAAACTCATATCAGGAACTTAGACAAATGAATGAACACAACCTGTTAATTTTCTGTTTAAAAGACAATGTTTCAATTAGTGAATATACTGAAATGGTTGATTGGGCTTATGAAAACATTCAATCTGAAACAGTTGTAGAAATTACGGAAAATCAAATTATTGAATATCAAAATCGTGGATTATGGGGGCTTGTTTCTGAAATTACCGATAATTGGTTATTTGGACCAAGTGAGGGGGATTGGCTAATAGATAAGGAAAGTATTTTGGCTGTAAAAGAAAAATTACAAAATTCAGATTTTTCTACAGAGCCCTTAGTGAAAAATATTATTCATGTACTTGAATATGCTATAAAAAATGAAAAAACAGTAATTTTTCATTTTTGAAACTAATCTAATTTTTAGTAATATTGATGCAGAGCAAGCAGCATTAGATGCCGCAAACATGGGGAGAAGCTATTCAATTTAGAATTAAAAAAACAAAGTGAAAATGGACTAGCACCACCAAATTGGTCTACCCAGTTTCCTAATGGTAGTATTTATGATACTAAGGTAACGAAATGATTATTCAAAATGAATTTAATTTATATCCTAGTAATATGCTTCCTGAAGGGTTTTGTTATCCTGAAAAGTATGTTCGTATCTCTAACGATACATCTTTAATACCTTATATTCAGCCACATAATTTTCACTGGTGGTTTGAGAATTATGGAACAGAAGGGGCAGAAGTAGCTTATATATTTAGAAATTCCATCCTGCCTGATTTAAATCTTATCCCATTCGCTGGTAATGGAGAATGGGAAGCTTATTTTGATGGTAATGATGTAACAGGAAATCCTAGGGTTATTGTTATTAATTTAGATAATATAGAAAACCATGAATTTTTTAATAGTTTTGAAGAGTGGCTTGAATTAGCAATTAAGGATACTTGGTAAGCAGCTATCTATAAAGAGATGAGGCCGTCCTGGACAACTAGGATAAACTCGATTTTACTAATTGTTTTAAAATGGAACAAGAACTTTTATCTCACTGTTGTTAAAACGCCGTTCGCACTCCTTTAAATACGGCTCAAAATGCTCTTTGGGAATGCCGTCAAACTTGCGTAAATGACGTTTTGCCCGGTTCCAAAAGTTCCCAATTCCATTAATATGGTTTTGTCGTTCGGCAAAATGTGTGCTGTGATTGATACGGAAATGGCTAAATTCGCCTGCATCCAATACATCATAGCTACGATAACAATCCGTATAAACAATGCTGTCAGGTTTCACTTGTTCGCGGATAATAGGAAATAAAGTAGCGGTTTGAGTATTCGCTACAGTAACCGTATAAACCTTATATATTGCGTCCCTAAGAAGGGGCGATTAACAAAAATTAACGCCCTTTACTTTCTACAAGTAACAGGGCTTTTTTTTTGCCCGTTTTTGAGGATTCGCACATGGGAGATAAGCAAGGGATGACAAAGGCGGTTGCCGGCGTGATGACGGACGCGCCGGCGGACGGCAGGAAGCCGGCAACCGCTTCGAATCTTCCCCCCTTATCTAACAGGGGGGTACGGAAACCGAAACGGCGGGCAGGGTTCAGGAATTCTTCGAATGTTACGAAACGTACATAACGGACGGCAAAGGAAACCTTGCCATTTCGTTTGAGAAGCCTGAATACTGCGACTTTTCCGGCAGCACCGCGACCGCATTTACCTTTGCGTTGTCCGCCAAAATAACTTTCATCTGCTTCTACTTCGCCATCAAACATTTCCAAATGCGGACCGTTTTGATAAATCAGTCATCGTAAACGATGAAAATCATAGGCTGCAGTATTTTTATTAACGCCTACCAACTCTGCCGCTGTTCTTGCAGTTACACCTGCGACAAATAGCCCAATGAGTTTATTTTGTTTATACCGGCTTAGACGGCTTTTCTCATAGGGATAATTCTAACTTAATTTGAATTTCCCTAGTTATCTAGGACAGCGCCTAAATTAATAAAGCAGCACAACTCCTTTTGCTGATGTTCCGGACTGTCAAACGACTGTTCCTCATGCCACATCTCCATCAAGGTACGGATAACCCGCTCCGCCTTACCGTTGGTCTGCGGACAAGCAAATCGGGCAAGCCTCCAACCAATCCCATTATCATAACAAGCTGCACCGAAAGCATGTTGGACGGCTCTTTATATTACCTATCATTGTCAGAGTAAACGTACTCAACCAGGTACAAGCAGGGGTCAGCCAGATGTTCGGTCAGAAACTTGGCAGCACTGTCTGCGGTTTTGTCCGGCAAAATGGCAGAGTATAAAAATCGTCAATAGCGACAAACAGGTAATCTCGTTTATCGGCGGCCTTCCGTCCTTTGAGCAACAGCAACAGCAACAGCAACCGATCGGTATCAGGATGCACAAAACCTCCCGGGGACAACCTGCCTTTTGCGGCTTTAAGTGCACGGTAAATAGTAACGCGGCTGACTTAGTGGCAGCATACTGGGGAGGTGAGTGTTTTTGTGTATATTTTTATTCTGGTATTCCCTTAGAAATACTGTAAACAACGCTACCGGACGGCCTGCAGAGCTTCCGAAACGCTTGCTTTGAGTTCTGCTCCGAAGCGTCTGCCCAAGATTCTGCCGAAATCGTCCTTCGGAGTGTAATCCACCACATCGGGAGCTTTGACCACGTCTCGCGCCACGCTGTAAATATTGCCGAGTCCGTCCACCAGCCCGACTTTCAGCGCGTCCGCGCCTGTGTACACGCGACCGCTGAACACGTCGGGATATTGTCGGAATTTGAGGCGGCCGCCGCGTCCGGTTTTGACGGCTTTGATAAATTCGCCGTGTATGCCGGTCAGCATTTCTTCCCAGATTTTCGACTGTTCGGGCGTTTCGGGCGAAAACGGATCGCCCATGCCTTTGTTGCTGCCCGCAATTTTAACCCTGCGTTTTACGCCGATTTTTTCCATCAGGCCGGTCGCGTCGAAACTGCTGCCGATAACGCCGATGCTGCCGACGATGCTGGACGGGTCGGCATAGATTTTGTCCGCCGCCGCCGCGATGTAGTAGCAGCCGGACGCGCACATATCCTCTGCCACGAGATAAACGGGGATGCCGGGGTGCTGCGCCTTCAGACGGCGTATTTCTTCAAAAGCGGTGTTGGAGACGACGGGCGAACCGCCGGGGCTGTTGGCGCGGATGACGATGGCTTTTGCCTGCGGGTTTTTGTAGGCGGCCTCCATCCCGTCTTTGAGTTTTTTGACCTGGTCTTCTACGCCGTTGCCGATTTTGCCGTACAGGTTGACGACTGCGGTATGCGGCGTGTTGCCCGCCAACTGCAATGCGGCTTCGTCTTTTCGGAAAATGCCTGCAATCAGGGCAACCAGAATCAGGGTGCTGACGGCGCGCCAGATGTTTTTCCACATCCGCTCCCTGCGCCTGTCCCGATAGGCGGACAGCAGCACTTCGCGCATAATGTCGCGCTCCCATAAGGTTTCCCCCGCATTTTTTGCTTCGGGTGCTTCGTTTTCTCTTCTGATTCGGTATTGCATGGTTTTCCTTAAATATCGTCCGATTTGGGCAAACAGTTTTCAGTTTACCCGATTTTTCAGCTTTGCTCCCAATCCGTCCAAGCTGTGCAACACTTCCGCCCACGCCGCGTCCAAAAGGTTGACGGCTTCTCCTTCGGCTTTGATGCCGAACTCAATGTGCGGTTTGACCTGCGTGCCGTCTGAATGCGTCCAACCGACGCTGGGCAGGCTGTACGAACGCACGCCGGGATAAGTTTGCTCGATATGCTCTATAATCGGCGTAATGCGCGATTCGGGCTGCTCAAACACATACACGCTGCGGCTGCCGCGTTCGGTTTGGTTGAAGCGGCCGGCGTAATAAGTTTCCAAAACCCATTCCGCCATCGGGTGCGCCATCACAGGAAAGCCGGGGAAGAAATAATGCTCGCGGATGGAAAATCCGGCGATGTTGTTGAACGGGTTGGGCACAAGCTCTGCGCCCTCGGGGAAATCCGCCATTTTCAGGCGTTGGGCGTGTTCGGGCGAATCGAGCGGCTTGCCGCGTTTCCGGGTTATGCCTTCGATAAACTTGGCGGCTTCAGGATGGCGGACGACGGGCAAATCCAAAGCAGCCGCTGCGGTTTGGCGCGTGCGGTCGTCGGGCGTGGCGCCGATGCCGCCGGTAACGAACGTCGGTATGCCGTCTGAAAAGCTGCGGCGCAGTTGCCTGACCAGCAAATCGGGTTCGTCGGGCAGATATTGCACCTGATTGAGCTTCAGCCCTTTGGATTCGAGCAGGGATTTAAAAAAGGCGAAATGTTTGTCTTGGCGGCTGCCGTGTAAGATTTCGTCTCCGATGATGATGAGGTTGAACGCGTTCATAATGTTTTCGGTTTTAAATACCGCCTGAAACGGCGGAATACCCGTTCAGACGGCATGATGGCTGACAATATTTTCTATTTATAAGATAATGGCTTTGATTTTTCAAGCTATCGAGGATTTTTTCATGAACCAAAACCATACTATTTTACAAAACCTCCCCGTCGGTCAGAAAGTCGGCATCGCCTTCTCCGGCGGTCTTGATACCTCTGCCGCGCTGTTGTGGATGAAACTCAAAGGCGCGCTGCCTTATGCCTACACTGCCAACCTTGGCCAGCCCGACGAAGACGATTACAACGCCATTCCCAAAAAAGCAATGGAATACGGTGCGGAAAACGCCCGCCTGATCGACTGCCGCGCACAACTGGCACACGAAGGCATCGCCGCCATCCAATGCGGCGCGTTCCACGTTTCCACCGGCGGCATCGCCTATTTCAACACCACGCCTCTGGGCCGCGCCGTGACCGGCACCATGCTCGTTTCCGCCATGAAAGAAGACGATGTGAATATCTGGGGCGACGGCAGCACCTACAAAGGCAACGACATCGAGCGTTTCTACCGCTACGGCTTGCTCACCAATCCCGCGCTGAAAATCTACAAACCCTGGCTCGACCAGCAATTTATCGACGAACTCGGCGGCCGTCACGAAATGAGCGAATTTCTGATTGCCAACGGCTTCAACTACAAAATGTCGGTTGAAAAAGCCTACTCCACCGATTCCAATATGCTCGGCGCGACCCACGAAGCCAAAGACTTGGAATTTTTGAACTCGGGCATCAAAATCGTTAAGCCCATCATGGGCGTTGCCTTCTGGGACGAAAACGTCGAAATTGAACCCGAAGAAGTCAGCGTGCGCTTTGAAGAAGGCGTGCCGGTTGCATTGAACGGCAAAGAATACGCCGACCCCGTCGAACTCTTCCTCGAAGCCAACCGCATCGGCGGCCGCCACGGCTTGGGTATGAGCGACCAAATCGAAAACCGCATCATCGAAGCCAAATCGCGCGGCATCTACGAAGCCCCGGGCATGGCATTGTTCCACATCGCCTACGAACGCTTGGTTACCGGCATCCACAACGAAGACACCATCGAACAATACCGCATCAACGGCCTGCGCCTCGGACGTTTGCTCTACCAAGGCCGCTGGTTCGACAGCCAAGCCTTGATGTTGCGCGAAACCGCCCAACGCTGGGTCGCCAAAGCCGTTACCGGCGAAGTTACCCTCGAACTGCGGCGCGGCAACGACTACTCGATTCTGAACACCGAATCGCCCAACCTGACCTACCAACCCGAACGCCTGAGTATGGAAAAAGTCGAAGGTGCGGCGTTCACACCGCTCGACCGCATCGGACAGCTCACGATGCGCAACCTCGACATCACCGACACCCGCGCCAAACTGGGTATTTATTCGCAAAGCGGTTTGCTCTCGCTGGGCGAAGGCTCGGTATTGCCGCAGTTGGGCAATAAGCAATAAATTTCGCCGCATTGCATCGCTGCAATTTAAGGGATTGCCTGAAAAGGCAATCCCTTGATTAAAGGAATCCTATGTTTCAACACACAGGACGATACATAAAGCACCGACCTATGTATCGTCCTGATTTGGAAGGGGTTCCCTCCCAAATAAAGTCTGATCCTACCGCCCCAAAGGGCGGGGTTTCAACCGAAAAGGAAATACGATGAAAGAATACAAAGTCGTCATTTATCAGGAAAGCCTGTTGTCCAGCCTGTTTTTCGGCGCGGCAAAGGTCAACCCCGTCAATTTCAGCGCGTTCCTCAACAAACAAACCCCCGAAGGCTGGCGGGTCGTAACGATGGAAAAAGATTTGCGCCGTATGCTGCTGTTTTTCAAACGCGAAGCCTACGTCGTCATTTTGGAGCGGGACCGTGTTTAAGCTCGGCGTTTATGCCTGTCTCGGACTGTTTGCCGGCTGGGTGCTGCTGCTGATTGTGCAACTTTGGTTTTCTTTTCTCGAAGCCGAATTGTTCTTCAAAATCACACTGACTATGGCAGGGCTGTTTGTCATCATCCTCGCCGCCCTGCTGGTATGCGGCCAGTATTTTTCCGAAAAGAAAATGAAAGACAACGGGTTTATCAACTGATGCGGATTTGAACCGGACCCGCGCCCCAAACATCACAATGCCGTCTGAACGCACCCGCTTCAGACGGCATACCGTTGCCGCAAACCCTTTCGGCACATAAGGCGCACCCCGTTGCACCGCCCCGATTCGGAAAGGCGATGCCTTTCCCCAAACCGGCCCGAACCCTGCCGCCCCGAAGAGCGGGGTTCAAGGCATTATCTCCCTGCTGCTGCCGGTTGGAACCGGCGGAGTGTTGAAACACAGCCGTTAAAAAAACAGGCCGTCTGAACATTCAGACGGCCTATGCTTTATTTTCATATTTCAACAGCCCGAAAAAGGCGGGCGGAAATACCCGACATTCCGGCTGCTGCCGACGGTTTCCCCGGCAGGCTGCGGAATGCCGCCGATACGCGCGGCAATTTCAGTGCCGGATTTTGGGATGCCGCCTTTTTCGGGGGCTTGTTTGATGATTTGAACGCGTCGTCCCGCCGTAATGAATACCTGCGCTTCGGGCGGCATCAACATCAATCCCGATCTTTTTTGCCGGCAAACACGCCGAATCCGCCCTTTTCAGCATCTGTCGGGCGATAGCTGTATTTTCCCGCCACTTCCTCGCCGGCCGGGCCGTAAAACCTTCCGGAAACATCCCCGCCGCCATTTTCCGTCCAAGTCCCCTTAAAGCCGTTTCCATCGATGGCGGCTTTGAATTTTTGCGTACCCATATGCAAATCATCGCCGCTGTCGATAATGCCGTCCACAGATTTGCTGCCGAAATCGACTTTTGCGGCAAACCTGCTTCCGGACGGGTACGGACGGCCGTTTTCCATATGGAAATGCAGCACTTCGCCGTTGTACACGGCCGTGCCAACAAGCATTTCGCCTTTTGCCGGTTCGCCTTGCACACGGAGGGCATACGATCCGCCGGGCAATTTTTCCGCCCCGTAAGTCAGATACCGGTAATTCCCTTCGGGCGCGAAGATATTGCCGGAATGCCCCGTCAGGCTGACCGCTTCCCCATCCACAATCAGCGTATCGGCCTGATTGACGGGAATCAGCGGAATCTCGGCCGGAAGCGACCTCCTCGACCGTGCAGAACGAGTAGGCTGAGCTTGATAAATAATGGTATATTTATTCAACCCATTATTTTCAACTTTTATAGCAACCAAACCAGTAAACTTTTCTCCATCTTTTTTATATTTCTTAATTTTCTCTTCATCACTTAACGATTCAAATTCTGATTTTGGCGGTGCTTCTTCATCCAATAAATTATCACCATTACAAGGATCGCCTTTACAGTGGGTCAACGTTATATTTTGCGACGGTCCGTCAATCACAACAGAATTGCCCACGTTCGTCCTTCCAAAATCGCTACCGCCATTCGCAGGGGCAGGGTTTGACGCGGGGGCGGAATCTGAAGAACCGGCGGGTTGGTTGTTCCCTGTTTGATTTGCGGATTCGGCGGCATTTTGCGGCATATCATTTTGCGCCCCCGCGTCTTCATTTTTGGGGTTGTCCGTTGTTGCCGCACCGCCATTGCCTGTATTTTCTGCCGAAACTGCCGCCATATCTTGGCTGCCTTCTCCGGCGGTTGCGTCCTGCGTATCGGCTTGCGGCGCACCGCCCGCTGCCTCCTCATCTTTCTTTTCTTTCGGCAGCACCCCTTCCCCGGCATTTTCAGCAACAACGGGGGCGGCCGGTTTTGACGGCGTGTCCGCCGACTTGACATCGGGCGATCCGCCACCGCCGCCCCCACAGGCTGAAAGGGGAAAAATACAAGCCATTGCAATCACACTGCGTTTAAACATCATCATCTCCTTCATAGGGCGACGCTTTATGTATCGACCTGTGTGTTGAAACATATTCAAGGCAGCCGGTATTGTTTCCGCCATATGCCCATAAAATTGTAAAAATATGCCGTCTGAACGCCAAACGGGCTTCAGACGGCATAGCTTGGTTTATTCCGCACGGTTTCTCTGTCGGCCCAAATCGGCGGCAGCGGTAAACAAAACGTCGGTTGAAGAATTCAACGCCGTTTCCGCCGAATCCTGAATCACGCCGATGATGAAGCCGACGGCGACCACCTGCATGGCGACATCGTTGCTGATGCCGAACAGGCTGCACGCCAGCGGAATCAGCAGCAGCGAACCGCCGGCCACGCCGGACGCGCCGCACGCGCTGACCGTCGCCACCAGGCTCAACAGCAGCGCGGTGGCAAAATCAACCTGTATGCCTTGGGTGTGCGCCGCCGCCATAGCCAAAACGGTAATCGTAATCGCCGCGCCGCCCATATTGACGGTCGCCCCCAACGGGATGGAAATCGAATAAGTGTCTTCGTGCAGCCCCAGCTTTTTCGCCAAAGCCATATTCACGGGGATATTGGCGGCGGAAGAACGGGTAAAGAAGGCATACACGCCGCTTTCGCGCAGGCAGGTAAACACCAGCGGATAAGGGTTGCGGCGGATTTTCCACCACACGATGGCGGGATTGACCGCCAGCGCGATAAACGCCATACAGCCCAACAGCACCGCAAGCAGCTTCGCATAACCCGCCAGCGCGCCGAAACCCGTCTCCGCGATTGTGGACGACACCAGCCCGAAAATACCCAAAGGGGCAAAACGGATAATCCATTTCACGACGGTGGAAACCGCTTCCGCCAAATCGGCAACGACCTGCCGCGTAACGTCCGAACCGTGATTCCGCAACGCCGCGCCCAAAACCAAAGCCCAAGCCAAAATGCCGATATAGTTGGCATTGGCAATCGCGTTAATCGGGTTGGCGACCAGGTTCATCAGCAGCGATTTCAACACTTCCACAATGCCGGAAGGCGGCGCGGCGGACACATCGCCCGCGCCCGCCAAAACAATGTGCGTCGGGAAAACCATACCGGCGATGACGGCGGTCAGGGCTGCGGAAAACGTGCCGATGAGGTAAAGGACGATAATCGGCCTGATATGCGCCTTGTTGCCTTTTTGGTGCTGCGCGATTGTGGCCGCCACCAAAATAAATACCAAAACCGGCGCGACCGCTTTGAGCGCGCCGACAAACAGGCTGCCGAACAAGCCTGCCGCCAAGCCCAGTTGCGGTGAAACCGAACCGATTACGATGCCCAACGCCAAACCGGCGGCAATCTGCCTGACCAGGCTGACGCGGCCGATCGCATGAAATAAGGATTTGCCGAACGCCATAATTCTTCCTTATGTTGTGATATGTTAAAAAATGTTGTATTTTAAAAGAAAACTCATTCTCTGTGTTTTTTTTATTTTTCAAGCTGTGTTTTGAGGTGCGTTGATTTGCCCTATGCAGGGACAGGCTTTGTTTTATCATTCGGCGCAACGGTTTAATTTATTGAACGAGAATAAATTTATTTAATCCTGCCTATTTTTCGACACTATTCCGAAACGCAGCCTGTTTTCCATATGCGGATTGGAAACAAAATGCCTTAAAACAAGCAGATACATTTCCGGCGGGCCGCAACCTCCGAAATACCGTCGGCAGTATGCCGTCTGAAGCGTCCCGCCCCGTCCGAACAGTGTTAGAATCGAAATCCGCCACACCGATGCACGACACCCGTACCATGATGATCAAACCGACCGCCCTGCTCCTGCCGGCTTTATTTTTCTTTCCGCACGCATACGCGCCTGCCGCCGACCTTTCCGAAAACAAGGCGGCGGGTTTCGCATTGTTCAAAAGCAAAAGCCCCGACACCGAATCAGTCAAATTAAAACCCAAATTCCCCGTCCGCATCGACACGCAGGACAGTGAAATCAAAGATATGGTCGAAGAACACCTGCCGCTCATCACGCAGCAGCAGGAAGAGGTTTTGGATAAGGAACAGACGGGATTCCTTGCCGAAGAAGCACCGGACAACGTCAAAACCATGCTCCGCAGCAAAGGCTATTTCAGCAGCAAGGTCAGCCTGACGGAAAAAGACGGAGCTTATACGGTGCACATCACACCGGGCCCGCGCACCAAAATCGCCAACGTCGGCGTCGCCATCCTCGGCGACATCCTTTCAGACGGCAACCTCGCCGAATACTACCGCAACGCGCTGGAAAACTGGCAGCAGCCGGTAGGCAGCGATTTCGATCAGGACAGTTGGGAAAACAGCAAAACTTCCGTCCTCGGCGCGGTAACGCGCAAAGGCTACCCGCTTGCCAAGCTCGGCAACACCCGGGCGGCCGTCAACCCCGATACCGCCACCGCCGATTTGAACGTCGTCGTGGACAGCGGCCGCCCCATCGCCTTCGGCGACTTTGAAATCACCGGCACACAGCGTTACCCCGAACAAACCGTCTCCGGCCTGGCGCGCTTCCAACCGGGCACGCCCTACGACCTCGACCTGCTGCTCGACTTCCAACAGGCGCTCGAACAAAACGGGCATTATTCCGGCGCGTCCGTACAAGCCGACTTCGACCGCCTCCAAGGCGACCGCGTCCCCGTCAAAGTCAGCGTAACCGAGGTCAAACGCCACAAACTCGAAACCGGCATCCGCCTCGATTCGGAATACGGTTTGGGCGGCAAAATCGCCTACGACTATTACAACCTCTTCAACAAAGGCTATATCGGCTCGGTCGTCTGGGATATGGACAAATACGAAACCACGCTTGCCGCCGGCATCAGCCAGCCGCGCAACTATCAGGGCAACTACTGGACAAGCAACGTTTCCTACAACCGTTCGACCACCCAAAACCTTGAAAAACGCGCCTTCTCCGGCGGCATCTGGTATGTGCGCGACCGCGCGGGCATCGATGCCAGGCTGGGGGCGGAATTTCTCGCAGAAGGCCGGAAAATCCCCGGCTCGGATGTCGATTTGGGCAACAGCCACGCCACGATGCTGACCGCCTCTTGGAAACGCCAGCTGCTCAACAACGTGCTGCACCCCGAAAACGGCCATTACCTCGACGGCAAAATCGGGACGACTTTGGGCACATTCCTGTCCTCCACCGCGCTAATCCGCACCTCTGCCCGCGCAGGTTATTTCTTCACGCCCGAAAACAAAAAACTCGGCACGTTCATCATACGCGGACAAGCGGGTTACACCGTTGCACGCGACAATGCCGATGTCCCCTCGGGGCTGATGTTCCGCAGCGGCGGCGCGTCTTCCGTGCGCGGTTACGAACTTGACAGCATCGGGCTTGCCGGTCCGAACGGATCGGTCCTGCCCGAACGCGCCCTCTTGGTGGGCAGCTTGGAATACCAACTGCCGTTTACGCGCACCCTGTCCGGCGCGGTATTCCACGATATGGGCGATGCCGCCGCCAATTTCAAACGTATGAAGCTGAAACACGGTTCGGGACTGGGCGTGCGCTGGTTCAGCCCGCTCGCGCCGTTTTCCTTCGACATCGCCTACGGACACAGCGACAAAAAAATCCGCTGGCACATCAGCTTGGGAACGCGTTTCTAAACCGATACGGCCGCTTCAGACGGCATTGCAGCAAACCATTTTGAAACAGACATTATGACCGATACCGCACCGACAGATACCGATCCGACCGAAAACGGCACGCGCAAAATGCCGTCTGAACACCGCCCCGCCCCGCCGGCAAAAAAACGCCGCCCGCTGCTGAAGCTGTCGGCGGCACTGCTGTCTGTCCTGATTTTGGCAGTATGTTTCCTCGGCTGGATCGCCGGTACGGAAGCAGGTTTGCGCTTCGGGCTGTACCAAATCCCGTCCTGGTTCGGCGTAAACATTTCCTCCCAAAACCTCAAAGGCACACTGCTCGACGGCTTCGACGGCGACAACTGGTCGATAGAAACCGAGGGGGCAGACCTTAAAATCAGCCGCTTCCGCTTCGCGTGGAAACCGTCCGAACTGATGCGCCGCAGCCTGCACATCACCGACATCTCCGCCGGCGACATCGCCATCGTAACCAAACCGACTCCGCCTAAAGAAGAACGCCCGCCTCAAGGCCTGCCCGACAGCATAGACCTGCCCGCCACCGTCTATCTCGACCGCTTCGAGACGGGCAAAATCAGCATGGGCAAAACCTTTGACAAACAAACTGTCTATCTCGAACGCCTCAACGCGGCATACCGTTACGACCGTAAAGGGCACCGCCTCGACCTGAAGGCCGCCGACACGCCGTGGAGCAGTTCGTCGGGGTCAGCCTCGGTCGGCTTGAAAAAACCGTTTGCCCTCGATACCGCCATTTACACCAAAGGCGGATTCGAAGGCGAAACCATACACAGTACGGCGCGGCTGAGCGGCAGCCTGAAGGATGTGCGCGCCGAACTGACGATCGACGGCGGCAATATCCGCCTCTCGGGAAAATCCGTCATCCACCCGTTTGCCGAATCATTGGATAAAACATTGGAAGAAGTACTGGTCAAAGGATTCAACATCAATCCGTCCGCCTTCGTGCCTTCCCTGCCCGATGCCGGGCTGAATTTCGACCTGACCGCCATCCCGTCGTTTTCAGACGGCATCGCGCTGGAAGGCTCGCTCGATTTGGAAAACACCAAAGCCGACTTTGCCGACCGCAACGGCATCCCCGTCCGTCAGGTTTTGGGCGGCTTTGTCATCCGGCAGGACGGCACGGTGCATATCGGCAATACGTCCGCCGCCCTGCTCGGACGGGGCGGCATCAGGCTGTCGGGCAAAATCGACACCGAAAAAGACATCCTTGATTTAAATATAGGCATCAACTCCGTCGGCGCGGAAGACGTGCTGCAAACCGCGTTCAAAGGCAGGTTGGACGGCAGCATCGGCATCGGCGGCACGACCGCCTCGCCCAAAATCTCTTGGCAACTCGGCACCGGCACGGCACGCACGGACGGCAGCCTCGCCATCGCAAGCGACCCCGCAAACGAACAGCGGAAACTGGTGTTCGACACCGTCAACATCTCCGCCGGGGAAGGCAGCCTGACCGCGCAAGGCTATCTCGAGCTGTTTAAAGACCGCCTGCTCAAGCTGGACATCCGTTCCCGCGCATTCGACCCTTCGCGCATCGATCCGCAATTTCCGGCAGGCAATATCAACGGTTCGATTCATCTTGCCGGTGAACTGGCAAAAGAGAAATTTACGGGCAAAATGCGTTTTTTGCCCGGTACGTTCAACGGCGTGCCGATTGCCGGCAGTGCCGACATTGTTTACGAGTCCCGCCACCTTCCGCGTGCCGCCGTCGATTTGCGGTTGGGGCGGAACATCGTCAAAACAGACGGCGGCTTCGGCAAAAAAGGCGACCGGCTTAACCTCAATATCACCGCACCCGATTTATCCCGTTTCGGTTTCGGACTCGCGGGGTCTTTAAATGTACGCGGACACCTTTCCGGCGATTTGGACGGCGGCATCCGAACCTTTGAAACCGACCTTTCCGGCACGGCGCGCAACTTACACATCGGCAAAGCGGCAGACATCCGTTCGCTCGATTTTACCCTCAAAGGCTCGCCCGACACAAGCCGCCCGATGCGCGCCGATATCAAGGGCGGCCGCCTTTCCCTGTCGGGCGGCGCGGCGGTTGTCGATACCGCCGGCCTGACGCTGGAAGGTACGGGCGCGCAGCACCGCATCCGCACACACGCCGCCATGACGCTGGACGGCAAACCGTTCAAACTCGATTTGGACGCTTCAGGCGGCATCAACAGGGAACTTACCCGATGGAAAGGCAGCATCGGCATCCTCGACATCGGCGGCGCATTCAACCTCAAGCTGCAAAACCGTATGACGCTCGAAGCCGGTGCGGAACACGTGGCGGCAAGTGCGGCAAATTGGCAGGCAATGGGCGGCAGCCTCAACCTGCAACACTTTTCTTGGGACAGGAAAACCGGCATATCGGCAAAAGGCGGCGCACGCGGCCTGCACATCGCCGAGTTGCACAATTTCTTCAAACCGCCCTTCGAACACAATCTGGTTTTAAACGGCGACTGGGATGTCGCCTACGGGCACAACGCGCGCGGCTACCTCAATATCAGCCGGCAAAGCGGCGATGCCGTATTGCCCGGCGGGCAGGCTTTGGGTTTGAACGCATTTTCCCTGAAAACGCGCTTTCAAAACGAC
This sequence comes from Neisseria gonorrhoeae, assembly GCF_013030075.1. Classification (NCBI taxonomy): domain Bacteria; kingdom Pseudomonadati; phylum Pseudomonadota; class Betaproteobacteria; order Neisseriales; family Neisseriaceae; genus Neisseria; species Neisseria gonorrhoeae. Next base: position 1,839,160 of record NZ_AP023069.1, read on the forward strand.
CGCATCGGAATCCTGCTTGACGGCGGCGCGCGTTTCGGACGGATTAACGCCGATTTGGGCATCGGCAACGCCTTCGGCGGCAATATGGCAAATACACCGCTCGGCGGCAGGATTACAGCCTCCCTTCCCGACTTGGGCGCATTGAAGCCCTTTCTGCCCGCCGCCGCGCAAAACATTACCGGCAGCCTGAATGCCTCCGCGCAAATCGGCGGACGGGTAAGCTCTCCGTCCGTCAATGCCGCCGTCAACGGTAGCAGCAACTACGGGAAAATCAACGGCAATATCACCGTCGGGCAAAGCCGCTCCTTCGATACCGCACCTTTGGGCGGCAGGCTCAACCTGACCGTTGCCGATGCCGAAGTATTCCGCAACTTCCTACCGGTCGGACAAACCGTCAAAGGCAGCCTGAATGCCGCCGTAACCCTCGGCGGCAGCATCGCCGACCCGCACTTGGGCGGCAGTATCAACGGCGACAAGCTCTATTACCGCAACCAAACCCAAGGCATCATCTTGGACAACGGCTCGCTGCGTTCGCATATTGCAGGCAGGAAATGGGTAATCGACAGCCTGAAATTCCGGCACGAAGGGACGGCGGAACTCTCCGGCACGGTCAGCATGGAAAACAGCGTGCCCGATGTCGATATCGGCGCGGTGTTCGACAAATACCGCATCCTGTCCCGCCCCAACCGCCGCCTGACGGTTTCCGGCAACACCCGCCTGCGCTATTCGCCGCAAAAAGGCATATCCGTTACCGGTATGATTAAAACTGATCAGGGGCTGTTCGGTTCGCAAAAATCCTCGATGCCGTCCGTCGGCGACGATGTCGTCGTATTGGGCGAAGTCAAGAAAGAGGCGGCGGCATCGCTCCCCGTCAATATGAACCTGACTTTAGACCTCAATGACGGCATCCGCTTCTCCGGCTACGGCGCGGACGTTACCATAGGCGGCAAACTGACCCTGACCGCGCAACCGGGCGGAAATGTGCGTGGGGTGGGCACGGTCCGCGTCATCAAAGGGCGTTACAAAGCATACGGGCAGGATTTAGACATTACCAAAGGCACAGTCTCCTTTGTCGGCCCGCTCAACGACCCCAACCTGAACATCCGCGCCGAACGCCGCCTTTCCCCCGTCGGTGCGGGCGTGGAAATATTGGGCAGCCTCAACAGCCCGCGCATTACGCTGACGGCAAACGAACCGATGAGTGAAAAAGACAAGCTCTCCTGGCTCATCCTCAACCGTGCCGGCAGCGGCAGCAGCGGCGACAATGCCGCCCTGTCCGCAGCCGCAGGCGCGCTGCTTGCCGGGCAAATCAACGACCGCATCGGGCTGGTGGATGATTTGGGCTTTACCAGCAAGCGCAGCCGCAACGCGCAAACCGGCGAACTCAACCCCGCCGAACAGGTGCTGACCGTCGGCAAACAACTGACCGGCAAACTCTACATCGGCTACGAATACGGCATCTCCAGCGCGGAACAGTCCGTCAAACTGATTTACCGGCTGACCCGCGCCATACAGGCGGTTGCCCGTATCGGCAGCCGTTCGTCGGGCGGCGAGCTGACATACACCATACGTTTCGACCGCCTCTTCGGTTCGGACAAAAAAGACTCCGCAGGAAACGGCAAAGGGAAATAAACGGTTTTCAGACGGCGCGGCACGCTCCGCCGCCATGCCGTCTGAAAGACGCGCCGCCAAACCGGACATTTGAAAACCCGCCTTTCGCCATCCGCCGCTGCCGTCCGCCTGCAAGGGAACAGGATCGATATGTTCAAAAACCTTATACAGGCTTCCGATATGCCTTTATAAAAGGCTGATGCGCCCCACCGCTTCCAAACCGGCAAAAACGCGGAACACAACAATCTGTTTTTAAAATTCTACAATAAAAACAATAGAATATTGCATTTCCCACTGATATAAAAAAACCTTCGCACGGCTGTTGGAAGGGATGGTTAAGAAAAATATAGCGGATTAACAAAAATCAGGACAAGGCGGCGGGCCGCAGGCAGTACAAATGGTACGGAACCGGTTCGCCCGGTGCTTGGGCGCCTTAGGGAATCGTTCCCTTTGAGCCGGGGCGGGGCAACGCCGTACCGGTTTAAAGTTAATCCACCATAATGCGCCCTTCGGCGTGGCGGATATATAAGGAAGTGATTTTCCATCTAAGTAAAAACCGCCCTATCGGATAAGCCATTGACAGAAAAGGATTTACCCGCGCCGTATCGGAACACGTCCTCTAAAATACAATCCATTGAATTGAAACAAATATAAAAACATCCGCCCGCGAAAAACGGCAGCGCGTCGTTTGACAAAGAATGAAAATATCGGTTAAAAACCGATATTTTCATACAAAAAACACCGCCGCCGTCCGCATCCGTTTCAGACGGTATTGAGAGAAAATCTTTTAGGAGAACCTTTATGTCCCGGCATCCCGCCCGCACCGGAGAAAAAACATTTTTCGGCCACCCCTTCCAGCTTTCCACCCTCTTCCATATCGAATTGTGGGAACGTTTTTCATTTTACGGAATGCAGGGCATCCTGCTGATTTACCTCTACTACACCGCCGACAAAGGCGGCTTGGGCATAGACAAAACCCTCGCAGGCGGCATTGTCGGCGCATACAGCGGCAGCGTGTACCTGTCCACCATTTTGGGCGCGTGGTTTGCCGACCGCGTATGGGGTGCGGAAAAAACCCTCTTCCTCTCGGGCATCGTCGTAATGCTCGGGCACATCGTCCTTGCCGCCGCACCGGGCCTGTACGGCCTTCTAATCGGGCTGATATTCATCGCATTGGGCAGCGGCGGCGTGAAATCTACGGCCAGTTCTATGGTGGGCGCATTATACGAACAGGACGAAATGCGCCCGCTGCGCGATGCGGGATTTTCCATTTTCTACATCGCCATCAATATCGGCGGCTTCTTAGGCCCCTTATTGACCGGACTGCTTCAAGAAAACATCGGTTTCCATTATGGTTTCGGCGCGGCGGCGGTCGGTATGGCATTCGGCTTGTGGCGTTATTCCTTGGGACGTAAAAACCTGCCCCACCCCACCGTCCCCCATCCGCTTTCAAAAGGACAGGGCAAAACTGCGGCCGCCGTCGGCATCACCCTCATCGCCGCACTTGCAACCGCCATCAAAACCGGGCTTGTCAACCTCGACAATTTCTCCGGCATCCTCTTATCTACCGTCATCCTTGCCGTCATCGCCTATTTCGCCCGCCTGCTGACCAACCCCCGCGTCAGTTCCGACAACAAACGGCACATCATCGCCTACATCCCGCTTTTCCTGACCATCTGTATGTTTTGGGCCGTCTGGTTTCAGATTTACACCGTGGCAACCGTCTATTTCGACGAAACCGTCAACCGCACCATCGGTTCGTTTACCGTACCCGTCGCCTGGAAAGATTCTATGCAAAGCCTGTGGGTCATCCTGTTTTCCGGACTCATGGCGGCAATGTGGACAAAAATGGGGCGCAAACAACCCAAAACCCCGCTGAAATTCGCTATGGCGGTATTTGTTACCGGCGCGTCGTTTTTGGGATTCGTTCCCTTTATTTCCTCCGGAACGCCGATGCCTATTGCGGTTTTCGCACTGATCGTCCTCGCCATCACGATAGGCGAACTGATGATTTCCCCGATTGCGCTGTCCATCTCCACCAAAATCGCACCGCCTTTATTCAAAACCCAAATGGTCGCCCTTAATTTCCTTGCCTTTTCATTAGGCTTCACTTTGGGCGGCGTATTGTTTGAAAAAGGCTATCAGGCGGGCGACGAAATCGGCTTCTACCGGCTGCTGTTCTACATCGGCGCAGCCACAGGCTTCCTGCTGCTCCTGCTCGTCCCAAAATTGAACAAAATGCTCGAAGGCACAGACTAAGTCCTGCCCCGATGCGCCGATACCGTCTGAACCCTTCAGACGGCATTTTTCCGCATAATGAAACCAAACCGTTTCCACCCGACAGGACAGGCTTTCCCCCCCCCAACCGGAAGGCAGCCTGCTGATTGTCATTTAAATACCCGCCTGATTCCGTCTGTTTGCAAGGGAAATAGCCGTTTATTTCCGCTTGGGCGGAAACCGGTCCTATTGAGTAAAAGGCATTTTGTCCGACTCATCAGGGCTGCATCAACGGAATATAAAAACACAGCCTAAATAAAAATGCCGTCCGAACCGTATTTCAGGTTTCAGACGGCATTTGCGTGTCGGATGCACACCGGACAGGCGGTAAGCCGGGTTCTGTCTCGGACAGTCATTCCTCTAGGCATACCGTTGCCGGTATGCTCAAGCAACCTACCCGAACGCTCGGCGGGCAGCGTCATTGCGTTCTGTTTGGTCTTGCTCCGAATGGGGTTTGGCCTGCCGCATATTGTTACCAAATGCGCGGTGCGCCCTTACCGCACCTTTTCACCCTTGCCTGTGCTGCCAAAGCAGCCATCGGCGGTTTTGCTTTCTGTTCCACTTTCCGTCGCGTTACCGCGCCCGGCCGTTAACCGGCATTCTACCCTGCGGAGCCCGGACTTTCCTCCCCGTATGCCTTACGCGATACGCGGCGACTGTCTGCCCGTCCCGTGTGCGGCGCGGATTATAACACGAAACGCAAAAATGCCGTCTGAAACGGTACAGGTTTCAGACGGCATACAGCCTAAACTACACACCCTGTTTCAGGCTGGCTTCGATAAAGCCGTCCAAGTCGCCGTCCAATACGGCTTTGGTGTTGCCGACTTCGTAGCCTGTACGCAAGTCTTTGATGCGTGAGGAATCCAAAACATACGAACGGATTTGGCTGCCCCAACCCACATCCGACTTGCCTTCTTCCAATGCCTGTTTCTCTTCGTTGCGTTTGCGCATTTCCAATTCATACAGTTTGGATTTCAACATTTCCATCGCGGCCGCTTTGTTGGCGTGTTGCGAACGGTCGTTTTGACATTGCACCACAATCCCCGTCGGCTCGTGGGTAATACGCACGGCGGAGTCGGTTTTGTTGATGTGCTGACCGCCCGCGCCCGATGCACGGTAGGTGTCGATGCGCAAATCGGCGGGGTTGATTTCGATTTCGATGGAATCGTCGATTTCAGGGTAAACGAACACGGAGGCAAACGAGGTATGGCGTTTGTTGTTCGAATCAAACGGCGAGTAGCGAACCAAGCGGTGAACGCCGGTTTCGGTACGCAGCAAACCATAAGCGTATTCGCCTTCCACTCGGATGGTGGCGCGGTTGATGCCTGCGATTTCGCCGTCGTCTTCCTCAAGGATTTCGATTTTGAAGCCTTTGCGCTCGGCATAGCGGCTGTACATACGGAACAACATCCCCGCCCAGTCTTCCGCTTCGGTACCGCCCGCGCCGGCGGTGATGTCGATAAAGCAGTTGTTCGGGTCGGCGGGCTGGTTGAACATCCGTTTGAACTCCAAATCCGCCATCTGTTTTTCCAGCCCCGCCACGTCTTCCTTCACGGCGGCAAAACCTTCTTCGTCGTTTTCTTCGACGGCCATTTCAATCAGCATACGGTTGTCTTCGATACCCGAAGCGATGTTGTCGAGCGTCAGCACGATGCCTTCAAGGATTTTGCTCTCTTTGCCGATTTCTTGGGCACGTTTCGGGTCGTTCCAAAGCTCGGGGTCTTCGGAAAGCCCGATGACTTCTTCCAATCGGTCTTTCTTGCCCTGATAATCCATATAAACGCGGATGTCTTCGCTACGCTTCTCCAAATCATTCAGGGTGTTGTTGAGCTGGTTGATTACTTCGGCTTCCATGATTCTTTCGTTCTTTCAAAATTTTAGGGGCGTATTGTACGGGATTCGGGTATTTTTTTCTATGGATAAAGCCTTCTGGAAATACGTTCGGACGGCATAGCGTCAATAACGGTATGCCGCCAGTTTGCGTTTGATTTCAGGCAATGCGGCACGTGCTGCCTCCTCGCCCAACCGGATGGCGCGCTTTTTCTGATCGAATCCGCCGACTGCACCCAAATCCAAAACCTGCGGTTTGATAACCACATCCGCCTGCCCCAACTCGTTTTGCAACACGGAAACGCTCATCACGTTCAGCGTCTGATCGAGATAAGAGAAGAAACCTTGACCGACATTTTTGCTCGGACGTGCGGAAATATCGACGGCAATCACGAAATTCGCCCCCTGCCGCCGAGCGGCACTGACGGGCACGGGCTGCGACAGACCGCCGTCAACATATTTGTGCCTGCCGATGATGACTGGCTGGAACACATTGGGAATGGCGGCGGAAGCACGAACCGCCTGCCCGGCATTCCCCTGATTGAAAGCGACGGCCTTGCCGGTTTCAAAATCAGTGGCAACGGCGGCAAATTTGATGGGAAACTGCTGAATCTGCCTGCCGCCGACTTTTCGGTTGATGTAATTTTGCAGCTTTTCGCCTTTGATAAAACCACTGGTGGACAAGGTTAAATCGACTAAATCGGTTTTACCTAAAATCTCGGCTTCCAATTCGAGGCGGTCGGGCGACATACCCGATGCCAAAAGGCTGCCGACTATCGAACCTGCCGATGTGCCGGTAACCACCTTCACAGGAATACCGTTTTCTTTCAAAACCTTAACAATTCCTATATGGGCAAATCCTTTAGATGCGCCGCCACCGAGTGCCAAAGCGACCACTGCGGCGGGTTTGGCGGTTTGCACCGGCTTGCGGGCGGCATTGTTTCCCGCCGTACCGCAGGCGGCAAGCAACGCGGCGGCGGCGATTGCCAAAAATGATCTGATTTTTGAAAACGTTACCATATTTTCCATTCCTTTACATATCGCACCCCGTCAAAGGGAGATTGCTTTTCTTAACAATCTCCTTTGACAGCCAAGCGAAAGGGGCTTTGTTAAATCATCATCAAAATTAATATTTTCTTTTTTCCTTTACGGAAATTGTATTTGAAGGCATACCGTCCAAGGCGGGAATTATCTCACAACACCGCCGTTATCCAAATATCCCGCCTTTTTCCCTTTCTTTCCGTCAAAATACTTTCTTTTTATATTCATTAACTTGTTAAATTATTAGCTGACGGGTGTCAGTTTTTCCGACAAAATCCGTCTAACGGGGTATCAACAGGAACAAAAACAGGAACACTTATGAAAATCGGAACAACTTGGCAGACGGCATCCGCTATGCTGGTTTTGCGTCTGTTTGCCGCATATGAATTTTTGGAATCGGGTTTGCAAAAATGGAACGGGGAGAATTGGTTTTCCGAAATCAACGATCAGTTTCCATTCCCGTTCAACTTGCTGCCGGACGCGTTAAACTGGAATTTCGCCATGTATGCGGAGCTTTTGCTGCCCGTACTGTTGCTTTTGGGTTTGGCAACGCGCCTGTCGGCATTGGGGCTGATGGTCGTTACCGCCGTCGCTTGGGCTGCGGTTCACGCCGGTTCGGGTTACAATGTCTGCGACAACGGTTATAAAATGGCTTTAATTTATATCGTGGTATTAATCCCGCTGCTTTTCCAGGGTGCGGGCGGATGGTCGCTGGATACGCTGCTGAAAAAACTGTTTTGCCCCAAATGCCGTCTGAAACAAGATTGATTCAGTCGTGGAATCCGACTTTAAACATTCCAACCTTATCTCGTTAACTTGATATTCTGAAAAGGAAATAGAAATGAACAAAAATATTGCTGCCGCACTCGCCGGTGCTTTATCCCTGTCTTTGGCCGCCGGCGCCGTTGCCGCCCACAAACCGGCAAGCAACGCAACAGGCGTTCAAAAATCCGCCCAAGGCTCTTGCGGCGCATCCAAATCTGCCGAAGGTTCGTGCGGCGCGGCTGCTTCTAAAGCAGGCGAAGGCAAATGCGGCGAGGGCAAATGCGGTGCAACTGTAAAAAAAGCCCACAAACACACCAAAGCATCTAAAGCCAAAGCCAAATCTGCCGAAGGCAAATGCGGCGAAGGCAAATGCGGTTCTAAATAATCCCTCCCCTTCAAACCAAGCCGCGTTTTTCAGTAAAATGCGGCTTTTTTAACGGCAAACAAAGATTTTTTTAAACAAGCACATTATTCTTTTGTGCCATCCGAACCGGGTAAAAATATGATTCAACACGCAGGCTTGGGCTACCGCCGCGACTTGGCGGAAGACTTTCTCTCGCTTTCCGAAAACAGCCCGATATGCTTTATCGAAGCCGCACCGGAAAACTGGCTGAAAATGGGCGGCAGGGCGCGCAAACAGTTTGACCGTGTGGCGGAACGGCTGCCGCTGGCGTTGCACGGATTATCTATGTCGCTGGGCGGACAAGCCCCGCTGGATACCGATTTGATAGACGGCATCAAAGAAATGATGTGCCGTTATGACTGCACGTTTTTCTCCGATCATTTGAGCTACTGCCACGACGGCGGTCATCTTTACGATTTGTTGCCGCTGCCTTTCACTGAAGAAATGGTGCATCATACGGCGCGGCGTATCCGCGAAGTGCAAGACCGTTTGGGCTGCCGCATCGCCGTGGAAAACACGTCCTACTACCTGCATTCTCCGCTTGCCGAGATGAACGAGGTCGAGTTCCTCAACGCGGTTGCCCGTGAAGCCGACTGCGGTATTCATTTGGATGTGAACAATATTTACGTCAACGCCGTCAATCACGGCCTGCTGTCGCCTGAGGCCTTTTTAGAGAATGTGGACGCAGGGCGCGTGTGCTACATCCACATCGCCGGACACGATGCCGAAACCCCCGAGCTTTTGATTGATACCCACGGCGCGGCGGTTTTACCGACCGTTTGGGACTTGCTCGAACTCGCCTACACCAAGCTTCCCACCATCCCTCCCACCCTGTTGGAACGCGATTTCAATTTCCCACCTTTTGCCGAACTCGAAGCCGAAGTTGCCAAAATTGCCGATTATCAAACGCGTGCCGGAAAGGAATACCGCCGTGCAGCCTGAAACCTCCGCCCAATACCAGCACCGTTTCTCCCAAGCCATACGCGGGGGCGAAGCCGCAGACGGTCTGCCGCAAGACCGATTGAACGTCTATATCCGCCTGATACGCAACAATATCCACAGCTTTATCGACCGCTGCTATACCGAAACGCGGCAATACTTTGACAGCAAAGAATGGAGCCGTCTGAAAGAAGGTTTCGTCCGCGACGCGCGTGCCCAAACGCCCTATTTTCAAGAAATCCCCGGCGAGTTCCTACAATATTGCCAAAGCCTGCCGCTTTCAGACGGCATTTTGGCACTGATGGATTTTGAATATACCCAATTGCTGGCAGAAGTTGCACAAATTCCGGATATTCCCGACATTCATTATTCAAATGACAGCAAATACACGCCCTCCCCTGCGGCCTTTATCCGGCAATATCGATACGATGTTACCCATGATTTGCAGGAAGCGGAAACAGCCTTGTTAATATGGCGAAACGCCGAAGATGATGTGATGTACCAAACATTGGACGGCTTCGATATGATGCTGCTGGAGATAATGGGTTCCTCCGCGCTTTCGTTTGACACCCTCGCCCAAACCCTTGTCGAATTTATGCCTAAAGCCGATAATTGGAAAAATATTTTGCTTGGGAAATGGTCAGGCTGGATTGAACAAAGGATTATCATCCCCTCCTTGTCCGCCATATCCGAAAATATGGAAGGCAATTCCCCGAGCCAAAACCATCTATCCGCATAAAATTACCTTGTTCCCGATACTATGCCGCTACCCGACCTGACCGATGCCGAATTAATGGAGTCGCGCAAACTGCTTCTGCATTTTGCGCGACTCCAGTTGCCCGACCACCCTGATTTGGCTGAAGATTTAGTGCAGGAAACATTGCTGTCCGCATACAGCGCAGGCGACAGTTTTCAAGGCAGGGCACTTGTCAACAGCTGGCTTTTTGCCATATTGAAAAACAAAATTATTGACGCATTACGTCAAATCGGGAGGCAGAGGAAAGTCTTTACCGCACTGGATGACGAGCTGCTGGATGAAGCATTTGAAAGCCATTTTTCCCAAAACGGGCATTGGACGCCGGAAGGGCAGCCGCAACATTGGAACACTCCGGAAAAATCATTAAATAACAACGAATTCCAAAAAATTCTGCAAAGCTGCCTATACAACCTGCCTGAAAACACCGCACGGGTATTCACCCTGAAGGAAATACTCGGTTTTTCATCCAACGAAATACAACAAATGTGCGGTATCAGCACGTCCAACTACCACACCATTATGCACCGCGCCCGAGAATCATTGCGCCAATGCCTGCAAATCAAATGGTTCAACCAAGAAAACCCGAAGTAAACGTTATGAAAAAATGCCGCGATATTGCCCTGCTTCTTTCCAAACATCAGGACCGGGAAACCACCCCGGGCGAGAAGATTTCCATATATATGCACCTGCTGTTCTGCCCGCATTGCCGGGAATATAAAAGACAGCTTCAAACCATCAAAATATCACTGGCAAAAACAACCAGAACTTCAAAATAAATGCCGTCTGAAAGGGCTTCAGACGGCATAAGCTGACGGAAACAAATCAAACCGATTTACTGTTATCGGCAGTTCATCCATAATACACTCTTCAAAAGCAGCATATTCCTCCATACGGAATATATAAATACGTAAAACACGAAGGCTGCATCAATTTCCCATATTTGCCTCATTTCACAGACGGCATTACCCCTCCGGCCCAACCCGTTCTTTCTGAATGAGCGGATTTCAATGATTAAGGAAACCCTAATGCGCCCAATCTTCCTATCTTTCGTTTTACTCCCTATTTTGATAACCGCCTGCAGCACACCGGACAAGTCTGCCCGATGGGAAAATATCGGCACAATCTCAAACGGCAATATTCATACATATATTAATAAAGACAGTGTGAGAAAAAACGGAAATCTGATGATTTTCCAAGATAAAAAAGTTGTTACCAATCTGAAACAAGAACGTTTTGCCAACACCCCCGCATACAAGACTGCCATTGCCGAGTGGGAAATCCACTGCAACAACAAAACATACCGCTTAAGTTCGCTACAGTTATTTGATACAAAAAACACGGAAATTTCCACACAAAACTACACAGCCTCTTCCCTCCGCCCGATGAGCATCCTGTCCGGGACATTAACTGAAAAACAATATGAAACCGTATGCGGGAAAAAACTCTGATTTTAACTTATACACAAATTTATCCATAAGCCTTATTATAAAAATGCCGTCTGGAATACTGAAATATCAGCATTTCAGACGACATTTTGCCATTCCCTGAAATTATCCACATTATTTTTTTAAACCGGCTTCCATCCGAAATATAAACCCGCTATACAATCTCACTATTCAAACGTAAATTGTTCCATTGATACACAAAACTGCTTGCCCTCATAATTTTGATAAAGCATTTTTTACATTCCCGGCTCCGTCCCGTAACCAACACAGCCTCTAAAAAATAATCGCTTGTTTTGACACCGATACATTCATACAGATACAGAAATTCAAGAAAATAGCCTTGTGCATTGATCATTTCAAGCAATTCAGAAAAATCAAGAAATTTTCTGACTGTAAACAAACGTTTCCCTAAAAAGACGATGTCTTCAAAAATATCGACCAAATAGTCGTCTTCGGCGTTTCTATTTTCATGGGTTAAAACAACACGGGAAAAATCTGTTTTCAGATGCTTGCCCGCTTGATTGTTCGGATTATTGTCCAGAACGACAAAACCGTCCTCAAAATCAAAGCAGACGTTGCGTCCTTCTACCTTTATCGCCGTGCGATAACAATCATGTAGAGAAATACCATCCAAAAAATTTTTTCTTTGTGTATGCAAAAAAGTTTTCACTCAAGCATCCATATCTAACGCAAACGTTTACCTGTTTCCCCATCGATAATCTGACTCGGCGATTTCTGCCTGCCGATTCTCCCACCGACAATCCACACATCGCGTCCGAACTGCCTTCTGACTTCCCTCTCCGTCCGACACGCGCGTTTACCCGCCCGATTACATGAAGTGGAAACCAAAGGCATACCCAATGCCTGACACAAACGCCTTGCACCTGTATGATCGGGCACTCTGACCGCAAGCTTGCTGCGCCTCTTCCCGCGCAACGCAGGTAATACGCCAGATTTAGCCAACAATAGGAAAGTCTTAGGAGCAGGCCATTCGTTTCTAAGCATGGTTTGAATGTTTTCAAACGGCATTTGAAGTAAAGGCTGCAATTGTTCAAGTTGATTCCCGATGACAATCATACCCTTGTGTTGCGGCCTTTTTTTCAAATGCGCCAACTTACCGAGTGCTTTGGCTAATGTCGGAAGACACCCCAAGCCATAACAAGATTCGGTCGGATAAGCAACCAAACCGCCTTTTTTCAAATAAACGCTTAACTTACGTTGCGCTGATGCTGCGATAATTCTCGAAAATAACATAATATAAAATGCCGTCTGAAGCGCATCAGTCATACTTGGCTTCAGACGGCATCATCCTCTTTCTAATTAACGGTTAATCGCTTTATCGGCAATGTCTTTACGGTATTGCATCCCGTCGAAGCTGATTTTTTCCAACGCGCCATACGCCTTGGCTTTCGCTTGCGCCACATCGTCGCCCAATCCTACAACACACAATATGCGCCCGCCGTTGGTCAACACGTCGCCTTTCTCGTTTACCGTTGTGCCGGCATGGAATACTTTGCCGATTCGGTTGACGTCATCCAAACCGGAAATAACATCGCCTTTCTTGGGTGTTTCGGGGTAATTTTGCGCCGCCAGTACCACACCCACGGCAGTTTGCGGATTCCATTCCGCTTTGACGCTGTCCAGTCTGCCGTCTATTGCCGCTTCAACCAAATCCGCCAAATCGCTGTTTAGACGGCTCATAATCGGCTGGGTTTCGGGATCGCCGAAACGGCAGTTAAACTCAATCGTATAGGGTGCACCGCTTTGATCGATCATCAAACCTGCGTACAAAAAGCCGGTGAACTCGTGCCCCTCCGCTTTCATACCCGCTACGGTCGGCAAAATAATCTCGTTCATCGCACGCTCGTACACAGCAGGCGTTACCACAGGCGCGGGACTGTACGCACCCATACCGCCCGTATTCGGGCCTTTATCTCCGTCTAAAAGACGTTTGTGGTCTCGACTGGTCGCCATAGGTAATACATGATTGCCATCAACCATAACGATAAAGCTCGCTTCTTCGCCTTGCAGAAAATCTTCAATCACAACGCGTTCGCCGGCATTGCCCATTTTATTGCCCAACAACATATCGTCAATCGCAGCATGCGCTTCATCCAAAGTCATTGCCACAATCACGCCTTTACCTGCCACCAAACCATCGGCTTTGATAACGATAGGCGCACCTTTCTGATTGACGTAATCATGTGCGGCATCGGCATTTTCAAAGGTTTGGTATTGCGCGGTCGGAATATTGTATTTCACCATAAATGCTTTGGCGAAATCTTTAGAACTTTCCAACTGCGCCGCATATTGTGTCGGACCAAATATTTTCAGCCCTGCGGCACGAAAATCATCCACAATACCTGCCGCCAAAGGCGCTTCAGGGCCGACGACGGTAAAAACAATATTTTCTTTACGGCAGAATTCAATCAAATCCTGATACGCGGTCAAGGCAATGTTTTGGAGCTTGGATTCAATCGCCGTACCGGCATTACCGGGCGCAACAAATACTGTTTCCACTTTGGGCGATTGCGCCAACTTCCAAGCCAGCGCGTGTTCGCGACCGCCATTACCGATAACCAGCAGTTTCATGCCATCTCCTTGACAAATATGTACTTTTAACGAAAACTCGATACAAAGGAACTTTTGTCCCATCTGAAGAAATTTTAGTAGAATCAAACAAAAGACCACTTCATTCCACTCTGCAACCTATTCAACTTATTCACAAATTAAAAAATAACAAGCAAACACGCAAAAACGTATTGATGAAATCCAAAGCAAATACCGCGAATGGTGTCATTTACTACTGCAACTGGAAGAAAACATCCGCCGTTGGAAATATGCCGTCGCTTTAATTCGCGATATGGACAATTTCTATACCCACGAGTATCAGGTGCGCCATCAGACTATTAAAGACGGGGTAGAACTGAATTTGCAAACAGAAGGCGAATATAGCATTATGAGTGAAGATGCATTATGGAACGCGCCGGGCGAATTCCATCAATTGGCTTGGCTATATTTATGCTCCAGCGTCGATACCTTAGACAGATATACACAAGAAAATTAATCAGCGAAGAGGTTGCCTGAAATACCATTACAAAGCATTTCATACAACCTTTCATTCAAAAGGCTTTTCCGTATTTACTTCAACCTGCCGTGTATTCTTCCAAGCCGCAACACAGGCCTCATAATTTGCCAACGACAAACTTACCGTCAATCGGCAATCCAACTGCAAATCCTGCTCCAATATATCCGCCTGATATTGTTTGGCAATGCATATTGCTTCATTCAAAAACGGATACTCACATTTCAGCCAAACGGTTTTTTCAATATTCTTTTCAACCACTTCCGCGATCGCCAACGCCTGAGCCGTTGCCTCTTTGTATGCGTGAATCAAGCCGGGAACGCCCAATAAAGCACCACCGAAATAGCGGACGACCACGACCAAAACATCAGTGATACCCACCGAATCAATCTGTCCCAAAATTGGCCGCCCAGCACTTCCTGGTGGCTCTCCATCATCGTTGCCGCGAAACTGCATCCCGTTCACACCTAAACGATAGGCATAGCACCAATGCCGCGCTTTATAATGCTCTTCCTTTAACAGATTGAGGTATTTTTTCACATCAGCCAATGTCCGAATCGGATAGGCAAATGCAATAAAACGGCTGCCTTTATCTTTAAACTCAGCCTGCGTCGGGGAAGTAATGGTTTTATAAGTCGTAATCATGCTGAAATGTTTTTAGACGACCTCATTAATAACAAAGTCGCCTGAAAGTTTCACGTGAAACATCAATTTTTCAATAATTCTATTAATTGTGGAACAATTTCAAATAAATCGCCAACCAATCCGTAATCGGCTACATTGAAAATCGGCGCATCGGCATCTTTGTTGATTGCAACAATCACCTTACTGTCCTGCATACCGGCAACGTGTTGAATCGCACCTGAAATACCGATTGCAAAATAGAGCTGCGGCGCAACCACCTTACCGGTTTGTCCGACTTGAGCATCGTTTGGTGCATACTCGGCATCAACCGCCGCACGGGATGCACCGATTGCCGCACCTAAAACATCCGCCAACGGTGTCAGCACTTCACTGAATTTTTCCACACTACCCAACGCACGACCACCGGAAACAATCACTTTTGCCTGAGTCAGTTCGGGACGATCGGAATGGGAAAGTTGACGGTTAACAAAACGACTCAGGTTTTGGGCAGGGGTTGTTTTAACATTAATTACCTCAGCATTACCACCTTGCGCCGCCACTGCGTCAAAAGCCGTCACACGGAAGGTCAGCACCAATTTTTCTGAATCGGCTTGCACGGTTTCAAATGCATTACCTGCATAAATCGGACGTACAAAAGTCGTGTTATCTACAATCTCGGTCAAATCAGAAATTTGCGGTACGTCTAATAAGGCGGCTACGCGGGGCAAAAGGTTTTTACCGAATGTGGTTGCCGTTGCTGCAACATAGCGGTAATCCGCCGCCAATTTGACAACCAGCGGAGCCAACTCTTCAGCCAAACCTTCAGCATAATGAGCAGCATCTGCAACCAAAACTTTTTCCACTCCCGCTACTTGCTTCGCGAATTCCACGACGGACGATGCGCCGTTTCCGACAACCAATAAATCGACCTTGCCCAGTTTGGCGGCAGCGGCAACAGCATGCAAAGTGGCAGGATTCAACTGTTTGTTGTCGTGTTCGGCAATAATCAATACGCTCATTTCAGCCTCCTCAAATCACTTTGGCTTCGTTTTTCAATTTTTCAACCAATTCGGCAACGCTTGCTACTTTTACGCCTGCCTGACGCGCCTTAGGTTCGGCAAATTTCACCGTTTTCAGACGAGGCGAAATATCGGTAGCCAAATCGGCAGAATCCAGTTTTTCCAGAGGTTTTTTCTTTGCCGCCATAATATTGGGGAGTTTGACAAAGCGCGGCTCGTTCAAACGCAAATCTGCGCTGATGACTGCAGGCAGTTTCAACGCAATCGTTTCTT
The DNA here is from genome assembly GCF_013030075.1 of Neisseria gonorrhoeae. Taxonomy (NCBI): domain Bacteria; kingdom Pseudomonadati; phylum Pseudomonadota; class Betaproteobacteria; order Neisseriales; family Neisseriaceae; genus Neisseria; species Neisseria gonorrhoeae. The sequence continues at coordinate 1,855,229 of NZ_AP023069.1, forward strand.
CGCCGCCATCAATTTCGCGCACAATCTGTACTTCATCACCTTCAATTTGTACTTTTGAAACAAATGTACCTTGCGCCGCATTCAACAAAGCTGCCAGCATTTGCGCCACTTGATTGGCATCGTCATCAATCGCTTGTTTGCCCAAAAAGAAAATTTGCGGATTTTCTTTGTCCGCAACAGCTTTCAGCAGTTTGGCAACTGCCAGCGGCTCTAATTTCACATCGGTTTCAATATGAATGGCACGGTCGGCACCCATTGCCAAAGCGGTACGCAAGGTTTCTTCGCATTTCTTTTCACCCAAAGAAACCGCTACAATTTCGCTTACTTTCCCGGCTTCTTTCAAACGGACGGCTTCTTCCACAGCGATTTCATCAAACGGGTTCATCGACATTTTGACATTGCCGATGTCCACATCCGAACCATCGGCTTTCACACGGACTTTGACGTTGTAGTCCACTACGCGCTTTACTGCGACCAGTGCTTTCATTGAATTCTCCTAAAAAGAACGCTGCTTTCACCATCCAGCGAAACCAAACCTTCTTCTTTATAAAATCAAATCCGTTTTCCTTAAAAACGAATTTATTTAGCAATCTTTCGGATAATTTTACCGATTATACCATTTTTAAAGTATTTACTCAGTCTGGCGGATATACATTCCTGTATCTAATAAATTGGAAAATATCATGCCGCCATATCAGTTTTAGACGACCCTTTAGCCTTTATCTGCTGAAACACAATCCATCAGCGTTTGATAAACCAAATCTGCGGTCGGAATCTGCCCGATATTGCCCACATTTTTTGCAATAGCCGAAACTTGAACGCCTGTTTTAATCGGATCGGTATCGGTATAAATGCCGACCACAGGTTTTTCCAAGGCATTTGCCAAATGCAGCAAACCGGTATCTACACCAACTATTCCAACCGCGTGTTTCAACAGATACGCCGCCTGTAATAAATTCATTTTAGCGCACACTATGGTAAACGGCAGCCCGTCTGCAATCTGTTCCGCACGCACTTTTTCAGCCTCGTTTCCCCAAGGCAGATAAACATTGCATTGTTGTTTTTGATTCAGTTTCTGCAGCAACTCCCGCCAATTTTCCATAGGCCATAACTTACTGTCCCGACTGGTCGCGTGCAAAGCCGCATAATACGGCTGCGCTAAATTTTTCAGACGGCTTGCTTCAGGAACGGACAAACCAAATACCTGCGTCTCAGGCATTGCATACCCAAACACCTGGGCAAACAGATCACGGTTGCGCCAAACGGCATTTCTACCTTTCGGTACGACATACTTTTTATCATACGCCAAAGCAGCCACCCCCTCACGCGCACTGTGTTTATCCAAACCATAAATAGGGGATTTTGCCATTTTGGCGAAACACGCGCTTTTAATCAGACCCTGACTGTCCAATACAAAATCAAATGCTTCCTGCAGCAAAGCCTGTTTCAGACGACCCATCTCCCGCCAAGTTTCAGCCTGAAAGAGATGTTTGCGCCATTGCCGCCACTTCATTACATGGACCTTTTTTACAAACGGATGCAACCGTGCAATACCCGCAAACCCGGCTTCACATAGCCAATGCAGTTCTACATCAGAGCATTGTCGCGCCAAATCTTCGATTGCGGGCAAAGTGTGAATTAAATCACCCATACTGGACAAACGGACAAGCAAAATTTTCATATGTAGACAGGGTGTTTCACGTGAAACAATTATAAGTTATTGATTATTAATATATTTTTTAATTTTTTCGGCGTTTTTCAAAATTATCGCACCCGAAGAACGCATTTCCTGCCACGCTGCTTCAATGGTATCGGGCGCAATACCCCGACAAGCCGCTTCATTCACGATAACCTGCCAACGACCGCCTTTAAGTAACTGCAAAACCGTTGTTTTAACACAATAATCCGTAGCCAAGCCGCCGACAATGACCATATTCGTATTTTGACAACGCAGCCACTCAATCAATCCAGTGCTCAGTTTTTCCTCAATATCGTGAAAACACGCGCCGTAAGGATGCAATTCGGGATCGACACCTTTCCAAACGCAATAATCGTATTCCTTGACGGAAGGCAGACCGTCCAACAATTCATAGCCGCGCGTACCGACCATCGCATGAGCCACCCAAGTCAAATCCGCATCGGACAAACCTGTCGGCTTCAACATATTAACAGGGTTACCCACAAGCCATTTCGCCGCCATATGATGCGCATCTTTCGTCATCACACGCAAATCCGCCAAAGCGGCTTGGGCATTTAACTCCTCGACAATCAAATGCCCCTCGTTCACGGGCAGTTCGTCAGGACACAAAGGCGTAAAAGTTTTTTGTGCATCAACATCAATGGAAACAATCATCTCATTACTTCTTCATTTAAGATCGTCATTCTCTATTTTACGAATAACAAAACTCTTACCTTCTTTATTTAAGGAGTACAATCCATCTAGGTGGATATGATATGTCATATCCACCCCCTCCATTTTAGCTATACCTAAGGTACTCCTTGCTAGAAGCTGTAATCCGATTTTATTACCCAAAATTTCAGATCTCACCTCCTGTAAGTGAGATCCAAAAGGAAAGATAACAACCTGACTTGGGTGTAATATACGGGATTCCCTCTTCGTTATAACGAACCGTTATGCTTCTTTTTTATCAATACTCCAATGCCTTTTTAAGAGCGTCTTGGACACGAGGATTCTGTGCTACTTTATTTCAACGCGATTTAAATGCCCTGTATTATAACAAATTACTACCCGAAAGCGGTAAAACCGGCTGTGATAAGATAAGGTTTTTCCAAAAAACTTATCCACAATCTTATGACTTATACCATTACCCCCATCGGCGCCGCCCGCTCGCCCTACAAACAGAAATTCGGCATCGCCCGCCAGCCCGGTTTGGTCTCCGCCGCAGAAGCCTGCATCGAGCTGAATCCCGAATTTACCGCAGACAGCGTGCGCGGGTTGGAAGATTTCGATTATGTGTGGATAAGTTTTATCTTCCACGGCGTATTGGATGAAGGTTGGGCGCAAATGGTGCGCCCGCCACGGCTCGGCGGCAAACAAAAAATGGGCGTGTTCGCCACGCGCAGCCCCCACCGCCCCAACCATCTCGGACTCTCTCTCCTTAAACTCGAACGCATCGAAACCGGCAAACCCGTCCGCCTCTATTGCAGCGGCTCAGACCTGCTGGACGGCACGCCGATTGTGGACATCAAGCCTTATATCCCCTTTATCGAATCCAAACCCGATGCCGCATCCGGTTTCGTCAGCGGCAAACCCGTAGAGTTGGAAGTCGTTTGGCAGGAAAACATCGGCGCGGAAAATTTATCTGCAAACACCAAAAACCTTATCAGCCAAAGCATTGCCCAAGATCCGCGCCCCGCCTATCAGAATATTCCCGAACGGATTTATGTGATGAATATTGCGGATTACGAAGTCAGGTTTCAAATCGAGGAAAACCGCGCGACGGTTATTAATCTTTCCCCAACCCCGCTTTAAATCGGGCAAAATCCGGTTTTGCCGCATAGCAGTTGAACAAACGGCTGTTGTTTGTTCGCCATAAGCCGCAATATCAAGTTACAGATAAACAATGCCGTCTGAACGCAATGTGTTCAGACGGCATTTACTTATCCACAGGTTTGTTCAAGCCTTAGATTTTGCCTGCGAAGTATTCCAAAGTACGGACGAGTTGGCAGGTGTAGGACATTTCGTTGTCGTACCAGGCAACGGTTTTCACCAGTTGTTTGCCGCCCACGGTCATCACGCGGGTTTGGGTTGCGTCAAAGAGCGAGCCGTATTCGATGCCGACAACGTCGGAAGAAACGATTTGATCTTCGTTGTAGCCGTAAGATTCGCTGGAGGCGGCTTTCATCGCGGCGTTGATTTCTTCTTTGGTTGCAGGGCGTTCGAGGACGGAAACCAATTCGGTCAGCGAGCCGGTGGCAACAGGGACGCGTTGGGCGGAGCCGTCGAGTTTGCCGTTCAATTCGGGGATAACCAGACCGATGGCTTTGGCGGCGCCGGTGCTGTTGGGCACGATGTTGAGCGCGGCGGCGCGGGCGCGGCGCAAATCGCCTTTGCGGTGCGGCGCGTCAAGGGTGTTTTGGTCGCCGGTGTAGGCGTGGATGGTGGTCATCAGGCCTTCGACTACGCCGAACTCTTTTTGCAGGACTGCCGCCATCGGGGCAAGGCAGTTGGTGGTACAGGAAGCGGCGGAAATGACAGTTTCGCTACCGTCCAAGATGTCTTGGTTTACGCCATATACGACGGTTTTCACATCATTGCCGCCGGGTGCGGAAATCACGACTTTGCGCGCGCCGGCACGGATATGTGCTTCGGCTTTGGTTTTGTTGGTAAAGAAACCGGTACATTCGAGGACGACATCCACACCCAACTCGCCCCAAGGCAATTCTTCGGGATTCGGATTGGCGAAAACTTTGATTTCTCTGCCGTTTACCACGATGGCATCGTCTTTTAATTCGGCAGTACCTTGGAAACGGCCTTGTGTGCTGTCGTATTTGAAAAGGTGCAGCAGCATTTCGGCAGGGGTCAGGTCGTTGACGGCGGCGACTTCGATGCCGTGGGCTTTTTCAATTTGACGCAATGCGAGGCGGCCGATGCGGCCGAAACCGTTAATCGCTACTTTGATGCTCATATTTTGTCTCCCGGTTGTGAAATAAAGTCCGATGCCTGTATTGTATTCTGAAATAAAACTACATTCCACTATTACATAAAATTACTTGCGTTTTGTTTGACGCAGGTGAATTTCGCTATTTCAAAAACGCGCATTCAATATTTGATTTTAAAATTTTAATGATGATTTTGATGATTGCCGACCTGCTTGTGTATAAGTAGCAAATATCCAATATTTTCATTACCTTTTTGTTAAATAAATTTGAGTTTAAGGCTTGCCGTATAAGACAGATAAGCGTGGATGTTTTTTGACTTAATAATATTCTTATGGATAACTTTGCCGTTTTCCTATTTGTCTCCACAACTTTATTGACAAGCTTACGGTCAGTCTCATTCCGTCGAAGACAAAACCTTTTGCTACAATACCGTTTTCCTAATAATAAGGCAGCCCCATGTCCAAATCCGCCGTTTCCCCAATGATGCAGCAATACCTCGGCATAAAAGCGCAACATACCGACAAACTAGTGTTTTACCGTATGGGTGATTTTTACGAGCTGTTTTTGGATGACGCGGTGGAAGCGGCGAAATTGTTGGACATCACCCTGACCACACGCGGGCAGATGGACGGCGTGCCGATTAAAATGGCGGGCGTTCCGTTTCACGCGGCGGAACAGTATCTGGCGCGCCTGGTCAAGTTGGGCAAAAGCGTGGCGATTTGCGAACAGGTCGGCGAAGTCGGCGCGGGCAAAGGGCCGGTGGAGCGCAAAGTCGTGCGCATCGTAACGCCCGGCACGCTAACCGATTCCGCATTACTGGAAGACAAGGAAACCAACCGCATCGTTGCCGTGTCTCCCGACAAAAAATACATCGGTTTGGCGTGGGCATCGCTGCAAAGCGGCGAATTCAAAACCAAGCTGACAACTGCGGATAAATTGAACGACGAACTGGCGCGCCTGCAGGCGGCGGAAATTTTGCTGCCGGACAGTAAAAACGCACCGCAACTTCAGACGGCATCGGGTGTTACACGCCTGAACGCGTGGCAGTTTGCCGCCGACGCGGGGGAAAAACTGCTGACGGAATATTTCGGCTGCCAAGATTTGCGCGGCTTCGGTTTGGACAGCAAAGAACACGCCGTTTCGATTGGCGCGGCAGGTGCGCTGTTGAACTATATCCGCCTGACGCAAAACCTGATGCCGCAACATTTGGACGGCCTGTCGCTCGAAACCGACAGCCAATATATCGGCATGGATGCCGCCACGCGCCGCAATCTCGAAATCACGCAAACCCTCTCCGGCAAAAAAACGCCGACCCTGTTTTCCATACTCGACGGCTGCGCCACCCACATGGGCAGCCGCCTGTTGGCATTGTGGCTGCACCACCCTTTACGCAACCGCGCCCACATCCGAGCGCGCCAAGAAGCCGTAACCGCGCTGGAAAGCCAATACGAACCCCTCCAATGCCATCTGAAGAGCATTGCCGACATCGAACGTATCGCCGCCCGCATCGCCGTCGGCAATGCCCGCCCGCGCGATTTGGCATCTTTACGCGACAGTCTGTTCGAGTTGGCACAAATCGACTTGTCCGCAACCGGCAGCAGCCTGTTGGAAACCCTTAAAGCCGTTTTCCCCGAAACCCTGCCAGTTGCCGAAACCCTCAAAGCCGCCGTGATGCCCGAACCTTCCGTCTGGCTGAAAGACGGCAATGTCATCAACCACGGTTTTCATCCCGAACTGGACGAATTGCGCCGCATTCAAAACCATGGCGACGAATTTTTGCTGGATTTGGAAGCCAAGGAACGCGAACGTACCGGTTTGTCCACACTCAAAGTCGAGTTCAACCGCGTTCACGGCTTTTACATTGAATTGTCCAAAACCCAAGCCGAACAAGCACCTGCCGACTACCAACGCCGGCAAACCCTCAAAAACGCCGAACGCTTCATCACGCCGGAACTGAAAGCCTTTGAAGACAAAGTGCTGACTGCTCAAGACCAAGCCCTCGCCTTAGAAAAACAACTCTTTGACGGCGTATTGAAAAACCTTCGGACGGCATTGCCGCAGCTTCAAAAAGCCGCCAAAGCCGCCGCCGCGCTGGACGTGTTGTCCACATTTTCAGCCTTGGCAAAAGAGCGGAACTTTGTCCGTCCCGAGTTTGCCGACTATCCGGTTGTCCACATCGAAAACGGCCGCCATCCCGTTGTCGAACAGCAGGTACGCCACTTCACAGCCAACCACACCGACCTCGACCACAAACACCGCCTCATGCTGCTCACCGGCCCCAATATGGGCGGCAAATCCACCTATATGCGCCAAGTCGCGCTGATTGTTTTATTGGCACACACCGGCTGTTTCGTGCCTGCCGATGCCGCCACAATCGGGCCTGTCGATCAAATCTTCACCCGCATCGGCGCATCGGACGACCTCGCCTCCAACCGCTCCACCTTCATGGTCGAAATGAGCGAAACCGCCTACATCCTGCATCACGCCACCGAACAAAGCATTGTTTTAATGGACGAAGTCGGACGTGGTACTTCCACTTTCGACGGCCTCGCCCTCGCGCACGCAATCGCCGAACACCTGCTGCAAAAAAACAAATCCTTCAGCCTGTTTGCCACCCACTATTTCGAGCTGACCTACCTGCCCGAAGCCCACGCCGCCGCCGTCAATATGCACCTTTCCGCGCTCGAACAGGGACGGGACATCGTGTTCCTGCACCAAATCCAACCCGGTCCCGCCGGAAAAAGCTACGGCATCGCCGTCGCCAAACTCGCCGGCCTGCCTGTGCGCGCATTGAAAGCCGCCCAAAAGCATTTGAACGGACTGGAAAACCAAGCCGCCGCAAACCGTCCCCAACTGGATATTTTCAGTACCATGCCGTCTGAAAAAGGAGATGAACCGAATGTGGACTGCTTTGTGGATAAAGCAGAGGAAAAACATTTTGAAGGTATATTGGCAGCAGCCCTGGAAAACCTCGATCCCGACAGCCTGACCCCGCGCGAAGCATTGTCAGAACTGTACCGTCTGAAAGATTTGTGCAAATCCGTATCTTAATTTCCGTTGGCGGAGCAGCATCAAACCATATGGAAAAATCTGTGGATAAACTTTATGGCGGATTAACAAAAATCAGGACAAGGCGGCGGGCCGCAGGCAGTACAAATGGTACGGAACCGATCCGCCCGGTGCTTGGGCACCTTAGGGAATCGTTCCCTTTGAGCCGGGGCGGGGCAACGCCGTACCGGTTTTTGTTAATCCACTATATCTGACAGGAAATTTCCAAACATAAAAAATGCCGTCCGAACAGCTCAGACGGCATCTGCCCATTCGGCTTAAACCTTATCCACATCCAAACGCATAACCGTAACCCATTCCCCGTTATGGAAATGTCGCCCGACAACCGCCCAGCCGAATGATTCATAAAATATTTGCACATCAGGCGTATAAAGATACAAGAACTTTATCCCCAGCGAACGCGCTGCGCCTATGCAGTGGGCGACCAGCCTCCTGCCAATGCCTTTTCCGCGATATTCAGGTAAAACAAAGACATCGCCCAACCAATATTCATACTGTGGAAAATTTTCCATATCATGCCGCTTGACTGCAGCCGAACCCAACAGGGTTCCGGAATCATCCACAGCCGCAAAAGCCAGCGGCAATTCGTCATCCTTCAAACATCTGCCGTAATAGGCACGAATCTTATCCACAGAAGACCACGGTTCAAATCCGTGCCACTCCTCAAACAACGCCTGAACCAACCTGCCGATATGCCCGGCTTTCAGCCGTGTAATAAAAACAGTGTTGTCCACAAAGAGGGAATTCATCGGTCAATTCCCCCGACGCTTTCGTTCCCCTGCGCCGTAAACCGCATTCCAAGCATGGTCCAAACGCACTCCGATTTGCCTCATCTCTTCAGCCTGCCGGGCTTTTTGGGCCATTGCTGCAGGAATTTCCGCTTCCAAACGGGCGATGTCTGCCTGAGCCGCCTGCAAACGCCGGCGCGCATCTTCCAAATCCGACTGCATCCCGATGATTTTTCCGTCCAGATTGTTTTGCTTTTGCAGTAAAGCACGGTAACCGGATTGGATGCTGAGCAAATTGTCTTCCGCACCCCCTGCCCATACGCTTGTAGAAAAAACAAACATCAGAAAATACAATATTTTTTTCATGTTCAACTTCCGTCTGAATGCCGTCTGAAGCCGCATTCCGACATCAGACGGCATTGCCCGCACCTGTGGATAACTTAAGCACGGATGCGTTTCAACACTTCCTCTTTGCTGATTAATGCCAACACGGCATCGACGCTCGGGGTTTTTGCCGTACCGCAGACAGCAAGGCGCAGGGGCATACCGAGTTTGCCCATTTTGATGCCTTCTTCGTCGCAGAAAGGTTTGAAGAGGTTGTGAATGGCTTTGGCGTTCCAGTCTTCCAGCCCTTCGAGGCGTTCGGCGAAGCGCAGCATACGGGCGGCGGCTTCGTCGTCCCAGTGTTTGGCAACATCGGCTTCGGCAGGGACTTGTTTTTTGTAGAAATACAGGCATTCGTCTGCCAAGGCGTTCAAATCTTGGGCGCGGTCTTTGACCAGTGCCAACACGTCTTCCAACGCAGGTTTTTCGGTTTCATGAATATCGCGCAGCGCAAGGCGCGGTTTGACGAGTTCGGTAAGTTTGCCGTCGGGTGTGATTTTGATGTGTTCGCCGTTGATCCAATAGAGCTTTTTCAAATCCATACGGCTTGGGGACGGGGAAACGTCTTTCAAATCAAACCATTCGATGAATTGTTCCGTCGTGAAAAACTCATCGTCGCCGTGCGCCCAGCCCAAACGCGCCAAATAGTTGAGCATCGCTTCGGGCAGAATGCCCATTGCGCCGAAATCGGTAATGGCGACGGTATCGCCGCTGCGTTTGGAGATTTTTTTGCCTTGTTCGTTGAGAATCATCGGCAGATGCCCGTATTCGGGCAGGTTCGCGCCGATGGCTTTCAAGATGTTGATTTGTTTCGGGGTGTTGTTCACATGGTCGTCCCCGCGGATAATGTGGGTAACGCCCATGTCGTAGTCGTCTACCACGGCGCAGAAGTTGTAGGTCGGCGTACCGTCGGCGCGGGCAATAATCAGGTCGTCTAGGGCTTCGTTGGGGATGGAGATTTCGCCTTTGACCAAGTCTGTCCATTTGGTAACGCCGTCCAAAGGCGTTTTGAAGCGGACGACGGGTTGCACGCCTGCAGGAATTTCGGGCAGGGTTTTGCCTGCTTCCGGCCGCCAGCGGCGGTCGTAAGTCGCCGTGCCTTCTTTTTCGGCTTTCTCGCGCATCGCTTCCAATTCTTCTTTGCTGCAATAGCAGTAGTAGGCATCGCCTTTTGCCAAGAGTTCGGCAATGACTTCTTTATAACGGTCGAAACGGCGGGTTTGGTACACCACGTTGTCGGCGTTGTCGTAATCGAGACCGACCCATTTCATGCCGCCAAGGATGATGTTGACGGATTCGGCGGTGGAACGTGCCAAGTCGGTGTCTTCGATACGCAATAAAAATTCGCCTTTATGATGGCGGGCAAACGCCCACGAAAACAAGGCGGTGCGAACGCCGCCGATGTGCAGGTAACCGGTGGGGCTGGGGGCGAAACGGGTTTTGACGGTCATAATGGCTCCGAAATCTTTGAAAGCGTTTATTTTACTGTTTTTACCGTGCTTAGGCATCAAAAATGCCGTCCGAACCCTGCCTGCGGATAAGTTTCAGACGGCATTTTCTACCGCTTCAATCAGACAGCCATCCCAAAAAGCGGCTGCCCCATTTTTCCAAACGGTAGAGGGATAACGCATACCCCTCTTGCAGCATAAAGATTTTTTTCTTATTTCCCGCATCAAACCGCGTGGTCGGCGTGGCAGACATATAAACGCGGACACCCAAATCCTCCGCCATTTCCGCCGCCCGCGCCAAATGGTAGGGATCGCTGACAATCACCACGCTGGCAATACCGTTGGCACGCAAAACCGGACGGATGTTGTTCAGGTTTTCATAAGTGTTGCGCGAAGTGTTTTCAAACAGGATGTTGCGCGCCGGAACCCCCTGTTTGAGCGCGTACCGCCGCCCGACCTCGGCTTCGGTCATATAGCCTTTTTTGGTTCGCCCTCCCGTAAACACGATTTTGCCTACCCTGCGGCTTTGGTAAAGCGCGATGGCGTGGTTGATGCGTTCCCGAAAAACCGGGGAAGGGCGTTTGTCCCACGCGGCTGCGCCCAACACCAGCGCGGCATCCGCCCGGACATACGGCGGCAAAACCTGCCCGCCCGTCCGATAAACCGCCCAAACGGATGAGGCAAACACCAGCAAAAGCGGAAAAACACTCAAACAGAAACCGCCCAACAGGTAATAGCGCAAGCCGTTGCGGCTGCAAAACAGCCGTTTGTTCACAATACCGCTTCGATATTTTCCAACGGTCTGCCGACAGCCGCCTTACCGTTTGCCAAAACAATCGGACGCTCCAACAGGGCGGGATGATCGGCGATGGCACGCAGCAGCGCGTCATTGTCCAAATCGGGGTTGTCCAAACCCAATTCCTTGTACAAATCATCTTTCACGCGCATCATCCCGCGCGCCGATTCCAAGCCCAATTTGTTGAAAATATCCTTCAATTCGGACAAGTCGGGCGGCGTATCCAAATATTTGACCGCTTCGGCAGCAATGCCGCGTTCTTCCAATAGGGACACGGCGGCACGCGATTTGCTGCAACGCGGATTGTGGAAAATTTTGATTTCAGACATGACATTTCCCTACTTCTCGACAATCCCCTTATTATCGGCTTACGCAGGGTTTTACTCAATACCCCGCCTCCAACCGTACCAAACGGTTTACAATACCCGAATCGACATACAAAGGACAAAACGATGAAACGCTTGAATCTCGCCGCAATCGCCCTTGCCGCCACATTTGCCGCACATACCGCCTCGGCAGACGAACTGGCCGGATGGAAAGACAATACCCCGCAAAACCTGCAATCGCTCAAAGCCCCCGTCCGCATCGCCAACCTATGGGCGACTTGGTGCGGTCCGTGTCGAAAAGAGATGCCCGCCATGTCCAAATGGTACAAAGCGCAGAAAAAAGGCAGCGTCGATATGGTCGGCATCGCGCTCGACACATCCGACAATATCGGCAACTTTCTCAAGCAGACCCCGGTCAGCTACCCGATTTGGCGTTACACCGGGGCGAACAGCCGAAACTTTATGAAATCCTACGGAAACAATGTCGGCGTACTGCCCTTTACCGTCGTCGAAGCCCCGAAATGCGGATACAGGCAGACCATTACAGGAGAGGTGAACGAGAAAAGCCTGACCGAAGCCGTCAAACTCGCCCATTCAAAATGCCGTTAAACGCCGGATGCCGTCTGAAGCCGCTTCAGACGGCATTTTCCCGCCCGGCCTTCGGTATCCGCCAAACTTATCCACTATCTAAAAACAGGCGGAATCTTTATAATCGGTACTGTCTTACCTATTGTTCAGACGGCATATCCCTGCGGACGCAACCGCCCGAAACGATATGCCGCCCTTCCTTACAGGACCTCCTATGATCCGTTTCGAACAAGTTTCCAAAACCTATCCCGGCGGTTTTGAAGCCCTGAAAAACGTCAGCTTCCAAATCAACAAAGGCGAGATGATTTTTATCGCGGGACACTCCGGTTCGGGCAAATCCACCGTCCTCAAGCTGATTTCGGGCATCACCAAGCCGAGCATGGGCAAAGTCCTGTTTAACGGGCAGGACCTCGGCACATTGTCCGACAACCAAATCGGCTTTATGCGCCAACACATCGGCATCGTGTTCCAAGACCACAAAATCCTCAACGACCGCAATGTCCTGCAAAACGTCATCCTGCCCCTGCGGATTATCGGCTATCCGCCGCGCAAAGCCGAAGAACGCGCCCGCATCGCCATCGAAAAAGTCGGCTTGAAAGGACGAGAATTGGACGATCCCGTAACCCTCTCGGGCGGTGAACAACAACGCCTGTGCATCGCCCGCGCCGTCGTCCACCAGCCCGGCCTGCTGATTGCCGACGAACCCTCCGCCAACCTCGACCGTGCCTACGCGCTCGATATTATGGAATTGTTCAAAACCTTCCACGAAGCGGGAACCACCGTCATCGTCGCCGCACATGACGAAACCCTGATGGCGGACTACGGACACCGCATCCTGCGCCTCTCGAAAGGACGACTCGCATGAGCATCATCCACTACTTCTCGCTGCACGTCGAATCCGCGCGCTCCGCACTCAAACAGCTTCTGCGCCAACCCTTCGGCACACTGCTTACCCTCATAATGCTTGCCGTCGCGATGACCCTGCCGCTGTTTATGTATCTGGGCATCCAAAGCGGGCAAAGCGTGTTGGGCAAACTCAACGAGTCGCCGCAAATCACCGTCTATATGGAAACCGCCGCCGCACAAAGCGACAGCGATACCGTACGCAGCCTGCTGACGCGCGATAAACGGCTCGACAACATCCGCTTCATCGGCAAGGAAGACGGTTTGGCGGAATTACAGTCCAACCTCGACCAAAATCTGATTTCCATGCTTGACGGCAACCCCCTGCCGGATGTCTTTATCGTTACCCCCGACCCGGCAACCACGCCCGCCCAAATGCAGGCAATCTACCGGGACATTACCAAGCTGCCTATGGTCGAATCCGCGTCTATGGATACCGAATGGGTGCAAACGCTGTACCAAATCAACGAGTTCATCCGCAAAATCTTATGGTTTCTTTCCCTGACGCTGGGTATGGCTTTCGTCCTTGTCGCACACAACACCATCCGACTGCAAATCCTCAGCCGCAAAGAAGAAATCGAAATCACCAAACTCCTGGGTGCGCCCGCGTCGTTTATCCGCCGCCCCTTCCTTTATCAGGCTATGTGGCAGAGTATCTTCTCCGCCGCCGTCAGCTTAGGGCTTTGCGGTTGGCTGCTCTCTGCCGTGCGCCCCTTGGTCGATGCCATCTTCAAACCCTACGGCTTGAACATCGGCTGGCGTTTCTTCTACGTCGGCGAACTCGGGCTGGTGTTCGGCTTCGTCATCGCGTTGGGCGTATTCGGCGCGTGGCTTGCCACCACACAACACCTGCTCTGCTTCAAAGCCAAAAAATAAAACACCGTCAAAAATTCCGTCTGAAGCCGTTTTCAGACGGAATTTCGATTTGCCAGTATAATGGCGCATTTCCCCAATAAGGACTCCCCACTATGCTGACACCCGAACAAGTCAAGGCCCTGATTGCAGGCGTGGCAAAATGCGAACACATCGAAGTAGAAGGCGACGGACACCATTTTTTCGCCGTCATCGTTTCATCAGAATTTGAAGGCAAGGCACGCCTCGCGCGCCACCGCCTGATTAAAGACGGACTCAAAGCCCAACTGGAAAGCAACGAACTGCACGCACTTTCCATTTCGGTTGCCGCCACTCCGGCGGAATGGGCTGCCAAAGCACAATAACCGCCACACAAAAATGCCGTCTGAAACCATTTCGTTTCAGACGGCATTTTTTTATATCAAACCGTTTACTCGCCGCGTTTTTTCCAAAGCGGCTACGGCAGGCAGCTCTTTGCCTTCCAAGAACTCAAGGAACGCGCCGCCTCCGGTGGAGATGTAGCCGATTTGGTCGGTAACGCCGAATTTGGCAATCGCCGCCAGCGTGTCGCCGCCGCCCGCAATCGAGAACGCTTTGCTTTGGGCGATGGCTTCGGCAAGGGCTTTCGTGCCGCCTGCGAATTGATCGAACTCGAACACGCCGACCGGCCCGTTCCAAACGACCGTACCGGCGGCTTTAAGCAAATCGGCAAGCGCGGCGGCGGATTTCGGGCCGATGTCCAAAATCATCTCGTCTTCGGCAACGTCGGCGATGTCTTTTACCACCGCTTCGGCATCGGCGGCAAAGGCTTTGGCAACGACGACATCGGTCGGCAGCGGCACAGAACCGCCTTTGGCCGCCATTTTCGCCATAATTTTTTTGGATTCTTCCACCAAATCATGTTCCGCCAGCGATTTACCGATGGCTTTGCCTTCCGCCAACAGGAATGTGTTGGCGATGCCGCCGCCGACGATAAGCTGATCGACTTTGTCCGCCAACGATTCGAGGATGGTCAGCTTGGTGGACACTTTGCTGCCGGCAACAATCGCCACCATCGGGCGCGCGGGCTGTTTCAAGGCTTTGCCCAAAGCGTCGAGTTCGCCCGCCATCAATACGCCGGCGCAGGCGACGGGCGCGGCTTGGGCAACGGCTTCGGTCGAAGCTTGGGCGCGGTGTGCGGTGCCGAACGCATCATTGACGAACACGTCGCACAAGGCGGCGTAGGCTTTGCCCAGTTCTAAATCGTTTTTCTTCTCGCCTTTGTTGATACGCACGTTTTGCAACATCACGACATCGCCCGCGTTCAAAGCCGGTTTGTTTTCGCGCCAGTCGTTCAATACTTTCACGTCTTTGCCCAACAGGCCGCCCAAGTGCGCGGCAACGGGCGCAACGTCGTCTTCGGGGTGGAACTCGCCTTCGGTCGGGCGGCCCAAGTGGGTCATCACAATAACGGACGCGCCGTTGTCCAAGCAGTATTTGACGGACGCGAGCGAGGCGCGGATACGGGTGTCGTCGCTGATTTTGCCGCCTTTGAACGGCACGTTCATATCGGCGCGGATGAGGACGGTTTTGCCCCGCACGTTTTGTTCGGTCAGTTTTAAAAATGCCATAATCAGTCCTTTTCAATCAGTGTTTGCGATACAGAAACAATTGATGCCGCCTGAAGCCTTCAGACGGCATCGCAACCCGATCAGCCGGATACGCGCTCGATGTTCGCACCGACGCTGCCGAGTTTTTTTTCAATATTTTCATAACCGCGATCCAAGTGGTAAATCCGTTCGACCACGGTTTCGCCGCGCGCCGCCAAACCGGCGATAACGAGGCTGGCGGACGCGCGCAAATCCGTCGCCTTGACGACCGCGCCGGAAAGCCGTTCCACACCCTGCACAAATGCCGTATTGCCCTCGGTTGTAATGTTCGCCCCCATCCGGTTCAACTCCGGAACGTGCATAAAGCGGTTTTCAAAAATCGTTTCCACCACGCGGCAGCTTCCTTCCGCCACAGCATTCAATGCCATAAACTGCGCCTGCATATCCGTGGGGAAGCCGGGATGGACGACCGTGCGGATGTCCACCGCCTTCGGACGCTGCCGCATATCGATGGCGATCCAATCGTCGCCCGCTTCAATCACCGCACCTGCCTCGACCAGTTTGTCCAACACCACTTCCATCGTTTTCGGGGCGGCATTCCGCAAAACCACCCTGCCGCCGGTTATCGCCACCGCACACAGGAACGTCCCCGCTTCAATCCGGTCGGGGACGACGCTGTGTTCGCAGCCGTACAGCTCGCCCGCACCTTCCACAATCATGGTCGATGTTCCGATGCCGCTGATTTTCGCGCCCATTTTGACCAGGCATTCCGCCAAATCGACCACTTCAGGCTCGATGGCGCAGTTTTCCAAAACCGTCGTACCTTCCGCCAGCGTCGCCGCCATCAGCAGGTTTTCCGTACCGCCGACGGTAACGACATCCATCGCCACGCGCGCACCTTTGAGTTTGCCTTTGGCTTTGACGTAACCGTGTTCGATGGCGATTTCCGCCCCCATCGCTTCCAAGCCTTTCAAATGCTGATTGACGGGGCGCGAACCGATGGCGCAGCCGCCCGGCAGGCTGACTTGCGCCTCGCCGAAACGCGCCAGCGTCGGGCCAAGCACCAAAATCGAAGCGCGCATCGTCCGAACCAATTCGTAAGGGGCGCAGGTATTGTTGACCGTACCGCCGTTGATTTCAAATTCGCTGATATTGTCGGTCAGAACGCGCGCGCCCATGCCCTGAAGCAGCTTTTGCGTGGTTGCGACATCTGCCAGCATAGGGACGTTTTTCAGGCGCAACGTACCCGACGTCAGCAAACCCGCGCACATCAGCGGCAATGCCGCGTTTTTCGCGCCCGAGACCGTTATTTCCCCGTTGAGCGGGCCGTTTGCGGAGATTTTCAGTTTGTCCACGTTTGTTCCCTCCTGGTGGGTACTTGCTAATATTTCAATACTCGGGACAATGCATAAAGCATCACCCGATGAAGGTTGCAGAGGCGGAATTATAAGGGATTTTCGGGAAAAATACGGAAGCCGCACCAAAGAATTTGACGAAATGCCGCGCTTTCCGAACAAGGATTGTCGGAAAACAAAAAAAAGCCGAGTTTTGAAAACTCAGCTTTTTTGCTTTACCTGGTGGGTCGTGAGCGATTCGAACGCTCGACCAACGGATTAAAAGTCCGCTGCTCTACCGACTGAGCTAACGACCCGAAAAATTTGAAAGTTTATACATCAAGCCTGATGCTGTCAACCATTTTGTCGGCGTTCAGACGGCGTTTTATTTATCAGGCTGTTTTTTCGTATAAATTAACGAGGTCAGTATCGATGCACCCAACGCGCCGAACACGACCGACAGCGAAACGGAAATCGGGATGTGTACCCAATGCATCACCAGCATTTTCACACCGATAAAACCCAACACGAATGCCAAGCCGTATTTCAGGAAGATAAAGCGTTCCGCCACATCCGCCAGCAGGAAATACATCGCCCGCAAACCCAAAATAGCGAAAATATTGGAAGTCAGCACGATAAACGGATCGGTGGTAACGGCAAAGACGGCGGGGATACTGTCCACGGCAAAAACGACATCGCTCAATTCAATCATAATCAGCACCAAAAACAGCGGCGTGGCGATTTTTTTGCCATTCTCGACGGTAAAAAATTTCTCGCCGTGAAACGCCGTGCCGACCGGAACGACTTTCTTGACGGCATTCAGCAGCCTGCTGTTTGCCAAATCCTCTTCCTCATCTCCTTCGGGCTTCATCATGTGTATGCCGGTATAGAGCAGGAACGCGCCGAACAGATACAGAATCCACTCGAACTGCCGAACCAGTGCCGCGCCGACGAAAATCATGACGGTGCGCAATACCAATGCGCCCAATACGCCGTACAGCAGCACGCGGTGTTGAAACTGCGGTGCGACTTTGAAGTAGCCGAATATCATCAGGAACACGAAAATATTGTCGACTGCCAACGATTTTTCCAAAATGTAGCCGGTAAAGAATTCCAATACTTTTTCTTTTGCGGCTGCCGCGCCGTAGCCGGGATTGCCGGCGAGTTCGAAATACAGCCAGCCTGCGAACAGGCAGGATACGGCAACCCACAAGCCGCTCCATGCCAAGGTTTCTTTGATGCCGACTTTATGGCTGCCGTTTTTCTTCAGCGAAAACATATCCAAGGCAATCATGACCAGCACTGCCGCAAAAAAAACGCCGTAAAACAACGGCGACCCGATGCCGGGATATTCTGTCATGGTTCAATCTCCTGATTTGAAATGTAGTTGTGTTACCAGCTGATATAAAACATCGCTTTTGCCAAAAAGACAATCAGCAGCATATGGGTAAAGACGACGGCGTGTATGTATTTCGACCAGCCGACCGTCAGCGTGGAACGCGCCATTTTGACGACGGCGACGGCGAAGTGCGCCAACACGCTGAACGCCAACAGGATTTTCAGCGTCAGCATCGTACCGAAGGAAGTGGCAAACGGTTCGCCCGATATAGGAAGGTAGCGGTTTGCCGCCATCACGATGCCGCTGGCGAACAGCAGTCCGACCGCAAACGGCATCACCCTGACGGCGCGGTAAGACATTGCCTTTTCCACTTCGCGCCGCGCCTCGCGCGACACCCGTCCCGTATGCAGGACGGACAAAACCAGCACTTCAAAAAACACGCCGCCGACAAAGGCGGTGGCGCAATACAGGTGGATGATGTGCGCGACGGCATAAATACTCATACGATGCTCCAACCGGAAAACTCGGATACGGATTGTATCACTATCGCCCCCGATGTCCGCATACCGCTTCCCGCACCGCCTCGGCGATTCTCGCGCCCGCTCCGCGATGTTGTGCGATAAAGCCGTCCACGCGCGCCTGCATCTGCATTCCGCCCCCCTCGCCAGATAAGTTTTTTTCAACGGCTTCACGCCACGCGTCCGCCGATTCGACTTGAACCGCCGCACCCGATGCCAAGGCGTGCCGGCAGGCTTCGGAAAAATTGTAGGTCGAAAAGCCGAATATCGTCGTAACGCCGCAGGAAAGCGGTTCGATGATGTTCTGACAGCCCGAACCGACCAGACTGCCGCCGACAAAAGCGACATCGGCGCACAGGTAATACGCATACAGCTCGCCCATACTGTCGCCTATCCACACCTGCGTATCGGGTTCGACCGGCAAACCGTCGCTGCGCCGCTGAACCTTAAACCCGAAGCGTTTCGCCGTTTCAAATGTCGTCTGAAAATGCTCGGGATGGCGCGGCACGACGGCCAGCAGGGCATCGCCGCGATATTGTTGCCACGCCGCCAGCAGTTTTTCCGCCTCGTCTTCGCCCCGATAAACGCGCGTGCTGCCGCACACGGCAACCGGCCGGCCTCCGATGCGTTTTTCAAACTGCCCCGCCAGCGTTTTCATGTCTTCAGACGGCATCAGGTCGTATTTGGTATTGCCGCACACCTGCACGGATGCCGCGCCCAATTTCGCCAACCGCGCCGCATCCGCCTCCGTCTGCGCCAGACAGCCCGTCAGCGAAGCGGCTGCGGGACGGATCAGGCGGCGGACTTTCAGATAACCGTTCAGCGATTTTTCCGACAGCCGCGCATTCGCCAAAAACAGCGGCACACCCGCTCGCCGGCATTCCTTCATCAGATTGGGCCAGATTTCGGTTTCCATCAAAATGCCGAACATCGGGCGGTGTTCGCGCAAAAACTGCCGTACCCACGTTTTTTTGTCATACGGAAGATAGCGGCATTGCGCATCGGGAAACAGAACTTGCGCGGTTTCCCGTCCCGTCGGGGTCATCTGCGTCATCAGCAGCGGCGCATCGGGAAAACGCCGCCGCAACTCGCGTATCAAGGGCTGGGCGGCACGCGTTTCTCCGACCGAAACGGCGTGTATCCAAACCGCGCCGGTAACGGGATTCGGATGCGGCTTGCCGAAACGCTCGTCCCTATGCGCCCGGTATGCCGGGGCACTTCCGGAGCGTTTGTCCAAATAACGCCGTATCCATATCGGCGCAAGCAGCCACAATACATCATAAAGCCATTGGAACATCTTTCTATTTCCTGCAAAACAAATGCCGTCCGAACGGTTCGGACGGCATTTCGGCAACGGAATCAAATATCGTAGGTTGTCGAAGCGGTATCTCCGCCCTTGCCCGTCCAGTTGGTATGGAAAAATTCGCCGCGCGGTTTGTCGGTGCGCTCGTAAGTGTGCGCGCCGAAGTAGTCGCGCTGTGCCTGCAAGAGGTTGGCAGGCAGGCGTTCGGTCGTATAGCCGTCCAAGAACGTAATCGCCGAAGCCATGCAGGGCATAGGGATGCCGCATTCGACCGCCTTGGCAACCACCTTGCGCCATGCCGGCAGGCAGTTTTCCAAAATATTTTTGAAATACGGATCCGCACCCAAGAACACCAAATCGGGATTGGCCTCATACGCGTCGCGGATATTGCCCAAAAACGCGCTGCGGATGATGCAGCCTTCGCGCCACAGCAGCGCAGTGTTGCCGTAGTCCAAACCCCAGCCGTAACTTTCGCCCGCTTCGCGGATCAACATAAAGCCTTGTGCGTAGGAAATGATTTTGGAGGCAAGCAAAGCCTGTCTCAACGCCTCGACCCATTCTTGTTTGCCGCCTTCGACGGGCGTGGCGGTTCGGGCGAACAGCTTGCCGGTCTGCACGCGCTGTTCTTTGAACGACGAAACACAGCGGGCGAATACGGCTTCGGAAATCAGCGTCAGCGGAATGCCCAAATCCAAGGCATTGATGCCCGTCCATTTGCCCGTGCCTTTTTGCCCTGCCGTATCGAGGATTTTCTCGGCCAGCGGTTCGCCGCCTTCGTCCTTATAGCCCAAAATTGCCGCTGTGATTTCAATCAGATAAGAATCCAGCTCGGTTTTGTTCCACTCGGCAAACACGCGGTGCATTTCGTCGTAGGACAGCCCCAAACCGTCTTTCATAAACTGGTACGCTTCGCAAATCAGCTGCATATCGCCGTATTCGATGCCGTTGTGCACCATTTTGACAAAATGTCCCGCGCCATCCTTGCCGACCCAGTCGCAACACGGTTCGCCCTGCGGCGTTTTGGCGGCAATCGCCTGGAAAATCGGCTTGACCGCTTCCCAAGCGCGCTTATCCCCGCCCGGCATGATGGACGGCCCGCGCCGCGCGCCTTCTTCGCCGCCGGATACCCCCGCGCCGACAAACAAAATCCCTTTTCCGGCAAGGTAATGTGTCCGCCGTGTCGTGTCGGGGTAATTGGCGTTGCCGCCGTCGATAATGATGTCGCCTTCTTCCAACAGCGGAAGCAGTTGTTCGACAAAGTCGTCAACCACCGAACCTGCGCGAACCATCATCATGATTTTTCTCGGTTTTGCCAGCTTATCGACCAAGTCTTGCAGGGAATACGCGCCGATAATGCCCGTCTCTTTTGCCGCACCGTTTAAAAATTCGTCCACTTTACCGATTGTCCGGTTGTAGGCGACAACCTTAAATCCGCAATCGTTCATATTCAAAATCAGGTTTTGACCCATAACCGCCAAACCGATTACGCCAATATCGCCTTTCATTGCAGGAAGCTCCGTTATAGATTTAATTTATCGGCTGCAACTCTACCTGATTTACACTTGTTTAACAATCCTTAACTTTTTAATTTTTTGAAAAGATGCCTTTACGCTTTGCCGTGCCGTTTCCCTGAAGGGTTATAAATAAAATATAAGGTTTAAATAATAAAACGATGATTATATTGATATGGGGAATTTTCTGTGGGTAACTTTTTTTTATTTTTAAAATCATCTGAATTGCCGTTTTAAAAGGGTGTCGGTAAGGAGGATTCCCTTTTGTGCATACCTGTGGATTGTTTTTCGTGGGGAATAGGTTTTGTGGATAGTTTGCTTGTTGTGCGGACGACATCCCGCTTTTCTTTACCGAATGGCTGCCGGTGCCTTTGAGAACGGGAATGCTGTGGATATTTAAGCCGGAAATGTGTTTGGAACTTGTGGGGATGAAAAGGTGTCGGCGCGAATGTCTTTTTTTCTGCATATTGGCAGAGTGTGTATCCGAGTTTGTGCATAAGTGGTGGAGAAAATAAGATTTTTGAGTAAATCTTATGATATTTCAATAAGATGGCTTTTGGCTGGTTGTGTATAAGCATAGCGGATTAACGAAAATCAGGACAAGGCGGCGGGCCGCAGGCAGTACAAATGGTACGGAACCGATCCGCCCGGTGCTTGGGCGCCTTAGGGAACCGTTCCCTTTGAGCCGGGGCGGGGCAACCCGTACCGGTTTTTGTTAATCCGCTATAAAAGGCGGGCTATAGGGTAGGCTTCATCCCGCCAATCTCACTGAATCCGTCAATTTCCACAATTCAATTAAATACCGTCAAACCGATGCCGTCATTCCCGCGCAGGCGGGAATCTAGAACGTGGAACAACAGCAATATTCAAAGGTTAGCTGAAGCTTTAGAGATTCTGGATTCCCACTTTCGTGGGAATGACGGGATGTAGGTTCGCGGGAATGACGCGGTGCAGGTTTCTGTATGGATGGATTCGTCATTCCCGCGCAGGCGGGAATCCGGACCGGTCGGGCATCTGCGGCGGTTTGCTAAAAAACGCTTTACCGTGATAAGTGCGCAAAGTTAAAATGGGGAGGTAAGCTTTTCAATCAGCAATCCGGCGGGCGCGGAATCGGGCGGTTTACCGAACCCCGGCGTTCGCGGCGCGCCGTCCCGCGAAGGCAAACTTAAGGAATAAAATATGAATAAAACTTTAAAAAGGCGGGTTTTCCGCCATACCGCGCTTTATACCGCCATATTGATGTTTTCCCATACCGGCGGGGGGGGCAGGCGCAAGCCCGTGACTACGCTATTATCATGAACGGGCGAAACCAGCCCGAGGTAAAGTCGAATGTGCCATCTTCAATAAAGGACAAAGACAGGAAGCGGACATTTAGCCATACGAGCCAGACAAACTGGCGGGGCCAACAAAACAATTTTATCTCATTCGACAATAGCGATGAGCTTGTTTCTCAACAAAGCGGTACTGCCGTTTTTGGCACAGCCACCTACCTGCCGCCCTACGGCAAGGTTTCCGGTTTTGATACCGATAGGCTGAAAAAGCGCAACAATGCCGTTGATTGGATTCGTACCACCCGCATCGCGCTGGCAGGCTACAGCTACGAAGGTGTCGTATGCAGAAGCGGCACAGGCTGTCCCAAACTTGTCTATAAAACCCGATTTTCCTTCGATAATCCCGACTTGGTAAAAAATGCGGGCAAGCTGGATAGGTACACAGACCTAAGCCGCGAAAATTCGCCCATTTACAAATTGAAGGATTATCCATGGTTGGGCGTATCTTTCAATTTGAGCAGCGAGAATACCGTCAAAGATAGCAAATTATCCAACAAATTGATATCTTCTTTTAGTGAAAGCAATAATAATCAAACCATCGTCTCTACGACAGAAGATCACCCTATTTCCCTTGGCGGCTCGCAGCGCGAACATACCGCCGTGGCCTATTATCTGAACGCCAAACTGCACCTGCTGGATAAAAAAGGGATTGGAGATATCGCGCCAGGCAAAACAGTGCGGTTGGGTCTCTTGAAGCCGAGCATCGATGTGCGGAAAGGAAATACGGGGCTTAGCGGCATTCTATCTTTTAATGCTACGTGGGACATTAAAGATACCGGGCAGATTCCGGTCAAGCTCGGCCTGCCGGAAGTCAAAGCAGGCCGCTGCATCAACAAACCGAACCCCAATCCCAAATCAGCCCTTTCGCCGGCACTGACCGCCCCCGCGCTGTGGTTCGGCCCTGTGCAAAATGGCAAGGTGCAGATGTATTCCGCTTCGGTTTCCACCTACCCCGACAGTTCGAGCAGCAAAATTTTCCTGCAAAACCTTTCCCGCAATGATGACAAAAACAAACCGGGCCGCTATTCCCTCAAACCCTTGAGTGAGAATGAGATTAAAAGTAAAGAGCCGCGTTTCAACGGAAGGCAGACCGTCATCCGATTGGATAGCGGCGTACAGCTGATCAAACTGAATGGAAGCAAGGATGAGGTCGTCATTTTTGGAAACAACGGCAACAACGGCACTTTCGGCATTGTTAAGGAAGCGAACGTCAATCTTGAAGCCGACGAGTGGAAAAAAGTGCTGCTGCCTTGGACGGTTCGGGGTCCCGATAATGACAATAAATTTAAATTAATTAACCAAAAACCAGACAGATACAGCCAAAGATACCGCATCCGCGAAAACGGCAATCGCGATTTGGGCGACATCGTCAACAGCCCGATTGTCGCGGTCGGCGGGTATCTGGCAACTTCTGCCAACGACGGGATGGTGCATATCTTCAAAAAAACCGGCACGGATGAACGCAGCTACAATCTGAAGCTCAGCTACATCCCCGGTACGATGGAGCGTAAGGATATTGAAGGCAATGACTCCGACCTCGCCAAAGAGCTGCGCACCTTTGCCGAAAAAGGCTATGTGGGCGACCGCTACGGCGTGGACGGCGGCTTTGTCTTGCGTCAAGTTAACTTAAACGGACAAGACCGCGTGTTTATGTTCGGCGCAATGGGCCTTGGCGGCAGAGGCGCATACGCCTTGGATTTAAGCAAAATCAACGAAAAGTATCCAGCCGCCGCTCCCCTGTTTGATGTCAAAAATGGCGATAAAAACGGCAAAAACGGCAAAAATCGCGTGGAAGTGGAATTAGGCTACACCGTCGGTACGCCGCAAATCGGCAAAATCCGCAACGGCAAATACGCCGCCTTCCTCGCCTCCGGTTATGCGGCTAAACAAATTGCCAGCCAAGAAAATAAAACCGCGCTGTATGTGTATGATTTGAAAGACACCTTAGGTACGCCGATTGCAAAAATCGAAGTGAAGGGCGGCAAAGGCGGGCTTTCGTCCCCCACGCTGGTGGATAAAGATTTGGACGGCATTGTCGATATCGCCTATGCCGGCGACCGGGGCGGGAATATGTACCGCTTTGATTTGAGCAATTCCGATCCTAGTAAATGGTCTGTAAGCACTATTTTCGAAGGCGGGAAGCCGATTACCTCCGCGCCCGCCGTTTCCCGACTGGCAGACAAACGCGTCGTCATCTTCGGTACGGGCAGCGATTTGACCGAAGATGATGTACTCGATACGAAAGAACAATATATTTACGGTATCTTTGACGACGATAAGGCGGCGAATAATGTAAATGCAAGCCGCGGCGTTTTGGGGAGCGGGCTGCTCGAGCAACACCTTACTCAGGAAAATAAAACATTATTCCTGAACAAGAGATCCGACGGTTCGGGCAGCAAGGGCTGGGCGGTGAAATTGACAGGCGGACGGCGCGTTACCGTCAAACCGACCGTGGTATTGCGTACCGCCTTCGTAACCATCCGCAAATATAAAGACGACGGCTGCGGCGCGGAAACCGCCATTTTGGGCATCAATACCGCCGACGGCGGCGCATTGACTCCGAGAAGCGCGCGCCCGATTGTGCCGGAAGCCAATACGGCTGTCGCACAATATTCCGGCCATAAGAAAACCGCCGGCGGCAAGTCCGTCCCCATAGGCTGCATGTGGAAAAACAGCAAAACCGTCTGCCCGAACGGATATGTTTACGACAAGCCGGTTAATGTGCGTTATCTGGATGAAACGGAAACAGACGGATTTTCAACGACGGCGGACGGCGATGCGGGCGGCAGCGGTATAGACCCCGCCGGCAGGCGTCCCGGCAAAAACAACCGCTGCTTCTCCAAAAAAGGTGTGCGCACCCTGCTGATGAACGATTTGGACAGCTTGGATATTACCGGCCCGATGTGCGGTATCAAACGCTTAAGCTGGCGCGAAGTCTTCTTCTGACCCGCCTGCGCGGCCGGTTTTTCCGCAAATGCCGTCCGAAAGGTCTTCGGACGGCATTTTTTTGCGTTTTTCGGGAGGGGGCGGCAAATGAAACGCGTCATTCCCGCGCAGGCGGGAATCTAGACATTCAATACTAAGGCAATTTATCGGGAATGACTGAAACTCAAAAAACCGGATTCCCACTTTCGTGGGAATGACGGGATTAGAGTTTCAAAATTTATTCTAAATAGCTGAAACTCAACGCACCGGATTCCCGCCTGCGCGGGAATGACGAAGTGGAAGTTACCCGAAACTTAAAACAAGCGAAACCGAACGAACCGGATTCCCACTTTCGTGGGAATGACGGGATTTTAGGTTTCTGATTTTGGTTTTCTGTTTTTGTAGGAATGATGAAATTTTGAGTTTTAGGAATTTATCGGAAAAAACAGAAACCGCTCCGCCGTCATTCCCGCGCAGGCGGGAATCTAGAACGTGGGACAACAGCAATATTCAAAGGTTAGCTGAAGCTTTAGAGATTCTGGATTCCCGCTTTCGCGGGAATGACGAAGAGTTGCGGGAATGATGGAAAGCTATGGGGATAACGAAGGGTTAAAGTAATCACCGGATGGTGTTCGCGGGAATATAAATTTAAATAATTCAAAAGGGTATTATATGCAGCCTGCGGTTTATATTTTAGCAAGCCAACGTAATGGCACGTTATACATTGGCGTTACATCTGATTTGGTGCAACGTATTTACCAACATAGGGAGCATTTGATTGAAGGATTTACATCACGGTACAACGTTACTATGCCGGTTTGGTATGAACTGCATCCTACGATGGAGAGCGCAATTACTCGGGAAAAACAGTTGAAGAAATGGAACAGGGCTTGGAAGTTGCAACTGATTGAAGAAAATAATGTTTCTTGGCGGGATTTATGGTTTGATATTATTTAGCCCGTCATTCCCGCTCAGGCGGGAATCCGGCTTGTTCGGTTTCGGTTTTTTTTGAGGTTTCGGGCAACTTCTAAACCGTCATTCCCGCACAGGCGGGAATCTAGAACGTAAAATCTAAAGAAACCGTTTTACCCGATAAGTTTCTGTGCCGACAGACCTAGATTCCCACTTTCGTGGGAATGACGGGATTAGAGTTTCAAAATTTATTCTAAATAGCTGAAACTCAACGCACTGGATTCCCGCCTGCGCGGGAATGACGAAGTGGAAGTTACCCGAAACTTAAAACAAGCGAAACCGAGCGAACCGGATTCCCACTTTCGTGGGAATGACGGGATTTTAGGTTTCTGATTTTGGTTTTCTGTTTTTGAGGGAATGACGGTTCAGTTGCTACGCATTTACCCTGCGCAAAGCCTTATCCACTATCTTGCAACCTGCCTGACAATCCGCCCCCCCCCCCTTTACAAAATGCCGAAATTTTTTCAGGCTGCGTTTTGGGGCTGCCTGTGCGGAATTTGTCGGTAGGCGCGGTAGTAGGGTTCGAGTTGCCGGGCGATGAGTTGGAGCTGTTGGAGGAGGATGTGGCTTTGTGTTCCGCTGCTGCGGGTGCGGAGGGTGCCGAGTTCGCCGCGCAGTGTATCCAATGCCGTCTGAAAGTCGTCGGGTCCCATGTCGGGCAGGTGTTGGAAGATGTGGGCGGTGTGTTCGGCGGCAAGGTGGAACTGTGCGGTAAAGTCGGGGCTGCATTCTTCGTGCATTTCGCTGCGGTATGCGCCGAGGGCGGAGATGTAGCCGGTCAGGGCGTAGCCGGTTTTGAGCAGGGTAAAGCCGGGTTGCAGGCTGTCGGCGAATTTTGCGGGTTCGCTGCTCATGTCGGAAAGGGTGCTGCTGAGGGCGGCGGTGTGTTCGTGGGCGCGGCGGCGGGTGATGCGGTATTCTATGTCGTCGCCGGTTTCGCCGGTTTTGAGGCGTTCGGCAATTTTTTGGAGGTATGTGCCGCTGCCGCATACGGCAAGGGCGGCGGTGCGTTCGAGCGTGAGGTATTTCCAGTCTGGCCACAGGTAGCTGACCGCCGCCCAGGCAAGGGATGCGCCGATAATGGTGTCGATGATGCGCACGGGCATGGCGGCGTATACGTCCAAACCTGCGAGGGAGAGGCTGGTCAGTGCCTGAATGGTGATGAAGAAGGTGGAGAAACTGTATTTGTAGGTGCGGGTCATGAAGAACAGGGTGGTACCGGCGATGACAATCCAGAGTTTGGTTTCGACGGAGGGGGTGAAGTAGGGGACGAGCGAGCCGACGATTACGCCGAGTACGGTGCCGGCGATGCGTTGGTACACGCGGCTTTTGGTGGCGGTGTAGTTGGGTTGGCAGACGAAAAGGGCGGTCAGCAGTATCCAGTAGCCGAGGTTGAGGTTGAGGGCTTCGACGATGGTGCAGGCGGCGGCAACGACGAGGGACAGGCGGACGGCATGGCGGAATACGCCTGATTCGAGGTTCAGCTGCGGACGGATTGCCTGCCAGGTGTTTTTGAAGCTGCCGGTTTCGAGGGCGGCGATGCGGGTGTCGCCCATGCGGTCGTTTTCGGCGGGGGAGTCGCTGTGTCGGAGTTGGCGGAACTGCTGGTCGACGCTGCCGAGGTTGTCGAGAAGGCGGCTCAGGTGGCGGATGTCGGGACTGTCGTTGCCGTCTGAAAGGAGGCGCAGCGATTGGCGGCAGCCTTCGATGGCGCGTCCGAGGCGTTTGCTGTAAACGTAGTCTTTGCTTGCGCGCAGGGCTTGTGCGGTGTTGCGGCAGGCTTGTCCCTGCATTTCGAGCAGGCGGCGGATGCGGAAGATGATGTCGGTGTTTTTGAATTTTTCGGACATCTCTTGGTAGTCGACGTGGGCGGAGCTGATGCGTTCGTGGATGTCTTGGGCGGCGAAGTAGTAGCGCAGCATTTTGGCGGTGCGCGGGTGGCGGTGTTTGCCGCGCAAACGGTAAAACAGGGCGGAACGGCATTGGTTGAAGGCGGTGATGACGCCGGTGTTGCTCATGGCGAGGTCGATGTGGCGGTTGCCTATCCAGGCTGCCTCATCGGGGTCGAAGAAGTCGGCTTTGGCTTCGAGGTAGCCGCCGAGTGCTTCGTAGGCGTTGGCGACGCTTTCTTGGACGGGGCGGTGGGGCAGGATGATTTGGAACAGGATGATGGCGGTGCTGTACAGTACGGTGCCGCATAAAATCATGAAGGGGTTGGTCAGCCAGTAGGTTTCGGGGGTGTAGGTAAGCGTGGTGTAGGTGGCGACGGCGAGTGCGCCGAAGGCGAAGGTGCGGTATTTCAGCCCGACCGCGCCTAAAATGGTAAAGCCGAAGGTCATCAGGGTCATGGCGAGGATGAAGGGCAGCCCTGTGCCGAGGGTGCTTTGCGCCGTGAGCGAGGAGAGGGTAAACAGGGCGACGGTGGCGATGATGTTTTTCAGCCGTCCGGTCAGGCGGTTGTCCAAATCGACCAGGCCGCCGGCGATGATGCCGAGTACGAAGGGCATGGCGAGCTTGGGTTCGCCTAGCTGCCAGACGATGGAGGCGGCGGTAAAGACACTGGCGAAAACGGGAAGCGAGGTAATGAGCAGAGGCTTGAGGAGTGGGGTTTTCATGGTTTTACCGGTTTATTGTTATGAAGTGAATAAAGTGTGGCACATGAATGGGGCGGATAAAATCATGCCGTCTGAAAACGGGGATGCGGTTTTCAGACGGCATTGGGTTTTGCGGATCAGGAAATGAGGTTGAGACCGTTGACCCTGTCGTAAAGGAGTTCGGGCGTTTTGCCTTCTTTGTGCAGTTGGATGTGCAATCGCAGGTTGTTGGCGGAAACGGACTGGCGCAGGGCTTCTTCGTAACTGATGATGCCGTGACGGTACAGTTCGAAAAGGTTTTGGTCCATCGTCTGCATTCCGTCGGTTTTGGCGGTTTCCATGATTTTACTGATGTTCATCAGGTCGCCCTTCAGGATGAAGTCTTGGATGGCGGGCGTGTTGATGAGCAAGTCGACAACCGCCGTCCTGCCCGTTTTGTCTTTTTTGAGGGCGAGGCGTTGGCAGATGATGCCGGTCAGATTGAGGGCGATGTCAATCAGTATTTGGTTGTGCTGTTCTTTGGGGTAGAAGTTGAGTATGCGTTCGAGCGACTGCGGCGCGGTGTTGGCGTGGAGCGTAAAAATGCACAGGTGGCCGGTTTGGGCGAGCTGCATCGCGTATTCCATACTTTCCCTGCTGCGGACTTCGCCGATACAGACCACGTCTGGGGATTGGCGCATAGCGTTTTGTACCGCCGTCTGCCAGTTTATGGTGTCGACGCCGATTTCGCGCTGGGTAAAGATGCAGCGGCGCGGTTTGTAGATAAACTCAATCGGGTCTTCGATGGTAACGATATGGCCGGGCAGGGTTTTGTTGCGGTGTTCGAGCATAGTCGCCATCGTGGTGGATTTGCCCGAACCGGTAGGCCCGACGATAATCAGCAGCCCGCGCGGTGCGACGGCGAGGTCTTTGAGTTTTTCGGGCAAGCCCAATTCCCGCATTTGCGGGATGACGTGGTTGATGCGCCGCAAAACCAAACCTGCGCTGCCTTGGCTGTAGTAGGCGTTGGCGCGGTAGCGCGTGCCGCTGCGCGATTGGACGGAGTAGTTGATTTCGCCGTCGCGCCGGAATATTTCCGATTGTTCGGCGTTCATCGTCGATGCGGCGATGGCGGCGGTTTCCTCGCCCGTCAGAGCCTTTTGCGGCTGCGGGGTTAATGCGCTGTTGATTTTCAACGAGGGCGGGAATCCTTTGCTGATAAGGATGTCGGACGCGTTTTGTGCTTCTGCGGTTTCGCACAGGCGGTCGAGCAGCGGGTGGAAGTGTGCGCCGATTTCGGCCGGGGTTTCGGATCGGCTTTGTTTTTTTTGAGAATACACTTGAACCGTTTCGTCCAAGATGTCGTGCAGGTTATCGGTATTCATCGTTAGCTTCTTTTCGGTTTAAGCCTTGCAGTTTGCGGCGGCAGGTTTCAACAGGAAGGCGGACGCTTCCTGTTCGGAAGGGTATGCCGGGCGGGATGCCGCGTCCCGCCCGGCGTGTTTGCGCCTTGTTTTCCCGCCGGTATGGCCGGAAGGCGGTTGTGTGTCAGAAACTCATACTTTCGCTGTTTTGCGCGCGTCTGCGTGCGGCTTCCGGTGCGATCAGCCCTTGGCGCACCAGCGATTGCAGCGATTGGTCCATCGTCTGCATACCGCTCGCCTGCCCGGTTTGCAGGACGGAGTTAATCTGCGTGATTTTGTTTTCGCGGATGAGGTTGCGGACGGCGGGGTTGGCAATCAGGATTTCGTGCGAGGCGACACGGCCGTTGCCGTCGTGCGTTTTCAGCAGGTTTTGGGAGATGACGGCGGTCAGCGATTCGGACAGCATGGAACGCACCATTTCTTTCTCTCCGGCGGGGAATACGTCCACGATACGGTCGACGGTTTTTGCCGCGCCGGTCGTGTGCAGCGTGCCGAAAACCAAGTGTCCGGTTTCGGCGGCGGTCAGTGCCAAGCCGATGGTTTCGGGGTCGCGCATCTCTCCGACAAGGATAACGTCGGGGTCTTCGCGCAATGCGGAACTCAGCGCGTTGGCGAAGCTGAGGGTGTGCTGGTGCAGCTCGCGTTGGTTAATCAGGGATTTTTTGCTTTGGTGGACGAATTCGATCGGGTCTTCGATGGTCAGGATGTGTGCCGGCTGGGTTTCGTTGATGTAGTTGATCATCGCGGCAAGCGTGGTCGATTTGCCCGAACCGGTAGGGCCGGTAACCAATACCATGCCGCGCGGCGATTCTGCGATTTTTTGGAAAATGCTCGGGGCTTTCAATTCTTCCAGCGATAAGACGGTGCTGGGAATGGTGCGGAATACGGCGGCGGGGCCGCGGCCGGTGTTGAAGGCGTTGACGCGGAATCGGGCGACGTTGGGCAGTTCGAACGAGAAGTCGACTTCCAAGTTTTGCTGGTAGATTTTCCGCTGGTGGTCGTTCATCACCGAAGTTACCATATTGCCGACCTCTTCCGCGCTCATTTCGGGAAGGTTGATGCGCCGCATATCGCCGTGAACCCGAATCATAGGGGATATGCCCGAACTCAGGTGAAGGTCGGATGCTTTGTTTTTAGCGCCGAAGGCGAGTAAGTCGGTAATCTGCATAATGCGGCTCTGTTTAGTATAATGTTTCGATTGGTTGGAATGATTCTAACAACCTTGATTATACCGCCCTGACTGGAGGGGTTTCAACTGTTTAATCATTTTTAATTAGGGGATGATCTATGACGGTGTTGCAAGAACGTTATCGTGAGGTGTCCGACCGTATCGGAAAATTGGTTCTGCAGGCGGGCAGGGAGCCGCATTCCGTCAGCCTGATTGCCGTCAGCAAGACCTTCCCTTCAGACGGCATCCGCGAAGTTTACGCTGCCGGACAGCGTGATTTCGGCGAGAACTATATTCAGGAGTGGTACGGCAAAACGGAGGAATTGGCGGATTTGACCGACATCGTGTGGCACGTCATCGGAGATGTGCAGTCCAACAAAACCAAATTTGTCGCCGAACGCGCGCATTGGGTGCATACCGTATGCCGTCTGAAGACCGCCGTCCGGCTGAGCAGGCAGCGTCGCTCCTTAATGCCGCCCTTGCAGGTGTGTGTCGAGGTAAACATTGCGGGCGAGGCGGCAAAACACGGTGTCGCGCCCGAAGAAGCGGTCGCGCTTGCCGTGGAAGTGGCGAAGCTGCCCAACCTTGTCGTGCGCGGACTGATGTGCGTTGCCAAAGCCAACAGCAGTGAAACGGAGTTGAAAACTCAGTTTCAGACCATGCAAAAGCTGCTTGCCGACCTCAATGCGGCTGGCGTTAAGGCGGACGTGCTGTCTATGGGGATGTCGGACGATATGCCTGCCGCCATTGAGTGCGGTGCGACACACGTCCGTATCGGCAGCGCGATTTTCGGGAAAAGGGGCTGATGGAAATTCGGGTAATAAAATATACGGCAACGGCTGCGTTGTTTGCATTTATGGTTGCAGGCTGCCGGCTGGCGGGGTGGTATGAGTGTTCGTCCTTGTCCGGCTGGTGTAAGCCGAGAAAACCTGCCGCCATCGATTTTTGGGATATTGGCGGCGAGAGTCCGCTGTCTTTAGAGGACTACGAGATACCGCTTTCAGACGGCAATCGTTCCGTCAGGGCAAACGAATATGAATCCGCGCAAAAATCTTACTTTTATAGGAAAATAGGGAAGTTTGAAGCCTGCGGGTTGGATTGGCGTACGCGTGACGGCAAACCTTTGGTTGAGAGGTTCAAACAGGAAGGTTTCGACTGTTTGGAAAAGCAGGGGTTGCGGCGCAACGGCCTGTCCGAGCGCGTCCGATGGTAAAAAATTGGGAATGAATTTAGTAAGGTAATTTTGAATAGGGTAGAAATAATGAATGTTTATTTTCTCGGCGGCGGAAATATGGCGGCTGCCGTTGCGGGCGGATTGGTCAAACAAGGGGGATGCCGCATCCATATAGCCAACCGTGGTGCGGAAAAGCGCGAACGTTTGGGAAAAGAGTTGGGGGTCGAAACTTCGGCAACCCTGCCGGAGCTTCATTCCGACGATGTTTTAATCCTTGCCGTCAAACCGCAGGATATGGAAGCCGCGTGCAAAAATATCCGCACCAACGGTGCATTGGTGCTTTCTGTCGCAGCCGGATTGTCGGTCGGTACGCTCAGCCGTTACCTCGGGGGAAGCCGCCGCATTGTCCGGGTTATGCCGAATACACCCGGAAAAATCGGGCTGGGCGTATCCGGTATGTATGCCGAAGCGGAAGTATCGGAAACAGACCGCAGGATTGCCGATCGAATCATGAAATCAGTCGGTTTGACCGTTTGGTTGGAAGATGAAGCGCAAATGCACAGCATTACCGGCATCAGCGGCAGCGGGCCGGCTTATGTGTTTTATCTGCTGGACGCATTGCAAAATGCCGCCATCCGACAAGGGTTTGATATGGCAGAAGCACGCGCGCTCAGTCTGGCAACGTTTAAAGGAGCGGTTGCCCTTGCCGAGCAGACGGGTGAAGATTTCGAGAAGCTTCAAAAAAATGTAACGTCAAAAGGCGGGACAACCCACGAAGCCGTGGAAGCCTTCAGACGGCATCGTGTCGCCGAAGCCATAAGTGAGGGCGTTTGTGCCTGTGTGTGCCGTTCGCAGGAAATGGAACGGCAATATCAATAATGTAAAGAAAATAAAAAAAACCAATCCAAAACGTGTTATGATGCGCGTTTTCAAAAACGCCTTAGGCAATAAGCCTTATAAAAATCAAAGGAATAAAGCCACTTTGTAGTGCTTTGTTTTTTTGCGGTGAACCGAGAGGGCATACATTATGGTAAAGCTGACAGAACAAGATATTTTGAATTGGATTGGGCCGGAAGACGATTATATGAATGACGACCATTTGGCTTTTTTCCGCGAATTGCTGGTAAAAATGCAAGACGAACTCATCGAAAACGCCTCCGTTACAACAGGGCATCTCCAAGAACACGAATCAGCCCCCGATCCTGCCGACCGTGCCACACAGGAAGAAGAGTACGCATTGGAACTCCGTACCCGGGATCGGGAACGAAAACTTCTCAGTAAAATACAGGCGACCATCCGCAATATTGATGAAGGGGACTATGGATTCTGTGCCGATACGGGAGAACCTATCGGTCTGAAGCGGCTGCTGGCACGCCCGACAGCCACTTTATCCGTTGAGGCCCAAGAACGCCGAGAGAGGATGAAGAAACAGTTTGCCGACTGATGGAGGCAAACAAAATGCCGTCTGAAGCCCCGAGTTTCAGGCGGCATATTCACAAAGGCGCATCAGCCGGAGGAGAAGAGGGGGGTTGTTGGAGGCGGCGCAGCGTTTGGCGGAGATAAAAAACCTTATCCGACAGCGACATGACGAATTTCCCCAAAAAAAATCCCGCTGAAAGTATTGACTGTTTTCCCCTGCGGGCGTATAGTTCGGTTCTTCGCCGCTGCCGAAGCGGCGGACGAACTGAAAAGTATAGCACGGAATGTCGGAAATATCGAGAGATATCTTAGACAGGCGGAAGGGATACTTTATAATTTCGCAACGCTCTTTAACAAAACAGATTACCGATAAGTGTGAGTGCCTTGGGCCTCGCACTGTTTGAAAGACAGACGAGATGATGTTTTGAACATTGTCCTGTCGGTTTCTTTGAAGCAGACCAGAAGTTAAAAAGTTAGAGATTGAACATAAGAGTTTGATCCTGGCTCAGATTGAACGCTGGCGGCATGCTTTACACATGCAAGTCGGACGGCAGCACAGGGAAGCTTGCTTCTCGGGTGGCGAGTGGCGAACGGGTGAGTAACATATCGGAACGTACCGGGTAGCGGGGGATAACTGATCGAAAGATCAGCTAATACCGCATACGTCTTGAGAGGGAAAGCAGGGGACCTTCGGGCCTTGCGCTATCCGAGCGGCCGATATCTGATTAGCTGGTTGGCGGGGTAAAGGCCCACCAAGGCGACGATCAGTAGCGGGTCTGAGAGGATGATCCGCCACACTGGGACTGAGACACGGCCCAGACTCCTACGGGAGGCAGCAGTGGGGAATTTTGGACAATGGGCGCAAGCCTGATCCAGCCATGCCGCGTGTCTGAAGAAGGCCTTCGGGTTGTAAAGGACTTTTGTCAGGGAAGAAAAGGCCGTTGCCAATATCGGCGGCCGATGACGGTACCTGAAGAATAAGCACCGGCTAACTACGTGCCAGCAGCCGCGGTAATACGTAGGGTGCGAGCGTTAATCGGAATTACTGGGCGTAAAGCGGGCGCAGACGGTTACTTAAGCAGGATGTGAAATCCCCGGGCTCAACCCGGGAACTGCGTTCTGAACTGGGTGACTCGAGTGTGTCAGAGGGAGGTGGAATTCCACGTGTAGCAGTGAAATGCGTAGAGATGTGGAGGAATACCGATGGCGAAGGCAGCCTCCTGGGATAACACTGACGTTCATGTCCGAAAGCGTGGGTAGCAAACAGGATTAGATACCCTGGTAGTCCACGCCCTAAACGATGTCAATTAGCTGTTGGGCAACTTGATTGCTTGGTAGCGTAGCTAACGCGTGAAATTGACCGCCTGGGGAGTACGGTCGCAAGATTAAAACTCAAAGGAATTGACGGGGACCTGCACAAGCGGTGGATGATGTGGATTAATTCGATGCAACGCGAAGAACCTTACCTGGTTTTGACATGTGCGGAATCCTCCGGAGACGGAGGAGTGCCTTCGGGAGCCGTAACACAGGTGCTGCATGGCTGTCGTCAGCTCGTGTCGTGAGATGTTGGGTTAAGTCCCGCAACGAGCGCAACCCTTGTCATTAGTTGCCATCATTCGGTTGGGCACTCTAATGAGACTGCCGGTGACAAGCCGGAGGAAGGTGGGGATGACGTCAAGTCCTCATGGCCCTTATGACCAGGGCTTCACACGTCATACAATGGTCGGTACAGAGGGTAGCCAAGCCGCGAGGCGGAGCCAATCTCACAAAACCGATCGTAGTCCGGATTGCACTCTGCAACTCGAGTGCATGAAGTCGGAATCGCTAGTAATCGCAGGTCAGCATACTGCGGTGAATACGTTCCCGGGTCTTGTACACACCGCCCGTCACACCATGGGAGTGGGGGATACCAGAAGTAGGTAGGGTAACCGCAAGGAGCCCGCTTACCACGGTATGCTTCATGACTGGGGTGAAGTCGTAACAAGGTAGCCGTAGGGGAACCTGCGGCTGGATCACCTCCTTTCTAGAGAAAGAAGGGGCTTTAGGCATTCACACTTATCGGTAAACTGAAAAGATGCGGAAGAAGCTTGAGTGAAGGCAAGGTTCGCTTAAGAAGGGAAACCGGGTTTGTAGCTCAGCTGGTTAGAGCACACGCTTGATAAGCGTGGGGTCGGAGGTTCAAGTCCTCCCAGACCCACCAAGAACGGGGGCATAGCTCAGTTGGTAGAGCACCTGCTTTGCAAGCAGGGGGTCATCGGTTCGATCCCGTTTGCCTCCACCAAAACTTTACAAATGAAAGCAAGTTTGCTGTTTTTAGCAGCTTATTTTGATTTGCGAAGTAGAATAACGACGCATCGATCTTTAACAAATTGGAAAGCCGAAATCAACAAACAAAGACAATGAGTTTGTTTTGATTTTTTATTCTTTGCAAAGGATAAAAAATCTCTCGCAAGAGAAAAGAAAACAAACATAGTATTTGGGTGATGATTGTATCGACTTAATCCTGAAACACAAAAGGCAGGATTAAGACACAACAAAGCAGTAAGCTTTATCAAAGTAGGGATTTCAAGTTTGCTTACTTAGTCAACGGGTAGGTAAACGAAGTCAAAGAAGTTCTTGAAATGATAGAGTCAAGTGAATAAGTGCATCAGGCGGATGCCTTGGCGATGATAGGCGACGAAGGACGTGTAAGCCTGCGAAAAGCGCGGGGGAGCTGGCAATAAAGCTATGATTCCGCGATGTCCGAATGGGGAAACCCACTGCATTCTGTGCAGTATCCTAAGTTGAATACATAGGCTTAGAGAAGCGAACCCGGAGAACTGAACCATCTAAGTACCCGGAGGAAAAGAAATCAACCGAGATTCCGCAAGTAGTGGCGAGCGAACGCGGAGGAGCCTGTACGTAATAACTGTCGAGATAGAAGAACAAGCTGGGAAGCTTGACCATAGCGGGTGACAGTCCCGTATTCGAAATCTCAACAGCGGTACTAAGCGTACGAAAAGTAGGGCGGGACACGTGAAATCCTGTCTGAATATGGGGGGACCATCCTCCAAGGCTAAATACTCATCATCGACCGATAGTGAACCAGTACCGTGAGGGAAAGGCGAAAAGAACCCCGGGAGGGGAGTGAAACAGAACCTGAAACCTGATGCATACAAACAGTGGGAGCGCCCTAGTGGTGTGACTGCGTACCTTTTGTATAATGGGTCAACGACTTACATTCAGTAGCGAGCTTAACCGGATAGGGGAGGCGTAGGGAAACCGAGTCTTAATAGGGCGATGAGTTGCTGGGTGTAGACCCGAAACCGAGTGATCTATCCATGGCCAGGTTGAAGGTGCCGTAACAGGTACTGGAGGACCGAACCCACGCATGTTGCAAAATGCGGGGATGAGCTGTGGGTAGGGGTGAAAGGCTAAACAAACTCGGAGATAGCTGGTTCTCCCCGAAAACTATTTAGGTAGTGCCTCGAGCAAGACACTGATGGGGGTAAAGCACTGTTATGGCTAGGGGGTTATTGCAACTTACCAACCCATGGCAAACTCAGAATACCATCAAGTGGTTCCTCGGGAGACAGACAGCGGGTGCTAACGTCCGTTGTCAAGAGGGAAACAACCCAGACCGCCGGCTAAGGTCCCAAATGATAGATTAAGTGGTAAACGAAGTGGGAAGGCACAGACAGCCAGGATGTTGGCTTAGAAGCAGCCATCATTTAAAGAAAGCGTAATAGCTCACTGGTCGAGTCGTCCTGCGCGGAAGATGTAACGGGGCTCAAATCTATAACCGAAGCTGCGGATGCCGGTTTACCGGCATGGTAGGGGAGCGTTCTGTAGGCTGATGAAGGTGCATTGTAAAGTGTGCTGGAGGTATCAGAAGTGCGAATGTTGACATGAGTAGCGATAAAGCGGGTGAAAAGCCCGCTCGCCGAAAGCCCAAGGTTTCCTACGCAACGTTCATCGGCGTAGGGTAAGTCGGCCCCTAAGGCGAGGCAGAAATGCGTAGTCGATGGGAAACAGGTTAATATTCCTGTACTTGATTCAAATGCGATGTGGGGACGGAGAAGGTTAGGTTGGCAAGCTGTTGGAATAGCTTGTTTAAGCCGGTAGGTGGAAGACTTAGGCAAATCCGGGTTTTCTTAACACCGAGAAGTGATGACGAGTGTCTACGGACACGAAGCAACCGATACCACGCTTCCAGGAAAAGCCACTAAGCTTC
Organism: Neisseria gonorrhoeae; assembly: GCF_013030075.1. Taxonomy (NCBI): domain Bacteria; kingdom Pseudomonadati; phylum Pseudomonadota; class Betaproteobacteria; order Neisseriales; family Neisseriaceae; genus Neisseria; species Neisseria gonorrhoeae. The sequence goes on from NZ_AP023069.1 coordinate 1,893,739, forward strand.
AGTTTGAATCGAACCGTACCGCAAACCGACACAGGTGGGCAGGATGAGAATTCTAAGGCGCTTGAGAGAACTCGGGAGAAGGAACTCGGCAAATTGATACCGTAACTTCGGGAGAAGGTATGCCCTCTAAGGTTAAGGACTTGCTCCGTAAGCCCCGGAGGGTCGCAGAGAATAGGTGGCTGCGACTGTTTATTAAAAACACAGCACTCTGCCAACACGAAAGTGGACGTATAGGGTGTGACGCCTGCCCGGTGCCGGAAGGTTAATTGAAGATGTGCAAGCATCGGATCGAAGCCCCGGTAAACGGCGGCCGTAACTATAACGGTCCTAAGGTAGCGAAATTCCTTGTCGGGTAAGTTCCGACCCGCACGAATGGCGTAACGATGGCCACACTGTCTCCTCCCGAGACTCAGCGAAGTTGAAGTGGTTGTGAAGATGCAATCTACCCGCTGCTAGACGGAAAGACCCCGTGAACCTTTACTGTAGCTTTGCATTGGACTTTGAAGTCACTTGTGTAGGATAGGTGGGAGGCTTGGAAGCAGAGACGCCAGTCTCTGTGGAGTCGTCCTTGAAATACCACCCTGGTGTCTTTGAGGTTCTAACCCAGACCCGTCATCCGGGTCGGGGACCGTGCATGGTAGGCAGTTTGACTGGGGCGGTCTCCTCCCAAAGCGTAACGGAGGAGTTCGAAGGTTACCTAGGTCCGGTCGGAAATCGGACTGATAGTGCAATGGCAAAAGGTAGCTTAACTGCGAGACCGACAAGTCGGGCAGGTGCGAAAGCAGGACATAGTGATCCGGTGGTTCTGTATGGAAGGGCCATCGCTCAACGGATAAAAGGTACTCCGGGGATAACAGGCTGATTCCGCCCAAGAGTTCATATCGACGGCGGAGTTTGGCACCTCGATGTCGGCTCATCACATCCTGGGGCTGTAGTCGGTCCCAAGGGTATGGCTGTTCGCCATTTAAAGTGGTACGTGAGCTGGGTTTAAAACGTCGTGAGACAGTTTGGTCCCTATCTGCAGTGGGCGTTGGAAGTTTGACGGGGGCTGCTCCTAGTACGAGAGGACCGGAGTGGACGAACCTCTGGTGTACCGGTTGTAACGCCAGTTGCATAGCCGGGTAGCTAAGTTCGGAAGAGATAAGCGCTGAAAGCATCTAAGCGCGAAACTCGCCTGAAGATGAGACTTCCCTTGCGGTTTAACCGCACTAAAGGGTCGTTCGAGACCAGGACGTTGATAGGTGGGGTGTGGAAGCGCGGTAACGCGTGAAGCTAACCCATACTAATTGCCCGTGAGGCTTGACTCTATCATTTGAAGGACTTCAAGAGATAAAAGCTTACTGACTGATTCAGTCATTACCGAATATATTGATTAAGGCTTTACCGATTTGCAACAGTTTAAGTTTGGCGGCCATAGCGAGTTGGTCCCACGCCTTCCCATCCCGAACAGGACCGTGAAACGACTCAGCGCCGATGATAGTGTGGTTCTTCCATGCGAAAGTAGGTCACTGCCAAACACCCTTTCAGAAAACCCCCGGATATCCGGGGGTTTTTGCTTTGCCCGGAAAAAATGTCGGGGATGGCGGGACGGCATCTGTACGGTGTCCGGTCGGGTTTGCGGAGGAACGGCTTGAAACTTTGGGATATTCATTTTAGAATGACCCGTTTTATAGCGGATTAACAAAAATCAGGACAAGGCGGCGGGCCGCAGGCAGTACGGATAGTACGGAACCGGTTCGCCCGGTGCTTCATCACCTTAGGGAACCGTTCCCTTTGAGCCGGGGCGGGGCAACGCCGTACCGGTTTTTGTTAATCCGCCATATCGTCGCAAGATGCGGTTTGTTGTTTGCAACCCTTAAAGGAAAAACCATGAAAAAAATGTTTGTATTGTTCTGTATGCTGTTCTCCTGCGCCTTCTCCCTTGCGGCGGTAAACATCAATGCGGCTTCGCAGCAGGAGCTGGAGGCGCTGCCGGGCATAGGCCCGGCGAAGGCGAAGGCCATTGCGGAATACCGCGCGCAAAACGGCGCGTTCAAGTCTGTGGACGATTTGATCAAGGTGAAGGGCATCGGTCCGGCGGTGCTGGCGAAGCTGAAAGACCAGGCTTCCGTCGGCGCGCCCGCACCAAAAGGCCCCGCCAAACCGGTGCTGCCTGCGGTTAAAAAATAGGGGAACCTGTAAAGGAAGGGGCATCGGCTGCCGCCGGCGCTTTTTTGTTCTTTGTTTGGAAGGGAAATGGCTGGAGAAAGACCTGCGCTATATCGGGGAATGAATCGATGCAAAGGAAATGCCGTCTGAACATGCGTTCGGGCAGCGTTTTTATAACAAAAACACTTAATGGCGGTTGGTTTTATACCTATCTAAGTTTTTGTGTCGTGCATATCTGAAAAGTGTATTCCGTTTCAGTTTGTAAGCTGTGGCATTCTGAGACCTTTGCAAAAAAGCCCTTCCTTCGACAGCCGAAACCCAAACACAGGTTTTCAGCTGTTTTCGCCCCAAATACCTCCTAATTTTACCCGAATATCCCCTTAATCCTCCCCGGATACCCGATAATCAGGCATCCGGGCCGCCTTTTAGGCGGCAGCGGGCGCACTTAGCCTGTTGGCGGCTTTCAACAGGTTCAAACACATCGCCTTCAGGTGGCTTTGCGCACCCACTTTGAGCAGCCCGAAATAGGCTGCCCGCGCATAGCGGAATTTACGGTAGCGGCATAAGGTGCTGCAACCGGGGATGCCCGGTCCGTCAAAACGGCAAAACAGGTTGAAACCGATGCGGGTGATGAGGCTGTGTTCGAGTTCGGGATCGGAGAGGCTGTGCCATTGTCCGGGCAGGACGGCTTTGAACATGGACGACAGGGGATGGGCGGGACGGCCGCGGCGGTCTCGGAGGTAACGGGTTTTTTGACGGTTCAGGTATTGTTCGATCGGCTGCCAATCAATCACCTGGTCCAACTCCAATAGCGGGAAGCGGCCGATGTGTTTGGCAGTCATGGCTTGGGCGGTTTGCCGGAAGAAGGTGCTCATGGGAAATCCCCTAAATGCCTTGGTGGGAATTTAGGGGATTTTAGGGGAATTTTGCAAAGGTCTCAGTCTGTTTGTCTTGTGTTTTGCGCAATTGCCCTCATTTTAAGCCGTGATTTTATTTTTAGATGAAAAAATGAGTAATCAAGATTTTTATGCGACGCTGGGTGTGGCAAGAGCAGCTACCGATGATGAGATTAAAAAAGCCTACCGTAAATTGGCGATGAAATACCATCCCGACCGCAATCCTGACAATAAAGAGGCGGAAGAGAAGTTTAAAGAAGTACAAAAGGCGTATGAAACTTTGTCCGACAAGGAAAAGCGTGCCATGTACGACCAGTATGGTCATGCGGCGTTTGAAGGCGGCGGACAGGGGGGCTTCGGAGGGTTTGGCGGATTTGGCGGTGCGCAGGGTTTTGACTTTGGGGATATTTTCAGCCAAATGTTTGGAGGTGGTTCGGGGCGCGCCCAGCCTGATTATCAGGGTGAGGACGTGCAGGTCGGTATCGAAATCACGCTTGAAGAAGCCGCAAAAGGTGTGAAGAAACGCATCAATATTCCGACTTATGAAGCGTGTGATGTCTGCAACGGCAGCGGCGCGAAACCGGGGGCATCCCCGGAAACCTGCCCGACTTGCAAAGGTTCGGGTACGGTGCACATCCAGCAGGCGATTTTCCGTATGCAGCAGACTTGTCCGACCTGCCGCGGTGCGGGCAAACATATTAAAGAACCTTGCGTCAAATGCCGTGGCGTGGGGCGGAATAAGGCGGTCAAGACGGTGGAAGTCAATATTCCCGCCGGTATCGATGACGGGCAGCGTATCCGTTTGAGCGGTGAAGGCGGGCCGGGTATGCACGGCGCGCCTGCCGGCGACCTGTATGTAACCGTCCGCATTCGGGCGCATAAGATTTTCCAACGCGATGGTTTGGATTTGCATTGCGAACTGCCGATTAGTTTTGCCACGGCTGCTTTGGGCGGGGAGTTAGAAGTGCCGACCTTGGACGGCAAAGTCAAGCTCACCGTCCCCAAAGAAACCCAAACCGGCAGGAGGATGCGCGTGAAAGGTAAGGGTGTCAAATCTTTACGCAGCAGCGCGACCGGCGATTTGTACTGCCATATTGTTGTCGAAACGCCTGTCAATTTGACCGACCGTCAAAAAGAGCTTTTGGAAGAATTTGAGCGGATTTCTACGGGCTTGGAAAACCAAACGCCGCGCAAGAAATCGTTTTTAGACAAGCTGCGCGATTTGTTTGATTGATTTTAAGGTTCGGAAACAAGCAGCCGTATCGGGGAACCTCCCTGATACGGCTGTTTTTGTTCGTTTGGAAATAGTTTTTATTTTCAATTGGGTATGGGCAGGGTGGGATAATTGTTTTTAACTGTTCTTTTTAAAACTTGACATCATGGCGTGATGCCAACAATATGTGAACGTCTGTTGTCAAAGGAAGAATAATGAATAAATCTTTATCCGGTTCGGTAGAAGAATACCGCGAACTGACGCTCCGAGGCATGATACTCGGCGCATTGATCACTGTAATTTTTACTGCGTCTAACGTTTACCTCGGTTTGAAAGTCGGGCTGACCTTTGCCTCGTCGATTCCGGCGGCGGTGATTTCGATGGCGGTTTTAAAATTTTTCAAAGGCAGCAATATTTTGGAAAACAACATGGTGCAGACCCAAGCCTCGGCTGCGGGTACGCTTTCAACCATCATCTTCGTCCTGCCCGGTTTGCTGATGGCGGGCTACTGGAGCAGTTTCCCGTTTTGGCAGACGACGCTTTTATGTATTGCCGGCGGGATTTTGGGGGTGATTTTCACCATTCCGCTGCGTTACGCGATGGTGGTGAAAAGCGATTTGCCTTATCCGGAAGGTGTGGCGGCTGCTGAAATTTTGAAAGTGGGCGGTCATGAAGAAGGGGATGACCGTCAGGGCGGCAGCGGTATCAAAGAGCTGGCGGCCGGCGGCGCGTTGGCGGGATTGATGAGCTTTTGCGCCGGAGGTCTGCGTGTGATTGCCGATAGCGCGAGTTATTGGTTTAAAAGCGGTACGGCAATTTTCCAACTGCCGATGGGCTTTTCACTGGCCTTGTTGGGCGCGGGTTATTTGGTCGGACTGACGGGCGGCATCGCCATCCTGCTGGGCATTTCGATTGCTTGGGGTATTGCCGTGCCGTATTTCTCCTCACACATTCCGCAACCTTCCGATATGGAAATGGCGGCGTTTGCGATGAAGCTGTGGAAGGAAAAAGTGCGTTTTATCGGTGCGGGAACCATAGGTATCGCGGCGGTTTGGACGCTTTTGATGCTGCTCAAGCCAATGGTGGAAGGCATGAAGATGTCGTTCAAGAGTTTTGGCGGCGGTGCGCCCGCTACAGAACGCGCCGAACAGGATTTGTCGCCTAAAGCCATGATTTTCTGGGTGTTGTCTATGATGTTTATTCTAGGCGTGTCGTTTTACCACTTTATCGGCGATTCGCACATTACGGGCGGCATGGCGTGGCTTTTGGTGGCGGTTTGCACGCTTTTGGCTTCCGTCATCGGCTTTTTGGTCGCCGCCGCCTGCGGTTATATGGCAGGTTTGGTCGGCTCGTCTTCCAGCCCGATTTCCGGCGTGGGCATCGTGTCCATCGTCGTTATTTCACTGGTTTTGCTGCTGGTAGGCGAATCCGGAGGTTTGTTGGCGGATGAGGCCAACCGCAAATTCTTACTGGCGTTGACGCTTTTTTGCGGATCGGCAGTAATCTGCGTGGCTTCGATTTCCAACGACAACCTGCAAGACTTGAAAACCGGCTACCTGCTCAAAGCTACGCCTTGGCGGCAGCAAGTCGCCCTGATTATCGGCTGTATCGTTGGTGCGCTGGTTATTTCGCCCGTGTTGGAACTGCTTTACGAAGCCTACGGCTTTACCGGCGCAATGCCGCGCGAAGGCATGGATGCGGCGCAGGCTTTGGCAGCCCTTCAAGCGACTTTGATGACGACCATTGCGTCGGGCATTTTCGCCCACAACCTCGAATGGGCGTACATCTTTACCGGTATCGCGATTGGAGCGGTATTAATCGTCGTCGATTTGGTGTTGAAAAAATCATCAGGCGGTAAACTTGCCCTGCCCGTCCTTGCGGTCGGTATGGGCATTTATCTGCCGCCGTCCGTCAATATGCCCATCGTGGCAGGCGCGGTGTTGGCGGCGGTGTTGAAACACATCATTGGCAAGAAGGCGGAAAACCGCGAAGGCCGTCTGAAAAACGCCGACCGTATCGGTACGCTTTTCGCGGCAGGCCTGATTGTCGGTGAAAGCCTGATTGGTGTAATTATGGCGTTTATTATTGCCTTCTCTGTGACCAACGGCGGCTCGGATGCGCCGCTCGCGTTGAATCTGCAAAACTGGGATGCCGCCGCTTCTTGGTTGGGCTTGGCGTTCTTCGTTACCGGGATGTTTTTCTTTGCACAGCGCGTACTGAAGGCGGGTAGGTAGCCTGTCGGAGAAAATGCCGTCTGAAACGTTCGGACGGCATTTTTTATCGGGAAAGCGTAAGGCGGAGCTTTTCGGCTTGTGCCCACGTTTTGCCGGCAAGGTCTTTGGGCGAAAGTAGCGGCGCGGTTTGAAGCGGCCAGCCTATGCCGATTGCCGGGTCGTTCCATATTAAAACCTGTTCGGTTTCAGGGTTGTAATAGTCCGTGCATTTGTACACGACTTCCGCCGCGTCGCCCAAAACGCAAAAACCGTGTGCGAAGCCTTCGGGTATCCAAAGCTGGTATCGGTTTTGCGCCGACAAGGTTGCGCCCGCCCATTTGCCGAAAGTCGGCGAACCTTCGCGCATATCGACGGCCACGTCGAACACTTCGCCGACAACTATGCGTACGAGTTTGCCTTGGGTGTTTTCGGTTTGGTAGTGCAGGCCGCGCAATACGCCCTTGCTGGAGTTGGAGTGGTTTTCCTGCACGAAAGTTCGATCGGCAATATTTTCTTTGAACCATCCGTCGCGGAATGTTTCCATAAAAAAACCGCGCCCGTCTGTGAAGACTTGCGGTTTTAAAAGTTTTACGTCGGGGAGGGCGGTGTCGATGATGTCCATAAAGTCCTTTGGCGGTATCGTTACCGCTGTTTTTTGCGGTTTGATTTTTTATGCGCGCCGTGCGGCAGGTCGGTTAAGGTGGCGGCGCGGCACGGTTTGGATGCCGTCTGAAAGCCGTCGGGGCGTTCAGACGGTATTTATTTGCCGATCAGGCGCAGCAGGTATTGCCCGTAGGCGGTTTTTTCCAAAGGCTTTGCCCGTGTTTCCACATCTTTTTTCGTCAGCCAGCCGTTACGCCAGGCGATTTCTTCGAGGCAGGCGATGTGCAGGTTTTGGATATTTTGCACGGTTTGGACGAAGGAAGCCGCCTCGTGCAGGCTTTCTTGCGTGCCGGTGTCCAACCACGCGAAACCGCGTCCCAATATTTGAACGGACAGCGAGCCGTCTTCCAGATACATCCGGTTGAGGTCGGAAATTTCCAATTCGCCGCGTGCGGACGGTTTGAGCTGTTTGGCGAACTCGACGGCGCGGTTGTCGTGGAAGTACAAGCCGGTTACCGCCCAATCGGATTTGGGCTGTTGCGGTTTCTCTTCGATGGATAAGGCGTTGAAGTTTTCGTCAAATTCAACCACGCCGAAACGCTCGGGGTCTTTAACCCGATAACCGAATACGGTTGCGCCGTGGGTCTTGGCGGCGGCCTGTTTCAATGTTTGCGTAAATGATTGACCGTAGAAAATATTGTCGCCCAAAATCAGGCAGACATTGCCGTTGCCGATAAATTCTTCGCCGATGATAAATGCCTGCGCCAAGCCGTCGGGGCTGGGTTGAACGGCATATTGCAGGCGGATGCCGAAGTCGGAGCCGTCGCCGAGTAGCCGTTGGAAGGCAGCGTTGTCTTCGGGTGCGGTAATTACCAAAATATCGCGGATTCCCGCCAGCATCAAAACCGACAAGGGGTAATAAATCATCGGTTTGTCGTACACGGGCAGCAGTTGTTTGGATACGCCGCGCGTAATCGGATATAGGCGCGTACCGCTGCCGCCTGCCAGTATGATGCCTTTCATCTTTTCTTTCTTCCTTTGCGATGGGTTTTCAGACGGCATTGCGTCGGGATGCCGTCTGAAAACTATTTGCCCGTACCTAAGCGTTCCGAACGGCAGTTGCCGTTTTATGCGTTTTGCCGCCGGGTTTTGTTGTCCAAATACCATTGCACGGTTTTGCGGAGGCCGGATTCAAAAGTTTCCAAAGGCAGCCAGCCCAAATCCCGCCTGATTTTCGCCGCATCGACGGCGTAGCGGGCATCATGGCCGGGGCGGTCTTGTACGAAAGTAATTAAATCTTCATACCGTGCCACGCCGGCCGGTTTTTCGGGGGCGAGTTCTTCCAAGAGGGCGCAGATGGTTTTGATCACTTCGAGATTGGTTTTTTCATTGTGTCCGCCGATATTGTAGGTTTCGCCGACAACACCTTCGGTAACGACCTGATACAGCGCGCGCGCGTGGTCTTCGACAAACAGCCAGTCGCGGATTTGCGCCCCGTCGCCGTACACAGGCAGTGGTTTGCCGGAAAGTGCGTTCAGAATCATCAAAGGAATGAGTTTTTCGGGGAATTGTCGGGGGCCGTAATTATTGGAACAGTTGCTGACAATGGAGGGCAGCCTGTAAGTCCGCTGCCACGCGCGGACAAGGTGGTCGGCGGCGGCTTTGGAGGCGGAGTAGGGGCTGGACGGCGCGTATGGCGTGGTTTCTGTAAACAAATCGTCTGTGCCGTGCAAATCGCCATAGACTTCATCGGTAGAAATATGGTGGAAACGGAAGGCTTCGCGTTTTTCAGACGGCATTTGCTGCCAATAGGCGCGCGCAGCTTCCAGCAGGTCGAATGTGCCGACGATATTGGTTCGGATAAATTCGCCTGCCGAACCGATGGCGCGGTCGACGTGGCTTTCCGCCGCCAAGTGCATCACGGCATCGGGCCGGTATTGCGCGAACACGCGGTCGAGTTCGGCGCGGTCGCAAATATCCACTTGCTCAAAAGCGTAGCGGGGATTATCGGCAATGTCGGTCAGCGATTCGAGATTGCCCGCGTAGGTTAACTTGTCGAGGTTGACGACGGAATTTCGGGTGTTTTGGATAATATGGCGGACGACTGCCGAGCCGATAAAACCCGCGCCGCCGGTAACGAGGATGTTTTTTTTGCCTGCGGTTTGCATTTAATCCCCATATCTGCCGGGGTTGCGGCTGACCCAACGCCACGAATCTTGCATCATTTGCTGCAAGCCGCGTTTGGTTTCCCAGCCGGTTTGTTGTTTGGTATGGGACGGGTCGGCATAGGAACACGCCAAGTCGCCGGCGCGGCGGGGTTGGATTCGGTAAGGAATGTGCAAACCGGATGCGGCCTCAAAGGCGCGGATGATTTCCAAAACGGAATAGGCGCGTCCCGAACCCAAGTTGAACAAATGTACGCCGGCAACGCCGCCTTTCGCCTTCATTGCCGCGATATGCCCTTCTGCCAAATCCATCACATGGATGTAGTCGCGCATTCCCGTACCGTCGGGGGTCGGATAGTCGCCGCCGAATACCGACAGTTGCGGCAGCCTGCCCGAAGCCACTTGACAGATATAGGGCAAAAGATTGTTGGGAACGCCGTTGGGCTGTTCGCCGATAAGTCCGCTTTCGTGCGCGCCGATCGGGTTGAAATAGCGCAACAAAATCACGCTCCAACGCGGATCGGCTTTTTGGATGTCGGTTAACATCCGCTCCACCATCGCTTTGGACGCACCGTAAGGATTAGCGGTATCGCCCGGGCGCATATCTTCCGTATAGGGGACTTTTTCCGCATCGCCGTAAACGGTTGCCGACGAGCTGAATACGATTTTCAACACGCCCGCGCGCGCCATTTCTTCCGCCAGCACCAGGCTGCCGTAAACATTGTTGCCGTAATATTTTGTCGGCTCGGCAACGCTTTCCCCCACTGCCTTCAAACCGGCAAAATGGATGACGGATTCGATTTCATGTTCTGAAAAAATCTGCCTCAAAATCTGACAGTCGCGGATGTCGCCCTGATAAAACGGTATGTTTCTGCCGGTAATTTGCCGAAGGCGCGGGAGGACGGCGGCAGACGAGTTGCACAGATTATCCAAAATCACGGCATCGTAACCGGATTGGACGAGCGAGACGGCGGTGTGCGAACCGATAAAGCCGGTGCCGCCGGTAATCAGGACGGTCATAAACATTCCTTTCAGATTGTATCGGGCAAAGTATATCAGTATTATCTTCATCTTTTCCAAACGATTACCCACATTGCGCCGTCGGCTGTTCAGACGGCATCACGGAGGCAATTTATGAACATCACCCGAATCCTCTCCCAAGAACTCTCCGCCACTACCGTGCAAATCAATGCCGCTATCGAGCTTTTGGACGACGGCGCGACCGTCCCCTTTATCGCGCGTTACCGTAAAGAAGCCACGGGCGGGCTGGACGATACGCAGCTGCGCCAGCTTGCCGAGCGGCTGCAATACCTGCGCGAGTTGGAAGAGCGCAAGGCCGTTGTGTTAAAAAGCATTGAAGAGCAAGGCAAGCTTTCAGACGACCTCAGGGCGCAAATCGAAGCCGCCGACAACAAAACCGCGTTGGAAGACCTGTACCTGCCCTACAAACCCAAACGCCGCACCAAAGCGCAAATCGCTCGCGAACACGGTTTGCAGCCGCTGGCGGACGTGTTGCTTGCCGAACAGCCGCAGGACGTGGAAGCCGCCGCGCAAGGCTACCTGAACGAAAACATCCCCGACGCCAAAGCCGCGCTGGATGGCGCGCGCGCGATTCTGATGGAGCAGTTTGCCGAAGACGCGGAACTCATCGGCACGCTGCGCGACAAGCTGTGGAACGAAGCCGAAATCCACACGCAAGTCGTTGAAGGCAAAGAAACCGAAGGCGAAAAATTCAGCGATTATTTCGACCGCCGCGAACCCGTGCGCGCCATGCCCAGCCACCGCGCGCTGGCGGTTTTGCGCGGTCGCAACGAAGGCGTGTTGAACATCGCGCTCAAATACCAGCCCGACGACACGCCGATTACGCAGCAAAGCGAATACGAGCAAATCATCGCCCGCCGCTTCAAGGTTTCAGACGGCCACAAATGGCTGCGCGACACCGTGCGCCTGACTTGGCGCGCGAAAATCTTTTTGTCGCTGGAACTCGAAGCTCTCAATCGTTTGAAAGAAGCTGCCGACACTGACGCGATTACCGTGTTCGCCCGCAATCTCAAAGACTTGCTGCTCGCCGCGCCCGCCGGGCGGCTGACCACTTTGGGACTCGACCCCGGCTACCGCAACGGCGTGAAATGCGCCGTGGTGGACGACACGGGCAAACTGCTGGATACGGTCATTGTCTATTTGCATCAAGAAAACAATATGTTGGCAACGTTGTCGCGCCTGATTAAACAACACGGTGTGAAGCTCATCGCCATCGGCAACGGCACCGCCAGCCGCGAAACCGACAAAATCGCGGGCGAACTGGTGCGCGGAATGCCCGAAAGCAGCCTGCACAAAATCGTCGTTTCCGAAGCCGGCGCGTCGATTTATTCTGCGTCCGAACTGGCGGCGCGCGAGTTTCCCGACTTAGATGTTTCCCTGCGCGGCGCAGTGTCCATCGCCCGCAGGCTGCAAGACCCGCTTGCCGAGTTGGTCAAAATCGACCCCAAATCCATCGGCGTGGGGCAGTATCAGCACGACGTGAACCAAAGCCGGCTCGCCAAATCGCTGGACGCGGTGGTCGAAGACTGCGTGAACGCCGTCGGCGTGGACGCGAACACCGCCTCCGCCCCGCTCTTGGCGCGGATTTCCGGCTTGAATCAAACCCTTGCCCAAAACATCGTCGCCTACCGTGATGAAAACGGCGCGTTCGACAGCCGAAAAAAATTGCTAAAAGTACCGCGCTTGGGCGAAAAAACCTTCGAGCAAGCAGCAGGCTTTTTGCGGATTAACGGCGGCAAAGAGCCGCTGGACGCGAGCGCCGTCCACCCCGAAGCCTATCCCGTCGTCGCCAAAATGCTGGCGCAACAAGGCATTACCGCCGCCGAACTCATCGGCAACCGCGAGCGTGTGAAGCAAATCAAAGCATCCGACTTCACCGACGAACGCTTCGGTCTGCCGACTATTTTGGACATCCTGTCCGAGCTGGAAAAACCCGGCCGCGACCCGCGCGGTGCGTTTCAGACGGCATCGTTTGCCGAAGGCATCCACGAAATCAGCGACTTGCAAGTCGGCATGATACTCGAGGGCGTGGTCTCCAACGTCGCCAACTTCGGCGCGTTCGTGGACATCGGCGTCCATCAGGACGGCTTGGTGCACATCTCCGCCCTGTCTAATAAGTTCGTCCAAGACCCGCGCGACGTGGTGAAAGCCGGCGACGTGGTAAAAGTGAAAGTGCTGGAAGTCGATGCCGCACGCAAACGCATCGCGCTGACCATGCGCTTGGATGACGAACCGGGCGGCGCAAAACATAAAATGCCGTCTGAAAACCGCAGCCGCGAACGGACAGCCGGCCGCAAACCCCAACGCAACGACCGCGCCCCGACCAATTCGGCGATGGCGGATGCGTTTGCGAAGTTGAAGCGGTAAAATAATCGAAGAGTTTATGGATTTTGACTTATGCACACACCACTTACCTATATTGACCTTTTCTCAGGAGCAGGAGGCCTATCCTTGGGTTTTGAACAAGCCGGATTCCAACAATTGCTTTCTGTTGAAATGGAGTCTGATTATTGTCAGACTTACCGTACCAACTTCCCCCGTCATCAATTACTGCAAAAAGATTTAACCACACTAACCGAACAAGATTTAACCAATTGTCTTAACGGACAATCAGTTGATTTGGTTATTGGAGGACCACCTTGTCAAGGTTTTAGTATGGCAGGAAAGATTGGACGGACATTTACAGATGACCCACGCAACCATTTATTTAAAGAGTTTGTCCGAATAGTTAAAATTGTCCAACCATATTTTTTTGTTATGGAAAATGTAGCGCGACTCTATACACACAATTCAGGTAAAACACGTATTGAGATTATTCAAGCATTTCAGAATATCGGTTATTCGGTGGAATGTAAGATACTGAGTGCAGCCGATTTCGGTGTTCCTCAGATACGTAGCCGAGTGATATTTATCGGGAGGAGGGATAAAGGCAAAATTTCCTTTCCCGAACCTTTGCAGATTTCCCATCAGACTGTTGGATCAGCAATAGGACATTTTCCAAAACTGGCTGCTGGCGAAAGCAATCCACACGTTGCAAATCATGAAGCTATGAATCATTCGGCACAAATGTTAGAAAAAATGGCATTTGTTAAAAATGGAGGTAACCGTAACGATATTCCTGAACCATTACGTCCGAAAACAGGTGATATCCGTAAATACATCCGTTACAACAGCAACAAACCAGCCGTTTGTATTACAGGAGATATGCGCAAAGTTTTTCACTATGAACAGAATCGGGCTTTAACCGTTCGTGAATTAGCTGCCTTACAATCTTTCCCTGATAATTTTATTTTTTGCGGCAGCAAAATTGCCCAGCAGCAGCAGGTTGGTAACGCCGTGCCGCCTTTATTGGCAAAAGCTATTGCTGAAAGTATTTTAAAAATGAGTGAAAATGAATAAGAAATATCCGAAAATTAACTATATCGGTAATAAAGAGAAAATAGCTTCCTGGATTTGTGACCAGCTTCCGTCTGATGTAGATACAGTTGCAGATGTATTTAGTGGAGGCTGTTCCTTTGCCTACGAAGCCAAAAAACGCGGCTATCGTGTGATTACTAACGATATTTTGGCAATTAATTACCAAATTGCTTTAGCATTAATAGAAAACAACCATGAAACATTAAATGACGATGATGTCGCAATGATTTTTTCAGGCAGCCCGCATGCCGGTTTTATGAGTCAGCGTTATTCCGAAAAATTCTATTTTCACGATGAATGCCAACAACTTGATTTGTACCGTAAAAATATAGGGAAGCTGAATAACCAGTATAAACGTGCTTTGGCGTTTACTTTAATGCGTCGCGCCATGATACGTAAAATGCCCTATTCACGATTCACAATTCCTTGGGAAAAAGTTAAACAACTGCGTGATGAAGAATACAGTTATGCTAAATATGGCCGTCGACGCGCCTACCACAATGAAAGTTTTCAAAGTCATTTTCTGCAAAATTTGGATGACTATAACCAAGCTGTTTTCAATAATGGCTGGCGGCATCACGCCTTTAATCAAGATATATTTGATTTATTACCTAATATACAAGCTGATGCCGTCTATTTAGACCCACCTTACACAGGCACGATGAACAATTATTTTGGCTTTTACGGATTATTGGACAGTTACATTACATCATCCATACCCAAACCATTTGCCAATCATTTCATGGATAAAAAGCAGGCTGTCGAATTATTTAAAAGGGTAATCAATCATTTGAAACCATTTAAATATTGGCTGTTAAGCTACAACAATGCTTCATATCCAAACCGAGATGAATTAGAAGAAATGTTAGGTAAAAATGGGCGAAATGTACAAATCTTGGAAACGCCTCACGTTTATAAGGTTACAGGAAAAGAAAAGAAGCAAAGCCATAAGGAAATTCTGTTTTTAGTAGAAAATACATGAATGATAGATATTACTTAAATACAAAAACAGAATATTGGTATCGAATATTCTTGGAGACAGAGATGAGTAATAATCAGCCAAACAGCCAAATTTATGAAGATTATTGGGCGTTTACCAATGCCTTTACAAATTATAACGATCAAAAATTTTGTACTGCACTCAATATTTGTCTTGACTTTATTGATGCGAATCAAGACCAGCCATACAGCAACGAACTATATGAAGCATTGCAGCAAAACATTGCCCAAGATTCCGTTATGGCTTCGCAGAGAACAAGCAAGGCCATGAATTTGGCCTCGGTTCGTAAAGCTATTAATCAATTTGTAAAAATGGGATTTATAGAACCGTTTTTATCAAGCTATACACCTTTATCACGAGATTATGTACAAGCTCGTACTAACCGAAAACGACAAACCCTACTTTCCAAAATCGTATATACGCACTCTGGCTTTCAGCGTTCAGTAACTGAAAACTCTAATATTCGACAAATAAATTTCCTGATTAAAACGCTGGTCGAGCATCCACAAGGCAAGCTAAATAAAAAAGAAATTGCCGCCATGATGTTAGTAGACTTAAAAACCTTTCAACAAGATTATCTAACCGAAACAGAATTGAATGATTATTTTCAACAGGGAATAGAATCAGGATTTATTGAACGAAAATACAATCAAATAAGTTATTTATGGAACCTATTAGACAAATTAGACGACTTAAAACGAGTAGGTGATGACTTATATTTTGCTGAGGATGCCCAACGTATTTTTGGTAATTTGGATGAAATTACTGTAAGGAAACGCGACCCTTATTTACATCGCCTATACAAAAACCAACTTCAAGAAGAAAGTGAAGAACATTACGGTAATGTGAAATGTATGCTGGAAAAACTTGCCTATCCTGTATTGATTGCCAGTCATATTAAGCCTTTCATCCTGTCGGATGATACCGAAGCATACGACCCAAATAACGGCTTGCTATTAAGTCGTACCTTGGATAGCCTATTTGATTTGAAATATATTTCGTTTGATGATGAAGGAAATATGGTGAAATCTAAGCGGTTATCAGATGATGTTTGGCGACGTTGGTGTGATGTGAAGCTAGATAACAATCTGCTCAACGACAAACGTAAATCTTACTTGGCATATCATCGAGAACTTATGCTACAAGAAGACCAAGAATTTCATATTTAGGCAGTTAACCGCGAGCGCGTGAAGCAAATCAAAGCGTCCGACTTCACCGACGAACACTTCGGACTGCCGACCATTCTGGACATTCTGTCCGAGCTGGAAAAACCGCAGCCGCGAACGGACAGCCGGCCGCAAACCACAACGCAACGAGCGTGTCCCAACCAATTCGGCGATGGCGGATGCGTTTGCGAAGTTGAAGCGGTAAGTCCGACAGCAGGGATGTACAGCGACAGATGCAGCGGCGGGTTTTGCCCCCGCTTTTTCTGTTATTTCAAATATGTGTATTCCCATGATGCCGTCTGAACGGAGTTTCGGACGGCATTTTGTTTGTAAAAAATAGTTGTATAGTGGATTAAATTTAAATCAGGACAAGGCGACGAAGCCACAGACAGTACAGATAGTACGGCAAGGCGAGTCAACGATGTACTGGTTTAAATTTAATCCACTATAAAAAACGGCGATTCTTTGACAAGCCTTAACTATTCCCCTAATATCTTCGCGCTTGCGTCCCCTTCGGGCGGATATAAAGAAAAACATTTTAGGAGGTCAAACGATATGGAATGGGCGTTTAACAGTTATTACACCTTGATTGCCGCCACTTTGGTTTTGTTGGTCGGCAAGGTTTTGGTTAAGAAAATCAAAATCTTGCGTGATTTTAACATCCCCGAACCCGTGGCGGGCGGGCTGATTGCCGCGATTATCCTGTTTGCGCTGCACGAGGCGTACGGCGTGAGCTTCAAATTTGAGAAACCGCTGCAAAATGCGTTTATGCTGATTTTCTTCACGTCCATCGGCTTGAGCGCGGATTTTTCCCGTTTGAAGGCGGGCGGTTTGCCGCTGGTGGTTTTTACCGCGATTGTGGGCGGATTTATCTTGGTGCAAAACTTTGTCGGGGTCGGACTGGCTACGGCTTTGGGTTTGGACCCGCTCATCGGTCTGATTACCGGTTCGGTGTCGCTGACGGGCGGACACGGCACGTCAGGTGCGTGGGGACCTAATTTTGAAACGCAATACGGCTTGGTCGGCGCAACCGGTTTGGGTATTGCTTCGGCTACTTTCGGGCTGGTGTTCGGCGGCCTGATCGGCGGGCCGGTTGCGCGCCGCCTGATCAACAAAATGGGCCGCAAACCGGTTGAAAACACAAAACAGGATCAGGACGACAACGCGGACGACGTGTTCGAGCAGGCAAAACGCACCCGCCTGATTACGGCGGAATCTGCCGTTGAAACGCTTGCCATGTTTGCCGCGTGTCTGGCGTTTGCCGAGATTATGGACGGCTTCGACAAAGAATACCTGTTCGACCTGCCCAAATTCGTGTGGTGTCTGTTTGGCGGCGTGGTTATCCGCAACATCCTTACCGCCGCATTCAAGGTCAATATGTTCGACCGTGCCATCGATGTGTTCGGCAATGCTTCGCTTTCGCTTTTCTTGGCAATGGCGTTGCTGAATTTGAAACTGTGGGAGCTGACCGGTTTGGCGGGGTCTGTAACCGTGATTCTTGCAGTACAAACCGCAGTGATGGTTTTGTACGCGACTTTTGTTACCTATGTCTTTATGGGGCGCGACTATGATGCCGCAGTATTGGCTGCCGGCCACTGCGGTTTCGGTTTGGGCGCAACGCCGACGGCGGTGGCAAATATGCAGTCCGTCACGCATACTTTCGGCGCGTCGCATAAGGCGTTTTTGATTGTGCCTATGGTCGGCGCGTTCTTTGTCGATTTGATTAATGCCGCGATTCTCACCGGTTTTGTGAATTTCTTTAAAGGCTGATTTTCCGCCTTTCCGACAAAGCGCCTGCAAGGTTTACCGCCTGCAGGTGCTTTTGCTATGATAGCCGCCATCGGTCTGCACCGTTTGGAAGGAACATCATGTATCGGAAACTCATTGCGCTGCCGTTTGCCCTGCTGCTTGCAGCGTGCGGCAGGGAAGAACCGCCCAAGGCGTTGGAATGCGCCAACCCCGCCGTGTTGCAGGACATACGCGGCAGTATTCAGGAAACGCTCACGCAGGAAGCGCGTTCTTTCGCGCGCGAAGACGGCAGGCAGTTTGTCGATGCCGACAAAATTATCGCCGCCGCCTACGGTTTGGCGTTTTCTTTGGAACACGCTTCGGAAACGCAGGAAGGCGGGCGCACGTTCTGTATCGCCGATTTGAACATTACCGTGCCGTCTGAAACGCTTGCCGATGCCGAGGCAAACAGCCCCCTGCTGTATGGGGAAACGTCTTTGGCAGACATCGTGCAGCAGAAGACGGGCGGCAATGTCGAGTTTAAAGACGGCGTATTGACGGCAGCCGTCCGCTTCCTGCCCGCCAAAGACGCTCGGACGGCATTTATCGACAACACGGTCGGTATGGCGACGCAAACGCTGTCTGCCGCGTTGCTGCCTTACGGCGTGAAGAGCATCGTGATGATAGACGGCAAGGCGGTGACAAAAGAAGACGCGGTCAGGGTTTTGAGCGGCAAAGCCCGTGAAGAAGAACCGTCCAAACCCACCCCCGAAGACATTTTGGAACACAATGCCGCCGGCGGCGATGCGGGCGTACCCCAAGCCGCAGAAGGCGCGCCCGAACCCGAAATCCTGCATCCCGACGACGTCGAGCGTGCCGATACCGTTACCGTATCACGGGGCGAAGTGGAAGAGGCGCGCGTACAAAACCAACGTGCGGAATCCGAAATTACCAAACTTTGGGGAGGACTCGATACCGACGTGCAAAAAGAGTTGGTCGGCGAACAGCGCAAGTGGGCGCAGGAAAAAATCAGCAACTGCCGACAAGCCGCCGCGCAGGCAGACCGGCAGGAATACGCCGAATACCTCAAGCTCCAATGCGACACGCGGATGACGCGCGAACGGATACAGTATCTTCGCGGCTATTCCATCGATTAGGGCAAACCGATGAATACCGTCCCCAAAAGCAGGATTCCCGTCAAACCGCTGCCCGAAAAAACCACAGCCGAAGCCAAAGTCGAAAAATGGCGGCAGCTCGGTGCGGACCACGGTTTGTCGGGCGAATGGGCAGTTGCCGCCAGATTGGGCGAAAACGGTTTTACCGAAGAACAGATGGAAAATATCGCCAACCTGTTCGGCAGATAAAGGGAAAATTGACGGAAATGCCGTCTGAAACCCTGTTGTCGGTTTCAGACGGCATTTTGACCAATACGGTACGCAGGCGCAAAACAGCCGGCTTTTCCTGTGTTTCCTATGCTGATGTTTCAACACACAGGACGGCACATAAAGCGTCGCCCTATGTGCCATCCTGATTCGGAAGGGGTTACGCCCCTCCCAAATATAGTGGATTAACAAAAACCGGTACGGCGTTGCCTCGCCTTGCCTTGCCGTACTATTTGTACTGTCTGCGGCTTTGTCGCCTTGTCCTGATTTTTGTTAATCCGCTATATTGTCCATTCGGCAGGGAAAGCCTGAAGAAGAATTTTCCCGCAAGATGGCCGGCTGCCTGACCGACTTGGAAAACTGTCTGGAAAAATACCTCGAACAGTTCGGGCCGGTATCGGAAAGTATCGAAGCCTGTACCGCCAAACTGCAGGAGCAACCGTCGTTCTTCAACAGGCTGATGAAAGCCAACGACAAGCTCAACAGGCAGATTGACGTGTTGCAGAAACAGTCGGCAGCCATCCACAACGAAGCCTATATCGAAATGAACACGCTGCTTTACCGCCATCGCGAAGTAGTTTCCATCCACAACCGCAAAGCAGATTATGCGGAAAAGGGCAAAGAGCGGATTGCGCTGTTCCCGCGCGGTTTGAACGGCATCACCAAGCTGCCTGCCGCCGTCCTGTTGCCCGAGCGTCCCTACCATTTTGATATGAAGGAGGTTCTGTATATATTCTCCCGAATACCGAGATAGGCGTATCGGCTGCCGGATAAAAATGCCGTCTGAAACGGAAATCTGTTTCAGACGGCATTTTTATATTCAAACGGTGTAACGTTTATTTGAATTTGTAGGTGTATTGCAGGTCGATGATGTCGGCGTGGTTTTTGAAACGTGCGCAAGACGCACCTTTGCTGTCCACATCGTTGCCGCTTGCCTTCGCCGTGCGGTAGCTGGTGTCGTTGATGTGGATGTGGGTGTAGGCGGCATCGACGACGTGGTTTTTGCCGATATGGTATTTCATGCCGGCGGAGAACCAGATGCGGTTGCCGTCGGGCAGGCTGTTCATGCGGTAGTCGGCGTTGCGGACAGGCGGTTTGTCAAAAGCGATGCCGACGCGCAGTTGCAGCGGTTCGCTGATTTGATAAGAACCGCCCAAGCCGACTTTGTAGGTGTTGCGCCAGTTGGGGGTGATGGTGGTGCGGTCGGATTTTTTGCCATTAGCAATATTTTTTTCTTTTTCAAAAAACAGTTCCGCCTTATTGAAGCGGCTGTGGCGCGTCCAAGTTACGTCGCCGAACAGGTCGGCTTTGTCGGACACTTTGTACATGCCGTGTACGGACAAAGACTCAGGCGTTACGATTTTGACGCGGGCTTTTTCATTCGCCGTGTAACCGAGCGGTGTGAGCATATTGTCATTCCACTGTTGTTTCGCCGCCGCGCCGTCTGCCGCCCATTCGGCATCGCCTTTGAGCGTGTGTGAAACTTTGGAACGGTAGTTCACGCCCACGCGCGCGCGGTCGTTGATGTCCCACATCCACGCCAGTTGGTAGCCGACGCCCCAATCGCTGCCTTTGACATCGGCGTGTCCGTCGGCCTTGATTTGAGCAGCGGCAGTAGGATTAGAAGGTGTTGCTTGCAGCATTTGCGCTTTTTTTGGGATTCCTCAGTCGGCATATTTGCGCAGTTCGGCGGAATTATGTTGGGCGATGATGCCTGCGCCGAAGGAATGGCGTTCGTTGAGTTTCCACGCGGCGACAGGTTCGACGGCGATGCTGGTCAGACCGAGTTTGTTGATGTTGTGGCGCAACACGGAATCTTTTTCGTATTCGGTGGCAGAGCCGAAGGGGACGTACACGCCCAAGCCCACGGTCAGATTGTCGTTGACTTTGTATGCGCCGTAAATGTGGGGTGCGACCGTGGTTTTGGTGATTTTGCCGTTTTTAGAACCTTGGACGGGAAGCCCGGTAAAGTCGGTGGCGGAATCTGCTTCATAATGAATGCTGGGCAGCACGATGTTGGCGTTGACGGAAATCTGGCTGCTGTCGAGTTTGGTCAGGCCGGCGGGATTGTAGAAGATGGTCGACGCGTCGGCGGCATTTGCCGTGCTTTGCGCGTTGACCGACTGTGTGCCGAAGTGGTAGCCGGATGCGTGGACAGATGCGGCGGCAAAGGCAGTGCCGAGCAGCAGGACGGTTTTTTCAGTGTGAAAGGGGTCATTTCGGTTTCCGTAAAAAGGCGGACGGTGGACAAATAAAAAAGGCAGTCGGAAATGCCTTGTTTCGCTTTAGTATAGGCACTCGATTTTATCCGATGTTGCCGGATTTGCACAATTCTTTCGGTTTTACCTGACGGAATGCAAATAAAATGCCGTCTGAAGCCCGACAGTATCGGCTTTAGACGGCATTTTCCACTCAGGGCGGATTATTTGACGCGCAGCACTTCCAGCGTATTGGTCGAACCGGATTCGCGCATTTGCGAGCCGCTGGTGATGATGTACTGGTCGCCGGAATGCAGGATGTTGTGTTCCACCAGCATCGTTTCGACTTCGTTCAACGCCGTGTCGTGGTCGGTGCTGGTTGCCAAAATCAGCGGGCGCACGCCCCGGTACATCGCCATACGGCGTTGGGCGGAAACGCTCGGGGTCAGCGCGAAAATCGGCAGGGTAATATTGTGGCGGCTGATTTCAAAGGCGGTCGAACCGCTTTCGGTCAGGGCGACGATGGCTTTGGCGTGAACCGCGCGCGCCACGCTGACCGCGCCGCCGGCAATCGCTAAGTTGGTGCTGACGGCTTCGGGATACTCTGTCTGTTCGGCAACGCCGTTGAGCGAATCCTGTTCTTTTTCCGCAGCCGCGCAGATAATCGCCATTTGGCTGACGGTTTCAAACGGATACGCGCCGACGGCGGTTTCGGCGGAACACATCACCGCATCGGTGCCGTCCAATACCGCGTTTGCCACATCGCTGACTTCCGCGCGGGTCGGCACGGGGTTGGTAATCATCGATTCCATCATTTGCGTCGCCGTAATGCTGAAGCGGCGCAACTCGCGGGCGCGGCGGATCATCCGTTTTTGCAGGGCGGGGACGGCGGCGTGTCCGACTTCGACCGCCAAGTCGCCGCGCGCAACCATAATGCCGTCGCCGGCAAGGATGATTTCATCAAGGTTTTCAATCGCTTCTACGCGTTCGATTTTGGAAACCAAACCGGGGCGGACGGCAGTGCTGCCCTTCATTTCCTCTTCGACTTTGGCGCGCGCGATGTGCAGGTCTTCGGCGGATTTCACAAAGCTGATGGCGAGATAGTCGCAACCGATGGCAATCGCGGTTTTCAGGTCGCGGAAGTCTTTTTCGGTCAACGCGCCTGCGGACAAACCGCCGCCGCGTTTGTTGATGCCTTTGTTGCTTTTCAGGATGTGGCTGTTTTCCACCCTTGTGATAATCCTGCTGCCTTCGACGGATTCCACGGTCAGGGTCAGCAGGCCGTCGTCCAGCCACAAGACATCGCCTGCGGCAACGTCGTCGGGCAGGTCGCGGTAGTCCAAACCGACCGCCTCGCGCGTGCCTTCGCCTTCGAGCGCGGCATCGAGTACCAATGTTTCGCCTTTGTTCAATTCGATGCCGCCGCCGGCGATTTTGCCCACGCGGATTTTCGGGCCCTGCAGATCGGCAATGATGGCGATTTCCTGTCCGGCGCGTTTTGCCGCCTCGCGCACGATGCGGGCGTTTTCCTGATGGAATTCGGGCGTGCCGTGGCTGAAGTTGAAGCGGACGACGTTCAGGCCGCCGACGCGGATCATGTCTTCCAACAGTTCGACGTTGTTGCTGCCCGGCCCAAGGGTGGCGACGATTTTGGTGTTGTGGCTGATGCGGGTCAGATCGCGGCTTGTCTGGTTCATATGAAAGTCCTTTCGGTCTCAATCGGGTGTTTTGCGGTATTTTGTTGCAAAATTACAGAAATTTGGAACCGGTTTGATGTCCATTTGGTGAACGCGGCGGAATATTCTGTAAAAATATGATTTAAATTAATGGTTTGATATTTTACCTGCAAACCGCCTTTTTTGGTGCAAAATTACACGGTTTTATGATTTAGGCTAAATTTATTTTGGGGCTGTCCTAGATAACTAGGGAAATTCAAATTAAGTTAGAATTATCCCTATGAGAAAAAGTCGTCTAAGCCGGTATAAACAAAATAAACTCATTGAACTGTTTGTCGCAGGTGTAACTGCAAGAACGGCAGCAGAGTTAGTAGGCGTTAATAAAAATACCGCAGCCTATTATTTTCATCGTTTACGATTACTTATTTATCAAAACAGTCCGCATTTGGAAATGTTTGATGGCGAAGTAGAAGCAGATGAAAGTTATTTTGGCGGACAACGCAAAGGCAAACGCGGTCGCGGTGCTGCCGGTAAAGTCGCCGTATTCGGTCTTTTGAAGCGAAATGGTAAGGTTTATACGGTTACAGTACCGAATACTCAAACCGCTTAAAATTCCATGTTTGTGTACTGAAATGCTTCAAAACACCAAACCAAGTTTCGTTTTCTAAAATACGAAACCATTACTGCTGCCTAAATTTTTTTGGATTGCTAAATTATGGCAGTATGATTTTGGATTTTAAATTGAAAGGCAAGAAAAATGTCAAAAAATGATGTAGTTAAAGTAATTGGTATATTCCCCTTATTGTCCGAACAATAGAGCAGACTTCCCGGCAGGTCAAATTGTTTTAAAACACGGCGAACACAAAAAGGTTAATCACGGCTTTGGTGTGATTCACATTTTGGCAGAACACAAAGCAGATTTAACGCGGTTTGGATTAAGCCACGATGAAACAGGTGTAACCCTTTTATGTGGAAATGATTTTTCAATCAGGCGCAAAAATTTTTAGTGAATTTAGTGATGTAAGGGGCAATCATCGTCCTATGATTGTCTATTCTCGGATTGGGACAGTCGTTTTAGAACGCAAAGAAGTTGAGGGGGAAAGTGTGTATTCAGTTGTTACCGCGTTTGGGCGAACAAGCCCTCGTGGTACACAAATTGGTACAATGCCATAAAAAGACAAAAGCACCCAATAATTTCAGGTGCTTTGTGTAGTAGCCGCAGCCTCTCCTTAGCTTGATAGGGTCGGATACCAATCTGACGATTGAGCTACTGAAATTGGTTAGCGACAACCAACCTGCCCACATCATTCGCTGGTTTGTACGTCCTGAAAAAGCTCTTGCATTAAGTTAATCATAATGGGAAATTTAAATTTTTTCAATGCTTACTTAAACAAAAGCCCCACTCCGCCATTAGGAGTTTCTTTTTCAGTATACAAGTAAATATTTTTAAAATATTGATTTAATTTAAAATAAAATACTTGCAAAAAAAAGTATTAAATTAAACTTAAGAAAGATTGATTCTGATTTACATTTCCAACCATACTTCTTTACAGGAGAAAATCATGAAAGAGTTACACACCTCTGAATTAGTTGAAGTGTCAGGTGGCAAATTCCATATCTCTGCACAGGGTGGCGGCAACCTAGGTAAAAAAGATATGGTTGCTGTTGGTAAAATTGGTGTTTCCTATTCCCCTAACAATAGTGGAGTAGAGTTTTCTGTTAGCAAGCAATTTGGATATGTACAAGGTCTTGGTGTACAGTTTTCGAAACCTACTTTTGGTTTTAGTAAAAAATGGTAAGATTTTTTGTTTTATCCTTTCTGACATTAATAAATCTATGCTCATTAAGCGCATGCAATAGCCACTTTACAGGAAATATCAATCCATTAGGTACTCACAATAAAGTTGCTAATCCCAGTTGTGCCAATAGTGCCAATAGTCATATCAGACAACCCAGTAGTAAAAACTATGATCCAACTGAATATAGTGCTTGGTTACAGTATATGCATGATTGCAAATAATGAGTAACGATGAAAATTTACTTTTTTCTCAACCACACTTAACAAAGGTGAATATTATGCAAGTTTTGACTTTGGATGAAATTCAACAAGTTTCTGGTGCTGCTTGTAACTGGCGTGATTTCTCAAAAAATACCATTGGTAGTGCATTAGGTGGAGCAGCTGGTGGGGCAATTGTTGGTTCATTTGCAGGTGGTATTGGTGCTATTCCAGGTGCGAAATTCGGAGCTATTGGTGGTGCAATCACTGGTTCTGTACAATATGGAAGCACTTGTTGGTGGTAATATTCCTTAATAAAACTAGGGTATTTTGATATTTTCTATTCAAAATACCCTAGTTTTTCATAAGAACTTAAATACAAAAAGGAACAAATAATGAAAAAATATAGTGATTATTTTAAATATTTAATCTTTTTTTTGATTTTACTCCCAACAAATTATCTCGTATCTCATTATGTGGTACAAACCTCAATGAGTATGTTAAGCATTTTAAGTTCTTCTATAATAACAACTTGCCTTTTTTTTGTTTTTACAAATTTATCCCAATCAAAGAAACATAAATAAGTACACATGTCTAACAATCACTCATTTTTCAGACCAGAAGTCTTTGTAGCTCAACGGAACAAGTGGACAGGACCAGTAGGCTGGGTTGACGCAATGGGAGCTGGTATTTTCTCTGTTGCTGGCGGATACAATATCGGTCGTGGCATGATGAAGCCATAAGATAATTACATCATTAAGGAAAAGGTAATTTCAGTTACAGCAATATGTATTGAAGTTACCTTTTTCTATTTAGATTGAACAATTTTGAAAGAGAAAAATTGTGAATACTGAAACCATTTACGCCACTGTCTTTTGCATTTTAGCTGCAACCATTTCTGGATTATTGGTTAAATTTAATGTAATTAAAATAGAAACATCAATCAATAGCAAATTTATGTTATTAGGCATAAGTATTTAATTATTGGTGTTTTTCTATCCATTTTTTTTAAGAAATAATAATAAATGTCCCACTTATTCCGAAAAGAAGTCTTTGTAGCCCAACAAAATAAGTGGACAGGTCAGGTTATCTTGACCCGTCCATTCTCTTTTTTATTTCTGACTTTTTGCGCTTTTCTCATTGCTCTGTGTATCATTATCTTTTTGATTTTTGGTAGCTATACCAATAAAACAACCGTTGAAGGTCAATTACTTCCAACTATGGGGGTGGTTCGTGTTTACTCTTCCGATATCGGCACGATTACGCATAAATTTGTTGAAGATGGTAACTTTGTCAAAGCTGGCGAACCATTGTTCAAACTTTCCACATCGCGTTTTGGCGAAAAAGGAAACGTACAAGCCAAATTGGCAGCAGAAGCCAACCTTAAAAAAACTTTGGCATTACAAGAATTGGAACGTTTAAAGCGCATTCATCAAAATGAGCAAAAAAATGTTCATAACAACATTCATCGTTTAAACAATCAATTAGAGAATATTAAACAGCAAATTACAGGGCAAAATCGTCAAATTCGTTTAGCGGAAAAAACCCTTAACAAGAACAAGTTTTTAGCCAGTCAAGGCGCAGTATCCCAACAAGATAAGATGACCGCCGAAAGCCATTTATTGGAACAACGCTCACGTTTGGAGAGCCTAAAACGTGAACAAAATAATGCAATCAGGGAACTTGATGAACAGAAAATCACATTAAGCAGCCTGCCTGAACGCCATAAAACCGAATTGAGCCAACTCAACCGTGCGATTACGGAAATGAACCAAGAAATTTTGGATTTTGATTTGAAATCCGAACAAACCATACGAGCTAGTAAATCAGGTTATATTTCAACAATTAATGTTGATATAGGGCAACAAGTTGAACCGTCTAAATTGCTGTTAAGCATTGTCCCTGAACAAACTGAATTGGTCGCCAATCTTTACATACCCAGTAAAGCTGTTGGTTTTATTAAACCGAAAGATAAAGTTGTTTTACGTTACCAAGCGTACCCTTACCAAAAATTTGGACATGCCACAGGAGAAATTATTTCAGTTGCCAGAACTGCTCTCGGTAAACAAGAGCTATCAGGTTTAGGTATCATTTTCACTAACCCAACCTTATTAAATGAACCTGCCTATCTTGTGAAAGTTAAATTGGAAAAACAAACGATTAAAGCATACGGAGAAAACAAGCCGCTTCAAATTGGCATGATTTTAGAAGCAGATATTCTCCATGAACGAAAAAAATTGTACGAATGGGTACTTGACCCACTTTACAGCATTTCAGGAAAAATCAATTAAAAATGGATTATTTATCAAGACTGTCCTTTGGATTTAACAAAAAGCTACCTGTCATTCTGCAAACAGAAGTTGCTGAATGTGGTTTAGCATGCCTGACATCCATCTTGTCCTATTATGGCTTTCACACTGATTTAAGAACGTTACGCCAAAAATACACCCTGTCATTAAAGGGCGCAAATCTTGCAGACATCATGAGATTTGGCAATGAAATGAATTTAACGCCACGAGCTTTGCGTTTAGAGTTAGATGAGCTGTCAAATTTACAACTACCCTGCATTCTCCATTGGAACTTAAACCATTTTGTTGTACTTTGTTCCATTTCCAAAGACAGTATCGTCATTATGGACCCTGCTGTCGGTATGCGAAAAATCAAAATGGACGAAGTTTCACAAAAATTCACAGGGATTGCCCTAGAATTATTCCCCAATACCCATTTTGAAGAGAAAAAAGAAACAAAGAAAATCAAAATATTATCTCTATTAAGGGGGATTTCAGGCTTAAAACGCTCTTTAATTCAAATGCTTATATTAGCTATTTCTTTGGAAGTCTTTGCATTGGTTAGTCCATTCTTTATGCAATGGGTAATAGACCATATCATTGTAACTGCTGATAAAAATTTATTACTGACCCTTACTTTGGGATTTGGTTTACTGGCTATCCTGCAACAGTTAATTAGCCTGTTACAAGCATGGGTAGGTATGCACCTATCTACAACTCTTAATTTACAATGGAAAGCCAATATATTTAAAAGGTTACTTGACTTACCTAATGACTATTTCAGTAAACGACATTTAGGAGATGTGATTTCAAGATTTGGTTCAATAGATCATATCCAAGAAACACTAACTTCTACTTTTTTTGTTTTAGTTTTAAATAGCTTAATGGCTATTTTTACTTTCGTGTTAATGACAATTTACAGCACTCAATTATCGCTGATTGTTCTTTTAACACTTGTTTTGTACATACTAATTCGTTGGCTTGCATATTACCCATTAAGAAATGCAACAGAAGAAAATATTGTTCATGAAGCCAAACAAAACTCATATTTCATGGAAACCATTCGTGGTATCCAATCAGTTAAATTATTTGATAAACATTATCAAAGACATGGCACTTGGATGAGCCTATTTGTGAATACAGTCAATACCAAGCTGACAACAGATAAACTCTCTGCTTTATTTGAATTTTCAAATAAACTGTTGTTTAGCATGGAAAATATTATCATAATTTATCTTGGTGCAAGCGCAATTTTAGATGGTTCATTTACAGTCGGTGTTCTGATGGCTTTTTTGGCTTATAAAGGGCAATTTGAAAGCAGAACAGCTTCTCTCGTTGACCAATACATCCAAATCAAAATGTTAGGGCTTCATGCTGAACGTTTGGCTGACATTACTTTAAATGAAACAGAAACTGAAATTATTAAGTATAATCATATACCTAAATTAGATAATGAACAACTGGTTCTTAAAGTTGAAAACGTCTCATTCAGATATGCTGATAATGAGCCATATCTTTTTGAAAACATTAATTTGGAATTCAAAGATAATGAAGCAGTTGTTTTAACAGGACAATCTGGTCGGGGGAAGTCCACTTTGTTAAACATTTTAACAGGTAGCCTAAAACCTGAAACTGGTACAGTTAGTATTAATGGGCATGATATATATCAAGTTTCTCCATCCTTTATTAGGGGATTGAGCGGGATTGTTCGCCAAGATGATGTCCTTTTTGCAGGTTCTATTGGGGAAAATATTTCATTTTTTGATGAAAGCCCAAATATGGAGCTCATTGAACAATGTGCAAAAATGGCACAAATACATGACGATATACTTAAAATGCCAATGGGCTATGAGACCTTGATTGGCGATATGGGAAATATCTTATCAGGTGGACAAAAGCAGAGAGTTATCTTGGCTCGTGCATTGTATAAACGACCCAAAATTCTATTTTTAGACGAAGCAAGTAGCCATTTAGATGTAGAAAATGAACAAAAAATTAACCATAACCTAAAAAGTCTTGGTATTATGAAAATAATGGTTGCACACCGCCAAGAAACAATTCAATCGGCAGATAAAATTCTGAATTTAGGTTGAACAGAACAAGACTTCATTTTTCTTTAACAAAAAGTGAAGTCTTTTTTCAAATAATTTAATAGAATACATGAAAATAGCGGTTTAACGTTCCATTTCCCAATCATCACGACTGGCTTTGTGTTTTGGCGATTTTTCAGTTTCCTTTTTCTGTTGAATTTGTTGTTTTTTCTGCTCTTGTTCCCATTTTTGGGCTAATTTCACGGTCTCATTTTCAGCCCATTCCATCACGGCACAACGATGTAGCTTTTCTCCGATATCGCCATTAAAGCCAGCTCCACGAACTTCACCATAAATTCTTGAATATTTTTGATTATATTCAATTTCTTTTCCATTTTCTTTAAAGGATTTCTCCCACTTTTCACAAACTTCATCAAAATCTTTCAAAGGGATATTTTTTAAGGGGCTGTCCTAGATAACTAGGGAAATTCAAATTAAGTTAGAATTATCCCTATGAGAAAAAGTCGTCTAAGCCAGTATAAACAAAATAAACTCATTGAACTGTTTGTCGCAGGTGTAACTGCAAGAACGGCAGCAGAGTTAGTAGGCGTTAATAAAAATACCGCAGCCTATTATTTTCATCGTTTACGATTACTTATTTATCAAAACAGTCCGCATTTGGAAATGTTTGATGGCGAAGTAGAAGCAGATGAAAGTTATTTTGGCGGACAACGCAAAGGCAAACGCGGTCGCGGTGCTGCCGGTAAAGTCGCCGTATTCGGTCTTTTGAAGCGAAATGGTAAGGTTTATACGGTTACAGTACCGAATACTCAAACCGCTACTTTATTTCCTATTATCCGT
Source organism: Neisseria gonorrhoeae (assembly GCF_013030075.1). Taxonomy (NCBI): domain Bacteria; kingdom Pseudomonadati; phylum Pseudomonadota; class Betaproteobacteria; order Neisseriales; family Neisseriaceae; genus Neisseria; species Neisseria gonorrhoeae. The sequence continues at coordinate 1,923,760 of NZ_AP023069.1, forward strand.
GAACAAGTGAAACCTGACAGTATTGTTTATACGGATTGTTATCGTAGCTATGATGTATTAGATGTGAGCGAATTTAGCCATTTTAGCTTCGCTGAAACTTCGTTTTCGTATCAATCACAGCACACATTTTGCCGAACGACAAAACCATATTAATGGAATTGAGAACTTTTGGAATCAGGCAAAACGTCATTTACGCAAGTTTAACGGCATTCCCAAAGCGCATTTTGAGCTGTATTTAAAGGAGTGCGAATGGCGTTTTAACAACAGTGAGATAAAAGTTCTTGTTCCATTTTAAAACAATTAGTAAAATCGAGTTTATCCTAGTTATCTAGGACAGCCCCTTATTTTTTGTTCGGCGGCTTGCGTGGTCGGGTATAGTGGATTAAATTTAAATCAGGACAAGGCGACGAAGCCGCAGACAGTACAAATAGTACGGCAAGGCGAGGCAACGCCGTACTGGTTTAAATTTAATCCACTATAAAATGAAGGTTTTGAACGGTTGGTCAGATAGGAAGATGTGGCGGGTTTTGAGTGCTTTGCCGATAGGCGTGGTGTTTTTTGATTTGATCTACGGTTTTGTGTTGAATGTGTTGCAGGGGTTGGATTTGCAGCGTGCCGTGCCGGATTCGGAAGGCGTGTTGGCGGTTACGCCCGATATTGCGTTCAACAGTTTGCAGATTGTCGCCAACGGCGGTATGGCGGCGGTGGTCTGTTTCGGGTTGGCGGTTGTGTTTTTGCTCAACCGTTCGGTGCGGCGGCGGCAGGTCTTGGAAATCGGGGTGTTCCGGATGTTGGGGCTGGTGGCGGTATTGGCGTTCAGCGCGCCTTCGCTGTGGGAGTGGGCGAACGCGCTGCCGCTGCTGCTGAAGGGCGCGGACGTGGTCAATACGGGGAATGCGCGTTATGTGCTGACGGCTTTGTGTATGCCCTTTCCGGCGGTGTCGTGCATCATCGGGCTGGTAGGGCGGTTCAGGCTTCAGACGGCATCGGGCAGGGTGGCAAAGGCAGGGGGTGCGGTCAAGGCGGGCGGATAGGGCGCATTTTTCAGCGGGTGCGTCGAGAAGCAGCCGATGTGTTTGGCAGCCGCAGCTTGGGGGGGTGTAGTGCTAATGGCGGTTTCTTTGCTTTTATAGTGGATTAACAAAAACCAGTACGGCGTTGCCTCGCCTTAGCTCAAAGAGAACGATTCTCTAAGGTGCTGAAGCACCAAGTGAATCGGTTCCGTACTATTTGTACTGTCTGCGGCCCGCCGCCTTGTCCTGATTACTATATAAAATAAATGGGCAAAAATCGGTTTATTATCGTTTTTGCCGCATTTGGATTTGTTCTACCGTAAAACGTGTTTGACGAACGGGATTTTTATTAAAAAACATCTGATTTCTAACAAAATCAGTATTTTTTGGCACGATGGCTAAAATTTTTCCTTCCATTTCGCCATCACGTGTTTTCCATGCGCTCAAGAATTGTGATTTGCTCGTTGAGACGTGCCCCAGCGATGGATCAGCCAGCAAAACAGTTTCTCCGTTAATACCGTTCAATACCGAAAAATGGTTGTTTTTACGGTATTTTAAATACACAATTACAGGAATTTTTAGTTGTACCAACTGTTCAAATGGCAAAGCATAACCTTGTGCTTCAAAACCCAGTTCGGGCATTATGCGTTGCATATCATCAAAAGAAGCACGCATTTGGGTTTTATCCATTTTGTCTAAGATTTCCGCTTCAGAATAATGTCTGCCATAAAAATTATTCAGTAACGTGGCAATCGAAGCCGCGCCGCAAGAAAAATCCAAATCTTGTTTTACTATGCCGGAATCTCGCCGTGCTTTCCAACTCCGTACATGGATGTTTTGGTAAGAAGCGGGGGTCAACAAACATAGGCCAAGCAAAAACTATATTTGGGGCGAAACCAATCAAAGCCGCATAATTTATCAATTTATAAAGATTTTTTATCATAATATGTATACGCGGAATAAACGCATGAAACATAAAAAAATAAAATCATATGCAATTTTATTGCATGAATAAATATGAATAAAATAGATAATGATGGGAGTAAATACGCCATGTATTTTGGAAGTTTAAATTTATTAATAATAAAATAATTTATCGTAGCGCAAATAAATCCCAAAATTGGAACGATTAGAAAAAAAATTAATACACCCATAATCATGCAACCTATATTAATAAATAGCTAACTAATTCTATTACAGAAATTAGTTAGCTGATTAAAAGTGATTAACAATTATAGTGGATTAACAAAAATCAGGACAAGGCGACGAAGCCGCAGACAGTACAAATAGTACGAAACCGATTCACTTGGTGCTTCAGCACCTTAGGGAATCGTTCTCTTTGAGCTAAGGCGGGGCAACGCCGTACTGGTTTTTGTTAATCCACTATAAATAGCGAGCATCGATTCACGGTGCGCTTTAGTGCAAAGCGTACAACGCGAGCCTGAACCACCAGCCGCAATAGGAAAAGAAAGCCGATAGAGTGCAATGCTTGCCAACGCGCAAGCGAGCTTGCAAGAACGCTTGGCTCAACGAGAGCAGGCAAGACAGAAAGCAGGATAGGAGAGGCAACGCAAAGGTCTCGGGCTTTGATTTCGCCGTAAACCTGAGTGCCGCCTTGTCCGGACGGGGTGGTTCAGGCGGCGGGTGCCGACAGGGTGCAGATGAGGAGGAGTATTTTCATTTGGGGTCGCAACGGAAGTGGTAGGCGCAGATTTCAAAACCGTTTTTGAAATACAGGCGGTGCGCGTCGGTACGGTCGTGGTTGACGTGGACGTTAAGGTGGATTTTGGTAACCCCTGTTTCCGCGCTGATTTTGCGGACTTCTTCCAAAAGGCGCGAGGCGTAGCCTTTGCGGCGGCTTTGCGGCAGGGTAACGATGTCGTCGATGTGGATGTGGCGGCCGCCGGCGAGGGTGCAGGCTTCGCGGAAGCCGCAGACAGCGACGGCGTTGTGTTTGCCTTCTTCAAAAATGCCCAGCAGGCGGTAGCCTTGGGGGCGTTGGGTTTTGTTGATCTGTTCGGTAAAGCGGCCGATGTCGGTCAGGGCGGAACGCAAAACACTCAAGGCTGCAAAGGCGGTGGCGGTGTCGTCCGCGCCGATTTCGCGTAAAACGTAGGATGCGCCCGAGGCGGTCTGTTCCTGTGTTTTCTCGGCGGCGTGTTTTTCTTCGATTGCCTGTGCCAGCAGGACGCGTTCGTTGGCAGGGTCGTTTTGTCCGCCCTGTTCGCGTTCTTCGAGCAGGGCTTTGCAGTCGATGACGCGCAGGTCGTTGTCGGCGGCAAAGTCCATCAGGAAGCGGAACATCTGCGGATTGTCGGTTTCCAGTTTTTTATCGACGGCGACGCAGCGGATGTTGTCCACCAGCATGGGGCGCACCCATTTCGAATAGGAGAGGCGGTTGTCTTTGGTGAACGAGGACAGGATGCCGCACAGGCGTTCCGCCCAGTCGCCGGGGCGGAAAATCTTGCCGGAACTCGTTGTGCCGTGGATGACGACTTCGTAGGGGTTGCAGATTAACATGGCGGCTTCCTGAAAAGAAATGTCTGGCGCGATTATACCTTATGCTTATGCGGGCGTGTTTGGATATGCCGTCTGAAAAATACAGGATTCGTGCGGTAAAACTTTGTGGAGGCAAATGTGCGATAATACGCGCCGTGTCGCCGCTTTTGCGAAGCTGTTCCGCAAACATACGGGCGGCGTGGACGTATAACCGGATGCCCGCCTGACGCGGGTTTTTTACGGAAGGGGGGCAAAATGCCTAATCCGCTTTACAGACAGCACATCATCTCCATTTCGGATTTGTCGCGCGAACAGTTGGAATGCCTGCTTCAGACGGCATTGAAGCTGAAGGCGCATCCGCGCGGCGATTTGTTGGAAGGCAAACTCATCGGTTCGTGCTTTTTCGAGCCGTCCACGCGCACGAGGCTGTCGTTTGAAACGGCGGTGCAGCGTTTGGGCGGTAAGGTCATCGGCTTTTCGGACGGCGCGAATACCAGTGCCAAAAAAGGCGAAACGCTTGCCGATACCGCCCGTATCATTTCCGGCTACACCGACGCGATTGTCCAACGCCATCCCAAAGACGGCGCGGCGCGCGTGGCGGCGGAGTTTTCGCGCGTCCCCGTCATCAACGCCGGCGACGGCACGAACCAGCACCCCAGCCAAACCTTGTTGGACCTGGTAACGATTTATGAAACGCAGGGGCGTTTGGACAAGCTTAAAATCGCCATGGCGGGCGACTTGAAATACGGGCGCACCGTGCATTCGCTGTGTCAGGCGTTGAAACGCTGGGGCTGCGAATTTGCCTTCGTCTCGCCGCCCAGCCTCGCGATGCCCGACTACATTACCGAAGAGTTGGAAGAAGCCGACTGCCGATACCGCGCCCTCGGCAGTTTGGAAGAGGCGGCGGAATGGGCGGACATCCTGTATATGACCCGCGTCCAGCGCGAACGTTTCGACGAACAGGAATTTGCCAAAATCCAAGGCAAATTCAACCTCGAAGCGTCTATGCTCGCCCGCGCCAAACCGAACCTGCGCGTGCTGCACCCCCTGCCGCGCACGGACGAAATCCACCCCGATGTCGATGCCGCGCCGCACGCCTATTATTTCGAGCAGGCGACCAACGGCGTTTATGCGCGTATGGCGATATTGTCGCTGGTGTTGAACGAAGAAGTGTGAGGAACCGATATGGAAGCGCAAAAACTCAGTGTCGAAGCCATCGAAAAAGGCACGGTTATCGACCATATTCCCGCCGGCAGGGGGCTGACCATCCTGCGCCAGTTCAAACTTTTGCACTACGGCAACGCGGTAACCGTGGGCTTCAACCTGCCCAGCAAAACCCAGGGCAGCAAAGACATCATCAAAATCAAAGGCGTGTGCTTGGACGATAAAGCCGCCGACCGCCTCGCCCTGTTCGCCCCCGAAGCGGTGGTCAACACCATCGACAATTTCAAGGTCGTACAGAAGCGGCATTTGACCCTGCCCGACGAAATCGCCGAAGTGTTCCGCTGCCCGAATCCCAATTGCGCCGGCCACGGCGAGCCGGTCAAAAGCCGGTTTTATGTTAAGAAACACAACGGGCAGACGCGGCTGAAATGCCACTACTGCGAAAAAACCTACAACCGGGATTCGGTGGCGGAAGCCTGACGGATTCCCGAGCCCGGCGGCGGAATTTTGCCTGCCGCCTGTTTTGCCAATCTGAAATGGAATGATGATGCACGCTTCTGTCCAAAGTCGTTTCGCACCGATACTTTATGTTTTGATTTTCTTTGCCGGTTTTTTGACCGCGCAAATCTGGTTCAATCAGAAAGCCTATACTGAAGAGCTGCCTCCGCTTCTGTCCGCATTGTCCGCCGTCGCGCTGGTGTGGCTGGCGTGGGCGTTCGTGTCGGTGCGTTCAAAGGCTAAGGCAGAAAAGTTCTACCGCGAAAAAATGATACAGAACGAAAGCATACCCCCGTCCTGCACGCTTCTTTGCAACACTTGGAACACAAGCCGCAAATGCTCGCCCTGCTGGTCAAAAACCACGGCAAAGGCATGGCGGAACAGGTCAGGTTCAAGGCGGAAGTGCTGCCCGACGACGAAGACGCGCGCACGATTGCCGCCGAGTTGGCAAAAATGGATATGTTCGCATTGGGGACGGACGCGGTCGCCTCGGGCGAAACCTATGGGCGCGTGTTCGCCGATATTTTCGAGTTGTCGGCGGCTTTGGAAGGGCGCGCGTTCAAAGGGATACTGAAACTGACGGCGGAATATAAAAAACATCTTCGGCGATGCCTGCCGTTCGGAAACGGCGTTGGATTTGGGCGCGCTCAATCAGGCGTTGAGGGAAATCTCGAAAACGCCGGAAAAGCCTAAGCAGATATTTTATTGAAGGTGTCCCGATGTATGGGGAGCGCACGGGTGGCGCGGCGGCAAAGCGGCAAGATTGGGTTTGGATACCCGGTTGGTTTTATAGTAGATTAACAAAAATCAGGACAAGGCGGCGGGCCGCAGACAGTACAAATAGTACGGAATCGGTTCGCCCGGTGCTTGGGCACCTTAGGGAATCGTTCCCTTTGAGCCGGGGCGGGGCAACGCCGTACCGGTTTTTGTTAATTCGCTATATCTGTCTGCAAGGGAGACAGCCGCTGTGATTTCCGTTCGGGCGGAAACCGATTCCATCGGATAAAAGGCATTTTGTCCGACTAAATCAGGGTTTTGCATCAACGGGATATGAAAACACAGCCTAAATAAAAATGCCGTCTGAATGCTTCAGACGGCATTGTTGCCGAGGGGTTATTGGAAAGGGTCGGAATCGACGCGGGCGCGGCCCTGATCCGGCATATTGTCCAAATCCCGTCCCGGATTGGCGGCGGTGTCGCCTTCGGAAATATCGGAGATGTTTTCCAAAATAATGGCGTAAGCCAGTTTCGGCGCAGTGTGGTAAACCATTGCCAAGCCCACTTCTTCGGCAGGTGTCGAAATCAGCTCGACGGTATCCCTGCTTTTAGGTTCTTCGGTCAAATTGTTGGAGAGGTTGACCTGCATCGTTTTCTTGCGTTTGTAAAGGCTTAAAACTGCGCCTTTGTCCAAACCGTCGTCCCCGCCTTTGTCTATCGTAATGGTTTTGAACTGTCCGCCGACCCCCACGCCTTCAAACACGGAAACGATTTTTGCCTGAACCGGGCGGGACGGTTCGTGCGGCACCATATTGAAGCGGTCGGTGTCTTCCGGCATTTTCATCAGGTAGTCGCCCTGCTGTATTTCGGAAATGGCGGTTTCGACCACCAGCGGCTGTATCGAACGGGTGCGCACCGGGGTAATCAAAGGATGGGTGCGGGTGTAGTATTCGTTGTCTTTCAGCCGTTCTTCAGCCTGTTTCGAGCGTTGTTCGAGGGCGGAGTCGGTATAGTCGAGGGAGCGCACGATGCCGCTGAATGCGACTTCTTGTCCGAGGAATTTACCCGTATCCGGATCGGTGATGTTTTTATTGATTCGGTAGGTCAGATAACGGCCCGGCTCTTTCAGGCCTTTGGTGTAAACCCTGGCGCCTTTGGTGTACAGCAGCCTGCCTTCCGGGCCCGAGAGCAGGCGCGGCGCGGCAGCGGTTTCTTTGCGGGAAACGATTTGCGGGTGCCGTATAAAGATGCGGTAGAAGTTGGCATTGACGGCAGGGATGCCGTATCCGGACACTTCTTTATCCGGACTCATTTTGACGACGGGGATGCCGTCTGTCTGTTCCAAATCAAGGCGCGGTTCGCCGCCAACGTAGCGCAACACCAATACCTGGCCCGGATAAATCAGGTCGGGATTGTGGATTTGATCCCGGTTCGCGCCCCACAGGCTGCCCCATTGCCACGGGCTGTACAGGTATTTGCCGGAGATGTCCCACAGGGTGTCGCCCTGTTTGACCGTGTAGCGTTGCGGCGCATCCGGGCGCACCTCCAGATTTGCCGCCAAAGTTTGTGTTGAGAATGCCATGCCTGCCGCGCAGAGCAGGGTTATAATACGACGTTGCATAACTGTTCCCCTTATCTGATAAATTTCGGTTTGTCTTGCTTGATTGGGTTGGAAAAAGCGGCGGCAGCCCCTCGGGATGTGCCGCGTGATAACAAATGTTCCGCATTTTAACATCGAATTATCCGTACCATCACGGTAATTATGAAAAACAGGCGGCGTATCCGCCGAAGGAAAGAGAAAATTATGGCTTTACTGAATATAGAGCAGGGTTATAATACGACGTTGCATAACCGTTCCCCTTATCTGATAAATTTCGGTTTGTCTTGCTTGATTGGGTTGGAAAAAGCGGCGGCAGCCCCTCGGGATGTGCCGCGTGATAACAAATGTTCCGCATTTTAACATCGAATTATCCGTACCATCACGGTAATTATGAAAAACAGGCGGCGTATCCGCCGAAGGAAAGAGAAAATTATGGCTTTACTGAATATCTTGCAATATCCCGACGAGCGTCTGCACACGGTGGCAAAGCCTGTCGAACAAGTTGACGAGCGCATCCGGAAGCTGGTTGCCGATATGTTTGAAACGATGTACGAATCGCGCGGCATCGGGCTGGCGGCGACGCAGGTCGATGTGCACGAACGCGTGGTCGTGATGGATTTGACCGAAGACCGCAGCGAACCGCGCGTGTTCATCAACCCCGTCATCGTTGAAAAAGACGGCGAAACCACTTACGAAGAGGGCTGCCTGTCCGTACCGGGCATTTACGACGCCGTTACCCGCGCCGAACGCGTCAAGGTCGAGGCTTTGAACGAAAAAGGCGAAAAATTCACGCTGGAGGCGGACGGGCTGCTGGCGATTTGCGTGCAGCACGAGTTAGATCACTTGATGGGCATCGTGTTTGTCGAACGCCTTTCCCAACTCAAGCAGGGGCGGATTAAGACCAAACTGAAAAAACGTCAGAAACATACGATTTGATTCGCTTCGTCATGCCGTCTGAACGCTGCAAGGCTTTCAGACGGCACAGCCTTGTCCGACAACTTTACGCACACGCAGGAACACGCTATGAAAGTCATCTTTGCCGGCACGCCCGATTTTGCCGCCGCCGCCTTAAAAGCCGTTGCCGCCGCCGGTTTTGAAATCCCGCTGGTGCTGACCCAGCCCGACCGTCCGAAAGGGCGCGGTATGCAACTGACCGCCCCGCCTGTCAAACAAGCCGCGCTGGAACTCGGTTTGCGCGTGGCACAGCCCGAAAAACTGCGCAACAACGCCGAAGCCCTGCAAATGCTCAAAGAGGTCGAGGCGGACGTAATGGTGGTTGCCGCGTACGGCTTGATTCTGCCGCAGGACGTGTTGGATACGCCGAAACACGGCTGCCTCAATATCCATGCTTCGCTGCTGCCCCGTTGGCGCGGCGCGGCGCCGATTCAGCGCGCGATTGAGGCCGGCGATGCCGAAACCGGCGTGTGCATTATGCAGATGGACATCGGTTTGGACACCGGCGATGTGGTCAGCGAACACCGCTACGCCATCCAACCTACCGATACTGCCAACGAAGTCCACGACGCGCTGATGGAAATCGGTGCGGCGGCGGTTGTTGCCGATTTGCAACAGCTTCAAAGCAAAGGCCGTCTGAACGCGGTCAAACAGCCCGAAGAAGGCGTAACTTACGCCCAAAAACTAAGCAAAGAAGAAGCGCGTATCGATTGGAGCGAAAGCGCGGACATTATCGAACGCAAAATCCGCGCCTTCAACCCCGTGCCTGCCGCGTGGGTCGAATATCAGGGCAAGCCGATGAAAATCCGGCGTGCCGAAGTGGTGGCGCAACAAGGTACGGCAGGCGAAGTGTTGTCCTGTTCGGCGGACGGTTTGGTCGTTGCCTGCGGCGAAAGCGCGCTGAAGATTACCGAATTGCAGCCTGCCGGCGGCAGGCGTATGAATATTGCGGCGTTTGCGGCGGGACGGTCTATTGAAGCAGGGGCGAAGCTGTAAATCCCTTCAGACGGCATTCCGATCCGCAAACGGGAATGCCGTCTGAAACCATCAGTTGAAGAAAGCGAATCACATAATATGAGTATGGCACTTGCCCAAAAACTTGCCGCCGACAGCATTGCGGCGGTTGCCGAAGGGCGCAACCTTCAGGACGTGTTGGCGCACATCCGCGCGGCGCATCCGCAGCTGACGGCGCAGGAAAACGGCGCGTTGCAGGATATCGCCTACGGCTGCCAGCGTTATTTGGGCAGTTTGAAACATATGCTCGCGCAGATGCTGAAAAAGCCCATCGACAATCCGCAGCTCGAAAGCCTGCTTTTGGCGGCGTTGTACCAACTGCATTACACGCGCAACGCGCCCCACGCCGTGGTCAACGAAGCTGTTGAAAGCATAGCCAAAATCGGGCGCGGGCAGTACCGTTCGTTTGCCAACGCGGTTTTGCGCCGCTTTTTGCGCGAACGTGAAAAATTGGCGGCTTCCTGCAAAAAAGACGATGTGGCGAAATACAACCTGCCGCTGTGGTGGGTTGCCTACCTGAAAAACCATTATCCGAAACACTGGCACAACATCGCCGCCGCGCTGCAATCCCATCCGCCGATGACGTTGCGCGTCAACCGCCGGCACGGCAACGCCGAAAGCTATTTGGAAAAACTGGCTGTGGAAGGTATCGCGGCTAAGGCGTTGGACGAATATGCGGTTACGTTGGAAGAAGCCGTGCCGGTAAACCGTCTGCCCGGTTTTGCCGAAGGACTGGTGTCGGTACAGGACTTCGGCGCGCAGCAGGCGGCGTATCTCCTTAACCCGAAAGACGGCGAACGGATTTTGGACGCGTGCGCCGCGCCGGGCGGCAAGACGGGGCATATTTTGGAACTGGCGGACTGCCGCGTTACCGCCTTGGACATCGATGCAGGCCGTCTGAAGCGTGTGGAGGACAATATCGCCCGTTTGGGCTTTCAGACGGCATCGGCGGCGTGTGCCGATGCGCGGGATTTGGCGGCGTGGTATGATGGAAAGCCTTTCGACGCAATCCTTGCCGACGTGCCGTGCACCGCTTCCGGCGTGGCGCGGCGCAATCCCGACGTGAAATGGCTGCGCCGACCGACCGACGCGCTCAAAACCGCCCGCCGGCAGGAAGCCCTGCTGGACGCACTTTGGCAGGCGTTGAAACAGGGCGGCAGAATGCTGCTTGCCACCTGTTCCGTGTTCGTCGAAGAAAACGACGGGCAACTGCAAAAATTCCTCAACCGCCATGCCGATGCCGAACCGATCGAATCGCGGGTGCTTTTACCGAACAAACACCAAGATGGCTTTTATTACGCGCTTATTCAAAAGCATTAAACAATGGCTTGTGCTGTTGCCGATGCTCTCCGTTTTGCCGGACGCGGCGGCGGAGGGCATTGCCGCGACCCGCGCCGAAGCGAGGATAACCGACGGCGGGCGGCTTTCCATCAGCAGCCGCTTCCAAACCGAGCTGCCCGACCAGCTCCAACAGGCGTTGCGCCGGGGCGTACCGCTCAACTTTACCTTAAGCTGGCAGCTTTCCGCCCCGACAATCGCTTCTTATCGGTTTAAATTGGGGCAACTGATTGGCGATGACGACAATATTGACTACAAACTGAGTTTCCATCCGCTGACCAACCGCTACCGCGTTACCGTCGGCGCATTTTCCACCGATTACGACACTTTGGATGCGGCATTGCGCGCGACCGGCGCGGTTGCCAACTGGAAAGTCCTGAACAAAGGCGCGTTGTCCGGTGCGGAAGCAGGGGAAACCAAGGCGGAAATCCGCCTGACGCTGTCCACTTCAAAACTGCCCAAGCCTTTCCAAATCAACGCATTGACTTCTCAAAACTGGCATTTGGATTCGGGTTGGAAACCTCTAAACATCATCGGGAACAAATAATGCGCCGCTTCCTACCGATCGCAGCCATATGCGCCGTCGTCCTGCTGTACGGATTGACGGCGGCAACCGGCAGCACCAGTTCGCTGGCGGATTATTTCTGGTGGATAGTCTCGTTCAGCGCAATGCTGCTGCTGGTGTTGTCCGCCGTTTTGGCACGTTATGTCATATTGCTGTTGAAAGACAGGCGCAACGGCGTGTTCGGTTCGCAGATTGCCAAACGCCTTTCCGGGATGTTCACGCTGGTCGCCGTACTGCCCGGCTTGTTCCTGTTCGGCATTTCCGCGCAGTTTATCAACGGCACGATTAATTCGTGGTTCGGCAACGACACCCACGAAGCCCTCGAACGCAGCCTTAATTTGAGCAAGTCCGCACTGGATTTGGCGGCAGACAATGCCGTCAGCAACGCCGTTCCCGTACAGATAGACCTCATCGGCACCGCCTCCCTGTCGGGCAATATGGGCAGTGTGCTGGAACACTACGCCGGCAGCGGTTTTGCCCAGCTTGCCCTGTACAATGCCGCAAGCGGGAAAATCGAAAAAAGCATCAATCCGCACCAATTCGACCAGCCGCTTCCCGACAAAGAACATTGGGAACAGATTCAGCAGACCGGTTCGGTTCGGAGTTTGGAAAGCATAGGCGGCGTATTGTACGCGCAGGGATGGTTGTCGGCAGGTACGCACAACGGGCGCGATTACGCGCTGTTCTTCCGCCAGCCGATTCCCGAAAATGTGGCACAGGATGCCGTTCTGATTGAAAAGGCGCGGGCGAAATATGCCGAATTGAGTTACAGCAAAAAAGGTTTGCAGACCTTTTTTCTGGTAACCCTGCTGATTGCCTCGCTGCTGTCGATTTTTCTTGCGCTGGTAATGGCACTGTATTTTGCCCGCCGTTTCGTCGAACCCATTCTGTCGCTTGCCGAGGGCGCAAAGGCGGTGGCGCAGGGTGATTTCAGCCAGACGCGCCCCGTATTGCGCAACGACGAGTTCGGACGTTTGACCAAGCTGTTCAACCATATGACCGAGCAGCTTTCCATCGCCAAAGAAGCAGACGAACGCAACCGCCGGCGCGAGGAAGCCGCCCGCCACTACCTCGAGTGCGTGTTGGATGGGTTGACTACCGGTGTGGTGGTGTTTGACGAAAAAGGCCGTTTGAAAACCTTCAACAAGGCGGCGGAACAGATTTTGGGGATGCCGCTCGCCCCCCTGTGGGGCAGCAGCCGGCACGGTTGGCACGGCGTTTCGGCACAGCAGTCCCTGCTTGCCGAAGTGTTTGCCGCCATCGGTGCGGCGGCAGGTACGGACAAACCGGTCCAGGTGGAATATGCCGCGCCGGACGATGCCAAAATCCTGCTGGGCAAGGCGACGGTATTGCCCGAAGACAACGGCAACGGCGTGGTGATGGTGATTGACGACATCACCGTGCTGATACGCGCGCAAAAAGAAGCCGCGTGGGGTGAAGTGGCGAAGCGGCTGGCACACGAAATCCGCAATCCGCTCACGCCCATCCAGCTTTCCGCCGAACGGCTGGCGTGGAAATTGGGCGGGAAGCTGGACGATCAGGACGCGCAAATCCTGACGCGTTCGACCGACACCATCATCAAACAGGTGGCGGCGTTAAAAGAAATGGTCGAGGCATTCCGCAATTACGCGCGCGCCCCTTCGCTCAAACTGGAAAATCAGGATTTGAACGCCTTAATCGGCGATGTTTTGGCCCTGTACGAAGCCGGCCCGTGCCGGTTTGAGGCGGAACTTGCCGGCGAACCGCTGATGATGGCGGCGGATACGACCGCCATGCGGCAGGTGCTGCACAATATTTTCAAAAATGCCGCCGAAGCGGCGGAAGAAGCCGATATGCCCGAAGTCAGGGTAAAATCGGAAACGGGGCAGGACGGACGGATTGTCCTGACGGTTTGCGACAACGGCAAGGGATTCGGCAAGGAAATGCTGCACAATGCTTTCGAGCCGTATGTGACGGATAAGCCGGCGGGAACGGGACTGGGTCTGCCTGTAGTGAAAAAAATCATTGGAGAACACGGCGGCCGCATCAGCCTGAGCAATCAGGATGCGGGTGGGGCGTGTGTCAGAATCATCTTGCCAAAAACGGTAGAAACTTATGCGTAGCAGCGATATTTTAATTGTAGACGACGAAGTCGGCATCCGCGACCTGCTGTCGGAAATCCTGCAGGACGAAGGCTATTCGGTCGCGTTGGCGGAAAATGCCGAAGAGGCGCGCAAGCTGCGCCATCAGGCGCGCCCGGCGATGGTGCTGCTGGATATTTGGATGCCCGATTGCGACGGTATCACCCTTTTGAAGGAGTGGGCGAAAAACGGGCAGCTCAATATGCCGGTGGTGGTGATGAGCGGGCATGCCAGCATCGATACCGCCGTAGAAGCGACCAAAATCGGCGCGATCGATTTTTTGGAAAAACCGATTTCCCTGCAAAAGCTGCTGTCTGCGGTCGAAAACGCGTTGAAACACGGTGCGGCGCAAATCGAAACGGGACCGGTGTTCGACAAACTGGGCAACAGTGCCGCGATTCAAGAGATGAACCGCGAAGTCGAAGCGGCGGCAAAGCGCACGTCCCCTGTATTTTTGACGGGCGAGGCGGGTTCGCCGTTTGAAACCGTGGCGCGCTATTTCCATAAAAACGGTACGCCGTGGGTCAGTCCGGCAAGGGTCGAATATCTGATCGATATGCCGATGGAACTGTTGCAGAAGGCGGAGGGCGGCGTTTTGTATGTCGGCGACATCGCCCAATACAGCCGCAATATCCAAACCGGCATTACCTTTATCATCGGCAAGGCAGAACGCTGCCGTGTCAGGGTGATTGCTTCGTGCAGCTACGCGGCAGGTTCAGACGGCATTTCATGTGAAGAAAAATTGGCCGGGCTTTTTTCGGAATCGGTCGTCCGTATTCCGCCCCTGAGTATGCAGCATGAAGACATTCCCTTCCTGATACAGGGGATTGCCTGCAATGTGGCGGAAAGCCAAAAAATCACGCCTACCGCATTCAGTGACGATGCGCTTGCCGTATTGTCCCGTTACGACTGGCCGGGGAATTTCGAGCAGTTGCAAAACGTCGTGACAACGCTGCTGCTGGAGGCGGACGGGCAGGAAATCGGTATCGGCGCGGCTTCTTCGGCACTGGGGCGCGGTGTGCCTGCCGACGGAACGGGGCATATGGCGTGCGGGTTCGACTTTAACCTGCCGCTGCGCGAATTAAGGGAGGAGGTGGAGCGGCGTTATTTCGAGTACCACATCGCCCAAGAAGGTCAGAATATGAGCAAAGTGGCGCAGAAGGTCGGTTTGGAACGCACGCACCTTTACCGCAAACTCAAACAGCTCGGCATCGGCGTTTCGCGCCGGGCGGGGGAAAAAACCGAAGAATAGGCCCGGACGGCCGGTTTCCCGGCTGCGGGCTTTTGTTTTCAGACGGCATTTGGAGAAAATGCCGTCTGGAATCGTAAGGGGATGGATTTTATGACAGAGGACGAACGTTTCGCGTGGCTGCAATTGGCGTTTACGCCCTATATCGGCGCGGAAAGTTTCCTGCTGCTGATGCGCAGTTTCGGCAGCGCGCAAAATGCCTTGTCCGCACCGGCGGAACAGGTTGCCCCGGCGGTGCGGCATAAGCACGCGCTTGAGGCTTGGCGCAATGCGGAAAAACGCGCTTTGGCGCGGCAGGCGGCAGAAGCGGCGTTGGAATGGGAAATGCGGGACGGATGCCGCCTGATGCTGCTTCAGGATGAAGATTTCCCCGAAATGCTGACGCAGGGGCTGACCGCGCCGCCGGTTTTGTTTTTGCGCGGCAACGTGCGGCTGCTGCACAAGCCTTCCGCCGCCATCGTCGGCAGCCGCCATGCCACGCCGCAGGCGATGCGGATTGCCAAAGATTTCGGCAGGGCGTTGGGTGGGAAAGGCATTCCTACCGTGTCGGGTATGGCTTCGGGCATCGACACCGCCGCCCATCAGGGCGCACTGGAGGCAGAAGGCGGCACCATCGCCGTGTGGGGGACGGGCATAGACCGCATTTATCCGCCGGCCAACAAAAACCTTGCCTATGAAATCGCCGAAAAAGGGCTGATTGTCAGCGAGTTCCCCATCGGCACGCGGCCGTATGCCGGCAACTTTCCGCGCCGCAACCGCCTGATTGCCGCGCTGTCGCAGGTTACGCTGGTGGTCGAGGCCGCCTTGGAATCCGGTTCGCTGATTACCGCCGGCCTGGCGGCAGAAATGGGGCGCGAAGTGATGGCGGTACCCGGTTCGATAGACAACCCCCACAGCAAAGGCTGCCACAAACTGATTAAAGACGGAGCGAAACTGACGGAATGTTTGGACGACATCCTGAACGAATGCCCGGGGCTATTGCAAAATACGGGTGCTTCGTCATATTCTATAAATAAGGATACGCCCGACACGGGCCGCCGCGCCGTTCAGACGGCATACGCCCCGCCGCCTGCCGCAAAAATGCCGTCTGAAGGGGCGGCAGGCGGCACAGCCGTCGGCGGCATACTGGATAAAATGGGTTTCGACCCCATCCATCCCGACGTGCTTGCCGGACAGTTGGCTATGCCTGCCGCAGATTTGTATGCCGCACTGTTGGAATTGGAATTGGACGGCAGCGTTGCCGCAATGCCCGGCGGCAGATACCAGCGTATCCGAACTTGAACGCACTTTATATTAAGGAACACGAATGACCGAAGTCATCGCCTACCTCATCGAACATTTCCAAGATTTCGATACCTGCCCGCCGCCCGAAGACTTGGGTATGCTGCTTGAAGAAGCGGGTTTCGATACGATGGAAATCGGCAACACCCTGATGATGATGGAAGTATTGCTCAACAGCTCCGAATTTTCCGCCGAACCCGCCGGCAGCGGCGCATTGCGCGTGTACAGCAAAGAAGAAACCGACAACCTGCCGCAGGAAGTGATGGGGCTGATGCAGTATCTGATTGAAGAAAAAGCCGTCAGCTGCGAACAGCGGGAAATCATCATCCACGCGCTCATGCACATCCCCGGCGACGAAATTACCGTAGATACCGCCAAAGTGCTGACCCTGCTGCTTTTATGGGCAAACAAGAGCGAGCTGCCCGTATTGGTCGGCGACGAGCTGATGAGCGCGCTTTTACTCGACAACAAACCCACGATGAACTGAAGCGGCTTCAGACGGCGCCGGCCCGCCCGATGCCGTCTGAAACACCGGCGTCAAAACCACCATCCAGAGAACGACAAATGGCGAAAAACCTCTTAATCGTCGAATCCCCGTCCAAAGCCAAAACCCTGAAAAAATATTTGGGCGGCGATTTTGAAATCCTCGCGTCCTACGGACACGTCCGCGACCTCGTCCCCAAAAGCGGCGCGGTCGATCCCGACAACGGCTTTGCGATGAAATACCAACTCATCAGCCGCAACGGCAAACATGTCGATGCGATTGTTGCCGCTGCCAAAGAAGCCGAAAACATCTACCTCGCAACCGACCCGGACAGGGAAGGCGAAGCCATTTCCTGGCATCTTTTGGAAATCCTCAAATCCAAACGCGGCCTGAAAAACATCAAGCCGCAGCGTGTCGTGTTCCACGAAATCACCAAAAACGCCGTGCTCGATGCGGTTGCCCATCCTCGCGAAATCGAAATGGATTTGGTCGATGCGCAACAAGCCCGTCGCGCTCTGGACTATCTGGTCGGTTTCAACCTCTCGCCGTTGCTGTGGAAAAAAATCCGACGCGGTTTGAGCGCGGGCCGCGTGCAAAGCCCTGCTTTGCGCCTGATTTGCGAACGCGAAAACGAAATCCGCGCGTTTGAAGCGCAGGAATATTGGACGGTACATCTAGACAGCCACAAAGGCCGCAGCAAGTTCACCGCCAAACTCGCCCAATACAACGGCGCGAAACTCGAACAATTCGACCTGCCGAACGAAGCCGCTCAAGCCGATGTGTTGAAAGAACTCGAAGGCAAAGAGGCCGTCGTTACCGCCATCGAAAAGAAAAAGCGCAGCCGCAACCCCGCCGCGCCGTTCACCACATCCACCATGCAGCAGGATGCCGTGCGTAAACTTGGTTTCACCACCGACCGCACCATGCGTACCGCCCAGCAGCTTTACGAAGGTATAGACGTAGGGCAGGGCGCCATCGGTCTGATTACCTATATGCGTACCGACAGCGTGAATTTGGCTGACGAAGCGTTAACCGAAATCCGCCATTACATTGAAAACAAAATCGGCAAAGAATATCTGCCGAGTGCCGCCAAACAATACAAAACCAAATCCAAAAACGCCCAAGAAGCCCATGAAGCGATCCGCCCGACTTCCGTGTACCGCACGCCCGAAAGCGTCAAACCCTTCCTGAGTGCAGACCAGTTTAAACTTTATCAAATGATTTGGCAGCGCACCGTCGCCTGTCAGATGACGCCCGCCAAATTCGACCAAACCACCGTCGATATTACCGTCGGCAAAGGCGTGTTCCGAGTAACCGGACAAGTGCAAACCTTCGCAGGCTTCCTCAGCGTTTACGAAGAAAGCAGCGACGATGAAGAGAGCGAAGACGGCAAAAAACTGCCCGAAATGAGCGAAGGCGACAAATTGCCGGTCGACAAACTCTACGGCGAACAACACTTCACCACTCCGCCGCCGCGCTACAACGAAGCCACACTGGTTAAAGCCCTTGAAGAATACGGCATCGGCCGCCCCTCGACCTACGCCAGCATCATCTCCACGCTCAAAGACCGCGAATACGTTACCCTTGAGCAAAAACGCTTCATGCCCACCGACACAGGCGACATCGTCAATAAATTCCTGACCGAACACTTCGCCCAATACGTCGATTACCACTTCACCGCCAAACTCGAAGACCAGCTTGACGAAATCGCCGACGGCAAACGCCAATGGATCCCTGTGATGGACAAATTCTGGAAACCGTTCATCAAACAAGTGGAAGAAAAAGAGGGCATCGAACGCGCCAAATTTACCACGCAGGAACTTAACGAAACCTGCCCGAAATGCGGCGAACACAAGCTGCAAATCAAGTTCGGCAAAATGGGCCGCTTCGTCGCCTGCGCCGGCTATCCCGAATGCAGCTACACGCGCAACGTCAACGAAACCGCCGAAGAAGCCGCCGAGCGCATCGCCAAAGCCGAGGCTGAACAAGCCGAACTCGACGGACGCGAATGCCCCAAATGCGGCGGACGGTTAGCGTATAAATACAGCCGTACCGGCAGTAAATTCATCGGTTGCGCCAACTACCCCAAATGCAAACACGTCGAGCCGTTGGAAAAACCCAAAGATACCGGCGTCCAATGCCCGCAATGCAAAAAAGGCAACCTCGTCGAGCGCAAATCCCGCTACGGCAAACTGTTTTACAGTTGCAGCACCTATCCCGACTGCAACTACGCCACTTGGAACCCGCCCGTTGCCGAAGAATGCCCGAACTGCCATTGGCCGGTACTGACCATCAAAACCACCAAACGCCGGGGTGTGGAAAAAGTCTGCCCGCAAAAAGAATGCGGCTGGAAAGAACAAATCGAACCGCCTGCACCGCAAGAGTGAAGCGGTTGGGATTAAGATGAAAGAAAATGCCGTCTGAAAGGGGTTTCAGACGGCATTTGTAAATTAGAAGGGGCTGTCCCAGATGGCTGGGGAAATTTAAATTAAGTCAGAATTATCCCTATGAGAAAAGCCGTCCAAGCCGGTACAAACAAAAGAAACCCATCGGACTGTTTGCCGCAGGGGTAACTGCAAGAACGGCAGCAGGGTTGGCAGCAGTTAATCAAAACACGGCAGCCTGTTATTTTCTATGGCGAAATAGTGTTTGGCACATCATCGGGAAAACTTCCTTTACACGCATTTGGACGAAATCTGCGAAATTATGGAGGCATACGACATATCGTTTACGATTACTTATCCGTCAAAACAGTCCGCATTTGGAAATGTATGACGGCGAAGCAGGGGCGGGTGAAAGTTATTTCCGTAAAGGCAGACGCGGCCGCAGTGCCGCCGGCAAAGCCGCCGTATTCGGGCTTTTGAAGCGCAACGGCAAGGTTTGTACGGTTACTGTCGGACACTCGAACCGCTATTTTATTGCCTATTATCCGCGGACGGGTGAAACCCGGCAGCATTGTTTATACGGATTGTTCGTAGTTACGATGTATCAGATTGTAAGCGGATTTGGCCGTTTCCGTATCAATCGCGGCACACATTTTGCCGAACGGCAAAACCATATCAACGCAATTGGGAACTTTTGGAATCGGGCAAACGTCATTTGCGCAAGTTTGACGGCATTCCCAAAGAGCATTTCGGGCTGTATTTGAAGGAGTGCGGACGGCGTTTTGACAACAGTGGGGTAAAAGTTCGAATTTCCATTTTAAAACAATTGGTAAAGCAGGATTTATCCCGGTTGGCCGGGATTTTAAAAAATAAATACATTCTTTAACAAAACAAATCATATCCCGGCAAAACAAATCTGATAAAATGCTTGGCGTTTATTAACAATCTTTTTAATAATTTAATCTTAGATATTCGGAGTTGATATGCATACGGCCGACAAAAAACTTCTCTTCTCTTCTCTTCTCTTCTCTTCTCTTCTCTTCTCTTCTCTTCTCTTCTCTTCTCTTCTCTTCCGCAGCGCGGGCGGCGGGTGAAGACCATGGGCGCGGCCCGTATGTGCAGGCGGATCTGGCTTACGCCTACGAGCACATTACCCGCGATTATCCCGATGCAGCCGGTGCAAACCAAGGCAAAAAAATAAGCACGGTAAGCGATTATTTCAGAAACATCCGTACGCATTCCATCCACCCCAGGGTGTCGGTCGGCTACGACTTCGGCGGCTGGAGGATAGCGGCAGATTATGCCCGTTACAGGAAATGGAACAACAATAAATATTCCGCCAACACAAAACTGGTGCAAACAGGAGGTGATAAAAGGCTTCGCAACGAGCAAACCTTGAAGACGGAACATCAGGAAAACGGTACGTTCCACGCCGTTTCTTCTCTCGGCTTGTCAACCATTTACGATTTCGATACCGGTTCCCGCTTCAAACCCTATATCGGCATGCGCGTCGCCTACGGACACGTCAGACATCAGGTTCGTTCGGTTCAACAAGAAACCGTTGCTGTTACCACTTACCCAAAGGAACAGGGTGTTAAGCCAAGTGTTACCACAAATGCTCCGATCCGCAAACTTCCCCATCACGAAAGCCGCAGCATCAGCAGCTTGGGCTTCGGCGCAGTGGCAGGCGTAGGCATCGACATCACGCCCAACCTGACCTTGGACGCCGGGTACCGCTACCACAACTGGGGACGCCTGGAAAACACCCGCTTCAAAACCCACGAAGCCTCGTTGGGCGTGCGCTACCGCTTCTGATTCCCCGATACCGATGCCGTCTGAACCTTCAGACGGCATTTTTGATGCACCTGCCGTTTACAGGCGCGGGGCAGGTGCGGGGAAATACCCGTACCGCCATTGCCGATACACCGTAACCCTAAAACCCGCCATTCCCGCGCAGGCGGGAATCCGGATTTGTCGGGATTCGCTCAAATCGGGCGGCGGCGGGATGGTGTTGCAGATTAACGATGTGGATACCAACAGCGGGGAATTTGCAATCTATACCGCTCAGGATGCATCGGTAAAGCTGGATTTGTTAAAAATGGAATTAAAACACTGTAAAGAAATGTTGGAACAAAAAGACAAAGAAATCGAGCTGCTCCGCAAGCTGACCGAAACCGTTTAAACAGATATGCCGTCTGAAAAAAGTTTTCAGGCGGCATATTCTTCGACAGGTCTTGTATAATACCGTTTGAACTTTCAGGCTTTTGATTATGGCGGCAGGCAAACATACCAAACACAGCAACCGGGTACGCATTATCGGCGGGCAATGCCGGGGCAGGAAATTGAGTTTTGCATCCGCCGACGGACTGCGCCCAACCCCCGACAGCGTGCGTGAAAAGCTGTTTAACTGGCTGGGACAGGATTTGACGGGAAAAACGGTTTTGGATCTCTTCGGAGGCAGCGGCGCACTCGGCATGGAGGCGGCATCGCGTAATGCAAAACGGGTCGTGATTGCAGACAACAACCGTCAAACGGTGCAAACCCTTGAGAAAAACAGCCGCGAACTGGGTTTGGGGCAGGTGCAAACCGTCTGTTCGGACGGCATTGCCTATTTGGCAAACCTAAAAGAGAAATTCGATGTCGTCTTCCTTGATCCGCCGTTTGCGTGGCAAAGTTGGGAAAGTCTTTTCAATGTATTGGGCACACGCCTGAATGACGGCGCATATGTTTATATCGAGGCAGGCAGGCAGCCGGACAAACCTGATTGGCTGACGGGATATAGGGAGGGGAAGTCGGGGCAGGGTACATTTGAATTAAGGGTTTTCCAAGTGGCTGAATAATATGCGCTTTGATAATCATTT
This sequence comes from Neisseria gonorrhoeae, assembly GCF_013030075.1. NCBI lineage: Bacteria > Pseudomonadati > Pseudomonadota > Betaproteobacteria > Neisseriales > Neisseriaceae > Neisseria > Neisseria gonorrhoeae. Next base: position 1,945,500 of record NZ_AP023069.1, read on the forward strand.
CCGGGTTGTAAACATTCGTTTGCAACCGTCCGGTTCAAAAAAACCTTGTGCTATAATCCGCGCCCGCCCGGTTTTGATAATTTAGTGGAAAAGGAAAAGAAATGTCGCTTTTTATTACCGACGAGTGCATCAACTGCGACGTATGCGAACCCGAATGCCCCAATGATGCCATTTCCCAAGGCGAGGAAATTTACGAAATCAACCCCAACCTCTGCACGCAGTGCGTCGGACACTACGATGAGCCGCAGTGCCAGCAGGTTTGCCCGGTGGACTGCATCCTGATTGACGAAGAACATCCCGAAACCCATGACGAGTTGATGGCGAAATACGAAAAGATTATCCAGTTTAAATAAATTCTTTTTAAAACATCAAATTATGTCTGTTTTGAAATAAAATCAAAAAAAAACTTGACGGAAAAGCAAGCCGCTAATAAACTAGTGTTCTCTTTTGGAGGGATTCCCGAGCGGTCAAAGGGGGCAGACTGTAAATCTGTTGCGAAAGCTTCGAAGGTTCGAATCCTTCTCCCTCCACCAAAATTCTTACTTGGGGCAGTAGCGAGTAATGCGGGTGTAGCTCAATGGTAGAGCAGAAGCCTTCCAAGCTTACGGTGAGGGTTCGATTCCCTTCACCCGCTCCAAACAATTAGGCCCATGTAGCTCAGGGGTAGAGCACTCCCTTGGTAAGGGAGAGGTCGGCAGTTCAAATCTGCCCATGGGCACCATCTCTCGATTATTCATTTCTTTAAGGCTTAGATATATAGGATATTGCCATGGCTAAGGAAAAATTCGAACGTAGCAAACCGCACGTAAACGTTGGCACCATCGGTCACGTTGACCATGGTAAAACCACCCTGACTGCCGCTTTGACTACTATTTTAGCTAAAAAATTCGGCGGCGCTGCAAAAGCTTACGACCAAATCGACAACGCACCCGAAGAAAAAGCACGCGGTATTACCATTAACACCTCGCACGTAGAATACGAAACCGAAACCCGCCACTACGCACACGTAGACTGTCCGGGTCACGCCGACTACGTTAAAAACATGATTACCGGCGCCGCACAAATGGACGGTGCAATCCTGGTATGTTCTGCTGCCGACGGCCCTATGCCGCAAACCCGCGAACACATCCTGCTGGCCCGTCAAGTAGGCGTACCTTACATCATCGTGTTCATGAACAAATGCGACATGGTCGACGATGCCGAGCTGTTGGAACTGGTTGAAATGGAAATCCGCGACCTGCTGTCCAGCTACGACTTCCCCGGCGACGACTGCCCGATCGTACAAGGTTCCGCACTGAAAGCCTTGGAAGGCGATGCCGCTTACGAAGAAAAAATCTTCGAACTGGCTACCGCATTGGACAGCTACATCCCGACTCCCGAGCGTGCCGTGGACAAACCATTCCTGCTGCCTATCGAAGACGTGTTCTCCATTTCCGGCCGCGGTACCGTAGTCACCGGCCGTGTAGAGCGAGGTATCATCCACGTTGGTGACGAGATTGAAATCGTCGGTCTGAAAGAAACCCAAAAAACCACCTGTACCGGCGTTGAAATGTTCCGCAAACTGCTGGACGAAGGTCAGGCGGGCGACAACGTAGGCGTATTGCTGCGCGGTACCAAACGTGAAGACGTAGAACGCGGTCAGGTATTGGCCAAACCGGGTACTATCACTCCTCACACCAAGTTCAAAGCAGAAGTGTACGTATTGAGCAAAGAAGAGGGCGGCCGCCATACCCCGTTTTTCGCCAACTACCGTCCCCAATTCTACTTCCGTACCACTGACGTAACCGGCGCGGTTACTTTGGAAAAAGGTGTGGAAATGGTAATGCCGGGTGAGAACGTAACCATTACTGTAGAACTGATTGCGCCTATCGCTATGGAAGAAGGTCTGCGCTTTGCGATTCGCGAAGGCGGCCGTACCGTGGGTGCCGGCGTGGTTTCTTCTGTTATCGCTTAAGTTTAGAGGCCAATAGCTCAATTGGTAGAGTATCGGTCTCCAAAACCGAGGGTTGGGGGTTCGAGACCCTCTTGGCCTGCCAAATAAAAAATTAACCGGCCTTGTGCCGGTTAATTTTTTTGTATTTGTTATTTAGTAAACTCTCTTGCCATTTACATGGATTGAGAATAGACAGATGCTATGATGGATAAATAATATGACAGAACATACGCCTGAAAAAAAGAATGTTAAAGTGAATCAACTGGTTGTTCAAGATAAAGAATCTGCATCTAATTCCGGTAAGGAGGGTTTTTTTGCATATTTCTCAAATTCTTGGTCCGAATTCAAAAAGGTGGTTTGGCCTAAGCGTGAAGATGCCGTCAGAATGACTGTATTTGTTATAGTGTTTGTTGCTGTGCTTTCTATATTTATCTATGCGGCAGATACAGCAATTTCGTGGTTATTTTTTGATGTATTGCTGAGAAGGGAAGGTTGAGATGTCGAAAAAATGGTATGTTGTACAGGCGTATTCGGGGTTTGAGAAGAATGTCCAACGAATATTGGAAGAGCGAATTGCCCGTGAGGAGATGGGAGATTATTTCGGACAAATTCTGGTGCCTGTAGAGAAAGTTGTTGATATCCGCAATGGTCGTAAGACTATTAGTGAAAGAAAGTCATATCCTGGTTATGTGTTAGTTGAGATGGAAATGACAGATGACTCTTGGCATCTTGTAAAAAGCACTCCCCGTGTTTCTGGTTTTATTGGAGGGAGGGCTAATAGACCCACGCCGATTAGTCAGAGAGAGGCTGAAATTATTTTACAGCAGGTTCAGACCGGCATAGAGAAGCCGAAACCAAAAGTTGAATTTGAGGTCGGTCAACAGGTTCGTGTAAATGAAGGACCGTTTGCGGATTTTAACGGGGTGGTTGAGGAGGTCAATTATGAACGGAATAAGTTACGCGTGTCTGTTCAGATATTTGGTAGAGAAACACCCGTTGAGCTGGAGTTCAGCCAGGTTGAGAAGATTAACTGATTTTTATACTTGAAAAAAAAGCAATAAGAGGATAGAATCAAAAACTAACTTGGGGAGCGGAAATGGTTCCGCGTCTTACCCGTTTTTAGGAGTCCGTTAAGTGGCAAAGAAAATTATCGGCTATATTAAACTGCAAATTCCTGCAGGCAAAGCCAATCCATCCCCCCCAGTTGGTCCTGCTTTGGGTCAACGTGGTTTGAATATCATGGAATTCTGTAAAGCATTTAATGCTGCAACCCAAGGTATGGAATCTGGTTTGCCAATTCCGGTTGTGATTACTGCATTTGCAGATAAATCATTCACATTTGTGATGAAAACTCCTCCGGCTTCTATTCTGTTGAAAAAAGCCGCCGGTTTGCAAAAAGGTAGTTCTAATCCTCTGACAAACAAGGTAGGTAAATTGACCCGTGCCCAGTTGGAAGAAATTGCTAAAACTAAAGAGCCTGATTTGACTGCTGCTGACTTGGATGCGGCTGTTCGTACTATAGCAGGTTCTGCTCGCTCAATGGGCTTGGACGTGGAGGGTGTTGTATAATGGCTAAAGTATCTAAACGCTTGAAAGTTCTTCGCTCTTCTGTTGAAGCTAACAAACTGTACGCAATCGACGAAGCAATTGCCTTGGTTAAAAAAGCTGCTACCGCTAAATTTGACGAATCTGTTGACGTATCTTTCAACTTGGGCGTTGATTCTCGTAAATCTGACCAAGTTATCCGTGGTTCAGTCGTTCTGCCTAAAGGTACTGGTAAGACAACCCGTGTGGCTGTATTTACTCAAGGTGTAAATGCAGAAGCTGCTAAAGAGGCTGGTGCGGATGTCGTCGGTTTCGAAGATTTGGCTGCTGAAATCAAAGCAGGCAATCTGAACTTTGATGTTGTTATTGCTTCTCCTGATGCAATGCGTATCGTTGGTCAATTGGGTACCATCTTGGGTCCTCGTGGTCTGATGCCAAACCCTAAAATAGGTACGGTTACCCCTAATGTTGCCGAAGCGGTAAAAAATGCAAAAGCAGGTCAAGTGCAGTACCGTACCGACAAGGCAGGTATTGTTCATGCAACGATTGGTCGTGCTTCATTCGCTGAAGCTGATTTGAAAGAGAACTTTGATGCGTTGCTGGACGCTATCGTTAAAGCCAAACCTGCTGCTGCTAAAGGTCAGTACCTGAAAAAAGTTGCTGTATCCAGCACTATGGGTTTAGGTGTTCGCGTTGATACATCAAGCGTGAATAACTAATCTAAGAAATTTTCAAGCAACTCTGTTTTTGAGTTGCTTGAATTTGGGCTACTTAAAATTAAGTAGATGTCCAAGACCGTAGGGATCGTAAGATTTAATCGTAACTGCCCTACGCAGACGGTAGTCCTGAAACACATTGCAAGATTGCTTGTAAGATGTCTTTTTAGGTTACCGCGCTGGTGGGATATCGTTTTGGTATCCTGTTTATAAACAGTGGGAGGTAGACCTTGAGTCTCAATATTGAAACCAAGAAAGTGGCGGTCGAGGAAATTAGCGCGGCAATTGCTAATGCTCAAACCCTCGTAGTCGCTGAATATCGCGGTATCAGTGTTTCCAGTATGACTGAGCTTCGTGCGAATGCACGTAAAGAAGGCGTTTATTTGCGCGTTCTGAAAAATACTCTGGCTCGTCGCGCAGTGCAAGGTACTTCATTTGTAGAATTGGCCGATCAAATGGTTGGTCCGTTGGTTTACGCTGCTTCTGAAGATGCTGTTGCTGCTGCTAAAGTGTTGCACCAATTCGCGAAAAAAGATGACAAAATTGTCGTTAAAGCCGGTTCTTACAATGGCGAAGTAATGAATGCTGCTCAGGTTGCTGAGTTGGCTTCTATTCCGAGCCGCGAAGAGCTGTTGTCCAAACTGTTGTTCGTTATGCAAGCTCCTGTATCGGGCTTTGCGCGCAGTTTGGCTGCTTTGGCAGAGAAAAAAGCCGGCGAAGAAGCTGCTTAATCGATTTTGTTTCTGTTAATCAATTATTTTTTAATACAATATTTGGAGTAAAATAGCATGGCTATTACTAAAGAAGACATTTTGGAAGCAGTTGGTTCTTTGACCGTAATGGAATTGAATGACCTGGTTAAAGCTTTTGAAGAAAAATTCGGTGTTTCTGCTGCTGCTGTTGCAGTTGCAGGTCCTGCTGGTGCCGGTGCTGCCGATGCTGAAGAAAAAACCGAATTTGATGTCGTTTTGGCTTCTGCCGGCGATCAAAAAGTCGGCGTGATTAAAGTTGTCCGTGCAATTACTGGTTTGGGTCTGAAAGAAGCTAAAGACATCGTTGACGGCGCACCTAAAACCATTAAAGAGGGTGTTTCTAAAGCTGAAGCCGAAGACATCCAAAAACAACTGGAAGCAGCAGGCGCTAAAGTCGAAATCAAATAATTTGATGCTTCTTATGAAGGCTGGCAGTTTTCTGCCAGCCTTATTTTGCTTCTTAAAATAAGCATTAAGTATTGTTTACATTTATTTGCATAGTTTTTATCAAATCATTGCAAATAAATGTAAATATCAGATTGATGCGTACCGTTGTTTTCAGACGGCCTATTATTGAAAATTACTTTTCGGAGTGTGTATGAACTATTCGTTTACCGAGAAAAAACGTATCCGTAAGAGTTTTGCAAAGCGGGAAAATGTTTTGGAAGTTCCTTTTCTACTGGCAACCCAAATTGATTCTTATGCGAAATTTTTGCAGCTGGAAAATGCTTTTGACAAACGTACCGATGACGGTCTGCAAGCGGCATTTAATTCTATTTTCCCGATTGTGAGCCACAACGGTTATGCTCGTCTGGAGTTTGTATATTACACGCTGGGCGAGCCTTTGTTCGATATCCCTGAATGTCAATTGCGCGGAATCACTTATGCTGCCCCTCTGCGCGCGCGTATCCGTTTGGTGATTTTGGATAAGGAAGCGTCTAAACCGACGGTAAAAGAAGTTCGTGAAAACGAAGTGTATATGGGCGAAATTCCGTTGATGACCCCGAGCGGTTCTTTTGTGATTAACGGCACAGAGCGTGTGATTGTTTCCCAGTTGCACCGTTCGCCCGGTGTGTTCTTCGAGCATGACAAAGGTAAGACACACTCTTCCGGCAAATTGTTATTCTCCGCCCGCATCATTCCCTACCGTGGTTCATGGTTGGATTTTGAATTTGATCCGAAAGATTTGCTGTATTTCCGTATCGACCGCCGCCGTAAAATGCCGGTAACGATTTTGTTGAAGGCTTTGGGCTACAACAATGAGCAAATCTTGGATATTTTCTACGACAAAGAAACGTTTTATTTGTCTTCAAACGGTGTTCAAACCGATTTGGTCGCAGGCCGTCTGAAAGGCGAAACTGCCAAGGTCGATATCTTGGATAAAGAAGGCAATGTATTGGTTGCCAAAGGTAAGCGCATTACTGCGAAAAATATCCGTGATATTACCAATGCAGGCCTGACCCGTTTGGATGTAGAACAGGAAAGCCTGCTGGGCAAAGCATTGGCTGCCGATTTGATTGATTCGGAAACCGGCGAGGTATTGGCTTCTGCCAATGATGAAATTACAGAAGAGTTGTTGGCCAAATTTGATATTAACGGCGTAAAAGAAATTACGACCCTTTACATCAATGAGTTGGATCAGGGTGCTTATATTTCCAATACCTTGCGCACGGATGAGACTGCCGGCCGGCAGGCGGCGCGTGTTGCGATTTACCGTATGATGCGTCCGGGCGAACCGCCCACCGAAGAGGCGGTCGAGCAATTGTTTAACCGCTTGTTCTTCAGTGAAGACAGCTACGATTTGTCCCGCGTAGGCCGTATGAAATTTAATACGCGCACATACGAACAAAAACTGTCCGAAGCCCAACAAAACTCTTGGTACGGCCGCCTGTTGAACGAGACGTTTGCCGGTGCTGCCGACAAAGGCGGTTATGTCCTGAGCGTCGAAGATATTGTCGCCTCGATTGCGACTTTGGTCGAGTTGCGTAACGGCCATGGCGAAGTGGACGATATCGATCACTTGGGCAACCGTCGAGTACGGTCGGTAGGCGAGCTGACTGAAAACCAATTCCGCAGCGGTTTGGCTCGTGTGGAACGTGCCGTAAAAGAACGTTTGAATCAGGCGGAATCAGAAAACTTGATGCCGCACGACTTGATTAATGCGAAACCCGTTTCTGCCGCCATCAAAGAATTCTTCGGCTCCAGCCAATTGAGTCAGTTTATGGATCAGACCAATCCCTTGTCTGAAGTAACCCATAAACGCCGTGTATCTGCATTGGGCCCGGGCGGTTTGACCCGCGAACGTGCCGGCTTCGAAGTGCGGGACGTGCATCCGACCCACTATGGACGTGTATGTCCTATTGAAACGCCTGAAGGTCCGAACATCGGTTTGATCAACTCATTGTCTGTTTACGCGCGCACCAATGATTACGGTTTCTTGGAAACGCCTTACCGCCGCGTTATTGACGGCAAAGTAACCGAGGAAATTGATTACTTGTCTGCCATCGAAGAAGGCCGCTATGTGATTGCACAGGCGAATGCCGATTTGGATTCAGACGGCAATCTGATTGGCGATTTGGTTACCTGTCGTGAAAAAGGCGAAACCATTATGGCAACGCCCGACCGCGTCCAATATATGGACGTGGCAACCGGTCAGGTGGTATCCGTTGCGGCATCCCTGATTCCGTTCTTGGAACACGATGACGCGAACCGCGCATTGATGGGTGCCAACATGCAACGTCAGGCAGTGCCTTGTCTGCGTCCTGAAAAACCGATGGTCGGTACCGGTATCGAGCGTTCCGTTGCCGTTGACTCTGCTACTGCAATCGTTGCCCGCCGAGGCGGCGTGGTCGAGTATGTCGATGCCAACCGCGTTGTGATCCGTGTCCATGACGACGAAGCGACTGCCGGCGAAGTGGGTGTCGATATTTACAATTTGGTTAAATTCACCCGTTCCAATCAATCTACCAACATCAACCAACGTCCGGCTGTCAAAGCAGGCGATGTTTTGCAACGCGGCGATTTGGTGGCCGACGGCGCGTCCACCGATTTGGGCGAATTGGCTTTGGGTCAAAATATGACCATCGCCTTCATGCCGTGGAACGGTTACAACTACGAAGACTCGATTCTGATTTCCGAAAAAGTGGCTGCGGACGACCGCTATACTTCGATTCACATTGAGGAATTGAATGTCGTTGCCCGCGATACCAAGCTGGGTGCGGAAGACATTACCCGCGATATTCCGAACTTGTCCGAGCGTATGCAAAACCGTTTGGACGAATCCGGTATCGTTTACATCGGTGCGGAAGTAGAAGCCGGCGATGTGTTGGTAGGCAAGGTAACGCCTAAAGGCGAAACCCAGCTGACGCCGGAAGAAAAACTGCTGCGCGCCATCTTCGGCGAAAAAGCGTCTGACGTAAAAGATACTTCATTGCGTATGCCTACCGGTATGAGCGGTACGGTTATCGACGTTCAAGTCTTTACCCGCGAAGGCATCCAACGCGACAAACGCGCCCAATCCATTATCGATTCCGAATTGAAACGCTACCGTTTGGATTTGAACGACCAATTGCGTATTTTCGACAACGACGCATTCGACCGTATCGAGCGTATGATTGTCGGTCAGAAAGCCAACGGCGGTCCGATGAAGCTGGCCAAAGGCAGCGAAATCACGACCGAATATCTGGCGGGTCTGCCGAGCAGGCACGATTGGTTTGATATCCGTTTGACCGATGAAGATTTGGCCAAGCAGTTGGAACTGATTAAATTGAGCCTGCAACAAAAACGCGAAGAAGCGGATGAGTTGTATGAGATCAAGAAGAAAAAACTGACCCAAGGCGACGAGCTGCAACCCGGCGTACAAAAAATGGTGAAAGTCTTTATCGCCATCAAACGCCGTCTGCAAGCCGGTGACAAAATGGCGGGCCGCCACGGTAATAAAGGTGTGGTATCTCGCATTCTGCCTGTGGAAGACATGCCGTACATGGCGGACGGCCGTCCTGTGGACATCGTACTGAACCCGTTGGGCGTACCTTCCCGTATGAACATCGGTCAGATTTTGGAAGTTCACTTGGGTTGGGCGGCAAAAGGTATCGGCGAGCGCATCGACCGTATGCTGAAAGAGCGACGCAAAGCCGGCGAGCTGCGCGAGTTCTTGAACAAACTCTACAACGGCAGCGGTAAGAAAGAAGATTTGGACAGCCTGACTGATGAAGAAATCATCGAATTGGCTTCCAATCTGCGTAAAGGTGCATCTTTCGCCTCTCCTGTATTCGACGGTGCGAAAGAGTCTGAAATCCGCGAAATGTTGAACTTGGCTTACCCAAGCGAAGATCCTGAGGTTGAGAAACTGGGCTTCAACGACAGTAAAACTCAAATCACGCTGTATGACGGCCGTTCAGGCGAAGCATTTGACCGCAAGGTTACAGTCGGTGTGATGCACTATCTGAAACTGCACCACTTGGTTGACGAAAAAATGCACGCGCGTTCTACCGGCCCGTACAGTCTGGTTACTCAACAACCTCTGGGCGGTAAAGCTCAGTTTGGCGGCCAACGTTTCGGTGAGATGGAGGTTTGGGCATTGGAAGCATACGGCGCGGCATACACGCTGCAAGAGATGCTGACTGTGAAGTCTGACGACGTGAACGGCCGTACCAAAATGTACGAAAACATCGTCAAAGGCGAACACAAAATCGATGCCGGTATGCCCGAGTCCTTCAACGTATTGGTCAAAGAGATTCGCTCACTGGGTTTGGATATCGATTTGGAACGCTACTGATACGGGTTTCAGACGGCATAAGGGGAGCTGTTCTGCAGGTATGCGGGGCAGCCCGACAATGTTTAAAAACGAAATGCCGTCTGAAAGCACTGTACCTTTATCCATATCGAAAATCCGCCACGCGGTAAAAATATTTCCTTCAAGGAGCAGAAATGAATTTGTTGAACTTATTTAATCCGTTGCAAACCGCAGGTATGGAAGAAGAGTTTGATGCCATCAAAATCGGTATTGCCTCTCCCGAAACCATCCGCTCATGGTCTTATGGCGAAGTTAAAAAACCTGAAACCATCAACTACCGTACGTTCAAACCCGAGCGCGACGGCTTGTTCTGCGCCAAAATCTTTGGCCCGGTCAAAGACTACGAATGCTTGTGCGGAAAATACAAACGATTGAAATTTAAAGGCGTAACCTGTGAAAAATGTGGCGTAGAAGTTACCCTGTCCAAAGTGCGCCGCGAACGCATGGGCCATATCGAATTGGCTGCACCCGTTGCCCATATTTGGTTCTTGAAATCCCTGCCTTCCCGCTTGGGTATGGTATTGAACATGACGTTGCGTGATATCGAACGCGTATTGTACTTTGAAGCATTCGTGGTGACCGATCCCGGCATGACTCCGTTGCAACGTCGTCAATTGCTGACTGAAGACGATTACTACAACAAACTGGACGAATACGGCGACGACTTCGATGCCAAAATGGGTGCGGAAGGTATCCGCGAATTGTTGCGAACCTTGGATGTAGCAGGCGAAATCGAAATCCTGCGCCAAGAGCTTGAATCGACCGGTTCTGACACCAAAATCAAAAAAATCGCTAAACGCTTGAAAGTATTGGAAGCCTTCCATCGTTCCGGTATGAAGCTGGAGTGGATGATTATGGATGTGCTGCCGGTATTGCCGCCTGATTTGCGTCCGTTGGTTCCGTTGGACGGCGGCCGTTTTGCCACTTCCGATTTGAACGATTTGTACCGCCGCGTCATCAACCGCAACAACCGTCTGAAACGCCTGCTGGAACTGCATGCGCCTGACATCATCGTCCGCAACGAAAAACGTATGTTGCAAGAAGCGGTTGACTCGCTGTTGGATAACGGCCGTCGCGGTAAAGCCATGACCGGAGCCAACAAACGTCCGCTGAAATCGTTGGCAGATATGATTAAAGGTAAAGGCGGCCGCTTCCGTCAAAACCTGTTGGGCAAACGTGTGGACTACTCCGGCCGTTCCGTGATTACCGTAGGCCCATACCTGCGTCTGCACCAATGCGGTTTGCCGAAAAAAATGGCGTTGGAACTGTTCAAACCATTTATTTTCCACAAATTGGAAAAACAAGGTTTGGCGTCTACCGTTAAAGCTGCGAAAAAATTGGTAGAACAAGAAGTACCTGAAGTATGGGATATCTTGGAAGAAGTCATCCGCGAACATCCGATTATGTTGAACCGTGCGCCGACCCTGCACCGTTTGGGTATTCAAGCGTTCGAGCCTATTCTGATCGAAGGTAAAGCGATTCAGTTGCACCCATTGGTGTGTGCCGCATTTAATGCCGACTTTGACGGTGACCAAATGGCAGTACACGTTCCATTGAGCTTGGAAGCGCAAATGGAAGCACGCACGCTGATGCTGGCTTCAAACAACGTATTGTCTCCTGCCAACGGCGAACCGATTATCGTACCTTCCCAAGACATCGTATTGGGTCTGTACTACATGACCCGCGACCGTATCAATGCCAAAGGCGAGGGCAGCCTGTTTGCCGATGTGAAAGAAGTGCATCGTGCATACCATACCAAACAGGTCGAGCTGGGTACAAAAATAACCGTACGTCTGCGCGAATGGGTGAAAAACGAAGCAGGTGAGTTTGAGCCTGTCGTTAACCGTTACGAAACAACCGTCGGCCGTGCATTGTTGAGCGAAATCCTGCCGAAAGGCCTGCCGTTTGAATATGTCAACAAAGCGTTGAAGAAAAAAGAAATTTCCAAGCTGATTAACGCATCGTTCCGCCTGTGCGGCTTGCGCGATACGGTTATCTTCGCCGACCACCTGATGTACACCGGTTTCGGATTTGCGGCAAAAGGCGGTATTTCCATTGCCGTTGACGATATGGAAATTCCAAAAGAAAAAGCGGCCTTGCTGGCTGAAGCCAATGCCGAAGTTAAAGAAATCGAAGACCAATACCGTCAAGGTTTGGTTACCAACGGCGAACGCTACAACAAAGTGGTGGATATTTGGGGTCGTGCCGGCGATAAGATTGCTAAAGCGATGATGGACAACCTGTCCAAACAAAAAGTTATCGACCGTGACGGCAACGAAGTCGATCAAGAGTCATTCAACTCCATTTATATGATGGCGGACTCCGGTGCCCGTGGTTCTGCGGCTCAGATTAAACAGTTGTCCGGTATGCGCGGTTTGATGGCGAAACCTGACGGATCGATTATTGAAACGCCGATTACCTCAAACTTCCGCGAAGGTCTGACCGTATTGCAATACTTTATTGCGACCCACGGTGCGCGTAAGGGTTTGGCGGATACCGCGTTGAAAACCGCGAACTCCGGTTACCTGACCCGTCGTCTGGTAGACGTAACTCAAGACTTGGTCGTTGTTGAAGACGATTGCGGTACTTCAGACGGCTTTGTCATGAAGGCAGTGGTACAAGGCGGTGATGTGATTGAAGCATTGCGCGATCGTATTTTGGGTCGTGTTACCGCGTCTGACGTTGTCGATCCGTCAAGCGGCGAGACTTTGGTTGAAGCCGGTACGTTGTTGACTGAAAAACTGGTGGATATGATTGACCAATCCGGTGTCGATGAAGTCAAAGTCCGTACTCCGATTACTTGTAAAACCCGCCACGGTCTGTGCGCGCACTGTTACGGCCGCGACTTGGCGCGCGGCAAACTGGTCAATGCCGGCGAGGCAGTCGGCGTGATTGCGGCTCAGTCTATTGGTGAACCGGGTACCCAGTTGACCATGCGTACGTTCCACATCGGTGGTGCGGCATCCCGTGCGGCAGCAGCCAGCCAAGTCGAAGCCAAATCCAACGGTACGGCACGTTTCAGCAGCCAAATGCGTTATGTTGCCAACAACAAAGGCGAGTTGGTTGTCATCGGCCGTTCTTGCGAAGTCGTGATTCACGATGACATCGGCCGTGAACGCGAACGCCACAAAGTACCTTACGGTGCCATCCTGCTGGTACAAGACGGTATGGCCATTAAAGCCGGTCAAACCTTGGCAACTTGGGATCCGCATACCCGTCCGATGATTACCGAACATGCAGGTATGGTGAAATTCGAGAACATGGAAGAGGGCGTTACCGTTGCAAAACAAACCGATGATGTAACCGGTTTGTCCGCTTTGGTAGTGATTGACGGTAAACGCCGTTCCTCTAGTGCTTCCAAACTGCTGCGTCCGACTGTGAAACTCTTGGACGAAAACGGCGTGGAAATCTGTATTCCCGGTACGTCCACTCCGGTTTCGATGGCATTCCCCGTTGGTGCGGTGATTACCGTACGCGAAGGTCAGGAAATCGGTAAAGGCGACGTATTGGCGCGTATTCCGCAAGCCTCTTCCAAAACCCGCGACATTACCGGCGGTCTGCCGCGCGTTGCCGAGCTGTTTGAAGCACGCGTGCCGAAAGATGCCGGTATGCTGGCGGAAATTACCGGTACCGTTTCCTTCGGTAAGGAGACCAAAGGCAAACAACGTCTGATTATCACTGACGTGGACGGTGTAGCATACGAGACTTTGATTTCCAAAGAGAAACAAATTCTGGTACATGACGGTCAAGTGGTAAACCGAGGCGAAACCATTGTGGACGGCGCGGTCGATCCGCACGATATTCTGCGTCTGCAAGGTATCGAAGCACTGGCACGCTACATTGTCCAAGAGGTGCAAGAGGTTTACCGCCTGCAAGGTGTGAAGATTTCCGATAAACACATCGAAGTCATCATCCGTCAAATGTTGCGCCGTGTGAACATTGCGGATGCCGGCGAAACCGGGTTTATTACCGGAGAGCAGGTCGAACGCGGCGATATGATGGCGGCCAATGAAAAAGCTTTGGAAGAAGGCAAAGAGCCGGCACGTTACGAAAACATATTGCTGGGTATTACCAAAGCCTCCCTGTCCACCGACAGCTTCATTTCTGCCGCATCGTTCCAAGAAACCACCCGTGTGTTGACCGAAGCTGCCATCATGGGCAAACAAGACGAACTGCGCGGTCTGAAAGAGAATGTCATCGTCGGTCGCCTGATTCCTGCCGGTACCGGTTTGACTTATCACCGCAGCCGTCATCAGCAATGGCAAGGGGTAGAGCAGGAGACTGCTGAAACCCAAGTAACGGATGAATAATCTTCGGCGCGTTCATTCAATAAAAAACCGCAAGCCTTGAGCTTGCGGTTTTTCTTTGTCCGATTAAGGCAAAAACAAGCGTTTTCGTCATTTTGAGGCGTGTGGATATAAGCCCGATAAGTGTCCCATATCTTCGTGCCGTCAAATTATGCATCGAATAGAACGAGTTAAATCCGAAGGTTATTGTGTTAAATATTGCAAAAATACTTTAAAAATTTCGCACGGTGGGGGGTAGAATTCCCAGACTTAAAGCTTAAGTTTTTTTAACAAAGTTTGGGGGAGTCTAAATGAAAGTATCTCAATCAGCAATGAATAAACTTGTTATTGCTGTTATTGCTTCTATGGGGCTAACAGCGTGCGCGGGTGGCGGTTCCGATTCATCTATGTCGGTTCAACCAAGCGTTTCGGAACAACTGAAAGACAATGCAAATGTTGATGCGAAAGATGAAAAAGTTATTGAATATCTGAAGAAATCATCATTAAAAGATGTACCAAAAGAATTGCAAGCCAAAGTATTAAAGGTTAAAGGTGATGAATATACAGGAGTGCGAAAACAATATGCAGGTAAGCTCGGTAAGGGTGAATCTGTCAAGGCAATGCTATTTCTAGACGGCGAAGAGCCGTTTAGTAAGGAACAACTTCAGAAGATGGATGTATATGTTAATGGTAAAAAATACGAAGGTAGTAAGGGGGGGAACTAGATGTTCTCCCCAAAGGTTTGAGTGAGCAAAAGATTGAGTTTTACGGTGCGGATAAAGAACAGAATTATGCGCTATTAAAAACTTGGGTTTATGAGCAACCGTATTCTGTGGTTAGAGGCTATTTTGGCTACAGTCGAAAAGACGGTAATCCTATAGAAGAGGATGGACAAAATCCTGAAGAGATTCCTTTTGACTTGTATCTGGGCGACATTAGAGGCGTGGCAACAGATGAAGACAAATTACCCAAGGCTGGGAGCTTTCAATATGAAGGTCGGGCATTTGGCGGTAATGGGGTTTTATCCAAAGAATCGTTAGATAACCATAATGGCGTATTTAGATACACAATTGATTTTGATCGTAGAAAAGGCTCTGGCTCAATTGAAGGAATGGAACAATATGGCAAGATCAAATTAGAAGAAGCTGCTATTGAGAGAATCCCTTATCGAGAGTCCGGCTCCAGCTTGGGGTTGAAAGACCGGGTTTCTTATTTCGGCGTGAACGAAGGGGTGGCTATGTTAGAGAAGGATAATGAGATTAAAAAGTATCATTTGGGTATTTTCGGCGAAGCGGCTAATGAAGTAGCAGGTGCTGTAAGCCAAGAGCATAAACATCAAGCTGTTATCGGTTTCGGCGGCGAGAAGAAATAGAGAAAGCACTATTTCTATTTAGTGCCGTTTGTCCGGGCAAGATGCCGTCTGAAGTTTCAGACGGCATTTTCTTCAAAAAACAGTCCGCCAAATCGAATACTGCCAAGCGGCAATGCAATACCTCAAAACAGCAATAATTTCTTTTAAAACAGTTGATTCTTACTGAACATAAATGGCCGGGCAATACGAAAAGAAAAATGGCGTTGCTGGGCATTTTATTTGAATTTGTTATGAAATTGATGAAATCTAAAAATATCTTTTTTATGGGATACCTAATCGCTTCGGCGACGTTTGCCGAGGATATCGGCGTGCCTGTCGAACCGATTAACGTCGGTAGTCGGGCTGCGATGCCGTCTGAAGGGGAAAGCCTCGCCCTCCTGCCGTTTGCAGAGGATGTGCCGCCGGTTCGCGATGCAATGCCGTCTGAAGTTCCTAAAAGCGCGGCAGGCGGCGATGTTCGAGGCGGCCGATCTATACCGTGAGTTGTTGTCGGAAAGACCCGATCTTGTTTATCCCCGTTTTGATTTGGGCGTGATGCTGTTTGAAGACAAACAATATCGTGAGGCATTGGTTCAGTTGCACCGGGCCGAGGAGGTGTTGCCGCCCGATATGCGGCAGCTTGCACGGGAATATATCCGTCAGGCGGAAGCGGTGCAGGCGTGGCATCCTTCGTTCAATATGAACTATGAACAAACAGATAATGTAAACAATGCGTCCCTTTCACGGGACATCGTCATCAACGGCCGGAAATGGATAAAATCGGAAGACAGCCTGCCCAAACGCGCCAACGGGATAAGGTATGAATTGGGTATTGACCGGATGTTTAACATGGCAGGCAATCACTTTGCCCGCTTAGGCATCAGCGGTTCCGGTGTGCATTATTGGAATGCCCGGGATTTTAGCGAACAGGCGTTTCATGCCGAAGTAGGCTACCGTTATCGGAATAGCCGTCTAGAGTGGGGATTCCGGCCCTTTGTCAAACAAAACCGGCTGGGCAATAACCGTTATACGGCAAATACGGGTATTGCGTTGGATTACAGCCGCCGTCTGAATGAAAAATGGCGCAGCACCCAATCTTTCCAGTATGGCCGCAAACAATACCATGACGAATATTTGGCAAAACGTTACAACAGTAAAACGATTTCGGTGAGCGGTACGTTCAGCTATTACGCTATGTCGGCTTGGCAGTTGTACGGGGGTATTAGCGGTATGTTTGATAATACTGTGGAGAAAGAGCAGGCTTCACGGCGTTATGGTGTAAGTTTGGGTACGGTGAAAATATTAGACGGCGGTCTTGGACTGAAGTTGGGTGCGGGTTACACGAAACGGATATTTAAAGCCCCTGCAACATTAATTTACAATTTTACTCGGCGTGATGATTAACATCGGATGAGCGCGGCTTTATGGCATAAAAAACTGTCGTGGAAAGGATTTACACCCCAAATAAATTTCCGTTACAACAAGAACAACAGCAATATGCCCGCCTTTTATTCGCACAGCGGCAAGGGATGGTTTGTCAGTATGGAAAAAACGTATTGACAGTATTTTCTCCAGCCGTCCGACTGATTGTGAGGGATGTCGGTAAATATTTATCGGCAAACAAGAAAATCATCTTTTTTCTTGTCGTTATGCTTGACTGTCTGCTTGCAATAAAAATATAATTCCACTCTTGCCGACATGGTGTCGGCAAGTATTTAACTCAACAGGACGAGAAAATATGCCAACTATCAACCAATTGGTACGCAAAGGCCGTCAAAAGCCCGTGTACGTAAACAAAGTGCCCGCACTGGAAGCCTGCCCGCAAAAACGCGGCGTGTGCACCCGTGTATACACGACTACCCCTAAAAAACCTAACTCTGCATTGCGTAAAGTATGTAAAGTCCGCCTGACCAACGGTTTTGAAGTCATTTCATATATCGGCGGTGAAGGCCACAACCTGCAAGAGCACAGCGTCGTACTGATTCGCGGCGGCCGTGTAAAAGACTTGCCGGGTGTACGTTACCACACTGTACGCGGTTCTTTGGATACTGCAGGTGTTAAAGACCGCAAACAAGCCCGTTCTAAATACGGTGCTAAGCGTCCTAAATAATTACCGGGACTCAAATAGGCACGTCGGCCGCCTAAGCTGAACAACGGCCGAGTAAGTGAATACTCAATTGGGTATTCATGGGAATAGACCCGACTGAATAGATTAAAGGAAATTAAAATGCCAAGACGTAGAGAAGTCCCCAAGCGCGACGTACTGCCAGATCCTAAATTCGGTAGCGTCGAGTTGACCAAATTCATGAACGTATTGATGATTGACGGTAAAAAATCCGTTGCCGAGCGTATCGTTTACGGTGCGTTGGAACAGATTGAGAAAAAAACCGGCAAAGCAGCAATCGAAGTATTTAACGAAGCCATTGCAAACTCCAAACCTATCGTGGAAGTGAAAAGCCGCCGTGTAGGTGGTGCAAACTACCAAGTTCCTGTTGAAGTTCGTCCTTCACGCCGTCTGGCTTTGGCAATGCGTTGGGTTCGCGACGCGGCCCGCAAACGTGGTGAGAAATCCATGGATCTGCGTTTGGCAGGCGAGTTGATTGATGCGTCCGAAGGCCGTGGCGGTGCGTTGAAAAAACGTGAAGAAGTACACCGTATGGCTGAAGCCAACAAAGCATTCTCTCACTTCCGTTTCTAATTTTGAAAGGCTAATAAAATGGCTCGTAAGACCCCGATCAGCCTGTACCGCAACATCGGTATTTCCGCCCATATCGATGCGGGTAAAACCACGACGACAGAACGTATTTTGTTCTATACCGGTTTGACCCACAAGCTGGGCGAAGTGCATGACGGTGCGGCTACTACCGACTACATGGAACAAGAGCAAGAGCGCGGTATTACCATTACCTCCGCTGCCGTTACTTCCTACTGGTCCGGTATGGCGAAACAATTCCCCGAGCACCGCTTCAACATCATCGACACCCCGGGGCACGTTGACTTTACCGTAGAGGTAGAGCGTTCTATGCGTGTATTGGACGGCGCGGTAATGGTTTACTGTGCGGTGGGCGGTGTTCAACCGCAATCTGAAACCGTATGGCGGCAAGCCAACAAATACCAAGTTCCGCGCTTGGCGTTTGTCAATAAAATGGACCGCCAAGGTGCCAACTTCTTCCGCGTTGTCGAGCAAATGAAAACCCGTTTGCGCGCAAACCCCGTACCTATCGTCATTCCGGTAGGCGCGGAAGACAGTTTCACCGGTGTTGTCGATTTGCTGAAAATGAAATCTATCATCTGGAATGAAGCCGATAAAGGTACAACCTTTACCTATGGCGATATTCCTGCCGAATTGGTCGAAACTGCCGAAGAATGGCGTCAAAATATGATTGAAGCCGCAGCCGAAGCCAGCGAAGAACTGATGGACAAATACTTGGGCGGTGAAGATCTGGCCGAAGAAGAAATCGTAGGCGCGTTGCGTCAACGTACTTTGGCAGGCGAAATTCAGCCTATGCTGTGCGGTTCTGCATTTAAAAACAAAGGTGTTCAACGTATGTTGGACGCAGTTGTAGAATTGCTGCCAGCTCCTACCGATATTCCTCCGGTTCAAGGTGTTAATCCTAACACTGAAGAAGCCGACAGCCGTCAAGCCAGCGATGAAGAGAAATTCTCTGCATTGGCATTCAAAATGTTGAACGACAAATACGTCGGTCAGCTGACCTTTATCCGCGTTTACTCAGGCGTAGTAAAATCCGGCGATACCGTACTGAATTCTGTAAAAGGCACTCGCGAACGTATCGGTCGTTTGGTGCAAATGACTGCCGCAGACCGTACTGAAATCGAAGAAGTACGCGCTGGCGACATCGCAGCCGCTATCGGTCTGAAAGACGTTACTACCGGTGAAACCTTGTGTGCGGAAAGCGCGCCGATTATCTTGGAACGTATGGAATTCCCCGAGCCGGTAATCCATATTGCCGTTGAGCCGAAAACCAAAGCCGACCAAGAGAAAATGGGTATCGCCCTGAACCGCTTGGCTAAAGAAGACCCTTCTTTCCGCGTTCGTACAGACGAAGAATCCGGTCAAACCATTATTTCCGGTATGGGTGAGCTGCACTTGGAAATTATTGTTGACCGTATGAAACGCGAATTCGGTGTGGAAGCAAATATCGGTGCACCTCAAGTGGCTTACCGTGAAACTATCCGCAAAGCCGTTAAAGCTGAATACAAACATGCAAAACAATCCGGTGGTAAAGGTCAATACGGTCACGTTGTGATTGAAATGGAACCTATGGAACCGGGTGGTGAAGGTTACGAGTTTATCGATGAAATTAAAGGTGGTGTGATTCCTCGCGAATTTATTCCGTCTGTCGATAAAGGTATCCGCGATACGTTGCCTAACGGTATCGTTGCCGGCTATCCTGTAGTTGACGTACGTATCCGTCTGGTATTCGGTTCTTACCATGATGTCGACTCTTCCCAATTGGCATTTGAATTGGCTGCTTCTCAAGCGTTTAAAGAAGGTATGCGTCAAGCATCTCCTGCCCTGCTTGAGCCGATTATGGCAGTTGAAGTGGAAACTCCGGAAGAATACATGGGCGACGTAATGGGCGACTTGAACCGCCGTCGCGGTGTTGTATTGGGTATGGATGATGACGGTATCGGCGGTAAAAAAGTCCGTGCCGAAGTACCTCTGGCAGAAATGTTCGGTTACTCGACCGACCTGCGTTCTGCAACCCAAGGCCGCGCTACTTACTCTATGGAGTTCAAGAAATATTCTGAAGCTCCTGCCCACATAGCTGCTGCTGTAACTGAAGCCCGTAAAGGCTAATCAGGCAAATAGGCCGTCTGAAAGGCTGAAATGATTTTTCAGATGGCATTGTTCTTTAATCGATCTTTAATGTAAAGGAATTAGCTCATGGCTAAGGAAAAATTCGAACGTAGCAAACCGCACGTAAACGTTGGCACCATCGGTCACGTTGACCATGGTAAAACCACCCTGACTGCTGCTTTGACTACTATTTTAGCTAAAAAATTCGGCGGCGCTGCAAAAGCTTACGACCAAATCGACAACGCACCCGAAGAAAAAGCACGCGGTATTACCATTAACACCTCGCACGTAGAATACGAAACCGAAACCCGCCACTACGCACACGTAGACTGTCCGGGTCACGCCGACTACGTTAAAAACATGATTACCGGCGCCGCACAAATGGACGGTGCAATCCTGGTATGTTCTGCTGCCGACGGCCCTATGCCGCAAACCCGCGAACACATCCTGCTGGCCCGTCAAGTAGGCGTACCTTACATCATCGTGTTCATGAACAAATGCGACATGGTCGACGATGCCGAGCTGTTGGAACTGGTTGAAATGGAAATCCGCGACCTGCTGTCCAGCTACGACTTCCCCGGCGACGACTGCCCGATCGTACAAGGTTCCGCACTGAAAGCCTTGGAAGGCGATGCCGCTTACGAAGAAAAAATCTTCGAACTGGCTACCGCATTGGACAGCTACATCCCGACTCCCGAGCGTGCCGTGGACAAACCATTCCTGCTGCCTATCGAAGACGTGTTCTCCATTTCCGGCCGCGGTACCGTAGTCACCGGCCGTGTAGAGCGAGGTATCATCCACGTTGGTGACGAGATTGAAATCGTCGGTCTGAAAGAAACCCAAAAAACCACCTGTACCGGCGTTGAAATGTTCCGCAAACTGCTGGACGAAGGTCAGGCGGGCGACAACGTAGGCGTATTGCTGCGCGGTACCAAACGTGAAGACGTAGAACGCGGTCAGGTATTGGCCAAACCGGGTACTATCACTCCTCACACCAAGTTCAAAGCAGAAGTGTACGTATTGAGCAAAGAAGAGGGCGGCCGCCATACCCCGTTTTTCGCCAACTACCGTCCCCAATTCTACTTCCGTACCACTGACGTAACCGGCGCGGTTACTTTGGAAAAAGGTGTGGAAATGGTAATGCCGGGTGAGAACGTAACCATTACTGTAGAACTGATTGCGCCTATCGCTATGGAAGAAGGTCTGCGCTTTGCGATTCGCGAAGGCGGCCGTACCGTGGGTGCCGGCGTGGTTTCTTCTGTTATCGCTTAATTGAAGGATATTGATAAATGGCAAACCAAAAAATCCGTATCCGCCTGAAAGCTTATGATTACGCCCTGATTGACCGTTCTGCACAAGAAATCGTTGAAACTGCAAAACGTACCGGTGCTGTTGTAAAAGGCCCGATTCCTTTGCCGACCAAAATCGAGCGTTTCAACATTTTGCGTTCTCCGCACATGAACAAAACTTCCCGTGAACAATTGGAAATCCGCACCCATTTGCGCCTGATGGACATCGTGGATTGGACCGATAAAACTACCGATGCGCTGATGAAGCTGGATTTGCCGGCCGGTGTTGATGTAGAAATCAAAGTCCAATAATTCGGACTGTCGAAAATCCCCAAGCAATCAATGCTTGGGGATTTTTTATGTTATGCCGTCTGAAAATATGCGGCGGCAAACAGATTTAAGGCAAAACAACAAAATCAAAAAACAGTGCGGTCGGTGAAATCGGCTTATTTTGTGCCTCAAGAATTTTCAGACGGCATTTTTTAGTGAACAAAACAGGATATTTTTTATCCATAACTTTCCTAAGGCTTGCCCCCCGAAAAAAGGTAGAATCGGGCTTGGTTTGGGCAGAAGCATCCATCTGATTCTAAGGATGGATGATGTTTTATTCTCAAGTAAATAAAGGAAAGATGATGAGCCTACTAATGTCTTTAAAGATATAGTGGATTAAATTTAAACCGGTACGGCGTTGCCTCGCCTTGCCGTACTATTTGTACTGTCTGCGGCTTCGTCGCTTTGTCCTGATTTAAATTTAATCCACTATATTTTAAACAACAAAGAATTGAATTTGGAAGAACGGCATGATTTGGAGCGGGCGGTTAAGATCTTGCAGGACACGCACGTCATCCCGGTTTGTCGGAGAAAGATGCATACGCCGTGATGGTCGGATACCGACACTTTAAAAGCATCCGACCCCATGCCTTCTGAAGATTCAAAACGCTTCAGACGGCATATTGAAGATATTTCTGATATTTCTGTTGATATTTCTTTGACTTGTCGGATATAATGTCAAGCTTGGTACATTTTTGCCAAGTTTAACTTTATCTGAAAGACAGGCCAATCGCAGCCTGTCCCTTTACTTTAAAAGGAAAATAATCATGACTTTAGGTCTGGTTGGACGCAAAGTTGGTATGACCCGCGTGTTCGACGAGCAGGGTGTTTCTGTTCCGGTAACCGTTTTGGATATGTCTGCCAACCGCGTTACACAAGTAAAATCCAAAGATACTGACGGCTATACCGCCGTTCAAGTTACCTTTGGTCAGAAAAAAGCCAATCGTGTCAACAAAGCCGAAGCCGGACACTTTGCAAAAGCAGGTGTTGAAGCCGGTCGCGGTTTGATTGAGTTTGCTTTGACTGAAGAAAAACTGGCTGAATTGAAAGCCGGTGACGAAATCACCGTTTCTATGTTTGAAGTCGGTCAACTGGTCGATGTAACCGGTACCTCTAAAGGTAAAGGTTTCTCCGGCACGATCAAACGTCATAACTTCGGTGCCCAACGTACTTCCCACGGTAACTCCCGTTCTCACCGCGTTCCAGGCTCTATCGGTGTGGCGCAAGACCCGGGTCGCGTGTTCCCCGGTAAGCGCATGGCCGGCCAATACGGCAACACCAAAGCAACTGTTCAAAAATTGGAAGTTGTCCGTGTTGATGCAGAACGCCAACTGCTGTTGGTTAAGGGTGCTGTTCCGGGTGCGGTCAACAGCGATGTTGTAGTTCGTCCCAGCGTGAAAGTAGGTGCGTAATGGAATTGAAAGTAATTGACGCTAAAGGACAAGTTTCAGGCAGCCTGTCTGTTTCTGATGCTTTGTTCGCCCGCGAATACAATGAAGC
The DNA here is from genome assembly GCF_013030075.1 of Neisseria gonorrhoeae. Lineage (NCBI taxonomy): Bacteria > Pseudomonadati > Pseudomonadota > Betaproteobacteria > Neisseriales > Neisseriaceae > Neisseria > Neisseria gonorrhoeae. Next base: position 1,968,819 of record NZ_AP023069.1, read on the forward strand.
GTTGGTTCACCAGCTGGTAAATGCCTACTTGGCAAACGCCCGCTCTGGTAACCGTGCTCAAAAAACCCGTGCCGAAGTAAAACACTCAACCAAAAAACCATGGCGTCAAAAAGGTACCGGCCGCGCCCGTTCCGGTATGACTTCTTCTCCGCTGTGGCGTAAAGGCGGTCGCGCGTTCCCGAACAAACCCGACGAAAACTTCACTCAAAAAGTAAACCGTAAAATGTACCGTGCCGGTATGGCGACTATCCTGTCCCAATTGGCGCGTGACGAGCGTTTGTTTGTGATTGAGGCGTTGACTGCCGAAACTCCCAAAACCAAAGTTTTTGCCGAACAAGTAAAAAATTTGGCTCTGGAGCAAGTGCTGTTTGTAACCAAACGGCTCGACGAGAATGTTTACTTGGCTTCACGCAACTTGCCAAACGTATTGGTTTTGGAAGCTCAACAAGTTGATCCTTACAGCTTGCTGCGTTATAAAAAAGTAATCATCACTAAAGATGCGGTTGCACAATTAGAGGAGCAATGGGTATGAATCAACAACGTTTGACTCAAGTAATCTTGGCGCCTGTCGTTTCTGAAAAAAGCAACGTATTGGCTGAAAAATGCAACCAAATGACGTTTAAAGTCTTGGCAAATGCAACCAAACCTGAAATCAAAGCTGCTGTCGAGCTGCTGTTCGGTGTTCAAGTTGCTTCTGTAACTACCGTTACCACTAAAGGCAAAACTAAGCGTTTTGGTCGTATTTTGGGTCGCCGCAGCGATGTTAAAAAAGCTTATGTAAGCTTGGCTGACGGTCAAGAGTTGGATTTGGAAGCCGCTGCTGCAGCTGCAGATAAGGAATAAACAAAATGGCAATCGTTAAAATGAAGCCGACCTCTGCAGGCCGTCGCGGCATGGTTCGCGTGGTAACAGAAGGTTTGCACAAAGGTGCACCTTATGCACCCTTGCTTGAAAAGAAAAATTCTACTGCCGGCCGTAACAATAATGGTCATATCACCACCCGTCACAAAGGCGGCGGTCATAAACACCATTACCGTGTTGTAGACTTTAAACGTAACAAAGACGGCATTTCTGCTAAAGTAGAGCGTATCGAATACGATCCTAACCGTACTGCCTTCATCGCACTGTTGTGCTATGCAGACGGCGAGCGTCGTTACATCATCGCTCCTCGCGGTATTCAAGCCGGTGTCGTATTGGTTTCCGGTGCTGAAGCTGCCATCAAAGTAGGCAACACCCTGCCGATCCGCAACATTCCCGTTGGTACGACTATCCACTGTATCGAAATGAAACCCGGTAAAGGTGCTCAAATCGCACGTTCTGCCGGTGCTTCTGCGGTATTGTTGGCTAAAGAAGGTGCATACGCTCAAGTCCGTCTGCGCTCTGGCGAAGTTCGTAAAATCAACGTAGATTGCCGTGCGACCATCGGTGAAGTCGGTAACGAAGAGCAAAGTCTGAAAAAAATCGGTAAAGCCGGTGCTAACCGTTGGCGCGGTATTCGTCCGACCGTACGCGGTGTTGTCATGAATCCCGTCGATCACCCGCATGGTGGTGGTGAAGGCCGTACCGGCGAAGCCCGCGAACCGGTTAGTCCATGGGGTACTCCTGCTAAAGGCTACCGCACTCGTAATAACAAACGCACGGATAATATGATTGTTCGTCGCCGTTACTCAAATAAAGGTTAATTAGTATGGCTCGTTCATTGAAAAAAGGCCCATATGTAGACCTGCATTTGCTGAAAAAAGTAGATGCTGTTCGCGCAAGCAACGACAAACGCCCGATTAAAACCTGGTCTCGTCGTTCTACCATTCTGCCTGATTTTATCGGTCTGACCATTGCCGTGCACAACGGTCGCACCCATGTGCCTGTGTTTATCAGCGACAATATGGTTGGTCATAAATTAGGCGAATTCTCATTGACCCGTACCTTTAAAGGCCACCTGGCCGATAAAAAGGCTAAAAAGAAATAAGGTGAATCATGAGAGTAAATGCACAACATAAAAATGCCCGTATCTCTGCTCAAAAGGCTCGTTTGGTAGCTGATTTGATTCGTGGTAAAGACGTTGCCCAAGCTTTGAATATTTTGGCTTTCAGCCCTAAAAAAGGTGCCGAGCTGATCAAAAAAGTATTGGAGTCAGCTATTGCTAATGCTGAGCATAATAACGGTGCGGACATTGATGAACTGAAAGTGGTAACTATCTTTGTTGACAAAGGTCCAAGCTTGAAACGTTTTCAAGCTCGCGCCAAAGGTCGCGGTAACCGCATCGAAAAACAAACTTGTCATATCAATGTGACAGTGGGTAACTAAGGAAAAGCTATGGGACAAAAGATTAACCCTACAGGCTTTCGCCTGGCGGTAACTAAAGACTGGGCTTCAAAATGGTTTGCTAAAAGTACCGACTTTTCTACTGTTTTGAAGCAGGATATCGATGTTCGCAATTATTTGCGTCAAAAATTGGCCAATGCTTCGGTTGGTCGAGTAATTATTGAACGCCCTGCAAAATCTGCACGCATTACCATTCACTCCGCTCGTCCGGGTGTGGTTATCGGTAAAAAAGGTGAGGATATCGAAGTTTTGAAACGTGACTTGCAAGTCTTGATGGGTGTACCTATTCATGTAAATATTGAAGAGATTCGCCGTCCTGAGTTGGATGCTCAAATTATTGCTGATGGTATCGCCCAGCAGTTGGAAAAACGCGTTCAATTCCGTCGTGCTATGAAACGAGCAATGCAAAATGCAATGCGTTCTGGTGCTAAAGGCATTAAGATTATGACTTCAGGCCGTCTGAATGGTGCGGATATTGCCCGTAGCGAATGGTATCGTGAAGGTCGCGTGCCACTGCATACTTTACGTGCAAATGTAGATTATGCAACCAGCGAAGCGCACACCACATATGGTGTATTGGGTCTGAAAGTTTGGGTTTATACGGAAGGCAATATTAAATCTTCCAAACCTGAACATGAGAGTAAACAAAGAAAGGCAGGTAGACGTAATGCTGCAGCCAACTAGACTGAAATACCGTAAGCAACAAAAGGGTCGCAATACCGGCATCGCTACTCGCGGTAATAAGGTAAGTTTCGGTGAGTTCGGCTTGAAAGCCGTAGGTCGTGGTCGTTTGACTGCCCGTCAAATCGAAGCTGCTCGTCGTGCAATGACCCGTCACATCAAACGTGGTGGTCGTATTTGGATTCGTGTATTCCCTGACAAACCGATTACTGAAAAGCCTATTCAAGTTCGTATGGGTGGCGGTAAAGGTAACGTGGAATATTACATTGCCGAAATTAAACCAGGTAAAGTGTTGTATGAAATGGATGGCGTTCCAGAGGAACTGGCTCGTGAAGCATTCGAGTTGGCTGCTGCCAAATTGCCTATTCCTACAACCTTTGTAGTAAGACAGGTGGGTCAATAATGAAAGCAAATGAATTGAAAGACAAATCCGTTGAGCAGTTGAATGCAGATTTGTTGGACTTGTTGAAAGCTCAGTTTGGCTTACGTATGCAAAACGCTACCGGTCAATTAGGCAAACCAAGTGAATTGAAACGTGTACGTCGCGATATTGCTCGTATTAAAACCGTTTTAACTGAAAAAGGTGCTAAGTAATGAGCGAAACTAAAAATGTTCGTACTTTGCAAGGCAAAGTAGTAAGCGACAAAATGGATAAAACCGTAACAGTATTGGTTGAGCGTAAAGTAAAACATTCGCTGTATGGTAAGATTATTCGATTATCTACTAAAATCCATGCCCATGATGAAAATAATCAATATGGAATTGGTGATGTGGTTGTTATATCGGAATCCCGTCCATTGTCAAAAACTAAATCTTGGGTTGTCAGTGAGCTGGTTGAGAAAGCACGTTCTATTTAAGAATTAAAGCAACGTGCTTGGAATGGGAAACGAAGTATTGCAGCAAATTTAATTTGCGTGTAAACTTCGTTTCCTGTCTTTCAGTTTCTTCTGGAAGTTTCTTCCCTTTCGGGATCCAAGACTGGTTTACTTGAACCGCAAGGTTTCATTTAATAAGCAGCGGCTTTGCTGTAAGTTATCTGAAAGTGGTAAATTAAGTTGGTTAATTTAAAGGTAATAATATGATTCAAATGCAGACCATCTTAGATGTGGCTGATAACTCTGGTGCGCGTCGCGTAATGTGTATCAAGGTATTGGGCGGATCTAAGCGTCGCTACGCTTCTGTTGGCGATATTATTAAAGTGGCAGTTAAAGATGCGGTTCCGCGTGGCCGTGTCAAAAAAGGCGATGTATATAATGCGGTAGTTGTTCGTACTGCTAAGGGTGTGCGTCGTCCTGATGGTGCGTTAATTAAATTCGATAACAATGCCGCCGTGTTGCTGAATAATAAACTTGAACCTTTGGGTACTCGTATCTTTGGTCCGGTAACCCGTGAATTGCGTACTGAGCGATTTATGAAAATCGTTTCATTGGCACCTGAAGTATTATAAGGAATAGCACGATGAATAAAATCATTAAAGGCGATAGGGTTGTAGTAATTGCTGGTAAGGATAAAGGTAAGCAGGGTCAAGTAGTTCGAGTGTTGGGTGGTAAAGTTGTTGTTGAGGGCGTTAATGTTGTAAAACGCCATCAAAAACCTAATCCAATGCGTGGCATTAAGGGCGGTATTATTACTAAAGAAATGCCTTTGGATATTTCTAATATCGCAATCCTGAATCCGGAAACTAATAAAGCGGACCGTGTTGGTATTAAGCTGATTGAAAATGAAGGCAAAGTTAAACGCGTTCGTTTCTTCAAATCAAATGGCTCTATCATTGGAGCATAAGGAGATAACATGGCTCGGTTGAGAGAGTTTTATAAAGAGACAGTTGTTCCTGAATTGGTTAAACAATTTGGTTACAAATCAGTAATGGAAGTCCCGCGTATTGAAAAAATCACCTTGAATATGGGTGTGGGTGAGGCTGTTGCTGACAAAAAAGTTATGGAACATGCTGTTTCCGATTTAGAGAGAATTGCCGGTCAAAGACCGGTTGTTACTGTTGCCCGTAAATCTATCGCAGGTTTTAAAATCCGTGATAACTATCCGGTTGGTTGCAAAGTAACATTGCGTCGTGATCAAATGTTTGAATTCTTGGATCGTTTGATTACTATTGCATTACCTCGCGTACGTGACTTCCGTGGTGTGAGCGGTAAATCATTTGATGGCCGTGGCAATTACAATATGGGTGTTCGTGAGCAAATTATTTTCCCGGAAATTGAATACGATAAAATTGATGCTTTGCGTGGTTTGAATATTACTATTACTACTACAGCAAAAACCGATGAGGAAGCGAAAGCTTTATTGTCATTGTTTAAATTTCCGTTCAAAGGATAATCATGGCTAAGAAAGCACTTATTAATCGTGATCTGAAACGTCAAGCTTTGGCTAAAAAATATGCGGCTAAACGCGCGGCAATTAAAGCGGTAATCAATGATTCGAATGCAACTGAGGAAGAGCGTTTTGAGGCTCGTTTGAGGTTTCAATCCATTCCTCGTAATGCGGCACCTGTGCGTCAACGTCGTCGTTGTGCTTTGACAGGTCGCCCTCGTGGTACTTTCCGTAAATTTGGTTTGGGTCGTATTAAAATCCGTGAAATCGCCATGCGTGGCGAAATTCCGGGTGTTGTTAAAGCCAGCTGGTAATAGGAGTAATTAAGAATGAGTATGCATGATCCTATTTCCGATATGTTGACTCGTATCCGCAATGCGCAACGTGCTAATAAAGCAGCAGTTGCAATGCCTTCTTCAAAATTAAAGTGTGCTATTGCAAAGGTATTGAAAGAAGAAGGATATATTGAGGACTTCGCAGTTTCATCTGACGTAAAGTCTATATTGGAAATTCAATTAAAATACTATGCAGGTCGTCCTGTAATTGAACAAATCAAGCGTGTATCTCGCCCCGGTTTGCGTATTTATAAAGCGTCTAGTGAGATTCCAAGTGTTATGAATGGCTTGGGTATTGCTATCGTTAGTACTTCTAAAGGTGTAATGACTGATCGTAAAGCACGTTCTCAAGGTGTTGGTGGTGAGTTGTTATGCATTGTAGCCTAGTGGAGGAAAAGAAATGTCACGTGTCGCAAAAAACCCAGTGACGGTTCCCGCTGGTGTAGAAGTAAAATTTGGAACAGAGGCATTGGTTATTAAGGGTAAGAACGGTGAATTGTCTTTTCCTTTGCATTCTGATGTAGCCATTGAATTTAATGATGGCAAATTGACTTTTGTTGCGAATAATAGCAGTAAACAAGCAAATGCAATGTCTGGTACTGCTCGCGCATTAGTCAGCAATATGGTTAAAGGTGTTTCAGAAGGTTTTGAGAAGAAATTACAATTGATAGGCGTGGGTTATCGTGCTCAAGCACAAGGTAAAATCTTGAATCTGTCTTTGGGTTTTTCTCATCCGATCGTATATGAAATGCCTGAAGGTGTCTCCGTTCAAACTCCTAGCCAAACAGAGATTGTTTTAACTGGCTCGGATAAACAAGTTGTTGGTCAAGTTGCTTCTGAGATTCGTGCGTTCCGTGCTCCTGAGCCTTATAAAGGTAAAGGTGTTCGCTATGTAGGCGAAGTAGTGGTAATGAAAGAAGCCAAGAAAAAATAATTGAGGTTCACTAATGGATAAACATACAACCCGACTCCGTCGTGCACGCAAAACCCGTGCTCGTATTGCGGACTTGAAAATGGTAAGATTATGTGTGTTCCGAAGCAATAATCATATTTATGCTCAAGTAATTAGTGCTGAAGGTGATAAAGTATTGGCTCAAGCCTCTACATTGGAAGCTGAGGTGCGCGGTAGTCTGAAATCTGGAAGCAATGTTGAAGCAGCTGCAATAGTTGGTAAACGTATTGCTGAGAAGGCTAAAGCAGCAGGTGTAGAAAAGGTTGCTTTTGATCGTTCAGGTTTCCAATATCACGGTCGTGTGAAGGCTTTGGCTGAAGCTGCTCGTGAAAATGGTTTAAGCTTCTAAATATTTGGAGACTTTCAGATGGCAAAACATGAAATTGAAGAACGCGGTGACGGTCTGATTGAAAAGATGGTCGCAGTTAACCGTGTAACCAAAGTAGTTAAAGGTGGTCGCATTATGGCTTTCTCTGCGCTAACTGTTGTTGGTGATGGAGATGGTCGTATTGGTATGGGTAAAGGTAAGTCAAAAGAAGTGCCTGTTGCAGTCCAAAAGGCGATGGATCAAGCACGACGCTCTATGATTAAGGTACCATTAAAAAATGGTACGATCCATCATGAGGTTATTGGTCGACATGGTGCTACTAAAGTATTTATGCAGCCTGCTAAAGAGGGTAGTGGCGTAAAAGCCGGTGGACCTATGCGTTTGGTTTTTGATGCTATGGGCATTCATAATATTTCCGCCAAAGTGCACGGATCTACTAACCCATATAATATCGTACGTGCAACATTAGATGGTTTGTCTAAGTTGCATACTCCTGCTGATATCGCAGCCAAACGTGGCTTGACAGTGGAAGACATTTTGGGAGTTAACCATGGCTGAACAAAAAAAGATTAGGGTTACATTGGTTAAAAGCCTGATTGGTACAATTGAATCTCATCGTGCATGTGCACGCGGTTTAGGTTTGCGTCGTCGCGAGCATACGGTAGAGGTTTTAGATACCTCTGAAAACCGTGGTATGATTAATAAAATCAGCTACTTGTTGAAAGTGGAGTCTTGATATGTTTTTGAATACAATTCAACCTGCTGTTGGTGCTACGCATGCTGGTCGTCGTGTTGGACGCGGTATTGGTAGTGGTCTTGGCAAAACGGGTGGTCGTGGTCATAAAGGTCAAAAGAGCCGGTCTGGTGGGTTTCATAAGGTGGGTTTCGAGGGTGGTCAAATGCCCTTGCAACGACGCCTCCCTAAAAGAGGTTTTAAATCTTTAACAGTATCAGCTAATGCACAGCTTCGTTTAAGTGAACTGGAATCAATTGCTGTTAATGAGATTGATATTTTAGTCTTAAAGCAAGCAGGTCTGATTGCATCTACAGTCTCTAATGTTAAAGTTATTGCTTCTGGTGAAATTTCTAAGGCAGTTGCTTTGAAGGGTATTAAAGTTACCAAAGGTGCGAGAGCTGCTATCGAGGATGTTGGTGGTAAGATTGAAATGTAAGGTTTAATATTGTGGCTAATCAACAAACGTCATCAGGTTCATCCAAGTTTGGAGATCTTAAGAAACGTCTTTTGTTTCTATTTGGAGCATTGATTGTTTTTCGAATTGGTGCCCATATACCCGTACCTGGGGTTGATGCTGTTGCTTTAGCTAAATTATACGAAAGCGCTGGAAACGGCATCCTGGGAATATTGAATATGTTTTCCGGTGGGTCGTTAGAGCGCTTTAGTATATTTGCAATAGGAATTATGCCATATATTTCAGCTTCTATTATTGTACAGCTCGCTTCTGAAATTTTGCCATCATTGAAGGCTTTAAAAAAAGAAGGGGAGGCTGGTAGAAAGGTAATTACGAAATATACTAGGTATGGTACTGTTTTGTTAGCAATTCTTCAAAGTCTAGGTGTTGCATCTTTCGTATTTCAGCAAGGAATTGTTGTAACAAGTTCATTTGAGTTTCATGTTTCCACGGTAGTTTCTTTGGTAACGGGAACCATGTTTCTTATGTGGCTTGGGGAGCAAATTACTGAAAGGGGTATCGGGAACGGTATTTCTTTAATCATTACGGCAGGTATTGCTTCAGGTATTCCTTCGGGTATTGCAAAGCTGGTTACACTGACGAACCAAGGTTCTATGAGCATGCTTACGGCGTTGCTTATTGTATTTGGTGCCTTATTATTAATTTATTTGGTTGTATACTTTGAAAGTGCACAGCGGAAGATTCCTATTCATTATGCAAAACGCCAGTTTAATGGTAGGGCGGGTAGTCAAAATACGCATATGCCTTTCAAGTTGAATATGGCTGGTGTTATTCCCCCAATTTTTGCTTCCAGTATTATTCTATTTCCATCTACTCTTTTAGGTTGGTTTGGTTCGGCTGATACAAATAGTGTTTTGCACAAAATAGCTGGATTGTTACAACACGGTCAATTGCTGTATATGGCTTTATTTGCAGCGACAGTTATTTTCTTTTGTTATTTTTATACGGCTTTGGTTTTTAGTCCTAAAGAAATGGCAGAGAATTTAAAAAAGAGTGGTGCTTTTGTTCCTGGGATTAGACCTGGTGAGCAGACCTCTAGGTATTTAGAAAAAGTTGTATTACGTTTGACATTGTTTGGAGCTCTTTATATTACAACTATTTGTTTAATTCCAGAGTTCTTAACTACGGTTTTAAATGTACCTTTTTATTTGGGTGGCACGTCTTTGTTGATTCTAGTTGTTGTAACGATGGATTTTAGTACACAAATAAATTCGTATAGGCTTACTCAACAGTATGATAAGTTAATGACTCGTTCAGAAATGAAATCATTTTCTCGGAAATAGAATTATGGCGAAAGAAGATACTATCCAAATGCAAGGTGAAATTCTTGAAACTTTACCTAACGCAACATTTAAAGTAAAACTTGAGAATGACCATATTGTATTGGGTCATATTTCTGGGAAGATGCGGATGCATTACATTCGTATTTCTCCGGGAGATAAGGTCACAGTAGAGCTGACACCTTATGATTTAACTAGGGCTCGAATCGTTTTCAGAGCAAGATAAACCAATAAAAGGAAAATAAAATGCGTGTACAACCATCTGTTAAGAAAATTTGCCGAAATTGCAAGATTATTCGTCGAAATCGTGTAGTTCGTGTGATTTGTACTGATCCCCGTCACAAACAGCGTCAAGGTTAATGGAATATTTCTTTTAATGTGATTCTGTGATATAGTGACAAAATTTGCTCTAAAAAGGAAAAAACATGGCTCGTATTGCAGGGGTAAATATCCCTAATAACGCACACATCGTAATTGGTCTTCAGGCTATTTACGGTATTGGTGCTACTCGTGCTAAATTGATTTGTGAGGCTGCAAATATTGCGCCTGATACTAAAGCAAAAGATTTGGACGAGACTCAATTAGATGCTTTGCGTGATCAAGTTGCCAAGTATGAAGTAGAAGGTGATTTGCGTCGTGAAGTAACTATGAGTATCAAACGATTGATGGACATGGGCTGCTATCGTGGCTTCCGTCATCGTCGCGGCTTACCATGCCGCGGTCAACGCACTCGTACAAATGCGCGTACTCGCAAAGGTCCGCGTAAAGCGATTGCTGGTAAGAAATAAATTTTAAGGAATTTTATTAATGGCTAAAGCAAACACAGCTTCACGTGTACGTAAAAAAGTACGTAAAACCGTGAGTGAGGGTATTGTGCACGTTCATGCATCTTTCAACAATACCATCATTACAATCACTGACCGTCAAGGCAATGCGTTGTCTTGGGCTACCTCTGGCGGCGCTGGTTTTAAAGGTTCTCGTAAAAGTACACCATTTGCAGCACAAGTTGCAGCAGAAGCAGCTGGTAAAGTTGCCCAAGAGTATGGCGTTAAAAATTTAGAGGTTCGTATTAAAGGTCCAGGTCCAGGTCGCGAATCCTCTGTACGTGCTTTGAATGCTCTTGGTTTCAAGATTACCAGCATTACTGACGTTACCCCGTTGCCTCATAACGGTTGCCGTCCGCCTAAAAAACGTCGTATTTAATATTGGAGTGATTTGAAACATGGCACGTTATATTGGCCCTAAATGTAAGTTGGCACGTCGCGAAGGTACGGATTTGTTTTTGAAGAGTGCGCGCCGCTCTTTGGATTCTAAATGTAAAATTGATTCCGCTCCCGGTCAGCATGGTGCAAAAAAACCGCGTTTGTCAGACTATGGTTTGCAGTTGCGTGAAAAACAAAAAATCCGCCGTATTTATGGCGTATTAGAACGTCAGTTCCGTCGTTATTTCGCAGAAGCTGATCGCCGTAAAGGTTCTACTGGCGAGTTGCTGTTGCAGTTGCTGGAATCTCGTTTGGATAATGTCGTTTATCGTATGGGTTTCGGTTCTACCCGAGCTGAAGCAAGACAGCTTGTTTCTCATAAGGCTATAGTTGTAAATGGACAAGTTGTCAATATTCCTTCTTTCCAAGTGAAAGCTGGTGATGTTGTCTCAGTTCGTGAAAAAGCCAAAAAACAGGTACGTATTCAAGAAGCATTGGGTTTGGCAACTCAAATCGGCTTGCCGGGTTGGGTTTCTGTAGATGCAGATAAACTTGAGGGTGTGTTCAAAAACATGCCGGATCGCTCTGAATTGACCGGTGATATTAATGAACAGCTGGTGGTAGAGTTCTACTCTAAATAATGCTAGCTCAGTGAGGGACAGTTAAATGCAGAATAGCACAACCGAATTTTTGAAACCTCGTCAAATTGATGTAAATACTTTTTCTGCAACTCGTGCAAAAGTATCTATGCAGCCATTTGAACGTGGTTTCGGTCATACCTTAGGTAATGCTTTGCGCCGTATCTTACTGTCATCCATGAATGGTTTTGCTCCTACTGAAGTAGCTATTGCCGGTGTATTGCACGAATATTCTACTGTTGGTGGTGTTCAGGAAGATGTTGTTGACATTTTGCTGAATATTAAAGGTATTGTGTTTAAACTCCATGGTCGTAGCCAAGTTCAACTTGTGTTGAAGAAATCAGGTTCAGGTGTCGTATCTGCCGGTGATATTGAGTTGCCGCATGATGTAGAAATTCTGAATCCTGGTCATGTCATTTGTCATTTGGCTGATAACGGTCAAATTGAAATGGAAATTAAAGTAGAGCAAGGTCGTGGTTATCAATCTGTTTCAGGTCGTCAGGTAGTTCGTGATGAGAACCGTCAGATTGGTGCAATCCAGTTGGATGCGAGCTTTTCGCCCATCAGCCGTGTTAGCTTTGAGGTTGAACCTGCACGTGTAGAGCAGCGGACGGATCTTGATAAGTTGGTTTTGGATATCGAAACCGACGGTTCTATTGATCCTGAGGAAGCTGTACGCAGTGCGGCACGTATTTTGATTGATCAGATGTCTATTTTTGCTGATTTGCAGGGTACTCCTGTGGAGGAGGTTGAAGAAAAATCACCTCCTATCGACCCTGTTCTTTTGCATCCGGTGGATGATCTGGAATTGACAGTACGTTCAGCTAATTGTTTGAAAGCTGAGGATATTTATTATATTGGCGATTTGATTCAACGCACTGAAACCGAGCTTCTTAAAACGCCGAATTTGGGACGTAAATCTTTGAATGAGATTAAGGAAGTATTGGCATCTAAAGGTTTGACACTGGGTTCTAAGTTGGAAGCATGGCCACCTGTAGGCTTGGAAAAGCCTTAATGAAGAATTAAAGGATAATTGATATGCGTCATCGTAATGGCAATCGCAAATTAAACCGTACCAGCAGTCATCGTGCTGCAATGCTGCGTAATATGGCGAATTCATTATTGACTCACGAAACTATTGTAACAACTCTGCCTAAGGCCAAGGAATTGCGCCGTGTAGTAGAGCCGTTGATTACATTGGGTAAAAAGCCGTCATTGGCAAGCCGCCGTTTGGCATTTGACCGTACTCGCGACCGTGATGTTGTAGTAAAACTGTTTGGCGATTTGGGTCCTCGTTTTACTGCTCGTAACGGTGGTTATGTTCGAGTGTTGAAATACGGATTCCGTAAAGGTGATAATGCACCTCTGGCACTGGTTGAATTGGTTGACAAACCGGCTGCTGAGTAATTTTAGTCATATAACGCCATCTGCCGAAAAGCAGGTGGCGTTATTTTTGCAATATCTGATAGATAATATGGTATTGGCTATCATGTTTAAAATATTAATTGAATAGCTAAGGTTTGCGCGGTAAACTTACATCATTAAAAAATTCTATGATGGTTTATATAATGAATGCCTTCGATATAAAGTCGACAAAGATGGACGTATTGTCTATATCTTTGCATACATCAGACTTGTTTGATTTGGAAGATGTGCTGGTCAAATTGGGCAAGAAGTTTCAAGAGTCTGGTGTTGTTCCATTTGTTCTGGATGTTCAAGAATTTGATTATCCCGAGTCTTTGGATCTTGCTGCATTGGTTTCGTTGTTTTCAAGGCATGGTATGCAAATTTTGGGTCTGAAGCATTCTAATGAACGTTGGGCTGCTGTGGCTATGAAGTATCATTTGCTGTTTTGTCTGTCTCATTCGGAAAATGTTAAAGAACTGGGTCAGGTTGAGGTGCAGAAAACGGAGGATGGTCAGAAAGCAAGGAAAACAGTATTGATTACATCCCCTGTCCGTACCGGTCAGCAGGTTTATGCCGAAGATGGCGATTTGATTGTTACGGGGGCGGTCAACCAGGGGGCGGAATTGATTGCAGATGGCAATATGCATATTTATGCGCCGATGAGAGGGCGTGCTTTGGCCGGCGCCAAAGGTGATACTTCTGCCCGCATATTTATCCACTCCATGCAGGCGGAGTTGGTTTCTGTCGCGGGGATTTACCGTAATTTTGAACAGGATTTGCCGGACCATCTGCACAAGCAGCCGGTACAGATATTGTTGCAGGATAACCGATTGGTTATCAGTGCAATTGGCTCAGAGTAATTGTTTGATATTTTAAAAAGGAAATATTGTGGCAAAAATTATTGTAGTAACTTCAGGCAAGGGCGGTGTCGGTAAAACGACTACCAGTGCAAGTATTGCAACAGGTTTGGCATTACGCGGATATAAAACTGCGGTAATTGATTTTGATGTGGGTTTGCGCAACCTCGACCTCATTATGGGTTGCGAGCGTCGTGTCGTTTATGACCTGATCAATGTCATTCAGGGTGAGGCGACGCTCAACCAGGCTTTGATTAAAGATAAAAATTGTGAAAACCTGTTTATTTTGCCGGCTTCCCAGACTCGGGATAAAGACGCTTTGACACGCGAGGGCGTAGAAAAAGTGATGCAGGAGCTGTCCGGCAAGAAAATGGGCTTTGAGTATATTATTTGCGACTCTCCTGCTGGTATTGAGCAGGGTGCATTGATGGCGTTGTATTTTGCTGATGAAGCCATTGTAACGACCAATCCTGAGGTTTCCAGTGTGCGTGACTCCGACAGGATTTTGGGCATTTTGCAAAGCAAATCCCGTAAGGCGGAGCAAGGCGGTTCGGTTAAAGAACATCTGTTAATTACGCGTTATTCTCCCGAACGTGTGGCAAAAGGCGAAATGCTGTCTGTACAGGATATTTGCGATATTCTGCGTATTCCTTTGCTGGGTGTGATTCCCGAATCCCAAAACGTCTTGCAGGCATCCAATTCCGGAGAACCGGTCATCCATCAGGACAGCGTAGCGGCTTCCGAGGCATATAAGGACGTTATTGCCCGTCTTTTGGGCGAGAACCGTAAAATGCGTTTCTTGGAAGCTGAGAAAAAAAGCTTCTTCAAACGTCTGTTCGGAGGATAAGGTATGTCATTGATCGAACTTTTATTCGGTAGAAAGCAGAAAACGGCAACCGTTGCCCGCGACCGCCTTCAAATCATCATTGCCCAAGAGCGCGCCCAAGAAGGTCAGACTCCGGATTACCTGCCGACTTTACGTAAAGAGTTGATGGAAGTCCTGTCCAAATATGTGAATGTTTCATTAGACAATATCCGTATTTCCCAAGAAAAGCAGGATGGTATGGATGTGCTTGAGTTGAACATTACTTTGCCGGAACAGAAAAAGGTATAGGACATGACCTTAACCGAATTGCGGTACATCGTCGCAGTCGCCCAAGAACGTCATTTCGGCCGGGCGGCGCGGCGTTGTTTTGTCAGCCAGCCCACTTTGTCTATTGCCATTAAGAAATTGGAAGAAGAGCTTGCCGTCTCTTTGTTTGACCGGAGCAGCAACGATATTATTACGACCGAGGCGGGGGAACGTATCGTTGCACAGGCGCGTAAGGTATTGAAAGAGGCGGAGCTTATCAGGCATTTGGCAAATGAAGAACAAAACGAGCTGGAGGGTGCGTTCAAACTCGGGCTGATTTTTACGGTTGCGCCATACCTGCTGCCGAAACTGATTGTCTCTTTGCGCCGTACTGCACCGAAAATGCCTTTGATGTTGGAAGAGAATTACACGCATACTTTGACCGAGTCGCTCAAACGCGGGGACGTTGACGCGATTATCGTTGCCGAACCGTTTCAAGAGCCGGGCATTGTTACCGAACCCTTGTATGACGAACCGTTTTTCGTGATTGTCCCGAAAGGGCATTCATTTGAGGAACTGGATGCCGTTTCGCCCCGGATGCTGGGTGAGGAGCAGGTTTTGCTGCTGACGGAAGGCAACTGTATGCGGGATCAGGTACTCTCAAGCTGTTCCGAATTGGCGGCGAAACAGCGCATACAGGGGCTGACCAATACATTGCAGGGCAGCTCGATCAATACAATCCGCCATATGGTCGCCAGCGGTTTGGCAATCAGCGTGTTGCCGGCAACCGCGCTGACCGAGAACGATCATATGCTGTTCAGCATTATTCCGTTTGAAGGTACGCCGCCAAGCCGGCGGGTCGTATTGGCGTATCGCCGTAATTTTGTCCGTCCGAAGGCGTTGTCGGCGATGAAGGCGGCGATTATGCAGTCGCAGCTTCACGGGGTAAGTTTTATCCACGACTAGGCGCAGAAAATGCCGTCTGAAACGGGTTTCAGACGGCATTTGTTATCTTTGCCGTCAATCAGGCAAACCTATCCGACCTACAGTTGCTTCGAATCGTCATTCCCGCGCAGGCGGGAATCTAGGTCTGTCGGTGCGGAAACTTATCGGATAAAACGCTTGCTCCAATCTCGCGTTCCAGATTCCCACTTTCGTGGGAATGACGGGATCAGGTTTCCGTATGGATAGATTCGTCATTCCCGCGCAGGCGGGAATCTAGGTCTGTCGGTGCGGAAACTTATCGGATAAAACGCTTGCTCCAATCTCGCGTTCCAGATTCCCACTTTCGTGGGAATGACGGCATATTTTGACATTGAATAAAAAAGACTAAAAACAGAAAACAGAAAACAGAAAACAGAAAACGGAAAACGGAAAACGGAAAACGGAAAACGGAAAACGGAAAACGGAAAACGGAAAACGGAAAACGGAAAACGGAAAACGGAAAACGGAAAACGGAAAACGGAAAACGGAAAACGGAAAACGGAAAACAGAAAACAGAAAACAGAAAACAGAAAACAGAAAACAGAAAACAGAAAACAGAAAACAGAAAACAGAAAACAGAAAACAGAAAACAGAAAACAGAAAACAGAAAACAGAAAACAGAAAACAGAAAACAGAAAACAGAAAACAGAAAAAAGCCTGTCTGGCGACAGGCTTTTTGTTGATACCAATCTTTGCAGATTAGAATTTGTGGCGCAGAACGACGGCGCTGGCAGTCGATACGATTTTGTTTGCGCCTTTGCCTTCTTGCAACCAGCCGGCAGAAACCAAGGCAGAAGTGCGTTTGGAGAAGTCGTATTCCGCACCGACAACCACTTGGTCATAAGTATTGTCGTGGTCTGCACTATCAACAGTGCCTTTGAAGCCGTGGGCGTAAGAAACGCGGGGCGTTACATTGCCGAAACGGTATGCCGCGGTAGCGGCAACTTCGGTTTGAGAGTTGTGCGAATTATCACGCACTAATTGATTTTGATACAATTTGGCATCTTGTTGTTGTGCGGCTACGGAGACGTACAGGGCATTATTGTCGTAACCGCCGACCAAACGGTGAACTTGCAGTTTTTCAACAAACAGACTGGGGATATTATACTGATAGCCTTCGATTTTTTTAGTGCCTTCGCCGTATCTTTGGAACAAGCCGGCGTATTGTGCGAAGAAGCCGTTGTTTCGGTAGTTCAAGCCAACGTGGTAAGATTCGCCGTTTGAGCCTGAATTGTCTTTAGGTGCGTATTGTACGCTGCCGCTGAAGCCGGCAAATTCGGGAGAATCGTAGCGTGCGGACAGGTAGCGGTGTTCCCGTTTGGCCATTCCGCTGATTTCCAGCACATTGCCGGTAAATTTGCCGGATTCCCAAGCATTGACGTTGTTCTTGGTGTTTTTCAGGGGGCTGTTCAGGCTACCGGCGCGGATGGTGCCGAAGCCGCCCTTCAAGCCGATGAAGGATTGTTTGTTGCCCCAGCCGCTGTTAGTGCCGGCGACGGAGGCGCCTTGTTCCAACTGCCAAATGGCTTTCAGGCCGTTGCCGAGGTCTTCTTGGCCTTTGAAGCCGATTTTTGAACCGAAGTCGGAGATTTCGCTGCCGGTTTCCACGCCAACTACTTTGCCTTCCCGATGTTCTACAGAACGGTAAGTTTGTACGCCGGCTTTGATGGCGCCGTACAGGGTGACATCGGCCGTTGCCGCAACAGGAAGGGCTGCCAAAGTCAGGGCAATCAGGGATTTTTTCATTGCTGTATTCCTTTTTTGGTTAAGAAATTTAAGCAGGCCGGGTTTTCCAAGCCGCTTAGCTTTGCATTTACCGCCGAGGGGCTCGGCGGTTACATGTCTGAAACTATAGATGTTCCTGTCTGAAAAAACAAACTTCTGCCTGTTTTTGTGTGGAATCCGATGTGCATTTTGAAGGGCGGATAGAGATATTACGGGTATTTTTTGTTTTATAACATATGGTTATTTAAAATTTTTAAGATTTGCATTTTTACAACACTTACTCGGGAGGGTATTGGAGGGCATTGCAAACCGGGGGTTATAGCGGATTAACAAAAACCGGTACGGCGTTGCCCCCGCCCCGGCCCAAAGGGAACGGTTCCCTAAGGCGTCCAAGCACCGGGCGAACCGGTTCCGTACTATTTGTACCGTCTGCGGCCCGCCGCCTTGTCCTGATTTTTGTTAATCCGCTATAGTGTCAACATTGAAAAAGATTGCCTGACAGTTTGTCCGATTTCAAAATCTCCGCGACAAGAATGTTTTAAAGCCATTCGGGGATTTGGGGGCGGACGATGCCGTATGCCCCGGGATAGTCGACGCCGGTCAGGTAAAGCCCGTCGGGCATGAAGGTCGGTGGGGCTTTGAGGCGGCTGCGTTCTTGAATCAGTGCGGCGAAGCCTTCGACGCTGAGCCTGCCGCTGCCGACATAAACGAGCGCGCCCATGATGTTGCGTACCATATGGTGCAAAAAGGCGTTGCCGTGCAAATCGAGGCGGATCAGTCCTGCGCTTTGGGTAAGGTCGGTGCGGTAGATGGTTTTGACGGGGGATTTTGCCTGGCACCCGGCGGCGCGGAAGCTGGAGAAGTCTTGTTCGCCGATCAATAAGGCGGCAGCCCGGCGCATCGGTTCGATGTCGAGTTTGAGGTGTGTCCAGCCTGCCCTGTTTTTGAGCAGGGGGGAACGGACGGGGGCGGATTCGAGCAGGTAGCGGTAGTGCCGTCCGTATGCGTCGAAGCGGGCGTGAAATCCGGGTGCGACCTGTCGGGCGTGCAAAACGGCAATGCCTTCGGGCAGGTGGGCATTTACGCCGCGCACCCATGCCTGTTGGGGACGGGCGGCAGTTATGTCAAAGTGGACGACTTGGGCGGCAGCGTGCACGCCGGTGTCGGTCCTGCCGGCAACTGTGGTGGCGACAGATTCTCCTGCGATTCGGGCGAGTGCGGTTTCCAATGCCGCCTGAACGGTCGGTACGCCGCCCGCCTGTTTCTGCCAGCCGTAAAAGCGGCTGCCGTCGTAGGATAGGGTTATTGCCCAGCGTTGTTTTTGTGCGGTATCCATCGGGTTTGGGATTCGGATAAATGTTCAGACTGCATTGTATCGCAGATTTTGCAGGGAAACGGCAAACGCCCGGGGCGCGCGGCGTTGTTTGGGGAGTTGTTCGGGGGGTTGGATGCAGTTGCTACGAATCGCTATCCTGTGAATTCACCCTGTCAGGAGTGCCCGAACCGTCATTCCCGCGCAGGCGGGAATCTAGGTCTGTCAGTGCGGAAACTTATCGGGTAAAACGGTTTCTTGAGATTTTTCGTTCCGGATTCCCACTTTTGTGGGAATGACGGGATGCAGGTTCCCGTGCCGACGGGTCTGGATTCCCGCTTATGCGGGAATGACGGCGGCGGGAATCGGTGTATTCGGCGGAGTTGGTGGATTTGGCGGGCTGAAGCCCGCCCTTGTATATCGGAACTTCCGTATCATAGCGACAAACCGCCCGGCCGCCACCCGCGCCCGCCCAAGGCAGACAACCGTTGCGCGGCTCAGGGAGCGGCAGGGCAACCCATCGGCACAACCGGACAGTTGCCGGACAACACAACCGAATGCAAGGCAGGTTGATGATGAGTACCCGATACCATTACGCAGGTATAGCGGATTAACAAAAACCGGTACGGCGTTGCCCCGCCCCGGCTCAAAGGGAACGGTTCCCTAAAGTGATGAAGCACCGGGCGGATCGGTTCCGTACCATTCGTACTGCCTGCGGCCCGCCGCCTTGTCCCGATTTTTGTTAATCCGCCATACAAGGGTAAGCCGTATAAGGTTGCCGTTACGGCATGTATGCGCAAACTGCCGACGATATCGAATGCCCGGATGCGTGATTATTTTGCCGCAAACGATACCGCCGAAAACGGTATTCGGACGGCTTGATTTGAGTTTTGGTATTTTTGCCCGACGGGGTGGAAAATACAGTTGCTTTTCACTCCACTTTCGTACATGCCTCACGGGAAGTTCCGTCTTCGGACACTAATTTGCCTGATTTATCCAGTTGATACACATCATCTTTTCCGGGTTTGTCCATCTGCGCGACCAATCCGGTGTACATCATGCTTTCCAAGAGTCGTCCATCCTCCGACTTTTCTAACCACGCCAGCGTTTCGGGGCTGTGCTGTCGTGAAACTTCACCGTACTTGATTTGGCTTTGAGTTAAGGCATTGTTCGCAAAACGCCATTTACCTTCACCGACAACACGGTATGCCAAGATATTGCCGTCATCATCGATTTTGAGTATAGCATCGCCACGGAAGCTGCCGTCCTGAAGATATTTGACTTTTGTATCACTGTGAATGTTTTCATCAGTGCCGATGCAATGCCATGTACCGACAATCGGAGAAGCCAAGGCGGTTGTTGCGGATAAAAGCACCGGCAGAATAAAGCGTTTCATCTATTTCCTTTTTTAAAGGAGGCCGTCTGAAAACCCCGGTTTCAGGTTTTCAGACGGCCTTGTCTATTCAATCAAATCAGTCTTTCAACTTCGCCAACTGATTTTGCACTTTTGCCATTTTGTCTTCCAATTCCGCCAAATCGGCTTTGTCTTTTTCCACCAGATGCGCCGGGGCTTTTTCGGTGTAGCCGGGTTTGGAGAGTTTGGCATTGAGTTTGTCCAAGGCTTTTTGCAGCTTCTCGGCTTCTTTGCTCAAACGGGCGGTTTCGGCGGCTTTGTCGATTTCGACTTTCAGCATCAGGCGCGCGCCGTTGCAGACGGCGACGGGCGCGTCTCCGCTTTCGGGCAGGGCGGCGACTTGCCGTGCTTCGGTCAGGCGGGTCATCATCGGCAGGTATTTGAGGTAGTCCGCCAAGTCGTCCGCGCTTTCGACAAACAGCGGGGCTTTCACGTTGGGCTGGATGCCCGTTTCGCCGCGCAGGTTGCGGACTGCGCCGATCAAATCCTGCAACACGGTCATTTGCCCGAATGCCGTCTGAACAATCTCGCCGCCGTCGGTTTCGGGGAAACGGGCGAGCATGATGCTGTCGGCGGTTTTGGCATCGCACATGGGGGCGACGGTTTGCCACAGTTCTTCGGTGATGAACGGGATAATCGGGTGCAGCAGGCGCAGGGCGGCTTCGAGTACGCGCAATAAGGTATGGCGTGTGGCGCGCTGGCGGCTGGCGCAGCCGGTTTGGAGCTGCACTTTGGCGAGTTCCAGATACCAGTCGCAATAATCGTTCCATACGAAGCTGTACAGGGTTTCCGCCGCCAAATCAAAGCGGTAGGTTTCGTAGGCTTGCGTAACCTGCTCGATGGTCTGATTCAGACGACCTATGATCCACATATCGGGGAAGGAATGGCCGCGCGGTTCGGCAGCGGTTGCGCCGTAGCCGCAGTCTTGGTTTTCGGTGTTCATCAAGACGAAGTTGGTGGCGTTCCAGATTTTGTTGCAGAAGTTGCGGTAGCCTTCGGCGCGTTTGAAGTCGAAGTTAACCGAACGGCCCAAGCTGGCGTAGCTCGCCATGGTGAAGCGCAATGCGTCCGCGCCCATGCTGGGGATACCTTCGGGGAAGAGTTTTTTCGTGGCTTCTTCCACTTTCGGCGCGGTTTCGGGTTTGCGCAGGCCGGTCGTACGTTTCATCAGCAGCTTGTCCAAGCCGATACCATCGATCAAATCCACAGGGTCGATGACGTTGCCTTCGGATTTGGACATTTTTTTGCCTTCGTGGTCGCGCACGATGCCGTGGATGTACACGGCTTTAAACGGTACTTTGCCGGTGAAGTGGGTGGTCATCATAATCATGCGCGCCACCCAGAAGAAGATGATTTCATATCCGGTAACCAAGACGTTGGACGGCAGGAAGGCTTTGAGCTCGTCGGTTTCAGACGGCCAGCCGAGCGTGGAGAACGGCACGAGCGCGGAGGAGAACCATGTGTCCAATACGTCTTCTTCGCGGGTCAAACCTGTTTTGCCGGCTTGTTTTTCGGCTTCAGCCTGATTGCGGGCGACGTAAACATTACCTGCTTCGTCGTACCACGCGGGGATTTGATGCCCCCACCACAGTTGGCGCGAAATACACCAGTCTTGGATGTTGTTCATCCATTGGTTGTAGGTATTGACCCAGTTTTCAGGGATAAAGCGCACTGCGCCGCTGTCGACGGCTTTTTTGGCTTTGTCGGCAAGGCTCAAGCCTTTGAATTCGTTGTCAGGCTCGCCGCCGTTCGGTGTGGCGGACATGGCGACAAACCATTGGCTGGTCAGCATCGGCTCAATCACTGAACCTGTGCGGTCGCCTTTCGGCGTCATCAGCGTGTGCGGTTTGATTTCGACCAAGAAGCCTTGCTCCTGCAAATCGGCAACCATTTGTTTGCGCGCGGCAAAGCGGTCCAAGCCTGCGTATTTTTCAGGCAGGGAAAAGCCTGGTTGCGCTTCGCCTTTGAAGTTGAACACTTCGGCGTTTGCCAGCACTTTGGCTTCTAAGTCGAACACGTTAATCAGGCGCGTGTCGTGGCGTTTGCCGACTTCGTAATCGTTGAAATCGTGCGCAGGCGTGATTTTCACGCAACCGGTACCGAAGTCTTTTTCAACGTATTCGTCGGCGATAACCGGAATGGTGCGACCGGTCAGCGGCAGGATTAATTCTTTGCCGATTAAGTGGGTGTAACGTTCATCTTCTGGATTGACGGCAACGGCCGCGTCGCCCAGCAACGTTTCAGGACGGGTGGTCGCCACGATAACGGCTTCGGTGGGATTGTCGGCCAGCGGATAGCGGATGTGCCACATAGAGCCTTGTTCTTCCATGCTTTCCACTTCCAAATCCGACACCGCCGTGCCAAGCACGGGATCCCAGTTCACCAAGCGTTTGCCGCGGTAAATCAAGCCCTGTTCATACAGGCGCACGAACACTTCGGCCACGGTTTCGGCGCGTACGTCGTCCATCGTGAAATACTCGCGCGTCCAGTCGGCGGAGCAGCCCACGCGGCGCATTTGCTGGGTAATCGTGCCGCCGGAAACTTCTTTCCACTCCCACACTTTTTCCAAGAATTTTTCGCGCCCCAAGTCGTGACGGGACACGTTTTGCGCGGCAAGCTGACGCTCGACCACGATTTGCGTGGCGATGCCCGCGTGGTCGGTACCGGGAATCCAGGCGGTGTTGCAGCCTTTCATGCGGTAGTAGCGGGTCAGGCCGTCCATGATGGTTTGGTTGAAGGCATGACCCATGTGCAGCGTGCCGGTTACGTTGGGCGGCGGCAGTTGGATGGAAAAAGACGGTTTGGTCAAATCCATATCGGGCCGGAAATAGCCTTGGCTTTCCCAGTTTTGATAGTGTTTGGATTCGATTTCGGCGGGGGAGTATTTGTCTAACATATGAAGCCCTGAGAAATAAGATGATTTGATGGTTTGAATTATAGCGCAAATGCCGTCTGAAACGCTTTCGGGGTTTCAGACGGCCTTAAATTTAAATATTGCCTTTACAGTTTTTGATAGCGCGACAGGCTCAAATCGTCGCTGCGGATTTCGGTGTCTTTGCCGCTCACGATATCGGCGGTCAATTTTGCCGAACCCGGCGACATGGTCCAGCCCAAAGTACCGTGCCCGGTATTCAGAAACAGGTTTTCAAAGCGGGTGCGCCCGATTAACGGCGTACTGTCGGGCGTCATCGGCCTGAGGCCGCTCCAGGACAATGCTTGGCTCAAATCGCCGCCTTCCGGGAACAAGTCGTTGACGACCAAAGCCAAGGTTTCGCGGCGTTTTTCGGGCAGTTTGGTTTCGTAGCCGGACAATTCCGCCATTCCGCCGACGCGGATTCTGTTGTCAAAACGCGTGATGGCGACTTTGTAGCTTTCATCTAAAACAGTGGACACCGGTGCGCCGTCGGAATTTGTGACCGGCAGGGTCAAGGAATAGCCTTTGACGGGATAAATGGGCAGATTGAGATCCAACTGCGCCAACACAGTCCTGCTGAAGCAGCCGAGCGCGCAGACAACGGCATCTGTTTCAAACCGCCCTGTTTCGGTTTCAACGGCTTTGATGCGCAGCCCGTTGTGGTCGATGCGGCTGATGGTTTGGTTGAAGTAGAACCGTACGCCCTTCTCTTGACACAATTTGTACAGGTTTTCGGTGAAGAGGCGGCAGTCGCCGGTCGCATCCGCAGGCAGGTGCAGACCGCCGACAATTTTGGCGGTAACGCGTGCCAGCGCAGGCTCGAATTCTGCGCATTCTTCGGGCTTCAGACGGCGGTACGGCACGCCGTAGCGTTCCAAAACGGCAATGTCTTGTTTTGCCGCTTCGACTTCTTCGGTTTGGCGGAAAATCTGCAACGTCCCTTTTTTGCGTCCCTCAAAATTCATGTCGGTTTGCGCTTCAAAACGGCGGAACATTTCACGGCTGTATTCGGAAATCCTGACCATGCGCTCTTTATTGATTTGATAGCGCGTTGCCGTGCAGTTTTGCAGCATCCGCCACAGCCATTCGATTTGATACAGGCCGCCGTCAGGGCGGAACAGTAAAGGCGGATGGCTTTTAAACAGCCGTTTCAGTGCTTTGGTCGGAATACCGGGTGCAGCCCAAGGCGTGGTATAGCCGTAAGAAAGCTGGCCTGCATTGGCAAAACTGGTTTCCATCGCCACACCCTCGGTGCGGTCGATGACCGTTACTTCATGTCCGGCCTCTGCCAGATACCACACGGAGGATACGCCGGCAACACCCGCACCTAAAACAAGCACTTTCATGTTTCCCCCTCCGGCTTTTTCAAAACAGGCTTAATATGCCGTGCCGTCTGAATATTCGGATTCAGACGGTCTCGGATATTAATGCGGCAATTCGCCGTTTGTGATTTTTTGTTTGAAGTCGCGTGTTTCATTGACGATGACTTTCGCCATCAACAAAAGCGCAGTCAGGTTGGGCAATGCCATCAAGCCGTTGAATGTATCCGAAGCCAGCCATACCAAATCAAGGCTCAACACGGTACCCGGCATGACGGAAGAAACATAACCGACGCGGTACAAAGCGGCAAACTTCTCGCCGAAGACGTAAACCGCGCATTTCTCGCCGTAATAACACCAGCCGAGAATGGTTGAGTAGGCAAAGAAAATCAGGCCGATGGTCACAATCCAGCCGCCGATGCCGGGCAGCATTTTTTGGAAAGTGACGGTTGTCAGCGCCGCGCCGCTCAATTCAGGTTTCACAAACTCGCCGCCTGCGCCGAGCAGACCCATGACCAACACGATACCGGTAATCGAGCAGACAACAATGGTGTCCAAAAAAGTACCGGTCATGGAAACCAAAGCCTGACGAACGGGGTGGTCGGTTTTCGCGGCTGCGGCGGCAATAGGCGCAGAACCCATACCCGCCTCATTGGAGAACACGCCGCGCGCCACGCCGTAGCGGATGACCGTACCGATAGCGCCGCCTGCTACGGCCTGCGCGCTGAACGCATCGGAGAAAATCAGCTTGACGGCAGGCATCAGTGCATCGGAATTAATGACGATAATGGAAAGACCGCCCAACACATAAAACACCGCCATAGCAGGCACGATGAAAGAAGCGGCTTTGGCGATGCCTTTAATACCACCTAAAACGACAACGGCAGTCAGAACGGTCAACGTAATGCCGGTATAGGCAGGTTCGATACCGAAGCTGGTTTGCACAGCCTGTGCAACCGAGTTGGACTGCACCGAGCTGCCGATACCGAAGGAAGCGAATGTGCCGAACAGCGCAAATGCAACGGCCATCCATTTCCAGTTTTTGCCCAAGCCTTTTTCGATGTAATACATCGGGCCGCCGGACATTTCGCCTTTGGAATTGTTGACGCGGTATTTCACCGCCAACACGCCTTCGCCGTATTTGGTGGCCATGCCGAAAATAGCGGTCATCCACATCCAGAATACCGCGCCCGGGCCGCCGGTTACCACTGCAGTCGCCACGCCGGCGATGTTACCCGTACCGATGGTGGCGGACAGCGCGGTCATCAACGCCGCAAAATGGGAAATATCGCCTTCGTGGCCTGCGCCGCCTTCATACTTCTTTGACGGCACAAACGCCTGTTTCAGCGCATAGCCCAACATAGTGAACTGCAAGCCTTTCAGCATAACGGTCAGCACAATGCCGGTGCCGACCAGCAGCATCAACATAACAGATCCCCAAACCCAGCTGCTGACGGTTTCGAAAAAGGCTTTGAGATTGTCTAAAAATACTTGCATGGCTTTCTCCTTTGTCTGTTTTATTTTTAAAACACCACTTTTGTAGTGTCCGGTAATTTCAGCACAGAATATTCAATAAGACAATATGTTCTTTTGAAAAATACTTTTGGTTTTTTCACCGAAGACAGGCCGGTTCAAGCTGCGGAAATTGTTTGCAATTATTTAAAAGCAGAGGCGGAGGTCACAATGAAATGTCCGAATGGGGATGTGGCGGGCGGCAGAAATCATCAATGCTGCCGACTGCCATACTTTTGAAATCTATAGTGGTTTAAATTTAAACCGGTACGGCGTTGCCTCGCCTTGCCGTACTTCTTGTACTGTCTGCGGCTTCGTCGCCTTGTCCTGATTTAAATTTAAACCACTATACAAAATGATGCATCGATCAAACAACATACCGCTTTAAAAAAAAACCGATGCCGTCTGAAACGCTTTCGGGGTTTCAGACGGCATTGAAAGGGTGCGGTCAGCGGATGATGCCGCGCGTCGATTGTGCGAAGAAGTCTTGAAATACGGCAAGCTCGGCTTGGGTTTCGGCGCGGCGGAGAATGTCCGCCTTGGCTTCTTCAAACGGAATGCCGCGATGGTAGAGGGTTTTGTATACGTCTTTGACGGCGGAAATCTGTTCTGCGGTAAAACCGTTGCGGCGCATACCTTCGCTGTTTAGGCCGGCCGGTTCGGCGCGGTAGCCCGATGCCATAAAGTAGGGCGGCACGTCTTTGTGTACGCCTGCGGCGAAGGCGGTCATGGCGTAGTCGCCGATGCGGCAGAATTGGAAGACCAGCGTGTAGCCGCCCAAAACGACGTAGTCGCCGACGGTAACGTGTCCGGCAAGCGAGGCGTTGTTGGCGAAAATGGTGTGGTTGCCGACCACGCAGTCGTGCGCGAGGTGGCAGTACGCCATAATCCAGTTGTCGTCGCCGATACGGGTTTCGCCGATGCCGGTTACCGTGCCTAAATTAAAGGTGGTGAATTCGCGGATGGTGTTGCCGTTGCCGATAATCAGCTTGGTCGGCTCGTCGCGGTATTTTTTGTCCTGCGGAATTTCGCCGAGGCTGGCAAATTGGAAAATGCGGTTGTTTTCGCCGATGGTGGTGTGGCCGTTGATGACGGCGTGCGGACCGATTTCTGTATTCGCACCGATTCGGACGTTGGGGCCGATGACGGTGTACGCGCCGACTTTGACGCCGGAGTCGAGTTCGGCTTTGGGGTCGATGACGGCGGTCGGGTGGATGAGGGTCATGTTTTGAATACTCCGCTGCTTGTTAAGACAAATAATAGAAAATCACAGTTTGTCGATTTCATCGCAGACCGCAATCACTTGATCGCTAAAATGGCTAAATACTGAAGCAGTATCTACATCCATGTAATTAAGCAGTTCAAAAATAGATTGGTAAATATTTCTAGCGTAGCCGGTATCTTTTATTGCACCTTTAAAACAAATCGGTTCGTGATGTGCCAAACGATTACGGAAATTGTTAATATTGGAAAGTTCTCGAAAAATCCATTTTTGGTTATATTGCACACTTGGTGTAGATTTGGGCTTTTTTGGAAAAACTTTCATCAATACTTTTCCTGCAGCATCAAATTGAGCATCTTTCCCTCCCGCAAACAGATACCGCCAAAAACCGAATCCTAGTCCTGCAACCAATTGGTTGTGGTCAAACTTTCCTCCGCTATTATTTTGTATTTTAGATAATGCAACCTTGATTAATTCAGCAGATTCTTTCGTACCATTTCTTAAAAAGCAACCTTGATATTTCAATGCAGGATTCGTTTGTGGTTGTATGCTATCATATAACCGGTTTCTGTCTTTAAACTCCTGCCGAAAGCAAATATCAATTTTGTTTCTTAAAACGATCTCAAATATAGAAACAACATGAAAAAGTTCTCTTGATAAAGATAAATTCAATAAATACAATTCAGCTGCTTTGTCTTTCCTAACGGCATTTTTATACCGTTCCATTCTGAAATCAGAAAAAATACTACAGCATTCCTTATAATTCACGCTAACCCTTGATTCTTTATTTTTAAATTGACGTTTCAAACTATATTTGATATAGTTAGATAAAACTAATCCCCACCGTGTCCCTGGGTTTGAATAAACCTAAACCGGTGGGTTTTCTTTTTATTAGGTCGTCTGAAACTTTCAGACGACCTTTTTCCGAACGCTCAAACCACGCGTTTGGCGCACATAATCACGGCTTCGACGGCGACTTGTCCGTCCACTTTGGCAACGGCGTTGAATTTGCCGATGCCGCGCCGGCTGGTCAGGAGTTCGACTTCAAAGACGAGTTGGTCGCCGGGGATGACTTGGCGTTTGAAACGGGCTTCGTCTATGCCGGCGAAGAAGAAAAATTCGTTTTCCTTGCGCCCGCCTTCGCTCAAAATCGCCAACGTGCCGCACGCCTGCGCCATCGCTTCGATGATGAGTACGCCGGGCATAACGGGCAGGTCGGGGAAATGGCCTTGGAATTGGGGTTCGTTTATGGTTACGTTTTTGATGGCGGTCAGGGTTTTCATCGGCTCGAAGGCGGTAATGCGGTCGAGCTGGAGAAACGGGTAGCGGTGGGGGATGAGTTTTTGGATGTCTTTGGCTTCGATGGGGAGTTGTACGTCCATGTCTGTCGTATTCCTTGAATAAAGTCGGTTTGGATTTATTGCGTGTCTTTGCTGTCTGAAAGCTGCTGTTCCAGCGTTTTGAGGCGTTTGTTCATTTCGCTTAAGCGGTGGATGTAAACGGCGTTGCGCGCCCATTCTTTATGGGTGGACATCGGGAAGATGCCGGCGATGTGTTTGCCGCTTTCGGTAATGCTGTGGGTAACGGACGTGCCGCCGCCGATGGTGGTTTTGTCGGCGATTTCGATGTGTCCGACCGTGCCGACTCCGCCGCCGATGATGCAGTAGCTGCCTATGGTTACACTGCCGGAGATGCCCGTTTTGGCGGCGATGACGGTGTGCGAACCGATTTTGCAGTTGTGTCCGATTTGGACTTGGTTGTCGATTTTGGTGCCGTTGCCGACAATGGTGTCGCTCATCGTGCCCCGGTCGATGTTGGTGTTCGAGCCGATTTCTACGTCGTCGCCCAGCGTTACCGCGCCGGTTTGCGGGATTTTGAACCACGAATCGCCGGCGAAGGCGAGTCCGAAACCGTCCGCGCCGATGACCGCGCCGCTGTGGATTTCGACGTGTCTGCCGAGTGTGCAGCCGTAATAAACGACGGCGTTGGGATGCAGGACGACTTCGTCGCCCAGTTTGCAATCGTGTTGGACGACGGCGTTTGCCAAGATGCGGCAGCCTTCGCCGAGCACGGTGTTCGCGCCGATGTAGGCGTTCGCGCCGATTTCACAGCTTGCGGGAACGGTCGCGCCCGGTTCGACGACGGCGGTCGGATGGATGCCGCCGCGCGCTTTGACGACGGGTGAAAACAGGCGCGCGACTTTGGCGAAATAGAGATAGGGATCGTCGGCGACAATCAGGTTGCGCCCTTCAAATCCGTCTGCTGCTTTGGCGGAAACGATGATCGCGCCCGCGCTGCTGTCGTGGACTTCGGCTTTGTATTTCGGATTGGCGAGGAAGCTGATGTGTTCCGCCTGCGCGTCTGCGAGCGGGCGCACGGCGGTAACGGAAATGTCCTCGCCGCGCCATTCGCCGCCGAGCCGCGCGGTGATTTGGGACAGGGTGCAGGTGGCCGGAATCATGGTTTTCCTGTTTGGTATGCCGTCTGAAAGGGTTAGCGGGCGTTCATTTCTTTAATGACGCTGTCGGTAACGTCGTATTGGGTGTTGACGTAAATCACGTCCTGCAAAATGACATCGTAACCTTCCTGTTTGGCGATTTTGACGATGACGCGGTTGGCGTTTTGCTGGAGGGAGGCAAACTCTTCGTTGCGGCGGAGGTTGTAGTCTTCTTCAAACTGCGCCTGTTTTTTGCGGAACGCTTCGACCAGCCCGCGCCATTTTTCTTCGGCTTGCGCCTTTTTTGCGTCCTTAAGTTTGCCGCCGGCGAGCTGCCTTTCCAAATCCAAGCCTTCGCGTTGCAGTTTTTGCAATTCGTCCTGACGGGCGGAAAATTCGCCGTCCAGCGTTTTTTGGATGTTGCGCGCCTGCTTGGATTCGAGGTAGATGCGCTCGGTGTTGATAAAGCCGATTTTTTGGAAGGTGTCGGCGTGCGTGCCTGTGGTGCAGCATAAACCGATCAGGGTGGCGGCAAACGCGCGGGTCAAACGGGTCATGGTAAAACTCCTTCGGATGTTGCCGCGAAATGCCGTCTGAAGGGCTTCAGACGGCATTTGCGGGATTAGAACGTCGTGCCGAGCTGGAATTGGAAGCGTTGGATTTCGTCTTCCGGTTTTTTCTTCAGCGGGTAGGCGTAGCTGAATTTCATCGGGCCCAAAGGCGAGAGCCAGGTAACCGCGCCGCCGGCGGAATAGCGCAATTCGTTGGTAAAGGTGGATTTATGCGCGTTTTCCGAGTAAACCGATTTGTTGTTACCGTTTTCGGCGGCGGTATAGGTTCTGCCGTCCCACACGCTGCCTGCGTCGGCAAACAGGCTCAGGCGGACGGTGCGTGCGTCTTTCGCACCGGGCATCGGGAAGAGCAGCTCGGCGGAGACGTTGGCTTTTTTGTTGCCGCCGTAGCTGATTTTTTCGCCGTATTCGTCATACACTTTCGGGCCGAGCGTGCCGCTTTCGTAGCCGCGCACCGAACCCAGGCCGCCGCCGTAGAAGTTTTCAAAGAAGGGGATTTCTTTGGTTCTGCCGTAGCCGCCCGCAATGCCGACTTCGCCGCCGAGCATCAGCGTGAAGGTTTTGCTTAAGGGGAAGAACCAGGTTTGGTTGTGGGTGGCGGAGTAGTATTGCAGTTTGCTGCCGGGCAGGGCGATTTCGGCATTTACGCCGGTCAGGTAGCCGCGCGTCGGCCATAAGGCGCTGTCGGTCTTGTTGCGCCCCCAGCCGACAGTGCCTTTGTACAGCAGGCCTTTGAAGCTGCCGTCTGCGCCGTCGGTTTTGCCGTATTGTTTGATAAAGTCGGCATAGCGTTTGGGTGCTTTGTTGTAGGTGTTGACGGTCAGGTGTTCCGCCGCCAGCCCGAAATTGACGCGGTCGTATTCGGTAACGGGGATACCCATCCTTACGCCGCCGCCGGCGGTGGTGGTTTTATATTGTTTGACGCTGGTCGATGCTTTGCGCGGGTCGAAGGCTTTTCCGTAAATATCGTAGCCCAGGCTGACCCCGTCTGCCGTGAAGTACGGGTCGGTAAACGACAGCGAGCCGTTGAGCGTGGTTTTGCTTCGCGAGGCGCGCAGGGCGGCCGACTTGCCCGTACCGAACAGGTTGTCCTGCGATACGCCGGCGGACATGACCAAGCCGGTATCCTGAACCCAGCCCGCGCTCAAGTCGAGCGAGCCGGTGGAGCGTTCGGTCAGGCTCATGTTCAAATCGACTTTGTCGGGCGTGCCGGCAAGCGGGACGGCATCAAACTGTACGTTGTCGAAGTAGCCCAAAAGCTCGACGCGCTCTTTGGAACGTTGCAGCTTGGAGGTGTCGTAAGGCGCGGATTCCATTTGGCGCAATTCGCGGCGGACGACTTCGTCGCGGGTTTTGTTGTTGCCGGTGATGTGGATTTCGTTGACGTAGATTTTTCTGCCCGGTTCGATGTGCAGGACGAAATCGACGGTTTTGGTTCCGGCGTTCGGCAGCGGCTGTACGCTGATTTCGCTGTATGCGTAGCCTGCCGAGCCCATGCGGTTCTGAATCTCACCCAAAACGGCGGTCATCTGCTGGCGTTCGTACCATTTGCCGGGCTTCATGGTCAGCAGTTTTTCCAGTTCGGCCTTGGGGACTTCGTTGGTGTCGCCTTCAATCGACACTTTGCCCCAGCGGAAACGTCCGCCTTCGTGGACGGTGATTTTGATGGTCTGCCTGGTTTTGTCTTCGTTGGTTTGGATGTCGGTATCGAGGATACGGAAATCGAAGTAGCCGTTGTTCTGGTAGAAGTCGGTTACTTTTTCCATGTCTTGGGCGAATTTCTGGCGGTCGAACCGGTCGCTTCGTGTCAGCCATGTCCAAATGCCGCCTTCGGTCAGCGACATCTGCCGCATCAGTTTGCGGTCGGAATAGACTTGGTTGCCTTCAAATTCGATGTCGGTGATTTTGGCGGATTTGCCCTCGTCAATCGTGATGTCGATGTCGACGCGGTTGCGGGCGAGTTTGGTTACTTTGGGCGTGATTTGGATATTGAGTTTGCCGCGCCCGAGGTATTCTTCTTTCAGGCCGGCGACTGCCTGGTTGAGTGTCGCCTGATTAAAGTATTGCGACTGCGCCAGCCCGAACGATTCGAGGTTTTTCTTGATGGCGTCGTTTTGCAGCATTTTGGCGCCGGTGATGTTGAGCGAGCCGATGGTGGGGCGTTCGATAACGGTCAGCAGAAGCTGCCCGTCCGCAGTTTCGACTCGTACGTCGTCAAAGAAACCGGTGGCGTACAGGCTTTTGATGATGGCACTGCCGTGTGTGTCGTTGTAGGTGTCGCCGACTTTGACGGGCAGGTAGTTGAATACGGTGCTCGGCTCGGTACGCTGCAAGCCTTCGACACGGATGTCTTGGATGGTGAAGTCGGCAAATGCCAAAGGCGATATGCCCAACATCATCAGTGCGGAGGCAATCTGTTTCAGTTTCATCGTAAGTTCCTTGTGGTGCGGAATGCGGTTTCAGACTGCATTCCGAAACGTAAAATCTAACCGATCAGCCGGGTAACGTCGTTGAAGAAGGCGGCCGCCATCATCAGCATCATCAGGGCGAGCCCGAAGCGCAAACCGATGTTTTGGACACGTTCGCCCAAAGGTTTGCCGCGTATCCATTCGACAGTATAAAACACGAGGTGCCCGCCGTCCAAAACGGGGACGGGCAGCAGGTTCAGCACGCCGAGGCTGATGCTGACCAACGCTAAAAATTCCAAATAACTTTGCAAGCCGAGTTCGGCGGACTGTCCGGCAATGTCGGCAATGGTCAGCGGCCCGGAAATATGGCTGACAGAGGCGTTGCCGCTGATTAGTTTGCCGAAAAATTTGAGGGTTGTCCACGAGTGGGAAACGGTTTTTTCCCAGCCCATGCCGAATGCGCGGACAACAGACGGACGGTAGCTGCGGCGGATTTGCGCGTCCCACGCCCTGTCCGGCTGCGGACGGAGGCCGACGCGCCCGATCAGGGTGTGGTCGGGCTGTTCGACAGTATCGGGGCGGATGTCGGCGGTATGGGTTTGTCCGGCGCGTTCGTAGGTCAGGGTGATTTTTTTGCCCGGGCTTTGGCGGGTCAGGTTTGCCCATTCCTGCCATGAGGCGATGGGTTTGCCGTCGGCGGCAGTCAGCCTGTCGCCCGGTTTCAGGCCTGCTTTTTCGGCGGGGCTGCCTTTTTCCACGCCGCCGGCAACGGTTGTGATTTTAAAGGGCATCAGTCCGATGTAGCCTTGGTTTTTTGCGATTTTACCGGCTTCCGGCGTGCCTGCGGCATCGATGGTGCGGACGGTTTGCGCGCCCGATGCCGTCTGAACGCCGACGGCGACTTTGCCGGCTTCGAGGTTGAGGACGATTTCGGTTTGCGCGCTGCTCCAGTCTTGGACGGAAACGCCGTTGACGGATTGTATTTTGTCGCCGCTTTGGAAGCCGGTGCGGGCGGCAATGGTGTCGGGTTCGACTGTGCCGACATAGGGCCGCAGTTCGGTTACGCCGAAGGAAAAGCTCAGTCCGTACAGCAAAACCGCCAGTGCGAGGTTGGTCAGCGGACCGGCGGCGACGATGGCGATGCGCTTGGCGGGGTGTTGTTTGTCAAAAGCGTAGGGTAAATCGGCTTCTGATACTTCGCCTTCGCGCGTATCGACCATTTTGACGTAGCCGCCCAACGGAATCGGGGCGAGGCACCATTCGGTGTCGCCGCGCTTTCGGGTGAAAAACGGTTTGCCGAAGCCGACGGAAAAACGCACAACCTTGACGCCGCACAACCTGGCGACGATGTAGTGTCCGAATTCGTGCAGGCTGACCAAAATCAGGATGGCGAAGATAAAAGCTAGAAGGGTTTGCAAATGGTTTTCCTTTGATAACGGTGTTCGGACGGTATCAGCGCAGTGTGCCGATAAATGCCCGCGCTTGTGCGCGTGTCCGGGCATCTTGCGCCAACAGTCCTTCTATATCGCCCATGCCGTTTGAAAAGTCTTGTGCAAGACAGTGGGCGACGGTTTTGGCAATGTCGGTAAACTTAATCTGTCCGTCCAAAAAGGCGGCGACGGCGGTTTCGTTGGCGGCGTTCAATACGCAGGGCGCGGCTCCGCCTGCGTTTATGGTTTCATAGGCGAACTTCAGGCAGGGGAAGCGGCCGAAGTCGGGCTTTTGGAAGGTCAGCGCGGACAATGCGCCGAAATCGAGTTTGCCGACACCCGAATCGATGCGCTCGGGCAAGCCCAAACAATAGGCGATGGGCGTTCGCATATCGGGATTGCCCAGTTGCGCCAGCACGGAGCCGTCGCGGTAGCGCACCATACTGTGTATCACGGATTGGGGATGGATGACGACTTCGAGTTTGTCGGGCGGACAGTTGAACAGCCAATGCGCTTCAATCAGTTCCAAGCCCTTGTTTGCCATAGTGGCTGAATCGACGGAGATTTTGCGCCCCATACGCCAATTGGGGTGTTTGACCGCCTGCTCGGGCGTAATGCTGTCGAACGTGCTTAAATCGGTTGTTAAAAACGGGCCGCCGGAAGCGGTCAGGATAATCGAATCGATGCCGTGTTCGTTCAGACGGTCTGTGTAATCGCGCGGCAAAACTTGGAAAATGGCGTTGTGTTCGCTGTCGACGGGCAACACTGCCGCGCCGTTTGCGCGGGCGGTTTCCATAAACAACGCGCCGGAAACCACCAGCGTTTCTTTGTTTGCCAGATAAATGGTTTTGCCTTTTTGCGCCGCTGCGAGCGCGGAAGGCAGCCCCGCCGCCCCGACGATGGCGCACATGACGCCGCTGACTTCGTCGGCAGACGCAACGTCAACCAATGCCTGCGCGCCGTGTAAAACCTGAGTCGCCGTGCCGTCGCGTTTCAACAGGGCTTCAAGCCGGGCGGCGTGTTCGGCATCGGCAACGACGGCATATTCGGGGCGGAACGTTTGACATTGAGCCGCCAGTTTCTCGACCTGCTTATGCCCTGCCAGCGCGAATACGCGGAATTTTTCGGGATGGCGGGAGACAACGTCCAGCGTGCTTTCGCCTATGCTGCCGGTACTGCCTAATATGGTCAGGACTTGTGGTGTCATAATGAGGATAACTTTATACCGGATGCCGTCTGAAGCGTTTTCAGACGGCATAGAATCAATTTAAAACCGACATTATCGCCGCATAGACGCTGATAACGGCAATCAGGCTGTCGGTACGGTCGAACACGCCGCCGTGTCCGGGCAGCAGGTTGCTGCTGTCTTTGATGCCTGCCGCGCGCTTGAGCCAGCTTTCCAACAGGTCGCCGCATACGCTGACAACGGTCAACACCAAACCGATTAACACGGTATCGAACCAGCCTGTATCGAATGCCAGCCAGCCGGCACTTCGTACGGCAGTCATGTACACTGCCACGCAAACCGCACCGCCGATTGCGCCTTCCCAGCTCTTGCCGGGGCTGATTGCCGGTGCGATTTTGTGTTTGCCGAGCGCCTTGCCGCTGAAATACGCGCAAACGTCGGCAACCCAGACCAAACCCATCACGGCGAGCAGCGGCAGGGCATCATCGGGATGCGGGCGCAGGGATACGAGCGCGAACCAAAACGGCATGAGCAAAAGCCAGCCGACGGCATAAACCTGCCAACCGCCGTTGAGCCTCCATTTGAATCTCAACCACAAAGGCATAACGGCGAGCCAAAATGCCAAAACAACATACCAAACCAAATTAGGCAGCATCCAGCCGCCCGCATAGGCAACTACGCCGAAAACCAAGGTTGCGGCGAGGTAATGGTTGGTTTCGGTTTTGCACAAACCGGCCATACGGGCATACTCCCACAAGGCGGTCAGGGCAATCAGCCCGCAAAATGCAGCCCACAGCCATTGCGGCGCGTAAAACAGCATGCCCAGCATCAGCGGCAGCAGCCACATAGCGGTTATTACCCGTTGTTTCAGCATATTCAGTTCCTTTGCTGTCCGATAGGCAGTTGCTCGGAAGTGCGTCCGAACCGCCGTTCGCGTTTTTGGAACGAAGCGACGGCGGCATCTAAGGCGGTTTCGTCGAAATCGGGCCACAGGATGTCGGTGAAATACAGTTCTGCATACGCCATCTGCCAGAGCAGGAAATTGCTGATGCGCGTTTCTCCGCCCGTGCGGATGAACAAATCCGGTTCCGGCGCGTCGCCCAGCATCAAGTGTTTGGCCAGCGTGTCTTCCGTAATCTCGGATACGCCTTCGGCAATCAGTTTGTTTGCCGCCTGCAAAATATCCCAGCGGCCGCCGTAATCCGCAGCAATGCTCAGGGTCAGACCGGTATTATTTGCCGTCAAGGCTTCCGCCTCTTCGATACCTTGCAGAATCTGCCGATTAAAGCGTTCGCGGCTGCCCAATATTTTCAGGCGCATATTGTTTTCGTGCAGGCGGCGTACCTGTTTTTGCAAAGCCTGTAAAAACAGCCCCATCAGGAACGAAACTTCGTCTTCGGGGCGACGCCAGTTTTCGGTTGAAAAGGCAAACACGGTCAGATATTGCACGCCCAGTTTGGCGCAATGCTTCACCATATTTTCCAACGCGTCCAAGCCGCGTTTGTGTCCCATTATACGCGGGAGAAAACGTTTTTTCGCCCAACGGCCGTTGCCGTCCATAATTACGGCGATGTGCCTCGGGATGGCGGTGTGTTCCAAAATGGTCTGCGTGCTGCTCTTCATATCTGCCTTTCGCGGTTCGGCGTTCAAATGCCGTCTGAACGCCGCGCCGTGAGATTTAAACCGCCATCAGGTCTTCTTCTTTGGCAGCCAAAACCTTATCGGCTTCGGCAATGTACTTGTCGGTCAGTTTTTGAACCGCCTCTTCGCCGCGACGTGCCTCGTCTTCGGAAATTTCTTTGTCTTTGAGGAGTTTTTTGATGTGGTCGTTGGCATCGCGGCGCACGTTGCGGATAGAGACGCGTCCTTCTTCCGCCTCGCCGCGCACGACTTTAATCAGGTCTTTGCGGCGTTCCTCGGTCAGCATGGGCATCGGCACGCGGATCAAATCGCCGACAGCTGCCGGGTTCAGTCCCAAGTTTGAATCGCGGATGGCTTTCTCGACTTTGGCCGCCATATTGCCCTCAAACGGTTTCACGCCGATGGTGCGCGCGTCCAAAAGGGTTACGTTGGCAACCTGGCTGACGGGGACCATGCTGCCCCAGTATTCGACTTCCACTTGGTCGAGCAGGCCGGTATGCGCGCGGCCGGTACGCACTTTCGCCAGATTTTCTTTCAGTACTTCGACCGA
This sequence comes from Neisseria gonorrhoeae, assembly GCF_013030075.1. Lineage (NCBI taxonomy): Bacteria > Pseudomonadati > Pseudomonadota > Betaproteobacteria > Neisseriales > Neisseriaceae > Neisseria > Neisseria gonorrhoeae. The sequence continues at coordinate 2,006,055 of NZ_AP023069.1, forward strand.
ACGCTGCATCTTGCCTTCGGCTGTTTTTTGAATATCGTTGATCATATTGTTCTTTCGGTAAGATAAGGTAGGCGGGCAGCCGTTCGAACGCGCTCCAAGCCGTTCAGACGGCATAAAGACCGTTAACTGCGAATAGTACCGTTATTCGGGCATGACGACAAGGCAGATGCCTGTAGGAAGGGTGTTTCACCTTTCTAGGGTTTTTTTAATTGCCGCTGCAATTTCGTAGGCAAGGTTGACGGGGACGGCGTTGCCAATCATTTTGTATGCGTCGTTGACATTTTGATAGATGAATTTGAAGTTGTCGGGAAAGCCTTGGATTCTTGCAACTTCGCGTACCGTCATCCTCCGATATAGTGTTTCTTTGCCGGCAGCAAAACGGTAGTCGTTTGCCCCGTGCTTTTCCATCTTTGGGGCTTGCGGGTGCAGTTGGCACTGCCTGCCTGAAGCTTGGACGGTAAAACCCTGTTCATCCCACGCTTTAACTCGGTTCCGGCTCATAAAAATAGGGGAAAAACTGCCGGTAAAATATTCGTTGTTGTTGACTGCGTCGGGGTTGGTCTTGTTTTGCGGGGCGGAAGGTACGGCTGTGTCCTGCAAATCCCAAATAACGTCTTTCAATGTAATCTTGTCTTTGTCTTCGACCGTCGAACCTTTTGGAAAAGAAAATTTTATTTCCAAGTCTTTACGGAAACCGATGTAGAAGACCCTTTTGCGTTCCTGTGCTACACCGTAGTCTTTGGCGTTGGCCATAGTCAAGGTTACGTCGTATCCGCATCCGTCAAACATTTTCAGCAGGTTTTGTACGGCTCCGTTGTGGCGGTTTGCCAGCATTCCGCTGACGTTTTCCGCTAAAAAGAATTTTGGCTGTTTGCTTTTCAAAATACGGATGTAGTCGAAAAACAACTGTCCGCGCGCATCGTCGATGCCGCGCAAAGCTCCCGCTTCAGACCAAGACTGGCAGGGTGGGCCGCCGATAATCCCGTCGATTTCTTCAGGGAAATCTTCTTCTTTAATCTTGCGTATATCGCCTTCTATCAAATGGGTCTTTGGATGGTTTGCCTTGAAGGTTGCCCAAATGGTTTTATCGTATTCGTTGGCGGCGGGGATTTCAAATCCCGCTTTTTCGAAACCCAAATCCAAACCGCCGCAACCGCTAAACAAACTAATGATTTTCATAGGATTATAAGTGGTAGGTGATGAGTTTTGCATTTCTTAATCGCGCCGGGTTGTTGGGATTTTTAATTTTAATGTCGGAAATGGCCAGTTTGGAATCCTGTATGGCAAGCAGCTTGTCTGTATTGTTAAAACTGTTCCATTTGTCTTCGTTGATAATGGCCATGAAATTGAAACTTTTTTCCATATTCCGTTGGTAAATATAGTTGAAGACAAACCATGGATTTTCGATTCCCCACATACCCCGTACTCTCAGATAAGTTATGTTGAGCGGATCAATGCGGTTGACCCTGCCCAGCTCTTTGGTTTCTGCAAACTGTATGCCGCCGATGTTGCCGATTCCTTCCTTAATTTGATTTTTTATCTTCAAATAGCATTCGGCATCGGCGCAGTAGTCGATTCCGTAAACCATTGCCAAGTGTTTGAGGTTTTTCTTTTTGTCAACGACGCCGACAATTATAGATAATGTCTTTCTCTTCCCATTTTTCCGCATCTTTGCAGGCTTTTGTAAGCATGCTGTCATCAACAGAGAGCTTTGATTTTGGGTGGCTGCTATTCAGCGCCAGTGCGGAATCTTTACTTTCAATTTTCTTAACTTCAATGGCATCCCCGTTTCGCAACATGGCATCAGGAGGGTTGGAGTTGTTGCCCAAATATGAGAATACTTTTGCGTGTCGGGCTATGCGTTGGGTTTCATTTAGGTTGAAACTGCCGGAAAACAAGTCTTTTACATATTCTTCCAAAGCATCACCTGCCTGATTGGCACGATTGTTGCTTTGAGAATGGGAGTTGACCCCGACAACAGGGTTGTTAGCCAAATTGATGATGGCATCGATAATGTTCATGGTTTTTCCTTGGGGTTTTGCGGCAGATTATAGCAAAACCGTCAGGGTGTTTATCGGACCGATGCCGTCTGAAGCGGCAGGCGTTTCAGACGGCATCGTGTCCGGCCGTCAGCCGTGTTCCCGTGTTTCAAGCAGGCTTTGGCGCAGGTGTTGGCGTTCGTGGGCATCCAGCCATTTGCGGCGGGTGCGTTGCAGCAGGATGACGAGGGCGGAAATTTCCTGACGCATATTGGTGCTGAGCCAGAGGAAGCCCTGCCATTGGTAGTGGAGGTGTTCGGCGAGGGCTTCCAGTTCGGGGTTGATGGCGGTGTCGATGCGGATGCGGCGGGCGTGTCTGCCGTTGATGAGGGCGGCGGTTTGTTGCAGGTCGGTTTGGAGCAGTGTGAAGTGGCGGTCGAGCAGCCGGATTTCGCTGCCGTTGAGTTTGGGAGATTGCAGCTTGGCGGCGGTGGTCAGGAGCAGCTCGGTGGTGTTGACGATTTTGCGGTGGGCGTGCTGCATGGCTTCCATCATGGAGGGGCTGATGCGGCTTTCGCCCGATGTGGCGGCGAGGTGGCTGCGGCTTTTGACCATGCGTGCGTTGATTTGGCGCATTTTGACCATATTCTGCTCCAAACGTTCGCGCGTCATACGCCTGCCGTTGCTGATTTCGGCAATCATTTTGCTGCAGTCGGCCAGGTTGTCGGCAAGCATGAAACGCCACATCAGTGTGGATTTCAGCGGCAGCAGTTTGGCGGCGGCAATGGCGATGGCGGCGCCGATGAGGACGTTCATCGCGCGCATCAGGCCGCTGTCGAGCCATTCGCTGCCGTTGTCGCCGATGAGCATGCACATCGTCAGCCCCGCCAGCATAGGGACGTAGCCGTTTTTGCCGACCGCCGCCCAGCCGGCCAGTGCGCTTGCCGTGCCGATGGTCAGGTAGAAGAGGAGGTTGCCGTGGAAATAATGCTGGTTCAGCCATAAAACGCCCAAACCCGCGCCCAGCCCGATGACCGTACCGAGCATACGTTCCACCGCCTTGGAGTAAATCGCGCCTTGGAACTGGAGCATGCCGAGGACGACGAAGACGGTCATCCCTATCCATTCGCCGTGTTGGAGGTGGAGTAGCCGGGCGAGTGCGGTGGCGAACAGGACGGCTCCGCCGAGCCGCACGGCATGTATGAGGCGGCGGTGGCGGTAGCGTTCGTAGGAGTTGAGCCAGCGGCCGGAAAGGCGTTTGCGTTGCGAGGAGTTCATATCGGATGCCGTCTGAAGCGGAAATGTGAAAAAGCACAGGCTTCCCGAGGGAGGGTCTGTGCTTGGTATTGGTGCCGGAGAAGGGAATCGAACCCCCGACCTTCGCGTTACGAATGCGCTGCTCTACCGACTGAGCTACACCGGCGTTTTTCGTTATGATATATATAAACGGTTGTTTGTGCAACTTTTCGGGCGGGCGGCAAGGCGGTGCGCGGTATAATGCGGCCTGCTTCGGAAGAGGGGGGGCGGCGATGTTTGTGAACGAGAAATATCCTTATGCGACCCTGTTTGCGGGGCTGGTGTTTTTGACGCTGCCGTTTGCGTTGGCGGTGCATGATGCCTTTGCATGTGCGTTCGGACGGGCGGGGCTGCTGGTGTCGGTGTCGGCCGGCGGATTCGGCCGGCGTGGCGGTTGGGACGGCACTGTTTGGTTTGTGTTCGGTGTGTTTGCGTTTTTGAATGTGGTTGTGTCGGCGGGCCTGACGAAACTGGCGTACAAAAAGATGATGCGGCGGCATTCGCGTTACGCGCTGTTTCTGTCGGGCGTGGCGGCTTGCGCGGCGGTGGCTTGGATTTTCAAGCTGTTGTTGGGCAGTGCCGCCTTGGGCGGGCTGAGCGGGGAGGCGGTGTCGGAATATGCGTTTGCCGTGTGGCTGGTGTCTATGCTGACGCTGCCGAAACGCCTGACGCGCGCGCCGGTGCAGCCTGTGGTGTTCCACAGGAAAAAATAGGACGGAACGGAAATGCCGTCTGAAACCCGATACGCGGTTTCAGACGGCATGTTTTTCCGCTAACATTACGCCTGAATATGGACAGGAAGCAGATATGGAACGTAAAGAACGCCTGCGTGCAGGCATTGCCGCGATGGGGCCGGATATTTCGGAAACGGCGCAGGACAGGCTTTTGGCCTATGTGGATTTGTTGAAAAAGTGGAACAAAACCTACAATCTGACCGCCCTGCGCGACGAGGAAAAAATGATTGTCCATCATCTTTTGGACAGCCTGACGCTGCTGCCCTATATCGAAGGCGCACAGACGATGCTGGATGTCGGTTCGGGCGGCGGCCAGCCCGGCATTCCGGCGGCGGTGTGCCGTCCGGATGTGCAGATAACCTTGTTGGATGCGAATACGAAGAAAACGGCTTTTTTGCGGCAGGCGGCTATCGAGTTGGGGTTGGACAATGTGCGCGTGGTGTCGGGGCGCGTGGAGGCGGTTTCGGACGTGCGTGCCGACGTGGTTACCAGCCGTGCGTTTGCGGAACTGGCGGATTTTGTGTCGTGGACGGCGCACCTGTTGAAAGACGGCGGCTACTGGGCGGCGATGAAGGGCGTATATCCGCAGGGGGAAATCGGCCGCCTGCCGCAGGATGTGTGCGTCGAAAAAGTCCAAAGGCTCGACGTGCCGGGCTTGGATGCGGAACGCCATATCGTCATCCTGAGCAAGCGTTGAGCGCGCTTCAGACGGCATGAATACCTTTTTTGTGCGGATAAAGGTAAAATTCCGCACTGTTTTTCTTTTTTTCAACATCAGACGGGACACGGGCGGGACATGAGTGCGAACATCCTTGCCATCGCCAATCAGAAGGGCGGTGTGGGCAAAACGACGACGACGGTAAATTTGGCGGCTTCGCTGGCATCGCGCGGCAAACGCGTGCTGGTGGTCGATTTGGATCCGCAGGGCAATGCGACGACGGGCAGCGGCATCGACAAGGCGGGTTTGCAGTCCGGCGTTTATCAGGTCTTATTGGGCGATGCGGACGTGCAGTCGGCGGCGGTACGCAGCAAAGAGGGCGGATACGCTGTGCTGGGTGCGAACCGCGCGCTGGCCGGCGCGGAAATCGAGCTGGTGCAGGAAATCGCCCGGGAAGTGCGTTTGAAAAACGCGCTCAAGGCAGTGGCGGAAGATTACGACTTTATCCTGATCGACTGCCCGCCTTCGCTGACGCTGTTGACGCTTAACGGCTTGGTGGCGGCGGGCGGCGTGATTGTGCCGATGTTGTGCGAATATTACGCGCTGGAAGGGATTTCCGATTTGATTGCGACCGTGCGCAAAATCCGTCAGGCGGTCAATCCCGATTTGGACATCACGGGCATCGTGCGCACGATGTACGACAGCCGCAGCAGGCTGGTTGCCGAAGTCAGCGAACAGTTGCGCAGCCATTTCGGGGATTTGCTTTTTGAAACCGCCATCCCGCGCAATATCCGCCTTGCAGAAGCGCCGAGCCACGGTATGCCGGTTATGGCTTATGATGCGCAGGCAAAGGGTGCCAAGGCGTATCTTGCCTTGGCGGACGAGCTGGCGGCGAGGGTGTCGGGGAAATAGGTCAATCCAAATCGGGCTGCCCGTGCCTTTATGCTGTTTGGCCGGGTGCGTTAATATGGCGGATTAAAATAAAAATACTTATATCGTCATTTATAGCGGATTAACAAAAACCGGTACGGCGTTGCCCCGCCTTAGCTCAAAGAGAACGGTTCCCTAAGGCGCCCAAGCACCGGGCGAACCGGTTCCGTACTATCCGTACTGTCTGCGGCCCGCCGCCTTGTCCTGATTTTTGTTAATCCGCTATATCGTCATTCCCGCAAAAACAAAAAAATCAAAAACACAAAACTGAAATATCGTCATTCCCGTGCAGGCGGGAATCTAGGTCTGTCGGTACGGAAACTTATCGGGAAAAACGGTTTTTCCAATCCTGAGACTCCGGATTCCTGTTTTCGCGGGAATCCGGTTTTTTGAGTTTCAGTCATTTTTGATAAATTCTTGCAGCTTTGAGTTTCTAGATTCCCGCTTTTGCGGGAATGGCGGTTTGGAAGTTACCTGAAATTCAAAAAAAAAACGGAAACCGGACGGATTGGATTCCCGCCTGCGCGGGAATGACGGATTTTAGGTTTTTTTGATTTTCTGTTTTTCGCGGGAATGACGGTTGGGAAGTTTCCCGAAACTTAAAAACAACTGAAACCCAAAAAACTAAATTACCGCCTGCGGGGGAATGACGGTTCGGGTTCTTTCTCTTTGAAGTTGCGATGCTGGAAATGCCGTCTGAAGTTCAGACGGCATTTTTGTGCCGGTTTAAAACAAGGCCTGCTGCGCGAGCAGGTTTCTGACGGGGGCGAAGTCGCGGCGGTGTTCGGGCAGCACGCCGTATTGTTTGAGGGCTTCCAGATGCTGCTTTGTGCCGTAACCTTTGTGTTTGTCAAAACCGTATTGGGGACGGCGTTGCGCCAGTGCGTACATTTCCGCATCGCGTGCGGTCTTTGCCAAAACGGATGCGGCGGAGATTTCGATGATTTTGCTGTCGCCTTTGACGACTGCTTCGGCAGGGATGCCTAAATGTTCGGGAATGCGGTTGCCGTCGATGAATATTTTTTCGGGACGCGCAGCCAAACCGTAAACGGCACGTTTCATGGCGAGCATGGTGGCGTGCAGGATGTTGAGGCTTGCGATTTCTTCGGGCGTGGAGGCGGCGACGTGCCACGCGACCGCCTGTTCTTTAATCATTTCGGCAAGCGCGTCGCGTTTTTTCTCGCTGAGTTTTTTGGAGTCGGTCAGTCCGGGCAGGTCGAATGTTTCCGGAAGGATGACGGCGGCGGCAAACACGCTGCCGACCAAAGGTCCGCGTCCTGCCTCGTCCACGCCGGCGGTCAGTATGTGCATGATGTTTCCTGTCGGGATGGTACGATGCCGTCTGAAAATGGTTTCAGACGGCATCGTACCGATGTGTTTATTTCGCGTCTTTAAACCCGCGCTTCAAATGCACCATCAGCAGTGCGACGGCGGCAGGCGTAACGCCGGAAATGCGGCTTGCCTGCCCGACGGTTTCGGGTTTGTGCTGGTTGAGCTTTTGTTGCACTTCTGCCGACAAGCCTTTGACTCTGCCGTAATCGATGCCGTCGGGCAGTTTTAAGGTTTCGATGTCGCGGCGGCTGTCGATTTCTTCGTTTTGGCGGTCGATATAGCCTTGGTATTTGACTTGGATTTCGACTTGTTCGACCACTTCGGCGGAGAGGCGTTCAGACGGTATCGCGCCTTCGAGCGTCATCAGCGCGGCGTAATCGAGGTTCGGGCGGCGTAACAAATCGTGCAGGTTGGCTTCGCGGCTGAGTTTTTGTCCGAACACGCGGATTTGTTCGTCTTCGGCGAGTTTTTGCGGCGCGTACCACGTTGTTTTCAAACGTTGGATTTCGCGTTCGACGGCTTCGCGTTTTTCGTTGAACATGCGCCATTGCGCTTCACCCACCAAGCCGATTTTGTAGCCGTCTTCGGTCAGGCGCATATCGGCGTTGTCTTCCCTGAGTTGCAGGCGGTATTCGGCGCGGCTGGTAAACATCCGGTAAGGTTCGTTCAGGCCTTTGGTAATGAGGTCGTCCACCAATACGCCGAGGTAGGCTTGTTCGCGGCGCAGCAGGAGCGGATCTTGTCCGCGGACGTATTGCACGGCGTTCGCGCCCGCCAGCAATCCTTGCGCGGCGGCTTCTTCATAGCCTGTCGTGCCGTTGATTTGCCCGGCGAAAAACAGTCCCTCAATGGTTTTGGTTTCGAGGCTTGCTTTGAGGTTGCGCGGATCGAAGTAGTCGTATTCGATGGCGTAGCCGGGGCGCAGGATATGGGCGTTTTCAAGACCCTTCATACTGCGCACGAGCGCGATTTGGATGTCGAACGGCAGGCTGGTGGAGATACCGTTGGGGTAGTATTCGTGCGTGGTCAGACCTTCGGGTTCGAGGAAAATCTGGTGGCTGTCTTTGTCGGCGAAGCGGTTGATTTTGTCTTCGATAGACGGACAATAACGCGGACCCACGCCTTCGATTTTGCCGGTAAACATCGGGCTGCGGTCGAAGCCTGAGCGGATGATGTCGTGGGTTTGCGTGTTGGTATGCGTAATCCAGCAGGACACTTGGCGCGGGTGCATTTCGGCGTTGCCGCGCACGGACATGACGGGAACGGGCGTGTCGCCGGGCTGTTCGGTGAGTTGGGAAAAGTCAATCGTGCGTCCGTCAATACGCGGCGGCGTGCCGGTTTTCAGACGGCCTTGCGGCAGCTTCAATTCGCGCAAACGTCCGCCGAGCGATTTGGCGGCTGGGTCGCCGGCGCGGCCGCCTTCGTAGTTTTCCAAACCGATGTGGATTTTGCCGGACAAGAACGTGCCTGCGGTCAGCACCACGGCGCGTGCTTTAAACTCCGCGCCCATCGCGGTGATCACGCCGCTGATGCGTTCGCCCTCGAGTGTTACGTCTTCGACGGCTTGTTGGAAAAGGTCGAGGTTTTCTTGGTTTTCCAACATTTCGCGGATGGAGGCTTTATACAGGATGCGGTCTGCCTGCGAGCGCGTGGCTCGTACTGCCGCGCCTTTGCTGGCGTTCAGGCGGCGGAATTGGATACCTGATTTGTCGGTTGCCAACGCCATTGCGCCGCCGAGCGCGTCGAGTTCGCGTACCAAATGCCCTTTGCCGATGCCGCCGATAGAGGGGTTGCACGACATTTGTCCGAGCGTTTCGATATTGTGTGTGAGCAAAAGCGTCTGCGCGCCCATACGGGCGGCGGCAAGCGCGGCTTCCGTGCCGGCGTGTCCGCCGCCGACGACGATGACATCGTAGGTTTTGGGGTAAATCATGTGGGTCATGTGTGTATTGCCTATCGGTTTTTCAGACGGCATTCCAAGCAGGATGCCGTCTGAAAAACGAAACGGATTCAAAAGTAAAGGGTTGGGATTGTACGCCTGTTCGCCCTGTTTTTACAGTGCGCGGAAAGGGAAAAGCCGCTTCGCGGGGAAGCGGCTCCGGTAAGGGTGGGATTTACCAAACATCGGATTTGATGCGGCGTTTCAGGCCCGGATGTTCGGAAAGTTTGAACTCGGGGTCTTTGCCCATTTTCAGCTTGGCGGTGTAATCGCGCAGCAGCATAAACGCCAATGGCGAGAGCAGCAGGATGGCGACGAGGTTGATCCACGCCATGATGCCCATCGCCATATCCGCCATATCCCAGACCAAAGGCACATTGGCAACCGCGCCGAAATAGACCCACGCCAAAACCAGCATACGGAAAACGGCGGTAATCAGCCAATGGCTTTTGATGAATTGGACGTTGGACTCGGCATAGGCATAGTTGCCGATAACGGTGGAAAAGGCAAACATAAACAGGATGACGGCGAGGAAACCCGCGCCCCATTGCCCCACTTGGCTGACAATCGCCGCCTGCGTCAGCGCCGCACCGCTCAAATCGCCATAAGGCTGTTGGTAAATCAAGATGATGAAGGCGGTGCAAGAACAAACGATGATGGTATCGACAAACACGCCCAGCATTTGAATCATACCTTGCGAAACAGGGTGTTTCACTTCGGCGGCGGCGGCGGCGTTCGGCGCGGAACCCATACCCGCCTCGTTGGAATACAGGCCGCGTTTGATGCCCATCATCATCGTTTGCGAAATCAGACCGCCGAGTAAGCCGCCTGCTGCCGCGTCGAATTTGAACGCGCCCGAAAAAATCTGACCGAACACGTCCGGAATCATCGGAATATTGGTCAAAATGATGAAAAGCGCGATAAAGAGGTACAAAACCGCCATCAGGGGCACGACGATTTCCGCCGCTTTGGATATGCGCCTGATGCCGCCGAAGATAATCGGCGCGGTTAAAATCACCAGGGCGACGCCGACATAATGAGGCTCCCAGCCCCACGCCGCTTTGACGGTATCGGCGATGGTATTGGTCTGAACCGCTTCAAACACAAAACCGAAACAGAAAATCAGGCTCAGGGCGAACAACACGCCCAGCCATTTCTGCCCCAGACCGTGCGTGATGTAGTAGGCAGGGCCGCCCCGGAAATGGTGGTTGTCGCAGTCGCGGACTTTAAAGAGCTGCGCCAGCGAAGATTCGACAAACGCCGAACTCATGCCGATTAAGGCGGTTACCCACATCCAAAACACCGCGCCCGGCCCGCCGACTTTGATGGCGATTGCCACGCCCGCGATATTGCCCACGCCCACGCGGCTGGCAAGGCCGGTTACAAATGCCTGAAACGGCGTGATGCCGTGAGGGTCGTCCCCCTGTTTGCGGCCGCCGAGCATTTCTTTGATGCTGCGCCCGAACAGGCGGAATTGGACAAAGCCCGTGGTTACGGTGAAGAAAAGCCCCGTACCCAAAAGCATATAAACCAAGTATGACCACATCGGATCGTTGATGGCGCCGACCCAGCCGTGCAGCCATTCGGTAAAGTTCTCGTTCATATCGCTTCCTTAAAGTTGAAACCCGCACATATGGCGGTATGCAAGCAGGGTTTAAATTTTGTAAACGCCCATTCTAGCAGATTGTCAACAAAATCAGAAAAATTTACATCGCCGCGCGCCTGTGGCGTTAGAATCGCGTTTTGTTTGGAGCAAACACGATGAAACAGCCTGTTTTTGCCGTTACTTCCGGCGAGCCTGCCGGCATCGGCCCCGATATTTGTTTGGACTTGGCGTTTGCACGCCTGCCCTGCCGCTGCGCGGTATTGGGCGACAAACACCTGTTGCGCGCGCGCGCCGAAGCCTTGGGCAAAAGCGTCGTCCTGCGCGACTTCGATCCGGAATCAGGCGGCGCGCACGGAGAAGGCGGGCTGGAAGTGCTGCACATCCCTGCCGCCGAAGCGGTTGAGGCAGGGTGGCTCAATCCCGCCAACGCCGCCTATGTGCTGCAACTTTTGGACACCGCGCTCGCAGGCATTTCAGACGGCATTTTCGACGGCATCGTTACCGCGCCGCTGCACAAAGGCATCATCAACGCCGCGCGCGCAAGCACAGGTTTTTTCAGCGGACACACCGAATATCTGGCGGAAAAAAGCGGCACGGGGCAGGTCGTGATGATGCTTGCCGGCAAAGGCCTGCGCGTCGCCCTCGTAACGACCCACCTGCCGCTGAAAGACGTTGCCGCCGCCATCACGCAACCGCTGATTGAAAGCGTCGCACGCATTTTGCATCACGACTTAAAACACAAATTCGGCATCAAAAATCCCAAAATCCTAGTCGCCGGGCTCAATCCCCACGCCGGCGAAGGCGGACACCTCGGACACGAAGAAACCGACACCATTATCCCCGCGCTCGAAAACCTGCGCCGCGAAGGGATAAACCTCGCCGGCCCGTATCCGGCGGACACATTGTTCCAACCGTTTATGCTCGAAGGTGCGGATGCCGTATTGGCGATGTACCACGACCAAGGGCTGCCCGTGTTGAAATACCACAGCTTCGGGCAGGGCGTGAACATCACGCTGGGGCTGCCCTTTATCCGCACCTCCGTCGATCACGGCACCGCGCTCGATTTGGCGGCAACCGGCAGGGCGGACTCCGGCAGCCTGATAACTGCCGTGGAGACCGCCGTCGAGATGGCGCGCGGCAGCCTTTAAAGATGATAAAAGACCCGTCATTCCCGCGCAGGCGGGAATCCGGACCTTCGGGCGGCGGCAATATTCAAAGGTTATCCGAAAGTTTGAGGTTCTAGATTCCCGTTTTCACGGGAATGACGAAAGGTGGCGGGAATCACGGGAATGGCGAAGTTTCAGACGGTATTGCAGGTATCCGAAACCATGCAAAAAGAGGTTCTGCGGAACAGAACCTCTTTTTGCCGCCGTCGGTTCAGCCTTGCCGGGTTTCGACTTGGATCATTTCTTCGGCAGGGACGGTTGCGGCTTCAGACGGTTTTGGCTGTTCGGAACGGCGCAAACCGCGTCCGGCTTGGACTTCGGGTTGTGCCGCCCATGCCTTCAATGCGGCAGGGTCGGTTTCGATCAGGACGAGTCCGCCGGTTTGTGCGGTTTCCCGTGCCTGTTCCGCCGCAGCCGTAAAGGTTGCGGTTTCAGACGGCATTTCCTGTGCTGCGGCTTTCGGTGCCGCGCCTTCGGGCAGGATGTCGGCGGCGGCACGGCGGATTTTTTCCGCCGCATCATAAATCAGTGCGTCGCCGTTTGAAACGGCGGAAGATGCCGTCTGAACGGGTGTGGCGATGAGCGGATCGGCAATGCTGACGGTAATCGGCGCGTTTGCGTCGGTTTCGCCGAAAACGTGCGCGGCGGCGGAACGGACTTTGTCGGCGGTGTCGTGAATATTCAGGTACTGCTCGATTTTGGCGGCAGACGGGATATTGCGTTTTTTGCCGTTTTGACGGCGGTCGCGCTGATTGTTGCGTTCGCGGCGTTCTTTGGCATCGCGGCTGTCGCGTTCGCGGCGGTTGCGTTCGGATTTGGGCTTGCTGCCTTTGTCTTCTGCGGTATACGGTTCGGGCGGCGTGTTTTCCGCTGTCTGAACGGCTGTTTCGGCAACGGCGGCGGTTTCCGGTGCGGTTTGGCCACGTTCGTTGCGGCTGCCGTTGCGGCGGCGTTTTCCGGTTTGACCTTCGGTTTCGGGCGGTGCGGCATCTGCAACGGGTGCGGCAGGCTGTACGTTGCGGCTTTGGATTTCCGCTTCGTTGGCGCGTTCGGTGGCACGGTCGCCGCGTTCGTTGCGGCGGCGGTTGCCGTTGTTGCGCGTTTCGGCTTTGTCGGCGCGCGCTTTCTGTCCGGCAGTTTTGCCCGCCGCTTCGCGGACTTCTATTTTGCTGCCTTCGCGTTTGCTGCGGCGCGGGTTTTGGCGGCGGTTGTTGGCGCGGCTGCCGCTGCGGTTTGCCGTGCTGCGTTTTTCGGAGGTTTCGGCAGCGGGTACGGCTTGGGTTTCGCTGCCGCCGAAAATGCGTTTGAGCCATGCTTTGAAGCTGTCCCACCAGGAGGTTTTTTTCTCGGGGGCGGCAGTCGGGGCGGGGCTGGTGTGGCGCACGCCTTTGACGGCGGGTTCGGGGCGGGCGGCTTTGGCTTTTTCGCCGCCGAAAGGTTTGGCGGATTCGTCTTCTTCAGGCTCGGCAACGCGCTTGTAGCTCGGTTCGCCGTCTTCTTCTACGTCGTCGGTGCGGATGCGGTTGATTTCGTAGTGCGGATTTTCGAGGTGGATGTTCGGAATCAGGACGACGTTCACATCCAAACGCTCTTCCATTGCAAACAGCTCGGCGCGTTTTTCGTTCAGCAGGAAGGTGGCGACATCGACGGGCACTTGGGCGCGCACTTCGCCGGTGTTGTCCTTCATCGCTTCTTCCTGAACCATGCGCAAAACGTGCAGGGCGGTGGATTCGATGCCGCGGATCACGCCGGTGCCGGCGCAGCGCGGACAGGCGGCGTGGCTGCTTTCGCCCAAAGCGGGTTTCAGGCGTTGGCGGCTCAATTCCAAAAGTCCGAAACGGGAGAGTTTGCCCATCTGTACGCGGGCGCGGTCTTTTTTGAGTGCGTCGCGCAGGACGTTTTCCACATCGCGCTGGTGTTTGGGGTTTTCCATGTCGATGAAGTCGATGACGACCAAGCCGCCCAAGTCGCGCAGGCGCATTTGTCGGGCGACTTCTTCGGCAGCTTCCATATTGGTTTTGAAGGCGGTGTCTTCGATGTCCGCGCCGCGTGTGGCGCGTGCGGAGTTCACGTCGATGGAGACGAGGGCTTCGGTGTGGTCGATGACGATCGCGCCGCCGGAGGGCAGGCTGACGCTGCGCGAGAACGCGCTTTCGATCTGGTGTTCGATTTGGAAGCGGGAAAACAGCGGCGTGTGGTCTTCGTAGAGTTTCAGACGACCTGCGTTGCCCGGCATGACGTAGCTCATGAACTCGGCAACTTGGTCGTAAACTTCTTGATTGTCCACCAAAATTTCGCCGATGTCGGGACGGAAGTAGTCGCGGATGGCGCGGATGAGCAACGAGCTTTCCATAAAGAGCAGGTAGGGGTCGTGATGCGCTTTTCCTGCTTCTTCGATTGCCTGCCAGAGTTGTTTGAGGTAGTTCAAATCCCATTCCAACTCTTCCGCGCTGCGGCCGATGCCGGCGGTACGCGCGATGATGCTCATGCCGTTCGGAATGTCGAGTTGCGCCATCGCGGCTTTGAGTTCTTGACGCTCTTCGCCTTCGATACGGCGGGATACGCCGCCGCCGCGCGGATTGTTCGGCATCAATACCAGATAGCGTCCGGCGAGGCTGATGAAGGTGGTCAGCGCCGCGCCTTTGTTGCCGCGCTCGTCTTTTTCGACTTGGACGATGACTTCCATGCCTTCTTTGAGCACGTCCTGAATGCGCGCGCGCCCGCCTTCGTAGCCGAGGAAATACGAACGCGATACTTCTTTAAACGGCAAAAAGCCGTGGCGGTCGGTTCCGTAATCGACGAAACACGCTTCCAGCGACGGCTCGATGCGGGTAATGATGCCTTTGTAGATATTGCCTTTGCGCTGTTCTTTGCCCAGCGTTTCGATGTCCAAATCCAGCAGGTTTTGTCCGTCGACGATGGCAACGCGCAGCTCTTCGGCCTGCGTTGCGTTGAATAACATTCTTTTCATGATCACCTCGTGGACAGGCGGCATTCGGGCGCGCCGGTCCGGTTCGGCATTCCGTAAGGCTGGGTTTCCGATGTCTTCGGATAAAACCGGTAATCAGTTTTTGAGTTGAAAATCCGCAGGGATGCACGTTCCGGGGAACCGTGTGCGGAAGGGTCGGATAAAGAAGGCTATAAAGATCGATGCGGCGGTCTGCCTGCCGCGTTCCGAACGCTGCGGTCGGAAAAATGGGCGCCGGCTTCTTCTTGTTATCGTGATGCCTGTGTTTTCGGGCGGTTTGCGTTCGGGGCTTGGGGCTCCGCTGCCGTCTTACTTCCGCGCCGAAACGGCAAAATCAATTCAAACTTGACTACGTTCTGCGCCTGCCGGCTGGGAACAGGCGCAGGGAAAATGCTTTGCGGAGTGCGTTTTTAATATAAAATTCCGTTTTAAAGTAAACCGTTTCAGGGGGCGCGGCGGACGCGCTTTCTGCTGAAACGGATGTTCGGATTATAGATGAAAACGCACGAAATAAGCAAAGGTTCGGTCAGCCTGATAGGGGTTGCCGAACATGAGGCGGGTCAACGCCTTGATAACTATCTGATAAAAATCCTCAAGGGCGTGCCCAAGGGCTATATCCACCGCATTATCCGCGCCGGCGAGGTGCGGTTGAACAAGAAACGCTGCAAACCCGACAGCCGTATTGCGGAGGGAGATACGGTGCGGATTCCGCCTGTGCGCGTGGCGGAGAAGGAAATGCCGTCTGAAAGGCGTGCCGCCGTACCGGCGCGTGCGTTTGAGGTGGTGTATGAGGACGACGCGCTACTGGTGGTCAATAAGCCTTCCGGTGTGGCGGTACACGGTGGCAGCGGCGTGAGTTTCGGCGTTATCGAACAGTTGCGCCGCGCCCGTCCGGAGGCGAAGTATTTGGAGTTGGTCCACCGTTTGGACAAGGATACGAGCGGCTTGTTGATGGTGGCGAAGAAACGCAGCGCGCTCGTCAAACTGCACGAAGCTATCCGTAACGACCACCCCAAAAAAATCTACCTTGCGCTGGGGGTGGGCAAACTGCCGGACGACAATTTCCATGTCAAACTGCCCCTGTTCAAATATACCGGCGCACAAGGCGAAAAGATGGTACGCGTCAGCGAGGACGGGCAGTCGGCGCATACGGTGTTCCGTGTGTTAAGCCGTTTCTCAGACGGCATTTTGCACGGTGTCGGGCTGTCGCACCTGACTTTGGTGCGGGCAACGCTGAAAACGGGCCGTACGCACCAAATCCGCGTGCATCTGCAATCTCAAGGCTGTCCGATTGCGGGCGACGAACGCTACGGCGATTATCAGGCGAACCGGCGTTTGCAGAAATTGGGTTTGAAGCGCATGTTTTTGCACGCGTCCGAGCTGCACCTGAACCATCCGCTCACGGGTGAGCCGCTGGTGTTGAAGGCGGAGCCGCCGCCGGATTTGGCGCAGTTTGCGGTGATGTTGGAAAACGGGACGAAAATGTGAACCCCGATGCCGTCTGAAGGCTTCAGACGGCATCGGGGCGTGAAAGTATAGTGGATTAACAAAAATCAGGACAAGGCGGCGAAGCCGCAGACAGTACAGATAGTACGGCAAGGCGAGGCAACGCCGTACCGGTTTTTGTTAATCCACTATATGTGGGGACAGACGAATATGGTTGATAAAAAAAGCCCTTTGATTGCCGTCAGTGTCGGCGAAGCGTCGGGCGACCTGTTGGGGGCGCACCTGATACGCGCCATCCGAAAGCGTTGCCCGCAGGCACGGTTAACCGGCATCGGCGGGGAACTGATGAAGGCGGAAGGTTTCGAGAGCCTTTATGATCAGGAGCGGCTGGCGGTGCGCGGCTTTGTCGAAGTGGTCAGGCGGCTGCCGGAAATTTTACGGATACGCAGGGAGCTGGTACGGGATTTGCTGTCGTTGAAACCTGATGTCTTTGTCGGTATCGATGCGCCCGATTTTAATCTGGGTGTGGCGGAAAAGCTGAAACGGGCGGGCATTCCGACCCTGCATTATGTCAGTCCGTCGGTTTGGGCGTGGCGGCGCGAACGCGTGGGCAAAATCGTGCATCAGGTCAACCGCGTGCTGTGCCTGTTCCCGATGGAGCCGCAGCTTTATCTCGATGCGGGCGGACGTGCGGAGTTTGTCGGTCATCCGATGGCACAGCTTATGCCCTTGGAAGACGACCGTGAAACGGCGCGGAAAACTTTGGGCGCGGATGTCGGCATCCCCGTATTCGCCCTGCTGCCCGGCAGCCGCGTCAGCGAAATCGACTATATGGCGCCGGTGTTTTTTCAGACGGCATTATTGTTGTTGGAACGCTATCCCGCCGCCCGCTTCCTGCTGCCTGCCGCAACGGAGGCGACGAAGCGGCGTTTGGCGGAAGTTTTGCAGCGGCCGGAGTTTGCCGGATTGGCGCTGACGGTAACCGACAGACAGTCTGAAACGGTGTGCAGGGCGGCGGATGCGGTGCTGGTAACGAGCGGTACGGCGACTTTGGAGGTGGCGTTGTGCAAGCGTCCGATGGTCATCAGCTACAAGATTTCGCCGCTGACCTATGCTTATGTGAAACGCAAAATCAAAGTGCCGCATGTCGGCCTGCCGAATATCCTGTTGGGTAAGGAGGCCGTGCCGGAATTATTGCAATCTGAAGCAAAACCGGAAAAACTGGCGGCGGCATTGGCGGACTGGTACGAACACCCCGATAAGGTTGCCGCGCTGCAACAGGATTTCGGGGCGTTGCACCTGCTGTTGAAAAAAGATACGGCGGATTTGGCCGCGCGTGCGGTTTTGGAAGAGGCGGGATGTTGAGCGGTTAATGGATTATTTTCCCGAAGCAGCACGTATTACAAAAAAAGGGGGAGAAATTGTGATTAATGGCACATCAAACAATAAGTATTTAAGAGGAATTCCAAATGAAACAGAACTGGCCCGAATGGGATTAAGGTTAAAATATAATGGTTCGTTAACTGATTAATTTTATTATATATGATTATAGTTTATACTAATACGCTTACGTACCTTGTTTCATTTGTTCTTCGTAAATTTCTATTTTAGGCAATTGTGTCCTACACCAAATTACACAGACTGGGTAAAAATTAAATTCAAGCAGTTCAGCTATTTGAAATTTATCTATGGATACGCTACGGAGAACCAAGATAAAGATATCGATAATACCTTGGAGCTTGGAGAATTAAAGCAGGATGATGAAATCTTGGATTATGGAGGTGCACTGGCATTAATAAGGCGTAGGTATAATCTTCCGACCAGTTTTATCATAGATATAGTTTGCCGGGAAATAGAGTTGGAATTTTTAGATCAGGAGAGTTTCAATTAAACGAGCCGTAGCTTGTCATGCTGCACAAGCAACTTTATTGATATGCCGATACGAAGCCTGTCGGCAAAATGCCGTCTGAACAATATCTTTTCAGACGGCATTTTGTATGGGGGTTAACGGTTGTTCAGCCCGAGTACGTCCTGCATATCGTACAAACCCGTTTTGCCGTTTACCCAAACTGCGGCGCGGACGGCACCGGCGGCAAAGGTCATGCGGCTGCCGGCTTTGTGGGTGATTTCCACGCGTTCGCCGTCGGTGGCGAAGAGGGCGGTGTGGTCGCCGACTATGTCGCCTGCGCGGACGGTGGCAAAGCCGATGGTGGAAGGATCGCGCGGACCAGTGTGGCCTTCGCGGCCGTAAACGGCGCATTGTTTGAGGTCGCGGCCGAGCGCGCCGGCGATGACTTCGCCCATTCGTAATGCTGTGCCGCTGGGGGCATCGACTTTGTGGCGGTGGTGGCCTTCGATGATTTCGATGTCGTAGCCTTCGTTGAGGACGCGGGCGACGGTGTCGAGGATGTGGAAGGTGAGGTTGACGCCGACGCTGAAGTTGGCGGCGAAAACGATGCCTGTTTTTTCGGCGGCGGCGCGGATGGCGGCTTTGCCCGCATCGTCGAAGCCTGTTGTGCCGATGATGATGTTGACTTGTTTTTCAACGCATTTTTGCAGGTGCTTGAGGGTCGGCTCGGGGCGGGTGAAGTCGATGAGTACGTCGCTTTGGGCGAGAACGGCGTCAACGTCGTCTGAAATGGCGATGCCGGTTTTGAGTCCGACGGCGTAGCCCGCGTCCAGCCCGAGGGCTTCTGAGCCTGAGTGTTCGAGCGCGCCGGAAAGGACGGTGTCGGGATGGTTGTTGACGGCTTCGACGAGGACGCGTCCCATGCGGCCGTTTGCGCCGGCGATGGCGATTTTGAGCGGTATCATGTGTGTTCCTTATTGTTTGTCTGCGTTTTGTTTCGCGCGGAGGGCTTCGGCGGCATTTTGGAGGGCGTCGCCTTCGGTGCGGACGAGTACGCCGTTTTCAAAATAGACGGTCAGGTTGCTGCGTTCTTTGATGATGCCGTTGCGGGAGGTGTTGAAGGTATAGTCCCAGCGGTCGGTATGGAAAGCGTCGCGCAGTATGGGGCTGCCGAGCAGGAGCAGGACTTGGTCTTTGGTCATGCCGGGGCGCAGGGCGGCAACGGCGCGCGGTTCGAGTTCGTTGCCTTGGATGATTTTGAGTTTGTAGGAGGGAAACAGCGAGACGCGTTCGACGCTGCACGCGGTCAGGCTGAACAGGGCGGAAAGGGCGAGGATGAGGGTTTTGTTCACGGGAGAACCTTTCTGTGCAAATCGGGATGTCTAGTGTAGCACTGCTTGAATATTTTATAAAAGCGAACGATAATCATACGCTTAAGCGGTATTTTACCCTGTCTGTGTCCGACTGCCCGTCCGCCGTTGCGGTTTTGCTATTGCGAACTGCTATGGTGTGATAGTGGGCAAGCAGGCTGAAATTGCGTATTATAGCGTCTATTATTTTACAGGGATATTGAATATTATGGAAAAATTCAGCAACATTGCGCAACTGAAAGACAGCGGTCTGAAGGTTACCGGCCCGCGTTTGAAGATTTTGGATTTGTTCGAGAAGCACGCGGAAGAGCATTTGAGTGCGGAAGATGTGTACCGCATTCTGCTGGAAGAGGGCGTGGAAATCGGTGTGGCGACGATTTACCGCGTGCTGACGCAGTTCGAGCAGGCGGGCATTCTGCAACGCCACCATTTTGAAACGGGCAAGGCGGTTTATGAGTTGGACAAGGGCGACCACCACGACCATATCGTCTGCGTGAAGTGCGGCGAGGTAACGGAATTCCACAATCCCGAAATCGAAGCCCTGCAAGACAAAATCGCCGAGGAAAACGGCTACCGCATCGTCGATCACGCGCTTTATATGTACGGCGTGTGCAGCGACTGTCAGGCCAAGGGCAAACGTTAAATCCGGACGGTTTGTTGTTCAGACGGCATTCATGATTTTGGATGCCGTCTGTGTTTTTGGAGAACTGCCATGCGTATTCCGCTGCTTGCCCCTGACAATTATGCCTTTCCCGATCCTGCCTATGCTTTGGCCCGGTGCGACGGGCTGGTCGGCGTGAGCAGGGATTTGGACGCGGGGCGGCTGCTCGAGGCGTATCGGAACGGCGTGTTTCCTTGGTTTTCGCGGGACGGTTGGTTTTTTTGGTATGCGGTCGGGCCGCGTGCGGTAATTGTTCCCGAACGTCTGCACGTTCCGCGCTCGCTGGCGAAAACGCTGCGTAACGGCAGCTATCGGGTTGCGGTCAACGGCTGTTTTGCGGAAGTTGTCGCGCATTGTGCGGCAGCGGCGCGCCCGAATCAGGATGGGACTTGGATTGCGCCCGAGTTTCAGACGGCATATTTGAAGCTGCACGAAATGGGACACGCGCATTCTTTCGAGTGCCATTATCCCGATGAAAACGGTAAAACGAGGTTGGCGGGCGGCTTTTACGGCGTTCAGATCGGCAGGGTGTTTTATGGCGAATCGATGTTTGCGTTGCAACCGGATGCGTCGAAAATCGCGTTTGCCTGCGCCGTGCCGTTTTTGGCGGATTTGGGCGTGGAACTGATAGACTGCCAGCAGGATACGGAACATATGCGCCGTTTCGGTTCGGAGCTGCTGCCGTTTGCGGATTTTGCCGAACGTCTGCGGATGTTGAACGCCGTGCCGTTGAAAGAGGAAATCGGGCGGCGCGAAGTGGCGTGCAAGGGGCTTTGATGGCGGCTTATGCTTCGGTCAGGTTCAAATATAGTGGATTATAGTGGATTAACAAAAATCAGGACAAGGCGGCGAAGCCGCAGACAGTACAAATAGTACGGCAAGGCGAGGCAACGCCGTACCGGTTTAAATTTAATCCACTATAAAATTGGAAATGACGACAGCCGGGTAAAATCGCGGTCAAAAATGAAAAGTGCCGTCTGAAACTTGAAAACATCGGGTTTCAGACGGCATTTTGTTTGACGGTTTGTTGCTTATTTGAGCGGGCGCACTTCAAGTCCGAACATACGGCGTGCGGTGTTCAGCATTTGGCAGCTGAAGCCCCATTCGTTGTCATACCACGCGAACACTTTGACCATGTTGCCGTCGACGACTTTGGTCAGCGTTGCGTCGAAGTGGCTGGCTTCGGTGGTGTGGTTGAAGTCCATGGAAACCAATGGCAGGGTGTTGTAGCCCAAAACGCCTTTGAGCGCGCCTGCTTCCGAGACGGCTTTCATCAGTGCGTTGATTTCTTCGACTGTGGTGTCGCGCGCGGCTTGGAAGCTCAAATCTACCAAGGATACGTTGACGGTCGGCACGCGGATGGCAAGCCCGTCGAGTCTGCCTTTCAATTCGGGCAAGACCAAACCGACGGCTTTTGCCGCGCCGGTTTTGGTCGGAATCATGTTTTCCACGCCGCTGCGGGCGCGGCGCAGGTCTTTGTGGCGCACGTCGGTAACGGTTTGGTCGTTGGTCAGTGCGTGGATGGTGGTCATTGCGCCTTTGACGATGCCGACGCTTTCGCTCAACACTTTGGCAACCGGCGAGAGGCAGTTGGTGGTGCAGGAAGCGTTGGAAACGACGGTCATGTCGGCGGTCAGGACGCTGTCGTTCACGCCGTACACGACGGTTGCATCGACATCGTCGCCGCCCGGTGCGGAAATGAGGACTTTTTTCGCGCCGCTTTCGAGGTGGATTTTGGCTTTTTCTTTGCTGGTGAACGCGCCGGTGCATTCCATGACCAAATCGACACCGAGTTCTTTCCACGGCAGTTCGGCAGGGTTGCGGGTCGAGAAGAAGGGGATTTTGTCGCCGTTGACGATGAGGTTGCCGCCGTCGTGGGATACGTCGGCTTCAAAGCGTCCGTGTACGGTGTCGAATTTGGTCAGATGGGCGTTGGTTTCAAGGCTGCCGCTGGCGTTGACGGCGACGATTTGGAGTTGGTCTTGAATCTGATAGTCGTAGATGGCGCGCAAAACCTGGCGGCCGATGCGTCCGTAGCCGTTGATGGCGACTTTGATGCCCATGGTTTGTTCCTTTGTTGAGGGTTGGGTAGATTTTCGGGGCGGATTATAGCAAATTTGTAGTGGCGTGTAATTAATATTTTATTGAAAACGGCACGGCCGGAAGGGTGGGCGGTAAGATACGGACGGCACGGGTACGGCGGACGGAGAGCTTGATAAAATGCCGTCTGAAGCGGCTTCAGACGGCATGTCGGGTAAGGGTCAGGAGGCGGTATTCTGTGCGGCTTCCTGTTTGGCTTTGTATTGTTTGAGGTATTCGAGGGCGGCGGCTTTTTCGCTGTCGCTGCCGTATTTCATATCGCGTTGGGCGCGGCGCAATTCGGCGCGTTCGCGGGCTTCGGCTATCTGTTTTGCCTGATAGCCTTGGCGGTTGTCGGCGGCGGCGAGGCGATCCTGTTGGGTTTGCGCTTTTGCCATGGCTTTGGCGATGAGGTCGGCGGGGTTGAACGCCGGTTTTTCCGGTGTGTCGGGCGTTTGCGGACGCGCGTTGCGGACGGCGGCTTCGCGTTCGGCAAGCATGGCCTTGCGTTCGTCGGCTTCGCGCTGTTTGCGTTCGTTGCGTTTGAGGTAGCGCGCACGCGCGTGTTCGGCGGCGGCAAAACGGCTGTCGTCGGACAGGCTGAAACGGCGCGCGCGCGGCAGGACGGTGTCGGCAACGGGCTGCATATGGATGCAGTCCACGGGGCAGGGGGCGACGCAGAGTCCGCAGCCGGTGCATTCGTCGGTGATGACGGTGTGCATAAGTTTGCCCGCGCCCATAATGGCATCGGCAGGGCAGGCGCGGATGCAGGCGGTGCAGCCGATACAGGCGGTTTCGTCTATCCGGGCGAGTGCTTTGGCTTGGGTTTTGGCAGGTGCGACAAGGGGTTTGCCGAGCAGGGCGGCAAGGTCGCGGACGACGGTTGCGCCGCCCGGGGCGCAGAGGTTGTGCGCCTCGCCCCGCAGCATCGCGCGGGCGTAGGGCAGGCAGCCTTCATAGCCGCATTCGCGGCATTGGGTTTGGGGGAGGAGTCGGTCTAAATCGGCGGCGGTGGCGGTCATTGTGCGGTGGTGCGGGTCAAAAGGGCGTATTTTATCAGAATTGTATGCCGCGCCCGTTTCGGATGGTGCGCGGTGTTTTGTTATAATACGGCGGCGTATGCCGTTTCAGACGGCATTTTTCTGTATTTTCCTGTTCGGACGGTCCATGAACGAATTTTCGCTTGCCCCTATTGTGGTTGTTCTGCTGGTGTCGGTCATTACGGTGATCCTGTGCCGCAAGTTCAACATTCCCTCCATGCTGGGCTACCTGCTGGTGGGCTTTTTGGCGGGGCCCGGTATGCTCAGCCTGATTCCGAAAAGCCATGCGACGGATTATTTGGGCGAAATCGGGATTGTGTTCCTGATGTTCAGCATCGGTTTGGAGTTTTCATTGCCCAAGCTGAGGGCGATGAGGCGGCTGGTGTTCGGTCTGGGCGGTTTGCAGGTCGGCGTTACGATGCTGTCGGTAATGGGCATACTGATGCTGACGGGCGTGCCGTTCAATTGGGCGTTTGCCGTATCGGGCGCGTTGGCGATGTCGTCCACGGCGATTGTGAGCCGGATTTTGTCGGAAAAGACGGAGTTGGGGCAGCCGCACGGTCAGATGGCGATGGGCGTGCTGCTGATGCAGGACATCGCCGTCGTGCCGCTGATGATTCTGATTCCCGCGCTGGCTGGCGGAGGGGACGGAAATATTTGGGCGGCCTTGGGTTTGGCGTTTGCAAAAATGCTGCTGACGCTGGGGCTGCTGTTTTTCGTCGGCAGCAAAATTATGTCGCGATGGTTCAGGATGGTGGCAAAACGCAAATCGTCCGAACTCTTTATGATCAATGTGCTGCTGGTAACCTTGGGTGTGGCTTATCTGACTGAGCTGGAAGGTTTGTCTATGGCGTTGGGCGCATTCGTTGCCGGCATGTTGCTTTCGGAAACGGAATACCGTTTCCAAGTCGAAGACGACATTCGCCCGTTCCGCGATATTTTGCTCGGCTTCTTCTTTATCACGGTCGGCATGAAGCTGGACATTCAGGCATTGATCGGCGGCTGGCGGCAGGTATTGATGCTGTTGGCAATGCTGCTGGTGTTGAAGGCATTGGTTGTGTTTGCCATTGCATTCAAAATGAAGCATTCGGTCGGCGACAGCCTCAAAACGGCTTTGTATCTCGCGCAAGGCGGCGAGTTCGGCTTCGTGATGCTGGCCATTGCCGGGCAGCTTGATATGGTTTCGCCAGAATTGGAACAGGCGGCGACGGCGGCGGTTCTGCTGTCGATGATTATCGCGCCCTTCCTCTTGGGCGGCAGCGATGCGCTGGTCGGGCGCTTGGTCAAGTCAAGCTGGGACATGAAGTCGCTCGATCTGCACAGCATGTTGGTGGAAGCGATGAGCAAGTCTGATCATGTGCTGATTGTCGGCTTCGGCAGGGGCGGGCAGACGGTCGGACGCGTCCTCGCCCAAGAGGATATTCCGTATTTCGCGCTCGACTTGGACATCGCACGCGTGCAGGTAGCCAGAAGTGCAGGCGAGCCGGTGTCGTTCGGCGATGCGAAACGCAGGGAAGTATTGGAAGCCGCCGGTCTGGGACGGGCGAAAATGGTGGTGGTTACGCTCAACAATATGCACGAAACGCAACACGTTTTAGACAATGTGCTGTCCATGCATCCCAATATGCCCGTATATGCGCGCGCCACCAATGACGATTATGTGAAAACGTTTACCGATATGGGTGCGGAAGAAGCCGTGTCGGACACCAAAGAAACCGGACTCGTGCTGGCAGGCTATGCGATGTTGGGTAACGGCGCGTCGTACCGGCACGTCTATCAGACGATGGCAAATATCCGCCACAGCCGTTATGCCGCGTTGGAGGGACTGTTTGTCGGTAGTGATGATGAGGCAGGATTCGGCGAAAATGGCGAAACCGTCCGCCACGCCTTTCCTTTGGCTGCAGAAGCATACGCCGTCGGCAAAACAGTCGGCACGCTTCCGATGGCGGCTTACGGCATCAAACTCTTGTTCGTCCGCCGCCGCACCGGCCGGATTGAAAACCCGGATGCCTCGTTTACATTGGAATGCGGTGACGTGTTGGTGGTCGCAGGCAAAAAAGAAGAAATTATCTCTTTTGAAAACTGGAGCTTGCAGGGAATATAAATGAAATGCCGAAATAAGGCTTGCGCCATTCCCGGTTATTTGGTCTAATAGCGTTTTCGCAAATCGCAAGGGTGATTAGCTCAGTTGGTAGAGCGTCTGCCTTACAAGCAGAATGTCGGCGGTTCGACTCCGTCATCACCCACCAAGTTTCCTTTCATTGTTGCAAACAATGGATGCGCGGTGGTAGCTCAGTTGGTTAGAGTACCGGCCTGTCACGCCGGTGGTCGCGGGTTCGAGCCCCGTCCGCCGCGCCAAGTTTCAAAATACTGACTCTGTCGGTATTTTTTATACACGGGTGATTAGCTCAGTTGGTAGAGCGTCTGCCTTACAAGCAGAATGTCGGCGGTTCGACTCCGTCATCACCCACCAAGTTTCCTTTCATTGGTGCAAACAATGGATGCGCGGTGGTAGCTCAGTTGGTTAGAGTACCGGCCTGTCACGCCGGTGGTCGCGGGTTCGAGCCCCGTCCGCCGCGCCAAAAGTTAAGAAATACCAACCTCCGGTTGGTATTTTTTGTTTGTACGCTTTGAAAAATGTTTGTTTCCGGATTTTGCCATTCCCATCCGGTTTTGCGCTGTACGATGTGTTTTAGCGCGGACTTGATCAAAATCGGATGTGGTTCCGGTATTTGAGGCTTTGATTAGGGATGCGGACTTTCAATATATTTTTCTCAGTTACAACAACGAAGTCTTGATGTCTGTCGGGCAGGTAAGGGAGATTTTTGAGTGTTTCGGCAAATATAATTTGGTTCAAACGGAATACCGGCGTTTTAAGGCGGATAAGACAGAAAACCGTAATCATAAGGCAAATTCGACATTCGAATATCTGCATATTTTAGAAAAGACCTTTTATAGTGGATTAACAAAAACCGGTACGGCGTTGCCTCGCCTTAGCTCAAAGAGAACGATTCTCTAAGGTGCTGAAGCACCAAGTGAATCGGTTCCGTACTATTTGTACTGCCTGCGGCTTCGTCGCCTTGTCCTGATTTTTGTTAATCCACTATAAAAATTCTTGCCGGATGCTGCAAACAACGCCGGTTTGCATTCCTGATGGCGGTGGTTTTCTTGGACGAACGCCCGAACACGCAGGAATG
Organism: Neisseria gonorrhoeae; assembly: GCF_013030075.1. NCBI lineage: Bacteria > Pseudomonadati > Pseudomonadota > Betaproteobacteria > Neisseriales > Neisseriaceae > Neisseria > Neisseria gonorrhoeae. Next base: position 2,032,305 of record NZ_AP023069.1, read on the forward strand.
GATAGGCTTGGGGCTGGTTACGGCGGGCGTGTTGACGTTGGCGTTGAAGCGGTAAACCCGCAAGAAATAAATGAAATGCCGTCTGAAAAACTGTTTTCAGACGGCATTTTCGTTTCTGTCCATCCTCAGCACTCGACCACGCGCACGGATACGGGGACGGCTTTTTTCCGGAGCGTGGCGGCGAGTCCGGCAAGCGAGGTTTCTTTGTAGGTCGCCTTCATGTCCCGGCCGGTTTGCAGCATGGTTCGGATGACTTCGTCGAGCGAGACTTTTTTGTCCGTGCCGTCTTCCAAGAGCGCGAGCGTGCCGAGTTTGAGGGCTTTTTCGGCGGCGATGCCGTTGCGTTCGATGCAGGGGATTTGCACCAACCCGCCGACGGGGTCGCAAGTTAAGCCCAAATGGTGTTCCATTGCCATTTCGGCGGCGTTTTCCACTTGTTTGGGCGTGCCGCCGATGACTTCGGCGTATGCACCCGCCGCCATTGAACACGCTACGCCGACTTCGCCCTGACAACCGACATCCGCGCCGGAAATGGAGGCGTTGGTTTTGTAGAGGATGCCGATTGCGCCTGCGGTGAGCAGGAAGTTTTCGACACGTTCCTGTGTGGCGTGGGGGTTGAACTTGCGGAAATAATGCAATACGGCGGGAATGATGCCTGCCGCGCCGTTGGTCGGGGCGGTAACGACGCGTCCGCCGGCGGCGTTTTCTTCGTTGACCGCCATGGCGTACACCATCGGCCAGAGCTGGGTGTTGACGATTTCGGTTTCGCGCAGGACTTTGAGTTTGGCGGCAAGCTGCGGGGCGCGGCGGCGGACGTTCAATCCGCCGGGCAGTTCGCCGTCCGCACCCAAGCCGCGTTTGATGCACTCTTCCATAATCTCGGCAACACCGGCAACCCGGCGGCGGATTTCGGCTTCGCCGCATCCGGCAAGCGCGGCTTCGTTTGCCAACACGACTTCGGAGATGTCGAGCCGGTTCAGACGGCATCGGGCAAGCAGCCCGGCACAACTGTTGTAAGGATAAGGAACGGCTTTTTCCGTTTCCGACTGCCACTCGAAGTCTTCTTCGGTAACGACAAAGCCGCCGCCGACCGAATAATAAACCTGTTCCTTCAATACCGTGCCGTCTGAAGCATAGGCGGTAAATCGCAGGCCGTTGGGGTGTTTGGGCAGCACTTGATTGCCGCGTATGTTCAGGTCGCGGTCGGGGATGAAGCGGATTTCTTGCCCGTTGAGCCGGAGGATGTGCTGCGTGCGGATGCGTCCGAGGCGTTCGGGAATGCCGGCAAGCGGGATGTCGTGCGGCAGGCTGCCTTCCAAACCGAGCATCAGCGCGTCAAATGTGCCGTGTCCGTATCCGGTCAGGGCAAGCGAGCCGTAAATGTCGATGGCGATGCGGGCGGTTTGCGCGTCCAAGCCTGCGGCAAAGGCGGCGGCGGCCTTCATCGGGCCGACCGTATGCGAACTGGAAGGGCCGATACCGATTTTGAAAATATCAAAAATGCTGATCATGGTTTTGCTCCGAAAGGCGGTTTCAGACGGCATGGCTTCCGTTTGACAAACCAAAAGGAGACGCGGCAAGCTGCCCGTCTCCTTTTTTAAAACGGCACTTATGCGTCGATATTTTGCGCAATCAGCGCATTGTTTTCGATAAAGGCGCGGCGCGGTTCGACCTCGTCGCCCATCAGGGTAACGAACACTTCGTCGGCGGCAATGGCATCTTCGATGCGCACTTTCAACAGGCGGCGCACGGCGGGATCCATCGTGGTTTCCCAAAGCTGCTCGGGGTTCATCTCGCCCAAACCTTTGTATCGTTGGATGGACATACCTTTTTGGGCAACGCTCATCAAGATGTCCAAAGCGGTTTCAAAGCTGTCCGCGTCGTACTCGTTCTCGCCTTTGTAGAGCTTGGCGCCCTCGCCGACCAAGCCTTTGAGCGCGGCGGCGGTTTGGGTGAGGGTTTGGTAGGCTTTGCTGTTGAGGAACTTGGGTTCGATGTAGCTGACCATGACGTTGCCGTGCAGCTTGCGCGTGATTTTGATGAACCGGTGTCCTTCATGACCTTCGATGCGTTCGAGGGCGGCTTCTTTTTCGTCAAGCAAACCGGAAAGTTCGGCAACGGCTTTATCGGCGTTTTCAGACGACGTCAAATCAATGGGCGACGCGTGCAGCATGGCACGCAGGACGAGTTCGTCCACGAAGCGGCTTTCCTGTTCGATGACGGTTTTCGCCAACAAGAATTGTTTGGCGGTGTCGGCAAGTTCTGCGCCTTCGATGGTGCGGCCGTCTGAAACGATTTTGGCTTTTTCCAAGGCAAGGCCGAGCAGCCATTGGTCTTTTTCCAGTTCGTCTTTGAGGTAACGCTCCTGCTTGCCGTATTTGGCTTTGTAGAGCGGCGGCTGGGCGATGTAAATGTAGCCGCGCTCGACCAGTTCGGGCATTTGGCGGTAGAAGAAGGTCAGGAGCAGGGTGCGGATGTGCGCACCGTCCACGTCGGCATCGGTCATGATGATGATGCGGTGGTAGCGTAGTTTTTCAGGGTTGAACTCTTCTTTGCCGATGCCTGCACCCAGCGCGGTAATCAGGGTGGCGACCTCTTGGCTGGCGAGCATTTTTTCAAAACGTGCTTTTTCGACGTTCAAAATTTTACCTTTGAGCGGCAAAATCGCTTGGAATTTGCGGTCGCGGCCCTGCATGGCGGAACCGCCTGCGGAGTCGCCCTCGACGAGGTAGAGTTCAGACAGGGCAGGGTCTTTTTCTTGGCAGTCGGCGAGTTTGCCGGGCAGTCCCAAGCCGTCCATCACGCCTTTGCGGCGGGTGATTTCGCGGGCTTTGCGGGCGGCTTCGCGTGCGCGGGCGGCATCGACGATTTTGCCGGTGATGATTTTGGCTTCGTTCGGATTTTCTTCGAGGAAGTCGGTTAGTGCTTGGTTGATGACTTCGTTGACAACGGGGCCGATTTCGCCGGAAACCAGTTTGTCTTTGGTTTGGGATGAGAATTTGGGGTCGGGCAGTTTGACGGACAACACGCAGGTCAAACCTTCGCGCATATCGTCGCCGGCGGTTTCCACTTTGGCTTTTTTGGCGACTTCGTTAGCTTCGATGTAGCTGTTGATGGTGCGCGTCATCACTTGGCGCAGCGCGGTCAGGTGCGTACCGCCGTCGCGCTGAGGGATGTTGTTGGTGAAGCACTGCACGCTTTCCTGATAGCTGTCGTTCCATTGCATTGCGCATTCGACGCTCATGCCGTCTTTCTCGCCGAACGCATAGAAGATTTTTTCGTGCAAGGGCGTTTTTTTGCGGTTCATGTATTGCACGAAGCCCGCCACGCCGCCGGAAAGGGCGAAGCTTTCGTGCTTGCCGTCGCGCTCGTCGGTCAATTCGATGTCCACGCCGTTGTTTAGGAACGAAAGTTCGCGAATACGTTTGGCGAGGATGTCGAAGCTGTATTCGATATTGCCGAAGGTTTCCGTGCCGGCGAGGAAGCGCACGGTCGTGCCTTTTTTGTCGGAATCGCCGACAATTTTCAGCGGCTCTTCGGTTTCGCCGCGTACGAAGCGGACGAAGTGTTCTTTGCCGTCGCGGTAGATGGTCAGCGTTACCCAGTCGGACAGCGCGTTGACGACGGATACGCCCACGCCGTGCAGGCCGCCGGAGATTTTGTAGCTGTTGTTGTCGAATTTGCCGCCCGCGTGCAAGACGGTCATGATGACTTCGGCGGCGGAACGCCCTTCTTTCGGGTGGATGCCGGTGGGCATACCGCGCCCGTTGTCGGCGACGCTGACGGAATGGTCGGCGTGTATCGTTACCGTGATTTTGTCGCAATGTCCGGCGAGTGCTTCGTCGATGGCGTTGTCCAATACTTCAAACACCATATGGTGCAGGCCGCTGCCGTCCTGCGTGTCGCCGATGTACATGCCGGGGCGTTTGCGTACCGCTTCCAAGCCTTCGAGCACCTGGATGCTGTCGGCGCCGTATTCTTCGTGTTTTTGTTCAGTCATATTTTTTGCCGGATTTTGAAAAGATTTTGCGATGCCGCCAAAACAGTCCGCACCTTGTGGAAAAAGCGGGCGGGACGGCGCATATAATTGTGTATTATAGCCGATTTCGCCGCCTGATTCAGCGTTATCCGCATCCGGATGCCGTCTGAAAGGGCGTGCGGCGCATTTGCGGCCGGTACGGGCGCGGAATTTGCCGGCAAAGTGGCAAAAGCGTTTTTTTGCCACTAAAATCTACACCCTATACTTTTCGGACAGGGGCGCGGAAATGGAAATATGGAATATGTTGAACACTTGGCCCGATGCCGTCCCGATACGCGCGGAGGCGGCCGAATCCGTGGCGGCGGTCGCGGCTTTGCTGCTGGCGCGCGCCCTTCTGTTGAACATCCGCTTCAGACGGCATCCGGATTTCGGCATCGAAAGCAAGCGGCGGTTTTTGGTTGCCAGCCGCAATATAACGCTGCTTTTGGTGCTGTTTTCGCTGGCATTTATCTGGTCGGCGCAAATTCAAACGCTGGCTTTGTCGATGTTTGCGGTGGCGGCGGCGGTCGTCGTGGCGACAAAAGAACTGATTATGTGTCTGTCGGGCAGTATTTTAAGGTCTGCCACCCAGCAATACTCGGTCGGCGACTATATCGAAATCAACGGCCTGCGCGGGCGCGTGGTCGACATCAATCTGTTGAACACGCTGATGATGCAGGTCGGTCCGAACCCCTTGGTCGGACAGCTTGCGGGAACCACCGTTTCTTTCCCCAACAGCCTGTTGTTGAGCCACCCCGTGCGCCGCGACAATATTTTGGGCGACTATGTCATCCATACGGTCGAAATCCCCGTTCCCATCCATTTGGATTCGGATGAAGCCGTATGCCGTCTGAAAGCCGTACTCGAGCCCTTGTGCGCGCCCTACATCCCCGCCATTCAGCGGTATTTGGAAAACGTGCAGGCGGAAAAACTGTTTATCACGCCCGCCGCCAGGCCGCGCGTTACCCGCGTACCGTACGACGACAAGGCATACCGCATCATCGTCCGCTTCGCCTCCCCCGTTTCAAAGCGGCTGGAAATCCAACAGGCGGTTATGGACGAATTTTTGCGCGTACAATACCGCCTGTTAAATCATCCCGCCGGCTCCGAAACACTTTAACTTTCCCCGGCCGGCCCCATTTCTGGCTTCAGACGGCATATTGCCGATATGCCGTCTGAAGCACAACACGCAAAGGAAACCCATCTTATGATTGACAACGCACTGCTCCACTTGGGCGAAGAACCCCGTTTTAATCAAATCAAAACCGAAGACATCAAACCCGCCGTCCAAACCGCCATCGCCGAAGCGCGCGGACAAATCGCCGCCGTCAAAGCGCAAACGCACACCGGCTGGGCGAACACCGTCGAGCGTCTGACCGGCATCACCGAACGCGTCGGCAGGATTTGGGGCGTCGTGTCCCATCTCAACTCCGTCGTCGACACGCCCGAACTGCGCGCCGTCTATAACGAACTGATGCCTGAAATCACCGTCTTCTTCACCGAAATCGGACAAGACATCGAACTGTACAACCGCTTCAAAACCATCAAAAATTCCCCCGAATTTGCAACGCTTTCCCCCGCACAAAAAACCAAGCTCGATCACGACCTGCGCGATTTCGTATTGAGCGGCGCGGAACTGCCGCCCGAACGGCAGGCAGAACTGGCAAAACTGCAAACCGAAGGCGCGCAACTTTCCGCCAAATTCTCCCAAAACGTCCTAGACGCGACCGACGCGTTCGGCATTTACTTTGACGATGCCGCACCGCTTGCCGGCATTCCCGAAGACGCGCTCGCGATGTTTGCCGCCGCCGCGCAAAGCGAAGGCAAAACAGGTTACAAAATCGGCTTGCAGATTCCGCACTACCTTGCCGTTATCCAATACGCCGGCAACCGCGAACTGCGCGAACAAATCTACCGCGCCTACGTTACCCGTGCCAGCGAACTTTCAAACGACGGCAAATTCGACAACACCGCCAACATCGACCGCACGCTCGAAAACGCATTGAAAACCGCCAAACTGCTCGGCTTTAAAAATTACGCCGAATTGTCGCTGGCAACCAAAATGGCGGACACGCCCGAACAGGTTTTAAACTTCCTGCACGACCTCGCCCGCCGCGCCAAACCCTACGCCGAAAAAGACCTCGCCGAAGTCAAAGCCTTCGCCCGCGAACACCTCGGTCTCGCCGACCCGCAGCCGTGGGACTTGAGCTACGCCGGCGAAAAACTGCGCGAAGCCAAATACGCATTCAGCGAAACCGAAGTCAAAAAATACTTCCCCGTCGGCAAAGTATTAAACGGACTGTTCGCCCAAATCAAAAAACTCTACGGCATCGGATTTGCCGAAAAAACCGTCCCCGTCTGGCACAAAGACGTGCGCTACTTCGAGCTGGAGCAAAACGGCAAAACCATCGGCGGCGTTTATATGGATTTGTACGCACGCGAAGGCAAACGCGGCGGCGCGTGGATGAACGACTACAAAGGCCGCCGCCGCTTCACCGACGGCACGCTGCAACTGCCCACCGCCTACCTCGTCTGCAACTTCGCCCCGCCCGTCGGCGGCAAAGAAGCGCGTTTAAGCCACGACGAAATCCTCACCCTCTTCCACGAAACCGGCCACGGACTGCACCACCTGCTTACCCAAGTGGACGAACTGGGCGTGTCCGGCATCAACGGCGTCGAATGGGACGCGGTCGAGCTGCCCAGCCAGTTTATGGAAAACTTCGTTTGGGAATACAATGTATTGGCACAAATGTCCGCCCACGAAGAAACCGGCGAGCCCCTGCCGAAAGAACTCTTCGACAAAATGCTCGCCGCCAAAAACTTCCAGCGCGGCATGTTCCTCGTCCGCCAAATGGAATTCGCCCTCTTTGACATGACCATTTACAGCGAAGACAACGAAGGCCGTCTGAAAAACTGGCAGCAGGTTTTAGACAGCGTGCGCAAAGAAGTCGCCGTCATCCAACCGCCCGAATACAACCGCTTCGCCAACAGCTTCGGCCACATCTTCGCCGGCGGCTATTCCGCAGGCTATTACAGCTACGCATGGGCCGAAGTCCTCAGCGCCGATGCCTACGCCGCCTTTGAAGAAAGCGACGACGTCGCCGCCACAGGCAAACGCTTCTGGCAAGAAATCCTTGCCGTCGGCGGCTCCCGCAGCGCGGCGGAATCCTTCAAAGCCTTCCGCGGACGCGAACCGAGCATAGACGCACTGCTGCGCCACAGCGGCTTCGACAACGCGGCTTGATAGTCAGGTTGATATAAAAAGCGGATTCGATGTAGAAATACCTGAATCGTTATCCCCGCGCAGGCGGGAATCCGGAACATAAAATTGAAGAAACCGTTTTACCCGATAAGTTTCTGTGCCGACAAGTCTGGATTCCCGCCTGCGTGGGAATGACGACAAAGATATTTTTATTTGAAATTTACTATAAAAGGCCGTCTGAAAATTTTTCAGACGGCCTTTTTATAATCTAAAACTGTCGGATTCGGGAATACAATCCAAACAGGCTATTGATTATCATAATGCCGAAGTACAAACCCCCAAAGCCGATGGTAATGGTAGCGCAAGAATATTGATTAATTATCCAAACGCATCATGGCTTACACAACGCAGCCATTGAATTAGGCTTCAGCCCACCAATCCCTCCGCCTACGCCGCGCATTCGTGAAAAACGCATAAGACCCGGACATGGTTGGTTGAATTGGTGGAAACGGCTGGCTGAAGCACACCCTACGGCATACCCTGCGTATCTGACGCGACGAAATATAAAATGCCGTCTGAAACAGATTCCCGTTTCAGACGGCATTTTTGCGTACCGGCCGGATTATTTGTTGTCCGGCTTAGATTCCATCGGTGCGGTCAGGGGCAGTTCCGGCATCGTGCGCGCTGATTCGGAAACATTGCCGGAAAGTGCATTCAGGAATACGACGATGTTATCCACATCTTCTTTCGGAATGTCTTTACCCAATTGCGCCTTACCCATGATGGTAACTGCCTTATCCAGCTCCCACACGCTGCCGTTGTGGAAATACGGATAAGTTTTAGCCACGTTACGCAACCCCGGAACACGGAAGAAAAATTCGTCTTCGGTTTTTTTGGTTACGTCAGCACGGCCTTTGTCGCGTTTCGGATCTTCAATGAATTTCCAATACGGCCCTTGGACCAGACCGAATTTCTGGAAGGTCGTGCCTCCAAGGTTGACACCGTTGTGGCAGGCAATACAGCCGTTGTCCATGAACGCGCGCACGCCTTTTCGTTCCTGTTCGCTCAGGGCGTTGACGTTGCCTTTGAGGTATTCGTCCCATTTGGTCGGCGTCAGCAGGGTACGCTCAAACGCACCCAATGCGGTAGTGATGTTTTTAAACGAAACCGCGCCGTCTTCAGGAAAAGCTTTTTTAAACATTTCTTGATATTCGGGAACTTTGGCGATTTTGGCTGCAGCCGCCTCTTGCGAATCATTCGCCATTTCCACCGGATTCACCAAAGGCCCGCCAGCCTGTTCTTCAACATCGGCGGCACGTCCGTCCCAAAACTGGCTGCCCAGCAGCGCAGCATTCAATGCGGTAGGCGAGTTGCGTCCGCCGAACTGCCCTTTGTGCCCCTGACTGGTCGGCATATTGTCCACACCGGCGGAAGCAAGGTTGTGGCAAGAGTTGCAGCTTACGGTATTGCCTTTGGAAAGGCGTGGTTCATACCAGAGTTGGTGTCCGAGTTTGACCTGTTCTTCGGTAAACGGACGGATTTTCTGCATTTCTTCGACAGTCGGCAAAGGTTGGAATACACCTTGCGCGCGTTTCAAAAGGTCTTGGTCTTCGGGCGAGGCCGATGAAGCGGAAGGAACGGCTTCCGAGGCCTGTACTTGGGAAGCCGCTTCGGTCTCGGAAGCAGGAGAAGCATCGCCTGCCGCAGACTTTTCCTGACCGCCGCATGCCGCCAACAGTGAAGACAATGCCAATACTGATGCGAGGTAACGGAGTTTGAAAGACATCGTGTATTCCTTATGGGAGGTTAAAATCATTGTTCAAACCGGCAGGCAAACCTGTTCTGCCGATTATTTCTTCAGTGTACCTATCGCACCTTTAGCCATCTTTGCGGAAAATCAATATTTTATTTTCAATAGCTTTACACAATAATACCGATAGAGAATCAAGTTTAACAAAATGCCGTCTGAAACCGGTAAAGCTTCAGACGGCATTTTATTTTCCGACATCATTGAATCAAACCCAAATGCGATAAGAGCGTCCATGTACCGATGGCAATCAACACCAAACCTCCGGCAAATTCCGCACGCCTGCCGAACAATACGCCAAAAGCCTTTCCCGCCGTCAGCCCGATGGTAACCATTACCGTAGCCGCCATACCGATTACGGCGGCGGCAAAGGCGATGTTTACCTCCATAAACGCCAAGCCCACCCCGACGATCATGGAATCAATACTGGTTCCAAAAGCAGTCAAAACCGTCATCCATAGGCTTTCCTGTTTGCTTTCGCGCACATCTTCCGCCTCGCCGGACAACCCTTCGCGCATCATTTTCAGACCCAGTCCGCCCAACAGGACAAAAGCCACCCAATGGTCCCATTCGCTGATAAACGGCTTGGCATAAAAACCGCCTACCCAGCCCGCCAGCGGCATGAACGCTTCAACCGTACCGAACACCAAAGCCGTTGCTGCAATTTTGCGCGGGGGCATCCTGACCGCCGCGCCCTTTGCCAGCGCGACGGCAAACGCATCCATCGACATTCCCAGCGCAACCAAGAGCAAAGCGTAAAGACTCATACCGCACCCATCCTTAAAAAGGGCGGATTATAACAAAACAGCAAAGCGCGAAAAACGCCGCACGAAAACCCGCATCCCGTTATTCCCGCAAAAACAAAAAATCAAAAACAGAAATCCCGTCATTCCCACGAAAGTGGGAATCCAGCCCCGTCGGCACGGAAACTTATCGGATAAAACGGTTTCTTTAGATTTTACGTTCCGGATTCCCACTTTCGCGGGAATGACGCGGAAAAGTTTTCGTGCCGGTTTGAACCGGTGGGGATGGTGCGGGAATGACGGGATATTTTGCGTTTATAGTGGATTAACAAAAATCAGGACAAGGCGAGGCAACGCCGTACCGGTTTAAATTTAATCCACTATAATAAAAAACGCCCACTGAAACGGCGGGGCGAGGTGTGGAAATGCCGTCTGAAACGGTCAAACGACGTTTCAGACGGCATTTTTATGCCCGGTTATTTCCGGTATCGGACGGCGCGGGACAGGATTTCTTCAATTTCCATCCACATAATGCCCCCTTACAGCAAACCGGCCTGACCCAGTGCGGGATCGGTCGCGCGGGCGGCTTGTGCGTCTTCGACGGTCAGTCCGAGGGCTTTGGCTACGCCTTCACCGTATGCCGGGTCGCAACGGTAGCAGTTGCGGATATGGCGGTATTTGATGAAGTCGGGCGCATCGCCCATGGCTGCGGCGGTGTTGTCAAACAAAGCCTGTTTCTGCGCGTCGTTCATCAGGTTGAACAAGGCGCGCGGTTGGCTGAAGTAGTCGTCATCGTCTTGGCGGTAGTCCCAGTGTGCCGCGTCGCCGTTGATTTTCAAAGGCGGTTCGGCGAAGTCGGGTTGTTGCTGCCATTGGCCGAAGCTGTTGGGTTCGTAGTGCGGCAGGCTGCCGTAGTTGCCGTCGGCGCGGCCTTGTCCGTCGCGCTGGTTGCTGTGAACAGGGCAACGCGGACGATTGACGGGGATTTGGCGGAAGTTCACACCCAAGCGGTAACGTTGCGCGTCGGCGTAATTGAACAAACGGGCTTGCAACATTTTATCCGGGCTCGCGCCGATACCGGGAACGAGGTTGCTCGGTGCGAAGGCGGATTGTTCCACATCGGCGAAGAAGTTTTCGGGATTGCGGTTCAACTCGAATTCGCCCACTTCAATCAGCGGATAGTCTTTTTTCGGCCAAACTTTGGTCAAGTCAAACGGATGATAAGGCACTTTTTCGGCATCGGCTTCAGGCATGACTTGGATGTACATCGTCCATTTCGGGAACTCGCCGCGCTCGATGGCTTCGTACAGGTCGCGCTGATGGCTTTCGCGGTCGTCGGCGATGATTTTTGCAGCTTCTTCGTTGGTCAGGTTTTTAATCCCTTGCTGGCTGCGGAAATGGAATTTCACCCAAAAACGTTCGCCCGCTTCGTTCCAGAAGCTGTAGGTATGCGAACCGAAGCCGTGCATATGGCGGTAGCTGGCGGGAATACCGCGGTCGCTCATCACGATGGTAACTTGGTGCAGGGCTTCGGGCAGCAGCGTCCAGAAGTCCCAGTTGTTTGTGGCGGAACGCATATTGGTGCGCGGATCGCGTTTGACGGCTTTGTTCAGGTCGGGGAATTTGCGCGGGTCGCGCAGGAAGAACACGGGCGTGTTGTTGCCGACCACATCCCAGTTGCCTTCTTCGGTATAGAATTTCAACGCAAAACCGCGGATGTCGCGTTCCGCATCGGCTGCGCCGCGCTCGCCTGCCACGGTGGTGAAACGGGCGAACATCTCGGTTTTTTTGCCGACTTCGCTGAAAATTTTGGCGCGGGTGTATTTGGTGATGTCGTGTGTTACGGTAAACGTACCGAACGCGCCCGAACCTTTGGCGTGCATACGGCGTTCGGGGATGACTTCGCGCACGAAGTCGGCGAGTTTTTCATTCAGCCACAAATCTTGCGTCAGCAGGGGGCCGCGCGGGCCGGCGGTCAGGCTGTTTTGATTGTCGGCAACGGGCGCGCCGTTGTTCATGGTCAGATGGGTTACGGGGCATTTGGAGGTAGTCATCGCTCTTGTTCCTTTTCTCAGGTTGGTCAAATGGGGGGCAAACGGCTTACAGTACGATTTGGCGGAAAGCGTATTCGTAACCGGTTTCTTGATTGTAATAAATTTCTTGAATCGACATTTTATTTTCCTTTTGCAAAAACTATGGATGCGATTATACGCCAAGATTTTCGTTATTAAAACTATGAAATTGATTTAATATTGTTATAAGCAATCAAGTTTCCATTTTCGTTTGTTTTTTGTTATCGGACGGAATCCGAACCCGCTCATTAAAACCATTTATAATGCAATGCCGCTTTGCGGCATTTTTTTGCGCCGACAGGCTGAAAATAACAATTTTCACCGCATTATCATTACCTTAATCGGAATAAAGCTCAAACAGACCCAGCAGCTCGACCAGCGGCTGCAACAATCTTTGCGCGTATTGCAGATGCCGGGTATCGAACTTGAACGCGAGGTCGAAAACTGGCCGTCGGACAACCCCCTGCTCGAACGCAAAGAAACGGATGAATTTTCCGATGCCGAATTCAGCCATTACACCGCGCCCGCGCGTCAAATCGGCGGAGACGAAGGCGAAGATATGCTGTCCAACATCGCCGGCGAAGAAGATTTCAAGCAATACCTGCACGCGCAAGCGTGCGAACACCCCCTTTCCGACCAAGAAGCCGCCTGCGTCCACATCCTTATCGATTTCCTTGACGAGCAGGGCTACCTGACCGACAGCATCGAAGACATCCTGGACCATACGCCCTTGGAGTGGATGTTGGATGAAGCAATGCTGAAACAAGCCCTGACCGCATTGAAAAAATTCGATCCGGCAGGCATGGCCGCCGCCGATGTGACCGAATCGTTGATATTGCAGATAGAAAGATCGGGCGAATGTGCTGCCAAACCCGCCGCCCTGCATATCGTCCGAAACGCCCTCGACAGCATTGACGGCAACCGCAGCCAAACCCCGGCGCGAATAAAAAACGCCTGCCCCAAACCGACAGCGGCACACTCGAAGCCGCACTCGGCCTCATTGCTTCGCTCAACCCCTTTCCCGCCGCCGGTTTTGCCTCGTCCACGCCCAAGTCCTATTCTGACGAGGCACTCGCCAACCTGCTGGCTTTCCGCGGTATAGAGGTTTCCCGCCGCACCGTTGCCAAATACAGAGAATCCCTTGAGATTCCGGCAGCACACAAACGCAAAACCGCAGAATAATTACCGAATAATCTTATAAAGACAACAAACCAAAAGCCGACATTTCTGCGAAAGCGGGAATGCCGAATCCGTCCGCGCGGAAACCTGCATCCCGTCATTCCCGCGAAAGTGGGAATCTAGAACGTAAAATCTGAAGAAACTTTTTTTCGATAAGTTTCTGTACCGGCGGGGCTGGATTCCCGCCTGCGCGAGAATGACGGGATATAAGTTGCTGTGCCGGTTTGAGCCGGTGAGGTTGGTGGCGGGATTGGTTTCGGTGGGCTGAAGCCCACCCTACAGCCCGCCCTACACATCTGAAACTCAACGAACCTGGATTCCCGCTTTCGCGGGAATGACGGGGTTTCGCGGGAATGGCGGGAGTTTGTCAGAAATCACCGAAACTCAAAAGCCGACCACCTTGTTTACGCCTTCAAAATATCGAGAAATTTCAAATCGACTTTTTCGGCATCGAATTTATCTTTGGCAATCGCATAACTTGCATTCCCCATCAGGCGGACGGCAGCCCTGTTTTCGATAAAATAAATCATTTTTTCGGCCAAGATGCGGGGATTCCAAGGTTCGATCAGGAAGCCGTTGACCTTGTCGGCAACCGTTTCCCTGCATCCGGGGACATCCGTCGTAATCACCGCCCTGCCGACGGCCATTGCCTCCTGGGTGCTTCGGGGAACGCCTTCCCTATAATAAGACGGCAATACGAATATATGATGTTCTTTTATCACTTCGGAAACATTGTTTACAAAACCGGGGAAACGGATAATATCGCGGGCGGCAGGCTGTTCCAAATCCCCGCTCCCGCGTGGTTTGTCGATTGCGCCCAAAGCGGTAAAAACCGTATCGGGGTATTTGCCCTTAACCTGTTCCGCCGCCCGAATAAAATCATCAATCCCCTTTTCTTTCAGAAATCTGCCGATAAAGAGGAATTTTACGGGTTCTTTTTCATCGGGAATATCCGCCTCGGAATAAGGATATTGCCGCAAATCCAGACCGATTCCGCCCAAAATATGGATGTTTTTTATTTTGATGCCGTATTGATGCAGCAACTCGTCTTTGTCGTCGGGGTTTAATACAATCAGGCTTTCCAACATCGGCAGGGTAATGCGGTACAAGGCGATTAAAATCCCCTTTATGATTTTTGTTTTTAACGGTATGCCTTCCGGCTGCGGGGTAAATGCGAATCCCAAACCTTCCAGCATCCCGACGATTCTGGGCACGCCTGCCAATTTTGCGGCAAAAGTGCCGAAAATCACGGGTTTTGCGAAATAAGGGAAAACCAAATCCGGCGATATTTTTTTGAGTGCTTTAAATATGAGGAAGGTGGATTTTATATCGGAAAACGGGTTTACCCCGCTGCGGTTTGACCGGTAGGTAACGGGTGTAACCCCCATTTCCCTGATAATGTCCAACTCATTGTCGGAAAACTCCGATACAAATGCATACACCTGATGGTTTTTGCCGATTAATTTTTTAATGACGGGGGCGCGGAAACCGTAAATGCTGGATGCGACTGTTGTGATAAAAACGATTTTCATAAGGCGGACACCTTGAATATAGGATTGGAAATGCGGTCTGCATTGATGAAATGCCGGATACGGGGCGCGGCGGGCAAACCTTTGCCAAGCGCGCCGCATCCGACGCTTCGCCCGCCCGGGCAGGGGCGGCTTCAGACGGCATTTTATCCTGAAATCCGCTGCATAACGCCCAGCGATATACAGTATCGCGTTTTGTGATGATTTTACACCCGAAGGGAAAACGGGCTTATTTGAATGGCGGTTTAATCGCGGCGGTTATTTGCGGTTTGATAAGGCTGATTTGCGTGCCGTGCAGTCCGGCAACGGGCGGGGTGTTTGGAAAATGCCGTCTGAAGGTTTCAGACGGCATTCTGTCATGCGGCGGTTCGGGGTTCGCGGACGGGCAGGACAAGCAGGGCTGCCGTGCCGGCGAGTACGGCATCGGCGTACCACATCCAGCCGTAGTCACCGAATTGTGTAATCACGATGCCGCCGATGTACGAGCCGAGGAATCCGCCGATTTGGTGGGTGAGCATCACCAGTCCGAACAGGGTGGCGAGGTAGCGCGTGCCGAAGAGTTTGCCGGTAACGGCGGCGGTCGGGGCGACGGTGGCGAGCCATGTGAATCCGAGTGCGGCGGCGAAAATGTAAAAGTTGAGGTCGGTTTTGGGTGAGAAGATGTAAATCAGCACCATGGCGACGCGTGAGGCGTAGAGTCCGAACAGGATGTGTTTTCCTTTGAAGCGTCCGGTGCATCAGCCTGAGAACACGCAACCGGCGATGTTTGCCAGTCCGATGATGGCGATGGATGTCGAGGCGACGGTGGCGGGCAGTCCGCACAGGGCGACTTCCGTGGGTAGGTGGGTTACGAGAAAGGCGATGTGGAAGCCGTAGGCGAAAAAGCTCAGGTGCAGCAGGATGTAGCTTGGGGTTTTGAAGGCGGTTTTGACTGCTTCTCCGAGGCTTTGTCCGTGTGTGGCTTGGGTGTGTTGGGTGTGGGCGGCGTTGTTGCCGCCGGCAAGCCACCATGAGACGGGCAGAATCAGCAGGGCGATTGCGCCCCAAACGTAAAATGTACCCGTCCAGCCGACTTCGGGCAGGACGACGAGTCCTTGAGTCCTTGAACCAGCGGTGCGAACAGGAATTGTCCTGCCGAACCGCCTGCGTTGACCAGTCCGGATGCCAAGCCGCGTTTGTGTGTGGGGACTTGGGCGGCGACCTGTCCCATAATGATGGAAAACCCGCCGGAACCGGTGCCGAATGCGAGCAGCAGCCCGACGGCAATCATCAGCCCCCAATAAGTCGGGATGTTGGAGGCAATCAGGCAGGCGCAGACGAGCAGGAGGGCACCGCCGCTTAATACCCTGAACGCGCCGAAACGGTCGGCAAGCGCGCCGGACAATGGTTGCAATACGCCCCACATCAGTTGGAAAACGGTGATGATGAGGCTGAACTGGGCAATGCTCAATTCGGTGGTGTTGACGACGGGTTGGACGAACAGTCCGAGCGTCATCCTCATGCCGATGGTAATCAGCAGGATGAATGCGGCGGCGGCAATGACCGCCCAGAGTTTGGGTGTTTTCGATGCGGTGTGCGTCATAATATGTATTTTGAGTCGGTTAAGTTTGCGAATTTTAACAAACCGGATGATTCGGGCTAAATAATTCCTGATTCTTTGGATATAGCCAACGGTATGTCTGCCGATGCCGTCTGAAAGGGCTTGATGGGCGTTTGCGATTCGGGTTAATATTTGTGCCGTATTTGTTAATTCCAGTTAGTATAGTGGATTAACTTTAAACCGGTACGGCGTTGCCCCGCCTTAGCTCAAAGAGAACGATTCCCTAAGGTGCTGAAGCACCGGGCGAACCGGTTCCGTACCATTTGTACCGTCTGCGGCCCGCCGCCTTGTCCTGATTTTTGTTAATCCACTATAAAAATGCCGTCTGAAACGGTTTCAGACGGCATTTCGATGTCGGCGGCGGCTTTGCGGAATCAGCCTTTGAAGCGTTTGAAGACCAGCGTACCGTTGGTGCCGCCGAAGCCGAAGGAGTTGGAAATGGCAACGTCGATTTCCGCGTCGCGCGCTTCGTTGGCGCAGTAGTCCAAATCGCAGCCGGCTTCAACGTCTTGTTCAAAAATGTTGATGGTCGGCGGGATTTTGCCGTCGTGTATCGCCAAAATGCTGTACACGGCCTCCACGCCGCCCGCCGCGCCGAGCAGGTGGCCGGTCATGGATTTGGTCGAGCTGATGACGGTTTTGCAGGCGTGTTCGCCGAACGCGCGTTTGAGGGCTTTGGTTTCGTTGGCATCGCCCAAGGGGGTGGACGTGCCGTGCGCGTTGACGTAATCCACGTCTTCGGGATTGATGCCGGCATCTTTCAGCGCGCGGGTAACGGCAAGGGCGGGGCCTTCTTCGTTCGGCGCGGTGATATGGTAAGCATCGGAACTCATGCCGAAGCCGACGATTTCGGCGTAGATTTTCGCGCCGCGTTTTTTGGCGTGTTCTAATTCTTCCAACACCAATATGCCCGCGCCTTCGCCGATGACGAAGCCGTCGCGGCCTTTGTCCCACGGACGGGAAGCGGTGGCGGGGTCGTCGTTGCGGGTGGAGAGGGCTTTCATCGCAGCAAAACCGCCCACGCCCAAGGTGCTGATTGCGCCTTCCGCGCCGCCGGCAACCATTATGTCCGCGTCGCCGTATTTGATCAGTCGGGCGGAATCGCCGATGGCGTGCGCGCCGGTGGTACAGGCGGAAACCATGCCGTAGCTCGGGCCGCGGTAGCCTTTGAGGATGGTAACGTGTCCGGAAATCAGGTTGATCAGCGAACCGGGGATAAAGAAAGGGTTGATTTTGCGCGCGCCGCCTTCGATTACGGCTTTGCCGGTGGCCTCGATGCTGGGCAGTCCGCCGATGCCGGAACCGATGTTCACGCCGATGCGGTCTTTGTCGAGGTTTTCCACATCGTCCAAACCCGAATCGGCAATCGCCTGCAATGCGGCGGCGATGCCGTAGTGGATGAACACGTCCATCCGGCGCGCTTCTTTCGCGCTGATGTATTGTCCGATGTCGAAACCGCGCACTTCGCCGGCGACACGGCTGTTGATGTCGGATGCGTCAAAGCGGGTAATCGCGCCGATGCCGCTTTTGCCGGCGAGCAGGTTGTCCCAAGCCTCTGCGGCAGTGTTGCCGACAGGGGAAACCTGACCTAAGCCTGTAATGACTACTCTTCTCTGACTCATGATAACCTCGCTGTTGGTTGTCGGAATGGGGGCATATGCGGCTGTCGTGCAGATGCCGTCTGTAATTTGCGGCAGGGGTTCAAACAGTTTGCCATATAAGGGAAAAGCCTCTATTGCGCGGTGCAGCAGAGGCTGTTGTGTCGGGCGACGACCGGTTAGCCGTTGTGGGCATTGATGTAGTCGATAGCCAGTTGGACGGTGGTGATTTTTTCGGCATCTTCGTCGGGGATTTCGCAGCCGAAGGCTTCTTCCAAAGCCATAACCAGCTCCACGGTATCCAAAGAATCCGCGCCCAAGTCGTCTTGGAAGGAAGATTCGTTTTTCACGTCGGCTTCGTTTACGCCCAGTTGTTCAGCAATAATTTTCTTAACTTGTTGTTCGATGTTTGACATATCAGTCGTTCCTTTATGCCTTGCGGCAGGTTGTTTAAGGGAAATAAATCGGTGGTATTGTACCGATTTTTAATAGAGTTTTCTATCTAATGCCTATTATATCAATATTTGCGGATTTGTACATTTTTGGGTGCGGCGGGTTTTGTCGTTCAAGTTTGACCTGTGTGCCGTATGTTTGGCGGGATTTCGGTTAAAATGGCGGCATTTCCATCTGAAGCAGAAAGCCCTGTCATGTATCCACTTGCCCGCCGCATCCTGTTTGCACTCGATGCCGAAAAAGCCCACCACTTCACGCTCGACGCGCTCAACACGGTTTATAAATTGGGCCTGATTCCCGTAACCGACAACCGTACCAAACCTATAAAACTGATGGGTATGGATTTGCCCAACCCTGTCGGGCTTGCCGCAGGTCTCGACAAAAACGGTGAATACATCGACGCTTTGGGCGCGCTCGGTTTCGGCTTCCTCGAAATCGGCACGGTTACGCGCAACCCGCAGCCCGGCAACCCGCAGCCGCGCCTCTTCCGCGTTCCCGAACACCAAGGCATCATCAACCGAATGGGTTTTAACAACCACGGCATCGACGCGATGATACGCAATATTGAAAAAAGCAAATATCAAGGCGTATTGGGCATCAACATCGGCAAAAACGCGGTTACGCCCATCCAAAACGCCGCCGATGATTATTTAATCTGCCTCGAAAAAGCCTACGCGCACGCAAGCTACATTACCGTCAACATTTCCTCGCCCAACACCAAAAACCTCCGCGCGCTGCAAGGCGGCGGCGAATTGGGCGCATTGCTCGAAGCCCTGAAAAACAAACAGGCGCAGCTTGCCGCCGCCCACGGCAAATACATCCCGCTAGCCGTCAAAATCGCCCCCGATTTGGATGAAGCACAAATCGAAGACATCGCCCGCGTCGTCAAATCCGTCGAAATGGACGGCATCATCGCTACCAACACCACCATCGACAAATCAAGCCTCGGCAGCCATCCGCTCGCAGGCGAGCAGGGCGGTTTGAGCGGTTTTCCCGTGCGCGAAAAAAGCAACCGGGTGCTGAAAAAACTGGCGGAACACATAGACGGCGCATTGCCGATTATCGGCGTAGGCGGCATTATGGAAGGCGGGGACGCGGCAGAGAAAATCCGCTTGGGCACGACCGCCGTCCAAGTGTACAGCGGATTGATATACAAAGGCCCGGCGTTGGTCAAAGAATGTTTGAAGGCATTGGCGCGATGACGCGCCCCACCCAAAATGCCGTCTGAACGCACGTTTTGCCGTTCAGACGGCATTTTCATAGATTGGTATCCGACTGTTGAAGAGGCAATCAGCCGTCATTTGGAAGACTTTTCGTAACAGGCGTCAATCGAAAGGGGCGGAATGACGGGGCAGGCAAACCGATGCGTGAACACGGGGCAGGCAACCGGAGTAAAAAATGAACCTTGATTTAACCGCTCAAAAAGTCCGCCTTTCTTGGAAGGATATTCTGTGGGGGTATGAGAATAAATACTTGGGTTGGGCTGATGTGGCAGCTTATGCCCGAAAAATGACGCTTTCAGATCATGATGAACGCGTGTTCAAGCTATCTTTAACCAACAAATCCAATATTTTTGAATTAAAGCCTGTTCTAGAAGATTTGGCTTCGGAAACGAGGGGTTATTCCCCTAAAAATTGGCTGTACATCCTCCTAAATGACGTATTCCATAGAAAGGAAGAATTTGAGGATCCTCTGGGGGAAGTTGAAAAAATTTATGCGGATTTTGATTACCCGGAAGAAATAGAATCATTTGTCAGGTATATGCCGCCCAAAGACGGCTATATCCCTTCTAATCATAGTTATGAAGAAAATATTGCCCGGTTATATTCTCACTGGGAACACTATTTGAACAACGGCGGCGGGCAGGGTTAAAACCGGCAATCCGATGCCGTCTGAAGCGTTATCCGGCGTTCAGACGGCATTTTGTTTTCCGACAGTTTATAAACTGTCGTTGTTTCTTGACAGAAACAACGACCTTATTTATTTGAAACGATTGGAGGACATGATTATGGGTTTTTGGGGTAGTGTGGGAAAAGCAGCAAAAGCAGTAGGCGAGGGATTGATTGAAGCCGGCAATCAGCATAAGGCGTTGAAAATGGAATATGCGGAGAAATCAAGTGAGGAGCTGCATGAAATCGTAAAGAGTGATGGTTTTTTTAAAAATTCCACACGGGAGAAAGGTGCGGCTTATGCTGTTTTAAAAGAGCGTGGCGAGGTTTGAACGGGAAACGGCGGCATTTGCCGCTGTTTTTTTATCGGCAGGCATCCGTCCGAATATCGGGGCAAGGTTTCAGACGGCATCGAAGGTTGCTATGATATAGTGGCTTGACTTTAAACCGGTACGGCTCCGCCTTGCCCTGATTTGAAGTTCATCCGCTATCACATTCCCGCCATCCTTTCAAACGGAATCCGAAATGTCCGACCACCGCCTCGACACCGCCCGCCGCCATTCCCTGTTCCTCGCCCGCCAGCTCGACAACGGCAAACTCAAGCCCGAAATTTTCCTGCCCATGCTGGACAAGGCGTTGACGGATGAGGATTTCCAAGCCTTTGCCGACTGGGACAAAATCCGCGCGGAAGAAAGCGAGGAAGAATTGGCGCGGCAGTTGCGCGAGTTGCGCCGTTATGTGGTGTCGCAGATTATCGTGCGCGATATAAACCGCATCAGCGATTTGAACGAAGTTACCCGCACGATTACGCTGTTTGCCGATTTTGCCGTCAATACCGCGCTGGATTTCGCCTACGCCTATTATCAGGACATGTACGGCACGCCGATCGGGCGTTATACCAAATCGCCGCAGCATTTGAGCGTGGTGGCGATGGGCAAGGCGGGCGGCTATGAGCTGAACGTGTCTTCCGACATCGATTTGATTTTCGTCTATCCCGAATCGGGCGACACCGACGGCAGGCGCGAACGGGGGAATCAGGAGTTTTTTACCAAAGTCGGGCAGAAACTGATTGCATTGTTGAACGGCATTACTGCCGACGGGCAGGTGTTCCGCGTCGATATGCGGCTGCGGCCGGACGGTGATTCGGGCGCGCTGGTGTTGAGTGAAACCGCGCTGGAGCAATATCTGATTACGCAGGGGCGCGAATGGGAACGCTATGCGTGGTGCAAAGGCCGCGTAGTCACGCCGTATCCGAACGACATCAAATCGCTGGTGCGCCCCTTCGTGTTCCGCAAATATCTGGATTACGGCGCGTATGAGGCGATGCGCAACCTGCACCGCCAAATCCGCAGCGAAGTCAGCAAAAAAGGCATGGCGGACAACATCAAACTCGGCGCGGGCGGCATCCGCGAGGTTGAATTTATCGCCCAGATTTTCCAGATGATACGCGGCGGCCAAATGCGCGCGCTGCAACTGAAAGGCACGCAGGAAACGCTGAAGAAAATTGCCGAGATGGGCATTATGCCGTCTGAAAACGTCGAAACCCTGCTTGCCGCCTACCGCTTCCTGCGCGATGTCGAACACCGCCTGCAATACTGGGACGACCGGCAAACCCAAACCCTGCCGATCTCGCCCGAACAGCGGCAACTGCTCGCCGAAAGCATGGGTTTCGACAGTTATGCCGCTTTTTCAGACGGCCTCAATGTTCATCGGAACAAAGTCAATCAGTTGTTCAACGAAATTTTGAGCGAACCTGAAGAACAAGCGCAAAGCAATAGCGAATGGCAATGGGCATGGCAGGAAAAACCCGACGAAGAAGAACGGCTAGGCCGTCTGAAAGAACACGGGTTCGATGCCGAAGCCGTCACCGCAAGGCTCGAACAAATCTGCCACGGACATAAATACCGCCGCCTTTCCGCACACGCCCAGCCGCGCTTTGACACCATTGTGCCGCTGTTCGTACAGGCGGCGGCAGAGCAAAACAACCCGACAGATACGCTGATGCGGCTGTTGGATTTTCTCGAAAACATCAGCCTCCGCTCCGCCTATCTCGCCTTCCTCAACGAACATCCGCAAACCTTGGCACAACTGGCGCAGATTATGAGCCAAAGCTCGTGGGTGGCGGCGTATCTGAACAAATATCCGATTTTGTTGGACGAACTCATCAGCGCGCAGCTTTTGGATACCGCGTTTGATTGGCAGGCACTCGCCGCCGCCCTTTCAGACGGCATCGAAGCCTGCGGCGGCGATACCGAAGCGCAAATGGACACGCTGCGCCATTTCCAACACGCCCAAGTCTTCCGCCTCGCCGTCCAAGACCTCGCCGGATTGTGGACGGTAGAATCCCTCTCTGACCAACTCTCCGCCCTCGCCGACACCGTCATTGCCGCCGCCCTTTCGTGCGCGTGGGCGGATATGCCCAAAAAACACCGCGACACCCCGCAATTCGCCGTCATCGGCTACGGCAAGCTCGGCGGCAAAGAACTCGGCTACGCCTCCGACCTCGACTTAGTCTATCTTTACGACGATCCCCATCCCGAAGCAGGCGACGTGTACAGCCGCCTCGCCCGCCGCCTGACCAACCGGCTTTCCGCCGCCACCGGCGCGGGCAGCCTCTACGAAACCGACCTGCGCCTGCGCCCTAATGGCGACGCCGGTTTCCTCGCGCACAGCATCGCCGCCTTTGGAAAATACCAGCGTGAAAACGCATGGACATGGGAACACCAGTCCCTCACCCGCGCCCGCTTCATCTGCGGCACACCCGAAATTCAGACGGCATTCGACCGCATCCGCACCGAAATGCTGACTGCCGAACGCGACCAAACCGCCTTGGCAGGCGAAATCATCGAAATGCGCGAAAAAATGTTCCCCACCCATCCGCCTGCCGACAGCAACGTCAAATACGCGCGCGGCGGCGTGGTCGACGTCGAATTTATCGTCCAATATCTGATACTTGCCCATGCCCGCCAGTATCCGCAACTCTTGGACAACTACGGCAACATCGCCCTATTGAACATCGCCGCCGACTGCGGTTTGATTGACAAAACCCTCGCCGGACAAAGCCGCACCGCCTACCGCCTCTACCGCCGGCAGCAGCACAACACCAAACTGCGCGACGCGGCAAAAACCGAAGTAAGCGACGAATTGCTGTCCCATTACGGCAATGTCAGGAAATTGTGGCGGGAAGTGTTCGGGGAGGAAGCGGCAACCGCCTGAACAAAAAATGCCGTCTGAAGCCTGACGATTCGGGTTTCAGACGGCATTTGTTTTTGGCTGTGTCTGAACAATCGGTACGATTTCGGTTGTTTGCAAATTGAAAGGCGGTTATTCCTATGTTCAGGCGGCAAACCGAAATATTTTCCCCAACCGATAGGGCGATATCAAAGCCTATTCGAATACCGCCTTTACGGGGAAGGGGCTTTCCGAGCTTGACCATGGTCAGGCTCGGCAAATCAGCCCGCATCCTGTCGATGCGTCCGTCCAAATCGGTTTGGAACGCCGCAATGTGATATCCGCCTATCAAGGTTTTGCGTGCGTGTGTCGGCGAGGGCTTTGCCAAAACCGAAATCAAAATCAAGTTGTCAGGCATCCTTCCGTTTCTATTAAAATAGCGCATTCCATTTTTCAGACGGCATCCTTATGTTTCCCGACCAATCCGCCCCCAATCTGCTGCAAGGCTTGAACCCCGAACAACTCTCCGCCGTAACCTGGCCGCCGCAATCCGCCCTCGTTTTGGCAGGCGCAGGCAGCGGCAAAACGCGCGTGCTGACCACGCGTATCGCATGGCTTTTGCAAAGCGGACAAGCCAGCGTACACAGCATTATGGCGGTAACGTTTACCAACAAGGCCGCCAAAGAGATGCAAACCCGATTCGGCGCAATGATTCCCATCAACGTCCGCGCTATGTGGCTCGGCACGTTCCACGGTTTGTGCCACCGCTTTTTGCGCCTGCACCACCGCGACGCAGGCCTGCCGTCTTCCTTTCAAATCCTCGACAGCGGCGACCAGCTTTCCCTCATCAAACGCCTGCTCAAAAGCCTCAACATCGCCGAAGAAATCATCGCGCCGCGTTCGCTGCAAGGCTTTATCAAC
This sequence comes from Neisseria gonorrhoeae, assembly GCF_013030075.1. NCBI lineage: Bacteria > Pseudomonadati > Pseudomonadota > Betaproteobacteria > Neisseriales > Neisseriaceae > Neisseria > Neisseria gonorrhoeae. The sequence goes on from NZ_AP023069.1 coordinate 2,056,487, forward strand.
GCGCAAAAAGAATCCGGTTTGCGCGCTTCCGTCTTGGGCGCGCCCGATCCGCACACAAGCCGCATGATTGGGTGCTACGCCGAATACGACAAAATCTGCCAACGCGAAGGCGTGGTCGATTTCGCCGAACTCATGCTCCGCAGCTACGAAATGCTGCAAAGTAACGAAATCCTGCGCCGGCACTACCAAAACCGCTTCAACCACATTCTGGTCGACGAGTTTCAAGACACCAACAAACTGCAATACGCCTGGCTCAAACTCATGGCGGGCGGTAACGCAGCGGTATTTGCCGTCGGCGACGACGACCAAAGCATTTACCGCTTCCGCGGCGCAAACGTCGGCAACATGACCGCACTGATGGAAGAATTCCACATCGACGCGCCCGTCAAACTCGAACAAAACTACCGCTCCGTCGGCAACATCCTCGCCGCCGCCAACGCCGTTATCGAAAACAACGACGAACGTCTCGGCAAAAACCTGCGCACCGACGCCGAAGCAGGCGACAAAATCCGCTACTACTCCGCCTTTACCGACCTCGAAGAAGCCCGGTTCATCGTGGATGAAACCAAAGCCCTCGAACGCGAAGGCTGGGATTTGGACGAAATCGCCGTCCTCTACCGCAGCAACGCCCAATCGCGCGTCATCGAACAAAGCCTGTTCCGCAGCGGCATCCCCTACAAAATCTACGGCGGCCTGCGCTTTTACGAACGCCAAGAAATCAAACACGCCCTCGCCTACCTGCGCCTCGCCGTCAATCCCGACGACGACAACGCCCTCTTGCGTGTCATCAACTTCCCACCGCGCGGCATCGGCGCGCGCACCGTCGAAAACCTTCAGACGGCCTCAAACGAACAAGGCATCACCCTCTGGCAGGCAGCCTGCAACGCCGGCGCGAAAGCCGCCAAAGTCGCCGCCTTCGTCCGCCTGATTGAAGCCCTGCGCAACCAAGTCGGACAAATGCACCTGTCCGAAATCATCGTCGGCATCCTCAAAGACAGCGGTCTGACCGAGCACTACCGAACCCAAAAAGGCGACAACCAAGACCGCCTCGACAACCTTGACGAACTCGTCAACGCCGCCATCGAGTTCAAACCCGAAGACAGCAACTTTGAAACCCTGCCCGAAAACATTTCAGACGACCCCGCCTTCCCCATCCTCGCCTTCTTGAGCAACGCCGCCCTCGAATCCGGCGAAAACCAAGCAGGGGCAGGCGAAAAAGCCGTCCAACTGATGACCGTCCACGCCGCCAAAGGCTTGGAATTCAACGCCGTCTTCCTCACCGGTATGGAAGAGGGGCGTTTCCCCAGCGAAATGAGCCTTGCCGAGCGCGGCGGCCTCGAAGAAGAACGCCGCCTCATGTACGTCGCCATCACCCGCGCCCGCAAACGCCTCTACATCACCATGGCACAGCAACGCATGCTGCACGGACAAACCCAATTCGGCATCGCATCCCGCTTCGTCGAAGAAATCCCGCCAGAAGTATTGCACTACCTGTCCGTCAAAAAACCCGCCTTCGACAGCTACGGCAACACGCGCCAAACCACCGTACAACGGGACAAAATCATCGATGACTTCAAACAGCCGCAAACCTACGCAGGCTTCCGCATCGGACAAAACGTCCGTCACGCCAAATTCGGCACCGGCGTGATTATCGATGCCGCAGACAAAGGCGAATCCGCCCGACTGACCATCAACTTCGGCAAACAGGGCGTGAAAGAGCTGGATACCAAGTTTGCGAAATTGGAAGCGATGTAAATTTGAAATGCAGGCCGGATATTCGTATCCGACAAAAAAACATTTGACGCGTTTATCGTTTCCGAAAAACCGCTGTTGGAAATGTCGGATTCGAGAATCCGACCTACGGCAAAAAACCGTAGCAAGGACAAGGCAAATAGTCGTCTGAAAACGGGAAGGGCAATTTTGCCGCAGCCGCCGCCGTCATTCCCGCGAACCTACATTCCGTCATTCCCACGAAAGTGGGAATCCGGAACGCAAAATCTAAAGAAACCGTTTTATCCGATAAGTTTCCGCACCGACAGGTCTGGATTCCCGCTTATGCGGGAATGACGGCGGCGGGAATCGGTGGATTCGGCGGAGTTGGTGGATTTGGCGGGCTGAAGCCCGCCCTTGTATATCGGAACTTCCGTATCATAGCGACAAACCGCCCGGCCGCCACCCGCGCCCGCCCAAGGCAGACAACCGTTGCGTAGCTCAGGGAGCGGCAGGGCAACCCATCGGCACAACCGGACAGTTGCCAACTGTATATGGCTGCCGCGGCAGCGACACGTTTTGAACCGCTTATTCGGGATTTCCACCAACGCCTGCTGTATAGCGGATTAACAAAAACCGGTACGGCGTTGCCCCGCCCCGGCTCAAAGGGAACGGTTCCCTAAGGTGATGAAGCACCGGGCGGATCGGTTCCGTACCATTTGTACCGTCTGCGGCCCGCCGCCTTGTCCCGATTTTTGTTAATCCGCCATACAAGGGTAAGCCGTATAAGGTTGCCGTTACGGCATGTATGCGCAAACTGCCGACGATATCGAATGCCCGGATGCGTGATTATTTTGCCGCAAACGATACCGCCGAAAACGGTATTCGGACGGCTTGATTTGAGTTTTGGTATTTTTGCCCGACGGGGTGGAAAATACAGTTGCTACGGCTCGATGAATCGTCAGAAATACCCGAACCGTCATTCCCGCGCAGGCGGGAATCTAGGACGTGGAATCTAAGAAACCGTTTTATCCGATAAGTTTCCGCACCGACAAAACCAAATTCCCGCCTGCGCGGGAATGACGGCGGCGTATTCGGTAGAGTTGGCGGATTTGGCAGGCCTCAACCCATCCTGCAATCCACCCTGCCCGCCTTTTACGAATCCGCCGCCATCCAGGAAAACGCAAAAAAATGCCGTCCGAAAACCTTTCGGACGGTATTTTCGCGGGCAAATCAGTAGAAGACTTCGCGCCGGCTCAAGCGTTTCATACCGCACGTCGGATCGGGCGGGTTTCGGAAGGGCGGTGTGAAATGAAACGGTGCGGACGGCGCGGATGCCGCCATCCTGCCCCGAACCGGCGGCAAAGCGTCATCGCGGTTTGAATCGGGCGGGCGCGTGCCTGTTCCGGCACGGATGCCGTCTGAAAGCGTCGGCCCGGGGCTGCGTCAGCCCAAGGCGAAAAGCTCCCTGCCGTGGATTTTGATCCGCTGTTTTGCTTCGGGCGTGTAGGGGGCGAAGCGGCGGGTCAGTTCCCAAAAGGCGGGGCTGTGGTCGGGATGGGCGAGGTGGCAGAGTTCGTGTATGCAGACATAGTCGGCAACGTATTCGGGTGCGCCGACCAGCCGCCGGTTGAGGCGTATGCCTGTGGTTTTGCGGCACACGCCCCAGAAGGTTTTGGCGGAGGTCAGCGAGGAGGAGGCGGGGAACAGTTGCGTGGCGCGGGCGTGGTGTTCGAGACGGGGAATCAGGTAACTGTGCGCCTGCCGTTCCAAAAAGTCCCGCAGCAGCGCAAGCTGTTTTTCGGGCGCGCCTTCGGGGACGAGGATTTCAGACGGCATCAGCAGGATTTGCGTGTCTTGATGGGCGGTAAGGGCAAGCTGCCTGCCGTGGAACCAGATATGTTCGGGCAGTCGGTTTGCCGTATTGTGCGGCGGTGTTTTCGCCAGTGTCCGCCGCAGGACGGCTTCGTTTTCATACAGCCAGCGGTTGAGGGCGGAGACGGAGAAGCAGGGTGGGACGCTGATGCGGACGGTATGTGTGCCGATAGGGCGGATAATCAGGTTTTTCTTGGCACGGCGGTTGATTTCGACGGTCAGTTCTATGCCGTCTGAAAGGGTGTGAATCAGGGAGGTCATGCGGTTTCAGACGGCATTTCGGCGGCAAACGGGCCTGCGCCGGAAATGAGCGGCTGCTGCGTTTCGATGAGATGTTCGCATTTTTCCATCAATTCGGCTTCGCTGCCGCTTGCGTGCGGGATGGTCGGACAGATGATGACGGTGATTTCCCCCGGATATTTCAGAAAGGAATTTTTCGGCCAAAATTCGCCGCTGTTGAGGGCGACGGGGACGATGTCCATCTCAAACATTTTCGCCATGCGCGCGCCGCCGAGTTTGTATTTGCCGCGTTTTCCGGGCGCAAGGCGCGTGCCTTCGGGGAAAATGGTAATCCAATAACCTTCGTTTTTGCGCGCCAAACCCTGTTTTATGAGCTGTTCGTTGGCTTCGCGGCGGTTGTTGCGGTCTATGCCTATGGTTTTGACCAGTTTCAAGCCCCAGCCGAAAAAGGGGATTTTGAACAACTCGCGCTTGGCAACGTAAACCTGCGGCGGAAAAATCTCTTGGAGCGCGAGCGTTTCCCAGCCGCTTTGGTGTTTGGCGCAGATGACGGAGGGGCGGTCCGGAATGTGTTCCGCGCCGATGATGCGGTATTTGAGCCCGACGATGTGTTTGAGCGACCAGTTGAGGATGCCGACCCAGACCCGCGCCATCTTGTGCGCCCCGTCCCGGAAAGGCGAGGCGAGCAGCATAAAGGGAAAGAGGAAAATCAGGCTGGAACAGAGTATCAGCCAGTAAATCAGGTTGCGGATGATGAGCATGGTTTTGCCTTGTCGGAAATGCGGTATGTTCAGTCGGCTTGCGGTGCGGCGTTTTCCTGCATGATGTATTGTGAGAAATCGAGCAGGGTATCGAAAACCTGTGTGTGTCCGGGTAATTCGTGTCCGTGTTGGGAGAGCGTTTTTTTGCCTTTTCCGGTCAGAACCAGCGCGGGTTTTCCGCCGACGGCATCGATTGCCTGCAAATCGCGCAGGCTGTCGCCGACCAGCCAAGTTTCCGAAGCTTGGGCGTTGAAGCGTTCGAGGATGTCTTCAATCATGCCCGGTTTGGGCTTGCGGCAGTTGCAGCCGTCGGCGCCGGTATGCGGGCAGAACCAGATGCCGTCGATTTCCCCGCCCGCCTGACGGATGAGGCGGTGCATTTTGGCATGCATTTCGGTGAGGTCTTGAACGGTAAAATATTTGCGGCCGATGCCGGATTGGTTGGTGGCGACGGCAACGGTGCAGCCTGCCTGCGTCAGGAATGCCACCGCATCCATGCTGCCTTCGACAGGTATCCACTCGTCAACGGATTTGACGAAGTCGTCGCGGTCCCGGTTGATGACGCCGTCGCGGTCGAGAATGATGAGTTTCATCACGGTTCCTTTGGGTTGGGCGGGTTCGGGGATGGCATTATACTGAAATATCGGTGGAAATGCGCCTGTGCTGCATTATAATGCACGCTTTCGATAATAATTCGCAACGGCACAGGTATGCCGTTTTGAGGAGTGGGGCGGGATGGTTGCCTATGCTTTCCTATTTTTGTTTGTAACGGCGGTGGTGCTGCTGATTGTCAGGTCGCACTACCGCTGGACGTATTTTTTCGCGTCGGCGCTGTTTGTCTTTTTGGCGGGCGGTATGCTGATGTTGACGGCGCAGTGGCAGCGCGCCTTGAATTTCGCTTCGGTCTGGTTTGTGGTGCTGATACTGTTCCACAGGCTGAAAATCCATTATTACAAACAGCCGCTGTTGATTTCCGACTTTTTGCTGATTGCCGACTGGCGGAATTGGGAAACGCTGTTTCATTATAAGGAAGCGGTTATCGGTATGGCGGGGCTGCTGGCTTTGGCGGCATATGCGGTTTTCGGCTGGAGCGGTGCGGATTCTTTGGGTATGCCGTGGCGTTGGGCGGGCGCGGTTCTGTTTGCGGCGGCGTTCGTGTCGGTGCGGCATTTTTCCAAGCACCCCGGCGCGGTAAAGACGTGGCTGGACTCGCTGCCGGACGACGGGCGCGACGTGTTTTTGAACCTGCCGATGTCCTGTCGGGCGGTGTTTTTCCAAGTACCCGTGTTCGAGGGCGACGGGGAAGCGTTTGCCAGGCAGATGCCGTCTGAAACCCGGCCGTACGGCATGTCGGATGAAAAGCCCGATATTGTCGTTACCCTGATGGAATCGACGCTCGATCCGCACTGTTTCGATTTTGCCGCCGCCAAAATTCCCGATTTGAAAATGTTCGGACGGCAGGAAGATACTGTATTTTCCTCACCTTTGCGCGTGCATACTTTCGGCGGCGCAACGTGGAAGTCCGAATTTGCGTTTTTGGCGGGTGTTCCGTCCACAGATTTCGGCGCGTTGGCAAGCGGCGTGTTTTATTCGGTCGTACCGCATTTGCAGACCGGTTTTGTCCGCAACCTGCGCGAACACGGTTATTTTTGCGTGGCGCTCTCGCCGTTTACCAAGGGCAACTACAATGCCAAGGCAGCATATGACCATTTCGGCTTTAATCTGATGTTCCAGCCGCAAGATTTGGGCTATCCCGCGCCGATGGGCAAAAACCTGTGGCACATTTCCAGTGAGGAAATGATGCAGTATGCGCGGATGATTCTCGAAAAACGCCATCCCGATTTGGAAAACGTGCGGCAGCCGATGTTCGTATATGTGCTGACCATGAAGGAGCACGGGCCGTATCGGACGGATACCGACAATGTGTTTGATTTGGATGCGCCCGATTTGAATGCGAAAACCGTATCCGCGCTTAACGACTACATCGGGCGCATTGCCGATTTGGACAAAGCGGTGGAAAGTTTCGACCGTTATCTGCACGAACGCGGCAAACCCTTTGTTTTCGGTTATTTCGGCGATCATCAGGTACCGTTTGAGGGCGTGTCCGTCAGGAAGAAATGGGATTACGCTCAGCCGGATTATGTAACGCAGTTTGCCGTCAGGAGCAATATTGCCGGCGGATTCGTACAGCGGCAGGATTTCCTCGACCTTGCCTTTGCAGGCGGCGTACTGATGGAGGCGGCTGGTTTGGAAGCCAAAGACGGCTTCATGCGTGCGAATATGGCGATGCGCGGTTTGTGCGGCGGAGGGTTGGAAGACTGCCCGAACCGGGAGTTGGTCGGAAATTACCGCAACTATCTGTACGACGTTTTGAAAATTGCCCGTTAGCTTTTTGCCGCACGGCTGCAACGGTTGCGAAAATGCCGTCTGAAAACCCGTTCAGACGGCATTTTGTTATACGGATGCCAGCATGTCGGTCAGTCGGTCGATGTGGTGCGACAGGGACGGGTTGTAGTTCAGCGCCCGCATCGGGTCGGACAGGCGGTGTCCGCCCTGTTTTTTAAGGCTGACGGCTTGGGCAACGGCTTGCGCGAGGGTTTCCGGGTTTTGTCGTGAGAAAAAGAATCCGGCTTCTTCGTTCATGACCTCTGTACATGCCATGTTTTCGGAGAGGACGACGCGTGTGCCGCATAGGGCGGATTCGACACCGACCAGCCCGAAGGGTTCGTACAGGGATGCCATAATGGTAAAGTCGGCGGCGCGGTAGAGTTCGGGCATATCGGTGCAGAAGCCCAGTCCGACGACGTTTTTCATCGGGCGGGGAAGCGGTGAACCGGCAACGGCGAGCTTGACGGGCAGTTCGGTTTGTTCGAAAAAGTCGGCGAGCAGTTCCAGGCCTTTGCGCGTGTGGCCGGTCGATGGGAATAGGAAAACGGTTTCATGGTCGGCAAAACCGTATTTGGCGCGCAGGGCGGCAGTTTCTCTAGGTTGTGGAAAGAAGCGTTCCGTATCTGCGGGGGGGGGGGCGACTTGGATTCTTTCGGGGGGAACGCCGTATAGTCCGACCAGTTCGCGCCGCATCATATGGGAATGCGCCACAATCAGTTTGGCGGTGGCGTAGTTGCTGCGGTTGCGGCGTATGGCGAGGCGGTCGAGCAGGTTCGGTTTTTGCGCCATATGGTGCAGGTAGCCCAAGTGCGTGCCGCCGCAGATGAGGAGGTCGGCGTAATCGGCGTGGTGGCAGGCAATCAGTTTGGCGGCACTGTTTTTTCTGGTTTGAGCGAGCCGGCTTGAAAAGAGGAACGAGCGTAGTTTTTTCAGCGTCCGGCGTTGATCGACAAGATGGGGTTCGATCATGGCGTATTCGGGAATGCCGTGATCAAATTTCGTCGCATAAACGGCCGGTGTGATGTTTTGTCTGTTCAGACCCTTTACCAAATCCAATGTGTAGCGTTCCGTGCCGCCGCCGTGTTTGAAGTTGTTGGTTGCAATGTCTATTTTGAGCTTCATCATTGTTCCTTTATGGTTGCGTCCCGCGCCTGTCGGGGCGGGATTTGTGCGTGAGGGGGTAGGGTAATGCGCTGTGTGCCGGAATACGGTTGCCGTTTGTTGCGGCAATGCCGCCTGAAGCCGCCGGCGGGTTTCAAACGGCATTTTGCCTTTATCCTTTAAATACGGGGACGAGTTCCATTTGGCTCAATACCTGTGCGGCGATGTTGGCGATGCCGAAAAGGAAGACCCAAACCATCAGCCACAAGCCGCCGTAAACTTTATAGGTTTTGCCTGCGCCGAATTTTTTGCGCGAACGGTAGAGCAGCATGGCGGGGATGATGCCTGTCCAGACGGTTGCCGCCAGGCCGACGCAGCCGATGGCGGTAACGAAGCCGGTGGGGAAGAGCAGGCAGGAAATCAGGGGCGGCAGGAAGGTCAGCGCGGCGGTTTTGGTGCGGCCGGACATGCTGTCGTTCCATTTGAAGATGTCGGCGATGTAGTCGAACAGGCCTAAGGTTACGCCTAAAAACGAGGTGGCGATTGCCATGTAGGAAAATAGGGACAATATTTTATCCATATTACCGGTTTGGGCGAATTTGGACAGGGTTTCAATCAGGACGGAGACTTGCCCTTCGGCGGCAATCACGGGGGCGAACTCGTTGCGCGGCAGGTTGCCTTGGATGGCGGTTTGCCAGAGGACGTAAATTACCAAGGCAACCAACGTACCTGCCCAGATGGATTTCGCCACTTTGGGCGCGTCGCCTTTAAAGTATTTGAGCAGGCTGGAAACGTTGCCGTGGAAGCCGAAGGAAGCGAGGCAGACGGGCAGGGCGGTGGCGGCGTAAATCCAGTAGCCGGTGCCGGCGGGGGCTTGGGTGTCGAAGAGGACGGACGGTTTGGCATCGGCAACCAGGCCGCCGGTTGCCCAAATAAAGGTTAATACCATGCCGCCGATGAGGACGCCGGTAAAGCGGTCGACCAAGCGTGCGGATGCCCATACGCAAAAGGCGAGGATGCCGAAGAAGACGAGTTGTCCGACGGTGAGCGAAATTTTGCCGCCTACTGCGCTGCCGATGCCTTTGGCGGTCAGGTCGCCGCCGACGAAGATGTAGGCGTAGGTGAGCAGGTATAAAACGAAGGCGACGGCGATGCCGTTGATGATGTTCCAGCCGCGTCCGAGCAGGTCTTTGACCATGGTGTCGAAACTTGCGCCGTGCGGATAATGGGTGTTGACTTCCAAAATCATCAGGCCGCCGGAGAGCATGGAAAACCAAGTGTAAAGCAACACAATCAGCGAGCCTGTAAACCATACGCCGGAGGTGGCGGTGGGGTTGGCGAGCATACCTGCGCCGATGACCGTGCCGGCGATAATCATCGCGCCGCCGAAGAGCGACGGAGTTTTGGCGGACATATAAGCCTCCTCGGGAAAAACAGCCTGCATTATGCCGTAAAGTGTAAGGGTTTGTAAGGTATTTGCGCCGCGCCGCCCGAAAAGGCTTTCAGACGGCATTGCGTCCCATAGTATAATCTTGGGTTTTTGAGTGGGGCGGTTCGTCAGATGGGAGGGAAAATGTCCGACAAAAAATATAATGTCGATGAGGGAGAAATCGCCAAGTTCAGCCGGATTGCCGACAAATGGTGGGACAAGTCGGGCGAGTTCAAAACCTTGCACGACATCAATCCGCTGCGGCTGGATTATATCGACGGACACGCGGATTTGCGCGGCAAACGGGTTTTAGATGTAGGCTGCGGCGGCGGCATCCTCGCGGAAAGCATGGCGCGGCGCGGCGCGGCGTTTGTCAAAGGTATCGACATGGCGGAGCAGTCGTTGGAAACCGCCCGCCTGCACGCGGCTTTGAACAATGTCGCCGATATCGAATACGAATGTGTCCGCGTGGAAGACCTTGCCGGGGCGGAACCGCACTCGTTCGATGTGGTAACGTGCATGGAAATGATGGAACACGTCCCCGATCCCGCCGCCATCGTGCGTGCCTGTGCCAAGCTGGTCAGGCCGGACGGCATGGTGTTTTTTTCCACCATCAATAAAAACCCGAAATCGTACCTGCATCTGATTGTGGCGGCGGAATATCTGTTGAAGTTTGTCCCCAAAGGCACGCACGACTGGAAAAAATTCATCTCGCCTGCCGAGCTGGCGCGGATGTGCCGTCAGGCGGGCTTGGATGTGGCGGATACGAAGGGTATGACTTACCATGTGTTGTCGCAAACTTATGCCCTGTGCGATTCGACCGATGTGAATTATATGTTTGCCTGCCGTCCGGCGTTCTGACGGCGGGTTTGCCCGTTTTTGAGCAAGTGAGTTGATATGTCTGTCTATACCAGTGTTTCCGATGATGAAATGCGCGGCTTCCTGAGCGGTTACGATTTGGGGGAATTTGTTTCCCTGCAGGGCATTGCGCAGGGGATTACCAACAGCAATTATTTTCTGACGACGACTTCGGGACGTTATGTGCTGACCGTGTTTGAAGTGTTGAAACAGGAAGAGCTGCCGTTTTTTCTGGAGCTTAACCGGCATTTGAGTATGAAGGGCGTGGCGGTTGCCGCGCCGGTTGCGCGCAAAGACGGCCGGCTCGATTCCGTTTTGGCGGGCAAGCCGGCCTGCCTGGTTGCCTGCCTGAAAGGTTCGGATACCGCGCTGCCGACGGCTGAGCAGTGTTTCCATACCGGTGCGATGTTGGCGAAAATGCACCTTGCCGCCGCCGATTTCCCTTTGGAAATGGAAAACCCGCGTTACGATGCGTGGTGGACGGAAGCGTGCGCCCGGCTGCTGCCCGTCCTGTCGCAAGACGATGCCGCGCTGCTGTGTTCCGAAATCGATGCGCTGAAGGACAATCTCGGCAACCATCTGCCTTCGGGCATCATCCACGCCGACCTGTTTAAAGACAATGTGTTGCTTGACGGCGGTCAGGTATCGGGCTTCATCGATTTCTATTATGCCTGCCGGGGCAATTTTATGTATGACTTGGCGATTGCGGTCAACGATTGGGCAAGGACGGCGGACAATAAGTTGGATGAGGCGTTGAAAAAGGCGTTTATCGGCGGTTATGAGGGCGTGCGCCCCTTGAGTGCCGGGGAAAAGGCGTATTTCCCGACCGCCCAACGCGCCGGCTGCATCCGTTTTTGGGTGTCGCGCCTGTTGGATTTTCATTTTCCGCAGGCGGGCGAGATGACGTTTATCAAAGACCCGAACGCGTTCCGCAACCTGCTGTTGAGTTTGGATTGAGTGCGTCCGGCGTTTGACAGAAATGCCGTCTGAAAGGGTTTCGGACGGCATTTTTATGGCTGATTAAAACGAAAATGAGACGATAGCCGGGTATTTTCCATTTTAAATCAATGTAATTCATTCTGTTCCCGATGTTTATGCCGCCTGAAACCCATCCTGTGCCGGGCTTCAGACGGCATATTGCTTCAAAGCAGGTTTTCCGAGGCAACCCAGTTCAGAATATCGGCTTCGACCGCTTCGGGCGTGCCGGGGTTGGCGATTTTGACCCCGTATTCGCCTTCGCCCAGTTCCTCGAGGATTTCCAGTTGCGAATCGAGCATCCCTGCTTTCATGTAGTGCCCTTTGCGCGACATCATGCGTTCGAGGTTGATGTCTTGCGGCGGACTGAGGTGGATGAAGGCGGCTTTGCCTTCGGCTCCGCGCAGAATGTCGCGGTAGCCGCGTTTGAGGGCGGAACAGGTTACGATGGTGTGGTCCGCGCCGTTTTGCGCCTGTTGCGTCATCCAGTCGCGCAGATTGCCCAACCACGGATAGCGGTCTTCATCGGTCAGCGGAATACCCGCGCCCATCTTGTCGCGGTTGGCTTGGGTGTGGAACTCGTCGCCTTCGGCATAGGGACATTGACCGAGGTGTTTCTGCAGGGACGGCGCGGCGGTGGTCTTGCCGCAGCCGCATACGCCCGTAACGACAAAATGCGTAGTCATTTACTATCCTTTCCGTCTGTCAGACGATGGCAAACAGCAGTGCGGACAAGGCAAAGCCGATGAGTGCGATGAGGGTTTGGTTGACCGTCCAGGTTTTCAGCGTGGTCGGTACGTCCATATCCAAGAGGCGGCCGACCAGCCAGAAGCCGGAGTCGTTGAAGTGGCTGCAACCGACCGAACCTGCCGCCGTTGCCAATACGATACAGGCGAGCTGCCAGTCGGTAAAGCCGGCGGCGGCAACGGCAGGAGCCATCAGCGCGGCGGCGGTGGTCAGGGCGACGGTTGCCGAACCTTGCGCGATACGCAGTGCCAAGGCGGCAAGGAAGCAGCCCAAAAGGACGGGAATGCCCAAATCCGCCATGCTGTCGGCGAGTGCCTTGCCGATGCCGGAAGCGCGCAAAACGCCGCCGAACATACCGCCCGCGCCGGTAATCAGAATCACGGAACAGACGGGGGCGAGTGCGCCGTCCACGGTTTTTTCCAACGTGCTGCCGCTTTCGCCGCGTTTGCGTCCCAAGACCAACAGTGCGGCCAATACGGAAATCAGAAGGGCGACAGGTGTCGAACCGATCATTTTTGCCGTCTGAACCCAGGTTTCGTCCGCGCTCACGAGTTTTTCGCTGATGAGGGCCGATACGCCGGTATTCAGGAAAATCAGCAGCATGGGAATCAGCATGACGGCGACGACCGTTCCTGCTTTGGCAGGTTCTTTCGGCGGGTCGCTGTCTCGCGTGCCGCCGCTGAGCAGTTCGGGAACGGGAACATGGATGGCGCGCCCCAACACTTTGCCGAGCATATAGCCGCTGAAATACCATGTGATGAAGGCGGTCGGCAGACCCAAAATCAAAACCTGGCCGATGTTCGCGCCGTAAAATTCGGAAGCGGCAATCGGGCCCGGATGGGGCGGCAGGAAGACGTGCATGACGGATAAATGCGCCGACGGAGGCAAGCGCGAAGGGCAGTACGTCCTGTTTCATGCGCCGTGCGGTGGCGAATACGATGGGCAGCATGACGATTAGTCCGGCATCGAAGAAAATCGGGAAGCCGAAAATCAGCGAGGCAACGCCCGGCGCGAACGGTGCGCGTTTTTCGCCGAACATCCGGATCAGCGCGTCCGCCAGCGACTGTGCGCCGCCGGATGTTTCTACCAAACGTCCGAGCATTGCGCCCAGACCGACCAGAAGCGCCACGCCGCCGAGCGTGCCGCCGAAGTTTTTGACCAGTACGTCGTTGACGATGCTGCCTGTGGGCAAACCGGTTGCCAAAGCCGTCAGCAGGCTGGCGATGACCAGTGTCAGCAGCGCGCGGATGCGGAATTTGACGATTAAAATCAGAATGAGGATGATTGCCGCCGCCGAAATGCCCAACAAGGTTTGCGCGGACAGCGTCTGTGTCCGGCCGTCCATTTGTAAAGCCTTTCTCTGTAATAAAAGTACAAAATTGTCAGGTTTTTTTAAGTTGTGCGAAAACGATAGCACAAATCGGGCGGTAAGTTGTTTGTCTGAAGTTATATTCCTGTTTATTTGAACGATTTATAGTGGATTAACAAAAACCGGTACGGCGTTGCCCCGCCCCGGCTCAAAGGGAACGGTTCCCTAAGGCGCTGAAGCACCGGGCGAACCGGTTCCGTACTATTTGTACTGCCTGCGGCCCGCCGCCTTGTCCTGATTTTTGTTAATCCGCTATATTTCAGACGGCGGGAGGAAGGCGGATACGGTACGTAGTCGGATTGAAATATACGGTATGTGGGGCTTTTGGGTACAATCGCAACATCAGTGTTTCAAGTGGGGAAGGCGATGGATGGACGGCGTTGGGCGGTACGGGGTGCTTTTTCCCTGCTGCCTTCGGCTTTTTTGGCGGTAATGGTCGTTGCGCCTTTGTGGGCGGTGGCGGCGTATGACGGTTTGGCGTGGCGCGCGGTGCTGTCGGATGCCTATATGTTCAAACGTTTGGCGTGGACGGTGTTTCAGGCGGCGGCAACCTGTGTGCTGGTGCTGCCTTTGGGCGTGCCTGTCGCGTGGGTGCTGGCGCGGCTGGCGTTCCCGGGGCGGGCTTTGGTGCTGCGCCTGCTGATGCTGCCGTTTGTGATGCCGACGCTGGTGGCGGGCGTGGGCGTGCTGGCTCTGTTCGGGGCGGACGGGCTGTTGTGGCGCGGCCGGCAGGATACGCCGTATCTGTTGTTGTACGGCAATGTGTTTTTTAACCTGCCCGTGTTGGTCAGGGCGGCGTATCAGGGGTTTGCTCAAGTGCCTGCGGCACGGCTTCAGACGGCACGGACGTTGGGCGCGGGGGCGTGGCGGCGGTTTTGGGACATTGAAATGCCCGTTTTGCGCCCGTGGCTTGCCGGCGGCGTGTGCCTTGTCTTCCTGTATTGTTTTTCGGGGTTCGGGCTGGCATTGCTGTTGGGCGGCAGCCGTTATGCCACGGTCGAAGTGGAAATTTACCAGTTGGTTATGTTCGAACTCGATATGGCGGGGGCTTCGGCGCTGGTGTGGCTGGTGTTGGGGGTAACGGCGGCGGCAGGGTTGCTGTATGCGTGGTTCGGCAGGCGCGCGGTTTCGGATAAGGCGGTTTCCCCCGTGATGCCGTCGCCGCCTCAATCGGTGGGGGAATATGTATTGCTGGCATTTTCGGTGGCGGTGTTGTCCGTGTGCTGCCTGTTTCCTTTGTCGGCAATTGTTGTGAAAGCGTGGTCGGCCGGCGAATCGCGGCGTGTGTTAATGGAAAGTGAAACGTGGCAGGCAGTGTGGAATACTTTGCGCTTTTCGGCGGCGGCGGTGTTTGCGGCGGCGGTTTTGGGTGTGGTGTATGCGGCGGCGGCGCGGCGGCTGGTGTGGATGCGCGGACTGGTGTTTTTACCGTTTATGGTGTCGCCGGTTTGTGTTTCGGCGGGCGTGCTGCTGCTTTATCCGGGGTGGACGGCTTCGTTACCGCTGCTGCTGGCGATGTATGCGCTGCTGGCGTATCCGTTTGTGGCAAAAGATGTTTTATCGGCCTGGGATGCACTGCCGCCGGATTACGGCAGGGCGGCGGCAGGTTTGGGCGCAAACGGCTTTCAGACGGCATGCCGTATCACGTTCCCCCTCTTGAAACCGGCGTTGCGGCGCGGTCTGACTTTGGCGGCGGCGACGTGTGTGGGCGAATTTGCGGCAACCTTGTTCCTGTCGCGTCCGGAATGGCAGACGTTGACGACTTTGATTTATGCCTATTTGGGGCGTGCGGGTGAGGACAATTATGCGCGGGCAATGGTGTTGACATTGCTGTTGTCGGCATTTGCGGTGTGCATTTTCCTGCTGTTGGACAACGGCGAAGGCGGAAAACGGACGGAAACGTTATAATGCGAACCCTTTTTCAGAGGACGGCAAAATGAGCGAGTTGAGCGAAATCCTTTCCTATAATCAGAAGTTTGTCGAGTCGGGAGAATATGAAAAATACTTTACCGACAAATACCCCGAACGCGGGCTGGCGGTTTTGTCCTGTATGGATGCGCGGATTATCGGGCTGCTGCCCGACGCGTTGGGTTTGAAAAACGGCGATGCCAAGCTGATTAAAAATGCCGGCGCGCTGGTTACGCACCCGTGGGGTTCGGTGATGCGGAGCCTTTTGGTTGCCGTGTTTGAATTGAAGGTCAGAGAGATTATGGTCATCGCCCATCACGATTGCGGTATGCAGGGGCTGAATGCCGAAGAATTCCTCGGGCGCGTCCGGGAAAGCCGGATTCCCGAAGACCGTATCGAAACCCTGCGTTATGCAGGTGTCGACCTCGACGGCTGGCTGACCGGTTTCGACAACGTCGAAGACAGCGTGCGCCACACGGTGGACCTTATCCGCAACCATCCGCTGATGCCGCGCCATATCGCCGTTCACGGACTGGTCATCCATCCCGTTACCGGCAAACTGACGCTGGTTGTGGACGGCAGTGTTTCAGACGGCATGGACTTATCGGAAGGAATGGAAACATCATGAAGAAAATCGGACTGTTCGGCGGCACTTTCGACCCGATACACAACGGGCATTTTCATATCGCCCGTGCCTTTGCCGACGAAATCGGGTTGGACGCGGTTGTTTTCCTGCCGGCAGGCGGCCCGTATCACAAAGACGCCGCCTCCGCTTCCGCCGCCGACCGCCTTGCCATGGTCGAACTGGCGACGGCAGAAGACGCGCGTTTTGCCGTCAGCGACTGCGACATCGTCCGAGAAAGTGCAACCTATACTTTTGATACCGTCCAAATCTTCCGCCGGCAGTTCCCGTCCGCGCAACTTTGGTGGCTGATGGGCAGCGACAGCCTGCTGAAGCTGCACACATGGAAAAAATGGCAGTTGCTCGTGCGCGAAACCAATATCGCCGTCGCCATGCGGCAGGGCGACAGCCTGCACCAAACCCCGCGCGAACTGCACGCGTGGCTGGGCAATGCCCTTCAGGACGGCAGCGTCCGCATCTTGTCAGCCCCGATGCATAATGTGTCGTCAACGGAAATCCGCCGCAACCTGAGTGCCGCCGGTGTTTCAGACGGCATCCCGCCTGCCGCCGCCCGTTATATCCGAAAACACGGTTTGTATGAAAAATAAAGTCAAATCAGTAAGGAGAGGCTATAATGCCGTCTGAAAACATCCCGTTAGGAAAACAATGAACGAACAAGAACTGCAAGACCTGCAAAAAATGGTCGGGGTCGCCGTCAATGCCCTCGAAGACATCAAAGCCAAAGACATTTCCGTTCTCGAAACGCAAGACAAAACTTCGCTGTTTGCCAGAATGATTATCGCCAGCGGCGACAGTACGCGCCAAGTCAAAGCACTGGCCAACAACGTTGCCGTCGATTTGAAAGAAGCCGGTTTTGAAATCCTCAGTACCGAAGGAGACAGCGGCGAATGGACGTTGGTTGATGCAGGAGACCTCGTCGTCCACGTCATGCTCCCTGCCGTGCGCGACTTCTACGACATTGACACCATCTGGGGCGGCGAGAAACCGAGTTTCCACGCCGGAATGCAGAAGCCGTGGCACGCTGCAGACTGATTCCCGATGCCGTCTGAATATTCATACGGCATTTCCTGTAAGGGGGAAAGCATTGAACATTACCGTCTTGGCAGTCGGCACCAAAATGCCGCGTTGGGTTGATGAGGCCGTCGCCGAATACGCCAAACGCTTCGGACGCGACGCCGCCTACGCACTCAAAGAAATCAAACCCGAAAAACGCGGCGCGGGCGTGAATGCCGTCCAAGGTATGGCGGCGGAAGAAAAACGCATCCTTGAAGCCATTCCGCAAGGCGCGTTCCTCGTCGTTCTTGACGAACGCGGCAAAGCACCGACCTCCGTCGAGCTGGCGGAACACCTCAAAAGCTGGCGGCAAAACGGCGAACACGTCTGCTTCGTCATCGGCGGCGCGGACGGCATGACCGACCGCCTCAAACAACAAGCCCGCATGATGATGCGCCTGTCCAGCCTCACCCTGCCGCACGGCATGGTGCGCGTCCTTCTGACCGAGCAGCTCTACCGGGCCGTTTCCATCCTGCACAACCATCCTTATCATCGGGAATAAAAAGGCTTTTGTCTGTACCCCCTAATCGGTTAAAATCGCCCCGTTATTTCTGAACACAGCAAAGGAATCCGCTATGGCACGAATGGTATTCTGCGTCAAGCTCAACAAAGAAGCCGAAGGCATGAAATTTCCGCCGCTGCCCAACGAATTGGGCAAACGCATTTTTGAAAACGTATCGCAAGAAGCATGGGCGGCGTGGACGCGCCACCAAACCATGCTGATTAACGAAAACCGCTTAAGCCTTGCCGATCCGCGCGCGCGCGAATACCTGGCTCAGCAGATGGAGCAGTATTTCTTCGGCGACGGCGCGGATGCCGTGCAGGGATACGTTCCGCAATAACGGTTTTCCGTTTTGAACACAGGCTGTCCGAAACTGCTTCAGACGGCCTTTAAAATACGCCGGACAACTTTATCTTCACGCAACCGGACAAATTTTGACATTGGGCAATGTTAAAATCCCCCGTTATTTCCAACCGCGCTTTCAGGAGCAGATGATATGCAACACGACGTTTACGACTACACCGCGCATACGGTTTCTAAAAACACCGTCCTGCAGAAAACCTACCGCCTGCTCGGATTTTCATTCATTCCGGCAGCCGCAGGCGCGGCACTTGCCGCCAATGCCGGTTTCAATTTTTACGCCGCCTTCGGTTCGCGCTGGATAGGATTTGCCGTCGTATTGGCGTTTTTCTACGGTATGATCCACTTCATCGAAAAAAACCGTTACAGCAATACCGGCGTTACCCTGCTGATGGTATTCACATTCGGTATGGGCGTATTGATCGGCCCCGTGCTGCAATACGCACTCCATATTGCCGACGGTGCGAAAATCGTCGGCATTGCCGCCGCGATGACCGCCGCCGTCTTTTTAACGATGTCCGCATTGGCACGCCGAACCCGGCTCGATATGAACGCGCTCGGACGCTTCCTGACCGTAGGTGCGGTCATTCTGATGGTCGCCGTGGTTGCCAATCTGTTTTTGGGTATTCCCGCACTCGCCCTGACCATTTCCGCCGGTTTTGTCTTGTTCAGTTCCTTAATGATTATGTGGCAGGTACGCACCGTCATCGACGGCGGCGAAGACAGTTACATCAGCGCGGCACTGACACTGTTTATCTCGCTTTACAACATCTTCAGCAGCCTGCTCAACATCCTGCTGTCCTTAAACGGCGACGACTGATGTAGGCGAAACACCATGCAAACCATGCCGTCTGAAAGCACTTATTTTCAGACGGCATTTTGTTTTGGGCATACAATACGGATGCAAACACATAAAAACACAGCCGGCTATGAAGCCGGGAGGAATCAAATGTTACCGAATACACCGCGCCGCGCCGTTTATGCCGGCAGTTTCGATCCGCCCACATTGGGGCATCTGTGGATGATACGGCAGGCGCAATCTATGTTTGACGAACTCATCGTCGCCATCGGCATCAATCCCGACAAACGCAACACCTATACCGCCGCTGAAAGGCAGGATATGTTGTGCGCCATTACCGACAACTTCCCAAACGTCAGAATTGAAGTGTTTCAAAACCGGTTTTTGGTGCATTACGCCCGTGAGGTAGATGCGGGATTCATCGTGCGCGGCATCCGTTCCACCTCCGATTATGAATACGAACGCTCCATGCGCCATATCAACAGCGACCTCGCACCCGAAATATCTACCGTATTCCTCATGCCGCCGCGCGAAATCGCCGAAGTGTCGTCCACTATGATCAAAGGACTGGTCGGGCCCGAGGGCTGGATGGAAACCGTCAAAAGATATGTGCCGCCGGCCGTGTACCAAAAAATGATTGCAGAACATCACAACAACAATGCCTGACAGAAAGTTCCTGTCAGGCATATTCGGGTTCAAACCCGTTTGAGGTATTGGTTACAATTTATTGTATATTATCAACGGTTTGAAAATTATGCACTTTATCATTGGCGATATACTCAATAAACCGTTATCGCCACAAGGCTACATAGCATTCAGACGTGCTTCTAATTTCTCCAATCGTGCCTTTAATTGACGATTATCTTGCATCAACTGTTCCATAAGCACCTTATCACTTGTAGCCGGAACACCTTGGCTCGTTCCAAATTTCCAAGTCAAGCCTACATTCATCATATGTCCCGTCTTATTGCCGCCTAAGGTTCCGCCTACTTTTACCATAAAGCGGTCATTGACGAAATGGGACAATCCTAATGCCATAGCTTGACGTCCTTTGTATGTGCCGAAACCGACCATAAACTGCGTAGGATTGTTTGCATCATAGGATAATGGAGTCAGAGCCGATAGGGCTGCACTACTCGCTGCCACACCACGCACTTCGCTGCGTACTGAAAATAGCTCAGCCATATTTTGTCCTTGCATCGCTTTCAACTGGCGTACATTGACGGCATCAAAATCATTGACACCATCATCAACACCTACAATTTTTCTATAGGAAAGTTCTGTAGATTGTGGTGTTTCTTTATAGGCAACAGAGACGACATTATTCTCACTAGCTACTGAACCATAACCCGGTGCCACAGAATTGCTCACACCATCTTTTATTTCACTACGAGATCCTAAACTCACAGAATGATTTCCGTTTGCCCTTGCATATCGGCCAATGACAAGTGAGTTTTCCTTAGTCGCTTCAGCCTTATTCCCCACAGCCACCGCAAAATCTGCCTCTGCCTTAGATTGGTTACCGAGACCTACGCCGCCTTGCCCCTTTGCCTTGCTTTCATTACCCACGGCGGTACTAAAATCACCGGCAGCTTCTGATTCTACGCCAAGTGCCATTCCATTTTGCTTCGTTGCTTTTGCTTGTTTTCCCAAAGCGATGGCGCCACCTTTGCCAGCCTCTGCTTGATACCCGACGGCAATAGCGTCCGCATAATATGCCGGTCCATCTAACAGTGTGTTCGTTGTTTTGCCCCCTGCTTTGGCTTCTTTACCAATCGCAATACCACGTTCTGCATTTACCTTTGCCTCAGAACCTACCACAACCCTTTGTTTAGCTTTGTTCTTTACCGTTGCTTTAGAACCTACTGCAACCCCTTGATCTGCTTCCGGTTTTACTTGCCTTGAATCGCCAATTACAACACTGCCTTCTGCACTGGCAACAGAAGCATAGCCTGCAGCATAGGATTTATTTCCACTGGCAACAGAATTATAGCCCGACGCATAGGAATACTCTCCACTGGCAGTAGAACTAGATCCTAATGCTACTGCATATTTCTTGGGGCTGTACCAGATTAGCAGATATGTTACCCTCGAAATATGAAGATAACACACTGCAAATTAAAGAAAGAAGTACAAAAAGAACCGCTCCGTTCTTTTGTACCGGAAGTTACCGCCCGTTCTGCCGCCGATATTTTGGGTATCCATCCCGATTCGGCGGCACTGTTTTACCGTAAAATCCGCACGGTTGCCAACCATCGTTTGGCCTTGGCTGCCGATGAGGTTTTCGAGCGCCCCGCCGGGCCGGGCGCAAGCTGTTTCGGCGGACGGCGTAAAGGCAGACGCGGTCGCGGCGCGGCAGGAAAAGCGGTTGTCTTCGGCATTCCGAAACGCAACGGGCGGGCCTATACCGTTGCCGCGGACGATGCCGAGCCTGAAACGTTGCCCCCTGCCGTCAAAAAGAAAATCATGCCGGACGGTATTGTTTATGCCGATAGCCCGGGCAGCCGCGACAAGTCGGACGCGGGCGGTTTTACCCGTTGCCGCACCAACCGTTCCAAGGAATTTGCAGACCGTCGGAACCACATTAACGGCATTGGGAACTTTTGGAATCAGGCAAAACGCGCCTTGCGAAAATACAACGGAATCGATCGTAAACCTTTCCCGCCGTTGTTGAGGGAATGCGAATTTCGACTTAACTTCGGCACACCGTCCCGGCAGCTAAAAATCCTGCGGGATCGGTGTGGAATTTAGGGATAATCTAGTACAGCCCCTTTCTTTTTGAGCTTCAGATGTGGTGGACGATGAGTTTTTTGCCTTCGTAGTCGAGTACGTCCACGTCCATGTCGAACAGTTCTTTGATGTTGTGTACGGTGAACACTTCTTCGGGTGTGCCGGTCAGGGCGGCTTTGCCGTTTTTCATGGCGACGACGTGGTCGGCGTAGGCGGCGGCCTGGTTGATGTCGTGCAATACGGCGACGGTGGTGCGTTTGTGTTCGTGCGTGAGCTTTTGCAGAATCTGCATGAGCGAGCGGGCGTGATACATATCGAGGTTGTTCAGCGGTTCGTCCAAAAGGACGTAGTCGGTGCTTTGGCAGAACACCATCGCAATCATGGCGCGTTGGCGTTGTCCGCCGGAGAGTTCGGTCAGGTAGCGGTCGGAGAGGTCCTGCAGGTGGAATTCTTCGATTGCACCGTTAACGATACGGCGGCATTCGGCAGTCGGTCTGCCTTGATGGTAGGGGTAACGGCCGAACATCAGCAGGTCGCGCACGGTGATGCGGCTCATGATGCTGTTTTCTTGGGTGAGGATGGAGAGCGTGCGGGCGAGTTCGGCGGTGGGGGTGCCGGCAAGGTTTTTGCCTCGGTAGGCGATGCTGCCGCTTTCAAGCGGGCGCAGCCGCGCCATAAAGGAAAACAGGGTGGATTTGCCCGCACCGTTGGGGCCGATTAGCGCGGTAATGCCGCCTTCGGGGATGTCGAGGCTGACGTTGTCGAGGATGGGGTGTGTGCCGATGCGGTAGCTGACGTTGCGGATGGTAATCATGGCGGATGCTTGTCGGGCGTAGGTTTGTTGTTGTTTGGCGGGGGTTCGGACGGCATTTGGAATTCGGAATGCCGTCTGAACGTTCACAGTTCGCGGACGATGACGAACTGCGGGTCGTCCGCCGATTCGGTCAAAAATGCTTTAACGCGTGCCTGCCAAAGTTGTCCGAAGCGTTCGAGTTCTTTTGCGCTTGCGCTGCCGCCGACGGCTTTGGGCATGATGTCGCGCATTTGAGGTGCAAAGGGTTGCAGGGCGGCGTTGAGGCTGACGGCAACGGTTTTGCCGTTGTCTTTGCGGCGCAGGGTCAGTGTGCCGTTGATTTCGCCTGCACCAAAGGATAAGAGGTTGCGGCGGGCGAAGCGTCCCTGCATTCCGATGCCTCCGAAGCCGGTTTCGGGGGCTGCGCCGGTAAGGAGTTGGACGACGGACGCGGTTACGCCGACCGTGCCTTCGTCGCGCGTTCCCTGCATGGCGGCTTCGATGCCGCCGCGTTCGGGCAGCTCTTCGCCGTAAAGTGCTTTCAGGCCTTTGATAACCATCAGGTACGCGCCCGCGACGGTCGGGCAGGAATGTCCGCACAGGCGCACGGCATCGGCGTAGCGGTAAGTGAGGATGCCGTTTTCGGCCGCGCCGAGGAATGCGGCAAGCGGGTCTTGTACGGTCAGCGTCGGGGCGCGGTCGAAAAATTCGGGTAAACGTTCTTGCGTCATATGGTTTGTCCTTTCGGGGCGGGCTGCCGTTCAGACGGCATCCGTCATTTTTTGTGTTTTAAAACGAGATAGAGGAAAACGAGTCCGCCCGCAAATTCGACCACCACGCTTAATACCGCCTTCATGCCCAAGAAGTGTTCGAATACGGTTTGTCCGCCGACCAAGAGGATGCCGCCGACGCAAACCGTCATCGGCAGGCGGACGGAATGGCGCACGGACGGGGAAAAGTGGTTGGCAAGCGAGGCGGCGAGAAGCCCGAAAAAGCTTACCGGGCCGACCACGGCGGTCGCCGTCGCCACCAATGCGGCAATCCAAAGCAGTATCCATAAGGTGTTGCGCGTGTAGCTGATGCCCAAATTGACGGCTTGGTCGCGCCCCAAAAGGTGTACGTCCGAGCGGTAGCGTTCGCGCCAAACGACCGCCGCGCTGACGAGCAGGACCAGCGCGCCTATGCCCAAAAGCTCGCTGCGGACGGTATTGAATCCGGCAAACATATTCGCCTGCGCGGCGGTAAATTCTTCGGGGTCTATCATGCGCGAAAGCAGCGAGGAAAGGCTGCGGAACAAAATCCCGAAAATCACGCCGATTAAAATCATGTGCGGCAAATCGCGCCCGCCCTGACGGATGAGCGTGTAAAACAGCAGCAGCGAGCCGCCCATCATAACAACCAGTTCAAAGCCGAATTTGCCCGTCAACGGCAGGGATGTATAGCCCACGCCGCCGAACGTAAACACCAGCAAGGTCTGCAAAAACACATACAGCGAATCGAAACCCAAAATCGAAGGGGTCAGAATCGGGTTGTTGGTCAGCGTTTGGAAGAGTTGAGTGGACACGCCGACCGCATAGGCGACCATCAGCAGCGCGGCAAGCTTGGTCAGGCGCAGGTGCAAGACAAAGTCCCAATCGCCTTTGACGTTGACCGTCATAAACAGGATGCAGGAAACCAGCAACAGCGCAAAGGCGACCCGCAACGGACGGCTGCTTCCTGCCATAAAACCGATATTTTTTTCAGACGGCATGGGCAGGTTTCCTTAATAAAAGCCACAAAAACAAAGCCGTACCCAACACACCAAAAACCGTGGAGACCGGAATTTCAAACGGAAACACAATCATGCGTCCCAAAATATCGCACAGCAGCACCATAGACGCGCCCAAGAGGGCGACCGCAGGCAGGCTTTGGCGCAGCCTGTCGCCCGTCAGGCGGCTGACGATATTCGGCACGACCAGCCCGATAAACGGAATATTGCCGACCGTTACAATGACCAGCGATGTAATCAGTGCCACAATAATCAAACCCGACCACAACACCGCCGTCCGGTTCAAACCCAAATTCACGCTCACCGTCTCGCCCAGCCCCAAAATCGTCAGCCGGTCGGCAATCAGGTAGGCAAACACCGCCAAACCGCCCGTAATCCAAAGCAGCTCGTACCGCCCCAGCAGCACGCTCGAAAAATCGCCCTGCTGCCACACGCCGAGCATTTGCAGCATTTCGTTTTTATACGCGATAAACGTCGCCACCGCCTCAACCACGCCGCCGAAAATAATCCCCACCAGCGGCACCATCAGTTGCGCCGTCGGCGGCAGGCGGCGGATCAGCAGCATAAAGACCAACATCCCGATCAGCGCGGCAACGGCGGCAACCGACATTTTGACCGGCAGCGGCGCGGCAGGCAGCAGCAGGGACATCAGAAGCAAACCCAAAGCCGCACTTTGGCCCGCACCCGCCATAGAAGGCTCGACAAAACGGTTGCGCATCAGAATCTGCATAATCATCCCCGCCACCGCCATCGACGAGCCCGTCAACACAATCGCAAACGTGCGCGGCAGGCGGCTGATGAACATCACTTGCTGGCTGTCGGACAGCGAAAACACATCCGACCAGCGGAAATCGGCAACGCCGACCGACAGGCTGACGGCAAACAACACCGCCGGCAGCAGGAGGTTGGCCAGGTTGAGGGAAAAAGGTTTGGCAGTCATAAACAGAAGGGAAAAGCGTTACGGCGTAGGAGATTCAAACAAGGCAGTCCGAACCGTCGGAGCGGAAAACCTTGTTTGAAACCTCCGGACGGGCAGAGGATGGGGCAAGTTCCAATCAAAACGCTTGCCGCCATTCCCGCGATAACGCCCGTATCGGGCAATGCCGTCTGAAACACAGGAAGCGGTTTGCATCCGTGTTTCAGACGGCATCGAATGCCGCCGTTTCATTATTTCGCGGCGTTGAACGCATCCGCAACCTGTTTGCTCGCGTTCAGCAGCTCTTGCGCGCCGCCGGCTGCCAAATAAGTTTCGGGAACGAGGTAAACGACCTGTCCTTTTTTCCATGCGGTCGTTTCGGCAACCAGCGGATTGTTCAACACGTCTTTCGCCGCCTGACCCTCTTCGCCGATGGCCGCGCTGCGGTCGAGGACGAACAGCCAGTCGGGATTTTTCTCTTTCAAGTATTCGAAGCTGATAGGCTGGCCGTGGCTGCCTTCTTTAATTGATTCATCGACAGCGGGAACGCCGATGTCTTTGTGCAGCCAGCCGCCCAGTCGTGAAGACGGGCCGAAGGCGGACATCTTGCCGCCGTTGACCAAAATCACCAAACCTTTGCCTTTGCCTTGCGCGGCGGTTTTCGCCGCTTCAAAAGACGCGTCGATTTCCGCCTTCAGCTTGTCGGCTTCCGCCTGTTTGCCGAAGATTTGCGCCAGCGCGTCGATGCGCTCTTTGGCACTTTCTTTGAGGTTGGCGGTGTCGGCGGTCATCTCGATGGTCGGCGCGATTTCGTTCAATTTGTCAAACGCCTTGGCGGCGCGGCTGCCGATGATGATGAGCTGCGGCTTGTAGGCATTGAGTGTTTCGTAATCCGGCTCGAACAAAGTTCCGGCAGGTTTTGTCGTTTTGAAATATTCCTCTAAATACGGCAGGCGGTTTTTATCGACGGACAAACCGGTTTTCACGCCCAGTTTGCTCAAGGTGTCGAGCATACCCAAATCGTAAACGGCGATGCGTTCGGGGTTTTGCGGTATTTGAACGTCGCCGCGCGCGGTTTTGACGGTAACGGACGCGCTTTCGGATTGTGCGGCGGAAACCGCCTGTTCTTTGGCTTGTGGGGCAGGGTCGGAATTTTGCGGCGAACACGCGCCCAAGGCGAGGACGGTGCAGAGGGTCAATGTGGTCAAACGCAACATAGGGTGTCTCCAAAATGGGGATATTGGGGCAAAGCCGCCGGTCGGACAAACCGGAACGGCTTTAGAAAGGATAAATGATAACCTATATCAAATTATCAGGACAGATGCCGTCTGAAAGGCTTTCAGACGGCATTTTTTCGGGATGTGCGTTTTAGAACTTGTAGTTCACGCCCAAGCGTACATCACGTCCCACGCCCGGCAGGGTATTGGTCCAGCGTTGGCTGTGCGGATAGTAGAACTTGTCGAACACGTTGTTAACCGAAAGATTGACATTGAGCGTGTCTTTGCCCAATGGTTTCCAGTTGGCGAAGACGTCGTTCACACCGAAACCTTGGCGTACAACGTTTTCCAATTTGCCGTCGCGGTCTTTTTGACCTGCCGCCAATATCGAACCCGTAGCTTTTTGAACATAGCGTCCGCGCCAGCCGATTTCCAGATTCGGGTTTTTGAAGCGGTAGGCAAGGGAGGCCGTCCAAGTGCGGCCGGTTTGTGCGCCAAACTCGGGGTTCGCGCTCAACAGTTTTTTAGGATGGGTATCGTAAAAGCGCGGTTTGCTGCGGCTTACGCCGACTTTGGCGGTCAGACCGCCGGTGCGGTAGGACGCGCCCAATTCGTAACCGTGGTTTTTGATGTAGCCGGCGTTGACGGCTTCGCGGACGGCGACGGAGTCGTGGCGGTTTTGCGGATTGGCAAGCGCGTCTTTGATGGTCTGCCGGAAGTAGCTGCCGTTTGCGGCAAACGTGCCGTCGTTGTAGTTGAAGCCGATTTCGGTATTGCGCGCGCGTTCGGCTTTGGTGCCGTCGGCAATCGAGATGATGCCGCGTTTGCCGTGGGTTTGCAGCGCGTCATACAGGCGCGGGCTGCGGCCGGCGTAGTTGTGGCTCGCGCTGAAGCTCCAGTGTTCGCGCGGCTGCCAAATCACGCCGAAACTCGGGTTAAGGCTGCTGCTTGAAACGGTTTTGCCGTCGTGGGTTTTTACCTTGAAGCGGTCGTAACGCAGCCCGCCGGTCAGGGTAAAGCCGTCAATCTCGTGAATGGCTTCGATATACGCGCCGGTATCGGTTTTGGTCGGGTTGGTCAGACGGTAGGCTTTGGCAATTTTTTCATTTTCACGGTTCTTCTTTTTCTCTTCATTAGTTGCTTTTTCTTTATCTTTTATTTCAAATTCCGAGTTCAAAAACGCTTGCGGTTTGATTTCCTGATGGCGGTAGTTGATGCCGTATTTCAACAGGGTTTGTTCGGCAAGGCGGCTGTCGAAGTTGAAGTTCATGCCCCGAGTGGCGATTCGGGTATGGTTGGGGCCTTTTACATTGCCTGCGTAGCCGTTATCTTTGTCATCGGCGGAATAGCGTTTTTTTTCCAGCACATAGGCGTTGGCATCCAGTTTTTCGACAAAGCCCAAATCTTTGCCGGTGTACGCCAAATTGGTGTTGGATTGTGTGGTTTCGCGGTAGGCAGGGGCTTGGCGTTTAATAGTTATCCGTGAATTTTTTTCGCTGACGGCAAACTCTTCACGCACAGTGCGGATGCCCCGGTGTTGGTCTTTCATGTGGCTCAATACGATGCGGTGGTCGCCGTCGCCGAAGGTTGTTCCGATTTTGGCGAGGTAGCTGCGTTTGTCCAGCGCGCTGTACGGTACGGTTTTGCCGCCGTTGTCATTGCGGAAACCTTTGCCTGCTTCGTAATCTTTTTCATCGTTGCGGTTGTAAGAGAACAAGCCGTCGAAGTTGCCCTCTTTTCCGAATACGCTTGCGCCGTAGCTTACGCCTTCGTTGCCGGCAAAGCCGCTGTTGAGGCGCACGCCCCAGTTTTTATCCAAGCCTTTGAGCAGGTCTTGGGCATCGACGGTTTTGGCGATGATCGCGCCGTTGGTCGCGCCGATACCGGCAGAGGCGGAACCCGCGCCTTTCTGTACGGAAACGACTTTAACCAAAGCGGGATCGACAATAAATCTGCCTTGGTGGTAAAGGATTTGGCTGTCGGAATAGGCGTTGTCCACCTTGATGTCGACAGAGTTCTGACCCATACCGCGCAGCGTCAGGAATTGGGACGTGCCGTTGCCGCCGCCGAAATCGATGGAGGGCTCTTCTTTTAAGAGTTCGCGCATATCGGTTGCGGTGCTTTCGTCTTTTTGTTGAAGCGTAACGATGTTGGTACGGATTTTGCTGCCTTGGCGGTCGCCTTTTACGGTAACGGTATCCAATGCGACATTGGCATTATTTTCTGCCGCGTGGGCAAAGCCGGCGGCAAGTGTGAGCGAGAGCAGGCTGAGGCGGAAAAACGGGGCGTTCATTTGTTCGTCCTTTTGAGTGTATGAAGGGAAGTTAAGCCAAACCGTTAAGGTTTGGCAGGATAAGAAAAAATAATAATAATTATTTTTGTTTATATTAGCGGGGGGGGGGGTTGTGTAAAGCTGATTATCGTTTTTATTTGCGAAGCGTTGTTTTTTGTTGACAGGTTTTGTCGGAAATGTATAGTGGACTAACAAAAATCAGGACAAGGCGGCGAAGCCGCAGGCAGTACAGATAGTACGGAACCGATTCACTTGGTGCTTCAGCACCTTAGAGAATCGTTCTCTTTGAGCTAAGGCGGGGCAACGCCGTACCGGTTTAAATTTAGTCCACTATAAAAAACGGCGGAAATAAATTTTTTTCCGCCTCACTTGAATTTTCCCGCACACACCCTAATTTTGCCGACTTGTACGGGCAGGCCGTTAGGCGGCAGCCCGGTTTCCACTTCAATTTGTCCGAACCGTTCGGGCAGATGATTGTTTTCAAACCATTTATCGGAGCATAAATATGACCATCCGTCCTTTACACGACCGCGTCGTCGTCAAACGCTTGGAAGCTGAAGAAAAAACCGCATCGGGCATCGTCCTGCCGGGTGCGGCCGCCGAAAAACCCGATATGGGCGAAGTCATCGCCGTGGGCGCGGGCAAAATCGGCAAAGACGGCGCGCGCCGTCCGCTGGATGTCAAAGCCGGCGACAAAATCATTTTCGGCAAATACAGCGGCCAAACCGTAAAAGCCGACGGCGAAGAGCTGTTGGTAATGCGCGAAGAAGATATTTTCGGCATCGTTGAAAAATAAATACGGACACGATGCCGTCTGAAACGGCAAACCGCCTTCAGACGGCATAAACGGTTTTATCAGACAGTTTTAATGATTTTTGGAGAATTGAAATGGCAGCAAAAGACGTACAATTCGGCAATGAAGTCCGCCAAAAAATGGTAAACGGCGCGAACATTCTGGCAAACGCCGTGCGCGTAACCTTGGGCCCCAAAGGCCGCAACGTAGTGGTTGACCGCGCTTTCGGCGGCCCGCACATCACCAAAGACGGCGTTACCGTCGCCAAAGAAATCGAACTGAAAGACAAGTTTGAAAATATGGGCGCGCAAATGGTGAAAGAAGTCGCGTCCAAAACCAACGACGTAGCCGGCGACGGTACGACTACCGCCACCGTATTGGCACAATCCATCGTTGCCGAAGGCATGAAATACGTTACCGCCGGCATGAACCCGACCGATCTGAAACGCGGCATCGACAAAGCCGTTGCCGCTTTGGTTGAAGAGCTGAAAAACATCGCCAAACCTTGCGATACTTCCAAAGAAATCGCCCAAGTCGGCTCGATTTCCGCCAACTCCGACGAACAAGTCGGCGCGATTATCGCCGAAGCGATGGAAAAAGTCGGCAAAGAAGGCGTGATTACCGTTGAAGACGGCAAATCTTTGGAAAACGAGCTGGACGTGGTTGAAGGTATGCAGTTCGACCGCGGCTACCTGTCCCCTTACTTTATCAACGACGCGGAAAAACAAATCGCCGGTCTGGACAATCCGTTTGTTTTGCTGTTCGACAAAAAAATCAGCAACATCCGCGACCTGCTGCCCGTGTTGGAACAAGTGGCGAAAGCCAGCCGCCCGCTGTTGATTATCGCTGAAGACGTAGAAGGCGAAGCCTTGGCGACTTTGGTCGTGAACAACATCCGCGGCATCCTGAAAACCGTTGCCGTCAAAGCCCCCGGCTTCGGCGACCGCCGCAAAGCGATGCTGCAAGACATCGCCATCCTGACCGGCGGCGTAGTGATTTCCGAAGAAGTCGGCCTGTCTTTGGAAAAAGCGACTTTGGACGACTTGGGTCAAGCCAAACGCATCGAAATCGGTAAAGAAAACACTACCGTCATCGACGGCTTCGGCGACGCAGCCCAAATCGAAGCGCGTGTTGCCGAAATCCGCCAACAAATCGAAACCGCGACCAGCGATTACGACAAAGAAAAACTGCAAGAGCGCGTTGCCAAACTGGCAGGAGGCGTGGCAGTGATCAAAGTCGGCGCGGCGACCGAAGTCGAAATGAAAGAGAAAAAAGACCGCGTGGAAGACGCGCTGCACGCTACCCGCGCAGCCGTTGAAGAAGGCGTGGTTGCAGGCGGCGGCGTAGCCCTGTTGCGCGCCCGTGCCGCTTTGGAAAACCTGCACACCGGCAATGCCGACCAAGACGCAGGCGTACAAATCGTATTGCGCGCCGTTGAGTCTCCGCTGCGCCAAATCGTTGCCAACGCAGGCGGAGAACCCAGCGTGGTGGTGAACAAAGTGTTGGAAGGCAAAGGCAACTACGGTTACAACGCAGGCTCCGGCGAATACGGCGACATGATCGGAATGGGCGTACTCGACCCTGCCAAAGTAACCCGTTCCGCGCTGCAACACGCCGCGTCTATCGCCGGTCTGATGCTGACGACCGACTGCATGATTGCCGAAATCCCCGAAGACAAACCGGCTGTGCCCGATATGGGGGGAATGGGCGGTATGGGCGGCATGATGTAAGCAATGCCGTCTGAAACCTTCAGACAACAAGCCGCACGGTCAACGCCGTGCGGTTTTTTTGCGAATAAGTGCGGCTAAGGCGCAAACCTTAAAATTATAGCGGATTAACAAAAACCGGTACGTCGTTGCCCCGCCCCGGCTCAAAGGGAACGATTCCCTAAGGCGCCCAAGCACCGGGCGAACCGGTTCCGTACCATTCGTACTGCCTGCGGCTGGCCGCCTTGTCCTGATTTTTGTTAATCCGCTATATTTCCCGCCATCCCAAAAACGAAGAGCGGCAGGAATTTATCGGAAAAACAGCACCTCTCCGCCGTCATTCCCGCGAAAGCGGGAATCTAGGTTCGTCCGGTTTCGGTTATTTCCGATAGATTCCTGCCGCGTTGGGGGTCTGGATTCCCGTCTGCGCGGGAATGACGGGACTTTAGGTTTCTGTTTTTGTTTTTCTGTTTTTGCGGGAATGACGGGGAAGTTGGCGGTTGTTTCTTATGGAGTGGTTTTTGTATTTGGATAAAAAATTTTTCGTTTTCAAGCCTTCACCGCTTGCCATCGGCGTTAAAATTTTTTACGATAAGCACATAGATTGTAAACAATCGGCCACAAGCCGGTTTGTTTTTTCAGAAGACATTATCCCTGTCAGACGCTGTTTCTATATATGTTTGCCTATAACGGCTTGTTTTTAATAAATAATTCAAGAGGTACCAACGTGTCTGATTCCAAAACGAAAGAACGCGCCACATTCGGCACGCGCCGCGCGTTTATGATTGCCGCCATCGGGTCCGCCGTCGGCTTGGGCAATATTTGGCGTTTCCCCTATATTGCTTTTGAAAACGGCGGCGGCGCATTCATCCTGCCCTATCTGGTAGCGCTTCTGACGGCGGGCATCCCGCTGCTGCTGCTCGATTATGCCATCGGCCACCGTTACCGGGGTTCTGCGCCCTTGGCTTTCCGCCGCCTCGGACGCTGGTTCGAGCCGGTCGGCTGGTGGAACGTGATGACCAATATCGTCATCTGCATCTATTACGCAGTGATTATCGGTTGGGCGGCAAGCTATACCTATTATTCGGTCAACGCCGCCTGGGGTGCGGATCCGCAGGGTTTTTTCTTTAAGGACTTCCTGCAAATGGCGGGCCCGGAAGCCTTGGGTTTGGATTTTGTCGGCAAAGTCGCCGGCCCTTTGGCGGGCGTGTGGGTTTTTACCGCCGCCATTATGGCTTTGGGCGTGCAAAAGGGCGTGGCGCGCGCCTCGTCGTTCTTTATGCCGCTGCTTTTGGTGATGTTTTTGATTATGGTCGGCATTTCGCTGACGCTGCCGGGTGCGGCAAAGGGCTTGGACGCATTGTTTACGCCCGACTGGTCGAAACTCGCCGATTCCAAGGTCTGGGTGGCGGCATACGGGCAGATTTTCTTTTCGCTTTCCATCTGCTTCGGCATTATGGTTACCTATTCTTCTTATTTGAAGAAAAAAACCGACTTGGGCGGAACGGGGCTGGTGGTCGGTTTTGCCAACAGCAGCTTCGAACTGCTCGCGGGCATCGGCGTGTTTGCCGCATTGGGCTTTATGGCGCAGGCGGGCGGCAAGGCGGTCAACGAGGTTGCCTCCGGCGGCATCGGTTTGGCGTTTATCGCCTTTCCGACCATTATCAACCAGGCGCCGATGGGCTGGCTGATCGGCATATTGTTTTTCGGTTCGCTGGTGTTCGCCGGCGTTACGTCGATGATTTCCATCCTTGAAGTGATTGTGGCGGCGATTCAGGACAAGCTGAACATCGGGCGCGTCAACGCCACGCTGCTGGTCTGCATTCCGATGGGCATTGTTTCCACGCTGCTGTTCGGTACGGCGACGGGGCTGCCTGTTTTGGACGTGATGGACAAATTCGTCAACACCTACGGCATTGTTGCCGCCGGCTTTGTTTATGTTGCCGCCATCATCATCGGCGGCAGGTTGCCGGAATTACGCAGGCACCTGAACGCCTTGTCCTCCATCCGCGTCGGCGGCTTGTGGACGGCCTGCGTCGTGTTTACCGTCGTGATGCTCGGCTATATGCTGTATCAGGACACCGCCGGATTGTTGGAAAAAAACTACGGCGATTATCCGGATGGTTTCCTCAATATTTTCGGCTGGGGGATGTCGGCGGCGTTAATCATGTTCGGGCTGCTGCTGTCGCTGCTGCCTTGGAAACACGGTCAGGATTTTAATGTCAAAGACGAACACGAACATGAACAAGGAGGAGAAAAATGAGTACTTCCGCCATTGTGATGATGGTTGCCGCCATCGCGGTGATTTGGGGCGGGCTGCTGCTTTCCCTGTTAAGGCTGCCGGAAGAGTAAGCCTTTAGAACGTTAAAAATGCCGTCTGAACCGCTTCAGACGGCATTTGTTTTACGGCTGCCATTCGCGTTCCACCTTGCCCGACGCATCCAAAGTTTGCGCTCGGACGATATGCCCGTCCCGGTACAGGATGCGCGTCCGCAATATGCCCTGTTCGGTATAGCCTTGCGCCACGCCGTTTTCAACCGGCGTGTGCGAATGCAGTTTGCCGTTTGGATGGTAAATATCGACAAAGCGGTCGAACACGCCGTTTTTGACGATGCTTTTCAAGACGCGCCCGTTTGAGGCGCGGGTGCTGAATGCGCCGTCCGGCGTGCCTGAAGGCGGCCGGCTGTATGGGTTGGCGGGTTGGATGGGCGCGCTTTTCGGCAGGGTGCGAAGCGGCGGCCGGTCAGAGGGAAGGGCGGTGCAGCCCGCCGAAAGTAGGGCGGCGGACGAAGCGGTAAGCAGGAGGATAATCGGAGCGTGCTTCATTTCAATTCCTTAGATATTGCACCCCATAAAAGGGGCGCGTAATTTTTTTCAACAATTCCCTTCGTCAGTCGGGCGAGACGGGGATTTGTTGCGTCGTCATTTGAAAACAGGCTGTGTTTGAATATTCCGCCAAGATGTCACTTTAAACGGACAATGCCGTCTGAAGGCTTCAGACGGCATTTTGATGTTCGGCTTATAGGCAGGCGAGTTCGTTTGCCATTTGCTGTTCCAAGGTTTCGCGCCGGCGGATGAGTTTGTATCCGCCGCCGTCAACCAACACCTCCGCCGCACGGTTGCGCGTGTTGTAATTGCTAGCCATACTGGCCCCGTATGCGCCCGCGCTGCGGATAAGCAGCAAATCGCCTTCTTCGCAGGCGATGGTGCGGTCTTTGCCGAGGAAGTCGCCGGTTTCACAAATCGGGCCGACGATGTTGGCGGTCAGAGGCTCAATGTTTTTGGTTTCAACCGCTTCGATGTGGTGGTAGGCATCGTATAGGGCTGGGCGCATCAAATCGTTCATCGCCGCATCGACCATCACAAAGTTTTTCTCTTCACCGTGTTTGACAAATTCGACGCGCGTCAGCAATGCACCTGCGTTGCCGACCAAGCTGCGGCCTGGCTCAAGAATGAGTTTCAGACGGCGTGTCCCCATCAGTTTTTGAACCGCTCGGGCATACGCACCCAAATCGGGGACGCCTTCGTCTTTGTAAACAATGCCGACGCCGCCGCCTAAGTCCAAATGTTCCAAAACAATGCCTTCGGCGGCAAGAGCGTCAACCAAAATCAAAATGCGTTCGCAGGCTTCGACCAGTGGGCTTAAGTCGGTCAGTTGCGAACCGATGTGGCAGTCGATGCCGATGATTTTCAAATTGGGCTGTTGTGCGGCATGGCGGTAGGCTTCGAGCGCGTCGGCGTAGGCGATGCCGAATTTGTTGGCTTTCAGACCTGTGGAGATGTAGGGATGGGTTTTTGCATCGACATCGGGATTGACGCGCAGGGAGACGGGCGCGGTTTTGCCCAAACGCGCGGCAATTTTCTGAATGCGGTCGATTTCGGGGATGCTTTCCATATTGAAGCATTTTACGCCGGCATTCAGCGCGAACTCGATTTCCGCCTCGCTTTTGCCTACGCCGGAAAAAATCGTTTTCGCCGCATCGCCGCCTGCCGCCAAAACGCGTGCCAATTCGCCGCCCGACACAATGTCAAAACCGCTGCCCAACGAGGCGAAGTGTTTGATGATGCTCAGATTGCCATTGGCTTTAACCGCATAGCAGACGAGCGGGTTCAAAGCGGCAAAGGCGGTTTGATAGTTTTCAAATGCTCCGGTCAGCGCGGATTGGCTGTACACATAAAGCGGCGTGCCGAATTCTTCGGCAAGGCGGGGGTAGGGGACTTGTTCGCAAAACAGGGTCATATTTTCGTTTTCATTTTTGGGTTGGTGGGGCGGATTGCGGTTTGCCTTGAAGCTGCAAACCGGTTTGGATCACGCCGAAACGCGCCGTATCGCCTTCTTTGGGCAGGTAGAGGCCGCCTTTGTAACCGCAGGCGGAAAGCAGGAGGGCGGTTGCCGCCGCAAAAAATACGCCGTATTTCATCGGTAAACTTCCTTCATAAGCGCGAATGTGGCAAGATTCGGCATCTTAAACAAAAAACACGCAAAAAGCTATGATGACCGAAAGCGAGTTTATCCGCGCGAGCGAAGCATTATTTGAACACATCGAAGACCAAATCGACGAAAACGGCTGGGATTTCGACTGCCGGTTTGCCGGAAACGTCCTGACCATCGAAGCCGGAGACGGCACGCAAATCATCGTCAACCGCCACACGCCCAACCAAGAATTGTGGATTGCCGCAAAAAGCGGCGGCTACCATTTCGCCGAACAAAACGGCAAATGGCTGGCAACGCGCGACAGCCGCGATTTTTACGACGTTTTAAACGAAGCCCTGAGCGCGGCTTCGGGCGAAGCGGTTGAGATTGCCGAATTGTGATTCAATTTTCGATATAAAAAGATTGTTACCCAATGGCACAATTACCTCTATATCGGACTGCCGAAATCGGAAATTTTACTGTCGGCACGCCTAAAGTTTTAGAATCATTTTCCAAACATATCCCTTATGGTGTTGTCTTTGAAGATGATGGCAACACGGGCTACTTCTATGCCGCTTCGCAAGAGGGGATTTTGGATGCCTTGCACATCTACAATGTCGAAGATGTATCCGACAAACATATCCCCAATCATGTCTTGATTTTATGGGATGGCGCCTGCACCATAGCCGCATTGTGTATCAACGACTACATCCATGCCGTCTATGATTTTGTCGAACAGGCAGGATATTGCCGCAACGGCTTCCCTGAAGCAGGCGGCGAATGGGTAAAAGTCGAAAACCGCGTCTTGGACGATGAATTGCTGGACAAAATCCTATCCCGAAAACCTACATAACCCGCACAAAAGGATACCCAAATGCCCCTGTTAGACAGTTTCAAAGTCGATCACACCCGTATGCACGCCCCTGCCGTACGCGTGGCGAAAACCATGACCACGCCCAAAGGCGACACCATTACTGTATTCGACCTGCGCTTTTGCATCCCCAATAAAGAAATCCTGCCCGAAAAAGGCATCCACACGCTGGAGCATTTGTTTGCCGGCTTTATGCGCGACCACTTGAACGGCGCCGGCGTGGAAATCATCGACATTTCCCCGATGGGCTGCCGCACCGGTTTTTATATGAGCCTTATCGGCACGCCTTCCGAACAGCAGGTTGCCGATGCGTGGTTGGCTTCGATGCAGGATGTTTTGAATGTCAAAGACCAAAGTAAAATCCCCGAGTTGAACGAATACCAATGCGGCACTTATCTGATGCACTCGCTCGCCGAAGCGCAACAAATCGCGCAAAACGTGTTGGCGCGCAAAGTGGCGGTTAACCGAAACGGCGATTTGGCTTTGGATGAAAGCCTGCTGAACGCTTAATCCGCCGCAAATGCTGTCTGAACAAGGGTTTCAGACGGCATTTGCCTTTTCCGTTATAATCCGGGGTTGTACGGGGGCGGGTTTTAAGCCGGCATCGTCCTTCCCTATTTTTTCTGTCCCTTATCGGTTTCAAGCGGGTTTTTTATGTCCAACAGACCTACACTCCTCCTCGTTGACGGCTCTTCCTATCTCTACCGCGCGTATCACGCGATGGGGCAAAACCTGACTGCGCCTGACGGTGCGCCGACGGGTGCGCTGTATGGCGTATTGAATATGTTGCGCCGTTTGCGGTCGGAATATCCGCACGATTATTGCGCGGTGGTTTTTGATGCGAAAGGCAAAAATTTCCGCCATCAAATGTTTGAAGAATACAAGGCGACGCGCCCGCCGATGCCGGACGATTTGCGCCCGCAGGCGGAAGCCCTGCCGGATTTGGTGCGCCTGACGGGCTGGCCGGTATTGGTGATTGGGCAAGTGGAGGCGGACGATGTGATCGGCACGCTGGCGAAACAGGGGGCGGAACATGGTTTGCGAGTCATTGTTTCGACGGGCGATAAGGATATGGCGCAGTTGGTGGATGAGCGCGTTACGCTGGTGAACACGATGAGCGGAGAAACGCTGGATATTGAAGGCGTGAAGGCAAAATTCGGCGTTCGCCCCGACCAAATCCGCGATTATCTCGCGCTGATCGGCGACAAGGTGGACAACGTACCGGGCGTGGAAAAATGCGGCCCGAAAACGGCGGTGAAATGGCTGGAAGCCTACGGTTCGTTGCAAGGCGTGATGGAACACGCTCCGGAAATCAAAGGCAAGGTCGGCGAAAACCTGCAAGCCGCGCTGCCCCAACTGCCGCTGTCGTATGATTTGGTCACGATTAAAACCGATGTGGACTTGCACACCGAGCTTTCAGACGGCATCGAAAGCCTGCGCCGTACCGCGCCGAAATGGGCGCAGCTTGCGGTTGATTTCAAACGCTGGGGCTTCCGTACTTGGCTGAAAGAAGCGGAATCAAACATGAATACCGGCTCGACCGATGATTTGTTCGGTAGCGACAGCATCGGCGAGCAGGCGGCTTTGAATGCGGAAATACCGTCTGAAAAACGAGCTGAAAAAGCCACCGCCCCTGAAAAACTGGATTATCAAGCCGTTACCACCGAAGCTCAGTTTGCCGCCTTGTTGGACAAACTAGCGAAGGCGGACACAATCGGCATTGATACGGAAACCACGTCATTAGATGCGATGAATGCCGAGCTGGTCGGCATCAGCATTGCGTTCCAAGCAGGCGAAGCGGTTTACATCCCCGTAGGCCACAGCCTGACTGCCGCGCCCGAACAGCTTGATTTGCAAGACGTATTAGGCCGTCTGAAGCCGCATTTGGAAAACCCCGCCCTGAAAAAAATCGGTCAAAACCTCAAATACGACCAACACGTTTTCGCCAACTACGGCATCGCGTTAAACAACATTGCCGGCGACGCGATGCTCGCTTCCTACATCATCGAGAGCCATCTCGGACACGGCTTGGACGAATTGTCCGGACGCTGGCTCGGTTTAGAAACCATTACCTACGAATCGCTGTGCGGCAAAGGCGCGAAGCAAATCAGTTTTGCCGATGTCGCCATCGGGCAGGCGACCGAATACGCCGCCCAAGATGCCGATTTCGCCCTGCGCCTCGAAGCGCGCCTGCGCGCGCAAATGGACGACAAACAACTTGAAATGTATGAAAAAATGGAGCTTCCCGTCGCGCAGGTATTGTTTGAAATGGAATGCAACGGCGTGCAAATCGACCGCGCCGAACTCGCCCGCCAAAGCGCGGAACTCGGCGCGGAGCTGATGAAGCTCGAACAGGAAGCCTACGCCGCTGCAGGTCAACCGTTTAACCTCAACTCGCCCAAACAGCTGCAAGAAATCCTGTTCGACAAAATGGGCATCCCGACAAAAGGGCTGAAAAAAACCGCCAAAGGCGGCATTTCCACCAACGAAGCCGTGCTCGAACAGCTCGCGCCCGACTACCCCCTGCCCAAAATCATCCTGCAAAACCGCAGCCTGGCGAAACTCAAATCCACCTACACCGACAAACTGCCCGAAATGATTTCGCCCCGGGATAACCGCGTGCATACCACCTATGCCCAAGCCGTCGCCATTACCGGCCGCCTCGCCAGCAACAACCCCAACCTGCAAAACATCCCCATTCGCACCGCCGAAGGCCGCCGCGTGCGCCGCGCCTTCACTGCACCGCCGGGCAGCGTCATCGTTTCCGCCGACTATTCCCAAATCGAGCTGCGCATTATGGCGCACCTCTCCGGTGACAAAACCCTCATTGCCGCATTTCAAAGCGGCGAAGACGTACACCGCCGCACCGCCGCCGAAGTGTTCGGCACTGCGCCCGAAAACGTCTCGCCCGAGCAACGCCGCTACGCCAAAACCATCAACTTCGGCTTAATCTACGGTATGGGGCAATACGGTTTGGCAAAATCATTGGGCATCGACAACCTTTCCGCCAAAAACTTTATCGACCGCTACTTCGCCCGTTATCCCGGCGTCGCCGAATACATGCAGCGCACCAAAGAACAAGCCGCCGCCCAAGGCTACGTCGAAACCCTGTTCGGCAGAAGGCTCTATTTGCCCGACATCCGCAACAAAAACGCCAACGCCCGCGCAGGAGCCGAGCGTGCCGCCATCAACGCCCCCATGCAAGGCACCGCTTCCGACCTCATCAAACGCGCCATGATAAACGTGCGAAACTGGCTTTCAGACGGCATCGGCAGCAAACTGGTCATGCAGGTGCATGACGAACTGGTGCTGGAAGTCGTTGAAACCGAACTGGATTTTGTCAAAGAAAAACTGCCGCAGATTATGGCGAAAGTGGACGGCGGATTATTGGATGTACCGCTGGTGGCTGAGGTTGGCGTAGGGGAGAATTGGGAAGAGGCACATTGAGAATGCACAAGTATTGAACTGTTACGTTTTGATTTATCAAAATTTAAGGAAGTAAAATACCCGATTCGAATGATTGGAAATCAATAGCAAGCCGTAGGTCGGATACTTGTATCCGACAAAAGCCTGCCATCTCAAATAGCAGTCGGATTCGAGAATCCGACCTGCCAAACCGGGCGCGGACGCTCCGGTCGGCAGTTAGCGCACAAATCGAACAGAACATCACAAAAAAGCCTGATTCGGATTTTCCAATCGGGCTTTTTTGCGCCCGTTTTGTCATCCCGTGAAATATCCGCATAACAAAAATAATGCAAAATCATGACAAAACCGGCGCGAGGTTACACAAACGGATGAAATCAACCGATATTCAAACACAGCCATTTTTAGCGCATTTTCAGCGTATCTTTATGCGGAAAATTTCGTGAACAGGTTTTTTGCACAGGCTTCCGCCGCGTTTCGCGGGATGGGAAACCGTATTAGAAAACGGACGCACGCAACATAAACCCCGAAAGTGATGATAAGATGATGATTTAACGTACTGCTTTAATTATTTAAGGAATTATCGTGTTTCCCGACAAATACAAGTTGAGTTTGGAAGAAAATATTTTTCTGGCAAAGAAAGTATTGGTTGCTCAAATTCACAACCTCAGCCGTTTTGAGAATTGTCAGACGACCTTGTTGCAGACCGAGCAAATTATCAATGGCAAAAATGTAGCCTCCGCGTCACTGGAAGACATCCAAACCATCTTGAACCTGAAACGTGCCTATCAATATGTGATTTCGCATATTTCAAACGGCGAACCGGTCAATATTTCACTCCTTAAAAGAATCAACAACATTGTTGCCAAGGACGATTCTTTGGTACCCGTGGATTTCCGTACCGGTTCGGTCGGCGTAACGCTATTGGACGGTTCCCGTCATGCCCCGAATCCGGTGAAGGAAATTGAAGTGGCCCGCGTGTTGCAAAATATCGGACTGCAAAGCGGTTCGACGACGGAAGCAGCCGTTCGTTTCATGCTCTATTGTATGCGGCAGCAGGTTTTTTGGGACGGCAACAAACGGACGGCAACCCTATTTGCCAACGGCCTGATGATGGCGGGGGGCTGCGGTATCCTGGAAATCTCCGAAATGCAGATGCCGCGATTCAATGAAAAACTATCCGCATTCTATCGCACCGGCGACGATACCGATATTTCCAAGTTTGTGTATCAAAATTGTATATCGGGCATAGACTATTTCGGCGCGGACGAAGATATATAGTGGATTAAATTTAAACCGGTACGGCGTTGCCTCGCCTTGCCGTACTATTTTTACTGTCTGCGGCTTCGCCGCCTTGTCCTGATTTAAATTTAATCCACTATAGATTTCCCCGACTCGCCGAACATGGGCTAAAAATCAATTTGACGGTTATCAGACGATGGAGTAGGCACAAGGTGGCAGAAAAAGGGGTTTGACAGTGCACGGCGGCATCGTCAAACCCCTTTCGGCATATCCGGCGGTTACCAGCGGTAGCCTAATTTGATGCCCGCGCTGTGCTGCGCTTCCAATTGCGGCCCCTTGGCGGCGGCAGCGTGGAGGGACAGCGTGAAACCTTTGATTTCGGCGTTTACGCCCCATTCCGCACTGCGGGTTTTGCCGAAATCCTGCGCCAATACGGCGGTATTGACGCGCGTTCGGACTTTGCCGGAAGCGGCATCGGTATAGGACAGGCTCAAATAAGGCGTGATGGAAATGTGTTGCGCCGGTTTGAATGAATAATCTGCCTTAATGCCCGCGCGGTAGCGGTTGAATGCAAGGCCCGGGGTGGCGATATTGACGTTTTCGTATCGGTAATCCGCTTTTTGGACGAAATAGCGCGTTGCGCCGATGTGCGGTTCGATGCCGAATCCGCCGAAACCTGCGCGGTATCTTGCCTGAATGCCGTAATGCAGCACGCGGCGGCGGATTTTGCCTCTGATGCCGTCTGAAAGGCTGCCGCTACTAAAACCCGCGCCCGCGCTGATGCCGATGTCGAACCTGCCGATGCCGTATTGCCCGAAAACGGCACCGTGGGCAAGCCGTGCCGAGTTGCCGATGCCGTCGTCGAAGGTGTTTTCGGTCCGGTTGTGCGAAAACAGGATGCCGACGCGCCCGCTGCCGAGGTTTTTCTGCATACCGATTTGGCGCAGGTCGGTTTGTTGGCGGTAGGCGCGGAAATCTTGCGAACGGTAGTGTTTGGTGTCCCGGATGCCGCTTGTCCAAACGGCGTTGCGGCGGTCTTCGGCAAACACGCGGTCCAATTCGTCCTGTACGGCGAAAACGCTGTTGAGCGTGGCGGAAAATTCACTCAAACCGCTATTGGCATAACGGCTGATCAGGTCGCGCTGCGGTTGGGGTTGCGGTTGGGGCTGCGGTTGCGGCAAATCCCGGCGGGCGCGGCGGGCGCGGGGGAAGGCGGTGGTAGCCGGCCGGGTTTCCGCTTCGCGCTGTTTCGCCAAGGCGGTGTCTTTATCCGCCTGCACCCGTTTTTTCTCTTCCTCCGCCTGCATAATGCCGGCATTTTCCCCGCCTGCCTGCCGGGCCGGTTCGGCAACGCTTTCTGCCTTTTCGGTGGCATCGCGCCCGGCCGCAATCAGCGCGTCAAGGCTTTGCGCGTTGTCTTTTTCCGCCTGTTGTTTGGCGGCAAGTTGTGCCTGTTTTGCCGTCAAGGCGGCCTCTGTTTCTCCCGCCTTGCCGAGTTTGTCGGAAAGCTCTTGTTCTTTGACCGGATTATGCAGGCGGAACTCGCCGTCTTTGCGGATAAGCTGATAACGCCATGCGCCGGCATCGACGTGTTCGTTTTGCAGGGTGAAATTAAGATTTTCGGACAGCGGTGTGTTGTCTTTTCCTTCCACTACCGTCAATTGCTCGAGACTTACGGGTTCGTTGCCGGTATTGTTGACAGCCAAGGTGTAAGTGCCTTCGGAACTTTC
Source organism: Neisseria gonorrhoeae (assembly GCF_013030075.1). Classification (NCBI taxonomy): domain Bacteria; kingdom Pseudomonadati; phylum Pseudomonadota; class Betaproteobacteria; order Neisseriales; family Neisseriaceae; genus Neisseria; species Neisseria gonorrhoeae. The sequence goes on from NZ_AP023069.1 coordinate 2,099,101, forward strand.
CGCCAGCTTCAATTTGCCGCTGCGGTAGCCGAAGAGTTCCGACATAAAGCGGAATGTTCCCTGACCGTTCAATTTGCCGTTTACCGTCAGCGTGTTGAAACGGGATTCTGCCGAAGTTGGCGGCGTAACGGATAATAGGGAACGGCGCGAACGGCGGCGCGGCGCATCTGCCGCACTGCCGGTTTGCGCGCCTGCCGCATCGTGTCGATAGGCGGAATTGAGTGTAATGGTGGCGTTGTCAAGGTTTAAATTGCCTAATTCCGTGCCCGACGGCAGCGTCCATTCGCTGTCTTTTAAGTGTAATGCCGTATCCTTGCCGCCGCTGATTTTTCCGGTAAAGCGGCTGTTTTCAAAATGGAATACTGCCTTATCGGCTAGGGAGACATTGCCGTTGAGTGCGGAATGGCTTACGTTTGCCTTAGCGTTGTCGGAAAGCGTCAGACTGCCGTTTTGTACGGCGTTGTTGCTTAGATTAAATGAAGCATTGTCCGAAGCCGATGTGTTGCCGTTTAATGTGGCTTGATTAAATGTTGCTTGGGCATTGCCCACGAGGCTAAGGTTGCCGTTTTGGGTGGCGTTGCGCGTAACCGTATAGTGCGTGTCTCCGCCTGCACTAAGATTGCCGTTGAGTGTGGCAAGTCCTGTGAGATTTAAATGAGCGTGATCGGCAAGGCTGACATTGCCTCTGATGTCGGTCTTGCTCAATGAAGCAATCACTTTATCGTCGGTAATGGTTTTTTCGGTACAACTTGTCAGACCCGTCCAGTCCGAACGTGTACAGATTGTGTGGCTTTGATGCGGTGCGACACCGAAAACTGCTTGGGCGTGATTGCTTAAATGCCAATCGCCTTCCACTTTGGCAACATTGCGGGAAACCACCGCTTGTCCGCCCTGAATATGGAAGTTTTCCGCTTTAAATGTGCGGTCGATCCAATCGTTGTCCCACACGATTTCTCCTTGTGGGATACCTTCCATTTTTGACCACCCGCTTCCTAAATGATTGTAGGCGTGCGGTGTCGGTCTGCCGCTGAAAAACAGTTTGCCGTTTGTTTGCGTGATATTGCCGTTTAAATTTGTTCCGCCGGAAAGCAGTAAAGTGCGATCCGCTTCTTCCGGTTGGTAATTCAGATTGAGCCGCCCGTTCGTTTTGGTTGCATCTTTCTCGCCAAACCAACCGTTGTAGGCAATTTCTTTTTTGCTATCCAAGTTGTTGTTATTGCCGGTTGTAGTAATATCTTTATTGCCTGTAATGGTAACGGTGGATTCTTTGTCTTGATTGTGGTTGACAATCATCGCCCCTTCATCGGTATTTTGAATGCGGTGGAACGAAAGCGAATGCCCGTTCAAATCCAAACGTCCGCCGCGAAAGCCGAAATAGAGTTTGTCGGGGTTGAACTGATTATCGGCATTCAGTTGCACCGTCCCCCTGCCGCTGACCAAGCCGATTTCACTAAAGGCTTGTTTTTTGCCTTGATCGTCCGCCTGCTGATCTAAGATGACTTTACCGTCGCCCACGCTGACCGAGCCTTGGTTTTCCCCTTTGGCTTGAACCAGCAGCGTGCCTTTGCCGATTTTGGACAGGCGGTCGTTTGCCACGCCGTTTACTTTCCAAGTAACGGTACTGCCATCACTGATATGAACGCCCGCGCCTTGCCACGTTTCGTTGTTTTTAGGCGAGACCGTAAAATTACCCTCAAAATACAAACCGCCCGCGCCTTGGTTGATGTTGCTGGTAAGTATCAATTCACCTTTTCCTTTGTCAATAAAGGAAATATTTTCTCCATTATTCAGTCTGGGTCGATAACTGTTGACCCCACCTGCAGCATGATAAACAGGTTCTCTTGCTGTCTCGGATAAAGAAACATTAAACAATTGAACGGTTCGTGTTTTTAATCTATAAGGTAGAGAATAGTGTTTATGTTTGGCATCGATTTTTCCTGCGCCATTATTATTGTCGTTAAAAAAGTATTTCCCATTTTGATGTGGTTCGTAGAATACTGAATGGGTATCTCCAGCAAAGATTTCATCATAGAACCAATCTTTACGAACTAGCTGGAAGCCATTGCTTTTTCCTATATAGGGGTTGCCTGTTTGCAATACCCCATTAATTAACCACTTTTGCTTTTGGGCATCATAGATAAACATTGGTGAGCCACTGTCGCCAAATGAGCCTCCTGTTGGTAAAAAACCATATGGGCTATGTTTAATTTTTTCGCTACCTAAGTTGACTGTGCCACCACCTGATCCATTTTGTGCAAAGGTATTGCCACCGACGAGCCAAGAATATGCGCTTGCAATATGATATGAACTTTCGCGGTTATTGGGTTCGTCTTCATCAGACCGCCAATATTGTCTGCCTGCTCCGATTCGAACACGATCAGGGTATTTATTTAAATCAGCGTATTTCCACCCATCCATATAACTGGTCATCTCAACAGGTTCTGCATCTGTGACAAATTTGTGCAAACGCGGCATATGATAATCGCCGCCATAAGGATGGCCGTTAGTCCCTGCTTTATAATTATTTCTTTTCACAATTTGGTAAGAAAAGCGGTGCTGATCGGGATTGCTTCCCTCCGCACCAAAATCAACATTGTTATAGCCGCCGTTATGTGCCACGCTCACAATATATTGATCGCCCGCCAATGCCGCCACGCCGTTACGCGATACCACAGAAAAATCAATCATCGGGGCTTTCGTCATCGATTTGCCGACCAACTCCCCTTTTTTGTTGTAAACCTCAATATCTTTCGCCCCGACTGCAAACTTGCCTTTATTTTCGGCAAAGTCGCGATAGTATTGGTAGTTGATGCCGAAATAAGTGTGTCCCGCCCGGGCTTGGGGCAGAATGCCGAACGACAGGCATATGGCTAAGTAAGCGGGCGAGAAGCGGATGCGGCCGGTTTTAGGGGCTTTGCGGTGTGTTTCGGTTGTCCGTTTGTCGGTTGTTTTCATTATTTTTCCTTATCTGACGGTTGGGAGGGCGCGGCTTCCGCTTCCGGGCGGCGCGCGGGATGTGGCTATATGTGCGGTTCGGCGTATTTTGCCGCTTCTGTTCGGAGATGGTGCAGGGAAGGGCGGGAAGGAAAAAAAGGGGATTTTTATCAACTCGCCGGAGCAATCGATGGGTTGCACATAAAGGCATCATTTTGAATACGAAATCATATCACACTTTACTTTATCCCCGTTCCTTTTCGGTCGGAACCCCGCCGTTTTCGGCGGTAAAAACCGACCGGAGGCGGAATGCGGGGCAGGGTTTTGTGCCGTGCGGTGTCGGAATATCGTTTTACACAAGCCGGCAATGCCATCTGAAAGCCGAACCGTCGGACTTCAGACGGCATTTGCTATAATCGCGGCTGTTTTGAATTTTCGGGGGTTTTATGTCGGATAACGTTCCAACGATTGCGGCAGTCGCGACCGCGCCCGGACGCGGCGGCGTGGGCGTGATACGCATATCGGGGAAAAACCTGTTGCCGATGGCGCAGGCTTTGTGTGGGAAAACGCCCGAGCCGCGCGTGGCAACCTATGCTGATTTTACGGACGCGGACGGACAGGCAATCGATAGCGGGCTGCTACTGTTTTTTGCCGCGCCGGCAAGTTTTACGGGCGAAGATGTCATCGAGCTTCAGGGACACGGCGGGCCGGTAGTGATGGAGATGCTGCTGAACCGCTGTTTGGAACTGGGCGCGCGCCTTGCCGAGCCGGGCGAGTTTACCAAACGTGCGTTTTTAAACGACAAACTGGACTTGGCACAGGCGGAAGGCGTGGCGGATTTGATTGACGCATCCGGCCGTTCGGCGGCGCGTCTGGCGTTGCGCTCGCTCAAGGGCGATTTTTCGCGGCGGATACACGGTTTGGTCGAAGGCTTGATTACCTTGCGGATGCTGGTCGAAGCGGCGCTGGATTTTCCCGAGGAAGACATCGATTTTCTCGAAGCGGCGGACGCACGCGGCAAACTGGACGGCTTGCGCCGCGCCGTGGATGATGTGCTTGCCAACGCGCAGCAGGGCGCGATTTTACGCGAAGGTCTGAATGTCGTATTGGTCGGTGCGCCGAATGTCGGCAAGTCCAGCCTGTTGAACGCGCTGGCGGGCGACGAAGTGGCGATTGTTACCGATATTGCCGGAACGACGCGCGACGCGGTCAGGGAACGTATCCTGATTGACGGCGTGCCGGTGCATATTGTCGATACGGCAGGTTTGCGCGAGACGGACGACGTGGTCGAACGCATCGGCATCGAACGCAGCCGCAAAGCCGTATCCGAAGCCGATGTCGCGCTGGTGTTGGTCGATCCGCGCGAGGGTTTGAATGAAAAGACGCGGATGATTTTGGATACGTTGCCGTCGGATTTGAAACGCATTGAAATCCACAGCAAATCCGATTTGCACGCACACGCGGCAGGCGGGTTCGGTACGGGCGCGGAAACCGTCATCGCGCTGTCGGCGAAAACCGGCGACGGCTTGGACGCGCTGAAACGGACGCTGTTGTGCGAGGCCGGTTGGCAGGGCGAAAGCGAAGGGCTGTTTTTGGCGCGGACGCGGCACGTCAACGCACTCAAGGCGGCGCAGGAAGAATTGTCGCTGGCCGCTTTGTGCGGCAACCATCAAATCGAGCTGTTTGCCGAACACTTGCGGCTGGCTCAGGTCGCGTGCGGCGAAATTACGGGGGAATTTACGGCGGACGACCTGCTCGGCGTGATTTTTTCGAGGTTTTGCATCGGAAAATAAGCGGGCCGGAGGCATTGTGGCGGTGTCCGGCTGAACATTCCGTTATCCCATAAAAACGGGAATCCGATCCGTTCGGTTTTGGTTTTTTGAATTTCGGGCAACGCTTAAATCTTCATTCCGCGCAGGCGGAAATTATCGGCGCGGTACGGCAACTTTTTTCAATACTGAAAGCCCCGTCATTCCTGTAAAAACAAAAAAATCAAAAACAGAAAACTGAAATATCGTCATTCCCGCGCAGGCGGGAATCCAGCCCCGTCGGCACGGAAACTTATCGGGAAAACGGTTTCTTTAGATTTTACGTTCCGGATTCCCGCTTTCGCGGGAATGACGGGATTAAAGTTTCAAAATTTATTCTAAATAACTGAAACTCAACGAACTGGATTCCCGCTTTTGCGGGAATGACGAATTTTAGGTTTCTGTTTTTGGTTTTCTGTCCTTGTGGGAATGATGAAATTTTAAGTTTTAGGAATTTATCGGAAAAAACAGAAACCGCTCCGCCGTCATTCCCGCGCAGGCGGGAATCCAGCCCCGTCGGTACGGAAACTTATCGGATAAAACGGTTTCTTTAGATTTTACGTTCCGGATTCCCGCTTTCGCGGGAATGATGGGATTAAAGTTTCAAAATTTATTTTAAATAACTGAAACTCAACGAACTGGATTCCCACTTTCGTGGGAATGACGAATTTTAGGTTGCTGTTGTTTCGGATAAGTTCCTGTGGCTTTGCGTTTCTAGATTCCCACTTCCCTGGGAATGACGGAGAGTTGCGGGAATGACGGAGAGTTGCGGGATTGGGCTTGGTACAAGCCTGAAAGGGGGCGGCGGTGCGACCGTAAAAAATGCCGTCTGAAACCCAAATCATCGGGTTTCAGACGGCATTGGCACATCAGGAGCTTAGAACTTCGCTTCGATGGTGAAATTGTAGCTCCTGCCCGGCGAGGTAAAGCGTTGGATGCCGGCGTGGGTTTTGTTGTTGACGCGGTTGACCGTGCCGAACTCGCGGACGCTGCGTAAAGATTCCCAAGTGTAGTACTGCTTGTTGGTAATGTTGTACGCGGCGGCGCGGAGCGTAACCTGTTTGCCGATGTTGAGGTAGGCGGAAAGGTCGAACAGCGTATAGGCCTTGCTGTGTTTGGCATAAGGCCACGGTTTGTTCAAGTCGTCGTTGCTGTGGACGGTGTCGGACGGCTTTTTGGCGGCGGTGCGCGCGGCGTAGGCGTTGACGCCCCAGCGTTTGGAAGGCGCGTCATAGCCCAGGCTGTAAACCGCCGTCCACGGCGAAAGCGCGTTGATGGGCGTTTCTTTGCCGTTGTTTTGCGTTGCCTTGCCCTTGATGTAGCTGACGTTGAGGCCGGTGTGCAGCCCTTTGGGCAGCCCGATGCTGTCGAGGTTCCAAGTGCCGTTAAACTCTATGCCTTCCACCCAGGCGGCGGTGCGGTTTTGGTTTTGCCAAACGGGCGAGCTGACCAATGCCGTGCCGTCTGAAAGCGGGGCGTATCTGGGGTTGTTTTTATCGTCTGACGAAACGCCCATATACGTCAATTCGATAAAGTCGCGGTATTTGGTTTTGAAGCCCGAAAGCTTGAAGCTGCCAGCTTTGCCGCTGCCCGCCAGGCCCAATTCCCAGTTTTTGGCTTTTTCCGCTTTCAGTTCGGGATTGGTTTTCAGGTAGAAATCGGGGTGTGGGAACAGCAGCCAGGTTTCGTCCGAAGTCGGTGCGCGGAAGCCGGTGCTGTATTTTGCCAACAAGTGCAGATGCTTGGTAAACCGCCAGTCGAACCCTGTGCCGTAGCTGAAGCCCGCGTGCGCGCGTTCCGAACCCAAATGGGGAATCTGCCCCCGGATGGCGGTGGTGTATTTCGGATCGTCTTTCGCGCTGCTGCTGTTTTTGTCGTAGCGTATGCCCGCATTCAGGCGGAAGCGGTCGTTGCCGCCCAAGTGAAACACATTGTTCCAATAGGCAAATTTATATTTCGACCGGTTTTCGATCAGCATCGTGATTTTGGCTTGGTTGGAAGCGAGGATTTTGGGGTCGTACAGTTTTGCGAAATAACTGTAATCCGAGTTGGCATTGTCCCCTCTGCCGCCGCCTAAGCCGTATTGCGCCGCCCAAACGGCTTTGGAAAAGTCGAGTTGTTTTTCAAAATCGGCAGTCCATTGCGCGGTGTTTTGGCGGATATGCCGGAACGAATGGTAAACCTCGCCGTTGATGCCGTTTGTATCGTAATTTTTCGGGATGTCCCAAGTCCAAGTGTTCATATCGATGCGCTGCTTGTCGTAGCGCAGCTTGAGGCTGTCCCACGGGCCGTGTTCCAATTCGTTTTTGTATTCGACGCCGGTGCGGCGGCGGTAGCTCACGTCTTGGCGGTGGCGGTAGTCGCCCGTTGCGGCAGACGTGGTCGTACCCGTCCACAAATTAGACAGCTCGTTGGTAAAACGGTCGGTGCGCGAGTCTTCAAAAATCCAGCCGATGCGGTTGCGGTCGTTGAAATTGTAGCCCAGCTTGAACAGGGTGCTTTTGTTTACCCATTCTTGCGGGTCGGGTTGGGAGCGAGCAACCCCTGTGGCTTTGTAGGTAAGGTATCTGCTGGGCGAGGGGTTGGCCGGGTCAAAGACATATCCGTCGTTTTTAATTTCGACATCGCCCTCGGTCGAGCGGTTTTTGGTTTCTTTGCCGAAGCGGCGGGTATAAACCAATAAGGCATCCAAACCAAAGAGCCTGCCGGCGGCGGTAATGCTGCTGAATTTTTGGCTGTTTTTGCCGACGCTGCCGCCCTTTATCCCCAAATGGTAGGGCTTGTCTTCGGAAACATAGTCGCTTGCGGATTTGGTTTGGTAATTGACTGCGCCGCCCAATGCGCCGCTGCCGGATTTGAGCGAGTCCGCGCCTTTGGTGATGGTTACTTCGGAAAAGTTTTCCGGCTCGGAAGTGTTGCGGTTGGCGTTGAAGTTGCCGTACGCGCCGAACAATTCTTGGAAGGCTTCGGAAGAGCGGCTTTCCGCCTGCGCCAGCCCGTCAACGTTGATGGCGACGCGGTCTTTGTCCACGCCGCGTATGGTAAAGCCGTTAGAACCCGCCCTGCCGCCTTCGACGACGGAAATGCCGGGGTCGTAGCGCACCAGGTCGTGTTCGTCGTTGGTCAAGAGCTTGTCTAAGGTTTTGCGGCGGATTTTTTCTTCGCCGAGTTTTTGGGTTTTGTGCGTGCCGGTAACGGTGATTTCGTTCAGCGTTTGGGCGGACTGCGGCGCGGGGTCTGCCGCAAAGGCGGGAAACGCTTGGGCGATGGCGGCGGCAGCCAATACGGGTTTGAAGGGAATGGGCATAAGAAACCTTTGCAGGGATGAGGTGGTTTATTGTTTAGTAAGGTGGTTGGTATCTTGACTGGTGTCATCAAGTTTTTTTTCATAACTCACACCGCCGAATACGGTATCGAGGGAGCGGTCGCCGTCAAAGGTGATTTTGCCGCCTATGCTGACTTCGCTGCTGCGGGTGCTGGCGAACTTGCCAAAAAACTTGCCTTCCAATTTGCCGCTTTTCCCGCCGGACGTGGCATCGCCGGAAAAGGTCGGACCGGTAATCGTTGCGTTTTGAATATCCACATCCGGCCCGTAATCGCTGTTGCCGAGGATTTTGCCTGCCAGTGTGTTGCTGTTGAAATTGGCGGTGATAAAGGAAAGGACGGGGGTATTGGCAAGTGTCCCATAATAAGAACCGCTTTTCGGCGGCGTATAAGAGGAAGTAACAAATTGCCCGTTTCTGACGCGGATGCCCCAAACCTGATAAGTGATTTTACCCTTTGACAATGCGGTTTCGGGCGTGCTGCTGCCGTAGGAGAACGCAGGAGGCGGCGTTTTGCCGACGGGGAAGCCGCCGGCGAAGAGGTCGATTTCGCCGTTGGGACCTATCCACGCCCCGAATTTCATATAATCTTGTTTGGTAATTTCCGCATACGAAGTAGCCCCGGAGTCGCTGCAGCAGATAAAGATGCGGCTGCCGTCGGCGAGCCGCTGCCCTGCGTGGCGGTCGGGAATTTTGAAATCGGGGGAGGAGTAGCTGACGGTTATGGGGTCGGCGTAGGATGAAAGGGCGTATTGCGCGCCGCCGGGTGTTTTGAAGATGAATGATGTTTCTTTTGATTTATAGCCGAAATAGTCTTTTTCTACTTCCCGCTGCCGAATGGAAATGCCGGATGTGTTTTGCGGGGCGGCATCGAGCGAGCGTCTGCTGCGGCTCGGCGCGTCGGATGCGCTTCCGGCGCCGGCGGTGTTGATGTTTTCGATATTGCCGTTATCGCTTGATAACGTTACCTCGCCGGCGGGCAGCGGCGTGGCGGTGGGGATGGACACGGGGACGTGCGGTTCGGCTACCCCCCCCCCGGCACAGGCGGCAAGGGCGGCGGCAAGCGGCAGTAAGGGCAGGGCTTTGTATTTCATCGCATACTCAATCTTGATGATGTATTAATAATAGTTTTGATTATCAATTTAAATGTTATATGATGTCAACTGTTTTATGGGGCGGCGCGGAAATCGGACGTGCCTGCGTTTGCCTGCCGCGTTTCTACCTTTGTTTTTTATAGCGGATTAACAAAAACCGGTACGGCGTTGCCTCGCCTTGCCGTACTATCTGTACTGTCTGCGGCTTCGTCGCCTTGTCCTGATTTTTGTTAATCCACTATATGATGCGCCGCGTCCGCCGCGCGTGGGGCTTGCGGCGTTTCTGCCGCCGCCGTCCGGCGGTGTTTTTTAAGGAAGGCAAATTGAAGGATAGTGTGTATCGGGTATGCCGGCTGTGTGCCGCGCTGTGTGTTTGGGGTGCGGTCGGCGCGTATGCCGCCGGCTTGCCCGACGTTCGGGACGATGCGGCGGCGTTGCGCGCCCAGCGTGCGGCTGCGGAGGGTTGGGCGGGAATGCCGCCGGAAGGGGATTCTGCCGCAAACGGCGGTTCGCGCGTAATCGACGGGGATTTCCTGCTGTCGCGCCCGCAGTTGTTGGAACACGTTTTGCGCGACGCGCTCAACGGCAATCAGGCGGATTTGATCGCTTCGTTGGCGGATTTGTATGCCAAGCTGCCGGATTATGATGCGGTGTTGTACGGCAGGGCGCGGGCTTTGCTGGCGAAATTGGCGGGAAGGCCGGCGGAGGCGGTGGCGCGCTATCGGGCGTTGCACAGGGATAATGCGGCAGACGAGCGGGTTTTGCTGGATTTGGCGGCGGCGGAGTTTGACGATTTCCGGCTGAAGTCGGCAGGGCTGCATTTTGCGGAGGCGGCAAAATTGGATTTGCCGGCGCCGGTTTTGGAAAATGTGGGGCGTTTCCGGAAAAAAACGGAGGGGCTGACGGGCTGGCATTTTTCGGGCGGCATCAGCCCTTCTGTGAACAAAAACGCCAACAATGCCGCGCCGCAATACTGCCTGCAGGGCGGCGGCAGCCGGATATGCAGCGTTACCGGACCTGTCCGTGCGGCAGGGTTGGATTATGAGGCCGGGGCGGAAAAGCTGACTGCGCTGGCGGACAACCATTATCTGCTGTTCCGCGCCAATGTCGGGGGCACAAGCTATTATTTCAGCCGCAAATCGGCTTATGACGATGCTTTCGGCAGGGCTTATTTGGGCTGGCAGTATAAAAATGCGCGGCAGACGGTGGGGGTTTTGCCGTTTTATCAGGCGCAATTGTCGGGTAGCGACGGCTTTGATGCGAAAACGAAACCGCCTGCCGACCGCCGGCTTGCGCCGTATATGCTGGCGCACGGGGCGGGTGTGCAGTTGGCGCATTCTTACCGCCTGAGCCGCCGGTCGCAGCTTTCGGTGTCGCTGGAACGTTACCGCCAACGCTACCGCGAACAAGGCCGGGCGGAACGCAACGACGGTTGGCAGGACGGGCTTTATGTGTCGCTGGCAAGGCGGTTGGGCGGCTCGGCAACCGTGTTCGGCGGCTGGCAGTTTGCGCGGTTTGTGCCGAAACGCGAAACGGTGGGCGGCGCGGTCAACAATGCCGCCTACCGCCGCAACGCCGTCCATATCGGTTGGGCGCAGGAGTGGGGCGGGACGGGCGGTTTGAACAGCCGGATTGCCGCGTCTTACGCCCACCGCAACTACAAAGGCATTGCGGCATTTTCGACGGAGGCGCAGCGTAACCGCGAATGGAATGTCTCGCTGGCTTTGAGCCACGACAAGTTGTCGTACAAAGGCATCGTGCCGACGTTGAACTACCGCTTCGGTAAGACGGAAAGCAATGTGCCGTATGCAAAACGCCGCAACAGCGAGGTGTTTGTGTCGGCGGATTGGCGGTTTTGAATGGTGGGATAATGCCGTCCGAACTTTGCGGCAGCAGGTTCGGACGGCATTTTTGCGCGTTCAGGCAAGGACGGCGGCAAATACGCCGCGCAAGGCGTTGGAGAGGCGGATTTCTTCGGCTCCTTGCAGTGTTTTTTGTGTGATGTGTGTTTCAATCACTTGATTTGTGTGCAAATATTTTTGCGGTTCGTCCGACACGGCTTGGCGCATTATGCCGTTTAAAATGTCTAAATCTAAAGAGGGCGTGAGCCATTGTCCGCGATGTTTGACGAACACGTTGCTCCTGCCGCCTTCGAGTAGGATGCCGTCCGAATTGAAAAACAGGCTGTCGAACGCGCCTTGCGTTTCGGCGGTTTGCCACGCTTGGTCGAAGATGGCGCGGTGTGTGGTTTTGAAGCGGCGCAGGTAGTTTTGTGCGGGCAGGATGGTCGGCGAAATGATGACGCGCTGTTTGTCGGTCAGACGGTTTAAAACGGCGTGGGACAGGCTGATGCCGTCTGAAGCGAGCAGGGCTTTGATGCGGAACGCGCCGTCGGGCAAGTCGGCAATGTATTGTTTGATTTGATTTTCGCAGCCGTCGGGCAGGGGCAGGTTGAGGGCTTGGGCGGAGGTTTTCAGACGGCATAGGTGGCGGTCGAGCAGGGCGCATTGCCTGTTTTCCGCGCGCAGGGTTTCAAAAATGCCGAAATCGGGGCGCAGTTCGTTGAGGAATCGGGCTTTCCAGCCGCATTCGCGATATTCGGCGGCGGGGTCGCTGTCGATGACGATGCCGGAACCGACACCGTACACGCCCCGATACGGCGGATTGGCTTCAAACGGATGCGGCGTTTCCCCGCCTTGTCCTGCCGTTCGGGCTTGCGCGTTTGAATCCGTGCCGCCGATGCCTGAAACAATGCCGTCTGAAACGGGTTTGAGCGACAGGGTGCGGATGACGACGTTGAACGCGCCTTCAAACCCCAAGCCGCCGGAACACGGGTTCAAATAGCCGATGCTGCCCGTATAAAGCCCGCGCGCTTCGGTTTCGAGCGATTCGATAATCTGCATACTCATTTTTTTGGGCGCGCCGGTGATGCTGCCGCAGGGGAAGGCGGCGCGGAGGGTGTCGGCGAACGAGGTGTCCGGCAGGGCTTGCGCCCGGATGGTGCTGGTCATCTGCCAGACGCTGCCGAAACGCGATACTTTAAACGGCTCGGGTACGCATACTTTACCGGTTTGGGCGATTTTGCCGAGGTCGTTGCGCAGCAAATCGACAATCATCACGTTTTCGGCGCGGTTTTTCGGGTCGGTTTGTAACTCGGCGGCGCGGCGTTCGTCTTGTCCGTCGCCCAAAATCGGCGCGGTGCCTTTCATCGGTTCGGTGCTGATGGTGCCGTCTGAAGCGATGTTGAGGAAGAGTTCGGGCGAGAAACACAGCGTCCACGCGGATTGCCCGGCTTCATCGGGCAGGTGGGACAATACGGCATAGGGGACGGGCTGGCGCAGGCGGCGGTAGAGGCTGACGGGGTTGCCGTAGGCTTGCAGGTGCAGGCGGGTGGTGTAGTTGATTTGATAGGTGTCGCCGCGCCGGATGGCTTCGTGGATTTGGCGGATGCGGTCGAGGTAATCGGTTTCGGATACGGAGGATTGCGGCGTGGAAATACCGGCGGGGATGCCGTCTGAATGTCGGGCAAGCCAGCTTTCGGCATCGGTGTCGGCGCAGTCGGCAAACCAGTGCAGGGCAATGTTGCCGCCGCGTTCGGATTCCATCCCCATCAGCGGCAAACCGAATTCGTAGTCTGCAAACAACACCGAATGCAGCCCTTTTTGCCATCCCGATTGCAGCGCGCCGTCTAAAGCATCGAGTTCTTCGGGACGGAAAAAACGGCTTTCCACATGATTTTGATAGAGTTTTGCGCGTCGGCTGACGGCATCGTCAAACAGGGCGAAATAAGGCATGGCAATTCGGGGCAAATGTTTTGATTATACGCCCCTTTTACACGGATTTTCAGACGGCGGGGCAAATTCGGGCAACAAAATGTAATTTTATGTAGAGAAAGCGGTGGCGAAAGTGTAAAATTGTGAAAACGGACTTTCATTTCCAACCTGAAATACAATAGGAGACCTTTATGACAGACCGCCAGTTGCAACCGTTTGAAAACGTAGAATTGGGCGAAAAGCAAGACCAGCTCCAAGTATTTGAAAAAGCTGTTTTGGAACATGAAGGCAAAGGTTCTGCCGAAGATTCCGGCACAGCCCCGCTGCCCGAAAACTACCCCTGCCGCAAACGTATGCGCCGTGCCGTATACGAAGCCGAAAAAGCCAAACTGCAAATCGAGCTGCTGAAAGTGCAAAGCCGGGTCAAAGACTCCGGCCAGCGCATCGTCAGCCTGTTTGAAGGCCGGGATGCGGCAGGTAAGGGCGGCACCATCAAACGCTTTATGGAACATTTAAACCCGCGTGGCGCGCGCGTGGTTGCTTTGGAGAAACCAACCACTACCGAACGCGGACAATGGTATTTCCAACGCTACATCCAAAACCTGCCGACTGCGGGCGAAATGGTATTCTTCGACCGCTCGTGGTACAACCGCGCCGGCGTGGAACGCGTGACGGGCTTCTGCGAACCCAACGAATATATGCTCTTTATGTGCCAAGCCCCTGAGTTGGAACGTATGCTTGTCGCCAGCGGCATCCACCTGTTCAAATTCTGGTTCTCCGTATCCCGCGAAGAACAACTGCGCCGCTTCATCTCCCGCCGCGACGACGCCCTGAAACACTGGAAACTTTCCCCCGTGGACATCCAGTCGCTCGACCGCTGGGACGACTACACCGAAGCCAAAAACGCGATGTTCTTCCACACCCACACCGGCGACGCGCCTTGGGTCATCATCCGTTCGGACGACAAAAAACGCGCCCGTTTGAACTGTATCCGCTACTTCCTGCACCAGTTGGACTACCCGGGTAAAGACGTGAAAGCCATCGGCAAAGTGGACGATAAAATCGTTCTTGTTCCCGATACGCGTTACAAAGAGAAAACCATCGATGTCGGTCATGACTGATTGCCGGTGAAGTAATAAAAATGCCGTCTGAACCCGATTTCAGGTTCAGACGGCATTTTCTATCCGTGTGTCAAACCGGCATCAGATGTCGGTTTCCAGATAAATGACTTGGGTTTGCAGGTATTCTTCCAAACCGTGTTTGCCGTCCGCGCCGCCGATGCCGGATTTTTTCCAGCCCGCGTGGAAGCCCTGCATGGCTTCGAAGTTTTCGCGGTTGATGTAGGTTTCGCCGAATTGCAGGCGGCGGGTAACGTAGAAGGCTTCGTTCAGGTTGGTGGTGTACACGGAGCTGGTCAGACCGAATTCGCAGTCGTTTGCCAGGGCGATGACCTGGTCGAGCGTGTCGAAAGCGGAAACGGGCAGCACGAGGCCGAAAGTTTCTTCTTTCATAATGTCCATACTGTTGTCGGTGTCGGTCAGCAGGGTAGGCTCGAAGAAATAGCCGCGTCCTTCGGTGCGTTTGCCGCCGCAAACCAATTTCGCACCTTGTTTGACGGCCCGTTCCACTTTTTCGGCAACGGCTTTGACGGCGCGCTCTTCAATCAGCGTGCCCATTTCCGGCGCGCCTGCTTCGGCTTCGGCAGGGTTGCCGTAGCGCACGCCTTTCATCGCGGCGGTCATTTTTTCAATGAACGCGTCTTTCAGGCTGCTGTGGACATAGACGCGCTCGGCGCAGTTGCAGATTTGACCGGTGTTGCCGACGCGCGAAGCCAAGATGGATTTCACCGCTAAATCCAAATCCGCGTCTTTCAACACGATGGCGGGGGCTTTGCCGCCGAGTTCCAGCGAGACTTTGGTGATGTTGGCGGAAGCGGCTTCCATCACTTGGCGACCCGCTTCAACCGAGCCGGTCAGGCTGACCATATCGACTTGCGGATGGGCGGACAAGGCGTTGCCGATTTCCGCACCCGGACCGTCCACCACGTTGAACACGCCTGCGGGCAGTCCGACCGCATCGATGATTTCGGCGAAGATGTGGCAGTTGATCGGGGTTACGCTGCTGGGTTTGACGACGATGGTGTTGCCCGTAACCAGATCCGGGCCCATTTTGCGGGCGATCAGGAAGAAGGGGAAGTTCCGCGGCAAAATGCCGGCAATCACGCCCAGCGGACGTTTGAACGATAAAATGTTTTCGCGCGGGCGGTCGCTTTGGATGATTTCGCCTTCGTAACGGCGCGCCCATTCGGCTTGGTAATCGAGATAGTCGGCAGTGAACATCACTTCCACACGCGCCAAGTCTTTGGTTTTGCCGCCTTCGGCAACGATGGTGTCGGTCAGCTCGTCGGCGCGTCCGCGTATGCCTTGGGCGATTTTACGCAAATACGCGCCGCGTTCGACCGCAGGCAGACGCTCCCAAGCCGGTTGCGCCGCGCGCGCCGCGGTCAACGTCCGCCCTGCCGCCTTTGGGTTCGCGGGCGATGGTTTCTTCGGTGGACGGGTTCAATACGTCGCGCCATTCGCCGTTGAAATCGTTTTCAAAGCGTCCGTTGATGTACATGGCCAATTGTTTCATTTCGGGCCCTCCAGTTTTGTAGTCGGATGTAGTTTTGGTTTATTCCCAAATAAATTACCGTACAAGTTTCTTTACACGCGGATTTTGGGTTTCAAGTCAAATACGGCTTACCGGTTTTCTTTTTTAGTTTCCGCAGGCGTGCTGCCGAAATATTGCCTGAATGCCTGAATAAAGCTGGAAACGTGGCGCTAGCCGCACAAATACGCGGTTTCGCCCACGTTTTTGCCCCCGTTTTGCAACAGATAGAGCGCGTGCTGCATTTGTTTGTGGTGCAGCCACTCGCTTGCCGTAATGCCGAAATGGTCGCGCATACGGCGTTGCAGCGTCCTTTCGCTGATGTTCAGCGCGGCTGTCAGCCGGTTGACTTGGTGTGCGCCGCCGTCGAACGCGGCATTCAGGGTGCGGCTGAAGTCTTCAGACGGCATAGCGTCTGCTTCCGCCGTTTGCCCCGCCGCCGGCTCGATGCCGTCTGAAACCGTGTCCCACAAATCCGACAGCAGCCGCAACACGTCCGCCTCGCGGCGCAATGTTTCGCCCAAATGCCCCTTTGGGACGGTTTGCAGGCAGGATGCCGCCAAGCCGCGCAGGTTTGGGGGCAAATCCCATATCCTGACCGGTTCGCGGTAAAGCAGGGGTGCGAAACGCGCGTATTCCGGACGCGGCAGCCATTGTTCCATACCTTTAATGGTCATTTTGACCGTTTTGCCGCCGCGATAAAGATAGCGGCTGAACAGGACTTCTTCCCCGACGGCAATTAGGACAATCTTGCCGCCGTCCGCATCGATGCGGAAGCGGCGGCGGTTGATGCCGAAGTCCAAACGCCCTTCCAGCAACAGCACGAACGACACATAAGGTTCGGCGAGGCGGCTGCTGCAAAAATCGCACCGTGCCGTTACCGTACCGCCGTGGATGGAAATGCCGTTGGACAAAGTATCGAAACGGTAGCTGCCCTCCACATAAGCCGCCGCCGCTTTTGACCAGATTGACGAACCGGCTGCTGTTCAAATGTTCTGCTTTTTCCATAGTTTTCTGATAAAGGTTATCATTTGAAAGATAACATTTTTCGCCACAGCAAACAATCCGCCGCCGACAAAGGCATTTTCACAACACTTGCCGTCCGTATGCCGTCTGAAAATTGCCCGTCTTCCCGATAAGCCTTAAAATACACGCCGTCAAACCTACCGTCCGCCCGTACATGAGCCCATCCCCCTTTATCGAAATGAAAGACGTCGCCTTCGCGTATGGCGACCGCCCGATTCTGAACGACATCAATTTCAGCATTCCGCAAGGCAATTTTGCCGCCGTGATGGGCGGTTCGGGCAGCGGCAAAACCACGCTGATGAGGCTGATTACAGGACAGATTCGTCCGCAGTCCGGGCAGGTTTTGATTGAAGGACGGGATTTGGCGGGTTTTTCGGCTGACGAACTCTACGAACACCGCCGCCGTATGGGCGTATTGTTCCAACACGGCGCGCTGTTTACCGATTTGTCGGTATTCGACAATATCGCTTTTCCGATGCGCGAACTGACGCAACTTCCGGAAGCGGTTATTCGCGATTTGGTTTTGTTGAAATTGAACGCGGTCGGTCTGCGCGGCGTGGAAAACCTGATGCCGTCCGAGTTGTCCGGCGGGATGTCGCGCCGCGTCGCGCTGGCACGCACAATCGCGCTCGACCCCGAAATTATGTTGTACGACGAACCGTTTACCGGCCTCGACCCGATTTCCTTGGGCGTGATTGCCCACTTGATCAGCCGCGTCAACAAGGCCTTGCGTTCGACCAGCATTATGGTAACGCACGACATTGAAAAATCTTTGGAAATCGTCGATCAGGTAATTTTCTTGGCGCACGGCGAAATTATGTTCTCCGGCTCGCCGCAGGAAATGCGCGAACTGGATTCGCCTTGGGTGCGCCAGTTTGTCGGCGGGCTGGCAGACGGCCCCGTGGCATACCGCTATCCGGCGCAAACGTCGTTGCAGCAGGATTTGCTCGGGTAAATGAGCAGGTGCCGTCTGAAACCGTTGAACCTTACATATAGAAATTTATGAATTTTATCCGTTCCGTCGGGGCGAAAACCCTCGGCCTTATTCAACCCTTCGGCAGTATCACGCTGTTTCTGCTGAACATTTTGGCGAAATCCGGCACGGCTTTCGCCCGTCCGCGCCTGAGCGTGCGCCAAGTGTATTTTGCCGGCGTGCTGTCGGTGCTGATTGTTGCCGTTTCGGGGCTGTTCGTCGGTATGGTTTTGGGTTTGCAGGGCTATACGCAGTTGTCGAAATTCAAATCCGCCGATATTTTGGGCTATATGGTCGCGGCTTCTCTGTTGCGCGAACTGGGTCCCGTGTTGGCGGCGATTCTGTTTGCCAGCAGCGCGGGCGGTGCGATGACCAGCGAAATCGGTTTGATGAAAACGACCGGACAGCTCGAAGCGATGAACGTGATGGCGGTCAACCCCGTCGCCCGCGTGGTTGCCCCGCGTTTTTGGGCGGGCGTGTTTTCTATGCCGCTTTTGGCTTCGATTTTCAACGTCGCGGGCATTTTCGGCGCGTATTTGGTCGGCGTGAGCTGGCTGGGTTTGGACAGCGGTATTTTCTGGCCGCAGATGCAGAACAACATTACGATACATTACGATGTAATCAACGGTTTGATCAAATCCGCCGCGTTCGGCGTGGCGGTAACGCTGATTGCCGTGCATCAGGGCTTCCACTGCATCCCGACTTCGGAAGGCATTTTGCGCGCCAGCACGCGCACGGTGGTTTCGTCCGCCCTGACGATTTTGGCGGTCGATTTTATATTGACCGCGTGGATGTTTACAGATTGACAGACTGTCTGAAGACGAAACGCGGAACATCGGATATTCAAGGAACTTTAATGAAAAAGAACATATTGGAATTTTGGGTCGGACTGTTCGTCCTGATCGGCGCGGCGGCGGTTGCCTTTCTCGCTTTCCGCGTGGCGGGCGGCGCGGCGTTCGGCGGTTCGGACAAAACTTACGCCGTTTATGCCGATTTCGGCGACATCGGCGGTTTGAAGGTCAATGCCCCCGTCAAATCCGCAGGCGTATTGGTCGGGCGCGTCGGCGCTATCGGGCTTGACCCGAAATCCTATCAGGCGAGGGTGCGCCTTGATTTGGACGGCAAGTATCAGTTCAGCAGTGACGTTTCCGCGCAAATCCTGACTTCGGGACTTTTGGGCGAACAGTACATCGGGCTGCAGCAGGGCGGCGATACGGAAAACCTTGCTGCCGGCGACACCATCTCCGTAACCAGTTCTGCAATGGTTCTGGAAAACCTGATCGGTAAATTCATGACCAGCTTCGCCGAGAAAAACGCTGAGGGCGGCAATGCGGAAAAAGCCGCAGAATAAACATACACATCCATTTTCAGGAAAGACATCATGAAAAAATCCTCCTTCATCAGCGCATTGGGCATCGGTATTTTGAGCATCGGCATGGCATTTGCCTCCCCGGCCGACGCAGTGGGACAAATCCGCCAAAACGCCACACAGGTTTTGACCATCCTCAAAAGCGGCGACGCGGCTTCTGCACGCCCAAAAGCCGAAGCCTATGCGGTTCCCTATTTCGATTTCCAACGTATGACCGCATTGGCGGTCGGCAACCCTTGGCGTACCGCGTCCGACGCGCAAAAACAAGCGTTGGCCAAAGAATTTCAAACCCTGCTGATCCGCACCTATTCCGGCACGATGCTGAAATTCAAAAACGCGACCGTCAACGTCAAAGACAATCCCATCGTCAATAAGGGCGGCAAGGAAATCGTCGTCCGTGCCGAAGTCGGCATCCCCGGTCAGAAGCCCGTCAATATGGACTTTACCACCTACCAAAGCGGCGGCAAATACCGTACCTACAACGTCGCCATCGAAGGCGCGAGCCTGGTTACCGTGTACCGCAACCAATTCGGCGAAATCATCAAAGCCAAAGGCATCGACGGGCTGATTGCCGAGTTGAAAGCCAAAAACGGCGGCAAATAACCGACAAACCATACCGTCCGAGGGCGGTATGGGTTTTTCGAACAAACGCTATGCATACAGAACTCAAAAACGGAACACTGCACATCGGCGGCGACATCACCGTCAAAACCCTGACCGGGGACGCATTTGGGCGTTTCCGGCAACAATGCCGTCTGAAAGAAACCATTGCCGTCGATTTCGGAGGTGTCAAACGTGCCGATTCCGCCTGCGTGTCGCTGCTGCTCGAAGTGCTGCGCGGCTGCAAAGGCAGCGTCAGGCTGACCGGCATTCCCGAATCCGTGCGCGCGCTGTCCGAACTGTACGAAATCAAAGACTGGCTGAAATCATGAAAAAAACCGCCTACGCCATCCTCCTGCTGATCGGGTTCGCTTCCGCCCCTGCATTTGCAGAAACCCGCCCCGCCGACCCTTATGAAGGCTACAACCGCGCCGTTTCCAAATTCAACGACCAAGCCGACCGCTACATTTTCGCCCCTGCCGCGCGCGGCTACCGCAAAGTTACGCCGAAACCCGTCCGCGCCGGCGTGTCCAATTTTTTTAACAACCTGCGCGACGTGGTCAGTTTCGGCAGCAATATCTTGCGTTTGGACATCAAACGCGCAAGCGAAGACCTCGTCCGCGTCGGCATCAATACCACCTTCGGTTTGGGCGGGCTCATTGATATTGTCGGCGCGGGCGGCGTTCCCGACAATAAAAACACTTTGGGCGACACGTTTGCCTCGTGGGGCTGGAAAAACAGCAATTATTTCGTGTTGCCCGTCTTAGGCCCGTCCACCGTCCGCGACGCGCTCGGCACGGGCATTACCTCTGTTTATCCGCCCAAGAATATCGTTTTCCATACCCCTGCCGGACGCTGGGGCACGACTGCCGCTGCCGCCGTCAGTACGCGCGAAGGCCTGCTCGATTTGACCGACAGTCTGGACGAAGCCGCCATCGACAAATACAGCTACACGCGCGACCTCTATATGAAAGTCCGCGCACGGCAGACCGGTGCAACACCTGCCGAAGGTACGGAAGATAACATCGACATCGACGAATTGGTCGAAAGTGCCGAAACCGGCGCGGCAGAGCCCGCCGTTCACGAAGATTCCGTATCCGAAACACAGGCAGAAGCAGCAGGGGAAGCCGAAACGCAACCTGGAACACAACCCTAAAGCCATGCCGTCTGAAAATCCGTGTTCGGACGGCATTCCCTTCCGTCGGAACGGACAGTCCGACACTACAGATTGGGCTATAATCCCTTTTTTGCGCATACCGCGCGACAGCAAAGGAAAAACCATGTACGAAGTCAACCGCAGCGTATTCGTCCTCATCCCTTTAGAACCTTTTTGGAACTGGCTGCAAACCCTGCCGGGCAACCACCTCGACGGACTGACCCTCGAAGACATCCAAGCCGATGCCAATTCCTACCTTGTCCGCCCGTGCGAAACCGCCGACGAAGTATGGGACGAAATCGAAGCCCGTTTCGAAGACATTTTCGCCGCCGAACTTGCCGACTGGTGCGAAGACGAACGCGAGTGGCCCGCACTCGATGCCGACATTTTCAACGAATGGTTCGACATCCAGCTTTCTACCGTCATCACCGACCTCGAACACGAACCGCTTGCCCGCGAAGCCTTCCAACCCATCAACCTGAACTGATGAAGCTGACCGTCCGCAATTACCATCTCGACGGCTACGGTCATGTCAACAATGCACGCTACCTCGAATTTCTCGAGGAAGCGCGCTGGGCGTTTTTTGAAAAACGCGGACTGATGCACGAGTTGGCAGGCCTCATACTGATTGTCGCCCGCATCGACATCCGATACAGCCGTCCCGCCGTCGAAGGCGACGTATTGCAGTTTTCATGCCGCCTGAAAACCCCCGGCATGCGCCGCATTGTGCTGACCCAGACGATTACACTGCCAAACGGCAAAACCGCCGCAGAAGCCGACATCACCCTGATGCCCGTCCACGCCGCCACACAACGCACCGTCAGCCTGCCCGCCACCCTTGCCCGCGCACTGGAAGCCTTGTCCGAATGAAAAAAATACTCACCGCCGCCGCCGTCGCACTGATCGGCATCCTCCTTGCCACCGTCCTCATCCCCGACAGTAAAACCGCGCCCGCCTTCTCCCTGCCCGACCTGCACGGAAAAACCGTTTCCAACGCCGACCTGCAAGGCAAAGTCACCCTGATTAATTTTTGGTTTCCCTCCTGTCCGGGTTGTGTGAGCGAAATGCCCAAAGTCACCAAAACGGCAAACGACTACAAAAATAAAGATTTCCAAGTCCTCGCCGTTGCCCAGCCCATCGATCCGATAGAAAGCGTCCGCCAATACGTCAAAGACTACGGACTGCCGTTTACCGTCATTTATGATGCGGACAAAGCCGTCGGACAGGCATTCGGCACACAGGTTTATCCGACTTCCGTCCTTATCGGCAAAAAAGGCGAAATTCTCAAAACCTACGTCGGAGAACCCGATTTCGGCAAACTCTACCAAGAAATCGATACCGCGCTGGCACAATAGCGATGCCGTCTGAAGCGCAAAAAAAGCAGGAACGATGTTCCTGTTTTTTATAATGGATTAACAAAAACCGGTACGGCGTTGCCCCGCCCCGGCTCAAAGGGAACGATTCCCTAAGGCGCCCAAGCACCAAGCGAACCGGTTCCGTACCATTTGTACTGCCTGCGGCCCGCCGCCTTGTCCTGATTTTTGTTAATCCACTATAGATCATCCGCCCCGACACGTTCAGACGGCATTCAACCTTCCGGCAGATTCTTTTTCACCACTGCCGGATTGCCTGCCGCCAAAGAGTAGGGCGGAATGTCTTTTGTAACCACCGCGCCTGCGCCCACGACCGAACCGCGTCCGACGGTTACGCCCGCCATCACAATCACCCTGCGCCCCGGCCAGACATCGTCCTCCAACGTAATCGGACGGATTTCCGTGTAGCCCTCAAAGCGTTTTTTTCACGGTCAAACTTGTGGTTGGTCGAATAGAGCAGGCATTCCGGCCCCATCATCACATTTTTGCCGACCACCAGCCCACGGCAGATTTCACAGTTTGCCCCGATGCCCGAGCCGTCGCCCAAAACCGTATCCGGAAACACATACGCCCCGCGTCCGATATGCGGCGAAATCCGCCGCGCCAGAAAACCGAGCACCCGTCTGCCGATGATGCCGATGCCGCGCATATGCGACGGCGGCAACACCGAACCGGCAAAACGCAGCAGCAGGAAAAAGAATTTTGATCCCATCAAACCTCCCTCAAAAGAACTTTTTATAGTGGATTAACAAAAATCAGGACAAGGCGACGAAGCCGCAGACAGTACAGATAGTACGGCAAGGCGAGGCAACGCTGTACTGGTTTAAATTTAATCCACTATACATTTTATCGAATATCCTCTTGACGAAACAACAGAAAATAGCGAGAATGCCGAGCTTGTCTGAGGCATAGGTACATCCCCTATGCCCGCTTTTTTGAAAGGAAATCAAATGAAACAAGGTATTCACCCGAACTACCGCGAAGTTAACGTTACCTGCTCTTGCGGCAACAAATTCGTAACCAAATCCGCAATGGAAAAAGAAAACTTCAACATCGAGGTTTGCTCCCTGTGCCACCCGTTCTATACCGGCACCCAAAAAATCGTCGATACCACCGGCCGCGTGGACAAATTCAACAACAAATTCGGCAACCTGTTCAAACGCTGATTGCCGCTTTGCAAGAATTAAGCCCTGCCATCATTTCGATGGCAGGGCTTTTTAATATTTGGCACACTGACTTCTTATCTATATAGTGGATTAACAAAAATCAGGACAAGGCGACGAAGCCGCAGACCGTACAAATAGTACGGCAAGGCGAGGCAACGCCGTACCGGTTTTGTTAATCCACTATATTTTGACGGGGTTGAAGTTGACATCTACAAAGTTTAATGTTTGAATACATTAAAAAATATATTTGAATGGGATGTTTTATGATTCAAAATGTTGTTACTTCAATAATCCTGTATTCTGGGACAGCCGTAGACTTACTTATTATCCTAATGTTATTTTTTGCCAAAAAAAAAGCAGAAAAGACATCATTAACATCTATTTAGGACAATTTCTAGGCTCTGTTAGCCTGATATTGCTAAGTTTGCTTTTTGCATTTGTCTTAGATTATATTCCTAGTAAAGAGATTTTAGGTTTGCTCGGCTTGATTCCGATTTTCCTAGGCCTCAAAGTTTTGCTGTTAGGAGATTCCGATGGAGAGTCTATTGCCAAAGAGGGTTTGCGCAAAGATAATAAAAACCTGATTTTTCTAGTCGCTATGATTACTTTTGCAAGTTGTGGCGCTGACAATATTGGTGTCTTTGTCCCATATTTTACTACCTTAAATTTAGCGAATTTGATAGTGGCTTTACTTACCTTTCTAGTTATGATTTATCTCTTGGTTTTTTCTGCCCAAAAATTGGCACAAGTCCCTTCTGTCGGAGAAACTTTGGAAAAATATAGCAGATGGTTTGTTGCCGTTGTTTATTTAGGATTGGGGATATATATCCTGATTGAAAACAACAGTTTTGATATGCTATGGACTGTGTCGGGCCAGGAAAAAATATTATGAAAAAGATAGTATCTGCAAAGACTGCCCCGTGCAGTCTTTTTTGTTGCCGGTCTTTTTGTGTCTGATGCCGTCTGAAGCAGTCTCTGCACGACCTTTGTGCGAATATTTGCTACACTTGGCAATCCGTCCATTTCTTCTCACGCTTATGCTGACCTATACCCCGCCCGATGCCCGCCCGCCCGCCAAAACCCACGAAAAACCGTGGCTGCTGCTGTTGATGGCGTTTGCCTGGCTGTGGCCCGGCGTGTTTTCCCACGATTTGTGGAATCCTGCCGAACCTGCCGTCTATACCGCCGTCGAAGCACTGGCAGGCAGCCCCACCCCCTTGGTTGCCCATCTGTTCGGTCAAACCGATTTCGGCATACCGCCCGTGTATCTTTGGGTTGCCGCCGCATTCAAACATTTGCTGTCGCCGTGGGCAGCCGACCCGTATGATGCCGCACGCTTTGCAGGCGTATTTTTTGCCGTTATCGGACTGACTTCTTGCGGCTTTGCCGGTTTCAACTTTTTGGGCAGACACCACGGGCGCAGCGTTGTTTTAATCCATATCGGCTGTATCGGGCTGATTCCGGTTGCCCATTTCCTCAATCCCGCCGCCGCCGCCTTTGCCGCCGCCGGACTGGTGCTGCACGGCTACTCGCTGGCACGCCGGCGCGTGATTGCCGCCTCTTTCCTGCTCGGTACGGGTTGGACGTTGATGTCGCTGGCGGCAGCTTATCCGGCGGCGTTTGCGCTGATGCTGCCCCTGCCCGTGCTGATGTTTTTCCGTCCGTGGCAAAGCAGGCGTTTGATGTTGACGGCAGTCGCCTCGCTTGCCTTTGCCCTGCCGCTTATGACCGTTTACCCGCTGCTCTTGGCAAAAACGCAGCCCGCGCTGTTTGCGCAATGGCTCAACTATCACGTTTTCGGTACGTTCGGCGGCGTGCGGCACATTCAGACGGCATTCAGTTTGTTTTACTATCTGAAAAATCTGCTTTGGTTCGCACTGCCCGCGCTGCCGCTGGCGGTTTGGACGGTTTGCCGCACACGCCTGTTTTCGACCGACTGGGGGATTTTGGGCATTGTCTGGATGCTTGCCGTTTTGGTGCTGCTCGCCTTTAATCCGCAGCGTTTTCAAGACAACCTCGTCTGGCTGCTGCCGCCGCTTGCCCTGTTCGGCGCGGCGCAACTGGACAGCCTGAGGCGCGGCGCGGCGGCTTTTGTCAACTGGTTCGGCATTATGGCGTTCGGGCTGTTTGCCGTGTTCCTGTGGACGGGCTTTTTCGCCATGAATTACGGCTGGCCCGCCAAGCTTGCCGAACGCGCCGCCTACTTCAGCCCGTATTACGTTCCCGACATCGATCCCATTCCGATGGCGGTTGCCGTACTGTTCACACCCTTGTGGCTGTGGGCGATTACCCGGAAAAACATACGCGGCAGGCAGGCGGTTACCAACTGGGCGGCAGGCGTTACCCTGACCTGGGCTTTGCTGATGACGCTGTTCCTGCCGTGGCTGGACGCGGCGAAAAGCCACGCGCCCGTCGTCCGGAGTATGGAGGCATCGTTTTCCCCGGAATTAAAACGGGAGCTTTCAGACGGCATCGAGTGTATCGGCATAGGCGGCGGCGACCTGCACACGCGGATTGTTTGGACGCAGTACGGCACATTGCCGCACCGCGTCGGCGATGTCCGTTGCCGCTACCGTATCGTCCGCCTGCCCCAAAACGCGGATGCGCCGCAAGGCTGGCAGACGGTCTGGCAGGGTGCGCGCCCGCGCAACAAAGACAGTAAGTTTGCACTGATACGGAAAATCGGGGAAAATATATTAAAAACAACAGATTGAGCCGAATTTCTGGATTAAGTGCCGGAAATCGCGTATAATTGCGCGATTAAACCCTTATATAGTGGATTAAATTTAAATCAGGACAAGGCGACGAAGCCGCAGACAGTACAAATAGTACGGCAAGGCGAGGCAACGCCGTACCGGTTTAAATTTAATCCACTATAAATCAGCCGTTTTGCAGGCATCACACAGGAGCGACAATTATTATGATGACCCTCTATTCCGGCATTACCTGCCCCTTCAGCCACCGCTGCCGCTTCGTTTTGTACGAAAAAGGTATGGATTTTGAAATCAAAGATATCGATATTTACAACAAACCCGAAGACCTCGCCGTCATGAACCCGTACAACCAAGTCCCCGTGCTGGTCGAGCGCGATTTGGTGCTGCACGAGTCCAACATCATCAACGAATACATCGACGAACGCTTCCCCCATCCGCAGCTTATGCCCGGCGATCCCGTTATGCGCGGCCGGGGGCGGCTGGTGCTGTACCGTATGGAAAAAGAATTGTTCAACCACGTCCAAGTTTTGGAAAACCCCGCCGCCGCCAACAAGGAACAGGCAAAAGCGCGCGAAGCCATCGGCAACGGCCTGACGATGCTTTCCCCTTCGTTCAGCAAAAGCAAATACATCCTCGGCGAAGATTTTTCTATGATTGATGTTGCCCTGGCCCCGCTGTTGTGGCGGCTCGACCATTACGATGTCAAACTGGGCAAAAGTGCCGCGCCGCTGCTCAAATACGCCGAGCGTATCTTCCAGCGCGAAGCCTTTATCGAAGCACTGACACCCGCCGAAAAAGCCATGCGCAAATAAGTCCGAAATGCTTGCAAAACCCGCCGTTTTGCAGGCATTTTCACATTCAGGCACACCACACGGAACCCATCATGCCCACCTCAACCAAACCCTACATCCTCCGCGCACTTTGCGAATGGTGCAGCGACAACAGCCTCACGCCGCACATCCTTGTCTGGGTAAACGAGCATACGCGCGTCCCCATGCAGTACGTCCGCGACAACGAAATTATGCTCAACATCGGCGCAACCGCCACGCAAAACCTTCGAATCGACAACGATTGGATCAGCTTTTCCGCCCGTTTCGGCGGACAAGCGCACGACATATGGATACCTGTCGGACACGTCCTCAGCCTTTTCGCACGGGAGACCGGAGAAGGTATGGGGTTTGAATTGGAGGAGTACCGCCCCGACACGCCGTCTGAAAACACCTCTGCCGAAACCGCGCCCCGGCCCGCCAAAAAAGGTTTGAAATTGGTCAAATAAATCTATGCCGTCTGAACGGAATCGTGTTTCAGACGGCATTTTGTCCGATGGGGCGCAAACGGAATCCGTTTGTCGGCAAAACCTGTTTCGGCGTATCGAAACCGTGTTGCCCCTGCCGATTCGATATTGGGACATTGAAAATGCCGTCTGAACCTGCGATACGGGCTTCAGACGGCGTTTTGTCCGATATTCGGGCAATCAGGCGGTCAGTACGGTTTTCAAGATTTTGTTGACTTCGCCCATATCGGCTTTGCCGGCGAGGCGGGTTTTCAATACGACCATCACTTTGCCCATATCCGCCATACCTGCCGCGCCGGTTTCGGCAACGGCTGCTTCGACGGCGGTGCGGATTTCGCCGGCGGAGAGCATTTGCGGCAGGTAGCGGTGCAGCACGTCGATTTCGGCGTTTTCTTTGTCTGCCAAATCCTGACGGCCGGCTTCAGTGTAGATTTTCGCGCCGTCTTTGCGCTGTTTGACCATTTTGGTCAGGATGGCGGTGATTTTGGCATCGTCGGCTTCGATGCGTTCGTCTACTTCAAACTGTTTGACGGCGGCATTGATGAGGCGGATGGTGCCGAGGGAAACTTGATCTTTGGCGCGCATCGCGGTTTTCATATCTTCGGTAAGGCGGGTTTTCAGGCTCATGATGTCCTCGCTGGGATGTCGGATGGAAACGGCGGGTTTCGATGCCGTCTGAAAAGCAAAACACACCGCAGAGCAGGTCTTGCGGTGTGTCTTCATATCACAGGGCTGACCTGTAATCTGTACTTGAACGTTTAGTACATTTTGGGCGGCAGCTGTTGGCTGCGCAGGCGTTTTTGCAGGCGTTTTACGGCTGCCGCTTTTTTGCGTTTGCGTTCGGTAGTCGGTTTTTCGTAGGCTTCGCGGGCGCGCAGCTCGGTCAGCAGGCCGGTTTTTTCTACGGCGCGTTTGAAACGGCGCATAGCGACTTCAAAGGGTTCGTTCTCTTTTACGCGGATTGCAGGCATTTTATTTCCTTTAATAAATTCGGTTGTTCCATCTGCCCATCATAATCGGTGGAAAGGGTAGGGCAGACGGTGTTGTAGGTTTTCCGTATCGCTGTGCCTTTCGGCGGCGGGATACGCGCCGTGACGGAAACATCACCTCCTAACGGGCCGGCTTGTGCCGTGTCAAGCTGCTTGAAAAAGTAGGAAAAACAATTTTCGGATTGTCTTATATTTATGGTTCGCCGTCAATGCCGTTCGGGATAAAAATGCCGTCTGAAAGACCGGGCGGGTTTCAGACGGCATCGGCACGTCAGCGTGCGGGAACGGTGCCCATACGCTGTTTGAGCGGGATGTGCGGCGCGCCGAAGAGGGAGGCGTAGTAGGCGGCATTGGTCATCACTTTTTTGACATAGTCGCGCGTTTCGGAAAACGGGATGGTTTCGGCATATACCGCGCCTTCGAGGGGTGTGTCCGCCTGCCATCGGCGCGCCCTGCCGGGGCCGGCGTTATAGCCTGCGGTGGCGAGGATTTCGTTGTTTTGCAGGCGGCGTTTGGTGTCCGCCATATACCACGTCCCCATACGGATATTGCCGTCGGCGGTGTAGAGCTGGGCGGCATCCATACCGATTTTGCCGGCGATTTCGCGCGCGGTGGCAGGCATAACCTGCATCAGCCCCTGCGCGCCTACGCGGGATTGCGCGCCTATAACGAAGCGGCTTTCCTGACGAATCAGGCCGTAAACCCAAGCCGGATCGACATTAACATTTTGCGCGTGGCGGATTACCGTGTCTTTAAACGGCGAAATATAGCGCAAGGTGTAGTTGAGTTTGCGGTCGGTGCGTTCCGCGCTGTTGACCGCCATATCGTAAAAACCGTGGTCGAACGCGGTTTGCGCGGCGGCCAGCAGCTTGTCTTCGTCAAAGCCGCGTGTGGCAAAACGCCATTCCGCCTGAGCCTGACGGCGCATTTTCGCATCGCCGGCGGTTCGGCTGTGTTGGAACAACACCAGTGCGCGCTTAATCGCGCCGTCTTCCGCCATACGGAGGACGCTGTTTTTGCCGGCATCGGGAACATTGTTGCGCGTATCGATTTTGCGCCCCAACTCTTCCCCTGCCAGTACGGCATAAAAATTCCTGCCCGTCGCTGCCGCCTGTTTGTAAAGTTTTTCCGCTTCTTGCGTGTTGCCCGTTGCGGCGCGGCTGCGTGCCAGCCAGTAGAGCCAGGTCGGGCTTTTTTGCAGTTTTTCGGGCATATGCGAGATCACGGAGGCCAGCTCGTCCCAACGTCGGGCGCGCAAGGCGGCGCGGGCGTACCACTCGATTTGGTCGTCGGTCAGTTGGCGGCGGTCGGCAACCTTGCCGTAATAGTCCAAGGCGGCAGGCACATTGAGGCTTTGCGACTGATAATGCCCCAATACGCCCCACGCGAAACTGCGTTGTTCGGGGCTTAAACCGCTTTCCATTTCGGACAGCAGGGCGGCGGCATTCGGCGATTTGCGTGCTTCTTTGCCGATGACGTTCAACAGGGCATATTCGCGCGAACCTTGTGTACCGCCGTCAAACGGGCTGCCCAATGCGGCGGCAAGGTTGCGCGCGTCCGTCGTTTGGCGGCCGGCCAGCAGTCCGCGCACGCGCCTCCAGGCATCGTTGCCGTCCAACAAGCCGGATGCGGCTGCCTGTTCCAACAGTTTGGTGCAGCCCGAAGGCAGTTTGCCCGTATTTTTGACCAGTTCGGCGGCACGCGTATAGTCGTTGCGGCTCGAATCGGCGTAGCATTCGACTTCTTGGGCGCGCCCTTCAGGTTTGAGTTTGGCATATTCCTGTGCAAACAGCGTCCACTGTCTGCGCGCGCCCAAAGACTTCAGCCACTCGTTGCGGACATTTTCCGCCATCGCGCTGTCGCCGGCGTTTTCCAAATAGGCGGCGGCTGCCGCATCGTTGTTCTGTTTCACTGCATCCAGTGCGGACGGGTAGCCGCCGTAATCTGCCAGCGTTTTTCCTTCCGGTTCGGCAGGGCGGGTGGGAACGCTTGCCGAAAGGTCGGCAGTTTCTATATTGTCTGCCGGGGTCTTGCCGGCTGGCAGTGTGTTTGTCGAAGAACACGCGGCAAGCACCAGGGCCGCCAGCAGCGGCAGGGAATGCTTCATAGAGGGTAGGTACATCGGATTTCCTTAAGAATCGGAACCCTGAACGGTCAGGGTTGGAAAAGACAAAATGCCGTCTGAACAGGCGTTTGCCCGAATTATATGCCGAAACTGCACCGTCTTTGGAATGTTTCCGACATAATTTATATTTTTCAATCATTTGCCGTTTGGGTGCGAACCGCTGCCTTTGCCCGTTTCAGACGGCATTGTCCGAAATGGTTGCCCGCTTCCTGCTTTATTGACAAAAAAACGCTTTCCCGATAATATCCTACGAAAATTAACCTGCCGATTTGACACAGCTTGCGGGCATAACAGCTAAAGCGTTCCGACAATTTCAGCTTTATCTTCCGCGCCCGTTGTGTCCGACATCGGGCTTTGTTGTATGGGAAAGACAATGATTATTTTGGACAAGGTTTCCAAGCATTACCAAACGCGCGACAAAACCCGTTTTGCCGCCGTCGAGCCGACCAGCCTCGAAATTCAAGACGGCGAAATCTTCGGGCTGATGGGCTATTCCGGTGCGGGCAAATCCACTTTGTTGCGCCTGATCAACCTGTTGGAACGCCCCGACACGGGCAAAGTCAACGTCTGCGGACAAGAACTGACCGCGCTCGATGCCGCCGCATTGCGTCAGGCGCGGCAGAATATCGGCATGGTGTTTCAGCAGTTCAACCTTTTAAGCAACCGCACCGTCGCCGGCAACGTTGCCTTTCCACTGGAAATCGCCGGATGGCCGTCTGAAAAAATCAAAGCGCGCGTTGCCGAGTGCCTCGAAATCGTCGGCTTGACCGAACGCGCCGGCCACTACCCCGCCCAGCTTTCAGGCGGGCAGAAACAACGCGTCGGAATCGCCCGCGCGCTCGCGCCCAAGCCGCAAGTCATCCTCGCCGACGAACCCACTTCCGCCCTCGACCCCGCCACCACGCGCAGTGTCTTGGAATGTTTGGAAGACATCAACAAACGCTTCAACGTTACCATCGTCATCGTAACCCACGAAATGAGCGTCATCAGACGATTGTGCGACCGCGCCGCCCTGTTGGATAAAGGGAAAGTGGTGGAAATCGTCGAAGTACGCGGCAACCAAATCCACGCTCAATCCGAAATCGGGCGCGAACTGATTCGGGAGGACTGATATGGCAGGCTTAACATTCGAACAAGCCGTTTCCACCATCGTCGGCATGAAAGACGAAATCGTCCGCGCCTTGGGCGAAACTTTCGTGATGGTCGGCTTGTCCACCACATTCGCCGTCATCTTCGGCACGCTCTTGGGCGTGTTGCTCTTCGTAACTTCCAGCCGCCAACTGCATTACAACAAGCCGGTAAACTTCCTGCTCGACAACCTCGTCAACCTCATGCGCGCCTTCCCCTTCGTCATCCTGATGATTGCGATGATACCCGCCACACGCGCCATCGTCGGCAGCACCATCGGCCCGGTTGCCGCCTCGCTGGTGTTGAGCGTGTCGGGATTGTTTTATTTTGCCCGACTGGTGGAACAAAACCTGCGCGAAGTCCCAAAAGGTGTGATTGAAGCCGCCGCCGCGATGGGTGCGCCGCCGATTGCCATCGTCCTCAAAGTCCTCTTGAACGAAGCGCGCGCGGGCATGGTTTCCAGCATTACCGTGCTTGCCATCGGGCTTTTGTCATACAGCGCGGCGGCAGGCATGATAGGCGGCGGCGGCTTGGGCGACCTCGCCATCCGCTACGGCTACTACCGCTACCAAACCGAAGTCATCGTCTTCATCGTCGCCCTCCTCGTGCTGCTGGTCATCCTGATTCAAAGCACCGGCAACGCGTTGGCGCGGAAACTCGACAAACGTTAAACCCGAATGCCGTCTGAACGCCAAAAACCCCGCCGCTATCCGAAAAATGCTATAAAATCCCCCTGTTCGCGGCAAATGCCGTCTGAACGCCGAATCCGGACGGCAGGACTCCCTGCCTGTCATTTTTGTTTGAAACCGCCACAACATCAGGAGAAAATATGAAAACCTTCTTCAAAACCCTTTCCGCCGCCGCACTCGCGCTCATCCTCGCAGCCTGCGGCGGTCAAAAAGACAGCGCGCCCGCAGCCTCTGCCGCCGCCCCTTCTGCCGATAACGGCGCGGCGAAAAAAGAAATCGTCTTCGGCACGACCGTCGGCGACTTCGGCGATATGGTCAAAGAACAAATCCAAGCCGAGCTGGAGAAAAAAGGCTACACCGTCAAATTGGTCGAATTTACCGACTATGTGCGCCCGAATCTGGCATTGGCGGAGGGCGAGTTGGACATCAACGTCTTCCAACACAAACCCTATCTTGACGATTTCAAAAAAGAACACAACCTGGACATCACCGAAGCCTTCCAAGTGCCGACCGCGCCTTTGGGACTGTATCCGGGCAAACTGAAATCGCTGGAAGAAGTCAAAGACGGCAGCACCGTATCCGCGCCCAACGACCCGTCCAACTTCGCACGCGCCTTGGTGATGCTGAACGAACTGGGTTGGATCAAACTCAAAGACGGCATCAATCCGCTGACCGCATCCAAAGCCGATATCGCGGAAAACCTGAAAAACATCAAAATCGTCGAGCTTGAAGCCGCACAACTGCCGCGCAGCCGCGCCGACGTGGATTTTGCCGTCGTCAACGGCAACTACGCCATAAGCAGCGGCATGAAGCTGACCGAAGCCCTGTTCCAAGAGCCGAGCTTTGCCTATGTCAACTGGTCTGCCGTCAAAACCGCCGACAAAGACAGCCAATGGCTTAAAGACGTAACCGAGGCCTATAACTCCGACGCGTTCAAAGCCTACGCGCACAAACGCTTCGAGGGCTACAAATACCCTGCCGCATGGAATGAAGGCGCAGCCAAATAAGGCAGTCGTATAAAATGATGCCGTCTGAACCGCATTCCGTGTTCAGACGGCATTTTTGTCCTTTAATCCGCCATTCCCTGCCATTCCGCCAAATCCGGCGTATCGATTCCGAACAGCGACAGCGTGTGTGCGATACTGTGCGCCACTATGTCGTCCGCCGTCTGCGGCTTGCGGTACATCGCAGGAACAGGGGGAAACACCACGCCGCCCATTTCCGTTACCCGCTTCATATTGTCCAAATGGGCAAGGTTCAGCGGCGTTTCGCGCACCATCAGCACCAGCCGCCGCCTTTCCTTCAAAACCACATCCGCCGCACGCGTCAAGAGATTGTCGCCGAAGCCGTGCGCGACAGAGGCAAGCGTCCGCATCGAACAGGGTGCGACCAGCATCCCGTCCGTTTTAAACGTACCGCTGGCAATGCACGCCCCGATATTGCCGATCGGATGGACGAAATCAGCCAAGGCATATACTTCGTCTTTCGTATAATCCGTTTCCGAAGCGCGCGCCATCTCCGCGCCTTTCGATACCACAAGGTGCGTTTCGACATCTTGCGCGCGCAAAAGTTCCAAAGCCTTCACGCCGTATTGGAAACCGCTCGCCCCGCTGATGCCGATTATCAAACGCCGTACCATCATCCGCCTTTCCCATAAAACCGCCTGCAACGGCAAACCGGCTATTATAGTGAAAAAACAGAAATCCGATAAACACGGATACAAATTGTCGGCAACACCCAATATCCGATAAAATACCCGATTTAACATCCTATCTGAATAGGCACGGGAGGGCGGTATGGCAAAAGTAAAAGGCGGATTGGGGCGCGGCTTGGATTCGCTGCTCGCCAACGGTGCGGACAACAGCAGCGGCGACCGGCTGACTGCGGTTGCGGTTAAAGATATCCGGCCCGGCCGCTATCAGGCGCGCGTCCAAATCGATGACGAAGCCTTGCAGGAACTGGCAGATTCGATTAAGGCGCAAGGCGTGATACAGCCCGTCATCGTGCGCGAACACGGACTGTCCCGATACGAACTGATTGCAGGCGAACGCCGTTGGCGCGCCGCTCAGATTGCCGGCCTGTCCGAAATCCCCGCCGTTATCAAAACCATCAGCGACGAAACCGCATTGGCAATGGGTTTGATCGAAAACCTCCAGCGCGAAAACCTCAACCCCATCGAAGAAGCACAAGGCTTGAAACGCCTTGCCGACGAGTTCGGGCTGACCCACGAAACCATCGCCCAAGCCGTCGGCAAAAGCCGAAGCGCGATTTCCAACAGCCTGCGCCTTTTAAGCCTGCCCGAATCCGTGCAGGAAATGCTTTACCAACGCCGCCTCGAAATGGGGCACGCCCGCGCACTGCTGACCCTGCCCGTCGTCGAACAGCTCGAATTGGCGCAAAAGGCCGTCAAAAACGGCTGGTCGGTGCGCGAAGTCGAACGCCGCAGCCAGGCCGCCCTTCAAAACAAACGTCCCGAGCCAAAAAAAACTGCCGCCGCCGACATCGGCCGCCTGAATGATTTGCTGACTGAAAAATTGGGTGTCAACGCCGAAATCAAGACCGCCAACCATAAAAAAGGCAAAATCATCCTGCATTTCGACACGCCCGAAACCTTCGACCATATCTTGAAGCAGTTGGGCATAGATTACCGGCCTTAATTTTGCGGGATATGCCGTTTGAAATATAGAGAATAGCTTTCCAGATTTTAAGTGGGAAATATAATTCTATTGACATTTTTTCTGCTTCGCGTAAGAATCGTTTTCCTGTTTTCATTTTTAATTTTCGAGGAAATTATGAACACACGCATCAACTTTACCGCAACTGTGGGTAAGCGCGTGAGCCAATGCTATGTTACCAGTGTAATCAGCACAATCGGCGTTACCACTTCCGATGCAATTTGTTCGGGAGGCGGAACGAACAAAGCCAAAAGTCAATGCAATGCTTTGCTTAAAGCGGCAGGCCGCTGCTAATCCTTTATTCGGAAAAGGTCGTCTGAAAATATTTTCAGACGACCTTTTATTTATTGAGCAAACTCCCCAAACTGCCGACAATCCGACCGATAAACTACTACAATTTCGCGTTGATTTTTTATTATTTCCACGTAAAGCAAACAAATCACGTAAGAACATTAAAAGTGTAAAGAAATTGCGGACAAACTCCTTAATATCCTGTAATCATATGTAATATGTGTTAGAATAGCGGAGTTGGATTTTGGGGAGTCGCTCGTCTGTATCGGCGGCGAGTTTCACAAAGATTAACATATTGCTTGACGTAATAAGGCTTCTAAATTATATTAGCCGCGCCCCAAACCTGAGGCGGAAACATTCCCTTTATGAAGCAGATTATCATCCTACAATCCGCCGTATTGTCCATATGCGCCGCAGTTGCCTTTGCCGTATGGGGTTTTGCCGGATTCCTTTCGGCGGTCGGGGGCGGTTTGTCCTACCTGCTTCCCACGTTTGTTGCAGTTTTACTTCTAAAACTTTTCAGGGGAAACCCCTTCCTGCAAAGCAGGATGTTCGTCTTCGGAGAGATTTTAAAAGTAGTGCTGTCGCTGTTGTCCATGCTTGCCGTATTTGCAATATGGCATCAATCGCTGGTGTTCGTCCCGTTTTTGATGGGGCTGCTCGGTGTCAGCCATCTGGTTTTTTTAGTATTGTTGAGAGTGAAAGATTATGGCAGGTGAAACCATTACCGCTGCCGACTACATCAAGCACCACTTGCAGAGCTTGACCAGTTTGTCGGATGTTACTCAGGGTCAGGGACTGAAAAACATTGCTGATTTTTCGTTTATTAACCTTGATGCCGTTTTTTTTGCCGTCCTGTTGGGCGTAATCGGCAGCTTCCTGTTGTGGCGCGGTGCAAAAAAAGCAACGGCAGGCGTTCCCGGACGTTTCCAGGCCGCCGTGGAAATCTTGTTCGAGTTTGTGGACGATATGTGTAAGAGCATCATTCACAGCGAAAAGTCTAGAAAAGCCGTCGCGCCGTTGGGTCTGACGCTGTTTGTTTGGATTTTCCTGATGAACGCGATGGATATGCTGCCGGTCGATTTGCTGCCGATGGTATGGCAGGGCATTACCGGCAACCATCACGCCCTGCTGCGCATCGTACCGACTGCCGATTTGAACACCGCTTTGGCACTCGCTGTCGGCGTGTTGCTGATTTGTATCTATTACAACATCAAAATCAAAGGATTGGGCGGCTGGTTTCACGAGTTGTTCAGTGCGCCGTTCGGTGCAAAACTCGCACCTGCGAACTTTCTGTTGAACTTGGTCGAGTTTCTTTCTAAAACCGTATCCCACGGTATGCGGTTGTTCGGCAATATGTATGCGGGCGAGCTGGTATTCCTGCTGATAGCCTTGCTTGGCGGTGCTTGGGCGGCTTCCGGCAGCGTTGAAGTCATGGATCCGATTCTGTTTGTATTCCACATTATTGCCGGTTTGGCATGGGCGATTTTCCATATTTTGGTGATTACCCTGCAGGCATTTATTTTCATGGCGTTGGCGTTCGTCTATATCGGGCAGGCGCACGATGCCCACTGATTTTCCCAAGTAGTTTGTTTTTGTAGTTTAACCTTTGTTTCTTTAAGGAGTTTAAAATGGGTTTGATTGCTATCGCATGTGGTTTGATCGTTGCATTGGGTGCATTGGGTGCATCTATCGGTATCGCAATGGTCGGTTCTAAATATTTGGAGTCTTCTGCTCGCCAACCTGAACTGATTGGTCCGCTGCAAACCAAACTGTTCCTGATTGCCGGTCTGATTGATGCCGCATTCTTGATCGGTGTCGCCATTGCACTACTGTTCGCCTTCGTCAACCCGTTTGCAGGTGCATAATCAGGACGGATTCGTCCGTTCGTACAGGTGCAGCCTGTTTGATTAACCCCAATACGAAGGTTAAGTAACGTGAATATCAATGCAACATTATTCGCTCAAATCATCGTCTTTTTCGGTTTGGTATGGTTTACCATGAAATTTGTGTGGCCGCCGATTGCAAAAGCTTTGGATGAGCGTGCCGCAAAAATCGCCGAGGGCTTGGCTGCCGCCGAGCGTGGTAAAAGCGATTTCGAGCAGGCTGAAAAAAAGGTTGCAGAACTTTTGGCAGAAGGGCGTAATCAGGTTTCCGAAATGGTTGCCAACGCCGAAAAACGTGCCGCCAAAATTGTCGAAGAAGCCAAAGAACAGGCTTCTTCCGAGGCGGCGCGCATTGCAGCTCAGGCAAAGGCCGATGTGGAGCAGGAATTGTTCCGCGCACGCGAATCCCTGCGCGATCAGGTTGCCGTGTTGGCTGTCAAAGGTGCCGAATCTATTTTGCGCAGCGAAGTCGATGCTTCCAAACACGCAAAACTGCTCGATACCCTGAAACAGGAGTTGTAATCTTATGGCAGAGTTTGCAACGATCGCCAGACCTTATGCAAAGGCATTGTTCGGTCTGGCTCAGGAAAAAAACCAAATTGAGTCTTGGTTGGGCGGACTGGAAAAACTTGCGGCGGTTGTTCAGGAAGGGAAGGTGGCTTTATTGATTGACCGTCCTGAAACGAATGCTTCAGAAAAAGCAGATATCCTCATCGATTTGGTCGGTTTGAAAGACAAGGAGTTAAAAAACTTTGTTATCGTCTTGGCCGGGCAGAAACGTTTGTCGATATTGCCGGAAGTGTATGCTCAATATCAAGACTTGACCTTATCATTCAACCATATCAAATCTGCCGTCATTTACAGTGCCTATCCGTTGACCGACAAACAGGTCGGCGAGTTGGCGCAAATGCTGAATAAGCGTTTCGACAGCGAGCTGAAAATCTCTGTCGAAATCGAACCGGAGCTGATTGGCGGCATAAAAGTTGAAGTGGGTGATCAGGTTTTGGATTTGTCTGTACAAGGCAAACTGAGTGCTTTGTACACGACTATGACGAATTAGGAGAGTTTTCATGCAGCTTAATCCTGCTGAAATTAGCGATCTGATTAAAGCCAAGATCGAAAATCTGTCTGTAAATGCCGAAGTGAGTACCCGTGGTACGGTGATTTCGGTAACTGACGGTATCGTTCGCATCCATGGTTTGTCAGATGCAATGCAAGGTGAGATGCTCGAATTCCCGGGTAACACTTTAGGCTTGGCGATGAACCTGGAGCGCGACTCCGTCGGTGCCGTAGTGTTGGGCGAGTACGAACATATTAAAGAAGGCGACACGGTTACCTGTACCGGCCGTATTTTAGAAGTGCCGGTCGGACGCGAATTGGTCGGACGCGTCGTCGATGCATTGGGTCGGCCTATCGACGGCAAAGGCCCGATTAATACAACTTTGACCGCCCCTGTCGAAAAAATCGCACCGGGCGTGATTGCACGCAAATCGGTTGATCAGCCGATGCAAACCGGTCTGAAGGCGATTGACTCTATGATTCCTGTCGGTCGCGGTCAGCGTGAGTTGATTATTGGAGACCGTCAGACAGGTAAAACGGCCGTGGCATTGGATGCCATCGTCAACCAAAAAGGTACGGGTGTTATCTGTATCTATGTCGCTATCGGTCAAAAAGCATCTTCTATTGCCAACGTGGTCCGCAAATTGGAAGAGCATGGCGCGATGGAACACACGATTGTGGTTGCTGCAACTGCATCTGAAGCGGCGGCATTGCAATATATCGCACCTTATTCAGGTTGTACGATGGGTGAATTCTTCCGCGATCGTGGCGAAGATGCCTTGATTGTTTATGACGATTTGTCCAAACAGGCTGTGGCTTACCGTCAAATTTCCCTGCTTTTGCGCCGTCCGCCCGGCCGCGAAGCCTATCCCGGCGATGTGTTCTACCTGCACTCCCGTCTGTTGGAACGTGCGGCACGTGTCAATGAACACGAAGTGGAAAAATTGACCAACGGCGAAGTAAAAGGCAAAACCGGTTCTCTGACCGCGTTGCCGATTATCGAAACCCAAGCGGGCGACGTATCTGCTTTCGTTCCGACTAACGTCATTTCGATTACCGACGGTCAGATTTTCTTGGAAACCGACCTCTTCAACGCCGGTATCCGTCCTGCAATCAATGCCGGTATTTCCGTATCCCGCGTAGGCGGTGCTGCACAAACCAAAGTGATTAAAAAGCTGGGTGGCGGTATCCGTTTGGCGTTGGCACAATATCGTGAATTGGCGGCGTTCTCGCAATTTGCATCCGATTTGGATGAAGCTACGCGCAAACAGTTGGAGCATGGCGAAGTCGTAACCGAACTGATGAAACAGAAACAGTTCAGTACGTTGAATACGGCTGAAATGGCTTTGACCCTTTGGGCAATCAACAACGGTTCGTATTCTGATGTTCCGGTTGCCAAAGCTCTAGCTTTTGAATCTGAATTTTTGAGCTTTGTCCGTACCCAACATCCGGAAGTTTTGGAAGCCGTCAATGCTTCAGGTGCAATGTCCGACGAGAGCGAGAAAACGCTTGAAGCAGCCATGAAATCCTTCAAATCTTCTTACGCCTATCAGGCATAAGGCTTGAAGTGAAAGGAGTCTGAAATGGCAGTAGGAAAAGAGATTCTCACCAAAATCCGCAGTGTTCAGAATACCCAAAAGATCACTAAAGCGATGCAAATGGTGTCAACCTCTAAAATGCGGAAGACTCAGGAACGGATGCGTTTGGCGCGTCCGTATGCCGAAAAAGTGCGTATGGTGATGAGCCATCTTGCGCAAACCAATACCGATCATGGTATTCCGTTACTGGAATCTCATCGGGAAATCAGACGTGTCGGTTTTATTTTGATTACGTCTGATAAGGGTTTGTGTGGCGGTTTGAACGCCAACGTGCTGAAAAAGTTTTTGGCACAAGTTCAAGAGTATCGGAATCAAGGTATTGAAGAGGAAATCGTATGCCTTGGCAGTAAAGGTCTGATGGCGTGTCAGAGCATTGGTCTGAATGTGGTTGCCAGTGCCGTAAATTTGGGCGATACCCCAAAAATGGAAATGCTGCTCGGACCTTTGACAGAACTTTTCCAACGGTATGAGAAACATGAAATTGACAAAATCCATCTGGTGTATTCGGGTTTTGTCAATACCATGCGTCAAGAACCGAGGATGGAAGTATTGCTGCCTATCGGTGAGAACGTGATTGGCGATTCAGCTCCCAAACCACCGTTCAGCTGGGAATACCGCTACGAACCGACTGCACTTGCAGTGTTGGAATATCTGGTTCGCCGCTATTTAGAGTCTGTGGTTTATCAGGCGTTGAGCGACAATATGGCATCCGAACAGGCAGCCCGCATGGTTGCCATGAAAGCTGCAACAGACAATGCAGGCAATGCCATCAAAGAGTTGCGTCTGGTATATAACAAATCGCGTCAAGCTGCGATTACCACGGAATTGTCAGAAATTGTAGCAGGTGCGGCGGCCGTCTGATGCCGTCTGAATCCTGTACGGAAATTAGGATACGATAATGAGCCAAGGCAAAATCGTACAAATTATCGGTGCGGTTGTTGACGTGGAATTTCCACGCGACATGATTCCGCGCGTTTACGACGCTTTGAAATTAGACGAAAACGGTCTGACTTTGGAAGTCCAACAGCTTTTGGGTGATGGCGTAGTCCGTACCATCGCTATGGGCAGCTCGGACGGTTTGAAACGCGGCATGACTGTGAGCAATACTGGTTCGCCCATTACTGTGCCGGTAGGTAAAGGTACGTTGGGACGCATTGTCGATGTATTGGGAACTCCTGTTGACGAGGCAGGTCCAATTGATACCGACAAGAGTCGTGCCATCCACCAAGCCGCTCCTAAGTTTGACGAACTGTCTTCCACAACCGAATTGCTCGAAACGGGCATTAAAGTGATTGACTTGCTGTGTCCGTTTGCCAAAGGCGGTAAAGTAGGTCTGTTCGGCGGTGCCGGTGTGGGTAAAACCGTGAACATGATGGAATTGATCAACAACATCGCCAAAGCGCACAGCGGCTTGTCCGTGTTCTCAGGCGTGGGTGAGCGTACCCGCGAAGGTAACGACTTCTACCACGAGATGAAAGATTCCAACGTATTGGATAAAGTAGCCATGGTGTATGGCCAAATGAACGAACCTCCAGGCAACCGTCTGCGCGTTGCTTTGACCGGTTTGACTATGGCTGAATACTTCCGTGACGAAAAAGACGAAAACGGTAAAGGTCGTGACGTATTGTTCTTCGTTGACAACATCTACCGTTACACTCTGGCCGGTACCGAAGTATCCGCACTGTTGGGCCGTATGCCTTCTGCAGTGGGTTACCAACCGACATTGGCTGAAGAAATGGGTCGTTTGCAAGAGCGTATTACCTCTACCCAAACCGGTTCCATTACTTCCATCCAAGCCGTATATGTACCTGCGGATGACTTGACTGACCCGTCTCCGGCGACAACTTTCGCCCACTTGGACGCGACCGTCGTATTGAGCCGTGATATTGCCTCTTTGGGTATTTACCCGGCAGTTGACCCGCTTGACTCTACTTCGCGCCAATTGGATCCGATGGTATTGGGTCAAGAGCACTACGACGTAGCGCGCGGTGTACAGTCTACTCTGCAAAAATACAAAGAATTGCGCGA
Organism: Neisseria gonorrhoeae; assembly: GCF_013030075.1. NCBI lineage: Bacteria > Pseudomonadati > Pseudomonadota > Betaproteobacteria > Neisseriales > Neisseriaceae > Neisseria > Neisseria gonorrhoeae. Next base: position 2,140,821 of record NZ_AP023069.1, read on the forward strand.
CATCATCGCCATTCTGGGTATGGACGAATTGTCTGACGAAGACAAACTGGCTGTAATGCGTGCCCGTAAAATCCAACGCTTCCTGTCTCAACCGTTCCACGTTGCCGAAGTGTTTACAGGTTCTCCAGGCAAATATGTCGCCCTGCGCGATACCATTGCCGGCTTCAAAGCCATCTTGAACGGCGAATACGATCATCTGCCCGAACAGGCATTCTATATGGTCGGCAGCATCGAAGAAGCGGTTGAGAAAGCGAAAACCTTAAACTGAGGAGGTCGGCATGAGCATCATGCAAGTTGAGGTGGTAAGTGGCGAGCAGAAAATCTATTCAGGCGAGGCAACATTTATCGTTGTTCCGACTGTACAGGGCGAACTCGGTATTTATCCGCGACACGAGCCGATTATGAGTTTGGTGCGTCCCGGTGCGTTGCGTTTGACCGTTCCGGGCGAGGATAAAGAGGTTTTGGTTGCTGTTTCCGGCGGTATTTTGGAAGTACAGCCTGATAAAGTAACTGTCTTGGCGGATGTTGCCGTCCGCAGTGCGGAAATGGATCGGGCACGTGCGGAAGAGGCGAAAAAAGCCGCAGAAGCGGGCATTTCCCAAGCTAAAGACGATAAGGCTTTGGCGGAAGCACATAAAGCATTGGCTGCCGCAATTGCACAGCTCAAAACTTTGGACTATATCCGTTCGCACAAGAAATAAACTTGTTTGGTTTGAAAAAGCACGACCGTTTGGCCGTGCTTTTTATTTTCCGGATTTAAATTAAAAAATTATCCATCCCCTGGTTTCAAATCAGGCTGTCTTCGAGATAAATCTATTCAAGCGGCTATGGAAACAGTAAAATAAAACCTTTATTTTATCGAACAATAAGCCATGCTTACCTTCCAACAAATCATCTTCAAACTGCAAACCTTCTGGGCAGACAAAGGCTGCACCGTCATCCAACCCTTCGACATGGAAGTCGGTGCCGGCACATCCCATCCCGCCACCTGCCTGCGCGCGCTCGGCCCCGAGCCTTGGTTTGCCGCCTACGTCCAACCCAGCCGCCGCCCCAAAGACGGCCGCTACGGCGACAACCCCAACCGCCTGCAACACTATTACCAATTCCAAGTCGCCCTCAAACCCGCCCCCGCCAATATCCAAGACCTCTATCTCGACTCCCTGCGCGAATTGGGCATCGATCCCAAAGTCCACGACATCCGCTTTGTCGAAGACGACTGGGAAAACCCCACCCTCGGTGCGTGGGGTTTGGGCTGGGAAGTCTGGCTCAACGGCATGGAAGTAACCCAGTTTACCTATTTCCAACAAGTCGGCGGTATCGATTGCACGCCCGTACTCGGCGAAATTACCTACGGCATCGAACGCTTGGCGATGTACCTGCAAGGCGTGGAAAACGTCTATGACCTCGTTTGGGCAAAAACGCCGGACGGCAATACCGTAAGCTACGGCGACGTGTACCATCAAAACGAAGTCGAGCAATCTACCTACAACTTCGAATACAGCGATGCCGACTGGCTGCTGCGCCAGTTCAACGACTACGAAGCGCAAGCCAAACGCCTGTTCGCCGAAGAAAACGCCGGCCTTGCCTTACCTGCCTACGAGCTGGTCCTCAAAGCGGGGCATACGTTCAACCTTTTAGACGCACGCGGCGCGATTTCCGTAACCGAGCGGGCAACTTATATTGGACGTATTCGTGCATTGAGCCGCGCCGTGGCGCAAAAATATATCGAAAGCCGTGAGAAACTGGGCTTCCCGTTGATTAAAAAATAACGATACGTCGTCTGAAACAGGTTTTCAGGCGACCTTTATTGCGTATCCATTAATACAGGCCGTACGGCATATGCAGGCTTTATAAGCATGGCCTACGGACAAACAGAAAGTCTCACATGACAACCCAAACCCTTTTAATCGAACTCCTTACCGAAGAACTCCCGCCAAAAGCCCTGAATAATCTGGGCAACCATTTTGCCGCTTCCGTTGCCGAAGGCTTGGAAAAAGCGCAACTGGTTGACGGCGCGGCCGAATTTACGGCTTATGCCTCGCCGCGCCGTTTGGCGGTTCAAGTCAAAAACGTCAAAGCTGTTCAGGCCGATCAGAAAATCGTGAAAAAAGGCCCTGCCGTGGCGAATGCCGTAAAAGACGGTACGCCGACCAAGGCTTTGGAAGGTTTTGCGCGCGGGGCGGGGGCGAAAATCGAAGACCTGACCATCATCCACGACGGCAGGCAGGACGTGTACGCCTACGAATACGTCCAAACCGGCAAACCGTTGGGCGGACTTTTGGAAAACATTATCAATCAAGCTGTTAAGAAGCTGCCGATTCCGAAAGTAATGCGTTGGGGCAGCAGCACGTTTACCTTCGTGCGCCCTGTTCACGGGCTGATTGTGCTGCACGGCGGCGATGTCGTGAACGTCAGCGTTTTGGGCCTGCAAAGCGGCAATCAAACCTTGGGACACCGCTTTCTTTCCGACGGCGAAATCATCATTGAAAACGCCGACAGCTACGCCGCACAAATGCGCGGGCAAGGCAAAGTCGTCGCTTCGTTTGCCGGGCGCAAAGCCGCGATTCAGACGGCATTGGAAGGGCAGGCACGCCGTCTGAACGCGACCGTTGCCGCCGATGAAGCCCTGTTGGACGAAGTAACCGCGCTGGTCGAATGGCCTGTGGTATTGGAAGCCGGTTTTGAGGAACACTTCCTCGCCGTGCCGCAGGAATGCTTGATTTTGACGATGCAGCAAAACCAAAAATACTTCCCGCTGCTCGACCAAAACGGCAAGCTGATGAACCGCTTTTTGCTGGTTTCCAACCTGCAAACCGAAAACCCGTCGCACATCATCCGAGGCAACGAACGCGTTTTGCGCGCGCGCCTGTCTGATGCCGAGTTCTTCTACAAACAAGACCAAAAAGCGACTTTGGAAAGCCGCCTGCCCAAGCTGGCGAACGTGGTGTACCACAACAAAATCGGTTCGCAGGCCGAACGCATCGAACGCCTGCAAAGCATCGCCGCCCATATCGCCAAAGCATTGGGCGCGGATGCCGCGGCAGCCGAGCGCGCCGCGCGTCTTGCCAAAGCCGACTTGGTAACTGAAATGGTCGGCGAGTTCCCCGAACTGCAAGGCACGATGGGCAAATACTACGCCCGCTTGGACGGCGAAACCGAAGAAATCGCCGAAGCTATTGAGCAACACTACCAACCGCGTTTTGCCGGCGACAAGCTGCCCGAAAGCAAAATTGCCGCCGCCGTGGCACTTGCCGACAAACTGGAAACCCTGGTCGGCATTTGGGGCATCGGTTTGATTCCTACCGGCGACAAAGACCCCTACGCCCTGCGCCGCGCCGCCTTGGGTATTTTGCGGATGCTGATGCAGTACGGTTTGGACGTGAACGAACTGATTCAGACGGCATTCGACAGCTTCCCGCAAGGTTTGCTCAACGAGAAAACGCCGTCTGAAACCGCCGACTTTATGCAGGCGCGCCTTGCCGTGTTGCTGCAAAACGATTATCCGCAAGACATCGTTGCCGCCGTACTCGCCAAACAGCCGCGCCGTTTGGACGATTTGACCGCCAAACTGCAGGCCGTCGCCGTATTCAAACAACTGCCCGAAGCCGCCGCGCTCGCCGCCGCCAACAAACGCGTGCAAAACCTGCTGAAAAAAGCCGATGCCGCGTTGGGCGCAGTTAACGAAAGCTTGCTGCAACAGGACGAAGAAAAAGCCCTGTACGCTGCCGCGCAAGGTTTGCAGCCGAAAATTGCCGCCGCCGTCGCCGAAGGCAATTTCCGAACCGCCTTGTCCGAACTGGCTTCCGTCAAGCCGCAGGTTGATGCCTTCTTCGACGGCGTGATGGTGATGGCGGAAGATGCCGCCGTAAAACAAAACCGCCTGAACCTGCTGAACCGCTTGGCAGAGCAGATGAACGCGGTGGCCGACATCGCGCTTTTGGGCGAGTAACCGTTGTACAGTCCAAATGCCGTCTGAAGCCTTCAGGCGGCATCAAATTATCGGGAGAGTAAATTGCAGCCTTTAGTCAGCGTATTGATTTGCGCCTACAACGTAGAAAAATATTTTGCCCAATCATTAGCCGCCGTCGTGAATCAGACTTGGCGCAACTTGGATATTTTGATTGTCGATGACGGCTCGACAGACGGCACACTTGCCATTGCCAAGGATTTTCAAAAGCGGGACAGCCGTATCAAAATCCTTGCACAAGCTCAAAATTCCGGCCTGATTCCCTCTTTAAACATCGGGCTGGACGAATTGGCAAAGTCGGGGGGGGGGGAATATATTGCGCGCACCGATGCCGACGATATTGCCTCCCCCGGCTGGATTGAGAAAATCGTGGGCGAGATGGAAAAAGACCGCAGCATCATTGCGATGGGCGCGTGGTTGGAAGTTTTGTCGGAAGAAAAGGACGGCAACCGGCTGGCGCGGCACCACAAACACGGCGAAATTTGGAAAAAGCCGACCCGGCATGAAGACATCGCCGCCGTTTTCCCTTTCGGCAACCCCATACACAACAACACGATGATTATGCGGCGCAGCGTCATTGACGGCGGTTTGCGTTACGACACCGGGCGGGATTGGGCGGAAGATTACCAATTTTGGTACGATGTCAGCAAATTGGGCAGGCTGGCTTATTATCCCGAAGCCTTGGTCAAATACCGCCTTCACGCCAATCAGGTTTCATCCAAACACAGCGTCCGCCAACACGAAATCGCGCAAGGCATCCAAAAAACCGCCAGAAACGATTTTTTGCAGTCTATGGGTTTTAAAACCCGGTTCGACAGCCTAGAATACCGCCAAACAAAAGCAGCGGCGTATGAACTGCCGGAGAAGGATTTGCCGGAAGAAGATTTTGAACGCGCCCGCCGGTTTTTGTACCGATGCTTCAAACGGACGGACACGCCGCCCTCCGGCGCGTGGCTGGATTTCGCGGCAGACGGCAGGATGAGGCGGCTGTTTACCTTGAGGCAATACTTCGGCATTTTGTACCGGCTGATTAAAAACCGCCGGCAGGCGCGGTCGGATTCGGCAGGGAAAGAACAGGAGATTTAATGCAAAACCACGTTATCAGCTTAGCTTCCGCCGCAGAACGCAGGGCGCACATTGCCGATACCTTCGGCAGTCGCGGCATCCCGTTCCAGTTTTTCGACGCACTGATGCCGTCTGAAAGGCTGGAACGGGCGATGGCGGAACTCGTCCCCGGCTTGTCGGCGCACCCCTATTTGAGCGGAGTGGAAAAAGCCTGCTTTATGAGCCACGCCGTATTGTGGGAACAGGCGTTGGACGAAGGCTTACCGTATATCGCCGTATTTGAAGATGATGTCTTACTCGGCGAAGGCGCGGAGCAGTTCCTTGCCGAAGATACTTGGCTGCAAGAACGCTTTGACCCCGATTCCGCCTTTGTCGTCCGCTTGGAAACGATGTTTATGCACGTCCTGACCTCGCCCTCCGGCGTGGCGGACTACGGCGGGCGCGCCTTTCCGCTTTTGGAAAGCGAACACTGCGGGACGGCGGGCTATATTATTTCCCGAAAGGCGATGCGTTTTTTCTTGGACAGGTTTGCCGTTTTGCCGCCCGAACGCCTGCACCCTGTCGATTTGATGATGTTCGGCAACCCTGACGACAGGGAAGGAATGCCGGTTTGCCAGCTCAATCCCGCCTTGTGCGCCCAAGAGCTGCATTATGCCAAGTTTCACGACCAAAACAGCGCATTGGGCAGCCTGATCGAACATGACCGCCGCCTGAACCGCAAACAGCAATGGCGCGATTCCCCCGCCAACACATTCAAACACCGCCTGATCCGCGCCTTGACCAAAATCGGCAGGGAAAGGGAAAAACGCCGGAAAAGGCGCGAACAGACAATCGGCAAGATTATTGTGCCTTTCCAATAAAAGGAGAAGAGATGGACATCGTATTTGCGGCAGACGACAACTATGCCGCCTACCTTTGCGTTGCGGCAAAAAGCGTGGAAGCGGCCCATCCCGATACGGAAATCAGGTTCCACGTCCTCGATGCCGGCATCAGTGAGGCAAACCGGGCGGCGGTTGCCGCCAATTTGCGGGGGGGGGGGTAATATCCGCTTTATAGACGTAAACCCCGAAGATTTCGCCGGCTTCCCCTTAAACATCAGGCACATTTCCATTACGACTTATGCCCGCCTGAAATTGGGCGAATACATTGCCGATTGCGACAAAGTCCTGTATCTGGATACGGACGTATTGGTCAGGGACGGCCTGAAGCCCTTATGGGATACCGATTTGGGCGGTAACTGGGTCGGCGCGTGCATCGATTTGTTTGTCGAAAGGCAGGAAGGATACAAACAAAAAATCGGTATGGCGGACGGAGAATATTATTTCAATGCCGGCGTATTGCTGATCAACCTGAAAAAGTGGCGGCGGCACGATATTTTCAAAATGTCCTGCGAATGGGTGGAACAATACAAGGACGTGATGCAATATCAGGATCAGGACATTTTGAACGGGCTGTTTAAAGGCGGGGTGTGTTATGCGAACAGCCGTTTCAACTTTATGCCGACCAATTATGCCTTTATGGCGAACGGGTTTGCGTCCCGCCATACCGACCCGCTTTACCTCGACCGTACCAATACGGCGATGCCCGTCGCCGTCAGCCATTATTGCGGCTCGGCAAAGCCGTGGCACAGGGACTGCACCGTTTGGGGTGCGGAACGTTTCACAGAGTTGGCCGGCAGCCTGACGACCGTTCCCGAAGAATGGCGCGGCAAACTTGCCGTCCCGCCGACAAAGCATATGCTTCAAAGATGGCGCAAAAAGCTGTCTGCCAGATTCTTACGCAAGATTTATTGACGGGGCAGGCCGTCTGAAGCCTTCAGACGGCATCGGACGTATCGGAAAGGAGAAACGGATTGCAGCCTTTAGTCAGCGTATTGATTTGCGCCTACAACGCAGAAAAATATTTCGCCCAATCGCTGTCCGCCGTCGTGAATCAGACTTGGCGCAACTTGGATATTTTGATTGTCGATGACGGTTCGACGGACGGCACGCCCGCCATTGCCCGGCGTTTCCAAGAACAGGACGGCAGGATCAGGATAATTTCCAATCCCCGCAATTTGGGCTTTATCGCCTCTTTAAACATCGGGCTGGACGAATTGGCAAAGTCGGGGGGGGGGGAATATATTGCGCGCACCGATGCCGACGATATTGCCTCCCCCGGCTGGATTGAGAAAATCGTGGGCGAGATGGAAAAAGACCGCAGCATCATTGCGATGGGCGCGTGGTTGGAAGTTTTGTCGGAAGAAAACAATAAAAGCGTGCTTGCCGCCATTGCCCGAAACGGCGCAATTTGGGACAAACCGACCCGGCATGAAGACATCGCCGCCGTTTTCCCTTTCGGCAACCCCATACACAACAACACGATGATTATGAGGCGCAGCGTCATTGACGGCGGTTTGCGGTTCGATCCAGCCTATATCCACGCCGAAGACTATAAGTTTTGGTACGAAGCCGGCAAACTGGGCAGGCTGGCTTATTATCCCGAAGCCTTGGTCAAATACCGCTTCCATCAAGACCAGACTTCTTCCAAATACAACCTGCAACAGCGCAGGACGGCGTGGAAAATCAAAGAAGAAATCAGGGCGGGGTATTGGAAGGCGGCAGGCATATCCGTCGGGGCGGACTGCCTGAATTACGGGCTTTTGAAATCAACGGCATATGCGTTGTACGAAAAAGCCTTGTCCGGACAGGATATCGGATGCCTCCGCCTGTTCCTGTACGAATATTTCTTGTCGTTGGAAAAGTATTCTTTGACCGATTTGCTGGATTTCTTGACAGACCGCGTGATGAGGAAGCTGTTTGCCGCACCGCAATATAGGAAAATCCTGAAAAAAATGTTACGCCCTTGGAAATACCGCAGCTATTGAAACCGAACAGGATAAATCATGCAAAACCACGTTATCAGCTTAGCTTCCGCCGCAGAGCGCAGGGCGCACATTGCCGCAACCTTCGGCAGTCGCGGCATCCCGTTTCAGTTTTTCGACGCACTGATGCCGTCTGAAAGGCTGGAACAGGCGATGGCGGAACTCGTCCCCGGCTTGTCGGCGCACCCCTATTTGAGCGGAGTGGAAAAAGCCTGCTTTATGAGCCACGCCGTATTGTGGAAACAGGCGTTGGACGAAGGCTTACCGTATATTGCCGTATTTGAGGATGATGTCCTGTTTGGCAAAGACGCAGAAAAGTTCCTTGCCGAAGATACTTGGTTGGAAGAGCGTTTTGATAAGGATTCCGCCTTTATCGTCCGTTTGGAAACGATGTTTGCGAAAGTTATTGTCAGACCGGATAAAGTCCTGAATTATGAAAACCGGTCATTTCCTTTGCTGGAGAGCGAACATTGTGGGACGGCTGGCTATATCATTTCGCGTGAGGCGATGCGGTTTTTCTTGGACAGGTTTGCCGTTTTGCCGGCAGAGCGGATTAAAGCGGTAGATTTGATGATGTTTACTTATTTCTTTGATAAGGAGGGGATGCCTGTTTATCAGGTTAGTCCCGCCTTATGTACCCAAGAATTGCATTATGCCAAGTTTCTCAGTCAAAACAGTATGTTGGGTAGCGATTTGGAAAAAGATAGGGAACAAGGAAGAAGACACCGCCGTTCGTTGAAGGTGATGTTTGACTTGAAGCGTGCTTTGGGTAAATTCGGTAGGGAAAAGAAGAAAAGAATGGAGCGTCAAAGGCAGGCGGAGCTTGAGAAAGTTTACGGCAGGCGGGTCATATTGTTCAAATAGTTTGTGTAAAATATAGGGGATTAAAATCAGAAATGGACACACTGTCATTCCCGCGCAGGCGGGAATCTAGGTCTTTAAACTTCGGTTTTTTCCGATAAATTCTTGCCGCATTAAAATTCCAGATTCCCGCTTTCGCGGGAATGACGGCGGGGGGATTTCTGTTTTTCCGACAAATTCCTAAAACTTAAAATTCCGTTATTCCCGCGAAAACAGAAAACCAAAAACAGAAACCTGAAAACAGAAACCTAAAATTCGTCATTCCCGCGCAGGCGGGAATCCAGTCCGTTCGGTTTCGCTTGTTTTAAGTTTCGGGTAACTTCCACTTCGTCATTCCCGCGAAAGTGGGAATCCGGTTCGTTGGGTTTCAGTCATTTCCGATAAATCACCGCAACGTTAAATTTCTAGATTCCCGCCTGCGCGGGAATGACGGCGGAGAGGGTTTGTTGTTTCGGGTAAATCCCTGTAGTTTTTCGTTTCCAGATTCCCGTTTTCGCGGGGATGACGGCGGGGGGATTGTTGCTTTTTCGGATAAAATCCCGTGTTTTTTCATCTGCTAGGTAAAATCGCCCCAAAGCGTCTGCATCGCGGCGATGGCGGCGAGTGGGGCGGTTTCTGTGCGTAAAATCCGTTTTCCGAGTGTAACCGCCTGAAAGCCGGCTTCAAATGCCTGTTGTTCTTCCTGTTCTGTCCAGCCGCCTTCGGGCCCGACCATAAAGACGATTGCGCCGGACGGGTGGCGGATGTCGCCGAGTTTGCGGGCGCGGTTGATGCTCATAATCAGCCTGGTGCTTTCAGACGGCATTTTGTCGAGTGCTTCACGGTAGCCGATGATGGGCAGTACGGGGGGAACGGTGTTCCTGCCGCTTTGTTCGCACGCGGAGATGACGATTTCCTGCCAGCGTGCGAGGCGTTTGGCGGCGCGTTCTCCGTCGAGGCGGACGATGCAGCGTTCGCTGATGACGGGCTGTATGGCGGTTACGCCGAGTTCGACGCTTTTTTGCAGGGTGAAATCCATGCGATCGCCGGAGGAAATGGATTGGATGAGCGTGATGTTGAGCGGGGACTCGTTGTCGGTTGTGTCTTCGTGCAGGATTTCGGCTTCGGCGCGGTGTTTTTCCAAAACGGTCAGCCGTGCGGTATGTGCCTTGCCTTTGCCGTCGAAGAGGGTGATGTTTTCGTTGGGGCGGACGCGCAGGACGTTGAGGTGGCGGACGATGTTGTCGGGCAGGGCGACGGTTTGTCCGACGGAAAGGTTTTCGGGCAGGTAGAATCTGGGCATAGTTTTTGGCGGTTCGGACGGTTATAATCCGTCGCAGCGGCGTGATGGAAACGGACATTATACGTTCGCGCGCCGCAAGTTCAAAATATGAGGACAGTAGGAAGTGTTACACCGTTTGCAGAAAGTCGTGCGCCATATCGCGCAAACCGAAATTATGCCGCGTTTTTTGAATACGCCGTCCCGCCGCAAGGAAGACGGTTCGATGTTGAGCGAGGCGGACATTGCCGCGCAGACGGCATTTGCCGCCGCGTTGCCGCTTCTGATCGATTGCCCGATGTTGGGCGAGGAAATGTCGCGGCAGGAACAGTCGGCTTTGTGGGAACAATATTCGGGGGAAAAGGGGCTGTGGATTGTCGATCCGATAGACGGGACGAACAATTTTGTCAACGGGCTGCCGCATTTTGCCGTGTCGGTGGCGTTTGTCCGCAACGGGCGCGCCGAATTGGGCGTAATCTACAATCCGGTCAGCGGCGAATGTTTTTATGCCGAACGCGGGCAGGGTGCGTTTCTTAATGGGACACGCCTGCCTTTGCGTCTCGTGGATAAAAAACTCAATGAGGCGATTGCGGGCGTGGAAATCAAATATCTGCGTTCGGGCAAACTTTCCAGCCGCATGAGTACGCTCGCGCCTTTCGGGACGATACGCAGTATGGGCAGCAGCACGCTGGACTGGTGTTATCTGGCGTGCGGGCGTTATGATGTTTATGTCCACGGCGGGCAGAAGCTGTGGGATTATGCTGCGGGTGCGTTGATTTTCGAGGAGGCGGGCGGCAGGCTGACGACTTTGGAAGGCGACGGGTTTTGGAGTGGTGAACACGTGTTCAAACGCTCGGTCGTCGCCGCGCTCGAACCGAAGCTGTTTGAACGCTGGGTCGGGTGGATACGGGAAAACCAGTAGGTTCCAGATATATTCGTTAATATATTTTCAAAATTAATGTTTTTTAACATTAATAAAGGTACAATGCTTTTGCTGGTTAACACTGCCGTTTCTCCCTTTTCGGCAGTGCAGCAAGTAAGATGTTTTCCCGCAATGTATTGACCATTCATACTTACCCTTGGTATGAATGGTTTTTTTTTTGCGCGTTGAAAATGCCGTCTGAACGTTCAGACGGCATTTTTATGCGACAGGTTGCAGATATTTGCCGCAGCAGGCTTTGAATTTTTTGCCCGAACCGCAAATGCAGGGCTGTTTCATGGTAGGCAGCGGAACAGCCGGATCGATGAAATACCATTGCTCCGCTATTTTCACGAATGCCGACAGCTCGTGATGCACTGTTCGGTTTCCGCCGTCTTGGAAGTAGGCTTCAAATTCGACTTGGGCGTGCTGTTTGCCGAGGTTGCGGTGTGCGATGACATTCAAGCCCAGCCATTCGGCTTCTCTGCTCCACTGCATCAGTTCGGCGGCATCGAGGAATGTTTGTTGCGCCGGAACGGTAGTAGCGATGATGTAGTCGATAAGGTGCAGCACATACGCGCCGTACCGCGAACGCATGAGGGCTTCGGCGGTGGGCGGCAGGATTTGGCGCAGATGAAGCGGTCGGCAGCAGCCGGCATAGCTTGTGCCTGAACCGCAGGGGCAGGGCAGGTGGTGGTGAGTGTTCATTTTGTTTGGGAATGCAAATGCCGTCTGAAAGGGCTTCAGACGGCATGGTTGAAAAGCCTGTCCGTTAGGGCATCAGCATACCGCCGTTGACGTGCAGCGTTTGACCGGTGATGTATTTCGCCTGATCGGAAGCGAGGAACAGAACCGCATCGGCGATGTCTTGCGCGTCGCCGAATCTGCCCAAGGCGGTTTGGGCGGTAAATGTTTGGCGGGTTTCTTCGGGCAGGGCGCGGGTCATATCGGTATCGATAAAGCCCGGGGCGACGCAGTTGACGGTAATGCCCCGGCTGCCGACTTCGCGCGCCATAGATTTGGCAAAACCGATCAAGCCCGCTTTTGCGGCGGCATAATTGGTTTGCCCGGCATTGCCCATCACGCCGACGACGGAGGTGATGTTGATGATGCGGCCGGCGCGCTGCTTCATCATGCCGCGCAAGACGGCTTTAGAAGCGCGGAACACGGATTTGAGGTTGACCTGCATGATGTCGTCCCACTCTTCTTCTTTCATACGCATCAACAGGTTGTCGCGGGTGATGCCGGCGTTGTTGACCAGAATGTCGAGTTTGCCGAACGTTTTTTCGATGTCGGCAATCAGGTTTTCGACGGTTTCGGGTTCGGCGGAATTTAATACGCGGCCTTCGCCGCCCCATTGTGCCAGACGTTTGCTAATCGCCGCCGCACCGCTCTCGCCGGTTGCCGTACCGATGATTTTGGCACCGGCTGCCGCCAGTGTGTCGGCAATTGCCGCGCCGATGCCGCGCGATGCGCCGGTTACCAAAGCGATTTTGCCGCTTAAATCTTGTGTGCTCATATTTTTTCCTTTTTTCCGATAATCGAAGGACTGCGCCGGACGGTGCAGCCCTGTTTGCTGTTTATTCCCACTCGATGGTGGCGGGCGGTTTGCCGCTGACATCGTACACCACGCGGTTGATGCCTTTGACTTCGTTGATGATGCGGTTGGACACGCGGCCGAGCAGTGAGTATGGCAGCTCTGCCCAGTGTGCAGTCATAAAGTCGCTGGTGATGACTGCGCGCAGTGCGACGACGTAGTCGTAAGTGCGGCCGTCGCCCATCACGCCGACGGATTTGACGGGCAGGAATACGGCAAATGCCTGGCTGGTCAGGTCATACCAAGACGTGCCGTTTTCGTCGGTAGTATTGCGTAATTCTTGGATGAAAATATCGTCCGCCTGACGCAGCAAGTCGGCGTATTCTTTTTTCACTTCGCCCAAGATGCGCACACCCAAACCGGGGCCCGGGAAGGGGTGGCGGTACACCATTTCGCGCGGCAGGCCCAAAGCCACGCCCAACTCGCGCACTTCGTCTTTGAACAAGTCGCGCAAGGGCTCAAGCAGTTTGAGCTTCATATTTTCAGGCAGGCCGCCGACGTTGTGGTGGGATTTGATGGCGTGGGCTTTTTTGGTTTTCGCACCGGCGGATTCGATTACGTCAGGGTAAATCGTGCCTTGCGCCAGCCATTTGGCGTTGGTGAGTTTTTTCTCTTCGGCATCAAATACTTCGATAAATTCCGCGCCGATGATTTTGCGTTTTTTCTCAGGGTCGGTCACGCCGGCGAGTTTCGCCATAAACTGCCCTTCGGCATCGACGTGTATCACTTTCACACCCAAGTTGCGGGCGAACATATCCATCACCATTTTGCCTTCGTTCAGGCGCAACAAACCGTGATCGACGAACACGCAGGTCAGTTGGTCGCCGATGGCGCGGTGAATCAGCGCGGCGGCTACGGAAGAGTCCACGCCGCCGGACAGACCTAAAATCACTTCGTCGCTGCCGACTTGTTCGCGGATTTTGGCAACGGCTTCTTCGATGTAGTTGGGCATCGTCCAGCCCGGTTGCGCGCCGCAGATGTCCGAGACAAAGCGGTTCAACAGGGCGCGGCCTTGTTTGGTGTGGGTAACTTCGGGGTGGAACTGGATGCCATAGAATTGTTTTTCGGTGTTTTCCATCATGGCAATCGGGCAGGACGGAGTGTCGCCGATGACGGCGAAACCGTCGGGCAGTTTGGACACTTTGTCGCCGTGGCTCATCCATACGTCGAGTGTGTTGGGCGCGTCGTCTTGAATGCCGCGTGTCAGTCCGCTGTCGATGGTTTTGACTTGCGCGTAACCGAATTCGCGCTGGTTGCCGGGCTGCACTTCGCCACCCAAGTGGTGCGCCATAAACTGCATGCCGTAGCAGATGCCCAAAACCGGAATGCCCAAATCAAAAATACCGGTATCGGCTTGATAGTCGGATTCGTAAACAGAATTAGGGCCGCCGGAAAGGATGATGCCTTTGGGGTTGAAGGCTTTGATTTCGTCCAAAGGCATATCGAAGGAATGCAGCTCGCAGTAAACGTGTGCTTCGCGCACGCGGCGGGCGATCAGCCGGGTAACTTGCGAACCGAAGTCGAGGATGAGGATTTTGTCTTGGGTCATAATGGGTTTTACGGTGGTTGAAGATAATCGGATGGGTCGGCGGATATAGTGCCGTCTGAAGGGGTCGGGGCGATTATACCATTTCGGACGGCATTTTGTTTATGCCGTCTGAACGGCGGCGGTATCTTTTCCGGAGATGTTCCTCAGCATGGTGTAGTAGCCGTTTTGGAACATGAGTTGATCGTGTGTGCCTTGTTCGATGATTTTGCCGCCATCCATGACGATGATGCGGTCGGCGGATTCGACGGTGGTCAGGCGGTGGGCGACGATGATGCCGGTGCGGTTTTCCATCAGGCGTTCGAGCGCTTGTTGGACGAGGCGTTCGGATTCGTTGTCCAATGCGCTGGTGGCTTCGTCCAATAATAATATCGGCGCGTCTTTCAAAATGGCGCGGGCAATGGCGACGCGTTGCCGCTGTCCGCCGGATAAGTTGCTGCCGTTCGATCCGATGGGCTGGTGCAGTCCGAGCGGGGATGCGTCGATCAGGCTTTGCAGGTTGGCGGCTTGGAGGGCGGACAGGACTTCGGATTCGCCAGCGTCGGGACGGCTGTATCGGACGTTTTCAAACAGGGTGTCGTCAAACAGGAATACGTCTTGGGAGACGAGGGCGAATTGGGCGCGCAGGCAGTCGAGTTTGATGTCGGCGATGTCGATACCGTCTATGCAGATGTTGCCGGCAGACGGTTCGACAAAGCGGGGCAGAAGGTTGACGACGGTGGATTTGCCACTGCCGGAACGTCCGACCAGGGCGACGCGTTCGCCTTGTCTGATGTCGAGGTTGAAGTTGTCGAGGGCTTTGATGCCGTCTGAACGGTATTCGACATCGACGTTGCGGAAGCTGATGCGCCCTTCGACACGCTGCGGCGCGAGCGTGCCTTTGTCCTGTTCGGGCGGGGTGTCGAGAAATGCACATACGCCGTCGGCGGCGAGGAACATCGTCTGCATAGGGATGCTGATGTTGGCAAGGCTTTTGATGGGGGCGTACATTTGCAGCATCGCGACGATGAATGCCATAAATTCGCCGATGGTGGTGTAGCCGTTTTGGCTTTGCCACAGGGCGATGAAGATGACGACGGCGAGGGCGATGGAGGCAATCAGTTCGCTGAACGGGGAATGTGCCGCCGTTGCCTGCGTGATTTTTTTGCTGAGGCGGACGATGGTGCGGTTGACCGCGTCGAACCGGTTTGCCGCCTGCGCCTGCCCGTTGAACAGCTTGACGACGCGGTGTCCCTGATGGGTTTCGGCAATCACGTTGTTCATCGTGCCTATGCTTTTTTGCGAGTCGGAAATGACGTGTTTCAGACGGTCGCGGTAGTAGCGCGAGAGCAGGGAGAGCAGGGGGAACATCAGGACGACGATGAGGCTGAGCTGCCAGTTGAGGTAAAGCAGGACGATGGTCAGGCCGGTAACGATCATCGTGTCGCGCGTGAGGACGGTGAAGATGTCGCTGGCGTTGCTGACCGACTGTTCGGTCAGGTTGAGCATATTCATCAGTACGGTGCCGGACGGCGTTTCCTGATGGTAGCGGGAGGAAAGGGTCAGCATTTTGGCAAACATATCTTTGCGGATTTTGCTGATGGTCATCACGGAGACCCAAGTCATCAGATAGGTGCTGGTAAAGCGGCAGATGCCACGGATGACGACGAGGATGATGAGGAAGAGGGGGACGGTCCAGATTTTGTTTTCCGTCCCCCAAACCATATAGGTAAACTGTTCGCGCCAGTTTTGCAGGGTGGAAATGATGCCGGCGGCGGACAGCTCGGGCGGCGCGGCGGGTGCGGAAAAGCCGTGGTTGATCAGGGGGGCGATGAAGGCGGCGAGGTAGCTTTCGGTGGCGGCAACGCCGAAAATGGCAATCAGGGCGGCAACGATGCGGATTTTGTAGGGGCGGACGTACGCCATCAGGCGCATAAAGCTGCGCGCGTCTTCTTTTTTAAACAGTCCGAAAGTCAGTTTTTCTATCATATCGGTAGGGCGGGAACTGCAACGGCAGCCGCTGTCGGTGGTTTGGTAGGGATGAATTATAGCGCAAATATGCGGCTGTTTGCCGTTCGGACGTGAAAAGCAGCCTGAAGAGGGCAGGCTGCTTTTTGCGGAACGAAGTCAGTGCGCTTCGATAAAGGCGGTAATCTGTCCGGCATCGGTCAGTGCGCTGCAAGCGGCGGCCTTGTTGATGCGTTTTGCCAAGCCCGCCAACACTTTGCCCGGACCGCATTCGGCGGATTCGGCAATGCCGTCTGAAACAAGGGCGTTGACGGTTTCCGTCCAGCGCACGGGGCTGTAAAGCTGGCGGACGAGCGCGTCTTTGATTTTGCCGGCATCATCGTAGGCGGCAACGTCGGCGTTGTGGATGACACGGATTTGCGGCTGCTTGATTTCAACGGTTTTGAGTGCTTCGGCAAGTTTGTCGGCGGCGGGTTTCATCAGGCTGCAATGGGAAGGAACGGATACCGGCAGCGGCAGGGCGCGTTTGGCTCCGGCTTCTTTGGCGGCAGCCATGGTGCGTCCGACGGCGGCGGCGTTGCCTGCAATCACGACTTGTCCGGGCGAGTTGAAGTTGACGGCTTCGACCACTTCGCCCTGTGCGGATTCGGCACAAATCTGCCTGACCTGTTCATCTTCCAAACCCAAAATGGCCGCCATTGCGCCTACGCCTTGCGGTACGGCGGACTGCATCAGTTCGGCGCGCAGGCGGACGAGTTTGACGGCATCGGCAAAATCCAATGCTTCGGCGGCGACAAGCGCGGTGTATTCGCCGAGGCTGTGTCCGGCAACGGCGGCAGGCGTTTTGCCGCCCACTTCCAAATAGGCGCGGTAAACGGCAACGCCGGCGGCGAGCATAATGGGCTGGGTGTTGACTGTTTGACCGATGATTTCGGCATCGCTGCCGTTAATCATCGCCCACAAGTCCTGCCCCAATATGGCGGAGGCTTCGTCAAATGTGTTTTTGACGATGGCGTGTTCGGCAAAGCCGTTCATCATGCCGAGGCTTTGGGAACCTTGTCCGGGGAAGAAGAATGCGAAAGACATAGTATTCCTTTGTTGGGTTGGATTGTCAGAGATGTTGCCCGAGTTTTACAAAAAGTTCGGGCGGAACGAAATAATCAATCAGGATGCAGGTCGCCAGGACATTGCCCGAAACAGTCAGACGGAACAGCACAACAAAACGCTTTTTCGCCGTTTTATGCCTGAACATCCTACTACCCAAGTATGCGCCCGTCCAACCGCCGAACAAGGCAGGCAGGAGCAGGCGGTGTTCGGGAATGCGGCGTTTTCCCCGCACGGCACGCCGTTTGTCGATGCCGTAAAGTGCAAACGCATAGAGGGACAATATTGCGTAACACGCGCCCAATACGGGGAGGCGCAGCGAAACGGCGGACAGAAATGCCGCACACGCCATCGGTTTGAAGAAAGCCTGCCGCTTCATGATATGGGAAATGCCGTCTGAAAGCCTGTTTCAGACGGCACCGGTTTCAATATTGCAACAGCACCGCGCCCCACGCGAAACCGCCGCCTATGCCTTCGAGCAGCAGGTTTTGACCGCGTTTGATTTGTCCGCTGCGGATGCCCGCGTCCAAAGCCAGCGGAATGGATGCGGCGGACGTGTTGCCGTGGTCTTGGACGGTCAGGACGACTTTGTCCATACTCAAACCCAAATGTTTCGCGGTCGATTCGATAATGCGGCGGTTTGCCTGATGGGGAACAATCCAGTCGATTTGTTCGGCGGTGTAACCTGCTTCTTCGATAACGTCATCGGCGATTTTGGACAGCATTTTGACGGCAAACTTGAACACGCCGGGACCGTCCATCGAAATGTACGGCGAACCGGAAACTTTGCCGCAGGCGATTTGCCCGGGGACGTTTAAGAGTTTCAGATAATTGCCGTCGGCTTTGAGTTTGCTGTGGATGATGCCCGGTTTGTCGGACGCGCTTAAAACCACCGCGCCCGCGCCGTCGCCGAACAGCACGCAGGTTGTGCGGTCGTTCCAATCGACGATGCGGCTGAAGGTTTCCGCGCCGATGACCAGCGCGTTTTTCGCCATACCGCTTTTAATGTAGGCATTTGCCGTAGTCAGCGCGTACATAAAGCCTGCGCACACCGCCTGCACGTCAAACGCGGGGCAGCCGTTGGTGATGCCCAATTTTTGCTGCACGATGGTGGCGGTAGAAGGAAACTGCATATCCGGCGTTGCCGTCGCCACGATAATCAAATCAATGTCGTTTATATTTAATTTGGCATCTGCCAAAGCGCGCCGCGCCGCTTCGGCTGCAAGATCGCTGGTTTTTTCGTTTTCGGCTGCAATATGGCGGAATTTGATGCCCGTACGCGCGGTAATCCACTCGTCAGAGGTATCTACCTTTTGGGCAAGGTCGTCATTGCTGACGCGGTTGGCAGGAAGATAGCTGCCCGTGCCGGAAATTTTTGCATACTGCATGGGAACGGCCTTTTTAGAGAGTTGGTTCAGATTCGGCTATTGTAAGCGAAAAACCGATGATTGCCCAATACGGGCAGGGTGCAAATGACGGAAACAGGGATGGGGGTGTGGTTTGGCATACAGATGGTTTTCAGATGCGGATTGCCGTGGACGGGCGGGGCGGGGTTGCCGATACGCTGTTTTAAGTGAAGGAAATGCCGTCTGAAAGCCCAAGCTGCTTCAGACGGCATCTTGATTGTTGGGTTTCCATCAAATTATTTGGTGCCGGTGTTTGTTTTTGTCTGATAAATTCGGAAATGATATTTTGAATTGTAGAAATATTTTTAGAGATATGTTCAATAGGGTAGCAATCTCCCAAGATTTCCCTTGCCTTCCCGCTGTAATTTTCTGTTTTAAGGTTTTTTACTTTAATATCCCCGCCTTCTAAAATTGTTTGAATTATTGGCAAATATAGTGGATTAACAAAAATCAGGACAAGGCGGCGAAGCCGCGGACAGTACGGATAGTACGGAACCGGTTCACTTGGTGCTTGGGCACCTTAGGGAATCGTTCCCTTTGAGCCAAGGCGGGGCAACGCCGTACCGGTTTTTGTTAATCCACTATAATATCCTTTTTCAAAATAGACAGTTAATTCGGTATTGCCAAATTCCGGCTCGGGGATGATTCTGAAAACAAGGACGCCGGCTTTTTTCTCAAAATTTGATACGGAAAAAAAGCGATTGATTTCCCTAATGTCAGGATTTTCCAAAACGGGGATTTGGATTCGCTCCCCGTTGTCTGCCATAAAAAATCCGCCAAAAACGACCGTCGATGTTTTCATTCTTATCAAATCATTGGCTTTATTGGTTAATCGGACGTGCTTTCTATCTCAAATTCCTTGTTGATAAAAGAAATTTCCCGGGATTCTTGTTCCGTCAGCCGGATATCGAAATCTTCGATATAAGTACACAGGATGTCAAAAGCCAAAAAACGTTCCGAATAATGAATATAATCCAATGCGGATTCAATCAGACGGGCATCAAGCCTGCCTTCAAGGGATTTTCCGAACTTCATCATCCGTTTGTCTAGAGCTTTCATCCGTTTTTCTAATGTCTTCATTTTTCAAATACTCCTTATTTTACAGGGAAGTATTTGGGAAGTGCCGGACAGGCGCATCGCCGTCCGCGCCCGCAGGTTTGGACGGGTGCCGGATGCCGTCTGAAAGGGGCGGGGGCGTTCAGACGGCATCGTGCGTGTTACAGACTGGCGGCGGTTTCGTTTTGGGCGGCTTCCAGTGCGGCGAGTTGTTCGGCAACGCCTTGTTCGATTTTGGAAAGGCCGGCGGACTTGGCTTCGTGGTAGGCTTCTTCGAGTGCGTAGCGGAAACCGGTTTTGTCTGTGCCGCCGTGGCTTTTGATGACGATGCCGCGCAGCCCGAGCAGGATGGCCCCGTTGAATTTGCGCGGATCGAGTTTGTTTTTCAAGCCTTTGAGGGCGGGTAGGGCGGCAACGGCGGCAAGTTTGTTGAACAGGTTGCTCTGGAATTCGCGGCGGATGGCTCCGCTCATGAATTTGACTGCGCCTTCGATGGTTTTGAGCATGACGTTGCCGACAAAGCCGTCGGCGACGACGACATCTGCTTCGCCGTACAGGATGCCGTTGCTTTCGATGTTGCCGATAAAGTTGAGTTTGCTGTTTTGCAGCAGTTTGTAGGTTTGTTTGACGGTATCCGTACCTTTGATGTCTTCTGTGCCGACGTTGACCAGCCCGACGCGCGGCTGTCCTTTTTGAGGATGGAGTGCGTGGACGAGTTCGCTGCCGATGACGGCAAATTGGGCAAGCTGTTCGGGTGTGCAGTCGACGTTTGCGCCGAGGTCGAGGGCGAGGGTAACGTGGTCGGTGTCGGAAGGAAGGAATTTGGCGATGGCGGGGCGTTCGATGCCGGGTATGGTCTTGAGGACGAAACGTGCGGTTGCCATGAGCGCGCCCGTGTTGCCTGCGGATACGGCGGCTTGGGCTTTGCCTTCTTTAACTTGGTTGATGGCAACGCGCATGGAGGAGTATTTTTTGTTCTTTAGGGCGGACTGAGGGGATTCATCCATGCCGACAACCTGGGTGGTATGGCAGATGTCGATGCGTTCCATCGGCGCGCCTGCCGCGTTCAGGGCTTGGCGGAGCTGCGTTTCGTCGCCGGTCATAATCAGGCGGACATCGGGGTGTGCTTGGAGGAATGCGGTTGCGCCGGGTACGGTAACGGCAAGTCCTTGGTCGCCGCCCATGGCATCTACGGCCAATGTAATCATAGGGGTTTCTCCGGTAGATTTTCGGTCTGCGGCAGGGGTCGTGCGGGCTTCAGACGGCATCGGTTCGGAAAATATGCCGTCTGAAAGGGTTAGCCTCGGCCGGCTTCGGCAAGGCGGTTGTGTTCGTCGATGTCGAGTGCGTCCCACGGATAGTTGATCCACCAGTCTTCTACGGTAATGCCGCTGAAATAGGGAATGCCTTCGGGGATTTTGCCTGCTTTGGCTTTGATTTTTTCGTGCAGGACGGCGACGCCGACAGTGTCGAAGTCTTCCTTGAGCAGTTCTTTCAGGCAGAACTCCATGGTTACGCGGCTGTCGTCCACTTCATCGACGACGAGCACGTTTTTGCCCCGCAGGACTTCGGGGACGGGGTCTAGCCATTGGACTTTTTTGACTTCTTCGGTAACTTGTCCTTCGTTGTCGCTGTCGTAATAGGCGGTGGTTACGGCATAAATCGGAATTTCCAGAAAACAGCGCAGCATGCGTGCCGGAATAAAGCCGCCGCCGCCGATAGCGATCATGGCATCGTATTTGACGCCGGCGTTCCGGATTTTTTCTGCCAATGCTTTGATGACGCGGTGGATGTCATCGTAGGTGTACCAGATTTTCTGTTTCATCGGAATTTCCTTGGTGGTTGGGGCTTTTGGAATATTTTCACGGGGTATTATACGGAACGCTTTGCCCCTGTGTGTTGACGTATGGCGAAAGTTTGGACGGATGGTGCGTCCAATGTAAAAAAAGCCAGTAATTGCATGGCAATGTTCTGGCTTTTTCAGTCAGTCGAATAGGGATTATTCGCCTTTGGCTTTGACCACTTTGCGGCCGCGGTACATACCGTTGGGGGAGATGTGGTGCGGGCGGTGTACTTCGCCGGTTGTGCTGTCGACAAACAGTGCGGGCGCGGTCAGTGCGTCGTGCGAACGGTGCATACCGCGTTTGGAAGGGGATTTTTTGTTTTGTTGAACGGCCATTTCAAGCTCCTAGATAAATAAACTGTGTCCTAATTAACTGCTTTTCAAACCCGCCAAAACAGCAAAGGGGTTGGGTTTGTCTTGGTTGGCGGATTCCGGAAGGGTATTGCCGCAGTGTCCGTGTCGCGGCGAAAAGGGCAGGGACATCAGGATTTGGTCTTCTACCAATGCGCGCACGTCGAGTTCTTTTTCAATCAGTATGCCTTCGAGTTCTTCGTCGGCAAGCATGGATTCGTCCAAGGACTCTTCGTCGGAAAACAGGACGATACGGCTGCTTTCATCGAGCATGAACGGCATGGGTTTGATACATCTCTGGCAAATCAGGGGCATATCGGCTTTGACGTTCAGGTCGAGGAACAGGCGTTGCAGCCGGTCGCGACCGCCGGTCAGTGTAAACGATATTTTGGTCCGCCTGTCGGCGGGATAATCGTGCAAACTGACTCGCTCGTCCAATTCTTCCAGCAGAAAACTGCCTTGCAGGTTCTGCCTTTCGGCGGCAAAAATTTCCGGGTCAATCAAATTAGGGTCTGACATAAACGGGGTATGATATAATTTAGATGTTCTAACGTCAATATTTTTAAGAAAAATGTTGCGGTACGCCGAAGGCGGGCGTCCGTGTTTCGGCGCATGGCTGGATTTTACCGCCCCTTCGGGCGTGTTTTCAACGGTAAGGAGGATGGGATGGGTTTGGAACTGCCTTTGGTTTTGGGTACGAGTTCGGTTTTCCGCCGCGAACAGATGGAAAGGCTCGGCATTGCCTTTCAGGCGGCATCCCCCGATTTTGACGAAACGCCGATGTTGGGGGAATCCGCCCCTCAGACGGCATTGCGCCTTGCCGAGGGTAAGGCGCGGTCGTTGACCGGGCGTTTCCCCGGGGCGTTGATTGTCGGTGCGGACCAGGTGGCGTGGTGCGACGGCAGGCAGTGGGGCAAGCCGATGAACCTTGCCAACGCGCAAAAGATGTTGATGCATTTGAGCGGCAGGGAGATTGAGTTTTACAGTGCGGTCGTTCTGCTAAATACGGTTACGGGCAGGATGCATCGGCATATCGATAAGACGGTGGTCGTGATGAGGCAGTTGGACGAGCTGCACATCCTCCGCTATTTGGAGCGCGAGCCGGATGCGGTTTATTGTTCGTGTGCGGCGAAAAGCGAGGGCTTGGGCGCGCTGTTGATCGAACGGATTGAAAGTACCGATCCGAATGCCTTGATTGGTCTGCCGGTTTTCCGTCTGGTCGATTTTTTGAAAAACGAGGGCGTGGATGTTTTGTAACTGCCCGTTTATGCCGTCTGAAGGGTTCGGACGGCATTTTTAACCGATGAGTGAGGGAATGATGTCTCCTGTTTTGTATTTGATTCCTACGCCTTTGGGTACGCCTGACACGCCGTGCCTGTTGCAGCATGAACAACGGGCGGTTGTCGGGCTGACGGATTTTGTCGTGGAAGCGGAAAAAACGGCGCGTGCGCATTTGAAGCATTTGGGGATAACGACGCCGATACGCGAACTGAATCTGCAAACGTTGAATGAACACACGGATTTGAAGACTTTGCCGGAATTGCTGAAACCTTTGCAAGAAGGGCGCAGTATGGGGATTGTCAGCGAGGCGGGTTGCCCGGCTGTTGCCGATCCGGGCGCGAATTTGGTGGCATTGGCGCATAAACACGGTTTTGAAGTACGGCCTTTGGTCGGCCCGTCCAGCCTGCTGCTGGCGCTGATGGCTTCGGGTGCGAATGGGCAGAACTTTGCGTTTAATGGTTATCTGCCGTCTGAAAAAAATGAGCGCATTCAGAGTTTGAATGCTTTGGAGCAACGTTCGCGGCAGTGCGGCGAGACGCAGATTTTTATTGAAACGCCTTACCGCAATGATGCGCTGCTTGCCGATGCGGTGGAAAACCTGCATCCTGAAACGCGCTTGTGTACGGCTACGGATTTGACGTTGCCGACTCAGTTGGTGGTCAGTAAAACGGTTGCGGATTGGCGCAGGATGAAGGAAATGCCCAATCTGAAAAAACGCCCGACGATTTTTGTGATGTATGCGGGTTGAAGATTTCCGCCCCGATAGGGGGTGAACAATAAAAATGCCGTCTGAACAGGTTTCAGACGGCATTTTTCATGCTGCGGCATTTAGGAAACGACTTCGCCTTGGGCGCGTTGTTTTTCGATGCTGCGGTTGATGTGCCACTGCTGGGCGATGGTCAGGAGGTTGTTGACCACCCAGTAGAGAACCAAACCGGCAGGGAAGAAGAAGAACATGACGGAGAAAACCAACGGCATGATTTTCATCATTTTCGCCTGCATCGGGTCGGTCGGCGGCGGGTTCAGATAGGTTTGGGCGAACATCGTTGCCGCCATAATGATGGGCAGGATGTAGTAGGGGTCGGCGCGGCTGAGGTCGGTAATCCAGCCCAGCCAAGGTGCCTGGCGCAATTCTACGGAGGCGAACAATGCCCAGTACAAGCCGATGAAGACGGGGATTTGCAACAGCATAGGCAGACAGCCGCCCAGCGGGTTGATTTTCTCGTCTTTGTAAAGCTGCATCATCGCTTGCTGTTGCGCCATACGGTCGTCGCCGTATTTTTCTTTGATGGTCTGCAGTTTGGGTGCGGCGGCACGCATTTTCGCCATCGAACGGTAGGAGGCGTTGGTCAATGGATACAGTACGGCTTTGACGATGATGGTCAAAACGACGATTGCCCAGCCCCAGTTGCCGATAATGTTGTGCAGTTGGTTCAGGAGCCAGAAGAGCGGCGATGCGAACCAGTGTACTTTACCGTAGTCTTTTGCCAGTTGCAGGTTGTCGGCGATGTTTGCGATAACGGATGTGGTTTGCGGACCGGCATACAGGTTGACGGCAGTTTCGGCTTTGGCGCCGGCTTGGATAGCGGCTAAAGGCACGCTGACGCTTGCGCTGTACAGCTTGTCGCTGCGGCGTTTGATGTCGATGTGGCAGTCGCCTGCGGCGCAAACGCTTTGGCCGCCTTTAGGTTGGAGGATCCAGGTGGACATGAAGTGGTGTTCAATCATGCCGAGCCAACCGGTCGGGGTTTTGCGGATGTATTCGGCCTCGGATTTGCCGGATTTCGCATCGTCGTCCAAGTCGGAGAAGCTGACTTTTTGGAAGTTGCCTTCAGGGGTATAAACAACAGGGCCGACGTAAGAGTGGGTAAAGTAGCCTTGACCCTCGGGTTCGCTGTGGTCGCGGACGATGCGGTAGTCCGCGCTCAGGTTGGCGGTTTGACCGCTGCCGTTGGCGATGTCGAAGCGGACGTTGACCAGATAGCTGTCTTTGGTAAAGGTATAGACTTTGTCGATTTTCAGTCCGTTGGTTTCGGGCGCGCTCAGGCGGACTTCGACTGTGTCGCCGTTGAGGGTGTACTGTTTTTTCGGTGCGCTAAAGCCGATGCCTTTCAGAATGTTGTTGCCCTGCGCGTCCAAAAGTTCGGATTGGGCGACGTAGGTGTATTCTTTGCCGTCGCCAAACAGGACGAACGGTTTGTTTTCGTCGCCGGTTGCTTTGTATTTGAGCAGGGTCAGCCGGCGCAGGTCGCCACTTTTTTCATCAATAACGGCTTGAACCGTGTCGGTCGTTACGGTAATCGGCGTTGCGGGCGCGAGCGCGGCTTCGGCGGAAGCGGTTGCTGCCTGTTTTTGTGCCGCCTGTTGGGGCGCGGGGACGGGTTTCGGGGTGGGGAACATTTTTTCCCAGCCGATCATAATCACCAGCGCGATGGCGAAAAACGCCGTGAGTCTTTTAAAATCCATATAGAGTTTCCTGAATGGTCGGAAATGCCGCAGGTTGCGTGTTCCGATAGACGGGGAATAAGGGCGGGCTTCATACCCGACGGCCGTGCCGCCAGCCCGAAGGTTCAGACGGCATTATATAGAAACCGATGGGAAATAAAAGGAAAGCGTGCAATTTGAATATTGCGTCGGGTCAGGGAACGGGGTCGTGTCCGTGTCCGCCGAAAGGGTGGCAGCGTGCAATGCGCTTGATGGCGAGCCGGAGGCCTTTGAATGCGCCGTATTTTTTGACCGCTTCGACCGCGTATTGCGAACAGGTCGGCGTATAACGGCAGCGCGGCGGAATCAGCGGGCTGATGCAGTATTGGTAAAACCTTATCAGCCCCAGCAGCAGTTTGGACAATAGGAAGTTCATCGGGATGTTCCTTGTATGGGAAACCCGTTGCCGTCTGAACCTTGCCTGCAGGGTACCGTTCTGATCATACCTGTTTCCCGCATCCGGTTGCGGGGTTGCCGAACATGAGTTGTGCCAGTTCCGCCCTTGCCTGTTTTGCGGTAGCCCTGTCGAATTTCCGGCGGACGCGCACGACGAAATCCTGAGGCGGCAGCCGGTTTTTGTTCAATCTGAACCAGTCGCGGATGACGCGTTTCATATAGTTCCGCTCGTTGGCGCGTTTGGCGGTTTTTTTGCCGACCACCAGACCGATGCGGGGATGGTCCAGCCCGTTGCCGTTTGAGCGCGAAACTTGCAGCAGGTCGCGGCTGCGGCGGTTTCTGAATGCAAAAACGGATGAAAAATCATCCGTTTTTAACAAGCGGTACTGCCTTCCGAAGCGGTAGTCCAAAATTACACTGCCAGGCGTTTGCGGCCTTTGGCACGGCGTGCGGCCAATACTGCGCGTCCGCCGCGTGTTTTGGAGCGCACGAGGAAGCCGTGGGTGCGTTTGCGTTTGGTAACGGAAGGTTGATAAGTGCGTTTCATGATGGTTCCTAAAATAGAATGGGTAGATAATTAAACCGTGAATTACACTCCAATTTGCCGCTTTTGTCAATCAATATAGAAACTTTGCAGGAGGATTGCCCGATTGCCTGCGGATTTCTGCCGCCTTTCTGTGGATAAATTTTTGCACGGGTTGTGGATAAAATATCGGCGAGTCGGTATAATCGGTTCGCTGCGTTTTGAACCGACGCGTATTCAACAGATTTGTTTTCTTTTTGAAAATATTATATTTTCTTTGTTTTCGATTTCATTTTTACCGATTCGAGCCTATCC